>NZ_CP199597.1:0-2191404 GCF_052606685.1 Bifidobacterium sp. ESL0827 | reverse complement strand
AGCGTTCAGCTTCCTCTCGGAAGAAGAACCGCCGTGTTGAGCAGCAAGAGATAAAGTTACCACGAGCCGGCCAAAACGCAACCCGGCACCTCCGAAAAGACCCTCAAAACAAGCTATAACAAGCCCTCAGACGGCGTGTCGTTACATGTCCCTTTTTAACTTTAGACGTCGCGAAGATTGGACTTCAGCGCACTGCCACGGCTTCATGCACACATTTTATTCACAAAGTGACGATCGGGTCCCAGCGCCATTGGCGTGTCGGCATAGTCCCTTCATAGTCCTTTTGAACTCTGCTCATAGTCGGCTGTATCCAATGCGGAGTTCACCTTCCGTTCTCGACCGCCAGTCATCCACAGCCTACGAATATGAACGTTGATATAGATGTATGTTCGCGCACTATGTTGGTCTGCGAGTCATGGATTCTGTTGACGGATGGTAAGACGGGTGTATGAGCACAACAATTGCAGTACTGACCGGGGCGGGAATCTCGACTTCCGCCGGCATACCGGATTTTCGCGGGCCTGACGGGGTTTGGACCAAGCATCCCGATCAGATGAACGTTTATGACTTGGACCTGTTCATGAGTGACCGGAAGCAGCGGGAGTATTCATGGCGGTGGCAGAAGGAGTCACCAGTCTGGAAGGCCCAGCCCGGAGTAGCGCACAAGGCGCTGGCCAGGCTGGAGCAGGCAGGCATGCTGAACCTGCTGGCTACGCAGAACTTCGATGCCCTCCACGAGAAAGCCGGCAACTCCGAGGATGTCATCGTCAACCTTCACGGGACCATCGGCAGCTCCCATTGCATGAAGTGCGGTCAGGCATATCGGACGGCCGACATCATGGCCAAGCTTGATCAGGAACCCGATCCACACTGCCACAAGCCCATGCCCTACCAAGGCAACATGCCATGCAACGGCATCATCAAGACTGATGTGGTCTACTTCGGTCAAGCCCTGCCCGAAGGAGCCATGGAGAAGAGCATGAGGCTGGCCACTCAGGCCGATCAGTTCTGGGTGATTGGCTCCACCTTGGAAGTGTATCCAGCAGCTTCGCTGGTGCCGGTTGCGGCCCAGGCAGGCGTGCCAATCACCATCATGAACATGGGCTCGACCCAATACGATTCCCTGGCAACCCGACTCATCCACGAACCTATCGAAGAGGCACTGCCCAAACTCGTCGACAAAACCATCGCCGGACAAGGATGATTCCCCAACCGCTCCGTGCAATTACTGGAACAGATCTGCGATCTGCAGGTTTCTGATGGGCCCTGCAAGAACCTGCAGGGCCCACTATGGCAATCCTTGAGCCGTTTTCCGTCTCACTACAGACAGACTCCGCCTGTACCGGTCCCTGTCAGCGTCGTTTTGGAACCCCGGCACCCCTATCACGCGGATACTCTGCATCAGAAAGCGAACCTCTGCCCCAGAAGAAGGACAGCGAATCGACTCCGGAAGCCAAAGTCTTCCCGCCCGAGCAAAGTATGATGCCCTGGACATGCCCTTATCAGCACCGGCAGAGCCGATTCTTTGCTCCAAAACACCCATGGCCACGCCACAATGATCAGTGGGTACCCCGCTGGCTTCCAGCCATACATCCCAGCGGAGCCTTTTCATCCCCGATAGCATACTTTTAGTAGAGCCTAAGCCTGAAACGCCTTGTCCCAACAGAGCTCCGACGCTTCCAATATAGAATCTAAATCTCTGATAGTCACCAAGTAGATTAAACGTGTAATAGCCGAGCTGAAACTCGCCTGAAAGACAAGATCACGAGTCCAAATTCATCGGGGAAAGCACCGGCGCCTCTCGCCAGCGGAAAACGACCGATTATCGCTTGACAAGTACTACAATATTTGTCAATCGCATCACATTTTGCGATTGCATTTGATGAACGTATATCGACTAGGGGGTTGTTGATTATGGGTACTGTAACTAAGGAAAACGAAGAGTTAGTGGACGGAGTCTGTACCTTTATTTTGCGTTCCCGAAAGGGTGACGGTGGTTTAACGGTGTTGAATTGTGGACATCCATATTCCCAGTCATTAACGTGGAAGTTATGATATGAAAAAGTTGCTGTCGCCGTCCGTAATGTTTTCGTTCATTCTTGCTTTGGTGATGGCTATCGTACTTGGTAGTAACTATTATGCACTGCCTGATGTAGTGCCAACACACTGGAATGCTCTTGGGAAGGCTGATTCTTGGGGGGAAAAATATACCGTTCCGATTTTCCCTGCAGTCATTGTGTGTGCGGTGCTCATTGTTCTCATTGCTCGATCTGTACTCGTGATTAAACAAAGTGTTGGACGAGCGATTGACTCTATTGATGTTTATCTTCCTGTGGCCACTGCCGTTTCAGGGTGCGCTGCAATGGTGATGCTTAGTAGTTCAATGGAGCATCAATCACCAGCTTTTAGAAATCCAGTGAATCAATTTATTGTTGCTTTTTCGGTGCTTCTTGTACTGTCAGCCATCACAACAGTTCCATCAAAAAGGACCCTTCTGCAAGAACCCGGCAATGGAGATTGCTTTATGAAACTGTCAATTCGGACAGTAAAAATCATATGGGTTTCTGATCTTCTTTTTGTTGGAGTCGCAGGTCTTGTTGTCGCAGCATTGATATCGATGACTGGCTTCATGGCTCTTATGTTTGCCTTGATTGCCATCTTCTTATTGCTTATCGGTGTTGCAGCAGCGTTTGTCATATCCAACAATTAAAAATCGGATCCATTAGCAATAGTTTTCAAAAAAGAAAGCGAAATTCAATGGTAGCAGCACTTTGTGTATTGATGATGGTTTTGGCAATTTACTTTGTGTGGCTGTACCGAAAGGCGAAGCTGGGTAATTTACGCAGAAACGGGCAAGTCGGATTAAGGACTAAAGCCATAATGTCATCTGATGAAACCTGGGGGTATATTCACGCCAAGTATTCTTGGTTGTTCCTATTGGAAGCCGTAATTATGGCATTAATGTCGATAGACTTGGCGTTTAGTTGTATTTTCACTAAGGGTGTCAGCGCATTTGATCCCACTTGTTTGGTCATACTTTGGGTGTTGCTGGCAATAATGCTTGGAGCAACTGCTGTTATTGGAATTTATGCAAACAGTGATGCCAATAATTATAATAAGCGGGGATAGAGTTTCGGATATCTGAACTAGGCTATGTGTCGTAACAAGCAAAATAGTGGATTAATTCTGGCGTTCCGCTACTGATTACGATACGTAGCCTAGTTTATTTCTTATGTATCGTAAACGACCCAAAAACAGCCCACCACATCCATGCAATCACAGCCCACCAAACGTAACCACCCAAGCATCAGACCCACCAGCAATCACGAAACCGCCATCATCAACACACCCCAAGTGCATCAACCAGCGCAGACAGCAATCACGCCCAGACAAGCCACAATCAGGCCAAATCAAGAGAGGGACTTTGAATGCAGCAAAACCCTCTTAACCATACTCGCAGTGAGGCTAATGAGAGGTCCCCCTATATACTTATACAAGAAAACTTGAATTTTTGATTTTGACGGTGGATGACTTCGCTTCGCAGTCATTGGGGAGACGCTCATTGAGAAGCTGCGCGAACAGATTAAGAGCGTGGCCGGAGAACTGCAATCGCTGCCGGACGAAACGAGGAGACATGGACAAGAACCCGAACCAGAGCATCGAGGAGGGCCTGAGCGCGCAACTGCGCGAGACGAGGCATGGTACTCGAGGAGCTCGGGAACTACCAGGGCACGCAAATGCATCTCGCTACTAGCAGCCAGGTGAACCGCAAGGAGCAGTTGGAGGCGATAACCTCCACGACGGAACAGGCCAACCAGATGCTGTTGATCAGCTTGCAGCGATTAGAGGACTCAGGCGACAGGCAGAACGAAGCCTCAAGGAAGGTCATCCTCTCTGACTACAAGGCGTTCGAGGAAAGCGTGGAGCAAACGGCGAGCAGGAACGAAACACAGCTCAGAAAGATGCACGACGAGCAGCGGTACGTGAACGAGCGACTCTTGAGGCTGCAGAGCGAGCAGAAAAGCAGGCTCGACTCGCTCGCCCACGACGTCACACGACACCTAGACGAAGCACTGGTCTCACTCGATAGACAGGCCAGCGAGCGGATCAGACGAATGAGCAACCGGCTCGACTGACATCAGACCCGCAACTGGCTGACCGCCACGATCCCCACCAGTGTCATCACCAGCGACATTCCCTACATAATTCCGCATTACATCCACTAAAACATCCCATGCTCATGGTTTGAGTGTAACCAAGCAAACTGGTCGTGGGAGTGTTGTTCGAACTCCGGCAAGGGTATTGTTCCAGGAGTGGCCAGCGTCATCGTACCGGTTCGGATTCCACATCGGTATCAGTGGCATAAGAACGGTCTCTATATGTGAGAGGCCCGGATGAATCAGCTGTATTTATGGGGTAAAATAACCAGTGATGGAAGATTTTTCGCCATCATATTTGCCTTCAAAGGAGAAGACTATGAGGAAGTTTTGGTGAGGTGATTTGCGAATTCACTGGATTCAACGGTTGACGATTTGGGCTTCCTTGATTCTCACCATGGTGGTGACATTCGAGATGCTTATCACTATCGACCAGGAGCTTCCGGCAGGTACCGGTACCTCTTTCACCGTCGAGAGGGTTGATACCGCGACCAAGGCGGATGCTGTGCGTGCGATTGCCCAAGCTTCAAGAACTTTGGGGATCAATGTCTTCAAGATCCAACCTTCATTTCGTGACTCAATGAAGTCTCGTGTTCTCGTGGCCTTTGTGGGTGACCAAAAGTCTTTTCAACGAAATGGAGGGTACGATTATCCTTCCTTTTCAACGCGTGACCAGTCAACGAAGGTAGTTTCTTTTGAAGAGATTACCACCCAGGACTTGCGCGGAAGCTATGCGACCAATGCGGATAGGTCGCATATGGAACAGCTCGCCAAGGCTTTGTCACGTTCCCGGATAGTGGTTGACGAATCACAAAGCCTCTGGTCACGAGGCTTCTGGATAGCAGCGATGATATACGCGTTAGGGAAGGGTGGCCTTTGGGCGGGAGTCGTTATCATCGCCATCACATTGGTGGTTTCCACCGCGTATTCCCTGTCCAGGAACAGGAAGATACATGCGATCAAGGCGATGCACGGTTATACCAGCGGAAGGATACTCGTCGGCGAGCTGGTATCACTGCTCGCCACACTCGCCGTGGGATTGGTGACAATTACCTTAGTGGGATTACCTTTCCTCTGGTTTATCAATAACTTCCACCAGATTTGGCGACTCCTTCGAGCGCTGTTTGTCGCCGTGGCTGTATTGACAGCATATCTTGTCTTCCTGGCGTTGGCTTTAGGTGGTGCCAGTGCATTCCGCGATCGAATACCCGCCGTTCTCAACGGAGAGGGCAACGAACTCCGTGATGGCATCATCGCGGGTTTTGCCCAGTTCATGGTGGTGGCTGTTCTCTTTGGCACCATCAGCGGTTCTCTGAATAGAATCAGCGCGGTACAGAGCACCAGCCGGTCCTTGGCACAGTGGTCTCGCATCTCGGATCAATATGTCCTGAGGTTTTCAATCAACATCACACAGGAGGATATGCTCCGGGCAGCGCCTCCCCTGATGAAAGTGATCGAGGATCTTGACAGCAGAGGGAAGGCGATGTTGGTCGGGTATAACGGTGACTCCGTTCGTCCCGCTGATGGGAACAATGATCCTTACGAACCGGACGGATCCGATTCGATGATAGTGAGCCCGAACTATCTTGACAAACAACCCATTGCCGGACTTGATGGGAAACCGGTTAGAGTGGCTGGAAAAGAGATCGGGGCTTTCACACTCCTGGTGCCTTCATCATATAAAGGGGACCCCGGAGCCTTGTTGAAGAAATATGCCGAATATTTCAAGACACAGTGCCAACTGGGTGTTACCCAGAAACAGAAACCATATTCCTGCAACCCTCACGGCGTCTTGGTCCGCACACGTTCGGACCAAGACATATCCCTCTTCTCGGGGACCCAGTTCATGCCTGCAGAAGATCAGCAGAGGCTGTCTTTGAAAGATCCAGTGGTAGCCGTCACATCCCCATCGTCAGGGTTGATCAGCCCCATGGTATACCTGTCATACACATCAAGCGATAGTGTATTGTTCTCTGATCCGGAACTCTTGCAAAGCAAGCTGGACCATTATGGAATCTCTGGATACTTCCAGGGTATTGACAACGCCAAAGACTCGGTGGCGTATACGTTGTCATTATCCAGGAACGAGCAACGCGGGGACATTATAGCCATATCGTTCGGTCTGGCCGCTGCCATGATGGCCATCCTTGTGTGCTCGGCCGCGTATTGCGCAAGACGACGCAGGCTCTCCTTCGTCCAATTCATCCATGGATACGGGTTTTTCAGAAGACATGGAGGCTTCCTTATCATGCAGAACACCGGGGTGCTGCTGACCCTCATAGCAGTCGGCATGATCGGCTCGATGAACAAGGTTGCGGATCTGGTGGCTGGAACATTGCTCTTCGCCGGATCCAGCCTCATCATGGCCATTACCGTATCGGCATACGAATCAAGGTTCCGTGCCGACGACATCAAACGCCCGTGAATCCGCGGTGCGGAGGGAGATGCATATGACAGACGCAGGCATGCAGCCGACATTGAAAGTCGAAGGACTTACCAAGAGATTTGCAGAACACACGTTATGGTCGAGACTGTCCTTCGACGCTGGACCTGGTTCCATAATCGCAGCGAGCGGGCCGTCCGGTGCAGGCAAGACGACCCTGCTCAACTGCGTCGGCTTGTTGGAGGACTTCGATGAAGGCTCGGTCACTTACAACGAAGGGACATTCCGTTCCGGTTACTTACACAAGAGCAGGAAGGGACAGCGAGTGTGTCTTCGCGAAAACATAGGATTTCTATTCCAGAACTATGGTCTTGTCGAACAGTGGAACGTATCGCGTAACCTGCAGATTCCCCTCAAAATGAAGAAGCGCGAGCATCGCAAGGAACGGGACGAACGAATCGACAGCGTACTTGACATCGTCGGGATGAATGGCTCACAGAAGAAAAAGATTTACACCCTATCGGGCGGGGAACAACAAAGAATCGCCCTCGCAAGGCTCCTGCTCAAACAGCCGAGTGTCATTCTTGCAGACGAGCCGACATCTGCGCTGGATCAAGACAACGCTAACGTCGTAATACGTATACTGTGCGAACTTGCCCAACAAGGTGCCGCCGTCATCATCTCAACGCACAATGAAGAAATAAAGCAAATCTGTTCGTCGATTATCGAAATAGGCTGATATACCCACGTCCTCCACCCGCAGACCGTGACGACTCCGGGGAAGGGACTCCGCCTGTGATAAGACGCAAGCCAGCACAAGAATCGCCATAGATTGGCCCTTTAAGAACCAGCAAGTCCCATCAGCCAAGCCCAGCAAAGGCGTCGACCATTCTGACCGTTCTCTCGGCGATAATCATCGTCCATCATTGTCCCCGAACATCGGATGCCAGGCACAGGCACCGGATCCAATCGGAACATAGTGCTCAGTAGTTCTGATGGACCTGGAAGCCTCGACTGCGCAAGGTGTCCAGAATTTGGGTGATGTGATCGGGGCCGTTGGTCTCCACAGTTACCTCCAAGAGCACGCCGTTGTCATAGTGGCCAGAGGATTTGAACTGGTCGTGGTTCAGCTCGATCACATTGGCACGCAGGTCAGCCAGGACCGTGGCCACCTTGACCAGCTGGCCGGGAACATCGGGCAACTCCACGCCGAACTGCATGATGCGCCCGCGGGAGATCATCCCCCGTTGGATGACTGCACCCATGGTGACCGTATCGATATTGCCACCCGAGATGATGGGGACGATCACATGCGGACCCGGGGCCGATCGAAAGACATCGGATTGTAGATCCAGCTGACCCAGTGCTGCCAGGGAGACGGCGCCAGCTGCCTCGACCACCAGTTTGTGCTTCTCCAGCATGAATAGGATCATCTCGGAGATGTCGCTTTCAGTCACCTGGACCAGATCATCCATATAGCGGCTGAGCAGAGCATAGTTCAGATCGCCGGGACGTCTGACGGCTACGCCCTCGGCAGCCGTACGCATCTGATCTGCTGCGACCACATGACCAGCTGTCAGAGATTCACGCCAGGCCGGAGATCCGACCGGGGTGGCTCCGATGACTCTGACCTCAGGCTTGAAGGTCTTTACGGCGAGCGCCACGCCGGCGCCCATCCCGCCCCCACCCAGGGGAACCACGATATCGGTGACATCGGGCACGTCCTGAAGAATTTCCATGGCGATGGTCCCCTGACCGCAGACGACCTCGTAGTCATCAAAAGGCGGGACAAAGGTCATGCCGCGATCACGTGCCAGCCCCAGGGCGTAATCAGAGCTTTCATCGAAGACCTCACCCTGCAGGACAACCTCAGCACCATAGGCCCGAGTGGCATCGACCTTGAGCGGCGGCGTGATTCGGGGCATGACGATGGTGGCCTTCGCGCCCCGGCTGCGTGCGGCAAAAGCCACCCCCTGGGCATGATTGCCAGCGGAAGCGGTGACGATGCCGCGGTCCAGCTCGTCCTGATTCAGCGAGGCCACCTTGTTATAAGCTCCGCGAATCTTGAAGGATCCGGTCAGCTGCAGATTCTCCGGCTTGAGCAGAACGCGATGGCCTATCCGAGCACCCAGATCATCGGATTCCTCGATAAGGGTATGACGGGCCACACCTTCCAGACGTTGGGCGGCTTTGCGCAGATCAGCGGCATGATCGGACTCAAGACAGGCAGTGATTGTTGAAGTATCCATGCTCCAAGTATGGTCGGCCGGACCCGACCAATGGGGTCAGCCGTCAACATGGTGGACACCCAAACTTATCGAAAAACAAAAACATGTGGGTAATCAGACGTTTGGGCACCCAAAGACCGGACAAATATGAGAGCAAACCTGAAACAAGCAGACCGATAACCAAGCGAGCCACCAGCCCGCCCGTGAACTTGACGGACTTCACGAACAGTCACCGGTGATGGCTGGGGTCACCGGTGATGGCAGTGGTCGCCTGTCTTACTTGTCGTCAGTGAGCCGGGCATGCGCCTCGTCGACCACGGTATGGTCGTCGCGGAAGTCGTGGGAAGCCACGGGCTCATTGGAGTCACGGGCCACACCGGCGCCCAGGTCGGCCAGCAGCAAGGTGACCGCGGTCGGATCGTTGACCCGCAGCCGGGCCTTGGTCTGGCCGGGCCCGACCTTGATGGTCCAGCCCTTATCGGGCATGACCGCAAACATGGTCTCGTCGGTTTCATCGTCGCCCAGAGCCATCATGAAGTCGTAGTCATCGCTGTTGACGAAGGGCAGGATGGCCTGGCCCTTGCTGGTGGCTACGGGGGTGACCTCGACGACCTTGGAATTCTCCATGATCATCAGTCCTAGGCCGACTACTACGCCGCGCAGACGACGGAGCAGATCCTGACGCTCATGGTCGGCCACCTGGGCATCGCTCATCCGGTAGTGCCAGGCCACCGCATCGGACTTGCTTTCCACAAAGGAGTTGGGGACCCTGGTGGCCGATTCATCCATGATGGGCCGGATCACTTTCTGCCAGGTATCGGAGTCGGGCAGGCCTTTCGCCCGCTGCCACTCGTTCGAGTCGCTGCCGGGCAGGTTGCGGTTCCAGGCGCCATGCTCGGCAATCAGCCCCACCGGCAGGTCACCGAACCAGTCCTGCATGATCTGATGGCTGCGGCCGGAGACCAGCAGGAAGTCCACATCGGGATTGCTTCCCACCTGGGTCAGCAGGCGGCGAAGGGCCTGGGTGGGCTTGGCCCGCTCAGGACGGCGAACCAGCGGGGTCAGTGTCCCGTCATAGTCGCACAGGACCAGACGACGATGAGCGCCGTCCCACTGACGAACGATGGCGTTGTGGTGATCCATACGCAACCTCCTGTCTGTCATACCCGGAGCGGACACCTGCCGCAGGGAGTCGAGGAATGAGGTGCACCAGTTGGCTGCGGTGCGCACCTTGAGCCGGGCCTGCATGCGGATGTTGCGCCGCTTGGACTCCTCGGGGGTGATCTCCAGGGCGTTGTGCAGGGCCTCGCAGACCATGTCGATGTCGTAGGGATTGACGATGAAGGCATCGGTCAGCTCGTCGGCAGCCCCGCACATGTCCGACAGGACCAGGGTGCCGTCGCGTCCGTCATGGCAGGCCAGGTATTCCTTGGCCACCAGGTTCATCCCGTCACGCAGGGGGGTGACCAGGGCTACATCGCCAGCCGTGTAGATGCCGCAGACCGGCTTGATGGACAGGGATCGGGTGATGTAGTGGATGGGGGTCCAGGCCAGCAGGGAGTAGCGGCCATTGATTTCGCCCACCAGCTGGTCCACCTGGGCCTTGAGCCGCTGATAGGACTCGACGACCTCCCGCGAGGGGGTGGCCAGCAGGTAGTAGGTGACATGGCCCACCCACTCAGGGTACTTGTCCAGCATGCGGCCGAAGGCCTGTAGGCGCTCGGGCAGACCCTTGGTGTAGTCCAGACGGTCCACTGAAACAATGACCTTGTTTGACCGGCTACCCACCGAGGAGGCCGCCTGCTTGGCCAGCGTGGACTCGGGAATGTCCTCCTTCATGTAGTGGCTCCACCAGTTGGCGTCCGATGCGGCGGCTTCGTTGGCTGCTACCCCTTCAGCCGTCACCGAGGTGCGGTAGCGATGACGGGGGGACTTGCCGCAGACCTCGTCGATCCCTCGCCGCATGGCCCGAGCCAGGCTGGAGTGGGCGGTACGCCGGTAGAGGTTGTAATCGATGCCGATGGGGAAGGCGTCGATGGCTGCTCTGTGGCCGTCAGGCATCTCGACCACGCCGTCCTGGTTGACCGGCAGTTCGGGCAGCAGCCTGTGCAGCGAAGCCAGGAAGCTGGCGGAGAAGTCCACGGTATGGAAGCCGATCAGGTTGGCGCCCAGGACGCCCTCCAGGATCTCGCGGCTCCAGGGCAGGGAGCGGAAGATCTCGGCGCTGGGGAAGGGCACGTGCAGGAACCAGCCGATGGAGGCATCAGGATAGCGTTCGCGCAGCATCTTGGGCAGGAGCATCAGGTGGTAATCCTGGACCCAGATGGTGTCGCCCTTGCGGATGAGCGGCTCCACCACCTGTGCGAAACGCATGTTGACCTTGCGGTACATCTCCCAGTCCTCCTGGCGGAAGACGGCCTCATGCGAGAAGTCATGGAAGAGCGGCCAGAGGGTGTTGTTGGAGAACCCGGCGTAGTATCCGTTCAGCTCCTCCTTGCTCAGGAATATAGGAATGCACCGGCTCTCTCGGTAGGCCTGACGGATGCGGTCTAGCTCCTTTTCCGAGTACTTCTGAGGATCGATGCCGCTCCAGCCGATCCAGAGGCAGTCCTTATGGGAACGGTGATAGGGGCCGATGGCCGTGGCTAGTCCCCCCACGTTCTGGCGCAAAGTGTAAGAGCCGTCCTCCTGTGCCTGCAAGGACATGGGCAAACGGTTGGAGACGATGATCAGACGAGACATGCAACCCGCTTTCTTTTCCCGTCCGCGCCGGAATCGTCGGGATTGATCACAGCGCGAACCCATCGCCCCGGGACCCGCGGACCCGACCGGTCCGCACAGGCCCATCAGGGCATCGCTGACTTCCACTCTAGCCTGGAAAGCGTGCCGACGGCGGGGTTTTCCTCAGAGTCGGTAGACGAAGCCCTCCCAGGGGGAGAGACGGCCGGTCAGCAGGGAGCTGGCGGTTTGCTCCGGTCTGTAGGTTGATATGAGGATTCGATCGGGGTCCACCGCTCCGAGAGCCATGGAGGTGAATCCGGTTTGGTCCAGGCCCAGAAGTGCGGCGGTTTCAGGCGGCAGTGAGGCCGGGCGGCTGCTCAGATTGACCACAACCAGCAGGCGCTGACAGGGCAGGGCATCCAGCACGCTGGCAGCCTCGGGTCCCGACTTGGGCTCGGGCGCCTGGTCCAGGGAACGGGTGAATGAGTAAATCTGGTCCGCATCCGGATCCAGAAGGGTGAAGTCACCGGCCGCCACGACCGGATTGGTGTGCCGCAGGCGGATCAGCTCCCGGTAGAAGGCCAGGACCGAATCCGGATCACGCTGCTCAGTCTTGGCGTTGACCTTGTCCCTATTGGGGTTGACGGCCAACCAGGGCTCCTTGGGAGCGTATGGAGCCGTGAAGCCGGCGAACTTGGTGGAGTCCCACTGCATGGGGGTGCGGGCGTTGTCGCGGCTCATATAGGCCAGGGCGGCCATCATGGACTCCGGATCCTGCTCGTGCGCCTGATCGACCCGCTGATGGTAGAGGTTGATGGACTCCAGATCCTGGTACTGGTCGAGGCTGGTGAAGCCGGCATTGGTCATGCCCAGCTCCTCGCCCTGATAGATGTAGGGGGTCCCCCGGTGCATGTGCAGGAGGAGCCCCAGGGCCTTGGCCGAACGCGAGCGCAGCTCCTCGCTCGAGGTGTCGCCCCAACGGGAAACGATTCTGGGCTGGTCGTGGTTGTCGAAGTAGAGGCTGGCCCATCCGGCCTTGGCCACAGCCTGTTGCTGCTCGTCCATGGCCGCCTTGAGCCGGGGAACCCGGAAGGGGCGGATGTCCCACTTGCTGTCCCCGGTGTCAACCTCGGTCTGGGTGAAGAGGAAGAGCATGTCCAGCTCGTGGTTGGCCGGGTCGGTGATCTGCCCGCTGCGGGCAGGCGCCAGACTGGGAGCCTCCCCCACGGTCAGGTAACCCTGCCGACCCTGGAAGACCTGGCTGCGCATCTCTTGGAGGAACTCATCCAGCCTGGGGCCGTCCACGCAGAAGGGCACCGAGGACGAGTACCCCTCAGGCCCCACGGGACCATCAGCAATGGCCGATCCGTCCTCGCCGGGCAGGCGGCCCTCGGAGTCGACGGTCTTGGAGATCATGACGATCACATCCATGCGAAATCCGTCGATGCCCCGGTCCATCCACCAGTTCATCATGTCGAAGACGGCCTGCCGGACCTGGGGGTTCTCCCAGTTGAGGTCGGGCTGCTTCTTGGAAAACAGGTGCAGGTAATATTCGCCGCGCTGCGGATCGTACTGCCAGGCGGAGCCTCCAAAGTAGGACCCCCATTTGTTGGGCTCTGCGCCAGGGGTACCGGGTTCGTGGCCGGCCTTGGCGGGCCGCCACCAGTACCAGTCGGCGTGCGGGTCCTCCCTGTTGCGGGAGGCCTGGAACCAGGCGTGCTCATCCGAGGTGTGGTTGACCACCAGGTCCATGACCACCTTGATCCCCCGACGGTGGGCCTGGTCCAGAAGCTCGTCCATATCGTCCATGGTGCCGAAGATGGGGTCGATGTCCTGGTAATCGGCGATGTCGTAGCCGTTGTCGTCCTGGGGGGACTTGTAGACCGGACTGAGCCAGATCACGTCCACGCCCAGGTCGGCCAGGTAGTCCAGCCGTTGGGTGATGCCCGGCAGGTCGCCGTAGCCGTCGCCGTTGGTGTCCTGGAAGGACCGCGGATAGATCTGGTAGACCACCGCGTTGGCCCACCAGGGATTGGGGGTGGCTCCGTTGGTCCGTACCCGATCGGGCAGCTGCATGCGTTCTTCCTGGGTCATGGTCCTCCTCACGAAGATTGGGTTCCTGGGACTTCCTTGTTCTGTGACCTCCACTATAGGCTGACCTGACCGCCTGTCATGGCGGGGCTACTTGACAGCTCCTCTCATGACGCCGCTGATGACCCACTTCTGTGCGAACAGGTAGACGATCAGGATGGGCGCCAGGGCCATCAGGTAGCTGGAGAAGGCCATCGGGTAGTTGGTGGCGAACTGGGAGCTGAAGACATACTGCGCCAGAGGGATGGTCTGGCTGGTCTGATCCGTCAAAACGATCAGCGGCATGAGGAAATCGTTCCAGGCCCAGAGGGCCGTGGTGATGGCGATGGTCGCATTGATCGGACCCATCAGGGGGAAGATGATGGTCCAGAATATCCTCCAGGTGCCTGCGCCATCCAGGCGGGCGGCCTCCTCAAGAGCTGTGGGGATGGATCGGATGAACCCTGTGGCGATAAAGAGGTTGGTGCCCAGGCCCAACACCACGTAGAGCAGGATCAGGCCGGGCACGTTGTCCAAGTGCCAGCTGCCGAACTGCTTGGCGATGGGAAGCATGACCACGGGGAAGGGGACGAACATGGCCGCGATGAAGAAGTAGTAGAGGAAGCGGAAGAAGCGCTTGTCCATATTCCTGGCCACGGCATAGGCCACGAAGGTGTTGGTCAGCAGGGTGAGTGCCACTGCGCAGACCGTGACGATGGCCGAATTCAGCGCAGCCTTGGGATAGTTGACCTTGTTCCAGGCATCGGCGAAATTGTGCCACTGCCAGGAAGAGGGCAGGCTGAAGGTTCCGGCCTCCGCAGGGGTCTTCAGAGCCGTGACCACGGTGAAGTAGAGCGGCACAAGAATCGTCAGGGAGAGGACAGCCACGGTGGCCGTCAGCCACCAGTTGACCCTCTTGAGGCGCGACCCCGGGAATCCCAAATGCCGCCTTCCCCCTCTTTCTGATGATTGTGCCGGTGTCTGCGGGTGCATAAGCGCTGTCTGTGCCATCTCAGATCTTCTCCCCTCTTCTGGAAATGCCCAGCTGAATGAACGCGATCACAGCTAGGACGATGAAGAACATGACCGCATTGGCTGTCTGGTAGGCGTACTCGCCCCCGGTAAGGCCGCCCTTGTAGATGAGGTAGGTGACTGTTTCGGTCTTGGAATCTGGTCCTCCTGCGGTCAGAGCCACCACCTGATCGAAGGTGTTGAAGGCATTCTTCAGGGTCAGCACCAGATTGATGGTGAAGAATGGGCCGATCAAGGGGAAGGTGATCCTCCAGAATTTCTGCCACTCGTTGGCGCCATCGATGGATGCGGCCTCATAGACCTCCGAGTCGATGGTCTGCAGACCCGCCAGATAGATCAGGGTTGAATAAGCCACCGCCTGCCAGACCGAGAGGAAGACGATGGGGATCCATGCATAGTGCTCGCTGGTCAGCAGGGACTGGGAGAGCCAACCGATGCCCAGGGCCTTGCCCAGAGCCGGCAGGGGTGTCATGAAGATGTACTTGAAGACATAGCCGATGACCAGAACCGAGAGCGTGTAGGGAATGAAATAGATGACCCGGAACCCGTTCTTGAAGGCGATCCTTCCATTCAGCGCCACCGAGATGAACAGGGCGATGAAGTTGACCAGCAGGGTGATCAGGATAGCAATCAGCAGAGTGAACAGGTAAGCGTGGCCCACACGGCTGTCACGGAAAAGGGCGCCGTAATTCTTGAAGCCGATCCATGAATAGCGCCCGTATCCCTGGGAATTCGTGAAGGAGTAGGCCACACCTTGGAGGAAGGGCACATAGAGGAAGAGCGCGAAAATCAGGGAGGCCGGGACCGCCATCCAGTAGAAGGCGCGGTCCACCTTGCGATTGGAGAACCTTGAAGGCCGCTTTCTGGCCTTGGCTGTTGCGTCAGCAGTACGGATGCCGACGACCTTGGATTGTGCCATGTCTGAGTCCTGACCTTTCATCATTGGAAGTTCCTTGCTTGGACCTTGTCCCATTCGTTCTGCATGGAACCGATGAAGCCATCCACGTCCCCCTTGGTGACCATGGTCTGCAGATAGCCGCCGATATTGATGGAAGAGGGGATGTAATGGTCGCAGAAGTCGGCCAGTCGGTTCTGCTGGAAGAAGGGAAGAACCCCGTTCAGGGCCGGATCGCCTGCCTCCACCTTTCTGGTCGGTGTGAAGGCCGTCTGGGCCTTTGCATACGTGCGCAGCTGCTCGGGCTGCATCAGATAGCGGATCAGCCGCATGGCCTCCTTGGGATGCCTGGTGGTGGCGCCCATGGTCAGCATGACATCGTCGCCAGCCGTCAGTATCTGCCGGGAGGGGGAATCATTCGCCGGCATCTGGGCGAAGCCGAGGTCCACATCCGGATTGATCATCCTGATTTGCGGTATGGCGTAAGTTCCCAGGGGAAGAATCGCCACCTTGCCCTTGGCCATGTTCTGGGTGCCCTGCTGGTAAGTAACGCCCTTGTCGCCAGTGGAATGGCTGAAGAGCTCGACCTCGCGCCGAGCCGGCTGTGTCCACAGGGTCTTGAAATCGGTTTTCCCAGCCAGAAGATCCCTGTACTTGCTCTCAGGAACCAGGGTCCCCGCCAGCGATGCCAAGGGGGCCTGGGCGGTCCAGGAATCGGAGAGGGTGCCCTGCACAGGTTCGATGCCCTGGTCCTTGAACTTGTCCATGACGGCTGTGAACTCCGACCAGGTACGCGGCGGATTGTCAGGATCGACCCCTGCTTTTCGCCAAAGTGTCTTATTGTATATGTATCCGCTGGCGTTGCCGGCAAAGGGCAGGCCATACAGGCGCTTGGCCGAAGGATCCTTGGTCTGGACCAGATTCCTGGCTATCGACACCATGCCCGGATTGAGCTCCTTGACCAGGGGATCATCAGTGAAATCATGGAAGACCCCGGATGCCGCAAACATGCCGAAGCTGATATCACCGTTGAAGGTGATGACATCAGGCACCCGGTTTTTGACCAGACGGGTGCGCAAATCCGTCTGGGCGTCGGCCGAATTGTTGATGTTCACCCTGATATCGGGATTCTCCTTCTCGAATTGTGCCACCATGGCCTTGAACTGGTCGGCGGCCTCGAACTTGAACTGGAAGAAGTCCAGAGTGACCAGGCCTGAATCCGCGGAACCGCAGCCCGCCATAGCCACGACGGTCAACAGAGCCAGAAGTGAGGCGACTCCGCTGCGGACCCAGGCCGATACTCGGCCAAGCCCGGATCCTTCCCAACTGCCGATATTCTTCATATTTGGCTCCTTTACCATCCGCACGGGCAACAGTGACCTAGATGATTCTGCGGACCAGCATAGGGGACCGGGATATTTCATTCCCAGCCCCGGCGAGTTCCTTTCGTTAAGAAAGTAATTAGGATAGGCTGTTCAGTGTATGGGGTTTGTCCGTGAGGAGGCGCCGTGGCCGACAGAGACAACATGAGATCAAACCAACACGGGGATGATGACCGCTTAGGGGAAGCACGGCCATTCCCGGCCTGGTTCACGGCCTCCAAATACACCCACCGCATCGCCGTTGAGATCCTCCAGCACGGTCCGATCTCCAGAGTGGCTCTGGCGCGTCGATTCAACCTGACCCAGGGCGCAGTATCACGCATTACCAACGATCTGACCCACCGCGGGGTCATCAAAGAAGCAGGCACACTGCTGCAGACAGACAAGGACCCAGGAAGACAGGATGGCCGCAAGCATAGTTCCAGTAGCGTAGGCAGACCGCAGCAGGCCCTGGTCATCCGCCGGGAAGCCAAGACCTTCATTGGCATCAATCTTCACGGTGGCACTGCGCTGGCCACGGCGACGGACCTGACCTGCCGACCAGTCGGCCGGTCCCACAGTCATCACATTCGACAACGAGACCCGGACCAGGTCGTAAGGATGCTGTCAAACCTTACGCAGGATTGCATGTGCGAGATCAACCAGGCCGGACTGCCCAGCCCCTCCGGCCTGGCCATCTCCCTGGGTGGACGAGCGGAGGGAGACAGGGTCGTCACCTATGCCCCCTTCTTGCATTGGAGCGAACCCGTTAATCTTGCAAGCGAGATGGAGAACACATGTGATCTGCCTTGTCTGGTCTTCAATGATCTCGATGCCCTGGCCCTGTACGAAGGATGGTTTGGCGAGGGCATCGGGCTGGACCGGTTCGCTCTGATCACCATGGGATCCGGCATTGGCTATGCCTTAAGCGAGCGCGGCATGCCCGTTTCCTCGCCGGATGAGGGTTTTGGGCTGATCGGCCATCAGCTGGTGGATCCGGATGGGCCGGTCTGCTATCTGGGCCATCGTGGCTGCGCCCAGTGCCTGACTACAGGTTCCCTGGCTGAACAGTACTCGCATGCCATCGGGCAAGCCGCCGGCTTTGACAAGTTGGTCAAAGACCTGGAGGAGGACATGCCGCAGGCGGAGACCCTTCTCAATCTGACCGGTTATCGGCTAGGGGTGTTGATCGCCCTGGTGGCCAACGTGGCCCTGCCCGACAAGGTTCTGGTGGGTGGAGAGACCTCCTATCTGATGAAGAGATGCATCGAATCCGTACGCAAGGGCACGGCCTCATTCCGTCATAGCCAGATGGTCGAGGTCCCCGTGAAGATCATCGACGGCGACTGGCTCCGTTGGGCCCAAGCCCCCGCAGCCAGAGCAATCGCCCGGTATCTGCAGGGTCCCGAAGAGGCCGATAAGCCCGAATGAATCGGGAAACGGCTCGACGGATTCAGATACGGCTCGCCTCAAAGATCACTGCCTCCGCCGGGTGAATGACCGGCGGCCGGATTCCTTGAGCGCCCAAGGCCGCACCCGGGAGGACCGCCCCTTGGGGACGCCACCAGGCCAGAGGGCTTTGTCCGTTGCCAATCCGATCCAGGTCACGGCAGACATCCAAGGGCCTGATCCGGTAATCAGCACTGGGGTCCAGGCCGGGAAGCGCCAGGGGCTGCGGGGGGTAATTGGCCGAAGAAGTCAACTGGGTGAAGCGGTAGAGCGCCTGCGAGCCGTCGGCAGAGACCACCCCGTCCAAGCGGACTGCCGGGTCGGGTACGTCGCCATGTACCACATGACCGGTGTGCAGCATATGCCTCCACTGCTTATAAAGATTGATCCATTGCCTCAACTCATCCAGCTGATCCTGAGGCACGGCAAGCAAGTTCCATTCCACGCCCATATGGCCGAAGAAAGCCATGGCCGCACGCAGACCGAGCGAGGTGGTACGGCCGGTGGAGTGGGCCGGGGAATCACCCACATGTTCACCCATCATCTCCGGCGGCAGCAGCAGGGATGTGTACCGCTGGATGTCGGCCCGCTCGACCGGATCCACGCAGTCCGAGACCCAGACCCTGTCGGCATATTCCAATACGCCCAGATCGATACGGGCGCCCCCTGAAGCGCAGGACTCAATCTCCAAACCGGGATGCCTGGTTTTCAGGCCGCGCATGATTCCATAGACCGCCTCGGTCTGCGCATGCACGGCAGGACGTCCCGACCGGGGAGAGCAGGCCTCGGTCACATAGCGATTGTGATCCCACTTGATGTAGTCGATGCCCATAAGCGCAATGAGTGAGTCCATTGCCTCGAACACATAGGCATAGGCATCGGGGTTGGTCAGATCCATGACCTGCTGGTTGCGGCCCGCTACAGGCAACCGGGAAGCCCCGGGCGAAAGACATTTGAGTCCGGACAGATCATTTCGGGTTCGAACCAGAGGCCGAATTCCATTCCCAACTGATGCACCCTTGCGGCCAGGGCTTCCAGGCTCTTAGGCCCTTCAGGCCATACCTGCCGGTCGATGGACCAGTCCCCCAGCCCGGACTCATCCGAACGCCTGCCCTGGAACCATCCATCATCAACGACAAAGCGCTCCACACCTATACGGGCGGCCTGGTCGGCCAGGGCAGCCAGCTTGTCATAGGACTGGTCGAAGTAGACCGCCTCCCAGGTGTTCAGCGTTACGGGCCTGGGACGTGAGGCCAAGCCAGGATGCAGGGACCGCAGGAAAGCATGGTACCTGTGGGCCGCCTGGTCCAGACCTTTGCCCCGGGAACCATAGAGCCAGGGCGTCGAATATGCCTGCCGGCCGGAATGACCGTCAGCAGGAGGAAGCGTAACCTCCCCGGCCATCAGAATCTCGCCGCCGCCCAGCAATGCGGGAGCTGAAGGAATCCGCTCGGCGCTGAGCAGACCATTACCGCTCCAGCCCAGGTGGACCGCGTATACCTCATCATGCTCGAATCCGAACCCGGGTCGGCCCGCACACATGACTAGGGAGGAATCAAAATCCGGCCGGCCCACCAGGCTTGGACGCTCCAGAAGGCCTACGGTCAAGGGCTGGCGTTGCGGGCTGCGCTCGCGCAGGTGATGACCGGTGGTGGTCAGGATCTCGGTTGCCTCAGTCGGCAAGGGAAAAGCCAGCTCCAAGCCATTGACATCCAGATCTCTGGCCGTATCCAGGTTGAGCAGGTCTGCACGCTGTCTGACGAGACCGGACGAGAGCACTTGGCAATGCCAAGTCAGCCCCACGCCCTGGTCCCGGTCGCAGGCCTGAACCTTCAGCGTCGGAACAGCGGAGTCGTCAGGCCGAATCGGTTCTGTACCCAGATCGACCGATTCCACCTGGAAGCAGCAAAAGACCTCAACACCGCCGCGGCTGATGCGCAGTCGGTGTTGTCCGGTCCACGCCTCGGACTGGGTCGGAAGGATGCTGGGCCAGGCCGTCAGGTCCAGTCCTCCTGAGACCCGCTGCGGGGCCAGAGCGTCGTAGGTTCCCAGAAGGGCCTGAGGATCGGCCACCGGATCGCCCCAGTGAACTATTCGTGGCAGACCCTTCCCCGGCAAAAGGACAGCAAGGGACAGCCCGGACTGCTCCATGTAAACCAACCTGAGAGAGATCCCCAGATTCGATTTGCCTTGATAAGACCCCATCCTTGGGCCACCGCGATGATCCTCCATGACACCTCCGCCATAAGCCCGACGATGCCAGTCGCCGACACTGGATAATTAGGCTCCATGCTAGGGACCCACGGCTAACTTGTCTGGAGGGGCGTGTTTTTCTTACTTGGGAAAGTAATTCATGGAAATCAGCTCAGCGGCCTCTCGCATCACCCCTGATCGGCCTGCTCTTCGTGGTGGACACGGAAGGCCAGCTCGGCCAGATGGACGCCGTGGGTCAGGAACTCCTGGGTCCGGCAGACATAGTCATGCTCGCGGCCCAGGCGCGCCAGATAGCCGTTGATGTAATCCACCTCGGTCGGACGGCCCTTGGACATGTCCTGGTACATGGAGGGGTAGTGGAGCGGGTTGCCCACGCGGCTGACGTAATCCACCTCGTCCAGGGTCTCCTGACGTGTCTGAATCAGCTGCTTGCCGGCCCGCTCGCAGGCGTCATAAGCCTCGTCGATCAGCTGGCGGGACATATCCTTGGCGCCCGGGTAGGAGATGAACTGGCCCATGGTGATCTGATACATGGTGCAGATGGTGTTGACCACCGAGTTGAAGATGATCTTGGCCAGGCAGGTGCCCTCGAAGTTCTCGGTCAGGATGGGGTTGAGGTTGGCGGCCTTGAAGTCCTCGGCCATCCGGCGCTCCAGGTCGGTGGTCTGCTCGGTCATGGCGCACAGGTGCATGGAACCGGCCCCGGACTTACCGATGAAGTCCACGTCGCCCGGCCCGTTGAGGACAGTGCCGATCATGGCCGTGCCGCCGTAGATGCGCTCCTTGGGGAAGTACTTGAGCAGCTTGTCGAAGTGCCCCCAGCCGTTCATGGCCGAGAAGACCACCTGATGGTCGCGGAAGAGCGGTGCGCAACGCTCCAGGACAGCCTCCAGCTGCATCTGCTTGAGCATGACGATCCAGACATCGGGGTCGCCCTTGTAGTCCTCGGGGGTGTAAATGTTGACGGGCACCAAATGCCGATTCTCATGATCGCGGGAAACATAGACGCCCCCCTGGTCATGAACCTTGTCGATATTGGGCATCCAGGTATCCACGAAATCCACCTGCAGGCCGGCCTGCTCCTGTAGCAGCACGCCCAGACGATAGCCCATGGCTCCGGCACCGATGACCGTATAACGCATCGAAACACACCCTCTTTGTTCTCTTGATCAGACGACGCACCTCCGGGGACCGGCCCGGGGGATACCAAGCAGTATGCCGAGACGGCAGAAGGGAACCGAGGCAACGGTCGCATGGTGGACATAAGGACTGGAATACGCCCGGATCTCTGCACCTTGGAGGACTTGGCCGCATACGCGGACATCCTGCCATCCCGATGAAGACGTCGACCTAGGCTGGAACCCATGCAGAAAGAGCAGAGCGGAGCCGGAGGGATGGACCGGCGGACCCTGGCCATCCTGGTCCTGGTGGGCGTGATCAGCGGATTCCTGTCGGGGATGTTCGGCATCGGCGGCGGATCGATCATCGTGCCCGCCCTGGTGTGGACCGGACTGCAGCAACGGCAGGCCTCGGCCACCTCGCTGGCCTCCATGATCCCGATGTCGCTGGCCGGCGTGGCCTCCTACGCCCTGGGCGGGCATGTGGACTGGCTGGCCGCCCTGCTGCTGGCCGTGGGCACGGTCATTGGGGCGCAGATCGGCACCTGGCTGCTGGACCGGCTTCCTGAGGTGATACTCAGGTGGCTCTACGTGGGCTTCCTGATGGCCGTCATTGCCCAACAGTTGCTGTCCACACCCTCCAGGGAGAGCAGCATCCGGCTGAGCCCGGCGGTGGCCTTGATCATTCTGCTGGTCGGCATCCTGATCGGAACCCTGTCAGGGTTGCTGGGCGTTGGGGGCGGAGCCATTGCAGTACCGGCCCTGGCCCTGCTGGGCGCCAGCGATCTAATCGCCAGGGGAACCTCCCTGCTGGCCATCCTGCCCAGTTCATTGTCAGGGACGTTCACCAACCTGCGCCACCACCTGGTCCACGCCGGTCAGGGGCTGCTTCTGGGGATCGTGGCCGCTCTGACCACGCCGGTGGGCACCTGGGCGGCCTCAGGGGTCAGCGCACGGGTGGGCGCCAATCTGTTCGCCGCCTACCTCTGTCTGATTGTTTTGCGCTGCATCTGGGCGGCCCTCCAGGTCACCCCGGCCTTCCAGCGGTACAGGGCCAATCACAACCACAGCTGAAAACGGGACTCAGTCCTGGCGGTGCCGGGCGAAGAAGCCGGCAAGGATCCCGGCGCATGCCTGTTCGCACACACCGCCCAGCACCTCGACCTTCGTCCCGGTGTGCGGGTCACGGGGCAGATCCCAGACCGACCCGCAGGCTCCCATCTTGGGGTCCCAGGCGCCGAAGACCACCCTGCTGAAGTGGCAGGCCATCAGGGCTCCTGCACACATGGGGCAGGGCTCCAGGGTGACGACCATGGTGCACCCAGCCAAATCCCAGCCCGCGTCGGATTTCCCGATGGCCTCCATCTCGGCGTGGGCCAGGGGACGGCCCAGGGCCTGCCGCTGGTTAAAGCCCCGGCCGATGACCCGGTCCGAGGCATCCAAGACCAGGGCGCCCACGGGCACATCCCCCCGGTCTCCGGCTATGCCGGCCAGCCGCAGGGCCTCCTCCATGGGCGCCTTCCACCGTTCTTGCACGGGTTCAGTCTGACAGTCCAGCCCGACAGGTCGGTTCAGTTGATCATGCCCGCGATGCGGCGACGCACATGGCGCAGATGGCCCTTGGGCCGCCCCGACGTGTCGATGCCACGCTTGGCCAGGAAGGCACGGACCATCTTGTCGCCCTCGCTGAAGATCAGAACCGTCAGCCCGATCACCAGGCAGATGAGCCACTGGCTTGCGCTCAAGGGGGCCATGCCCAGTACGCCTGCAACCGGAGCCAGATACATGGCCCCCGCATGGATGCCCAGGGCCACGAACGAGGCCACCAGAAGGAAGGTGTTGTCCAAGGGGTTGAGCTGGAAGATCAGCCTGTTCTCGGACCGGGCCGACATGGCGACGAAGAAGTTGAAGAGGACCAGCAGGGTCAGGGCGATGGTCCGGGCGTGGGCCAGATCCATTCCCGCGTTGATGTTGAGGCGGAAGAGGACCAGGATGCAGGTGGCCATCCAGAGCCCGCAGACGGCCAGTCGCGCCCAGAGCACCCGCGAGAGCAGGCCCTCTCCGGACGAACGTGGGGGCGACTCCAGTTCATCTCCGTTGCCTGGTTCGAATCCCAGGGCGATGTCCTGGACACCGTTGGTCACGAAGTTGATCCAGAGCATCTGCAGGGGCAGGAAGAGCAGGGGCTCCTCGGAGATCACATTGACCCCGACGGCGATCATGGCGGCTGCAGCCGTGGACAGGAGGAAGTAGGCGGATCCGCGGATGGCCTTGAAGATAACCCTCCCCTGGCGCACGGCCTGGGTGATGGTGACGAAGTTGTCGTCGGTCAGGACCACATCGCTTGCCTCCCGGGCCACGTCGGTGCCGGAACGACCCATGGCGATGCCCACCGAGGCGGCCTTCAGGGCCGGGGCGTCGTTGACGCCGTCGCCGGTCACAGCCACCACATGGCCCTCATCCTGCAGGGCCTCCACAATGCGCAGCTTGTCCTGGGGGGAGACGCGGGCGGCGATGGAGGTCTCGCGCAGACGGGCCCGGAGGACCTCGTCGCTCATCTCCAGCATCTCGCTGCCGGTCAGCGCCTGGTCGGTATTCTCAAGGCCCAGTCGGCGGCCTATGGCGGCTGCGGTCACCGGGTGGTCGCCGGTGATCATGACCACACGGATGCCGGCCCCGGCGCAGTCGGCGATGGCCTCGCGCACGCCGGGTCGAGGCGGGTCGAGCATGCCCTCAAGCCCCAGGAATGTCAGATCGTCTGGCCGACGGCGGGAAGCGGGATCCTGGTCAGGGGAAAGGACCCTGCTGGCCACGCCTATGACGCGCAGCCCCTGGGAGCCCATGGCTTCGTAGGACTTGTGGACGGCCTGGGTGTCCAGGGGAACAACCTGGCCATCCGGGTCCAGCATGGTTCGGCTCATGGCCATGACCGCGTCCGGGGCGCCCTTGACGTATTGGGTCAGGGTGCCGTCAGGGCTGCGGCGGATGGTCATGGAGTGGAGCAGCTCCGGCTCGTAGGGGGTCTCCATGACGATAGGAGCCTCCAGGTCTTCGGTGGTCACGGCCCCGGTCTGGTCGGCCAGGCGGGCCATGGCCATATCGACCGCGTCGCCGCTGTATTCGATGCCGCCTTGTTCATTCGGCTGCCGGTGGGCCTCATTGGTCAGAGCCCCGGCCCGGGCAAGTGCGGCCAGACCACGCATACGGTCGTCGTCGGATACAGCCGCTTTGCCCAGGTCCAGGCCCTCGACCGGGACGGGCTGGCCGCCGCCCAGGGTGAACTGTTCCACGGTCATACTGTTCTGGGTCAGTGTGCCGGTCTTGTCCGAGCCGATGACGGTGATGGAACCCAGGGTTTCAACGGCCGGCAGAGAGCGGACGATGGCATGGTATTCGGCCATCCTCGAGACACCCAAGGCCATGGCCACGGTCAGCACGATGGGCAGGGCCTCTGGCATGGAGGCCACCACCAGGGAGACTGCAGACAGGAAGGCCCCGGTGGCGTCGCCATTGAGGATGGCTCCGCCGATGAAGACGAAGATGGCCACCAGGATGACGGCGACGGCGATGCCCACCTCGGTACGGTGGATGATCCGCTGCAGGGGCGTGCGGCCCTTGGCCACTTGGACCAGATCGTTGATTTCGCCCAGCTCGGTGTCCGAGCCGGTGGCCACCACCAGCCCCCGTCCACGGCCGCTGGTGACCATGGTGCCTGAGAAGGCCATGCAGTGCCTGTCGCCCAGGGCTGCATCGCGGTCCACGGGGTCCGTATTCTTCTTGGCATCCTCGCTCTCGCCCGTCAGCATGGCCTCGTCGATGCGCAGGTGGAGGGCTTCGATCAGCCTCAGGTCGGCGGGGATGCGGTCGCCGCTCTCCAGGAGGACCAGATCGCCCGGCACCAGCTGGTCGGCGTCAATCTGCTCCATCCGGCCCTGGCGCACCACCCGCGTGGTGGGGGTGGACAGGGTGGTCAGGGCCTCCACGGCCTTGTCGGCCTTGGACTCCTGCACATAGCCGATGATGGCATTGAGAAAAAGGACCAGGAATATGGCCGCAGCATCCACATAGTGCTGCAGAAAAATGGTGATGATGCCGCAAACCATCAGGACGGCGATCAGGGGGCCGGCGAACTGCTCCAGGAAGAGCTTCCAACGGGGTTTGGCCTGGGCCTCGGCCAGGCTGTTGGGCCCGAAGAGCTCCAGTCGACGTGCGCTCTCCTGCGTATCCAAACCCTGGTCCCCGGTGCGCAGGGTCTCCAGCACAGCCGAGGTCTCCAGGCTATGCCAATCGGTGTCGTCGAAACGCATGTCAGCCCCTGCCGCCGCAGCGTTCTGATTCTTAATGTTTGTAGATGTCATGGATGATGTCATCGGTCAACCTGGCCTTTCCAAACCGGATCGGTCATTTGTCCCCGCATGCGACCCTCTGCAGTCGTTCTTGCAATCTTCCTTCCGGACCGGGGGATGTCCAAAAGCATCGGGGAAACAATAGCGTGCACGCAAGTCCCCGGGGTCAAGAGATGGGGCTCCATGATCAACCGCCGCAAGCGGTGCACCTCTGGGAGGTTCGGAGCCTTCCCGGTTTTCACGAGTATACCGATTGAGCCGGCCTTTTATGCGCTTACGAGGGGTCCTCGGGCCGGATTTTCACAAATGTTCGCCTATCGCGAGCGCAGTCTGTCCACCGTTTTGGCTTGAGGTGTCAACTTAGCGCACATTGTCCATTAATGCTGTTCCTGGATATCCCCATTCCGTATACTGGACTGTGCGACGTCGATCCTCATGCGACCCTGCACTCGGAGATTCCTTCATTGGTCGAACGAACCCTGCTAGTCGGGCCTGCGGCAGCCCGCCCGGGATTGCGTGGCGGAAAGGAAGCCCGTGGAAACATTCATCCTCATTCTGTGCATACTTGCTGCCGTCCTCGTCTCTTCCTTCATCTCCAGGTTCATTCCCCGGATTTCCACCCCCCTGGTCCAGATCGTCCTGGGCGCAGTAATGGCCCTGCTGCCCATTTTCCCGCGGATGCGGCTGGATCCTGAGCTGTTCATGGTCCTGTTCATCGCGCCCCTGCTCTACTACGAGGCCCACACCATCAACAAGGTGGAGCTGCTCAAGGGACTACGATCCTCTCTTTCCCTGGCCATCGGACTGGCCGCCCTGACCATGATCATGGTGGGGGTTATCCTGCATGCCGCCTGGCCCATGTTCCCACTGGCCGCGGCCATGGCCCTGGGCGCCGCCCTGGGGCCCACCGATGCCGTGGCCGTCTCCTCACTAGGGGAGAGCGCCGACCTCACGCCAGACGAACATTCAATCCTTGCCGGCGAATCGCTCTTCAACGACGCCACCGGTGTCATCGGCTTCCAGTTCGCCATCCTGGCTACCGTGACCGGCTCCTTCTCCCTGCCCAAGGCCCTGGGCGAGTTCCTCCTCGAGTTCGTGGGTGGCATCGGCTTCGGCCTGATCATGGGCTTTGTGGTCAACTGGCTCTTTGAGTCGGCCCGCCGCCTGGGCTGGGAAACCACCACTACCCGGATCCTGCTGGAGCTCTTCCTGCCTTTCCTGATTTACATGGTCGGACAGGACATCCTGCATGTGTCCGGAGTCCTGGCCGTGGTCTCCACCGGACTGCTGATCCGCTTCGACCACACCGGAGTAGGACCCAATACCTCCAAGGCCAACATCGTCTCGTCCAGCGTCTGGAAGGTGCTCTCCTTCAGCCTCAACGGTGCGGTCTTCGTCCTTCTGGGCATGCTGCTGCCGGCGGCCATGGGCACCAGCTGGCGAGACCGGCGGGTCAGCAACTGGATGCTGGTAGCCACCATCATCGTGGTCTGCCTGACCGTGATCGTGCTGCGCTTCCTCTGGACAGCCAGCGTCCTGATCTTCACCAAGGATCGTGGAACCGGCAGCAGGCCACGGATCACATCCAAGCTCCTGAGATCGGCAGCCGTCATGACCTTCGGCGGCCCCAAGGGAACCATCACCCTCTCCCTGGCCCTGACCATCCCCTATATGACCGATGACGGTTCTGCCTTCCCCATGCGCAGCGAGCTGATCTTCGTGGCCGCCGGGGTCATCATCGTCACCCTGGTGCTTGCCAACTTCGCCCTGCCCCTGCTGGCTCCCTCACAGAGCAGCGAGGTGCCGGCCCAACAGGTCGAAAAATCCATCAAGGTGCTCAGGGGCACGGTCCGTGAGCTCTCCAGCAGGATTACAGACGAGAACCGGCTGGCCATCCAGCAGGTGATCAAGCAGTACAACCACCGCATCGCCAAGCTCAAGTCGCAGATCGGCCAGTACTCCCCCAAGGACTTCCAGGACCTGCAGGTGCAGACCATGGAGTGGGAGCAGGACTACATGGAGGAGCGGCTCAGCCGGATCGAAGAGGCCCAGGATCAGCTGGAGGAGCGGCTCAGGAACGAGGACGCGGGCATAGAACAGGCACCTGCATCAACGCAGTCTGCCACCGGGGACGAGACCGAGGCCGGGACCAGCACCGAGGCCGAGACCGTAGCCGACAGGGATGCCGACGCCCAGCTGATCGACCGGCGCAGCGAGCGCGGAGACGACCAGGACGAATTGCTGAATCTGCGCAGCCAGGAACAGGCCGCCCGCAGGATCCTGTCCACCATATCCGGGTCCCTCTTCCACCTGGACAGGGGCGGTGAGCTCCGCTGGAGGGCCTACACGGCTCGCAGACGACTCAGGGGCCTGCTGCACAGCCAGTTCCACCGACTGAAGCACCTGGCCCAGCCGATCGACAAGGACCGGGTCTACGTGGCAGGACGCCATCTGCAGGCGGAGATGAACCACTTCCTGATCGAAAAGCTCTACTCCGAGCTGGGCAAGGGCCGTTTCAAGACCGAGGACCTGCTGAACACCATCATCAACCACCAGATGATTGAATCCTCGGCGGAGGGAAAGGCCGAATACGCGGGGATACCTGCCGTCAGGGATCAGGTGGAGGAGGCCAAGCGCGAGGGCTACGCCATCGAGCTGAGCCAGATCCAGGACATGGTCGAATCCGGGGAGATCTCACGCACGACGGCCAGGAAGATGCGCCGCAACGTCTACGTCATGCAGGTCGACTCCGACTCGGCCCTCTGAGCCGATCTACATAAGGCCCGAGGTCACATCGATCTCGCCCAGCCACTGACGAAGGTCGTTCATCTCGCGCATGTCGACGGCATGTTCCAGGTGATCGTACTCGGTGGTGTGTAGCCATACGTGCTCATCCAGCCAGGCGGCCAGGGCGCGGAATTCGTACTTGGGCACCGTGGTGTCATCCGAACCGAAGCCCAGAAAGACCGGCTTGTTCAAGCCCGCCAGGCGTTCATCCGCAGGAGCGGTGCCGGGCACCAGGCCCGGGGCCAGGAACCCGGACAGGCATATGGAGGCCCGGTAGCGCTCTGGGTTGACCCGAAGCAGATGAACAGCCAGCATGGCCCCCTGGGAGAAGCCCATGGCCACCACAGGTCGGTCCTCGGGGATGTTGGCTGAAACCCATGCGTCCACAGCCCGGGCCGCTGCATAGCCATCCCGATCCAGGTCCTCCTGCTCGGGACGCATATCGTGAAACCAGGTGTAGCCGGGGCCGAACATGCCGCGCTCGCTGCCTGGCACCACCATGGGCGCCCGCAGGGATGCGTAGTCGTTGTAGGGGGCCACGTAACGCATCAGGTCGGCCATGTCCTCCTCGTTGGAGCCCCAGCCGTGCATGAGTACAAAAATGGGCCGCGAGGGATTGCCCGTGCCCTGCTTGCGGGACCAACGGACCTGCTCGACTTTGAGCTCCTGCCCAAAGCGTCCGGGCACCACCGGAGAGGGCCGACCCACCAATCCGCCGTTATCCTTTTGTGCTTGATTCATATCTGCCACGATAGTCGACCGGCCCGGCCATTCAATGCTGACTTATGAGTGGCTCGGCCTGGCCACCCCACTGGCTCTGCAGTCCGGTCACCTGGGCCTTGCTGCCCACCACCATCCAACGCTTGCCGGTCAGCAACCATAGATCCTGGGGCTGCAACCCGCCTCCATAGCGGGAGATCAGGTCAGGCACGCGAGCGCGGATAGGCCCTTTGGCCAAGGAGGCCGCTGAATCGTTGTCAAAGACCACGTAGGCCATGGTCGTATCCGTGCAATACCGGGCTTGGGAGATGCCCACATACCCGTCCAAGCCGATGTCATGCCAACCTGAAGCGCACTGGCCAGCAGCCTTATCAATACCGTTGGTCATGGCCTGAGGCGAGCTGATGGGCGCTTCGTCACGCGCAGGAGCCTTGATGATGCCCTTGGGGGAAGAATTGGCAATAAGCAGGCCTGCCACTGTCAAGAGCATTCCGCAAATCAAAAGAATAATGCCCGCCGAGCCTACCGATGGCCGGTTCGGGACTGGTCCGGAGTGACGGGCTATGACGACCAGGATTATGGTCAACAGTGCAAAGGCGACAGAGACACCCACCCAGGCCGAAATGCCCACCTGACCTATGACCCCCAGCCTGGAGGGGGCTATGGCATGGGCCAACAAGGCCGCGCCCGCAAGAGCTGAGACCAGTCCTGTGACTGCCGCAAACCGACTCCAGATGTTGGCATGGGCTATCTGAATAGGACGCTCGTCCATACCGGGGTGGGGAGGGTAGGAGGCTGGCAGACCCTCGTCATACCCGCTGTCCGCCAGCCGCTGATCCAGCTGGTTGAATCCATCGGCCATCGACTTCGCCACCTTTCACGGTTGGTTTCAGTCTATGGGGGCGGACACATACAGACCAGCGACGGCGACCAATGCTTCACCATCCCAACATCCTGCCGGGATGATAGATGGGCATATTGGAAGCACATCGTTGCTTATCACCGCGACATTCGGCACGTGCACGGGCCCGATTACGGTGAAAGGTCACAGAGCCCAGTTGGAGCTCAGCCCTTGATGTCTCGAGGATCCTTCTTGCCTATAGTGCGCTTGTCGCGGATTTTGTTGCCGCCCTTGTTATGGATGTTGACCTCGCCGCCGCCGGACCGGTCCGCAAAGACCTTGGCCTGCTTGGTGGCCTCCGCCTTGGTGGCGAAGGTGCGGGAGACGCGTGAGGCCCCGGCCCGCTTGACTGTCCAAAGATCGCGATCCCCGTCGTATTGCACGTGATAATCAGCCATGATGGCCGTCCTTTCCATACTTCCCTGTACCCCCTCATCTTCCACTGCCCGATCTAAGGCACCGTGCTTCGACACTCCAGAATTTCCAGGAATATTGTTCATCAATGATGGCGCTAAGAGAGGCTTTCCGCACTGTTGCCGGGCTTGCAACTTTTAGATCAGGTATTGAAGATTCGATTATGGGCAAGAGAATAAAAATGACCAGAGCAAATTACTACGAGGTGATTTAAGTGGAACGAAACTACTGATGTTGAGTTACCTACTTGGATACAGGATCTGGGTTGGATGCATATTCAGGCAAGGTGGACACATCTCCATTAACCTTGAGATTCTAGAGGTTTGAGCAGAGTCCTGTTTGCAACGATAGGCGCGATTGGTTCGCCGATGCGGAAAGCAGCGTGCCCAGGAGCCACCAAGTGTTGGTAATAGCTTCGAGGAAGCGCTCCATCAGCTGGTCAGTAGGCGTCACGTCGGCATAGTCGCGGATTGAGTTGACTGGCACCACGTCCTTAATCTCATGTCAACAAGCCAAGCTGCGATATAACTTCCTCACATTGGATGTGGCGAGCAAAAGCCCGCGCATACGCCTCAATCAGACGTGGAAACACAAACAAGGCCACGCCATGATTCGTGCCGTCTTTTGCTATAGTCGCCCACCTTGCAGATCGCACGGTTAAACCTTTCACAGATGAGAAACTCTTCAGTGAAAACTGGTGGTCAAGCGGAACAGGATTAACAGGGAATGTGAGGAAGCGTCCGCAAGTGGCTCTTCATACCTACAGATGCTGTAGCCTTGCCGCTATGGCATGCAGGGGGCGGAAAGCGGATACAACAGGCGAGGATACGGAGAAGACCGACCTTCGCCGCACGGTCCACGTACCCGCTCATGCCGACCTTGTCCTATGGTTTCTAGGCCTGGTTCTGTTGCTGCCAATGAGCTGGGGCTGGTATAGCAAAATTCCCATTCAGTTCTTTATGGCATTCCCGTATGCCGTTGATTTTGCCTCGGACACTTGGGTGAACAGGATAATTGCGACCACCATTGTGGGGCTTGTCTGCTGGCTGATAAGCGGCATTGTCCATATAGTTGCCTTGTATAAACGGAAGTCGCGCAAAGCCCGGAAATGGTGGAATGTCGTCACAAAAATCCTGCTTGTCTTAGTGACGTTGATCGTCTTGCTGCATAGTCTGGCTGGGGTACTGTTCCTCTCGATAGACGTCAGCGATATTCCCCTGTGAGTAAACGCTGATGCTGACGCTCGCTCACCGCCTATAGGCCGACCAGTTTCATTTAACGATATGGATGCGCAAAGAACGCGGCATATGCTCAGTTGGGGTATCTGCTTTATCCTCGTTAAGCTGCTAGTCAGTACCAGATGCGCACAAGAGTTTATCCTCGCCAAAGCTGATATCTTCCCAAACCCAGATGTCAGTGCCATTAGCGATTTTCTGAGAAGGAGAGCGGGCGACGGGAATCGGACCCGCCTCTGAAGCTTGGGAAGCTTCCATTCTACCAATGAACTACGCCCGCAAATGCGACTACCGGACTCAGACCTCGGCCAACCGCATGCGAGTCACCATGGTAGCAGGTCTCGGCGATGTGCGCGAATCACCAGCTCTGGGCACAGTTGCGAGATAGGTATTCAATCCACTTTCAGACAGTGCCGTCGGGCTCGATCAGATCGGCCACCACTGTGGAGCAGGCTCCAAGCAAGGCTGCATCCTCACCCAGGGCCGAACGGTCAACTACCAAAGGCCGACGGAAATCAGTGGCCAGGGCATCGTTCATGGTCTTCTCCATGGCGCTCAGGAAGATGCGGTTGACCACTCTGGAGTCGCCCAAGACAGCCACGCGAGGAATGTCCATAAGGCCGGCAGGCATGGTCAGAACACGACCAAGCAGTTCGCCAGCACGGCGCAAAATGCTGGCCAGATTGTCGGGATCCCGGTCCATCGCAGCAGTCAGCTTGGGAACGCTAATCAGCGATTCCAGGCAACCGCGCTTACCGCAACGGCACTGAGGACCGGTGGGATCCACCACCACATGGCCGATCTCGCCGGCCGCACGATTGCAGCCGGTCACAAGCTCGCCGGAAACCAGCAACCCTGCCCCAACTCCGTCGCCCAGATGGACCAGCAATAGGTCGGACTGGCCTGAGCCAAACTGCTGCTCGGCCAGTACCTCGTTGTTGGCGTCGTTGTTGACCGTCACCTCCAGGCCTGTCTTCTCATGCAGATAGCCGCGAAGGTCGGTCTGAACCCAGCCCAGGTTGGTGGCATCATCCACCACGCCTTCGGCACTGACGATGCCGGGACTGGATACGCCGATACCCATGATGGGATGGGCTGCACGTTGCATCAATGAATCGGTCAGCTCTCCCACCAGGTCCAGGGGGATCTTGCCGTCAGCAGTCAGCGGGATCTCCTCACGCCCCACCACCTGCCCGGTCAGGTTGAGCACCGCTCCCCTGAAAACGTAGGGCGTGGAAAGGTCCAGGGCCAAGATACTGCGCCCGTCAGGATTGATGCGCAGCAGCCGTCCCCGCTTGCCCGGCCCAGTGGATTTGCTATAACCCACCTCCATGATCAGATGCTCGCCCAGCAGCTCGGCCACGATGTCTGATATGGCGACCCTGGTCAACCCTGAGGCGCGGGCCAGATCAGCTCTGGTCATACTGACATCGGGGTAGAGCAGCCTGAGCAGGACGGCTCGGTTGTGATGCCGCACCGACTTGGGCAGCGCCTTGGACAGGTTGCCGGTATTGCTGGTCATGATTCGCCTGACGATAGATAATGCGGGAACGGGGACCCGCCATGGGGATTGGGCCTTGAACCCCGTAATCATGCCCATCCATACTTGCTCCTTGTATTGTAAACTTCCTTGCTCGGTCAGGTCCAGACCTCGTCATTGCGGCACCAAAGTCGTTTGATTTCATGATTGAGCACTAGCATCGCGAACAAGACCATTGGGGCAACCAGTAAAAAGTTCAGTTTCCTAACAATTACGTGTTAGGCTATGAACAGATACCAGAAACAGCTGCATCCCCTCGCTGAGCAAAGGAGCGATCGCCATGACCACGACACCGAACCATTCGGGAGTATCATCGTCCGCCATAAATCCCCGATACCTGCTGGGCAACGAAGCTAACCGTATCTTCATGGCCTCACAAACTTATGGCTTCCTGGACTTCGGGCGCGGGTTCCCCACCGAGCAGGGCGGCGCCGGCTGGCTCAATGACGACGGCAGCATCGATCCCGAGCAGGGAATCCAGACCTGGATCACCTGCCGGATGACCCACGTCTACGCCATCGGCAGCCTCCTGGGCTACCCGGGAGCATCGGAGCTGGTCCACCGCGGCGTCCAGGCCCTTCAAGGCAACCTGCACGATAACGAACACGGCGGCTGGTACCCCTCGGTCTCCTGGCAGGGCCAGCCCGAGAGCGGCAAGACCTGCTACACCCACGCCTTCGTGGTCCTGGCTGCCTCCTCGGCCATGCTGGCCGGCGACTCCGATGGACAAGCCCTGCTGGATCAGGCGCTGGAGATCTTCAACCGCTACTTCTGGGATGACGATAAGGGCCTGGCCGTCGACACATGGGACAGCGGCTTCACCCGGTTGGACCCCTACCGGGGGCTCAACGCCAACATGCACAGCACCGAGGCCTTCCTGGCTGTGGCCGATGCCACTGGTAAAGAGAACTACCGCGAACGCGCCGGCCGCATCATCGACCAGGTCATCGGCTGGGCAAAGAACAACCAGTGGCGTATACCTGAGCATTTCAACAGCGACTGGCAGGCCGACCTGGACTACAACCAGGACAACAAGGCCGACCAGTTCAAGCCTTACGGGGCAACGCCGGGCCATGGAATCGAATGGTCCAGGCTGATCACTCAGTACGCCCTAAGCAGGTTCGATCAGGAGGCCGACCGTCGCCCCTACATCGAGGCAGCCGAGCACCTGTTCGCCAGGGCTGTGGAAGATGGCTGGGCCGCTGACGGGGCCGAGGGCCTGGTTTACACCACGGACTGGCAAGGCCGCCCGGTAGTCCACGACCGCATGCACTGGACCCTGGCCGAGGCCCTGAACACCTCGTCCACCCTCTACGCAGCCACCGGCAAGGCCACCTACGCTGACTGGTACGCCACCTTCTGCAGCTACGTAGACCACTACCTGATTGACCACAAGGGCGGATCCTGGTGGCATCAGCTGGATGCCGACAACCATGTCATCGGCACGGTCTGGCCCGGCAAGTCCGACCTCTATCACGCCTTCCAATCCACTCTGATTCCCTACAACGACCCGGCGGTCTCCATCACTACGGCCATCAAGAAGGCCTGCGGACAGGGACGGGCGGACCAGGACCAGGCCCGCTGAAATCCATGACAGCATCGACCCCGCATCCCGAGGCGGATACAGATAGCGCCCAGGCCGGTCCGATCAGCCTAGGAATTGACATCGGCGGCACCAAGATCGAGGGCGTGGCCATGGACGGCGGCAAGCACCTGCTGGCCTGCCATCGAATCCCTACGCGCGAGGGCAACCAAGCGGTTCATGACGACACGGTGACACTTATCCGGCACCTGCTGGATCGAGTGGGCCCGAACCAGGGTCCGGCCACCATAGGTCTGGGCATCCCGGGGCGGGTGGATGCCAACCGGGGAATAGTGGATGACGCAGTCAACCTGGGCATCCGCCACATGGCTCTGGGCCCTGCCGTTGCCAAGACGACCGGCCTGCCCGTCCGCGTCGAGAACGATGTCAACATCGCTGCCCTGGGGGCCGCCTCGCAGGATGGCGACACCCTGGTGGCCCCTGGGACCACACCCCACTCCGTGGCCGCCCGGAACCAGGCACGACGCCCTGCATCAGAGCCTGGGCGTGACGGACCCAGGGCCCTGCCCGACCAGGACGACCACGTAGTGGCCTTCATCAACCTAGGCACTGGTCTGGCTGCGGGCATCATCCGTGAGGGTCGGATCGAACATGGAGCCAGCGGGGCAATCGGCGAAATTGGCCACATCGCAGTGGATGCCCACCAGTTCCCCTGCAAGTGCGGCCAGTGTGGCTGTCTGGAGACCGTGGCCTCAGGTTCGGCAGTGGAAGCCCTTTGGCCGGGAATCGCCCACCCCCTGCCTGACCTGATTGCCCAGGCAAGCAAGGGGAACCAGCACGCCCAGGAAGTCCAGGACATCATCGGCCATGGCATTGCCTTGGCTGTCCAGATCGTGGCGCTGACTATCGATCCCGCTGTCATCATCTTGGGCGGCGGCATGAGCAAAACCGGCCAGCCCCTGCTGGATCTGGTCACCGAGCATCTGAATAAAAGCGCGGCTTGCAGCCACTTCATCGCCTCGCTGAGTCTGCCTGACCGGCTGCGTCTGGCCCCAACCGACCTGCCCATCGCAGCCATCGGCGCCGCCCTGGCAGGACGCATGGCCGCTGGTAGTCACTCATCTGACTTTATAGGAAAGGAAATCGCATCATGACCGAAATCATCATCGTCAAGTCTCAAGAGGAAGCCGGCGAAATCTATGCCCGCTGCACAGCCGACCTGATCCGGCGCAAGCCTGACTGCGTGCTGGGTCTGGCCACGGGGTCCAGCCCTCTGGCAGCATACAAGGCGCTAGCCGATCTGGTCCACAAGGAGGGGATCGACGTCTCACAGGTGCGTGGCTTCGCCCTGGATGAGTACGCGGGGCTGGATCCGGCCCACCCCCAGTCCTACCGTTCCACCATCGACCGGACCGTGGTCGAGCCTCTGGGCCTGGACCCCGCCAAGGTGAGAGTGCCCAATGGGAACCTGGACACCATCAAGGACGCTGGCCGCGTGTACGACCAGGCAATCAAGGATGCCGGCGGCGTCGACCTGCAGATCCTGGGCATCGGCACCGACGGACACATCGGCTTCAACGAGCCTGGATCCTCCCTGGCTTCGGGCACCCGCATCAAGACACTGACCGAGCAGACCCGCATCGACAATGCCCGATTCTTCGATAATGACATGGATCAGGTGCCCACCCACTGCATCACCCAGGGCATCGGGACCATCCTCAAAGCACGCCAGCTGGTCCTCCTGGCCTTCGGTGCCGGTAAGGCAGAAGCCGTGGCCGAGAGCGTAGAGGGCGGCATATCGTCCTTCTGCCCGGCCTCCGCCCTCCAGATGCACCCCCACGCCACTGTGATCGTGGACGAGGCCGCCGCCTCCCGCCTGCGCAACCGCGACTACTACAAGTGGGCATACGCCAACAAGCCTGACTGGCAGTCCATCTAGAAGGCAAACCAAACATGTCCAAGGAAGCATACGAGTCGGCGGGGCTCGCGGTCGAGTCATCCCTCCATGGGCCGGCCCATCCCCTTGTTCTGACCGGCGCAAGGCTGATAGATGCCCGAGGAATCAGGGAAGACAGCTGGATTTTGACCTTAGAGGGCAGGATTGAGCAGGTCGGGCAAGGCAGGAAGAGCTTGGAATCCGCTCTGAGGGCCGCTGGTCTGTCCAGCCTGCCCCCCTCCTTCCAGCCTGGATCCGATAGCCATGACGTGAATGCAAACGACGTGGAGTTCATCGATGCAACCGGCTTCATCCTCACCCCCGGATTCATCGACATCCACTCCCACGGGGGCTGGGTTCACTCATTTGACGACGGGGATGAGGCCATTCGCACTGCCAGAGCCTGCCATATGGTCCATGGAACCACCAGGCAGGTGCTCAGCCTGATCACCAACCCGGTCGACACGATGTGCACCAACCTACGTTCGGTCAGACGTGTCATGGACTCCAGACCCGACGTACTGGGCGCCCACTTGGAGGGGCCCTTCATCGCCCTCTCCCGTAAGGGGGCGCACGATCCCAAGTGCCTGCGCGACCCCGAACCGGCGGTTCTCGACAGCCTCCTGGAGGCCGCCGACGGTTGCATACGCCAAGTGACTCTGGCCCCCGAGCGCGACCATGGCTACGAGGCCATATCCCGCCTGGCCGAGTCCGGTGTGATGCCTGCGGTCGGCCATTGCGATGCCGACTATGACCATACTCGCCGCGCGTTCGATGCCGGCGCGCGCATACTCACTCATGTTTTCAACGCCATGAACGGCATTCACCACCGTCAGCCAGGACCTATTCCGGCCGCTGTGGAGGACCCCCGGGTCACGGCTGAGATGATCAATGACGGTTTCCATGTGCAGGACCCCTGCGTCGACCTGGCCTTCAGGCTCTTCCCCCATCGAATAGCCCTGGTCACCGATGCTATGGAGGCTACCGGCTGCGAGGACGGCGCCTACAAGCTGGGTTCCCTGGACGTAACAGTGAAGGGCGGCCACGCCCGCTTGACCTCCAACGGGGCCATCGCCGGCTCAACCCTGACCCTGGATGTGGCAGTCGGCAGAGCTATCCAGGCCATCGGCCTGCCAGCCCCCCAGGCCGTGGAAGCCGCCACGCTGACACCTGCCCGGGCCCTGGGACTGGACCGCTCCAACCCGATCACCGGTGCTCCGCTGGGTCTGCTGGCACCCGGCTATGCGGCCGACCTCCTCCTCCTGAACCCGGCTGACTGGTCCGTCAAAACCGTGGTCTGTAACGGGCACAGAATTCAGCTTTGAATCGACCTCAGCGGCTCCTCCTACTCCGACCCGGACAGAAGGAGCCGCTCTATATCCTCTTGATCCATATGGGGATAGGAACCGCAAATCCTCCCATCCTGCATATACAGAATTCTGTCGGCCCTGGAAGCCACCCTGGCATCATGGGTGACCAGAAGGCTGGCCTTGAGTCCCGCACTCATGGCTGCTTGGATGGCATCAAGGGTGTCCTCACGGGCTCTGGGATCCAGATTGCCGGTGGGCTCATCCGCGAAGAGAACCTGCGCATCCATGATCATGGCCCGAGCGATGGCCACCCGCTGCTGTTGACCTCCTGACAGCTCGCCCACCTTTCGCCTCATTACACCGGTCGGCAGGTCCACACAGGCCAGAGCCCGACGTACAGCACCATCATCGGTGGCTGAACCATTCAAGGACCGCGGCAGGATGATATTCTCGGCGACCGTCAAAGAATCGACCAGCATGTAATCCTGAAAAATGAAGGCGAATTCGGTCCTGCGAAGCCTTGCCCGGCGAAAATCCGGCTGCCGAGCAATATCCCGATGCTCATACCAGATCTGACCTCGCAAGGGGGTCAGGATGCCGGCAAGCAGCTTGAGCACAGTGGACTTCCCGCATCCCGAGGGTCCAATCAGGGCCGTAATACAGCCATCTTGCAGTTCTATATTGACTGGCCCGATTTGAGATGCCGGCCCATTCCTGTCATACGACTTTCCCAGCAGACGATGCCTGCGTCGTCCATTTTCCGAGTAGTCGTAGCAAACGGACCTGGCCCGCAAGACCGTACCGCCACCATCCGGGCCCACACCCTGGGCAGTTACCTGAGATTTTCTTGCATCCCATCCATCATGTCCTGTTTCCATACATCCCTCCTTCTCACGCCCAGCCTTCTTACACGCAATTTTCAAAACATCCGCTCACAACCGCCGAATGTAAGACTCCGTCTCATTTCATGGCGCTCTCACTTATTTCCAGTCCACCACAGGCTGCTTTGCTCATCCCTGACAGACCAGACGAACATAGGAAATCATGTGGGCGACCAGGGCCACCAGCCCCATCGCCAGGACCACCGCCAGAAGCAGACCCAGCTGCCCAGCGGGACAGTAAAAGGAGATACCTCCATAGAGTTCGACTGACTGCGGGTGAGAGCAGAGGTTGACAACCAGGAGCGAACCGGCGCAGGCCAGCAGGAAGGCCGGCAAGACTTCGCTCAGGTACCTTAACGTCCCACTGCATCCGTACCGCCAGACTCCCAAATCAAGAAGGACGGCCACGGCCCTGGTCCTACGCCTCTCCTCAACCATGGTGAAGATCAGCGACAGGACGCCCACGGCACATATGACCAAGACCGGGTAGACGATGACGGCCATTTCCTTCATCCCCTCCCCTCCGGTCTGTGCATAGATCTTGCCAGTCGGCAGATTCGCCACCCATGCTTCAGCCGTCTGGTCAACGACCCCTGTCGGCACCTCCCGGCCACCCACCTGTGACGAAACCAGAGCCAGGGGAGTGCGCCCGCCCCAACGTTCATATCCGGTCTTCCATGCATTTCGGGAGGTAGAAGTAGATAGATGCGAGGGGATGAAGTACTGACCCATTCCACCCGGCAGGTCAGCTATAGCCGCAATCCGACTCCGTCGAGCTGGTCCGTTCCCATCATCAATACAGACCGGCGCGCCGAGGGACAGACCCGCACCCACCTCCGGACTGGAAGCCACCACCCCATCGAGCCCGTCCAATCCTGTACTATCCCGCGCAGGATGCAGGGCTGCCGACGGAAAAATCCGACTCAAATCGCCATCTATTTGAAGGCGTGAGGCACCACGATAGTAGGAGGCGGCCCGGCGTATTTGCCGGTCGCATCCCGCACCGTCCTTTGCCATAGGCACTACGGTGGCAGGAGCCAGAATAAGAGGATCAGTATCGCGCGACCGAACATAGGCAGCCCAATGATCCAGGGCCCCTCGGTCACTGCCGACCGGGCTGATCACAGACCCTCCTGCCAGAGCCGTGGTCAGAGAGGCGCGCGCATTGGCATCGCTGTATCCCAAGAAGCCGAAAAGTCCGCAGGCAACTGCGGTGGCGACGACCACCATCGTGAAGAGCGAGGCCGCCCTAGTGGTCTCCTGATTGCGCAAAGCCAAGGTGACCACAGGACCTTTTGGGTAACCCGCCATGATGACCCCCGCTGCTCGGTTCAATAGGGGTCTGCCCACTCTTATCAAGGCCCATGCCAAGAGAGGAATCAAAAAGATGCCCATACCGCCGGCGGCCGCTCCAGTCCCCTTTAGGTAGATCATCATGCAAGTCGCAAGGACCACCAGGAGCATGGCAGCAGTAGACAGGGCGCGGTACCGTCTCCCGGAAGAGCGGGGCATGGACTGCAAATCGGGCCGAGCTCGGATGACCCTCACTGCAGCCAATATGGCGCCCAGACATTGGCACAAAACGGAAAGCAGGACCGTCATAAGAATGGAGGAGAGGTTTGGCAGGATGCCATGCTCCGGCAAAAGCATGTCCAGCCGTGCCATGGCAGGCCTTGCCAGAGGCTTCATCAGCTCGCCCAGAGCCACGCCAATGAGGCCTGAGAAGGCAGCCATGAGACCTTGGACGGCCAGTATCGAGCCCAGGAGCCGACAGGGGGAGGCGCCCAGCAGACGGATGCGCATGAGCCTGTCCCATTGAGCAGTGAAGGCATGGTCGCTGATGGTCTTGGAAACGGAAGCTGAAGACGTCAGAAAGATGGCTACCATGACTACCGGAGTGGTCGAATCGGCACCCTCTCCTCCCCGGACCATAGCCTCAAGAACCAGGAGAATCAAGGCCATGGGACAGGCTCCAGCCAGAATGTTCAGGATTTGCAGGCCGCGGTTTCCCCTCCACAAGGAATTCACCAGGCGGATGTACCCGATCCTAATACTCCGCCCCTCAGCCCCTTCCGTTCCGGGTCCTTTCCTTTCACCGCCTATTGCTGCCCATTGCATAGGGCCAAGCTATATCGACGGATAGTGGAGATGCTACCGACAGATGTCACCATCAGGAGGACAAATGTCACTGCGTCCGCTGCACTGCAGAAGTTACCTGCAAGAATCCGCGGTCAATGGAAGGGAGAGTATTACCCGGGTACCTCGGGAAGACTCCGCTGTCTCTGCCGGTCCTACCTGCAAGAAGCCGCCCAGGTCCTTTACCCTCTGCTCAAGGGAGGACAGGCCGAAGCCCGGCACAAACCGACCAGACCCTTTGCCAGGACCCACCCCGTCGTCCGTCACACACAGGCGAAGGGTTCTCGGTGCCAGATCAATAACAATTGAGGCGGAGGAGGCATGGGCGTGACGGACCACGTTGGTCAAAGTCTCCTGCAAGGCCCGGTAGATAAGGACCTTATTCTGCGATGACAGGCCCTCCAGGCTCCCATTCACCGTAGCGGTCACATGCAGACCTGTGGATTCAAAGGAGTCTGCCAGACCGACAATCGACTCCTTGGTCAGCTCCCCGCCAAAGGCAGCCGGGTTCAAAGCCCTGGCCTGCTGACGTACCTGAGCCAGTGCCTTCTTATCGATGTCTTCGGCCTTGATCACATGGGTGAGGGCCCGGTCGATGGATGAACCCTTGTGCAGGGTCCTTTGCGCCGCCTCAAGCTCCATGTGCATGGCCGATAGGTACTGACCAATCGAATCATGCATCTGCGAGGCCATCTCTGCCCGCTCCTTAGCTAGGGCCAGGCTCTCTATTGTGAGCGACTGCCTGGCGAGCTGCCGGTTCTTTTCAATGAGCAGACGGCTGGCCCGTGCGTAAAAGAGGAAAGCCACCGCGAAGAAGACGATCAGAGCCAGGTTCAGGACCGTATCGCCCCAGGAGTCCCGTCGCCATTCTCCCCTCCATGCCATATGCAGAATGTAGACCCCTATTTCCCCTCCTACTGCAACCCAGGTCCAGATCTCCGGAAAGGCGAAGAGAACATCCACGGTCACGATGGTGGTGAGAAACATCTGCGGCGGATTGTCGAAGAGAGTGGCTGCCAGACAAACCGCGATGAGAAGGCCCCCACAAATGAGGGCAGGAATACGTCGCCGAATCAGCCTATAACCCAGCCAGGCCGACACCATGACCGTCTGGAAGAGGAAGAAGTTGAGAGGATTGCCATATTTTGACCACAGGAAGGAGCAGCAGAACGAAGCGACCTCCACCAGGCCCACGTATGGGAAGGGACCCTGGTTTCCGCTCCTGAGACGACTCAGTTTCTGACGGGCTCATGACCGCCTTGAGGTCATGGCCAACTCGGTGCGATTGCGCACGCCGGTTTTGTCGAAAATGCTACTGACGCGGTTTCTGACCGTGCCCAGGGATAGGCAGAGATGATCGGCAATCTCCCTGTTGGTTAAACCAGCCACAATCATGTCGATGATCTGACGGTCAGTCCGATCGAAGTCGTCGGCTACGTCGACTCCTCCCGCTGCTTTGACAGGCTGCGACGGTTCGCCTTCCCTGCTGATGAGGTCCATCAGCCTACCCGACTCTGCAGTCCCGAGGACGCGTTCACCCCTATAGACCCTATGCACGGTGCCGATGATCTCCTCTGCATCGGCGTCTTTGAGCAGGTGCCCATATGCTCCAGCCTTGATGCTTCCCACAAGGTTCTCATCCTCGTCGAATGCCGTCAGTGCGATGCATCGGGCTTTCAGTCCTCTCTTACGCAAGATGTCGATGAGGCGAATCCCGTCAATGTCAGGCATACGGCAGTCAACCAGGGCCACATCGACATCTCTCAGGCGAGGGTGCTCCAGAAGCTCCCGGGCACTGGCTGCATCCGCGACAATGTTGATATCGTCCTCATCAGCCAGTATCGAGACCAGTCCTGCTCTGACCAGCTCCTGATCGTCGACGATGGCCAGATTGATGGTCTCCGTCATCCCAGGCATCATCTCCTATCGACAGGGACGCAAAACTGCTCGACCTCTCAGTACCCCACCTGAGCTCCATGCCCGGAATTCACCTGGGTCTGCCCCATCTCCTGACTCATCTGCATCAGGCGGGCGATGCGCTCATCGGTGGGCGGATGAGTGGAGAAGAGCCTGCTGAATCCTTTGACCGAGAAGGGGTTCTCGATCATCATGGCGGCGGCGCTCTGGGTACCGGCGGTCTGCGGCATAGGCGCAGCCTGAGACCCATAGGATATTTTATTCAGCGCCGACGCCAGAGCCGCCGGATCCCCAGTCAGCCGGCTGCCGTCCTCGTCGGCGTCATACTCACGGGTGCGCGAAATGGCCATCTGGATCAGGGAAGCACCCAGAGGGGCCAGAATCGAGCTGATCAGCACGCCCAGGAGGCCGAAGACGCCGGAATCACTATCCCTGTCCCGGCTGTCACCGCCGAAATACATGAGGGAGTAACCCAGGTAGGTGATGACCGTAGCCATGGCCGAAGCCACAGCAGAGGTCAGGATGTCATGGTTGTAGACGTGCATGAGCTCGTGGCCCAGCACCCCGCGAATCTCCCGCTCGTTGAGGATACGCAGAATCCCCTGGGTGCAGCAGACGGCGGCATGGCGCTCGTTACGGCCTGTGGCAAAAGCGTTGGGAGAGTCAGTGGGGGCGATGTAGATGCGGGGCATGGGCTTGCCGGCCCTCCCCGACAGTTCCCGGACGATCCGGTAGAGGTCGGGGGCCTCCTGCTCGCTGACCGGCCGGGCATGCATGGAGGCGATCGCCACCTTGTTGGAGAACCAGTAGGACCCGAAAGTGGTGGCCAGGCCTATGAGGATATAGATGCCCAGCGTCCCCTGGCGACCGCCAGTCAGCCACCAGATGAGCATAATAACGGCCCACATAAGGGCGAACAAAAGCGTCGTTTTAAGGCCGTTGAAATGTCCGTGAACCTTCAGCTTGCCATTCATGGGTTCCATGGTAGACAATGCCGCTGAATTTTTGCTGAACGACCGCTGAAAAGATGAAGCTGCCAATGCCCCCCTCTTTATTCAGAACAATACGATTGGATCTCCGCTCTTCTTGTCACGAGGTTTAGGAACATATTGGGCCTTCTTCAACCTCCCGTTGGCATCGAAGAACCGGCGAAGATTCATGGTCTTCACCCCAAACTGGTCTGCGATGTTAGGAATCCTGGGCTCTTTCTTCATGTGCTGTCCCTGTTGTAGCGGAACCCGGGCCTCATCCGTCACAATGACCGCCCCCTCGACCTTGGCCACGGCAATCAGCCAGGGATCCGCCTTGCCCTCTGACTCCCAGTATTGGCGCGAGCCTTCCGTATACTGCCCGCAGGTGACCAGATAATCCTGGATTTTCGCATATACCTGCGCATACCTGTCGTCCTTGTGGCTTATTTGGCGGCCTTTGAACACTGCACGCACCCAAAGATCCAACATATCGGGATCGGCAGCCTGCTCGTTGACCAGCTCGTCGTAGACGACATCCACCATGGCAATCGACCTGTCCTCAGCCAGTTTTTCCATCCATCGCCAGAAGGGGTGGAACTCCTTGTAGTCGAAAGGATGGTTGAGCCGGTAGGAGGCGATGAAGATGTTGGAATCAGGCAGGTAGAGAGTAGCAGTCATATCAGCTTCTTTTCACGAATCAAACCCTGATAAGACTGCGGAGAACGCACACCCACCAGGTCGAAGCCCTCAGTCGGAGCCAGTCTGCCCCCGTCCATGGCGGCATTGACCAAGCGGACGAAACCGGTATCAACCCTGGAGGCATTGGTCCTGTTGCCATTACCATGGGTTTCCTGCTCCTGATGATGAGCGGCCTTGCCCTGAAGATACCGATCCATTCGTGCCCGCAGTTCCTCGAGTGTATCCTCGTCAGTCAAGCCGAACTGATGGGCCTGTATCCCCATGGCCGAGGCACTCAGATGGAAGTCGTCAGCTATAGACTCCGCAGCGTCGGCCGGCACCTTGCCCGCGTCCAACTTCTCCTGCCAGAGCCGCCGGAAGCGCTCATCGTCAATCACGGCCTTTACCACTGCGCGATTTATCGCGCGCTCCGTGGCCTTGCGGTCCCCTTGTCCGCCAATACCGTCGAAGAGCTCCTGAGTGCCCAGCAGTACGTGTCCCACCTCGTGAATCAAGGTGAAGATCATGCCGTCAAAAGAATCGTTTCTGTTGATGAACACCAGCGGGGCCATGTCGTCGATCAACACGAATCCCCGGAACTCCTGAAGATCCAGCTTGCGGGATCTGGTAGACCCCACCTGGGAGTTGAGCATGATCATGATGCCCGCATCAGAGGCGCGTTCCTTGAGCTGACGGAAGCGATCGCTGGAATTGCCGCCCTCCCAAGCAGAGCGCCCATCCAACCCAAGGGTGGAGCGGAGCGCATCAGCCAGGGCATCGTCATGCTCGGCATCGCGCACCGAACCGACCAGTGGGTTGGCATCCAGGCCAGACTCAAGCAATTCATCCCTGGCCCACTCCTGCCTGAATCGCATCTGGTCTATGGTGTCCTGCAGGTTTTTGCTGGGCTGCACAGACGTATTGCCTACGGTCCGGTACTGGACCAGAGGCTCAGAACGACGCTGGGGCACAACCGACCTGACCAAGGCACCGAAGGGCACATGCAGGGCCCTGCTGAGCTGCTCTACCTTGTTGAAGGATACAGACACGGGTTCCTTGGATTCCAGCCAATCCGGTAACTGGCCAAGCCCTCGGCGCTGAGACAGGGCCACTGGATCGGCATCACCCTCCTCAACGGCCCACTGGAGGGTGGCCGGATAGAGAGTCAGATTAGCCATGTCACGCTCCTTCGATTCCGTGATGGGCTCTAATGACAATGATAGCTACGCGAGGCCCATCCGTCTGCAGTAAGCACCCAGTATTGAATACTAAGAAAATAGGACCCGGGTGAGGATTCATGAGCCTCATCCAAGTCCTGTCACTGTCAACACAGGCCTAAGAGCGATCGCCTACTCGCCGTGCGCTAGCTGGCGGAGCTGGTCGGGGTCGATGACCTTGATATGCTCGCGGCCGGCCTTGGCGCCCTCGGCACGCTCGTAGGCATCCACCCGCTTCCAGCCGGCGAAGTCGATGGGCTGGATGCCCTTGTCTGCCAAGAAACGGTCAATCGAATCGTCGTCGCGGTCCTTGGCGAAGCGGCCACGAGTCGGGCTGGCGGCCAGGTCATCCAGCATGTTGCCGATGGTCTCCAGGGCATCGGATTTGGTGGATCCGATCAGACCTACAGGTCCCCTCTTGGCCCAACCAGTGGCGTAGAGACGGTCGATGGGTCGGCCGTCCTGCCCCTCGGGAGCAGTGGTCACACGACCGTGGACGTTGGAGAGCGTATAGCCGGCGAAATCGTAGGGAATGCCGGGAACTTCGGCAGGCTTGTAGCCGATGGCATGGTAGACGGCCTGAACCGGGTACTCCTCGTACTGGCTGGTCTCCTCCATGGTGCCCTCGGGCGTGACCTTGGTCTTCTCCACGCGAATGCCGGTCACCTTGCCGTCCTGGCCGATGATTGCGGCAGGCATCCGGTAGAAGTGCATATAGAAATGGCGGTCGGCAGGATTGCCTTCGAAGTCGACGCCGCCGTCCTCAGCCATGTCCTCGGCCATCTCCCTGATGGTGTAAAGCTCCTCCAGCATCTGCCGGGTCAGCTTGTCGGCACCGGCTCGATCAATGGTCTCCTGATCCAGGTCGAAGTCCTCCTCGTCAATGACGATTTGCACTCCAGGCAACTTCTCCAGCTCACGCAGCTCCTGGACCGAGAACTTGGCCTGGGCCGGGCCACGACGGATGAACATGTGCAGCTCGCGGGCCTGGTTGCCCTGAATCCCCTGGTAGACGTTATCGGGAATGTCGGTGCCCAGCAGGTCGTCGGCCCGCCGCATCAGGATTCTGGAGACATCCATGGCCACGTTCCCGCCTCCGATGACGGCCACCTGCTTGGCATCCAGGGGCCAGTCCTGGTCAGCGTCGGGATAGCCGTCATACCATTCGACGAAGTGGGCGGCCCCGTGAACGCCATCAAGCTCGTGGCCGGCGATCTCCAAGGGGCGGTCGTCCACGGCACCGGTGGCGAAGAGCACCACATCGTAGCGCTGAAGCAGATCATCCAAGTTGACGTCCTTGCCGAACTCCACATCCGCATAGAGATGGATCTCGGGGTTGTCCAGGGTCTTCTCCAAGGCGCCGGCGATGTACTTGATGCTGGGATGATCCGGGGCCACGCCGTAACGGACCAGACCGAAGGGAACGGGCAGCTTCTCGAACAAATCGATCCGGGCCCGGTCGCCCAGACCCAGGTCTGCTCCCTTTTCCCGAAGCTGGCGCAGCAGGATGTCAGAGGCGTAGACCCCTGCAGGCCCCGCGCCTATGACGGCCACGCGCAGGGGTGAGTCGGCTTCCTCGCCGCGGGCCGGTGCGGGCATGGTGGAATCATTAACATTAATATCGCTCATGCTTGTCAGCCTAACGCAAAGCGACGGTCGGAAACAGAGCTAGTCGGGCTCCATCCCCGGGACTTTCACCAAGCGTCGTGAATGGCCTCAGTCCCGGTCTATCAGTGCAGTCAGGGCCCAGAGAATGGAAACCACATCGATGGCCTCCTGCGTAAAGGCGCCGACAACCACCGGAATCAGGTCGAAGGCGGCACAGAGCATGCCCACTGTGGCCAGGGTCAGCCCCAGCATGACCGCCTGGAGCATGACCCTCTTGGTCCTGCGGGCGATGGCGATCGACCTGGGCAGACAGGCGATGTCGTCATTCATGATTACGGCCTGGGCGGACTCGGAGGCGGCCGTGGTGGTTCCGTCGGTGATGGCCATGCCCACGTCGGCAGCGGCCAGGACCGGAGCATCGTTGACCCCGTCCCCCACCATCAGGGTGATGGATTTGGTCACTGACTCACCAAGGAATTTGGACAGCCAGATGTCCCAGAATGGCTGCCGATTGGGCTCCTCCCTGGAAGCCTTGGCGATCAGATTGGCCTTGTCCTCGGGGAAGAGGCCGGCATGCACGTCGGTGATGCCCACCTGGTCGGCGATGATCCGGGCCGAGTCCTCCTTGTCGCCGGTGACCATGGAAAGACGGGTAATGCCCAACTCCCGTAGCTGGGTGATGGTCTGAGCGGCATCCGACCTGGGCACGTCCTTCATGACGACCCTGGCGGCCAAGACCCCATCAATAGAGACGTAGGAGGCCATCTCGTCAGGAGCCAGGGGGCCGAATAAATCACTTGAATGCCCGTCTGCCACGAACTGGGCCCTGCCCACCTTGACCTGGTGGCCGTCGACCTGGCCCTGTACCCCATTGCCGGAGTCCTCCTGAACCTCCCGCGCATGCAGATGGGCCTCTCCCTTGCCCTGTGCCCGCAGTCGCTCCTGGGCGGCGGCCCCGGCCTCGGCTATTCCATTGGCCAGGATGTGGACCGAGTAGGACTCCACAGCACCCGCCATGGCCAGAATCCGGTCCGTATCCACCTTCTGCTTCCCACCGTCTGGCAGGTCAATCTTGGACACCTGGGGACGTTTTACGGTCAACGTGCCGGTTTTGTCGAAAAAGATGTGCGAGACCCGGCCCAGATTCTCGATCACATCCTGGGTCTTGATCAGCAGCCCCGCCTTGGCCAGCCTTCCCGTCCCGGCCATGTAGGCCACAGGGGCGGCAATCAGCAGAGGGCAGGGGGTTGCCAGGACCAGAACCTGGGCGAACCGGGTCGGCACGCCGGAGATGATCCAGGCCACGCAGGCGATGATGAAGGCCACCACGGTGAAGGGGACCGCCATCAGGTCGGCTGTTCTGACGACTGCAGCCCGGGAGTTCTGGGCGGAGCGCACCAGGCTGAGGATTCGCTGGTACTGGGAGTCCCGCGCCAGCTGCCGGGCACGCATCAGGAAGGTGCCCGAACCGTTGACCGCTCCGGACATGACCTGGGCGTCCTGGTAGAGCCTGCGGGGCATGGGCTCGCCGTTGATGGTGGACATGTCCAGGGTGGCGGTCGGGCTGATCAGCTCACCATCAACGGGCACGGTCTCGCCGGGCTTGACCACCAGGAGGTCGTTCAGACGGACCTTATCGACATCCACCGTGCTCCAGTCGCTCTCCTTGGGAAGGACATGCTCCCCCTCCGGCAGCTCTGCCTGAACCACATGGGCCACCTGAGGGGCGGCCTGGACCAGGACGGTCAGGTTGTTCTGCGCCTTGTTCCCGGCGTACTGCTCGATGGCGTCTCCCGAGTAGAGCATGAGGACCACAGCCCAGCTGGCCCAGTACTGCTGGACGGCGAGGGTGGAGAGGATGGCGACCACGGCCAGGATGTCCACGCCCACGTGGCCCTGGCGCACGTCATCGATCATCCCCTTGAGGGTGTCCACCAATGAGACGGCCACCAGGACGGCGACCAGCCATTGGGCAGCCTGGCGATAGGGGTGCCAGAGCAGACCCATGACCAGCCCGCAGACCAGAACCACCCAAAGCATGGGGACTTTCTTGGCGAAACTCAGGACTTTTGACATGACCACTTCCCCGCTCCGGACTTGTCTACCTGACAGCCGTAGCCGGATCACGGCTCTCTTCTGCTCTTGACATTTCAAGCCTATACCGCGCCAGGACCAGCGATGGCCGGCGAGTATGACAAGGGGCCGCACCCGCCAAACTGACGGATGCGGCCCCTGGGTTCAGTCCTGGATCACTGCCCGAAGAAGAAGCGGAAGGGATCCATGGAATCATCGTCGTCGCCCGAACCGCCCTGGTCGGAGTCGCCGTCCTGGCCACTGCCGCCCGAGTTCTTCCTGTTGGTCCTGGGCTTGCCCTGAACGTTCTGCTCCTCGCTATCCAAGGTGGCGTTCACCTCGGCGGTCTTGCCGTCGCGTACCACGGTGATCTTGACCGAGTCGCCGAAGGCTGCAGCCCGGACGAAGCCCAGCAGGGAGTAGTTGTTGTTGACAGCATGGCCATTGAAGGCCACGATGGTGTCCCCAACCTTGATGCCAGCCTTGTCAGCCGGGGAGCCCGAAACCACATTGGTGACCTTGGCGCCGCCGCGGGTGACCCCGTCGGCCTGGGCCGTGCTGCTCTGGATGGTGACGCCCAGGGAGACGTGCTTGGCCTTGCCGTCCTTGATGATCTCATCGGCGATCCGCTTGACCAGGTTGGATGGGATGGCGAATCCGATGCCGATGGACCCCGCCTCCGACTTGGAGGATGCCATGGAGGCGATGGAGGAGTTGATTCCGATGACCTCGCCAGCCGCATTGAAGGTGGGGCCGCCCGAGTTGCCGGGGTTGATGGCCGCATCCAGCTGGACCGCGTTGGTCACGATGGGGTTGTTGTTGCTCTCGTCCATGACCGAGACCGGGCGGTTCAGAGCCGAGACGATGCCGGTGGTGGCCGTGTTCTCGTAGCCCAAGGGGTTGCCGATGGCCATGACGTTCTCGCCCACGGCCAGCTTTTCGGAGTCGGCGAATTTCACAGGCTTCAGGTCGGAGGGTGCCTGATCCAGGCTGAGGATGGCCAGATCGGCTGTGGTGTCGGTGCCGACCACCTTGGCCGTGTACATCTGTCCGTTGGAGAGGGTGACGTGGATCTCCTGGGCGCCATCGACCACGTGGTTGTTGGTGACCACATGGCCCTGGGTGTCGAAGACCGCGCCTGATCCGGCACCCACCCCGCTCTTGGTCTGCACCTGGATGGAGACCACGGACTCGGAGACCTGCTTGCTGATGCCCTGCCAGTCAGGAGCCTGTCCGCCCTCGACCTTGGCTGTGCCCTGGCCCGAGGAGTTGGAGGAGACTCCGCTCAGCGAGGAGGACGAGGGCAAGGTGATCCATCCGTTGGACAGAGCCGCCCAGCCCAGGCCCAGCATGAGAGCCGCAGCCACCAGGGCAGCCACCACGGCGGTGAAGACGTACTTGCCCGTGCCGCTCATGTTGCTGCTGGCGTTGTGGGCGGGACCAGGCCGACCGTTGAGGCCGCCGGATCCGAAAGGCACATAGGGGCCCTGGCCGGAAGGCTGGCCGCCCTGGGGGTTCTGGCCGGCGTTCTGACGTGGCTGGCCGTTCTGACCGAACTGGCCTGGCTGTCCGTATTGCCCGAAGAAGCCCTGCTGAGGACCTGAGCCATATCCCTGGTTAGGCTGCTGGTTGGGCTGCTGATTGGGTTGTTGCTGACCCTGATTGTTGGCAGGCGGACGCGAGCCTGCTGGCGCGTATGCTCCATACTCAGGCGCAGGCCGATAATAAGGCTGCTGCTGCGTCGGCGCATCCTGCCCCGCGGCCGAGCCACTGGAGGCGGAGGCTGAAGCCCCGGTGCCGCTATCGCCATTCGACCCGTTTTCCGTAGTCGCGGGTCGTGCATCACCGCCAGGCATGGCAATAGGGGTCGTGGGCCTCTGGTCCCAAGCCTGAGTCTGCTGATCCCCTTCTTCTGGCGCGGGGACTTGAGCAGAGTCGGTCTGGTCCGCAGAAGCTCCCGCCTCTTGCTCTTGACTGGTGGCCCCGCGCTCGATGTGGCTTGGCTGCCAGGACTGATCGTCATCGCCGCCCCTCCAAGGGTCGGCCTTGTGCTCTTCAGCCATTTCTGCTCCTTTGGATCGATGCCGCTGCCTGCTATTCGGTCACGCTTGTCAATCTACCCCGTCGCCCGCGCTTTTTGCTGTTTCCGGCTGACAGGCGAAGCGGGTCCTTGCATGCATTGCTTCCAAGTCTAGAGCCGAGATACTGAATGTTGTCTGGACATTGTATGAAAGTCACATCGACTGTACACAGGGCAGCAGGGGGACGGTTGGATGTCTTGGATACAGTGGAGCCATGAGCCTGATCACCAACCCGCTGGGAGCCACGCCGGGCCGCCCCGGCGACCGCACCGTATTCTCCTTCGAGACCCTGAACCGCCTGCCTGACAGCCCGGAAGGCCTGGGACGCGGTGGCCGCCGCTATGGCCGCACCGGCATCATCCACACTCCTCACGGAGACATCCGCACCCCCGCTTTCATCCCCGTGGCCACCCAGGCGGCCATGAAGGCCGTCCTGCCCGAGCAGATGCGGCAGCTGGGCGCCCAGGTCCTTCTGGCCAACGCCTTCCACCTGTTCGAACGCCCCGGCCCCGAAATTCTGGACCAAGCCGGAGGTCTGGCCAGGTTCATGAACTGGGACGGTCCCACCTACACCGATTCGGGCGGCTTCCAGGTGCTCTCGCTGGGTGCTGGTTTCAAGAAGACACTGGCCATGGACGTGACCGGCATGAAGTCGGACCAGGTGATCGCCGAAGGCAAGGAGCGCCTGGCCTTCGTGGACGAGGACGGGGTCACCTTCAAGTCCCCGCTCAACGGCGACCGGCACCGCTTCTCGGCTGAAATCTCCATGGGCATCCAGCACCGCATCGGCGCCGACATCATGTTCTCCTTTGACGAGCTGACCACCCTGATGAACACCCGCACCTACCAGGAGCAGTCAGTGGAGCGCACCTTCCGTTGGGCCAAACGCTGCGTGGATGAGCATCAGAGGCTGACCCAGGCACGGACCGGCAAGCCCTACCAGGCCCTGTTCGGCGTGGTGCAGGGGGCCAACTATGAGGATCTGCGCCGACGTGCCGCCCGCCAGATCGCATCCCTGGACTTCGACGGCGTGGGCATCGGGGGCGCCATAGAGAAACGGCTGCTGGGGCAGACCTGCGCCTGGATCTGCGACGAAATGCCCGAATCTCGGCCCAGACACGTGCTGGGCATCGCCGCTGTGGACGACATCTTTGCTGGCGTGGAGAACGGCGGAGACACCTTCGACTGCGTATCCCCCGCCCGTTGCGGCCGCAACGGAGCCGTCTTCACCCGTGACGGTCGCTGGAACATCAAGCGCGCCCAGTTCAAGACTGATTTCAGACCCATCGAAGAAGACTGCGACTGCTACACCTGCACCCACTACTCCCGGGCCTACATCGACCATCTGCTTCGCGCTCATGAGCTCAACGGCTACACCCTGGCCACCATCCACAACGAACGCTTCTTCGTCAGGCTGCTGGACGAAATCCGCCAGTCCATCGACGGCGGCTACTTTGACGAGTACAAGAAGGAGACGCTGGCCAGGTTCTACGCTCACGGATCCAAGGGCTGAACCAACACGCCATTATTGCGCTGCATAGACAAACGTGCTAGCCTTTCCAGTTGTCTGCGAACGTGGCGGAATGGTAGACGCGCTGTCTTCAGGTGGCAGTGAGCTGATGCTCGTGAGGGTTCAACTCCCTCCGTTCGCACGAAGAAATGAAAATGTCTTCGGCTGACTGATGTCGGTCGAAGACATTTTTTATTGGTCCGATGGCAACCGTGGCTGTTCGGACTACTCGATATCCCGACAGCTACAGGTCGGGACAGGATGGTTCATCCTCTTGCCGCCTGCCGCCCGACCATACGGCTTGCAATGTTATAGAGACCAGTCATTCGATGTCATTCAATATCCTGGTCGTCGAAGACCTCGCGACCCTTGTAGAGGTCAAGGTCCAGTTCATTCTCGGTCCTGGCCACAATGACAGCCGTATTAGCTGCACCAGCCACGTTCACCAATGTGCGGCCCATATCCACAATCTGAGAAATAGGCTGCATGATAGCGATGAAGGGTACGGGCAGGCCAGCCGCCGTGAAGAGGGAGGTGGCGGTGATCGTGGCTGTGCCTGGCACACCCACCGTTCCCACGGAAACCACCAGAGCAAAGACGATCAGGAGGGCAAAACGCAGGGGGGAGTAAGGAATTCCCTGAGCATTGATGGCGAAGACCGCCAAGAGAACAGGCCAGAGTCCGGCGCATCCGGGCATGCCTAGATTGGCTCCCAGACTGGCCACGAAGGAAGCCGTCTCTTCGGGAACGCCGGCAGAGCGCAGCTGACGGACCGTAACAGGAATGGTGCCGATGCTGCTCTCGGAGGTGAAGGCCACCACGCCCGCCGGCCAAAGGGAGCGGAAGAAGGGCAGAGGATTGACCCGGCCGACCAAGGCCAGGATCAGGGGTTGAACCAGGAAGAGCTGAATGGCCAGACCCAGGTAGGCCACCAAGAGAACCGCCAACAAGGGCAGAAGGCTCTTCAGGTTGCTACGACCGATGGCGGCGGCGATCAGGGACAGGACCGCATAGGGGGTGAAGCCGACCACGATTTGGGTGGCCTTGGACAGGACCACATTGCCGGCTTCCACGAAAGTCTTGAAGGGGGCCACGCTCTGTTCGCCACGCGGTGTCGAGGCGGCCTTGTTCAGAGAGACTGCCAGGAGGATGGCGAAGATAACGACAGGAATGACCTGGTTCTGGGCCCAGTTTTCCGCCAGATTCGAAGGGAAGAGGCCGATCAGGGTATCGAGCACTCCCGGCACCTCGTGAGGCTTGGCCCCCTTGGGCAGGGCCTGGTTGAATCCCTTGCCGACCTGGAAGAGCAGCCCCAGAACCAGGGCGATCACGGCGGCTGTGAAGGTGTTGACCATGAGCAGAACGATGGTCTTCACACTGATGTTCTTCAACCGACCTGACCCGCCGATGCGGCTGATGCTGGCGATGATGCTGAAGAGCAGGAGGGGCACCACGAGGGCCGATATGACCTCGGACCAGACGTTACCGAATGCCCCCACATAGGTCGTGTGACCTGAGAAGCCCACACCCACCAGGATTCCCAGCACTGTCGCTATGATGACCCGCCAACTGAAATTGACCTTGGTCCTCCTGCTCAGCAGGGCCAGCCCTGCAAAGAGAATGACGACCACTATCAGGGCCGCCCAATCCCAACCTGTTTCCGACATTGCCTCTCCCTCATCGAGCTCTCCTCCCCAGGGCCAAACGGCCTAGGGTTGGGGTTCAATCTAACAGGAGAAAAGCAGAAATCCAGCGATTCCCGAAAAAATGCCTATACCCGTTGCTTATGGACTGCTATTCCCGGGCGGATTAGGCCTGGCTGACGGGGGGGGGCTAGGAACGAACCAGGCGGGCAATGGCATCGGAAGCCTCCTGCATCTTCTCGTCGGCCTCCTCGCCTCCCTTTTCGGCAGCCTCACGGACGCAGTGGTTCATGTGGTCGTCCAACAGGGTCAGAGCCACCGACTTCAGGGCGCTGGTCGAGGCTGCGATCTGGGTGAGGATGTCGATGCAGTAGGTGTCCGACTCGACCATCTGCTCAATGGCCCTGACCTGGCCCTCGACACGCCGGAGTCTGGTGATGGTCCGCTTTTTGTCCTTGGCATATCCGGGCAAGGTTTACTCCATTCCTGTTCGCTCCATGGCCTTCATGGCGGAGCCGGGACCGACCCGTTCCCATGAAACCCATCTCGAAATTCACTATCAGTATACCCCTGGGGGGTATAGTGAGGCACATGAGCAGCATCCTGGTCCTCATCGCAGCCCTGGCCATCACGGCGGGCATCATCTGGTACTTCTTCGCGCCCAGAAAGGCCACCCAAGCCAAGGACGAGGGCGGCGTCCAAACCGTCCACATCACAGTCAAGGGCGGATACAGCCCTCAGCTGATCCAGGTCCAGGCCGGACGACCGGTCAAACTGGTCTTCGACCGCCAGGAGAGCGGGGAATGCTCCTCGCACGTGGTCTTCAACGACTTCAATATTGACAAGACCCTGCCCGCCTTCCAGACCTCGACCGTCCAGCTGACCCCGCCCAAGGCCGGCGACTACCCCTTCGCCTGCGGGATGAACATGCTCCACGGAATGCTCCGGGCCACCGATGGACCTACGACCGGCAGCGCACAGGCACAATCCAAACAGGCACAGGGCAACCAGCCACAAAGCAAGCGCACACAAGCCGAACCCACCGAATCCGCCAAACCCACTCAGACCACTGGCGGCAGCGACCAGGACGAGGCGGATCAGGAGCGCACGGCAGAAATCCGTGACCTGACCAGGCGATTCATCGTGGCCCTGGTCTTCACGCTCCCGGTCTTCATCCCGGCCATGTTCGGCATGTTCCTGTCCATGCCCCACATTCTGATGAACCCCTGGGTCCAGCTGGTCCTGATCCTGCCGGTGATGTTCTACTCTGGCTGGCCCATCCACCGCACCGGATGGCTGGCTCTGGCACACCGGGCACCGGAGATGAACTCCTTGGTCGCCCTGGGCACTGCCACGGCCTTCCTCTATTCACTGGTGGTCACCGTGGCCCCGCAACTCCTGCCTGAAGGAAGCCGTGAACCCTACTATGAGGCCGTGGGGACCATCATCACCCTGATGATTCTCGGCCAGATCCTGGAGGCACGGGCCCGGCGCGGCACCGGCGATGCCATCCGCGCCCTTATCGGACTGAGGCCCAAGACTGCCACCGTAGTGAGGACCGGCCAGGACGGCAGGGAGGCCACCCAGGAGATCGCCGTCGACGATGTGGCTGTTGGAGACGTGATTCAGGTCCATCCAGGCGAGAAGTTGCCGGTGGACGGTCAGGTTATCTCCGGTTCATCCTCAGTGGACGAATCCATGGTGACCGGCGAGCCTATACCCGTCCTCAAGCAGGAGGGTGATTCCCTGGTCGGAGCCACCGTCAATGGCACAGGCTCCCTGCGCTACAGGGCCACCCAGGTAGGGCAGGACACGGTTCTGGCCCAGATCATCCGCCTGGTCAAGACGGCCCAGACATCCAAAGCACCCATCCAGAAACTGGCCGACCGGATATCGTCAATCTTCATCCCCGGAGTCATCCTGGTAGCGCTTTGGACCTTCGTAGCCTGGTGGGTGTTCGGCCCCATGCCCCGCGGAGTATACGGAATCGTGGCGGCGGTCTCCGTCCTGGTCATCGCCTGCCCCTGCGCTTTGGGCCTGGCCACCCCCCTGTCCGTGACGATTGGCACCGGACGCGGCGCCCGTGCCGGCGTACTCTACCGGTCGGCGGAGGCCCTACAGGGAGCACATGACGTCGACACCATCGTCCTTGACAAGACCGGCACCATCACTCAGGGCCGGCCTGAACTAGCCGATGCCCTGAGCGTGCAGGGAATGGATGAGGACCTGCTTATAAGAGCGGCCGCGAGCGCCGAGAACAATTCCGAGCACCCCCTGGCCCAGGCCATCGTCCAGGCCGCCAAGGACCGCAATCTGGAGCTGGTCCCAGCCAAAGACTTCGACTCGGTCACCGGCGCCGGTATCGATGCGACCTTCCCCTCTGGATCTTTCAAAGGAAGCAAGGGCACTTCGCATGTCCTTGTCGGCAACCGCAGACTACTCGAGGGCAAGGGAATCGAACTGGAGAACGAAACAGCGAACCAGGCAGGTGCGCAATCCCTCTTCGACACCGTCCGCAGCTGGGAGGATCAGGGCCGCACGACCATCTTCGTAGCCATCGACGGCAGGCTTGCCGGGGTCCTGGCCGTGACCGACCAGGTCAAGTCCGGGTCCAAGCAGGCCATCCACGACATGAACGAACGCGGCATCCAGACCATCATGCTGACCGGTGACAACCAAGGCACCGCCGAGCAGGTCGGCAGCCAGGTCGGAGTCACCCGGGTGGTGGCACAGATCCATCCCGAGGACAAGGCGAGCATCGTCAAGGCCCTCCAGGCCCAGGGGCACAAGGTGGCCATGATCGGCGACGGCATCAACGACGCCCCGGCCCTGGCCCAGGCCGACCTGGGCATGGCCATCGGCACCGGAACGGACGTGGCCATCGAGTCCGCCGACGTGACCCTGGTCTCAGGTGATCTGAACGCGGCCGTCAAGGCCATCGACCTGTCTGCCGCAACCATGCGCAACATCCACCAGAATCTCTGGTTCGCCTTCGGGTACAACGGCCTGGGCATCCCCATCGCCGCCGGCGTGCTCTACCCCTTCATCGGCCTCCTGCTCAACCCCATGATCGCCGGCGCAGCCATGGCCTTCTCCTCCCTGTCTGTGGTGCTCAATGCCAACCGGCTGCGGCACACGCCCCTGAAGGCCAGGCCGATCAAGGAGGCCAGGCCAATCGACATGGATGCCCTGACCAGGGACCTCAGTATTTCCACCCACCAAGAACACAACCAAGAGAAAGGAAACGAGATGGGACTCTTCCATCATCATGACGACATGCAGCAGGATCAGGCAACAACGGGCAAGGTCACCGACCCGGTCTGCGGCATGACCATCGACCCCAACACAGCCGCAGCCAAGCGCGACTACCAGGGCAAGACCTACTACTTCTGCTCGCAGAACTGCGTCGATACCTTCGACGCTGATCCTCAAAAGGTGCTCAACAAGTAGGATTGCAGGCGTATCATATTCCTGTAGACACTTTTTATGTCTACAGGAATATTGGTGACTATCATGCGTCTGCTCAGAATGGTCGTCGAGGGCCTTGAACCCTTTGAAAACCAGACCCTGGCCCTGGATCTTTACGCCCGCGACCAGGTCCGCTCGAAAACCCCTGGCAACGGACTGACTTATCTGGAGAACAGTCCAGGCAGTCACATTTACGCGCAGAACGTGCTGTGCCTTACAGGCATCAATGCATCTGGCAAAACCACGGCACTCAACGCCCTGGCTCTGGCTGTCAGCATTCTGAGCAGGGATGCCAGCCCTATGCTGTCCTCCGTCAGGTCCCTCAGCGCTTTCGGGCCCAGCCTGCAGATCTCTTTGATATTCGAGTCCAATCAGCAGTTCTATCTGCTCAAATCACAGCTGGATGCGGTCCGGAACGACAACGCCGATGAAAGCACGGACCCGCTAGTAGATAGCACTTATCAGTTTTCTCAGGAACAGCTTTGGAAGTATCCACGCAAGTCCCTGCCCAAGTCCGTGCTTCGCAATACAGACGCTTTCCAACAACGCTCGGAACTGATCAAGGTCCGGCGTCCGGCAGCCCAATCCTCAGGCGATGCATCCACCGACACCTATCTGACCAAGGAGGCTTTCGACTACCTCTCGCCTCACTCCAGCATCGTTCTGCCAAAAACCAAGACGGATCTGACTCAGGTCATCGCCCGCATCGGACCAGAAACGTACTTCCCCATCGTCCCAGTCGGCACCATTGCCGATCCCGTGCTGCACGTCTTCGATGACAGCATCGATTACTTCCACATCGACCAGGAACACCACGCCCATCTGAGATTCGCTGGCACCTCTCAAGAGGTGGTCATGCCCAACATAGACACGGCCGGACTGCTCTCCCTGGGCACAGTCCGTGGATCCCGAATCATCAAAGCGGCCATCCGGGTTTTGCGCACAGGTGGCTATCTGCTGATCGATGAAATTGAGAACAGTATCAACAAGGAGCTGGTGCGCATGATCATCAACCTCTTCATGTCTACGACCAGCAACCCTCACGGCGCCACACTGGTGTTCACGACCCACTATGCAGAGCTGCTCGATCTGATCCAGCGCAAGGACAACATTTACTTCCTCAGACGCGGCGAGGACGCGCGCAAGGGCATTCAGGCAATCAACTACTCAGAGGCAGTCAGGCGCGGGGAGCTTAAGCACAGCGAAGTCTTCCTATCCAACTACATCGGAGGCACCGCTCCCAAGGCAGCCGAACTCAAGGCCATGCGCCAATACGTAGCTGGCCAGGTAGCCAGGCAAGAACATCATGCATAGTAGGCGCGAGGAGCTTGCAAGGGCCATCGGGGACGACGCAGTGCTCTTCTCCTGCGAAGGCGTGGCCGAGCAGGTCATCGTCGACAAGCTGGTCACCAAGCACCTGACCTTCATCGATCGGGATCGCATCATCACCGATCCCTACAACGACGATGCCTGGTCAACCCGCGACAGAAGCGGTGAGAGCCTGGCTCGGGACTTCCTGACCCAGGACTACGGGCGAAACGTGACCATCCTCTGCATACAGGACCAGCTGGGCCACCGCACCTTGCTGCGCCAGCCTTACGCCAAACATGCCCGGACCATCAACGTCACCACGCATCCCGAGATTGAGATGCTGATCGTCTGTCGCGAGGGCAGGCTGGACGAGTACAACAGTTGGAAATCACACCATCGCGGCACAAAGAACAGCAAACTGAAGCCCAGTCTCTTCTGCAAGGAGGAGCTGGGCAAGGACGACCACGACTTCCGCAATGTCAAGAAATATCCTTTTCTGAGCCAATACTGGGATGATGCGGATGCGCTCGTCAGAGCATTAGAACTGTACAGGGAACTAGCCTCGGCAAAAAAGCAGGGTGGCGACTTTCTGCTGGCCGATTTGCTCGACGTTTGATCAGCGGTCGTCAGCGAGCTGCCAGGGCTGGTCAAGAAAGTCGAAGATGCGCTCCAAGTAAGGCCTCAGAACCTTGTCGGGCATCTGGTAGAGCTCGTGCATGCTGCCCGGGACACGCACCAGCGTAGCCTGGCAGCCACCCTGCTGGACCTGGTCGACAAAACGGTTCTGGGGTATCGGCAGTACAAATCGGTCAGGCTGTGCTTGGAAAAGCAGCAGAGGGGTCTCCACCCGACTGCACCTGTCGGGTCGCAGTATGGCCCGGCTCATCTCCAGGCTCTCCCTGACCCAGCCGAAGGTGGCGGCGCTGGTCTGGTAGTGCAGCTCCTTGGCTCGCAACTTATGGGTCCAGGCCACCCGAGCCTGGCTGCCGTTGGGGTACTTGCCCATGTCCAATTCGGGACGAAACGGTCCGAATCCCGGGACCATGCTGCGAGAGCGGCCCATCATGCAGGCTGCATTGGCTGCAGTCCAGGCCACCGAGGGCATGAATCCGGTCCGCGGTGCAATCATCGCCGATGACAGGACCGCCTTATCAATAAGAGAGGGGAAGGTTTCCAGCATCCTCGCAGCTATACCGCCGCCCATGGAATGGGCATAGAGCACCATGGGCTTGTCCTGGGCATATTGCTGGCCCACCTGCGAGCAGAAGGCAGCTAGATCCGCCACATACCGCTGCCAATGATCCACCCAGATCAGGCTGGGATCGTTCACGCCCCGGCCGGAGAAACCGTGTCCCCAATGTTCGGGAATGCAGACGGAATACCCCTGCATAAGGAAGTACCAGGCCATCTCCTGATACTTGTCGGCGAATTCCGAAAAACCGAAAGAGATGATTACAGCCCCGCGCACGCGCGCTGAGCCGGACTCCACTGCACCCTGGCGAAACAGCGTCCTGTCATAACAAACGTAATGCAGAAGCCGGGAAGGATCCACGCCACTGAGATGGGCCTTGTCCAACAAGGTTCCCCCGTCCTCGCCGCCGTCATGGGAGATCATCCATCCGTCACTGCGACAGGAGGCCAGGTCAGGAAGGATGCGATCCTCCATGATTTGGTCGTAGCGGCGCTCCTCAACCAGTTGGACGCTCATGCTCTCACCCTATACCACCTTCTGTTGGACTCGGCCCTACATGAGCCGGGTACTCTCAAGGTTTCTGACGATCCAGTCATTGAGGCGGATGACAGGCTTGCGCAGGACAAGCCCCAACAACAACGAAGGCACAAGGAAGAGAGCCAGGATAGCCATCTCCCGCCAGAACTCCATACCGTAGGCTCCGGCAACAGCGGACTGCATGGCCCCGATGGCGTGGACGAAAGGCAGGAAGGGATAGACCCCTTGGAAGAAGCCGGGCAGAGTCTCCATGGGGAAGGTGCCGCCCGAGCCGGCCACCTGCATGACCAGGAGGATGACAGCAATAGCCTTGCCGATGTCACCGAAGGAGACGACCAAGGTGTAGATCAGATTCATGAAGACGAATGAGGCGAATACCGCCACCAGCACGAACATCAGCGGATGGACGCACTGGACTTTCAAATAGAAGAGATCTCCCAGGGCGATCAGGCAGCCCTGGAGGATGGCCAGCAAGGCGAAGACCGCGAATCTGCCGAAGTACTCCTGGTAGAGCTGCAGGCCAAAGCGACGGGCATTGCCCGGTGACTCGGGGCGGAAAGCTCCCCAGGAGCGGCGGCCCTCGGAATCCTCATCCAAGTCATCGGCCCTCTTCCAGGCATCCTGTAGGGAGTCCAAGTGCAGGACGAAGGCCTTCTTCTTGTCTGACAGGGCCACCTTCATCATGGCTGCCAGAATGGTGGCACCCACCCAGATGGAAAGGATGGTGTAGAAGGGGGTCATCGCCGACCCGTAGTTCATGACGGGGAAGACCGCATGCCGATGGATGCCGACCGGCGAGGACAGAAGTGCGGCCAGGGTTTCGGAATCCCCACTCAGCAGGGATTTGGCCTCCTGGGTGTCTTTGCCCTGCGAAGCCTGGGTCAAGTGTCCCCCCAGGTCATTCAGCCGCTTGGATGCCTGGTCCAGACGCTGAGAGATCTCACCCAGTTGGTCCTTGGCCTGGCTGATGTCATTGGTCATAGGTCCCGTCAGCCCAGAGGCGCCCTTGACGGTCCCATCCAGGCCCGTCAGCAGCCGATCGGTCGAGGTGACCACGGTGTCCATGGAGGAAGCCAGATCGTCCAGGCGAGGCTTCAGATCCTTACGGTATTGGTTGCGGACCTGATCCACCGAGGCGCGGGCCTGGGCGATTCTGTTCTTCAGATCCTGCCGCTGCCCGCCCAGCTTGTCCTTGCCTTCCTTAGCTGTCTGAGAGGCCTGGCTGATCCGGTCTGCCAGGTCGCGCTGGGCTGCCTGGGCTGCGCGCATTCCGGCCTGGGCCTGATCGATGGCGGTCAGAAGAGCCTGGCGCTGCTCCGTTGTCAGATTGGAGTCGGATTCCACAGTGCTGCGCAAATCCTCCAGGCTGGCGATCATCCGGTCGTAGTCGGCCGCCGAGTCTCTGATCCGTTGGCTCAGATCGCTCAGCTGACTGCTGACGGCATCGCTCTGCTGGCCCACCTTGTCGAAGGCGTCGTCGATCTTGGAACCGATGGTGTCATAGGCGCCCGAGGCCTGATCAAGGGCAGCGTCGACCGCCTGGGCCGACCCGGAGAGGGACTTGCCCAGATCCTTGGACCCCTTGGTTCCCTGGTTCAGGGCCTTCCTGGCATCGGCCATGGCGGAGTCGGATCGGCCCAGGATCCTGCCGGTGGAGTCAATCATCTTTCCGGAGGAGTCCAGAAGGCCCGCATAGGCATTCACCTGGCTGGAGGCGGTGGTCAGCCGCTGTGACATCTGGTCGATGTGGCTGGTCGTCCTGGCCAGATAATCCTGAACCTGGGAGCTCTGGGAGTAGGTGAAGACCTGGCTGGCCAGGTCAATCCCCACCTGACCCACGGTCTTGACGAAGGTCTTGTCGATGGTCGTGGCCACAGTGTCGGCCCCTTGTTCGGTGACATGGGGAGCAATGGCGTTCTTCTTCTCATTCAGGTAGTACTCAAGGTTGGCGTGCTTCACATCCTGCGAGAAGAGGGTCATCATGTCCGCACTGAAATCCTTGGGGATGACGATGGCAGCGTAGTACTCGCCTGAGCGCACCCCGTCCAGGGCCTGGTCGCGGTTGACGAACCTCCAATCCAGCTGGTCGTTGGCCCGCAGAGTACTGGTGACCGTCTCTCCCACGTTGATTTTGATCGGGATCAGGTCGGACTTGTACCCCTTGTCGGTGTTGGCCACGGCCACCTTGATGGCCTTGGTGTTCTTGTAAGGGTCCCAGCTGGCGGCGATGTTGAACCAGGCATAGAGGGCCGGGACGATGATCAGTCCCATCAGGACGATGATGGCGATGACGTTGCTGGTGGCATCAGCCAGGTCCTTGCGCAGGATCCTCCAGATGTTCCTCATCGGCGGTCACCATCCTCGGGAGCGTCCTCCTCATCGCGATTCAGGACTGATTCGCGCACGGCCGTAGTCAACCTGGTCATGGCCGAAGGACCCTGCCTGCGCGGACGAATCAGGTTATGGAAGTCCATGCCGGGACGTTCGGTCAGGCCCAACTGCTGCACATAGCTGTCGCAGATGTACTCAACGATGATTAGATAGGCGTCGATCAGAATGATGGAGGCGATGCAGGCGATCAGCATGACGATCTTGGCCTCGGTGCTGAAGAGCAGGATAAGGAAGAGGACCGGCAGCAGGACCAAGGCCAGACCAGCCCGGATCAGCGTTGGATAGAGGGCCAGGAAGCGATGCGCCCGCCGCCTTATGACGGCACGGTAGTCGCCCTCGCCCAGGATGGAGCGGGCCAGGCTGTCCAGGCTCAGACGACGGTCAGCAGAATGGTTCTGCTCGGTCAGCATCAGATCGGTTGCACCGAGCCGCCGGTCGAAGAGGGCATTCAGGTTGAGCAGGTACCGCCGCACCACCAGTCCGATCAGCAAGGCCGCCGGCAGGTACCAGAAAACGTGGAGCATGTCCTGCCAATAGTGGTTGCCGTACATGCCCCCGATGGTCTCACGCATGGCATTGATTCCGTAGGTGAAGGGCAGCCAGGGGTTCAGATTGCGGAAGAAGTCAGGCATCATCTCGATGGGATACATGCCCGAGGACCCAGGTATCTGCAGGATGACCAGAACCACGGCCAGTGCCTTGCCGATGTGTCTGAAGGAGGCGGCCAGGGCATAGATGATGTTGATGTAGACGAAGGAGGCGAAGACCCCGGCCAGGACGAACAGGGCCGGCTGATGGCATTGGATGCCCAGCATCAGGTCGCCCACTGTCGCGATCAGCGCCTGGAAGAAGCCGACGAAGACCAGCAGAAGCCAGCGGCCCAGGTAGGCCTGGGTGGCGGTGCACTTGCGGATGCCCTCCTTGTCGACCTCCAGCTTGTAGATGGCTATCAGGATGAATCCGCCAACCCAGAGGGCCAGATTGGTATAGAAGGGCGCCACGGATGACCCATAGTTGCTGACCGGGTAGACCGTGTGTGAGGCCAGCTCCACCGGCGAGGCCATGGCCTTCCCGAAGGATTCCGGGCTCAATCCCAGGGTCTGGGACATCCGGTTCCAGGCGGCCGAGGATCCCAGAGCGGCCACATCGGTCCGAACCCCCTCCAGGTCGGATCTGACTGAGACCAGAGAGGTCCTGGTGGTGGACAGGGTCGACTGGGCCTGGCCAATGGTGGAATCCAGCTGATCCAGCAGGGTGTCGGTCTGGGCGGCTGTGGTGGACAGACTACTCAGGGCGCCCTGAAGCGAGCCATTGGAGGCGTTGAGGTTGTCCAGCCCGGTAAGGAGGTTGGGCATGGTGGCCCCCGTCAGGCTTTGGCTGGCCGCAGTTAGGGCCTTGATGCCTGTGTCGCCGGTGTCGGTCATGGCCGAGCTCAGGTCCGATGCGGCCTGCTTGCCCGAATTCAGGGCCGTCGAGGAGTTCTTCTTGAAAGCATCCAGGGATGCCTTCTGCTGCTGGTTGGTCTTTTTCAGATCGTCGATCTGCCGCTGGATGATCTCGTAGGCCGGATCCCCGGGATGCAGCCCGGACTGATCCAGACCAGACTGGAGCCGGTCCACGGCCTTCCCGTTGGCGTCGACCAGCTGGCCCAGGCCGGAATTGACCCGGTCCACCTTGTCCTGGGTGGCGTTCAGATCGGCGGTGATCCCGCCCGCCACCGTATTCACATCAGTGGCCGCACTGGACAGTCGCACTGACCCGTCCGCCAGGGCCTGGTTCAGGGCAGAGGAGAAGCGAAGGCTGTCGTCGCGGGTCCTGGTCATATGATCCTGGGCCTTGCTCAGGGTGGCCTGGGTGGCAGAAATCTGACTCTGCAGGTTCTTGATGTCTTTTTTGGAGCCGGCCACAGTCTGCCGAGCCTGGCCCATGGTGGAACCGATTCGGCCAAGCTGGCTGTCCGTACGATCCAGCTGGCCGATGATGTCCCCCAGGTCGCCCACCACCTGGCTGCGGTTCTGCTCGGCTGCACCCTGGGCATCGCCGGCAGTCTGCAAAACCTTCCCTGCCAGCGCGTCACTGACGGCCGAAACGAAGACCGTGTTGATCTCCTGGTCGATGGTGGAAGCGCCGGTGTCAGTCACCTTGGGTGCGATGGCGTTCTTCTTCTCATTGACGTAATAGTTCAGAGCAGGCCTGTTCCCGGTTCCCTCGACGATGCCGACCAGGTCGGCGCTGAACCGTTCAGGGATGATAATGGCCGCATAGCACTGACCCGAGTGGACCTCGTCGATGGCTCTCTGGTCATCATCCATGAACCTCCAGCCCAGGCTTTTGTTGGCGCGCAGCTCCTGGATGACCGATTTGCCGGCGTTGATCCTGCCGGTTTCTGCGGATTGTGCCCCTCGGTCCATGCTGACGACAGCCACGGGAAGATTCTTGGCATTGCTGTAGGGGTCCCAGAGGGCCATGATGTTGAACCAGGCATAGAGGGAGGGCAGCACGGCCACGCCGATGGTCACGACCAGAGCTACGGGATTGCGCAGTATCCGCCAGAGATCTCGCCTGAAGATGGCCAACACGGTCTTCACCGCCAGGCACCTCCTTCTTGTCTGTCCGGGGGATCACGGCACTGGCCTGCTCCACTCGGATTGGCTGCATCCTCCCGGGACCTACGTCCGGCCCGAGTATAGCCACCCTTCCTTACTGGCCCAGACCGGTCAGCTGATCGTGAATGCCCATGCAAGCCTGGAGGCAGTAGAGCAGACATACGACCAATAGTGGTTTCATCGTATATGAGTAAGATCAGAATCTTTCGGCATCACGCAAGGCCGGACTGTCAGGACGACAAGGGCTCTCGACGACGGTTTATGCCTTGACCACGAACAGGTGTGAGACCGCCATCGACAGGGCAACGGCAAGACCTATGGGCATGAAGGCCATGACCGGCAGGTGGCATACCTCCATCAGCATGGCCATGGCCATGAGCGGAGCTTGCTGGGAGGCGGCCAGCAGGGAGGCGGCGCCAATAACGGCACACTGCCAGACCGGCAGGCCAGGCAGAAGGTAAGCCAGCGATAGGCCCAATACAGCGCCCGTAGCGGATCCCAAAGCTATGGAAGGTGTCAGAGTACCGCCGAAGGCCCCGGCACGGATGGTGGCTGTGGTCAGCAGAGCCTTGACCAGAGCGAAGAGGACCAAGAGGGCTAGTGACTGAGCCAGCTGGAGCCCAGAGAATCCGGCAGGCAGGCGTTGATCCATGCCCATCTGGGCCAGAGCCCGGCCATTGCCCATCACCTGTGGGACGACCAAGGCGACCAGGCCAGTCAGCAGGGCTACCCCCGTCAGCTGCCAAATGGCGGCAGGGCCAGTGGTTCTATGGGCCTCTGCCCAGGAGGTCATCCGCCGGAATCCAGCCCCCAGCAGTCCCATGACCGGTCCGATCAGCAAGACTACCGCCATAAGCCAAGGCCGGAAGGGCTCGGAGCCGACCTTATAGTAAGGGGCAAACCCCTTGATGGATCCTCCGACCAGAGTAGCCAGAGCCGACATGGCCAGATTGACCGTCACCACTTCGGCATCCACCCGCCGCAGCAGCACCTCAATGCCGAAGAAGGCACCAGTCAGAGGCGCAATGTAAATGCCGGCGAATCCCGCACCAGCAGCCGAAGCGATCAGCAGCGGACCGTCCTGGTCACGTAGCCCCAGCCGCCGTCCCATCCTGGTCCAGAGACCGCCCAGTAGAGCCCCGGCCTCGCGAGGGGCCACCTCCCTGCCGATGGAGCCCCCAGCAGCCACAAAGAAAATCTGGGTGAGCACATGAACCACGGTCTGCCCTGGGGGCATAGGCGCGCCCTTGACGGCCTGGCCGACCGATGGAATCAGCCTGGTCCTCGTCCGCAGCCAGGCCCAGACCAGACCAGCCACCAGTCCGGCGAGGGTCACCGAGGCCAGCCTTCTGATCGGCGGCACCGCCTCAGCCGTGGGTGCCCCTGGAGTCTCAGCGAAATCTAACAGGCCGACCTGGGTCAGCTCAAAAAATCTAGCCAGCAACCCCGAAGAAAGTCCGACCAGCAGGCCCAGGCAGAGCACCGAGACCGCCAGACCCCAGCTGCGGGAAAGCTGGAATCCGCGGTTGGGCCCTGGAGCCTGGTCAGGCTTTCGTTGGATATGCACAACCCCAATCTAGCGGAAGCAACCGCCAGTAGAGCGTTAGCCCAAGCAGCCTATCTGTCAGTCAGTCTTGTTCTTGAGAGCGTCCCGCAGGAAGTCCCGCTGTAGAATAAGCAGGTTCTCGGCCACGGTCTCATCGTTGGTCATGTGGGTGATGCCGGTCAGCGGCAGGACCGTATGGGGGCGTCCAGCCGCCATCAGAGCGCCGGAGAGCCTCAGGGTGTTGGCCACGGAGACGTTGTCATCGGCGAACCCATGGATCAGCATCAGCGGACGACGTAGCGAGGGGGCATCATCGATGATCCCGTTACGGCGGTAGACGGCCGGATCCATGCCCAGATAGCGCTCGGTGTAGTGGGTGTCGTAAAGAGTCCAGTCCGTGGGCGGGGCACCCGCGCAGGCCGCATGGATTCGGTCGGGAGCCCGCAGAACCGATAGGGCCGACAGGAAGCCGCCATAGGACCAGCCGATCATGGCCACATGCCCCAGGTCGGCCTCAGGAGCGAAGTCCGGCAGGGCCTCCAGAGCCTCGAGTTGGTCGTCCAGCGTCACCTGGGCCATGTCCTCAAAAATGGCCCGATCCCAGGCAGGACCACGACCAGGCGTGCCACGGCCGTCGGCGGTCAGGACCAGGAAGCCCTGATCGGCCCACCACTGGGACTCCCAGTAGTAGGACTGGTTGAAGACCACCTGCTGGGCACCTGGCCCGCCGTAGGGCTTGAGCAGGACGGGCAGGCTGTCAGCGCTGGCGTAGGGGCTGGATTCAGAGGGTCTGACGATGGCTGCGAACAGCTCGTGCTGCCCCATGCGCACGAAGTCCACGTTGGGGGTGAACCCGGGATCGCTGCTGGTGTCGGCCAGGACAGCGCTCATAGCCCCCTGGCTATTGATATGACCTGTATCCACGGCCCGACGATCAGGACGATCCTGATGCTCCGGCCGTACGGGTTCGCCAGTCTGCCTAGCGCTGCTGTCCGGGCGAGCTTCGCCCACCAGACCCAGTCCTTCAGCACCCAGGCGGTCCAGATCCCCATCAGCCCCCAGATAGCAGTGGCGCACCTGTCCCTGCGCCGAAGCCATGGTCCGGCCGCTGACTACAATGCCGTGTCCGGCTCGCGAGGCGGACCACACTCCGGGCAGACGGTTGAGCACATGGATGGAACCGTCATAGCTCAGGCGCATCAGATCGAAGCTGCGGGGATCGGTGGAGACCACCGCCAGCACATCGCGATCCTCCACAGACAGCACCTGCCGAACCTGGCAGCCCGCTGGAGAGAAGACCTTTCCATCAAGACGCAGCCGCGTGGTGTCGGTTTCTGTGTCGATAAAGGCATCCACCAGCCCGCCCTGGGGCTGGTAAGCCGGCAGCCCGGGCACCAGGTCGATCCACTGGTCGTTGTCATGCTTTTGCAGCACCCTGGTGGCCACCTTGGGTGCCGCCTCGGGATCAAGCAAGGTCATATTCTGCCCCGGCTCCAAACCCTGACGGGCATCCGGCACCTGCACATCCAGGATTCTGTCCTCAGTCTGTCGACGGTTCTGAACCAGCAGCAGGGGCCGATGCCCCTCCTGCCAGCGGACCACGGCCAGGTACTCGAAGGCCCGATGGTCCCAGTCCACCTCGCCCACCCAGGGGTCGGCGTCATCCTGGCCCAGGAGGACCAGGCTCAGCCCGACGCGGGCATTGGCAGTCAGAGCCTGGGGATACCGCCGGGCGCGCGGTCCGACCTGGGGATTGGCCGGATCGCTGATGTACCAGATCGGCTCATCGGAGGAATCAGTGTGCTCGACCAGCAGGGCCCGGGAATCCGGCGACCACCAGAACCCCTGGTAACGGTCCATCTCCTCGCCGGCCACGAACTCGGCCAGCCCCAGCTTCATCCGATCATCAGTGCCAGGGCGCAGGGCGAGAACAGCCCGTTCTCGGTCTTGTCCTGCATCCTGCCCAATGGAGACCACCATTAGCCGGTCGCCAGTCGTATAGGCCACCATAGTACCGTCCGGGCTGATGGCGGGATTAAGCGCAACCGAATCACCGTCTTCCAAGCTCAGGGCCCGTGTGGAGGCGGTGAGACCATCAGTGGCTATCAGCGACAGCCAGAGCCGGCCACCCAAGGCAAAGACCACCCGGTCCCCGGCAGCATCCACGCTGTAATCAACAATGCCCTCGCCGCCTTCTCGCGAGCGCTCCCTGCGAGCCAGCTCGGCGGCTGGCACCTGTTCCTGATCCGCATCCTCCAGCAGAGTCCTAGGGTCAGCCAGGAGCACCTCATGGTGTCGGCCTTCCTGGTCAAAGACAGACAACCAGAGCCCAGTCACCAGGTCCTCAGGCCCGTCGGAGCGCAGGAAGACGGCTCGTGAACCGTCCCCCACCGCCAGGGCCGACCGTGGCGCACCCAACGTAAACCGCAGGGTCCGGGCCTTGGCCCGCGGATATGCCTCCATCGCCCGATCCACCTCTTCGGCCATGCTCGCTCCTCGAATATCTCTGACATGATCCCCATGACCATGCGTCTGCCACGATGATAAGCGCCCAAGCGCCAAAGGGGAATTCGATTAGTCTCAACTACTGCTGCTGTTCCAACGAGCTTCAACCACTGATTATTCTTATACAGCAATATTTTATCCTACTTAATAACTTGATTTTTGAACGATTATCAGTCAATGACTATTTCTTGCGATAAAGTTTTACTGTGTCATCGCCAAAGGCTTGGCCGATGACGCCAGTTCCTCGTAGTGAGGTGTGTCAAGGCAGGACGCTTCGAGCTGTTACCCGAGGAACAAAAACAACAGAGAAAATAGAGGTAACCAATGAATATCATGGTTCGTTTTAAACGCGCATGCGCAGTGCTCGCCGCTGGCGCCACACTGGCAGGAGGATTGGCATTGCTGCCAACCGTGGCCCAGGCTGTGGAAGGTAACAAAGAGTCGGAGACCAAGGCCGCTCCCTACACAATCACATTCGTTAGCGATTGGACTTCGACCACAGGAGAGACACGACAGACCGACGCAAACGGCAAGTTGGATTCCGAGTCAATCCCCAAGGCAGTACTGCCTGACTACATGAAAGAGTTGCAGACTGAAGAGAAGCCTTGGGAGGCTGCCGGATGGACCTATACCGCTATGGCCTCCGACGAAGTGGACTTCAACAAACCTTTCACCGCCGACACCACTGTCTACGCGCGTTGGGACCAGCCAAACATCGTCACTTTCCTTAGCAAGGATCCACGTGACGACAACAGCAAGCCTGTTGCGCAGAAGCTGCAGACGGAAGATGGCCACAAGCTGGTTGCACAGCCTGGTAACCCAGCCATCTACCCCGGCTACACTTTTGATGGATGGTTTGCTGCTGAAGGCGGCAAAGCTTTCGACCCCGCGACCACCTTTTCCGAAGATACTACTTTCGTAGCCAGGTACACTAAGGCGGCTGCTCCCACCCAGCCTGTTAAGCCTGGTCAGACCACTCCGGTTGACGACACCAAGAAGCCTGCCAAGGACAATGACAAGGCTCCCGCCAAGGATCCAGCCAAGGATCCTGCCAAGAAGAACACCGAGAGCGACAACAACAATCTGGCCAAGACCGGCGCTGACACCGTGGCTCCTCTGGCCATCGCCGCTGGGCTCTGCTTGGCTGCCGGCATCACTCTGGGACTGCGTCGCAAGCTGGCTCTGTGAGTCGGCAGGCTTCGGCCTGACCCATTGATGATCGAAGTTCAAAGGCCCCTGGTCCATTGTGGCCACGGGCCTTATTCATACTTGCTCATACCTTGCAGTCGCGGGTCGTTCGAACCTCTTCATTGGAGAAATTGCAAGCATCCGACCGCTCATTACCCCCTTCCGGCAGGGTCACGTACTATGAAAGGGTTATATGGAAAGGGATGACTATGAGCGTTCTCGATCGTTTCGAGAAGAGCGTGGAAGGCGCCGTTAACGGTGTCTTCTCGAAGTTCGGCTCCAAGGACCTACAGCCCGTCGACCTGTCGAGCGCCCTCGAGCGTGAGATAGACTCACAGGCCATGCCCGTCGGTCGCGACCGCACCGTGGCGCCCAACGAGTATCGATTCAGACTATCCACACCAGACTTTGACCGCATCGAGCAGTGGGGTTCGGAGGCTCTGGCCAACGAGCTGGCAGACAACCTGACCAAGTACGCCGAAAGCCAGCACTATGCCTTCGTCGGCCCGGTCGTGGTCATCTTCGAGGAGGACCTCAACCTGAACAAGGGTGACTTCCACCTGTCTGCCGAGTCGGTCCAGGGCAACGCGGCGCCCGTCACCACTCCCGAAGAGTCCAAGGACTGCCCGGTGCTGGAGATCAACGGCCGCCAGTACCTGCTGACCGCCCCCATCACCACCATCGGCCGCGGATCCTCCTGCGACATCGTCATCGACGATGCAGGCATCTCCCGCCGACATCTCCAGATCGAGATCACCGACAAGGGCGTGGTAGCCCGCGATCTGGGGTCCACCAACGGCACCTATGTAGAGGGACATCAGGTTCCCGCGGCCACTCTGCTGGACGGCAATACCATCACCATCGGCCGTACCCGCATCCTCTACTGGGCATCGTCGCAGGAACAGGATTCGTAAGTCGCCCAGACCTTGAAGTAAGGTCGAATCATTATGCTGACTGAACTGACATTCGCCATCCTCAAATACGGATTCCTGGCTCTGCTATGGGTATTCGTGTGGCTGGCTATCCGTTCACTCCGCAAAGACATCGAGACCTTCAGCCCCAAGACTTCTCATACCCGTCGACGCAGTGAACGCGCAGCCCAGCGCAAGCTGCCGGCGGCCGCCAAATCCGTGCCTATCCCCCCAGTCAGCAAGACAAAGCCTGCAAACGACGATCCCTCCCTGCTTGTGGTCATCGACGGACCTCTGGCCGGCTCCTCCACTCCGCTGTCCGGACGTCCCATCACTCTGGGCCGCTCCTCCTCGAACACCTTGGTGCTGGACGACGAGTTCGTCTCCGGCCATCATGCGCGGGTCTACCAGGACCCTGCATCGGGGCGATGGGCCATCGAAGATCTTGGGTCCACCAACGGCACCGTCGTCTCGGGGCAGAAAATCACAGCGCCGACAATCCTACCGGCGGAGGTTCCTGTACGCATCGGAGCCACCACCTTCGAGTTGAGGTAGCCGCCCATGACCAGGAACGATGCGAGCCAAAAGCTGTTCCTCTACTCCACGGCGGTTTCAGACGTGGGGTACGTGCGCAGCAACAACCAGGATTCCGCCTTCGCAGGCGAGCGCTTGGTGGCCATGTGCGACGGCATGGGCGGCCACGCAGGCGGGGACACGGCCTCGACCATAGCCATCCGATCCCTGGCCCACATTGAACGTGACGACCGGGAACAGGACGTGCAATCCCTAGCTCGGATGATGGAGACCTCAGTCATCGCAGCCCATGACGCCATCGTGGGCAAGGCCAAGCGCGAACACCGGCTCTCAGGCATGGGCACCACGGTCACCGCCCTGGCTCTGGCCGACGACTCCTGGGTGCTGGCCCATATCGGGGACTCCCGGGGCTACCTCCTGCGGGAGGGCAAGCTGATCCGGATGACCCAGGACCACTCCTACGTGCAGCACCTGATCGACACCGGCCGCATCTCCCCGGCCGAGGCCCGCAACCATCCTCAGCGCAACGTGGTCATGCGGGTCCTGGGAGACTTCGACATCGACCCCCGCCCGGACATCTCCATTTCCAAGGCCCTGCCCGCAGACCGTTGGATGATCTGCTCGGACGGTCTCTGCGGCGTTCTGGAGGACTCGACCATCGCCGAGGTGCTGTCCTCGGTCTCGGACCAGGCGGAGTGCGCCCAGCAGCTGGTCACCTTCGCCCTCAAGGCTGGCAGCACCGACAACGTGACCGTGGTCATCGCCGACGCCACACTGGCCCTGGACGCCGATGCCTTCGACCTGCCCCATCAGACTCCTCTGATCGGTGGCGCGGCCAGCTCCAACCTGGAGGCCCTGGCCGACATCCTGGATGAGCCCGTAGCAGCTGCACCGCGCTTGCGCGACGAGTCCCGGGAGTCTCCCGCCAAGCGGGCCGCCGACCTGGCTCAGGATCGGGATGCCAGCAAGCAGGAGGACGAGGATGACGACGGCCGCACCGCCCAGCCCTCGGCTGCCCGCGAGGAGAGCGGTGAACGGCATGTGCCCGACACCAGCGAGATCCCCATCGTCCACAAGAAGGACGGCTCAGACTCTGCCGATCCCTACGATCCAGACGTGGCCGATGCCATCCACAAGGAGCACCTGGAGCAGCGCAAGCGCCAGCGCTCCCGGCATCGGCGGATTCGGCTGATCCTGGCCGGCATCATCACCCTGGTAATTCTTGCCCTGGCCGGAGGCACGGCGGCTGCCTACCGCTGGAGCCAGGAACAGTACTACCTGGGCACGGACCAGGGCCGTGTGGTTATCTTCCAGGGCGTGCCCACCAAGGCTTTCGCCCTTTCGCTGTCCCACCCGGTGCAGACCACGGACATCGCCGTCAAGGGGCTTCCCCAGTCCTGGCGTGACCAACTGGAAGAGGGCATCACCGTCTCCAGCATGGACGACGCCAAGGAGCACGCCCGTCTGATCCGGAAGGAGGCCGGCGACCTCAAACGCGAGCAGGCCAAGGAAGCCAAGGACGAGTCCGGCCAGGCGACGACTTCCCCCTCAGCCTCGCCCTCACCGTCGAAAACCGACCAGAGCGGGCGGCAGTAATCATGATCATCACCCGTCTGCGCCGCATAGGCCTTCTGCTCTTCTCCCTGCTGGTGGGGTTCATCGGATTCTTCCAGATGTTCGCCCGTGCGGCGGGCCGCTTCCCCGGTGACTACGCAGCCCTGCTGGCAGTCACCGCCGCCCTCTTCATCGCCCTCTGGGTCCTGCTGGAGATTTTCCTGCCTTACGGTAGCCAGGCCATCCTGCCCAGCATCGTCATCCTGAGTTCCCTGGGCATCACCCTGATCACCCGCATAGATTTGCGCAACGCCCGGATCGGCCAGCCCACACGAGTGGGCTTCACCCAGCTAATCTGGCTGTGTCTGGCCCTGGTCCTGTGCGGGCTGCTGGTGGTGCTGCTCAGGGACTATAGGCTGCTGCGCCGCTTCTCCTATGTGAGCATGGTGATGGGCCTGGTCCTGCTCCTATCGCCCATGCTTCCCGGCATCGGCCGCGAGATCGGCGGCGCCCGCATCTGGATAGGCATAGGGTCACACACCCTGCAACCCGGCGAATTCGCCAAGCTCTTCCTGGCCTTCTTCTTCGCCGCTTACCTGTTCGACCACCGAGACCAGCTGGCCGTGGGCGGCAAGAAGTTCCTGGGCATGCGGATGCCACGAATCAAGGACTTTGGCCCCATCATCATTGTCTGGCTGATTTCGCTGGCCGTCCTGGTCATCCAGCATGACCTGGGCACCTCGTTGATGTACTTCGCCATGTTCGTCTCCATGCTCTATGTGGCCACCGGCCGCACCAGCTGGATCGCCATCGGCTCGGTCTTCTTCGTCATTGGAGCCGTGGCCGCCTCTATGATCTTCGCACATGTGGGTGCCCGTGTGGATGCCTGGCTGCACCCCTTCAGCGACGCTGAGTTCGGCAAGGCCTTCGGCGGGTCCGGCCAGCTGGTGCGCGGCATCTTCGGTCTGGCTGCCGGCGGACTGACCGGCACCGGCCTGGGCCAGGGACGCCCCTGGATCACTCCCCTGGCCAACTCCGATTTCATCTATACGTCGGTGGGCGAGGAGCTGGGGCTGAGCGGCCTGCTTGTGGTCCTGGCCCTCTACCTGGTCATCGTGGCCTCGGGCATGATCACGGCGATGAAGATTAAAGACGGCTTCGGCAAGCTCCTGGCCTCCGGTCTGGTCTTCACCATGGCCTTCCAGGTCTTCACCGTGGTGGGCGGCATCACCCTGGTCATCCCCCTGACCGGACTGACCATGCCCTACATGGCGGCAGGCGGCTCCAGTCTGGTGGCCAACTGCATCCTGGCAGTCCTGCTGATCATCATCTCCAACGCGGCCAACAAGCCTGCGCCGGAGGTCAGCTCGGACACCTTCAAATACGAGGCCCTGGCCGTCCTGCGCCAGCAGGAAACCAGCAAGCGCAACGGACAGGACGACTCGGACTCTGAAGAGTCCCACAGTCGTCATGCCGAGCCGGACGAGCCGACCGATCAGGATGAGGAGACCGACCTGCCAGCCACCGGCCGCATCCCCGTCCGCCAGGTCCGAGGAGGTGGACAGTGAACAAGGCCCTGCGCCAACTCTTCAACGCCGTCATCGTCCTCTTCGTCATCCTGGGGCTTTCCAGCTCCATCATCATGGTGATCAGGGCAGGGAGCCTTAACTCGGACTCCCGCAATCTGCGCGCCCTCTACCATGAGTACGCGGCACCCAGGGGGGCCATCCTGACCTCGGACGGCGCCGTCATGGCCCAGTCCGACCCCATCAACGACTCCTTCCAGTACCAACGGCACTACCACAAGGGTGCCGTCTACTCGCCCATCACCGGTTACTACTCCATCACAAGCCCAGCAGACCGGGGAATCGAGGCTTCACGCGACCGTCTGCTGAGCGGCCAATCGGACAGCCTGTGGATGGACCGGCTCAAGTCCCTCTTCACTGGAACCCAGAACAAGGGTGCCTCCATCGAGACCTCCATCAATCCAAAGATGCAAGAGGCCGCCTACGACATGCTGGGCAACCTGTCCGGATCGGTGGTGGCTATCGAGCCCTCCACCGGCCGCATCCTGACCATGGTCAGCACGCCAAGCTACAACCCCGACGACCTGACCGCCCACGACAGCGGTGATGCCTCCCAGGCCTACCAGAAGCTGGCCTCCCGTTCTGACAACCCCATGCTCAACCGGGCCACCTCACAACTGTATCCGCCCGGATCCACCTTCAAGGTGGTCGTGGCAGCGGCCGCCCTAGAGTCCGGCCAATACCACCCCGACAGCCAGTTACCGGCCGGGGCCTCATACACCCTGCCCGGCACCAACTACAACCTGACCAACGCCACAACCACGGGCAACGGAGCCAACGGCCGGATCAGCTTGGAAAATGCCCTAGCATACTCCTCCAATACAGCCTTCGCCCAGCTGGGAGTTAGCCTGGGCGGCAAGACGCTAGCCGAGCAGGCACGCAAATTCGGCTACGGCTCCACCATCACCCTGGATGGAACCAACTCCACAGGCCGACCCATGAAGGCTGTGGCCTCCAAGTTCCCCGAGGACCAGTCCCAGGACCGGCTCGCTCTGGCCTCCATCGGCCAGGGAGACACCCTGTCCACCCCCATGCAGGCGGCCATGACCGCCGCCGCCGTGGCCAACGGTGGCAAGCTCATGCAGCCGACCCTGGTTGATCGGGTGCGCTCCAGCGATCTGAGCGTCATCAGCGAGACCACGCCCTCGGTTTACTCGCAGGCCTTCTCCTCGGACACCGCCAAGGCCCTAACCACCATGATGGAAGCAGTGACCACCAAGAGCTACCCCAATCTGGCTATCCCCGGCATGCAGGTGGCGGCCAAGTCCGGCACAGCTCAGATCGGTGCAGGCAATACGGCAAATGACGGGTGGATGGTAGGATTCGCCCCGGCCGATAACCCCAAGGTGGCTGTTGCCGTCGTGGTGCATGGCGTCTCCTCCTATGGCATGGAGATTGCCGGGCCGATCATGAAACGCGTCATGCAGGAGGCTGCCAAGTGAAACTAGTACAGGGACAGCTCATCCATCGACGGTACCGTCTGGACCGTCGCCTGGCCCAAGGGGGCATGGGCGAGGTCTGGAAGGGCTACGACATCGAATTGGGCCGCGTGGTGGCCATCAAGGCCCTACGCGAGGACCTGACCAACGAGGAGTCCAAGTTGCTGCGGCTACGGGCCGAGGCACACAATTCCGCCAACCTGGCCCACCCCAACATCGCCGCCCTCTTCGAGTACTACGAGCACGATGGCATCGGATTCCTGATCATGGAGTACGTGCCAAGCCAATCCCTGGCGGACATCTACCGGGAACGGGGCGCCCTGGACCCCATCGAGCTGCTGCCCATCCTGATACAGACGGCCCGGGGGCTCTACGTAGCCCACTCGCACGGGGTCATCCACCGGGACGTAAAGCCGGCCAACATCATGGTCTCCGACACCGGCGAGGTCAAGATCACCGACTTCGGGGTCTCCTACTCCACCAACCAGGGGCAGATCACCCAGGATGGCATGGTGGTAGGCACGGCCCAGTACATCTCGCCCGAGCAGGCCCAGGGCCTCCAGGCCACGCCCCAGTCCGACATCTACTCCCTGGGCGTGGTGGCCTACGAGGGGCTCTGCGGGCACCGACCCTTCACCGGCGCCACCCCGGTGGACATCGCTGCAGCACACGTCAACGACCCTGTGCCGCCGCTGCCCGACTCGGTGGACAATCAACTCATGAACTTCGTCATGTCCATGCTGGCCAAGGACCCGCGAGACCGTCCGGCGAATGCCCTGGTGGTCTCGCACACGCTGGCCAAAATCGAGCAGCGGCTGCTGGACCAGCAGCTGGGCGAGACGGAGGTCATCAATCCGCGCGCACCCATGCCTCGACGCATCGTGAGCAGGCCATACGCGGTAAAAGACATCTTCAGGCCCTTCTGGGGGCACTATGGAGAAGGAAGCGCACAGCGCGGCCTTGAAGCGACGAACGGAGGGGATACCCTATGAGCATCACACTGCCGCCGTCCCTAGCGGACGGACGCTACCGTCTGGGACAGCTGATCGGACGCGGTGGCATGGCCGAGGTCCACAAGGCTGTGGACACGCGTCTGGGAAGGACGGTCGCGGTCAAGATCATGCGGTCCGATCTGGCCAACGACGAAGTCTTCCTATCGCGGTTCCGGCGGGAAGCCCACTCGGTCGCGCTGCTCAACAACCCCAACATCGTCTCCATCTATGACTCGGGCGAGGAGATACTGACCGACGACCAAGGCAACCATGAGCGGGTGCCCTACCTGGTCATGGAGTACGTCAAAGGCCAGACCCTGCGGTCCATCCTCAAGGAGAACGGCGCCCTGAGCCAGCGCGACAGCGAGCAGGTCATGCTTGGCATGCTGAGCGCCTTGGACTACTCCCACCACATGGGGGTCATCCACCGGGACATCAAGCCCGGCAACATCATGATCTCGGAGCAGGGCATCGTCAAGGTCATGGACTTCGGCATCGCCCGGGCCATGGACGATTCGGCCGCCACGATGACCCAGTCCCAGGGCGTGGTGGGCACGGCCCAGTACCTGAGCCCTGAGCAGGCCCGCGGCGAGAGCGTGGACATGCGCTCCGACCTCTACTCGGCCGGCTGTGTCCTCTACGAGATGCTGACCGGGCGGCCGCCCTTCAACGGGGATTCAGCCGTAGCCATCGCCTATCAGCACGTCACCGAGGTGGCCACCCCACCTAGCACCATCGTGCCCGGCCTGCCGAAGATGTGGGATTCCATCTGTGCCAAGGCCATGGCCAAGGACCGCCAGAACCGGTATGCCACGGCTTCAGCCTTCAAGAGCGACATCCTGGCCTTCATGAATGGCGGAACCCCGGTGGCTGCCGCATTCAACCCGCTGACCGACCTGGCCAACGTCAAGGCCCGCAAGGATGCCGAGCAGGGCACCGAAACGGCCACCATGCCGCTGACCGAAGAGGAGACGGCCGCCACCCAGGCCTTCAACCCTGTTCAGGACCCACTCAGTCCGGCCGCTGCCACCGATCTTGCCACAGCTGAGCGCACGGCCACCAAGGCGGCTCAGCAGAAGTCCAAACGGCGCAAGAAGATCATCATCAGCGCCATCGTGGCGGCCTTGCTTCTGGTGGCCGCCGGACTTGGCGTGACCTACATGAGCCGAAACCGCCATCAGATGGCCGAGGTACCCACCATCAATGCTCAGATGTCGCGAATTCTCGCCCGTGAGAAGGTCACCGCCGCAGGCTTCAATTACCAGGAGAAGGAGGACCATGACTCGGCCGAGCCCAAGGGGACCTTCACCAAGCAGAGCCCCAAGGGCGGAAGCATGGCTCCCAAAGGCTCCACAGTGACCGTCTGGTTCTCCTCCGGGCCCAAGGACACGGCCATTCCCGACGTCAAGGGCATGAATCAGCAGGAGGCTCGCAGAACCCTGGAGAAGGCCGGATTCAAGGCCTCTCCCGCCGCCTCGGTAGAAGACAGCCAAGACGTGCCCAAGGACCATGTGACCCGCACGGATCCCGCCGCCGGCCAGAGCGTGGCCAAAGGAACCAGCATCCTGCTCTACATCTCCTCGGGCATGACCAAGGTGCCTGACCTGTCTGGCAAGAGCAAGGACGACGCGACCAAGACCCTGCAGAGTCTGCACTTCAACATCACCATCCACGAGCAGGCCTCCAACACCGTGGCCAAGGACGTGGTCATCAGCACCGACCCGGCTGCCGGATCCTCCATCCAGCAGGGAGCCATGATTATAGTCACCGTCAGCACCGGTATGAAGCTGGGCAACTACATCGACATGACCCTGGGCGAAGCCAAGCGCAACCTCGGCCAGGGGGTCAACATCAAGGTCAACGGCCCCAACAACGACAACGCCGTGGTCACCGGCCAGGATCCCACCTCAGGCGCCTCCTTCGACAAGTCCAAGGACACCATCACCCTGACCACGGCCATCAGCGTCCCAGTCATCGCCCCGGGCGAGACCTTGGGCAGCTACCGGCAGAAGCTGACCAACAGTGGTGTCAGCGCCGACAGGATCACTTCAGTCGGCAAGGACACGGACAAGGTGACCGCTGTAAGTCCCGGAGCCGGCAGCAAGGTGGACGACAACACCCCCATCACGGTGACCACCGTCAGCTCCACAAACTGACCCGAAGATGAAATCATGATGGGGTCCCTTCCCAAAGGAGAAGGGACCCCATCGCTTTCCAAACTGCAGTTGGGAAATGACTTCTGAATCTCAGACTGATGCTCTACGCCGGTGATGGGCCAACAGGTAGAAAAATGCAAAACCAATTGACACTGCTGCCAATAAGAATGCTCCTACCGTTATTGGCAGACGTAGGGATTCAGTGTGGAACAGCACCGCAACCAGCAGAAGGAAATAATGCGGCAGGTATCCACCTAACCCACCTAGAACAACTTGGAATCCAGATACGAGTGCCGCATTCTCATTGTTTGCACAGTCAGCTATTTTCATGTAGAAGGACGACGACATAGTACCCAGCCCGATTCCAACAACTACAGCGCTGGCATACATCAAGGGCAAAGTATGTGCCAGGGATATGAGCAAGGTTCCTACGGCTAGCGCGCCTGTGCAGAATGTGATTGTATAATCTTTCAATACCTTCTGAATAAATCCAAAGGATAGAGCTGCAAACATAGCCGTGAATGTAGCAGTTGATAGCACTGTCGCTGCTGTAGCGGCGTTCCCTAGGTGTTCAGTGACGATAATGCTTGACAAATTCAACTGGTAAACCGTTTGGACAATCATGCAAATGCAATAAAAAATCACAAATACATATAACCTATTGGGAAGATTTTTGATAGCGATCCGCAGAGGCGTTTGCTCTTGAATCGGCTTGGTTTTGGGCTCAGGCAAGAACAAAAGCAAGAGAGCAAAACTGAGCAATATCAGCAGATATGCGCCCCAGCTGATGCGGACAGAAACCCCCACAAGAAGACCGACGATCATCTGCAACAAAATAAGTGCCACATTCTTCACAACTTCCCCTACACCAAACATATAGGCTCGGCGCTCGCTAGGGAATAAATCAATAATCAACGCATTGCCCAGCGGGAACAGCAGACCTAAACCGAAGCCGAGAAACATGCGGGCTATGATCATGGCATTAAAAGACAGGAGAAACATAGGTGCAATTCCCGAACAAACAATCAGCATAAAAGAAACTGATAAAACCTGGCGATACTTGAAACGGCGCCCTGTCAGCAGTCCTGAAAAAATCGAGGCTGGAATAGACCATAGATTAGGTATGGTGATGAGCGAAGCTATTCTTTCGTGCGATATACCTGGATACAAGGTCTGTAGATCATGCAGAGCCGGGTCCATCACATTCGCTGCGATACAAGCAAAATAGATCTGCAAAACTCCTATGGCAATGGCGATGGTCCTCGCCCTACCAGAAAACTTATCAACTAGCATGAGATGCCTTCCGAGTCTCTTTGATCAATTCAGCCATACGACGAGCAAGATCGTCAAAGTCAATATCGTTGGCTGCTATAAGGGTTTGTTGGTCGACCTGTGCCAGGTCAAAATGATTGGCCCCGCAGATAGCACCGCAGATAGCACCAATCGTGTCTGTGTCGCCACCGATATTAGCCGCAATATGCACGCATGGCTTCAACTTTCCAGAGCATTTTCGGACAATAGCCAATACCGCCGGGACCGTTTCAATAGTCTGCATGCCTGTACCCATGAAGCTGTATAAACAATCCAGGAAGCGATCTTCGTTTTCTTCTTGGGCCAGTCGCCAACCAAAATGTATGCGAGCCATCAAATCAGGACCCGGACGAGGAACACCGAAAGCTTCTGCAGCGGCAGCCGCCTGCCTTATCAGCTCATAGAGCTCATCCCAATCGATCACCGGATGATCAAAACAGTAACTAACCGTTGCAGCGATAACCGAAGCCCCTTGTATAGCAATTTGGGTATTATGCGTGGGCATACAGATTTCTGCAACCTGTTGAACCATATCGTCCAAATCCAGATAGGAGTGGACCAAACCGATTGGCGCAATTTTCATTGCTGCTCCATTGGTGGTTCCAGTAGTACCAGCCTCAGTTATCGATACACCGCTTTCGATAGCCTTTAGCGCCCGTACAGTACTGGGGCCTACGACATATTGACTCTTGTCATCATGCTCCAACCAGCGCATCAACCGTTGAACAAAATCTTTTGCCTGCACTCGTCCATGACCCAGCAAAAGGGACTCGCAAACAAACACCGTGTGTTGAGTATCGTCAGTTACTTCACCTGCTGCTAGCCGCCGGTATATAGCTGCCTCGTCAACAGGACTTGGCAGAAATGTAGTCACTCTGCCAAATTGGCGGGCGATGCCTTTACGTGTGTAATTTTCGGTTGGCATACCCATGGCATCGCCATAAGCGACAGCCAGCAGAGTATGCTTGGTTCTTTCAAAAATGGAATCCATAGACCCACGTCTTTCAAAGTCACTCGCTTGCATTACTGCCTGTGCTTCTCCATGAAACCGTGCAACTGTTCGGCAGTAGGGGATGCCTGCGCACCGAAATCCATGCAGGTATAGGCTGCACACGCAGTCGAGTACTGTAAGGATTCCAGTAAGGGTTGCTGGTGAATCAAATAGGCCACCATAAAAGAACCGATGAAAGAGTCCCCGGCTCCAGTAGTATCGGAAGCATCAATAGAGAGAGCTGGAACGATTATTTTCTTATCATCCTGATCCCAGGCAACCAAGCCGTCACTACCCAAGGTCAGGATGATGAGACCGTGGAAATATTGCCTTATATAGGCTGCCTGATCATCTACATTACCGCTGCCGCTCAGTGCTTTAATCGCTTCTTGACAAGGGGCGAACACTGTAACATATTGCAGGATTTCAGTCAAAAAAGTCCTGTCGACACCACGGGAAAGAATACTGTCCAAATCTTCCTGATAGTTCAGCACAACTTTTTTGTCTGCTTTATATGCCTCCCGAGCCGCAGTCATGCTCATAGGCGCTGGGTTAAGGTCCAGATATACAATATCTGCCTCTTCTATCAGCGATAGGTTTGCTTGCCCCTCAGTCAATGCAGGAAGACGTTTTTCAGCAGAGACTACCAGCATCTTTTCACCGTGAGGGTCAACATATATTAGGCAAGAAGGCGCTTCATATTGCCCATCCTTCCTGTAAACACCCCTGCTATCAATACCGCAACGATGTAAATTATCCATAATCCAATCGCTATCGGCATCCTTGGCGATCTGCGTGACTACCCCTGTAGCAGCACCAAGCTTGGCCGCTTGTACGAGCACATTTGTACCGCTCCCACCTTGCATACGTTCAGATTTGGTTACAGTACAGAAGCTGTCACGAATAGGTAGATGATCCACATGCGCAATCGTGTCAACGGCAATACTACAAATTCCGAGAATATTCATTTTTCTATTCCTAGCTATATTGAGCCTCATAAAAGGCATTAATCCATCAACGAAGTTTTAAAAAACATGAATATGCTCCCCCGATGGCGCATGTTTAGACAACTGTCGTTAGAGAAAATACTCAGCGATTTATAACGCTGATAGATTCACGATCTATAAACTTTGCATCCACAAAGGCACTGTTAACTGACGTACCTTTCATTCGTTTTAGCAGCATCTTTACCGCCATCGAGCCAAGCTCGTGCTCATCCTGACGAATAACCGAAATGCGAGGAGAAAAAGCCCTGAACACTTTTGAATCGTCAAAAGATACCAATGAAAGGTCAACACCGACGCGAACGTGCATTTCCCGGCTTTGTTCCAATATAGTGACTGCATCATCAGCGTCACCACACAGAACAGCTGTTACACCTACTCTGAGCATCCTCTTAATTACCGGCGCGCAAGCGGTCTGATTAAAACCTGTTGACTCAACGAACAGATTATCATCGCCCACTATTGGACCAGCAATCTTACGGAAAAGCTGTTCTCTTTCCTGAAGAGGATGGGAGCGCAGTATCTCTCCCGAAATATAGCCGATCTGACGATGGCCACGCTCGTACAACGTTTTTACAGCGGTCTCCATGGCTGATCTAACATTGACCCGTGCCATAGCGACATCTTGCCGCCAAGGATATTTCCCGATGAATACAAGAGGAAAATCCTTATCGATCATACGTTCGATGACTTCAGATCGCTCCATGCTCGGAACAACCAAAGCACCATCGAAACGCTGCTGCAGCATACTTTGCAAGTATGCATTGAGGTTTTGTTTGTCCCTCGAAAAACTCCCAATAAACGTTGAGTACCCAGAAGCCAGGAATTCATTCTGGACGAAATAAACCAGATTAGCATAAAAAGGGTTACGTATATCATGCACGATGAGCCCTACCACATTCGAATCAACAGCACGAATTGATCTCGCTCTCGAATCGGGAACATAATCTAATTCTTTAATTGAACGTTGAACTTGGTCATACGTCTGATGAGACACTGGACCTGTCCCGTTCAGAGCTCTAGACACCGTGGAAACGGATACGCCGGCTCTCGCCGCTACATCGCGTATCGTCACGAAACCCATGCCAACCCCTGTCAGTCGCCACAGAACCCTTGTTTTCTGCTTACTCATTATTTATGTCATCGTAGACACCTGCCTCACCTAAGTAATAGTAAAAACGTTACCAGCCAATGATAAAGCGCCATTCATTTTTATTTGTGGTAACGATTCCTTACATTAATAACACGCTTTCTTCGTGTCAAATCATTATTGAGCCAGATGCCGGCCTCGCATTTATTAGCTGGCTTTCAACGGAATCAGAGAAACCTTCTCATGATCTCTGTTAGGCAACAAATAAGCGGCGGGACCGCAGGATCACGTCGGATTCTGCAGCCCCGCCGCTTCTCCATGCCAACTAGGTCAGAAGGTGGAGTAGTTGGACATCTGTCTGAGCAAGGGTACGTTGCTGGCCAGCCATGGGAAGCCCCATTCCATCAAGGCGCAGGCCAGAGCCAGAAGGAGCAGAATCAGCAGAAGCCAGCGAATCGGAGCTATGCCGGACTGGTGCCGCAGTAGCCAGCCATAGAGGCTGATCATGGGCTGGGGCTTCTCGCCCTTGCGAATCTGCCGCAACAAGGGGTAACGCCATGCAACCAGGGCCGCCAGGTAGATGATCAGATAGGCTGCTACCAAAACCAAGAGGACCGGCTGCAGGGAACCCAGCCTGGCCATAACTGAGCCCTTGTCGTCTGCAAAGGCCACATTGCTGCCTCGGTCGCCAAGCAGTTCCTTAGGCACTCCGTCGGACACCTTGGCCCAGTAGCCGAATTCGCCCCAGCTGATCCAGCGGTGGGTGGCCGTGGTGTACTTGGGCTCGCAAGTGGTCAGTGTAATCATGCGCCGATCAGGAGCCTCATTGGGCGAATAAGGGTTGGGGGCGATAACGTTGACCTCGGTGGGAGCGACAATCTTGTAGCGGGTGTAGTGGTAGACGTACCAGTAATCCTTGGTGCGCAAAACGATGGCATCGCCCACTCGCAGCTGGTCCACATGGCCCAGCGGCTCACCATAGCCAGCGCGGTGTCCGGCAATAGCCACGTTGCCCAGCTCGCCAGGCATCTGCGTATTGGGGTAGTGTCCCAGTCCCGCGTAGGCCAGCTCTCGGGGCGACGTGCCCTGAACCACGTTGCGCTCCCAATGCTGCCCAAAACGAGGAATGTAGATCTGGGCCATCAGATCGCCCTCGGAGGCGTGTTCGGGCTGTACCGGCGGCATTCCGCTCTGAGGCTTGGCCACCTTTCGGGTATCTCCCGATCCCGGGTCGCTCCAAGCGGTCGAGGTCCGGGTCTCCAGCTGCTGATGCTCGGACTGCACGCCGGTCCACCAGAGCTGCCAAACCACGTAGAGGGCACAGATGACGGCCAGCGTAATCAGCAGCTCCCCCACGATTTCCGCTATGCCAGCCGGCCAGTTTCGTCGCTTATCGGCAGGTTTATCAACCGATGTCCTGTCGTTCTCCGAGTCTTCTGTCGTCATTTACCGTGCCTTCTCATCTAGAGATGCATACTGGAGTGGCTGCAGGACAGCCGTCGTCTCGGGGAATCTCAGATTGCCCGAAGACTCGACATTCCATCCCAGACCTACCGTATTCACGTACTCCTTGTAAATCCGGATGGATGGCGAAGCATTCAGGGACTTGGTCATCCGATCGACTGGTCCTATGGCCGAAATCTTATATGGCGGCGAGTACTTTCGACCGTGCAGCAGCAGCACATTGCCCACGCATCGCACGGCCGTGGTGGGCAGAACACGCTGGTCCTGGATCCTCATGGACTCGGCTCCCCCGGCCCAGAGGGCGTTGACCACACTCTCCACATCCTGCTGATGGATGACGTAATCGTTGATGTTGGCCGTTGACCCGTCGGACCCTACCTTCTGCTGCCAGAGCGGGGAATCATCGAGGGTTACCGTCAGTCCCGGCCCCTGGACGGCCTTGAGCACCGTGCCCGATCCAGGGTCCTCACGGGCCTGGTTCGAGTTGCCCTTGTCGTCGTCGGTGAGGGTCTTCAACGCGTTGATCTCTGAGCTCATGTCATTGATGTCCTTGCGCAGCTCAGCAGCCTTGTTCTCGCGCTCTTCCACCAGCCCGGCCGTATCCGAGGTGACCGTGACCGTCCTATTGACACGGATGTTGGTGGTCAGCATGTACCCGACCAAGGCAAGGACCACAGCCACGGACAATGTGCCGACCAGGGACCTGCGCGCTCCGTGCCGTCCCGTCCGTCTGGTCATAGGCATACCTTCATCCTCGTCTGCGATAGTATTACGTTCGAGTCTAACCGCTACTATGGCTTAGTAGATCTAATGAAGGAGAATAACCTCATGGCAGAGCATCAACTCCATGATGACGAGGACGAGGCGGTGGACGAGGCCAAGAAGACCGAGGCCGAGGCCGAGAACAAGACCGCTGGCACTGGCGAGGATGCAGAGGACGAGGAGTACGGCCTGTCCATGGACAAGGTGGAGGCCGTGCTCAACCAGAGCGTTGACAAAAAGCACATGACTCCGCAGATGCGCCGCATTGTTCAGCGCCAGGAAGAAAACACCCGCCGCGTGGAAGACACCATCAAGAGCACCAAGGCCAATCCGCGCTGGTTTGTGCCCCTCTTCGTCACGCTGATGGTAGTGGGCCTGATCTGGATCGTGGTCTACTACATCGCATCCACCAGGGGCAATGTCTTCCCAATCCCCGGCATCGGCAACTGGAACCTGGCCGTAGGCTTCGGCATCCTGCTGCTCGGCTTCCTCATGACCATGTGGTGGCACTGATCCAGCTGTTGTATTCTTCAGGAACCCTGCAACCGTCCAGGCACGGATGTGGGGTTCTTTGCATACCCATCCACACCTGAGCGTCAGACATGTATGGATTCAATTCCCCAGCTCCACCTATTTCATCCACCGTTTCTAGACTCAAACCACAGTTATCCACAATCGCCCGAATTCATCGTGAACAGTCTGAGACGCCTGTCCACAACCCTACTGCTGATTGGGTTCCGCGTTTACTTGTCCACTTTTTACCGATATATATGCACCAGTTCTAGTTACTTATTCCCAGGTTATCCACACGATTGTCAACAAATGTGGATAGGTGACATCCATGTCATTTGACCAGAGCAGACAGCTATTGATTGTCAGCGCATGGGGTTGAACATGTTACAGCCCAGAGCCAGCAGGACCAGGACCACCAGGAAGATCAGCGTAGGCAGCAACCAGGAGAGCAGGCCATGCACCCGCGAGCCGTGCCGGCCCACGTGCAGCAGGGCCAGCATGAAGAGGCCGCCGACTATGAAACCGCCAACATGGTCCTGCCAGGCAATGCCGGGCACGAACAGCGGCATGCAGAAGTTGATGGCCATCCAGACCACCATGGAGATGATGTCGATCCCCAAACGACGATAGACCACTAGAATGGCGGCGAAGAGCCCGAAGAGCGCACCCGAGGCCCCGATGGCCGATGTGCCCCAGCCATTGTGCGCCAGGACCGCATAGACCATCAGCCCCAGGTCTCCGCCCAGGCCGCTGATCATATAGAGTGCCAGGAAACGCACATGTCCTATCAGATTTTCCAGCACCGGCCCCACAACCCAGAGGGTGATCATATTGAAGAGGATATGCGAGACATTGGTGGCGTGCAGAAATATGTTGGTCACAAACATCCAGGGCTCATGAACGGCTGTAATCGGCACGAAGGCCCAGTAGCCCAGCAAAAGCCGCTGGTAGCGAAGCGGAGCCAGCAGATACAGGGCCATCTGGATGACCCAGGCCACTATGCAGATCAGGGTCATGGCTATGGTTACCACCGGAGCCTGGTCGCCCCAGTGCCGCCGGATCCATCCCAGCGGTCCCCGACCGTTCCCTCCGCCTGTGAAACTGGTGCCCTTGCCATTGACCATGAACCATACCTTACCTGACCGTCCGGCCCGGGGTGTGCGGTTTCCGTGCCGCAATGGCACCGATGCGCCCCACAGTTCACCGCTTTCTACTAGGATGTTGACTAGGTCGGTCGAAGTGGGCAGGACCGACGAAAGTCGTCGAAAGGAGCCAAACATGGAGAATTCATCTTCAAACGGCTGGAAGTTCTTTGCTCTGCTCTTCGGCACGCTGCTGGCCGGCGTTGTCGCTCTGTTCGTATACAAGCAGCAGAACCCGGATTACGATCCCTGGGAGGAGCCCTGGGAGAACAGCTCATCGCCAGTCGACCTGGGCCTGGCCAAGGATGAGGAGGACAAGGGGTCTGAGGATCCCGAGGCCCCTCTGCAAGCGGGCGCACAGGCCTGACCGTTCCGGTCGGGAAGGGATCCGACCCAGCGTCAAGGACGTGAGGGCAACGGATTCCTTTTTTCATGCCTGAATTAGGGCTGACCACAATCTGCTGGACACGCCTGTTGGGGCGGCGCGTCACAATGGAGCTATGAGTGCCATACGGGAAGCAGACATGGAGGAAGGCCGCCGGGATTTTCTGGCCTGGCGCGATGCGGCCAAGAAGGCCGCAGGCAATCTAGGCCCGGAGGGCAACCGCCTGACAGTGGCCCCGCAAACCGATAGGCGCAGCAAGGCCATGGCTGTCCGCTATTCCCTGCACATGCTGGAGATCAAGGCCCCCGGCCCCGGCGTGGAGGTTAGGGTGGCCCCTTGGGGAGCCATCAAGATTCTGGACGGGCCGGCATCCGACCCACATAACCTGACTCCGCCCGACGTAATCGAACTGGACCCGGATGTCTGGCTGCGGCTGGCCGCTGGCATCACCAACTGGAGTGAAGAAGCCGCCGCCGGGCATATCAGCGCCGTGGGCGAGCGCGACGATCTGCACGAACTGCTGCCACTGGTATGACCAATAGTCGGCTACCTCTGCGGCCGGCTACTTGCTCGCGGACCCCTTGGCTGCTGTCTTCTGATCCTTATGGTGTTTGAGCGCGCTGGGCACGGGAATGGGTATGCGCTTGTGCGGCTTGGGCGTAGCCGGCATCTCCCCAGAGGTGGCTTTGGCAGCAGCCTCGGCGGCCCACCGGGCGTAATCGTCCAGATCATCGTCCGGGGAATCCTCGGGGTCCTGGCCCCCCGATTTGCGCGAATCCGGTTTGGAGTACTCCTCTTCAACCATTTTGAAGGGATCTTTGCCCCTGGTTCCGGGTTCCTTGCTGCTGAGCTCTTTGGCCAGCTCGTCGTAATCCGTGTCCGTTGTCAGATATTTGAGCTTCCGGGCTATTTTCGTCTGCTTAGCCTTCTGACGTCCGCGGCCCATCCGACCCCCTTCGCCAGGTAACGTGCACTTAGGCAACTTGAATGTGAATTTGCATCATTTATGAGAGTACCACCTACACATCTTGTCGGCTCGGACTTTTACCATAAAAGCAATTCCCAGAAGGACATTCGGCACGACGACGAGGGTGGGACCATGCAGGAAGAAGTCACAGCGGCAGGCAACGAGATCAGCGACAGCTTCAGAGCCGCCAAGCATCGGTCTGACCAGGTGCTGACTGAACTGGACAAGAATCCTAGCCGCTACACCATGCTGACCGGCGACCGTCCGACCGGCAGGCTTCACCTGGGCCATTATTTCGGCTCCATCCGCGAGCGCGTCCAAATGCAGAATCGCGGCGTGCACACCAACATCGTCATTGCTGACTACCAGGTCATCACCGACCGGGACACCACCGAGCACATCCGCGACAACGTGCTCAACCTGGTGCTCGACTATCTGGCTGCGGGCATCGACCCCAAGAAGACCATGATCTTCACCCATTCGTCCACCCCTGCAGAGAATCAGCTGCTGCTGCCCTTCCTCTCCCTGGTGACCGAGGCCGAGCTCCACCGCAACCCCACCGTCAAGGCCGAGATGGAGGCCAGCGGCCACGCTCTGACCGGTCTGTTGCTGACATACCCGGTCCACCAGGCCTGCGACATACTCTTCTGCAAGGCCAACGTGGTTCCTATTGGCAAGGACAACCTGCCGCACGTGGAGCTGACCCGGACCATCGCCCGTCGCTTCGACGAGCGCTACCCCGGCCAAGCTCCGGTCTTCCCAGAACCTGATGCCATCCTGTCTGACACCCCTGAGATTCCTGGTCTGGACGGACGCAAGATGAGCAAGTCCTATGGCAACTCCATCATGCTGAGCGCCACCGCCGAGGAGACGGCCAAGCTGATCCGAAAGTCGCCCACCGACTCCGAGCGCAAAATCACCTTCGATCCTGTGAACCGCCCCCAGGTCTCGGCCCTGCTGACCACGGCCGGCCTGGTGACAGACCGGAAGCCCGAGGACATCGCCGAGGAGATCGGCGATGCCGGCTCGGGCGCCCTCAAGGCCTACGTGACCAAGTCCGTCAACGAGTTCCTGGCACCCCACCGTGAGCGCCGTGCCGAGCTGGCCAAGGACATGGACACCGTGCGCGACATCCTGGTCGAGGGCAACAAGCGCGCCAACCAGATAGCCGAGGAGACCCTTGATCAGGTCCGTTCGGCCATGGGCATGCGCTACTAGACGTCGTACCGCCAGGAGCGGTCGGTCAGCACCCGGGCCGTGACCAGGCCGATGGGCAGGCAGATGATGACCATGAAGGCCCGGAAGGCCCAGTCCAGGGCGTTGAGCGTATTGAACTGCCCCAGGTAGAACATGGCCCGGTACATATACAGGCCGGGCACCATGATGACGATGGAGGGCACGGTCAGGCTGATTCGTGGGTAGCCCAGGTGGGGCGGCAGCAGGCCGTGACGGACCGAGGAGCGCCAGACCGTGGCCAGCATGCCGGCCAGGAAGGCACCTAGGAAGGCGGCCATCTCCGGAGGGACATGGAGCAGGTCCTGCATCTCCAGGCGCATAGTGTCGGTCAGGGCGCCAATGACGGCGGCCACCAGGGCCATGCGCTGGGGCGAGTTGAAGAGGACCGAGAAGCCCCAGACCCCGCAGAAGGCTGCGATCATACGCAGTCCGGCCATCAGCCAGGGACTCAGATTCATCGGTTCAAAGCCCTGGGGGTTGAGCATGACCATCCGCGCCACGGCCCAGCCACCCAGTGTGGCCACCAGGATGATCGAGAAGGCGTAGGTGATGCGCTGCACCCCCGAGGGAAAGTCCAGCTTGGCGATGTCCAGGCCGCCGGTGACCAGGGGGAAGCCGGGAATGACGAAGAGGATGGCGCCGATATAAGCCGTGTCGTGCTTGAGAGCCACCGGGTCGAAGATACCCACCAGTCTCAGCGTGCCGACGCAGGCCAGTGCGGCGATGATGACCGCCACCCCGGTAGCGAAGAACTGGTTGATCCTCCTGCCCAGCATCTGTCGACGCACCCACTGGCCTATGCCAGCGCCGACAAAAGCCCCGGCCATGTCATAGGGACCGCCGCCCAGCAGGAAGACGAAGGCTGCGCAGGCCACAGCCGAGGCGAAACCCGAAAAGAGGGGCGAATAGAGGGGTTTGCGTCGTTCGATCAGGTCCAGGCGTTCATGCGCCTGCCGGACTGTGATGCCACCCGCTGCCTGCGGCTCTGGGTACGCGGACTTGTCAGAGGAGGCAGGCCGCCCAGCCTCAGAGCCGCGGCCTTGGCTGGTTGCAGACGGTCCAGCGGCGGCAGAACCGGCGGCGCTCGAATCCGAATCCTTGGCCACGCCGTCGGCAGACGCGGAAGCAGAGACAGAAGCAGCCTTGGAGCCTTTGGAATCCTCCGGCCGAGGCGTGGAGCCTACAGTGCCCAGACCGGCGGCCGTCCTGGTGTCCATGGCCGCCGCATCGATCCGGTTCTGGCTGATCTCGTCCTCGTTGTGTACGGCGGTGGCCACCGCATCCTTGAGCGCCTCGGCAGCATCCTGGTCCTGGGCCAGCACCTCCTTGACCGCCTTGCGGGCCGCCGCGTAGACATTCGGCTCGTCCAGGTTGTCCACCAGCTCCCGGGAGACCACCGTCACGGCGTGGTAGGTCCCCGCCTGCCCGCACTTGACGCTGAGCCAGTCCGCGAAATGCTCCAGTAGCCAGATCCGCTCGGTGTTGACCCCGGTGGTGGGCAGGTCCACCACCTCGGTGATGCGGGACACGCCATCCGTGCAGGTGGCTTCGATGTCGGTCAGGTTCACGTCGGCCCGCACATGCACGCCCATGGGGTAGGCAATCCTGTGCATCATCTCGCGCACGCGGAAGCTTCCTGTGCCGGCCCCCAGCTCCAGCATGCCCACCCGCACAATCAGGCTGGTCTTGGCCGCTATGCAGGCCTCGACGATGGGCTTGTCGTAATCACGTTCAATGTCCTCCATGTCCAGCGGAATGGAGTGGGTGTGGTACTTGCTGACCCGTCTGACCTCGGCTGCGGTCCTGCCGCGATAGCCGTCCTTGGAACTCCTGCTCTTGAATTTCACACCCACATTCATACTCCACCCGGGTCACGTGCCCTTGCACCGCCGCATGGGACCATGAAACGTATTCGACCCGAAAGCGTCCTAGAATGGGCCGCGAGCCATCGAACCGAAGGCTGTGGGCCTGCAACGCCGACCACCAATAACCGCGGAGGAGCCGTGGAATGGTCGAAGACCGGGCAACCTGCGATTCGACAAGGAGGACTGATGACAGATAGTAATCAGCAAATCACGGCTGCCGATGCGACCCTGGTCACATCCGGCACCGGAACCAAGGGCCCGGAGGAACGCAAGCTGCCTCAATCGTTGGATGAGGACATGGCCTTGTGCCTGCGGCTGCTCAGGGATGTGTTGGGGGAATTCGATCAACAGCTGCTCAAGCGCTTCGACTCCCTGCGCGAGGACGTGATGACGGCCAGCGCCGAGCACTTCAACCGCCACCCCTCGGACCCCGTGCCCGACGAGGACGGCCTATCCAAGGCCGTGGCCCTGATCGACGACACCTCAGTCAAGGATTCCCAGCTGCTGGCCCGCGCCCTGACCACCTACTTCCACCTGGCCAACCTCTGCGAGGAGAACTACCGGGTGAAGGTCCTGCATGAGCGCGAGGGCAAGGTGGACCTGAAGGTCAAGGGCACCGACCCCATCAACGAGATGACCAGCGCTTACAGCCAGCTCCTTCAAGAGATGGGCCCGGCCAAGGCCTCGGAGCTGCTGGAGAAGCTGGAGTTCCACCCCGTCTTCACCGCCCACCCCACCGAGGCGCGGCGCAAGGCCGTGGAGGGCAAGATCCGGCGCATCGCCAACCTGCTGGCCGTTCGCCGCGGCCTGGGCGGTTCCGAGCTGGAGGAGAACGAGCGTCTGCTGCACAACGAGATCGACGCCCTCTTCCGCACATCGCCCATCGCAGCCAAGAAGCCGACGCCCGTCGAAGAAGCCAACACCATTCTGGACATCTTCGACGCCACGCTCTTCGAGACCATTCCCAAGGTCTACCGCCGCTTCGACGACTGGATGCTGGGCAAGAAGGCCGGCATGGTCAAGCCCGTCTGCCCCGCCTTCTTCCACCCGGGCAGCTGGATCGGCTCCGACCGCGACGGCAACCCCAATGTGACCGCCAAGGTCTCGCGCAAGGTGGCGCGCAAGTTCTCGGACCACATGCTCAAGGCCCTGGTCAAGGCCACCACCACCGTGGGCCGCAACATGACCATGGAGGTGACCACCACGCCCCCCAGCCCTGAGCTGAGGAGCCTGTGGAGCCACCAGAAGGAGATGAGCGAGCGCCTGACCGATCGGGCCACCACCATCTCGCACAACGAGCTGCACCGGGCCGTGGTCCTGGTCATCGCCGACCGCCTGCAGGCCACCATCCAGCGTGACGCCGACCTTATGTATGCCGACTGCGACGACTTCATCGCCGACCTGCGCGTGGTCCAGGACTCCCTGGCCAAGGCGGGCGCGGCCCGTCAGGCCTACGGACCCCTGCAGGATCTGATCTGGCAGGCCCAGACCTTCGGCTTCCACATGGTCGAGATGGAGTTCCGCCAGCACTCCCTGGTCCACGCCCGCGCCCTGGAGGACATCCGCGAGCACGGCCTGCACGGCGAGCGCGGCGAGCTGCAGCCCATGACCCACGAGGTGCTCGACACCTTCCGCGCCCTGGGTGCCATCCAGAAGCGCAACGGCCAGAAGGCCGCCCGCCGCTACATCATCTCCTTCACCAAGTCGGCGCAGAACGTCAAGGACGTCTACGAGCTCAACCGGCTGGCCTTCGAGCATGCCGAGGACGTGCCGGTCATCGACGTGATCCCCCTGTTCGAACAGCTGGAGGATCTGCAGAATTCGGTGGACGTGCTGGAGGAGATCATCAAGATCCCCGAGGTCCAGGCCCGACTCAAGGAGACCGGCAACAAGATGGAGGTCATGCTGGGTTACTCCGACTCCTCCAAGGACGCCGGCCCCGTCTCGGCGACCCTGGCCCTGCACTCCGCCCAGGAGCGCATCGCCAAGTGGGCCGAGAGCCATGACATCGACCTGACCCTCTTCCACGGACGCGGCGGCGCCGTAGGCCGTGGCGGCGGCCCTGCCAACCGGGCCGTGCTGGCCCAGCCTGTGGGCTCGGTCAACTGCCGGTTCAAGCTGACCGAACAGGGCGAGGTCATCTTCGCCCGCTACGGCAACCCGGTCCTGGCCATCCGCCACATCGAGTCCGTGGCGGCGGCCACCCTGCTCCAGTCCGCGCCCAGCGTGGAGGAGCGCAACACCACCATGACCGAGAAGTACGCGGATATGGCCAACAAACTGGACCAGGCCGCCCACGAGCGCTTCCTGGACCTGCTACACACGCCGGACTTCGCCCCCTGGTTCTCCATCGTGACGCCTCTGAACGAGATCGGCCTGCTGCCCATAGGCTCTCGGCCGGCCAAGCGCGGTCTGGGCGCCAAGTCCTTGGACGATCTGCGGACCATACCCTGGGTCTTCTCTTGGGCACAGGCACGAATCAACCTGGCCGCCTGGTACGGCCTGGGCACCGCCTGCGAGAAGTTCGGCGACCTGGAGACCCTGCGTCAGGCCTACGAGGAGTGGCCACTCTTCAGCACCTTCATCGACAACATCGAGATGAGCCTGGCCAAGACCGACGAGCGCATCGCCAAGATGTACCTCTCCTTGGGCGACAGGGACGACCTGAGCCAGAAGGTCCTCTCGGAGATGGAGCTGACCCGCAAGTGGGTTCTGCAGATTGTGGGCGACGAGTGGCCCCTGCAGCATCGTCACGTGCTGGGCCAGGCCATCCGGATCCGCTCTCCATATGTGGATGCTTTGTCGGTGACCCAGGTGCGCGCCCTGCGGGCCCTGCGTCGTCGCAACGACAAGGAGGAGCTCAGCAAGAGCCAACAGGCCGACTTCATCTACCTGATTCTCTGCACCGTTTCGGGTGTCGCCGCCGGCCTGCAGAACACCGGCTGATCCCCGCTTGGCAAGTTTAAGGGTCCCGCCTCCCGCAGATAGCAGGAGGCGGGACCCTGCAGTATTCGAGTGCCCCTGATGCGGCTGTATGTCATTTGTTGGCTGGGTGGTAGGGTGAGAGACAGGGGGCGCCGGGAGGACTGCTGGCTTCCGCCACGGTTCCTGTAATCCAGAGCAGGGCCAGCGTTGGCAGGTAGAAGGGCTTTCCGATAGGAAGAACCTTGTCTAGGCAAGCGGCGTTTGCTCTACTTGGTGTTTGGTGAAGGGGTTTTGGTTTCATGCGTCTGGTTTCCCGGCTGCGTCGCATCATGGCAATGATGATCGTCCTGCTGGGCCTGCTGGCAGGCTTGGGTATCGCATCCGCCCAAGACGACGCTCCTATCCTTGATCGTCAGACCCCTAGCGTAGCTGAGCAGTCCCCCGCCACTCTTCCCAGCAGCGCAACAGACACTCCCCTTTCCTCGCCCTCGCCGATACAAGCCGCCACGCCATTAAGCCCCACGCCCAGCACCCCGTCATCGACGACGGGCACACCCGACAGCGCAGGCACCGCTACAGCCAAGTCGGCCGACAAGACGGAAGATCAGGCTTCGCACATGGTGCGTTTCGACCCGGCCGACGGCAGCAAACCCACACAAACAACCGTGAAAACCGGCACCCTCGCCGCTGCCCCGCAAGAGAATCCTCAGCGTCAAGGCTTCCGGTTCGACGGGTGGACTCATGACGGCCGGCCCTTCGACTTGCAGACTCCCATCCTCCAGGACACGACCCTGAAAGCCCGGTGGTCGAAGACCACGGACTGGACGCTGAGCCCGGAGCACGGGCCCGCCTCCGGCGCCCGCCTGGCCATCAGCCCGCCCGACAGGCAGGAGCCCTGCTACGTCAGCATCCAAACCGCAGGCGGCCAGACTATTGGCCTGACCGGCGACGGCCGCCTCCACGCCTGGACGCAGGAGGGCACGCCCAAGCAGGTTCCCGCCCCTGTTCAGGCTCCTGAAGGGTTCCGCTACCTGCAGGCCGCAGCCGGCAGCCACCTGCAGGCCGCCTTGGGATCCGACCAGCACATCTACACCTGGAACAGCCAGCAGTCGACGCCCACGATCCTCGACACCGGCCAGGACACCAGGTTCACCAGCATCAGCATCAACGACGACCGGCTGCTGGCCGTGGACCAGCATGGACAAGCCCACGCCTTCCAAGCCAACCCCAACCCACTCAAGAGCCAGGATCCAAAGCTCTCAGAACAGGCCGTGACGAGCCTGCCCGGGCAAGCGCAGGCCGTCACTGCTACCGCCTCCGGCAGCCGGATCCTCATCGTGGACGCGGACGGGCAGGCCTGGACATGGGATGCGAGCAGCATTGGAAAAGCGGAACCTTCACGCGCCGAGCAGGACCCGGGCACGCGCACCGTCCAGGCCCAAGCCCTCAGCCAGGGGTTCCTCCTCCTGGACGCGGACGGGCAAACCCGGTACCTGGCCGATGGCAAGAACAGCCCCACAGCGGTCAGCCTGCCGGAAAGCATGAAAGCCGACTCGATCACAGCCAATGATAGCCAGGCCGTCATCACTGATACGGACGGCCACGTATGGGCATGGCAGCCCGGCGAAACACCCACCCGGACGGACGACGGAAGCCGGCCGTACACGCAGGCCGTCAAAGCCGGCAGCAGCATCACCGCCATCAGCAGGCAAGGCAGCCTATACCGCTGGAGCCTGGACGGGCAGGGCCGGCCCGGCAAGCCAGCCAGGCTCGACGCCACACAGGCGCCCACACTGGAATCAGCCAGCATGGACGGCCAAGCATTGACGCTCAGCAAGAACAACGACGCCTGGCAGACGGACATGCCCGCCCGCCAGCCGGGACCAGCCATCATCACCATCGCCGGCAGGCAGGACGGCCAGCCCTTCACCAAAAACCTCAACTACACCATCGACCAGACCCTGACCAGAAACGACCAACAAGACACCACCCACCAGGTCACATTCAATACAGCCAAGGGAAGCCGGGCACCCGAACCCCAACAGGTATCCTACCCGTACGGCAGGGTGAAGCGGCCCTCCCCCGACCCGGTGCGAGAAGGCTACCTGTTCGACGGATGGTTCACCGGGGAAATCGCCTACGACTTCAGCAAGCCCGTCACCCAGAACCTCACCCTCACCGCCAAATGGACGCCCAAAAACCGGAACAACACGTGGAGCATAAGCCCCAGCCAGGGCAGCCAGCTGGGCGGCAACTCCACCACCATCACCCCGCCAAACACCAGCCGAGGCATAAGATTCAGCCAAGTCAGCGGATCAACATACGACGGTAGTACCATGTACTTTTCTTTGGCGGTGGGCAGCGACGGCAACGCCTACGCCTGGGGAGACAACACGTTTGGCGAACTCGGCGACGGAACAAACACTCACCGGTATACGCCGGTCATGGTCAGGAAGCCTGCAGACGCGCCCGCGGACTTCACCTACATGCAGGTCAGCGGCGGAAGCTATCAGTCCCTGGCCCTGGGCAGCGACGGCAACGCCTACGGCTGGGGAGACAACTCCTATGGCGAACTCGGCGACGGGACATACGAGCAAAGGACTACGCCGGTCAAGGCGAGGAAACCTGCAGACGCGCCCGCGGACTTCACCTACGTGCAAGTCAGCACCGGAAGTCGGCATTCGCTGGCCCTGGGCAGCGACGGCAACGCCTACGCATGGGGAAGCGGCGGCAGTGGCCAGCTCGGCGACGGGAAGTACACCTCCTTTTATCAGAATACGCCGGTCAAGGTGAAGAGACCTGCAGACGCGCCCGCAGACATCACCTACGTGCAGGTCAGCACCGGAAACCTGCATTCGCTGGCCGTGGGCAGCGACGGCAACGCCTACGCATGGGGAGACAACGGCAGTGGCCAGCTCGGCGACGGGACGGAAACTAAGAAGAATACGCCGGTCAAGGTGAAGAAACCTGCAGACGCGCCCGCGGACTTCACCTACACACAGGTCAGCGCCGGAGGCTATCATTCCCTGGCCGTGGGCAGCGACGGCAACGCCTACGCATGGGGAGACAACGGCAGTGGCCAGCTCGGCGACGGGACGGAAACTAAGAAGAATACGCCGGTCAAGGTGAAGAAACCTGCAGACGCGCCCGCGGACTTCACCTACGTGCAAGTCAACGCCGGAGGCTATCATTCCCTGGCCGTGGGCAGCGACGGATACGCCTACGCCTGGGGAGACAACACCTCTGGTCAGCTCGGCAACGATGGTACGAGCAATCTTTCTTCCCCTGTGCGGGTGTTCGCCTCTGCGCAATCCACGAGCTCAAGCGGCCCCTGGCTGAAGGCTGTACAGGTCAGCTGCGGAGCCAATCATTCACTGGCAGCGGGCAGCGACGGAAACGTCCACGTCTGGGGAGGCAACACCGATGGTCAGCTCGGCAACGACAGCATCTCCACATGGGGTTATAGTCCTGTTCCTGTACCGCCGGTGTTCAGTCAGCGACCGGTGATCACCGGCGTCAGATTCGACACCAGTTCCAGCACAAACCTGATCCCTCGTTATGGCAACACTGTCACCGTATTCGCACCTGCACACGTGCCGGGCACGATCACGGTCAGCGTGGACTACACGATGGGCAACGCACCCCAGCAGCCGGACACCTCCCTCCGGTACGAGTACACGCCTGCAGGCGTGCTCCCCAAAGCCGGCGGGGAGGGCATCCTGCTGACCCTGGCCACCGGCATGACGGGCATGGGCGGGGTCCTGGCATCCCGCCGCCACCGGAGGGAAACACATAGTCTGTCATACGCTTCGCACGAGTAAGACCGGACAGGGGCGTATCAATCCCCCCGCCCCAGGCCCTGACAGGGGGAGCAGGGAGGCCAGTGTCATTTATGGCTCAATCCCCACCAAGGGAGCCGACACTCCTCCCGCGCCCCTACCACACTTCTTCAGGCAGAATCACGAGGGCAGGCGTGCACGCCCCGTCCCGCCTGGGAGGGGAGGGAAACACGGCTGGACCAACCACAGGCAGAAACCCACAGCCAGCCCAGCCGTTGTTTTACTCATCCCGTCAACCATGAGTTCCGCCAACACCGGATCAGGCTGTCATAGTCATTGCGCGATGATAAGGTTGTATCACTGTACAAAGACGCGGAAACGAAAGAGATGCACCGTCTGCTGGGGAGACAGTCGGTAGAGTTCTTGGGAGGCTCTGTAAATGGTGTTATCGAATATTCCCCACTGTACTTCGCACGAGTAAGGTCGGGTTCCCATCACTGCAATCCGGCGAATTGGCGGCTGTGCCCATCCCAACCGAGCACGGCCGTCATCTACTTCTAAATGGCGGAAAGATACCCGTCGTAGCGCTCGGGCATGTCCGAGAACTCCAGGCCAGCAGGCTGATACCAGGAGTATCGGCAGGTGCCGCCATCATCAGTCCAGATCTCAGGGCAGTCGTTGACCAGCCAATCCGAGGGAACGGCATGGAAGCCGCCGGTCGAGGCCAAGGCCAAGGCCTGCCTGAGCTGGTCCTCCTGGTCGGCGCTCAGGCTGCCGGGGCGGGCCGAAAAGAAGAGCGGGGTGCCGGTCCGCGCCAAGAGGTCCATCCACTGACGGTTGAGCTCCCAATCGATTGAATCGGATATACCCACGCAGTCAGCGTCGGTGGCGTAGAAGCTCCCGTTCTGGGGTAGGCGGAAGGCCAGGGTGTTGACACCGATCTGCCTGGTCCGCTCCCACTGCCGGCCGCTGGTGTCGTCGCCGGTCCGGTTAATCTGCATAAAGCCGACGCCCAGGTGGCCGACCACGTTGCACCCCTGGACCAGCATTCCAGCCTCGGTGGCCTGCTCGAAGATGGCCCGGTAGAGCTGCTTGACCACCTGGGCGCTGGTCAGGCTCCGGTCGTAGAAGTGCCAGCCGTCCGGGCTGGGCCAGGGGTTCATCTGGAAGCCCCACCTGCCCAGCAGGTCGAAGGTGCTGAAATCATGCTTGACCAGCTGGTAGCCCCACTCCCCCAGCTGGGCGATGTCCTGGCGGATGTAGTCCAGGGCCTGCGGGTTCGAGGGGTCCAGGCATCCGTTGTGCGGGAGCCTGAACTGGTCGGTAATGGCCTCATCCTCGTTGAGGAGCGGACGGTACCAGATGCCGGGCTTGATGCCCATGGCCTTGATCTGGTCGGCCAGGGCGCCCATGTCGCCGAATTTCTCGTTGCCATGCCGCCAGGGGCCGCCGTTGTAGTCCTCAAGTCGGTGGTGGGCCTGCCAGCCGTCGTCCACAACCATGGTAGGGCGGTGAGCATTGCCCTGGGTCAGGTCGGCCAGATACTCGGCATCGGCAAGGATGCGGGATCGGCTGGAGTCCCCGTAGGCGTAGTACCAGTTGTTGCTCCCGTAGACCGGTTCGGGGGGCATAAGGCCGTTCCGGCTAATCCGCGAGCAGAAGTCACTGGCCACGGCAAAGACCAGGCCGCCAGCCCGCTCCTGGAGCGGATATTGCAGGCAAACGATGGTGGCCGCTTCAAGCTCTCGCCCGGCCAGCACCAGGCCACTGCCGCCGTTGCGCAGGTCCAGGAAGAGGGTGATGCCGGCCGTATCGACCTGCCAGAAGCAGAAAGCGTTTGCCCCGGTGGCCACCCCGTATCCCTCGGCCTGCTCCTGACCTGCCGCCAAGAAGTACCAGGGCATGAACCGGTTGGCACGCATGGTCTGAAAACCCATCCGTCCGTAGCCACGCTCCCAGGCATCGCCCAGGTAGAGGTCGTCGGAGGACATGGGCCTGGTCCAGCGCAGGGCCAGGGACCGGATGGGGGTGGAGCCGGCAGTCAGGCTGACCGTCAGCGCAGATCCGCCCTTGAGGCTGACCTTCGCATCGGGGGCTGTGCTAAAGGGCCTTCCTGCGGGCACGGTCTCCCTGTCGGCATCGGTGGTCAGCGTGATCCAGTCCGACTCTCCCAGGCTAAGGCTGGTTGGGTTCATGATTCAGTGCTCCTTCATCCCTGTGGTGTGGCTGATGGCGGCGGGTCAGACCCGGACCAGGTCGATCAGGCGGATGGTCTCGGGCTGGCAGCGGGGTATGCGGATGCCCACGCGCTCCAGATAGGTGCCGGTGACCTCGGCGGTGCCCAGCGGACCCGTCGGATCCAGGTGCTCCAGCGATGCCCTGGGCTTGGCAGGGCCGGTCCAGGCCAGCCGATATCGGGCCTTGGGGTCCAGGCCGGGTATGCGTAGATAAACACCACGATTATGCAGGGATTCGTCCAACTGGACGTGGGCCAGGATGGCCCGGCTGCGGTCGGGGGCCACCACGCCATGGGCAAGTACCGAGGGGTCGGCCAGGTCCAGGCGAACCACACGGCCGGAATGGAGGAAGCCCCGGTTGGCCTTGTACCAGGTGATCCATTCCTTGAGCCGCTCCAGATCTTTCTCGCTGGCCTGGCGGATGTCCCACTCGATGCCCATGGAACCAAAGACGGCCGTGGCGGCCCGGAAATCCAGGCTGTAGGTTCTGCCGGTCTGCTGGGATGAGGGCTGGGAGATATGGGCGCCGATGTACTCAGGGGCCACGGTCTGCTCGGTCCAGCGCTGGATCAGCTGCCTGCTCAGGGCATCGGTCATGTCGGAGTTCCAGAAGCGGCGGATCTTCTCGATCACGCCCAGGTCGATGCGGCCGCCGCCCGAGGCGCAGGACTCCCACTCCACCTTGGGGAAGCGAGCGCGGAGGGTATCCAGCAGGCGGTAGTAGGCCAGGGTCTGTTCATGGATGGCCGGCGCGCCACCATGTGCCTGGGAGCCGGCCTCAAGAAGGTCGCGGTTGTGGTCCCACTTGACGTAGTCGATTTGGCAGGACTCCAGAACCTTTGTCATGGCCTCCAGCACATGATTGAAGGCCTGGGGATTGGTCAGGTCCAGGACCAGCTGGTTGCGCTGCAGCTCCGGGTTTCTGGAGGATGCCCTCATGACCCACTCAGGATTGTCGCGGAAGGCGTCCGAATTCGGGTTGATCATCTCCGGCTCGAACCAGAGGCCGAACTGCATCCCCAATTTATGGACATAATTAGCTAAAGGCTTCAGGCCCTGTGGCCAAACCGCAGGGTCCACCCACCAGTCGCCCAGACCTGCCGTGTCGTCCCGGCGCAGGTGGAACCAGCCGTCGTCCAGAACAAGGCGTTCCACCCCGATGCGGGCGGCGCGGTCGGCCAAGTCGCGCAGGGTGTCGAAGTCGTGGTTGAAGGTGATGGCCTCCCAGACGTTCAGGATGACCGGCTGCTCACGGGGATGCTCGGGTAGGGTTCGCTCCCAGGCATGCAGGCTGTTCATGATCGGATCCATGCCATGGTCGGAGGCCGTGGCCACAATCCAGGGCGTGCTGTACTCCTGGCCCTGGCTCAAAACCACCTCGCCGGGCAGGAGGAGTTCGCCAGCGCTGACACCGGCCGGGGTGGCGCTGTTCCGGTCCACCCGGAGCACGGTGTTCCCGCTCCAGGCCGGCTGGACGCAGAGCACCCTGCCGTGATGGAAGTTGAACCCTGGGGTGCCCACCATGACCACGGGCCCCTCGAAACCGGTACGGCCCCAGCGGAACTCACGCACCCAGGCCCCGTCGGCCAGGTCATGGCGCTGGGGACTGCGCTCACGTTCGTGTCTGCCGGCGAAGTCCAGAATCTGGGTCTGCTGGTCGTCCAGGGGCAGGCGGACCTCCAGACCCTCCAGCAGGAAAGAATCGGCACCCAGGTTGCGCAGGGTGTGGCGAATCCGCAGGGAACCGCCGGCCATGGCCTCCACCCTGGTCTCCAGCGCAAGCTGGGCATCCTCGTCACGGGCCTTGATGGTTAGCGAGTCGTCTGTCTGCTCAGGCTGGCCCTCGACCAGGAATCGAGGCGACCAGGAGCGCCCGGCCTGGATGCCCTCGGGGCCCTGGGCGATCCGATGCCCGGTCAGGCCCGGATGCAGGTAAACGCCTGTAGCGTGCTCGAGCAGGAGGGAGGTATTGAGGTTGGTCGCCTCAGCGCTCCCGCAACTGTCGAAACATGATGCAACCTGCACACCCAGTACCTTCGGCAGATCTCCGCCAGACTGTGGGGAGGCCAGCGCCAGACGGGTGGTTTCGGGCCCACCGAGGTCATTCCCCGGAAAGACAATCATGGGTGTCACCAACTCCTTTATTGCTTGATCGGTTTTCTACCTCAATTACTTAACCGAACCCGCGACCATGCCTGCAATGAAGTACTTCTGCAGGAACATGTACGCCACCACCATGGGCGCCGCGGCAATTAAAGCGGCTGCAGCAGCAATACCAAGGTTATTGGTATTCACAGAGAAGAAGGAAGCAACACGAGGAGCGATGGTCTGAGATTGAGGGTCAGTCAGAATATAGCTCGACAGTGCAAATTCATTCCAAACAGCCGAACCGGTCATGATGACGACAGTAGCCGTCACAGGCTTAAGCATTGGCAGTATTAGTCTGTTAAACACCTGAAGATGATTGGCTCCATCAAGCGCACCAGCTTCGTCAATAGCAGGGGGGATAGCCTTGATAAAGGCCGTATAGAGGAAGACCGAAAGAGGCAGTTTTTCAGCTGTTAACACTATTACGATGCCCCAATAATTATTGATTCCCCCAATCTGCACCAAGAAAGTGTACAAGGGCACAAGAATGCTCATGGGCGGAATCATCATCATGGACAGAATAAAAGCTGAAATGAACTTATTCCACTTAGTCATTCTACGAGCCAGAGGATAAGCAGCAGCTGCTCCAAGCACGCAGACCAGGAAAGTCGAACACACAGTCACAACTGCACTGTTGAACACCGCCTTCAGAATTCCTCCCTCATTGACAGCCTGGGTCCAGTTGCTCCATGCCAGATCATGCGTCCTCATCACCAGAGATGGAGACATGTCGTCAGAGGGCTTCAACGACGTCGTGATTGCTAGATAGAACGGAAGCAGCTGGCAGATACAGACAATAATCAGAAAGAGATAAATCGCCCATCTCCCACGCTGGTAGTCCGAAGGGCTATATGACATCTGCTTCGTTTGCTTGCCTCTTGCCATATCAGGCCTCCCAATCGAGCTTGGCCAAGCCTTTATTGACCAGCCAGGTCACCAGCGCAATCAAGACGAACAGGAATACGCCGATTGCAGAGGCATACCCAGCTGTCTGATTATCGAAGTACATGGTTCCTATGTACGTTGATATGGAGTTGGTTGCATAACCTGGGCCCCCACCCGTCAAAACCTTGACAAGGTCATAGAGCTTCAATCCTCCAATTAGATTCAGAACGACGCTCGTCGTAAAGGAGGGAGCCAAAAGAGGCAGAGTGATGTTCCAGAACTTCTTCCATCCATATGCACCGTCGACCTCTGCAGCTTCGACCACTTCCTGATCCATGGTCTGCAGACCAGCCAAATAGATAATCATCGAAATACCGACGTATTGCATCGAATTAACGAAAACTACAATGGCTACTGCAAAAGCGGCATTATTGAACCAGGGTATCTTCTGTATGCCGAATATACCCAGTATGGCGTTTAATGCCCCCTGCTGATACTGGAAGACAAAGTAGTACATGATGCCCATGATCACCGATGCAACCAGTGCGGGAAGATAGATGATAGCCCGCATCAGGGTACGACCCTTAATCCTGGTATTCAGCAACAGCGCTAGGCCCAAACCCAGAATCTGCTGAATTACTGTAGATCCAATACCGTAAATAAAGGTATTGATGATGATCTGCATAAAATTCGTATCCGTGAACATTGACTTGTAATTTGCCAAGCCAACGAAGGATTTCGCTTCGTTATAGCCATCCCAGTTCGTTAACGAGAGGCCAATACCCGAAATCAATGGATAGATGATGAATACTACCAGCAGGATTACAGCCGGCAGATAGAACAGGTTGATTGAAGAACCCTTGAACCTTCTGCGCTTATGGACCACCGTCTGCGCATTTCCTCTCGTACTTTCGCCACCAGCCGGGTCAAGCAAACGATCCGGCTGGCTGCGCAACGCGTTTATTTCAGCTTTATCGGTCATCATCAAGCTCCCGAAGAAACTCTTGTGGTAGCGACTATTTCTTGGTCTTCAGATTTTCAAAGGCCGTCTTTGCCTGATCGGCAGCATCCTTGGGAGTCAATTGACCTGTGATAATGCCGTCGGTGGACTTGGACATGGTGCTGTACATGCCGGGCAGGTATTTGCGGTCGAAGAAGGGAACCGTAGCTGTCTTCTTATCTTTCATCCAGTAGTCATAAGAGGTCTGGAACTGTCCCAAAGCAGATTTGACACCAGTCAAAGCCGAATTGTTCATGCTGACATTGACCAGCTGTTGAAGATTCTCGGGCTCTGCAAGAAAGTCGATGAACTTCAAGGCCGCTTCCTTGTTCTTGCTCGTCTTGGAGACTCCGAAGGTCAGCATGTCCTCGCCTGTTGAGAAGTAAGGCTTGCCAGTAGCGGAAGGAATGGGCATCATACCTAATTTGACATTGGGATTGTATGACTCTATCAACTGTGCGTTCCCGTTCGAACGGAAGTAGAAACCAGCCTTATCGGAAGCCATGAGACGCGCGATGTCATCTGGGGTCGCGGAGGTATAGTCAACATTAAAGTAACCGTTCTTAGTCCACTGGCTGACCATTTCGGCATACTTCTGGTAGATGGAAGGATCGAATTTTCCGCCCTTGAGTTCCTTGAGCTGAGCGTCGGTATACATGCCGGGAAGGATATAGTCTGCAATATCGCCGACGGCACCCATGTCCTTTGGGGTACTGACTATAGGCGTCATGCCAGCTGCCTTCAGTTTTTCGCAGGCATCCTTGAACGCATCCCAGGAATCGATGCTCTTGGTATCAATACCGGCCTTCGTCATAACCGTCTCGTTGTACATAATTCCAGAAACCTGTATATCCGCAGGCAGGGCATAGAATTTGCCATCAGAAGTCTTGTAGACTTCATTGCCTAACGGCTTCAACCTCTTTGCCCAGGGACGATTCTGCATCGGCTCGAGGAAGTTGCCATAACGATCCCTCGACCATCCATGGGTGGCCCAGATATCCGGCGGGTTGTGCCCAGCCAAACGCACTCTTATGTCGTTCTGATTATTATTTGTTCCCGGGTTCGCCTTAATGGTGATACCGGGGTTGGCTTTTTCAAACTTTTTGGTAAGCTTTTGAATGACCTTAAGTTGTGGCGTGCCCGTAGACTGCATGGTCATGAACTCCAAGGTCTTTGTACCACCCGAGGATGAAGATGATCCGCATGCCCCCAAAGGTGCGAGGGCCAAGACGCAACTGATACCCAAAGCAATTACTTTGCCGTTCTTCATCAACCACTCCTTTGTAGGTTGTCATCTACCCGAATCACTTAAAGCAAATCCTCGCAATAGGTGTTCCGGTAATCTCTCAGTATATTCGAGTAGATTCTCTTGTCAAATGATCTAGGTTTTATCCGATAATCATGACTGCTCAAATAACGCACAACCCTTGTTTTAAAAGCATTGAGCAGACACCTGCCATGCCATGCGGGGCCTCTTCCCGGCCTCTGGGCACCGTTGCTGATTGGAATATACTCGAGTAACATAAGAATTGAATACACTGTAATTTAAAGTGTTTTCATGCTTAAAAAGGGGCGGGCAATGGCAGAGGTTCCTACGCACGAACAACGTCGAAAGCGAGCCACCAGGGCTGATGTGGCACAGCTAGCGGGAGTTTCGACTGCTGTGGTCAGCTATGTCTTCAACAACGGGCCAAGAAGGGTTGCGCCGGCAACCTCAGAAAAGGTGCGGCGCGCGGCCAAGCTGCTTGATTACCGCCCCAACACCACTGCCCGCGCACTGCGTACCGGGTTTTCAAAGATGATGGCCGTCATCGTCCCGGACTCCTCCAACCCTTTCAGCGCCGGCATTTACAACGAGCTGCAATCAGCCGCATCCCGCCACGGGTATTCCTTGATGTTCATGAACGTCAAAGGTGATCCGAAACTGGAGGAGGACGCAATCAGCAAACTGATCGAACGCAATGTTGATGCCATTTTCCTCTCAACCTCGCGCACCTATGACCAGATCAGCATGGCGCCCCTTGACCAGAGCCGATTCATCTTTATGGATCAGCCTCGGAGGGTCATGAACGCCAAGAGCGTTTCTACTGACTTCTATTCCTCCGCCATGACCGCCACCGAACACCTGATAGGGCATAAGTTCCACAGCGTGGACATGCTCTACGGCGGCCCGGAGGAGGACCGGACAGATGATCGCGTGCGGGGCTGGTATGCCGCCCATCAGAACAACAATCTGCCCGCCGGCCGCATCATTCGGTCCTACTTCACTCGCGAGGGAGGGTATAGGGCGACGCTCAGGCTTCTGGACAGCGACCACCAGCCCGAGGCCATTTTCGCCGGTTCCGACATGGAGGCCATGGGTGCTCTTCGGGCTCTTCATGAGCGCGGGCTGCGCATTCCCGAGGACGTGGCCATCGTCTCCTTCGACGGTACCGTCGACTCCCTCTACACCTGGCCGCAGCTGACCACCATGCAGCAGGACACCCAGAAAATCGCCGCCTGTGCCATGAATGCGGCCTTGGATCCGGACCAGGTCCCTGACGTGCAACTGATCAAGGCGGATCTGGTCATCCGTCACTCCTGCGGCTGCTGATACGGCAACCTAATCAAACCGTATAAGTTCCGGATAATATCCATAGTTTTTCACCAATGCAGACCTGCAACATATATCAGAAAAGGCGCTGGTGTCACTGCCAGAAAAGCAGTGACACCAGCGCCTTCTCAGACTCTGCTCAGGCTCGGACCCAGGGTCAGGCTCCGATCAGGTCCAGCATTTCAGGAACGGACTTCTTGCCGAACTCCACGGTCTCCTGGCCATCCTTGCGGATCACGATGCAGGGGACGCTCATGACCTGGTACTGGTCCTTGAGCTCCGGGAAGTGGGCCAGGTCGTAGGCCTCAGCCCGCACCTTGCCGTTCTGGGCCGCCACCCGCTGGGCGGACAGGACCGTCGTCGGACACATGGTGCAGGTCAGGGAGACCAGCATCATCACGTCCACCTGGTCCTTGATGGCATCGATACGGTCCGAGGTGGGCTGATCTACCTGCTGGCCGGGGCCCGCCGCATTGTAGAGGGCCAGGACGAAGGAGTTGAACTCGTGGCCGCTGGGCACGCCATGGAAGGCCAACCCGGTCGGCTGGGAGACGCCCTGGTCGTCCACGCGGCAGATGCGCACGCTGGGGCGGGCATCGGGCAGGTCGCCGGCGGGATCGTAATCCTTACCATCTTCGTCCGTGCGGGAGTCCACCCTGGAGGTCAGCTTGCCGTCGGAGAGCCCGACCAGCTCGCCCACGAAGGCCTCCAACTCCTTGGAGACCTGGCTGCCGTCCAGATCCAGGGCCAGCTCCAGCTTTCCGGTCATCTTGCCGAAGACCATGTCCAGCTGCTTGCGGATGTCCGGCCCGAAGAAGCCGGAGGTCTTGGCCGGGGCCTGGTCGTGCTCCTGGGCCACAGGCGCGGGCGAAGTGCCCGAGGCCAGGGCGGAGTTCTCGGCCTGCCGCTCGGAGCGGGCGTAGGGGGAATCCTCGGGACGCGGCGGCACCAGGCCGGTCTTGTCCGACATATTGGAGGCGTAGCGCTCCAGCTCCACGGCGGCCACAGCACCATCGGCGGTGGCGGTGATGACCTGGCGCAGGTTCTTGACCCGCAGATCCCCGGCGGCGTAGATGCCGGGCACCGAGGTCTCCAGGTAGCCGTGGGTCAGCACGTAGCCGTGGTCGTCCAGATCCACCACGCCCTTGAGCATGCCGGTCTGGGGCACGTAGCCGGCGAAGACGAAGACGCCGAAGGTGCCGCCGTCCTGGGGCTTCCAGGTGGTGGTCTGCCCGCTCTTGCGGTCCAAAATGGTGGCCTCGACCAGCCCGCCGGGGCCAGCGGAGACCCCCTTGAGCTCGGTGGAGTAGTGAATCTCGATCTTGTCGTTGTCCCGGGCCTCGTCAGCCACGGCGGCATCACAGGTGAAGTCCTCCTCGCGCACCAGCAGGGTCACCTTGGTGGCGTACTTGGTCAGGAAGACCGACTCCTCAGCGGCCGCGAACCCGCCGCCGACCACCAGGACCTCGCGCCCGGTGAAGAACTCGCCGTCGCAGGTGGCGCAGTAGGCCACACCGCGGCCCGCATACTCCTGCTCGCCCTGGAAGCCGATCTTGCGGGGGCTGGCGCCGGTGGCGATCAGGATGCCGAAGGTGCGCAGATCGCCCCGGGAGGTGTGGACCACCTTGATGTCGCCCTGGGCCTCGATGCCTGTGGCCTCGGCGCTCATGAACTCGGCTCCGAAGTTCTGGGCCTGCTGGCGCATGGTCTCGGTCAGCTTGCGGCCGTCAGTGCTGGCCACGCCCGGGTAGTTGACCACGTCGGCCGTAATGGTGATCTGGCCGCCGAAGTCGTCCTTCTCCAGGATCAGGGTGCGATACCGCGCCCGAGCCAGGTAGAGTCCTGCGCTCAGGCCTGCAGGGCCGCCACCGATGATGACCACGTCATAAAGATTCTTGTCTTCCGTCATGAATGCCTCTTCCGAAGGAATGCACGGATGTGCTGTTTTGGATGCTGGTCGTGAATACAGAAAAGGGAACCCGCCCTGGTCGCTTCCGATCGGCGAGTTCCCGATGTTGGCAGCTGCGGATCAGAGCTGGCCGACCAGATCCAGGCTGGGCTCGATGGTGTCCTCGCCGGGCTCCCACTTGGCAGGGCAGACCTGATCGCCGTGCTCATAAACGAACTGGGAGGCCTGGACGCGGCGCAGCAGCTCGTCGGCGTTGCGACCCACGTTGGAGGAGATGACCTCGTAGGCCACGACCTTGCCCTCAGGGGTCAGAATGAAGTCGCCGCGCTCGGCCTTGCCCTCGGCCTCGTTGTAGGTCTGCAGGTCCTTGGCCAGGGTTGCGGTCGGATCGGCCAGCATGGGGTACTGGACCTTGGCGATCTTCTCGTTGGCCTCGTGCCAGGCCTTGTGGACGAACTCGGTGTCGCAGGAGACGGAGTAGATCTCGCAGCCGATCTTCTTGAAGTCCTCGTACTTGCTGGCCAGATCCTCCAGCTCGGTGGGGCAGACGAAGCTGAAGTCCGCAGGGTAGAAAAAGAGCAGGGACCAGTGGCCCAGCAGATCCTTCTTGGAGACCGGGAAGGTCTTGTTATCCTGATAGGCCTGCGTGGTGAACTCAACCAATTCGTGCTGAAGCTGTGACATGAAAAAATCCTTTCGGGAGCATTGGGAACGTCGGCCTGAAGCCGAACCTGTCTCCGTATTTCATGCTAGTCAGGTAGCGCTGTATGGGGAAGACGGAGGTTCGCCGCTGGGGTGTGACATAGGGCACATGGGGCGCCCATACCCTAGCATTGGAGGCATGGCATTATGGCTGAACATCCTGCTCATTCTCTTCTTCCTCCTGCTCGGTTCCGTCTTCTCGGGGACTGAACTGGCGCTGGTCTCCCTGCGAGGCTCGCAGCTGGAGCAGATGGAGCAGCAGGACGCGCGCGGCGCCCGGGTGGCCCGCATTGCCCGCGACCCCAACACCTTTCTTTCGGCCGTGCAGATCGGCGTGACGCTGACGGGCTTCCTCTCGGCCTCCTTCGGCGCATCATCCATCGCCCCATACGTGGTGCCCGTCCTGACCGGGTGGGGCGTGCACGAGGGTCTGGCCAGCACCTTGACCACAGTGATTCTGACCCTGATCATCTCCTACTGCTCCATCGTCATCTCCGAGCTGGTGCCCAAGCGGATCGCCATGCAGCGCACCGAGGCCATAGCCAGGGCCGTCGTTCCGGCCATCGACGTCTTCACCACCCTGTGCAGACCGCTGATCTGGCTGATCGGCAAGAACACCGACCTCATCGTGCGCATCCTGGGCTTCGACCCCCAACAGACCGACACCGAGGTCAGCGACGACGAGCTGCGGATGCTGGTCTCCTCCAACACCAACCTGAGCAAGGACGAGCGGATGATCCTGGGCGATGTCTTCGATGCCTCCGAGACCAGCGTGGCCGAGGTCATGCGCCCCAGGGCCGATGTGGTCTTCATCGCCGGGGACATGCCCCTGCAGGAGGCGGTCGAATTCGTGCACGACGAGCCCTACTCGCGCTACCCGGTGACCGGACGCGACTTCGACGACGTGTTGGGCTTCGTCCATGTGCGCGACCTGATGGACGTGCGCAATCCCCAGGCCAAGACCGTGGCCGACGTGACCAGGCCCGGCATCGCCCTGCCCGGCACCTCCAAGCTCCTGCCCAGCCTGGAGAAACTGCGCAAGAAGGGCATCCACCTGGCCGTGGTCATCGACGAGTACGGGGGCACCGACGGCATCGTCACCCTGGAGGACATGACCGAGGAGCTGGTGGGCGACATCCGCGACGAGTACGACCTGCCCGAGGAGCAGAACCCGGCCCATCCCCAGGCAACCGCCTTCGTCAACGGCGTGGCCACGGTCGACGGCGGCATGACCATCGAGGACTTCGCAGATCTCACCGGGATCGAGCTGGAGGATGGCCCCTACGAGACTCTGGCCGGCTACTTCCTGGCCCAGACCGGGCGCATGGGGCAGGTTGGCGATGTGATCCACTCCGACGACGGGTATGACATGGTGGTGACCAAGGTAGACGGGCGGCGCATCGAGACCATCGAGGTCAGGCGGCGGCAGGAGGCCGAGGCCGACGAGGATGATGAGGGTGAGAACAGGAAGGATGAAGACAGGTCGAATTCCGAAGCAGGAGCGGACTGAGGATAACCGGACCAGATCTAATCTGAGCGAGACTGACTTGACCGAGGATAGCTTTGCTGGCTCTAACCTGACCGAGGTTGGTCGAAGCTAAGAAGGAAGACGACAATCCAAGGCGGGCCGAGACGATACTGCGACCAGAGCCTAGCTATCGTCTAACCGAATCCCTTCTATCATCTAGCCAGTGCTGGGCTGGTAGTCAGCCGGTGACCGCTCTGACGCCAGTCAAGGAAAAATGACTGTCAGCGTAGCCGATGGTCCGTGAATGATTTCACTGGTTGATTCCCGCAAAATCCAAGCGTTTCCTTGCTTTTTCCTCTAGTCTGGAGATACAAGGTCGGGCTGACCCGACCGCAGGCATAATTTCATATTTAAGGAGCGATTATGGCATTGAACTTTACCGTACCGGGACTCGACGAAGCGACCAGCGAAAAGGTCATCGCCATCCTGCAGAGCCGTCTGAGCCAGGAACAGGAGACTGCCCTGATCCTCAAGCACGCCCATTGGAACATGAAGGGCAAGGAATTCATCGGCATTCACGAGATGATGGACCCCGAGGTCGATTCGGTGCTGAACATGGCCGACGAGACCGCCGAGCGCATCGCCACTTTGGGCGGCTCCCCCGCCGGACGGCCCGACGACATCATGAAGAACCGCGACTGGGATGGCATCACCATGACCGGCCGCCAGGATGCCCTGGACTACCTGAAGGCCCTGGACACCTACTACACCACCTTCATCAAGCGCGACCGTGAGGCCATCAAGGAGCTGGACGACCTGGACATCGTCAGCTCCAACATTCTGCAGGACCACGTGCAGGAGCTGGAGCACTTCCAGTGGTTCATGCGCAGCCACCTGTTCTGAGTTACTGAGTTACTGAGCACTGAGAGCTCATTGCCGCCCCCGATAGGTGGTATGCCGGTGGCCCTGCATCGTGAAGGTGCGGGGCCGCCGGCATTTTCTCTGACCGAGATAGACTGCAGGAATTCAGGATAGAATTGGCACTTGGGAGACAGCCGGGCGCTGCCTCACGCCGGGAAGACTGGTCGGCCATGGAAGACCGAACCCTACCCGCCCGACCAGGAGTATCATGCCGCCCACGCCTACATTCCCAACATTCCAAGTCAATTCGCATCGTCAGGATTGCGACGATTCGAATTCGCAGCGGAATCCTAAACTGTTCAATCCAAGGCGGTCGGGCCTCCAACCCTCAGACCCCCAACTGAATTCCGGACAATCGGATTCCAAGCCATCGAACGCCCAACCATCAAGTCCTCAGCGTGGGCAGAGCGGATCTGACAGGGATCGGCACAAACGACTCCATCTTTCAAACTTCTTCACCGCCCTGTCGTCGCTGGCTGAAAACGACCGGATCACCGGGCTATTTATGATGGCCTGCGCCTTGGCCGGGCTGATCCTGGCCAATCTGCCAGAGACCGGGCCGGGGCTGAACGCTCTCGCCGCTTGGATTCCTCTGGACCTGCCCGGTGGACTGAACCTGTCTCTCAAGGACTGGATACAGGACGGGCTGCTGACCATATTCTTCCTGACCATGGGTCTTGACCTACGCCAGGAGGCTGCCACGGGCACTCTGCGCGACCACAAGCAGGTCCTGCTGCCCATGCTGGCCGCTTTGGGCGGCGTAGCCGTTCCGATTCTGATCTACTGCCTACTCAACCTGGGCTCCCCCGCCGGATTGCGTGGCTGGGCTGTCCCAACGGCCACCGATGTAGCTTTCTCCCTGGCGGCTTTGCAACTGCTCCTGCCCAAGGCCGGACCCGCCCTGCAGGCCTTTTTGATGACTCTGGCCATCTTCGACGACCTGGTCGGCGTCCTGCTGATCGCCTTGGGCTACTCCAGTTTGGGGCAACCGAGTTGGCTACTTGTCTGCCTGGCCGGCCTTGTGGTCTGGGCCCTGCTGGTCCGAGTGGCTAGCCGTTTCTCCCGGCTCCGGCGACCTTTGATGCCGCTGTTCCTGCTGGGTGCCCTTGTCGGCGGACTGCTGGCCTGGTACGGTCTCTTCAAGGCTGGAGTCCACCCGGTGCTAGCGGGAGTGGCTATGGGCCTGTTGACCCCTGTTGCCAGGTCACACGAGGCTGAACCATCCCGAACAGAATCTACCGGAGCCAATCCAGCTGGGACCGAGACAATAGGGATTAAGCAGAGCTACGTCCAGGCATCATCGCCTGCCGAACAGTTGGATCGCCTGCTGACACCCTTGAGCGCCCTGGTGGTCCTGCCCGTGTTCGCCTTCTTCTCCCTGTCCATCTCCCTGGATCAGCTGGGACCTGGACTGCTGACGGACCGGGTCTTTTGGGGCGCCATGCTGGGACTGGCTTTGGGCAAACCCCTGGGAATCATGACCATGGTGATCCTGGCAAGTCATCTGGGGCTGCGGCGGCCTGCCGGCTCCACGACCGGAAACATGATCGGCCTCTGCCAGCTCTGCGGAATCGGCTTCACCATGTCCTTCCTGATCGCCAACTTGGCCTTCGCTGGTTCCCCGCATCTGGAGTCAGCCCTACTGGGCGTGCTGGCAGGATCGGTCCTGTCCGTGCTCATCGTAGCCGTGGGCACCATCCCCGGTCGACTACGTTCTGCCAGGCACACATAGGCTTAGCTGCCAAGACTCAACCTCTGCCAGACCCGGTTCCTGCCAGAATCAGCCCGTCAAACTCGGTTTTGACAGAATCAGTTTTGACTGAATCGGTCCCTTATCAGGCTTAGCTACGACGGTAGAGCTTGGTGTAGGAGCCCTCAGCGCGGGGGCGGACCACAATCTGGTCAATGTCCACAGTGTCGGGTTGCTCCAGGGCCCAGGTGACGCATACGGCGATGTCGTCGGCGGTCAGCGGGTCAGGCACCCCGGCGTAGACCGCATCGGCCCGGTCGCTATCGCCGCCGAACCTCTTCAGGGAGAACTCATCGGTGTGGACCAGGCCCGGGGCGATGTCGACCACGCGCACTGGCTCGCCAATCAGCTCCAGCCGCAGAATGCGGGCCATGACACGTTCCGCTGCCTTGGAAGCGCAGTATCCGCCGCCGCCCTCATAGGGCTCGATGCCTGCCGTCGAAGAGATGACCAGAACCGTGCCCTCCGACTCTTTCAGGGCCGGGAGCAGCTTCTGGATGACCCGCAGAGTGCCGATGACGTTTAGCTCGTACATTCCGCGCCAATCGTCCAAGCTGGAGGTAGCCACCGGGTCCTTGCCGAAGGCTGCACCGGCGCAGTTGACCAGAGCCTTGACTGGACCGCCCTTGAGCACGGCATCGACGGCCGCCTGGGTGGAGTCCTCGTCGGTCACATCGCAGACCTCATAGGTGAAGTTCTGACCCAGCTGGTCGGCCAGAGCCTTGAGCTTGTCCTCGCGCCGGGCCAGGCCGACCACCTTCCAGCCCTTGTCCACCAAGGCCCGAGCACTGGCCTGGCCGATGCCGCTGGAGGCGCCGGTCACCACGGCACGCTTGATTGTTTTCTTGGATTCCGTCATCTCATCCGCTCCTTCATGATCGATTGCCCCGGATCGGCTCCACACACGTCTCCGGGTCACAGGGACCCTACCTAACTGCTGCAGGATCACCACTCTTCCTCAACGCTAGCGCACCATCATGGGCTGCGGCAGTCTCCTGTCGGTCTTCGATGACAAATGTGGCGCATTAAACCAGCCTTGAGTAAGTAGGATCAGAACTAATCAAGGCACATTAATTGAGTCAGAACAGCTCACAGTCAGATCGGTCTGAATCAGACCACATAGACGGGTTAGATCAAGATAGACCGGACGCATCAAAAACCAATCCAACTTCGCACCAGAAGACCCAGCAGGTTTCGGGCGCGAAATCATCAGCACGTATGATGCCACAGGTTCGTAATTTACAAGCTTGCATTGCACAAATTCAGAAATCACGTGGAGTTGATGACCCCAGGATTCATGGCTCTCAAAGTCATAGCTTCAGATGTCCAAGCTTCTGTAGTCACAAAGCCAGATAGCCGTTGAGTCGACGACGGCGCTCGGTCCAGTCGGGCATATAGCGATCCATCCGCGCGCGGAAGCCGGGTCCGTGACCATGCTCGTAGAGGTGGGTCAGCTCGTGAACCAGCACATACTCCAGCAGGTCCGGATCCAGCCAAGCCAGGTCGGTGTTGAGCCGGATGCTGGCAGTGGCGGGAGTGCAGGAGCCCCAGCGGGTTTTCATCTTCCGCAGACTGATGCGCTCGGGTCGGCGACCCACCACGGGGACCCAGCGATCCAGCAGAGTTGGCAGCCTTTCTTGGAGAATTCTCTTAGCTTCAGCCTCGGATCGTCCTGGCTGCAACTGACCACCAGCTCCAGGTTGGGCGTAGACATCGCGTGAGCGGGCTAGACGTTCTCTAGTTGTTGCGATCCAGCGGCGCTTGCCGTCGATAAAGGCACGAATCTGGTCAGCGCTCAGCTTTAGAGGCGCCGTCACTTCCAGATGGCCGTCAGGTGGCTTGACCCGCAGATAGACGTTGGCGATCCGCTTCCTGATGACCAGAACCGTCTCGCCGCCGACCTCCAGCTGCTCCGATCGGACTGGTTCCGCACGCCGTTTCCGCCTCATGACCACCATTCTTCCGCCAAGACGCGACGCGACGCCGCCGAGATTGACTTGAGGAGACACTATGGTAAGCTAACCATTTGTGTGATTCTTCGGTCACACGGCATGGGCCTGTAGCTCAGCTGGTTAGAGCGCATCCCTGATAAGGATGAGGTCGGAGGTTCAAGTCCTCCCAGGCCCACGCATTCTTGCGTGGTTGAAGTTCTTTTCACATTTACGGGGCTATGGCGCAGCTGGTAGCGCATCTGCTTTGCAAGCAGAGGGTCGCCGGTTCGAATCCGGCTAGCTCCACAGGTAGGGATTTCCGAGGCTTTCGAGGTTTTTTTACATCATTTTTGGCAAATATTGACTATCCAACTACGACTACTACAGCGTGGATGACACTGATCCAGTGGGGTGGACACTCTAGCAGCTGAAGCTCATACAACCGAATGTATGACTACACCCCGCCGAATCATTCTATGTAAAGAGAACTTTCAGCAATACTGCCAGCAGGAACAGAAAAATCAATTATAAAAGCCTGCAATCACTATTGAGTTACACAGTCGGTTTCAACACTGATGAAGAAGGAAATGGTCTAAACTCTTGCTCTCCGATAAAATGACTACCTTAAACCGGTAACTGAGCAGGATTCACTTAACTGAAAAAGGCTGAGGGATAAAATGCAATCTTCCGCTTTGATGCGGCTGGTCACTTTCAGCTTTAATGTATTCCGAGAACGCTCGCGAAATACGAATAATGCATGCAAGAGTATTCCTTAAGTGGATGCACTCCGAATTCCCCTGATAATACTGCTCGTAATTCTTGCATATTCTTTGTTCTAGATCTGACATCAATTTTGCTGCTATGCGTCGTATGGGCATACTGTTACAGACTATAAGAAACATGCACAAGAAACTTGAATAGTCATAGACAAGTTGCGACTTCTTAATCGTACTCGGAATAGGCGCCGGGGGGTTATCCATTTGGAACAAATCGCACAAACATCCATCAACAAACTCAGTCTGAGGCACATGGCCCTGCTTGTTTGTCCTATCCACATCCAGCAGTAACGGGGCACTATGCGATACAGCATTTCGCAACCTACGGAAGTTGCCAAAAAATTTTGTAGCATTGTCTCTCAGATGTAATGACTCCAGATACTTCATGTATGAATCAATCAAATCACCCAGATTGAAGCATTCCCATAAGTTCCATATTTCTGGGTCAGGGAAATATTTGCGAACCATAGCATCTGAATAAGGAGAATATTTAAGCTTAATTCCTGTCTTGCCGGGCCTGCCATCGTGCTGATTTCGATAGCCAATTTTTTCATCAAATACAAAGCGATCATCTGGATCAACCAGCTTTGCGACTCGTCTACCGTCAAGCTCAGAATTTGACATCAACAAATTATTAAATCGCACTTTCAAATCATGTTCCGCGTTTGCTACCAGATATTCCAGTGCCATCCTGAGCTCATAGTCAATGACCGCCAAATCCTTGAGTACAGCGAAATCGAGATTCTTGTACTTCCCGTCATCGTGCTTGTTGAAATTGGAAGCATATCGCTTAATCCTAAATAGATAGGTATTTGCAGATAGATATGCTTTAGCGGATTCCTCATTACAGATGTCGAATACGATGCCATCGTTTTGCAAATTAGCAATTTGAAAATCGAGGCTTTTAGCAAGACACGTGCGCTTTGAACTGTCCACATTGGCCCCCGCAGTTAAACTAATGGGGCATCCGCTTCGAAAAGCGCTGCCCCATTAGTGAAGAGCTGGTCAATGTGACCAACCCTCTTTTGACTTTGTACCTACAATGTTAATTGCATATAAGCATCTGTCAATTTATTTCGCGCGTGTTGAAAATATAGTTTTGACGCAGACAAAGGCTAGATTTTTCTGTTTTTCCAAGGACTTATCAGGTGCTGCTGAGTCTGTTTTCTGAAGTCATGGATACCGAGTAATTTTCATAATATTTAAAACTTATCGGTTATCGTTTCAACATAACAGCGGCAACAAAGTACTCAATATAAAGATAAAATTACTAAACATCTAGTCTTTGCTGTTCACGGAGATCAGAGTAGTTATATAAGTGCTGCTTTCATAGTCAAACTTACTGATTCTGCACTCGATAGAAACATAGAAACCTGCATTAACACCGTTAAGCTCGGCGAGCATGGTCTTCTGCTCATCCGGTGTCAGCTTACGGATGCCGATTCCTGTGCATCCTCAGATGGGGGCGAAGATCACGCCAGTCCAACAGAGGATTGCCCAAGGCATTAGGAGAGCGTAGGTACGCCCAAGGTGGCCGCCATATTGGTGCCAGCAGCAGTCAAGGGCAGGATCGACTTGAATATGGTGCCGGAATCCTCTATGCTTCGCCCGAGATTGCAAGGATGCGAGCCTGAGCAGCTCGCCAGGCAGCAGGAGGGAGACCTGGCCGTTGTAGGGGTGGATATTAGTCAGGATGCCGGTCAGCAGGGTGACGACAATCTATGAGCCAGTGCTCTTTCTGATCTTTAGCAGAGACTCCACAATCTTGTTCAAAGCCCCGGGGGCCGAAAGCACCCATGCGAAGGACAGGGTACAGAACGCAATCAGGAGGGTCATCATGCTCTCCATGCCTCCCCTGTTCAGCAGACTGGTGACATCCTTGGCTGCGGGACCCAAGTTGAAACCCTTGGGGAGCACAGAGGTGTCGAATCCGTTGCCGATGGCGTTGAATGCGTTGGCGAAGGAGAAATGCTGGATGACGACGGCATTGAACATGGCCACCACCGACGAGAGCAGCATGACCGGAATAGTTGGCTTCCTCCACGCTGACCCAATCAGGATGCTCAGGAGAGGCATAAAAGCAGCATGGGCACGTTCCAGGTGATGGCCTGTGAAAGCGTGTTGTTCGTCTCAGCGGCCTTGTCAAAGCCGCTGCCACCTGTGGACTGGACCCCATGGCCCGCCACGAACATAATTATCGCTGACACTAAACAGGGAGGGGAACGTGGTCCACAACAGGTGCTTCATATGTGTGAACACATTCCCATAGGGGATGGCAGCAGCCAGGTTGGTCTCCAGACAGAGGGACAGCTTGTCTCCGAAACAGGCGCTGCTGACCAAAGCTAACATCCACCTATTAATTAGGTATGTGAATCAGTAAAGCGATAACTTTACTTATGCACTAAAAGACCTCGACTTTATCAAACGGAATCGTCCGCCTTTCAGCTGTTCTAAGACAGCTAAGCTCCGTGAACCTCACTTATGCGGAACCTTGTCGAAATACCACCACCCCGAATGAGAGCAGACTCCTATTTGGCTGAACCACTTTTCTCAGAACTGACTCCAATCGGGCTTCCCATTTGCACAGTCGGTAGACGGAATCGCTGCCGGAATCACCCGTTGAAATGGACCAGCGCCGGATCAAATTACGTCGATAACACTACGAGCAGCAATTCGAAGTGACACTATGAATTGCACCTCGAATTGCACCTCTTCTCTATGAAATGTTCAGGCGGGGATAAGCTTGCCATTTTGCAGCGTCAGCAGACGGTCAACCCTGGCAAGGACCGAGGGACGATGGGAGACGATCAGACAGGTACGGTCGCCTTTCCGCTCAATCAGCCTGGTCAGAACTCTGCCCTCCAAGAGAGCATCCATATTGCTGGTGGGCTCATCCAAAAGCATGAATGGCGCCGAGCTCAAAAAGGCGCGAGCCAGAGCCACCCTTTGCCGCTGTCCCTCGGACAGGTCCGAGCCGTTGTCAGCAAGCAGATGATCCAAGCCGTCGGGTAGCTGGTCGATCAGATCATCCAGGCAGGCATCATGAGCCGCCTGCTCAATATCCTCTCTGCTGGCATCGGGCCGGGCCAGAGCAATGTTATCCGCCAATGTGAGACTGAATATATAAGTGTCCTGGCTCACCAGAGTCTGCTGGGCACGCAGATCAGCGGTGCGGATGGTCTCGATCGGCAGGTCGGAAACGGTCAGATCCCCGCCGCTTCGCTCCTGGAACCGCATCAGCAGGTCGATCAAGGTGGACTTGCCAACCCCGTTGGCGCCTTGGATGCCAATCAACTCGCCAGGTTTGATCGAAAGATCCAGATTATCCAAAACCGCGATTCGACCGCCATATTTACCTGGGTCAGTCTTGCCCGTGTCAGTCTTGACAGCGTAGGAGAAGGAAACCACCTTGGCCTCCTCTCCAGTGAACTCCGCCAGGTGATTCCCATGACCGGATTCCACCTCGCGCACAGGCGGCTCCTTGTCCAAAAGCGAGAAGACCCGCCGAGCAGCAGCCAGAGTAGGCTGCAGGCCAGCTCCGAGCCGAGCCACAGGTATCAAGGGAGCAAAGGAAGAGAGGAAACCGACCAGTCCGATCATTCCCCGTGCAGGATCCACCAACCCTGCCGAACCTAAGTGGCAGGCCATCAGAGTGAAGACTCCAGCGCAGATCAGAGTGACCACGTTGGTGACCAAATCGTTGGCAATAGTCCGCCCAGAGGTGCGGCCCCGCGCATCCAACATCTGGCCCGTAGCGGCTCCCACCCGACGGCGAGTGTTCTCTAGAGCGCCCAACCCCGCCAGCTCTGTGCGGCCCTGCAGGGTCTCCAGAAGAAGGGAATGCAGGTTGGCTTGGGCCGTCCGTTCCTTCATGGCCATCTTGAAAGTGGGCCGTGCGCTCAGGATAGGAATGAGCAGACCGACGATCAGGTAGGAGACCAGGGCGGCCAGACCCATCCAGGGCGAGAGCCAGGTGAGCAGGGCCAGGTTGGCCAAGGAGGTCACTAGAGCGATGGCGATGGGCGATAGGGTGTGGGCGTAGAAAATCTCCAGCAGCTCGATGTCGTTGGTAATCACCGTCACCATGTCTCCGCGCGCCTGGTCCCGCAGGCCGGCCGGAGCCAGGGACCGCATCTTATCGAAGACAGTCGTGCGGATGTCGCGAAGCATACTAAAGGCCATCTCGTGGTTGTAGTACTGCTCCCCATAGGCCATAACCCCTCGGCTGAGAGCGGTCAGAACTGCCACCAGAGCCCAGACGACCCACTGGCCATTCAGCGGCGGCCAGTCCGTGACCAGACCGAGCAGGGCCGCAGCGGCTGCCATCATGCTCCAGACAGCAAAAAGATGGCCCAGGCTGCCGCAGAGGATGGCCTTGCCCTCCGTACCAGCCAGAGGCTTCATCAGCCGGGCCATGCGGCGCATCATCGCCAGGTTGCCAGTCGCTTGCTGCATGTCGTCACTCCCCGTCCTCATACTGTGCCTGCTCCTTCCACTGGGCCGCGAATCCGCCTCCGGTATCCATCAGTTCGGGGAAGCCGCCTCTCTCCGCTAGACGACCTTCCTGCAGGAAGAGGATGGAATCGGCATTGCGAACTCCGGCCAAACGGTGGGTGATGGTCAGGACCAGGGACTCCTTGCCCAGCGCATCCATCAGGACAGCCAAGGTGGCGTCATGCTCGCGATCCACGGCGCTGGTTGCCTCGTCGAAGATGTAGAGAGGAGAACGCCGCAGGAGCCCGCGGGCAATGGACAGACGCTGGCGCTGCCCTCCAGAAAGGTTGCCTCCCTCGGGGTCGATAGGAGCGTCCAGCCCGCCCTTGCTTTGAACAAGTCCGGTCAGGCCGACCTGGTCCAGTGCATCCTGCAGCTCCCAATCCGAGTAGCCCAGCCCAGCCGGATCGAGATTCGACCTGATGGTCCCGGTAAAGAGGTGATCGGTTCCCCGAACCACGGTCTGCAGACCTACCAGTTCCTCGCGTGACAGATGGCTGATCTGACGCCCGCCAATGGTCAGCTCTCCGGCATACCCCTGAAGTCGCCCGGACAGCAGGCCCGCCAAGGTGCTCTTGCCAGAGCCAGAAGCGCCGACCAGGCCCATATGCCCCTTGGCCGGCAGGTCGAAGTTCAGGTCAGTCAGGGCCTGGAATCCATCAGGATAGGTATAGGTCAGATTGCGAGCGCTGATGCCCGGCAAATCGTCGCCAGACATATCCGCCTGATCTGCCTGCTGCGAGCTCGATCGCGCCGAACCGGTATTCTGCCCCACCACATCGGCAGAACCCGACGCAGAAATTTGGACAGCATCCAAAGCAAGGTTCGAAGCGGATCCCGATGCAGGAATTCGGACATCATCCGAAACAGGTTCCAAAGCAGATTCCGACTCAGGCTGCAAAGCAGGCTTCGAGACGGATTCTGATTCAGAATCCCGAACTGCTCCCTCTGATGCTTCGAGAATCACTTCCGGAGCCGCTTTCTCGGATGCTTCCGGAATCGTTGCCGGAGCAACTTCCGACGCCACTTTCTTGCGTGGCTCAGGAGTCGTCCCCGGAGCCGCCGACTCCCCGTCGCTCCCCTGCCGCGCCTGGAGAATATCGTCAATGGCCTTGCCCTGCTTGATGGCGACCATGCCGGAATGCATCATGTAGACCAGCTGCCGCTCAGGTGCAAAGAGCCGGACCCCAGCCAGGGCGACAACCAGGCAGGACAGCACTCGTGAGGTCCCGCCCTGCCCAATCAGGACCGTAGCTGCAACCGCCAAAATAAGACTGGTGTAGATGACCACGTCGGCCTTGATCAGCGAGCGCAGCTGCCCGCCCAGAACCCCCATGGTTATCCGGCGGAATCCCTCGGACTCCTCGGCCAGATCGTCGGCCTGCCGCTGGTCTGCCCCGAAGATCTTCAGGGTGTTGAGCCCCCTCAGGGCATGCTCGAAATGGACCCCGACCTTGTCGTACTTGCGCAGCTGGCCCAGCTGAATCTTGATGTTCTCGCCCATGGTGGGCTTGGAAGCCAGGGGCAGGGCCACCATGCCAATCACGACGATCACCGCAGCCAGCGGGCTGACAGGCAGGAGGACGGCCAGGGTCACGACCAGCATCAGGGCGGTCTGGACCAGGGCCGGAATATAAGCCGTGAAGTAGGAGACGACCGACTTGACCCCCTCGGTCGAAAGCCCGGCCAGGGTCTGCGCCGGAACGCCCAGGTCGTCCTTCTGCGCATTGGGGTCGAACACAGACAGGTACAGGGCCTGGGAGAGCGCCTTGCCCATCCCATCGGCCAGCCGGGCACTGACGGACTTGGTGACCGCCTGGGTCAGGAGCCGAACCAGAATAAGCCCACCTATCAAGGCCGCCAGAGGTCCGGGCCGACCGGGCACCCAGGCAAGGGCATGGGGAACAGGCAGGCCAAGGGAACGGCCCACGGCCGCGATGGCCACCGGCAGGAGGAGCACCTCCGCCAACGCACCGATCGTCTGCAGGAGGGCCAGCAGGAGGCTGGCGCCCATCCTGGCTCCCGGTAGATGAAGTAGTCGCTTGCTGATCATGCCTGTCCTCCGTGCCGCCTTTCTGATACGCCTCTCTCAGTGGACACTAACAAAATCCTCGCGCGGCAGGCAATACTCTTATTGTGAAGCACTGGCAAGAGACATAAAAAAATATCATTTACTTTCCCTCCCGGCCCTCCTAAACTTGACGGCACAACCTGAAATCGGCGGATATGGCCTAGGGCCGAGCGACCGCCACCCGGATGGGAGCGATCCTTTATGAAAGCACTGAAGACAAAAGACCTGGTCAACGTCGGCGTTTTCACGGCCCTCTACTTCGTCAGCATGGCGGTGGGCAACTTCATCACCGTCTTCCTGGCTGGCCTGGTCATGCCCGGCCTGTCCTCCCTCTTCATCCCTGCTGTGGTGGGGCTGGTCTCCGGCCCGGTCTACATGCTGATGATCCGCCGGGTGCCCAGGTTCGGGGCCATCACCATCGTCGGCGTCATCATGGGCCTCTTCCTGCTGGTTTTCGGCCACTTCGCCCTCTCCTTCATCCCCTACGCCTTCTGCGGCCTGCTGGCTGACCTGGTTCAGTCCTCGCTCGGGGAGAGCCGTCCCAACCTGGCCCGCTACCTGAGCTATGTCATCCTCACCTTCGGCTGCACCGGCCCAGTTCTGCCCCTCTGGTTCATGAAGGACGCCTATGTGGCCAGCCTGGTCCGCCGCGGCAAGAGCCAGGAGTACATCGACGGGGTCTTCGCACCCATCACCGGAGCCACCTTCCTGGTCTGCATTCTGGCCACCCTGGTCGGCGCCCTTCTCGGTGCATGGATAGGCGCCCGGATCGTCGACAGGCATTTCAACCGGATACCCGCCAAGCAATGAGGCCCATCTCCATCTACACCAGATTCCTGCTGGTCATCTTCGCCAACGCCCTGATCTTCGTCACCTTGCCCACCCCGCTGGTCCTGGCCATCAACATCTACTTCTGCAGCTTCCAGGTCATCGTAGGCAGGGTCAGGAAAGGCCAGGCCTGGCTTATGGTCTGTCTGGTCTTCGCCCTGGGCGCCTCCCTGGCCATGGTCTTCCCCGAGAACCTGCCGGGGCATTACCTGCTCTTCCTCTTCGTCGGCGTGGGCAGGGTCCTCCCCCTGGTGCTGGTTGCGGCCTTCATGATGGGCACCACCAAGGTCTCGGAGCTGGTTTACCTGCTGCGCAAGATCCACGCTCCCCAGTGGCTGGTCATCCCCGTCAGTGTCCTCTTCCGCTTCTTCCCGACCGTCAGGCACGACTATGCCCAGATCAGGCGGGCCATGAAATTCAGGGGGATCGCGGTCACCACCGGCGACATGGTCCGGCATCCGATGCGAACCATGGAGCACATCTACGTCCCCCTGCTCAATAACGCCACCAATGTGGCCTCCGACCTGACCTCGGCCGCCCTGACCAGGGGGATCGGCGACCCCGGGCCCAAGACCTCCATCCAACGGATTGCCTTCACCGGACTGGATGCGCTCATGTGCGCCCTGGGTCTGGTCCTTATGGGATGTGGAGCCTATGTTGCAATGTTCCAGGCTTAGCTTCACCTACGAAGGCGCCAGCCAGCCATCCCTCAAGGAAGTCTCCTGCCGGATGGGCCAGGGACGGCTGACCGTGGTCACCGGGCCGAGCGGTTGCGGCAAGACCACCCTGTCCAGGGTCATCAACGGCCTGATTCCCGAACTCTATGAGGGCAAGCTGGAGGGAGGGTGCCTGATCGGGGGCGAACCCACCACGGCCCGGCCCATCTACCGGCTTTCGGAACAGGTGGGGTCGGTCTTCCAGAACCCCAAGACCCAGTTCTTCACCACCGACGTCCGCAGCGAGCTGGCCTTCCCCCTGGAGAACACCGGGGTCCAGCCAGATGCTATCCGGGAGCGCATAGACCAGGTGGCTGACCTCTTCGGCATCGCCCCGCTTATGGACCGGGACATCTTCTCCCTGTCGGGGGGCGAGAAGCAGATGATCGCCATCGCCTCCTCCTGCATGATGGACCCGCAGATCCTGGTCCTGGACGAACCCTCGGGCAACCTGGACGTCGAGGCGGTGGCCAGCCTGGCGCAGATTTTGGGCCGCTTGAAGGACCGGGGCCTGACCATGGTCCTGATCGAGCACCGCCTCTATTACCTGGACGGCCTGGCCGACGACTTCCTGGTCATGGAGGACGGCAGGCTGGCGGAGCACCTGACTCCGGCCGCCATGAGGGGGCTGGATGGCCCAAGCCGCCAGGCCATGGGGCTGCGGGCCCTGAATCTGGACGCGACCGAGAATGCGAGCGCCCCAGCCAGGGTCACTACCGAGAAGACCCCCGACCTCTTGCGGGTCAGGAACCTAACCTATGCCTACCACCACGACCAGGATCCTGCTCTGGATGTGGACGACCTGACCCTGTCCAGCGACGACATCACCGGCATCATCGGCCGCAACGGAGCCGGCAAGAGCACCTTCGCCTCCGTCCTGACCGGACTGCTCAAGCCTGGCGACAGGTCGGAAATCAGCCTGAACGGGACCAAGCAGACCAGCAGGGAGCGCGTCGAGGACTCCTACATGGTCTTTCAGGATGTCAACTATCAGCTCTTCAGCGAGACCGTGGAGGGCGAAATGCTTCTTGGGGCCAGGCGAACCGACCTGTTCGAGGAAGTGGCGCGAAAGCTGGACCTGGAGCGGCTCCTGGGCCGGCACCCCAACACCCTCTCCGGCGGGGAAAAGCAACGGGTGGCCATCGCGGCCGCCATACTGTCGGGCAAGCGCCTGGTGGTTCTGGACGAGCCCACCAGCGGCCTGGATCTGCTCCACATGAACCAGGTGACCGGGATGATCCGCTACATGCGCTCCCTGGGGGTCATGGTGATCGTCATCTCACACGACCAGGAGTTCCTGGCCCAGACCTGCCAGCGGTTCATCACCTTCCGCCAGGGCAGACCAGTCAGGGACAGCCGCAAACTGGGCAACCTCCTGCAAGCCCTCTGAACCTCCGAACCCTTGCAAGGTCGGCGAACATGACGCCTCCCGGCAGGCGGTTCTCCTGTGCTCCGGACCCCACAAACGTATACAGTAGTGGGGAAAAGAGCATCAGGAGGGCGTCCCTTGCGTCGGACGACCCCGCCGCACAGCCAGGGTTACGAGAGGGCATGATGGGCTATATCGACGTCATCGGAGAGACGAAACGGTATGTGACCGGCGAGACGACCATCGTGGCCAACAATGAGGTCACCTTCTCCATCGAGAAGGGCGAACTGGTGGTCATCCTCGGTGCCTCGGGGGCGGGCAAATCGACCGTACTGAACATCCTAGGCGGCATGGACACCTGCAACGAGGGCCAGGTGATCGTGGATGGAAAGGACATCGCCGGCTACGACGCCCGACAGCTGACCACCTACCGCCGCTACGACGTGGGCTTCGTCTTCCAGTTCTACAATCTGGTGGCCAACCTGACCGCCAGGGAGAACGTGGAGCTGGCCTCTGAGATTGTCGACGATGCCGCTGACCCGGTCCAGACCTTGGTCGACGTGGGCCTGGGCGACCGGATCGACAACTTCCCCGCCCAGCTTTCCGGCGGCGAGCAGCAGCGGGTGGCCATCGCCCGGGCTGTGGCCAAGAACCCCAAGATCCTGCTCTGCGACGAACCCACCGGAGCCTTGGACTACCGGACCGGCAAGCAGGTGCTGCGCATCCTGCAGGACCAGTGCCGCAAGAAGGGCGCCACCGTAGTCATCGTCACCCACAACGCGGCCATCGCCCCCATCGCCGACAGGGTCATCCGCATGCACGACGCCCGGGTCCAGGCCGTGCAGACCAATGACAGCCCCGAAGACATCGAAAACGTGGAGTGGTGAGGATGCAGCCCGTCAGGAAGGTGCTCTGGCACGACATCCGGGTCTCCCTGCGCAAGTCCCTGGGACGGTTCATCTCCATCGTCTGTCTGGTGGCGCTGGGCTCCTTCGCCCTGGTCGGACTGAGCGTAACCGGGCCGGACATGCGGCAGGCCGGCAACACCTACCTGTCCAGCCACCATCTGGCCGACCTGATGGTCATCAGCAGCTACGGGCTGGATCAGGGGGATCGGGATGCCATCGACACCGCCCCCGGCAACTCGGGCATCGAATACGGGTATCTGAAGGACGTGGTGCTCAAAGGCACCGACAAGAGCCTGCGCATCTACTCCGCCCCCGACCGGATCTCCACCTATGAGCTGGTCGAGGGATCCATGCCGACCAGACCCGACCAGATAGCGGTCGACACGGCCCTGGGTGAGAGCCACCCCATCGGCAGCAGCATCCAGGTGGACGAAAAGGCTGACCAGCTGGGCAGGAAGGTCTTGAAGCACCACAAGCTGCGCGTGGTGGGCACGGTCAGGTCAACCGAAATCCTGAGCAAGGTCAACATGGGTCCCTCCACAGCCGGATCCGGATCCCTGGACTCCTACGCAGTGACCACGCCAAAGGCCTTCGACTCGGACGAGTACATGATCGCCCGCCTGACCTTCAAGGATCTGGACCGAATCAGGGACCACTATTCCGACCAGTACATCCAGGCCCTACAGACCCACAAGGACGACCTGAACCGGATCCTGTCAGGACGCCCCGCCGCCAGGCTGAACGCCATCAAGGCCCCCCTAAAGAAGAAGCTGGACCAGGGGCAGGACCAGGTGAACCAGTCCAGAGACAAACTTGAGGGAAACCGGCAGCAGCTGGACCAGGCCAGGAAGGATCTGGACCAGGGTGCCCAGAGCATCCAGTCCGCCAAGAACCAACTGGCTGCAAAGACGGTGCAGGCCCAGGCGGCCATCGACCAAGGGCAGCAGGAGGTGGACCTGAGTTCGGCCGAACTGGCTCGAAAGCAGAAGCAATACCAGTCCTCCGCCAGCCAGGTGGCCCAGGGCAGGCATCAGGCCGACCAGGGGCAGCAGGCCATCGACCAGGGACAGGCCAAGCTTGATGGTTCCCGCCAGCAGCTGGAAGGCGGCAAGGCCCAGGCCGATCAGGCTGTAGCCCAGGCCCAAGCGGCTCAAACACAATGCAGACAGGGCATCGCACAGGTCACCGGCCTCATTCAGACCATCGACGCCCAACTGGCCACACCCGGGCTGACCCCTCAGCAGCAGGAGGACCTCAACCACAAGAAGGCCGGGCTCCAGACACAGCTGACCGAACTCAACCGGCAATCACCGCAGATCGATGCCCTGGTGACCAAGGCCAAGACGGGCCGCGATGCCTTCATGACCAACCAGTACACCCCCGGCATGGCCCAGGTTGCGGCCAACCAGCAGACCCTGGATGCAAAGCGTCGGGAGCTGACCCAGGCAAGAGCCAAGGTGAACGAAGGCGAGCGCCAACTGGCCCAGGGCAAGACCCAGCTTGACCAGGCCTCCGCACAGCTGGCCCAGGGCAGGACCAAACTAGCCCAGGCCCGGCGACAGCTGGCCGACAGCCGGGCCTCGGCCCAGGGGCAGATCGACCAGGCCCAAGCCACCCTGAATCAGAAAACCGCGGAATACCGGGCCAAACTGGACAAATTCAACAAGGAAAGCCCGGATGCCCAGAAGAGGATCGACGACTCCCAGAAGAAGCTGAACAAGGCGGCTGACCAGTTGAGCCGACTGGAAAAGCCGGTCTACGCCCTGGACTCTCGTCGTGAGGCGCCCGGCTCGGAAGGCTATAAGGTCTACGCCTCCGTCTCCTTCATCGTGGACTCGCTGGCCAAGGTCTTCCCCTACTTCATGTATCTGGTGGCCGCCCTGGTCACCTTCACCACCATGACGCGCTTTGTGGACGAGGAGCGGATCAACGCAGGAACACTCAAGGCCCTGGGCTACAGGGACCAGGATGTCATGGCCAAGTTCCTGGTCTACGGCGGAGCGGCCTCGGCCCTGGGCGCGCTTCTGGGCATCATCGCCGGCCACACCCTGCTGCCCTGGATCGTCTACCAGGCCTATGTCCACGCCTTCGACATGCCGCCCATCCACTACGGCTTCCACCTGCCCATCACCCTCCTGGCCTGCCTGCTGGCCTTCCTGAGCGCCGTTGTCCCGGCCTTCCTGAGCGCCTGGCGGGAGCTGCACGAGAAACCGTCGGCCCTCCTCCTGCCCAAGCCGCCCAGTGCCGGATCGAAGATCTTCCTGGAGCGCATCCCCCTGATCTGGAACCGGCTCAACTTCACCCACAAGGTCACCGCCCGGAACATCTTCCGCTACAAGCAGCGGATGCTGATGACCATCTTCGGGGTCTGCGGATCGGTGGCCCTGCTGATGGCGGGATTCGGCGTGCAGGGATCCATCTCGGCCATCAACGAGCACCAGTTCGGCCAAGTCATTCGCTACGACCTGATCGCCGCCGAGAACAGCCAGGCCACATCCGACCAACGCCAATCCATCAAAAAACGGCTGGAAAAGCCCGATGTGAGCCGTTCCCTGAACGTGCGTTACGAGGAGATGAGCAAGACGGCCGGCCACAACGCCGACAAGCAGTCCATCACCATGATCGCGCCGGCCAACGCCGAGCACCTGGACGACTTCATCCGCATGGACACCCGGTCGGGGCACAAGCCCCTGAACCTCAAGGGCGACGGCGTGATCCTCTCTGAACGGATCGCCCAATTGACAGGGACCAAGACCGGCGACAGGATCACTCTGCAGGATTCGGGTGGCAGGGACAGGACCATGCGGGTGGACGGCATCTGCGAGATGTACCTGGGGCACTTCGTCTTCATGAGCCCATCGGCCTACAGGACCGTCTTCCACCAGGACTTCTCGCCCAACGCCCATCTGGTCACCTTCAAGGATTCCAGCGCGGAGAACACCAGAAGACAGGCCGCCTCCTTCATACGGATCGACGGCATCCAGGGGGTGGTGCAGAACACGACCCTGATGAGCCAGATCGACACCGTGGTCAAATCCTTGAACATGATCATGCAGGTGCTGATCATCGTGGCCACCCTGCTGGCCCTGGTCATCCTCTACAACCTGACCAACCTGAACGTGGAGGAGCGGATCCGCGAGCTGAGCACCATCAAGGTGCTGGGCTTCTACGACCGCGAGGTGACCATGTACATCTACCGGGAGACCATCCTTCTGTCGGCCATCGGCGTCCTGGCCGGGTACGGGTTCGGGGCCTGGCTGCACCATTACATCATCACGACCGTCCCGCCGGACAACGTCCTCTTTGACCCCTCCATCAGCTGGGTGGCCTTCGTCGTGCCCCTGGTCATGATCACGGTCATCACGGCCGGCCTGGGCTGGATGGTCAACAACAAGCTCAAGCATGTAGACATGCTGGAGGCCCTCAAGTCGGTGGACTAGGCCATATCGGCATTTACCCATGCTGATGGCGTAAGCTGGCACTCCAAGAGTCCATAAGTCCATGCCATTAAAGCCATTGAGAATCCAGAAAGCGGAGGACGACGGTGCTGCAGATCGAACACATCTCCAAACAGTACAAAACGGGGGACTTCGTCCAGCAGGCCTTGAATGATGTCAGCGTCAACCTGCGCGACAACGAGTTCGTGGCCATCCTGGGCCCCTCCGGCTCCGGCAAGACCACCCTGCTCAACATCATCGGCGGGCTGGACCGCTACGACCAGGGCGACCTGATCATCAACGGCACCTCCACCAAGAAGTATAAGGACCGTGACTGGGACTCCTACCGCAACCACACCGTAGGCTTCGTCTTCCAGAGCTACAACCTGATCCCCCACCAGAGCATCCTGTCCAACGTGGAGCTTGCCCTGACCATCTCGGGCGTGCACCGGCAGGAGCGGCGGGAGCGTGCCAGGCAGGCCCTGGAGCAGGTGGGGCTCGGTCAGCACGTGAACAAGCGGCCAAACCAGCTCTCGGGCGGGCAGATGCAGCGGGTGGCCATCGCCAGGGCCCTGGTCAATAACCCCCGCATCCTCCTGGCTGACGAGCCCACCGGAGCCTTGGACTCCGAGACCTCCATCCAGATCATGGACCTGCTCAAGGAGGTGGCCCAGGACCGGTTGGTAGTCATGGTCACCCACAACCCCGAGCTGGCCCACCAGTACGCCACCAGGATCGTGGAGCTGCACGACGGCTCTGTGATCAGCGATTCCGACCCCCTGCCTGATGACCAGGTGCCCATCCGCCGGGCCCGCCACCGCACCTTCGGCAAGGCCTCCATGGGGCTGCTGACCTCCCTGTCCCTGAGCTTCAACAATCTTCGTACTAAAAAGGCTCGAACTGCACTCACCGCCTTCGCCGGATCCATCGGCATCATCGGCATCGCCCTGATCCTGTCGGTGTCCACCGGGGTCAACCGCTACATCGACAGGGTGCAGCGGGAGACCATGACCTCCTACCCCATCACCATTCAGGAGCAGTCCTTCGACCTGAACAAGATAGTGGACTCCGCCCAGGAATCCCAGAAGGAGGCCAAGGCCCACAAGAATCTCAAGGCCATCCAGCCGGACGACTCCAGCATCAAGGGGGCCTCCAGCCTGACCAGCAGCATCACCCAGAACAATCTGACAGACTTCAAAAAATACTTGGATAATCCCAAGAGCGAGATCCACCAGTACGTGGGGTCCGTAGGCATCCAGTACTCCTACGCCACCAAGTTCGCGGTCTTCGGACACGATCCGGACGGCAAGCTGGTCTCTGCAGACAAGGTGACCATGAGCGGGCAGGACGACGCCAGCTCCACCGCCAGCCAGATGGCCACGGCCAACACCGACAGCGACATGGGCGACATCCAGTCCATGCAGATGTCCTACCTGACCGGCAAGACCGAGAAGAACAAGGCTCCGGAGATCTTCGGCGAAATCATGCCGGGGGCCGATGCCAAGACCACCATCAGCAAGGTGGTGACCGACAACTACCAGGTGGTGAACGGCACCTGGCCCAAGGCCAAGGATCAGGTGGTCCTGGTGCTGGACAAGAACAACCAGATGCCCGTCACCAGCCTCTACAAGCTGGGCATCCTCCCCTCCAGCCAGTACACCGACATGATGAACAAGCTCAACAGCGGCCAGGAGGTCAAGGTCGACACCAAGCCCATCGAATACGCCAAGGCCATGGACCAGAAATTCTCCCTGGTGCCCGCTGCGGACCAGTATGCCAAGGGGACCGACGGCCACTACCACTACATCGGCGACAGCACCGACCAGATGACCAAGGCCGCCGATCAGGGCCTGCAGCTGCACATCGTAGGCATAGTACGCCCCCACCAGGGAGCCAAGGCCACACCCCTCAAGGTAGGCGTCGGGTATACCCGCCAGTTGACCGACTACCTGATCGACCAAGCCAAGACCAGCCCCATCGTCACCGACCAGGAGGCCGACCAGGGCCACAGCGTCCTCAACGGGATGGCCTTCGCCCCTGCCGACGATGCCGCCAAAGCCAGCGACGCCAAGGCCTACATCGCATCCCTGGGCGTCACACAGAAGGCCAGCATGGCCCAGGAGATCATGAAGAGTTCGGCAGCCATGGCCGGCCAGGAGGCCCAGCGTCAGGGCCAGGGCCGGGTCGGAGCCGCTGCGGGAGCCCAAGGTCCTGCCGGCATCCCCACGGGGGCCTCAGCCGAGCAGCAGACGGCCCAGGCCTTCGACCAATACATTGCCACCGCCCCTCAGGAGGCCCTGGTCGCCATCTACAACCAGTACGTCTCCACAGGCACCTACGCCGACAACCTGAGCGACTTCGGCCTGATCTCCCGGGACGCCCCCTCCCGCATCAGCATCTACACGGACAGCTTCGAGAACAAGAATTCCGTGGGCGACTCCATCAAGCACTACAACGACAAGGCCGCGGAGAAGAACCGGATCGTCTATACCGACTACGTGGGCCTGATGATGAATTCGGTCACCACCATCATCAACGTCATCACCTACGTGCTGATAGCCTTCGTCGGGGTCTCGCTGGTGGTCTCCTCCATCATGATCGGCATCATCACCTACATATCGGTTCTGGAGCGGACCAAGGAGATCGGCATCCTGCGCGCCATGGGCGCCTCCAAGCGGAACGTCTCCAACGTATTCAACGCCGAGACCGGCCTCATCGGGCTTCTGGCAGGCCTGATGGGGGTAGGCATCACCCTGCTGCTGATCATTCCGGCCAACAGCATCATGCACCACTTCATGGGGACCACCGAGGTCAATGCGGCCCTGCCTGCCTCGGGCGGCGTGGCTCTGGTCATTCTGAGTGTGGTCCTGACCCTGATTGGCGGCCTGATCCCCTCACGGAAGGCAGCCAAGCAGGATCCTGCCACCGCCCTGCGCACCGAGTGACACTGGCAAAGAAGTGAATTCCCGCACAGTCGGGCCCTAAGGCCGGTCCCCCTTTACTCAGGAATGCCATAATGAACCCCGTGAATGAGCAATCCAATCAGATGACAGATCAACAGAAGAGACAGCCCCTCTTCCCCGGGCGGGCCTTCATCAGCACCGTCCTGGACGTGGTCGAGAGCAAGAAGACCATGAGCGGCGCCCTGACCGGCAAGTACATGCAACGAGCGACCATGGCCGGCCTCTTTGTGGGTATCTTCTTCACGGCTTTCTTCGTCATCATGGGTCAGGCCGGCCAAAACCCAGCCGACCACGGCCTGATCCTGGCAGGCCGGGTCCTGGCGGCGACCACCTTCGGCTGGGCCCTGGTCCTGATCTACTACACCAACTCCGAACTGCTGACCTCCAACATGATGGTGGTCACCATAGGCGCCTACCACAAGCGCTTGGGCTGGCTGGCCTCCCTGCGGATCCTGGTCCTCTGCCTTCTGGGCAACCTGGCCGGAGCCCTGATCGTAGCCGTTATCCTGCGCTTCTCATCCATCATCAGCGGTCCCACCCTGGACCAGATGCTGGCTGCTGCGGCGACCAAGACCGGCTACGTCTCCGGCGGCCCCATGGGATTCGCCGACCTCTTCGTGCGCGGCATCCTGTGCAACTTCTGCATCAACATTGCCATGCTCATGGTCTACAACGGCAAGCTTTCCAACGACTTCACCAAGTGCATCATCATGGTCGTAGCCGTCTTCGTCTTCGCCTTCTGCGGGTTCGAGCACTCTATAGCGGATTCGGCCCTTTTCCTCATCCTGGGCGTCTTCGGGCGGGTCAACGCCTGGAAGGCAATCCTGGTGGTCCTGGTGGCCATGCTGGGCAACTACATAGGCGGCGGCATCCTGATTGGCCTGAACTTCGCCACCATGAACGACGAGCGCCACTTCAAGGCCTGATAGCCTTTCCGTAAGCCACCATCCACCTGCTCACCTTGGTCTCATGCACGCTTACGAGCCTGAGCGAAGACACCCATCATGAAGAAACCCGAAAGCCTGGGTACTGGCGGAAGACGAGGGTTCATGATGAGCATGAGTGAGACGGCAGCCAACAAGTCCCTGGTGCAGGAGTTCTACGACCAGGTCTTCAGCCAGGCAGATATCAGCAACCTCGACAGGTTCATGCGGGACGACTACATCCAGCGCAACCCAACATGTGCCGATGGGAAGTCAGGATTCCTGGAGTTCATCAAGGGCTTTCTGTCCCTGGGCCCGCAAATTGACATCATCAGACTGAGCGGCGAGGACGACATGGTCTATGTCTTCTTCAAGTGCACATTGAAGAACGGCCATGTCAACAAGGTCTGCGATATCTACCGGCTGCAGGATGGCCAGCTGGCCGAGCACTGGGATATCATCGAGCACAACGTAGAAGGCGTGAAGTCCCGCAACGACAACGGCCTCTTCTGACCCCAAATTCGAGGAGGGCAACTCCTACAGCATCACTTGCCGTAGGAGTTGCCCCTCCCCCATTTCTTTAGCGGAGACTATACCTCGTTCCCCAAGGTCCCTCAGACCACCAGCGAAAGCAGGAGGACTGCAGCAAGGCCGGTCACAGAAAGAACCGTGGTCACCGTGGTCCAGGACATGAATGTCTCCTTCAGACTGAGTCCGAAGTACTCCTTGATCATCCAGAAGCCTGCGTCGTTGACGTGATCGGCCACGACGGACCCTGCCCCTACAGCCAGAACCATCAGGGCCGGATTGACGGGAGACATGGCCATCAGAGGTGCAACCAGACCGGCGGCCGTCAGCGAAGCCACTGTAGCGGAACCCAAGCATACCCGGAGAACCGCTGCTACCAGCCAGGCCGCGATCAGCGGCGGCATGTTGATGTGAGCGAACAGGGTGGAAATGTAATCGGAGATGCCGCCATCCACCAGAACCTGCTTGAAGGCGCCGCCACCGCCAATGATGAGGAGCATCATGGCGATTTGCTTGACCGATTCCGTCATGGATCCGGCAATCTCAGGCATTTTCTTGCCTCGGGCATATCCCATGGACCATACCGCGAAAACCAAAGAGAGCAGCATGGCGATGTCGGGGGCACCGATGAAGGTGATGACCTTAGTAATAAGTGCGGCCTTGGGCAAGACGAAGGAACATATCGTGGCCACAGCGATCAGAATGACCGGCATCATGGAGGTCAAAACACTGATCCAGAACCCGGGGGTGTCCTTCTCTTCGAACTCCTTGAAGTCGCCCAAGACAGCTACATCAATGTTTTCGTGGTACATCGATGGGCAAACACGGTGGAGGAAGGAGTTGAAAAGGGGGCCGGCAACGATGATCGTGGGAATGGAAACGATAATGCCGTAGATCAGGACCTGGCCCATACTGGCGCCTAGAGTCGCGGTGATGGCCGTGGGCGCAGGGTGAGGTGGCAGGAATGCGTGAGTCACATTCAGAGTGGCTGCCATGGGAATACCCAGATACATGAGTGGCATGTCCAATTCCCGCGCGATGACGAAGATAATTGGCAGAAGAACCACCAAACCCACCTCGAAGAAGAGCGCCAGTCCGATTACGAAGGATGCCAGCACCACGGCTATCTGGATGCGTTTGCGCCCAAAATGTCTGATCAGAGTCATAGCTATGCGATGGCCGCCGCCGGAGTCAGAGACGAGTTTGCCCAGCATAGAGCCGAATCCAAAGATGATGGCAAGATGACCTAATTGACCCCCGATACCATTCTCAATGGTAGTAGGAATCTTATCCGGAGGAATCTGCAGAACCAGAGCTGCCAATATGGATGTGATGATCAGGGAGACGAAAGTGTTGAGCTTGACCTTGACTATAAGGAATATAAGCACTGCTACGGCGCAGGCAACTATGAGAAGCTTCATTGGATCCTCTTTTGTGAGTGGTTTCAGATATCATGCTCAGAATTCCCGATCTACATCGATCGGAGGATGAAGAGAAGAGCCGGCACCCCCGGCCGACAGCTTGAGCCGGGGATATGGCATTGCAATTAACGCAGAAGGTAACCACCGTCTACAGGTATCATGACTCCGGTCATGTAGTCTGAAGCCTTGGAGCAGAGGAAGACCATGGCACCCTTGAGTTCCGAGGGCTGTCCCCAGCGCCCTGCGGGAATATGATCCCTGATCTCTACGCTGCGAACAGGGTCTTTCTGGAGGGCTTTGGTCATGGGAGTGTCAATATAGCCCGGAGCTATTCCGTTGACCTGAACGTTGTAGGGTGCCAAGGCATCTGCATAAGCCCGCGTAAGCCCCATGACCGCATGCTTGCTGGCGGCGTAGGGGAAGATATATTTCCCCGCTCGGTAAGACTGCATCGAACCGATATTGATAATCTTGCCTGAACGCTGCTTCATCATCACCTTGGCCACCGCATGTGACAGGTAGTACAGGGCGTTCAAGTTGAGGTCAATGACGGCCCGCCAATCCTCGTCGGGGAACTCATCTAATGGGTGGCGACGCTGCATACCGGCATTGTTGATAAGGACATCGATCCTGCCGAACTCCTTCATCGCCGTCTCCACCACCTTATCGGCGGCGCCCTCCTGCGTAATGTCCTGCTTCAGGAGGACCAGACGACGCCCCTGGGCCTGGACGAATTCCCTGATCTTGTCCCAGTTTTTCTCCGTGCTCGAAACGACCATGACATCGGCTCCAACCTGGGTCACAGCCTGTGTATAGTACTCACCCAGGCCACTAGCACCGCCCGTAATGACGACCACCTTGCCTGTCAGGGCGAAGCTCTGTAACGAGAAATCATCGTCCACCATCGACAACATCCTTTCGCTGAACACTTAGCACCTTGTCTTGGTAGCGCTTACCTCCGCTGCGTTGGTTAAGGCCTCAGTGTTTTTTATTGGTTTATCGATATCACTTTCATTGAAAACGGCAACGTTTTTATGAGGTTTATCGATTAACCTTAGGTATACACGGTTTGCCCCATTATGTCAATCCGGTCCGCTCCGTAACCTCTCTAGTCACATTGTCGGAGTAATTGTCGGAGTAATCCAAAACCCGGGCTACATAGTGAGGTAAAACGAATAAGGACCAGTGCCCCCGCTACGTATACAAGGCTGGATAAGGGCGCGAATCTCAGGAGGATGCATGAGTAAGGCGACGATAGCGGATATTGCTCGTGAGGCCGGAGTCTCAGTCACCACTGTTTCGCGCTTCATCAACGGCAACTACCGGAAGATGAGTCCTGCCACCAGACTACGCATCCAGGCAACAGTGAATCGGCTCGATTACACGCCCCGGGCTTCGGCAAGGCAGCTAAGACGAGGACAGAGCATGATCGTCGGCGTTATCGTCGGTGATATCTCCAATGTTTTCTCCTCGCTTCTTTTCAAGGGAATCTACAACGTACTGCAGCCCTCCGGTTACGACATCATGCTGATGAACTCCAACAATTCAGTCGACCAGGAAAAGGATGAAATTGAGAGACTGCTATCCCAGCAAGTAGACGGTTTGATTATCCAGCCTAATGCCTGCTATTTTGAAGCCTACAAGTCTATTTCAACTGCTCATCTACCCCTGGTCATGGTTGACAGACTAATCGGGGATCAACCCCACCAGATCAGCCAGGTAGCCAGCGACAATTTTGACTCATGCTTCTCCCTTGGTTCCAAGCTTTTGTCCGGACCCTATCGGAAAGTAGTAGTTCTGAGCCGAGTGCTGAGCCAGGTATCCGCCCAGACCATACGCGCAGAAGGGTTTGAACGGGCATCCCAAGCCTTGAAGAAGAAATATGTCAGAATAGAGATGGGTGATCATGACGGATCATGGTTGTCCAAACAAATCAGAAAAGAAATCGCCGACATGGCAGAGGATGGCAACACCGGCAAGACTCTCCTGGTTTCTTTGATGGGCCCGCTCCTCTTCGAAACACTCGCCTCTCTCCGGGAACTCGGACTCGTTTTCCCTAGAGACTTGGGCCTGGTAAGTTTCGACGACTGGGACTGGTCGCAATACGTGGAAAACGGCATCTACCTGCTTGAACAGGATCCTAAAGCAATGGGTGAGCAGGCCGCTTCCAATCTCTGCCTGCAGATGAAAAAGGCAAAGGCCGGCCGCGACCCTTATGGGGTTAGCAAAAGTTATAGCCTGCCAGTCAAGAATGTTCCAGCTCCCTCTGTCTAAGAACGTAGATCAGAGTTTACCTGTACAGGAAGTCAAGGTCTCCTAGGCCAGGTCCGCCTGTAATACCGTTCGGCTTAATCTAGCCAATTTGAAGTTCATCTCTTTAAGAAAAACAAAAGGCCTCGGGCGCTTATGCGTCTCGAGGCCTTTCAATGTGTTGTGGCGGCGGTGTGCTACTCTCCCACACTCTTCCGGGTGCAGTACCATTGCCGTGCTGGGTCTTAGCTTCCGGGTTCGGAATGGGACCGGGCGTCTCCCCCAGGCCATGACCGCCGCGAATCTTCAATTCTTCCGATCCCGTGGGGTCGGGGTCTCCTGGCGGTTTGGGGACCGGATGGTGGACGCGTGTTCCGTGTGCTTCGATCGTCTGTGGCTGTTCGTGCATATTGCCGCAGGCAGGATGCGCAGTAAGGGTTGATGCCGCCACCCCTCCAGGGGGGTGGGTGTTGTGTTGTCTTCGACCATTAGTGCCGGTCGGCTCCGCCCCTTGCGGGGTGTCCACGTCCGGTCTATCGACCATGTGTTCTGCATGGGGTCTTCAGAAGCCGCAAGGCTTCATGGAATCCTTATCTTGGAGGGGGCTTCCCGCTTAGATGCTTTCAGCGGTTATCCCATCCGAACGTAGCCAACCGGCCGTGCCGCTGGCGCGACAACCGGCATACCAGAGGTTCGTCCACCCAGGTCCTCTCGTACTATGGGCAGGGCTCCTCAAGATTCCAACGAGCGCAGAGGATAGAGACCAAACTGTCTCACGACGTTCTGAACCCAGCTCGCGTGCCGCTTTAATCGGCGAACGGCCGAACCCTTGGGACCTGCTCCAGCCCCAGGATGCGACGAGCCGACATCGAGGTGCCAAACCATCCCGTCGATATGGACTCTTGGGGATGATCAGCCTGTTATCCCCGGGGTACCTTTTATCCGTTGAGCGATGCCGCGTCCGTACGCCGGCACCGGATCACTATCTCCGACTTTCGTCCCTGCTCGACCCGTCGGTCTCGCAGTCAAGCTCCCTTGTGCGATTGCACTCAACACCCGATTGCCAACCGGGCTGAGGGAACCCTTGGGCGCCTCCGTTACTCTTTGGGAGGCAACCGCCCCAGTTAAACTACCCGCCAGGCACTGTCCCTGGCCGGGATGACCGGCCGAGGTTAGAGGCCAGATGAGGACAGAGCGGTATTTCACATTACGGCTCCACGGATGCTGGCGCACCCGCTTCGAAGCCTCCCGCCTATGCTACACAGTCCGCACCTAACGCCAATACCAAGGTATAGTAAAGGTCCCGGGGTCTTTTCGTCCTTCTGCGCTTAACGAGCATCTTTACTCGTACTGCAATTTCGCCGAGCTCCTGGTCGAGACAGTGGGGAAGTCGTTACGCCATTCGTGCAGGTCGGAACTTACCCGACAAGGAATTTCGCTACCTTAGGATGGTTATAGTTACCACCGCCGTTTACCGGGGCTTGAATTCACCGCTGCCCCCCCCGAAGGGGATGACGGATCCTCTTAACCTTCCGGCACCGGGCAGGCGTCAGTGCATATACAGCGACTTACGTCTTCGCATGCACCTGTGTTTTTGGTAAACAGTCGCTACCCCCTGGTCTGTGCCGCCCCCGCCGGCTCCGCGCGTGAAGCGCCTCACCGGCAGGGGCCTCCCTTATACCGAAGGCACGGGAGTGATTTGCCGAGTTCCTTGACCAGGATTCGCTCGATCGCTTTGGTATACTCTACCTGACCACCAGTGTCGGTTTAGGGTACGGGCGGCGCCACTCCTCACGCCGAAGCTTTTCTCGACGGAACGGCACACCGGATTCGGGGCACAAGACCCCCCATCATCACACCTCGCGCTCATGCCGGGCGGATTTGCCTGCCCGACGCGCCGCATGCTTGACCACGGATAACCACCACCGCGGCCCGGCTCCCGTTCCGTGTCACTCCCGCGCTACCCGCCACGCATCCACACGCCGGTCCCATGCCATCGGACGGTCCGAAGACCACCACCCGACACAGGTAAGGGCACGCTTCCACGTCTTGGATTGGACGGCTTGACGCCGGTAGGAGAATATCGACTCCTTCATCCATTCGACTACGCCTGTCGGCCTCGCCTTAGGACCCGACTCACCCGGGGACGACGAACGTGGCCCCGGAACCCTTGGTCATCCAGCGGGCGGGATTCTCACCCGCCTCTCGCTACTCATGTCTGCATTCTCACTTCCACGCGGTCCACGGCCGGCTCACGCCGCCGCTTCACCCCACGCGGAACGCTCTCCTACCCAGCACAGCAAACTGCGCTGCCGCGTCTTCGGTGGCGTGCTTGAGCCCCGCTACATTATCGGCGCGGAACCACTAGACCAGTGAGCTGTTACGCACTCTTTCAAGGATGGCTGCTTCTGAGCCAACCTCCTGGCTGTCTATGCGACTCCACATCCTTTCCCACTTAGCACGCGCTTAGGGACCTTAGACGACGATCTGGGCTGTCTCCCTCTCGACGACGGAGCTTATCCCCCGCCGACTCACTGCCGCGATACACCTCACACGTATTCGGAGTTTGGCTGCTGTCGGTACCCGATACGGGCCCTCAAGCATCCAGTAGCTCTACCCCATGGAGGCACTCACGCGACGCTGCACCGAAATGCATTTCGGAGAGAACCAGCTATCACGGAATTTGATTGGCCTTTCACCCCTAGCCCCAGGTCATCGGCCCGGTTTTCAACCCAGGTCCGTTCGGTCCTCCACGCGGTCTTACCCGCGCTTCAACCTGCCCAGGGCTAGATCATCCCGCTTCGGGTCCAGGACACGCGACTGGAAACGCCCTTATCGGACTCGCTTTCGCTACGGCTGCCCCACACGGGTTAGCCTCGCCACGCACCACTGACTCGCAGACTCATTTTTCGATAGGCACGCCGTCACCCCGAAAGGCTCCGACGGATTGTAGGCACACGGTTTCAGAAACTCTTTCACTCCCCTCCCGGGGTGCTTTTCACCTTTCCCTCACGGTACTCGTACGCTATCGGTCAGACAGGAATATTCAGGCTTACCCCACGGTCGGGGCCGATTCACACGGGATTCCACGAGTCCCGCGCTACTTGGGAACAAGAACCGGCAGGCGGCGCGCCTTCGGCTACGGGGCCATCACCCTCTACGGCCGGGAATTCAATCCCGTTCGCCTCACACGCCGCTTTATCACTGCCGCCGGGCCCGTCGGAGCCCGGACGCCAAGTCCCACAACACCCATGCCGCAACCCCCGACGGGTCTCACACGGCACCGGTTTGGCCATCATCCGCTTTCGCTCGCCACTACTCACGGAATATCCTTTCCTGCAGGTACTGAGATGTTTCACTTCCCTGCGTACCCCCCGCACGAATGCGGTGCCGGCCCATAACAGCCGGCGGGTTACCCCATTCGGACACCCTCGGATCAAAGCCCTGTCGGCGGCTCCCCGAGGCCTATCGCGGCCCCACGCGTCCTTCATCGGTCCTGTCTGCCAAGGCATCCACCATGCGCCCTTGCCGACAACACGACCACAGGCCATGCCACGACAACAACAACTGCGAACTGCCAGACGACAAATCATCACACTAAACGATCACAAAACGATCGACCCGAACCCACCAAACATGGGCCCGGACGAAACAATACAGCAGACAGCCAGCCCGAAAGCCAGCCATCCGCTCGCGTCCACTATCCAGTTCTCAAACCACCAGCACACCATCAGGACCCGCCACAGGGCAAAACCCCCACGCAGGACCCGACGGGCATCAGGAACACCACCCACAAGGGTGGCGGTCCGGGAACCCAACAGCGCATCCATGCCACAGCCTCAAGACCGTTCCACGCCAGCACGCCCACGCCAGCCGGCCAGACGGCCGGCCCGCAGGCACGACCCCCACGCAGACCACGCAGGGGAATTTCCATAATCTCCGTAGAAAGGAGGTGATCCAGCCGCACCTTCCGGTACGGCTACCTTGTTACGACTTAGTCCCAATCGCGGACCTCACCTTAGACGGCTCCCCCCCTCGCGGGTTGGGCCACCGGCTTCGGGTGCTGCCCACTTTCATGACTTGACGGGCGGTGTGTACAAGGCCCGGGAACGCATTCACCGCGGCGTTGCTGATCCGCGATTACTAGCGACTCCGCCTTCACGGAGCCGGGTTGCAGGCTCCGATCCGAACTGAGACCGGTTTTCAGGGATCCGCTCCATGTCACCATGTCGCATCCCGCTGTACCGGCCATTGTAGCATGCGTGAAGCCCTGGACGTAAGGGGCATGATGATCTGACGTCATCCCCACCTTCCTCCGGGTTAACCCCGGCGGTCCCCCGTGAGTTCCCACCATAACGTGCTGGCAACACGAGGCGAGGGTTGCGCTCGTTGCGGGACTTGACCCAACATCTCACGACACGAGCTGACGACGACCATGCACCACCTGTGAACCGGCCCCGAAGGGAAGCCACGTCTCCGCGGCCGTCCGGCACATGTCAAGCCCAGGTAAGGTTCTTCGCGTTGCATCGAATTAATCCGCATGCTCCGCCGCTTGTGCGGGCCCCCGTCAATTTCTTTGAGTTTTAGCCTTGCGGCCGTACTCCCCAGGCGGGATGCTTAACGCGTTAGCTCCGACACGGAACCCGTGGAACGGGCCCCACATCCAGCATCCACCGTTTACGGCGTGGACTACCAGGGTATCTAATCCTGTTCGCTCCCCACGCTTTCGCTCCTCAGCGTCAGTGACGGCCCAGAGACCTGCCTTCGCCATCGGTGTTCTTCCCGATATCTACACATTCCACCGTTACACCGGGAATTCCAGTCTCCCCTACCGCACTCCAGTCCGCCCGTACCCGGCGCCGATCCACCGTTAAGCGATGGACTTTCACACCAGACGCGACGAACCGCCTACGAGCTCTTTACGCCCAATAAATCCGGATAACGCTTGCACCCTACGTATTACCGCGGCTGCTGGCACGTAGTTAGCCGGTGCTTATTCGAAAGGTACACTCACTCTCGCTTGCTCCCAATCAAAAGCGGTTTACAACCCGAAGGCCGTCATCCCGCACGCGGCGTCGCTGCATCAGGCTTGCGCCCATTGTGCAATATTCCCCACTGCTGCCTCCCGTAGGAGTCTGGGCCGTATCTCAGTCCCAATGTGGCCGGTCGCCCTCTCAGGCCGGCTACCCGTCGAAGCCTTGGCAGGCCATCACCCCGCCAACAAGCTGATAGGACGCGACCCCATCCCATGCCGGTAAACCCTTTCCCACACCATCATGCGATGATGCGGAGCATCCGGCATTACCACCCGTTTCCAGGAGCTATTCCGAGGCATGGGGCAGGTTGGTCACGCATTACTCACCCGTTCGCCACTCTCACCAGACAGCAAGCTGCCTGGATCCCGTTCGACTTGCATGTGTTAAGCACGCCGCCAGCGTTCATCCTGAGCCAGAATCAAACCCTCCACAAAAAACCATGAAGAAGGCCGAAACAGCCCACATCAATAATTGACGGGCCAGCTTCCATAAGGAGGAAACCAACCCACGAAAAACCCCGACACCCCTCACAACGCTCCCACGTACCCGACAACAGCCGGGCGGGCATCGGACTGGCAATCAAAAAGCTATAAGTAGCACAAACACGCTCTTGAGTTCTCAAACCACCACCACACCAACAGTTCCAAGCCCTCCGAAGAGTTCTCATCACTGCCGGGCAGCAAGAAGTAAACTTACACGAACTTAGATCGTCCCGCAAATTGGCATAGAAAGATATCGGAGGATCCCAATGATTCCGGGGATTCTACGGCGTGTCGATTTTCATCGACATAGACCCCGTTTCATCGACCTTCGTCTATCCAGGAACCCCGCACACTCTTCAGCGAGGCTCAAACCAATATCTTCAATGACTTATATTAGTGGATTTAGTACCTTGCAGGATGTATTTCCACCATGCGGATGAGCCCGAATGGTGAGGTAGCTGTTCCTTCACTAATCATGCGCTACAGGCAGATGGCTTTAACCGTTGCCGCGAAGCGTTCTGGCTCATCCCATTGTGGGCAGTGCCCGGACCGGTTAAAGCGGATAAACCGATGCGGGCTCTTTAACCCATCCGCAAACCGCTCAACCAGACTGCCCGGCAGATGACGGTCATACTTGCCACTGATGAAATATACCGGCGCCCCGAAGGAGGTCTGCCCGCTGAAATCGACCTGCTCCAGCTCTGCGTCCAATCGAGCGCGAGATTGAGCTACCCCCTTGGCGTGGTTGAGCAGACGCGACCAGTTGTAGTAAGGCGAGCGCAGGTAGGTCATGATCCGCCCCAGGGACTCGAACAGCATGGCAGCCCCTCCACGAGACAGCAGCTCATTGATCATCAGCACCATGTCAGCAGCTCCGCTCTCCCTGCTGACGACCGAACCGAGCCGGGGACCCAAATTCTGTTGCCCCCAATGCCGTCTGAGCCGAAGAGCGGCGCGCATGCTGACAACCTGTCCAAGGCCGATATAGCAGCGAATAAGAGAGGGATACCGCTTCACCATCTCCAGCCCTAGGACGCTGCCCCAGGAATGGCCGACGATGATAAGGGAATCCTGTCGGTAGGTTCGAAGAAGCTCTAGCACGAACTGGTGAATATCTTCGACCATCGAATCAATGGTCACCACCTCGTCAGGCGCAAAGGGATGGTAGGACAGTCCGCTGCCTCGCTGATCCAGGTTGATGAAGCGGAAATCACGCTCCAAGGCCGCGTTGTAGCGCATGGTCAGCGGAATGCAGGCATCGCCCGGACCACCATGGAGGTAAAGGATAATAGGGGCACGGCGAGGGGCTGGATTCATTGAGAAAACCAGACGCGTGCCATTGATTTGCGCCCTATATAGGCGAGAGCGGCTGGGAACTATGTCTGCACGACTAGTCATAGATTTATTTTATCTGCGTCTGTATCTGTTCCTTCATATCTTGCCCTATGACCGCACTGGCACCCCCTCCCCAGAGAGGTATAGAACCGGGGATATTCAATTGCGGTAGAACCCGTTTCTTTAAGAGTTGTCCGTCATCATCGCAGTCCAGGACGACTCCGTCCCGGCAGTTTGGTCGTTCGCTGCAAAAGAAAACTGCTTCACACGTGCCCTGCCAAGCCGAACCAAACAAGGAAAGGTCTTCACCACATACGCCGATACAGGTCATAAATCGATTCAAGTTATGCGGCAAATTCGGCAATTCGCGCATATGCAGCTACAGAAACAGGTCATAAATGTTTAACTGAAACCGTGGCATAAAGGCGTGTCGATGCAGCTGAAGGTCGCTCGCCCACCCTGGAGACGGATCACAGTTCAAATGCTCCGTCTACTTCGTGACCGGCCCGTAGTCGTGACCGGGTGAAGCTTCGGCAGAGAACAGAGGAAAGTAGCGAACATGCTCAATATTAATCTGAGCGATGTGGTCGCCGTACTCAAGTCGCTGATTCCGCAGTTGACGGTCATTGGCGTCTTTCTGATACTGGCACTGCTGATTACAATCACGGTGAACAAGCACACCGTCAAAAACGTAGCCAACCGGAAGATGATCCACTCCCAGTCCTGGCTAGTAACCTTTGTGGCCGTCGTCGTAGCTCTGGCGACCATGCTTCTGGGACCCTTATCCAACCTGATCACCAAGTCCACCAGCAAACATGAGCTCCAGCCCGCAACGGTGACCGCAGCCAGGAATTTGGCCAAGAATATCCAGCGTGAGTCAATCACCCTGCTGCAGAACACCGATCATGCATTACCTCTGGAAGAGCAGAAGGTCAACGTCTTCGGCTGGGCCTCGACCAACCCCGTCTACGGCGGCACAGGCTCAGGATCCATGTCGGCTGATAATCCCACCACCAGCCTGCTTGACGGTCTTCACCAGTCAGGCTTGAAGACTAACACCGAACTGTCCGACTTCTACAGGCACTACCGTGCCGACCGACCAACCGTAGGCATGTTCGCCCAAGATTGGACACTGCCGGAACCAGACGCTACAAAATACACCAAGAAGCTTATAGACGATGCAGCGCACTTCTCTGATACTGCCATCGTGGTCATTGGCAGAGTCGGTGGGGAAGGTGCCGATCTTCCAATCAACATGAAAGCCAAGGGCATCACTTACCATGACAACGATAAATCTACACCAGATTTCAAAAATGGTCAGAGCTTCTTGGAGTTGTCCAAGCCCGAGCAGGACATGATCGCCAAAGTTACTGGCACTTTTAACAAAGTCGTTCTGGTCTACAATGGCGCTAATGCGTTCAACCTGAACTTTGTGGGTCAATATCCCCAGATCAAGTCCGTCCTCTGGTGCCCACCCCCAGGGCAAGCTGGATTCACCGCTTTGGGTGAAGTAATCAAGGGCACAACCAACCCTTCGGGAAGAACTTCAGACACTTTCGTGCGTGATCTAAGCGCAACACCGACTTATCATAATTTCGGTTCATTCACATATACCAACATGGATGACCACCAGGCTACCTACACCGGGTTCACTGGCAAACCGCAGACCGTTACTCCCACTTTCGTCAACTACAACGAGGGCATCTATGTCGGGTACAGGTTCTGGGAAACAGCCGCCAAAGAGGGCCTGATCAACTACGACCAGATGGTCCAGTACCCCTTCGGATATGGCTTGTCGTACACAAGCTTTACTCAGCATATGAGCCCCATCAAACATGACAATGGGAAAATCTCTTTCGATGTGACAGTAACCAACGAAGGTGCGACGAGCGGCCGTGACGCAGTCGAAGTCTACTTCGATCCGCCATACACCGATGGCGGCATCGAGAAAGCCAGCGCAAACCTGATCTCTTTCAAAAAGACCAAGGTCCTAAAGCCTGGAGAGAGTCAGACCATTCCTATCTCCTTCAAGGATGAGGATATGGCCTCTTATGATGCCAACCAGGAGAGAGCCTACGTACTTGATCAGGGGAACTACGAAATCTCGATACGCTCTGATTCCCACCGGCCAATTATGTCGGACGCTATCACAATCAATAAATCCGTCATCTACAACCAGAGTAATCCACGTTCAGTCGATAAGGTCGCGGCAACTAATCATTTCGGCGACTTGAAAGGCAACGTGATTTACCTGTCGCGCGCTGGTCATTTTGCCAATTATGCAGAAGCCACAGCAGCGCCGAAGAGCACAGACATGCCTGAGCAAGCAAAGGCCAGGTTCCTGAATAATGACAACTATCATCCCAAGAAGCTAGATAAGGCCGATGACGCAATGCCCACAATGGGAGCCCGCAATGGCATCAGGCTTTATCAGCTGCGCAACAAGTCCTATGACGACCCCATGTGGGAAAAGCTGTTGGACCAGCTCAGCGTCAAGGACATGGATAACCTGATCGCTATGAGCGGGTATGGGACACAACCAGTCAAAGGTATCGGCAAGATCGAGCTAACTGATGCCGACGGACCTGCTGCGCTGAACAACAACTTCACTAAGGTCGGCTCTCTTGGCTTCCCATCTTCAACTTCCATGGCCTGTACCTGGAATCCAGATCTGGCATCTGAATATGGCAAGATGATTGGCACTATGGCCCATGACATGGATGTTTCCGGCTGGTATGCACCCGCTTTCAACATCCATCGCAGCGCTTTTGCCGGCAGAAATTTCGAATATTTCTCAGAAGACCCGCAAATCAACGCTGTCTTAGGTTCCAACGAGGTCGCAGGAGCCAAATCCAAGGGTGTCTATTCCTTCATGAAGCACTTCGCTCTAAACGAGCAGGAGACCAACCGCCTCAACATGCTAGCTACCTGGATCAATGAACAAACCATTCGTGAAATCTACCTGAAGCCCTTCCAAACGGCTGTGGTTAAAGGCGGCGCTCAGGCTGCAATGAGCTCACTCAATTACATCGGAACCACCTATGCCGGAGCCTATGCACCGTTGATGAAGGATGTGCTACGCGGCGAATGGGGATTCCGCGGAATGGTGCTGACCGACTACTTCGGCGTCTATGGTTATCAGAACGCCGATCAACTGATCCGCAACGGGAACGATGCCATGCTGGCTACCACAGACGTGACCAACCACGTCAAGGACAAGAGCGCCACTTCGGTCAAGGCCATGCGCCAGGCCAGCCATAACATCCTCTACACAGTCGTGCACGGATACAAGTACGCCAACGGTGACCCCAAGGTGCAGACCCCGGCCTGGCAGATTGCCCTCTATGTGGCACTGGTTGTGCTGGCCCTAATCTTCCTGGCCCTGGAGTACCTGGCCTTCAGAAGGTTCAAGGCACGGCGCAGCGCTGTCAACGTGGGCACCCTGAGCGATCTGGCAGACGACGCCCGGCAGACCCGCGCTCAGGATCCGGCCAGCATGGAGTCCACGCCATCCGAAAACAGCTCTGACCAAGGGCCGACGGCCTGATCCTCCATCTCTATTGATTTGCTCCTCGGCAGACGGACCTATGCACCGTCCGCCGGGGAGCGGATTGACACACCCGTTGACATCCAGGCGGCATTCATGCCAGGAAAACAACAGGTTATGCAACCCGCTCGAGCAGGCCTCGGCAGTCGGGGAATAATGAAATTCAGTACCAATCCGAGGCCAATCGTGGAAGCAACGAGGGTTCCCGCCGCAGGATCAACCCCCGTCATAGAGAGGGAACACTATGGAAGTCAAGGATTTGACAGTTCTGGAACGGGCATCGCTGCTCTCCGGAAAATCCACCTGGGCAACCCGTGCCTTGAAGAGGGCGGGCATCCCGAGCATGGTCCTGAGCGACGGGCCGCATGGCCTGCGCCGCCAGACCGGATCAGGGGACAACCTAGGCATGGGCAAATCCAAGCCCGCCACCTGCTTCCCCACAGCCGGCACCGTGGCCTGCTCATGGGACCCGGAGCTGGCCAAGACCATGGGCCAGGCGCTGGGTAGCGAGGCCAGAAGCCTGGGCGTCAACATGGTCCTGGGCCCGGGCATGAACATCAAGCGCAACCCCCTGTGCGGCAGGAACTTTGAATACTATTCCGAAGACCCCCAGGTGGCAGGTCGCATGGCTGCAGGCCTGATTGAAGGCATCCAGTCCCAGGGCGTGGCCGCCACCCCCAAGCACTTCGCCATGAACAGCCAGGAGCTGCGGCGCCAGGCATCCGATTCCGTGGTGGACGAGCGCACCATGCGCGAGCTCTATCTGACCGGATTCGAGATCGCCGTGCGCCAGGCCCATCCCTGGGCCATCATGACCTCATACAACATGGTCAACGGCACCTATGCCAACGAGAATCCCCACCTGCTCAAGGACATCCTACGCAAGGAGTGGGGCTTCGACGGAATGGTGGTCTCGGATTGGGGCGGCTCCAACAGTGCGGTCGCCGCAGCCGCCAATGGCTCCTCCCTGGAGATGCCCCAGGCAGGATATGACTCCGTGCGACAGGTTGCCAAGGCCGTGCAGGAGGGCCGCCTGGACGAAGCCGACCTGAACGCACGGGCCGAAGAGGTGGCGCGGCTGGCCAAGCTGACCTACCACTCTGGCATGGATCCTGATGGGAACCTGACCGCGGATCAGATACGGGACCACCATCAGGTGGCACGGAGCATCGCCGAAGGATCCTCCGTCCTTCTAGTCAACCGGGAAGGATGCCTGCCACTGGCCGCCGGCACTCGGGTCGGCCTGGTCGGGGATATGGCCGAGACCCCAAGGTTCCAGGGATCTGGGTCCTCAAAGGTCAACGCAGCCAAGCAGGAAAGCATGCTGAGCCTGCTCAGACAGGGCAACAGCGACGGCCTTGAGCTGGCCTCCTACAGCCAGGGCTACGAACGCCATGGTGAGAAGAACCAGTCTTTAATCGACCAGGCCGTAGCTGCCGCTGGCCAGGCTGACGTGGTTGTCGCCTGCGTGGGCCTGGATGAACGCAGCGAATCCGAGGGCCTGGACCGCTCCCATATGGACATTCCCAGCAACCAGGTCGATCTGATCAAAGCCCTTGGTGCGACGGACAAGCCCCTGGTGGTCGTCCTGGTGGCGGGCTCCCCCGTCACCACCGACTGGATTGACCAGTGCGATGCCGTTCTCTATATAGGGCTGTCCGGGCAGGCTGGAGCCTCAGCCACCCTGAACATCCTGACCGGCCGGGTTAACCCATCCGGTCACCTGGCGGAAACCTGGCCCAAGTCCTATGCCGACTGCCCCAGCGCCGACTGGTACCCCGACCCCGCGCACGAATCCATCTACCGAGAGGGTCCCTTCGTCGGCTATCGCTACTACCTGACCGCCGACGTGGAGGAACGCTTCCCCTTCGGCTACGGCCTGTCTTACGCACACTTCGCCTACGCCGATCTGTCCGTGGACGACAAGGGAGTCACCTTCACCCTGACCAACGATTCGGACAGGCAAGGAGCCACCGTTGCCCAGCTCTACGTCCAGGCGCCCAAGGGTGGCGTTCTCAGGCCGGTTCGCGAACTGAAAGGCTTTAAGAAGGTCAGCCTGGAGGCCGGCCAATCAACCCAGGTCCGCATCGACTTCGACCAGATGACCTTCCGACACTTCGATACGGCTAGCAACTCCTGGCAGGTGGAGTCCGGCGACTGGACCATCATGATCGGCTCCGATGCCCGTCGCATGAAGCTGAGCGGGCATCTGACGGTCCAGGGCACAGTCGACCCGCAGAGTCCCGACCCTGCCCTGGGCGCCTACCTGACCGGTCGAGTCAAAGAAGTCGATGATGCCGCCGTAACGGCCCTCTTCGGTCACCCGGTGGTCCGACAGGGCGCCGTCAGCACCTTCGGCGTCAACGATCCGCTCTCATCCTGGAAGGACTCAAGAAGCGCCCTGGCCAGGTTCGTGGCCAACTTCCTGGCCAAAAGCGAGAGTCGCCACGAAGCCAAGACCGGCAACCCCGACCTGAACACCCTCTTCCTGCTCAACATGCCTCCCAGGGCCATGGCCAAGATGACCAACGGGCTGATTGACACGGCCATGGTCGAGGCCATCGTCCGCATCCCCAATGGCCACCTATGGCGTGGACTGGGCGGATTCATCGCCGGATTCTTCAGGAACATGTCCGCCAACCGCAGGACCGGAAAGGAGCTCAATCATGAGTGATCAGCACAGCCAGCAGGCCGGACAGCCGGCCCAGGAGAAGGCGACAACGGCCTCGCAGTGGGCGATTGTCCGCTGGTGGCGGCGGTTCAGCAACCGGCACACCACCCTTGCCCAGTTCATCGTCTTCTTCATCCTGTCCAACGGGGTCACCGTACTGCAGCTGGTGCTCATGCCTGTGCTCAAGGCCATCTTCAACGGCACCTCCCTGGTGGGCACCAACTTCCAGATCTGGCGTATGGGGACAGTCGGCGGCAAGCCCTACTACCTGTTCGACTACGCGGCCGGATCTATCGGCCACGGCGGCGGGGGTGGCCTGGCCTACTTCCTTGCTGTGGAGATCACCCTGCTGATCGCCCAGGTCATCAACTTCTTCCTCCAGCGCAACATCACCTTCAAGTCCAACTCCTCGGTCTGGAAGGCGGCCTTCTGGTACCTGGTGGCCTACGTGATTATCACCATCATCGCGGCGGCACTGCAGGGTTGGTACAAGGACCCCATCTACGGCTTCTTCCAGCACACCCTGAACTGGGGCAGCCTGGGGACCACCGTTGCTGATCTGGTCACAATGATCATCAACTCGGCCATCTCCTTCTGGGTCTTCTTCCCCATCTTCAAGGTCATCTTCCGTCAGGAGCCCACCGAATCGAAAGCGAGCGCCCAGTAAAATTCCAGCCCCACTCCTCTGGCTGCCAATGAACCGGCATGCATCGGCAGCCAGAGGGGCGGGGCCTTTTCCTCAAACCCATCATGTACAGTGGTCGCATACAACGGCCGCCGACGGGATTACGGCAACCCCGCCGACATGCCCGCCGACCCATTCTTTTGCGAAGTGATTGTTCATGACAGCTGACCGACCGGCCTCCACAAGCCCGCCCGTTCTCACCTTCATCGTCCCCGCCTATAACATGGCCCAGCATCTGCCGACCTGCCTTGACTCCCTCCTGAGCCGGGAGGGTGACGACCTGGAGATCATCGTGGTCGATGACGGATCCACCGATACCACAGCGCAGGTGGTGCAGTCATACCAAGCACGCCACCCTCACACTGTCCGCCTGATCCGCCAGACCAACAAGGGCCACGGCGGCGCAGTCAACACAGGTCTGGCAGCCGCCCGGGGCCGCTATGTCAAGGTGGTCGACGCCGATGACTGGGTGGACCCGACCTCCCTGGGCCTGGTCCTGGACCAGCTGCGCGACCAGTCGCGACGGACGAATCCGGTGGACATGGTAGTCACCAACTACGTCTACGAAAAGGAAGGCCGTAGACATAAGCGGGTCATCAACTTTCGCAGTGTCATGGACCCGGGGCAGGTGCTGGACTGGAACCATTTGCGGCGGTTCGGATTGGCCCAGTACATGATCATGCACGCCCTGATCCTGCGCACCGAGGTGCTCCGCCAGGCCCGCACCCGCCTGCCCGAGCACACTTATTACGTGGACTTCATCTACTCCTATCAGCCCCTGCCCTGGGTACACACCCTGCTCTACCTAGACACGAATTTCTACCGCTATCACACCGGTCGCCAAGGCCAGTCGGTGCAGACCTCGATCATGATCGCCCGGGTCTCACAACTGTTGCTGGTCAACGGGCTCATGGCCGACTCCACGCCTGATCCGGGGACGGTTCCCCGTGGACTCTATCGTTATATGATCCACTATTTGTCCATCAACTGCGTAGTGACCTCGGTCTTCCTGATCCTCTCTCGCAAACCCAGCAACTACCGGAACAAGGACATGCTCTGGCGAAGGCTGGAGCACCGCTCCCCCGTCATCGCCTCCGACGTGCGCTCCACCCTGCTCTGTCGGATAATCAACATGCCGGGCCGGCCGGGCCGCCTGGCCATCCGTCTGGGCTATAAGGTCGCCGATGCCGCCATGGGCTTCAACTGATCGCCCTCCCTCGGCAGGAGCACACAGAGGCTGAACCAGTGATGCTCGGTACGTAGGGTTATCTCGCCCTGGTAGCGATGGGCTATGTGCCGGATGGACTTGACCCCGTATCCATGCAGGCCACCGTCGGTCCTGGTCTTGGTGGTGGCCAATTCGCCATTGCCTTTCCAATTCAGAGGCGAGGCGAAATAATTTTCAATGCGAATCACCACGAATTGTCCCCGGGCGTACAGGGCCACCTTGATTAGACGGCGGTCGGGTTCCTTGACCTTCCTCAAGGCCTCAATGGCATTGTCCAAGGCGTTGCCGAAGAGGGTGGAGACATCCATGGGCGCCATCCCCTCCAAGAGCGAGCCGTCGGCCACCATGGTCAGGGTGATCCCTTCTTCCGAGCATATGCGCTCCTTGGTCGACATGACCACGTCCAGGATTGGGTTGCCGGTGTGCTGCTGTGACCCGTACCGTCCGACCGCAGCCTCCAGCTCCTCGAAGTCCTGGGACTTACGTTCAGGGTCCATCTGCGAGCGCAGGGCCGCAATCTGATGCTTGAGGTCGTGGGCAAGCCTACCCATGGCCTCCAGATTTTCCTTGGATCGTATATACTCCCGGTGCTGGCTGTATTCCCGGGCGTTGATGGAGGCCAGCTCGGCGCTGGTATGACTCTCCCGCAGCTGTTCCTGCTGGGCGTAGAGCATGGCGAACCCGCACAGGTCCACCAGGGTGCGGATGTAGAAGATCTCCAGACCGACCCGACCCGAGAAGGGGGTGTTGGTGGAGACGAAGCTCAGGTTGGACATGGCGAAGGTAACCACCGCGATGACCGCGGCCATGAAGACGCTGCGTCCTGGCACAGAAGGCTGGGCATCGGCGAAGTTGCGCCTCTCCGCCACCCAGGCCAGCAGCCCTACGCCACCGTAGATCAGCACCAGCAGGATCAGGGAGGCCGGGTCATACAGGCCGTGGCCGGCAGGCCGCATGAAGGAATCCAGCTGCCAGTGCAGAGAGGCGACCAGCTCAGCAAGAACGAAGGCACGGGCCAGCAGATAGGCCCCATCCAGCACACCCAACCCTGAAGCCAGCATGATGATGGCGTACATGCAGGCCACAGCCAGACACATGCTGATGACCCAGAAGGCGATAGGCAGGGTGCCGGCCCAGTACTGGACCCCGATGAGCACGGCCAGACCGGGCAGAAGCACAGCTACCATTCTTAGGCGTGATGTCCTCACTCCGATGGCCAACAGATAGACCAGGCAACCCAGCCACTCGCTGATGGCCGTATAGAGTCGGGGGATGTCGGGCAGGGCATTGAGGATGTGGGTGGTGGTCATGGCCGACCTGCCACGTAGGCGGTTAGAGCCGTCATGAAGGACTTCTTACGGGGTCTGCTGACCCGCAGCCGCTGACCGGTGGACATAATGCAGTCCTGGTCCTCTATGCCCGTCACATGGGCCAGATTGACCAGGTAGCAGGAGTTGGATCGGAAGAATCCCCGCTGGTCCAGCTGGCCCTCCAGACTCTTCAGGGTGCTGTTCGTGGTCAGCGAGGAGCCCAAGGTATGGATGACGCTGCTGTGGCGGACGGATTCGATGAAGACGATGTCCTTGAGGGGAATCCGGGTGGATCGTGCTCCCTCGGTAATCAGGATGGACAGATCCACGCGGCCGCGCACCTGGGCGATGGACCGGTCCAGCTCCTGGGAGAAGGCAAACCAGGGCAGGGGCTTGAGCAGGTAGGAGAGTGCGCCCACCTCATAGCCGTTGATGGCGTATTGGGGGGCGGAAGTGATGAAGACGATGACCACAGACTCGTCTCGGGCGCGCACCCTGCGGGCCACCTCAATCCCGTCCATGGGGGTCATCTGAATGTCCAGAAGAAGGATGTCATACACGGGTCGATAACCGTCTGCAAAGGCCTTGCCATCGGTAAAGACGCTGACCGTCAGCTCTTCATGACGTTCCTTGCGGTAGCGACTCAGGTAATTGACCATGGTTCGACAGCTGATGGAATCGTCATCCACCACTGCGATTCTGATCATCCTGGCGCACACTCCTTACCCCGTCGACCAAGGACCCATGGCCGCCGTTATCACCGTTCTTCCATGATATCGGAGATGTCCGCATGGCAGACTCCGCTTGCCCGAAGCCGAACTCGGGCTCAGTGAGTCTCAACCACTCGTGCGGTCTTGTAACGCTCGGCTCGGGTCAGAATCAGGAAGCAGATGATGCCCAGCAGAGCGGATACGGCAATGATGCCAAAGCCCACGTTCCAGCCGGACTTGCCCACAAGCGAGCCGATTCCATAGGAGGCAGTGGCTTCTCCGAATATATAGCCGAACAGGCCTACGAATCCGGTGGTACTGCCAATGGCAAAGCGTGGCGCCAGATCAATGGTCAGTGCGGCGATCAGCATCTGTGGCCCGTAGACGAAGATGCCCATCAGGGCTATCTCCAAGTCAATGGCCCAAAGGTCGCTGGACGCCCAGTAACCCAGGAAGACGACCCCCAGCAGGGCCATTAAGCCCGCCGCCATGCCGGCACGCTTGCCGTGGAAGAAGTGGTCACTCATCCAGCCGATCAGGATGGTCCCCGGGATGGCCGCATACTCGAAGAGCGCGAAGCTGGAGCGCGCCTGGGCAAGAGAGAATCCCTTGGCTTCGTTCAGGTAGATGGGGATCCAGTTGAGCACGCCGTAGCGCAGAATGTAGACGAAGGCATTGGACAAGGCCAGGACCCAAATGTAGGGGTTGGAGGCCACATACCGCAGGAAAATCTGCACAATGGACAGGTCGGAATGGGTCTGGAGCTTGGCGGCATCAATGTTCTCGTCCTCATATTCCTCGGCCTTGTACTCCTGGATGGGCGGCAGACCTACAGACTCGGGGGTATCGGCTCCCAGCAGCACAACCAGCAGGGCCATGATCAGCGAGATGATCGAGGGGACGAAGAAGATGCTCTTCCACATGTGAGGTCCGAAGGCGGCCAGGGCTACGCCCACAATAGGCGCCACAGTGCCCGAACCCAGATTGTGGGAAGTGTTCCACATGGACACGAAGGAACCGCGCTCTTTCTCAGCCCACCAGTTAGACAGCGACTTGTGCGCGGCAGGTGCCCCCATGCCCTGGAAAATACCCAGCAGGACCATGAGCACCATCATGACCCCCTTGCTCGCCGTGGCCCCAAAAATCAGGTTGAGCAGGGCAGACAGGACCAGTCCGGTGGCGATGTAGTAGCGGGGGTTGGATTTGTCGGAGAGCATGCCCATGACGAACTTGCTGATGCCGTAGGAGACGGCCAGGCAGAGCGTAATCAGTCCGATGTCCGCCGTAGTGAACCCATAGTTGCGCTTAAGGTAGGGGGAGGCCACAGAGAAGTTGGAGCGGATGATGTAGTACCCTGCGTATCCTAGGTAGATGCTGAAGAATACCCGTATACGATAGGAACGATAAGTCGCAGGAATCTTCTTTTCGGGAACCTTCACCTTGGCAGGAGGGGCTGGTTTGAGAAAAGCAAACATAGTTTGGAATACCCTCTCTCTTTTTGCAATCAGTCGGTCTGCACGCCTATGTGCACAGACTGGACACTGGAACTGCTCAGTCCAGACGCCACATTCCAGTATAGGACGCCTTGGTGGAACAAGTCGGCATAGGACTCAATAGTCGGATGTATACATGTCTTGCGAATCAATTCTCACTTGTGGACGGGAACGGTTAGAGTCGAAACATGTCTACCTCCGCACCCTCTTCGTCCTGGAAACCCTCCACCTGGCTGGCCCGCCTGATGCTGCTGATGGCCGCGGCCGCCTGGGGAGCCGGATACACCTTCGAAAAGGTTGCCATGGAGACCCTGACCGTGCGCTGGCTGATGGGTATTCGCATCCTCTGCGCCATCGTCATCATGACGCCCTTTTTGCTGCCACGGCTACGCCGAACCGGGGCCATACATACTCTGGTACCGGGGCTGATTCTAGGGGTCAGCTACTGGGCGGCCTTCAGTCTGCAGATGATGGGACTGACCACCATCGCTCCGGGCCGCAACTCCTTCCTGACAGCCACCTACTGCATTTTTGTGCCCTTCCTAGTCTGGATCATGGCACGTCGACGGCCGGCCCTGCGCCACTTCGTCGCGGCCGCTATCTGCATCCTGGGCGTGGCTCTGATCTCACTGCCGGCTCATGGCGGGGGACAGGGGCTGTCTTTGAGTACCGGTGACCTGCTGACTCTGGCCGGCGCGCTGCTCTATGGAGTCAACCTGGTAATCACCGGTTTTTTGACCAAGGAGTTCGACGCCCCCACGCTGACCTACCTGGAACTGCTCTTCGGCGGCATCCTCTTTTTGGTCTGCGCGCTGATCTTCGATCCCTTGCCCAGCGCTGCCGACTTCACGCCATCGACCATAGGCTCCATGATTTATCTGACACTGATTTCGACACTCATGGCCCAGAACTTCCAGAACATCGCCTTTTCAAGAGTCCCTGCCGCTCAGGGTTCGCTGATCCTGTGCTCGGAGAGCCTGTTCGGCATGCTGGTCTCGGTCTTGGTCCTGCACGAGGAGCTGACAGCCACCCATCTGTTGGGCTTCGCCATCATCTTCGCCGCCATCATCCTGTCCGAGGTCAGGATTCACCCCCGCCGGTCGTCGGCGGATTCCTCAGCACCTGAGTCCTCTCGGTAGGCTGTCCCAGGCAAGAGGTCATAGGGCATCTGGCGCTTGATCAGATAGAAAACCAACAGGAGCAGAGCCAGGATGCGTGTTGCAATCTGAACATTGCCGGTCCATGGGCCGAAGACAGCCAGGATGACCGCGGTTCTGAACAGATAGAAGAGGAAGCGGGACCAACCATGCCGCTGCTTGGTCTCGACGGTCATGTGGGTGAATGTGGCGCCCAGCGTCCGTCCCCGGCGGGGTAGGGGGATGAGCAGTTCGAAGATCAGCAGCATGGCCAGATCAACTACGGTTCCAAACACGTCCAAAGCTGATGGTGCGATCAGTAGCCCGCCAAAGCGGTAGTGGCCATCCAGCTGGTAGGTGCCCAGGCGATGGACCGCATAGGTTACGCCCATCCCCAAAGACATGGACAGGATGGTGGCCAGGAGCAGATCCAAAGCCATGGAGACGGCACGGTGTATGAACCCGGGGTTGGTGATCAGCTGAGCGGCGTCAGCTTGACGGGTTGGAACGAGTTTGTTGGCCGCCATGGCCACCAGGTAGCCGATTACGGCGCCTGAAGTGTTCCAAATCAGATCGTCCACGTCGAAGAGACGGTAGGCACAGCCCACGATGCCGAAAACACCGGTCAGCTGGGCCGTTTCAATGAATAGGGAGACCAGGAGGGCAACCGGCAGGGCCAGGATGAAGCGCCAACGGAAGACCCGCCCCATGATGAAGCCCAAGGGCAGGAAGAAAGCCACATTGAGCAGAATCTGCAGCATGGCCATCCGCCCGCCTGTGTTCAGGTCGGTCAGGAACTGCAGGGGGTTGAGCTGGGGGCTCAGATGATGGGTGGCACAGAAGGCGGCACGGTCGTCGGGCATGGGCCAGAGGGTGAAGAAGACCAAGGCCAGCAAGTATAAGACTGTCAGATAAGCCGCCATGGCTGCTGTCAGCCGGAGCCGGTGGTAGCGGTTGTAGATCAGGGCAAGAATGGGCAGGGTCAGAATCAGCGAGGCCAATGGCCAAAAAACCAGAGATATACCAAAGGAGCCGCTGAAGTAGTCCAAGTATGTCGAGAGCACAGATCCAGTCTAAATCGCTCTCGGCCCTATCGACCGATTGACCGCGCCGACGAGAAGCTCAGTCGTCGCCCAAGGTCACGTGGATACCGCCCACGAGGGAGCTGACCAGGTTGTAGAGGAAGGCGAAAATGGTGACCAGAACCACTACTATGACAATCTCGAAAATGGAGAAGATGGTCACCGAACTCAGGACCGTCCCCAGACTCAGCACCTGGCCCAGATCGAAACCGCCCGCGTCCAGGCCTGTCTTGGAAATGACTTGAGTCAGATTGTCAAAGAGCCCCATGGCGTTGAGCAGGAACCAGAGCAGGGCAGCAGCCACCACTTGAATGATGCCCCCGGCGATAGCCAACAGGAAGGTGACCTTGGCCACCGACCAGGGCTCCAGCCGGGTCAGAGACAGCTGCATGCGCCGGGCCCGAGGCACACGAGGACGCACTGCCGAAGCCGAAGCCGCAGGCCGGGCAGGACGGGATGAGGATACTTTGACCGGACCGGCAACCGAAGCTGTGGTTCTTGCGGAACGTCCCGATGCCGTCCTGCTAGCTGCAGGAGCCGGGGGAGCGGCCGCTGATGATCGACGAGACTCGCCCTTTGCGGATTCATCAGCCTTGGTCTTCCCCTTTTGGGGCTTACCAGCACCCTGCTTGCCGGCCTTGACCTGCTTCTGATCATCCTGGCTCATCGGCACTCCTTGATCCTTGCGTTCAATGGCCCGCGCATACCGCCGCTTGGCCTGCATGACTTCTTACGAGGCTACCAGTCTTGTCAGACTGGTAGCGGACCAACTCAGTCCTCCTGGGTCAGGCTCTGGCCGTCGCCGGTTCCGGTGGTGGCGATGGGCTGATCCTTGGCTGCCAGGGGAGCGGCGGGAGCCAGATCGGTCTGACCGGCATCCTCTTCCTGGTCGTCACGCTCAGCATTGCGGGCGATGGAGAGAATCTCATCACCCTTGTCGGGCTTGGCCAGGGTAACTCCCTGGGTGTTGCGACCGGTCCGCTTGACCTCGGCCACATCGGAGCGGATGACCTTGCCGGACTTCATGATGGCCATGATCTGGTCGTCCTCATTAACCACCAGGGCGCCGACCAGGGATCCCCGGCCCTCCACCATGGCGATGGCCTTGACACCATAGCCGTTGCGGCCTTGCAGGCGGTACTCGCTCAGAGCGGTTCGCTTGGCAAAGCCCTCATCAGTGACCACCAGCAGGTCATCCTCGGACTCCTTGGCGATCACGTCCATGCTCAGCAGTTCGTCGCCTGGGCGGAACCGCATGCCCTGGACGCCAGCGGTCTGTCGTCCCATAGGCCGCAGGGTGGAGTCGTCGGCTGAGAAGCGCACGCTCATGCCCTTGCGGGAGACCAGGATGATTTCGTCGTCGGCATTGCAGAGAGCGGCACCCACCAATTCATCGCTTTGGGGCACCTCCTGTCCCTCCTCGTCGGAGACGCTACCCAGCTCCATCAGTCGTACGGCAATCAGACCGCCCTGGCGAGGCGAATCATACTCAGCCAGGCGGGTCTTCTTGACCCGTCCTGTCCGGGTGGCCAGAACCAGATAGTCGGCATCGTCATAGCCGTGCAGGGAAAGGACCTGTTCGATCCGCTCACCTTGGCCCAGCTGGAGCAGGTTGGCCACATGCTGTCCCTTGGAGTCACGAGAGCCCTCGGGCAGCTCATAGGCCTTGAGCCGGTACACCCGGCCTTTGTTGGTGAAGAAGAGCAGCCAGTTATGGGTGCTGGTCAGGAAGAAGTGGTCCACCACATCGTCCTCGCGCAGCCTGGCTCCGCGGATGCCCTTGCCGCCGCGGTGCTGGGCACGGTACTCGTCAGCCTTGGTCCGCTTGACGAAACCGGAATGGGTGACGGTGACCACCACCTGCTCATCGGCAATCAGGTCCTCCACGTTCATCTCGCCCGAGTAGGGAACGATCCGGGTACGCCGCTCGTCGCCGTACTTGTCGACGATCTCGTCCAACTCGTCGCCCACGATGGTGCGCTGGCGTTCGGGGTGGGCCAGGATGTCGTTGTAGTCGGCAATCTTGCGCATGAGATCCTCGTGCTCGTCCAGGATCTTCTGCCGTTCCAGGGCAGCCAGACGGCGCAGCTGCATGGCCAGGATGGCATCGGCCTGGACCTCGTCCACGTCCAGCAGCTCCATCAGGCCGGTGCGGGCCGTCTCCACGTCCTTGGAGGCTCGAATCAGGGCGATGACCTGGTCGATCATATCCAAGGCCTTCAGATACCCCTGCAGGATGTGGTCGCGATCCTCGGCCTCACGCTTCAGATAGCGGGTGCGACGCTCGACCACGTCCAGCTGGTGGTCCACCCAGTGGCGGATGAAGGCATCCAGGCTCAGAGTCCTGGGGACACCATCCACCAGGGCCAGCATGTTGGCCCCAAAGGTCTGCTGAAGCTGGGTGTGCTTGTAAAGGTTGTTGAGGACCACCTTGGGCACGGCATCGCGCTTGAGCACCAGGACCAGGCGCTGGCCGGTGCGGCCCGAGGTTTCATCGCGCATGTCGGCAATGCCCTGGATCTTGCCATCGCGCACGGCCTCGCGGATGGAGGAGGCCAGGCGGTCGGGGTTGACCTGGTAGGGCAGCTCGGTGACCACCAGGCACATCCTTCCGCGAATTTCCTCGGTGTTGACCACGGCCCGCATGGTAATCAGGCCGCGACCGGTCCGGTAGGCCTGCTCGATGCCTTTGTGCCCCAGAATAGTGGCGCCGGTGGGGAAGTCAGGCCCCTTGATGATGGCGATCAGGGCGTTGAGCAGCTCCTCCTTGGAGGCCTCGGGATGCTCCAGGGCCCAGTGCACACCCTTGGACACCTCACGCAGGTTGTGCGGAGGAATGTTGGTGGCCATGCCCACGGCGATGCCGGCTGATCCGTTGACCAGCAGGTTGGGGAAGCGGGAGGGCAGAACCGTGGGTTCCTGGGTCTTGCCGTCGTAGTTGGGAATGAAGTCGACCGTGTCCTTATCGATGTCGCGCACCATCTCCATGGCCAAGGGGGCCATGCGGCACTCGGTGTACCTCATGGCGGCCGCCGGGTCGTCGCCGGGGGAGCCGAAGTTGCCCTGGCCGTCCACCAACGGGTAGCGCATGGACCAGGACTGGGCCAGGCGCACGATGGTGTCGTAGATGGCCGCATCGCCGTGGGGGTGGTACTTGCCCATGACGTCGCCTACAACACGCGAGCACTTGTTGTAGCCGCGGTCGGGTCGGTATCCGCCGTCATACATGGCGTAGATGACCCTGCGGTGGACTGGCTTCATGCCGTCGCGGACATCGGGCAAGGCCCGCTCCACGATCACTGACAGGGCATAGGACAGGTAGGATTCCCGCATCTCCTGCTGGAGATCAATGGGCTGAATCCGCTCGCCCTTCAGGAGGCCGTAATCGGTGTTGTCCATCTCCTGGGGGCTGAGCGGCTCTCGAGACCCGTCAGGCAGGTTGAGGCCGTCCTGGTCCGGGCTGTTGTCGTTGTTGTTATCGTCTGCCAAAATCGATCCTTAGCTCAAATGTTGAAAGGGGAAGGCGTCCGCATCTCAGGCGTCGATGAAGCGGGCGTCGTGGGCGTTGCGCTGGATGAACAGACGCCGGGGTTCGACCTCGTCGCCCATGAGCATGGTGAAGGTCTCGTCGGCCTGTTCGGCGTCATCGATGCGGATCTTCTTGAGGATGCGGTGTTCCGGATCCATGGTGGTCTCCCAGAGCTCCTGGTAGCTCATCTCGCCCAGACCCTTGTAGCGCTGGATGCCTTCGCCCTTGGGCAGCTGTCGACCGGAGGCCTTGCCCTCGGCCAAGACCCTGTCGCGCTCGGCATCGGTGTAGACGAAGCTGTGGGGCCCCTTGGTCCACTTGAGCCGGTAGAGCGGTGGCATGGCCACGTAGACGTAGCCGGCCTCGATCATGGGCCGCATGTAGCGGAAGAAGAGAGTCAGGTTCAGGGTGGCGATGTGGGCGCCGTCCACATCGGCGTCAGCCATGATGATGACCTTGTGGTAGCGCACCTTGTCGATGTTGAAGTCCTCGCCGTATCCGCCGCCCACGGCCGTGATCAGGGATTCGATGGTGTCGGACTTCATCATGCGGTCCAGGCTGGCCCGCTCCGTGTTGAGGATCTTGCCACGCAGGGGCAGAATGGCCTGGGTCATGGGGTTACGCCCCTGGATGGCCGAGCCGCCTGCGGAGTCGCCCTCCACGATGAACAGCTCACACTCTTCGGGGTCGCTGGACTGGCAGTCCTTGAGCTTGTCGGGCATGCCGGCCGTCTCGAAGATGGACTTGCGACGGGTGTTTTCGCGGGCCTTCTTGGCCGCGATCCTGGCGCGGGAGGCCTCCATGGCCTTCTGAATGATGGCCTTGGCCTCGCCTGGGTGGGCGTCGAACCAGTCGCTCAGCCTTTCGGTCATGACCCGCTGGACGAAGGTCTTGGCCTCGGAGTTGCCCAGCTTGGTCTTGGTCTGACCCTCGAACTGAGGGTTGGTCAGCTTGACGGAGACCACGGCGGTCAGCCCCTCGCGCACGTCGTCGCCTGAGAGATTGTCGTCCTTGTCCTTGAGGATGTTCTTGTCCCGAGCGTAGCGGTTGATCATACTGGTCAGAGCCGCGCGGAACCCTTCCTCGTGAGTGCCGCCCTCGGTGGTCGCGATGGTGTTGGCGAAGGTGTGAACCGACTCAGAGTAGGCGGTGGTCCACTGCATGGCCACTTCGGCGGAAATGCCCAACTTCAGATCCTCGGCCTCGAAATCGATGACCTCGGCCTCCACAGGCGTGGCCTTCCTGACCTTGACCAGGTAGTCCACATAGTCCTTGATGCCGTTGGCGTACTGGTAGCTGACGGACTGACCCTTCTGCTCCGGGGTCTGCTCCTCGCCCGCCACCTCGTCGCCGGCCTGGTCATTGGGGCGCAGGTCGGTCAGAGTGATCCGCAAGCCCTTGTTGAGGAAAGCCATCTGCTGGAAACGGCTGCGCAGGGTCTCGAAGTCATAGACCGTGGTCTCGAAGATTTTGGGATCGGCCCAGAAGGTCACCGAGGTCCCGGTGCTCTCATCCGGCCCCATGGCTTGGTCCTTGGACAGGGGAGCGGTGGGCTTCTGGTTGCGGAAGTTCTGATGCCAGTGGTAGCCCTGTCGGCGCACCTGGACGTCGATTCGGGTGGACAGGGCGTTCACCACGGAGATGCCCACGCCGTGCAGGCCGCCCGAGACCGCGTAGCCGCCGCCTCCGAACTTGCCGCCGGCATGCAGCTTGGTCATGACCACCTCGACGCCGCTCTTGCCCTCGCCTGGCACCTCGTCTACAGGGATGCCACGGCCGTTGTCATCCACACGGATGCCGTTGTCGGGCAGGATGGTGACTTCAATATGGTCAGCGTACCCAGCCAGAGCCTCGTCGACCGAGTTGTCGACGATCTCGTAGACCAGATGATGCAGGCCCCTGGGGCCCGTCGAACCGATGTACATGCCGGGACGGACGCGGACCGCCTCCAGCCCCTCCAGCACCTTCAGATCGCTGGCGTCATAATGCTCGGGGGAGAGCGAGTCATCCAGCTGCGCGTCGTCCAGCTGATCCTGGCCCGTCATGCCATCATCCTGAGGCTTGCCCTCCTCATGCTCCCGACCCTCTTGGGGGGTCTGGGACGGGTCAGTGTTGAGATCTGCCACAGATAGTCCTTTCTGCACCCCCATCGTCGGCCACTGACGACAAAGCAGCTTCCGTTCGTGGTCGAGCGGGGGATCGAGTCATGGTCACCAGGTTCCAAATCGTCCATAAAGGGGCCTTGGAAGCGTTTGACCCTATAACCCATAGATTACCAGCGCTATGGGACTTTAGGCTTACAGAAAGCTGGGAAGACGGTATTCACAGATTATGGGTTCACCCGTAGGTGTCACGCACACCTCGGCCGGGCGGATCGAACCGCGATCGGCGGAAGCTGTAGTTGTGGGGGCCGGTCACCCGGATCTGTTTGACCGGCATGCCCAGCCGCTTGACAATGGTCGCCTTGATCTGGGGGACCAAGTAGGTCAACTGGGTGGCCCAGACCGTGGTCTGCGCCTGGATGATCAGCACGCCCTCCTGGTAGGAGACCACTCGCGAATGGGCGGCGATGCCGGGTCCCACTACACCGTCCCACTGGTTGCGCAACCGAGCAACCTTCAGATGACTGGTCCACCCGCTCCCAGCAGCAAGGCTGGTCACCACACCTCCCAGTTTGGCTGGGTCGCGGCCCGGCTTGCCAAATGCATACCAGGCCTTACGGGAGTTGTCCTCCCGCTGCCGACGAGTGGCCGCCCGTCGCGTGCAGCCCTCGAAGACCAGGGCCGGCAATCGACGCTGATCCAGGTGCAGAGTCTCAACCATGGGGGCCTTCATGACAGGTCGTTCCCCTCCGGCCCATCCGGCATATCCGAGTCCTCATGAGCCGTCCCTCTGGTTCGACGCAGGTCCTGCATGGCACTGGCAATGGCTGGATCCTGGGCAGCCGGATCAGATGGCTGCACAGGCCTCAGTCGGGACACATCCACCAGCCTGGCACCCTGCAGGGAGGGAATATCGCTGTCGGCGGCCACGGTGATCAGCACCTGGCTCTGCTGACGGGCAAAGTCCAGAATCTGATCCCTACGGCCCCGATCCAACTGGGCGAAGACATCATCCAAAATGACGATGGGCTCCAGATCGCGACGATCCTTGACCACCTGCAGCAGAGCCAGCCGCAAAGCCAGGGCCAGGGTCCACATCTCACCGTTGGAGGCGAACTCACGAGCAGGCATGCCGTTAAGGGTGAAGGCCAGATCATCGCGCTGGGGACCGATCAGATTAGTGCCCCGGGCTACTTCTCCCGGGTAGATCCGCTGAAAGTGACGGCTGACGGCTTCGGCGACCTCTGGACCGGTCTGCCTATCGGGTCCGATTTCCTCCAGGGATGGCTGGTAAGTCAATCGAGCATCCTGATCAGGGCCTGCAAGCCGACCATACAAATCGCTGAAGGGCTGGTCCAGAGCCTCTACCAGAGCCGCTCGTCGTCGGCTCAGATCCAGCCCGGTGCGAATAAACTGCCCAGTCCAGACCTCAAGGCCGGAAAGGGCGGTGTCATGCCCATCACCCGAGGGATCATAGCCCGCCTGGGAGAGCTGCTTGAGCAGGGCGGCGCGCTGCTTGGCCACATGACGAAAATCCTGCCGGACCTGGAAGTAGTCGACATCGAGCTGGCTGCCGGCCTGGTCCAGCACGGCCCGCCTGGCCGCCGGCTCTCCGGAGACCATCAGCTGATCCTCAGGGCTGAAGGTCACGCAGGGTACCCGGCCCACCAGGTCACGCTGATAGAGGGAAGGCCCGCCGTTGATTCTTCCCCGGTTGGCTCCCTTGGCGGCAATGGTCAGCTCATAGTCAGTAGCGGTTCCGTCCTGCTCCAGCCTGGCCCTTATGGTGGCCTTGGACTGCCCACGTTCTACCAGGGGTAGTGAAGATGAAGTCCTATGGCTGCCGCCGGTGGACAGGACCTCGACGGCCTCGACCAGGTTGGTCTTGCCCAGACCGTTGCGCCCCTCCAGAATGGTCACTCCAGGCTCCAGATCGAGGACACAATGCTCCCAGGAACGGAAGTGATCCAGAACCAGACGGGAGATGTGCACGACGATCGTTCCTCGAACCTACCCGGGTGTCAGTTGTTGAAACGCATGGGCACCAGCAGGTAACGGTAATCCATGGACTCCTCGGAATCCTGCTCCTGCTGGCCGTTGAATTCCACAGCCTTGACTGCCGAAGTCATCTTGATGCGGACAAAGGGCTCGGCGATGGCACCCAGCCCGTCAATCAGATAGTTCGGATTGAAGGCCACCGTGATGTCTTCCCCGTCCAGATCCGCCTGCAGAACCTCATGTGCCTGTGCTTCGTCAGCCGTGCCGGCACTCAGGGTCACCTCGTTGCCGGAGAAGACCATACGGATGGGGGCGTTGCGTTCGGCTACCAGGGCCACACGCTTGATGGCATCGATCAGATCCTGCCGGGCGATGACCGCCTGGATGGGGTATTCGTCCGAAAAGAGACGATCCACGGCCGGGAATTCCCCATCGATCAGCTGGGTGGTGGATATTTTGCCAGCGTTTTCCACGCCCATGATGGTGGGGTTGTCAGCCTCGTAATCCATGGTCACGTTCTGGTGCTCATCCAAAGAACGTGCGATGTCTCGCAGCAGGGAGCCGCGGATCAGCATGGAGGTGGAAAAATCGGCGTCCCGAGGAGTCCAGGTGAAGCTTGAACGGGACAATCTGAAACGGTCGGTGGCGGTCATGACCACCTTGTCCCCAGTGATTTCGGTTTTGACGCTGGTCAGGACCGGCCGGCTCTCTTCCCTGGAAACAGCGACGATGGACTGGGAGATGGACTGGATAAAGGTCTCAGCATCCACCTGGCCCATAGGTTCAGGGACAGCAGGGAGGTCGGGATACTCGCTGTCAGGCATTAGTTGCAGAGAAAAAGTGGATTTGCCTGAGGTGATGGTCATCTTGGATCCCTCGGTTGACAGATAAGTCTTCTCTGATGGTAGTGATTTGGTGATGTCTGCCAACAGTTTGCCTAGCACTAGAGCTGTTCCAGATTCATCGATGCCTGCTTCTATGTGGTTTCTTGCCGAAACTTCGTAATCGAAAGCGGAAAGCTTCAATGTTCCATCAGAGGCTTCCATCCTGATGCCTGCCAGAATCGGCGAAGCTGGTCGGGAAGGGATGATGCGGGTGGTCCAGGCCACTGCATCCGAGAGTGCGGATGAATTCACTTCTACTTTCATGGGAGCCTTCTTGTTGACGAATGAACTGGATTCATTCTATCGAATGGCTCAGGTGATGTGGTTGGAACAAGCAGGTGTGCTTGAGTGTGAAGGCGGTTATTGCATAAATATACATAGAGTCATCGTAATAAGCTCGGTGGATGGTGTGGATAAGTTCTCAAATCCTTGCAACGAAGTGGATAGACCTCAATCAGACGATGTGGATAAGCGGTGAAATCGATGTGAATAAGAGGCCAAGTTATCCACAGGGATGTATTTTTGCTGGGTTATCCACAAAAGAGACGCAGTTATTCGCTGAAAATACACCACTTATCCCCGGAAAACCGGTGTGTTATTCCCAAGGTTTGCCCACATCCGGGGATAAGTAGGTGGATATCTTTTTCTGTCGATCCACAACAGTGTCTGCGTGTCGCATCAATTTTGGGGCTGCTTGAGCCGGACTGTGAGCTCCATGACATAGTTGTAAATCTCTCGCTTTTCCTGCATCTCATTGGAGATACGAGTGTAGGCGTGCATGACTGTGGTGTGATCGCGGCCGCCAAAGACCTCGCCGATGTCGACCAAGGACATGCTGGTCATTTCCCGGGCCAGATACATGGCGATCTGTCGGGCTAGGGCGATGTTCTTGGTGCGCGTACGGCCGACGATATCGTCGAAGGTCAGATGGAAGTACTTGGCTACTTGGGAGATGATGTCAGTGGGCTTGATTTCTACGTCCGTAGAGAAGAAGTCTTGCAGGGTCTGTTCAGCCAGGGCCGTAGTGACCGGCTGATTATTGAGGCTGGCCACGGCCGTGACACGGGTCAGGGCCCCCTCAAGCTCTCGTATGTTCTCGGTGAAGCGTTCCGCGATCAGGTCCAAGACCTCGTTGGGGATGCTGACTCCGTTCATGGAAGCCATCATTCTCAGGATGGCCACCCGGGTCTCCCGATCTGGCGGCTTGACGTCCACAGTCAGACCCGAGTCGAAGCGCGAGATCAGCCGCGATTCGAAACCCTTCAGATTCTTGGGGGCCACGTCCGAGGCGATGACGATGCGCTTGTTGGCATCATGCAGGGCATTAAAGGTGTGGAAGAACTGATCCAGGGTAGCTTCCTTGCCCCCTAGAAATTGGATGTCATCGATGAGGAGCACATCCACCTGCCGGTAGCGGCGGTTGAATTCAGCGATCTGGCCTGACCCTTGAGTGGAGTTCTGCAGGGCATCGATGAACTCATTGGTGAATTCCTCCGAGTTGACGTATCGGACCTTGAGCGAGGGATCCTTGACCAGGGCATAGTTGCCGATAGCGTTGAGCAGATGGGTCTTGCCCAGGCCTGAGCTGCCGTAAATACACAGGGGGTTGAAATCCTGGCCTGATCCTTCGGCCACGGCCAAGGCCACGGTCCGCGCAAAGCGGTTGGAATCGCCCGGGACGAAGGTATCGAAGGTGGCGTTCTTGTTCAGGTGAGTTTGTGGGTCGCGCTCCACCCGGTTCTGGCTCATGGGGAAACGGGGCACGGTGAAGGCGGGTCGGGATGTGGTCCTTTCTGTATCGCTCTGCCGGTCGGTATCACCGCCTGCAGTTGGTCTCACCACGGAGGAGGGTTCGGATAGCTCGGCCTGCATATCCAAGGTCATGGGCACATAGGTGCCCTCGTGGAAGTCATTGACGGAGACAATCGGGGATTTGGAGGTTCCAACAGTCTTGGTCTGCCAGTCTGAACGGACCTCTGAGCCAGAAGAGGATCGGTCGGCGCCGGCTCCACGCTGATAGTCGCCGTAAGGATCCTGAGCAGGACTTGGGACCTGACGGAACTCGCCACTGCCCGGTGCGGACCCGGCCATGGCGGATGTGCGTTGGTCGTTCTGCTGGTCGGCAGCCATCTGCTTGGCCATCTGCTCTGGGTATACGATTTTGATGGCCGGGAACATTTCTTGGTTGGTCACTAGCTGCAGTGCATTTAAGACGGGCTGGCTGAGCGGTCCCTGCACTGCCTCCTGAGTTGCCTTGGAAGAGACCCGCAAAACGATGGTGGTGCCGAAAACCGCCTCGGGAGTGATGTCCTCCAGCCAGCCTTTGTCCCTGGAGGTCAGTGAGCTGCTGTAGCGGAGCACCTGCAGGACCGAATCCCAGATTCTCTTAGCCTGGGCAGCGGCATCCAGCGGATCCTGCGCCATCAGTGTGCTCCTCTCTTCTTGACGACTGATTGTCCCGGTCTTTCTGCTTCTCTCAAATTCGACAGTAGCCCATTGTTACACCGACTTTGCGTGGTTATCCACAAGATAGCGTGTTGTATCTGCGATGAATGTGAATAACAGTGATGTAATTTGTGGATAAGTGAGGAGGCCCTTTTCCCGCTATCACAGGGTTTGCGCAGGGCATGAAGCGGTCCCGACCAACTAAACAGCGAAAGCTCGTTTGACTCCGTCCCGGCTCATGTGTACCGTGATATAGCTTGACTCATAACGAGCCGTACTCGAGTATGTCTACACACGGGAGCAACGAATTATGAAGAGGACATTCCAGCCTAACAATCGCCGTCGTCACATGAAGCACGGATTCCGCGCTCGCATGCGCACCCGCTCCGGTCGCGCCCTGATCAACCGACGTCGGGCCAAGGGCCGTCGGACCCTTTCTGCCTGAGTCGGATCCCGATTCTTTTTCAGAAGGTGGAACGGCTGAGGAGCCACCGGGAGTTCACGGCGGTGCTCAGGCGACGCCATCGGGTCAGCAGCCGGGATCTGGTCATACATTATTTGTTACCCGAATCTGACCGGACGGTGACCTCACTGCCGGCGACATCGGCTGCGAGCGGAGGGCGGCATGACATCCTGCCTACAGGCAGACGCCGCATGGGGCTCGCTGTATCCAAAAATGTGGGCAAGGCCGTGACCAGGAACAAGGTCAAGCGCAGATTCAGGCAACTTGCCGGATCCAAGGAGGACCTGCTGCCATCCTCCTGTGATCTGGTCATGCGTGCCAAACCCAGCGCTGCTAAAGCCACCTACAAGCAGTTGGAGGAGCAAGTGGACAGGCTCTTCCGTGACCTTATGCTCAAGACCGGAAAGACTGCCAGCGGTCTCTATATACAGGGACAGTCAGATCCGCAGTCCACCGGGTCCAAGCGTCAACCGGTTCAAGAGCCGGAAGTTACAGAAGGATGCCGAGCATGAGCGGCCTGGCTTCCCGGGCTCTGCAGAATGCAGTCCGCTGGTATCAGCGCCACATTTCACCCTTGTCGCCGCCGAGGTGCCGCTACTACCCGACTTGTTCCCAGTACGCTTTGACCGCTCTGAGGCGGTTCGGAGCCTTGCGTGGAACTATCCTGGCCGTCCTGCGGTTATTGCGTTGCACGCCCTTTAACAACGGCGGAATCGATGACGTGCCCCAAAGGTTTTCCATCTTCTATCGGTTCTCGTGGTCCAAGGCTCATGAGGAGGCCCGGCTGACCCCCATGGCCCCAGACAAGGAGACGGCCTGACAATGTTCCAAAACAACGACACTTTCACTTTCGATACGGGCATATACGGCTTCTTCTACAAGATCCTGTACCCGATCGAGTGGCTCATGACCTACATCATGACCTACTGCCACAAGTTCCTGACCCTGATCGGGTTCCATAAGGGTCCCGGCGTGGCCTGGGCGCTCTCGGTAGTGATGCTGGTGCTTGTCGTCAACCTGTGCGTGCTGCCGCTCTTCATCAAGCAGCTGCGATCCATGCAAAAGATGCAGGCTCTGCAGCCCAAGCTGATGAAGATCCAGAACAAGTACCGCAACAAGAAGGATCCAGCCAGCCGAGAGGCTATGAGCCGGGAAACAATGAAGGTCTACCAGGATAATCATGCCAACCCCATGGGGTCCTGTCTGCCAATGCTGGTCCAGGGCCCGGTCTTCATGACCATGTTCTACGTGCTTTCGGCTGTGCCCTTCATCGCCCGGGGTAAGCGGGCACCCCTTGGAGCCTTCAATCGACAGGTGGCGCGAGAATTCGAAGAGACCACCTTTTTCGGGCTGCGGATTTCGGACAACTTCATGTCCGCCCAGGGTGCGGGCCGCATAGTCATTGTGGTCTTTATCGTGCTCATGTGCCTGGCCATGTTCTATTCACAGTTCCACAACGTCCGGCGGAACATGCCCAGATCGGCCATGCAGGGGCAGCAATACAAGATGCAGCAGATGATGGCCTTCATCTTCCCGGTCATGTACATTTTTTCCGGCATCTACTTCCCCTTCGCCGTGCTGATCTACTGGCTGACCAACAACCTTTGGAATCTGGGCCGAACCCTCTTCCAGGTCCGCCATATGCCCACTCCTGGTTCGCCGGCCGCAGAGAGCAAAGAGGAGCGAGATCACCGCCATGAAAATGCCCGCCGCAAGCGCCAGGGGCTGCCCTCGTTGGAGGAGGAACAGTTGATGGAGGCCAAGCGGTTGGAAGAGGAGGCCCGAAACAACAAGAACGTCTCCCACCAGCGTTCTCAGCCCCATCGCAAACGTCGCGGCCGTTGATGCGGCTATTGGCGGTGGTGGCCGGCGTGGTGACCCGGCTTTCGGTCGGGCGAATACTGGAGTAGTCTGCAATCATTACGTCCGTGTATCCTCAATACTGGACACTCGATCGGTGACCAGGAATCCAGTGGACCTTAGGTTATGAATCGGATGTAAACGCGTGTAAGGAGAGCATAGATGTCTCAGTCTCTGGACCAGGGAAAGACCATCGAACAACTCAATGAGGAGGCGGATGTCGCCGCCGACTATCTTGAGGGGTTGCTGGACATCGTCGATTACGAGGGCGATATCGAGATGGGTGTGCGCAACCACCGTCCAACCGTGCAGATTGTGGCTGACGACGATACGGACATCAAGCATCTGATCGGCAAGGACGGCGAGGTGGTCGATGCTCTGCAACAGCTGACACGCTTGGCCGTGCAGCAGAAGATAGGGGAGCGCTCCCATCTGATCGTGGATGTAGACGGCTTCCTGCGGCGCAAGCGCGAACATCTTCGCGAGCAGGCCCTGGATGCGATTGACGAGGTTCGTGAGACCGGCGATCCAGTCAATATGAAGCCAATGAACTCCTTTGAGCGCAAAATCGTTCATGACATGGTTCGCGAGGAGGGACTGAAGTCACGCTCCCATGGTGAGGAACCCCACCGTTACGTCACCATCTACCTGAAAGCCAAGAGCGAAGGTGAGGACCTGCCTGACGATGTCGAGGACGAGCCAGTCGGGTATGATGCCCCGCTGGATGAGGATGAAACTGATCAGGTCGACGATTCGGCTGACTATGAGGCTGATGAAGATCCTGGGGATACTGATAGGTAGTGACTGGAAAGCCACACAGGGCTATGCATCGATGAAGTATTTATGACGTTGGCTTTTTGGATTGGTCCACTGTTCGGCGCGGTCATACTGTCGAAGTCTGTTGTGCTATCTTCCAGTGCTGTGCTTTTGGCCGGTGTTTAGTGTTGTCTGGCTGCTGATAGTGCTTAGTTTCCCATGCTGCTTAATTCGGATTGCTCTTGGTTGATGATTCTCTATCAGAGACTACCCCCTATGCTGTTCGGCTAGGATGCAGGTGTATGACTCTCGACGCTCTTTTGCGGTTGAAAACTATATGGTGGTAAAGGTCTTAGGAATGCAGCTGTTTTCGATTCTGGCATAGTGAAATCCCGCTTGATACGAGACTGCATGATGCCGTCGTTGTCTGCGGTTTTGACTGACTAGACGTGGAAAGTGAATGTGAGGAGTTGAAATGGCTGTTGTGGATGATGAGCTGAATGATAGTCCGCTCTTGAGGCAAGTGCTCGGTGATGCTCTGGTACCCATGCAGCGTTTTCACGACAAGCTCTTACGCGAAGGTGTGCAGAAGGGCATTATCGGCCCTCGCGATGAAGACATTATTTGGGAGCGGCACATACTTAATTCAGCGGCTATTGTGCCTTTCGTGCAAGAGCGACTGAACACTGACAGTCACACGGCAACTGTGGCGGATATAGGTTCCGGTGGGGGCTTCCCAGGTATTGTGCTGGCTGCCTGCCTTCCGCAGTGCAATGTTGTTCTTGTCGAACCAATGGAGCGGCGTGTAATTTGGCTGCAGGAAGTCATTGATGAGTTGCACCTGACTAATACGGTTGTGCTTCGCAAGCGTGCAGAGGATCTGATTCAACAATCCTCCAAGGCTTCGATGAGGCACAACAAAAAGGGTCCACGGAGTCGCCGTCACGGTCGTCGTCGAATCGAGGAACAGCCTGTTTCCGATAACAGCCGTGGCGGTTCTTTAACCTCAACCGCAGCCAGGAATGCTGACAGCCAACAAGGTGTAAATGGCCATGACTCTTCAACTGCGACGGGTGAAGCAGGTCTAGCAGACCCCCACTCCAATCTTTCAATTCCACAGACTTTTGATGTCGTGACATGCCGAGCTGTAGCCCCCATGACTAAGCTCGCCGGATGGACCCTACCTCTTTTACGATCGAGAGGTCAGCTTATTGCGCTTAAGGGTCGTTCGGCGCAAGCGGAGCTCGATAAGGCAGCCAAAGAGATAAAAAAATGTCATGGAGAGAATCCACGGGTTTGCCTAGCTCCAGTCGCACCCGGCCTTGAGGATACTCACGTGGTTCTCGTGGACAAGCACTAAAGTACGACGCTGATAGCTTTATTAAATAACTTTGGTGTCTGAGATACGAGCCAATCAGAAGATTTGAATAGTCTAAATAAGATAATAAATAATCAGTATTTAACATAGAGCCTTGTTGAAAGCTTGATTAGAGATGACGGATTAAGCTCTACCAGATTTAATAGGTCTTTTCCAGACGGCAGCTTAGCCGATGATCAATCGACATGAATGGAATGTTAGATTAAGGGGAAGCATGCACGTTGGTGATTTATATTGTTTGCCTCGGTTGTGCTTCCAGCCAGGATCTTTCTAGTTTTTTGATACTTAAGTTTTAAAACGGTGCAATAGATAACAGATAGAATAGAGTATATCTTATTATATTATTTAAAATAATGACATTCTATGTCTTGAATAATATTATGCACACCACTTTGCTTCTTTAGTTTGTTGGGCCGGAGATATTATTGCATCCTGATTTTGTTGTCCAAGCAGTATTAGACTGTTCGTAGGATGTTTTATCTCAGAATTAGGTATACCGCCATCTTTCTATTGTTGGATTAACCGTCTCAGGAGATGTTGTATTTTGGAAGCTGCAGGATCCATGCATTTATATACTTCATGTACCAGATCGTCGTAGTTATGCGTTTCTTATTGTACTCACTCACCTATTTTCCTTACACCAAGAGAGGTTATTGTTTCTATCCTTCGTGACGATCTTCGCGGTTTTCGTATTAATATTGGTAAGGGTAGGGCAGATTCGTGCGTATGCATGGAGACTGTATGAGTTATTGATTAATCAGCCAAGACTAAATTTTTAAAAGAGTCCCGAGAGCGAACAACCTCTGTTCCGTAAGTTAAAGAGGCCAAAGAATCGAGCTATAAGAGAGCTATTCACCAGTTTTAGATGTGTCTACGGAAGAATGTTTCACGTGAAACATTGTGAAATGTACGTTTTTTACCCAGTAACACCGAAACTGAGCATCTTTGATAGCAGGCGCAACTGGTCCAAAAGACGTGGCAGACTGTTTGAGTATGTTATACGGGAACATGCGTCCATCCGCAACTACTATATTCAAGGCATCTTTAAATACAACAATATTCAGTCTGCGCTTCCAATGGATGCTTTATATATGTAGAGATAGATCGTAATGTTTCACGTGAAACTATCAACTCAGAATGAAGCAATCAGGATTAGGGTTATTGAAGTAAAGGCAAAAGGATGTTGTAATGCCTTATATATCTTCTTCAGGGAAAGGTTGTCAATGGTCTTGCTTCTTAGTTGCTTTCTTCAACCATAATCACACGAAGTAAATATAGTGCTGACGAATACATTGAAGCATTTTGTTTAACAACTTAAAAAACTAATCCTTAAAATTGAATATCAAGTTCTGTTCCATTGATCCGTCAGTAATATCGTTGGTAGGCAAACAGATTACGAAAATAAAATATACAAAACTAAATCGCCTAATTACGTCCGTCGACAATTAACGGGGTAACGATACTTTCCAGACAATATAGATGTTTCACGTGAAACAGCACATTGCCGTACAGTTGTATGAGGTTTGTAGTTCAAAGGTTTAATTAGAGAATTACGGCAGCATTTATAATAGCTATCCAACAGGTGGATGAAATCATTGACTATAGCCATGAATAGTGCTGCTTAATTTGGTGACGTAGTTCATTTATCAATTTGCTGCTAATAAGTTATGCACAATTTTGACTTGACGCTTGAATTATCCACATCGTCGTTTGTAGACCATGGCATGGGATGTGAAGCGTCAGACTTGTCAATAATCACAAGGCAAATCTAATAATCTAGGAGAAGGGTCAGCCGGTGTGGCGTCGTTGGGTCTATCCACACTTATCCACAGTTATGAACAGTGACCGTGTATAACTATCAGCCGTTTTAACATGTCCAACTAGGACGGGAAAATTGAATGGTTATCAAAAGGAGGAAGGTTCGTGACCGCATCGAAGAAGGTGAAACCCGTTTCGAGAAATACCCCGGATCTTGGTGAGAAGTCCAAGCCGAACGCATCAGGTATGGAGTCGGCAACGGATATCCTGACTCGCATATTCGCTGACGGGACTGGCTCGGTGTCTGGTTCGGAGATGGCAGATCTTTCTGCGCGCTATCAGGCCTTACGCCAGGCTGAATTCCCTCACCCTTCAAAAACGCGCTTCATTGCAGTTGCAAATCAAAAAGGTGGTGTAGGGAAAACCACGACAACTGTCAATTTGGCATGTGCATTTGCTGAGTTCAACGAACGTGTATTGGTAATCGATATGGATCCACAAGGTAACGCTTCTACTGCATTGGGGGTAGCTCATGAATCCGGGACTCCATCAACATATGATGTGCTCGAGGGTCGTCTCGGTATTGACGACGTTAAGGTGGTTTCCCCTGGATTCCCCAACCTTGAGGTTGTCCCGTCTTCTATTGATCTAAGTGGTGCTGAGCTGGAAGTTGCGGATATGCCCAACCGCAATCAGCTCATGAAGAAAGCGGTTGCCGACTATCTTAAAATCTGCCACCAGCATTATGACTATGTTCTGGTTGATTGCCCTCCTAGTCTCGGATTATTAGTTCTGAATGCCATGTGTTCAGTTAATGAGGTATTGATCCCTGTGCAAGCTGAGTACTATGCTCTTGAAGGACTGCAACAATTGCTGCATACCATAGGACTTGTTCAGCAAAGCTATAATCCTTATCTCGTAATCTCAACCATGTTGTTGACTATGTACGACAGGCGGACGTTGCTCAGCAAGGAAGTGTTTGATCAAGTCAAGGAACATTATCCAGAGATTGTGCTTAATACGACCATCCCGCGTTCCGTCAAAATCTCTGAAGCTCCCAGCTTCCAGCAAAGCGTTGTTACCTACGACCCTAAAGGAGCCGGTGCTATCGCTTATGAAGAGGCGGCGTTAGAAATCGCACAGAGATCCGAACAAGTACTGGAACATATTGCCAATAGAAGACAGGGGGAGTGAGGACATGACAAGCCGTTCACGGTTAGGCAAGGGCTTGGGGGCTCTGTTTCCCGCTCTGCCAGGTGAAGAAGACGAAACCAATGCCGACAAAGGTCAGCAACAAGATAACAAAGTACCGAATTCCGGCAACAAGCAGCCCACTCTTCAAGGCTTGGGTGCAGAACCAGACGGACATCATCGCACAGAGACGGACGTTTCGGAAAAAGATGGAGCCAAAGGAGAACGTAGTACAACGCATTCGGGCCGTGCAAGCTCTCAACAAGCAGCTTCAGTAAAGTCTACTGAGAGCGGTCGTAAACGTTCGACCATGGGACAAAAGCGTGTCAGCATTTCCGAGTCGCTCAACGTAGATGTTTCACGTGAAACATCTACTTCGAAGAGGACTACCAAGCGTCGGTCAGTCCCGTCCATCAGCAGCCTGGAACACCCAAGTGATCTATTCTTTGGCCCTACGACGACAAATGTTTCACGTGAAACATTGCCGATGATGGAATCAAGTAAGGCTGTCGATCCTCGGACAAGAAAGACTCAGCAAAGCGTTAACCGCACACCTATTGTTGGGAATAATACTGAGCCGACTAATGCGACAAAGGGCAATAGCCAAGAGGAGCTGAAACCCGTCCAAGGTGGGTACTTGGCCGAGGTGCAGGTGGACGATATTAGGCCAAATGCTCAGCAGCCGAGACAAATCTTCGATGAAGATGAACTGTTGGAGCTTTCCCGTTCAATCAAGGAAGTTGGTGTATTGCAGCCCATAGTGGTGCGAAGATCACCTCTTGTAGACGGTCCAAGAACTATCGAGAATAAGACAATCTCAGTTGACGGCGCGAGAAGCAAATCCACGGCATTTGATAGTAAGACCGGTGAGGAACAATCTAGCCAGCTTTCAAATCAGGGCGAAACGGGTCCGAAGCAAACAACCCATTATGAAATCATAATGGGTGAACGTCGTTGGCGTGCTACTCGATTGGCTGGGTTGGATACCATACCTGCAATTGTGAAAACAACGGGCGACGACACCATGTTGCGCGATGCCTTGCTCGAGAATCTCCATAGAGTGGCTCTGAATCCGTTGGAAGAAGCAGCCGCTTATCAGCAAATGATTGATGAGTTCGGCTTGACACAGGACGGTTTGTCTAAGTCAATCTCTAAGTCCAGACCTCAGATCACGAACACGCTCCGATTGTTGAAGTTGCCCCCGAGCGTGCAGAAAAAAGTAAGCTCAGGTGTGTTGTCAGCTGGGCATGCCCGAGCCTTGCTTACTTTGCCGGATGAAAAGTCTATGACTGCTTTGGCGGACAAGATTATTGCTGAAGGTCTGTCGGTAAGATCTACTGAGGAACTTGTCGCCTTGCAGACTGGGCAGGTTAAGAAGAGGGCAAAGAAGCCTAGGGTAAACGCCTGGGCTAATAGTCCTGTACGCCAGGATCTGGAAAGTCATTTTGATACCAAGGTAGCCATTAAGGGCACTAAAAAGCACGGGAAAATAGAAATCGTATTTTCTTCGCCTGAAGACATGGACCGCATCGTTGCCATTCTTTTGGAAAAGAGTCAATCTGCAGGCAATGACAGTCATTCGGGTGATAGAGGCTGGGTTTGATCCCATTCTGAAAGTGAGACTTCAGGATTTGTTTATCCAAACCTTGCCGTTAAAGTGAGCGATTGCTTCATAACCCGATCGAGTTTGGTTTGAGCTGATGAGCAATCGCTAAACTTGTCTTAGGGCCAGAATGATTGGGCATCATAGGTATGTTCCATTCACTGATCAGATATATCAGTGCTGAAAAGTTTGACTAAACAGCATGAAGCTGGAAAACAGTCAGCCGGCAGGCAGTTGGATTGTGAATCGCTACAGACCTGGTTACTCAGGTCATTTTGTCGGGCAGCTATATCGGGTCGTATTGGTCTCTCGCCTTCATAGTTGTCAGTAGTGTGATGGGTATATTCAATCGCAAGATATACAGTTAGTGGTTGGTGGCAAAGTCACCTATTCGGCCATGATGGAATTGTTGTTTGTGTGTTTATCATCTGGTAAGTAATAAGCCCTTGCTTTTGTGCGGCTTTTCAATGAGGTTGGCCTTAGCCGTTGAGGTGAGGTGACAGATTCGTGCAGCGCAACCTTGAGAATTTCAGTTGTGGCGTTAGAAAGAGGTGGGCTCTGTTGTGGCAAGTTGCATCAGTGGAAAGTGGCTTGTGTCAGCAGAGGATGATTTGAGCTGCTGTGGGGCAGGGAATGTTCCTGTTGAGTAGGGTATCCGGTGGATGTCAATGAGGAATAAAAGGAAACTAAGTATAGGCAGCTGCGCATAATCGATAAACGAAGTGCCTGGCAATTGTAAACTGCCAGGCACGTAAATTCTTGTTTGCCGAGGCGCGTATCAAGCCCTATCGGTTATCCAAATTCGTAAGATACTCCTGAGCATCTAAAGCAGCACGGCAACCCATGCCAGCAGCGGAAATGGCCTGACGATAGATCTTGTCGGTGACATCACCAGCGGCAAAGACCCCAGGTGTAGAAGTCTTCGTTGACCCACCTTCGACCAGGATATAGCCGTCCTGATCCAGATCAACTTGGCCATTAAGGAAAGCAGTCTGAGGAGTGAATCCAATGGCTACGAAGACTCCATTAGCTGGAATAGTGGACTGCTGGTCAGTGGCTGTATTGCGGACATCCAAAGAGGTTACGCCGCTATCGTCGCCGTTGATCCGAGTGACGACCGAATCAAGAAGGAAGTTGATCTTGTCATTTGCCTTGGCACGGTCCACCATGATTTTTGAAGCGCGGAAGCCCTGGCGACGGTGGATCAGTGTAACAGAAGAGCCAAAACGGGTCAGGAAGTCCGCGTCACCCATAGCAGAGTCGCCTCCACCAACCACTACAATGGGCTTGTCCTTGAAGAAGAAGCCGTCGCATGTGGCGCAGTAGGATACCCCTCGTCCTGAGAACTCGCGCTCGCCGGGAATATCCAATTTACGATATTGCGAGCCAGTGGTGATGACGACGACTCGAGCTTGATATTCTTCGCCGCCATCGGTGGTGATCCGCTTGACGTCTCCGCTCAAGTCAACTGAGACGACATCATCGTATTCAATCTGAGCACCAAAATGTTCGGCCTGATCACGCATCTGATCCATAAGATCGGGGCCGAGCACTGCTTTAGGGAATCCAGGGAAGTTCTCTACTTCCGTTGTGTTCATAAGCTGACCGCCAGGTGTTAGGGCTCCTGCAATAACGAGTGGAGCATATCCAGCCCTGCTAAGATAAATGGCGGCGGTGTAACCTGCTGGTCCGGACCCTATAACAATCGCATCATGAACAGTTTGCTTCATAACGCTACTGTATCTATTCAGGATGACTGAGTCACATGCGGTGGGCGAAAAAGAGCGCTTGTTAGCTCACAGTAAGCTCGGTTCTGACAGGGGCAGGCTATTCTTGAACCATGGAGAAAACTGTGATAGTCGCCATCCTAACCAATCTTGGGACGATTCTGGTGCTGATCTGGTTTATGCTCCGAGTTGATCGATTGCTGCGGGAGCATCCCAGCCATCAAACAGATGATAAGAGCGAGGATGACAGCTGGCATAGCTGGCGTTTTTGGAATCCTCCAAGCCCTGATGACAACAACGACGAGTTGGGCGCCGATTCTCTGACAACAGACAAAAGCCTTGGGGCTGATGAAGATATGACTGCTAGGAGTGCCGGCCGGTGTTCATCATCAACTCAGGAAGAAACTGTTGAAAGTTCTTCGCGCGCTTCAAACAAGAGCGAGGAAAGCAAAAAAACAAGTAAGGAATCTAGCTAGGCCGTAGACAGCTCAATCATGGTGGGGTATTGTTTCAATTGTTTGTTCGATCTTACGAAAGTATGATCTTTTAACAAGGACGGATGCGCCTGTAATATGTATCCACTGATCTGCAAGGTCTCTATGGGCTCTTATTGATGGCTTTTGAGCGGTCGCGGGGGAGCGATCCGGTCGTAAGCGATATGACGCGAAAGATGAATTCAGATAGGAAGATCGTGTTCTCAGCGATGAGGACCAACAAATTACGGTTAATGAATTGACGCAACAATGCCAGTGACGGAATTGCGATTTACTGGTGCGGACTTAGCTTTCGTTCGAAGTTCTTGATGCCATAGTAGCGATGACTCGATTCTCGAAGGCAGAAAAGCAGTGATGTCTACACCTTATATGTAGTCAATTCAGCTTGATAAACATCTTGGTAAAACCATTCTGTGCCGATTGGTGCAGAACTCCCAATGATTGCTGTCCTAGAAAGGTTGTATTCATTTTTATCTGACCCATTGCTTTATTAGACTCGCACTTTTAACTGGCGGGATTCGCTGCCGGTCATAGGCGTTGTGCCGTGAAGTAAGTCGATCACCCCAGAATGTTTCACGTGAAACATTCGATATCGACCACGATTGCATGCATGGGTGTGGAGCGATACAGCAGTATATTGTGAGTTGAGTTCCGGAGAATGACCGGCCATTCTGGCATCGGCTATTTATTAGACCGCCTCTCTTCTGCAGGTCAGCCTAGTCGACAATATAAAAACCGAGACTAGGTTGAGCATACCTTTCAATCAGTGTTGGCTTTGGCTGAGTAGTGAAGGAGAAGTGGAGGTCAAGATTAACGGATAGAGGGAGCGGAATAACCGACGATGAGTGGTGACCGTTGAACAACTGACGTTTGGTGGCCAGAGAAGAATGAACGCAGAATAGAGCGTCGTGATTAACGAGTACAAACTGTTGGTCCGTGTAGTGTGCTCATCTTGTGCACTATCTGCCCTGCCTGTATTCGCAGGCTACGTATATTGCAAGTCCGCGTGATGCATATTGGGCAATTTACACACCATGCATCATGCGGACTTTCCTCATGCTAACCGAATGGTAGGCAGAACCAGATAGGCTTTGGGATTTCAGTCGGTTCGTTTTTGATTCAAAACTGATTGAACCAATGCCGTGTATAGCTCTGGCAAGTTGTAGCCGGCCGCCTGGGCTGATTGGGGCAGAAGCGAGGTGTCCGTCATGCCGGGCGCCACGTTGGACTCCAGGAATTGCGGCTGACCTTGGGCATCAACAATGAAGTCGGTGCGTGAGATATCGCGGAGTCCCAAAGCCTGGTGGGCAGTCAGTGCAGCATCGCTCACAGCCTGTGTGGTTTTGGCGTCCAGTCGGGCTGGAACATAAAACTCCGTTGGGCCGGGGGTGGAACGAGCCTCGAAGTCGTAGGTGCCTGAGGGAGTCCAGATTTCGAGCGGAGGCAGAACCAGGGGATGTCCGTCGAATTCGAGTATGGAGACGGAGACTTCAGTGCCTGTGACAGCCTGTTCGATTAGAGCCACATCACCGTAGGCGAAGCAGTTGATCAACGCCTGAGTGAGCTGACTCTGTTCAGTCACCATGGTGCAACCCATGGCTGAACCACCCATGGTGGGCTTGATGAAGAGCGGGAGCCCCAGCGAACCTAGAAGCATATCGATAACGGGTTCGACTCCCAGCTCGCGGAACATGGACTCGGGCAAGGTCACGGAATGTGGCGTCTGCAACCCGGCCATGCGGACAACATTCTTGGCGATGGGTTTGCTCCAGGCGGTCCGGGAGGCCTTGGCCCGGGATCCAATATAAGGCAGTTCCGCCATCTCTAAGACATCACGGATGGAGCCGTCTTCGCCGTTGGCGCCGTGCAGCAGAGGCCAGACCAGATCAGGGCGGGTCGACTCATCGGTCAGGTAGGGCAGGAGCGAGCCATCCATGTCGTGGACGTGGACCGTCCATCCGGCCTCCTCCAGGAATCCCTGGACGCGATGCCCCGAGCTGATGGAGACGTCGCGCTCATGGCTGAGGCCGCCGCAGATAACCAGGAGGGATTTATCGGCACGTTTGGTGGCCTTGCTCGCCAGGGAGAGGACATCGTCCATGGTGAACGGCGTGGCCTCACGAGTGGAGCGATGCGAGGTCCGCCTGGCTCTTTTGGCCGGTTCGCCAGCAGTTGTGGCCGCAGTGGTGGTTGCGGTGTTGGCCGGGCTGGCGACTGCGGTTGTCATCGCGCTCGCAGTTGTCTTGGCCTTGCCGGCTGCCGGAGTTTTGCCGCCGGTCTGCTGCCGTGGTGTCTTGCTGTGCTTGGCCGCCATGATTCAGCCCCTTTCCTTGCCGCTGTCGGGCTCGAACAGCCGGACGGTGGCGAGTTCATTCTCGATGACCGTTGACAGTCTGCGTATTCCCTCTCGGATCCGATCGGGAGTGGGGTAGCAGAAAGACAGGCGCATATGGTCCGCGCCCTCCCCGTTATCGTAGAAGGCTGTGCCTGACACGTAAGCCACCTTGGCGGTAATCGCCCTGGGCAGCATGTCCTTGGCGTTGAGCCCTTGGGGTATCTGCAGCCAGATGTAGAAGCCGCCCTTGGGCTTCAGCCACGAACAGTAGGGCAGATATTCCTTCAAGGCCTCATCCATGGCATCGCAGCGTTCCTTGTACATTCCCCGGTAGCCGTTGATCTGCGATTTCCAGTCAAAGTTGTCCAGATAGGTGGTGATGGTCATCTGGCTCATGTTGGAGGGGCAGAGAATGGCTGACTCGTTGGCCAAAACCAGCTTCTGTCGGATGCCAGGGGGTGCAACCATCCAGGCCACGCGCATGCCTGGGGCGATAATCTTGGAGAAGCTGCTCAGGTAGACAATGCCCTCGGAGTCGTAAGAGCGCAGGGCCGGATAGGTCTGGCCGTCGAAGGCCAGCAGTCCATAGGGATTGTCCTCCACTATGAGCACATGGTATTTTTTAGCGATCTCGATGACTCGTGGCCGTCGCTCGACGCTCATAGTGGCGCCGGCAGGATTGTGGAAGTTAGGTACGGTGTAGAGGAACTTGACTGCCTTGCCCTGGTGGCGTTGCTCCAGAATGGTTTCCTCCAGAGCCTCGGGAATCAGCCCGTCTCCGTCCATGGCCACGTTGACAACATCGACCTGGAAGGATTGGAAGACACCCAGAGCGCCCACATAGTTGGGCGCCTCAGCCAGCACCACATCGCCGGGGTCGCACATGATCCTGGTAATCAGGTCCAGTCCAGACTGGGAACCGTTGACGATAACTACATCATCCGGCTGGACGTCCTTGATGCCTTCCAGCTCCATAATGGGCAGCACGTCTTCGCGCAGATGGGGATCGCCCTGCGCTGACCCATACTGCCAGGCCACCTGGCCCTTGCTCCGCAGCATGTCGCCGAGCTGGTCGGCCAACTTATCAAAGGGCATCCGGCCCAGGTAGGGCATCCCGCCAGCCAGTGAGACCACCTCAGGCCGATTGGCCACGGCGAAGAGGGCACGAATCTCGGATGCGCGCATCTGCTCGGCTCGTGTTGCATAGGAGCTATACCAAGGATCGTTCTTGATAACCTTGGACGCAATATTGGGATCATCCGCCATAACTGACTTCCGCCTTCCTGCCGCCGTTGTCTAAGGAAACTGTATTACCTGCGGGCGTTATGTAGGAGGAAAAATCCAACACATTACCATTTCGGTACACCCCATGATATCGGCATATGTATGGGTGGGCAGTCATGTCTGGCCGATGGGGTCCAAGGAGCTTGCAGGCAATTGTGGTTGACAGGTGGTCTGTGAGTCGACGTCGGGGTGATTCGCCTTGTTGCCGCCGACCCATAGTCATGCTCAGAAGGCTTGGACGGAAGTGAAGCGCAGGGTGTTTCCTGGCATGCCGTCCATGGGCACCCAGACGACCAGGTCCTGAGTCGTCACCGGCTCGCGTAGGGTGACCTGGGTGGTTCCTGAGGCATCGAAGCTGAAGTCGGCCAGCGGCTGTCCCTGGTTGGGCTGAGCTGCCGTGGAATTCGCATAGATTTGGGCGTGGCCGCCACTCTGAGGCGCGACGATGGTCAGGCGAGAGACCTCTTCCGGCTGGGTCAGATGCATATACCATCCATAACCCTGAAGGCCGGCAGGCTTGTTGAGGAAGAGCTGGCGACTGGTCTGATATGCCGTGGTGTTCTTGGGCTTGGGCGGATCGGGAACCTTTCCTGCCTCCTTATCAGCGTGGCTGACCTTATCGGTATCAGCATCTGCGCCAGCCTGAGCCTGATCATCGCCGTTGTCATTGCTGGAGGGAGTTGCTTCCTCGCTCTCATTGGTCTTGCCTGGGAAGGGCACGTTAGACATGACCGGCCAGCCGCCCTCACTTTTGCCGACTTTGGATCGTGACCCAGTAATGGTCGAGAGGGCCCAGACCAGGGCCACCACAACGATTACCGCCGCTATGGCAATAACCACTGAGCGAGTTGTGAAGCGACCGAACAGGCGGGTGTCAGCCATATCGGTATCATCATTCAGATCCTTATCCTGCTCATCGTCAGGAAGTACCGAGTAAGTCACCGGCACGGGCATGGAGTGGATTTCAGGTGTGAAGCTGGGGGGCAGGGGCTCCATGACTGTGGTCTGCTGCTCCTCCTCATCGAAATCAGTGTTCTTGGAGGAGCGGGCTGCCTGGGTAGGGGCCTTGGTCTTTTCAGAAGTAGCGGAGGAGCGAGGGTGTTCACTCCGGGCTGCGGGTTCTCCTTCACTTTCGACATGAGATTTGGCGGCCGCAGCGTCTGTTTGGCGCGTATGTGAACCTCTGCTGTCCTGTGAAGCGTTCAGGTTGGACGTTGCCTTGGCCTGGTTGCTGCCGACTGCCGGACCGTTCTCCCCGCTGCTGGACTTGTGGAAGTCCCACTGGGAGAAGCCTCGTTCCACGGGATTGTTGGCAGTCACACCGTTGCCGCTGAGAGCCTCGGAGGGTTTACGCTGATTGCCTTTGACGGTCGGCACCCGTCCGGTCACAGCCTTGGACTCTTCCTCATACATGGCTGCGGGCCTGGCCGTTGTCGCCCTGAGTGCGCTCACATCCATGGCCTCCGTCTTGCGGGAGGAGCTGTTCAGCGAGCGCAGCCGCTGGCGTTCGTCAAAGAGCGAGAAGAGATCGGTATCCGTATCCTCTGGATTGAGCATCTCGATCTCGCTACGGCCGGGGAAGAGCAGTTGGTTGGTCTTCCAATGCGGCTCATAGTGAGACACGGTCTGCGCGGCAGGCAGGGCCGAGGAGGTCAGACCTGCGGGAAGCGGGAGTACGTTCTTGGGATCCACCTGGCGCAGGGCCACAGCCTCGATGGAGGCACGGCCGTCCAGCTCGGGCCAGATCAGATCGCTGTCGGTCAGTTCCTCAGGCGGAACCCAGGGGCTGAGCAGGGCCGAAAGCTCCGCCAGGGTGACCAGTGGGACCGGTACGGCTCCCTGCTCATTAGCCAGCCCCAATCCACGCATGCAGATGATTCTGAACTCTTCTGGGGTCTGCTTGGGCAGTTTCTGCAGACTGGGCTGCCGCCCGTCCTGATCGGCCCGTCTGGTCAGCATGGCATAGAGCACACCGGCCAGCTCACGTATGGCATATTCCTCGTCCGTCAGTCCCATCTCAGTTGAGACCGACGGGTGTTCAAGCATGGGCGATATGGGGGCATCGGCCAGGGTGATCGAGGCTGGAGCCAGCCTGATGGTGCTCGTGGAGACCGCATAATCGACCATGCCGGCGGCATGCAGGGTGCGCATGGCCTCGGTGACCTCTCCCATGATGGTGCCGATGGCCCGGTCGCTGAGCGTTTCCCCGGCGGGTCCGTGCATGTAGTCCCTCAGGGACATGCCAGCATCGGGGGCGGTGACGATCAGGGAGACCTTGTCACGAGTATGCAGTTGGTAGACCGGGGTGAAACGGCGGTCCTTGCTCAGCGCCAGGCTGGAGGCGTTGACGTTGATCCGGTCCATGCAGGTGGAATCCCCGGCGATGAAGAGCTGGCAGTCCCTATCCAGGACCTTGTCCTTGGCCCGCCAGGCGCTCAGACCGTTCGCGCGGCGGAGCAGGGTGACCAGGGTATATCTGCCGAGGATGGTGTCTCCGATATGCGCGTTCATGGTTGCCGAGCTCTCATCAGAAGTGGGGCGTCGCCTGTAGTCGACGACACCGTGGTGGACCTTGCTGTTCCTAGGTACAATCCTAACGGGTTGCGGGGTCGGAGGGGCCGGCGGAGGTCCGGCTATCGCGGATTCTCCATCAGTATCGAACTCAGGGGCCTCCTCAAGGTTCTCCAATGCTGCGTCTATGCCGGGCAGGGCGGAATCGGGGGAGGAGGAGTGCACCACCCTGACCGAGCGGTCGGCCAATCGGGAGGGTCGTCCTTGCAGAGCGTCCAGGCTGCGGACGGGGTGCCTGGCTGTCCTGCCCAGCCGACGGGCCAGGTCGAGCAGAAGCTGGATAAATTCTTCCGTGCGCAGGGCTACCAGGGTCACGGTATAGATAATTGCCGTCAGCAGGGTAATGACTATGCAGATGAGGAGCGCCTGCACCCAGCTCATGTGACCCTGCTGGCCCTGAATCCAGGCACCGACAAGATGGGTCACTGGAGTTTTGACCGTCAGGGCGGCTGCCAGGGCCAATCCTGCAGCCAGGAAAGCCTTGGCGTAGGTGATCAGAATCCGCCGCTCGTCCAGATTCCCCTGGAAGGGGCTGCGCAGCATGTGAGCCAGAACAGGGAAGCTGATGAGATTGCTCAGGGACAAGCTCAGCCCTACCATCGCCGCCCAGTAACGGGGAGGTAACAAGCGTATGGATACCAGAAGCACTGCCACCTGGATGGTGTTGGAGACGGCTGCGAAGATGAAGGGATGCCGGCCATCCTCGAAGGCGTAGAAGGTGCGCTGAATGAGCAGGAAGGCGCTCGTGGGAACCAGCCCCAGGGAAAGCGTTATCAGCGGTCCTGAGATAAGGACAGACTCGTGCACGCTTACCGAGGGCAGCAGGGCTCGGGTGATGGGCACCGGAATGGCCAGGAGGACTGCGGCGAAGAAGAACATGACCAGTCCGACATTGCGCAGGGCCTGGCTCAGATCATTGCGGGCATCCCCTATGCGGCCGTCAGAAACCGCCTTGGACAGCTTGGGGAAGAGGGCCGTGCTGACTGAGACGGCTACCAGCGAGTAGGGCAGTATGAAGATGGTGTAGGCGTTCTGATAGGAGCCGTTGCCGGCAATGTCGAATGGGTTGCCCTCCAGGGGGGCGCCGTTGTTGATGCGGGCATTGACCACGTTGGCCAGCTGGTTGATGACGACCACGCACATGCTCCAGGCCGCCACCGAGCCCATGGATCGCAGGCCGATTCCGCGCAGGCCCCAGCGAGGACGATAGCGGAAACCGCTCATGATCAGGGGGATGAAGAGGACCAGCGCCTGGAAGGCCACCCCCGCGGTCCAGGCTCCAGCTGTCAGGGCCACCTTGCCGTTATCCCAGAAGCCGACCGGCTGATTGCGGGCGTTGCCGAACAAGAAGATGAAGACCAGGAAGCCCAGGCAGCTGATAACATTGGCACCCACCGAGCTCCAGGCGTATGCGGTGAACCGGCCCTTGGCGGCCAGGATCTGTCCCAGGACCGTGTAGAGCCCGTAGAAGAAGACTTGGGGCATGCACCAGAGAGTAAAGGAGTTGGCCAGCGCCCGCTGCGCGGGGTTCCACTTGGAGTTCAGATAGACGGTGGTCAGCACCGGAGTGCCCAGCATCAGCAGCAGCGTCAGCAGGGCCAGGAGGACCATGGCGACCGTGATCAGCTTGTTCAGCCGGTCTGCTGCGTCCCGCTCCTTGAGGGTGCGCACAATCTGTGGGACCAGGACGGCGTTGAAGATGCCGCCCGAGATCAGAGTGAACATGACCTGAGGAATCATGGCACCGGTCTGGTAGGCGTCAGCCGCGATTCCGGTGGTGCCTATGGCGGCTGCCAACAGTATGGTGCGGATCTGCCCGGTCACACGGGAGGCCGCGGTGCCCGTGGCCATGATGGCGGAATTGCGCCCTACGGAACTCATTCGTCCGGGTCCTTCGTACGGTGGAACTGCCGCCAGAGCCCCAAAAGTCCCAGGAGCACGGCGATGACAATGATGACCATGCCGCTCATGTCGCTCAGCCGTAGATTGCTGGTGATCTGAGCCTGGCGCACCTGGCCGAAGGGTCTGCCCTGGCGGTCCAGCAGGCCGATATCCACATTGGCTCTGCCGGCTGCTGCCACCCTGACCTTGAAAGTCACCTGGGCTTCTGATCGGGCGGGAATGACCGCCTCCGCCATACGTGAGGTGACGATCTCCATGGAGTCGGTTCGCGCGCTGATGCGGGCGTGGACAGGGTAGGGGTGGCTGTTGCTGACGGTCACGGGCATGGAGGCAGTCTCGCTGACGACGTTCAGAGACTCGCTGGGCGTGATGCTGACCCCGTCCAGGAGTCGATGGGATATGGCCTCGGCCTGATCGGCCAAACCAGCGGCGGCTGCGGTTCCACCCAGTGACTTCAGAGCCAGGTCGTCGTGGGCGACAGTCAGCTGGTTCAACCACTGATGCGGATCCTTAGGTTGTCGGGCAGTGGTGTTGGCATCTTGGCGAGCCAGGGCCTGGCTGTCGGTCTTGCCTGCCGTGGCGCTGGCAGTGGGTTGGGAATCCTGCTTGCCGTCAGCCAGGATGGTGGTGGCGAACCGGTCGATCTCAGCCCGGCTGGCGGTCAGGGAGTCCAGGGTGCCTATCGAACCATCGCCATGTTTGGTGCTGCTCTTGGTGCTGTCGAGTTCCAGGGCCTTGAGCAGACTCGACGACCCGCCAGTGAAGTCGGGCGCCTGCATCAGGTTGTCCATGGACTTAAGGCTGATCCATGGGGCATGCTCCAGTTCGGTCATGATCCGGTCTGCCTGCTGGGTGTCCTCATCGGTATCGAAGCAGACCAGGAGGGAGCGTTCGGCGTAGGGCTGTTCCATCTGATAGAAAGCGCTCTGGGCTATGAAGCGGGCCGTCTGCCCGGCCTGTGTCTGCTCCCCGGTGGCGCGTGTGGAGCTGGGGTGGCCTCTGGCCAGGTTACTGAGCTCCCGCTGGGCCGACAGGACGGTCACCTTTCCAGCTTTGGTTTCGATGGTGTACTTGCCGGTGTGGGCGGAGGTGTCGGCACCGACCTCAAAGCCTTGGGGGGCGATGACCGTCTGATAGCCGGCACGGCGGGCGGTGGTGATGGACTCCATGGTCCACTCCCGTCTGCCCTGCCAGGCGTATATGTCAGGCGCGCTGTCGGTATAGAGCTTGGCCGCGGTCTGGGCGCTCCAGGATTCGGGAGTGACCCCAGCCTGGGCATAGCGGTTCTGATTCTGGGAGGCATACCCAGTGATGTCGAAGTCGGCTGGCTGAATCAGCCCCTGGATCTTGGGACGATTGACGAAGGCGGACAGATAGACCGGATCGCCCAAGGCCTGCAGGGACCCATGTTTGGACAGCAGCTGGCTCTGGTCCTCCTGGCGGCGGGCCCCCTGGCGGGTCAACGTCACACTCCGGTTTTTATCGTTGCCCGAACCTGACTGGGTCATCAGCGCTGTCATGGCCTTGTCGTCAATGTTCCAGTCCGAGGAGGTCAGTGGCAGGACCATGGTCAGGGACAGGGCTGGGGTGCCTGCGGTGGGCAGGCCATCCCAGGTCCGGGTCAGAAAAGTGAACACGTCGCTCAGGATCCGGCCCTGATCATCGCTCAGGGAAAGCCGGACGGGTTTGGGCCCCCAGCTTGCCATCTTCTTGATCGCATCTTGATCAGCCGGTACGTTGACAGCAACTTCGATGCTCTGCCCTGCTGGGATTGTCGGTACGGTCTGCGTGCCCAGCAGATCCGGGGTGGGGATGCGGGCTTGGCCTTCAGACCAGGTCTGCATGTCGGCTCGGGAGCTGAAAGAGTAGAGGGCGCTGGTGGACACGCTCAGATGGGCATTCTCCATGGGCTGGTTGGCGGTGTTGGTCACCGCAGCGCGCAGAGCGTAGCCGGACTTGTCGGTCACCACTGGCGTGGACCAGCGCAGGGCCACCTCAGCAGAGCTCTGCTGATTGGTGGCAGCCAGGGCTGGTGCCGGATGCCAAGGGGCTATCACCAAGACCAGCAGAAGGACGATCGTTAGCAGGATTCGAGCCCACCGGGTCCATCGATTGAAAGCATGGGTGCGCTGGCTGGTGCGCCCGCTCGGGCGCAGGGGGGTCTGGATCATGGCTGTTTTTTGTACTTCCTCGCGTAGAGCCAGGCTATTTTACGCTCATTGGGGTAACTAAGCACCGAGGTGAGGTCGGAGAAGTCCACCCAGATGGCATCTTCGGCCTCATGATCGGGGTCGCCTTCCACACTCAGGGAGCCGCCGATCATCCGCAGGACGAAATGATGGACCAGCTTGTGGACCCGCTGGTTGGTTCCGGTGAACCAGTAGTCGATGGTGGCGATGGAATCGGTCACCCGGCCCAGTATTCCAGTCTCCTCGTGAACCTCGCGCACCGCCGTCTGCTCGGGTGTTTCCCCCTTCTCGATATGGCCCTTGGGCAGGCACCATTCCAAGTGACCCGAGCGGGAGTGCCGGGCGATGATGGCCACCCGGTCATGCCGGTCGAAGATCAGTCCGCCCGCCGAATACTCGCGCACCACGGGTAGCTCTTGGGCATCCAGGGAGGCAAAGGTTGAAGGTCCTGGTGCGTGCTTATGCCGGGGCATGAGGGCAGGCGTAGGAGCATCATCTTCTGCCTGTATGCGCTCGCGGACCTGTGGATCCAGACGTTCGCTTACCGTTTCCACGAGATGGTCCCGCCTCTGCTGGCCGCGGGCATGGGTGTCCGCAGAGTCGGCGTCATGCGCAAGCATGCGCGCCATGTCCGCGGGCGTAATCATACTCCAACTTTACGTAAGGTAATGTGCAGGTGGGGTAACGGTATGCTAGTAGGCGCATCAACTCCGTAGGAAAGGGTGAGCGTGGATTTCCAAGTCTGGCCGGAGGCCATTGAGCTCGGGCGCCTCTTCGCCGAGCAGGGATATGAACTGGCGTTGGTAGGGGGTCCTGTACGCGATCTGCTCCTGCACCGGCCCTCCCACGACCTGGACTTTTGCACCTCGGCCCGACCCGAGCAGTTCGAGCCCATTCTGCGTCACTGGGGGTCGGGCTTTTGGGACATGGGGCGTAAATTCGGCACCCTGGGCGCGCTGCGGCGGCGTCCTGACGGCACCGAGGTCAAGGTGGAGGTGACCACCTACCGACGAGACACCTACGATCCTGACTCCCGCAAGCCCGAGGTGGACTATGGGGACAGCCTCGAGGGCGACCTCTCGCGGCGCGACTTCACCGTTAATGCCATGGCCCTGCGGGTGCCCGATCTGGTCTTTGTAGACCCCTACCGGGGGGCCAACGACCTGGCCAAGCAGGTGCTGCGGACCCCGGTGGATCCCCGCCAGTCCTTCGACGACGATCCCCTGCGGATGATGCGGGCCGTGCGGTTCGTGGCCCAGCTGGGATTCACCATCGCCCCGGAGACCGCAGAGGCCATCACCCACATGACCGATCGAATCAGCATTGTCTCGGCCGAGCGGATTCGCGACGAGCTTACCAAGCTCATGCTGGCCGACCACCCCGTGCAGGGCATTGAGGCCCTGGTGCAGTCCGGCCTGGCTGACATCGTTCTGCCCGAGGTGCCGGCTCTGCAGCTGGAGATAGACGAGCATCACCGGCACAAGGATGTCTTCGAGCACACCCTGATGGTGGTGGACCGGGCCATCGCCCTGGAGACCGGACCTGACGGACCTGTGCCCGCCCCGGATCTGACCCTGCGCCTGGCTGCCCTGCTGCACGACATCGGCAAACCCGCCACTAGACGCTTCGAGCCCGGTGGCAAGGTCAGTTTTCATCACCATGATGCAGTCGGTGCCCGGCTGGCCCGCAAGCGCCTCAAGGCCCTGCGCTTCGACCACCACCTGATCGCCGACGTCTGCGATCTGATCTCCATGCACCTGCGCTTCCATGGCTATGTGGACGAGCGCTGGACCGATGCGGCCGTCCGCCGTTATGCCCGGGAGACCGGTCCGCTTTATGAGCGGCTCAATCGCCTGACCCGGGCCGATGCCACCACCCGCAACAAGCGCAAGGCTCAGGTCTTCTCCTCCGCCATGGACGAGCTGGAGGATAGGGTGGCTCAATTGCGCCAGCAGGAGGATTTGGATGCCATCCGGCCCGACTTGGATGGGCGACAGATCATGCAGATTCTGGACCTCGAGCCCGGGCCGCAGGTGGGACGTGCTTACCGGCACATGCTGGACTATCGCCTGGATCAGGGCCCTGTCGACCGGCAGACAGCCGAGCAGGAGCTGCGGGACTGGTGGCAAAGAGAAGACGCCGATCAAGCCTAACCCGGGTCAACCCTTTCCCGGAACCCCTGGTCAGAAAGCTGCGGACATTGGCGGCGAGTATTGTGGTGGCGTTCTGCTGAATCCGGCAGTAAGCCGGATCGCCAGCATTAAGCCTTAGGAGCCTTAGGCAGGTTCTTCATGGAGGAGGGGTCGGCTTGGCATCCCTTGATGGCTTCGATCTTGCGGCCTACGACGGAAGCGCTGTCCTCGTCGTTCAGATCGGTAAAGGTGGCCCCTACGACCACGTCAATCAGATCGTCGTTGCGGTCGTCCATGATTAGAACGGCATCGTTGAATTGAGATCCCACTGTGTAGCCACGGTCAATGGCCGAGGTACCGAAACGTATCTCGGTGCGGGCTGTCTCGGTCTTGCCCGGATAGTCCGCCACATCCTGCATGTTGAATCCCCGATTGCGCAGGGCCGATGCCAGGGCAGTGGCCAAACCGGACTTGTTGGTTCCGTTGAGCACCCGCACCCGGATGTCGGGGTGGTTGACCAGCTTGGACTTGTCAGGCGGGCAGGGCACGGCGACCCCATAGTTGGGCTTGGCGATGCTGGCGTGTTTGGCGTTATGCCCGATGGACCCGAAGATGATCAGACTGCATATGACCAGGATGGCCACCAGGGCGCTGACGACTATGGTGAAGACCATCTTCTGCCGCCGTCGTACGAACTGCCTGCGGGCCTCGCGTTCGTCGAGTGGTTCGGGATTCGTCATGTTGCCTACTCTACTGTCCATGGGTGACTCGCAGGGGGACCATCCTGGGCAGGACTGGCGAGTCAGCTTCGATGATCCTGTCCACGGCATTTTGCTCCCGCCAGAGCCTTATCAGTGCGATTGCCTGCTCAGATCGAGAGGCCATGACCACCACCGAGGGGCCGGATCCAGAGACGAAGGCCGGTCCGATGCCTGCCCATCGGGCAAGGTCCAGAGCTTGGCGCGAGCGCGGATGCAGGGTGCAGGCGGTCTCCTGCAGGTCGTTCAGATCGTGGGAGCCGGGTCCGATCAGATCGAAGGCCTTGTAGACCTGGGCTGTGCTCAGCTGGCTCTCGTAGGCCCCGATCAGGAGGTGCCCGGTCAGTCCAGCCCGGGACAGCCGCTGGGCCTGTGGGCCATCAGGATCCAGGGGTTCCAGAATCTGGCCGAAACCTGTGCCTCTGCTGAGCCCTCCATGCAGGCAGAAGGGCAGATCCGCACCCAGACTGGCGGCGATTCGATCCAGGTCGGCGGCAGCCATCCCTAGATTCCAGAGCCGGTTCAGGCCCAGCATGGTTCCGGCAGCATCCGTGGATCCGCCGGCCAGGCCGGCGCCCACCGGTATCCGTTTGACGATGTGGATGGCCACATCAGGCTCATGCCCGGTGACTCGGGCCATGGCCAGGAGGGCCTTGACGGCTAGGTTGGCGCGTGGATTGGCATCCTGGCGGTTCAGGTCGCCTAGGTGCTTGCCCTCCAAGCTCAGGCGGAAGCCGCTACCAGGTTCTGTCGGGCGCAGTTCCACTCGGTCCCAAATTCCGACGGCGCTGTAAATGGTGTCCAGGCGGTGTCGTCCTCCAAGGTCAGATCGGGTCGGACCGACGCGAAGCCTCAGATTGATTTTGGCGGGACAGTAGAGGCCCACGCCGTCCCTTCTGGCTGCCGGGCTCACGCGGCCACCTCGCGGCGGGCTTGATCCAGGGCGATGAACTCCTCGATGGTCATGGTTTCCCCCCGGCGTGCAGGGTCAATGCCTGCTGCCCGGAAGGCTTCGACGGTCACCAGACCCTTCAGGGCGGCGTGCAGGGTCTTGCGGCGCTGTCCGAAGGCGGCATCGATCAGGGCGAAGACCTCGGTCCTCGTCCCCTCGTCCCCGCGCCCGCGTCTATTCTTGCCCCGGGTGAAGGAAACCAGGGCTGAGTCCACGTTGGGGGCTGGCCAGAAGACATGGCGCCCGATCCTGCCTACTTGGGCGGCATGCCCATACCAGGCCAGCTTCAGGCTGGGAGCGCCGTAGACCTTGGAGCCCGGGGCTGCCGTCAGCCGATCCGCCACCTCCTTCTGGACCATGACCAGGAACCGGCTCAGATTGGCGAACCGGGCCAGGAGGGTCAGAATGATCGGAGTGGCAACGTTATATGGCAGGTTGGCCACCATGGCCAGGTCGGTGGCCTTGCCCGCGTCGCCTGCCAGCTGAGGGGTCAAGGTCAGGGCATCCCGGTTGATCACGGTCAGCCGGTCCAGTTTCTCCGGCATGCGCTCGCAGACGGTTTGCGGAAGCTGCCGGGCCAGGACGGGATCGATCTCGTCGGCGGTCACCAGACAGCCCGTCTCCAGCAGTCCAAGAGTCAGGGATCCCAGACCAGGACCCACCTCCAGAACAAATTGGTCGGATGCCACCCCTGCCAAACGCACGATCCTGCGGACAGTTCCTGGATCGATGACGAAGTTCTGCCCCAATCGTTTGGTGGGGTGGATGTCGATCTGGTCGGCGATGCGTCGGATGTCGGTGGCACCCAGGAGGCGGTCGCTTTCGTTTTCAGTGTTCATGTCGGTTCGCTGCTCGGCAGGTGTGGTTGGGGATTAGTACGAATTATGCTGTTTTTGGTATTGCAAGGCTGTACTGGGATTCCCGTACCGCTGCGCAATGTAGTAGAGGCCCCAATCGATCTGGACAGCGGCATCGTCATGCCAGTTGGCTCCAAATAGCGCCATCTTGGAGCCGGGGTAAGCCTGGGGAATGCCGTAGGCGCCTGAATTTTTATTTTCGGCATACCAGAGCCATCCTGATTCCCTGTTCCACAGTTCCACTAGAGCCGTGAACTCCGAACCCGTCCATCCGCGCTGGGCGGCAGCACCACCGGCATAGGTCTGGGCTAAGTCCACGCTGGCGTGCCAAAGACCATTTGGAGATGGGTTCGGTGCTGGAGACGGGGCTGGTTTGTCCTCGGGCTTGCTTGGGGTGGTCGGTTTATCCGGCTTGCTTGGTTGTGTCGGCTGCGTGGTCTGCGGCGGCTTGGTCTGTGCTGGCGTAGGGGCCGGTGCTGTTGACGATTGCGAATCCTGGTTGGACGAGGGGCTCGGAGAGGGGGTCTTCTGCGCTTGTTGGGAGTCCTTGCCTGTGTCTTTGGATTGCTGCCCGCTGTTTTGCTCTTCCCTTGGCTTGTCGGGACCGACGGCCACCACCTGATCCACTGGCATGGCTACGGTCTCCTCCTTGACCACCTGCTCCGATTCGGCCTGTCCATCCACGTAGGTGACCTGGATGGTCTGCAGGCGTTGACCGGCTACGCCCGCCTGCCGCACCTGGGTCTGACCGGGCGCCAGGCTCGGATCGACCACGGTCCTCGTGGCGAAGGGGAGGGGAACCGTTCTTTGAGTGTTTCCGTGGGTGACCCGTTGGACACGCAACACAGTGGTGCCTTGGTCATGCTCCACGCTGACCCGATCCTCTTTGCCCAGCACGATACCCTTGGAGTCCAGGATGGAGGCGGCTGGAAGCTTGCCGTTCGGGGCCACCGAGGTCTTCCCGTCAGCCACGACCGTGACCGGCCCCGCCTGATTGATGACCAGACCGCCGGTCAGCTGGTTGTAGACGTTGCCCACATCCACAGTGACCTTCATGGCCTGCTTGCGGTTCTCCTCGAAGAACCCCAGCAGCTGGTCCATGCTTGTTGCCGTGGTCCAGAAGGGCACCCGCTGGCCCTGAATGACGATGTTGGTCTGATAGGCGGAGCGCACAGTGACCGCCGCATGGTTGCGCAACTGGCCTCCGGAGGTGGAATCGACCAGGTCGTGGGTCTTGACCTTGATCCCCTGCTGGCGTAGCAGGCCGTCCACGCTGTAGGCATAGGTGGTCACCATTTTGGTCTGTCCGTTGACGCTCAACGCCACGCTCTTGCGTGCGGTAATGCCAAAGGTCAGGATCATGGCCAGAACGACCAGGAGGGCGCAGGAGGCCACGCGGATCCTTCTGAGCATGACGAAACGCCTCGGTGTCCAGCGTCTGGCCATGTGCTCGCCTCCCCGTTTCTGCCTTGTCTGTACCCGGCAATTCTAGCGGTGCAGGCATGGAGCGAGGCCGCACAATTCGCAAGGTCGGGCAAACATCCACATTTGTAGTAGACGGACGGCAATAAAAAAGCCGACTTGGCCGTCATCGGTCAGTCGGCTTTTCCAGACCCGAGTCCTGGTCGGCGGGTCAACGTCAAGAGGACGGGAATGAAGGGGAATGATCCCGTCCTCGAATACGAACGGAGATGGTTGGGGAAAAGCTCCGTTCGTACTTCGGAGGACGAGCCTCCGAAATGACTTACTCGAGGGAAGTATTTGTAGTTATCCAGGCAATGTCCATTATTGTAGCCTGCCAAGAAGAAAAATGAATAGTTGGATTTAATAGTTCGTTCTTGGCGTAGAGCCTCCTGTCAGAGTCGAACTGACGACCTGCCGCTTACAAGGCGGCTGCTCTGGCCAACTGAGCTAAGGAGGCGGTCCCGGTGGTCCATTACAGCATTCCGGGCCGCGGTACGAAATGATATCCTACCATCACCATGCCCCCAAGGGGACGCTGGGCGTGAAATTTCTCTCGACCTGCCCGGCTCAGTTCAGCGAGCGAGGTTGGCCAGAGGCGCCGATGGCCGGCATGGCACCCTTGACGCCCACCTTGGAATGGTCCAGGCCCAAAGCCTTGAGCAGGCCCGAGCGGTAGTCCAAGCCAGCCTGGGACAGGTTGCCCAGCTCCCAGTAATTGCCATTGATGCGGACCGTAGGCGTGGTCATCTGTCCCTTGTTGGACCCTGAGGGATTCCAGAGCTCCTTGCGCAAGGGGGTATAGGTGTCCATGGCCTTGATCCAGTCCCGATAGTGGCCCTTGAGCGCCTGGTCGGCAACCTTGGGATCAACCCCGGCCTTGATGGCCTGCTGGCGGATTTTGTCGTTGCTGACGGGTTGGTAGTTGGATTCGTCCGGCTGGAAGTCCTTGGCGTAGAGATTGGCTATGAAGGGCAGCAGGTGGTCCGGATCGTGCTGGGCCACATAGATGGTGGCCGTGCCTGTCCTGGTCGAGTAGTTGTCCGTGGAGAGCCGGTCCATGAAGCTCATGGGGTAGATGACCAGGTTGACCTGCCCGGCATCCACCAGACCGGTCAGGGTGGAGTCCAGCCCGCGATGTAGTGCGCCGCAGCCCGGGCACATGAAGTCCATGTAGATCTCCACGGTCGGCGCCTTGGCCACCGGCTTGCCCAGCCCCTGGGAGCTGATCAGGAAGCCACCTTGGTCATTGGCGGCCGAGGGTTTTTCCTTAACCCGGGCGACAGCCTGCCGGGCCTGTTCCAGGTCCTGGGTCTTGACCGGGCGATGGCTGCGCCAGTAGAGGAATCCGCCCAGAGCGATCAGGGCGATGATCGCCACCGTGACGATGATGCCGATCATGGTCTGCTGGCGACGCTCCTTGGCCTCCTGGAGCCGCTGAGCTTCTTCCTGGGCCTTGAGCGCGGCCTGATGGTTCTGCTTGCCCTTGGACATGACCTGGATCCTTTCCTTGGCATACTGAGCATAGTGTAGCCGCCAGGGGTGAAGCGCGACCTTAGGCGCGCTGGAGGCGGATGGGTGCCCAGTCCATGGAGGGCTGTGCGATTAGCCCGGCCAAGAGGACGGCAATAATCAGCAGCCAGATCAGGAGCAGGATCCACCTGCGGCGGGGGCTGTCCGGCGTCTCGGGATCCTGACGGCCCATGGGGATGCGACCTGCCGCCAGACGAAGGACCATATTGCCGTTGTTGGCTTTGGGGGCTGAGTGGTCCTGCGTCGGCAGAGTCGTCAATAGCCAGCCGGCCAGCGTCGCCAGGGCCATGGCCAGTCCGCCGGCGGACAGGGGCCTGGCCGCCGGCAGGGGGAAGGTCAGCAGGTGCCCGCCCAGGGCCAGGCCTGCGCGAACGGTGGTGAGAGCGCCCGACCAGGTCAGCAGCAGGGCGACTAGGACCTGGACAAGGATTATGCCCGACAAGCGCAGCAGGGCGGCCGCTAGACCCTTGAGCAGGTGCCAGGGAAGGGCGGCTGCGTTCAGCAGACGATCGGTGCCACGCCGAGGGCCGTCGCGGCGCAGCTCGCGTTCTATCTGGGCTTTTATGCTCCATCCTGCGGTGCTCAGGGCCCATAGGAGGATCCCCGCGGCCGCCAGAGCCGAGACCGGAGCCAAACCTGTCAGCAGGGCAGGAAGCATTCCCAGCATAACCAGGCAGGGAGTTCCCGCCTTCAGGTAGCGCAGACGTCGCATCTGGGCGGGGGGCTGGTCTCCAAGCCAGTGGGCGTTCGCCTCATCGCGGTATCCGCTGGGCAGGGGCTGTGCCGGCGGCAACGGATCTTGAACGGTGGTGGCCTGAAGATCTTGGCGATCGGCTAAGGGTTGTTGGTCCCGCCAGACCTGCGTCTGCTCCTGCTGCTCCTGGGCTGCAGGAAAGGGATTCAAGAGGCTGGTGGGCTGCTCTGAGTCGGGCAGAAGGGTCGTTTGCTCATCTTCTTCGTTGTCTACGAGGGGCTGTGACCAGGCTGTCCGCGGACTATCCGGATCAGCCTGTGTAATAGGTGGCATGGGCATAGTGGCCGGCTCAACAACCATGGTGGGCGAGTCGGCTTGCCCCTCAGCCTCCGAAGAGCCGCCGCCAAAAGGGCGCATCGTCTCCTGATTGTCCTTGCTGGATTCCTGGTCGTCTTGCTCTCCTTGCCAGGCCTGCGGATCCATGGCATCCCGGCTAATGGCCTCCAGGAGCTCCTGGGGTGTGCAACGCGCACCCCTGTCGGGGGAGAGGGCCGAGCGTAGGGCTCTCATGGTACCGATGGGCAGCCCGGACAGATCAGCATTGCCCGAAGCCTCCCGTTCCAGTACCGCCATCATGGGTTTGTCGCCGAAGACCGCTCGTCCGGTGGCTGCATAGGCCAGAACGGCGGCCGTGCTCCACCAGTCGGTTCCCTGGTCGGCCTCGGCTCCGTCGATGATCTCTGGGGCGATGAAGCCAGGGGTCCCCATGACCAGCCCGGTACGGGTCACATGGCTCTGCCCCTGGCCCATAGCGATGCCGAAGTCCACCAGCACCGGCCCCGAGACCGAGATCATGACATTGGTGGGCTTGATGTCCCGGTGGACGATGCCCGCCTGGTGGACGGCTGCGACGGCATCGGTCAGCTTCCGTGCCAGCCGCTCCAGATCGTCGCCCTGATAGGGGCCGTTGACGGCCACGTCGTCGCGAAGGTTGCGCCCTTCGATCAGTTCAGTCACGATAAAGGCCAGGGCATCATCAAGTTCCATATCCACGATCCGGCAGACGCCTGGATGGCGGATCCGTTGCAGGGCCAGAGCCTCGCGTCGCAGGCGCTCGCGGGCTGAGGCACGTTCCCGTTCGTCGGGACTGTCTGACGAGACCTGGTCTTCCTCCAAGGATTCACGCAGAATTTTCATGGCGTAGTCTTGGCCCCCGCCATCACGTGCGCGCCAGACGGACCCCATGGCGCCGCCGCCTAGGGGCTCGATCAGGGTGTAGCCCCCGACCAGCCGTCCCGGCCCTAGGTTCAAACCCTCAAGATCGCTCATATCTCCATTGTGCCCCGACTGGTTGAAAAGCACCTGATTGCGGCCTCTGCTGTTTCTTCGCGTCCAGGGCTGCCGTAGGTGGTTCGACCGCCGGCGGGATAATACGTAAACAGGCGTTGATACGATATTATCTGCGGGAAAATATGCAAAACAACTGAAAGAAGGGGCTTCATGGAAGCTTCACGTTTTGAAAAGGGATCTGAGGCCTTGGCCGCCATCGATGGCAAGGGAGGCCAGGCTGTCATCGACTCTCTTCAGGATATAGCGCCGGACCTTGGCCGTTGGATTGTCGAATTCGCTTTTGGCGACATATACACCCGGAAAGGACTCGATCTTCAGCAGCGTGAGCTGGTTACCATAGGCAGCCTGGTGACTCAGGGTGACACAGCTCCGCAGTTGGCCGTTCACATACAGGGAGCCTTGAATGTGGGGCTGAGCAAGGCGGCCGTGGTTGAAGCCATACTCCAATGTGCTCCATATGTGGGATTCCCGCGGGTCATCAATGCGATTAACGTGGCAAGGACGGTCTTCGAGCGCGGCTCTGAAGATTCCGACAAGCCCAAGGATTGAGTCGGCAAGGGTATACACGTCGAATTCAGACCTTGGTGTATAGTGGGCACTGGCTCAAGGGAGAGTTTCTCTTAACCGCAAAATAGAAGACCGTCGCATGGCCATGCCGATGTAGGTGTTGACCCCGGGACGGAAACCACAGTGAAAATCAACCCTTCACTACGGATCGTTCGGCACGTACCTGCCGATGAAAGGATGAACAATGGCAGAAGTGGTATTCGACCACGTCACTCGTATCTACCCGGGCAACGATGAGCCCTCGGTCAGTGACCTCAGTCTGGACATCAAAGACGGTGAATTCCTTGTTCTGGTTGGGCCTTCCGGCTGCGGAAAGTCCACCACCCTGCGCATGCTGGCCGGACTTGAAGAGGTCAACAAGGGCCGCATCATGATTGGCGACAAGGACGTGACGACCATGCAGCCCAAGGACCGCGACATCGCCATGGTCTTCCAGAACTACGCCCTTTACCCCCATATGACCGTGGCCGACAACATGGGCTTCGCCCTGAAGATTGCCGGCACCCCCAAGGACGAGATTCGCCAGCGGGTGGAGAAGGCCGCAGAGGTGCTGGATCTGACCGAGTACCTGGACCGCAAGCCCAAGGCTCTGTCCGGTGGTCAGCGTCAGCGTGTGGCCATGGGCCGCGCTATTGTGCGTCAGCCCAAGGTCTTCCTGATGGATGAGCCTCTGTCCAACCTGGATGCCAAGCTGCGTGTCCAGACTCGTACCCAGATCGCCGCCCTGCAGCGTCAGCTCAACGTCACCACCCTGTACGTGACCCACGATCAGACCGAGGCTCTGACCATGGGCGACAGGATTGCCGTCATCAAGCTGGGCGTCCTGCAGCAGGTGGGCGCGCCCACCGAGCTTTATGATCGGCCCGAGAATGTCTTCGTGGCCGGCTTCATCGGCTCGCCTTCCATGAACATCAACATCCACCCCGTGGTCAACGGCCAGGCCAAGATCGGTGAGGACACCATCAGCCTGCCGCGCGAGGCGGTCGACAAGCTGACCCCCGAGGATCAGGGCAAGATCGTAGTCGGCTTCCGTCCCGAGAATGCCAGTCTGGCCAGTCCCTCCGAGCCGGATGCCTTCTCCCTGAAGGTAGCCAACGTGGAGGATTTGGGCTCTGACGGTTACATCTATGGCAACATTCTGACCGATAACAGCGCGGCTGAGCAGGCCATCGTCATGTCCGACCAGAACAAGCTGACCACCATCCGTGTAAACCCGCGCGACCTGCCCAAGGTGGGCGACGTGGTCAAGATCCACATCGATCCTGAAAAGATGCACCTCTTCTCCCCGGCCAGTGAGCTGCGGCTGAACTGAGCCTTCCTGTGACCCTGTGGTTCGGCCACGGTTTCCCGCCGAGCCGCAGGGCCCGTATCGATCATTGATATCATCTCCTTTCCTTGTTAACCGGGTGACCAGGAGCCCCGCGCGGCGCATCCGTGCGGGGCTCTTCCCGTATAGGATGGGCGGCGATGGGATGGATGAAGCATGACTAGCGTGAACATCAACCGGGCGACGGCCTCCTCTCTGGACCCTCGTGCCCTGAAAGCCACCTCGATAAAGACCACGGTCGATCCTTCCTCCGAGCAGGAGCCGGCTGCCCTGCATATCACGGCCACCAGCTCCAACCCCAGGATGTTTACCCTGCCCTGGGAGCGGCCGCTGGCCACCTGGCCCCGGGATCTGCTGGCCAACCTGCCCAGAGGCATCTCCCGGCACGTGGTTCGCTTTGTCCACGTGGGCGACGATGTCTACGCCATGAAGGAGATCACCCAGAGGGTGGCCGAGCGTGAGTACGAACTTCTGCGCAAGCTGAAAAAACTGGAGCTGCCTACGGTCAATCCCATCGCCGTGGTCACAGGTCGACACACCCGTGAGGGCGAGCCTCTTGAGGCCATGCTGGTCACCCAGCACCTCAAGTTCTCACTGCCCTACCGTGCCCTATTCGCCCGCAATCTGCGCCCGGACACGGCCGAGCGTCTGATCGATGCGCTGGCGGTCCTTCTGGTGAGGCTCCATCTGGCCGGTTTTTACTGGGGCGACGTTTCCCTGTCCAACGTGCTCTTCCTGCGCGATGCCGATGCCTTCTCGGCCTTCCTGGTCGATGCCGAGACCGGCGATCTGCATCCCAGCCTGACCGACGGCCAGCGCGAGTACGACATTGATCTGGCCAGGACCAACATCATCGGCGAGCTTATGGATCTGGATTCCGGCAACCTGCTGGCCGGCGAGGTGGACGAGGTCGGTGTGGGCAACCGGCTGGTGGACCGCTATCACTCACTCTGGAGCGCCCTGACGGACGTGGACAGCTTCGACCCGGATGAGATGTGGAAGATCGAGCGCCGTGTCAACCGGCTCAACGATCTGGGCTTTGATGTCGACGAGCTGGAGATGAAGACCGAAGAGGACGGCAACCGAGTGCTGGTACGGCCCAGGGTGGTCGATGCCGGCTACGCCTCCCGTAAGCTGCTGCGGCTGACCGGCCTGGACGTGCAGGAAAACCAGGCCCGGCGGCTGCTCAACGATTTGGATGCCTATCGTGCCTCCACCTGGCGTCAGGGCGAGGACTTGGAGATTGTGGCCACCGACTGGATGCGCGAGGTTTTCGAGCCCACTGTGCGCATGATCCCGCCGGAATACCGCTCGCAGATCGAACCGGCCCAGTTTTTCCATGAGGTGCTGACCCACCGCTGGCTGATGGCCGAGAAGGCCGGACACGATGTGCCCATGGCTGAGGCTGTGCAAAGCTATATCAGCGAGTCTCTGCCCGAGTACCGGTTGGACTCCGAGGATATGAAGACCATCAACGAAGAGGCCGATGCCGGGGTGGTCGACGACGAGATGAATTGGCAGGGCGCCCATGCCCGGGCCGGTCAAGGTGAGCAAGCCGGCCGCGATTGGACCGACAAGGATGCAAATGGCCATGAAGTGGGAGGCCAAGACACAACTGACAGTGGGGTGACTGACCAAACCAATGCTGAAGGCCAGACTAGAGCAGACACCCAGACGGACCGTGACCGGGCAGGCGGGGAAGTGCCGTCACAACCAGCCTTTGAGGATATGAATGACGGCCGAAGCTCGCTGAGATCGGTCTACGCCCCCGGCAGCCTGGATGCGGCTGCCGATCAGGACGATCAGGATGACGCGGTCTGGGCCTCCAGTTGACTTTTTGGTTAGTGCGGCGGCGGTCTGGTGAGGAGCGCAGGCTGTTGCCGCTTGGTCTGTCTGCGTTCAGATTGTTGGCGCCTGCCTGGGTTTATTCGGCTTGGCTGGCGGACCGTCGGCGTGCCATAGCTACGGCGTAGAGGCTGATGCCGGCCGCGACCGAGGCATTCAGGGATTCCACCGAGCTGGAAATGGGGATAGAGGCCAGGGCATCGCAGCTCTCACGGACCAGGCGGCTTAGCCCCTTGCCCTCGGAGCCCAAGACCACCACCAGAGGATCGGTCTCGAAGCCTGTCTCGCCTACTGTGGTGGTGCCTGCACCGTCCAGGCCAACCGCGTAGTAGCCGCGCTCCTTGAGCCCTTGAATGGCCTTGGTCAGATTGACCACGCGGGCAACGGGCAGATGGGCAGCGGCTCCGGCGGACACTTTCCAGGCCGCGGCTGTGACCGAGGCGCTGCGGCGTTCGGGCAAGACCACCCCCGAGGCCCCAAAGGCTGCTGCTGAACGGATCACGGCTCCAAGATTCTGCGGATCGGTCACTCCATCCAGAGCGATGAACAGCGGGCGGGCGGCAACCTTAGTCGCCTGGTCGGCCCCGTCTAGGGCGGCTGCGTGCTTTTCGGCCCTGTCGACCAGGCTCTGCAGGGAGGCGTACTGGTAGGGCTGCACCTTGAGGACCACACCCTGGTGGTTGCTGGATCGGGCGATGCGGTTCATCTCCAGACGATCGGCTTCCAGAAGGTTGAGTCCCTCCTGCCCGGCCAGCCGTACGATTTCTCTGGTCCTGTCGTCGTGTTCCATCCGGGCGGCCAGATAGAGCTGGCTGGCTGGTACTCCTACGCGCAGGGCTTCCAGGACTGCATTGCGGCCGATGACCAGATCATCGGAATCAGAGGTGAACCGGTCGGCCCGGCGACGGGCTGCCAGACGTGGATCTGCCGCCTGCCTGCGCTTGGCCGCCTGCCGGGCCTTGTAGGCCTTGTGGTAGACGCGATCCTCAGCCTTGGGGGTAGGTCCCCGGCCGCGCAGTTTGTTGCGGTGCTTGCCGCCCGAACCCTTGGTCGGGCCTTTCTTGTTAGCCATGTCTTCAGTGTAAGGGCAGGCGGGAACCGGCCAGATGTCTGTCGGACCCAATATCTGCAGGGCGAAGACACGCTGTACCTTCGTAGATTAGGACGTTCAGATTGGCCCTGCGAGTCATCCCAGAGCGGCCACCTGGTCAGGATCTGGGAACTCCATCCACTCGACAGGGGACTGTCCGCTCGAGGCCGGGGTGACGGCGATGTGGGTCATTGACGACTGTCTTGAGGCGCCATGCCAGTGCCTGATGCCTGCCGGACAGAAGACTACGTCGCCGGGTTCCAGTCTACGGGGCTGGTGGCCCTCCTCCTGCTCCCACCCCTGCCCGGCAGTTACGATCAGGAGCTGGCCGTGCGGGTGGGTGTGCCAACGGTTGACGCATCCGGATGCGAAGGTCACATTGCTGGCTGAGCATTCTGCGTCCGGATCAGTCAGTCGGTGCAACCAGACGTGACCAGTGAAGTTGGGTCCGTCAGCCGAGTCTCCCAAGGGATAGGGCCCTGAATCGGGCTCGGTTCCATTTGCGGTTGCAGGGGGTTCTTGGTTCTCGTCATCATGTTCGCCCTCACCGTAGATCTCCTTGGCCAAGTCGAAAGCCGACCATGCCTTGGGCCAGCCTGCATAGAAGGCCAGGTGGGTGATCAGTGCCACCATTTCAGTGCGGGTGACGCCATTGCCTTTGGCCATGGCCATATGGCTCTTCAACTGGGGGAAGAGTCCCATGCTCATCAGACCTGCGCATGTGATCATGCTGCGGTCTCGAGCCGAAAGCTCGTCCTCGCGGGACCAGACCTGGCCGAAGAGCACATCATCATTGAGTTGTGCGAATTGTGGTGCGAACCGACCGAGCTGGTCGTGGCCCGCCGTCTGTTTGATTGCCATGGGTTGATCTCCTTGCCATTATCTTGGCCGGGTCATTCCGGCAGATTCAGCTATACCCCTTCGAGTGCGCTCGAAGTCAAGATGATGGCGGAGGCGACTGTTGGCAGTCAGTCCGAGACGTCGGCCTTGTAGAAGTTGACGTAGGAGCGGGAAGGAGTTGGACCGCGTTGGCCCTGGTAATGGGAGCCGTTGTGCTTGGAGCCATAAGGATACTGAGCCGGCGAGGAGAGCTGGAAGAAGCACATCTGGCCGATCTTCATGCCAGGCCAGAGTTTGACCGGAAGGGTGCTCACGTTGGACAGCTCCAAGGTGATGTGCCCCTCAAAGCCGGGATCGACGAATCCGGCAGTGGAGTGAGTCAGGATTCCCAGACGGCCTAGGGAGCTCTTGCCCTCTAGTCGCGCCGCTAGTGTCGAGTCCAGCTTGACGTACTCCCAGGTGGATCCAAGAACGAACTCGCCTGGATGCAGGATCCAGGGTTCGTCCTTTGGTACCTCGAACTGCTCGGTCAGTGCACCCTGGTCCTCCGCCGGATCCACGTAGGTGTACTGATGGTTGTTGAAGATCCGGAAGTAGCGGTCCAGACGCACGTCCACGCTGGAGGGCTGAACCATGGCGGGCGTCCACGGGTCCAGATTCAGGTGTCCTGCCTGGTGGGCATCCAGAATGTCATGGTCGCTGAGCAACATGCCGAGGTATCTCCTTTAGGTTCATTGGTCGAGGTCTCTCGTCAGGCGGGAAACCATCCGAAATCCAGTCTAACTGGCCCTATACCCGCCTTTGACCTGGCTGGATTCACAGAGAATTCTCAGATAACACTATCGTCCCCATAAGGTAGCTGTTCTTTACTATAGATATCGGCTCAAAAACCGAACGGGCGGTTGACCTCCGTCCGACAACTGATTTCCCTTTCTTCTCTCTCGCCCGGCGGTGTTCACACACCGCCGGGTTCTCTTCATTTTGAGGGGCTTTTGATACGCCGACGTTTCACGTGAAACCGCATGGCCGATGGCTCGCTTGAGTTCATTAAGGCCTGCTACAGGATGGTCAGGCGTGTGCAACCCATGAGTCGTCTAATGCTTGGCTGGGACGGTTATCTGCTCGTTTAGCCTCTGTCTCCTTTGGATCCGAGACTCAAGTTTGGTGAATCTCCAAACCGGGATCGAAAGTTCCGCGCAGTCGCATTCTCAGGTTCAAATTCTTCTTCTCCGGCGTTTGTATAAAAGTCGTGTTTCGATGCACGGCCCGAATCATAGGCACAGAATTTAAAGACAGGAACTGAAGATATGGAAGAACCCCCGTCAGTTATGGCTATGACGGGGGTTCTTCACCGTGGGGAGGGGCGGCGATCTTCTTGTCTTCGGCGGCTGAGGGAAGAGGGGGACTATCACTTTGCCGAAAGCAGTCCGAACTCCGCTCCCTCCCCGGTTCGAGCGGCCGGGTGCCGGTGCTGGGCCTGACTCATTCCCGAGGACAGGAAGAGTGGACCAAGCAGCGCGGCTATCCGACCAAGTATGTGTGGGTCACACCAGCCTTACTCCTGGGGAGCCTTGGCTGACATGGCCTTGTGGAAGACGGCCACAATAATCAGGGCCAGCAGGGCGGCCAGCGCCATGACCCAGAACATGTTGGCAACCTGGGCCTGGATACCGGTCTTGACGCCCGCCAGAGCATGCGACCCGAATTGGGGATTGGCCATGAGTCCGCTGTAGACAGCCATGCCGATGGAGGCCGAGGTGTTCATCATCAGATCCCCGATGCCGATGCCGCGTCCGTTCTGGTCTACCGGCAGGGTGGCCGAGAAGGAGTCGTAGAGGGGCGTGTAGGACATGGTGATGCCGGCGATGAAGACCGAGGCCAGCGCGGTCAGGACCCAGAAGCCCGAGGTGAGCATCAGGGCCGAGCCGGCAGCTCCGGCGATCATGAGCAGGGCGGACAGGATCAGCATGGGCAGGCGTCCCATGGCGTTCATGATGACTCCGGACAGGCAGCCCACCAGGGTGGCCACGATATAGACGATGGTCAGGCAGAGGGAGACCTGGCTCAGGGAGATCCCGTAGATGCGGTCGCCGATCACGTTGTAGATGGGCACACAGGCGAAGTTGAAGAAGTAGAAGACGAAGAGGGCCAGCAGGACAGCCATGTAGGCGCCATTGGTCACGAACCCGCGGCTCAGGAAGGGGTTGGCGCCCTTCCAGACGTAGCCGGCGAAGATCAGGATCAGGACGGCCAGCACTCCCAGCATCCAGGTGGCCGGGAAGGAGAAGTAGACGGCCACGAATCCGGCGATCAGCGCGAACAGGGCGATGCCGAAGACGTCGATGCGCTCGCCCTTGATGCCGGTGTCGGGCGTGTACTTGAGCACCGGGGGAATCAGCAGGATGGAGACCAGCGGCACCAGGAAGAGGTAGCGCCAGTCGATGGAGGTGATCAGGCCGCCGGCGAAGATGCCCACAGCAGAGGATGCGTAGTAGACGGCGTTGAAGATGCCCAGGTAGAAGGCACGCTCCTTGTCGCTCAGGTACTTCATGGCCATGACCAGGAAGACTGAGCCAGCCACCTGGCCGCCCGCGGTCTGGATCATGCGGGCCAGGACCACGGCCCAGAAGTTCGATGCACCGAAGAAGCCCAGGAGGCTGCCGACGATCAGGGCGCCCACTCCGAACAGGGTCATCTTCCGGGGGGAGATGTAGTCGCAGAGGGTTCCGTAGAGCATGCAGACCACGCCTAGGACGATGCCGGGCAGGGTGCTGATCAGCGAGGCGTTGGCGGACATCCCCAGGGAGTCGCCCACATTCTGGAAGACCAGATTGAAGGCCTGGATCATCAGTGTGCCCAGCAGGAAGATGGTCAGCAGGGCGGGCAAGGCCCGTTTGGTGCTGCGGCGGTTCTCGTCCATGGTTGCTTCTGTGGTCGCGGTGGTGATGGATTCGCTCATGACTGCCGTCCTTCTATCGTTCACTCTCGGTCTTGCGCACCAGGGTTAGGAGCCTGTCCATGAAGCGCCGGGTGAACCGCTCGGTGTCGACCGACAGGGCCACCTTGGTGTTCTTGACCGTGTCCAGAAGCCTGCTGGGATCGCCGATGGTGCGGGCCCGCTGCGGCCCCTCGGTCTCGACCATCAGGTTGGTGGCGAAGGTGGTGACCAGGCTGGGGTCGATGGCCACGGCGGCGGCTAGGGGGTCGTGCAGGTTGCAGCCGCCCAGGTAGACCCCGCTCTCCTTTTCGCTGATGTCGATGTAGTAGTCGGTCATGTCTGCCAGGAAGCGGCCGGCGCTGGTGCCTGTGGCACGCAGGGCCTCAGTGTCCTCGCGGCTCATCAGAGCTTGGGTGGTCACGTCCAGGCCAACCATGGTGATGTCTGCGGTGGTGGCGAAGACCCGGTTGGCGGCCTCGGGATCCTGGTTGATGTTGGCCTCTGCGAAGGGGCCCACGTTGCCCGGCTGGGTCAGGGTGCCGCCCATCATGACGATGCTGATGCGGTCGACGATGTCGGGGGCCTTTTCCAGGGCGGCGGCGATGGTGGTCAGAGCGCCGGTGGGCACCACGACCAGCTCGCCCTTGGGATAGCGGCGGACTGCGTCGATGATGAAGTCCACCGAGCTCTGCTGGCTGGCTTGTCGGTCGGTCTGTGCGGGGATTTCGATGTTGCCGGTGCCGTTGGCCCCGTGGAAGATCTCGGAGTCCGGCGGAACGCTGAATGAGTCGGCCGTGCTGGGATGATCGATCCCCTTGAAAACCGGGATGTCCTCCCTACCGTACATGGCCAGCAGCCGCAGATCGTTGTCGACGCCCCGGTCGAGCACCACGTTGCCGTAGGTGCCGGTGATTCCAATCAGTTCGGCGTCCGGGGATCCCAGAACGTAGGACAGAGCCAGCGTGTCGTCGATGCCAGTGTCCAGATCCAGGATGATCTTGCGGACAGTTTCCTTGTTTGCTGACACGTTGGTCTCCTTCCCAGAAGGATGGGCGGCCCCAACCTTCTGCTTACCTATGTCGTGCCTTCCCTAGGCTGATTCGTTACTGCCGTGAAACAAACAACCTGTTTGATGTAACGTTTCATCAAACTGTACGGAGTTAACCTACCTGTGGCGAGGAGGCTTGTCAAAGCGCGTCGGGGGGTGTTCGCCATCAGGGCAGAGACCCTCAAATCTATCGGTGATCATGCATTCGCGGGTTGACGGCTGTTTTTCTGTGCAGTCGACGATAATGAGGGTATGACTTTAGCGACTCCTGAACAGTATGTGGCGATGCTTGATGCGGCCAGACGGGGGTCCTACGCCTATCCCGCCATCAATGTGACCAGCAGCCAGACTCTGAATGCGACCTTGCAGGGGCTGGACGAAGCCCAGTCCGACGGAATCATCCAGGTCTCCGTGGGAGGTGCCGCCTACCTGTCCGGACAGCGCCTGGCCGACCGGGTGGCTGGCTCCATCGCCTTTGCCAAGTTCGCCCACGAAGTGATCGCCCGCTATCCAAGCATCACCGTGGCCCTGCATACGGACCACTGCGCCCCGCAATATCTTGAAGAGTGGGTAAGGCCCCTGCTGGCCTACGAGAAGGAGCAGGTGGCTCACTGTCAGGAACCGCTCTTCCAGTCGCACATGTGGGACGGTTCTGGCCTGCCCTTGCGGGAGAATTTGGCCACGGCGGCAGAGCTGCTGGAGCAGTCCCGCGCCGCCCACACCGTTTTGGAGATCGAAGTGGGAACAGTCGGCGGCGAGGAGGACGGTCACTCGGCGGCTATCGACCAACGGCTCTATTCCTCGTCCGATGATGGCCCCAGGGTGGTCGATGCCCTGGGTCTGGGTGAGCGCGGCCGCTACATGGTGGCTTTCACTTTCGGCAACGTGCACGGGTCCTACAAGCCCGGTGTGGTCAAGCTAAGGCCCGATCTGCTGGGGCAGATCCAGGCCAGGACGGCCAGAGCCATATCCGATGGGGAGGTTAGCGGTATCCCCGCGCCGAGCGCCCCTGCCAACAAGCCCTTCCTGCTGGTCTTCCACGGGGGCTCTGGCTCGCAGCCGGAGGAGATCGCCTCGGCCGTCGCTCATGGTGTGGTCAAGATGAATGTGGATACTGACACTCAGTACGCCTTTACCAGGGCCGTGGCAGGGCACATGTTCACTAACTACGACAAGGTCCTCAAGGTGGACGGGGAGGTTGGCGAAAAGAGCGAGTACGACCCCCGTTCTTGGGGACGCCAGGCCGAGGACGAGATGGCGGCGCGCGTGGTCCAGGCTTGCCAGCAGCTGGGCAGTGCAGGACGGGCCATGCGATGAAACGGCATACGCGTTCCAAACCACGCCAGCCCAGACAGGGAATACACAAGACTGCAGCTTGGGGACTTCTTGGATTCGGTGTATTGCTGATGCTTGATTCCTCAACGACCCCGATGATCGGCCGTCCCTTATGGGCCCAATGGCTGGTGCTATTGGTCGCCATCCTCCTCGTGGGCTTCGGCATCTGGTTTTATGCCAAGGTTGTCATGGTGAGGTGGGCTGAACGTCAGCCTACCGAGTTGACGGCTCATGGTTTCTTCGTCTCCTCGTTGGGCGGACTGGGCATCGGCTTCGGATTGATGGCTCTTTCGGCTTTCATCCTCATAATCCTTGGGTTTTACAGGGTGGATGGTTTCCGCCCATTCGGTGTCTCCCAGATCCTGACCTTAGGAGTTCTGGCTTGCGCGTCGGTTTTTGAAGAACTCATAATGCGGGGCGTGGCTCTCCATGCTTTGGACCGCTGGCTGGGATGGGTACCTGCTCTGATTTTGACTTCGCTTCTTTTCGGGTTCATGCATGCTCTCAACCCTGGGGCTACCCTCTTCTCGTGTCTGGCCATAGCCATCGAAGCCGGTCTTATGCTGGGCTCCATCATGGTATCCAGGCATAATCTCTGGATCTGCATAGGCTTTCATATAGGGTGGAACCTTACTGAGGCCCTGTTGGGAATTCCGGTCTCCGGCCAGAATATATACGGCTTCATGGTCATGAATGTTCAGGGACCGACCCTGCTGACCGGTGGAACATTCGGCATCGAAGCATCCCTGATCCCGGTCATCCTAGGGCTGCTCGTCAGTGCGGCCTTCCTGCTCTGCCGGGGCCGGGACACCATGATTGGCTCCAGGACCTGACCAGTCTTTTCCAATTTTGGATCGGCCCATGCTGATTTGAAAGGCCTGAAAGACCTCCAGCTCCATACATGGGGTTAGGCTCGTCTATGGATGGTCTGCCTTTGTTTTCCTCGAATGGCGGCCAGTGGATAAGGAGCATCGTATGCCGGGAATCGTGATCGTCGGGGCCCAGTGGGGCGACGAGGGCAAGGGCAAGGCAACGGATCTGATCGGCGAGCATATGGACTACGTCGCCAGGTTCAACGGGGGCAACAATGCCGGCCATACCGTGGTGGTGGGCGACCAGGAATACGCCCTCCATCTTCTGCCTTCGGGGATCATTCACCCGGCCATTACCCCGGTCATCGGCAATGGCGTCGTGGTTGACCCGGCCGCCCTCTTCGAGGAGATTGATGGGCTCCAGTCCCGCGGCGTGGACTGCAGCCGGCTGAGGATCAGCGAGTCCGCGCACATCATCGCTCCCTACCATCGGACCTTGGACAAGGTGACCGAGCGCTTCCTGGGCAAGCACAAGATCGGTACAACAGGCCGCGGAATCGGCCCGGCCTATGCCGACAAGATCAACCGTGTGGGCATTCGTGTGCACGATCTGTTCAATGTCGACCACCTGCGCGACAAGGTGGAAGCAAGCCTGCACCAGAAGAACCAGATGCTGGTCAAGCTCTACAACCGCCGGGCCATCGAGGTGGAGGCCACCGTTGAAGAACTGGCGGGATACGCCGAGCGGCTCAAGCCCTACGTGGCCAATACCTCGTTGATGCTCAACCAGGCTCTGGAGCAGGGCAAGAACGTCCTCTTCGAGGGGGGACAGGCCACCATGCTGGACGTGGACCATGGCACCTACCCCTTTGTCACCTCATCCAACTGCACAGCCGGGGGCGCCTGCACCGGCACTGGCGTGGGACCGACCAAGATCGACCGGGTGGTCGGCGTGGCCAAGGCCTATGTGACCCGCGTGGGAGAGGGGCCCTTCCCCACGGAGCTGGACAACGAGCAGGGCGAATGGCTGCGCCGTCAGGGCCACGAGTACGGGGTGACCACCGGCCGCTCCCGCCGCTGCGGCTGGTTCGATGCGCTGGTCAGCAGGTATGCGGTGCAGATCAATGGCCTGACCGACATCGTGCTGACCAAGCTGGATGTCCTCTCTGGCCTGGAGACCATTCCGGTCTGCGTGGGCTATGACATCACCCGGTCCGATGGCGCCCGCGTCAGGATGGATCAGATGCCCGTGGACCAGGCTGAGTTCCAATCCGCCCAGCCGGTATACGAGGAGCTGCCGGGCTGGCGCGAGGACATCTCCGGTGCCAAGAGCTTCGACGAGTTCCCGACCAAGGCCAAGGACTACATCCATCGCCTGGAGGATCTGTCCGGCTGCCGCATCTCGGCTGTGGGTTCAGGCCCGGGCCGCGACCAGATCGTGCAGATCCATTCTCTGATCGACTGAGGAAGATTCATGAGTTTGGCCCTGTCTGCCCGCCTTTCCCGGGGCGGTCAAGAGTCGGGTTCAGCGGCGTGAGTCACTGGCCGCTGATTTTAGGTGCGGGCCCCATGGTCTCCCTCAGTATGAATGTGGCTTTAGCAGTAATACGGCGGTGGGGCAGTTTATTTCCATTGGCCAAGCAAATAGCCATTTGTGCAGCTGTCCGGCCGTAGGCGTTTGGCTCGTGGTGCACTGTTGAAATGCCTAGAGGTCCGGCCAGTTCTCTGTCGTCAAACCCCACCACTGATATGTCATTCGGTACCTGGATTCCCAAACGGCGGAGTTCATGAATCAGGCATATGGCCACTTCGTCGCTGATGCAGCACACTGCTGTCGGGCGTGGGGTCAGTGCCAGAATTGCACTGGCTGCCAGCTTGCCGATGTCTCCTTGGTAGGGGATTGCAATCTCGTAGTCGTCTCTTCTGGGAATGGCTCCCTCTTCAAGTCCAAGGTGGTAGCCGGTTATGCGCTGGTCGGCATCCCAGACGAAGTCCTTGTTGAATTGTGTCCGTTTGAGATATGCGATGTTGGTATGACCGATAGCGATCAGACGGCGAATCAGATCCCTGGTAGTGGTGACTTCGTCGACTCCGATTGATGCATTGCTGTAGCGGTCATCCAAATGCATGGTGTTGACACCTACGATGGGCATGCCGGTGCTGCGCAAGGTTTGCCCCTCTTGGTCGGTAAGGGCAAAGGACGAGATGATCATGGCATCGGCGTTGCGCTTGACTGGCATCGAAGAGAAGAATTCAGCGCGTTGTTTTTTATCTGCTACCCGATAAGACAGCAGGTCATACCCTTCTTCGCAGAGTGCTGAATAGACTCCTTCAGCAAGTTCGGAACTGTACCATCCTGAAAGGTGATTACCGACAATCAGCGCTATTCTGCCTGTCTTACCGCTGCGGAGCCTTGATGCTTCCTTTGAAGCGGTGAATCCAAGCCTTGCGCTCGCTTCAAATACTTTGGCTCTGGTGTTGTCTGAAACACGGTTCTTGCCTTGGAGCGCTCTGGAAACCGTTGATGCAGACACCCCAGCTTCCTTGGCTACATCATAAATAGTCGGCTCTCTCATCTCTTACGCCCCTTGGTTGGTGTCACAGTATGTCGCAGTGTTAGTACAACCGATTTTACAACGGTAACTTCTGATGAACAGAGACGATTAGAGCCGGCCAATGCCGCAATCAGTCATTGTTGTGGTTGGTGAGTCATCGGCAAGCATCCAGGAGGATCGATTTGACATGTGAGGAAGTGTTTTATACACTGTGTGCAACCGATATTACAAATCTATCAATATTAGGAGGATAGGTCACAGTTTATCGTTTATTTGGCATGAATAAAATCGGTTTTACATGTTCATCAGTGTTGTGAACATTTGAGGAGTAGAAACAATGATGAAATCAGTGATTAAGCAAGGTGGCGTGGCCCTGCTTGCAACAGGCATGATTCTTTCGCTTGCAGCGTGTGGGCCAGGTTCCACTGGCTCATCCGAGAGTAGCAATGAGCCGTCCTCAGTCAGTACGGATTTGGGCTCGAAGTCGTATGAGCTTAAACTCTGGGACGGCGCAGGGCTCAAGACAGTAGACGATGCGCTCATCAAGGGGTTCCAGAGCAAATACCCCAACATTCATATCAAGGCAAACTATGATCCGGACAATGTTTCGGCTCAAAATGGACCGCGTGTCATCTCTTCCACCGATGCTCCGGATATAGCGCGCCTGACGGATGTCAACACTGCGGTCAGCGGTCACCATGTGATATCCCTCGAACCGTATGTAAAAGCATACGGATGGAAGGTCCCCAAGTCCCAAACGCAACTGTATAGGGCTGATGCCAAGGGCAGACTCGGTGATGGCGACTTATATGCGCTGCCCAATTCCTATTCGGTTTCAGGCGTGTATGTCAATACCAAGCTGACGGCTAAGGCAGGAATTGCCGATCTTCCCCGCACCTTGGATGAATTTGAATCGGATATGGGCAAAGCTAAGGACGCAGGCCTCATTCCTATGATGACCTATGCGAAGGACGGCGGGACATCATTCGCTTTCCAAGCGATGATGACCAACACTGACTCGGTGCAGTCGGTGCAGGACTGGATATTGCAAAAGCCAAAAGCTGATTTCAGGACCAAGGGTTCAAAGAAGGCGGCGCAAAAACTTCAGGATTGGAATAAAGAGGGGTATTTGCCACAAGGGGTCAATGCCATCGATGCTTCCACTGCCTTAAGCAGATTTACCGCCGGCGAGGGTGTGTTCTTCCCCAGTGGAAACTGGAATTTAGCAACGGTGGCTAAAGCCATGGGTGACGATGTGCAATTCATTCCCTTCCCGGCGAATTCTGCCAATGAGCAGCCAAGCATTGCAGCCAATGCGGGAAGCTTCTTCGGAATTCCTAAGAACTCCCGAAACAAAGACGCAGCAGCCTGCTTCCTCAATTACACGCAGAGTGATGAAGCCCGGCAGATCATAGCGAATGTCAGCGGGTACTACCCGAAGACAGTCGAGGGCCAATCCCTGCCCAAGGCGCAGAGTGCTCTTCAGCGCAGCATGTTTGACTATTACAAGGATGTTTTCGATTCGGGCAGATCGACTGACTTCATCAACAACGCCACAGCTGGAATCCAGTCAAGTGGGTTCATTCCCAACTTCCAGCTCTTGCTCGACAACAGTCTTACCGCTCAGCAGTTTACGGAAAAGATTCAGCAGGAGTACAGCCAAGAGGTGCGGCATTGAGCAAGCATCTCACAAATCGGCAGCGTGCGAGGTCGATATCGGCCTCGCGGGCTGCCGATGCCCTCCCGGCTCGTGGCAGGAGTCTGAGCTCCACCCTGGCAGGTTGGTTGTTTCTGCTTCCCGGGCTGGCCTTCTACCTGGTCTTTGTGTTCTGGCCGATCATTCAGACTGCCTGGTATTCCTTCTATGACTGGAACGGAATTGATGCCAGCACTTGGGTGGGCGTGAAGAATTTCGTCAAGGTCTTCACTGATCCTGTGTTGCTGGGAAGTATAGGGCACTCGTTCTACCTGGTTATCTTCTTCTCGTTGATACCCATCGTTTTGGGAATGATCATCGCATCCTTGATCCGTGATATTCGTGCCAAAGCTGTCAGCACTTTTGCTCAGGTCTGTCTGTTTTTGCCTCGTGTCATCCCTGGAGCGGCGGCGGCCGTGGCTTGGACCTGGATGTTGGCACAGGACGGCATCGTCAATCAGATGCTCAGTGCAATGGGGCTGGGGGAGCACGCCACCTCATGGTTGGGCAACCAGCACACCGCGCTGACGTCAGTCGGCGTCATTGGTTTCTGGTTGCAGCTGGGCTTCTGCATCGTGCTGCTATCGGCCGGCATCGGAGGCATCGATAAATCCTTATATGAAGCGGCCAGCATTGATGGAGCAGGTTGGTGGAGCCAGCTCTGGCATATAACGCTGCCTGGGTTGCGCGGACAGATCGCTGTCTGCCTGACTATGACGGTTGTGGCAGCTCTGGCCAGCTTTGACGTGGTCTTCATGGCCACCCAGGGAGGTCCTGGCTACAGCACGATGGTACCTGGCGTCATGGTATATCGCCTGGCCTTTACGCAGAACCGGGTCGGTCTGGCTTCGGCGCTCGCCCTGGTGCTTATGGTGCTCGTGCTGCTTGTGGTGGGCCCGCTCCAGCGACTGGTGCAGGGAAAGGAGGAAGCGTGAAACAGTCACTCTCTGTGCGTGTGCTCGGGAACCTCACCCTGGCCGTGACTATCATCTTCTCAATACTGCCCTTTGTCAGCATGTTCTCGGCAGCCGTACAGCCGCAGGGTTCCATGCCGCACGGGATCCAATTCACGGCACACCCTCATTGGGAGAACTTTGCAGCTGCCTGGAAGGTAGCGAATATCACCCCCTTGCTGATATCTAGTGCAATCCTTGTCCTCGTTGTAGTGCCGGTTGTGCTCATTTGCTCGGCAATGGGCGGTTACGCCATGGGTTCTCTTCATGTGAAGGGTGGATGGATCGCCTATGGCCTGCTCTTTGTCGGTCTGACTCTGCCCTTCGAAGTGCTCGTTACTCCTCTTTACTATGAAATCCAATCCATGGGGCTGCTCAATACCAGATGGGCGCTCATCTTGCCGATGATCGGGCTCAACATGCCATTTGGCATGGTCTGGATGCAAGCCTATTTCTCGCAGATGCCCAAGGATCTGATTGAGGCGGCAAGCATCGACGGTGCTAACCATTTCAGAATCTTCCGCAGTATTCAATTACCCTTGGTCGTTCCTGCCCTGTCTTCATTGGGCATACTGACCTTCTTGGCTACATGGAACCAATTCCTTCTTGCCGTCGTCCTCATTGACGACCCAACCAAGCGGACTATGGCCGGTGCGTTGCAGTCTTTCGTTGGTCAGTATTCCACTGATGTGGTCCTTTTGAATGCGGGCTCTCTGTTGATCATGGCGCCGACAATGATACTGTTCATTTTCCTGCAAAGATACTTCATCAAGGCCATGCTGGATGGATCGGTAAAGGGCTGAGAGTCGTGACAATAGATAACATGCATGATCCGGACTGGTGGAGGTCTGCCGTCGTCTACCAGATTTATCCTAGGTCCTTCCGAGATTCCGACAATGACGGCATAGGGGACCTGCGAGGAATTGAGAGTGGGCTGGAGTATCTGGCTGATCTTGGTGTGGATGCAATCTGGCTGAGTCCCTTCTATCCCTCTCCTATGGTCGACGGTGGTTATGATGTAGCCGACTATAGGGATGTGGATCCCCAACTGGGCACGCTGGCGGATTTTGATTCGATGATGGAGCATGCCCATTCCCTCGGCATCAAGGTCATCATCGATATCGTGCCTAATCATTGCTCGGACCAGCATCCCTGGTTCAGGCAGGCCTTGGAAGAAGGACCTGAATCGTCCATGAGGTCCAGGTTCGTCTTTCGGCGAGGACGTGGGAGACATGCCGAGTTGCCGCCGACCAATTGGCGTTCTGAATTTGGCGGCAGCGCCTGGGAGCCCTGCGGATCCGGTTGGTATTACCTTCATTTGTTTTCCAAGGAACAGCCTGATTTCAACTGGGACAATCCAAGCGTACGGGAGGAATTCCTTTCGGTTCTTCGATTCTGGAGCGACAGAGGGGTCGATGGTTTCCGTGTGGACGTATCGCATGGGTTGGCCAAAGACCTTCATGATCCTCTTCGTGACAGACCGGATCCGGAGGTCATGGCGCCTATGTGCGATGACGGCAGCGATCCATTGTTCGACAGAGATGAAGTCCATGAGATTTATAGATCGTGGCGGACGGTCTTGAACCAATACGATCCTCCCCGCATGGCCGTGGGGGAGTCCTGGACTCCTATCACTGACCGGGTCTTTGCATATGCACGCTCGGATGAGCTTGGATCGGTCTTCGATTTCTCATTAGCAAAGGCTTCTTGGAATTTGGATGAGTATGCGTCAGCCATAACCAGGACATGCCGCGGTTTCAAGAAAGTCGGAGCCACGCCCAGCTGGGTCCTTGGCAATCATGATGTCCCAAGGCTGGCTTCGCGGTTGGCTCTGCCCAAGGGTGTCGATGAACTCGCTTGGGTGGCTTCGAATGGAACTGATCCCGTTGTTGATCGCGAGGTCGGGTTACGGAGAGCACGGTCTGCCGCGATGATCATGCTGGCTCTGCCGGGAACCGCATACATCTATCAAGGCGATGAGTTGGGGCTGCCGGAAGTCACCGACCTTAAGTCGACAGATATCCGCGATCCTCAGTGGGAACGATCCGGGCACCGAATCAAAGGGAGGGATGGATGTCGTGTGCCGATTCCATGGACGAGCGAGCATGACAAATCCTTCGGCTTCAATAAGGGTGCTGCCCCATGGCTACCGCAGCCTGCTTGGTTTGATGACTACTCCGTAGAGTCTGAAATGCGATCGGACAAGTCGGCTCGTTCCCTGATTAAAACGGCTCTGGCTTTGCGCAGCAAGTGGGTCGAAGATGATATGGATGTGAAGGTTAACGTTGTCGATGACGGGCTGACCCACACCTTAGAACTAATCTTGGCTTCCGGCTTGAGGAGCATGACTAATTTTGGTAGGTCGTCGGTGAGGTTGCCGGTCTCGGCCAAGTGTTTGTTGAATAGCAGTGTCGTTGAATCAGCAAATGGAGCGGTTTGGCTCGCGCCTGATGCCACGATCTGGTATACGACAAAGATATGCGAGTGACAGATACGTGATGACGGATGTCGGCATAGAAAGGATGGGTATGCGTTCGCAGCTGGCAGGAGATCCATTGGGGCTGGCGCTCGTCAAATCCAGCGTAAGCAGGTCGATTAATGCTGAAAATCCCCGTGGCGAGAAAGGTCGGGGAGCCATGTCAGCAGGAGAGCTTGGCCCAGGCAGGAAGGGCAGCCCCTGCATCAGGAATCTGGAGCCAGGTTCGTCTGTGGTATTGGCTGATATTGAAGGTACAGGGGTCATTAATCATCTGTGGTTCACAGTGGCGGATAGAACCAGTGATGCGGATCGATATGTTCTGCGTGATCTTGTGCTCAGGATTTACTGGGATGATGAGCAGACTCCCTCGGTTGAGTGCCCCCTGGGTGATTTCTTCTGCTGTGGCTTTGGCCAGGTCTGTCGAGTCAACTCCCTGCCCGTACAAGTGGTGCCGACAGGAGGGATGAACGCCTACTTCCCCATGCCGTTTGGCAGACACGCCCGTCTCGTTTTGGAAAACCAGCATGTGAATGTTGTGCCTGCCTTGTTCTACCAGATCGATTACTCGTTGCAGGACGATCCGCTGCCAGCGAGTACGGGGTATTTCCATGCCCAATGGCGCAGGCAAAAAGTAACTGTTCCTGGACAGGACTACGTCGTTCTGGACGGGGTCCGGGGCAGAGGCCAGTACATAGGAACCTATCTGGCCTTGAGTGTGCTTGAACGCTACTGGTGGGGAGAAGGTGAATTCAAATTCTATATCGATGGGGACGAGGCATACCCAACGATATGCAGCACTGGCACTGAAGATTATTTTGGAGGAGCTTGGAGTTTTGCCGTTCCTAGTGCTGAAGGGACCAGTGAACAGACATACTGTGCGCCCTTCTGCGGGTATCCCTTCTATAGCAACCATGATTACTCGATTCGCAATCCCTATCACAATGATGATTGCCCTCCAATGCGGGGGTTGTATCGGTGGCATATACCAGATCCGATCCGATTCGAACAAGATCTACGCGTCACTTGGCAACAAATTGGGTCCGGTTTCCAAGGCGCTTTTGAACGAAGCGATGATGTGTCCACAGTAGCCTATTGGTACCAGTTGGAACCTCATGGCGATTTTCCTGCTCTTCCCTTAGCACGTGATCGATGGCCGCGTTGACGCGAAGGAAGAGTGCTGGAGAATAGAATCGCTGTATGGCACATGCTTTGTCTTCTGCAGACCATGGTTCTGGTTCCTTGGGCGGTCTGGAATCTCTGCCATATGTTCTGAGCTTTCCCCAGGCCCTGGGTACAGGAATCATCATCAATACGGCAAAACTGGTGCCAGCCGAGCTTCATAAGAGAATGGCGGATCTGATAGAGGATTATGAGTCGGCGCTTTCCCGATTCCGTAGCGATTCATTGCTCGCTTCCATGGCAAAGGCTGATAATGGCGGAGAATTTGTTTTTCCTTCGTACTGCTGTCCTCTTTTTGAATTGTATGACCGGTTTTATGCCTTGACTGAGGGGCGGCTTGACCCTGCCGTGGGTGCTGACCTGGTGGCACTTGGTTACGGTCCGGATATGAGTTTCGTTATGCAGGCAGGCGCTTTGGGAAAATTGGGGCGCATACATGGTCGTCCAACCTGGGCTCATGATGTTCGGCGAAACGGAGCGACCTTGATAACGGCAGGTCCGATCCACCTGGACTTCGGGGCCATAGGCAAGGGGTTTCTAGTTGATCTGTTGGGCGCCTTCTTGGCGGATGCTGGCGAGTATGTGATCGATGCGGGGGGCGATATGGGGGTGCAGACGTCAATTCCGATCACTGTTGCCATGGAGGATCCCGATGATCAAGCAAATGCGGTGGGTGTCGTCTCGCTGTCATCGGGTGCTTTGTGTGCTTCGGCTCCCAGTCGCAGGCATTGGACCTCTCGCTACGAAAGGGATGGTGAAGCTGGTCTTATCAGTCTCCACCATATTCTCAATGCAATTGACGGTACGCCCGTGCGGCAGGTTCTTGCTACATGGACGCTTGTCGGTTCTGGCTCTTTTCCCGTTGCAGTTGCGGATGGACTGGCGACGGCCCTATTCCTGATGGATCCGTCGGTTCTGGCGCTTCATGTGGATTATTCCTGCGCTGTGCTTCGTTCGGATCGACGGTTCATCGTCTCATCCGCATTTCCTGGTGAGGTGTTCACCAACTTGGATAGTCATCCTATAGCGTCGCGATGAATCTGCCGTTTCGCATATTGGACTATCAGGCACCAATTCAGGTAGTCGGATTTATGGTCAGAGACATTGCGGATGGTGGTTTCATCTGCTGGAAGACGATGGAAGGAGGTTTGCTGCGATGACGTGGAAGTATAGTACGGCAAGTGTTAGTGCCCTGTCAGTTCGAATTATTAGCCCGTCTTCGCAGGCGGACTGATTCGTCGATCTTCGGATTGCGCGACCCCGCCGGAAGGCAGGGCCGCTAAGTAGATCAACTTCATCTCATCGGATCCTGCTCATGTCGGGATCTTTTCATAAATGCCGGTTAGACAGTTAAAGAAATCGGCTGGAGAGAAAGAGATGATGGTGATGGAGAAACACACAAACGAAGTGGAGAGTCCGAGCGCGGCAAGTAGACCAGCGGTCTCTCGTAGCTCGGTCCGCACAGTCATCGGGGCCTCCATGGTCGGCACGGCCATCGAGTTCTACGATTTCTACGCTTACGGGACGGCTTCAGCCAACTATTTCCCCAAGCTCTTCTTCCCCAAAACCGATCCGACCGTGGCCCTGCTGGCTTCTCTGCTGACCTTCGCCATCGCTTTCATTGCGCGGCCGTTGGGATCCTTGATCTTCGGACACTTTGGGGATCGCCAGGGACGCAAGACCACGCTGGTGGTCTCCCTGCTGACCATGGGGTGTTCCACAGTTCTGATCGGCGTCCTGCCCACCTACGCCACCTGGGGTCTCTGGGCCGTGGCGGTCCTCTGCCTCTGCCGGTTCGTGCAAGGTATCGGCCTGGGCGGCGAGTGGTCCGGCGCGGCCCTGGTGGCCACCGAGAACGCTCCGGAAGGCAAGAGGGCCCTCTATGGCTCCTTCCCTGAGCTGGGCGCCCCCATCGGCTTCTTCCTGGCCAACGGAACCTACTTCCTGCTGGAGATGTTCTGCACCCCCGAGCAGATGCTGAGCTGGGGCTGGCGCGTGCCCTTCCTGCTCTCCGCCATCTTGGTGGTCGTGGGGCTGGCCGTGCGCGTCTCCATGCAGGAGACCCCCATCTTCCAGATGGCCCTGGATCAGCAGAAGGTCGTCAAGACCCCGCTGTTGGAGGTCTTCCGCAAGAGCTGGCGCCAGGTGCTCCAGGCCACCTTCCTGGTCGCGGTCACCTACACCCTCTTCTACACCCTGGCCACCTGGTCCCTGGCCTATGGCACCAAGCCCAAGTCCCAGGGCGGCGGCGGACTGGGCTTCACCAACCAGGAGTACCTGCTCATGCTCATGGTCTCCATCCTGGTCTTCGCCCTCTTCATCGTGCTGGCCTGCGTCTATGCGGACCGCATCGGCCGTCGCCGGGTGCTGATCGGCAGCTCCGTCATGCTGGTGGTCTTCAGCCTGGTCTTCCCCTACCTGCTCATGGCCCATCACAACACCTTCCAGGTCATGGTCTTCCTCTGCGTCGGGTTCGCCCTGATGGGCATTGCCTTCGGGCCCATCGGCGCTTTCCTGCCGGAGCTCTTTGACGCCAATGTGCGCTACTCGGGTTCCGGTATCGGTTATAACTTGGCGGCCATCGTGGGCGCGGCCTTCGTGCCTACCATCGCCACCTGGCTCTCCTCCCACTGGGGAGTGCGCTCGGTCGGGCTCTACCTGGCCGTCATGGCGGTCTGCTGCCTGGTGGCAGTGCTGACCTGCCACGAAACCAAGGATGTGGACTTCACCAAGTAGTTTTCGTTTTCTCCCGTAAGATTCATAGGAATCTCAACAAGATGGCGGCCTTAAGAGGCCGCCATCTTTTCTGCGATCCACCCTGGTCTTGATTGACATAGTAATGCCTAATCGTTTATACTAAACAAGCTATCTAAGCGTTTAGCTACCTGAGCAAGGAGGTTCAGATGAGATCGCGGTTGACGATGGTGGTAGCCGGAATAACGAGCATTGCTGCTATGGTTTCCTTGGCTGCATGTGGCCGTACAGCTGATTCTGGAGCAGAAAAGGACAACACGGCAGTATCTCATATCGGTGACTCCAAGGCCAGTGGTCAATTGACCATTTGGGCCATGGGCAACGAGGGTGAGAAGATGAACGGCTTCGTAAAGAAGTTCGAGCAGCAGAATCCCGATGTAAAGATATCCGTCACTTCCATTCCTTGGTCCAGTTACAAGGACAAGTTCCAAACGGCCATAGCAGCAGGTACTGGTCCGGATGTAGCCATGATGGGCAACACTGACATGGCTACCTACTCAAAAGCATTGTCCGCGGTGCCGGCTGACCTGGACATGAGCGATCTGAATGCCGGGCTTAAGGCCAGTGGCAAGGTCGGCAAGACTCAGCTTGGAGTGCCCATGTATGTTGACACCCGAGTGCTGTATTACCGTACCGACATTGCCAAACAGGCCGGCTGGGATCATGCGCCAAAGAGCTGGGATGAGCTCAAGGCTATGTCCAGCGATTTGAAGAAGGCCGATGGAGTGAAGTACGGATTCTTCATGTTCCCTACAGGGACTGACAGCTTCCAAGGCATGTCGCCTTTTGCCTTCTCGGATGGGGCCCAGTTTGTCAGCAAGGACAATAAGGCTTATACCTTCGACACTCCCGAATTGAAAGACGCTCTGAAGTACACGACCAGCCTTTTCAAGGATGGGCTAGCGGATGTGAATGCTGATGTTACCCCAGGTTCCAACATGCAGCAGTTCGTCTCAGGTGCAACACCGATGATGATCGAGGGCCCAACGGCTGCTGGTCAGATTGAGGAGCTTGGCGGGCCAGGCTTCGCAGACAAGTACGCCACTGCTGTGGTGCCTGCCAAGAAGTCGTCAACTTCTTTTGTCGGGGGTTGCAATTGGGCGGTTTTCAAAACATCGAAGAACAAGCAGTCAGCATGGAAGTTCATCCAGTGGTTTGCGCAGCCGCAGACCCAAGTTGATTGGTATAAGGCTACTGCCGATCTTCCGGCCTCAGGCAAAGCATGGAAAGACAAGGAACTTGCAGGTAATGTCAAGCTGCAGGCATTCGAAGAGCAGCTCAAGCATGTTCACTCCATGCCAGTCACCTTCACATGGGGCGAGATGGGCAAAACCGCAGATACCATCTATGAGAAAATGAACAGGGGAACCGTATCCGTCGAGGATGGTCTTAAGGAGTTGCAGCAACAGGCTGACTCCATAGGGACAGGAATGTAGCTCTGCTATGAATTCTTCGTCGCGTATCCGTGCAGAACGAAGACGATCCATGAAGGCGAGCGGGTCGTCGATGAGACTCGCTCGCCGCAGAAGGACTCTGGTCGCCTGGGGGTTCTCGCTGCCGTTCGTGATTGTCTTTGCTATATTTATGCTGATTCCTTTGGCTACTTCGCTGGTGATGTCGTTTACTGACATCACTGCCAGGGATATCCAAACACCCTTTAACGTCAACTTCATGGGGCTGAGCAATTACTTTAAGTTGTTCCGGGACCCCAGGTACTTGCATTCCCTGGGGACTACAGGCATATTCGTGGTTGTCGGGCTTCCGCTGACCATGGTTGTTGCCCTAGCCTTCGCAGTTGCGCTCAATAAGGGGCTCAAGCATGTCAACGCTTTCTTCCGTGCCTTGTTCTATGCTCCCGTGGTTGCGAGCACTGTGGCAGTCTCGGTGGTGTGGCGCTACATCCTGCAAAAAGATGGTCTGCTAAACACCCTTCTTGCAATTATCGGAGTCCAGGGCCCTGACTGGCTGCATGATACCAGGACGGCCCTGCCGGCCTTGATGGTCATGACCTTATGGCGGAACATGGGCACCCTGATGATCATCTTTTTAGCTGGTCTGCAGGCCATACCTGAAGAGGTTCTCGAAGCCGCAGAGATGGATGGTGCATCGGAATGGCGCAAGTTCCGCAGCATCACTCTTCCTCTGCTTCGGCCCACCCTTCTCCTTGGCGCCGTCCTGCAATCGGTGCTTTACTTGCAGTTCTTTGAAGAATCCTTCGTCATGACCCAGGGAGGTCCTTTGGATTCAACCCTTTCGGCCTCCTATTACATTTATGAAAAGTTTGGATTCGGGCAGTATGGTATGTCGTCGGCGGCAAGCTATGTGCTCTTCGCCATCATCGCCTTGGTGAGTCTGCTCCAGTTCAGAATTCTCAAGTCTGAAGATTAGGAGGGGAATATGTCAACCGCTGCAGTAACGATGTCGCCGGAAATATCAGAGAACAAACCGAGTCTGTGGACGAGATTTCGAAAGGCCCATGGCATTACCTATGTAGTTCTTTCTTTGGTCGGCATAATCTGGGTCTTTCCCTTTTTCTGGATGGTTCTGGGGTCGCTCAAGACTCAGCGTGAAATTATGGCGGTACCGCCCACACTCTTGCCTAAAAACCCAACCCTGGGTAATTTCACGCAGTGGTTTACTCAGCTTCATTTCGGCAACTATTTTATTAACAGTCTTGTAGTGGCCGTGGTGACGATGCTGGGTAACCTGGTCTTTTGCTCCATGGTCGGGTATGCGCTGGCGAAGATCGACTTCGCAGGCAAGAACGTGCTCTTCCTGCTGGTCATGGTTACGCTCATGGTACCAAGTGTCGCTACTTTTATACCTTTGTTCGTGATCATTTCGAACCTGCATATGCTCAATAGCTATTTCGCGCTCATTCTGCCTTTCCTGACTCAACCCATTGGTGTGTTCCTGATGCGTCAGTTCATGCAGAGTATCCCTGATGCCCTCTTGGAAGCTGGTCGGATAGACGGAGCGGGTGAGTTGCGGATCTTCTTCCAGATAGTTTTGCCGCAGTGCAAGCCGCCTTTGGCCACGCTTGCCGTCTTGACTTTCCTATCTTCTTGGAACAACTTCCTATGGCCCTTGGTTGCTGCCCAGTCCAACAAAATGTACACTTTGCCCGTTGCTCTGTCTCTGTATTCCACGGGGCAAAATGCGACCAACTACAGTGTTCTGCTGGCTGGAGCCGTCCTTGTGGTCACGCCTATCCTGCTGCTGTTCGTCTTCCTTCAGAAATACTTTATCCAAGGTGTGACCATGAGCGGCATCAAGTAAACATCAATTACCAGTTACAGATACAGAGAGGGAAGCAGCCTATGACAGGTGCCTTGCAATTTCCAGATGACTTTATCTGGGGGGCTTCCACGGCCGCTCATCAGGTCGAGGGAAACAATATCAACAGTAATTGGTGGGTTCGCGAGCATGCTGATGGGACTGACATTAAGGAGCCGTCAGGAGATGCCTGCGATAGCTATCATCGGTATGATGAAGATATATCACTATTGGCAAATTCGGGTTTGCAGATGTACCGATTCTCCATTGAGTGGGCTCGGATTGAGCCGGAGGAGGGTTGCTTCTCCCAAGCTGAGCTGATGCACTATGCCCGGATGATCGAATCTTGCAGGGCGCATGGCGTGGAGCCCATGGTGACCCTTCACCACTTCACCGTTCCAAGGTGGTTTGCCGCCAAGGGTGGTTGGAGCAATCCCTCCGCACCGGACCTATTCGTTCGTTACGTTCGTTTTGTTCTTCCGATCTTGGATGGGGTCACCTGGATCTGTACCATCAATGAGCCCAACATGGTTGCCATGACTCAGGGAGGGGAGACCGGAGAGGATATGGCTGCTTCCTCCCTCCCGGAGCCGAGCGAGAAGATAGCACGTATCATTCTGCAGGCCCATCTTCAGGCTTCTGCTCTGCTCAGACAGGACAGATCCAAACGTGTGGGATGGTCGGTTGCTGCTCAGGCTTTTCATGCCATGCCGGGCTGTGAGCAGGAAACTAGCGATTACGCCTATTGGCGCGAGACTTTTTTCTTCGAGCACGCGGCTGGAGATGATTGGGTCGGTGTGCAGGCCTATCTGCGTACATTCATCGGCAAAAATGGACCGCTGCCGGTTCCTGCAGAAGCTGAAAAGACTAAGAACGGGTGGGAATACTTTCCTCCTGCCTTGGGAATTGGCGTGCAGACTGCCTGGAATCTGACCGGTGGCGTTCCGGTCTTCGTGACTGAGAATGGCTTGGCCACTGATAATGACGCCCGCAGGATCGACTACACTCACGATGCTCTTGTGGGTCTCAAGAAGGCTATGGACCTGGGGATTGATGTTTTGGGTTATCTTCACTGGTCATTGCTCGACAACTATGAGTGGGGTTCATACGATCCAACATTTGGTCTTATCAGCGTGGACCGCAAGACATTCAAGCGAACTCCCAAGCCTTCTTTGACTTGGCTGGGTCAGGTCGCCAGGACAGGTACGCTCAACGTCCCTCGTCCCTAGGAGCCGGACCGGTGGTGGCCCTGTCGATGATATGGGTCTTGACCTGTGTGTGCGGTTCGGTTAAGGGTGAGCCGTCGATGAGCTGCAGGGCCTTTCTGGCGGCCTCGGCTCCTATGTCTCTGGCCGGCTGGGCTACTGAAGACAAGCCGGCCAGAGCGGCCACATCCGAGGAGTCGAATCCCATGATCGAGACGACGTCGGGCACCCTGATCTCAGCCTGGCGCAGTTCAGACAGAAGAGCCAAGGCGCAATCGTCAGACCAGGCGCAGATGGCTGTGGGGGCTGGTGTCATGGAGGCGATCCGATCCGCTGCTGTCCTGGCAGGATGCTCTCTGTCCGGATCCATGGTGAGTACTCCGCAGTCTACCAAGTGGTAGCGGTCGATGGCTTTCTTGTAACCGATAATGCGTTGGTTGGCGCCCCAGGAGTACTCAGGCAAAGGGTTGAATCTGTCGAGAAAGCAGAACCTTGTATGGCCCAGCGATGCCAAGTGCTGCACTGCTTCAATTTCGGATTCGCAATCGTCTATACGGATGGATCCCTGACTGAACGATGTGGCACCTGAGTGGATCGCGACGATGGGCATGTCCAATTCTTGAAGGGCCTTGGTCTCCTTTTGCGTCAGGGTGAAAGAGACCACGATAATGGCATCGGCGTTGCGCTTGGCGGGAAGATTCCTGAAGAAAGCGGCTCGCTCCTCGCTTGTTCCGGCTCGGTAGATGAGCAGATCGTAGCCATGAGTGCTCAGCACATCATAGACGCCTTCCTGAATGTTCCCATTGAACCAACCGGTTATCTGTTCTCCTATCAGTAGGGCGACTCTTTTGGTCTTTCCACTGACCAGTGCGGCAGCTGATTTCGACGCTGAGTAATTGAGCCTGGCCGCAGCTCTCAACACCCTTTTGCGGGTTTCAGGGGCGACATGAGGCTGATTGCGCAGGGCTTTGGATACTGTGAAGGTCGACACGCCCGCTTCCCGAGCCACATCCTTGATTGTGGCTTGTCTGCTCATGAATCCTCCAGTAGTCCGAGCGAAAATGGCAAGCATATTATTTCCATCTTCGTCCCAGAATCAACGATCGTTTCCGGAGCAGAGATGCAAAGTACTCACTGCATACTATATTAGGCTTATCTAAACGATTAGGTAACACTGTTAGTTGCCGAGCTCAGGAGGACGGATGGACAACAAGGTTCAACTCATTACATATGCAAACAGGTTTGGAGGCGATACCCTGGCCTCCTTGACCAGAGTGTTGCGTACGTATTTTGATGGCGTGTATCAGGGAGTCCACATCCTGCCTTTTTTCACCCCCTACGATGGTGCTGATGCAGGCTTTGATCCCATTGACCATCGTCAGGTGGATCCAAGGCTAGGCACTTGGGACGACGTCGCAGAGCTGAGCCGATCGCACAAAATTATGGTTGACGCTATTGTCAATCACATGTCCTCGGAGTCCGAGCAGTTCCGGGAGGTCATGGCCAAGGGGAAGGCGAGCCCGTATTATTCGATGTTCTTGACCATGTCTTCAGTCTTTCCTGATGGGGCCGACGAAGAAGATCTGGCGCGCATATATCGGCCGCGCCCGGGCCTGCCTTTCACCCACTATACCTGGGCAGGTGAAACCCGGCTGGTTTGGACTACTTTTACCCCACAGCAAGTTGACATCGATACCGATTCGTCCCAGGGATGGGCGTATCTGACATCTATACTTGATCGTTTGGCGGCCAGCAATGTCAGCTACATCCGTTTGGATGCCGTCGGATATGGGGCCAAGCAGGCAGGTACCAGTTGTTTTATGACGCCCAAGACTTTCGACCTCATCACTCGTATCAAGCAGGAAGCAGCCACTCGGGGTTTGGAGACTTTGATTGAGGTCCACTCCAATTATCGCAAGCAGATTGATATAGCCTCTAAAGTCGACAGGGTTTACGATTTCGCCCTGCCGCCTCTGCTGCTGCATTCGATCTTCACCGGAGATATCGCAGCACTGGCCCATTGGATCGAGGTCAGACCGACCAATGCGGTCACTGTCCTGGATACCCATGATGGGATCGGAGTGATAGATATCGGCGCTGACCAGATGGACCGTTCCCTGAAAGGGCTCGTGGATGATGCGGCCGTGGACCAACTGGTCCGGACAATTCACTGCAACACTCACGGCCAATCGGAAGCTGCTACTGGAGCTGCTGCCAGCAACCTGGACCTGTATCAAATCAATACGACCTATTACTCGGCATTGGCTTGCCATGACAGGGCCTACCTGGCTGCAAGAGCCGTTCAGTTCTTCCTTCCAGGGGTGCCTCAGGTTTATTATGTCGGGGCGCTGGCTGGTGCTAATGACATGGCTCTGCTAGCGAGAACCCGCAATGGCCGAGATATCAATAGGCACTATTACACCGAAGAGGAGATTGAGCGGAATCTGACTAGGCCGGTCGTTCGCTCCTTGAACGCTCTCTGTCGATTGCGCAATAAGCTGGATGCCTTCAATGGCACATTCTCTTATCGAATCGATGCGACGCGTAGCGTGCTTCATCTTGTCTGGCAGGGGAAGACTAGTAAGGCTGAACTGATCTTCTGCCCATCCGCCGCTGTCGGCACCTTCCCGGCTCTGCGTGACCGGACGGAGACAGTAGGGAAAAACGGCAGAAGTGTCAACCCCCAATCGTCAGGCGACGATCCCTCTCTTGCCACCTTGGTCTGGTCGGATGCTCAGGGTTCGCACCTATGTCGTGATTTGTTGACAGATCTGGGCGAGTAATCCTTTTAGCCCTTTTCCTGGCATGGGGAGGGGGCTGAGATTGATTTTTCGTCACGTTATGTCAGAGCGGCTTCAAGGTAGGCGTATTCCCAGTTGGTCCGGAGTTGCTTGATGGTCAAAAGTAGTGCGGAAAATTGTGCGTCATTTTGTCCAATTGCTCGCAAGCGAAAGTGAATAGTCCATATTGTGAACCCGTCCGGCGCTCCGCTCTGTAATGGCGATATGGTGCCAGTACTTGGCTCCTGCGGGGAGCTGATTGATGCGAAACAAATGGAGAGGAGGCTTTCAGCGATGACTGCACAGTTCAATTGCTTCTTGGTATTGCTGCGAATTATTAGCTCGTCTTCGCTGATGAGCTGATTCGACGCAGACTCGGATCCTGTCAGCGCAGGCAGGATCCGTAATCGCGATTTTCCGACAATAAGATTCAACATCCTGCCGATGGCGAGATTCAAGTTAGCTGATGAGGCCATACCTGTTCGTGTCGTGAATGTTGACCAATTGATTGTCGGAAAGGAGATGACGCGTATCGGAGCGGCTGGTAGCCGCTTTTCGTCCGAACAATGAGTCGTGGAACTTATGCCAGCCATGTCACGAGTATGGTTGAATGCACAGAAGGTGCATCAGGCAGTTCGATTTCGGCAGACGGACAAAATCCTGCGTTGGGATCGATGAATAGCATCCACTGACTGGAATCAAGTCGTAGAACAATTATGCGTGAAGCGGTTGTAACCGCACATAAAGGAGTGTAGATAATGGCAGCACAGATCTGGTATGAGAAGGATGGGGACCTTTCGGTTCTGGATGGCAAGAAGGTGGCCATCATCGGCTACGGTTCTCAGGGACATGCTCATGCGCTGAACCTGCGTGATTCCGGTGTGGACGTTGTGGTCGGCCTGCGCGCCAACTCCAAGTCGGTGCCCTTCGCCAAGGAGCAGGGTCTGGAGGTCAAGACCGTGCCCGAGGCCACTAAGGAGGCCGACATCGTTATGATCCTGGCCCCCGACCAGTACCAGCGCAACATCTGGCGGGACGACATCGAGCCCAACATCAAGGAGGGTGCGGCAGTCGCCTTCGCCCACGGGTTCAACATCCATTACGGCTACATCAAGCCCAGCGCTGACCACCCGGTCTTCATGGTGGCCCCCAAGGGCCCGGGCCATATCGTCCGTCGTGAGTATGTCGCTGGCCGTGGCGTGCCCGTGGTCGTAGCTGTGGAGCAGGATCCGCGCGGCGACGCCTGGGACATCACCCTGGCCTATGCCAAGGCTCTGGGCGCTCTGCGCGCCGGCGCCATCAAGACCACCTTCAAGGAAGAGACCGAGACCGACCTCTTCGGCGAGCAGGATGTGCTCATGGGCGGCGTCAACCACCTGGTCGAGGCTGGCTTCGAGGTGCTGACCGAGGCTGGCTACCAGCCGGAGATCGCCTACTTCGAGGTCTGCCACGAGCTCAAGATGCTGGTCGACCTGATGAACGAGGGTGGTCTGAACAAGGCCCGTTGGTCCTGCTCCGACACCGCCCAGTACGGCGATTTCACCTCCACCGTGGTGGACGAGTCCACCAAGGACAGGATGCGTCACCAGCTGCAGCGCATTCAGGACGGCTCCTTCGCCAAGGAGTTCATTGACGACCAGGATGCCGGCGCCCCCAAGTTCAAGGAGCTCCAGGAGAAGTACTCCCACGAGAAGATCGAGGAGGTCGGTCCCAAGCTGCGCGCCATGTTCTCTTGGAACAAGGACGTCAAGGATGCCGATGAGGCCCAGTCCTTCACCGGCAAGATCGCCCGTTCCCAGGTGCAGTGACCTCTAGGCTCTGTCGGGAGGACCCTGCCTAGTCCGACTGACCATTAAGCGAGTGGCCGTTCCCTCATCCGGATGCAATGCCGATGAGGGAACGGCCATTTAGTTATCCCTGACATTCATATTTCAGTTGCGCGGTCAGATTGTTCGTTGATCGGATTGGTCATATGGATGTGTGGAATATTCAATGCCAGAGGATATGCGGCGGTGCCCCACGGATGGAACGACCATCTGCGGGGCACCATTGGTTATATGCACCATTTGGTTATATAAGGACGTTGAACTACTTACGGGGTGTCCCTGCGCCTGCTGATTCAGCGCGCGGATTCGGCACCGGACACGTCCATGTCCTTGAGGCGCACGATCTTGGTGTGGTTGACGAACTTGAAGCCCAGGTAGAGGACCAGGACCAGAACCACGCTGAAGTAGGTCATAGCCATGTGAGACCAGTTCAGGCTGAGCAGGGAGGGGATGTCCTGTCCTGCGATGACGATGACGCAGAGCACCATGGCCAGAACCGGACCGAACGGATAGAGCTTGGAGTGGTACTTGAGCTCGCTCAGGTCGTGCCCCTGGAGCTTGAAGGCCCTCCGGAAGCGGAAGTGGCTCAGGGCGATGCCGATCCAGGCGATGAACCCGGTCAGCCCAGTAGCGGTCACCAGCCACATGTAGAAGGACTGGCCGAAGATGCTGGAGGCGAAGGTGGCCAGGGACATGCAGACTGTGGCTACCAGGGCTGCCAGGGGGATGCCCCTCTTGGTGGTCCTGGCGAAGATGGCCGGAGCATAATGATCCTTGGCCAGTCCGTAGAGCATGCGGCTGGAGGCGTAGGCCCCGGTGTTGACGGCCGAGAGTATGGAAGTCAGCACCACAGCGTTCATGACGCTGGCCGCCGAGGCTAGGCCGGCCCGCTGGAAGACCAGGGTGAAGGGCGACATGGCGATGTTTCCGTCAGAGGCTCCCAAAAGGTTAGGGCTGGTGTAGGGGATCAGGGCGGCGATGACGAAGATGGACAGCACATAGAAGAGCAGGATCCGCCAGAAGACGTCGTTGATGGCCTTGGGGACCGCCTTGCCGGGGTTTTCGGACTCGCCGGCGGTCACGCCCACAACCTCGGTTCCCTGGAAGGAGTAGCCGGCGATCAGGAAGACGCTCATGATGGCCGGGAAACCTCCCACGAAGGGGGCGTCCTTGTAGGTGAAGTTCTTCAGGCCGACCGCCGGCTGGAACATGATTCCGCAGATCATGGCCATGCCTATGATCAGAAAGACGATGATGGTGGCCACCTTGATCAGGGAAAGCCAGAACTCGGTCTCCCCGAATGCGGAGACTGTCAGGGCGTTGATCAGGAAGACGATGACCAGGACCAGCAGGCTCCAGATCCATCCTGGGGTGTTGGGCAGCCAGTACTGGATCAGAAGGGCGGCGGTGGAGATGTCCACGGCACCCGAGATGGTCCAGTTCAGCCAGTAGTCCCAGCCCATGGCGAATCCCAGTGCTGGATCCACGTAGCGGGCGCTGTAGGCGGCGAAGGAGCCCGACACTGGAAGGTGGGTGGCCAGCTCGCCTAGGCTGGTCATCAGGAAGTAGACCATGACACCCATGGCTATGTAGGCCAGAAGTCCGCCGCCGGGGCCTGCAGTGGAGATGGTGGAGCCGGAGGTCATGAACAGTCCGGTGCCGATGCAGCCGCCCAGGGCGATCATGGAGATGTGGCGGGTCTTGAGGTTGCGCTTGACGCTGCCGTAGCCATGATGCTCTTGCCCGGCCCGGTCGGATTGATTGGTGTTCGACGCTGCATTGCTGGTGTTCTGCGTCATGATCCTCCTCCTTTTGGCTGGGCGACGCACCGGGGAGTCCGGGGTCGTACTGAAATTGTGATTCCTGATATTGCCGGCTGGATGTCGGAATAGATTCATATGGCCGGGTCCTTGAGCCGGTCCTCGAACGCTTAGGGAGTCTATGCCATTGATATGGCCTTTCGGCTCCCGTGGTCACAATGTGTCATGTCAGCTGGCAAATCTTTCATAGCGATTCCGGATCCCCGCTCAAATCCATGGCCTCCAGGGGCACGATTCGGGTATGGTGTCGGATCTTGTAGCCCAGGTAAAGGGCAAGCACCAGGGGCACGCTTATGTAGGTGACGCCGATCTCCTGCCAGTTCCAGTTGACGAAGGCCTCGATGTTCTGCCCGCCGATGACGACGACGCACAGGATCAGGGCCAGGATGGGTCCCAGGGGGAAGAGCTTGGCATGGTAGCGCAACTCCTCAACCCGGTGGCCTTGGACCACCCAGGCGCGGCGGAAGCGGTAGTGGCTCAGGGCGATGCCGATCCAGACGATGAATCCGGTCAGACCCGAAGCGGCCACCAGCCACATGTAGATCCGCTGGCCGAAGATACTGGCGGCGAAGGTGGCCAGGGAGACCACGAGCGTGGCGACCAGCGAGGCCATGGGGATGCCGTGACGGGTGGTGTGCCCGAAGAAGGACGGGGCGTAATGGTCCTTGGCAAGGGAGTAGAGCATTCGGGTGGAGGCGTAGACACCTGAATTGGCGGATGAGAGGACCGAGGTCAGGATGATGGCGTTCATGACGCTGGCTGCCGAGGCCAGGCCCGCTCGCTGGAAGACCAAGGTGAAGGGTGACATGGCGATGTCCCCCTCGGCGGAGCTGAGCAGATTGGGGCTGGTGTAGGGAATCAGCGCGGCGATGACGAAGATGGACAGCACATAGAAGAGCAGGATCCGCCAGAAGACGTCGTTGATGGCCTTGGGGACCGCCTTGCCGGGGTTTTCGGACTCGCCGGCCGTGACGCCGATCAGCTCAGTGCCCTGGAAGGAGAAGCCTGCAATCAGAAAGACGTTGAGAATGGCGGGGAATCCGCCCACGAAGGGAGCGTCCTTATAGGTGAAATTGCTCAGGCCCAAGGCTGGGCGGAACATAATTCCGCAGATCATGGCCAAGCCGATGGCCAGGAAGACGATCACCGTCACCACCTTGATCAGTGCCAGCCAGAACTCGGCCTCGCCAAAGGCCGACACGGTCAGGGCGTTGATCAGGAAGATGACCACTAGGACCAGCAGGCTCCAGATCCATCCTGGGGTGTGGGGCAGCCAGTACTGGATCAGCAGGGCGGCGGTGGAGATGTCCACAGCCACGGTGATGGCCCAGTTCAGCCAGTAGTTCCAGCCCATGGCGAATCCCAGGGCCGGATCCACATAGCGGGCGTTGTAGGCGGCAAAGGAGCCGGAAGTAGGCAGGTGTGTGGCCAGCTCGCCCAGGCTGGTCATTAGAAAGTAGACCATGAGGCCCATGGCTGCGTAGGCCACCAGCGCGCCTCCTGGTCCGGCCTTGGCGATGGTGGAGCCGGAGGTCATGAACAGGCCGGTGCCGATGCAGCCGCCCAGGGCGATCATGGTGACGTGCCGGGTTTTGAGGTTGCGTTGAACCCGGTCGGTGGATGCGGAGGAACTGGTCTTTCCGCCCTGCCTGGTCGCCATAACTGCTCTTTTCCTTGGACTGACCTGAGAGCCCTATGACGACGGTTTCGACAGGCTCCGCTCAGGCGGAATCCAGACGCCTTGCCTGTCTGTGACACTGCACATAGCGCTCCGCAACATCGGGTTGCGACAGTCCCGGACCTGTTCGACCCGGGCCCAACGGGTCGGATGGGCGGATCCGGACCGTTTCGGCCGGACCTCCTTTCGCCGGGTATGCACGACACCGCACTGTCTGATCCCGGTTACTGATAGGTTCGGCGACCTCTTCAGTGGTTTTGCAATTACGGGACAGCATAGAGGGATTCTCAGACAAGGTTGGAGCGCTTGCCTTATAGGGTATAGGGCGAAGTTGTCGAAAACGCTGCTACTGCAAAGCACTACACCCGCTTAGAGTTCGTTGGATCTACTAGGTCGATATCAATTGTGAATGAAGGTAATCAAATGAAAATCCCGTGGTTTAGCACTGATTTGCTAAATCTACATTTCTTGTAATTAAATTAATAAACTGTCCTTGCAAATAAGTACTGCTATACTGAATATGCACTTCGAGGTTAAGACAATGTTGTTTTTATGAAGGGGTGAGTCAAGATGAGAACCAGCAACAAACGTATAATGGCGGCCATGGCTGCAGTGGCGGCCTTAAGCATGGCACTGGCCGGGTGCGGTTCCTCCGGCGGATCCGATGCCAGCAAGGGCGGTGACACCAAGTCGGGCGGCAAGGTCGAACTGACATACCTGCATCGTCTTCCCGACAAGCAGGGCATGACCATGGTCAAGGACACCGTGGCCAGGTGGAACAAGGATCACCCGAACATCCAGGTCAAGGCCACCAAGTTCAATGGCAGCCCCGGTGACCTGATCAAGAAGCTGGAGACCGACGTCAAGGCCGGGAATGCTCCCGATCTGGCTCAGGTAGGCTACGCTGAGCTGCCTGAGGTCTATACCAAGGGCATTGTCGAGGATGTCACTGCAGAGGCAGGCAAGTACTCCAAAGACTTTGCAGAGGGTCCCAGCAAGCTTATGAGCGTGGACGGCAAGGTCTTCGGTCTGCCTCAGGATACCGGCCCCATGGTCTACTACTACAACAAGACTGAATTCGACAAGCTGGGCATTAAGGTCCCCACCACGGCCGAGGAATTCATTGAATCGGCCAAGAAGGCAGCGGCTCAGGGTAAGTACATCATGACCTACCAGCCCGATGGTGCAGGCATGGCCTTCTCCGCCCTGTCCGGCGCATCATCTCCCTGGTACGAGATCAAGGACGGTAAGTGGGTCGTCAACGTTGATACGCCCGGCTCCAAGGCCACGGCCGACTTCTACCAGCAGCTGCTGGATGCCAAGGCGATGAACCTGACCCCCAGCACCGACCCCTCCTTCGCTGGTGCCTTCCATGACGGCTCCATCATCGGATCCATTGACGCCGCCTGGAACGCCCCGATCATGATGGACTGGATCGGTGATGCCGGCAAGGGCCAGTGGAGGGTCACCCAGATCGGCGACTGGTTCAAGAACGGCGGGAAGACCGGGCCCAACGGCGGTTCGGGCGTTGCAGCCATCAAAGGCACCAAGCACAAGGCAGAGGCCATGGAGTTCCTGGACTGGTTCAACACCCAGGTGCCTGATCTGACCTCTCAGGGTCTGATTGTCGCGGCCTCCACCGAGAAGGCCAAGACCCCTCAGTCCTGGACCGAATTCTTCGGCGGGCAGGACGTGATGGCGGAGTTCGCCAAGGCCAACGCCAACATGGGCTCCTTCAACTACATGCCCGGATTCTCCGCGGTGAGCAGCGCCGTCGGCGAGGCTGCCGACAAGGCCGGGAAGGGTCAAGCCAAGGTCTCCGATGCCTTCGACGCGGCACAGAAGACATCCCTTGCCACACTGAAGGATTATGGCCTTCCGATCGCCAAGGATTGATCGGTAACCGCTCTTCGGCGGATACAGCAGGGAGGCCTTCCCTGACAATCTCACCAGGTTGGGGAACCCGGGTCTGTGGCCCGTGTTCCCCGCCTGCGGGAAGGTCGCTCGCCTTATAGGTTCCGAGAGGATGGTTATTCACATGAGCCATCGAACAACAGCTGAGGCAGGGGCTCAGAAGAAGGGGAGATCCGAGATCGTCAAACGCAACGAACGGACGGGTTGGGCATTCATGATGCCTTTCTGCATCCTCTTTGCGATTGTCTTCATCATCCCCATTGCCTATGCCGTCTATATGAGCTTCTTCCAGCAGGTGGCCTCGGGCGGCGGCGCCTACGGCGGGGGCGAGATGATCAATAAGTTCGTCGGGTTGGAGAACTTCCGATTTACAGTTACCTCCGCAGCCTTCTGGACCGGCATCGGCAGGGTCCTGATCTACACGGTCATCCAGGTCCCGGTCATGATCATCGCCGCACTGGCCCTGGCCATGCTCCTGGATTCCTTCATTGTCAAGCACGTCACCCCCTATCGGCTGGGCTACTTCCTGCCCTATGCCATCCCGGGCGCGATCGCGGCCATCATCTGGGTATTCCTTTACAACGACCAGTTCTCGCCCATCGTCAAGGGCCTGGCAGCCATAGGAATCCACGTCAACTTCTTCGCATCCAACGCTCTGATCGCCTCCATGGCCAACATCACCACCTGGACCTTCACGGGCTACAACATGCTGATCTTCCTAGCAGCCCTCCAGGCCATTCCTCGTGATCTCTATGAGGCTGCCCGAATCGACGGAGCCAACGGTTTCCAGATCGCCATGAGGATCAAACTCCCCAACGTAAGGGGGGCCGCTCTCCTGGCCATGCTCCTGTCCATCATCGGCAGCATCCAGCTCTTCAACGAGCCCCAGGTCATGCAGACCGTCGACAAGGGCATATCGAACTCCTACACCCCCATGATGATGGCCATGAACACATCGCGAGGCATCCTCACCCCCAAGGGTGACGGTCCGGCTTCGGCCATCGCAATTGTCATGGCGCTGATTGCCGGGGTCCTTGCCGCCCTCTACGCATACATCGAGAGGAAGGTGAACGAATCATGACCTCGGCCAATCCCGCACGCCTTGCAAAAAAGCAGGACAAGCTCCTCAAGCAGAAGGCCGATGAGCTGCCCCGCTCCATGAGGCCCACCAAGGTGGTCAAGATCACCACCATCGTGGTCCTGGTCTTCGCCTTGATCTACTTCCTCTTTCCCATTTATTGGGCCATCATCGCCTCTACCAAGTCGCCCTCCCAGCTGGTCAGCAGCAACGGCCTCTGGTTTGCGGTCGACCTGAAGAAGATTCCCCAGGCGGTGGCCACTAACTACTCGATCCTCCTAGGCTGGACACATTCACAGTTCTGGCACTGGGTCTTCAATTCCTTGATTTACTCAGGGGTTTCCGCCCTGATCGGCACAGTGGTTTCGGTCATGGCCGGGTATGGCACAGCCAAGTTCCAGTTCCGAGGCAGGGGCGTCGTCATGACCATCGCTATGTCTGCCCTGCTGATGCCCTCGGCGCTGATGACCATCCCCCAGTACTCCATCTTCAACGCCCTCCATCTGAGCAACACCATGCTGGCAGTGATCATCCCCTGCTCGGTCTCGCCCTTCGGTTTCTTCCTGGGAAGGGTGTACGCCCAGAGTTCGGTCCCTACCGAGCTTCTGGAGGCGGCCAGGATCGACGGTGCTGGCGAGGCGAGGATCTTCTTCACGATCGTGCTGAGGATTCTTGCGCCTGCCATGGTCACGATCTTCCTCTTCCTCTTCGTGGCCACCTGGAATAACTTCCTCCTGCCGCTGATGATGCTCTCCAGCGAGAACCTCTTCCCGGTGACCCTGGGCCTCTATGGTCTGGTCTCTCTGCCGGTCTTTACCGATCGAGGGGCGCTGATGATGGGGTCCCTGCTGGGTGTTCTGCCGGTGATCATCCTCTTCTTCTGCCTGCAGCGGTTCTGGCAGGCTGGACTGACCGCCGGTTCGGTCAAGGAGTAAGAGCCCAAGGCTGTACACAGCTTTTCAGTCATTCCGTTACGAGATATTCCAAGGAGATTTGATTCAATGACCACGACCGGGCGCTTTACCCTGCCGGGCGAAGAAAACTTTGCCGAAAAGACCAAGGAACTGGCCAAGCTCTGGGGTGCGGATGCCATTCGCAATTCGGACGGCACGCGTTTGGACCAGGAGCTGCTGAACTTGGGGATGAAGGTGTACAGCGCCTACTTCCCTACTCGCGCCCACAACGAGTGGATCAGCAAGCACATGGACGAGACCCCACAGGTCTACCTGATGTCTGAGCGCATACTGGCCCACGAAGATCAAGTGCAGATTCCCTTGATGGACCGCTATTTCGACCAGCAGCTCAGGCCCAACAGGGATGCCGACCCCCATCGGTACTGGGAGGTCATCGACCGCACCTCCGGGCGGGTCCTGGACCAGTCGGAGTGGAGCCTGGATCCGGATCAGGACCTGGTTCGCGTGACCGAGGCCACCCCCATGCATGAGTACACGGCATCCTTCCTGGCCTACATTATCTGGGATCCGGTCGAGATGTACAACCACCTGACCAACGACTGGGGCGACAAGGAGCACGAGATTCCCCTGGACATCTACCATCCTGCCACCCGAAAGTTCGTCATGGATGCCTATCGGCAGTGGCTGGATGAGAACCCGGCGACCGACGTGGTCCGGTTCACCACCTTCTTCTACCAGTTCACGCTGATCTTCGACCAGCTCCACCGGGAGAAGCTGGTGGACTGGTTCGGATATGCCTGCACAGTCTCCCCCCAGGCCTTGGATGACTTCGAGACCCGGTACGGTTACCGTCTGCGTCCGGAGGACTTCATCAACAAGGGCAGCTACAATTCCTCCTTCTGCATTCCTGGCACGGCACAGCGCGATTGGATCGATTTCCTCTCGGACTTCGTGCGGGAGAACGTGAAGACCATGGTCGACATGACTCACCAGGCAGGCAAGGAAGCCATGATGTTCCTGGGAGACCAATGGATCGGGACCGAGCCCTACAAGCCGGGCTTCGAGAAGCTGGGTCTGGATGCTGTGGTCGGGTCCGTGGGCGATGGCACCACCTTGCGCATGATCTCCGATATTCCCGGGGTTCGTTACACCGAAGGTCGTTTTCTGCCATACTTCTTCCCTGATACCTTCCATGAGGGCAACGATCCCAGTATCGAGGGGTTGGACAATTGGCGCAAGGCCCGCAGGGCCATCCTGCGCAGCCCCATATCGCGCATGGGCTACGGCGGCTACCCATCCCTGGCGGCCAAGTTCCCCAAATTCGTTCAGACCGTGGCCCGCATCGCAGACGAGTTCCGGGATCTGCATGACAGGACCAATGGGAAGGCGGCCCAGGGACAGCTCAATGTGGCAGTGCTGAATTCCTGGGGCGCCATGCGTTCCTGGATGGCCTACACGGTGGCGCACGCCCTGCCCAACAAGCAGACCTACTCCTACTACGGGGTTCTGGAGGCACTGTCGGGCATGAGGGTGAACGTCCGTTTCATCAGCTTCGACGACATTCTGGCCCGTGGCGTGGATCATGACCTGGATGTGATCATCACCGGTGGTCCGGCCGATACGGCCTTCAGCGGTGGCGGGGTCTGGAAGAATCCTGCCCTACTGGAGATCCTGCGGTCCTGGGTCAACGGGGGAGGGGCCCTGGTCGGCATAGGCCAGCCGACCGCTTTGGAAAGAGAGGGGCGCTTCTTCCAATTGGCCGATGTTTTCGGCGTTGATCAGGAGCGCTTCCACACTCTTTCGGTAGACAAATACTTCCCGAAGGTCGCCGAGGGGCACTTCATCACCGCCGATCTGCCCGAGGACGGCAAAGCGAACTTTGGAGAGCCAGTGGTAAACACCTACCCCATCAACGAGGAGGTCACCCTGCTAAGGGCCGACCAGGGTCAGGTGCAGCTGGCGGTCAACCAGTATGGCATGGGCCGTGGGGTCTACCTGTCCGGACTGCCCTATTCGGCCGTCAATGCCAGGCTTCTTGAACGGATCCTTTTCTATGCCAGTGGGCAGGAGGGCCGGTACAGGGACTGGAGCTGCACCAATCCTCATTGCGAGGTGGCCTACTTCCCACAGGAGGGCGTCTACTGCGTCGTCAACAACACCGACTTACCCCAGGAGACCAGGGTTCGTCAGGCAGACGGCCAGGTCAGGGACATTGTCCTGGAACCCAGCGCCATGGTCTGGCAGCAGGCATAAGGGCAGGTTCGGCAGGAAAGGGGCTATTATGACGACGGTTCAGGATCAGGAGCTGGCCGCGGTTGCTGCCCACTACCCACTCGAAGGGCGTGTGGAGAGCATTGCGCCTTATGGCAACGGGCACATCAATCAGACTTATCTGATACAAACGGACAAGCGTCGTTACATTCTGCAGCGAATGAATACCTCGGTTTTCCCTGATACGGCCTCCCTGATGCGCAACATCGAGTTGGTGACCGAATTTCTGCGCTCGCAGGGTCAAGAGACCCTGGACATTATCCGCAATAGAGAGGGCAATACCTACTGTGAGCTGGCAAGCGGAGCCTGGCGGGTCTATGCCTTCATCGAGAACACGATCTCCTACGATCTGGTCCCCAGCCCAGATGTTTTCAAGGAGGCGGGCCAGGCTTTCGGACGCTTCCAGAATTCTCTGGCGCTCTTCGATGCCTCTCAACTGACCGAGACCATCGCCCACTTCCATGACACCCCCAAACGGTTCGAGACCTTCAAACGGGCTGTTCAGGAAGATATCAAAGGCAGGGCATCCACCTGCCGGGCCGAGATCGACTGGTATATGGAACGTGCTGAGCAGTACCCGGTCATCATGGAGGGGCTTGCCGATGGATCCATTCCACTCAGGGTCACCCATAACGACACCAAGCTCAACAACATCCTGATGGATGCCGCCACCGGGAAGGCCAGGGCCATCATCGATCTGGACACGATCATGCCCGGATCCATGCTCTTCGATTTCGGCGACTCCATCCGTTTCGGCGCTTCGACTGCCTTGGAAGACGAGCGGGATCTGGACAAGGTCCATTTCAACCCCGATCTTTACCGTGCCTATGCCCAAGGGTTCCTGGGAGCGGTTGCCAGCAAGGCCATGGACCGGGAGCTGAGCCTCTTCCCGGCTTCCTGTAGGATTATGACCCTGGAGTGCGGCATGCGTTTTTTGACCGACTACCTTCAGGGTGACACCTATTTCGCCACCGCCTACCCGGAGCACAATTTGGTACGGACCCATACCCAGATGCGCTTGGTCGAGGAGATGGAGGCTGACGATGCCCAAATGCAGGAGATGACCGCTCAGGTGGTCGAAGAGGTGAGGAGCTGATGCTGAACCGGGTTTACCGGAGCCTCGATGCTCTGATCGGGTACGCCTGTGCCTGTCTGGACCTGGATCCGTCCGATGTCGACTGGGCTCGCAATCAGATCTTGGCGCTTTTCTCCTTGGACTCCTACGATTCCGGGGATGGATCTGCTGATTCCGCCTCCGGTGGCGTCGATGATCTTCTGGAATCGTTTATGCAGGCCTTGGCCGATGCCGGGCTTATGGCTCAGGATGACGCCCCCTCCATGGCAGATACGGTTATGGGAATCCTGTCCTCCAGGCCATCCCATCTGCAGCGGCGCTTCATGCAGGTGGAGAGGGCTCAGGGTGGTATGGCAGCCATGCACTGGTTCTACGACTATTGCGTCAAAAACACCTACATCAAGAAGTCCCTTCTGGACAGGAACCCTCGTTTCTCCTCCGGGGGCGTGGTGGTCACCATCAACCTGGCCAAGCCGGAATTCAAGGACATGAAGAAGGCTGCGGCGGGCAACAGCACCGCAGGAGGGTACCCCAAGTGCACCATCTGCCATGAAAATGAGGGCTTCGCCGGGCGTGACAAGCGCACATTGAGGACCATCCCCCTGACTCTAGGCGGCCATGGCTGGTTTTGGCAGTTCTCGCCCTATGGGTACTTTCGCGAGCATGGCATCTGCGTCAACGCTGATCACACCCCCATGCACGTGGACCGGGACACCTTCGGGAACCTGCTGGATTTTGTGGACCGTTTTCCCGATTACTTCCTAGGATGTAACGCCGCCTTGCCTCGTATTGGCGGATCTGTTCTGGCTCATGACCACTATCAGGGCGGAGGAGAGCGCCTGCCCATGCATCAGGCCGGTGCTTGGCGAACCCTGCACTTGGGCGGCCACCCTGATACCCCTATCGAGATTCTGGACTGGCCGGGGACCGTGGTGAGAGTGGTTTCGCCATCACGGCAGGAGATTATCGAGGTCAGCGAAACCGTCAGGCAGGCCTGGGTGGATTACGACAATCCGGACCTAGACATCGCCAGCCAAGGACCAGAAGGGCGGCAATCGGCCCTTTCGCCCAGCCTGGTCAAGACTAACCGAGGCTACGAGATGAGCCTGATCCTGCGTAATAACGGTGTCAGTCCGGAGTTTCCGGATGGCATCTTCCACGTGCACCCGGAGTTCTATCCAGTCAAGCAGGAACCCATCGGCCTGATTGAGGCCCAGGGGCTCTTCGTCCTGCCCGGAAGGCTGGTCGGTCAGCTTGCCTGCCTGGAAGAGGCTATGGTGGCAGGTGCCGGGCTTCCCGAACAAGTAGCGGACTTCAGCTTGGAGTATGACGAAATTACCAAGACTCTGCAGGGATCGCATGATCCGGACAAGGTCCATGAGGCCCTTAAGAGTGAAATCGGTAGTGTCTGCGCCCGGATCTTGGGCAACACCGCAGTCTTTAAGCGGCCCGAACAGACCGAGGAGTTCCTGCGGGGGCTGGGTTGCCGATAGGTGGCGTATATGAATAACACCAATGACAGGGGATGACCGATGGGCAGAACAAGCATGGATGGAAATCAGTCGATCACGAGGGCGGGCGCCACGGACTCTTGTGAGACTCTGTGCACCGAAGTTATGGAAGTGCGCCTCAGGCCTGACTTTCCTTCAGTGATTGACTATCGGCTGAAGACACCTCATGCTGAAGGGAGCATGCTTGGGCAGGTCCGGGATCTGCGTCTGGTGGCCATCAACGGCATCGAGATTGAGCTGGGTTCTGATCAAGTGGAGCTGGAGCGGGAAAACCAGACCAGTCTGGTCTATCGACTTCATGCGATCGCTGCAGGCCAGGGGATCGATGCGGTTTTGGCGGTCCGTATCTCAGTCGAGGACGCCTCTCTGAGCTATAAGGTGATTTCGATTAGGAACCAGTCCGGCCCCGATCATCCAGTCCAGACGGTGGCCTTCCCTGGTCAATGCCTGATTTCCGTGACCAGTACTCAGGCGGATGCGGAGTTTACCGGCGCTCGCATGTCTGCGGATGTCTCCATCAGCGGTGATGTGCACCGGGCAGTCACCGAGCAGATGGAGGAGGACCCTATTGGGCAGGACTACATGTATGGCTTCCTCTCCGCGGATGGCCTCAGCGCCGGCCTCTGGAGCAACTCCGAGCACGATGGGACCACTGCCAGCAAAACGGGAACCGGTGGCGCGCAGAACACCAGAGTTATGACGGTTCGCGACCAAGTGGACGGAGTTACCGTCCTTGGCCTGACCAGTGCACCTTGGATATACAACCGGGTGGTTCAGGATTCCCACGGACGCTCTTATACGGTTGAGGAGACGGACAAGCCCGCCATGGCAGTGGCTCTGGCCGGAGACCTGAACGATGACGGGGTGGTCAACTGGCAGGACGGCGCCATCGCCTTCAGGCACATCATGAACAATCCGTACGGTTCTGATGACATCCCGGACCAGGTGGCACGACGCATAGCTATGAACTTCGGCTCTCAGGCCCAGAATCTCTTCATGACAACCTTGGATAACGTCAAGCGGGTGGCCTTGGCTACCGATGGCCTAGGTCAGTCCGTCCTTCTCAAGGGATATGGCAACGAGGGCCACGACTCCGGCCATCCGGACTACGACGACATCGGTCGACGAATGGGCGGAGTCCAGGACTTGAATACCTTGATGGACAGGGGCAAGGCCTATGGTGCCCGGTTCGGCGTCCATGTCAATGTGGACGAGATGTTTCCCGAGGCCAAGGCCTTTTCTGAAAACATGATTCGCAGGGACGACAAGGGCGGCCTCTGCTATGGCTGGAACTGGCTGGATCAGACCGTGGGTATCGATGGCATCTATGACCTGGCCTCAGGCGCCAGGAGGGAACGCTTTGCCGCCCTCGCCCGTGAGGTCGGCGACAGGATGGACTTCGTGTACGTGGATGTCTGGGGCGATGGGACCTCGGGGGAGGAGGATTCCTGGCAAACCAGAAAGCTCTCGAAGATTCTGACCGATAACGGGTGGGGGATTGGCACGGAGTACGCTTCGGCCAATGAGTATGACGCCACCTTCCAACACTGGTCTCTGGATTTGACCTATGGATCCCCCCACGACAAAGGTGAGAACTCCCAGGTCATGCGCTTTCTGCGCAACCACCAGAAGGATAGCTGGATAGGTGATCACCGAGCTTTCGGAGGCGCGGCCAACGCCCCGCTCCTGGGCGGCTACAGCATGAAGGACTTCGAGGGATGGCAGGGGCGCAATGACTTCGATGCCTATATGGATAACCTCTACACCTGCGACCTCTCGACCAAGTTCATCCAGCATTTCAGAATCATGGCCTGGTACAACGACCCCATCAACGTCGATTCCGTCCATGACTCGACCAGGAATCAGGGGAACGAACAGGTCGAGCTGGTTAATGATCAAGGTGACAGGCTGATCATCTCCAGGGGTTCCAATGAGCAGACATCACCCGCCTACCGCGAGCGCACGATGAGACTGAATGGTCGCGTGGTGCTTGTCGGCGATCTGGAGGCCAATGACCCTAAGGCCGACAAGCCTGGGCTTGAAACTGGAACCGGCGCAGGGGCATATCTGCTGCCCTGGGTCTGGAATGCCAATACAGGGGACCTGCTTGATCCGGATGAGCAGAAGCTCTACCACTGGAATACTGCTGGCGGCTCAACCACTTGGGAGCTCCCGGAATCGTGGCGCGATGCCTCTACTGTCATCGTCTACCGGCTGACCGACCAGGGCAGATCGGAGCCAAGGGAGATTCCGGTGGTGCAGGGGAGCCTCACCCTGGATGCCAAGCCTAGAACACCCTACCTGGTCTGTCGGCATGCGGGCCAGGGAGTCCAGGTGGACTGGTCGGGAGAGCATCTGGTTGATGCAGGGTTCAACGGTGGCGAAAGGCTGTTCCAGTCGGTCTGGTCCGTGAAGGGGCCCGGGCGTGCCTCGATCACCAAGGGCCAGTGCGCCAATCCCATGCTCAGACTTGAGGGCTCGGTCTGTGCTGTGCAACCCTTGACCAGCCTGGTGCCAGGCAGACGGTATGCCCTCTATCTAGGGCTTGACAACCGTGGCGGTCGGGTCGAACTGAGTGTGGAGGCGGACCAGGGTGGGCAGTTGGCTCGTAATATGAGCGGCCCGAGCATTGCCGAAAACTATGTCAAGGCCTACGCCCACAACACCGATGACCCAACGACTGACGGCAGCAGCTACTTTCAGAATGCCTACCTCTTCTTCACAGCGCCCAAGGGTGGGCAGACCCGTCTGGCCTTGGCTCATGAAGGGGGTGGTGTCGCCTATCTTGACGACATTCGCCTGGTCGAGAATGACTATGACGGCATCAGCCTGGACCAGGACGGTCATCTGGCTGAGCTTACCTGTGACTTCGAGGATAACGTCCAGGGGATTTGGCCCTTTGTGGTTGCTGGGGCCGAAGGGGTGGAAGACAACCGAATCCACCTGGCTCAGTTGCATGAGCCCTTCACGCAGGCCGGGTGGGACGTCAAAAGGATGGACGATGTCCTCCAGGGTGACTGGTCCCTGAAAGTGAACGGACTGACGGGGAGGTACGCTCTCCTCTTCCAGACCATTCCCCAGAACGTCCCCTTTGCGCCGGGTCGGCGCTACAGGGTCTCGTTCGACTACCAGTGCGGATCGGACGGCATATACGCCCTGGCAACAGGTAGAGGCGAATACCCCGGTGAGGACCTGAACCTGTATCCTTTGCACAAGGCTCTAGGGGCCACCGCCAGATGCGAGTTCGAGCTGACTGGCGATCCGAATGGCGATACCTGGTTCGGCATTTACTCCACTGACAGAAAACCAGATCTGGAAGGCAGCAGCGGCTCGGAGGCCAACATGGCTGGCTACCAGGATCTGGTTCTCGACAATCTGCGGATTACCAGTCTCTAGTCAAAGATTCCTTAGTCAAGAAGGAAGGGTTGCATGGTCAATTTCCTTAACAGCCGGTCGCGCTTATATTGAATCGTTAATTTCAGGCTCGTCGCTGGGTCAGCTGGTAGGCCACTAGAAGGACGATCAACCAGATGGGCCCGGCGATGACGGCCACCCGGTAGCTGGGCGAGAAGCACATGAGCACCACGATCATGGCCAGGAAGGCCAGGACCGCCCAGGGAGTCACCCGGGCAAAGGGCAGCTTGAAGTGCAGGGCGTTCAGAGCGCTTTCGCCGGTCTTGCCCGCCAGGTCGCCGGGGCCCTCGCCTCGGGCTACGGCGCGCCGGAAGAGCATCTCGGTCACCATGATCATGGACCAATTGATGATGGCCGAGATCGTGGCGATGCTCATCAGGTAGTTGAAGGCGAACTGGGGCCAGAGGAAGACCACGACAACGGCCAGGGCGATGATGCAAGCAGAGGTCAGCACTCCTGCGTAGGGTACCCCTCCCCTGGAAAGCCGTCCCAGGTACTTGGGGGCATTGCCCTGCCGGGCCAGGGAGAAGAGCATGCGGGAATTGGAGTAGAGGGCCGAGTTGTAAACGCTCATGACTGCGGTCAGGCAGACGAAATTGAGGATGCCTGCGGCTGCGTGAACTCCAACCGAGTCGAAGATCTGGACGAAGGGGCTAACGACCATACCTTGGGCATTGGGCTTGCCGATGGCATTCCAGGGGACCACGGCCATGATCACTCCAAGTGTCAGAATGTAGAAGACCAGAATCCTCCAAATGATGGCGTTGGTGGCCTTGGGGATGGTCCGCCGGGGATCGGAGGCCTCCCCGGCGGTGATGCCGATGAGTTCCGTGCCGCCGAAGCTGAACATGACCACCGCCAGCGACATAAGCAGACCGGTCCACTGGCCGTTGGCGCCGTGACGCATAAGTCCGTTGGGCAGGAATCCGCCGCCCACGGTGAACCAGTTGGCGAAGGAGGCCCGAAGCCCGTTGGCCGTAGGCAGGGCCATGACCACGACGGCCAGTCCGCCGATGATCATGGCGACGATGGCTGCGATTTTGATGATGGCGAACCAGAACTCGAACTCGCCGAACTTGCTGACTCCCATCAGATTGGCGGCCGTGATGATTACCAGGAAGAAGGCTGCAGAGACCCAGGCGGGTATTGCCGGGAACCAGAAGTTGACGAAGGTGCCCACCACGGAGAGTTCGACCATGGATACCAGGACGTAGTTCATCCAGTAGTTCCATCCCGACACAAAGCCCGCACGCTTGGACCAGTAGCGGGTGGCGTAGTAGCTGAAAGCGCCGGACTTGGGGTCTTCCACGCTCATTTCGCTCATGGCCCTGACGATCATGAAGATAGCCAGACCGCCTATCAGGTAGGCGATGATGATGGCCGGTCCAGCCAATGAGATGGATTCCCCGGACCCGTAGAAGAGTCCCGTCCCGATGGCGCCGCCCAGCGAGATGAGCTGGATGTGCCTGTTCTTCAGGGTTTTGCGCAGGTTCTTACCCTGCGACTCCTTGGATTGATCCATGGGAATGCCATTCCTTAGGTGGTGATGGTTGTCAACTGGATACCGCCGGCTGACAGGGCCAACCCTATCGGAGACGACCCATGCAGAATGACTATGCCTTTGCATTGTGGAATATAGGCGTCCGCCATATGAGACGTTAAATTCACCGAATCGTGACCGTTGGGTCCTACCATGGGCGTCGGTGCCTGCCGCCTGTTCCCGGTTATCGGCACCTCTGTGGTATTGCTGTCCTACCGGCCTCGAGGGGATGTCCCTTCCTGGACGGCGATGATTAATGGGTTGTGAAGACAAGGAGGTGCAGTCGCATGAACCGTACGGGCAAGGGCCCTTTGGCGCAGCAGAATCAAGGTGACAGCGCCTCGGCAGGCGACGGTATGGAACGCGGTCTGAGCAACCGTCATGTGCAGTTCATCGCCATCGGCGGCACCATCGGCACTGGGCTCTTCCTGGGGTCGGGCAAGTCCATAGCCCTGACCGGTCCCTCCATCATCCTGGTCTACATCGGCGTGGGGCTGATCATGTACCTGCTCATGCGGGCCATTGGCGAGCTCATGTATCGCAGCCCCGTCCAGCACACCTTCATCGCCTTCATCAGCCGCTACCTGGGCCAGGGGTGGGGGTCTTTCGCCGGCTGGTCCTACTGGATCGTGCTCATCCTGATCGGCATGTCCGAGCTGACTGCCGTGGGCACCTACTTCGTCACTTTCTTCGGCACCTTCGGCATTGATCTGAGCGCCTGGCGGGGTCTGATTGAGCTGTGCTTCCTGACGGCCATGGTGTGCATCAACCTGATTGCCGTGAGGGTTTTCGGGGAGACCGAGTTCTGGTTCTCCATGATTAAGATCACCCTGATTCTGGCCATGATTGCTACAGCCGTGGTCATGGTCATCACGGGATTCCACTATCCTGCCGTTCACATGCCGGGACAGGATCGGATCAGCCCGGCCGGTCATGCGGGCCTGGACAACATCACCACTGGACTAAGCCTGGCGCCCAACGGGTGGATGGCCTTCTTCATGAGCTTCCAGATGGTCTTCTTCGCTTACGAGATGATCGAATTCGTGGGAGTCACCGTCTCCGAGACCCAGAATCCCCGTAAGGTCTTGCCCAAGGCCATCAATCAGATCATCCTGCGCGTACTGATTTTCTACGTGGGTGCCCTGGTCGCCATTATGCTGATTGTGCCCTGGCGCTCCTTCCGCCCCAACGCTGACGGCAGCTTCACCTCGCCCTTCGTCATGGTCTTCCGTTACGCCGGAGTGGACTGGGCGGCTGCATTGGTCTTCTTCGTGGTCATCACAGCAGCCAGCTCCTCGCTGAATTCCCTGCTCTACTCCGCCGGCCGCAACCTCTTCCAGTTGGCCGCCGCTGGCCGCTCTCCTGTGATGCGCAGCCTGCATACAATCTCACGCCGCGGCAAGGTGCCCGCCCGGGCCATCATCCTGTCCGGAGTGCTGATCCTCTTATCTCCGGTGCTGCATATGCTGCCCGGCTTTGAGGACACTTTCGTCCTGTTCACCTCCTGCTCCAGCGCGGTCATCATATTCATCTACATTCTGACTCTGCTTGCTCACCGCCGCTACCGGACCAGCCCGGACTTCATGCCTGATGGGTTCATCATGCCGGCCTACCGGGTGACTGGAGCCGTTGCCATCGCCTTCTTTGTTCTGATCTACCTCTCGCTCTTCCTGGCCCCCGACACCAGGTATCCAGCCATACTGGGATTGGTCTGGCTGCTGGTATTCGGCGGCATCTGCCTGTGGAAGCATAGGGAGGATTCGGCGCTGGTCTAAGTCCGAGCCGGCAACTGATCATATCGGGCCATGCATGGCATGTCAGCGGGTCATCGCCCTGGTTCCTGATGGCCCGTTGCTTATTCCCGTCATCGTTGATGGATCTGCTGCACTTCATTTATGCTGCACCCTTTTTGCTGGCCGGACACTATCTACTAAGTGAATTGCAAACCCAAAATTTAGGGGCATATGTTATCCGGTTGACATATGTCGTTATTGATGTAGGCTGTAACCAGCAGGTTCAAGGAAGGCTTGTAAATACAGTTATCTACGACAGATTGCTGATGTAAACCAGTACTCCAGTTTTGGAACTGTACTCAATAGCATCCTGAATATGTTATTCGATTAACATATAACGGATCGCAACTGTCTGATGCTTGGTCTGCTGATGAAGGTGGAGAGTTACTGTGACCGGGTCCAAGACGAACGTGCTCTTGTTTCTGAAGGGAAACGGCTACTGGTGGGTTACAAAAAGGATAAGAAAATGAACAGACACAACGTGGTGAAAACTGTTGCGGCCTGCTTGGCCGGGATTTTGTCCTTGGGCATGCTGGGAGCGTGCGGCAATCAGGGCAAGGATGCCAGCGGGTCTACGATTATCAAATTTGGCATTCATGTGGCCAACCCGAAAAAGCAGGAGGCTGTGACTTATGACATAGTGCAGGCATTCAACAAGAAGCATCAAGGCAAATATAAGGTGGTCTTCGAGGCATCTGACAAGGAATCTCACTCCAAAAATATGAAGCTCGAAGCTTCTGATGGCACATTGCCCCAACTGTTCTGGATCGATGCCAGCGAAGCTCCCGAATACAGTAAGTCCGGCACTTTGTTGGACCTCCGTGATTTTCTGCAGAAAAATCCTTCAGCAGCCAAGGCAATTGCCGGGGGGAAGGACTCGTTTGAAGATAAGCAGACTGGCCAATACGGGCTTCCTTATCAGAGCAATGTGCAAGGCTTTTTCTATAACAAGGGAATTTTCGACAAGTTGGGGATTTCTTATCCCAACGATGACACCACATACGAGCAGCTGATGGAGACGCTTCCCAAGATCAAGGCAGGAGGATATACGCCTATCGCTATAGGCAGCAAAAACAGCTCCTATACGATGTGGGAATTTAACGAGTTCTTGGTTCGATACGGCTGGCAGGATAATCTGAAGAAGATCGAGGCAGGAAAAGAGCAATTCAACAATCCTGATTTTCTAAAGGCATTTAATAAAATTGAAGGGCTGGCAAAGGCCGGTGCGTTTCCGGAAAATGTTTCGACCATTGAATACTTCGATGCCAAGCAGCAGTTTAATGACGGGAAAGCTGCTTTATTCGGATCCGGGCAGTGGGATTGTGCTGAATTTGATTCTTCATTAGGGGACAAAGTTGGATTCTGGTGGGGTCCAAAGTTCAGCGATTCCTCATATGACCAAAATGTATCCATGAGAGTCCCGGCGAATCCTATCGTGGTCAACAAGGCTGTAGGCGATGATGCGACCATGAAAGCCGGTGTCTACGAGTTTCTCAAGTTCTATTACGGGGAGCAGGCGGCAAAGATGTCCTACGCCAAATCGACCTTCCCCGCGACCAGCTATCCAGGGCTGAAAGCGACGTCAAGCCAGTATGCCATGAATGAGATGCTCAAGGCGCTTGGCAAGGATTGGCCTTCCCCGGCATCTGCGCCGGATCTCACCTTGGATGCAGCCAGTCAGCAGGCTCTCTATGACGCTATTTTCGGAGTGATCCAAGGTACTTATACACCTTCCGCAGGCTTGGACAAGATCGATCAAGCCTGGAAAACCAGTCATAAGTAATTGAATATGCCCGCCTCTTCTCCAAACGGGGGATTTGGGGGAATGCGGGGATCATACACGGAAGAAACGGCATTATATGCGCTGGCTCAGCAAAACGCGGTACAAGGTGGGATTTCTGATACCCACGTGTTTGGTTTACGTGATCTTTATCATTGCTCCCATAGCTATAGCTATCTGGTACAGCTTTACCAGATATTCCGGAATCGGACAGGCAAGATTCATCGGATTGTCCAACTATGTTCGACTCATCCATGATCCATTCTTTTGGAAATCGGGCGCGAACACAATAATCATCTTTGTTGTCGCTTCCGTGCTGCTCATGATTCTTTCCTTCTTCATCGCACTGCTTCTCAATAACAAACTACGATTTATTGATCTTTCCAAATCGTTGATCTTCTCTCCAGCGATTATCGCCCCTATTATCGTGGGCATTATTTGGGTCTACATATTGGATCCGAAGGTGGGCATCATCAATGGTCTGCTTAGAGCAATCGGATTGCGGGGGTGGGCCAAGCAGTGGATAGGCGGGACTGTTCTTTCCCCGTACAGCATCGCCATTATCTACTTCTGGCAGCAACTAGGATATCTGGTCACCATCTTCATCGCCGGGTTGAAGATGATCCCTGAAGAGGTTCTGGAGGCCGCTCAAATCGATGGTGCTACGGGCTGGCAGCGCGTGCGTTATGTCGTAATACCGATGATGCGCTCCACAATATCGACTGTTGCAGTCCTAATCATCACAGGGATATTTAAGATATTTGAAATTGTACAGCAGACCACCGGCGGCGGCCCCAACCATCTCTCTGAGACTCTGGTGACCTACAGCTATTCCATGACTTTCACCAGCAGCGACTATGGATATGGCATGTCCATCGCCAGTGTCACGTTCCTTATTTCACTGGCCCTTACAGGGCTGTACTTCATCTTCAGTAGGAAGAGTGAGTAAGCATGCTTGCGAAACGAACAAAACGCATAATGTATGTTCTAATCGCCATCATTACCGTTCTGGTGGTGTTCCCCTTCATCTGGATGCTTGTGCTGTCGTTTAAAAGCACCGCAGAAATTCTGTCCAATCCACTGGCTTTGCCGCATACCTTAAGTTGGGGCAACTACGTCAACGCACTAAAAACACTTGATTATCCAAGGCTATATGCCAATACCTTCATGGTCTGCGTGGTCGCCTTGGCCATCGAGCTTGTCATAACCTTCCTGAGCTCATTCGCTCTTGCAAGGATGGTGTTCGAGCATCCCAATCTGCGGCGGCTGGTCTATGGGTTTCTTATAGCAGGGTTGTGCGTTTCACCCTTCATTCTGCTGTTTCCGGTGTATAAGATCAACATATTCTTCGGACTGCGCGAACAGTGGGCCCTGGTGTTTCCCTATGTGGCCTCGTCCATTTCTTTCAACACCCTCCTCTTCGTCGGCTATCTCCAAGCGTTGCCGCCTGAAATTGACGAGGCGGCGATTATTGATGGGTGTTCCATATGGGATCTTATGGTTCGTATCATCCTGCCCATGACCAAACCGGTCATCGCTACTGTGGTCATATTCAACGTGCTTTACATGTGGAATGAATATCCCTTTGCATCGGTCATGCTGCGCAGGCAGGCCGACTACACACTGGCCATGGGCGCCTCGTTCTTCAAAGGTACCTACACGGTCGACTATGGCGGAATTGTGGCATCCAGCGTCATGATCATCATCCCCGAGCTGATTTTCTATGGGGTCTTCCAAAAGAAGATCGTAGGCGGCATGGTTGCCGGGGCCGTCAAGGGATGAATTAGGAATCACTGCTTGACCATCGCTAATCAATAGACAACGAAAGGGTAGAAAATGAATAACATAAATGGACTGTTTGGAGACCTGACAAAGGTTGCTAATGCGCGCAATGGCAGATTGTCGAGCTGGGACCATAGCGGAAAAAATCAGGATTATTGGGAGGTTCCGGCTGGTAAGACCACTTGCTTGGGCGAAATAGAAGGCCCTGGCTGCATCACGCACATGTGGATGACATCCTCCTGCAGGAGGGTGGTGGCTCCTTCGATCATGGATCCCCAGAAGATGGCACAGGCAGCTCCAGTCATGGAAATCGGTCCCGCCCTAGGCGTGGTCTGGGATGATTATGACCCGTTCTATTATCGGAAAGTGCTGATCAGCATTACATGGGATGATCAGGACAGCCCAAGTGTTCTTGCCCCCCTGGGAGACTTTTTCTGTATAGGGAACAGCTATCCGGGCAATTTCTCATCTCTGCCCTTTAATGTTTCGCTCAAACCTGAAGAAGCAGGAAGATTTGGCGCACCCTGTTCGGTGTCGTGCTACTTCCCGATGCCGTTTAATCGAAAGGCTCGCATCGATATCATCAACGAGGGTGATCTGCCTTTCATTCTGTATTTCAACATTGATTATGAAATGTATAGGGATCGTCTTCCTGCTGATACGGCGTATTTCCATGCTTGCTGGAACAGAACCGCCCGCTGTGCGGGGTGGGGTAACGATCTGCAGGTCAATGCGCCAGAAGTCAATGGAGTACGAAACCTCAAGGGTGAGAACAATTACACCCTTTTGGATGTCAAGGGAACGGGACACTACGTAGGGTGCAATCTGACTGTCCACCACTATCAAGGCAGTTGGTGGGGTGAAGGCAACGACATGTTCTTCATAGATGGAGAAGAATATCCCAGCCTCAATGGTACCGGCACCGAGGATTACTTTAATAATGCCTGGGGCATGCAGAGAAACTCTTTCCCCTTCTTCGGCACCATTGTCCATGAAGCAGATTCAGATGGTGTGCAGGTCTCATATCGATTCCATATCACTGATCCAGTCAGATTCTCTAAGAGTCTGAGAGTCAGCATCGAGCACGGACACGCCAACCAGCTTTCTGATGACTGGAGTTCGACCGCTTACTGGTATCAGACTATGCCTGATGAAACGCCGTTGCATATCCTGCCGGTAGCTCAGCGGATACCCGATGTGCCTACCTATGCCACGCGAGACGGTGATATGCCTTCATTGACTGACGATATGCGTGAGGCCAGGGAATCCTACAAGCGTCGTTGGAAGGCTTATAGACCGTTGCGACAGGAGCAGTTCCGCCTCAAGGAGGAGAAGACTGCTCGCGAGTCTGAATTGAATACGCAGTTTGCCGCAGAGCAACGTCGGGCGTTTGACCGCTGACCATTGACCAAGTGAAAGGAAAACCGGAAATGTCCCAGAAGAGCATGGCCTTTGCCATTGCGCATGCACAACAGCATATTAACGATCATAAGGCTCAGGTGTCTGCAGGAGTTATGAGGCAGGAATACCACTTCATGGGACAGACCGGTTGGATCAACGATCCCAATGGCTTGATCTGGTTCCGCGGGCAATATCACATCTTTTATCAGTTCAATCCCTATAGCGGGTTTTGGGGTCGTATGTTTTGGGGTCATGCGGTCAGTGATGATCTTTTCCATTGGAGATATCTGCCGATCGCATTGGCTCCAAGCGAATGGTACGACGACCATCCGCAAGGTGGCTGTTTCTCCGGGAGCGCCATTGTCAAGGACGACAGGCTGTATCTGCTGTATACCGGCACCTCCAATAATGGCAGAGGGTTTGAGCAGAATCAGTGCCTGGCCTGGAGCGATGATGGCATCCACTTCAGCAAATATGAAGGTAATCCGATCATCAGCGCCCCCGAGGGGGTGTCTCACGATTTCTTTCGTGATCCCAAGGTCTGGGAGCATGAAGGCGCTTATTACCTGATATGCGGGGCGCAACGGCACGGTCAGGCCTGTGTCCTCCTCTATCGTTCCAACGATCTGATCAACTGGCAGTTCCTCAATACCATGGCGGAGAGTAGGGGCGAATGGGGCTATATGTGGGAGTGCCCCGATTTCTTTCAACTTGGTGACCGTTATGTCCTAATCTGTTCGCCAATGGGGGCAGGAGAACGCACAGTCGTCTATTTCATTGGCGATTTCGATTATAGGACCGGACGATTCTCTTATACCTCGAATGGAGAGATTGACTGGGGATTCGATTTCTATGCGCCTCAGACCTTTCTGGATGGTGCAGGACGTAGGATCATGCTGGCTTGGGCGAATTGCTGGGATTGGATGCCGTTTTGGAAGGACTGGGGACCGACATATCGGGAAGGTTGGTGTGGGTCATTCTGTGTTCCGCGGGAGGTACGCCTCGAAGGTGGGGATAAGCTGGCATTCGAGCCTGTTCGAGAGCTCTCACTGTTCCATGTTGACCCGTATGAGTCGCAGCATATGGTAGTGGGGACAAAGCCAACCGATATTCCTGTGTCTGATGGTGTGCATTATGATCTGACCTTTTCGATTGATCTGGCATCTACCACAGCTGATGTCGTCGAACTGCACATGCGTGCAGATAAGCAGCACGAAACCGTCTGCTATCTTGATCTGAAACGCGCACTCATGGTGGTGGATCGCAATCGGGCTGATGGGTGGAGCAAGGGGGCCACCCGGAGTACTTTGACTGGTGTGAGGAATGGTACTTTATCGATTCGTATCGTCAGTGACCGTACATCACTGGAGATTTTTGCGGATGAGGGTAGAGTATGCCACTCGCTCAACATATTCCCCAAAAATGGGTGCAAGGAATTTGCCATTTCGACGCAAGGCGGCGAAGCTAGCCTGTTAGATCTGCAATCGTATGGGGTGCGGATTTGATGTCTTTGCCGCGGCGGCAGGCGTAATCTACTAATGATGCGGGTTATCCCGACGGGTGCTGTGGTTGGCAGAGGTACCGAACACGTGTGATGGAGCCAGTATGACGACGATTAATGATGTGGCACAGTATGCTGGAGTTTCTAAAAATACTGTGTCCCGTTATCTCAATAATCGTGGATACATATCGCAGATGACTCGAGAAAAGATACGCAACGCCATCAATGTCCTTCAATACCATCCCAACCAGATTGCTCGAAGTCTGTACAGCAGCAGGACCAACCTCGTCGGTTTGGTCATACCAGACGTGACTCAGCCTTTCTTTTCGACGATGACTGCCTGTATAGAGGATCAATTGGATCGCAAAGGCTACAAGATGATCCTGTGCGATACCAAAGACTCTTCAAGCAAGGAGAAGAAGTATCTGGAGATGCTCCAGGAAAATAAAGTCGATGGCATCATCATTGGTAGTCATTCCATTGACATACGGTATTCGGACATCAGCGCTCCAATTGTTGCCTTGGACAGGAACCTTGCCGATGACATCCCTGTGGTAAGCGCGAACCATGAGCAGGGCGGACGTATAGCTGCGCAGGCCTTTATTAGGCATGGGTGCAAGAAGGTCATCCAGCTGGTCGGATATACAAAGGTGAGAACACCTTCTGGCAAACGTCATGCGGCTTTCGGCGAAGAAATGATGAAACATGGCATCGCCTGCCACACTTATGAGCTCGGACTGAATCAGTTCGATTTTGACTCGTATCTGGATGTCGCGGATATGATTTTGGATCGGTATCCTGATCTTGACGGCGTGTTCGCTGCTGATATGGTGGCGCTCGCGGTTCAAAAGAGAGCCCTGACAAGAGGGCTGGCTATCCCCAGTGACTTGCTGGTGTTCGGGTATGACGGGTCCTTCATATATAAGACTGCGTACCCGCCATTGCCTACGATCATTCAGCCCTACCGACAACTGGCAAAGGTTGCGGTTTCCGTTCTCATGAAGCTCATTAACAAAGAGAAAGTTGATCAGCTGTCATACACGATCGATGTGAAGCCATCTATGCAAGAGTAGGGCATTTAGGATGGCTGCGGCAAGTCTTGCAGAGCTTGATCAGGGTCTAAAAAAGTAGAGGCGCATTTTCCTCATAGTGCGAAATGGGCAAAAAGTCAAACCTATTTTTTCTGTTTGCTTTGCAGTAGATTAACCCAAGGATCATGTTGTGCGGAAATATACAGCTTTATTGATCCTGGTAACGCAAGTGAGAAGCTGATGCAGGAGGTCAGGATGGCCACGAATGGACGCATATCGGCGCGCATGCCGTCGGTCCTGGCATTGCTGGCTGTCTGCTTCATCCTCTGTTGTTTGCCAGTGCAGGCGGCTCTAGGGGCAAATGCGTCGACCAACTATGCTACTTGGACCGATGTGGTCAAGGCCATTGATAAGGATCTTGATTCTGGACGACAAGCCTATGCTGTTGGTGATCACGCGGGAGCGGCTGCCAATTTTATGGCTGCCTATAATTCAGGCTACATCGGTTCGAACTTTGTTACAGTTACCGCTTCAACATTGGGACAGGATCGACGTACCGGCTTGGATGCACGTTTTCAGTCCCTCCAATCGAAAGCTTATGCAGATGACAATCAAGCTGGCATAGACCAAGATTGCCAAGCTTTGCAAGCTGATCTGGCCGCTGCGGCCACCCAGCTGGATGCCACCCAGGGGCTGGCCAATCCCCGTGCCTATGCCAAGGCTCAGCAGGAGCAGATCAAGGCGGACCGTCGACGGTTGGACGCGGCCAAGAAGCATCGGAACAACGGTAAGGGCGACCGGACTTGGACCCAGGTGGCCCACGAGATGACGCCCATCCTGGATCAGGCGCTCGCGCAGGCATCCAAGGGACAGGGCCAGGCAGGATCCGACCTGGTCAACAAGGCCTATTACCAGTATTACGAAAAGCTGGGCTTCGAGAAGAACGTCATGAATGCCATCAGCGGCAACAGGGTTTCTCAGGTGGAATACCAGTTCAAGGAGACCCGGATGGCCATGGTGGCGGGCAAGCCGGCCAAGACTCTGGTGAACGACCTCAAGAGCATGCTGGTCGAGGACGCAACCATTCTGGACGGAGGTGCTGCGGACAAGGTCAATGGATGGACGTCCTTCCTGACATCCGCTTTCGGCCAGGCCTTTGTGGTCCTATTGAGGGAGGGGCTGGAGGCCATCCTGGTGGTGGCGGCCATCATTGCCTACCTGGTCAAGGCCGGCCATAAAGACAAGGTTGGGCACATCTACTGGGGCATTGCAGCGGGCTTGGTAGCCAGCGGGCTGGTGGCCCTGCTCTTCACCCTGCTCTTTAACGGGAATGGTCCCCAGCAGGAGATTCTGGAGGGCGTGGTGGCCTTGGTGGCTATGCTCATGCTGCTCTACACCAGCAACTGGATGCTGTCCAAGTCCTCTGTGGAATCCTGGAACCGCTACATTCAGAGCCGGACGGTGGCGGCCATCTCGAAGGGCAGCGTGATCTCCCTGGCCCTGCTCTCCTTCCTGGCGGTCTTCCGGGAGGGGGCTGAGACGGTCATGTTCTACCAGGCCATCTTCGCCATGGCCCCCGGCGGCAGACGGGAGATCTGGACCGGTTTTGCGGCTGCCGCCGTGGTCCTGGTCATCGTTTTCGTGCTCATCCGCTTCACCTCGGTCAAGATTCCCATCCGGCCCTTCTTCATCATCACCAGCCTGCTCATGGCGGTTATGGTGGTCATTTTCGCCGGGGGCGGCGTCCATGCCCTGATCGAGGGCGACCTGGTGCCGGCCACCTACCTGCCCGGGGTGCCCACCAGCGACTGGATAGGGCTGTATCCCTACACGCAGACCATCGGTGCCCAGATCCTGGCGGCCCTGGTCGTGGTCGTGCTGGCGATTGTGTCGACCCGCCGCCTGCACAAGCAGAAGCGGTCGCGGTCGAATCGGGACTCCGGCGGGTCGCCGTCGGCAACCGTCCATCGGACGGAAGCCGATCAGGCCGCCGAAGGGGCTGTGCCCTCTGAGGCCACGGCATCCATGCAAACACCAAAGAGCGAAGGATAATCATGAAGAAGAGACAATTGACCGCCCTGGTCGCGCTGGTGCTCTCAGGCACCCTGGCCCTGGCAGGGTGCGGCTCCAGCGGATCAGGCACCCGTGAGGCCCCCGCGCCTGAGGCTTCCAGCAGCTCCAAGTCTTCGGATGGCAAAGGGGCCGGGTTCGAGGAGATTCCGATCCCGCCCGACGATCAGCAAAAGGGCCCTCTGAACATCGGCACGGTCTTCTTCCAGCCCATCGACATGGAGCCCGCTTCCATGGGGCTGAAGGCTGCGGATGCCAGCCTGCATCTGGAGGCTGATATCCACGCTTTGCCCAACAACAACCTGGGCTATGCCAAGGGGGAGTTCGTTCCGGATCTGACCGTCAACTACACCATCCAGAACAAGGATGATCCCAACGACAAGCAGTCCGGCACCTTCATGCAGATGAACGCTTCGGATGGCCCACATTATGGAGCCAACATCAAGATGGAGAAGGCCGGATCCTACAAGCTGACCTATTCCATCGACTCTCCTGAGAAGAAGGGTTGGATGCTGCACGTAGACCCGGAGACCGGCGTGAAGGGACACTTCTGGACCGAGCCCATCGTGGTCAGCTGGGACTGGGACTACACGCCCCACCAGTGGTAAGCTGCTATGCGCCATGCTTGAGCAATTTGTCACGGTCTTGCCGGGGACACTGGCCCCGGCCCTCCTGGTCATGGTTTTCAGTGTGCTTCTGGGGGTTGGCGAGGGCCGCGATCGGCCCCGTTCCTCCTCCTGGCGACTGATTGGCCTGGGGGTCGGCGTGCTGGGGGCATTGGTCTTCGCCCTCCTGCGCGCCACCGTGATCATCAACCGCCGGACCATGGTCAACTATCCGACCCTGGTGGCTTGCGTTCTGGCCGACCTGGCGGCCATCGCGGTGGTGCTGGTCGCTGACCGGCTGGTTTCAGACTGGCATCGCCACCCCTGGGCCATGGATCTGGCCAACGCTCTGGCAGCCCTGGCCATAGCCCTGACCACCTTCCGAGCCCTGCCTGATGTCATCCTGCAGCTTACGGCCTTTGTGGAGCCGGGGGAGCCGGTGCTGACCTCGGCCATGCTCCTGCGGGCCCTGGGCTTCCTCCTGGGTCTGGCTGCCGCTGTGACAGTGGCTGCCATTCTGAGGACCATGCATACCTCCTGCCCCCGGATAGCCTTCCGTCTGGCCGCCCTGCTCATGGTGGTCCTGCTGCTGGTCCGGCACGGCGTAGCCTTGGTGGCCCTGATGCAGACGACCGGCCTGGTTCTTCTGCACGGCTGGGCCTTCCGGATCATGGCCCTGGGATACAACGCCGACCTGATCCTGGTTCTTGCCCAGGTCCTGGTCTTCATCATTCCTGTCCTGGCTTGCTTGGTTGCAGGCTGGCGCATGCCGGTGACCGGAGCCTCCACAGCCGACGACCGCAGCCACCGGGCCTTCCGCCGACGGGCCCTGGCATCAGCGGTCTGGAGCCTGGTGGCCATGATCGGCGTCACCTTGGCCCTGACGGTGGGTACCGCCAAGGCCCACCAGGTGCCTGTGCTCTCGCCTCCGGAGAAGTATTCCTTGACCTCCGATACGGCTACCATCCGTTTCTCCCAGGTGGAGGATGGCCACCTGCATCGATTCAGCTACCGGGCCAAGGACGGCACCGAGATGCGCTTCATCATCATCCGCAAGAATGGCGCAGCCTATGGGGTCGGGCTGGACGCCTGCGATAATTGCGGGGATGCGGGCTATTACGAAAAAGACGGCAAGATTATCTGCAAGAAGTGCGACGTAGCCATCAACCTGGCCACCATCGGGTTCAAGGGCGGCTGCAATCCCGTTCCCTTGCCTTACAAGACAGGCCGAGGGGCCATACTGATCAGCACCGCCGATCTGGATGCGCTGTCCTCGCACTTCAAGAGCTGAGAGAGGGAAGGAGCGGTTGTTATGTTCTTCATGCGAATGATGCTGCGGTCATTCAGCCGCCAGTTCGGGCGAAGAATGCTCATCGCCGTCACAGTCTGTCTGTCTGCCTGCGTGGCTACGGCAATGCTGGGGGTGGTCTTCGACGTGGGCGACAAGCTCAACGCGGAACTGTCCACCTACGGATCCAACATCACGGTCCAGGCCAAGGCGGATGCTGTGGTCTCCGACCTCTACGGCGACCAGGAGGGCGGTCCCTCAGGCGACGAGTCAATGCCGACCGCCTTTCTCAAGGAATCCCAGGTGCCCAAGATCAAGACCATCTTCTGGGCCTACAACATCACCGACTTTGCTCCGCGCCTGGACCTTCGTGGCACCGTGGACCAGGTCGGCGCCCCCCTGGTGGGCACCTGGTTCGGCCGGACCGTCAAGGTCGATAGCGGCGAGAGCAGCACTGCAGGTCTCAAAGGTCTTCGGCCCTGGTGGAAGGTTCAAGGCCGCTGGCCCAAGGATGGGGCTGGATCCGGCGGCCGGACCGAGGCCATGATGGGCAAAGAGCTGGCTGCACGACTGGGCGGCCGTCAGGTTGGCGACCAGGTGAAGGTGGGTCTGGATGGTAAACAGCAGACCGCCACCATTGTGGGCATCTTCGACTCCGGTGATTCTGATGCCTCCTCCCTCTACCTGCCTACCAGGCCGTTGCAGGAGATGTCCGGTCTGACCGATCAGATCGACCAGGTGGAGGTCAAGGCTCTGACCACGCCCGAGAACGACCTGGCCCGCAAGGCCGCGCGAAATCCCGCTGCCCTCTCCCAGGATGAGTGGGAAACCTGGTACTGCACGGCCTATCCGTCCTCAATCGCCTACCAGATCGAGGAGGCCATCCCCGGGTCCATGGCCAAGCAGGTCAGACAGGTGGCAGCCCTGCAGGGCGACGTCCTGCAGAAGACCCAGGCGGTCATGATTCTGATGACTGTACTCAGCCTGCTGGCGGCGGCCATCGCCGTGGCCAACCTGATGGCATCCTCCATATCCGAGCGGTCCTCGGAGTTTGCCCTGCTCAAGGCTCTGGGCGCCACCGACGGGGCCGTGTCCCGACTGGTGCTGGCCGAGACGGCCCTGATCGCCTTGGCCGGGGCACTGGTCGGCGCTCTGCTGGGCTCCGGAGTGGCCCAGATTGTGGGCAGAGTGGTCTTCGGTTCGGGCATCACTATGAGGCCCATGGTTTTCGTGCTGGTCTTCGTGCTGCTGGCCCTGACCGTGCTGCTGGCATCCATCTCGTCCATTAGATCGATTCTGCGGCTTCGGCCGGCGGAGGTGCTTCATGGCCGCTGATCGCCATACAAGCCATATGACCAACACCCGCATGTTCCTGACCATGCTCTTCGGGGCCGTCTTCCGCCGTAGGGGCCGGGCCCTGATGGCCGTGGTGGCCTCCCTGGTGGGTGCGGCCACCCTCTTCTGCCTGGCGGCGGTCTGCATCGAGGCCCCCAGGCAGATCAACCAGGAGATGCGCTCCTACGGAGCCAATCTGGTCGTCTCACCCATCCAGGGGGGCAACCGGTCCGGCTCCGGCATCGAACAGGGCATGGTGGACCATACCACCCATATGGTGAACGCCAAGGCCCCGGCCCGGTACGCCACCTATCGATATGAGACGGTGCAGGTCAACGCCGGGGCCCGCGAGATGGCCGGCATCCACCCCGACCAGGTGCGTCAGCTCAACCGTCACTGGAGTGTGGAGGGTTCCTGGCCGCAGCCCGGTTCAGTCATGGTGGGGCGGGATCTGGCAGATTCCCTGGGGCTGACCACCGGCAGGCAGATGACCATCGGCTACCCGGCCAGCCAGGCCACCAGCACCGGCAAGACCGGAGGTCAGGGGCGAGACTTTCGTGTGGGCGGCATTGTTGATACCGGTGGTCCCGAGGATCGGATCATCTACGCCGACCTGGCCGATCTGGAGCTCCTGACCGGGGCCAAGCGGGGCACCGATGTCATCGAATACTCGGTCAACACCATGACTTCGGGGCTGAAGACCATTGCCGCAGGCATCAACGACATGACCTCCATGGGGGTCAAGGCCCGGCCGGTCACCAGGATCACAGCGGGCGACAGCCATACCATCGCCATGCTCCAGTCGCTCTTCTGGCTGGTTTCGGTGGTGGTGCTGGTCCTGACCTTTGTGGGCGTGGGGACCACCATGGCCTCCATCGTCTCCCAGCGGCGCAGCGAGATCGGCCTGCGCAAGGCCCTGGGCGCTTCCTCGCGGGGGATAGCTATGGAGTTTCTGGCGGAATCGGCCTGCTACGGATTGGCAGGAGGCCTGATCGGCACGGCCCTGGGCTATGGCTTCGCCCGGCTGCTCTGCCTGTCCGTCTTCCAACGGCCGCTGGGCTTCAACTGGTGGCTGGCCCTGGGTACGGTACTGCTGAGCGTGGCCATATCAATGATCGCATCCATACGGCCGGTCCTCCGGGCTTCGCGTATCGACCCGGCCCTGGTTTTGAGGGAGGAATGACAATGACGCAGGCAAAGGCGAGCGAGTCCCAGTCGGGCGGCGGCATGCTGCTGGACTTGGACCATGTATCCAAGATCTACGGCAATCTGCATGCCTTGGACGACCTGAATCTGAGCGTTCCACAAGGTCAGTGGCTGGCCGTGGTGGGGTCATCCGGCTCAGGCAAGACCACGCTGATGAACATTCTGGGCTGCATGGACACCCCCAGCCGGGGCTCGGTCCGTCTGCAGGGGCGGCCGTTGGAGGATCTGAGCCAGTCCCAGCTGGCCGATGTGCGTAAGAACGTAATCGGTCTGGTTTTCCAGAAGTTCTATCTGGTCCCGCATCTGACCGCCCTGGAGAACGTCATGGTGGCCCAGTACTACCACTCGGTGGTGGACGAGGACCAGGCCATGAAGGCTCTGGACCGGGTGGGTCTGGCGGATCGGGCCCGCCACCTGCCCAGTCAGCTTTCGGGTGGCGAGCAGCAGCGGGTCTGCGTGGCCCGGGCGTTGATCAACGAGCCCAAGCTGATCCTGGCTGACGAGCCCACTGGCAACCTGGACGAGGCCAATGAGCGGATTGTGTTGGACCTCTTCAGGCAATTGCATGACCAGGGAACCTCCCTGATTGTGGTCACCCACGATGCCCTGGTGGCCTCCTGCGCCCAGCGGGAGATCATGCTCAACCATGGGGTGCTGGCCGGCGAGCAGTGGAATGATGAGGAGGCCAAGCGGGCCTACCTGGCAGCTGGAGGTCGGCCGGCCTTCAGTGGGGCTCCTGGCGACACCGGGGACCAGGATATTCCCGTGGGCTTCCATGACCCTACTAAGATGGCCAAGACAGGTGGGTCTCTGCCGGGATCGGCCGCTGAATCAGGAGGAAGGCGCTGAAATGGCCAAAAGCAAGTCTCGTGGACTGGCCACTGCTTCGGCAACATTGGCGACTCTGGTGGCGGTCGGCTCCCTTCTAGGCGGTTGCGGCAGCCAGCAGGCCAAGCCCATGGACGATGAGTTCGCCGGATCGGGCGCAGAGGCCAGCTCTGCTCCAGAGTCGGGAGCCGGTGCTGCGGGCGAGGGCAATCCCACGGCCGTCTCCCGTGATGGACTGCCGACCGCCCCGGCTGACACGGGCAACTATCACGATGGCACTTACGCCCTGACGGGCAAGTACGGGCATGACGGGGCTGACAGCATCGATGTGGATCTGGACCTGTCGGGAGGCCAGGTGACCCGGGTCCAGGTCCAGGGGCATTCGGACTCGCCCATTTCGCGCGGTCATATGGAACGCTTCGCCAAGGCTGTGCCTGGAGTAGTCCAGGGGCGTCCGCTCAAGGACCTCAAGGTGGACAAGGTGGCCGGAGCCAGCTGGACTTCGGATGCTTTCAATAAGGCTTTGGACCTGGCTCGGCTGGAGGCTTCGGCGGACAGGTCTTCTTGAGTTCTGAGCTGTAGGGTGGCGGAAAAGAAAAAGGCGAGGAATCGAATCCTCGCCTTTTTTTTCATATCAACTACCGGTCCCACCAGGGGCGGAGCGGATAGGTGTCCGTGCCGGTCTCGGGATCGGGCTTGATGCACTGGAACTGGTGTATCTGAATGTTGTCGAGCTCGAAGTTGAGCCGTGCACCAGCCATGTACAGGCCCCAGAGCCGTGCCTTGGGTTCGCCCACCATGGGTTTGGCCTGGTCCCAATGCTCCTGGAGGTTCTCGGTCCAGTGCTTGAGGGTCAGCGCATAGTGCTGACGCAGGTTCTCTTGGGTGATGACCTCGAAGCCGGTGTCCTGGATGGCCAGTTCGATCTCGGCCGGGCTGGCCAGCTCGCCGTCGGGGAAGATGTAGCGGTCGATGAAGCCACCGGCCCGCTTGTGATCGTGGGAGTTAGTGCGGGTGATCTGGTGGTTGAGCAGGATGCCGCCCGGACGCAGCTTGTCCATCATTTCCTTGAAGTAGGAGGGGTACTGCTTGTAGCCCACATGCTCCATCATGCCGATGGAGCAGATTCCATCGAAGCCGGACTCGGGCACGTCGCGGTAGTCCATCAGCCTGACCTCGGCCAGATCCTGCAGGCCCTCCTGGCGGATCCAGTTCTGGGCCCACTCCACTTGCTCCTCAGCCAGAGTCACGCCGATGACGTGGATGCCGCGGCGTGCGGCCGCAATCTCCATGGACCCCCAGCCGCAGCCCACGTCCAGCAGACGGTCGCCCTTGTTCAGGTGCATCTTGTCCAGAACCATGTTGAGCTTATGCCACTGAGCGTCCTCCAGACTGCCGTCTGCCTTCTCGAAGACGGCGCAGGTGTAGGTCATGGAGGAGCCCAGGAAGAGCCGGTAGAAGTCGTTGGACTGGTCATAGTGGTAACTGACGGTGGCTGCGTCGCCCCGGCGAGTGTGGGGACGGATGCCCTCGGTCAGTCGCTTTGCCAGGGAAGGCCCCTCGATGGCCGGTGGCTCGGGTACCCTCACCCCGTGTGAGAAGACGGCTGCAGCTGCTCGGGCCAGCTCCATCTTGCTGGGATGCTTGACGAAGTGCTTAAGACCCATCAGATCCTTGAGAACCTGATAGGGGTTGCCTGGCAGCAGCTCAGGAGAATCCAGATCGCCCTGCAGGTAGGCACGGGCCAGACCCAGGTCGTTGGGATTCTCCGTGATGTAGTACATGGCACGGGAATTCTTGACTTCCAGATGCAGCGGCGCTTGCTCCTGCCCGAAGACCGACCCATCAAAGGCGGTCACCTGCACAGGCGCGTCAGGGGTGAGGAAGAGCCCGATCATCTCGGCTACAGTCATCTTGCTTTTGGCCATAAAGCCCCCTTGTGTGACCCGACATGACCGAACATGGCGGGTCTGGTAGTTAGTGGATACAAGTACTGTCTTCACCCTACCCCTGACACTGGTCCCTGTTGGTCCTATGTTCGGGGAATTATTCCGCATGGGAAACCTTGCCTGGGTACAGACTCTTTGGTAAGGCTGAGCATGGAGGCAAGCAGGAAATGACCAGCAGCGGATCAGCGTCGGTTGGGGCAGATGAGGCCTGGGTTCAGGACACTCTTGCCAGATTGGGGCATTCGCGCTTCCGGGCCAGTTTCTCCCTGTCGGCCAAGGATCGCGCCTACGCTCGCGCCAAGGGCAAGGATACCATCGATCGCCACGCCCATGAGATGTTGGCCAAGCGTGTGGGGGCTGCCCACCCTTTGAAGGACGGCAAGCAGACCCCCTACCGCGGGCATCCGGTCTTCACGGCCCAGCATGCCACGGCCACCTGCTGCCGGGGATGCATCGAGCGCTGGCATCACATTCCGCGCGGCCGGGCTCTGACCGATGCAGAGGTGGATGCCCTGGCCAGGCTGGTCATGGCCTGGATCGAGCGCGATTTGGTGAACCATCCGGTCCATTCGGTTTGACAGAGGTCGTTATTTCTTGTTCTTGGCTTCGGAACGGGGAATGCCTAGAAGTTTACGCGTCTCGGCAACCAGCTTTTTCGGCGTCTTACGCACCCCACTCTCTTCCGCATCCTTGATGATAGTCTTCACGTCCAGGTCGGGGTTGTGATCCTGGGTGGCCACTAGGTCGCGTGCCTCCTGCCGGTTGAGCACGGTGGGCAGTGTGCCGGGCATGGGACGCCGGGCGGTCTCTGCCAGGAAGAGCACAGTGATCAGACCGCAGGTCGAGGTGAACATAATCCAGTAGGCAGGTGCCAGGGACTTGCCGGTCGCAGTTACCAGTCCCTCCATGATGACAGGCGCGGTTCCGCCGAAAACGGCTACGGCCAGGTTGTAAGACAGTCCCATGCCTCCGTAACGGGAAGCGGTGGGGAAGAGGGCCGGCAGGGTGGAGGCCAGGTTGGCCACGAAGAAGATGACTGGTATGGCCAGCAGGACCAGTCCGCCGAAAACGGCGCCCGTGGTCTCGTGCTCCAGCAGTCGGAAGGCCGGCAGGGACAGACAGAGTCCAGTGAATGCTCCCATGAACAGCACCTTTTTGCGCCCAAAGCGGTCGGAAAGGGCTCCAGTGATGGGGATGCAGCAGGCCACCATGAGCAGGACCGGCAGGGAGAGCAGGTTGGCCTGGGCTGTGTTGTAGTGCAGGGTGCCCGACAGGTAGGTGGGCATGTAGGCGGTCAGCGTGTAGCTCAGGGTGTTGGCCGCAGCCACCAGAATGAAGGCCATGAGCAGCTCCCGCCAATAGCCCCGGATCAGGTCCAGCAGGCTCTTGTGCTGGCTCTTGGTCTTCTCGTCGCTTGCATCCTGGGCCTGACGGAAGGCGGGGGTGTCCTGGACCTTGGCCCGGAAGTAAACAGCGATGGCGGCCAGCGGCAGGGCGATGATGAAGGGGATGCGCCAGCCCCAGGCCAGCATGGCTTGCGGGGAGATGGAGAACTCCAACAAGGAGACCAAGGCTGCTCCGAAGGCATAGCCCAAGTAGGATCCCACGTCCAACAAGGATGCGAAGAAGCCGCGATGCCGGTCAGGAGAATATTCGGTGACCATGGTCGAGGCGCCTGCGTATTCGCCGCCGGTGGAGAACCCTTGGATCAGTTTGAGCAGGATGAGCAGGATGGGTGCCAGGGGACCGACGGCCGCATAGCTGGGCAGGAGGCCGATCAACAGGGTGGCTGCAGACATGCTCAGCAGTGTAAAGGCCAGGATGCGCTGGCGGCCGACCTTGTCGCCCAGCTGGCCCAAGACCACGCCACCCAGGGGTCGGGCGATGAAGGTGACAGCGAAGACACCCAATGAGAAGAGCCGTTGTACGGCATCGGATGCGTCAGACAGGAAGACGCGGCCGATGGTGACCGCCAGGTAGCCGTAGACCCCCACGTCGTACCATTCCATGAAGTTGCCGACCACGGTACCGGCGATGGCCCGCTTGAGGGTTGACCTGTCCACCACGTTGATGTCGGTCAGATGCAGGCGCTCGCTCCAGCCCCGATGTGGACGTGGGTTGCGCTTCTTGGCCTTGCGCTTAGCTACGGCTTTAGCCTTTTTGGCCTGCTTTTGTTTCTGCTTCTCGTCGGTGCTGTATCCGTCAGTTGAACTTGTGTCGATTTGTGCCATTATTCCTTCTCGGGCTCTAGGCCGTTGTGCGTATCGAGTGTCTTTGTTTGCCTCAGTGGTCTCCTGTCCGGTGTCCTTTGAAAAATGTCATAAACATCTATTATAACACTTCAGTTATTTGCAGATAGTTTGGGGGTAGGTCGACTGCCTGTGCCGGAATAATGCTGCACCTCGGCTTATGCCGGTCGTTTGAATAGCCACATCGTGAATCTGATTGCCAAGGGTGAGCAGAAGCCTGGCCTGAGAAGAAGGGCGGCAAGAATAAGGCTATCCCGAATAAGTCAGGTGATATCCCTGCTTGCATGGCGGAATCTATTGTATGAATATATGTGAATTACTGGCTTAGCCTCTGATGGATAGGAGGTTAGCTTTGCTAAAAAAATGACATGGAATCCTATATTCCATGACAGTGTATGCCGATTGCTTGTCTGGCTAACAGCAGGGTCCAGAGGACTCCATAATGGAGTCCTCTGGACCCTATTGATTCTCGCTGTGATCAAGCCGTCAATCTGCCCGATGAGCTGGGCCGGATTATATGGCGCCTGGAGTCAGCTCAGCTGAATCATGCCTTCAGGAAGTTGGGATCCTGGAATTCGGGATTCGGATAGTGGTAGAAGCCTTGTCCGGATTCTTGCCCCAGCTTGCCTTCGTCGATCATGGCCTTGAGCTTCTCGAGTAGGGGCTTTGCCTGAGGGTTGTCGCCTTGGCGCTGGCTGATGATGTTGTAGGCAGTGCGCAGTCCGACCATGTCGAAGATGGCAAAGGGTCCCTTTGGGGATCCCATGGCGATCATCCAGGTCTTGTCGATGGTTTCCGGATCGGCTATGTCGTGGGCCCACAGCATGCCGCCGGCGCCCATGAAGGGCATCAGGAGTGAATTGAGCACGTAGCCTGGTTGTTCCTTGTGAAGCTCAATGGGTACCATGCCGATTTCTTTGGCGAACTCGACGATTTCCTCGTATATGGCGGGATCAGTCTGACTGCTGCCCATGATTTCCGCAGTGTTCATCAGCCAGATTTGGTTGGCGAAGTGAAGGTTGAGGAATTTCTCGGGGCGACCAGTGTCTCCTGCGAAGGTGCTGGGTACATAGGTGGAGGAGTTGCTGGCGAAGATTGTCTTATCGGGAGCGACTTTGGCCAGGCTGGTATAGAAGTCATGCTTGATCGATGGCTTCTCAGGAATTGCTTCAATAACCAGATCGGCGTCAGCGACAGCCGTTTTGAGATCTGAGGTGAAGGTCAGGTTCTTCAGTCCGGCATCGAATTGTTCATCGGTTGCTTGGATATCGCGCTTGTAGGAATCCCGCAGAGCGTTGACGCGCTTCTCCGCAGCTGCCACCGCATCGTCGTTAATGTCGTATACGGTGACTTTCTTCCCCTTAAAAGCCGTCTGATAGGCAATCTGGCTTCCTAGCACGCCACCACCAGCGACGGTAACTTGCTTAATATTTGTCATGCGCAACTTCTTTCATTATTGGTATCCATCGTCGGATACGTACTTCAATCCTAATACAGCGCTGTTCTCACGAATCTGGCGGTTTCCAGGAAGAATGCCGGTTTTTAGCCAAAACTGGCTGTTGGCTCCAGGTTGGGTCACTGATAATTTTGTATTGTTCCTCACATTTACAGCCGGCCCGAATGGCCATAGGCCGGATCAGCAGATTTGGCAGAATTCGATTGTCTCCCTATTGGGTCCATAGACGTTGAAGTAGCGGATGCCCTTGTCCCAGAATGTAGGTATCGATTGAATGCTGTCTTCTTTGATCTCCAGCCCTAAATCTTTCGCGTTCTGATAGGCGGCGTTGATGTCCGGGGTGTCTAAGGCCCAGTGGTTGATGGCTCCCGTAGTCATCGGCGCTTCGTCACCTTCCCATGTCTCGATGGTCAGATGCCCGTACCGAAGAAAAGCGCAGCGGTTCTCTTTATTGGGGAATATCCCTGCTATTTCGAAACCGAGTTTGTTGGTGTAGAAATCAATTGTTTCGTCCAGATTCTTGGCGATCATGCCCGAGTGCTGGAAATCTGTAGTGAATGATGACATGGGTTGCATGGATTGCTCCTTGAAAATATGCGTTGACAGTTATCTGTAGGTCTCCTTGCTGCCCTTTAATGCTTCTGAGGTACTTCGATCTGGATTTTGACGTCTTCGGGGTGGCCCTCGGCAAATCTGTCGAAAGCTTCCTTGGCCTGCTCCATGGGATAGGTCCGGGAAACGAATGGCTTAAGCTCGATCTTGCCGGAGGCCACCATGTCTATTGCTTTCTGATAGACGTTGGCGTAGCGGAATACATTTTCGATTCTAGTCTCGCGCGCTTGGACTTCGGTGACGTCCATGGGTATCTTTCCATCGGCAGGAATGCCGATGATGACAGTAGTGTTGCCGGGAGCTCCCAGTCTCCAAAGATCATTGTACGACTTGAGGTTTCCTGAGGCTTCGAAAACCCGGTCTGCACCCCAGCCATCAGTTTCCTCCATGACTCTGTCAAGGAAGGATTCTTCTTTCAAGTTAACGGGAATGACTCCCGGGATGCTGGCTGCCAGCTCTAATTTATCCTGTGAAATATCGGAGATCAGCACTTTAGCACATCCGCCGGCTATAGCTGATGCTGCTGTCAGGAGGCCAATTGTTCCAGCACCTGCTACGGCCCCAATGTCTCCGGGCTTGATGCCAGCTTTCGTTGCAGCCCACATCCCTACTGATAGCGGTTCCATCAGGGCCCCGTCTTCGTAGGTGAGGTTGTCGGGCAGTTTATAGGTAAAGGCAGCCGGATGCACGACTTCCTCGCTCAGACACCCATCCACAGGCGGAGTGGCGAAGAAGCGAACAGAAGGGTCAATATTGTACAAACCGAGTTTTGCGGCCCTGGAGTTCATATCAGGAATGCCTGGTTCCATGGCTACTCTATCGCCAACCTGGAACCCCTTGACTCCCGGCCCTACCTCTAGAACTGTGCCAGAGGCCTCATGCCCAAGAATCATAGGTTTTTCCACCACGTATTTTCCGACGCGTCCGTTCAGGTAATAGTGCGCGTCGGATCCGCAAATGCCCACGGTATGGGGCGAAATGAGGAGCTCGCCAGGACCTGGGGCCGGAGGGTCCGGCACTTCTCGAACATTGATGACGCCTTTCTTCTCAAGGACGACAGCTTTCATAATCATGCTCCTTTGCCAGATTGAAGGTCTCTATACCAAGAAACCAGTTGTTTGATTTCATCTTAAGGGCGCCCGAGGGTAAGAAGGCGTGCTCTGATAACGAGTTTTGATACTATTTTGATTCTTTGCTGTTAGAATGAGAGAAATAGTTCTTTCTGCGTCCGTGCACAGGCTGTTGAAGTGTCGCCTTCCTGCACGTGCTGAAGGCGGTTGAGTGCATGAATCATAATGTCATCGATCCAGGGTCCCTGGAAATTGTTGTACCCAAGGGAAATGAGTCTATCCGATGGCTCGAGCACGGGTATCCATCAGCCTTGGCCAGGTGGCATTACCATCCTGAGATAGAGATCCACCTTATTCGAACGAGCATGGGAACCATGATGGCCGGTGACGGAATGGTTCCCTTTGGCCCAGGTCAGGTATCGCTCTTAGGCAGTAATGTCCCCCACAATTGGATATCCGAGATGGGGCCGAATGAGAAAACAAGCATACCAAATCGTGATGTGGCTTGTCAGGTGCTTCCTAACCGGATTCAAGCCCTAGCGCAGATTTTTCCCGAGGCCATGCAAATAATGACTCTGCTGAGACGGGGTGACCAGGCCATTGTCCTTAATGGTCAATCCGCGCGCAGAGTGGCCTCTATCCTGACTGCGATGGGCGCGCATCACGACTTGGATCGGTTAATCGATCTTCTTGAGATCTTCCGCATCTTCGTACAGGCTCCACGAGGGGAATGGACAACTGTGGTCACCCCAGGCTACCAGCCTGAGGCTTCGGCTGGGATGGCGAAACGAGTCAACCAGGCCCTTGCTTATATAAAGGCCCATATCGGAGACCGCGTCACCCTAGAAGAGGTGGCAGCTCAGGTGGCAATGGATCCGTCAGCATTTTCCCGGTTCTTCAAAAAAGCCGCAGGTATCAATTTTTCAGAAATGGTCTGTCGTTTGAGGACAGCTCGTGCCTCGCTTCTTTTGGTCACTACAGACCTGACGATTGCGCAGATTAGGACCATGAGCGGATTCAGGAATGCGGCCAACTTCAACCGACGCTTCAAAATGGAAACAGGCACTACTCCTCGCGCATACCGGCAAGCGCATTATCGTTAGAACCGGGTATTTCGTTGTGAACGGTGACTTCCGATCTATTGATGCTCTGATCTTTCATCGTCACGGAGTAGAAGCCAACAGAGGATTCCCCTAGATCATCACCTCTATAGAGGAGATTGCAGTGTAAGTGCAGAGGTAGTGATTTTTCTTTTCGAGCTCATAGAGCTCTCGAAGTCGGTTTTGATGCATATAAGAAGATGTTTTTTGATATGTCACATCGAGTCGTTGAATACGACCTCTTGTTTTAGTGCCGGAAGCCCGCAAAGAAATATTTGGCGGTAGCGCTTTCAGGCTAATAGGGACTTCAGCTGTTGCCTGCTGATCAGAGATGGGATAGCACCTTCGTGAGCAACGCTGAAACCTGCGGCGAGGTTAGCTATGCGTGCGGCTTCTTCCAGTGTGCGGTTCTCCAAAAGGCTGGATGCAAGACAACTGATGAAAGCATCGCCCGCACCTGTGTCATCAATGACCCTGGCTTGTCCTGCAGGGAAAAGCGTATGGGTTTTCTCTGTAACCAGAACGCAGCCTTGATCACCCAGCGTTACTATAACTGTTCCCACGCCTTTTGATATGGAGTATCGTGCTTTATCAACTATGGAACCGGGTTCCGGAAACAGCGCCTCTATTTCATTTTGGTTCGGAACAAGAATATCTATTAAATTTAGAATGTCATCAGGGAGATGGGGGCATGATGACGGTTTCAAAATTGTGATTGCATGATGTTTTCTTGCCACTATGCAAGCTTCTTTCACTGTTTCAAGTGGAATTTCGGTTTGTACCAGGCAGTAGGCCGTATTGCTAAAGATATGCTCTCTTCCGTCAATGTCATCAGGCGCTAAGGTGCTATTGGCTCCCGATACCAGGGAAATCATCGATTCGCCATTGTTGTCGACAAAGATATAGGCTTTGCCGGTATCGGTTCTTTTGATTCGCATTACACCCGTGGTGTCAACATGAAATCTATTCATGGCCTGGTAGATGAAGTCGGCCGAGGTATCGCTGCCTACGTTACCGATCAAAGAGACATGATGCCCTAACTTTGCCACACCCACGGCTTGGTTGGTGGCTTTTCCTCCGGGCGTTGAGGCGAAGTTGCGCGTCGTGACGGTCATGCCAGGCTTAGGCAGCGTCGGCGTAGCAAGATATGTGTCAACATTGATGCTGCCGATGACGACGATCTTCTTATGTCGCATGTTAGGCGGCTGGCTTACGGTGTGTTCATTATCCAGAATGAAAATGTGTTTAAATTCTGTCTGTTCGGTTTTGTTGTGCTCGATTGCGTCGATCAGTCTGGAGCACAGATGAGTTCCAAAGTCCGCGTTCCTCATGTTGTAGGAGGATATTTCTGGTATTCCGGGATAGTGCAGAGGCTCATCGGAATCGTTCCTGAGGGTGACAAGTGAAAAATCCTGAGGAAGGCGGTAATGCAGCGATTGTGCATATTGTTGCAGCTCCACGGCGTGGCGGTAGTGTGACGCGACGAAACCTGTAACGTGGCGGTTTTCCATGACTGTGGTCAGGTTGTCGTCAATATCGTTGAACACCATATCGTTGTGGAAGGCAATGTTGTTCTCGAAAAGGCAGCGACGGTATCCCCTCAGAAAGCTTTGCGTCCGTCTGCCAGGAGATAGAAGGCAGGCGATGTTGCTATGGTTTCGATCTATGAGTTCCTGCGTTAGGTTATATGCCGCTTCTTCATATGGAAGCAGTGCAGATCGATCGTCACCCAGAGGGCCAATGATTAGCTCGGGAATTTTTTTCGCTGTGATGGTTTTATTGAGCTTTAGGCTGCTTTTATCAATCGGTTCCCAGATTATCCCGTCCACACGGTGCTCGATCGCAGCCTGAATATTCTGTTCTTCCTGCTCCTGACTCGAGTAGCTGTTGAATACCAGTGTTCCATAGCCGCTTGCCTGCGCTTGCTGAATGATGCCATCCAGAGTTGAGTCAAGGGAGATGGAGGAGCTCAGAAGCACGCCGATGCGCCAGCTGGTTGTATTGGGCTTAGATGAAGCATAAGGAGTATAGTGATATTTTTTTACTAAATCGAGTACCTTACTCCGTGTTGCTTCTGTGATACTCGAGTCTTTGTGATTTACGATTTTTGAAACCGTTGAAGTGGAGACGCCTGCAAGTTTGGCAATGTCCTTAATGTTCATGGATCTCCTTGCCGAATCTTGTATTCCTGTGCCTTGCGCGGTTGTTGCCTGCAAATACTGTCTTATCCGGACGGACTTTCAGTCTACTCGGCTACTTGCACCAGTTTTATCATTTCCCTCTTCTCGAGTCGGTTGATAGCTTGCTTGGCAGGCTTATCGGTTAGCTTCTGGTTGCTTCAAGATTGCGCCTTCCGAATTTGACACACCTTCTGGCGGCTGATACTCTCTGACTGAGAAAACATTTTAGGAAAATAATTTCCTAAGATAAGCAGGCTAGATGACTTGAGACATTGATTACCTGGAAAGAAAGTAGTCAAGGACCAAAGGTGGCGCAGAGGATGAAGTCAAAATCGTTTTTGAAAGGTATCGCTGCACAGTTTTCCACGAAATCATTGGTTCTGATTCCCATCGCAGTGGGGATCAATCTTATCGGCGGCACATTGAGCTCGACACTGAAGCTTCCGCTCTTTCTGGACATGATCGGCACTACTGTCATAGCCTGCTTATCCGGTCCTTGGGTGGCCGCTCTATGTGGGTTGTTGACCAACGTCTTTCTGTCTTTGGTCGCTAATCCCGTTTACCTGCCTTATGCGCTATCAAGTGTCCTGTGCGGCCTGGTAGTTGGCTACATGGTCAAGGCTGGACTGTTCAAGAAGATCTGGGGCGTAATACTTGTGTGGTTGGCTTGCGCCCTGGTCAATACCATAACTGCTTCTTTAGTGACGGTTTTTGTATACGGAGGTGCAACTGGCGTCAATGGCACTTCCGTACTGACGGCGGCCCTGGTGGTCGCTATGAAGAATATCGTTATTTCCGTCGTTTCCTCTTCAATGCTGGAGAACTTGGTAGATAAGGGAATTACCGTATTCATCGCTTATGTCATAGTGCGCCGTATCCCCAAGCGGTTCTTGAGCCAGTATGCTCTTGATGATACTGACGACGACGAATTGGACGACATCGATGAGGACGATGATTCGGCTGAAGATTCGTCTGAAATGTCTGTGAAGTCTACCGAGACAGCGACTGATCACGTTGAGGGCGCTCCTTCGGAATCCGTCGAAGGCAATGATGAGACAAGCAATGACTCGAGAAATCAGGGAGCGCGCTGATGTCCGGGCCTGCTTCCGTTGCCATACCTGACTCGCCCTTAGCGCGAATGCATCCCATCGCGAAAATCGTAGGGATTTGTTCGCTTGGTTTGTCCACGATAGCATGGCCGGACTTTACCCTTGGGTTGTTTTTTATCCTCGTGCTTTTCTTGACGGCTACAACAGCACATGAGCTCAGGCCGTTCGCCAAGATCATGCTTGGTTTCGGCATACCGGTGACGATCATGCTGCTCTTCATCCAAGGCTGCTACAGTCCAAAGAACACCAAGACCATACTTGATTTGGGATTTGCAAAGATGGGGCTGGAAGGCAGTCTTTACGCAGCCAAGATAGTGGTCACCCTTATGGTTTTCCTGGGGTCTTTCTATCTGACGACCAAGACCACATACATGGGCCGTTTGGTAGCCGCATTAAGCCAGGTTGGAGTTCCGTCCAAAGTTGGTTACCTGATACTGGCGAGCTTGAATGTTGTCCCTCAAATGCAACGCCGAATAACGGTTATCGAGCAATCCCAGCACTCTCGTGGGTTGGAAACAGGCGGGAACATTATTTCCAGAGCGAGAGCTTTCATACCGCTGCTGGGGCCGGTGGTTCTTTCATCCCTGACTGACTCTCAAGAGAGAGGCATGACATTGGAGACCAGAGGGTTTGGCATCAAGGGAATTCGCCAGACCAGTTATATCGAGGTCCAGTGGAGACGGGCAGACACCTTGTTCACTGCATGCATCACGCTTCTTTTTTTGCTGGTCCTGGCAGGTTCCATCCTGTCTGGCATGGGTATCGTCCCCCTTGGCATTCAGTGGGGAGGTCGGGCATGAGAAAAGCAATTGAGGTGAAGGATTTCTCGTTCCGCTATCGAAATGCCTCGTCAAGTGCTTTGAAGCGCGTCAGTTTTGCAGTTGAAAAAGGCAGCTTTTTCTGCATCATCGGTGCCAATGGGGCTGGAAAATCAACCCTCTGTAACGCACTGGTCGGATTGGTCCCGCACTATTTCGTGGGCAAGTCTAAAGGGCTGGTTCAAATTGAGGGTGTCGATGTTGCCAAGACGACCATAGCTGAATTGTCGAAGACTATTGGCTTGGTTTTTCAGAACCCATTCAATCAGCTTTCGTATACAGCCGGCACAGTGGCTGAGGAACTTGCATTCGGTCTTGGCAACTATGGAGTGCCACGGGAGATCATGCATGAAAAAGTGCTCCAGGTGGCGCACCTTATGCATCTGGAAGAACTGCTCGACAAAAACCCCTTGGACTTGTCGGGCGGGCAGGTTCAACGAGTGGCGTTCGGTTCTGCGTTCATCATGGAGCCCAGCATCTTGGTGCTTGACGAATGTACTGCTCAGTTGGATCCCTTGGGAAGCGAAGAGATATTCAATATTGTCAAAGACCTTAATTCCAATGGGGTGACTGTCGTCATGGTTGATCATGACATGGAACGCGTCGCCCAGTATGCCGACCAAGTCATGGTAATGCGCATGGGCAAGGTTGTCGCTCTGGGAACGCCAAGGGAAGTATTCACTGACCCCCGTACGTCGGATTGGGGCATTGATGTGCCTGACTATGTCAAGTTGGGCAGAGGCCTGCAGTCTGCTGGTTTTGATCTTGCTGAGTTGCCTATTGATGAGAGTCATGCTGTTCAGACGATCAGGGGTTTGCTATGAAAATTGTTGTCGAACACCTGAAGCATGCCTATCCGAATGGCTATTGTGCCCTACAGGATGTCAACCTGACTTTTGAGGGTAACCAGCCTGTGGCCTTGATTGGTCAGAACGGTGCCGGCAAGACGACCTTGGCCAAGCATCTGAATGGAATACTCAAGCCCACTTCTGGTCGAGTATTGATCGATGGGGTTGATGTCGCGACTGCGCAAACAGCTCAATGGGCCCGAAAGGTAGGGTATATCTTTCAGAATCCGGATGACCAGCTGTTTCTGGATAGTGTGCGTAAGGAATTTGAATTTGGACCTCATCAACTAGGTGTGAGCCAGGAGGAGATAGAGCACAGGATAGCCAAGATCGCCGAATTGGTCGGGCTGGAGAAAAAGCTAGACAGCCATCCCTTCGATTTAAGCCCCACCGAGAAGAAATTCTGCGCTATCGGTTCTGTACTCATGATGAATACCGGAGCCTTGGTGTTTGATGAGCCGACTTGCGGACAGGACAAGCTTGGGGATGACCGCCTGGCGACCATCATTTCAAGGCTGAAAGATCAGGGCAAGCTGTGTATCACGATTTCACATGATATGAAGTTTGTCGCCAGAAATTTTCCTCGTGTGGTCCTTATGCGAAAAGGACAAGTTCTTTTGGCGGGAAGCAGGGAAGAGGTCTTTTCGCGCCAAGAGATTCTTCAGAAGGCCTATGTGACGCCTCCTCCAATCACGCGAGTGGCGCAGGAAGTTGGCATAGCCAAACCAGTTTTCACTGTTGCAGCATTTACCGAAGTCATTCGACAAGCAGGACAGAAAGGAAAAGAACGTGGCTAAGGTCATCGTCCAAATCTACGGCATCAGAAGCGTTGAGGATGCACGAATGGTCATCGATGCAGGGGGTGACCACCTTGGCGTCTCCTACGGAAGCATCAAACGCACCCCAGGCCAGCTCGATTGTGCACAGGCCAAGGCGATATTTGATGCCATAGGTAACGACGCTGTCAAAGTCGGGCTTACCGTTGCTGAAGATATTGACGAAATCAGCGATAACCTCAACGAAGCCTTGCCTGATGTCCTGCACCTTTCTGGTGACATCGATGCCATCGAACCCGATCAGATACGGGTTCTCCGCAAGCGGTTCCCGTCTTTGCGAATCATGCAGGCCATCCCGGTATTGGCCGGCGTTCCGCTGGATGAGCAAAGAGTCATGGAATATGTCAAGGAATACGAGCCAGTTTCGGATTTCTTCCTCATCGACACCAAGACGCCTGAGGCCGGAGATATTGGTGCAACCGGTCTGACTCATGATCGCAGCATCGACAAGGCCATCATCGAGGCTACTGACGTCCCTTGCATCATTGCCGGCGGACTCGATGAGCAGAATGTGGCTGAGGCAATAGCGCAGACAGATCCATATGGAGTCGATTCGTTCAGCTTTACCAACTACTCCGATGAGCGAGGTGATGGTCTTCACTGCAAAGATCCCCAGAAAGTCATAGCTTTCGTCCAGGCGGCGCGCGATGCCTGAAGTAGCAGTTGTAGGCGATGCCAATGTGGACATCATTGTTCCTTTTCCGCGTTTTTTGAATCCGGAGAGGACCAGGGTCGAATACCCGACTCCAGAAGTCGTAGGAGGGGGTACTTGTGCCAACACGGCGGTGGCTCTTGCGAAGCTGGACCGCGATGTGCTCTTCGCTGGCACTGTGGGTGATGATTCTTACGGCCGCTTTACCAAAAAGGACTTGATAGCGGCGGGAGTGGATGTTGACGGTCTGATAGTTGATCGAAAGGTCAATACTGTCGGTGTTTTCGCCTTCATCGATGAGACCGGCGAACGGTATCTCTGGGGCTGGCCGAGGGACCATCAATCCTTCAAAGAACTGGATTGGGACAAGCTTCCTATGAAGAAGCTTGCCGAGGTCTCCTGGATCCACAGTTCAGGCATGTGCTTGACCTATGCGGGTGGTTCACGAGACAGCATCATCCGCTTGTTCGCTTGGGCTCGTGAGCGAGGGATTCGTACTTCACTGGACCTGAACCTTCGCGTAGACAATGGAGAACTGGATCCCGACTTTGCCGGCGCATTGAATGAGATCTTGCCTCAGGTGGATTATTTGCTTGGTTCAGGGCCCGAAGAATTTGCCTATCTGGGTCGAGATAACTGGAGGGAGAACGCCAGGAAGCTTGCCTGCGATGGCCGTGTGGTGGTCGCGCGTGATGGCAGTCGGGGTTCCATCGGATTTACTCAGGGGAACCCGGAGATTAATGTTCCTGCTTTCAAGGTCGAAGTGGCAGACACCGTCGGCGCTGGAGATACCTACAATGCGGGTTTCATTAGTGCCATTCTGTCCGGCGAAGAACTCGTGGGGGCGTTGAGACAGGGAAACGCTGTATCGGGTTACGAGGTCAGCCATAAGGGCGCTCGGCACTGTCCCGATATTCAACAGCTTGACGATTTTTTCAACAATCACGAATTACTCAAGGAGGAATAATGAAGAAAAAAGTAATCCTGGACTGCGATCCTGGACATGATGACGCTTTCGCAATGATGCTGGCGGTCCAAAACCTGGATGTGCTGGGCATTACGACGATCGGTGGCAACTGCACCCTGGAAAACGTAACGCGGAATGCCATCAAGGTTTTGGAAGTCATCGGCCAGGCTGACAATATTGGTGTTTACCCTGGTCATAGCAGGCCAACGGTCATGCCTCTGGTCACTGCCCCTCAGTTCCATGGGGAAACCGGACTGGATGGTCCCGATCTGCCCGAGCCCACCCATTCGCCGCAGGACAAACATGCCGTCGACTTTATTGTTGATACGGTCATGAGCACTGATGACGTGACCCTCATTGCCACGGGACCGTTGACCAATATCGCTGCTGCCCTTAATCGCGAGCCGCGCATGGTCGACCGCGTCCGTGAGATTTGCATCATGGGCGGATCGGTGACTTTTGGCAATTGGACTCCTACTGCGGAATTCAATATTTATGTTGATCCCGAGGCCGCTTATCGAGTCTTTAATTCTGGAATTCATGTCAAGATGACAGGGATCAATCTGACGAGGCAGTGCTGTCTGACCGAGAAGCATATTGCAGATTTCCGGAATATTGGCACCAAGGCTGCCAACTTCGCTGCTGATTTGACCGAGTACTTCCTGAAAACCTGCGAAGATGAAACGCAATTGACAGGAGCCACCATTCACGATGCTTGCGCAGCGGCCTGGATCATCAATCCTGATCTCATCAAGTCGGCTCCCATGCATATTGATATCGAGCTTAAGGGTGAATTGACCAGGGGAATGACGGTATGCGATTACCGGCACCTGCGTGGCATTGATCCAGCTGTCGACATCGAACGTACGCCGCAGATGGATTTCCGCGGGGAGCAACCCAACGCGGAGGCAGCGCTTGAATTGGATTTCCCTGGTTTTGTGGATCTGCTGTACAAGACGCTACGTCAGTATGACTGAAAACTAAACGACAGGAATTAGGAGTTTTTTGGTGGGTATTCACATGGTGCTGTGGGACTTCGATGGGACCCTTGCAGACAGCAGCAGCGATGTATGGCGCTCGCTTGTGTATGCTGCAAGTCTCGAAGGCGGTGGCTTCCCAGCTGCATTCATGCAGGACAATAGTAATTTGAGCGCCCCTATGAGGACCATTTTCAACCATGTGAATCCCCGCCCTAGCCCAAACAGGCTGGAAACTTTCGAAAAGAACGTGAACACCCACTACCGGACCATAAATGACTTCCCCTCTACTCGGCTATATCCGGGTATAGCAATCATTCTTGAAGAATTGAGATGCAAAGGCATAGGAAACGTAATCGTCACCATGAAGCCGAAGCCGGCTCTTGAACGATTGCTGACCACCAAGGGCTGGGAGGACAAGTTCCAAGGATGGATTACCCCTGAAGTGGCTTCCGGTCGAGAGATGACCAAGGAAGCCATGGTCTCTTATGTTTTGGATCGATGGCACCTATCTGCGCAGGACTGCCTATTGATCGGTGATAGCCAGGGAGATATTAGGGCTGCTGCAACTCATGCAGTCAGGTCAGTCGGTGTGACCTATGGCGACGGTGATACCGAGCATCTACTTGAAGCGAATCCGACTTATGTGGCTCACGAGGTAATTGATTTGGCTTCGATTCTGAAGAAAGAAGTATGATATGTTTCAAGATTTCACTATCTGCATTAACACCAGATTCATTTTTGGACGAGGTGCTGAGGAACAAGTAGGCCAGGAATTTGCAAAACTCGGGGTGCATAAGATCCTCATCCACCATGATGATGGCAGCTACCTGCAAACCACGGGTCTTCTGGACACGATCAAAAAGAGCTGCGACCAGGCTGGTGTCAAGTATGTCGAGCTAGGCGGTGTGCAGCCTAATCCCAGGTTGAAGAAGGTGCGAGAGGGCATTGAACTCGCCCGCCGCGAAGGTGTGGAAGGCGTTCTGGGCATCGGTGGTGGCAGCAGTATCGATTCCGCCAAGGCTATTGGTCTGGGCCTGGCGAGTGACCGCGATGTCTGGGACTACTTCACGGGCGCTGCCGAGCCCCAGGCAACGGTTCCGGTAGGTGCAGTCCTGACCTGCCCTGCAGCCGGCAGTGAGTCGAGCCAGGTGGCAGTAATAAACAATGAGGATGAGCACCGCAAGTTGCTGGTGAGCAATCCCGTTGTTCGCCCGGCTTTGGCTTTTATGGACCCGCTGCTTTCCGAGTCTCTTCCAGCTTTCCCGACCGCTTGCGGAGTTGTGGATATGTTCTCGCATATCTGTGAGCGCTACTTCACCAAGGATGACACTTTCGGGCTCATAGACCGTATGTCTGAAGGCGCTCTGCGTACCCTGGTCGCCATTGGCCCTAAGTCAGTGGCAGACGGGAAAAACTATGAATACCGTGCGCAGATAATGTGGGCCTCGACGATAGCGCAGAACAACACCCTAGGGGTCGGTCGTGAACAGGATTGGTCAACCCACACCATAGCCAACGAACTGAGTGCCCTTTATGACACCCCTCATGGTGCCACTCTCTCCATCATCATGGGGTCGTGGATGAGGTATTGCATCAAAAGGTCTCCTCGGCGCTTCGCCCGGTATGCCCAAGAAGTATTCGGCCTTCACGATGAAACCATGGATGTTACGGATCTGGCCTTGCGCGGCGTGACAGCAACCGAGAACTTCTTCACCTCGATGAACATGCCGATCTCCTTTGCTGATTACTCGATTCCTGAAGATGGCATCGAGCAGATGCTGGACAATATCGACTTCTATGGACCTGACCAGGCAATAGGTTCCGTAGTCAGGCTGAACCGCGACGACTGCAGGGCGATTTTCCAAATGGCTTTGGGCCATGGCGAAGCTGCCGACACTGTTGCTCCTCAGGCGCAATAAGAGCATGAGGGAACCGGCGTTCGAGCGGTACTGAGTCGATTCCCTATGACCAGCTTTCCATTAGACATCAAAGAAAAGGAGTGAACTGATGGCTAAACCTCTGATTATCGATACAGATCCTGGTATTGATGATGCTGCGGCAATTACCTTGCTGGTAGATGAGTCTGCTTTTGACATCAAGTTGATTGCCTCGGTATCCGGCAATGTGGGTATCGGACATACAACCAACAACGCTCTCAAACTGCTGACTTTCTTAGGCAGGAGGATCCCTGTTGCCCGTGGTGCGGCTGCTCCGCTTATGAGAGACAACCGTTTTGCTACGGAAGCGCACGGCAAATCGGGTATGGGGTCTTTTGAGTTTCCCGAGCCCGACGACAGTCTGCTGACCGAAGATAACGCAGTTTTGGAGGAACGTAAGGTGCTCATGGAGAGCACCGAACCCGTCACCATATTGACACTGGGACCCCTGACCAATATCGCCCTTCTTCTAGCGACTTTCCCTGAGGTCAAAAGCCATATCGAGCGCATCGTCTCGATGGGCGGATCAACAGAACGAGGGAATATCGGAGTCTATGGCGAGTTCAACATCTCCGTTGATCCAGAAGCAGCCAAGATGGTCTTTCGTAGCGGACTTCCTATCACTATGGTCGGTCTGGATATTGGCCGAAAGGCTCACCTGATTCCCAATGACCTCGATGATTTGGAAGCTGCAGGCGAAGTCGGCAAGATGGTCGGCTCCCTCTTCCGCTCTTACGATGGCGGCCACATCGAAGAGGGGATCAAGATGTATGACCCTTCGGCGGCTATGGTCCTGATCGAGCCGGAACTGTTTACGATGCGTTCAGCCTTCGTTGATGTTGAAATCTCCAGTCCAATAACTTTGGGCGCGACAGCCGTTGACTATGACGGTATCCTCAGCGAGGAAAAGAACTCAGATGTTTGTGTGGATGTCGATGTGGACGGTTTCCGCAAGAGCTTCGTGGACCGCATATCGCGTGTTCAGCGAAAATAAATCTTTCCAAAGAGAAATGAAAGGAAATTAAAAGATAATGAGTGAGTCAACTGTCTCCGAGGAGCAAAGGAACGGCATACCCGTTCCCGAGGAGGGGACACCGGAGTTCGCGAAAATGAACAAGATGGCCCGTGTGGCCATCCCGGTGGTCCTAATCATCTTCACCCTGGGTGTGCTCCAGCAGCAGGCCTTCGGCATGATCTACGTGAACATCGGCAAGCAGCTCAACCAGGCCAACCTGGCGCCGCTGATCACCTCTCTGCCAGGCATCATCCTGGGAATTGTCTGCGTCATCTACGGATCCCTGGGCGACTTCGTTTCCCTGAAGAAGATGATGATCCTGGGCACGATCGTCTTCGTGCTGGGGTCGATTCTGGGGTGCTTCGGCACCTTCAGCATCTGGATCGTCATTGCCGCCCGCGTGGTGCAGTCTGCCGGTTGGCAGGTTTCCGGATCTATCTTCCTGGTTCTGGTCTCCAAGTACGTGGAGAAAAAGAAGCGCGTGCTCTGGTACGGCGTCTTCGTTGCAGTCTTCCGCTTCGCCGCTGCCTTGGGAGTCTTCCTGGCTGGCTACATGACCCTGCTTGACTGGCGCTGGCTCTTCGGCGTGGGTATCGTGGCCGTCTTCTTCATTCCCGTTCTGGCCAAGAACCTGCCTGACCAGCATGCCGCTGGCGCCAAGATCGATGGAATCGGCTTCACGCTGATCGGACTGTTCGCCGCTTCGGTGACCATGTTCTTCACAGATATCAACTGGGGCTGGGGCATCGCCTGCATTGTGACCCTGGTGGCCTTCCTGGTCTATGTCAACAAGGCCAGCAACCCCTTCATCACTCCGAAGATGCTGACCAACCCGGCCTTCGCTATGACCATGACCGTCATTTTCGTCGGCTACTTCTTCAGCTACACCCTGAACGCAGGCGTCAACGCCATTGGTCTGAACGTCTACGGCATCGACTCCTCCAAGGTCTCAAACCTGTTGGTCTGGTCCATCATCCTGGCCGGCATCATGGGATTCGCAGCCGGGCCGATCATCCAGAAGATCGGGCGCAAGGCTTCGGTCATCTTGGCTCTGGCCTGCATGGGCGGCGGCCTGATCGCCATCGCCTTCCTGATCCCAGCCGGCAAGATCTGGGCCCTGGCTGTGGCGCCCTGCATCTACTACTTCGGCACCTCCTTCTTCTACCAGCCCATCGTTGACACGGCGACTCTGACCGTGGAGCCTGAGGAGTCCGGCCGTGCGCTTGGCTTCAACGACCTTCTCCAGGCCATAACCGGTTCCATTGGCGTGGCGCTCTTCGGTCAGCTCATGGCCAACGGTTCCATGGGTTCGGGTAGCCTGGCTGGCACCAAGCAGGGCCTGGCATCGACCTACGCCAACGTCTTCATGATCGGCGGCGTGATCATTCTGCTGGGCATGGTGCTCTTCATCTGCTCCATGAAGATGATCTACAGCCACTCCCGCGTGGCTGCGGACGAGGGCTGATCTGTTGAATTTCTGATCTATCCTTAACCGCACAAACAAGAACCGGGCATGGGACGAATTCCCCTACCCGGTTCTTGTCTATATAGATAAAGGACTCTAAGACCGATTCAGTTGCCAAGTGATGATTTAAGCTTGATCTTGAATTCTTCCGGTCTGCTGGACCTTGCGAACCAGCATTCGACGAATGCTGTATATCTGTTTAGGTGCTGATCGGTCAAGCACAGAACCCCCCCCCTCCATACGCGCAGCGCTATTGCACGGAAGAAAGGCGGGGGTTGGGATCAACCTTTTACGGCCCCTGCGAGGACACCCTTGATAATGTACTTCTGACAAATAAGGTAAAACACCACAATGGGAATGATAGCTAAAACCAGACAGGCCATCATCGCTCCCATATCCACTGATCCGAAACTTCCTTTCAGTTGCTGGATCGCCACGCTCAAGGTTCTGAACCTCCGTAGATCCAAAGTTAGGTAGGGGAGAAGGAAATCATTCCATATCCACATAGCCTCAAGGATGGCCACTGAGATGATTGAGGGCCTCATTATCGGTACCACGATGCCGAAGAAGATGCGTGGCACGCTGGCACCGTCTATCATTGCCGATTCCTCGAGCTCGACAGGGATTCCCTTTACCACACCCGTGAACATAAATACAGCCAAGCCTGCGCCAAATCCTAGATACACTATCCACAGTCCCCAAGGCGAATTCAACCCCAGGGTGTCTGAGATCTTGGACAAGGTGAACATGACCAATTGGAAGGGTACGGCCATATTCGAGAGAAACAGCAAATACAGTATCTTCGCAGCCCAGTTGTGTACGCGCACTATCCACCATGCACACATGGAGGTGCACAATAGAATCAGTAGCACCGATCCAACTGTGACAACGACCGTCCAGGTAAAACTCGACAGGAAATCAGTCTGTTCTATGCCTCGGCTGAAGTTGTCAAAACCGGCGAATAACTTGCCAGCTGGTAGGGCAAATGTGTCGTGTGTTATGTAAGAGCGTTGTTTGAAGGCATTCACCACAACCAGTGCTATCGGAAAGATCCACAATAAACTTACGAGGCTGAAGAACACTGTCCAGATTGCAGGATGTCTGACTTTTCCATTCATGCTGTAACCTCTTTACTCGTGGTGAGGCGATTCTGGATGATTGCGATGGCAGCCACGATGACAAAAAATATGACTGCCTTAGCTTGACCGACGCCCTCAAACCCAGGTCGCCCGTAGAATGTCCTATAAATATTGAGCGCCAGCATTTCGGACGAATTGGATGGGGCGCCATTGGTCAGAGCGAGGTTTTGATCAAACAGCTTGAATCCGTTGGTGACTGTGAGAAAGGTGCAGACGGTAATAGAAGGCATCATCAGGGGGATGGTGACGTGAAAGAGTGTTTGCCGCCCATTGGCACCATCGACCTGGGCTGCCTCAATAACATCACCAGGCAAACTCTGAAGACCTGAGATGTAGATGATCATCATATAGCCGATCTGTTGCCAGCAATATAGGATCACCAATCCCCAGAATCCGTAGACTCCGGAATAGGTGATGGATCTACCCCAATGTGCAAGAATGCCGTTCAACAGCAGCATCCAGATGTATCCCAAAATGATGCCACCAATCAGATTAGGCATAAAAAAGACCGAACGGAAGATGTTGGCACCACGAATATTGGTGGTCAGCAAATATGCCACGGCGAAGCCTAGGATATTGATGATCAAGGTCGTGACCACCGTAAAGGCTACAGTAAATGCCAGAGCATGCCAGAACTCTGGATCTCTGAGCGCAGCTGCATAATTATGAATTCCTATGAACTTCGCATCCGTCACGGTGGCAAAATGGCAGAAGCTCAGGATAATGCTCATGACGAATGGAACAAGGAATCCAATCACAAAGGCCGCAAAAGTTGGCAAAGCGAACAGGGCCCACCATTTGCGGACTGATTTTCCAGCCATAGAAAGCATATAAACTCCAATGTCGAAACAGTTTCAACGCAAATTGCCGCTTTGAGGAGCGGTAAGTAAGGCCTGATAATGTCCTTCGTCGGCTCCTGATAGCACTAGGGGAACCGACGAAGGAGATATCAGGGCCTGCTGAAATCAGTGCGTTATCTTGTATTCAGATGACCAGCCATCTACAAAAGCAGTCTTTACATTGCCCCAGTCTTTGGTTCCCTGAGCATATTCAAGCATGGCGTTTCCCAAGGTGCTGACCCACTGCTGAGACGGAAGAGGATAGATGACAACATCATAATTGCCGGCTTTTGCATAAGCATCGTTGGCGCGATGAATAGGGTTCGCTGTTTTAAACCCTGCCTTTGTATATGACTTGAACGGGGTTTCGAAGCCCATTTCCTCCGATGTATATTTACGTGCATCATTGTCGTTGAGGATGTAATCCATCCATTCCTTGGTGGCTTTCTTATCCTTGTCGGATGCGTTCTTATTCATAGCCCAATACTCAAAGCTGACGGTGAGGCCTTCTTTTTCCTCGCCCTTGGTGCCTATATAAATGGGGAGAACACCCATATCCTCGTCTGCGACACCCTGACCACGCAGCTGTTTATACGCCCAAGTCCCTGTTTGAATAAAAACCGCCTTCTTGAGATTGAAGTCAGAGTAAGCGTCCTCCATAGTGGCACCGGCCAATTGGGTGGGAGCTACGGTTGCATCCTTCAAATACAAGTCGAAAATGTTTTTGAAGTTAGGCATATACTTCCCGGAGATCTTGGCAGGAATGGTGTCGGTCTTCTGATCTTTGTATTCGTAATAGACGGGAATATGGGCCGTTTGATCGCTGAACCTATGCATGGAGCTGGGGTCGAAACCTGCGGAGGTAAAGGCTCCTGAGACGCCTAGGTCGTTCTTATGTTCCTGAATTTCGTCCGCGACGGTCTTTAGCGCTTCGAAGTTGTTGATCTTGTCCACCGACTTGATTGTTGACCAGCTTGAGTCAAAGTACTTTTTCAGCAGGGCTTTGTTGTAAATCAGCCCATACCGTTCCATGATGAAGGGGACAGCGCTGACCTTGCCCTCGCTCTTTAACGCAAATTCCTTCTTGGTAAGGTCCTTATACGGATTCGTGTCGGACATGTCATCGTAATAGCTAGTCCAATTCGGGAAGTTGTTGTTATCAACGTCGAATAATGTCGGTGCTTTCGACTTGGCAAGCTCTCCCTTGAGCGACTGTTCATACTGATCTGATGATGCGGAAGTGATATCGACTTTTATTCCCGTCTTCTTGGTGAAGCGCTTGGCCAGCTGCTTGTACTGGCCAACTTGTTCGACTTTCATGCTGTGGTAATAGACATGTCCTTTCCCCGAGGCATCAGCTTTGGATTCATTGCCACAAGCCGATAGCGTCCCGCCTGATAAAGCAAGCGCCATTACGAGAGCCAATATGGTTGTGCTCTTTTTCATAATTCCCTCCATGTTGGGCATAACTTCGTTGTTATAAAGTGGTCATCCTGAGATAGGATAAGCGCTTAAGCAAATAGTTGAATAATCTCATTGGATCTAAAATTACATGGTTTATTAATTATCGCGCTCCTTTTTAAGCCCTCTTGCTATTCGGGTGTTTGACAGCTTCAGCGCCCCGTCAGTCACAAACACCTCGAGTGAATCGCCAAAGTGGCGGTAGACGCGAGCGTTCAGCGCTACGCCATTGACGTAGATGGTCATTATGGTGTCGTCCACAATGATTTGAATATGATTGTGCTCATTTGGTTCCAGGCGCAAGGGCCTTTCCATGCCGATGTTCATGTAATTAAACCAGGGGTAATTCGGGTTGGCTTCGAATCGCAGGAAGTCCTGTCGTACATGGAAAGCAAATTGATAGCTTTGTCCGGTCTCCTCATCGGCATATAGCCTGAAGCCAAAGGTTCGGGTGCCATCAGAAAACTCTGCATCCGTTTCAAAAGAAAAGATATCGCCACAGGACGGACTGAGTGTCTTTGCAACTCGCTTCCCATCCCCTCGAAGGTATGTTTCATTGATATTCTGAGCCGGGTTGAAGGCATCGCGGATGCTATCCAGTGGTTTGGCGCCTAGGCTGCCATCAGAGCGTTGATAGAGTTCATGAGGGACAAAAGTTCCTCCCCACTCGTAGTTATGAGTATCGTCATCATCGGTTTTGGTCGGAACCCATCCAAAAAGCACTCTGTGACCGTTGAGAGCGAAAGTCCGGCCGGCATAATATGCGCTACCGTCGAATGCATCGTCGTAGGGTGTCAGCCATGGTCCATCAAGACTTCTGGACATTCGATAAATCATGCCGTGCTTGTTGCTGTATTCGGTTACGATGTGATACCACCAATCACCCATTTTGAACAGATCAGGCATTTCGTGCATTGTAAACAGATCTGGTGCCCAAAAATCACCTTCGAACTTCCAGTGTTCCAGATCGTCTGATGTGAATTTGACGGTCCGGCCTGTCTGTGCGGTTTTTGGACCTTTCTTTCGAGCTCCCAGAATTAACAGATAGCGCTTACGGTCTTCATCGCGAATAACCATAGGATCGCGCCACTCGTCTGCGTCGTACCCTTCCTGGGGGGATAGCTTGAGGCTCTCATGGCTTTTGCTCCAGTGGTACAAATCATCGCTCACGGCATGCATCAACACTTGGGAGGCTTTGCCTGCAGCTGGATAATCCTTGTTATAGCCCGTATAAAAGGCGTGGTACTGCCCCTCCCCATGGAACACGCTTCCGGCATAGATGAACTGATCCTGTTCGTCGTCAGAACCTCTGGGAATGGCAGTGCCGCAATCCTGATAGTGAACAAAGTCCTCAGTGGTGGCTAGTGACCAGCCAAAAGGTTGACCGAAAGGCTCGGGCTGTCTTGTGTCGCGCTGATGGAAAAGGAAGAATGTGTTTCCTTTTCCAAAGGGCATGCAGTCTCCGAACCAAGTACCGGGGAACTGGTAGTAGAGCTTGTTCATGAATTCCTTTCTAGCGTGGATATGAACGAGTACCTAAAATGTTCACTCCGCTGTGACTCTATATGTTTAAGCGCTTCAGCAATCCTATGTTAGAACCCGAGCGCTGTCAAATAGGGAATATCTGCGTTGTCTTTTTTCGAGAGCTATTTGCTCTAGTGATGAATTACCTGATTGTAGGGGAAGACTGAATCGCGCACAATGATTGGACAAGTGACGCGAATAATCTTGCGCTTGGTTTGGCTTGTTTCATCGGTTTGTGCCTTTTCCTGCTCGGTGCTCTCGAGCAGGGTCCTGATGCCTAGTACGCCTAGGTCATATTGAGGAAGTGCAACTGTCGTTAATGCAGGATGCAAATGCGCTGAAATAACCTCCTGATTGTCAAAACCAACGATAGATATGTCGTCCGGAACTTTGAGCCCCCTCTCATGTAAGGCGTCATAAAGACCCATTGCCATGCGATCATTGTGGCAGAAGACAGCGGTGGCCTTAGTGGCAAGCACTGCCTCTATGGAGCGGTATCCGCCCTCCTGATTGCTTGGAGCCCTTATTATTGTTGAGGGATCAAATTGCACTCCATAGGACGACAGAGCCTGCCGGTATCCTTCCAGCCTTCCAATGGCAGCAGGAGAAGAATCGATATCATTGACGAAGGCAATACGGCGATGCCCGGCTTTCAATAGGATTTCGGTTGCCGATCGACCTCCCTGGATCTCGTTAGGGACCACAGCGGGATATTGTCTGCGCCGGTCAAAACAATTCACCAGCACGGAATTGACCTGGCGAAGTTCTTTTGGCGGTTCAACGGCGTGATGCACCCATGTTGAATATACGATTCCTTCAACCTGTCTTTCCATCATGAAGGCAAAGGTCTCTTTTTCAATGCGTTTATCGCCATTAGTGTCTACAACCAGGAGAATTTTGCCATTTTGCCAGGCTTCATCTTGTGCGCCACGAATCACCTGACCGGCAAAGGGCGAGGTCGCTACTCCGTCACTGATGAAGCCAATTGAATCGGATTGCCCACGGGCCAACCCTCTTGCTAAGGCATTTTGCCTGTATCCAAGGCTCACTGCTACCTTTCGTACTCGTTGCCTCGTTTCTTGGGGGATTCTTGCGTCCTTGTTATCGTTGATAGCCCACGAAGCTGTAGCAATAGAAACGCCCGCTGCCTTTGCGACATCTTGAAGTGTAACCATGATTAGTAATCCTAACGCCGGTTGTTCTGATTGTTTTTAGCTCCTCAACTAAGCCATGCGATAAATTAATGGTTTCCATTCTCTGTCTATACCGCGAAGGAATGTTCGACCGAGGATGAGTGGCCTTAACTGATTCTGAATTTACCATTAGCAGCGTTTTATCATGCTGCCAGGTAGATGCCCATATGTTCCAGCTAAACGTCTGGAAAGAATCCCAAACCTGCCGGCTTCATATGACATTGCAAAAATAAAGATGTTGTTATTCAACCAGCGATATCGTGCATTTTTAAAAAATATTAAGTAATTACAACGCTGTACGATGACTGGACTACGAAAGAATCATGCGGGAGCTTCATTGATGGTGTATTGATGTTTGCTTTTACGCTCAGCACCTCACTGGATGCTGTGTCCACGTATAAGATCCAGAGTCTGATAATATGCAGAAATGGGTTTGCGCAGCGAACGTTTAATTTTTTAAACCAAGATCATCAACTTTTTGCATCTGTTCAGATGCCTGGTACGTATCTTCTTCTGGTTACGTGTTCGATCGAGGATGTCTGTCCGTCAGCTCTTGCCTAATGTCTGTGAAAGACCCCATTCCAGTATTGTCGTGCTTCTCAGTATTCTTATTCGGGGCCGCTCCGGCGTCTTGTTGGATCAATGGCGCTGATAGGAGCATAAGTCATGTTTCAGAATTTCAACAAAGCTGGGATTAGATAAGGTGAAGGTAGTCCTCGTCGGCTGGGATTTCAATCAGCAGCAACGGGTGTTCCTGACGCAAGACATGTTGTCGCTAAGCAAGCACGTTTCGGATTTGGTCCCGGCATCTATTTAGATGGACCGATTTTGTCCGAATGGTGGATGGCTATTGGTCGTATGCATCCGGGTGCTCTAGCATCGTGGCCATGGAGAAAACGACATCACTGCAGCCTTGGTTGCTCAAGGGTGTCTTCTTCTATGTCGATGCTCGATGGCGTTGATGTTTTAGCCGGTTCTTTTACTGATTCCTGTATTCACCTCGGTGTTTGAGGTTGCTCTTTTTTATTTGCGGACATAGGGCCAAGGGAAATTCATATCCATGACCTGCCGGATCGGCACCGAGTGAGGTTTCACCGCCCTTTCCAGACCGCAACGTTTGACCTAGGAAGTGTCCTTATGACCATCAACGCAACTTTGGAATCCCACAAATTCGTCAGCGACCTCGACGCCCTCTCCATATACAGGCGCTTGCGCACCAGGTATCGGGAGGACCAGCTCTTTCTCCTGGAGTCCCTGAGCGGTCCCGATCCGGACAGGAACCGTTCGGTGATCGGATTCGAGCCGATGTTGACCCTGAGCGTGACGGGCCACGTTATGACCATTGATCCGCTGGATAACGTACAGTTGGCAGGACTTTTGGAGGCCTTCGGCCGGATTGAGCAAGGGGTGGTTCGCCATCCGGTCCCCGACATCCAGGAGGTGTTCGCGGTACTGAGGGGGATTGAGTCTTCCTTCGCCATCAGTGGCGGCCATGAAGGCCCCTTCGGGATGGGGTGGTTCGGCTACTTCGGGTATGACACTATTTTCATGATTGAGGACCTGGAAGAGCGCATTCCTAGGGATGCGGCCCTGCCGGTCATCTCGCTGACCCTCTATCGGGGAATCATCACCCTGGACCTGAGGGCTGGCAGCCACTGTGCCACGCTGATCCATTTGAGCGGCGACTCTGGCGGGTATGGCATCCGGGGTGGTCTAGGAAGCGGGGAAGACGCGGCTGGCATCGAGGTCAGCAGGCCCGACGGGCAGCCGGAGGGGGAGAGCGCTGGGCATGAGTCCGCTCGGTTTGCGGACATACTGGGCCTACTGCAATCTGACGCCCTCCTTGCAGAAGACCTTGCCCGGACTGGTGCAGGGCCTAAGGATATCGGACCGGTCTTTCCTTACAGCGCCCATGACACGATTGACCGGGATCTCTTCTATCGGTGGTTTGCCAAGGGCAAGGAGCACATAGCCCAGGGAGATGTGTACCAGCTCCAGCTCGGGCATGAGATCCAGGCGGATTCCCGCATTCCGCCCTTCCAGGTCTACCAGCGGTTGCGTCTGCAGGATCCATCCCCCTATATGTATTACTTCGTGACCCCCCAAGGGGTGCATGTCATTGGAGCCAGCCCCGAGCTTTTCATTGGGCTGACCCCAGATGGTGACATAACCCTGCGGCCCATCGCCGGAACGGTCGGCAATCCCGGAGGTGAGGAGGCCCGCCAGGCGGCTATCAGGCAGCTGACCAGCGATCCCAAGGAGCGGGCCGAGCACCTGATGCTGGTGGATCTGGGTCGCAACGACGTAGCTAGGTGCTGTACTCCCGAATCCTTGGAGGTGGACCGGCTGATGACCACCGAGGTCTACTCCCACGTCATTCATATGGTTTCGGATGTGGTCGGCCGGATCCGGCCTGGTCTGGACAAGTATGACATCTTCTCGGCCGCCTTTCCCGCCGGCACCATGACAGGAACCCCCAAGGTACGTGCCGTGGAGATTATCGAGGAGACCGAGATCAGTTCACGCGGGGTATATGCCGGAGCTGTGGGCTTCCTTGGATTTGACGGTCAGGTCCTGACTGCGCTGTGCATACGGACAGCCTCCTACCATTCCGGCAGCTATCATCTGCGTGCCTCGGCCGGGATTGTCGAGGACTCCCAGCCGGAGAGCGAGTGGCAGGAGACCATGAAGAAGATGAGTTCGGCCTACCTGGCCATCACCGGAAAGGAGCTGGCCCATGAAGGTCTTGCTGGTTGATGCCTTCGACAGTTTCATCTATGTGGTCAAGAACTACGTGGACCTGCTGGGCGCCGATACGACCATTGTCCGGGTGAACCGCCTTGCGCAGGTGGATCCGCTCGCCTTTGATGCGGTCGTTCTGGGTCCTGGACCGGGGCGCCCGGAGGACTGCGGCTACCTGGAGCTCTTGGACCAAGTGGCAGGACGGAAGCCGGTCTTTGGCATCTGCCTGGGCATGCAGGCCATCGCGGTGCACGCCGGAGCTCGGGTGGTCAGGGCCTCCAGTCGTCAGCATGGCAAGGTGAGCGGGATAAGAAACGACGGGAAGGGCTGCTTCAAGGGTCTGCCCGATACCTTCGACGTGACCAGATACCATTCCCTGGTTGCCGACGAGGCCTCGGTCAGTCAGGTCGCCGATCTGGAGATCAGCGCGCGCTCGCTTATGGATGGCTATGTGATGGGTCTGAGGCGGGACCGGTCGCTCATGGAGGGCGTCCAGTTCCACCCCGAGAGCATCGGTAGCCAGTATGGTCACCAGGTAATCGCCAATTTCTTCCAGGAGTACTGCGGCTGATTCGACCAGGAATGACTCATTGGGGCCGAACAGGGTTTCTTTCCATGCAATCCGCGGTATAGCAAGCACGCCTGTAGTTTCTCCCTATCGGTTCTGCGGTCCTGCAAGATGCTGTGGCGAGGTTCGACTCGGCAACCCATGACCTGATACTCACATAGTCAAGGGTTCGTGTGATCACTCTCTGACTCGTAGGTCAAGAAAGACGGGGGTGGGTTGTCCGCACATGGCAGGTTGCCCACTCACTGGGTCGGGCGGTCAGGACATCTCGCTACGGCCCCGACGCCAATATCCCATGAAAGAGACACTGCGCCGGTCCATTCCCCGGTCTCTGACCAGCATGCGCCTCAGTTCGCGGACGGTGGCCGCCTCTCCGGCGATCCAGGCGTACAGGTCGTCGGCATGGATGTAGGCGTCCGCCTGGGTGGCATCGGCAGTCTCCCAGAGCAGCTCTTTGTCGATATCGATCTCTGTGAATCCCTTGGAAGATTTAGCGGCTGCGGCCGTAGTCGACATAGGCGAATGGATCGGCAGGTCCTCCAGGAGATTGCGCATGGCTTCGATAAGGGCATGTCCATGTCCGGATTCGTCGCAGGTCGTCCAAATTACGTGGATTCCTGCGTGCTCGGGCAGCGGAAGACGATCCTCTTCGGTCGGGACTTCGATCACTGCCACCCCGTCGCCCTGCCAGTAGTCTCGGATCAGGCTGTCCATTATGGCGGCGATGGCTGGCACCGCCGTCTCATCGCCCACTAGAAGGAGATGTCTGGACTGGCCTGGGTGAAAGTCCATCCCTGCGACTGGTCCTCCCGCCTGTGCGTTGGGACCGATGATGATGGCCTGGTCGCCAGGTCTGGCAGCCTCTGCGAAGGCTCCTGCCGGTCCGGCATGATCGTGGATGACGAAGTCCACATCTATTTGCTCGCTCTCGGGCCTGACCTTGCGAACCGTATAGGTGCGCAGAGGATTGCGGCTCTCTGCGGGCAGGGTCCTCCATTGTTGGTACCAGGCAAGCGGATCTTCAGGGGTCGCTTTGAAGAAGGAAGGGGGCGGCACGGATCCGTCGGGGAGGGGCAGGAGGATTTTGATTCGTTCATCGTAGCCCGCATCTGCAAAAATCTTCAGATCCGGTCCCTGGAAGACGATTCGCTTGAAGTGGGGCGAGAGCGTTTCCGCTCTGGCTACGGAGACACGGAAGGGGATCAAGGGTACAGGATGATTGGTGGCTTGTTGTTCCATGGCTGGCTCTCTTTCAGTTGAGGTTTATGGGTTGATCTGAACGCCAAGTTGCCTGAGGATGGGGCTCCGTTCCGGGTTGTCAAGGTTCGTGAATTGTTGGTTTTGGGGCTTTCTGGTTGGGACAGAGGGGTTTACTTCAAGAGTTTTACATCATTGGATTGTTCGGTGTCGTCCTGCCGATTCATCTCAGTGTACGTGTACATTACAAGCCCCGCCAGAGTGAGCTTTAAGACTATGGAAGAGCACTGGTGTCATCAGCGGGGTGCCAGTGGACTCATCGGTCACCACGGTGGATGCGATGTCGAATACCTCTCTGACCAGACTCTCGGTCATGACCTCATCGGGAGCACCCAAGGCGGCCATCCGGCCATCCTTGATGGCCAGGATCCAATCCGAGTATCTGGCGGCCATGTTCAGGTCGTGGAGAACCATGACCACCGTGACGCCCTCCTGTCTGTTCAGGGTGCTCAGCAGGTCAAGCACCTCAAGCTGGTAGGCGATGTCCAGGTAGGTGGTCGGCTCGTCAAGAAGGAGTATGTCGGTCTGCTGGGCGAGGGTCAAGGCAATCCAGGCGCGCTGGCGTTGGCCTCCGGACAGGCGGTCGATTGGGCACCCCGCCATATGGGTCAGTCCGGTCAGGGCAAGGGCCCGTTCTACCGCCTTTTCGTCCTTGGTCGTCCACCGCTCGATGAAGTGGTGGTGGGGGTATCGGCCGCGAGCGACCAGGTCGGCGATGGTGATGCCTGCGGGTGCTGACGGGTTCTGCGGCAGTAACCCCAGAATCGTTGCAACCTTGCGGGTGGGCATGCTGGTGATGGGATCTCCGTCCAGCATGACGGTCCCCGAGGCTGGTTTCAGTATCCTGGCCATAGCCTTGAGGAAGGTTGATTTTCCGCACCCGTTGGGTCCGATGACGGACCCCATCGTGTGTGGGGGTATATCCAGACTCAGGTCCTCGATGACCGTACGCCCGCCATAGGTGAGGCGAAGGTGCGAGGCGGTCAGCCTATGCGCGCTGCTCCAAGCGTCGTATGCCGGAGGTGATGTCATGATGGTCAGAGCTCCTGTCTGCGGGTCATGAGGACCATGATCAGGATGAGGACGGGGCCGCCCACAATGCTGGTGATGATGCCGACCGGCACCTGGGTCGTGGGCAGATGTTGGGCGACGATGTCCGACCCCAGAACCAGGCAACCTCCCACCAGGCCAGACTGGATAAGGGCCGATGCTCCCCGCCCAACCAGGACCGCGGCGATCGGGCCGGAGAGGAACGAAACGAAGGAGATGGGACCGGTGGTCGCCGTTGCGACAGCCAGGAGCAGCACACCCACGATAATCACCTCGAACTGGACACGGCTTACCCTGACTCCCAGTCCGGCGGCCATTCCCGGCCCCAACTGCAGTGTGCTGACATTCCTGTCGAGTGCCAGCAGGAGCATGGCGCCGACCAGGGTTGTTGTTGCCAGTATGGGTAGATCGGACCACAGGGCATCGGCCAGGCTGCCCGTCAGCCATCGGGTTGCTGCCTGGATGTCCCATTGGCTGCTGCGAACCATCAGCCAGGAACCCAGAGCATTGAACCCTGCGGCCACTCCGATTCCGATCAGTATCAGCCGGGTCTGGTCGAACGAACCGCGCCAGGCCAGAGCCATGACCAGCAGGGCTGTCAGGAGACCGCCCATGACCGCCAGGCAGGCCAAGGGCATGCCCGACAGGCCCAATACGACAATGCCGAAGATGGCGGCCGTGTTGGCTCCTGCCGTGATGCCGATGATATCCGGGCTGGCCATCATGTTGCGCAGGAGGTGTTGGAAACCAATTCCGGCCATGCCGAATGCGATGCCGGCGGCGCAGCCGATTAGTGCCCTGGGCATGCGGAGTTGGAGAATCACGAATCTGGTCCCTTCGTCTCCCTGCCCCAGAAGTGCTCCAATCAAGTCGCTCATGGAGTATGTGCGGTGTCCCAGAACCAAGTCGGACACCGCGAGAGCAACCAGGAGTATCACAAGCAGGATGGTGACTGCCAGTGAACGAACGGTATGGGTCCGTCGTATCCGTTGCAGGTCGGTCATCGCATCGGGTCTATGCGAATCATGAAGGAGGCAAGCATCCATGCCTATACCTCCGCGGTTCTTCTGCGCCCGGCCAGAATCACGAATACGGGAGCCCCAATCAGTGCCGTGACGATGCCGACCTCCACATCGGATGGACGGGTGATTATCCTGCCCACCACGTCGGCGCCAACCACCAGGAGGGGGCCGATGAGGATGCTCAGGGCCATGATTCGCCTGTAGTCGGGGCCTATGAGCAGTCGTGCCACATGGGGGACCACCAAGCCGACGAAGCTAATCGGACCCGCCAGTGCTGTGCAGGAGGCGCAGAGGAGTATCGCCGCAAGCCAGGCCAGGCTGCGGACACGTCCGACATGCATGCCCAGCCCCTCGGCCATCTGATCACCCAGGGTCAAGGCGTTGATTCCGGGTGTCAGGCAGAAGGCGAGTATCAGGCCAAGGGCGAGAAGAGGCAGGACCGGCATCATGAGGTCGAACCGGGCGCCCGAGATTCCACCCACCTGCCAGAAGCGATATGAGCTGATGACATTGACGCGCGGCAGGAGGATGGCGGAGGTAAGGGACCCCAGTACCGAGCTGATCACGACACCGGCCAGGGTCAGCCGTAGCGGAGATGGACCGGATGGCCCCAGGGAACCTATGGCCCAGACGATCAGTGCGGTCGTCGCGCTGCCCAGCAGTCCCACCCAGACATACTGGGCCGGAGTCGATAGGGAGAAGAAGGCTATGGAGCAGACAATTGCCAGGGCTGCCCCCGTGTTGAAACCCAGAATCGAAGGGTCCGCCAGTGGGTTGCGTGATATGCCCTGCATCAGGGTCCCAGCCACCCCGAGCCCGGCACCGACCATGAGGCCGAGGACGGTGCGGGGGATTCTCAGGCGGATGGCCGAGACCGCGATGTCATCCGAGGAGGCGGACAGGGCATGGAGGATGTCGGAAAGGCTGACGGAACGGGAGCCGAAAACCAGGGACAGGACGCAGACCATGACCAGGCAGGCCGTCAGGATCAGCTCGGACAAGACCATGGATCCGGTTCCCTTGCCATGCATGACGGCCTGTCGGTTATCAGGGCGCGGTGTCATTGCTGGTTGCATATCGGCACCCCTTATCCCTCTTTCATCCCCTCATCTGTGGCCTGAATCAGGCCTTGGCGGCAGCCTCGCCCAGAAGCCTGGCGTAAGTGTCGGTCGTCTTCTGGATGGACAGGGCCGAGGGGTCGAGGGCATTGGCCATCTCGCTGTCATTGTCGATGATCACGACGGACCCGCGCTCAACTGCGGGAATCTTGGAAAGAAGGGGGTCCTTGCGCATCGCTTCAAGCAGGTCGGGGGTGCCGTAGGTGACGATGATGTCGACGTCCTTGTATCTGTCGGCGTGCTCGGAGGAGATCTCTTTGTAGAAGTCCTTGGTGCTCCTGGAGTCCTCCTTGATGGATTCGGGAGTATCCAGGCCCAGGTCGTTCAGGAACTGGGGTCGGGCGTCGGAGGTGGTGTAGACGCTGAACTTAGAGAGCTTGGAGGCATCGAAGTACATGACCGCCCCGGTCTTCCCCTTGATGGCTGAATGGGCCTCGGCGGCCTTTGCGATGCGCTCCTCCAGGTCGGCTATCAGATTCTTGCCCTTTTCGGGTTCTCCGATGGCCTGGGCGGTGGCGGTGATGACCTTGCGCCAGGGGTCGCCCCAGGCAACCTTCTGGTATGCGATGGTGGGCGCGATCCTGCTCAAGGTGTCGTACTGCTTCTTGGTCATGCCGGAGAGCAGGCCGATGATCAGATCGGGTTTGGATGCGGCGATGGCCTCGACATCGATGCCGTCGGATTCGTCATGCAGCTTGGGCATATCCGCCTTGTCCACATGCATGGCATCCAAGGCATCCTTGGTCCAGGTCAGGTATCCTCCATCGACGGTCTTGCCGAAGGCATTCTTCTGGATGCTGACCGGCACGACTCCCAGGGCCAGGAGATTGTCGGGAGTGGCCCATCCGACGGTGGCGATGCGCTTGGGCTTGGAGGGTATGGAGGTGGTGCCGTAGACGTGATCGATCTTGACGGGGAAGGAGCCTTGCCCTTCCGAGGCCCTTGACTCGCTGGATTGACCTGCCTGTGAGCCCGATCCGCAGGCACCCAGGAAGAACAGGGCGCTTGCCAGCACCAGGATGACTGCGATAGTGCGCTTGAATCGAGTGAGGGAAGGGAATGGTCGAATGTACATGTGGTTCCTTTGATCGTGCTGTCGAATTGGCATGGTGCACCAGAGCCAGGTACCAGATGTAGCATCGGCCCGGCGGGAAGAAAAGAGTTGATTTCCTTGGTAGCGTGTGTTAATTAGCGCGCTGCGAAGTTGAGAAGTAGGCGAGGAAAAGGCGAGGGGCCAGGTCGGATCAGCCTCTTCATGGCCTTCGGCGTGGTCATCCAGCAAAGTCCTTGCTCTATCGGTCTTTTGCGCCGAGGGTCATGTCCGATATCAGGGTTCGGCAGACGCAAACTCTGACTGTCTCAGGTATCTCAAGCTTTCGCAGGGCCTTCCTGGGTTTGCAGAAGTGTCCAGCCCGCTCCTTTATCTTTCTTTATTTTCGGTCTTTAGTCTGGCTCCTGTCACACGGAAACGAATAGGAGCTGACCATGCGTTACATATTGCGGACCGAGGGTCTGACCAAGGTCTTCGGCCACGGACAACGGGCCGTCGACCAGGTGTCCCTGCATGTCCCCGAGGGCGGAGTCTACGGGCTCCTGGGTCCAAATGGGGCTGGCAAATCCACCACCCTGAAGATGATCACAGGCATGCTGCACCCCACCGGCGGATCCATGATTCTGGACGGGCACCCATGGTCACGCCGGGATCTCTACGACATCGGCGCCCTGATCGAGCAGCCGCCCATCTACCCAAACCTGACGGCCCGTCAGAACCTCAAGGTGCGTACAACCCTTTTCGGCCTGCCCGATGAACGGATCGACCAGGCGCTCTCCGTTACCGGACTCAGCGATACGGGCTCTAAGAAAGCTGGGCAGTTCTCCCTGGGTATGAAGCAGCGTCTGGGGATAGCCAACGCCATCCTGACCAAGCCTCGTCTGCTGATTCTGGACGAGCCCACCAACGGGCTGGATCCGTTGGGCATCGAGGAGCTGAGGGGGATGATACGCAGCTTCCCGCAGCAGGGGATGAGCGTGATCGTCTCCAGCCATATCCTCTCCGAGGTGTCGGTCCTGGCGGACCACATCGGCATCATCGCCGACGGTCGCCTGGCCTACGAGAATGAGCTGCACGCCGGGGAGGACCTGGAGGGGCTGTTCATGGACGTGCTTAGGAGGTCACGATGAACGAGAGGAATGCCAGCGAACTCATCCAGCAGAATACGACTACTTCAGACAACCGGGCCGAGGCAAGGATCGGGACTAGGGGCAACGGCATCCCCTTCGGCAGGATCCTGGCAGCGGAGATCATGAAGGGCCGGTCGGCAGCACCCAGACGGATGGCCCTGGCTTTCCCCCTGGTGCTCATTGTCATCGTGGCTTGCTTCGCATTCGGACTGCACGTCTGGTTGCCCTCCTGGGTCAACTACTGGTATGTCCTGCTCCTTCCGGCCATGACCGCCCTGATAAGCGTCGCCGTGGCCAACATCGACGGAAAGCAGCGGTGGAGAACGACCCTGTCCCTGCCTGCCGCGCCCGTTATGGTCTGGTGGGCCAAGATTGTCTACTGCCTGCTTCTGGTCGGCCTCGCCACCCTGCTGGCTCTGGGCCTTTCGGCACTCATAGTCGCCGTTTCCGGGGTTCAGGGCCCCTCCCTGGTCGATTTTGTAGTCAGCGCCCTGATGCTGGTCCTGGCCTGCTCCTGGATGATACCGGTGGGATTGGCGCTGACCGCCCGATTCGGCGTTCTGGTCGGATTCGGCCTGCCTTACATGGCGGACCTGCTGGCCTCGATCACCTTCTGGGGGAACCAACGGCTATGGCCCTTTCTGCCGCCCGCCGCCATGATCAACCTGCCGGTGCCCTTCATGAAGGTCATGCCCGATGGTGTGCCACTGGAGACCGAAGACAACAGCCCGATCAAGGCTGCACTGTCTGTCTTCGGCGGGCAGAGTCTGACGGCCTTGGTGGTCTGCCTGGTCTGGTTCCTGCTCCTGTCCGTCCTGACGGGAATCTGGTTCTCACGAAAGGAGACCAACTGACATGACTGGGATGACAGTTGGCCGTGTCGTAGCCTCGGAAATCGTGCGATTGCACGGATCTGTGCTTATCGCCATCCATGTCGTCTGCGGGCTGGCGGCAGGACTCGTCTGCGGTGCCTACTTCGCCGCAGCCCCCTATGATCCCGGGTTGGAGACCGATGCCTTCTTTCAGGTCCTGGGCGCCTTCATGCCCCTGATGGCCGCCATTGTCGTTGCCATAAACATCGAAACCGAGCGTGAGGCCGGCGACATGGCCAACCTTCTGGGGGTTCCCAGCCGCCGTCTGGGTCTGGCGGCCAAGGTCCTGGTGCTCTGGCTTCTGGGTCTGCTGGCACTGGCCCTGGCGGCTCTGGCCTTCTGCCTGCCCATGGTTCTGGCTGGCGGACTGGGCGCACCAATCTCGGCCGTCGCGCTCGCTACTTTGGGCATGGCCGGTGGTTCCCTCTGCCTCTACCTTTTCTCCATCGCCCTAGCCCTGAGCTTCGGCCGGAACGCGACCATCGCCATTGGTGTCCTCGGCACCGGAGTATCCATCAGTTCCCTTGGTGGCCTCTTCAACGGCCTGTACGGCCGTACCCTGTCCGGCGCCACCAGCACTCCTGGAATCAGCCGGTGGATACCCTTCACCTGGCCTAGCAGGTTCGGCTCCCTGGGGATCGAGCAGGCGCTGGCCTTGACCATGCCGGGAGGGGAGGGCCTGCGTGCCTCAATCGGCATGATGGCTGTGGATAATCTGGTTCCCTGTCTGGTCCTCACCCTGACCCTGGGTCTGGCCCTCCTGCTCTGGATCGGCAGGTTCGAGGATCGGCGAAAGGTCAGCGATTAGACTGGATTACAGGGCATCCGGTCCGTAAGGAATCTGTCCTGCAAGGAAATCGTCCTGCAAGAAATCAAGCTTGCAAGAATCCTGGACCGCAAGGTGTTTATTCTCAAACGCTGCTGGGCCGGGTCGCTAAGCGCAGAAAAGGAGCCAATCGTGTCTGACGTGCACGCCGGAGGTTCCCCCGGGGACGATCGGCATCGGGCCTCCATCCTGGTGGTGGATGACGATCCAAGGATCACCACCCTGCTGATGGCCGCCCTGTCCAAGGACGGCTATGCCGTGACCGTGGTCAACGAGTCGCGGAAGGTCGTAAGCATGGACCTGTCCTCGGTCGACCTGATTCTCTGCGATGTCATGATGCCTCACATGGACGGCTTTGCCCTTTTGGCTTCCATCAGGGAACGGGTGTCCTGCCCGATCATTTTCCTGACGGCCAAGACCGACGAGGACAGCGCGGTCCTGGCCTATGGCCTGGGTGCCGACGACTACATACGCAAGCCTTTCGGCATTGCCGAACTTCGAGCCAAGGTCAGGGCGCGGCTGTCTCAGGGCAGTCGTCGCGGGCGTCCCCTCTTGCATTTCGGCCCCTTGGACATGGACCTTCAGGCGCGGCAGATCAGAGTGGACGGGCGCAACGCCAATCTGACGGATGCAGAATACCGCATATGCGCCCTGCTGGCAGAGCATCCAGGGCGGGCCTACGCGCCCATGCAGATATGGGAGGCCTGCCTGGCTGCAGAGGATAATCCGGCCGCTGATTATACGGACAGCGATGCCACGGCTGCGGTCAGAGTGCATCTGAGTAATGCCCGGCGCAAGCTCAAAGCTCTGGGGGTGGACCCCATCAGGACCATCTGGTCAGTGGGGTACCAATGGGTGGCCTGACTGACAGCGTGCCCGAATCGCCGATGGAACAGAGCGTCAACGGCAAGGGCCGGCCAAGCCGCAAGGGAATGCCCATCGTTCTGCTGATCATCAGGTACTTTCTCTATGTGCTGCTGATTCTGGCTGTGCTCTTCGCCGGCATTTATATGGTCTGGATAAACCTGGGGGCCAGGGGTGACTTCTTCTGGGCCAACTATGGCGAGCAGCATCTGGAGAAGGTGGGGCAATCTATCAGCCGTTCGACTACTGCTGACGAATCCGTGATTCCCGCCGCTTATTGGTACCGGACTTATGACGATCAGGGGCATCCCACTGGGGGAGATATGAAGGGCGGCATGGCCAACGAGGCCGACCAGCTGGCGGCCGACCACTGGGAACACAGAGCATCTAAGCCATCGGAAGAGCAGACAAAGAAGACAGGAAGGCCCCTCGCCACTCGCACGAAGGCGGATGCGACCTACGTCGTCTATGCCACAGCCAATGGGCGGCCATGCGTCCTGGCCTATCGGATTCAGCCACAGTGGGCGTCAAGGCAGACCCGGGACCGCTATACCAATCCCCAGAATCTTCTGCTCGCGTCTTACGGGATGGCTTTGCTGCTCACCCTCTTGTCGGTCGGGTTGCGGGCGGCCCATGTCATATCGTCCAAGCTCAAGGTCTTCAACCAGGTGGCTGACGATATAGGGCGGCAGGACCTGGATGCCTCACTGCCCCGCAGCAACGTGCTGGAGATCAACCGGGTGCTGGGGTCCTTCGACAGGATGCGCGTCACGTTGAGGGAATCGCTGGAGAAGACCTGGGCGGCCCAGGAGTCCCAGCGCCGGCAGGTGGCGGCCCTGGCTCACGACTTGAAGACGCCGCTGACCATCATGCGAGGCAACGCGGACCTGCTGGGGGAGACTGGACTCAGCCAGGAGCAGCAGTCCTACCTGGACTCCATCGAGGATGCGATCCGGGAGATGGCTGACTATGCCCAGGCCATCAGTCAGGGTTCCGTGGGCACCGCTTCACAGCGATCCGGGGTCACGACAGTTGCCTTGAGAGATATGGTCGACAACCAGGCCCAGGGGTACCTCAATGCTCGGGGTCTGCGACTCGAGAGGGATGACCGCCTGGGTTCCGATGCCGGACGGGTTTCCGGTAATGATGCTGACCTTGCCAGGGCGATCATGAATATCGTCGCCAACGCGGCTGACTATTCTCCGGACCAAGGCCTGGTGGCGCTGACCTGGAGGCTGGAGGATGGTCAGGCGGGCGGGCGCGATTTGGTGGTGGCCGTGCGTGACCAGGGTCCAGGATTCAGCAGCCGGGCTCTAGCCCATGCCACGGAATGGCTCTATCAGGCCGATAGCAGTAGGCACGGCTCCGGCGGCCACCATGGCATCGGTCTGGCTGCAGCGCGCTCGACTGTAGAGAGTGCAGGAGGCCGTCTGACCCTGGCCAATGCAGCAAGTGGCCAGGGCGCAGCAGTCACTGTATCTTTGCCAGTGCAGTGAATTCAGCGGAGCTGATACCGGTCACAGCAAACTCGGTGTCCAGTTAAGAATTGCGCAGTGGTAAAGATTAGGAAATAGTGTTAGTCGTGGGCTATTAATTATAAAAACATCAATTATTTAGTAATTGATTACAGAGGTTTGCCATTCTTTAGTAGATCTGTATGTTACAGATAACAGGAATTATAAATTTGTAGGGACTGTAGGGACCTGCATGTAAAAATCAGATGACGCTGAACAGAGCGATCGGTCGCTGGAGGAGGTTGTGCGTTCGATTCAGCACAAGGGTTGTGAAAGCCAATCGATAGAAGCCAAAGCCGCCAGCCAAGGGCCTCCGACGGTGTATGACTGGTTGTCGTCGCTGTTCGGCCAGGATGAGGGCGGCATCGCTGTGTGTGGGCTTGACGAGAATCTTAGTCTAGGTTGTCGGTGTCCGTGACGTACAGGAGCTGGAGAAGGCAATAATGGTACAGGGGGAAGAGATGAGTCCCACAAGGTCAAGCCGATTATAGCGAAGGCCTGATTGACGGCAAAACGGTGATTTTGGTTTCTGTTAGCGGCAGATGCATGGATGAAAGACTAATCTACCACAAAACAACAAGCACCAGCACAGGCGGTCATGCCCGGATCCAGGATGCCGATGCCGCATGAAGCCTACACAGCTAAAAGAAACTGAGGTTTTCGGGACTTCCGATGCGATAATGTTTCGGTAGATCCTCAGACCGATGCCAATATGTTGAGCCCTGAAAGACGCCGTATTTTCATAAGCCGCGCTCAACGGAGTGCACCATCTAGTGCAGAGGCAATCATATCCAAAGAACACGCAATCAGATCAAATTCAATAGATGGACATAATGCATGATCAGGCGGCATAGTCAAGGGCAGGGCCTGCAAAAACAACGGGGATGTGATCGTGTTGCAGTCTGCGCGACCGTTAATAGTGTGAACTGCTGGTTTTGAAACTGCCATTGTTTATTGAGTCTACGTGACCGCCTACATCTACTTCCTTCCTCCTAGCACAATGCACTAATAAAGAAAAAGGGACAGAATTATGCGCAGATCAGGAACGAGAAGTGGGAAGAGGACGACCGGAGGAGCTCTAAGACCGTCGCCATGGCCCGAGATGCAAAAATGCCGAAAGGACACGACCGACATAATGCACTGGCTGTACCCTCTTTTTCCTCCTTCCAAGCGCTTTCGTATCATCCCATCATGGCTTAGGGAAGACCGGAGCGCACGGCATCTATTAACTTACGCATACCCGTTTAGATTATTATTGAGTGGCTGAAGTCAGGTTCAGTCTCTTAGGTCTATAGGAAATCATCATCATTGAGATCAGATAATCATAAAAAAGATAGCTGATTGGTTGTTCGGAACAGCATGGGTTATGTTTTGAGAATGAGCAATTCCGAGATTTGTTCCTGTACGACCTATGGAAATTCGCGTGCAACTTCTTCAGCTAAACCTTGCCGTTAGATACTCAACGATCAGTTCAGCAGTGACTACGTATCATGCTGAAAATTAAGCAACCAATTAATTTCATCAAAGATATCTTTAGAAGGCAAGACGAAAGTGTGAGTCGCCTGTTCTCTAGTTGAAATGAAAATCCTGCCGCCAGCGGCTCGTATTTTCCTCGCATATAGATATATATCCGAATTATTCACATTAGTATCAAGTTTATTAACAGCAATGCATATGGGAGGATAAGATTGGTGGGCAACATTTTCCAGAGGAGACCAAGATCTAAGATATTCAATTTCTCGAGGATATTGGGTTCTTCCAAATTCCTCTTGGTCTATAGCAAGCCTAGGGTTTCTGTCATTAAGAACTGCTTTTAGCGGCGAAATAAATGGTGCCACTAAGTATGCGGCATCATATAGATCAGGGCGTTGGTTTAATGCTGCAGCCGCTATCGCTCCTCCCGCACTTGCTCCCGCAGCAATGATGTGCACATCATCCCCAGCACATTCATGTTTTATGGATATAGACACCGATATATAATCATTTATGGCGTTTTGTTTGTTACCCCTCTGGCCGGCGTGATGCCATTCAGTCCCAAGCTCGCCTCCTCCCCTGACATGCGCATAGGCTATATGCATGCCTCTGCTCACCAGATATTGGATGGATGAATCGTATGTAGGATCAAGATTTTTCCCGTAAGCGCCATATACCAAAAGAACCACTACTGTGTTATTAAGCGGAGTTTCTCTCGTGTTTTTAGGACAAATCAATGTAACAGGGATTTTTGCGTTATCGTATGATAGGGGAGTAAGAAATCTAATATAATGATTTGGTTCAATCATTTGGTGATGACGGTCTAGCCCCTTGTGCCAATCAACAATGCCCTTTCCTATATAGGCATATGAAGAGACTTTGCAAGCCGGACAACAAACATCCACCATCATTTGGCAATGCTGAGGACTAAACGCCTGTACCAGAAAAAGCGAAGTATGATGCACGCTTGGTTCCGTTGCTACCATCTTCCATTTCACTTCGCCTGGTTCATTGATGACGCTCATCCAGGTTGTCCATATGATATTTTCATCACCGCCTGTGCGGATAACCAGAAGAATCTCGTCGTTGAAAATCGCATAGTCAGTGATGATGCCCTTGACGCTTACATGGACATATTTCCAAGCTTGTGGTCTCAATAAGCTCTTTTCTCCGTTAACAACGATGATGTATTGCTGGTCTTCTCCATCATTTCCGTACCCAATGAAGTACGTGTTCCCTTTAGCACTTACATCTTGAACTTTTCTCAGGCCATTGACGTTTCGCGAGCATAATTGAGGGGAATCAGCGAGATGACCATCAGTGTGTATAAGGAAGGTGCTGTCTCCCTCATGCAGAAAAAGAAATCTGCGCGAAGGTAACACATCTATCGTGGCCCATTTCCCTACTGACAAAGTCTTAAGGTTAACATCTAGAAATGGGAATGCTGTACGTCTCTTCCTGAGTTCTTTGGGACTTCCATCTCTATCGAGCGATAGATAGTACAACCACGAATCATCAGGCGATAAGCAGACATCACTACCTGCGGTATTGACAGTCGTCAGTAAAGTGGCTGTTTCTAGTGCTATTAGATTCAACTCGTACGACGAATCCAATTCAGAGTGGAGGATGGAGACGGCGATCTTCCCGTTGAAGCCGATTTGCAATCCATAAAATCGGTTAATGACGGAAGCGCTTAATTTGCAGGCGATTTTTGGGTGGCGTTCCTTTGACTTGTCCCCGCATGAAAGCCTTTCAAGAATGAAATCGTTATTGGAATTGCTTGTTTCTGAATACCACCAATCGCCAATGCGAAACGGCTTGCTATTGTCCATTGATGCATCTTTCCTGCATGTGACTTAAATCAATGTCATCCATCCCTGTATTCCTACACAATTGTTGGTACAAAGGATTGTTCATGCTCAGATCAGCATGTGTCCCAACTCCGTTGATGGTTCCACTGGCCAAAACTATGATTCTATCTGACGAAGCGATCGATTCTAATCTATGAGCTACCATAACAATTGTCTGCTCGGGAAAATTGGCATGAATAACTTGTGTGACCAACTCCTCGTTTTTAGCGTCTAAATTAGAGGTTGTTTCGTCAAGCAAGATAATTGGCCGCTTTATGAGCAACAACCTTGCCAGGGCCAAGCGTTGACGTTCACCACCACTCAGCAACACACCGCGTTCGCCTACCAAGGTATCCAATCCATCGGAGGTGCCTCTCACTTTTTGCGCGAGGTTCACCTTATTCAAGGCATCCCAGCAGTCTTCATCAGATACGTCGTTCTTGTTCATCGCCAAATTCGTTCTGAAAGAACCAGAATAGATAGGGGCATCTTGTTCAACATAGCCGATCAGAGAATGTACATAAGAGGAGCTAAGCGTTGAAATGTCAACACCATTAAAGAGAATGTGGCCATGATTCGGCTTATAGAATGCCTCTATGAGGGCCAGCATGGTTGATTTCCCTGCTCCGGATGGTCCGACTATCGCGTAGACGTCACCGCCTTTCATATGTACACTTACATCATTCAATTGGAGCTTGCCACGATTTTCTTGTGTGTCATCATAAGAAAAATCAACATGGTCAAAATCGATGTCAATCCGATCGGGGTTGGGGATCTTCCTTTGGAGCTTACAGGACACTGCTCCTGCTGACGTTGCATCTTCGGTCGACATTCCCATTATTGCTTGAATTCTGGAGTATGCGCCCAACGCTCTGAACAGGCTGCTAAATGCCGACGAAAGTGTCGCCATAGGTGTAAACATCATTTCTAAGTACATAGAGAAAGTTACCAGTTGCTGAACAGTCATCACCCCTTTGACCACTTGGAAAGCGCCGATCCCCAATACAATCATTAGGCACAACTGCATTAAGGCCATTCCTGATGGCTGTATTAGTGATTGCTTCTTGGAAATTAGACGACCAAATGTGTACGCTTGTTTGGCCTTTTCGCTGATTATGTCGGTCTCCTGCTCTGTAGCGTTGAAGGCCCTGATCGTTTTTAAACCCATCAAAGCATCAGTGGCTGCAGACGTCATATCTCCTATGGCCGTTTGAGCCCCTCTGGAGAAGTCTTGTAATTTTCCGGATAAGACTACCAGTAAACCGACGGTAACAAGACAGGTCGAAAGAGAGATAACGAACATGACGGGACTGATTATGACCATTCCCACACACGCGCCTATGAACACCAGTAAAGTGCCAAACACTTCTGGTAATCCATCGGTCAGCAAGCGCTTCAGCTCATTTGTATCAGATGAAATAATAGAAATTACGTTGCCTGTATGCGACTGGTCCAGATCTTTGAACGGCAAATGCAAAATATGCCTTACTAGAGACCGTCTCATATCGAACACGATCTTCTCCGATGTGTTCAACAGCAGGTAAGTGTCAAAAGAGGTGATGACTGCGCCGGACAGAAACACTCCTACCAACGCTATTAAGGGGGGCACTGCGGATCGCATGTTATGCTGCACGCGTCCAAGAATGACATTGACAAGCTGTGGCTGAGCCAGATTTAAGAGGGCGCTCACTATACTTAGCAGACTAACTGTGAATAAAACACCCTTATGGCTTTTCAAAAGGCGTAGCACGTCTATCAAAGATGCGGTTTTCTCATTACTATTCCGCTTGTGTGGCGACATTTTCGTCCTTTGTTGGGGGTGGTTACTCACCGACTGCACGTGATATGACCCTCACAGAATCCTCGGAACGCGCGCACAGCGCCTGCACGCCTGTGACGAGGGCGCCTACGACAATAGCGAGGAGTGCGATGACCGCCCAATATCCCCATTGAACGCTTATCTTTGCGCTTCCCAGATATCGTTGCAGCATGAAGGCGGTGCCGCAGGTGCTGAGCAGTGTGACGACGAAGGCGAGCAGCACCGAGGTGACCATCGAAATGAGACCATCGAGGGCTCCCAAAATGCGCAGCTGTCCGGTACTGGCACCGGATACGTATGTCAGCGCCAGATCCAGGCGTCGCCCTCGTGCGGTAATCATCAATCCGGAGATTGCGCCCACCAAAGCGATGATGAGCGCAGGGCCGAGCATGGCCATCAGGTTCGTCAGTATATGTGGGTTCACGTTCATGGAATGGCCGTTGCTGGCGAAATTCTTGAGGCTGTCGGTCAGCGTATGCAACACACCAGAGAAAGTCATGAGCAACGACAAGCCGGCCGTCATGGGAATGATGGTCGCGTTCTGTCGTTGGATCCTCCCGACGGCCTGCTGCCTGGCGAGTTTCCAGGTGCTGAACGGCAGGGGGAGAAGATGCGTCCATCCTTTGGTGAACCAGTGCATGACATAGGGAGCCAGAACAGCCAATGCGAAGATCAGGAGGAACATGCCTCCCATGGAGAACCCAATGAATCCTGTCACCCTGGACTCTATGGGATTCCTGCCGGAAATGTGCGTGGCGAGCTCGCCAGGGTCTATCTTGCGTGTAGCTGTCCCCGGGATGATGAGCACGCATATCGCTCCCACGAGCAACGATGTGCCCAGCAGAACACGGAACGCGTTCACTTGTCTCGGCGGGTTTTGTGACTGCCGAAGCGCCTCTATCGGCCTGATCTTGGATAGTGTGCGCACGGTCAGCACCGCGCCTGCAAGGACGGCGACTCCGGCAATGGCCAATCCAGTGCCGATGGATGCCAGCAGCTGGGTTGCTTGATACGTCAGTTTCAGCTCGAATGCTCTGGCCAGGAGGTCGAACAGATATGGTGCTGCCAGCGGCGTCAGGAGGGATGCCGCTACTGCTGCCACGATGAATAGGACGATGATGATAGCCAGATTCCCGAAGAGCAGCTGCCAAGGCGTGGCGCCTTGAAGGACCAGCAATGCTAGTTGGTGCCGACGCTGGTTCAGAGCGGCGGTCACGACCCACAGCATTACGAACACGGCTATGACCACGCTGAACAGCATTGCTGGGCCGGAAAGGTTGGCGCCTAGCCCGGCATCCGGTCCGTGGTAAGCGGCATCAATAGCCCTGCGCGCGGCGACAATAGTGCACACAGCGGTCTGGGAAACGATTAGTGACAGCCATACGCCTGCCCATACGGCCGGGGCTGCTTTCAGATCAGAGAGTGCGCCCCTCATATACCGGCCCCGCTCTCCGCATCGGCGTTCAGCACGTGGCCATCACGGACCTCAACGATCTGGTCGCACTGTCCGGCTACCTCTCCACTGTGGGTCACTATTACTACGGTCCTGCCCGCATCCATAGCCAGACTTTTGAACACCTGCATGACCTTGGCGCCAGATTCCTGATCCAAGGCTCCAGTCGGCTCGTCGGCGAAAATGATATCTGCATCGGAGAGTAGCACTCGTGCAAGCGCGACACGTTGCTGCTCTCCGCCTGAGAGCATCGTCACGCTCCTTTTTTTCTCGTTTGCCAATCCGAAGTACCGCAACATCTCATCCGCTTTTTGCTTGGGGAGTCGACGGCCGCGCAGGGTGAATGGCAGCGCGAGGTTCTCCTCCACCGTCATGCTCGTGATCAGGTTGTAGGACTGAAACACGAATCCCAGATGCCGACGCCGAAACCGAGTGAGCGCGGACGCTCGCATATGCGTGATGTCATGCCCTAGAAGGGAGATGCTTCCGGATGTCGCACGTTCCAATCCCGAAAGGCAGTACAGCAAGGTGGACTTTCCGCTGCCTGAGGGGCCGACAATCCCCGTGATTCTTCCGGGCTCAGCATGGAAGTCGACATGGTCGAGGATGGTGATCGAATCATCCTTCCTCGGAGTCACCGTCATCGTCAATCCATTTGAACTCACTGAAGCACCACTCATCACCGTTCTCCCATCATCGCCGTTCTCGCGACTTATAAATCTTCATCAGAATAATGCTATGGATGCCATACAAGGATGGCACCCATAGACTTACATGACTGTTGTCCTTGCCATCATCAAGGCAAAAATGACAGCCCATGCCATTTTGGTGAATACGTCATCGCAGTGGCATATTTTTGTGGATCAGTCAGTCGCATGACCACCAGCTCCAGCTGCTATCATGCCCACCGCCGTGGCATGCAAATAGGCTGGCGCCGCTATGGTGAGCGACTTCATCATTCATGGCGATATCGCTATTTTGCAGATCGATAATGTTGTGCATTTTGTCGCCTCCTTTCATATTTAGTGCTATTTTCGATGTTGTTTCCATTGAAAAGATCGTTAGGGCAGACGACTGGCAAGAAAGACCATGGCTTGCCTATAAGGCTGTTTACTGCTGAAATAACGCCAGCTGAGCCTGTCGAATAATCGCAAGAGAGCCTTAGATAGGATTCTCCGGGCAGATACAGGTTGTTATGCCAGATGAGTCCAAACTGATTAAAGCTTTTCCAATGAAGGTCTAGTATTCTTTTGGAATTCGGAATCCATGGCGCTGCCAAGTTTAGTGCAGCAATGATACCGGCTCTGCCATGATACAAACCTGAGAATGCGTACAATGTTGAAGAGCAGGCTTTTATCAACGAATCCCACTCATCGGCAAATAAAGAATCGTCGTGTGCTGCCCTGCGCAGAGCGCAAACAGCAATCAGAATACCCGCAGATCCTTTTTCTAGGTATGGCAATGATCGATTGTATTGGTCCAAGGTGCCTCGCACGCCGAAATCGTCAATAAAGTTGCCGCACAGATCGTTCTTTATACATGCGGTAGCCATGTCGAGATTTATTGAGCTTTTGTCGTTGCAGGTCTGAGATGCGGCTATATTAAGCAATGCAAGCCCGGACCAGCCCTTCAAAAGCCCTTGGTTGGAATCAAAGCTCTTTGTTGTGGCAGCGTCTTTGACGTCGAACAGGAGCGTATTCAGTCGATTGCAGATTTCCAGTCCCTGCTCTGTAAATGAATCGTTCTTTTTGGCATGGCCATATGCGAGCAATGCCAAAGACAAACCCGCAAGGCCAGATTCCAAGCTCAGATCAGAAGCAGACCTACCATACTGCAATGATCTTTCAAGAAGGAATTCCGCTTCTTTATCATGATCGGTTTCGGCATCCAACATGGCAACACCGGTAATGCCCGTGAACAATCCAAAATCTACGTCGGCGCGCTCACTGTCTCTATAGACGGCATCCGTCAGCCATGGGATATCTGTCTTCGGAATCTCTTTTTTCGCTCTGCATAGAGTCAGGAAAACACCCGCGGCCCCTGTCTTGATATTGGCATATGCGAGCCTGTTGCCTTGAGACACATCTGATGGGTAAAGGAAACCTGGTGTCGAATGCCTTGCTGCTTGTATGCCATCGATTAGCTTATCGCTGAACGATAGCAAGTCCATTTTTGTGACGGGTCTGTTTTCAGGGAAACAGACGATTGCCGCATGTGGGGGATCATGGGGAGTGAAAAACACGGGCGTAATTGAGTTTTGCGATGGATAACGATTGTCAACTGCCGTGACTAAATCTCTCGCTTCTATACCGTATTCCCTCTCAAGGCGATTCAGCATTTTCGGCCAGTAATCCGGACTCAGCATCGCTATTGCGCTTGTCGGATAGAACAAACTCGCCAACACTCGCGATACGCCAAACCAGTCTGCTTCCTCTGGAGTGAAGTGAGCGGGGGCCAAATAGCCCATGGCATTGCCAGTTGTGGATTCTTGAGAATTGAGTTGCCGTGCTGATTCAAAATCTATGAATTTTATATCACGACCATCATTTATGACGATGATGTTCGAGGGGTGTATGTCGCCATGTGCGTAGCCGAAGCTATGGATAGTCGTAACCCCATCTATGATTTTCTTACCGAGTTTGATTATCGATTCCTTGTATACGTCACGAGATGACGAGGATCTATCGGAGGTCGGGTAGTGCTCGGCCATCCAATTATTTATCGAGGTACCGTCCAGGTATTCCATTTCTATATAGCGATGTTCCCAGGCCTTAAATCGTCTAATAGGCGTAGGAGCAGTATTGCTCCCATGCAGCAGATTCAGCATGGTCCATTCGTTGTTTAGACGGATGGGAGCTGCTTCATGCCGTTGGTCCAACCCGGCATATGCTCTTGCCTCTTTGAGCAGAGACATATCACCATTGGTTTTCTTGGCGAAGTACACGCCTCCACCATTAGAAAAGTAAATAGGTTCAATTTTCTGATAATCATCAAGCGGAGACGCCAACGTCTCCATATAGGCTCGATATGCCTGGTCCACAGATTTCGGACGATGGATTCTGGAGGAGGGATTTATAAAAAAAGGAGCCCTGTGATCCTCTACCAAAAGCCATCGACATTAGGGATGCATTCGATATTCTTGCCTTCTGTATTCTGCTCGGCAATGGGAACAAACCCGCCGTATCGAAAATATATCGGGCTTCCACCATATCTGATGTCACTCAAAATGTAAGGGCCTTTTTCATCGCCAATAGTCTCCATAAGCGCGGCAACAATTTGATCCAGTTCATCATCCCCGGAAGGATATATCGTCACAAACTTCCCGCTACTGCTACGATTGGCATACTTCGAGTTTGCTTGGAAAAGCTGATTCGGAGAACGTAAAAATTTGAATACTGTTCCCCTCGGTACGCAACAACGAATTGCAGCGGAAAGAATCTTCTCCGCATTTTCAGGAGTGGCTGAGAGATGTATCTTCCAGCCGGCTACTCGTAATCTGCGCTCATTCGTGCCTGCGTACGTCCAAGGGACTGAATGAACGACTGACCAAGATGGCGGTATTTGGGACTCTGCGTGCCAGCCAGTCTGCTCCTCATCTTGCAGTTTTTGGTAGTTCTCAAAGAAGAAGGGGGAATCAGCGCTAATAGCTCCGTAATACTTTTCTTCACCGATCATGTACCCGGACTCCTCTTTGTAGCCGAAGCGTTACATGCACAATATCTTTAGTTCTTAAACTACATCAAATTATATCATGCTGATTCTCGGCGATTTGCGCATTGGAGACTAATACGATTGTTACAACTTCAGAATCAAACAAGTTTTCGATTGACGCCAAAGCCGGCATTCAGAAAACTGCTTGCAAACATTAAAAGATGTTGATGAAAAGGGTTCATTTCCTTTGGAGTCTTCGCGCTACGCCCGCGAAACGGCCTGACGTATGCAGTGCCAGAGTCACAGGAATTGCTGGACGGGCGACAAGGAACTGATGAAGCTGAGAAGGCGGCGCCGCATCACTACCTGCAGATTGTATGGGCTTTGCGAATGCCATGTCGGCAATGTCGCTCGTATGCTGCTTGTATGAGGGATACAAGGCAACCGGGCTTTTCGTTCCCAGACTGGTCCGCAACTAGGTGCTGAGCGGATCAAGTGGAAAACTGACTGGAGACCCCGATCCCAGGTGGGCTGATTCATAGTGTCCGCAGGCTGGCTATGTGGGGGTCGAACGATGACCGCTGCTGGGGCTGGCCAGGCTCAGAAAGTATGAAACGCCTGCTGCTTCGCCCTGGAGCAAAGGCCTTGACGACTTCAGCCGTGTTTATGTATATTATAAATTTAACTTGGCAAGCATCCACGCAACGTTTTGGTCTGGCCGCTTCTGATTTCTTCCAACGGGCCTCTGAAGCGTTGACTACTCCGTGGCATAAGCAGGAGAGTGGCATGACTGGGTTGACCAGCGATCCCAAGCATGAGCAATCGACAGATACCGGCGTGATCCCGACTGCAGGGCAGGGCCATGAGCAGAGGCGCAGAGTGAATGGCCCCGTCCTCAAGGACCCTTCTATAGTAGGTGTCGATCAGGTTGCCCTTGCCCTGAATGTGGACCCCGACCGGGGCCTGGATGAGGCCGAGGCGGCGCGTCGGCTGGACAGGTTCGGTCCTAATGAGCTGGCTGGAGCGCCTCCCGTTCCTGCATGGAGGAAATTCCTTCAACAGTTCAAGGACCCCTTGGTCTATCTGCTTCTGGCAGCCACGGCCATTTCGTTGGTGGCCTGGGTGGTGGAACGCTCACATCCGGCATCAGGAGGCGGGGAGCCCCTGCCCTTTGATGCCATCGTCATCATGATCATCCTCATCCTTAATGCCGCCCTGGGGTACGCTCAGGAGGCTAAGGCCGAGCGGGCTGTGGATGCTCTGGCGAGCATGACGGCCCCGCACGCCTCGGTGCTGCGAGGCGGCCGGGTGGTCAGCCTGGAGACCAGCAGGATCGTGCCTGGTGATGTAGTAGTCCTGGCTGAAGGCGATTCGGTCGGCGCCGACGGAAGACTGTTCCAGGCCGCGGGTCTGCGCGTGGCCGAGGCATCGCTGACCGGCGAGTCGCTGCCGGTGGGCAAGCGGCCCGGTCGGCTGGACCAGCCCAAGGCTCTGGGCGACAGAACCAACATGGTCTTCAACGGCACCGCAGTGACCCAGGGGAACGGGCGCATGATCGTCACCTCTACTGGTATGGACACCCAGGTCGGGAAGATCGCCGACATGCTGGCTGATACCCAGGAGGAACCCACGCCCCTACAGAAGGAGATGGCCCGCGTCTCCAAGCTCCTCGGACTGGCCGTCTGCTTGATTGCCGCCCTGGTTTTGGCTGCTTTGGCCCTGATGGAAGGCTTTCAGACAACCCAGGATCTGATTGATTCCCTGCTCATGGCCGTATCCCTGGCCGTAGCTGCTGTGCCGGAGGGGCTGACTGCCATCCTGACCGTGGTCCTTGCCCTGGGTGTGCAGCGCATGGCCAAGCATCATGCCATCGTCAAGAAGCTCAGCTCGGTTGAGACGCTGGGGTCGGCATCGGTTATCTGCTCCGACAAGACGGGGACGCTGACCCGTAATGAGATGACCGTTGAGCGGGTGGTTGTCCCCTCGGGGCAGGTTCGGCTCACTGGCACCGGGTATGCCCCTGAGGGAGCCATGCAGCCGGTCGAGGCTGGAGAGCCTAATGGCCAGCTGACGGACACCATCGATTCATCTCTAGCTGAGGCGGTTGAAGAGACCCTGATGGTCGGGACCATCGCCAACGACGGAGACCTTCACTGGCAGGCGGACGAGGCCGAACCTAATTCCCAGGCAGAGTCTGGATCCGGACAGGGTCACTGGCAGCTCGTCGGTGATCCCACGGAGGTCTCGCTGATTGTCGCCGCGCGCAAAGTCGGTTCCGATGCCAAGGCTGATGGTTACCGCCGTCTGGCCGAGATTCCCTTCACATCGGAGCGCAAGCTCATGTCGGTCCTGGCCGCCCCGAATGATGGGGGCGAAGGGCAATCACGCCTCTTCTGCAAGGGCGCTCCCGACGTGCTGCTTGGCCGATGTGACCGGATTCTCGATGGCGGCCAGGTCAGGCCTATGACCAGTGCCGATCGGGAGAGGATACTTGCCCAGGTCAGCAGTCTTTCGGCGGATGCCTATAGAACTCTGGGGCAGGCCTTCCGGCCTGTGTCCAACCAGGAGCTGTCATCCCTGACCGAAGTCGATGAGGGGGAGGAGCTGTCAAGGACGGTTGAGACAGATCAGAAGAAGGACCAGTTGTCTCAGTTGTCTCGGATGTCTCAGCATGCTCCAGCGGTCCGCCTATCTGCTGACAAGGTGATCCAGGAAAGCACCCGACTGGAGAACAATCTGATCTGGACGGGCATGGTCGGCATCATCGATCCGCCCCGCACCGAGGTTCGTCATGCGGTGGATCAGGCCCACAAGGCCGGCATCAGAACGATCATGATCACCGGCGACCATCCGCTCACTGCGGCCAGAATCGCAGGGGACCTGGGTATCATCAAGCCCGGCCAGCCCGCCTGCACTGGCGAGCAGCTGGATGCCATGGACTCGGATCAACTTCGGGAGACCACCTCCAAGGTCTCCGTCTACGCCCGCGTGGCTCCAGAGCACAAGTTGAAGATCGTCAAATCGCTTCAGGACCAGGGCAATGTTGTGGCAATGACCGGCGATGGCGTCAATGACGCCCCTGCTGTCAAGACTGCGGACATCGGCGTGGCCATGGGCATCACCGGGACCGAGGTCACCAAGGAATCAGCCAAGATGATTCTGGCGGACGACAATTTCGCCACCATCGTCCAGGCCGTGCGAGAGGGCCGGGGCATATTCGACAACATCCGCAAGTTCCTGCGTTACCTGCTCAGCTCCAACATGGGCGAGGTCTTCACGGTCTTTGGCGGTGTGGTCTTCGCTGGTCTTCTGGGCATATCGCAGCCCGGCATGGCGGGCGTCACCGTGCCGCTGCTGGCCACCCAGCTGCTCTGGATCAACCTCCTGACCGATGCGGCTCCCGCGCTGGCCATGGGTGTGGACCCGCAGACCGATGATCTGATGGATCGCCCGCCCCGATCCATCAACGACCGGGTGATCGACCGGGACATGTGGGTTGACATTATCTACATAGGACTGGTCATGGCTGCGGTCACCCTGATCGGCATGGACATACATCTGAGCGGCGGTCTCTTCACCGACAGGTCCGTCCAGGCGATCGGTCACGAGGCGCAGATCAGGGAGGCGCGGACCATGGGCTTCACCATCCTGGTCTTCGCCCAGCTCTTCAATGCGCTAGCATCTCGATCCTCTCGGAAGTCGGCCTTCCTGGGACTCTTCAGTAACCTCTGGCTCTGGGGTGCCATAGGGATCTCGATTCTGCTCCAGCTCCTGGTGATCTATGTGCCCTTCCTGGGTGAGGCTTTCGGCACCGTTCCCCTCCAGCCTCAGGCCTGGCTGGAGTGCATCGCTTTGGCCTCCCTGGTCCTGGTAGCTTCGGAGCTGCGCAAACTGTTCAACTGGACAGTCAGACAACTGCCGGTTTGACCTCTCCTCGCCCCTCCCCCTTCCCTTAGGAAGGCAGATAATACGTTGGTATATCAAAAAACCGGAAAGTTGGTTGATTACCGTAAGTCACTTATTTCGTCACTTTATGAGCATGAATGATTCCGCGATCAGACAGGCTGCTCCGGCAATGGCCTGCATGCATTGCTGGTTTTGTCCATCCTGATCTGGGAACTGGTTCCAGTATCGAGAATCATGTTATGAGAAGAAGGAGGATCAACCTGCACCGCGAGGAAATTGATCGATCTGGCAGCTTCTCCAGAAAGCATCGCTGTGACCTGCGTTGAGAAACAAGAATCACTGCTGTCTTTTTCTTCCTCTTCTAAGGAATCTTCTGTTTCTGTAGTCGCTACAATATGGTTACTGGCAATGTAATTGCCGGAACCATTGATGAGATGAATGATGACTGGCGTAGTGCCAATGGGATTAATGCTGGTGCTATCCAAAATATCTGAAAAATGATTGGCAATCAGTGAATTGTTATTGCCATCAATACGCACAATGCCGTACAAATCGTTCAGTCCGTTGTCGTGGTCCTGCATCGGAGGCCACGGTTCATGTGCTCGATAGATATGATTTGCGGCTACCAGATTGTCCGAGGAATCGTCTCGCAAATCTATCATTCCGGGGTAGAAGGAATGTAATCTATTGCTGGTGATAGTTGAGCGTACAACGTTTTTGAAGTAGATGCTGCTGGCACCTCGTGGGAATATATTATTGCTGGAAATTAGCAGTCCACCGAAGTGCTCAGCGAAGATCGAATACCCTTTATAGCCTGCGCCGATAAGGTTGTCGGTTATTTTCGACGCTTGTCCCCAATCTCTTAGTTCAATGCAGTTTCCACATTCAGCGATGAAATTATCATGGATGCTTAAGGCATCGGCTTGCTTGATGATTATGCCATGTTCTAGGTAAACCAGCCCCATGCCATTTACCCGGAAAGAATCTTGAGCACATGCTACATAAATACCGGTTTTCCCATTGATATAGGTATTTTCAGGATTCTTCTCACTCGACCCGTCGTCTACAAAATGCAGACCATCGATGCAGAAATGGGAAAATTCGACCGAGCTAATTCGCGGACTTCCATCCCTTTTGATGAGAAAGGCTGCGGATGAGGTTTCATCATCCTTCCTCGGTTTGAGGTTCACCAGTATTCGGCTTCCTCCGGGCCATAGCTCATGTAATGACTGCTCGTTTGCCTGTGAAAGATTGAAACGAATACTCGACGATGTGAAACCGTGACCGGAGCCAACGATAGAGAGATAACTAATGTCAATAAGTACTTGTGTTTCCAGATGGTAATCCCCCGGGGGAATGAATATGGTGGCCCCAGGTTTCCCTCCTTCATCCAAGTCGATTTGGCTCTGATTCCGTTTGATGTCTTTGATCATGCTGTTGATCACTAGGCCTATATCCTTGTAGGGATCTCCGACTGGCCATTGCGTCACATCATAATAGGTACGACTGGTCATCTATGTCCTCCTTGAACGGTTGTTGTCTTGTAGCTACTGTGCTGCTGAACATTGCTGGGTACTGGGTCTATTCGCGGTGCGCTCTGGGATTCCATGCATCTGTGAATAGATACAACAGGATAATCATAAATGAATAATTGTCATATTTCAACCGATAAATATAGTATTTCATGGTTAAAAATGGCTTATTTACAGTGATTGGCAGAATGCTTGCTATTTATATATTAATCGGTTGACATATACTCTAAAAAAACATATATTGTTCTTGTCGGTGATGGCGCAGTGGTATCGCAAAGATGTCAGAACCCTGCGCAAATTCCCGATGACAAACAAAGGAGGTTTGGTCTTAACGGTTTCATTAAGCATTGGATGTTTTACGAATATTTGTCTGTAATCGTTCATGTTGTCAGTTCCTGACACAATGCGCGTTTGCGAATTGCATAGGCGTGAGAGCAAAGTGATGTTGCCTTGTTTTCTCAGATTTTTCATACAGAACAATGCGAATAAACATGCGGTAATGCAGTGAAGTCAATATGCCGAGCATACGAAGCTTCAAGGGTAGCAATGCGTGGAGATGATGTTATCGGTGTATCTGAACCCTCATCGGCCATGGATCGCGATTGATTGCTTTCGCCTGTGTTTACAAGCGGTGAGGTGGAAGAAAGGTTAAACAATGAAAAAGGCTATAAAAGAGGTATTGGCGGCTGTAACTACAGGTGTCCTGCTTATATCGGTGACTGCTTGCGGGGGGTCTGGGGGGTCTACAGGTAGCCCTAATGACAAGACTTTGAATCTATTGGTTGAGGGCGGAGGCCCGGCGGAAAAGGTAGCTCGTAGCAGTGCGGCTGAATTTGCGAAACAGACGGGTTACAAACTTAAGATAGATACTTCGCCTTATTCGGGTCTATATGACAAATTGAAGGCTGAAACTGATTCTGGCAAGGCCACTCATGATTTAGCTGTCATTGATGTTCTATGGTTTTCCGCTTTATCCAAAGGGTTGTCCTCTCTTGATGGGGTGCTTTCTCCAGCTGAAAAGAACGATCTGATGCCTCAACTTGCGCAAGGCGGTACGTTAAACGGGAAACTGCTTGGTATTCCTACTTGGACCAACTCGAAGATTCTGTTATATAGAAAGGATCTGTTCGAGAATGAGAGCAACCGGCAAGCGTTCAAGGCTCAGTATGGGTATGAATTACAAGTTCCCACCTCTTGGAAAGAGTATCGGGATGCGGCGAAATTCTTTACTAAGGATGGAAACTACGGGACTGCTGTTGTGGGGCAGACTGGCGCTGATTCGGTAACTGGTTGGCTGGAATTCGCCACTCAGGCAGGTGCCAAAAATCTTGTGCTAGGCAAAAATAATAAGCCTGATCTACAAAGTAAACCTTACTCGGATGCCCTGCAATATATGCAGAATCTGGTAAAGGATGGCTCTGTTCCTTCCGATTATCTATCGCTGGGAACCAGCGAAATATCGAATATGTTCAATCAAGGCAAACTTGCGATGCAACTTACATGGGGTCATTTCTATCTAGCTTCGGCCAAGGAATTGGGTGACAAGGTCGGTGCTGCGCCAATGATAGGCGGTTCGGCAGGTATCGGAGCCATACCTGGACCTTGGTATGAAGTGTTATTAAAAAATTCTAAGAAACAGGATATAGCCAAGAAATATTTGAAGTTCATGTATGGGAAGAATGAGGGTTACATGAAGGAATTGGGCGTAGCTGCCCGTAGGAGTGTTTTCAAAAAGTACGAGAATAATCCTCAATATGCTCATATCAAGGCGTTGGAGGCTACTCTAGCGGCCAAGCAAACCCAGAATCGCCCTGCTACCAGACTTTGGGCACAAATAGAAAGCGAGACTTTATCGCCAATGGTTCAGAAAGTGTTTAAAGGCGCTAATGCCAAGGAGGAGCTAAAGGCGGCGCAGCAATCGATTGAAAGCCTATTGATGGAATAGGTCGGCAATAGTGCGGGTGGGAAATGCGGCAGCGTTCCAGGTTAGCAGCTGTAGTGAGGAAAATTGAGTCTGCATTCCCACCCTGTTCTCTCTGAAAGTAGGAGAAAAAGATGAATCGTAAAACGGAGAGGCATCGCGAAAGTTCGGGGAAAATCTGGCTAAATCAGAGATTACCAGGGCATGAGGGTGAGAAAGATACGGTATCTGTAGGGATAATGAAAAGAGAGAATGCAATGCTTCTCAAAGGGCGGCGCTTTAGATTCAGCTCTCATAGCACCAGGAAGATGATCAGTTCAACATTTGATAATCGAACCCTGTTCAAGTTCTTTTTGCCTGCTGGGATTTTTATGTCGGTGTTCCTTCTTTTCCCTCTGCTCAAGCTACTATATGACAGTTTTTTTGACGTTGGTGACAACTATGAGGGTAGGGCATTCGTCGGTCTGAAGAATTATGCTAAGGCCTTGGCTTCTCGGCAGTTTCAAGCAGATTCTTTGCACACAGCAGTCTATGTAGTCGTTGCCGTTTCCTTCGAGACAATACTTGGCTTACTTTTGGCTGTAGTTTTGACAAATAAGTATAGGGGATTTAAAGCTATTCGTACTTTTATTCTGTCCCCGCTGATGATTGCACCTTTGGTAGCAGGCCTGGTATGGAAATTCATGCTGAGTGGACAGTTCGGTATTGTCAATGTTCTGTTAGTTAAGGGAGGACTGTTGCATTCCACTGATGGCATACTCTGGCTCTCGGATTCACGGTTTGCTCTTATCTCTTGCATCATCGCAGATGTATGGCTCACGACCCCTTTCATGATGTTGATGTTTCTGGCCGGAATTCAATCAATACCGGATAGTCTTTATGAATCCGCCGAGGTCGAGGGCGCCAGTAAGTGGCAGATCATAACGAAAATCATCATTCCAAATATCCGAGGTGTGTTGTTCAGTGCCCTTGTGATTCGTGTGATTGATGCAGCGAGAACATTCGACATCATCTGGGCCATGACTCAGGGAGGCCCTCAGGGCTCATCCGAAGTTTTGAGCGTGCATATATATAAGATGCTTCAACGTTATGGGGATGTTGGGTATGCCAGTGCTATGGCGGTCATATTTATTCTCGTGCTGGTCGGTATTACCTTGGCCACGCAGTTCAAGCAGAAGAGGAGCTCATGATGTTCCATGAGAAATTCGGTCGCAATAAGGACGACAGCATCTGGATCATACTCATGTATGTCTTGGCGATTATATTTTTGCTGGCTTTTATATTTCCCTATCTCTATATGCTGTTCTCTTCTTTCAAGCCCTCCCATGATGTCATCTCTGTTAATCCGACCTTCCTCCCTAAGGCTTGGTCCTTGGAAAACTATCGTAAGGTATTCGAGACCTCCGATATGGGGCTATATTTCGGTAATAGCTTTATAGCGGCTGCAGTCAGCACGCTGATCTGCTTATTGTTGGGTTCTTTGGCATCCTATGCAATATCTCGAACAGCTATGTCGCGGTTTAGCGGGATTCTACTAATTGTGGTGCTTTGTCTCAAAATGATTCCCATGTCCAGCATCGTGGTTCCGATCTATAGTCTGGTTCAGCAATTTGGCATGTATGATTACCTGCCGGTTCTCTGCGTTGTCTACGCTGGGGTTAATATGCCGTTTGTTCTATGGATGATGATCAGTTTCTTCAAAGATGTGCCGGTGGATCTTGACGAGGCAGCAGCGGTGGATGGAGCAGGGCCTTTTACGGCTTTTGTTAAGGTAATCCTTCCTGTAGTGACGCCGAGCCTTATCTCTACTGGAATATTTACTTTCCTCTTGGCTTGGAATGATTTTCTGGTTGCGCTGCTGTTGACTAGCAGTCAGGCCAAGACTGTGCCGGTCGCCCTTTCAGAATTTTTGACTTCCTACAATCTGGACTTAGGGCCCATGACTGGCGCCGCTGTACTCTTTTCTCTGCCCGTTATTGTGATCTCGTTTTTCCTGCAACGGTACCTGGTTTCCGGCATGTTGGCGGGTTCTGTCAAAGGATGATGAGCAATATATTCCCGACTGGTGCCGCTTCTCGGCATCAGTCGGGGTCTCTATTTCAGAGATTTGATAGTTTGCACATACACTAAAAGGTGAGTGAGGGAGAGTAAGTCAACGAATGAGTATCTACTCCCTGAATATAGCAATTATGAAGGGGGATAGGTATGGTCACTATAACAGATGTTGCTCGGGTAGCGGGAGTTTCCAAGAATACGGTATCCCGGTATCTCAACAGCCGAGGCTATATATCTCAGGGAACTCGAAATAAGATTCAAGAAGCAATAGACATGCTTCATTACCAGCCGAACCAAATCGCACGTAGCCTGTACACGAACAGAACAAATATTGTTGGCTTGGTGATACCTGATGTAGTGCAGCCATTTTTCGCTACTATGACATCGAGGATTGAGGATGAGCTTAATCAGAGGGGCTACAAAATGATTCTGTGTAATACTATGCATTCTTCTGATAAAGAGAGAAAATATCTTGACATGCTCACGGCTAATAAGGTCGACGGCATTATCATTGGCAGTCATTCCATCGATATCAATTATGCCGATATCAAAGCTCCGATAGTGGCTTTGGACCGGTTTCTTGCTGATGCCATACCGGTGGTGAGCGCGGATCATGTTCAAGGCGGCATGTTGGCTGCTAAAGCTTTTATTGACCGTGGATGTAGAAATGTGGCTCAGTTCATTGGATCTTCTAAAGTCCGAACTCCCTCGATTGAGCGGCATAAGGTTTTCGCAGAGCGGATGCATGAGGAGGGCATTTCCTGCGCTACCTATGAACTAGATTTGAACCAATTTGAGTTCTCTACATATTTGACGACCGCAAACGATTTTCTGGTGGACAATCCTACTGTCGATGGAGTCTTCGCCTCTGATCTGGTGGCCCTTGCCGTTCAGCGCAAAGCCCTAGAATCAGGTCGGCGCATTCCCGAAGACCTATTTGTTTTCGGTTATGACGGTTCTTTCGTCTACCAGATTGCGTATCCAATACTTCCTACGGTCATTCAACCTTTTCGCCTGCTGGCTTCTACACTCGTAGATGTATTGCTCAAAGAAATCAACGGGGAAAAGTTAGACGAGCATCTTTATGTGCTTCCTGTGACGATCTCGGGGGCGAACGGAGAGGGTGCAGAGCCAAGCTCCGCTCACTCTTCCAAGGTGCGTCCTAGAATCTCCCTTCCTTTTTAGACCCAACGGCTTATCCTCTTTTCTCCTGGCGTGGTGAGTTCATGCGGGATTTGGAGTTGTTTGTATCCTCTCCTAACCTGTTTGTAGCTGTTCTCATATGACTTGAAATTTATGAAGTAAGTCCACTATGTCAGGAAGTGGCCGATATCTTCCCTATTCTAAATGTTAAATGTGACCCTGCGGCTTTCCAAACTGTGTAGCTCTTCTTCAGCGATGACTAGTTTGTTTTCTGACATAGGTACTCCTAATAAGGTAAAAGTGACTTTGCCTTATGACCTGGCTGCTTATTTCTTCTTGTTTGAAGGCATCCAGGAAAGGACCGGAATGGTGATAGGCCCAGAAGACCTCTGGCGCGGTGTATCCATGATCAATCAGCTGTGTGGGGGCCAAGGCTGTTATTGCTAAGGGGCGAGTGCAGCTGTGTTCGGCGTTATTCTCGTTCGGGCGACTTTGGTTGTAGCGGAAGACCTCTGGGTATCGCCTCCGTAGAGGTCCACTTCGTCGAAGATGGCTTGGAAGTATGAGTAATCGGAGTCGCCCAGCGCATCATGAAGCAATAGACATGTGTCATTGCTGTCAGCTATGCGCATTAATGCCTTACCATGCACTGCAATTTTGCATTAAAGTAAGATATCTGCTGTAATTTTGTACTTTTATGCAAAATTACAGACAACGAGGAAGGTGGGCTCCAATGGAGAAGATGTCTCAGGTTACGGTGCGTATATCCGATGCGGACAAGCAACAGGTGGATCATATCGTGAAGGAGCTTGGTCTGGATATGACTACGGTCACCAGAGCTTTTTACAAGCAGATCATTCGGGAGCAGCGGATCCCCTTGGACTTCAGCTTGGATCTACCTGCCGAAACCGAGGAGGCCTTGGAGGAATCGCGCCGTCTGGCCATGAGGGGGAAGACTAGGGGGTACGCCACAGGAAAGGACCTGGTGGATGGCGTGCTAGCAGCTGCTGGCGCGGATCGATGAGGCTTGCGCTGGTTCCCACTGGTGCTTTTACGAGAGACCTGAAGCGCATGGCTCGCAGGCACGTCCCGTTAGAGCCGGTCGAGGAGGTGCTAGATCTGATAGCGGAGAATTCTGAAGCGTCGCTCCAGGCATTGAAAGCGCATCATCGGATGTATATGCTGCAAGGTTATGCGGCTGTTTATGAGTGCCATGTGGGCAATGCTGGAGATCTGCTGCTGGTGTCGCATAGGGAGGGCGATGCTGCCTATATTTTACGACTAGGTTCCCACGATCAGGTGTTGGGTAGGCGCGGTAGATACTGAGATTCGGCAAATAGATCAAAGTTGTATCAGGAACCTGGCCCACTGTTGCGCAGGCAGATGATCTGTGCGGAGCATAGTGGCTGGTATTAAATAATCGGTAATCCAAAGTGCCCCCCGTGGGACTCGAACCCACAACCCACGACTTAAAAGGACGCTGCTCTAACCATTGAGCCAGAGGGGCAACATCTCAACACTACATGTTTGTGTTGGATTTTTCCAGTTCGCGGCAAGCCGGTTCTCGGGCGAAGCAAGACCGAGAACCCATGCAGATTAACGAAGAATATCAATTTGAAACGCTACCTTTCCGTCCACTTAACAAGGTTGTTGGGATCTGTAGGGGGGAGGGGTGGGGCAAACCCTGAACTTGCTGACGGGACCCATACCGGATAGTAAACGAACCTGTCTGCCAAAAGCTTCTGCCAAAGCGTAGAGCGGTTTCCTATCCGTTGCGCAGTGAATCGGGCACTGTTTTGTCGTCTGCAGATGGCGAAGTGGTGGCCGACGTTGATTCCCCGTACTCAGATTGAAAGAATCGTCCCTGCGAGGCGATCTCTTGCCCTCGCAAGTGTGCTAAGGGAGGGAGCTCCGATGAAACAACCGGTTCAATACGCATCGCCGCACGTACAGAGCATCACAGGCTCATACCGGCGTTCACCCGTTTGCGAGCACTGGATACTGCCATGAAGCGTATCGCCAATCCTTCCGACCTGAGCGAGCCCTTCGCTATCCATGCATCTGGCCTGTGCAAGCAGGTGTCGCCTAGGAAGGGGGAGGCCTTAACTCTCCTGGACAATGTAGAATTCACTGCATCTTGGAGAGCCATGACCGGGATTATAGGGCCATCGGGCAGCGGCAAATCAACCCTGCTCTACTGCCTGGCTGGTCTCGAACCCGTCAGCTCGGGCCAGGTGGAAGTCTTGGGCCGGCGCATCTCTGCCATGGGGCCTGCAGCGTCAGCGCGATTCCGCCGTGCGCACCTGGGTTTCGTTTTCCAGTCCTATAATCTGGTGCCTTCGATGAGCGTGGAGGATAACCTCAAACTGCCCTTCATTCTGCGCAAGACTCGCTGGCCGGAGGATCAGGCGTTCAAGCTGCTGGGCAGACTGGGCATCAGGGGGCTACTCAAGACCAATGTGACCCTCCTGTCAGGCGGCGAGCAGCAGCGGGTTGCCCTGGCCCGTGCGCTGATTTCGGATCCCGACATTATCTTCGCCGATGAGCCTACTGGCGCCCTTGACCAGGAGACCGGCAACGCGGTCGTCAATGAGCTCGCTGCCTTCGCCGGTCGACCGGGCCATGCAGTGATTATGGTCACCCATAGTCCGGAAGTCGCCTCCCGTTGCAACACTCTGGTGCATCTGTGCGACGGTCGCATAGTTACAGCCGACAAGGTTCCTGTGCCGAAAGCGGGCATCTGATGCGACTTCTTCTTCGAGATTTCAAGGATGCCCCCTTGGCCTGGTCTGGTGTCGCCCTCGTGCTGATCGCCTCGCAAACCATGGTCGGCCTGCTTGCCATGATGCTCTCTTCAGCCAAGGCCTTGGGCGACCTTCCCGGCATGGCCGAGCAAGGTCGCACCGCCTACCAAAACTTGATGATCCCCTTTGTCGCACTTCTCGTTGCCGCAGTATTGATCGTTCTGCAGGTCGTTTCGTCGGTGATCAACCAGCGGCGGCGCAACCTTGCCCTGTTAGCCTTGCAAGGCGCAACGCCCTGGCAACTGACCTCGCTGACCTGTATGCGCGTATTCATCTTGGCGCTCGCGGCCAGTGTGGTCTCGCTGGCGGCCTCTTTTCTGCTGGCCCGTCCCCTCTATGCATGGGAGACTTCCCAGTTCCTGATCGGCAGGCAGCCTTTCATCGCCAGTCACCAGCTGGCTTCCTGGGCGATAGGAATCTCGTGCGGGGTATTGGTGGCCTTGATCGGCACGCTGCTGACCATCGGGACCATCAGCAGGATCAGTCCCGTGGAATCTCTGCGTGCTGCAAACATTCCTCCAAAAACAACAGGTTTGGCTCGTCGTATTGCCGCTGCCTTGTGTTTGTTGGCAGCCTTGGCAATCATGCTGATGCCGATTATGCAAGCGCGGACCATCCCTGATGAGCAACTGGTCCGTTTGCACACCGCTGCACCAATCCTGCCTATCGCCATGGGCAGCACTTTCAGTTTCATATTCCTGCTGGCCGCAATCTGCTTGGCAGGTCCCTCCCTGCTGGGCACGGTCACCAGCGGCTGGACCAGGCTCGTCACTCTTCACAACCCTTCATGGTTGATTGCTTGCCGGCAAGCCAGTGCCCGCATGCGCAGCCTCAGCTCCACGGTCCTACCGCTGGTTGTGGGGGTTTCATTGCTGATGATGACCGATTCCTTCTACCAGACCAGCGCCGATTCCAGTCATCTGCTGCCTCCCAACCTGGATGTCAGCAGCTCTGATTTCTCCATGCTCATTACCCTTCTGGGCCCCGCACTGGTCGTCACGCTGGCTGGAGTATGCGCAGGATACCTGATCTCAGCCCATGGTCGAAGCCTGGATCTGTCCCTTATCTCGATCGCTGGCGCGGACCCGAACCAACTTGAAATCATGGCCGCTCTTGAAGGGTTCATCATGGCAACCACCGCCGTACTGATATCCTTCACCTCCAGCCTTCTGCCGGTCATGGCCTACGCTGTCGGATTCCGCAAGGTCTTCGGGGCTGCCAGCATCGGCATACCTTGGGTCCACTGGGCGCTGGTCTTCCTGCTTCTGACTTTGGCGGCATCACTGGCTTCGTGGATCACGGTGCGCAAATCAGCAGGTCGTTCCCCTGCCTGTGTGATAGCACAGTACACTGGCGAATGAACCTGGGCATCCTCGGCATACGGCGTGAGGGGGCGCGATGAAGGGCATAGCAACCAACCTATTCGAGCTGTTGAGCAATCAACGCTTGACCAGATTTGTCATGCCTGTGCTGAGCCTGGTTTATGCGCTTCTCTATGTCAGCGCCCCTACGTTTCCACCAGTCTGGGCCGAGAAGATTCCCTTGCCTGTTTGGAAGACGGTCATCGGCCTGATCGGACTCCTATGTTCCTGCCTGCTGTATTGGAGCAGGCAATTTCCCTTGCTCATCACGACCATGGAGACCCTGATATACATCGGTCTGTCATTTGCCACCTCGGACGATAGCTTTCTGATACCACTGGTAGGCGCCCTCTATTTCTGCGTCTATTTATCGCCAGTACCCAGGATTGCGGCAGGCGGGGGTGAGGTAGCCGCAGCCGTCAGTCTGGTCACCGTCAGCATGCATGCCGGGCACATGCTCTTTCTGGAATGGTCGGCCAGGATGGCTGTCATCATGGCTGTCGTAGCCGTTGCCATAGCTGTCAGGTCCTACCGGATTCGACGCGAGACGCAGCAGCGTGAGGAGCAGGAGCGCATCCGCTCTGAGATGCTTGCCAGACAAAGGGATCTGGCTATATCACGAGCCCAGGTGGCAGGTGAGTTGCACGATAGCGTGGGCCATGACCTCACCACAATCATTGCCCTGACCCAGGGATTCGCTGACTCGGTTGAGACCGAGGAGCTGCAAGAGGTGCTCAAAGACATCAATCAGGTGGCAAGGGATGGGTTGGCCGACACCCGACAAGCCGTCCGTACCCTTGTTCAAGAGCATGAGGCGCTACCTGAAGAGTCCGATGATGATGGGCACAGCTATGGTTCCAGGCTGCACACGCTCGACGAACTCGACACCGTAATCGCCCATGCCCGCGCAGCTGGTCTGGCTGTCGTGTCTACCGAAACAGGGCATCAGCAGCACGATCCCAGACAGGACAACCTCTGCTTCATAATCAGCAGGGAGGCCATCACTAACACGCTCCGGCACGCCTCAGACCCGAGCACCATCGTCATCTCCCGCGACTATGAGCAGGACGGCACCCTCCGCATCAGCATCCACGACGATGGGCATGGGGAGGAGCATGGGCGAACCTTAGGTGATCGGGAACCGGCTATTCATGATCATCAAGGAGTGGGTCTCAAACAGATTGGGGAGCAATGCCGACTGATGGGAGGGAGTCTGAGTTGCGGACCGGGCAAGAATGGAGGATGGACTGTAGAAGCCATCCTGCCTTGCGCCGGCGAGAAAGAGGGCAATGCCCATGATTGACCTGATGCTGGTCGATGACCTTGCACTCCTCCGCAAGGGGTTGGTACGCATGATCGAGTCCGACCACGGTTTACAGGTCGTCAGACAAGCCTCCAACGGTCAGGAGGCAGTGACCATACTTCGAGAGATGAAAGTAGCCGCACAGCCGCTTCCTCAGGTGATCCTGATGGACGTTCGCATGCCGGTGATGGACGGCATCAGCGCCACTGCGGTCATTGCCAAGGAGTTCCCCGAAATTCGTACGCTGATCCTGACCACCTATGACGAAGACGATTATGCCTTCACCGGTCTGCACGCAGGCGCCTACGGCTTTCTGCTCAAGGACGTATCCACGCGAGATCTGTACCGAGCCATTCACGCAGTGGCCGATGGGGACGCAGTGCTCACCCCCCGCATTACAGCAGAGCTCATCAACCGCGACAGAGCCTATGCCCGGCATAAGGTCAGTGATCCGCAGGCCAGGCAGCAGCTGGATAAGTTGACCCCTAGGGAGTACGAGATAGCCGGGCTCATCGCTCAAGGTCTCTCCAACCAGGAAATAGCCCAGCGCCTCACTCTTGAAACTACCTCCGTCAGACGCTACGTAAGTCGCATACTTGACAAGACCGGCCTGCGGGACCGCACGCAAATTGTCATTACATGGTTTCAGGCGGGAATGTCTGACTGACGATCCTTGACCGGTTGTTCCGGGCATCGTAAGGCGAAAAGCAGAAAGGACGATGAATTCCAGAGCGACGCTTTTGCTGATCTGATGAAGCTGAAGCTGGGGCTAGAGCTTCGAACGTAAGTTTGGGAGAACCTTTATTGAACATCGTGATTCTTGCTGTATTGAGTTCCGACTACTCACCCATGTGCGCGATGTTCCTGTGGCGCTTGTCTTCTTTGGAAACTCGAGTTCCGTTGAATGCTGCTCAGGTAAGCTGAAGCACAAAGTGGTGGCCAAGCACTCGACAGAGGAGGTGGACCATGAGAATCCATCTGGTGAGGTTGGACCGGCCGGGGGCGGTGGATGCCGAAATGATCTGGGAATATCTGCAGGCCTGCCGTTCTCAGCCTCAGGATGAAGCGGCTGGTCTCGGCCCCTTGGAGGGCTGCCACAGCCTGGATGAGGTTCGTCGGTTTGGTCTGCCGGAGGTGGCTCGTCAGGCGCGTGGTGATGATCTGCCGCCGGGGTTTGTGCCCGCCCTGCAGTTCGCCGCCATGGACCCCAGCGGCAAACTGGTGGGGATGATTCAGCTGAGGTTGCAGCTTACGCAGGCGCTTCTGCGAGTGGGCGGCAACATCGGCTATTCAGTTCGTCCGGATTGTCGCCGGCTGGGCTATGCCGGGCTGATGCTGGATGAATGTCTTCGACAAGCTGCCACTCTGGGCATGAGTAGGGTCCTGATTACTTGTTCCCCGTCGAATCTGGCCAGCCGCCGGACCATCCTTTCGCGTGGCGGGCAACTGGAGAATGTGCTCCCCAGCAGATCTGGTCAGCCCGTAGAACGGTATTGGATTGATTTGTCTACGAAACGAACAGATCGGTAAACGCAATCTTGGATGCAAAAGCAGCTTTCATGTAATTGCTTCCTGGCTGGGCTCTCTGCAATGATTTTCTCCGGCTATGACGTATATGCGCATCCAGAACGCGAACTTATTTTAAGCTTATTTTGAGCGAATGCCGGTTAGTGTATATTTTGTTTTTATGCACATTCCGTGCATTATGTACGACGGCAAAGGAACCGCCATGAGACAAACAGCTTCGACACAGAAACCATCCGATAAGCCGCAAGCCATTGCTGTCAGATTTTTTGCCCTGGCATTAATTCTCGCCCATGTTATATCGTTTGCCACCGGTTCACAGTTCTGGGGTTCATGCACATACCCAGCAGCTTGGCTAATGATGATTGTCTTCATGATGGTAAGAGACTGGCGGCGAAACGGTGAAGGCCAGCATCATTCGAGATAGCCAATACGCGAAAAGGGCGAAATAGTGGGTTCCGTCGATAACTTGCAGAGTTTCGCATCATCGCCGTCGCTGTTCGTTCGCGCGGTCTACTGTTGTCGGCGGTCAACCTCCCCACTGGTGAGCATGAGCCGGGGGAACAAGCATCGCACTTTTCTCAATATCCGCTTTTGCTGATACTGGTATGGCTTCTCTTACCAAAGTGCCGATTGGGAACAAAGTAGATGTACCCGTCCGCCCCTTGGCGGCCCGCTTGATAAATGGGAATATGCTGTTCCAGCTGCAGGTAAACCAGTAGTGGAATCAGTGTTTGCCAGTACGTGCTCTTGGATGCCATAATTTGTGGGACGGTGGCGGTTTTATGTCTGATCCAGCTTGTATTTTATTAGAAAATGCCTGAAATTCTGGGCTCATGGGTGAGGAAAGAATATGGATTAATAAGCTATCGTAGTTGAAGCAGATGGTCTCATGGAAAAGACCATCGGAGCCAAAATCGCCATACTATGCTGGGCCGGAATTTGGACTGATTCTTTCCTCCACCTGCGCAGACTCAGCAAATTGAAATAGTCATGAATAGACAAGCAGCAATAGACGACACAACCCGCGCTTTACCACATCAGTATTGACGCTGAAAGGCTCTGGAATGGGCAATATCGAAGTAAGCGTATCGAATCTTACTGTTCGAATAAAGAACAAAACGATTCTCTCTCATCTTTCATTGGAGGTTGAAGAAGGGGCCTTCCATGGGGTCATCGGGCCAAATGGCGCTGGAAAGACAACCTTGTTCACCGTCTTGGAAGGACTGCAAAAACCGGTTGAGGGAACGGTCTCTGTTCTGGGCAAGACGCCCTATCCACGCAACTTGGCCCTGCTCCGCCAAATAGGCATCCAGCCTCAAAAGTCGTCCTTCTTCCCTAAAACGACGCTCCTTGAGCACCTTACCGCAGTGGCCGATATCTACCAGGTGCCCCGGTCGCGTGTGGACGATCTTATTGATGCATTGAAACTGGATCATGTGGCATCCAACAAGGTTGAATCATTGTCCGGCGGCGAACAGCAGAGACTGGCTATCGCCACGGCTGTCGTCCACCATCCTCGGCTGCTCTTTCTAGATGAGCCCACTGCCGCCCTCGATCCGGAGTCACGCCATGATCTGGTGAGCTTGCTCAAATCGAATCAGCAATTGGCCGCCACGGTTCTTTATACGACGCACCATCTGGATGAGGCGGAGCGGTTGTGCAGCATGGTTTCGATCTTGGCGGATAAGCATATTCTCGTAACAGCCAGTCCCAGCAAGCTTATTGCGCAAGCAGAGATGGAATCGACCATTCTTCTTCCAAATGCCTTGGATCACGCTGATCAAGTAGCCCATCTCGTGGGGGACGACTATGTAAAGGTCACGCCCGATGGTCTAACAGTACGCACCCGGGATACCGGAGTTACTTTCGCAAAATTGGTTGATTCAGGGATCAATACAAGCCAGGCGCAAGTCAAGGATGGGCGTCTGGAGGATGTCTACCTTCGCCTTCTCGAAAAGGAGAACGTCAAATGAACAGCTTCAAAACTCTATTCAAGTTGATGTTCCACTACGATATTCGTGACTGGTCCACTTTGGTTTTCACCTTTCTCTTTCCTATAGCCTTGTTGCTGGTCCTGGTCCTGTCTTTTAAGAGCTACGTTCCTGGAGTTGATATTGCCAGTCAAATCAGCGCCAATGTCATTGCATTTGGCGCTGCCTATGTTGGTATTTTTGCGGGGGCTTCGCACCTTGCTCTCTGGCGTGAGAATGGTATGCTTCAGACGGTTCGCAATTTTCCTCTATCCTGGAATGTGATTATTCTCTCCCAAGCTGTTGTGGGTATCGTCGTTCTTCTGGCACAAGCTGTAGTGCTTGTCGTCTTGGGATTGATTATGGGAATGGTGCTGAAACCGACATTTTTGTCGGGATTGCTTCCCCTGGTCCTAGGCTACCTCTTGTTCTTTTTCCTGGGTGTCATCATCGCCATGATAATTTACTCGATTGCCGGGGTATCCATCCTTGCGAACATCATTATTCTGCCCCTGGGCTTCATCGGCGGAGCTATGATGCCGCTCAATATGCTGCCGTCCTGGGTGCAGACCATTGCCCCATATACGCCCTTATATCACATGAGGGAGGCCTTATCGATGATGCTGATCGGATCGGGCACCTGGCCTCATGCTTGGCTCGGGATCTTATACCTGACCGTGGGCTGCATTACCTTAGGACTTGTTTCCATATACGGTTTTCGCTGGAAATGATACTTCTGACGGCTATGCACCTTTTGCTGCCATTGCGAGGAATTTCTCGGTTTCCTGAATGGTAGTTGCGGGCTCGGCTGAGGTTAATTCGCGCGAAAGCCATTCTTCTTGCCTTTGGCCGCCTTGGGTATAACTTGGGTAGGTATAAGAAGGGTCCAGGGCATCCACTGATCTGCCAGTGTGAAAGAGACCAATAGATTCCTCGTGTCGTAGCGCGTCTGTGGGGTTCTTCTGAGAGAATGGCATGTATGGTCTGGCTGATTGTCCTGGTATGGGTGCTGGTGGTGGTGGCATTCGTTGTATTTGTCATGCGCTTGGCGCTTGGCGAGTCCCAGGACCGTGCCTTCTCCCAGTCTCTCGATGAGCGTGTGCGCCGGGCTGCACGCCGTCAGCAGGAACGAGAGAATAAGCTGCCGCGGATAGCAGGCGGGCATCTGTCGTTCTCCCCTGGCTCGGGCGAGGATACGCCAACCGCTGAAGACAGCGAACATCCCTATCCGGTCTATGTGAACTCTTCCTCCGTGATGGAGGTTCGAGGTCTGCTGGCCTCCGATTCCACGGACGAGTTAAATCTGTCCCCGCCACCGAGCAACGATTCCACATCGTCGGTCAGCCCGAGACAAAAGAAGAATGCCGTGCCGTCGGTCTCTGCGACCTCTGGGCCTCCAGCCCCCAGGAACTCCACCCTACGATCATCCAGCCCCGAGCCTTCGCGTCCACAGCGGAGGGAGCCTCAGACCACCACCTCCGACGTCATGCCTGCAGTCAAGAGCGGTTCGCAGACGGAAAAGAGCCACCCAGGCGGAAAGTGACCGCTGGTGATGACCGTCCGTGTCCCTTTTCGCCCTTAGGCTGGTATCTATGACAACACAGCAGCTCCTTATTCTTATCGCGGTGTTGATCGTCCTGGTGCTGGCGGTGGTCGGCATTCTGGTGGCGGTCCACAAACGCCGGTCCCAGCGGGATTCCGCACGCCCCGGCAGGGCGCAAGAGCCTGATAATGGCCACCCTTCTTTGTCCCCGAAATCGGCGACGGCTGCAGCAGAGGGTCAAGCTGAAGGCCAATCTGGTGCCTCCCCAGCAGCTTCATCAGGTGATCAAGCTGTCCAATCTGCCTCTCCCGTATCGAGCGTCTCCCATAATCCGGACGTTTCTACGGATTCAGCCGGCTCAGCCGGCTCAGTCGATTCAGAGGCATCCAGTCAGTCTTCCTCGGCCGACCAGGGAGCACCGTCAGCGCAGCAGGAGCTGGCTCACCCGGAGGCATCCGCATCTCGTATGACCAGGCTCAAGGCCAGGCTGGCCAAGAGCCCCAACCCCTTCGGCAAGGCCCTCTTTGCCATTCTGACCAAGGACCATCTGAGCGAGTCTGACTGGGAGGATGTGGAAGACACCCTGCTCATGGCGGACGTGGGCGCTGAGGCCAGCGAACAGCTGGTGAAGCAGCTGCGCGACGATGCCCGGATCACAGGGCAGAAGGACCCCGCAGCCGTGCGTCGTGGCCTTCGTCAGCGCCTGATCGATCTGGTCGACCCTGATATGGATCGAACTCTGGTGGCTGCCCGACCTCAGGCCAACAGGCCGTCGGTCATCCTCATGGTGGGCGTCAACGGCACGGGCAAGACCACCACGGCGGGCAAGCTGGCTAGACTCTTCGTGGCCGATGGCAAGTCGGTGGTCATGGGTGCCGCCGATACCTTCCGTGCCGCCGCCGCTGACCAGCTGGAGACCTGGGGCGGCAAGGTGGGTGTGCCCGTGGTCCGCAGCGACCGCGACGGCGCCGACCCGGCCTCCGTTGCCTTCGAAGCAGCAGAACGGGCCAAAAATGATCAGGCAGATGTCCTCATTGTGGACACAGCCGGACGTCTGCAGAACAAGGCCAACCTGATGGATCAGCTGGGCAAGATCCGGCGGGTGATCGAGAAGAACCTGCCTGTGGACGAGGTTCTGCTGGTTCTGGATGCCACTACCGGGCAGAACGGGATGATCCAGGCCAAGGTCTTCGCTCAGGCCATTGGGGTCACAGGCATTGTCCTGACTAAGCTGGACGGCTCGGCCAAGGGCGGCATTGTCATATCTGTCCAGCGGGAGCTGGGCGTGCCCGTCAAGCTGGTCGGGCTGGGCGAGGGGCCCGACGATCTGGCCGTTTTCGATCCCGAGTCCTTTGTCGACGGCATCCTGGGAGACGAGTAGTCCAGCCGGCCGGTTGGTCATACGGTGGTCATCCAATAGTCACCCGCAGGTAATGCGGCGGTGACCTGACCGTCATCCTCTTCCTGTTTGATGAATCGGGAAGTGGAAGAGAATCTGACGTAGGCTGTCCGGAGGAAAGTCCTCTTTATTGGGGACTGCCCGCCCGGATGGGGAAAAGAGAGGTGTAGGCATGGATTCTGGAAATGCTGCCTGGATGCTGGTAGCGGCATCCATGGTTTTCCTGATGACTCCGGCGGTGGCTTTCTTCTATGGGGGTATGGTCCGAGCCAAGGCCGTGCTCAACATGATGATGATGTCCACGCTGGCCATTGCCGTGACCGGGGTTATCTGGGCCTTCTGGGGATGGTCGATTTCCTTTGCCGGCAAGGACATCGGAGGCGTCTTCGGCGACCCCATCACCGGCTTCCTGCTCAAGGACACGGTCACGGCCAAGGACGGGGTCTTCACCTCGCTCGATTCCGCGAACGCCGCTTACCCGCATACGGTGGACATTGCCTTCCAGGCCGCCTTCGCCATGATCTGCGTGGCGCTGATCTCGGGAGCCCTGGCCGAGCGAGTCAGAATCAGCACCTGGATGATCTTCGTGGCCCTCTGGGTCACCTTGGATTATGCACCCATGGCCCACATGGTCTGGAATCACGGACTGCTGGCTGCCGATGGACCCATCTCCAACGCCATCGGGGCCCAGGCGCACGACTTTGCAGGCGGTACGGTTATCCACATCAACGCGGCAGTGGCAGCCCTGGTTATTGTGCTCATCATCGGCAGACGAATCGGCTTCCCCAAGGAGTCCATACGTCCCCACAATGTGCCCATGGTCATGCTGGGCGCCTTCCTGCTCTGGTTCGGCTGGTTCGGTTTCAATGCCGGTTCCGCCTTCGCCGCCAACGGCACGGCCGGATATGCCTGGGTTTCCACGACCATAGCTGCCAGCGGCGCCACCCTGGGCTGGCTCTTTACTGAGCGGGTCCGCACCGGGCATTACACCGCCATGGGTGCAGCATCCGGCATGGTCGCCGGCCTGGTGGCCATCACTCCAGCGGCTGACGTGGTTTCGCCGCTCTGGGCCATGGTCATCGGCCTCTTGGCTGGTTTCGTCTGCTGCCTGGCCTGCGGGCTCAAGTTCCGTTTCGCCTACGACGACTCCCTTGATGTGGTGGGCATCCACGGAGTGGGTGGTTTATTGGGCACACTGCTGATAGGCTTCTTCGGTACGGGCACGGGCTTCCTGGCCGGCGGCAATTTCCGGCAGCTGCTGGTTCAGTTCCTGGTGGCGCTGATTGCGATCATCTACGCAGCTGCAGTAACCGGTGTGATCGCCTTTGCGCTGGAGAAGACCATTGGTTGGCGAGTCAGCAGGGATCAGGAGGTCATCGGCGTCGATCAGAGCGATCAGGGTGAGAGCGCCTACGACTTCGGGTCCATTCTGAACTGATCAGAAAGGAAGGCAGCATGAAACTCATTACCGCCATCATTCAGCCCGGAAGGCTGGATCAGATTAAACAGGCCCTGAGCGAGGTCGGCGTGCACGGCATGACCGTCTCGACAGCCCAGGGCTATGGCCGGCAGGGCGGCCATAAGGAGGTCTACCGGGGCAGCACTGTCAAGGTGGATCTGGTTCCCAAGGTGCGCCTGGAGGTGCTGACCGAGGATCGCCGGGTCGACGAGCTGGTCAACGCCATCGTCCAAGCTGCCGCCACCAACACCGTGGGCGACGGCAAGGTCTGGGTGCAGACCCTGGACTCGGTGGTCAGGGTCCGTACCGGGGAGACCGGCGTCGACGCCATCTGAGGCAGCCGCCTGCTGCCGTCTGTATGGTCGTCTTCCTACTGACCAGTTTCGCAGGATCCCGCCGCTGTGGCCAATTTCGTGGTCTAGCGGTCGGGGTCCTGCTTTTTCTATGTCTCTTCAGGCTTCCTTGATCTGGCTTATCGTCCCCATCCAGACATCAGTGCGCGTTCTCAAGCCATTGCAGATGGCCCTGACGCCGATGAAGAGGACATTGAGAACGGCCCAGAGCATGGCTATCCGCCAGGTGGGTGTCCAGTTCATGGCCAGAGCCGTCATGCCCAGCAGTCCGATTACATAGATCACAGCTGTCAGGGAGCAGGTGGCTGCCAGGTAGCGATAATCCCCGGCTCCGATCAGAATTCCGTCCAAGGCCCACATCCATCCAGCGACGGGCATGAAGACCCCTTGGACGATCATGCCTACGGTGATCAGAGACCTGATGGCCGGCGTTGGGCTGAACAACGGAGCAGCGAAGAGGCCCAAAGCGATCATGACCAGCCCGACCAGCACTCCCATGGCCATGCCGGCCTTGGCTGACAGGTCGGTCATGACCCGCGCTCGCGCCCGCTGTCTGGCGCCCAGCTCGGTGGCCACCAGTGACTGACCGGCGATGCCCACGGCATCCAGCATGTTCAATCCGAAGTTCCAGGCCGAGTTGACCCCCTGGTAGGCAGCCAATACCTGCTCACCCAGGTGGGCTGCAGCCACCACGGTCATGAAGAGGCAGATCCGCAGGGCCAGGGTTCGCAGGAAGAGCGGGAAACCGTCGCCCATGCTGGCCGCCATGCCTGAGAGTCGGGGCCGCAGCTGGGCGCCTTCCTGACGGGCCCAGGCCAGGGCGGGGATGGTCAAAAAGAGCCCCATGGCCCACTCGGCAATCAGCGTGGCCAGGCCCGAGCCCAGAATGTCCATGTGCAGGCCGAAGACCAGCAGAATCTCAAGGGCGGTGTTGAGGATGGCGCCCGACACGGCGGCCACCAGGGTGATCTTTACCTTTTGAAGTCCGCGGAAGATGCCGTTGGCCGCGTAGACCAGGAGCATGGCCGGAAGGCCGAAGACCAGGGCATTCAGGTAGGTCTGCGCCGCCTGTAGGACCGGCCCACGGGCTCCCATCAGGCTGCAGATGGGTCGGCTTAAAGCCAGGAGAACGGCGCAGACGACCAGGCCGATGACGAATGCCAGCCACATGCCGTCCACGCCTGCCTGCATGCCCTCCCTGCGGCGGCCTGCGCCCATGAGCCGGGCCACCTGGGAGGTGGTCCCGTAGGCCAGGAAGATGCACAGACCCACAGTGGTCAGCACCACAGTGGATCCGATGGAGAGCCCGGCCAGGGCCGAGTCGCTGATGTGGCCCACGATGGCGGTGTCGATCATGACGAAGAGCGGTGATGCGATCAGCTGGCCGAAGGTGGGTATGGCCAGTCCGGCAATGGTCCGGTAGGTCGTCCGCCGCTCTTCCGGCGTGATTGATGTGGTCTTGGTTTCGGAGATGTTCCTGTGGCTGCGCATGGACGCCATGCTAATGCTCTGGACTGAAGACACAATCCAGGAAAGCCAGTCCGTGGACGCCCTGTCGTGGATGCCGTATCACCAAACAGCCTTGAGTGCAAGCCGGATTGATGATGTGGCAGGCTGTCCCCAAGTTTTGCACAGAGTTATACCCATGAGGTGGATAAGTTGCACACATGTCCTCTAGGACACGCCTTGAATGTGGATAACTTATTTTTCTGTACACATGCATGAGCAGCCTTGTACCCCGTCCAGTACGGTCGGCGCGTCCTAGTGAATGCCTTGGGTGAAATCTGTTTCTTAGGGCTTTCAAGGATGGTCCTCTTCGTAGAATCGTGGCTATGGCTTCCGACGACTATACCGACTACACCCATCCCGAACAGCGTCCCACCGATCATGCCCAGACCGGCCGCGACATGCTTTTCGACCGGGTGCCCCCGCATGACGACGATGCGGAGATGGCCGTGCTGGGCGGCATGCTCATGAGCAAGGATGCCATCGGCGAGGTCAGCCAGATGATCGAGATATCCGACTTCTACCAGCCCAAGCACCAGACCATCTACGAGGCCATCGTCACCCTCTTCTCGGCCTCCCAGCCGGTGGATGCGGTCCTGGTGGCCAACGAACTGCTCAAGTCCGGCGACCTGGAAAAAGTGGGGGGCACCGACTATCTGCACTCCCTGGTGGCCTCGGTCCCAACAGCCGCCAACGCCACCTACTATGCCCAAATCGTCCACCAGCGGGCCATCCTGCGCAATGTGATCGCGGCTGGCACCAAGATCGCCCAGCTGGGCTACTCGGCCGAGGGCTCCCAGGCCGAGGACATCGTCAATCTGGCCCAGGCCGAGGTCTACGAGATGAGCGTGGGCAGGGTCCGCCAGGATTACGAGGCCATCGGGCCGGTCGTCCACGACACCCTGGACCAGCTGGACAAGCTGCAGAACGGCGATATGGAGCGGGGTGTACCCACCGGCTTCAAGAGCATCGACGATGTGACCCAGGGCCTGCAGCCCGGGCAGATGATCGTGGTGGCCGGCCGCCCGGCCATGGGCAAGTCCACCCTGGGTATCGACTTCGCCCGCGCCGCAGCCCTCCATAACAATATGACCACGGTGGTTTTCTCCCTGGAGATGAGCAAGACCGAGCTGGCCCAGCGCATCATTTCGGCCGAGACCGATATCCCCTTGGTGGCCCTGCGCCGGGCGGACGACATTACCCCTGAGCGCTGGAACACCCTGAACACCTTCTGGAGCAGACTCCAGGACGCCCCGCTCTTCCTGGACGATTCGCCCAACATGAGCCTGATGGAGATCCGCGCCAAGTGCCGCCGGCTCAAGCAGACCAACGACCTGAAGCTGGTGGTCATCGACTACCTGCAGCTGATGACCTCGGGCAAGCGGGTCGAATCCCGCCAGCAGGAGGTCTCCGACTTCTCGCGCGCCCTGAAGCTGCTGGCCAAGGAGCTGGAGGTTCCGGTGGTGGCGTTGAGCCAGCTCAACCGCGGTCCCGAGATGCGCAACGACAAGAAACCCATGCTCTCCGACCTGCGCGAGTCGGGATCCATCGAGCAGGATGCCGACGTGGTCTTCCTGGTCCACCGGCCGGACTTCTACGACAAGGAGGACCGCCCGGGCGAGGCCGACATCATCCTGGCCAAGCACCGCAACGGCCCCACCGATACCTTCAAGCTGGCCTTCCTGGGCGAGAAGTCCAAGTTCAAGGACATGCCCCAGGACTACCAGCAGGGAGGGGTCTGATACCGGAATCCGACTGGAAGATTCTCTACCTCACTTTCTTGATCATGACGGCTGCGATGGCCGAAAAGATCGTCATGGTGATGGCAACCGGGAAGACCAAGTTGTAGCCTCCGCTGACGGTGACTATGGTCGACGTGAAGACCGAACCGATAGCTTGCCCTGCGCAAGTAGCTATGTTGATGAAGCCCAGGTCCTTGCCTGCGTTCTCCTTGTTGGGCAGGACGTCAACATTGAGTGCTTGATCTATAGCGGAATACATGCCGTACCCGAAGCCGGCTACGCCTGCGAAAAGCAGCATTCCAGTGGGAGTGGGGATGGCCCATGCCAGAGCGATGCCGATAGCATAGAGGGCGCAAGCGAATATGATGGGTGGTTTGCGCCGTTTGATCATATCGGATATGGGCCCTGACGAGAAGGTCGCTATCAGGGAAACCACCATGGTGATCATGGACATAGTGGCGATGACGGACCCTGCCTGTGCCTTGGTCTGGCCGATGCGATCCTCAAGGATATAAAGCTGGTAGGCTGTGATCATCTGGTAAGCGATCAGCAGGCCGGTACGGCATATGAAAGCCTTCCAAAAATCTGATGCTCCCTTAGTCGGTGGCGTGAAGGCGTGGACTAGAACTTTCCAGACGGGCTCGGCCGTCTTGGGGATATCCTTGTTGGAGGCCTCGCGTGGAATGACTGCCATGGGAATCCATCCGGCAAGAAGAAGAGCAATGCCTGCCACTAAGAATCCGACTTGGGTGTGATTGATGAAAGCCGAATCCATGAGGGTTCCTATGCCTTGGCCGATGACTGCGCCTCCGCCAAAGGCGGCTGCTGCTGTTCCGCGGTCTTTTTCAGGGACACGGTCCGAGAGGACGGCGGTGATTGGTGCGGTCATCATGTTCAGACCGATGAGTGAGATGCAATAGATGATTCCCACCATTGACCCGCTCTTTGGTAAGCCAACTGCATAGAAGCAGACGCCATCAACTACGGCGCCCGCAACGATCCACGGTGTTCGTCGCCCAAATCGTGAACGCGTCCTGTCGGACATACTTCCGATAAAGACGTTGATGAACATGGAGAGAACGGCTCCAACCCCGCTGATAGTGCCCAAGAGGGCAGAGGGGTTGGCTACCCCGATGTCTTTGAGACGTTGGGGAAGAAGGACCGCAACCGCTCCATTGAATCCTATGTAGACCAGAAGGTTGTAGATGAAGAGGCCTACCACATAGCGTAGCGATTCCGCCTTACCTTTCTTCGCGGGTTGATTCGATGCTGAACCAGACTCTGGAGTCGCTTTAGCTGTCGGATCTGTTGCTGGCTTGGATGTTGACATGATGCGTTGCCTTCTTTGCCTAGTCAAGCTTGATCCAAGCGGAGGCGTCTTGTGGAAGCCGACCGTCTGCTGTGAGTGGTTCAGAAGTCAGAAGAATCCTGCCGTGAGGCAGCGTTAGAGGCTCTTCACTGAAATTCGTGACGTTGGCCCACCCATTAGCGCGGCGGTAGGCGATTGAACCGCCAGGGTATCCGTTAGCGCCATCATGTCTATTAGAAGCCTTGTCGTAGTCTTCCAACCAGGTAATGCCGGTATCGTCTGTCTGGTTCTCGTGACGGAGCCTGATTACCTGCCGGTAGAAGGAAAGCATGGAGTCGGAGTTAGCCTCTTCCACATCAACTGCGTGTTGGGCGAACCAATCCGGCTGGGGCAGATGGGGCTTCTCAGAGGTCTGGCCGTCAGGCTTTCTCTCGGGTGAGAACCCGAAGGAATGCTTGTCCTTGCCGATCCAGGGCAGGGGGACGCGAGCTCCGTCCCTGCCTTTCCTGGCCATGGATTCCTTGGCACTGAAGGCCGAGGGGTCCTCGAGTTTGTCCCACGGGATATCAGCAACATCGAAGAGGCCTAGTTCTTCTCCCTGGTAGACGTAGGCCGAACCAGGTAGGGCCATTTCCATCATGATGGCCGCTCTGGCCCGCTTCAATCCCAGGTCTCGATCCTCGTGATATGTTGTTCCGTCACGCAGAAGCCAGTCCTTGGCAATGGTATGGTATTGGCCATTATCGGATTTGACCTGAGGGAGGGCGTAGCGCGTGGCGTTTCGGGGAATATCGTGATTGCTCATCACCCAGGTCGAGGTAGATCCTTCGGTCCGCGCAGCGGACGCTATTCCGTCCTCGATGGCTAAGTGCATTTCGTCACGGAGCCAGTTGCATTTGGCGAATTCGAAGTTGAAGACCTGACCGAGTTCGTCCTGGCGGGCGTAGAGATATTGACGGTTGGCTGGAACCCAAGCCTCGCCCACGGCAAAACGTGCCGGCGTGTACTTGTTGAAAACTTTGCTGCGCCACTCGCGATAGATCTCGTGGACCTCGTCACGGTCGTAAACGGGGTGGGTGCCATCATCTACTGTTACATTCATGGAGTCTAAGTCATAGTCATCTAGATCGTCTCGGTCGAGGTCCTTGGCCAAGCCGTTGGCTACGTCGATACGGAATCCATCGGTGCCGTGGTCACACCAGAAAGTCAGCGTCTTAATGAAGTCGTTGCGCACTTCCGGATTGTCCCAGTTGAAGTCAGGTTGTTGTTCTGTGAACAGATGCAGATACCACTGACCGTCTGGGACCCTGGTCCATGCGGGGTCCCCGAAGTTACCTACCCAATTGCTTGGAGGCAACTCGCCATGTTTTCCCTTGCCGTCGCGGAAGATGTATCGATCCCTTGCTGCTGACCCTGGGGCAGAGTGAAGAGCTTCCTGGAACCAAGGATGAAGATGGGAGGAGTGGTTGGGAACGATGTCGACCATCACCTTAATGCCTCTGCTATGTGCCGCTTGGGTCAGCATGTCAAAATCGTCCATGGTCCCCAGCCTTGGGTCAACGTTCCTGTAGTCTTCTACGTCATATCCGCCGTCTGCCAGTTCGGAGGGATAGAAGGGGGATAACCAGATGGCATCGACTCCCAGTTCCTTTAAGTAGTCCATCTTACTGGTGACCCCATTGATGTCACCCAGGCCTGAGCCTGTAGAGTCCTTAAAGCTGCGGGGGTAAATCTGGTAGATCACCGCTTGTTTCCACCAGAGGTCAGCTCTAGTAAAAGCGTTTTTATTATTAGTGTTATTTTCTTGCATAACTTCAGTATCCTCACTGATCAATTAGTTGCTGTATTACATCATTGTGCCTTATAATCCCGTGCATTCTTCGAAGGGGATTATTGCTTCCTAAGAATAATAGCGCTTGCATTAAAAAGTCAAATTATGAGTGTGCTTCTAGGATTTGCTCCGATATACTGTGAGAGGGATGTACTGTCCTTGCTGGAAAGGTTATGAAATGTCTAGGGTCACCTTGCACGATGTCGCTGTTGAGGCAGGTGTCTCAGATTCCACAGTTTCGCGTGCGCTTCGTGGTCTGGATAAGGTGGACGGTCGGACCCGTGCGAGGGTGCAGGATGCGGCTAGGCGTCTGCGGTTCTCCTTTGCCAGGAATGCTTCATCGTTGGCAAGCGGTAAAACCATGAGGGTTTCGATTGTTTTTGCAAATGCCCTCAATACATGGTTTGACTCATCTGTGCTCCAAGGAGCTTACGATGTCCTAGTCCGCAACAAGTACGATGTTGTTCCCAACACAGTGCGTACCCACGAACAGCTCAATACCTTTTTTGAGCGTCTTCCCGCAGATGGAAACGTGGACGCCATCATAGTTACTTCTATTAACCTAGGACAAGTGGAATCCGAAATCCTTGGTCAGTTGACCATACCCACGGTCGGGCTTGATTCGGGCAACCTGACGGGATTTGATGCCTCCGTTCTCTTGGATGACAAACGTGCTATGCGGGAGGCAGTCGGGCTCCTGAAGCAGCTTGGGCATCGACGCATCGCTTTTGTGGAGCAGCCGGCTCCGGGAGATTTTCATTTTACTTCTCAGTTACGGGCTGATGATTTCATGGAGGCTGCTCATCAGCAGGGTTTTGTTGGCGAAGATGCTCAGCGTTTCGATATGGGTAAATTCAGTGACTACTACACACAGGATGTGGCTGTTTCCTCTGCGGTGGCTCGTCTGTTGGCTGCAGAGGCTCGCCCGACAGCCATATGTGTGGAGTCAGATGACTTCGCCATCAGCCTAGTTGCCGAATTGCGGCACTTCGGGATACGCATTCCCGAGGAAATGTCGGTGATCGGCTTCGACGACACCAACGTGGCTTCTGCTGTGAACTTAACAACGATCCATCAGAATCCAATAGAGATGTCTAGAGACGCAGCTACTAAGGCCTTGATATTAATGCGTGGAGAGCATCTCCAGGAACCCCATTCATTAATGACTCCCGCCTTGGTCCTACGGGGGACCACGGCACGCGCACCACAGCAATAAGACCCGGATGTGGTGGGGATGGCCAGGAAGATGCAGAATGCTTGGTGGGGAAGTCGTTAGAGCCCGACTCAGAAGCGCGTATCGTCCGACAACCTGAATTAATATGACTCTCGCCGACCGAGGGCTCGTACTAGGACACGTGTCCTTTGTAGAATCAAGTCTATGGCCTCCGAAGATTGTGATCAGTGCGCTTCTCGTATGTCGCCCTGCGAAAGGTTATTCTATGAGTTTTGGTTGTGGAAACTTCGTATTCCTCACTCGTACTGACGCAAACATGGAGACTTGCAGCAATCAACGGGAGGAGGCCTAATATGAACTGGCAACGTTGGCGCTCCCTCCTGGCCCTTCTGGTCGGCAAGGCGGTGCGCCTCGTTTCGCGTCTGTCCCATCACGGCGGTTCGGCCCTGCCTGGCAAGGTGGTGGAGCGGATCGACCCGGGCTTTCTGGCCAGGACCCTGTCGGGGCTGCCCCGTGGTGTGGTCCTGGTCTCGGGGACCAACGGCAAGACCACCACCACCCGAATGGTCGCTTCCATGCTGGAATCCCTGGGCCTCAAGGTCTTCACCAATCCGACCGGGTCCAACTTCACCCGTGGCGTGGTCTCGGCCTTGGTTTCCACTCTGGGGCTCTCCGGCCGGCTGCATGCCGATATTGCCGTCCTGGAGTTGGACGAGGCCTATGCGGTCCACTTTGTGCGGCAGGTCAAGCCCCGCTATGCCCTCCTGCTCAATGTCATGCGTGACCAGCTGGACCGGTTTGGGGAAATCGATACTACTGCCCGGCTGCTGGGTCAGGTGGCCCAGGCCACCACGGGCACGGTGGTCCTCAACCGTGAGGATCCGCGCATCGCCAGGTTGGCCGCCCAGACGCCGGCCCGGACCGGCGTGGCCTACTTCGGTCTGTCAGACGATCTGCTGAGCTATTTCCCCACTGATGACGACATGCATGCCTCGGATCGGGGTGCCGATGGTGCCGGTGCGGCCAGCACCTCCCGCCCGATTCGCCCCGGTCACCGGCTGCCGGCCGAGGTGACCCTGGAACGGGTCATGGACCACCGGGCCGCCTTCCGCCTGGACGGGCGGCTTCTGGAGACCGACCTGCGTCTGGAGGGCGTCTACAACCTCTACAATGCGGCCGCCGCCTTGGCGTTGGTGAGGGTCGTTCTGGAGGACAGGGAGCCTGATGATGCAGCACTCATGGATGCCCTGTCCGAGGTCACGCCCGCCTTCGGCCGCGGGGAGGTCATCACCTACCAGGGCGCGCCGGTTGAGCTGGTCCTGGTCAAGAACCCCATGGGCTTCCGTCTGGCCCTGTCCTCCTTCGACCCTGCCGGGCAGGACACCATGATCGCCATCCGCGACGAGTATGCGGACGGGCGTGACATGAGCTGGCTCTGGGATGTGGACTTCACCTCGCTCAGGGATACCGGTGTGGCCATGGTCTCCGGCACCCGGGCCTACGACATGGCCCTGCGCCTGGCCTATGACCAGGTGCCCACGGATGCGATCGAGACCGACCTGGATCGGGCGCTGACAGCCTTTCTTGAGGTGCACCCAGGCCGACCCAAGCGAATCTACTGCACTTACACGTCGATGCTCCGGCTCCGGTCCGCCCTCGGCAGGGTCACAAGCGTGGACGATGCCGGGGTGGGCGCATGAGCGAGCGAACCAAAAGGAGCGCAGGAATGCCGCAGCCGCAGGATAAGACCAAGGCCGTGGGAGACCATCCGCCACTGCAGATCCTCTCCCTCTACCACCGTGACATGAACATCTATGGGGATTCGGGCAACATACTCAGCGTGACCCGCAGGGCCGAGCTGTACGGATTCCGTCCCACGGTCCGCTATTACGATCCCGGTGATGCCTGGCCGGAGCGGATCGACATGGTTCTGGGTGGCGGCGGCCAGGACCATGGCCAGGAACGGATCATCGACGACCTGCGGGAGCGGGGCGGGCTTCTACATGATCTGGCCGACCAGGATGTGCCCATGCTGATGATCTGCGGGCTCTATCAGCTCTTCGGCCATTATTTCGAGACCTCCGACCATGAGCGCCTGGAGGGGGTCGGCATCCTTGACGTGCATACCGTTGCCAAGCCCGAGCGGATGATAGGCAACCTGATGGAGCAGGCAGAGGACTTCGGCAGGGTGGTCGGCTACGAGAACCATTCGGGCCTGACCTACCTGGGGGAGGGGGCCCGTCCTCTGGGCATGGTGACCGAGGATGGCCGCGGCAACAATGGCAAGGACCACACCGAGGGGGCCCGATGGAAGAAGGTCATCGGCACCTACATGCACGGGTCGCTGCTGCCGAAGAATCCGGCCATCACGGACTTCCTTATCGAGGGTGCAGCCGAAAGGCGGTACGGCCAGGACACCTTTGCCCAGATGAAGGCTGCCATGGACCAGAAAAACCGGAGCGAACTGGAGCGTCTGGACTCCCTGGCGGATCAGGCCAGCCGCATCGCTGCCTCCAGGCCCAGATGAGGAGGGGCCTGCGGTTGCGTCTGCGGGTCCGGCACAGATTTTGATGAGTGGTCGGAGGGCAATAACAGGGGAAAGACGTTGCGGTCCCTCCTGCTATGGTGTCGAATAGGATCGGTCGGGGATATCCAGCTAGACTATAAAGAGAGACGGCCGCTCGTCTCTTGGCTGTCTAAAGAGCCCGGTACTTCAAGGGCGTATGAATGCTGGGAGGCATATCATGTCGGATTTGCATATCGGTGACGGATTGCACAAGGTGCTTCTGGCTGGCATCGGAGCCTTGGCCACAGGCGTGGAGAAGGGCCAGGAGGTCATTGACAACCTGGTCAAGAAGGGTGAGCTGACAGTAGAGCAGGGGAAGATTCTTAATACTGAGTTAAAGCGGAACAGGAAGAACCCTCCCGCTCCTGCATCGGCCCCGGCTGCATCGGCCCCGGCTGCTGGCGCGCCCAGGCCTGCGACTCATGTTGCTCCTGATCCCCGTCGTCCTGACCATGAGCCCCTGGCGCCAATGCCGAATCGTCGGTCCGGGTCCATCCCCATCACCTCCAATGATCCCATTGCGGGTCAGCAGGGCTGAAGGCGGTCAATTACTGTCAGCGTCGGTCGTCTGCGCCGGAATGCCTGCCGCTGGTCGGCCATGCGGATAAAGGACGCAGGTGAGTGGTGAGTATGGATGCCATGAACGGACATGATGCTCCAGTGCAGACCATTGGCCTCTTCGGGGTCGGCACCGGAGAGCGGCAGGGGGCAGCAGGAAGGATTCGTCATAGGCGTGGCAGGGCCCGTCGGCTGGCTGAGATGATCCGCATTGCCAACCAATTCGACATCATTCACGGTCTGACCCCGGTCACCATGCGCCGATTGTTCGAGGCGCTCGGGCCCACTTTCGTCAAGGTGGGACAGATTCTCTCCATGCGTTCGGAAATCCTGCCGGAGGCCTTCTGCCGTGAGCTCTCAAAGCTGCGTGCCGACGCGGATCCCATCCCGTATTCCGTGGTGACCAGCGCCCTGGCCGCCGAGTATGGCCGTCCGCTCGACCAGATCTTCTCGTCCATAGACCCTGTTCCCCTGGGTTCAGCCTCCCTGGCGCAGGTGCATCGGGCCCGCCTGGTCAGCGGTGAGGATGTGGCCGTCAAGGTTCAGCGTCCAGGGATTCAAGAGACCATGGCCCAGGACATTGACATTCTGCGCAGCATGGTCAAGTGGGCCTCCCGGTTCGTCCGCAGCACCCAGGTGATTGACATTCGCGGGGTGGTTGAGGAGCTCTGGGAGACCTTCCGGTCCGAGGTCGATTTCCAGCAGGAGGCCGCGAATCTGGCGGAGTTCAAAGATTTCTGCGACGCTTACGCCTACATCGACTGCCCGAAGCCCTATCCCGAACTGTGCACCAGGCATGTGGTGGTGATGGAGTACATCGACGGGATATCCCTCTCACGGCCCGCCCAGCTGGTGGCCCAGGGCTATGACCTGAAGGAGATCGGCACCAAGCTGGTCGACAACTATGCCACCCAGATCATGGACCGGGGCTTCTTCCACGCCGATCCGCACCCCGGCAACATCATCATCCGCGATGGCTGCATAGTGCTGATAGACCTTGGCATGGTCGGACGTCTGGATAAGGTGACCAAATCGGCTTTGAAGGACATGATTTTTGCGGTGGGCCGCGAGGATTCACCGGCCTTGGCCCAGGGGCTGCTCCGCTTCGCCGGTACGGGAGAGGCCAGGGCCGAGGACTACCCCTACCTTCTGGCCGATCTGGATGCGGTCGTCCAGCGGTTCGGCAAGCTGGATCTGGCTGATCTGGACATCGCCGAATATGTCAATGCCGTTATGAAGCTGGCCGCCCGGCATGGCATCAAGGTGCCGGGGTCGGTCACCATGGTGGCGCGGTGCCTGGTCACCCTTGAAGGACTCTTGGACGAGTTCCTGCCCGAGGCCAACATCGTGCAGATCATCACCGATCATGTCGCCTATAGCCAGGGCACGGGATCCATCCTCAAGGAGGAGACCCGGAAGCTGGGCGTCCAAGGCGACTTGGCCCTGCATGGGCTTTTGGGCGCCCTGGCTGAGTCCCGGACCGCAACCAAGATGCTGACCCGTGGCCAGCTGCGTGCCAATGTGCAGCTGGTTGGCTCCGAGGAACCCCTGCAGCAGCTGTCCGACATGGTCAACAGGCTGACCATGGCCCTGATTGTCGTTGGCCTCTATGTCGGCTCTTCAATCGTCTACTTCGCCCGCATCAAGCCGGTGGTCTTCGGTATCCCGGTGGTCAGCATGCTGGGATACGTGGTGGCCTTCATTCTTTCGGTCTGGATAGTCCTGGACATCCTGATCAAGCACCGGGCCCTCAAGCGCCGGCGACGCAACGGCGAAGCCTAGGCTGAGAGCCCGTCCATCCTGCACAGATACCGTCTGATGCCGAATCAGTTGGCGAAGTCCTCCACGGTTTCGGGATCCTCGTGGTTCATGAAGGCGGATTTGCCGGTGTCCATGGCCCGCAGCCGGTCCATCTCCTGGTCGCTGAGCTGGAAGTCCCAGATGTCGAGGTTCTCGCGCATGCGCTCGCGGTGGGTGGTCTTGGGGATGACGATGACCCCGTCCTGGACCAGGAAGCGCAGGGCCACCTGGGCTGCGGTCCGGCCGTGCGCCTGCCCGATCTCGGTCAGGGTCGGATTGGTGAACATCCCCTGGCGGCCCTCGGCGAAAGGTCCCCAGGATTCGATTCGGGTGCCGTACTTGTCCATGTAGGTGCGTTCCTGGGGGCGCTGGTGGAAGACGTGGGTCTCCAGCTGGTTGACGGCCGGGACGATTCTGTTGAACTTGACCAGGTCCACATAGCGGTCGGCATAGAAGTTCGAGACGCCGATGGCCCGCAGGACACCCTGGTCATAGAGGTCCTCGAGGGCATGCCAGGCTGCGTAGTAGTCGTTGAAGGGCTGGTGGAGGAGGACCAGGTCCAGGTGGTCCGTGCCCAGCTTTTTCATGGACTCCTCGACTGAGGCCTTGGTCTTGTCGTATCCGTAGTTGGTGATCCAGACCTTGGTGGTCAGGAAGACCTGGTCGCGGTCGAGGCCGCTCTGGGCCAGGGCATCTCCGACGGCCTGCTCGTTTCCATAGGCCTGGGCCGTGTCGATGGCCCGGTACCCGATCTCCAGGGCATCCAGAACAGAGCGGCGGCACTCGTCGAGGTCGGCGATCTGATAGACGCCGAAGCCCTCCATGGGCATGAGGACGCCGTTGTTGAGCTTGACGGACGGGACGGACGTGGATGAATCATTCTGCATGGTATCGTGCTTCTTTCTTGGCAGATTGCTTGACGGAGTTGGTTAAAGGCGGGGGCATGCCTTTCTGATCTGCTTGTTCAAGGATAGGGCCTTGAAGCAGCCTGAAGTCAAGCCGGCAAAGCGCGTCCAGCCCCCTGCGATGCTAGCGTGGGTAGTGGAATAGCTGATGGCTGGAGGCGATGATGGGGTCCAAAGTACGATTGGCCGGCAAGGTCGCACTGGGTCTGGGATTCGGTGTTTTGGGAGGCTGGTGCTGGGCCCTGGCCCCTGGCCTTTCAGTGGTTGCGGGCCGGAGAAAGCCCGTCGGTCTGTCCTTGCATCCCTACGCCCATAGGGGCCTGCACGACTCTGGCTCGGGGATGGAGACGACCAATCCCAACCCTGGACAGACCGCCTACCTGCATCGTATCCATGACTGCCTGAAGGTTGAATCCGATCGTCCCTCAGGCAGGCACGCCTCGGCCCAAGCCAAGTCCCCTCGGGTAGTGGCGCCTGAAAATTCTCTGGCTGCCTTCGAGGCGGCCTGCAGGGCCGGCTACGGGATTGAGCTGGATGTTCATCTCAGCCGGGACGGCCAGGTGGTGGTCATCCACGATGGAGACCTGCAGCGGATGGCTGGCGTCAACCGGGCAGTGGCGGACCTGACCTATGAGCAGCTGCAGAGGATTCCACTGTGCCCAAGCCCTGCCCAGGCTCTTGAGTCTGGGGAAGGAATTCCTGGCTCTGCCGACCACGATGGCGGTCCCGAAACGGAGGGCGGGGACGGGGGCCTCAACGATCCTGAGGCGCAGCATGTGCCTCTTCTGTCCGAGGTGCTTGCTCTGGTGGATGGCCGGGTGCCCTTGGTCGTCGAGATCAAGATGGACAGGGGCTTGGATCGGGAGCTCATGCGTCGGACCGATGCCCTCCTGTCCAGGTACCAGGGCCCCTATGTAATTGAGTCCTTCAACGTCCTGGCCCTTGCCTGGTATCGGGTTCACCACCAAGGCGTCACCAGGGGGCAACTGGTCGCCCCCTACCATGGCCGGGTGGGCACCTGCTCCTCGGCTCTGCGCTGGATGGCAGGATCCCTCCTCTTCAATTGGCTGGGGCGGCCGGACTTTGTGGCCTGCGAGTGGCACAGCGGGCATTCACTGCCCATGCGTCTTTACCGCTTCCTGGGTGGAAAGCCCATCGCCTGGACAGTTCGTTCCGAGCGCGCGCAAGAGGCTGCAAGCCCCGACTTCGACGGGATCATCTTCGAGTCGTATCTGCCCGAGAGCTGAACCAGCTATACAGGCCTGAGGCCGCAGCGGCCAGGCCTATCGCCCAGAGGGCCATGATTAGGAAGTAGCCGTAGGGGAGAGGTACGACGCTCATGTCTATCTGGTCGGACAACTGGTGGAAGATGACGGCAAGCACCCCCGCCATGGCCAAGGCTGAAAGAAGGATGGCCGAAAGGGCATCGATTACTGACTCTACAATCGAGGAGCAGACCAATGTTCCACGTGAAACACCGGCAGCCTGCATCCTTCGGTTCTCCTGGCGGCGCTCATTGACTGCGATGGCGCATGCCTGGATCAGGAAGATGGCCGTCAGGACGATGGCCCCGTTCGCTATCTGGGGCATGGCCCGCTGCACCTTCTGTGACCTTCGGATATTGGAACGAATGTACTCCTTCTTGGTGCAGGCCTTGATGCCCTTCCTGTTCCATGAAGCATTGAGTTGACTGATCAGATTGTCTGCCCGAACTCCTGGGGCGGTCCTGGCCAGGGTGGTCGATCCGCTGTTGTCGGGCGCCAGTTGCAACAGGTCGGCATCCGTCATCAGGTATTGGCCCATCTGCCCCGTCGGGGTCACATCGACTACGGCGGTGATGGTCAGCGTATGGCCTTTGTCATACCTGTCGATCAGGGTCAGCTTGCGGCCAATGGGGTTTTTCTCCTGAGCGTGGCCATTTGCTATGACGGCGATCTTGCCCGGCCCCAGGTCCGCAGCGGAGCCCTCGATGAAGATTGGGCTGATTGCTTTGGCGTCCTTGCCTGCCTTGTTGACGTGCATAGCCATGACGGAAGGCTCGTCATTGCCACCAATATCTCCCTTGTCTGCAGTCTTCCAGGATCCTTCGCTATAGGTGATTGCGGATTCGACGCCTGCAGTGGACCGAAGCTGGCGATCAAGGTCTCTTGGATCATTGGTCTGCGCATTGATCATGATTTCGGCAGCGACCGGCTTATACCGGCTTATGGCTTCTTGCGCCCAGCTGGACCGTCCCAGGGCTATCACTCCGGTCACGATGACCAGCATCAGTATGATCGGCACCGCGATGGCGGTGGAGCTCCGATTTTCCTTCCGCGCCCTTTGCCGCGCCAGGAGACCTGCACCTCGGAAAGCCAGTTGGAAGGGGATGCCGATCAGGTTGGCGCAGGCCGGAACCAGGACAGGAGCCAGGGCACCGATGATGACCAGCAGACAGCCGGTCGTGGCCAGGATCTGGATTTCAATGTCCATGCCATTGAAGCGGTGATAGACCATGGCCAGTCCTCCAGCCAGTCCAGCCAGGGCGATTATCAGGCGAAGAGGACCAATTGATTTGGTTCCCGACCGATTTTCTGAGTCCTGCAAAGCCTCGATGGGAGAGATGGCGGTAATCCTTCTGGCGGCGAACCAGGTTCCTAAGAGGCCTGCCAGGAGTATCCCAGCGGAGGCGAAGACGATTCCCATAGGGTGGGGATGTGCGGTCATTTCCAAGGCTTCAAGACCTGAGTTGATCAGAGACTTGGCGAATGCGGGCACCAGCAGGCATCCCGCCGAACTGCCTATGAGGGCGGCCAAACCTACCGGAATCATGAATTCCAACAGGGAGATGAGCCTCACCGTGCGGGGAGAGGCGCCCGAAAGCCGCATCATGGCGTATTCGCGACGACGGCGCTCGATCAGGAACCCCACAGAAGTGATGACGAGGAAGATGGAGACGAACCCGCATATGCAGGCGTACATTATGGATATTAGTGTAGTGCCGTCTTGTAAGGACAGGGTCATAGCGCGGTCGTAGGAATTCATTGCGCGCGTATCCGGCATCCCGTCGCCCTTCCGAGCGGCAATGGCTACCTGGGCCCAGGCGCTGGTAAGGACTGAAGCGGCCATGACAGCCAGGACCATGACCGTGTAGGAGGACCGATGCTCATGCAGAAAGGATCGCACCAGGGAGGCCAGGCCAGGAGTGTGTGCCTTGGGTCGAGCTGCGGTTTGCGAGCCGCCCCCGCCCATCGGTCCTGAGGCATCGGTTCCTGCCAGCGATCTACCTAGGGAAAGGGACTTGCCCTCCATGGTGTGCTCCTTTCTCGCCCTTGAATGTCTCTGTTCTTATTGCAACACCGGGCAAAGGCCCACTCAGGGTGTTTTCAGGGTCAGACCAGGGGAGAACCAGGGTGGCGATGAGCGATTAGGCGCTCTCGTGCGAGAGGTGGTCAAGAGGACAGAGGGCAAGAGGGTGGAAGTCGAGGGATAGACGGTTGGGAGAATAGAGGTCGGGAGGATTACAGACATGATGACTGGTTCGCTAAGCTCCATGGCATTGCAGAGCCGGCAGTTTCTATAGCGACGACTTCATAGCGAACCTATCCTCGCTGACGGGGTAGGGGAGGGAAGCCTAGTCCATTTTGCACAGCATCCGCCGGGACGGCCATCGAACACCGTTGAAAAAAGGACCCGAATCGTGCAGATTCGGGTCCTTGTCAGGTATGGGGTTCGTGCCCCGTCAGTTCGTTGGATCAGTCGATGACGCCGTAAAGGCGGTCGCCGGCATCGCCCAAACCAGGCACGATGTAGGCGTGCTCGTTCAGCTTCTGATCGACTGCGCAGACCACCACCTTGAGGTTGATGGAGGGGTCCATCTCCTCCTTGAGGCGGTTCAGGCCCTCGGGAGCGGCCAGAATGTTGATGGAGGTCACGTCCTTGGCGCCGCGCTCAGCAAGGTATTTGGTGGCGGCGATCAGGGTGCCGCCGGTGGCCAGCATGGGATCCAGCAGGAAGCATTGACGTCCGGAGAGGTCCTCCGGCAGGCGGTTGGCGTAGGTGATGATGTCCAGGGTGTTCTCATCGCGCTTGAGGCCAAGGAATCCGACCTCGGCGGTGGGCAGCAGACGGGTCATGCCGTCAAGCATGCCCAGTCCGGCGCGCAGAATGGGAACCACCATGGGGCGGGGGGAGCAGAGCTTCTTGCCCACCATGGGAGCGACAGGGGTCTCGATTGGGTGGTCTTCGATGTCCAGATTTCGGGTGGCCTCATAGGCCTCAAGCATGACCAGTTCGCTGATCAGCTCGCGGAAGGTGTTGGAAGGGGTGTTTTTGTCCCGCAGTACGGTCAGCTTGTGCTCGATCAGCGGGTGTTCCAGTACGTGAAGTTCCATACCTCTCAGCGTAGCTCAGCGGGTCGGCTTCTGGTAGCGACCGGCAAGCCATGCTGCCTTTGATTTGGGAATGGAAATGAAAACGCCGAACCATGCAAGCGCCTGTCGGCGCAAACGCCGCTCGCAGCGGCAACAAACGGAGCCCGGGGCTTAACCATGGTCCGACGCAGTCCCCATTGTAGGGCATGCCGGGGTCTGATCTGTGTTCACGGCGCGCTTACGCTTCCGGCTTGAAAGGGTGGCGGATCCTACTCCAGCCGTCCCCGCCGCCAGAGTGATGCGCCCCTCATGAAGTCACGTGCCGTCTGATTGAGGGAGTTGACGGTGCGCTGTGCCGCGTCGACCTCCTTGGCATCCTGACCGTCCAGCTGCCGGCTCTGGGCGTCCCGGATGGTGGTCTTGATTCCGCGGGCGATCACGTCGCAGAAGGCTCCGGCGCGTTCCAGGGCTATGGCGAAGTCGCCCGTGAAAGCTCCGGAGAGGATGGAGTCGGCGGTTCGGATGATGTCGTCGGCCTCCGGGGCTTGGTCCACGCCGGCGATTGCTGATGCAGCGGTGTCAGTGGGTTCACCCAGCCTCCACAGACGACTGATTCCATCAGCGTCCCGACGCATCCAGCTGCGAAGCATGTAAAGCCGCCAAAGGATGCCAGGCAGAGAATCGGGGTCGCTGTCGCTCCAGAGCTCGGCCACGACATCCACACCCTCGCGATCTACCAGGGTCAGAACCCGTTTTACGATGGCCGGGTCGGCGCTGTGGTGGACCCGGTCCAGCAGGGAGGCTGCTGATACATGGCTCATCTCGCTGATCTGCTGTGGATCCATGCCTCCGGAGAGCTGGTCGGCGATGGCTGGATCCAGCTGGCCAGGGCGTGAGGGCCGGGATGCTCCGGTGCCGGATGCCACGAATCCCGTGCGGGAGGAGCGGATTGAGGATGAGCCGATTCTGGAGTTGCTGTCAGTAGACAATGGGAGTCACCTTCTGTATGTCGATGATGGTCGGATGATTGGGGTCGCCGGTCAGACTGAGGACGACAGCGTTGCCGGTGGGCATGAAGGGGGAGTCGTCTGGCAGCCGTTTGGACAGCGATCCGCTGGAGCATAGCCCACGCAGCTTCTCGAAGACTCCTCCCAGGACAGGGCGATGCATGCAGATCATGATGGTTCTGTTACCTTTCAGCAGGTCGGCCATCTGCCCGTCCAGCCAGCTGTGGGCCTGGTCCGGGCGTCGGTGGTAGGAGGTCTCCGTCAGGCAGGCCACCATCTCCATGGGGAAGCCTACTTCGTCGGCGTAGGGTCGCAATGTCTGCACACAGCGGATCCAGGGGGAGGACAGGAGGCGGTCGGGCGCGAAGCAGGCCAGTTCCCGAGCCAGGGCGTAGGAGGTGCCAGCGCCCTTGGGGGTCAGAGGACGATTTGCATCCTTGCCTGTCCACTCCTTCCGGGCAACTGCCTTGCCGTGGCGGACAATGATCAGCTGACGAGCCCGGATGCCGCCCTGCTCCACCCGGTCCACGAAGGCGTCCAGTATGGTTCTGTCGCTGGGGTGGGTCAACAGTTTGCGGGCTTCGGAGGCTCCGACCCATCGTATCTGGTCGACTTCCCTGGAATCAGGCCGGTGGATGGGCCCCAGCAATGCGCTCTGACCGGCGGCATGTTCCGGGTCGGTGGGTGTGGCCATCCAGTAGCAGATATGTTTGAGTCTGCCGCCTTTGCCGCCCCTGCGCCGGCCCTCGTTGTTCAGCGGATATTCGGCATCCCCCAGGTAGGGCCCAAGCCGGACAAGACAGCCTGTTTCCTCACCGACCTCGCGCACGGCCGCCCGCATGTGGGTCTCACGATTTTCCAGTTTGCCCTTTGGCCAGCTCCAGTCGTCGTACTTGGGACGATGGACCAGGCAGAGCTCCAGCTCATCGAGGTCGGATCGGGGGCTGGCTCCAGGGGCTGCCCGGCCGTCGTCGCTGAATTTCATCCATCCCTGGAAGTTTGTGCGCCACCGGTAGAGGATGGCTCCGGCTGCCTCGACCGTCCTGCTCATGGCCGGGTGCCATTCCGATTGTCCGCCTTGGCGGCGGACCTGCCGGCCTGGAGGCGCATCATCATCGCCTGGTCCTGGGCGTTCGGGCGTGACGGTCGATCAGATACTCCTGCGAGTCGACCAGAGGCCGACCCTGATCATCCCGGCTGTGTCGTACGTAGGTGCCGTCAGGCTGCATGTGCCAGGAGCTGGTGCTGTCGGCCATCTGCAGATCCACGTAGTCGATCAGTCCCTGCACCTGCTCGGGCGCAGTGATGCGGACCAGCGCCTCTACACGGCGGTCCAGGTTACGGTGCATCAGGTCGGCAGAACCTATCCAGACCTCCGGCCCGGCCAGGGGGCCCTCGCCGATCTGGGGACCCTGGGAGTTGGCGAAGGCGAAGATACGGCTGTGCTCCAGGAACCGTCCCAGGATGGAGTGGACTCGGATATTCTCGCTCAGCCCGGGCACACCTGGCTTCAGGGCGCAGATGCCCCGCTCCACGATGTCGATGCGGACCCCCGCCTGGCTGGCCCGGTAAAGGGCGTCGATGATCTTTTCATCCACCAGGGAGTTGACCTTGATCCGTATCCACGCAGGCTTGCCGCTCAGAGCGGTCTCTTCCTCGCGGGCGATTCGCTGCAACAGCCCCGAGCGTACCGTGCGTGGAGCTACCAGCAGACGGTGGAAGGAGGACTTGGGCGCATAGCCTGACAGCTGGTTGAAAAGTCGGGTCAGGTCCTGCCCCACCACCGGGTCGCAGGTGAGCAGGCCCAGGTCGGTGTACTGGCGGGCGGTCTTTGGGTTGTAGTTGCCGGTGCCCACGTGGCAGTAACGACGCAGGCCGTCCTGCTCCTGACGGACCACCAGGGAGAGCTTGCAGTGGGTCTTGAGCCCCACGATTCCATAGACCACGTGGACGCCGGCCCGTTCCAGCTGACGGGCCCAGGCGATGTTGGCCTCCTCATCGAACCGGGCCTTGATCTCGACCAGGGCCAGGACCTGCTTGCCGGCGTGCGCGGCATCCACCAGGGCATTGATGATGGGCGAGTTGCCCGAGGTCCGGTAGAGGGTCTGCTTGATGGCCAGCACTCGCGGATCGGCCGCCGCCTGCTCCAGGAAGGCCTGGACCGAGGTGGAGAAGGAGTCATAGGGGTGGTGAAGGAGGATGTCATGCTCGCGGATGGCGGCGAAGATGTCCTGGGCCTGGCTGGATTCCACCTCGGCTATCTGTCGGTTGGTTGTGGGAATGAAGGGACGGAATTTGAGATCCGCCCGGTCGATGGACTGCAGCTCGAACAGGACCGTGCAGTCCAAGGGAGCGGGCAGCCGATAGACCTCCTCCTGGTTGACTCGCAGCTTGCTGGCCAGCAGCTGGGAGAGGAAGGGAGATGCGGAGTCGGAAATCTCCAGGCGGATGGGCGGTCCAAACCGCCGCTGCAGCAGCTCCTTCTCCATGGCGTTGAGCAGGTTTTCTGCGTCGTCCTCCTCCACGTCGATGTCTTCGTTGCGTGTGACGCGGAAGGATCGGGCCTCCTTGATGATCATGCCTGGGAAGAGGTATTCCAGGTGGGCGATGATCAGGTTCTCCATGGTGATGAATCCGTAGCGTTCTTCCCGGCCCTCTTCGTCGGTCAGGTCGTCCACTGGGACCAAACGGGAGAGGTTGTCGGGAATCTTGACGCGGGCGAAGTGGGTCTTGCCTGAGGTGGGGTTCTCCACCAGGACCGCCAGGTTCAGGGAGTTGCCTGAGATATAAGGGAAGGGGTGGGCCGGGTCGACCGCCAGTGGTGTCAGCACCGGGAAGACCTGGTTTCGGAAGAAGTTGGTGAGCCGTTCCTGCTCCTGGCTGCTCAGTTGTGTCCAACTCAGCAGGATGATGCTTTCGGCGGCCAGATCCGGCAGGATGTGGTCGATGACATAGTGGGCGTGCTCGTCCTGAAGCTTGTGTGCCTGCTCGGAGATGGCCCTCAGTTGTTGACGGGGGCTCATTCCGCTGGCGGCCGTCACAGCGATGCCGGTGTCCACGCGACGCTTCAGACCCGCCACGCGGACCATGAAGAACTCATCGAGGTTGCTGGCGAAGATGGCGGCGAAGTTGGCGCGCTCCAGCAGTGGCACGCTCTCGTCTTCGGCCAGTTCAAGCACGCGCTTGTTGAACTTGAGCCAGCTCAGCTCCCGGTCGAAATAGCGGTCCTCAGGCAAGGGCGAGACCGGGTGATCCGAGTGCCTGGATACATGCCGTGCCTGGCCGTCGGTCTCGGCAATATGCTCCGCGATCTGGCTGCGTAGCAAGGCCTTGGAGGGTGCGTCAAATTTCTGAACCATACCATAGCACTCTATTCGCAGGTGCCGTCCTCTGCAATCGTTGATAAAGCCTGTGGATAAATAGGAACGGCCCCCCGCAGGAGGCCGTTCCCACAAGGTCGGTCCAGATGGAATCTCTGCACAACATCATCGTTGCAACGGTCAAGTCTTATACACCCGTCCAACGTATCGGTCCTAGTGGCCATACACTTTGTGGGCTTCCGTGCTCTTGAACCGTCCTTGTATATGCCATTATGCCAGTTTTGAGGCCGATGGCAAGCATATTCATCTCGTTAGAGCGGAGAAGGCTACCGGCTTGGTCTTTTGTGCGATTGCGTGCATTGCGGCAGGTCGAATACGTCGGTTTTGTAGGAATCTGTCGCTTCCATGTGAGCATCTGTAGCCTTCCATGGATATGGTCTCAAAAATCCTGTAATTGTAGGCGTGTCGCGGTGTTGATGCATCTGTGCACAGAGAGGGCGAAACAATGTGGAAGCATAGGGTCGTTCGACCACATCAGCTACGGGGGCTGGTGCTGATGCCAGGGGGCGGTTGTACTGGTAGCCATGACTGGAACGAGCATAGACAGATCGCCGACGATGATAAAAGGCCGCATGAAAGGGCGGGAACCTGAATGGACTCCTTGCTCTTTTAATGCAGTCGGGTTGACTCCTGAACACCGACCAGAAAGGGTGGCGGGCGGAGATGCCGGCATTGGGCGGAATGACTCAGAAGCCGAATATGGGTCCGCTGTGACAGGGCTGGTCTTTCTCTCGGCCTCGGGAGGCGTTGGGCTGACGACCATGACGGCCTTAATGGCCAAACAGCTTCGGAACATGGCCCTGTCATGCGCTCTGGTGGATCTGGACCTGGATGGCGGAGGGATGGATGTCCTGGTCGGCATCGAGGGGGCGCCTGGCATGCGGCTGGGGCGGATTCGCGCTCCCCTGGGCCGGGTGGATCCTCAGGCCCTCCGTGAAGAGCTGCCAATCTGGGATGGCATCCCGCTGCTTAGCAACGATCCCTGGAGTGCTCCGCCACAGGACTGGTGGGATGTGGACGCAGCCGTCAGCGCGGTGGCTGGATTCGCCGATCTCCTGCTGATTGATGCCGGTCGGGGCCAGGGCCTGGGTAATCTGCGCTCGCTGAAGGGACTTCCTTCGCTGTTGATGGTGGACATGACCGTGCTGGGCCTTGCGCGGGCGAAGACGCTTCTCCATGCTCTGAACGGCCACAGAGGTGCTGATGATCGAGCCCAGGACAGTCCGTTGGTCTCCTGTAGACCTCCTATGGCTCTGATTGGGATGATGCCCACCCAGCACCGGGGCAGCCATGGCGTCGACCCTGAACAGGCGGAGGAGTTTCTGGGCCGATCGGTGGATGTGGTCCTCAAACCACAGCCGAAGCTGTCGGCATCCGTTCTGGATGGTCGTGGCCTGGAACGGGTCCCTCGTGCTTACGTCCGGGCCCTTCAACCCCTGGTGGAGCGGATCGCGGGGATGGTCGTCGTCGGCGAAAGAAAGGAAGAGCCGGTCTCCTCTGGCGGATTGACTCGGTCTGAGGCTGTCAAATGAGCAGGGGAGGTGGGGAAAGCTTTGAAGGTTCATTCCCCGATGACGATTCGGTTCAGCCGCCTACTTTCGGCTACTTGGATGGGCTGGTGAGCGATCCTGCGGTGACTGATATCGCGGTGACCGGGCAGGGCGATGTCTGGGTCGACCGGGGCTCGGGCATGGAGGAGGTTCTGCTTCGGCCTGGGTTTACTGGACCTCGAGCTGTAAGGGACTTTGCTGTGCAGTTATGTGCTCAGCTGGGGCGTCGCCTGGACGATGCTCGCCCCATGGCTGATGCTTCCAGCAGAGAGGGGATCAGAGTCCACGCCGTGCTGGCCCCGCTTGTCCCCGAGGGCGCCGCCATTTCCATCAGACTGCCCAACAGACACCCGCCCGGCCTGGAGGAGCTGGCTGCTGCCGGACTGTGTCCCGCCAGCTGGCTCTTCATCCTTCGGGCGCTGGTGGTCAATCGGGCCAGCATTCTGGTGACCGGTGGCACGGGTGCCGGCAAGACTACGCTCCTGCGGGCCTTGCTGGGCATGTGTCCACAGGAGCAGCGGCTGGTCGTTGTGGAGGAAGTCCGTGAGCTTGGTCGTATCGCCGGCCACAGGAATACGGTTTCCCTGGCTGTAAGAGAGCCCAACGTTGAAGGGGCAGGGGGCGTGGGGCTGGTCGACCTGGTCAAGGCCACACTGCGCATGCGGCCCGATCGGATAATCCTGGGTGAGTGCCGGGGTGAGGAGATAGCAGATTTGTTGCGGGCTTTCAATTCTGGTCATCGGGGTGGCATGGCGACTTTGCATGCAGACAGTGTGGAACGCGTTCCCGCGAGACTGGCAACCCTGGGGTTGCTGGCGGGGCTGCAGCCGAGGGCGCTGGCGGCCCTGGCGCAGGGAGCGTTTGACGCTGTTATCCATCTGGAGCGTTCCGGCGGCCATAGGCATATCGCTCAGATTGGCCGACTGACAACGGCCGCCGACGGTCGGCTTCTTGGGGAGGCTGTCTGTACCTGGACGGGCCGAGGGACCGCTACTTATGGAACGGCTTGGTCGAAGTTTGCCAGGCGGTGGGGCATTGTGACCAGCGCCTCGGCGAGCGATCCCTAGTTGAGGTGGATTATGAATGACGAGATTGCAGCCTGGCTGGCTGCGATGATGACGACTATTGCCTGTCTGGCCCTGCTTGCGCATAGCGGCGATGCAGCTACAAGACTGAAGGCCATGTCTGTCAGGCCCTCCGCACAGTCGGACCGGCCCGGTATGGCGGTGCTGATCACTTCCCTGCTTGCCTATGTCGACAATGGAGGAGGTCTGGTAGAGGCTTTCGAGGAGGCATCCGGGCGACGTTTCGCCACCCGGGAGGTCACGCCGGAACGTGTCATGGCCATGTTGAAGAACCGATGCCTGCCCCAGGAACGGGGGCCGACTCTGACGATTATGGCCCAGGCTCTGATGGCCTGCTATGGGCTCAGCGCCATCCTGGGTTGCCGGGCTTCGGATGGGCTGCGGACCGTGGCAGCCATGCAGAGGCGGCGGGCGGCACTGGATGAGGCCCGGGAAAAAGCCTTTGCTGTGCCCAAGGCCACGATTCGTCTCCTGCTGACTCTGCCAGCGTTGACAATCATCATGGGAGAGTTCATGGGTGCGCGACCACTGGCCTTCCTATGCCGCCCAGGTCCGGGAACTCTCTGCTTGATCCTTGGAGCGGCCTTCTATGTTCTTGGTCTGGTTTGGATGAATCTGCTGATGAACGAGCTGGGCAGGGAGGATTTATGGATCTGAAACCGCTGATTGCTGCTCTGTCGACCATAATGGCCCTTCTGCTTATGGAGTTCGACGGCTCGAGTGAGCGATTAGTCGATGAGCAGGTCTCCCCGCCGCCCTTGAGCCTGGTGCTGGCCTTGCTGGGAGTCGCTGTTCGTCAGGGGGCCTCCCTGCCCAGGGCCCTGGGTGTGGTTGGCGGGCTGCTGCCAGGCCCTTATGGGCCTCGGATGGTTCGCGTGGCTCACCTGCTCGGGTATGGCAACGGATGGGATCTGTCCTGGTCGGGAGCCATCGGTGATCCTTATTGCGGGCAGTCCATGCAGGTCCTGGCTGACTGTCTGGAACCGTCCTGGCGTTTGGGATCATCGCCCCTGGCACGTATCGAGACGACCATGCGCCAGCTGGATCACCATGCCCGCAGCGTGCTGGCCCGGGCTACGGCGACGATCACCGTCAGGCTGCTGGTGCCGACAGGGCTGTGCATTCTGCCCGCCTTCGTGCTGATCGGAGTCATCCCCTGCATTGCGGCTTTTGCGGGTGGGATGTCCTGAGGGTATGGAGTTTTTACGGGCACGGTTGTCCACAGGTCGACGATTCAGCTCCGCTCGTCCACATGTATCTGACAAGTCGACCGAGGCGGGCTGGAACGGGCACAGTGAAAGGTACCGGATGCCGATTCCCCGAGGAACCGTCATTCGCCGGGGCGGGGAAGACAAGGAAAGGCAAAGGTGAGAACGATGACATATTCACAGGAGGTTGCGACGGTCTTCCATCTGCAGAACAGGCAGGCGGGAGGTCAATTGGTGCCGGCTGCTACATGGCCTGCTGCAGGTGCCGGATCAAGGTGGTTGCAAAGAGTAAGGCAGCGTTCCAACCGGGTCATGACGGCTTTGTATGTTCGCATCAGCCAGGCTGTGGATTCTGGAGTGCGCGCACTGCATGGCCGGCTGAGCGTGGTGCTGGCCAGGCCTGAATCGGGTGCCATCACTGCCGAATACGCCGTGATCATGGTGGTGGCAGCCACGCTGGCCGGTGTACTGCTGGCCATTGTCAAATCCTCTTCCACACGCACTTTGCTGTTGGGGCTGGTGAAGAAGGCGCTCAGTGCCGTCGGCTGAGGGACGGTCCGAGCGGAGACGACGGTGGCGATCCGATAACGGTACGATAACGGCCGAGTTCGCCATCGTTCTTCCCGCTGTCATGGTTCTGGCTCTCATACTGCTGACGTTGACCCAGACGATCAGGATCGGCATGGTTTGTCAGGATGCGGCCAACGCGGCTGCCAGAGAGCTGATTGTCACCCAGGGCAAGGGTGATTCCCAAGAGGTGGTGCACCGGATGGCCGGCCCGCATGCCCAGGTGAGGTTGAGTCCATCGGCCGGGCAGACGGCAGTCAGGGTGTCATGCCCAGTGGTTGCCGGCCCAATGGGCGTGCTGCCCGCACAGGTCCATGGCGATGCCGTGGCCATATTGGAGGAATGAGTCATGCCCGGACATGCCAGAAAGACGCACCTAGAGCGTACCGGTTCATGGATAAGGGGTTCGGATCCGGGCTCCGGCACGGTTCTGGGCATCATGCTGATGGCTCTGGTTGGTCTGGGTCTGGTTCTGGCAGCGCTGCTGGGCGATCTCATGATCTGCCGGACACGTGCACGCACCGGCGCCGATGTCTCGGCTCTTGCCGCAGCTTCTGCCTTGGACGAAGGACAGGCGCAGCCCTGTACTCTGGCCTCCCGGATTGCCCGCCTCAACCGTGGTGTCCTGACAGACTGTCAGGTGGACGGAGGTGATGTGAGGGTCTCGGTGGGTGTAGATACCGGTGTTCCGATGATGCCCCGCCTGGTCCAGTCTTCCCGGGCAGGCCCCGAGCCCTGTGGATGAGAGGAGGAAGCGGGTTCGGGAGCCTTAGGAAGGAAAGCGAACGTGTCTAAAGAAATGGATAGCCTTGAACCATGGCACTAGCACTCTATCGGCGGTATCGGCCTGACACTTTTGACGGCATCATCGGTCAGAAGCAGGTCACGGTCCCCCTCACCCGAGCTCTGGATGAGAACCGGCTGACCCACGCCTACCTCTTCTCAGGTCCCAGGGGATGCGGAAAGACCAGCAGTGCCAGGATTTTCGCCCGCTGTGTCAACTGCGCCAAGGGGCCGACCAGCCATCCCTGCGGCGAATGCGACAGCTGCAGGGATCTGGCCACGGGAGGCCCTGGTTCCATCGATGTGGTGGAGATTGACGCCGCCAGCCACAATGGAGTTGACGATGCTAGGGAACTCAGGGAGCGAGCAGGCTTCGCCCCCGTGCGTGACCGCTACAAGATCTTCATTCTGGACGAGGCTCATATGGTCACCCAGCAAGGATTCAACGCCCTGCTGAAGATCGTCGAGGAGCCGCCGGAACATGTCATGTTCATCTTCGCCACCACAGAGCCGGAAAAGGTGATCGGCACCATCCGCTCCCGCACCCACCATTACCCCTTCCGTCTGGTGCCCCAGGAAGTCATGGGGCCCTACCTGGAGGGGATTTGCGACAAGGAAGGCATTAAGGCCGAGCCTGGTGTGCTCAAGCTGGCCATGCGGGCCGGAGGCGGATCGGTGCGTGACACCCTTTCCGTGCTGGACCAGCTCATGGTAGGCGCTGACGAGCACACCATCACCTATGATGCGGCCGTAGCTCTGCTGGGGTTCACTCCTGCCGAGCTGATCGGCGAAGCTGTGGACGCGCTGATCGCCCACGATGGGGCTGGCCTCTACGGGGTCATTCAAAAGGTGGTCGTCGGCGGGTTCGAGCCCCAGCGCTTCGTTGAGGATCTGCTGGCCCATGTCCGCGACCTGCTGGTTCTCAAACTGGCTGGAGAACGGGCTGAAAGCGTGCTTAGCGAGGATGCTGACGACGACCAGGTGGCCGATCTACATCGTCAGGCGAATGCTTTGGATCTGCAGGTCCTGACCAGAATGGCCGACATCATCAATGATGCGCTGGCGGGAATGAACGGGGCCACCTCGCCCAGGATGCGCTTGGAGTTGCTGGCCGCCAGGCTGCTGGCAATTGGCTGCGAACCTATGGAGCAGGCACCGGCCGAAGCGGCAGCTTCCAGCGCTGGTGCAGCCCCGTCGCCCGCCCGCGGCGGGTTCATTGGCGCCAGCAGGTCTCAGCAGAATGGTCGGCCGTCCAGAGCATCCCAATCTGGTCGTACTGACGGGGCTGAACGCCCCGAACAGCCTGACAGGGCAGGCTCGGTGTCTGCTGCAGCGCCCACGACCCTTGCCGGGCCGCAGAACATGGCCGGTTCCCATTCCAATTCCTCCGCTCAAGGGCAGCAAGAGGGCGAAGGACGTCCCACCCATTCCGGTTCAGGCTCTGCCCAACCCGAGCACAAGGAAGTCCCCTCCTCGGTGACTCGACAGCCGGCGGGGCAGACCGGATCACCCAATCCTGTCCGGCCCGACCGGTCTGTCGAACAGCCTCGGTCAGCTCAACGGGAGGCTACGCAAGGGCAGAAAAACGAGGTGCCGACCGGTACGGAACTGGATAAGCGTTGGGATGCCCTGGTGGCTGCCCTGCCGGATGAGGTACGCCAATATGTGGTGCGGGACCGGGTGCCTACCGTAGCCATGCAAGCAGACCCCTCCGGTCGCAAGCGACTGTCTATGACCTTCGACCGTCCACTCAGCCAGCATGCCTTCGCCATGGCCGTGGCTGCGCAGTCGGTTGACGGGGAGACCAAGGTGCCGCGTATCGTCATGGTCCGCGCTCGCCAGGAGTTTGGACAGAACACCATGATCGCCCCATCGGGGACGGCTGCCAATGGCGAGACGGTAGAATCCGTCAACAGGATGTCTCCGCAGCGTCGGGCAGAGGTCAAGAAGGAGGTGGCTCTGGCGCGGGCCGGCTTGGCCACCATGAACCTTGGAGCGGCGGTCATGCCTCATGCAGCCACGGAGCAGGGGCATGCCCCTAGGGAGATGACGGCCTCGGCTGGTCATCAGGGTGAGACTGGAACATCGGCATCAGCGCCGGAGGGAAGATCCACCCCTGGAGAAGCTGCGGGCGACGGGAACTCCGACGACGCCCACCATCCGGTCGGTGGTCCGGTCCAATTGTCTCCGGAACCGCTGCCGGCGGTGGGCTTTGGTTCAACAGCCTCAACGGTATTGCCGGACGATGATCCCTGGGCTCACCCCATGCCAGCGACTCATGCGCCGCAAAAGGTCCGGCAGCCCGGCGAGGGCAGCAACGGATCCGATGGCCAGAAAGACCATGAGCCCAAAAAGGTAGCTCTGCCGGACATGAGCGATGACACAGATCCTTGGGCTGTGCCTGATTCCGGGACCGGTGCCGCAGCCTCTGCAGAGTCCTCCAACAGTCAGGGCCATGAAGCTTCGGATCAGGGGCTTGAAGTTTCGAAGTCGGTTGATTCGTCCGGTCAGGGAAGCGCCTCGGGTGTAGCCTCGGCTCCGGTATTGGGGACCGAATCGGTTTCCGATGAAGGGGCCATGGCGACTGGCGTATCAATTTCGCCGGACCTGCAGAGCGACGAACACAGTTCCGATGCTGTCGGTGGCCCGGATGGTCCTCAGGCAATGGCAGATGCATCCGGATCTGATGACAGGAAGATGCCAGCAGGCTTCGCTAGTTCAGCCTCTGGCGGTTCTGGCCAGGATGGAGCGTCGTCTGCCTCAATCTCCTCCCAGGTCTCGAGGCCTTCCGTGGATCCCGAGGACGATGTCTATTCCATGGACGATGCCAGGCTCGGGGCGGACAATGCCATGAACCAGGATGAACTGACCAAATTGTTTGATGTGACCAAGGTGGAGGATTTTGCCGCTGACGACCCACAGAATCCGATCAATGTCCAAAAGCGCCGGCAGGAACAGGCGCAGCGACAGGGAGGTGAATGATGGCTGCTACATATGATGGAGCCATTCAAGAGCTGATCGATGCCTTTGCCCAACTGCCGGGCATTGGTCCCAAGGGGGCACAGCGCATCGCCTTCTACATTCTGGGAGCCGATCGGCGCAGCGCTCAGGATCTGGCCGATGCCATCGTCGCGGCCAAGGAGAAGGTTCGGTTTTGCGAGATTTGTGGCAATGTTTGCGAGACCAGCCCATGCCCCATCTGTCAGGATCCGCGACGTGACCGTAGCATTATTTGCGTAGTCGAGGAGCCCAAGGACGTCATGAGCATTGAACGTACCGGAGAATACCGGGGCCTATATCATGTGCTGGGCGGGGCCATCGACCCTATGTCCAACGTCGGGCCGGGCGATCTGCGCATTCCCGAGCTCTTGAAGCGGTTGAGCACCGATCAGGTCAAGGAAGTCATGCTGGCCCTGGATCCCAACATCGAAGGTGAGGCCACCACCACCTACCTGGGACGGCTGCTGGGTCCGCTGGATCTGCGGGTCACCAGGCTGGCCAGCGGTCTGCCTGTCGGCAGTGATCTGGAATACGCTGACGAGATCACCCTTGGCCGGGCAATATCCGGCCGTCGCGATCTGTAAGGCCTGCAGTTATTGTTTCGCATGTTGGTGGAGAGGGTCTGATAGAACGGTGTCGTTCGTATAATCCATGTAATCAACATGTTGAAGATGATGGTCTAGTGGCTTAACCGTCGCGGGATGGAACAGCAGTGGCACTTATCGTTCAGAAATATGGCGGGTCCTCAGTGGCGGACTCGGACTCCATCAAGCGTGTGGCCAAGCGCATCATTGATACCAAGCGCGCTGGCAATGACATCGCAGTGGTGGTTTCCGCCATGGGGGACACCACTGACGATCTGATCGATCAGGCCATGGATGTGGATTCCAATCCTCCGGCTCGCGAGATGGACATGCTCATGACGGCGGGGGAGCGCATCTCCATGAGCCTGCTGGCCATGAGTATCCATGCGCAAGGCGAGCATGCCCATTCCTTCACCGGTTCGCAGGCGGGATTCATGACTGATGCGCGCTACGGCGCAGCCCACATCCGCCATGTCCGACCCCAGCGAGTCATGAAGGCCCTGGACCGGGGCGAAGTGGGAATTGTGGCAGGCTTCCAGGGGGTCAACTCCGACGGCGATGCTACCACCTTGGGCCGTGGCGGCTCGGACACCTCGGCTGTGGCCCTGGCTGTGGCGCTCAATGCGGATGTCTGCGAGATCTATACTGATGTGGATGGCGTCTTTACTGCCGATCCGCGCATTGTGCCCACCGCCCGAAGAATTGCCCGCATCTCATATGAGGAGATGCTTGAGATGGCGGCCGGCGGATCCAAGGTGCTGGCCCTGCGCTGCGTGGAGTATGCCCAGCGCTTCCGCATGCCCATCCATGTGCGCAGCTCCTTTTCCCATCGTCCGGGCACGCTGATCATGCCAGACGATGTCGATGTCGACAAGATTCCCAATCTGGAGACCGGCCAGCTGCCGGATCGCCCCGCTGCACACACCGACAGGCAACGGGATATGACGGAAGGAAGGTCATGACCAACGGCGAATCCATGGGCGACTTGTTCCCGGACTTGAACGGCCCAGAGTCACCCATCATCTCAGGGGTTGCCCACGACCGCAGCGAGACCCAGGTCAGCCTGCGGGCCGTGCCAGATCGACCCGGCGTAGCCGCACAGCTCTTCACTATCCTTGCCGAGGGCGGCATCAACATAGATATGATCGTCCAGGCTGGGGCGGCCACCGGAACCGTGGACATCTCTTTCACGTTGCCGTCTGCTCAGGCAGATCAGGTGGTTCCCATGCTGGATGACTCCCGTGAGCAACTGGGGTTCCGCTCGGTCGACATCAATCCCGAGGTGGGCAAGGTGACCCTGGTAGGGGTGGGCATGAAGACCCACTCAGGCATCACCGCCACCTTCTTCCGGGCCTTGAGCGACCGGCATATCAACGTGCTCATGATCTCGACCTCCGAGATCCGCATCTCCGCCCTGGTGCCCATCCAGGACTTGGACGAGGCGGTACGGGCCATCCATACGGCCTTCCACTTGGATGCCGATCAGGTCGAGGCGGTCGTTTATGGCGGCACTGGTCGCTGAGAGGAGAGAGAGCAATGACGGATAAGGCTGATTTGGCGAACAACGGTCGCCGTGGCATCAATGTTGCCGTTCTGGGCGCCACCGGCCAGGTAGGCATGGTTATGCGCCGCATGCTGGACGAGCGGGACTTCCCCGTGGCCGATCTGCGATTCATGGCCTCCTCCCGGTCTGCCGGCGAACAGTTGCGCTGGCGTGACAGGAGCATCACGGTCGAGGACGTGGAGCAGGCCGACCTGAGCGGTATCGATCTGGCAATCTTCTCCGCCGGCGGTTCGACCTCGGGAACCTGGGCTCCTCGCTTCGCCGAGGCCGGAGCCTACGTGGTCGACAACTCCTCCCATTGGCGGATGGATCCCGAGGTCCCCCTGGTGGTGTCTGAGGTCAACCCCGAGGATCTGGACCTTATCCCCAGGCGGATCGTGGCCAATCCCAACTGCACCACAATGGCCTGCATGCCGGTGCTGAGCCCCCTGGCCAAGGCATACGGTCTGCGCCGCCTGATCGTCTCCTCCTACCAGGCTGTGTCGGGGGCTGGTCGTGCCGGCGTCCTCCAGCTGCGCGACGAAGCCAAAACGGCCGTGGAGCAAGGTGCTGACCGGCTGGTCTTTGACGGATCGGCCATCGAGTTTCCCCCGCCCACCAAGGTGGTGCGCACCATCGCCTTCAACGCTGTTCCTTTTATAGGCGACTTGGTCGATGACGGCAGCGGGGAGACCGACGAGGAGCAGAAGCTGCGCAATGAGAGCCGCAAGATCCTGCACCTGCCCGATCTGGCCGCCTCCTGCACCTGTGTGCGGGTAGGGGTCTTCACAGCCCACGGCATGAGCATCAATGCCGAGTTCGAGCGCGATGTCACCCCTGACCAGGCCCGCGACCTGCTGTCCAAAGCCCCCGGAGTGAATCTGGCGGAAATACCCACTCCTCTGGACGCAGCCGGCAAGGACCCCAGCTTCGTGGGCCGCCTCCGCCAGGACCAGGCCGTGGAAGGCAAGAGGGGATTGTCCATGTTCGTGGCCAACGACAACCTGCGCAAGGGGGCGGCCCTCAACGCAGTGCAGATCGCCGAGCTGATCGTCCGCAAGCACTTTGCCGACAGGATCTGATTTTGCATCTGGGCTGATTGTGTGGCATGACCCAAACATCCTGTGTTGCCCCTGGAGCATGCACCGATCGCCTCTGTCCGGCTCCGTCTGCCCGATGGCTTTCATGTAGGGTCAGCCCTGCTTGGCTTCTGCTTGGCTCGAGGCTTGTGCAGCTTTTTACCTGCGTTTCTCTGCCGTTGATCCAGCTCAAGTATCCCTTCGGCCGTGTCGCGGTCGGTGGCCAGTGCAGAGATAAGCCCGGCCCGTAAACAGGCAAGGATGCTGGCAACTTTTTGCGGCCCCCAGGCCACGCCTATGACCAGGGGGATCCGCTTCAGGCGTTCGAACTCAATCGATATAGTGCGTTCGCACAGGCTGGTTTGGATGTGGCGACCCTGGGCATCAATGTGGTGCCCGCAAATGTGCCCCACGGCTTTGAGCTTGGTCACCTCTTTAATGAAAGCGGCATTCTCGTAGTCTTTGAAAATGTGTCCGGATCTTCCCTCCTGGACAGACCCGACTCCTACCACCGCAACGTCGGCATGTCCGCCCAGGGTCAGGGTGTCTGCGATCTGGCGTTCTTTGCGCATGGCTTCAGCCACGGGGGTTGAAGACAGGATCATGGGCACTGGCAGCGTCGAATAGCTGCCGCCCAGTCGTTGGGCCAGCATGCGGCATATCTCTGGTGAATCCGTCATGGGATTGGTTGGTGACAGGGAGCCAATCATCTGTACGACCTTGGACTTTCCCCAGTTTTGCATGGGCACTTCGCGAACCGTGTAGGCGACCGCGTTGCCATTGGAGACGGTTATCAAAGAGTCGGGCCTGGTCTGTTCCACCAGAAGAGATGCTGCGCTTCGGGGTACGGTGTCATACCCGGTGCATCCCTGTGGCGGCTCTGAGACCCGAGCGCAACGGAGGTTGAATTGTCGGATCAGCCTGGACTCCAGTTCTTCCAGCCGCTCTAAGGGATTCTCTATGGAGATCTTCACCAGTCCTCGCTCCTGGGCCTCTTTGAGCATCCGGGAGACAGAGGGGCGGGAATAGCCTGTCGCTGTGGCGATCTGGGACTGCAGCATGTGATCCTGGTAGTACATGCGGGCTATGCGAAGAAGCAGCTGAACCCGCTTGCGAGCATCCGAAGTAGTCATCATCTGTAGATCGCTGAACATATGTACATATTATCAGGCTCAGTGAAAAATCGTTTATCTACTCTGTTCGGTCTGAAAATGCACGTTTTCAAAGGCAAAAAATGAAATTGGCATAGATCTATAACCATAGTTAGAGTACATATGTTCATCAAAGTCCTTGTTGATCTGTAGTTGCTCACATAATCTGTCTCCTGTCAAAGGCACTGGCAGGAAGAGCCTGAAGACCGGTGCCGCGAAGTCGCAGAGCACAAACAACAAAGGAGTTCATATGGCATTCGCACGAACCATTCTGGGTGATGTTGATCCGAGCACGCTTGGTGTAGTCAACAGCCACGACCATCTGATCCGGGTTGGAGCCGGTGAGGTCTACCTGGACAAGGACCATCAACTGGATTCAGTCGAGAAGGCGGAGACCGAGGCCGGCTATTTCGCCAAGGCCTCGCTGAACTGGAGCAAGCAGGGCGGCACCGTGGTGGATATGTGCCCCATCAACTGTGGTCGTGACATCGAGAAGCTGGCCGAGGTGGCCCGCTCGGTGGAGAACCTGCAGATCATCGGAGCCACCGGCTTCCACCGTGAGCATGTCTACTTGGAGACCCAGTCCCACTGGATCAACCGCTACAGCGTGGATCAAATCGCCGACCTGGTCATCGCCGATATCCGCGAGGGCATTGACCGCAACGATTACACCGGCCCTCTGGTAGATCGCAGCCCTTATAAGGCAGGCGTCATCAAGATCGGCACTGCTTACGGAGAGATCACACCCTTCGAACACAAGTGCATGGAGGCTGCTGCCAAGGCGGCCATCGAAACCGGCGCTCCCATCAACACGCACACCACTTATGGAACCTGTGGTCTGGAACAAGCCCAGACCCTGATCGGACTGGGGGTCCCGGCCGACCAGATCGCCATCGGCCACATCCAGCGCAACGCTGATGTCTACTACCTGGAGGAGATCCTGGACCTGGGCGTCTATCTGGAGATCGACGGCACGAACAGGATCAAGTATCAGCCCGATTCCAACAGGATGATGGAGCTCAAGGCTTTCAAGAAAGACGGCTATGAAGACCGTATCCTCCTGGGTACGGACTCCGGCAAGCGCTCCTACCAGAAGGTCTACGGCTCTGTGAGCGGCGTGGATTACAACCCGGCAGTGGACGGCCCCCGCATGATTGCTGAAGGCTTTGACCCTGACTACGTGGACAAGCTGCTCATCCGCAATGCCCACAATTTCTTCTCCTTCCGTAAGGAGGCCTGAGCGCAATGGCAGCAGACAAAACCCTGGAACGTCCTCAGCTCCAGATCGCTCTGGACACCTTTGATATGCCATCGGCCCTGAGACCTCTGAACGCGGCCATCAGCCAGGTCGATGTCATCGAGTGCGGAACCGTCCTGATTATCGCCGAAGGGCTGAGAGCCGTGCGCGAGATTCGTGCCCTCTATCCCAATAAGACAATCCTGGCGGATGTCAGGATTGCTGAAGCTGGAGCGGTCATCTCCCGCGCCTGCTTCGAGGCGGGTGCAAGCTGGGTCTCGGTGGTTGCCGGGGCCAGCATGACCACGGTCGAGCAGGTGGTGAAGGTGGCCCAGGAGTTTGGCGGCGAGGTCCAGATTGAGCTTGGAGAGACCTACGATCCCGAACAGGCGCGCGAGTGGCGGCGGCTTGGAGCCACCCAGGTCATCGTCCACCGTTCTCGCGACGCTGAAGCGGCCGGCAAACTGACTTGGGGAGAAAACGACAAGGACCGTATCCGCCAGCTGCATCAGATGGGCTTCAAGGTCACCGTGACCGGTGGGGTCACGGCTAAGGACCTGCCCTTCTTCCAAGGAGTTCCCGTCGGAGTGGTGATCTCGGGCCGCGGCATCGTCAAGGCTGATGACCCCCTGGCCGCCGCCACTGAACTGCGGGAGACTATTGGCAGGGTGTGGCCGCAATGAGCGGCAGCGTCACCCTGGGCATCTATGAGAAGGCCCTGAAGTCCCCCGCTGAGCCGGATGACTGGGACGCATTCATGTCCCATGTCGCCGCCGATGGGTTCACCTTCATGGATCTGTCCATTGACGAAAGCGACAAGCGGATGGCCCGCCTGGACTGGACGGCTGCCCAGGCTTCCGCATTCCGCCAGGCTGCTGACCGCCAGGGCGTCCAGGTCGGAGGAATCTGCCTGAGCTGCCACCGCAAGGTCGGCCCCGGTTCGGCCGATCCTGCTATCCGCCGTCGGGCCTACGAGATCTTCCTCAAGGCGATCGATCTTGCACACGAGACAGGCATTCCCCTGATCCAGGTAGCCGGTTACTACGCCTACTACGAGGACCCTGATCCTGGCCAGCGCGCCAGGTATGCGGAGGTTCTGGCCAGGGCGGCTGAGTACGCGGCCCAGGCCGGTGTCATGCTGGGCATAGAGAATGTGGACGGCAATGACATCACCTCCATCACCAAGGGTTTGTCCATCTGCGATCAGATCGGGTCCTCCTGGCTGAGCATGTACCCGGATATCGGCAACCTGTACGAGCAGGAGCTGGATGCCGCGGCTGAGCTGAGGTCTGGAGTCGGCAGAATGCTGGCCATCCACGTCAAGGATGTGCTCCCGGGACAGCCGCGTCGCATCACCATGGGCGAGGGCTGTGCCGACTTTCCCACGGCTTTCGCCGAGCTGGCCCGGCAGTCCTGGTCGGGGCGAATCATGCTGGAGATGTGGAACGATGATTCAGACCAGGCCGATCAGATCGTCATGAATGCAAGGGGAAAAGTGGAAACCTGGTTGCGCGGGGCTGGCATGGAAGTGCTCGACCCCAGAGGCTGAGGTAAAGGTCGCAGCCATCACGGTTGCGACCCGGGGGTGGTTGTGCCGGTCCTCCACCCCCTTGGCATCGGCAGGGAGGCTATGATGCCAGCGGTCGTCCTTGGAGGGTCGACCCGACCGGTGCGAGTTTGAATGTGACAGGTCGTAATACGGACTGAAGCGGACGTCGTGGTCCATGCTGGGAAAGCGACCGTGTAGACAAGGAGCAAGTGATGGCAGAACATACATATGACCTTTCGACCATAGGAGAGGGGCAGATCAGGCTCACGGTCAGGAGGGGGGAGCGGCTGATGAACGCCCGGTCGGTCCTGATGAATCCCGCCTGTTCCGAGGCCAACGTAGCCGGAGTTCTGGCTCAGCTTCAGCGCAGGACCTTGTGGACCTCTTCGCTGCCGGAGGGGGACTTGGGTGAATACGTCCTGAGCGAGTACAGGTCCGTGGGCGTTGATCTGAGCACCATGGTCCGCAAGCCGGCCAGCCGAATCGCTCTCTATTTTATGGAGCCAGGCGAGCCCCCCATGCCGGCCAACGTCATCTACGACCGCGAGTACACCCCCTTCAGGTCGACGGGGATCGAGGATTACGACTGGGACCGGATGCTGGACACCCGCCTGCTCTTCCTGACCGGCATCACTGCGGCCCTGACCGATACCACAGCCCAGGTGGTGACCTATGCGGCCGAGCAAGCGGAGAAGCGCGGCATCGACATCGCCCTTGACGTGAACTTCCGCAGCAAGCTCTGGACTGGTGACCAGGCCAGAAAGGTACTAGAGCCCATTGCTCATAAGGCCCGCATCCTCTTCTGCTCCATCAAGGACGCTAAAAGCGTCTTCGGAATCGAGGGGACTGGCGAGGAGGTCTGCGAACAGCTCTACCAGCGCTTCGGCAATGAGTACATCGTTTCCACCAATCATTTGGATGGTCCTTACCTGAGAACCTCCAAAGGAATCAAGAAGTACGTCACCACCACGGTTCCGGTGGTGGACCGTCCCGGCGCCGGGGATTCCTTCGTGGCTGCCACCCTCCACGGCTTCCTCTCCGATGATGTGGAGTGCGGTGTCAGATGGGGGCAGCGGGCCGCCGAGTACGCTCTGACGCATATGGGCGATCTGACCCGTATCCGCGCCCAGGAACTGGATATTCCGCTGGGTGGGGATATCAATCGTTGACATCTCTTTCATGATCCAGGCCCGCCGCAGCATTCTCCAAGGATGGAGAAAGCGGCCTGGATCCTCAGGTCAGACCCGTACCAGGGTCGGGCCGCCATCATTATGATCATCCGAGAAAGAAAAGCAACCCATTATGAGTGATACACATGTCACACAGGCCGGGGAGGCACTGACTGCTTACGAGCAGATAGACTCTCGTCCCCTGACCGGACATCAGAAAAGCATCATCGGCCTGGCCATAGCCGGCAATATATCCGAATTCTTCGATATGTTCCTGATTGGTTTCGTGGTCTCCCTTCTGACTTCGGCCTGGCACCTGACCGGGGTTTCCGCTGGAATCATCCTGGCCTGCTCCGGGCTGGGCACAGTCATCGGTTCCATCCTCTGGGGGCGTTTGGCTGATCGCTTCGGCCGCAAGCATGCCTTCCAGTGGTGTGTGCTCTGCTTCGTGGTCTTCACGGCCTTGTCGGTCTTCCTGCCTGACGGTGCCTGGATCCTGCTGGCCATCCTGCGCATCGGTGTGGGCATCGGCGTAGGCGGCCTCAACATCATCTCCATCCCCTACGTCCAGGAGTTCGTCCCGGCCAGGCAGCGCGGCATGCTCTCCGGCCTGGCCTCGGTCTTCATCCCCATGGGTCTGCTCCTGGGGTCCGTCTCGCAGAGCCTGATTGGCGACAATTGGCGCGTGCTGGTGGCACTGGGCGTTATCCCCGTCCTCCTTCTCTTCTGGCTGGCGACCGTGCCTGAGTCCCCCCGTTTTTACCAGAGCGTGGGACGTGACGATGATGCCCGCAAGGCCTTGGCATGGGCCCTGGAGCTTCCTGCGGACCAGGTCGGTGCCCTGCCCAAGGTCGAACAGGAGCAGAAGGCCAGCTATCACCTGCTCTTGTCCAAGCATCTGAAGCCGCTGGTCATCATTTCGGTCGGTTCCTTCTGCTTCATTCTGGGTTCCTTCGCCATCCAATCTTGGGGTCAGACGCTGATGAAGGATGCCTTTGGCTTTTCAACGCAGATGGTGGCCTACCTGTTCATGGGCGTCTCCGTGGCCGACTGCATAGGCAGATTCGGCTCTGCCTGGCTGGCTGACATCATCGGCAGGCGTTGGACCATGTTCTCCTTCGGCATCATCGGGGCCTTGGGATGCTTTTATGCGGCCTTCTTCCACAATTCCGGCTGGCAGTTCTACATCGCCGTCCTGGTCATCATGACCTTCGCTGACGGTGTCTTCGGCATTCTCAATGCCTTCGGCGGCGAGCAGTTCCCCAACGATGTTCGCTCTACCGGACTGGGGCTGGGATACGGCATCGGCGCCACGGCCAAAATCGTAGGCCCTATATTTATGGGGCTGCTGGTGGGCGGCGACTATGTCTCCCAGCACATCAACATCGGCGTTGTCACCACGGCATTCACTTTCTTCGGTGTCTGCCTGGTCATCGGTGCTGTCATATACCTCTTTGCCCAGGAGACCAAGGGCAAGGATCTGGAAAGCCTGTGAGGACGCGCAGCATGGTCTGCACGCGCAGGTAAGCAAACCGGGCCGGCTTTTCGCAGGAAGGGTCGGCCCCATATTGGAAATGGTGGTGGTTCTTATGACGTCCTTGGCTGATTTCCCTGACGAGGTACGTGTCGAAGCAGGTCTGGTCCGCGAGCATGTTGCTGCCCTGCATGAGCAGCTGATCAAGTGGGGGCTGGTGGTGTGGACGGCGGGGAATGTCTCACAGCGTCTGCATTCGGCCGACTTGCTGGTGATCAAACCATCCGGGGTGCGCTATGAACAATTGACGCCGGAATCAATGGTGGTTACGGATCTTGAGGGGCATGTGGTGGACGGATCTGCCGCACCCTCCTCGGATGTGTTTTCGCATGCCTACATCTACCGGCATATGCCTGGAGTGTTTGGCGTGGTGCATACGCATTCCACTTATGCGACGGCCTTTGCCGCAGTGGGCCGGCCAATCCCATGCGTATTGACGATGATGGGTGACGAGTTCGGCGGTCCAGTGCCGGTGGGTCCCTTCGCCTTGATCGGTTCGGATCAGATAGGTCGTGGGGTGGTCGAGACCCTGGCGGAGCATCCGGGCTGCCCCGCGGTGCTCATGCGCAATCATGGCCCCTTCACTGTCGGTGCGGATGCCGAAGCTGCGGTGAAGGCGGCGGCGATGACGGAGGAAGTGGCGCGTACGGTATGGGCCGCTGAGCAGATCGGTACGCCTGTGCCCCTGTCCGACGAGGATGTGGCCAGTCTGAACGACCGATACCAGCACGTGTACGGCCAGCACTGAATCTGAGTACAGTGCCTCGCCTCGGCATGCGGGTGTAGACAGTGCGGGTGCTTGTCGTAGCAGATTCGAATTAGACTGGAGGCCATGACCAGATCTTCCCAAGAAGTGAAGCGGCAACTGGATCGGATCGTGGCTTTGGGCTATCCGGATGTGGCGGACATCAGCGCCGCCGCCTTCAGAGCCTTGGCTCAGCCCCTGATCTCCGCGCTGGAGTCCACTGAGCTGGGTGAGCAGATCCTGCTCATCCCTACCAGGGAGCTGGTCTCGCCTGAGTCGCTGATTGCCCGGACCAGCATCAATCGCATGGCTGGCTTTACCACTATGCCTCCGCGCGACATTGCCAGCTTCCTGCCGCAGAACGGGTTCGAGCCGCCCGAGGGACCCTTTTACATCGTCCTGGACCCACATACGGGCACCTGCTACACCAACCGCGAGCCGGACGTGGCCCGCAAGCTGATCGACTCCGATGACCGTCTCCCTCTGACCTTGGAGGAGGGTCTGGCCATCGCCACCCAGCATCCCGACTGGCTGGCGGTCAAGAACGGTTTCAACCTGCTGGGTTCCCACAGCGCCGATGGGCGCGTGCCCAGCATCTGGATGAGCCAGAACGCCCCCCGTCTGGGTTCCGTCTGGCCTAACTCGCGCCACACCTGGCTGGGCAACGCCTACTGCGAGGGCCGTCGTGGTGTCTCACTCTTCCAGTGAGGCTCTTCAACTGAATCTTATGCAGCGAGCACTCTGTAAGTGCTTGCCTAGTCTGGAGTTTGCAGCTTGGATAACCTTGCGAATTACGCAAGACTTTGTGCTCTCGCCTTCCTCTGCGTCGTAATGCGGACCCGGACCGCATGTCCTAGCTCTCCTCCGGTAAAATAATGGCACCCCCGGTACGGTTTCGGCCTGTCCGAGCACCCATGGCCGGGTGATATTGCGGTTTCCGACGAACGAAAGAAGGAGGAGAGATGGATCAGGATCGTGCATCCGTGTTTGATCTTGCGGCCCAGGCCGCTGCGTCCAATGGAGGGAACAACGACCTGCTGCTGCCTCCCCCCAGGTTTGTGGGTTCGCCGCAGAAGCCCAGTGCCATGCCCTACAACAAGTATGTGGCCTATAACAAGCAGGTTCCCTTCGACTATCCGCAGCGCACCTGGCCGGGCAAGACCCTGAAGCGGGCGCCCCGCTGGTGTTCGGTGGATCTTCGCGACGGCAACCAGGCCCTGGTCGACCCCATGGATTCCGAGCGCAAGCTGAGATTCTGGAATCTGCTGATCTCCATGGGCTTCAAGGAGATCGAGGTGGGCTTCCCCTCGGCCTCCGAGACCGATTACGACTTCATCCGCCTTCTGATAGAGCGTGAGCTGATTCCCGACGATGTGACTATCGTGGTCCTGACCCAGGCTCGCGAACATCTGATCCGTCGCACCTACGAGGCCCTGCGAGGAGCCAAGAGGGCCGTGGTCCACTTCTATAATTCGGTCTCGGTTCTGCAGCGGGAGGTCGTCTTCCATAAGGACAAGGCCGGGATCAAGAAGCTGGCCACCGACGCGGCCGAACTCTGCCGCTCTCTGGAGGCCGATGCCGGGGGCACTGATCTTTCCTATGAGTACTCGCCCGAGTCCTTCTCCGGTGCCGAGCCAGAGTATTCCCTGGAGGTCTGCAATGCGGTCATCGATGTGATCCGGCCTACGCCTGAGCATCCCATGATCATCAACCTGCCTAACACCGTGGAGATGACCACCCCCAACGTATTCGCCGACGAAGTGGAGTACATATCCACCAACCTCAAGGACCGGGATGCGGTGGTGCTCTCCCTGCACCCCCACAACGACGAGGGTATGGCCGTGGCTGCCACCGAGCTCAGTCTGCTGGCCGGGGCTGACCGGGTGGAGGGCTGCCTGCTGGGCAATGGTGAGCGCACCGGCAACGTCGACATTTGCACGGTGGGGCTGAACCTCCTGGTCCAGGGTATCGATCCCCAGCTGGACTTCTCCGACATGCCCGGCATCCGTCGGACGGTGGAGTACTGCAACCAGATCGCCGTCTCCGAGCGGCACCCCTACGTCGGCAACTTCGTCTTTACGGCCTTCTCCGGCTCCCATCAGGATGCCATCAAGAAGGGTCTGGACGCCCGGCAGCAGGCGGCCCTGCGCGCCAACGCCAACCCTGACGACTTCCTTTGGCTGGTGCCCTATCTGCCCATCGATCCCAAGGATGTGGGTGGCAACTACGAGGCCATCATCCGGGTCAACTCCCAGTCGGGCAAAGGCGGCATGGCTTACCTGCTCAAGGCCAACCATCATCTGGACCTGCCCAAGCGTCTCCAGGTGGAGTTCGAACGGCTTGTCCAGAGCTATGCCGACAGGACCAAGCGCGAGGTCAAAGATGCCGACATCTGGCGGCTCTTCAAGGACGAGTACCTGCCCGTGGAGGCTGGCGGGAGCGTGGTCGGCGGCGAGTCCATGGCGGATCAGCGCGACGAGACCCTGCGCCAGTGGGGACGCTTCAAGCTGCTGAATGTTGCAGTCACCTCCGGCGAGGACGGATCCGACACCGTTCTTGATGCCACCCTGCTGGATCGGGGGCTTGCCCCGGGCGACCCAGAGGTGAGGCGGCGTGTTCAAGGACATGGGAATGGTCCAATCGCGGCCTTCTTGGATGCGCTCAAGTCCCTGGATCAGACCGTCTCGGTCCTGGACTACGCCGAGCATGCCATGACCGCCGGCACCGATGCATTGGCGGCTTCCTATGTGGAATGCCAGGTGGGCGAACCAGCCAGGTCCCGGGTGATCTGGGGCGTGGGCATCGATTCGTCCATCTCTACCAGCTCCCTCAAGGCCATCATCTCGGCACTCAACCGCTTCCAGCGCGGCTGAAGGCTCCAGTCCTCCAGGTCCGATCCGGACGCACAGCTATGCCCGGATCGGACCTAATTGTCTGGATTGGTTTATTGCTGGGATGGTTCACCCTCGGAATTGCCCTGGGTACTGCCTTTGTCGCCGCCCTCCACGGTGCCGCTGTTGCTGTCGTTCTCTGTCCCGCCTCCGGTACCAGCCCCCGAGCCGCTGCCGGATCCGGACTGCCCCTGTTCGGAGTTCTGGCGCTGGTAGCGCTGCTGGGGTGCATATGAGTATCCATATGAGTATCCGCGGTTGGGCCTGTACGAATTGCTGCTCTTCCAGGATCCGCTGCCCCAGTTGCCTTCTGGGCCACCGACCTTGCCATGGTCCTCAGCGTCTGGGAAACGCTCTATTGGACTGTTGCCCAGGGCCGACTTCATGTACTGGGTGAAGAGCTGGACCGTATAGAAGTCGTTTTGATAGCGGTCCGGAACCTTCAGGGCGCTGCCGTCCTGCCCCTGGTTCCAGATGGCGAAGGTGGTCAGAAGCGAGGGGGTGAATCCGATGAAGGAGATGGCCGTCTGGTCATTGGCCGTGCCGGTCTTGCCGGCGATGGGCCGCCCTAGGGAACGTGCGTAGGATGCAGTGCCACGCTGGACCGTGGTGGTCATGGCCTTCTGCAGCAGAGCCACCTGTTCGGCGTTGAAGACCTGATCCGACTGGATTGCAGCCGTATAGAGCTCCTGATCCTTGGCATCCTTGACCTGAGCCACCAGGTGCAGCTTGGGTCGTTGTCCCCCGTTGGCCAGGGTGGCATAGCCCTGGGTCACGTCATAGACCGTGAGGGCGTCTACTCCCAGGGTGTCAAAAGTGGTCGTATCGTCGATCTTCCCGGTGATGCCGGCCGTGTGGGCCACTTGGGCAACCTTGCGTGAGGTCACGTGTTCGCCAAGGTCCATGAAGACCGTGTTTACCGAGTTGGCGAATGCGGAGTAGAGGTTGATGTACCCGTAGCTGACATTCCCGGCGTTAGCGACGGACTTGCCTACGCTGGAGAAGGTACGAGGTGAATTGCCGTTGAAGACCGTGTTCAGGCTGACCCCGTCCTGGATGGCGCCCAAGAGCGTGTAGGCCTTCATGGTCGAACCGACCTGGAAGGTTGCTTGATCCACGTTGTTGAGCTGGTGGGTCAGGTAGTCGTCACCGGCGTACAGGGAGATGATGGCCCCGGTTTTAGGGTCGACCGAGAGCCCCCCGATCTGCAGGGTGGGCGGCAGATGCTTGTTGCCTGTGGACGGACTGGCCACTTGGAACATCAGATCCTGCTTGTCCTTTTGGATGGTGGTGATAATCCGGTAGCCGCCCGTATCTAGGTCGTCCGCGGTGAAGGGTGCCTTTTTGCCGGAGGACAGCTCGTTGCGGACCATGCGCAGCAGGTAGCCGTTGGGTCCCTGGTAGACGTTCTGCGGCATGTATTTGATGGTCTGCGGCATTTGAGCGCCGGCTCGGTCCTGATGGCTGATGTAGTGGTCCTCCTCCATGATGGCCAGCACGCGGTGGAAGCGCGACTCGGCCTGCTTGGGGTTGACCGCCGGATCCCAGGAGGTAGGGGCCGGGATGATGCCAGCCAGCATGGCCGACTCAGGCATGGTCAGATCCTTGGCGTCCTTGCCGAAGTAGTTTTGGGCGGCGGCCTGGATCCCGTAAGCGCCACGGCCGAAGTAGATGGTGTTGAGATAGTTGCACAGAACCGTGTCTTTATCCTCTGTCCTGGAAATCTTCAAGGAAAGGATGGCCTCGCGCAGCTTGCCCTTGTAGGAGGTGGTCTCGCCCAGATAGTAGCGCTCGGCATACTGCTGGGTGATGGTGGATCCGCCCTGACGGGTGCCCTTGGTCACGTTGTTCAAGAGCGCTCGGCTGATGCCTTTGAGATCGATGCCGTTGTCCTTGTAGAAGGTGCGGTTCTCCGAGGCGACGACCGCATTGCCTACATACTTGGGCAGGACCGCGCAGTCGATGATCTCACGGTTTTGATTGGCATAGGTTCCGATGGGGGTGGTGCCGTCCGCATAGTAGACCGTTGTCTTTTGCGCCAGAGCTTGCTTCTCCGGTGGGATGATTTCAGTGGTCAGATATAGGTATGCGAAGGCTGCCGCCCCGGCGACCAGCACCAGTCCCAACAGGGCCAGGGTCCACTTAAGCACACGATGTGACTTGTGGGGCCGCCCGCGACGGGGTCCGCCGCCCCGGTGATTCCGGTCGGCATGCCGCGAGGTGAGCCTGTCGGCGCGATTCCTGCCGCCGCGCGCTCCGGGCTGGGTCCTGCGTGCGGGCGAGGTCGAACTGACTGAACGAGTCTGATTGGCCATGCCAACCACGCTATCCGGCAGGGCTGAAAACTGTTCGACCTAGGGCTGAACGTTCATCATTTTCGTACGTTTGCACTCTTTTCGAAGCGAGTTCTGTTACTGAGTGCGAAGGTACGGTTCAATTCCATTCATGCTTTCCATCGGAAGAAGGTATGCTTAGGTTGGAATAACTCAGTAAATCAGAGGAGTTTGTATGAGCATCCGTGTAGCTATAGCGGGCGTGGGCAACTGCGCTTCCTCGCTGGTACAGGGAGTCGAGTATTACAAGGACGCCAAGGATGATGATAAGATCCCCGGCATCATGCACGCCAACTTCGGTGGCTACCGCATTCGTGACGTGGAGTTCGTGACCGCCTTCGATGTGGATTCTCTCAAGGTCGGCAAGGACCTGAGCGAGGCTATCTTCGCCTCGCAAAACAACACCTACAAGTTCTGCGACGTTCCCAACAAGGGCGTGGAAGTCCTGCGCGGGCCGACCGGCGATGGGCTGGGCGAGTACTACAAGAAGATGATCACCGAGTCGGATGCCGAACCCGTGGATGTGGCCCAGGTCCTGCGCGACAAGAAGGTCGACGTGCTGGTCTCCTACCTGCCCGTTGGCTCTGAGCAGGCCGACAAGGCCTACGCCACCGCAGCTATCGAGGCCGGGTGCGCCTTCGTCAACTGCCTGCCTGTCTTCATCGCCTCCGACCCTGAGTGGGCCCAGAAGTTCCGCGATGCCGGCCTACCCATTGTGGGTGACGACATCAAGAGCCAGGTGGGCGCCACCATTACCCACAGGGTCATGGCTCGCCTCTTCGAGGATCGCGGTGTGCGCCTAGACCGCACCTACCAGCTGAACGTGGGCGGCAACATGGACTTTATGAACATGCTGCAGCGTACTCGTCTGGAGTCCAAGAAGGTTTCCAAGACCCGTGCAGTCACCTCCATCGTTCCTCACGACATGGATCCCCACAACGTCCACATCGGTCCTTCCGACTATGTGGCCTGGCTGGATGACCGCAAGTTCGCCTTCGTGCGTCTGGAAGGCACCACCTTCGGTGATGTCCCGCTGAACCTGGAGTACAAGCTGGAGGTCTGGGATTCGCCCAACTCGGCCGGTATCGTCATCGACGCCCTGCGTGCTGCCAAGATTGCCTTGGACCGTCATCTGGCCGGCCCAGTGCTGGCACCCAGCTCCTACTTCATGAAGTCCCCTGCCGTCCAGCATGAGGACAACGAGGCCCATCAGCTGGTTGAGGATTATATCGCTGGCAAGGTGGAGGGCGACGAGAGCGCCTTGGATGCCGATGTCAAAGCCGCCAAGGAAAACGGCAAGGACGTCTGGCACGCCTGAGTAGACTCAGTCGAGCGCTGTCAAGCGCCGGATATAAGCATGTGGCCGACCTCTTTCGGGGGGTCGGCCACATGCGGTTTATATGTTTGTTTATGTGGTTGGATCGTAGATTTGAATCGGTGGACTGCAGGCGTGGTGTCCAATCCGCCGATTGCTGCTGTTGCCTCTCAGACCATGGCCAGATCGAGCACGTTCACTGAGGCCGGATCCAGGCGGACCGTAATTTCACGTCCTTCAGGGATATCCGAGACATCGACCTGGCGAGCCCTGACCTGGTCCGGGTCGGATCGGGTGTTGCAGGCATGCGGATCCTGTGCTGAAAGGCTCTGCATGCCCGCAGGACGCACAGGCTCGGGCAGGGTCAGTGCCGCTTCGACGGCAGAGGTCATGTCGGCGTTGACCAGGTCCACCATGATGTGCCCGTCCTTGACTGAGGCAAAGACGTGCAGGGCTGGGTTGTCGGCCTCTGGCAGGATTTGGATCGCCCGGGCCCCTTGGTGGCGCCGGTACATCATGAAGACGTCGTAGTTGGGGGTCAGTATGGTGGCGTCGTCCTCGGTCAGGATCAGCGAGTTGAGGACGTTCAGGGTCTGGGCATTGCAGGCCATGGACACCTTGTCGCACCTGGACTGAAGGATATCCAGCGTCAGGGCCGAGGTGACCGCGTCGCGCATGGTCACCTGCTGTCGGAGCGCCGGACGAGCCGTGAAGGCATCGCCATGCCAGTTGCCCCATTCGCCCATGACCAGATCGACCTTTGTCAGTCTGGAATCCATGCTGCTCTCAGGGTAAGGCATGGTGGCCAGGCAGGCCTGCATCAGGTTCCACTGCTGGTCGATAACTTCACCGAGCTCGAGGGCGCCTCGAATCACTCGATCCCAGCCATCTTGATCAAACTGAGTGGAAGTGTCGTCGGGGTGGTCGATGTTCCAGTTGTAGAAGTGCAGGTCGTAGGCGGCGATGGGCGGCTGGCGGTACTGGGCCAAAGCCTGGAAGAAGTCCCTGGTCCAGCGCACTCGTTCCATAGGCTTGTTTCCGTCTGGGCCGCAGGCTATGGGTTGGATCATTGGGGGCTGGTCCCCGTTTTCGGCAAAGGTAGGCATTGCTGAGGCGAACATCCGATAGCGGTCCGCGTACATGGACGGGGTCATCGTCCCCCCGCCGGCCCAGGGCTCGTTCCCCAGACCCCAGAATTTCACGCCATAGGGGGAGGGGTGACCGTTGGCGGCCCGCATGGCTGACATGGCCGTGCCTGATGGCCTGTTGCAGTACTCCATCCAGTCGCGCATTTCAGCCACGGATCCACTCAGCATGTTCACGTTGATCCAGGGTTCGGCCCCAATGGCCTGGCACAGACGGAGGAATTCGTCGGTGCCAAAGCCGTGTCCGTCAGGCTGGTAGGTGCCGAAGTTCTCGTTGTATCCTACCGGACGTTGATTGCGCGGTCCGACCCCCTGACGCCAGTGGTAGGTGTCGGCATAGCAACCGCCGGGCCAGCGTAGCAGGGGAGGCTTCAGCGCTTTCAGGGCTTTGAGGGCGTCCGTGCGGATGCCGTTGGTGTTGGGGATGGATGAATCCGTGCCCACCCATAGTCCCTGATCGATGCACTCGCCGAGGAATTCGATGAACTGGCCGTGCAGGTAGGGGCTGATGGTGCCGATAGTCAGGCGCGGGTCGATGTGGATGCTCACTGTTTGGTCTCCTTACTTGATGGTGCGGATGCGGCTGATGAAGATGCAGGCCAGCAACACCAGAACGATGGCGGTGGGGAAGACCAGCTGGTAGGACTTGGTTACCGAGACGATCAGCGAGGTCACCATGGGACCCACCATCTGGCCCAGGGTGGTGGCGATGTTGAGGATGCCCAGGTCCTTGCCGGCCTCCTCGGCATTGGGCAGAACGTCAACGTTGAGCGCCTGGTCAACTGATCCGTACATGCCGTAGCCGAAGCCGCCGATGGCGGTGAACAGAATCATGCCCAGGGGGCTTTGGATGATCCATGGCATGGCGTAGCCCAGGGCTAGGAGCAGGCTGGCAATGACCACGGGCATCTTCCTACGGCCGATCTTGTCGGAGATCGGGCCAGCACCCAGGGCCGCGACCATGGAGACCACGATCAGCACCAAGGACATGGTCGACATGGTGGCCGCCGAGTCCTTGACGGACTGGCCCATGTAGTCCTGAAGGATGAAGAGCTGGTAGTTGAGGATCATGTAGTAGCTGAACAGGAGCAGGGAACGTCCTACGAAGGCCATCCAGAAGTCGGGCGCGTGACGAGGCGGGCGGAAGGATTCAAGGATGGAGCGCAGGCTGCTGCTCAAAGCGGGCATGTCCTTTGAAGAGGGCTCCTTGGGCCAGATGACCACTGTGACCAGTCCGGCCACGCCCATGACTATGCCGGACATGATCCAACCCGGGATCTGCATGGTGATGAAGCGGGCACCGACCAGCGTGCCCAAAGAGTTGCCCACGAGATTGCCTGCCGAAATGAATGCCGACATGGTAGCCCGCTGTGATTCGGGAACGCGGTCGGACAGGGATGCGACCACTGGCGAGATCATCATGTTCAGGCCGACCATGGCCAGGCAGTAGAAGATGCCGATGACCCAGACGTTGGCAATGACGCCCATGAGGAAGAGCGAGATGCCGGCCAGAACGCCGCCGGAAACGACCCAGGGCGTTCTGCGGCCGAAGATGGATCGGGTCCTGTCGGACAGGTTGCCCACGATCAGGTTGGACACCAGTGAGGTCAGGGCCGTGGTGGCGTTGAAGACCCCGGATATGGCCACCTTGGACCCCGGAGCGATGTCGGTCAGGCGTTGGGGCAACAGGACCGAGGCGACGATGGATAGAGCCATCATCCAGAACAGATTGAAAACGAAGAAGGCTATGCAGTATCGGCTTTTAGCTGCGGTGCCGAGCTCCTGCCCGCCTGCTGAATCGGCTTGTGTCATTGTCCGACTCCCTCTCTTTCGGTGCGTCTGTGCACAGTGGGGAAGCGCCATGCTTCCCGTATTGTTTTATATCTTAAAAATATAAAATAAGCAAGCAGGCAAGTCCTTTCTGGCGGTTCCAATCTTGGTAACGGGCTGTAGAGAGGGGCAATATAGAGCCGTTGGCGGTCTGACGGCCAACGGTATGATGATCCTGATGAGCGATGCGAACAGGAAAACCAGGAACAAGGCTGGCAGAGAGCAGATTATTGGACGCTTTTCACGGCGGCCAATCGGTGCACGTCGGCGGATGACCCCCGACGAGCGTCGCAAGCAGATAGCCCAGGTCGCCGCCCAGATGATCGCCTATTACGGTACCTACGGCGTCTCCATGCAGGCCATCGCAGATGCCGTTGGCTTGACCCTGCCGGGGTTACGTCATTATGCCCGCACGCGCGAGGAGCTCCTCTCCTTGGTCATCCAGGTCTACTACGACCAGGGTTCCTTTACTTTTGGGTCCAAGCCCGGCGAGCGTGATGAGCTGGCCATAGGTCGAGACGAGGAGGGGCATTCCCTCTATTCGCTGCCGGGTTATCTGCGTCGTCTGGTCGAGGAGAATGCCGAGCGCATGGTCCTGGTCATGCTCTTTATGCATTTGGCTGTGGAGGCTCACGATCCGTCCCATCCAGCGCACGAATACTACTGCGATCGCCATGCTCGGATGATTGACTTCATGGACGGGATCCGTTGGAAGCTGCCTGAGCCCTATCGGGATCGGTCGTCCTTCCATCGGCTGATCAGAACCGTCTATTGCACCATGGACGGTGTGCAGATTCAGGCGCTGACCAATCCTGACGACGACATGATCGCCCTGTGGGCAAAGGCTGACCCCATCCTCTTCCCGTCACCCCAGTGGGATGATTACCGCTAGAAGGTCGGCAGGAGTTCAACCCAGGGTTCAGTCCTGGTTGTGGCCTACTAGGGGGGCGATCCGCTTGTCCCAGGCATCCAAGGCTGAATTGATTACCTGGTGCATGTCGTAGTAGGCATAGGTGCCCAGGCGACCGCCGAAGACGACCTTCGGCTGTTGGGCTGCCAGTTGCTTGTACTGGGTATAGAGGGCCCGGTCGTCGCTTGTGTTGATAGGGTAGTAGGGTTCGTCGCCCTTGCCGGCGAAGCGGCTATATTCCTCCCAGACCACGGTGCGCTCATGGTTCTGCCGATCGTAGCGTTCAGGGTTGAAGTTCTTGAACTCGATGGCGCGGGTGTAGGGCACGTCAGGATCGGAGAAGTTCATGACCGGGCAGCCGAAGTGGTCGTCTTCGTCGTAGCGGCGCTCCTTGAAGTCCACGGTTCGCCACTTGAGCTCGCCCAGACGGTAGTCGAAGTAGCGGTCAACCGGGCCGGTGTAGACCACGGGGACCTGCCCCACCAGAGCATCCCGGTTCCAGGGCTGGGAGTTGTCGAAGAAGTCAGTTTTCAGGCTCACCTGGATGCGTGGGTCATCGATCATCCTTTCGAACCAGGCCGTGTAGCCGTCCTTGGGCAGGCCCTCCCAGGTGTCCTTGAAGTAGTGGTTGTCGTAATTGAATCGCACCGGGAGCCGTTTGATGATCGAAGCCGGCAGCTGGGAGGGATCGGTTTGCCACTGCTTGGCCGTGTAGTTCTTGATGAAGGCCTCGTACAGGGGCCGGCCAATCAGGGAGATGCCTTGGTCATTCAGGTTGCCTGGGTCGGTCCCGGCCAGCTCGCCGGCCTGTTCCCGGATCAGTTCACGGGCCTGCTGGGGGGTGTAGTGGGCGTGGAAGAACTGGTTGATGGTGCCCAGGTTGATGGGCAGGGGGTAGACCTCGCCCTTGTGGGTGGTATAAACCCGGTGGGTGTAGTCGGTGAATTCGGTGAAGCGATTGACGTACTCCCAGACCTTGCGGTTGGAGGTGTGGAAGAGGTGGGCCCCATACTTGTGGATTTCGGCCCCGGTCTCCTCGTCCATGTAGGAGTATGCATTGCCGCCGATGTGGTCGCGTACGTCGATGATCTGCACCCGGGCCCCGCTGTGCTCGACCGCCTGCTGAGCCACGGTCAGACCGAACAGGCCAGCGCCCACAATCACCAAATCAGCATCCATGTCAGCCATTCGTCTTCAGCCATCCATCCCTTGTCGCTGTGATGCCGGGCTGTCCAGGGTCCGACATGATCCGTGATCAGCCGCTCGGAGTACGGCGATCCTGTTGTTTACATGCTAGCGGACGGGTCTACTCAGGGAAGCGACTGGTGGCGATATCGACTGAATGCACACCTGGCTGGATGAGTCGGCGCCTGCCAGTGGACAAGTGGAGCCTGTCTGCTATCATAGTGACTTGCTCTCACGTGGCGTTATGTCACCCAATCCCCCCAGGGCAGGAATGCAGCAAGGGTAAGTGGCCTCTGGCGGGTGCGTGGGAGTTTTTCATAGATGTTTGCCAGATCAAGAGGTGGACTGCCTCGTTGGATTGATGACTGAATTGTGTTCTGACAGCAGGTATTTGGGTCTAATCTCTACAGACATAGGTAATTATTCAAGTATAGCTCTATTGATTCATGCATGTGTGTGCACGGACGCCGCTGCTATTTTAGTGTCAATTGGCAGTTGATCTTCTGTTGTTTGATGTTTACGTCTTGTGATTGAATTATGAAGAGTTTGCTCTAGGCTGATTAGCGGCCTGGGGAGGGGAAATCAGAGGAGAGTGACAAATCATGAAGAAATGTACTTCATGTCAGGCCGAAAATCCGGATAGTGCAAAATTCTGCAGAAAGTGCGGTATGCCCTTTGCAAAGCAGGAGCAGGATGCATCTGCTCCGGGCTTTACTCCTGATTCAAATGAGCAGTCCGAGACTCAGCCAGAGGCTGGACTGACTGCTAATGCTGGCGTTCCAAATAATCCTTCTCCTAGTCTTCCTCAGCCGGTATCCAATCCGGTTGAGCAGTCGGGCCAGCCTGACTTCATTTCTGGTGCCTATCCGATGCCAGTCCCGGGCGCCCAGCTGCCACAAAATATCGATTCGCAATCGCAATCGCAATCGCCACTAGGACAACCTTCTCCAGATACCCGCAATTCTACTGGGCAGCCGACCCAGTCATTCCCGCAGGCTCAGCCAACCCAGCCTAACCAGCCGCCTTTCCAGCAGCCTATGTCCGGTGCAGGACCTGGCATGGTGCCAATTCAGCAGTCTGTACCTACTCAGTCCAGACTTTTCTTCAACTGGATGCTTGCTGCCTTGAAGAAGCCCAGCCTACGTATGATCAAGCCAGCCTGGTATGCATGCGTGCCCATATTTGTGGAAGCTATGATCATTTCTTTGTTGGTCACGATTTGGGAATCGCGGACTGTCTCCGCTGTATCGAACGCACTTAGCCCTGTAACATCGATGCTAGGCTATTCGTCCTCGTCGGCTTCAACCGGCTCTTCGGGTAATTTTGGGTTCTTCTTCCGAGGCTTCATCGCTGTGGCTTTTGTGCTCTACGTCATGACCTTGTCTATATTCATAGGCAAGAAAATTTATGGTGACCCCGACGGTTTTCGGCAGGTACATGACGCATTCGCACAGATTATTCTTCCTTTCGCGATCCTCCACCTGGTCTTGGTTCTGCTTTCTCTGATTGGTGGCTCGGTTATGGCAGCTGTCATTTTCCTAATAAGTGTCAGCATCATGTCAGCGGTTCCCTCCTATTTGATTGCTACATCCAGGAACACTCGCAAATTGGATTCCTTCTGGCTTTGGCTTATTTTCTTGGTTGCGGCCTTCCTCATTTTCTTGCTGGTGATGATCATCTTCATTAGCATTGCCGGCGCCGCGTTCATAAGTGCCATCTTCTCCTTGGTCTGACAGTGGTCGTGACAGGCAGAAGAAAAACGCAGAAAGGTGAGGACGATTATGTTTTGCACAAATTGCGGGGCTAAGAATGAGCCTGACGCCCAGTTCTGTGCGTCGTGCGGACACCTGATGACGTCGGCAGACGATCAAAGCATGACTCTGGGGTTCGATGGTGAAAAAGGGGAGGACGAGGTCAAGGAAAGCATCCCAACGCCTACTACTCCCGTGCTCGCTAGTGAAGAGGCTCCTGAGGCAGATGTTGGCACTAATGCAGACGATTCCTTCATGGAGGCGGATCCTGCTTCCGAGGGTTCAAATTCTTCCGATGAAAATGGTACTCAGTCTCGGCCCGTCTCCTCAAGCGAGGAAGATACTGATGATATGGCGGACGCGGAGCAGCCTACTGCGACCTTGTCGCAGAACGAGCAGTATATGGGCGTCGAGTCGGAGCCCTCGACTGCGGCTGATTCTCAGTTTCAAACGCAGGCCCTACCAAATGTTACGGCATCAGTAGAGCAACCTGTCGCTGTCCCGGTCACGCGTAAAGTGCAGCGAAAGACTGTAATTATCTGGGGGGTTCTCATCGGTGTGGCGGTCATACTGATCGGCGCATATTTCATACTCAAGAATATGGTCTTCACGCCTTCAGAGCAGATCAAAACGTACGTTTCCGCCGTGTCAAGCGGCAATTACAAGCGTGCCAATCAATTGGTCGATCCTGGCGTGGCCAACGACTCGCGCATCCTGCTGACAAACGACTACGCTAAGAATGCGGATTCGCGCATCAAGAACGTCGAGATTGGCCCTCTGGTCCGAAACCCACGAGGCTCAGGCTACCAGGTGCGAATTTCCTATACGGTCAACGGTGTCAAGCAGTCCAAGCCGCTGGATATACAAGCCGCTGGCAAGCAATTTTTGATCTTCGACTCCTGGAGGATTGCCACACCCCTGACTACCACCATCAAAGTAGCTGCCCCAAAGACTGTGGACAGCCTCGTGGTTAACGGCATCAATGTCAAGCTGGCAGAAGCTGGCATGAACAAAGAGGTTGTTACTCCTCCCTCTGACTCGTCCTCATCCGACAGCGGCGACGAGATGCATTACAGTTCGATGGATCAATACACCTTGCCGGTCTATCCAGGTGTGGCCAAGGTGGAGTTGCCTAATTCCAAGTACATCCAAGCCCAGCAGGTCAAGCTCGATGGTTCCAGTAAGGTTGCTTACATTGCCCCCCAAGCCACTGACGCATTGGAAAAAGGAATCCTGGACCAGGTCCAGCAGCGCATCAATGACTGCACGGCCTCCACCGAGACGAATAAGACTGGTTGTTCCTTCTCCAACGGCACTTTCGAGGATTATGGCGGTCCAAACTATACTAATATCAAACGGACTGTCAGTAGCCAACCTTCATTGAGTGAGTTGGATTTGAGTAACGGCGAGTTCAAAACCAGCCTGATTCAGACCAATATCACTTACCAATATCGTTTTGATTCAGACTCCGACTGGGAAGATGGCAGATCTTCAGCATCTGACTACCTGGCCGGCACGTTCGTGATCAAAGATGGTGAACTGGCCGTCAAGATTGACGATTCTGGCAAGAACTATTACTGATTAGCCGATAAATTGCGAGGAGTTCCCGTAATCGCTGCTTTGGCGAAGACGGGAACCCCTTGCTTTTGCTATTTTCCATGGCCAGTTAGACAAGGGCTCATTTTTTATCTTTCAGGAAGATAATGCCCTCTGCTGTGATTGCGTCATTGTCCAAGGTTGAAGTGGTTTGGCTCCCGCCGTAATTATCTACAGCGCCCCGCATTTTTTCATCCATGTTCTGTATGGCCTGGCCAGCAGGCACGAAAGTGTAGGTCGTCTTCGTTAAACCCGACCATTCGCGCAAGGAATCCGAAACACCCTTGATCGACTTGGGGTCCAGAGTCAAAGTCTTGGTGCCATCCGGATTTTCGGTAATTTTGGAAAAATGACCGCTGTAGTTATCGGTGTTGCCGTCCATGAATTTGGGCCGGTCGGTACGCTCAAAAGTAGAGCCAGTGAAGCTGCCATCTGACTGAATGGTCATATCGCTGATCAGAGAACCATCGCCGGATTCGGCCCAAGTCCACTTGCCTGTCAAAGCATTAAAGTCTTGATTTGCGGTGTTGCCACCTATGGCTTCCCAATCAATCGGATTCTCCACTAGGTAGTAGACATTCTTCTTGTTTGGTGCTTCCTGGAATGGTTCGGCTTTGCCGTACTGAGTGGGCGCATAGGGGTTTTTGCCCCTATTGTCATCGGCTGAGCGGTCTGGATACTTGCTGTTGTCGCGCTTGATCAGGTAGGGGCGGTCGGCATCCGGCTTGAAGTCGGGCCTGCCTGCGAAGTATTCGTCCGATTCCAGTTGATCCAGCTTGGCGCCTACCGGCATGTATACGAAGAAGTCCTTGGCCTTCCACTCCAAACCGGAGTTTTGGAAGCCGGGGTCTTCGCCCAAGGGCACAAATCTGGGCGTGCCGTTATCGCAGAAGGCAGCGTCAACAGGCACGGTCCCGCAGTTGGGCAGGCCTATACCTGCGTAGAGTTCGAAGGCTCCGCTGGGGCCGGAGATCAGGTGGTTCTTCATGTACCCAGCTCCTTCGTCCAGTCCCGTATTGGAGGGGATGCAGCCGGATAGGTCTTGGGAGAAGGTGCACAGGCTCAAGTAATCTCGTGGATCTCCGCCTGGGGTTGTTTCGCCGCGTACTTTCAAATACTGCGATGAAGTGCCGAGTTGGCTACCGGCCTCATCCTTACTGATTGTGTCCAAGTTCAGACAGTCGCCGTCTTCGGTGCAGTATTGTCCGGCCAAGTTTGCCTCTTTGTTAAGAATATAGACGGATTGCGGGAAACTGTCATCTTTGGTGGCGAGCACATCGAGTTTTTTGCTGGCATCTACGCCGTAGTAGAGCGTGGCGGTTTTGGCGTTGGCGGGTTGGCCGATGGATGGGTTGGCGCCGACGATCTTGCCCAGGTTCTTCCGGCTGGAGAAGCGGGGCTGCATGGTGATGCTGTAGCCTTTGGCCTCCAGCTGGCTTTGAGCCTGGTCCTTGTCCATGCCGGCCACCTCGATGGGAATGCCTGCCTTGTCAGTGGCAATGCCCACATGGATGCCGTCTTTGGTGTCGAGTACGGGCTGTCCGTCGGACGGGGAGGAGGCTGCGACCTGGCCGACGCCAGTCTTGGATGAGACGACGTCAGCCACTGTGAGAGGCACTTCCATGGCTTTGAGCGTTTGTACAGCCTTGGCTTTACTTTGACCGATGGTGCCTTTGGGAACGCCAGGACCAGCCGACTCGGTGACGGTGACGTGAGCGTTTTTGGGCAGGTGGCCGGACTTATCAGCTCCGGACAGGCGGATGAAGGAGCCCTTGCGTTTGGGACTGAACTGGAGTTGGGTCTTGGCGGGAATGCCAGCCTTCTTGAGCTGTTCGACGGCTTCCGCAGCTGTCTTGGCTTGCACATGAGGCATGGCTTTGGGCGACAGTTGCCGGTAAGCGACAAAACCGCACGTAATTACTAAGACCAGCGCCACAAAGGCTGCTATCAGGATGTAAAGCCGCTTACGGGAGGCAACCACGCTGGCAGGGGCTGAGCTCGATGTTGGGCCCTGTCCAGGGAGCACGGACAGAGGGGCGGCTTCCGTATGGCCCGTTTTTGCGCTGGTTTTATCGACATCAATTGCATCGGTCACATGGTTTGAGTCTCTAGACTCGGTATTAACGGCAGAGGTTTCGGCTGTGTCGGAGGCACCAGTGACGCTCGCCGAATGATCTGATTCATCTTGGCTGGGTTGGCGTCTATCGTTCTGTTCAGCGTCCTTGATCGGGTCGGGGGATTGATTATCTGTTTTTATAACCGCGTCAAGCGGTTGTCCGCATTGGCTACAGAACTGATCGTCGTCCTCGTTGACCGCCCCGCATTGGGTACAGTATTTCATTCTCTTATTCCCTTCTCTCCGCTTCCGCAGCGACTTAGCTATTCATCTCCTTCAAAGATGATGCTGAAACCGTTTACGCCTCGCCTCCGACCTCGTTAGTGACTAGCCGTAAACTCGCGGTAACCCTTCTGCTTTTATGCTAGCGGATGGTTCGGGTCGAAGGTGTTGCAGGTGCCTATATTGATAATTATTGAGGGTTCTGCGTGCCAAACGGCAGATGGAATTGGCCTGTGTATCACGGTGGCTTGCTCTCATGTGGCATATTGCGGCAAGGGCAAGTGGCCTCTGGGTTGCGTGGGAGTTTTCCATAATTGCACTGCCTGAACTGGCTGAAGTCGTGAAGGGAGCGTATTCGCCGGACGAGGTGTCGGCTGTCGACCCAGGGGTTGGATAGAGTCTAGAGGTATGACCAACAAGCGCAAGCAGGGCGAAGCACAGCAGACCTGGTACCGGGACCCGAATGAGCAAACCGTAGCGGACGACAGTCATGTTGATCAGGATCCCTTGACGTCTCGTCCCCGCATTTCAGCCCTGGTTCTGTGCCTGGTCACCGGCCTGGCCTGCCTGTGTCTGGCGGCTTTGGTCTGGTGGGCGGCTGTCTGGACTGTACCAGGGCAGACCTATGACGACATGGCCCTGGCGAACTTCCGAGGTTTTCTTGATCAAGCGCCCCTAATCAAGGCTTATCTGGGACTGTTCACCATTCCTTATGCGACTGTGGTGATCTGTGTAGTGCTGGGTCTTGTCGCCCTGGTGGTTGTTCTAGTGCGACGCCGGTGGTGGCTGCTTGGCCAGGTCGCTGTTTATGCTCTGGTGGTCTACGGGGCGGCGCGCATCCTCAAACGCTTCCTGCCTCGCCCTGTGCTGATCCATGTTCAGGCTTCCGCTGCCAATTCTGCCCCTTCGGGACACACCATCCTCGCTCTGGCGGTGGTCCTGTCCCTGCTCTGTGTGGTGCCCCGGGTTTGGAGGGCCTTTGTTGCCTTGGTAGGGTTCGCCTTTGACCTGTCCGTGGGCTGCTCGCTGGTGCAGGGCGGCTGGCACCGCCCCTCAGACGTGGTCATGGGCATTCTCATTCCGACTGGTCTCTGTCTTATTGCTCTGGCCGCCACTCGGGGGACCGGCATGGATGCTCCAGGGACCAGGATGTCTTCGGCCTCGATCCAGATTGTCTCCACCTTGATGTCGGTAGCTGGGTTCCTAGGGATTCTTTACGCCTGCTATGTCATCTGGCAGGTCAGCCCTGGTCTGGAGATCGGCGCTCGGTGGACGGCCTACGGGGTTCACTGCTCGGCTGTCATAATGATGGCCTCGGCTCTGTCGCTGACGTTGGGACTGGTTCTGACGATGAGGCAGATCACAGCCTCACCTCTGACCAGGATGGGCCTTGTCGGTCGTCCACCGGCTCCGCCCCAAAATAACTGAGGCCGATCTCTGATTCATCCACCATCAGAGTTAGTGTTCCACACCCGTGCACATGACCCCTGATTTGCATGGTTACGGAACCTCGTGAGTAAGATGGCGTGCGAAAGACCACAATATAAGGAGAGGCCATGGCATCCGGCAATAAGCTCGTCATTGTTGAGTCGCCAACCAAAGCAAAGAAGATCGGCGGGTACCTGGGCAAGGGCTACACGGTCATGGCCTCGGTGGGCCATATCCGCGACCTGGCCCAGCCATCGCAGATCCCGGCCTCCCAGAAGAAGGCTTACGGCAAGTTTGGCGTAGACGTGAACGATGGCTTCAAGCCTTACTACATTGTGGATGACAAGAAGAAGCACACAGTGTCCGAGCTCAAGAAGGCGCTGAAGAACGCCGACGAGCTCTATCTGGCCACTGATGAGGATCGGGAAGGGGAGGCCATCGCCTGGCATCTGGTCCAGACCCTCAAACCCAAAGTGCCGGTAAAGCGCATGGTCTTTCATGAGATCACCCCAGAGGCCATCAAGAATTCGCTCAAACACACCAGGGACGTCGATGCCCACATGGTTGATGCCCAGGAGACCCGCAGAGTCTTGGATCGGCTCTATGGCTACGAGCTTTCACCGGTGCTCTGGCGCAAGGTGGGTCCGGGGCTGAGCGCAGGGCGTGTCCAGTCTGTGGCGACTCGGCTGATTGTGGAGCGCGAGCGTGAGCGCATGGCTTTCGTCAAGGCCTCCTACTGGGATCTGCTGGCGCGTCTGGTGCAGGAGGATGCCGGGGAATCGGCGTCGTCGAGTGGTTTTCAGGCGCGGATGATTGGCCTGGGGGAGCAGCGGCTGGCGGTCTCTAAGGACTTCACCTCAAAGGGTCGGCTGACGGAAGCGGCTGCCAAGGAGCAGGTCTTGCAGCTGGATGAGCAGCATGCCCGAAGCCTGGCTGAGACGCTGAAGGATCAGGACTTCACGGTGACGGGTATGGACACCAAGCCCTATCGGCGGCGTCCCCAGCCCCCCTTTACCACGTCTACCCTGCAGCAGACGGCTGGCAACCGGCTGGGCATGAGTTCCCGGGCCACCATGCGCGCTGCCCAGGGGCTCTATGAGAACGGGTTTATCACCTACATGCGTACCGATTCGGTCACTCTCTCCCAGGAGGCCATTGCCGCTGCTCGCAAGGGAGTCGAGCGTGAGTACGGTGCCGAATATCTTTCGGCTGAGTCCAAGCAGTATGTGACCAAGACTGCCGGTGCCCAGGAGGCTCACGAGTGCATCCGGCCCGCCGGTTCCACCTTCCACAGGCCTCAGGACCTGGCCGACCGTCTCGCCCCTGACCAGCTTAAGCTCTACACCCTGATTTGGCGGCGCACCCTGGCTTCGCAGATGGCCGACGCCACCGGGTCTACAGCCACTATCCGCCTGTCGGCGCAGGCGGGCAAGGAGGGTACGGCCCTCTTCCAGGCTTCAGGCACCGTCATCAAGTTCCCCGGGTTCCTCAAGGCCATGGGTGCAGGCTCTGAGCAGACCGATGAGGATTCTTCTCTGCCTCCGGTCCAGCAGGGTGACGTGCTTCGTGCTGCCTCTGTCGATCCTGAGGGCCATGAGACCCAGCCACCTGCACGTTATACTGAGGCCTCTCTGGTCAAGACCTTGGAGGCCAAGGAGATTGGCAGGCCTTCCACCTATGCCAGCATCATTTCGACCATCATTGACCGCGGATACGTCTACGAGCGCGGCCGTGCACTGATTCCCTCCTGGTTGGCCTTTTCGGTAGTCAGATTGTTGGAGACCAATTTCCCCAAGTACGTGGATTACCAGTTCACGGCGCAGATGGAGAACGGCCTGGATATGATCGCCCATGGCAAGGAGCGAGGCAAGGACTGGCTGACACGGTTCTATTTTGGTTCGGGCCCAGGTGCCGCCCAGAACGCTGATCAGGCCCATCAGGGTCTGCAGGAGCAGGTGGCTCAGTTGGGGGACATCGATGCCCGCAAGATCAACACTATCGAGATAGGCGATGGCCTGCAGGTGAGGGTCGGCCGCTACGGGCCCTATCTTGAGGATACGGCTGACCTGGATGCCGACGGCAATCCGAAGCGTGCTTCGTTGCCGCCCACCATGGCTCCGGACGAGCTGACAGTGGCGGCGGGCCATGAACTGATCGCTACTAATGCCGGCGGTCCCCGTCAGCTGGGCAAGGATCCGCAGACCGGCGGTCGCGTCGAGGTGCGCAAGGGCCGATTTGGGCCCTATGTGGCCCTGATCAGCCCCGAGGAGGAAGCGGCCGAGCAGAAAAAGCCGACTGGCAAGACAGCACGGACAACCAAGCAGGCTGGCCCTAAGCCCAAGATGGCATCGCTCTTCAAGACCATGGATCCAGACACAGTCACCCTGGAAGATGCTCTGAAGCTGCTTAGTCTGCCTAGGACGGTGGGCAGCATTGAACTGACCGATGCCAAGACGGGAGAAACTAACCAGGCCACCGTTACAGCCAGCAACGGCCGCTATGGCCCCTATCTGACGGCCACCAAGGCCGACGGCGGCACCGAGACGCGTTCGCTGACCGACGAGGGGCAGATTTTCACTATCGACCTGGCCGGAGCCAAGGCCCTCTTTGACCAGCCTAAGTACGGGCGGCGTTCCCGGAGCGCGGCCAAGCCTCCTCTTCGTGAGCTGGGCACGGACCCCGACAGCGGCAAACCCGTCACCATCAAGGACGGGTTCTATGGTGTCTACATCACCGACGGGCAGACCAACAGGACCCTGCCCAAGCAATACACGGCCCAGTCCATCGAGCCGGAGGTGGCCTTCCGTTTGCTGGCAGAGAAGCGCGCTGCCGGGCCCGCCAAGCGGCGCGGCCGGACCGCCCGCAAGTCGACTGCACGAAAGTCGACAACGCGGAAGTCGACGTCCAGCAAATCTGCAGCAGCCAAGTCGGCCACTCGCGCCCGCAAAACCACAAAGAAGACTAAAACTACCAAGACTTCCAAGACTACGGAGCATCAGGCATGAACGATGGTTTGTTCATTTCCTTCGAGGGCGTGGATGGTGCTGGCAAAACCACCCAGGTCCAACAAGCACACAACTATCTGCAGGAGCGCGGTCTCCGATCCCTGGTCACCCGCGAGCCAGGCGGAACCCCTGTCGGATTGACCATCCGAGAACTCGTCCTTCATGGCTTGGCCGCCTTTCCCTCGGTCGCCGTGACCGGCGGTACCGACGTGGTTGATGCCTCCGACGATCTGGCCCCCAGGACCGAGGCCCTGCTCTATGCGGCGGATCGGGCTGAGCATGTGGCCCAGGTAGTTCGTCCGGCTCTGGATCGCGGAGATATTGTGCTCTGCGACCGTTACCTGGATTCCTCAGTGGCCTATCAGGCCGGAGGCCGTGATCTGTCAGTGGATGTGATTCGTCGGCTGAGCCTGTGGGCCAGTCAGGGCCTTCTGCCCAGACGCACCTATCTGCTGGACGCGGATCCGTCTCAGTCCAAGTTGCGCCTGGATCATGAGCCCGATCGGCTGGAGTCGGCTGGCGATGACTTTCAGCAGCATGTGCGTCAGGCATTCCTGCAGCTGGCTCAGAGGGAGCCCGACCGGTTCCTGGTTATCGACGCCACCCAATCCATCGACCGGGTCTGGCAGATCATCCAGGACGATTTGGACAAGTTGGTCGAAGGGCGCGAGCCGGATCTGCCTCAAGTTGACGATGAACTCCCAGATGTCGATGATGACACTGACGACACTGACGCCCAGGATGATGTCGACGAAGATGAATCGACGGCAGGATATGAGGACGATGAGCAAGGTGCCAGGTCGGACTGGACGGAGGCTGCAGATAAGTCCGATCAGGCACTGGATGCTGATGCTGACCAGGACGACCAGTCCATGGAGGCAGGGACAGTCGGCGGTGATGCAGATGATGATTCGGTTCCTGTAGGTTCCCGCGCTCGCTGGCTGCTCCGGCCCCGGCTCCTACGGAAGAGCCGATGAGCGTCTGGGACGCCATTGTGGGCCAGCAGCCCACGGTCGAGCTACTCAAGCGGACAGTGGCCGCTCAGGCGCAGGGTCATGACGAGGTAGCGCAGTCCTGGCTGATCTGCGGACCTCCAGGATCAGGGCGATCCAATCTGGCCCGAGCTTTCGCGGCGGCCTTGATCAGCTCTGACCAGGGATTGAGTGACCAGCCTACCCGCGTCACTCAGCAGGTCCTGGCCGGTACCCATCCGGATGTGACCATACTGTCAACCAACAACGTCACCATCGGTATCAACGAGGTCAGGGAGCTGATCATGGCCTCGGAGCAGATGCCTTCAACCTCGCGTTGGCGGGTCATCATCATCGAAGACGTGGATCGGATGCTGGAGCGAACCACCAATGTGCTGCTCAAGGAGATCGAGGAGCCGGCCGAACATACCATCTGGCTTCTGTGCGCACCCAGCGCCCAGGATGTGCTGCCCACCATCCGTTCACGGACCAGGGTCCTCAACCTGGCGGTGCCATCCAACACTGCAGTGGCCGATTTCCTGACTGATCAGGTGGGGGTGGACCGGCCCCTGGCCGCCAAGGCAGCTCGTCTGGCCCAGGGGCACATCGGCATCGCCCGCCTCTACGCTACTAGGGATCAGGTCCTGGCCGACCGTGATGAGCTTGTGGTAGGTCTGTTGGGCCTGCGGCGTGCTTCGGATGCTGTGATCCTGGCTGGCCGGGTGGTTGATGCGGCCCGGGATCAGGCCACCGCCACCGTGGACGATGAGGTGGCCAGGGACGAGCGGGAGTTTCGGCAGATCAACGGTCTCAGGGACAAGGAACGCATTCCCCGGCAGTTGCGTGGAGCCTACCATGCATTGGGGGGCAAGGATCAGGTCCGCCGGCGGGTTACCAGACTGACACGGGATGTGCTGGACCGCAACCTGAGCACCCTGGCCAGCGTCTACCGGGATGTGGGCGTCCTGCAGAACGGTGCCGAAGAGAAGGCTGGCTTGGTCAATTTGGAGAATCGGGCGGCTATTGCTGATCTGTCCGTCAGGCTCTCCAGACAGGGGGCCATCGATCGCATTCAGCTGATCGCCCGGGCTCGCAGGAGGCTGGCTGCCAATGGTTCGCCGCTCCTGGTCTTCGAGGCCCTCTTCTGCACCCTGCTGGTCTGAGTACGAACCAATTGCCGTAACTGTTGGTCAAGAATGAACTTGACCTCGTCGGCTGGGCGGGCGAGAATCGAATCATGAGGATTATCACTGATTTCGGCACTATTCCCGATCGGTACGCCAAGCGCGCCCCTCAGTCCCTTACTCGAAAGGGACGTCCCGTAGTTTCCTTCCCATTCCGGCTTGAGGATGTGCCCCAGGAGGCCCGCTACCTGCACTGGATGCTGGTGGATCCTGACTCCGTGCCCGTGTGCGGCTTTCCCTGGATCCACTGGTCCCTGGCCAACCTGCCCATCGAGGCTTTGCTCGCCTTGCAGCCTGAGGGGGCCGGAAGCTCCGCGCCGGCGATTCCTGAAGACTTCTCCAGAAATCTGTCTAATCTGATTCCCGGTGTGCCCCAAGGGCGCACCTCGGCAGCCTCGCCCCTGGTCATGGAAGAGGAGATCGCTGACGACCCTGCCGTGCTTATGCGTTACAACGGCCCCACGCCTCCGGATCGGGTTCATGACTATGTGCTGTCGGTCTGGGCCACACAAGAGTCTCTGCCCGGCCTGGAGGAGGGATTCTGGCTCAATGCCCTGGCACATGCCATCCATTCCGCCCAGCCGGTGGCCGCAGCAGCCCGGGCCTGGCTGCCAGCTGATGCCTGATCTGGTTGGGGCGGTCTAGCACTAGAGTGAGGCCATGCCCCAAGTGCGCAGACAGCCGTCATCCCTGCCTGCCCACGCAGTCGGGTGTAAAGGCATCCCCCGACTTCCGGACTGGTGATGACAGTTATTAGACCGCGATCAGACAAAGGAAGACGCTTATATGCCCTGCACCACGCTTCTGATAGGCAAGAATGCCAGTTACGACGGATCCACCATCATCGCACGGGATGAGGATTCGTCCAACGGAGAGTTTCGTCCCAAGCGCTTCGTATTAGTCGCTCCTGACCAGCAGCCGCGGCACTACCACAGTGTGATCAGCCACCTGGAGATAGATCTGCCCGACGATCCCATGCGCTATACCTCGGTGCCCGATGCTTTGCACAATCAGGGGCTCTGGGCTGCTGCAGGCGTCAACAGCGCCAATGTGGCCATGTCAGCCACCGAAACCATTACCACCAACGAGCGTGTGCTGGGTGCAGATCCGCTGGTTGAGCCCACCCCTGCCCAGGGCCGTCCCGGTGATAAGGGCTATCTGGCCGCGGTGCCTGGAGGCATCGGCGAGGAGGACTTAGTCACCATCGTCCTGCCCTATATCCACTCGGCTCGGGAGGGCGTCCGGCGGCTAGGCTCCCTGCTGGAGCGCTACGGCACCTATGAGATGAATGGCATTGCTTTCAGCGACGTGGACGAGATCTGGTGGATGGAGACTGTGGGTGGCCATCACTGGATCGCCAAGCGCGTGCCTGATGATTCCTATGTGACCATGCCGAACCAGCTGGGCATCGACGAGTTCGATTTGGACGATGCCTTTGGAGACCAGACCGATCACCTTTGCTCGGCTGACCTGCGGGAGTTCATCTCCGACAACTACTTGGACCTGTCCGTGGAGTCAGCTTCGCCCTTCAACCCGCGTGACGCTTTTGGATCCCACAGCGACTCGGATCATGTGTACAACACGCCTCGGGCCTGGTACATGCAGCGCTTCCTCAACCCCTATGACGAGATCTGGGACGGGCCAGATGCCGATCACACTCCCACCAGTGACAACATCCCCTGGTGCCGTCAGCCTGAGCGGCTGATTACCGTGGAGGATGTCAAGTACTTGCTCAGCTCCCACTACCAGGGCACACCCTACGATCCCTATGGGCGGACCGGCGACGAGCACACCAAGGGGCTTTACCGCCCCATCGGCATCAATCGCAATGACCAGCTGTCCCTGATCCAGCTGCGCCCCTACCAGCCTGAATCCTGCCGGGCTATCCAGTGGATTTCATACGGGTCCAACGCCTTCAATGCCCTGGTTCCCTTCTATACCAATGTGGATCGTACGCCCGACTATCTGGCCAACACCACGGGCCAGGTCTCCACCGACAGCCTCTACTGGTCCGACCGTGTAATCGCAGCCTTGTGTGACTCGGCTTTTGCCGGCACTTTGGCGGCCGTCGAACGCTACCAGCAGAGCGTTGGCGCTGAGGGTCATCGCATGATCGCCTCCGCAGATGAGCAGGTGGCCCGTTTGGAAGGCGCCGATAAGGGCACCGACAACCCCGAGGTTCGCCAGGTGCTGGAGGCTGCCAACAAGGACATGGCCGACCGTCTGCGCAAGGAGACCGACGACCTGCTGAGCCAGGCGCTCTACACGGCCAGCATGGGCATGCGCAACGGCTACCATCTGTCCGACAACTGAGCCATCCGATTGACAAGGATCATAAAGGAGGAGAGCCTCATGACGGGCTTTGACGATTACGTCAGGCCATACGGTCTGTTTGACAAGATCGATGCCTTCGGCTACCTGAAGGATCTGCAGGATCATCCGGATATGCCGCGCAAGCATGGCCGGGTGCTGCTTGTTACCGCAGACACCCCGCTGAAGGCATCGCGTGGCGAGGGCAAGACCACCACCACCATCGCCCTGATTGACGCTCTGCGTGCCAGGGGAGTGGATGCTGCTGCCGTCCTGCGTCAGCCCAGCATGGGCATTACCGCTGCCGGGTCCAAGGGTGGCGCCTCCGGCGGCGGCAAGTCCTCCCTGACTCATCCTGAGCTGGTGGATTGGGGCCTGTGCGGGGAGATGGCGGCCATCGAATCCGCCCAGAACCTGCTGGTCTCCTTTGCGGAGAAGGCTGTGGACGAGGGTCGGTTGGACACCGTCCTGGTGCCCCGAGTCAGCGAGGTGCCCTCACGGTCCCTGCGGCAGATCACCGTGGACCGAGGCAAGGGCGATCTGCCTGAGCGGACCGTTCTGACGCCAACCTGCGAACTCATGCAGATAGTGGTCCTCTCCCGGAGCATGGAAGAGATCGAACAGCGTGTGGCTGCCATGGTCGCGGGGACCCTGGATGGCCGTCCGGTCACCTTCGGAGAGTTTGTAGACCTGTGGCGGATCACCGGCATCCTGACCGATGCAGTCAAGCCTGCTTTTACTCAGACCCTGGAGGGTTCTCCGGTCTATGTACATGGCGGGCCATTCGCCAACGTTTCCATCGGCATTCCCAGCCTGGTGTCCGTGGAGATGGCCTGCGCCCGGCACGACGTGGTCGTCGTCGAGGCGGGCTACGGAGCGGATGCCGGTGCCCAGAAGTGGCTGGACATCGCCGCCCGTGAGTATGGTGCCCAGTGGCCGGCCGCCGCCGTGGTCGTCACCCGTGCCACCACCTGGCGGGACGATCCCAAGCTGAGCTGGCGCTATCCTTTCCACGTGCACCGTCTGGAGGGACTTGGCATCCCCACCTTCCCGCTGATCAACCTCTGGGAGGGCGAGGACGACCAGGTGGATTCCTTGCGGGAGACCGCCAACGGCTTGGGCTTCCGCAAACCCATCGCAGGCAACCTCTTCCGTGACGGGGGAAAGGCCCTCGAGCCTCAGCTAGAAGATCTGATTAAGGCCCTGCGGGAGCCCGCGAAGACCCAGGCGGATACGGCCAGCCTGCATGATATGTCTGTACCGGATCGGATTCGCTGGATCGCCCAGAGTGCCTACGGAGTGCCTGCTGATCGGGTTGTTGAGCGTGAGGGCTTCCAGGACAGTCTCCAGGCGGCCTCCGATCTGTGCGGCAAGGCAGGCATCTCCATCGAGGATCTGGTGGTGGTGGCGGTCAAATCACCAGCCACCATGACTGACGATGACCGGGCAGATCAGGACAAGCGCACAGTCACCCTGAAGAAGGTCGAGGCCCATACGGGTGCTGGCCTCCTGCAGGTGAACCTGACCACCTCTTTGACCACGCCCATGCCCAAGATCGTCTGAGTGGGCCATACATGGATTCGGCAGACCTGTGACGCGCCGTGTTGCGGGTCTGCCGAAACCGTGTATAGTATCTACTTGGCTCTTGAAAGTGCCCTGCCCCTATAGCTCAGTTGGCTAGAGCAGCTGACTCTTAATCAGCGTGTCCGGGGTTCGAGCCCCCGTGGGGGCACAGAGTCAAAGCCCTACAGCCGTAATGGCTGCGGGGCTTTTCCTTTGTCTACCGCCAGCTCCACGATTTCGGTTTTGTTGGATATTCGTTGGATAAAAGTACCCGCAAAAGAAAAGCCCCGCCGAAGCGGGGCCAATCAGTAACAGGTAGTTACTGATTCAGATGCTGAACTGCGTACGCTGCTTCGTCTTGGGTGAACTGGTCCGCCTCGCTTGTCAGCTGCTGTTGGATAGCGGCAGGACTCATGTTCATTGTCTGCTGATACGTCTTCGCCTTGGCAAGTGCATTAGCGTTGTAGTCTGCCTGTAGGTTGTCCACGGCGTACTGTGCGGCCTCTGGCTTGAACTGGTCTGCCTCGCTGGTCAGCTGCGCATAGATGCCCTGTTTGCTCATGTGCATCATTCCCGAGTAGGTTTTCGCCTTGGCCAGCGCCGACTTATACTCCTGTGGCACGTCAGGCGTAGCGGGAGCCTGCGAGGCCTTTGCAGTGTCCTCGGTCTTGTTCTGCTGCTGCGAGGTAGTGGCAGCACTTGATTTAGGGGTGCTGCTTGCCGTGCTGCCGCCAGAGGTTGATGATACGGCACTGACGATTATGACGGCAAGTACGACCACTATCCAAAACCAGGCCCTCTTATAGATCGGCTTTTTCTTTTTGGCTGGCTCCGGAGCTGGCATTGGCGCTGGCGGCTGTGGTATCTGTTCGGCATGAGACATGGTTTCCCCTTCTTTTTGTCTTCAGCGACTATCAGCAGACTACCAGCAAGCCATGAGCTGCATAGTTTCCTGGACGTTATCTGAATTTCAGATGTAACGAACGTTTAAAGTAAGCGATGTGAAGGCAGACGCATTTTGTCTAACTCAGCAATCGTTTGACGCTAGGCAACAGAAGGCTTCTCAAAGATTGTTTGAGAGGTCGAGATCACAACAGTACCAGCTGATGTATCGTTTGTCACCTCATGTGCGTTCGGTACAGTGGTCCAAGTTACAGGGCAGAGCCGCCTCGCACACGGCATGACCTAGGAGCCAGATCTCGGTGTGCTACCGCAGACTTACCAAATGCGTGTCAGCTGTTGGGAAGTTAGTGTTTGTTCCCCGTGTATGATCATTTGTTAACGGCGTGGATTTCAAACAGTTGATGTTGCTTTCAGAGTTTTCAGTGCCTTTCGTCGATCCGCGTTCCAGTCTTGGATGCTGGCGCTTGCACAAATGAAACTGGTGACGTCCATTCATGCTTTCATGCAGCTTTTCATACTTGAAATATGGAAAGTTATTGATCAGGTACTGAAAGATCTGTCTGGATAAGTTGGGTAGTAGATTTATGCCTCATTCATTTCAATCTTTAAAGCACGGATTTTTATTTCTATTGTGCTTTGTGATTGTTAGCGCCATAAAGGCCAGTTGGTTTGTGGCGACTGTGGCGGCATTACCGATGAAGAGGCTGATGTATAGATGAGTTGATCAATGCCAAGTTCTTCGCCGCGTCGTTGTGGGCTTGGCGGCCGATCGTACTTTCGCGGATGAGAAGGTGTACGGGGTTGACGATAGTGGAATGTTGGTGGTGCTCTGAGTTGATCTCGTCCAAAAGCAGATGAACGGCTTGTACTCCAATATCAAAACCGGTCGGAACAATGCTGGTCAGCGGCATGGATCCGCACCAAGCCATGGGATTGCCGTCACATCCCATGACCGCAATGTCTTCGGGTACAGAGCACCCAGTAGAGAGAATTCCTTCAATGACACCTGCAGCGAGTACATCAGTCATCCCGATGATGAAATCCGGTCGGTCCTGCTGCTGGCGTGAAGCCAGCTGTTTGCCGATTTCGTATCCTGCTTTAGGATCGCGCCAATCGTAAGCATCTATACTTTCCAGAATCATCTCCGGATAGTTCCGGATTTCCTCTCTCATGCCCTGCATTCTTAAATACAGAGTCTGAATATCATCGCTTGATGTAACAACCGCCAGATGATGACGATGGAGGTTAGCTGCATGCTTGATGGACAAGACCCCAACTCGTATGTTGTCGGCTCCGACGAAGCACCCGTCGTTAGGACTGCCCAAGTAATCGGTTATGACAGACGGCACAGATAATTTGTAGCCAGGTTTCCAATGATTCTTGGGCCGTGGGGTCAGGATCAGCCCGCTCATTTGAATGCCTTGGAAGAAATCTATGTAATGGTCGTTGATGACATAATCGTTGTCGGCACTGGCTATAAGTAAATCGAATCCCACTTTTTTGGCAGCTTCATATGCGCCATTTGCTATACCTAAAGGAAGTCCATGATCCAGCCCAGTAACCAATAAGCCGAATACTGGTTCTTTCTGTCCTGCCAAAGCAGAAGCATAACGATTGCGAACATATCCTAAGTCACTGATAGCCTCTGAAACAGCTTCTCGAGTGTCTGGAGACAGTTTTTCCGGATGGTTGAACATATTCGATACCGTGCTGATTGACACACCTGCACGACGCGCGACATCGGCGATAGTAGCTTGCTTCATACGTATTTATTCACGCATCCTTTGTAGGATAATATCCAGTGCCAACTCTGATTTTTATAGCATAAAAATGAGCAATAAAAGCGATGCAATACCGTGATATGCCTTAACAGGCCTAGGACCAAGATACATAAATGGTCCTAGGCCCGCTTTTGTTGTCACAAAGTTAACTATAGTTCTCCGTGAGAATGGGTTATGGACATCAAAAAGGAATCTCTTATCCTTCTAAGGCCTCCTTGTCTTGCTTAAGACTTTCGGAGTCAATACGCGCTGCATCTGTTCCATACTTGGCTTGGAAGTGAATCATTAAGATCCCGGCCACCATGCTGATTGCGATGATCCCAACGAACATCCACATAGTTCCCTTGATTCGTTCAGGCATGACCAGCATCGGGGTGATCATAGCGAATAGCGCACAAAGGAAACGGGATAATCCATTGATGATGCCCTGGATACTGGCACGCACTGAAACGGGGAAAGATTCCTGAGTCCATACCTTGTACATGGCCTCTCCTGCTATGCCGCCTCCGATGGCATTCAAGGTGACACCAAGAAGGATGAACCAGACAGTGCTGCCGAAAGCGGCGATGATGCTGATGGCAAGCATGTTCAGAATGGACCCGGTAATGAACCAGATCTTCCTGTGAGGGCCGCTAACCCATTGTGTGGCAAAGAGGGACATGATTACACCAACTATGTTGGTGAAGATGCCCAAACCAGTTGCCAGAGTTTGACTTGCCTTAGCTTGTACGAACATAAAAGTCTGGAACTGGCCGAAAGTGTTGGCTAGGAGATTCCAAGCCAAGTAAAAGACCAAGATCGACAGGAAGAAGTACAGGTATTGGCGCTTACGACCAAAGAGGAATTTAGCTACTGATACCTTGGTGGTTTTAGATCCCTCTTCGCCTAGAGTTTGCAGGCGCTCGTCGGCTTCCTTATGAAAGAGACGAAATGTTCGAGATGTGGTGCGCCAAACCCAAGCGATGATGGCCAAGGTCGCAAGGATAAGGAAGACGATGCGGGCGCCGTTCACTGCCATAGCTGATACGATAAAAGCGCAAACGTAGGAGATGAAAATACCTATTTGCCAGAAAATTTGCGTGGAAGAGACCAGCTTTGCCTGGGCTTCGCTGTTAGGCGCGTCATGGGAGATGACTGCCAGAGAGACTGGCAGATCTGTTCCTGAAGCAACTCCAGTGATGACTACGCCTATTAGAAGCATCCAGTAGTTGGCTGAGAAAGCGCAGATCAAAGCGCCGATGGCGTAGATGGCATTGATCCAGTTAAAGATTAGTACTCGTCCTACGGAGTCAGCTATACGACCACCAAAGATGGAGCCAAAGGCTATAGCGAAAGTTAGGGCCCCAGAAATGATGCCTACTTGGCCTACGTCGAGTTTCAGGCCTTGTTGCCAGACCGTGATTGTAGCGCTCAAACCTACAATGATGCCTGAACCTAACAGGGAACCTATGCCGCCTGCATAAGCAAGTGGGGCGTATCTGCGGAATTTTTCTTTGTTTACTTCTGTGCTGTTCATTGATGCATACCTTTCTTCTTTATGCATTGAGTTCTTTATTCAGGTGATCTATTGGGCAGAAGGAGAATCTAAACCGTGGGACCTTATGAAGTGGAGAAGAGCGATCGCTGTAATATATGCCAAGCACATACAAACGACCAGCGTCCAAAGCAGAGCCGACTTGGATGCCTCCATGATGGCCGGGGTCGCCAAAGCAAAGATGGCTGTGATAGTGCGAACTACAGCATACGAAAATCCAGTGGCCGTAGCTCTGGCATTGACCGGGAAGAGTTCTTGGCTCCAAATCTTGTAGAGAGGTTCGCCATGCAGGACGTTACCGCAGGCATATACGAAATAACAAATGGTGAAGATCAGCCAGGAAGAGCTGCCGAGGGCGGAGATGGCCAGGGCAGCTATAGTTAGTATCATTCCTATGTGCATCATGGTGTACCGTCGTGGGCCATCGGCGAATTTCATATAGATGAAATAGAGCACCAAGGCGCTAACGATGTTGGCTGTGAATGCGATGACTGTCGAGAAGGCTTGACTGCGGCCTCCGGCTTTAACTAGGTAGTAGTTTAGGAAAGAGCCGTATGTGTTGGCGGGCAAATTCCAGAATAAATAGAATAATGTAAGGCTGATTAATGGAAGCAGGTACTTGGTCTTGGTTAGGAGCTGGCTCAGGGGATATGCATGAGAAGTTGCATTCCTCTGAACATCATTCTTCGTTTTCGCTTCCTTGGCGAGATCGATCTCCATGGTCTTGAAAGATCGGCTGAATACCCGCACCAGCCAAGTAAGAAGGGCAATGACAGTCACCACAAGGAATAGGATGGTGATGCCCAGCTCACCTATGCCTGAGACCAAGAAGCCGATCCCTTGGGAGATGATAATGCCGGCAGTCCAGAAGATCTGCGTAGAGGAAATGACCCTGCCTTGGTGATCAGGCGGTATTCTTTCAGATATAACTGCGAGTGAAGTTGGTAAGTCTGCTCCTGAAGCCAAGCCAGCGATGACTAGACCAAGTATCAGAGTTTTCGTGTTCGGAGCTAGAGCGATGAGTATGGAACCTATGGCTACGAACAGGATATCCAGGTTGAAAACTCGTATCCTTCCAAAGATGTCAGAGAGTCTACCTCCAAAAAAAGAGCCAATGCCGATGGAGATTGTGAGGAAAGTGCTCAGAGCCCCAGTCCACCAGGCATCCAGGTCGAAGTGCGTCTGCCATGACGACAAGGAAATGCCTACGGATACGATCAGGGCTGCATCCATGTAGGAGGCAATGGCTGCATTAAAGGTTAACCGCCAGTAGCGGGCATCCAGTTTGCTGTGCTCAATCACCGTTGAACCATCTCTTTCCGTTTGGCTACTGGGAACGACAGCTGTTCTCTTTGAACCTGTTATCCCCTCTTTGGGATCCGTTATTAGAACGCTTTAATAATGTATGGTAATTATGAGTTTGTCAAATCTATATTTGGGTGTTTGATCCATGCTGCAGTCATCTACATAGCCGAGATGAACGTTAGATAAGTGAAAATAGCACTCATATTCACGTATTTCTGGTGGAAGTTCGCAAAAGCTGCTTGCAAAAATAGGCAATAAGTACTATATGTTGTTCGTATTGAAGCGCTTTAATAATTCACTCTTCTAAAACAAGATTTGGTTGACCTCCCAAGGATGGGAAATCGACCGGCAAGGAAAGGGATTGACGAAAATGCCAGTTGAGTCGAAAAAACGAATCACTGAGAGCAAACCGATTGAAACTGTCATGTTTGAGCATATGCACGGTAACGTTCTTGGATCGGGACAACGAGAACCTAGGATTTCTTGGGTGTATCGGCATGAGCTGTATGAAGACAAAGTCGCTGGTGCACAAATTCGGATCCGTAGAGCTAAGCCCGGCGAAGAAACCAGGGAGGAAATAATCGGGGTGGATTACCGGGGCAATCATCTGCACGCTTGGCCTGTAGAGCCCCTTGAATCACGTGAGCGAACTTCAGTTGCGGTCCGCTTGGTGGATAATAAGGGCCAAGCATCAGCATGGAGCGACGAGGTAAGCCTGGAAACGGGCATTCTCGAGGCTGGGGATCGTCTCGGTGCCATGGTGGGGCCTGGCTGGTATGAGAGCACTACAGACTGGCGACATGCGCCCTTGATGAGGAAGGAGTTTGAACTTAAGGCTAAGCCGGCATCGGCCCGTCTTTACTTGACGGCTTATGGCTTGGTCGAGGCTGAGATCAACGGCAGAAAGGTCGGAAGCGATATCCTTACCCCGGGATGGACATCCTACGATGACCGTCTTTTGTATTGGACTTACGATGTTACCGATTATCTTCAGAATAAAGGCAACGCTTTGGGCCTGTGGTTGGGTGATGGATGGTATCGTGGCAGGCTGGGCTTCCGCGGAGGTAAAGTCAATATCTATGGCGATAGACTAGGCGCTTATGCTCAACTGAACGTAACTTATGCCGATGGTAGCGAAGATGTGATAGTCACTAATGCCTATGACAAGACATGGAAGGCGCACAAAGGACCGATTGTCAGCAGTGGTCTGTGTGAAGGCGAAGAGTATGATGCGCGTCTAGAGGAACAGGGTTGGTCTGAACCGGGATTTGACGATGCGAACTGGGAGCCGGTGGCTGAACTTCCACTCGATGTGGATAAGCTGACTGAGCCCATCGCTCCGGCTGTCAGAGAGATTGATCGGCACCGGCCAGTCAGTATCCAGCAGCATGGCGCGCATGCCTACCTGATAGACATGGGTGTCAACTGTACTCAGCGTCTGCGTTTCAAGATCCATGGGTTCAATGTTGGACAGTCGTTTACTGTTCAGCATGCCGAGGTATTGGAGGATGGCGAGCTGGCTACTGCTCCATTGCGGCGCGGTCACCAGATAGATAGGTATACCTCGAATGGGGAGGATACGTTCTGGGAGCCCAGGTTCACCATTCATGGGTTCAGGTATGCCCTCGTCGAGGGATGGCCAAGCGATCTGGAGCCAGATGATGTGGTTGCGATTGCCTACGGATCTGATCTTGAACGTACCGGATGGCTCGAGACCTCGGACGAACGGGTCAATCAGCTGCACGACAACATCGTGAGGTCCATGAATTCCAACTTCGTCAGCATCCCAACAGATTGTCCGCAGCGCGATGAGCGTTTGGGTTGGACAGGAGACATTGCGCTCTTTGCTCCAACCGCTGCAATGCTCTTTGACGTGGAAGGTTTCCTGTCAAGCTGGTTGCATGATCTTAATGTGGAAACCGATAAGTTCGGGAGCGTCCCCTACTATGTGCCGTACTTCCCCTTAGGCGAGTGGCAGACCCCCAAGGTTCAGGCTTTGGCGATTTGGGGAGACTCTGCTGTACTGGTGCCTTGGGCCATCTACATGGATAGTGGTGACAAGGTGATGCTGGGCAAACAGTACAATCTCGTAGTTAAGTGGATCGAAGAGGTCTCCGGGTATCTGTCTCCGGATGGGGTATGGGACAGAAGGCCGGGCATTGTTTATGGTCAGCTTGGTGACTGGCTTGATCCAACAGCTCCGCCTGACGACATGGCTAAGGCACTCACCGCCAAGGAATTGGTGGCAACGGCTTACTTTGCACGGAGCGCTCGTTTGGCTTCGAAGATGGCTTCTGATCTTGGCCTGGTGCAGTATCAAGACAAATATGCGGAGTTGGCGGATCATGTTAAGGACGGCTTCATTTCGCGATTCGTCGGTGAAGACGGCCTCATGACTTCTGATACTCAGTGCGCCTATGCCTTGGCTATACATTTCGGGCTTTTAGACGATCATTCGGATCTTAAGAAGTTCGCGGGTCGGCGTCTGGCTCAGTTGGTGCGGGATAGAGACTATACCGTGGGTACTGGATTTGCTGGAACGCCTTACATCCTCCCTGCTCTGACAGAAACTGGACACCTCGAGGAGGCATATCGTCTCTTTCTATCGGACAAGTGCCCTTCTTGGCTATACCAAGTTTCTATGGGAGCCACCACCACCTGGGAGCGTTGGGATTCCATGCTGCCCAACGGAAAGGTGAATTCAGGAGTGGGAATGACCTCCTTCAACCATTACGCTCTCGGATCTGTTGCCGAATGGATGTACTCTACTCTTGGCGGTTTGGTGATGTCCAGCCCAGGTTGGCATAGGTTTAAGATCGCCCCCAAGCCTTGGGGCCCTATCAAGGATGCGCATGTGGTCCATAAGACAGCTTTGGGTACTATCGACTTGACGTGGAAGTATAAGGCCGATGAGGGCAAGCTGTTCATTGATGCCGCTATTCCTGAAGGCAGTTCCGCTTTAGTCGAAGTGGGTGAGTATTCCAATTGCATACATGCAGGAATGCACCATCTGGTATATGAATATAAGAGTTAAAAAGTTGGCTTTTTGCTAACCACCGCCTCGGATGTCGTTTTATCGGTCTGGGGTGGTGGTCTTTTGTTGCGTTTTGAATTAGCCGCTAGTAGGTAACTAGCGTGAAAAAATCTGCATGGATCAATGTGCCGATGACAACTGTTAGCAGCCCAGCAGGCTTAATGGCTCAATAATAAAAGCATATTGATGTGGAGAATTTTATTAGCAAATAATTATATATGTTTATTATATTATTTGTAGATGTAAGTTTGATGAGGCCCAGAAATGTTCGTCTTTCTGAGCATCACCTGATAAACCAATATCCAATATGATGCTTATTTCATGCAAAATAAGGAGTAATCTGCGGAACAAGTGATTCCCCTGGAAACAATGCCGCACCAGAACGTCGAAACTCAACTGACCAAAAGCTGCAGGGATACATTTGCACATCGCTGGTCATTTGATAGGAGTTGATCCCGTCTACGGGACTCTATACAGATGAGATATTAGTTATTGTTAAATACTGGCTTGGTTGAAGTTAGGTCGTCGTCTATTGCAAGGCTATTTTTTCATAGATTCAACTTATCTCGATGTCTTCAAGTCGCGGGCGGAATTCGGCATAACTAGTCACACTCTTTTAAACTCTTAAGTCGGGTTGTCACCGACAGCGTGCCTGAGTCGAGATGATGCCTTCCTGTTCAGGCAGATGGGGGCGGTCTCTGGCGAAGTTCTCGAATCCTCGCTGCTTGTTGGACGCCCCTCGGTGCCAATGTTCGGGGATGTTGACTTTGGGTCCTTGCTTGTATGTCAAGCTTGAATGGTTCGTCCTGGAGTGGATACTATTAAACATATATGTCCGGTTCCTCGTAATGAGTGCATCGGAAATGGGAAGGCAGGTACGACCATGGGGCGTCTTCAAGGCAGGAAAGAGCGCGAGCCATTTGTGCTCGAGCATGCCAGTATCGCGACCGGCGATGAAAAAGGCACAGTCCAGAAGGATATGTCTGTTCTGGTGTCCGCGGATGGCCGGATCGAGCAGGTCTGCCCGACCCCTCTGGCCTACGTGCCTTCCGGATATCACCGGATCAACGCTACGGGCAAGTTTGTGGCGCCTGGACTCATCAATGCCCATACCCATCTCTTTGCTGACGGCAAGCCTCTGTCCGGCGGTACGGACCTGTCGCCGCGTGTGGTCGATGCCGGTTTGAAGGTAGTGCACAGTCCTGCCGGCAAAGTCCTTATGGATGCCAAGATCAAGGGCAACGTTTCCACGCTGTTGAACTCGGGAGTAACAACCATTCGTACCCTGGGTGATGTGGGCTATGAGGCGGTTCGCCTGCGCGACAAGATTGATGCCGACGAGCTGACCGGCCCGCGTATGCTGGCTGCCGGCCCCCTCCTGGCGATTCCCGGAGGACATGGCGATCCCTTCATCGCTCTGTCCTGCTCCTCTCCAGAAGAGGCCAGGCGTCGGACCAGGGAGAACCTGGATCATGGGGTCAATGCCATCAAGGTGGCCGCGACCGGCGGTGTCACCGATGCCACTAAGCTTGGCGAGGCCGGCAGCCCGCAGATGACCGAGGAGGAGATGGCCGCCGTCTGCGATGAGGCCCATGAGTTTGGTGTGCTGGTCGCAGCGCATGCTCAGAGCCCCGAGGGTGTCAAGGCCGCTCTCAAGGCAGGCGTTGATACTATCGAGCACGGCAGTGCTCTCGACGACGAGATGATTGGGCTCTTCCTTGACAATCCGCGCTCGCTTCGTGGTTTCTCTGCTCTGGACCCCACCCTGTCCGCTGGGTTGCCGCTGGTCAAGATCAGCCAGCAGGAGCTGGGAATCAATGACATAGTTCGCGGCAACTCCGAGCTGGTAGTCGACGGTATGGTCAAGAGCGCCAAGCAGGCTCATGAGAATGGTATTGCCGTCGGCGTCGGCACAGACACCGGCATGACCTTTGTGCCCCAGTACGGCACTTGGCGAGAGCTCGACTATCTGGTGCGGTACGCTGACTTCACCCCGGCTCAGGCCTTCCACGCTGCCACTCAAGTCAATGCCCGAAACCTGGGCTTTGATAATGTCACTGGTTCGGTCGACACGGGCAAGGATGCGGATCTGATTATCCTTGACGAGGACCCTGCCAAGAATGTGCGGACTCTGGCTGATCCCAAGCTGGTCATCGTTCGTGGCAAGCCAGTCTGGCGGCCTGAGGTGAAGCACTTCGAGGAGATCGATCGCCTGCTCGACAGCTTCTGATCATTTGCTTTGCGCGATCATTCAGGGGCGTGTAGTTTTTGGCTGCCTGATGGTTTCCCGATGACCGGATGGTATGCAAGCATGTCGGTATGCACAAGGGAGAACCGAGAATGGACCAGGCCGGTCAGGCCAAGGTCGTAGGAAGGTTGGCGCCTTCGCCGACTGGGCGAATGCACCTTGGCAATGTCTATGCATGTCTGGCGGCCTGGCTGGGTGTCAGGTCGCAAGGGTCCGGCGGGGTTCTGCGGCTTCGCATCGAAGACATAGATACGCCGCGGGTGGTCAAGGACGCTGATCGTTGGATCATGGATGACCTGGCCTGGCTGGGATTGGATTGGGATGGCGAGGTGGTCTACCAGTCCCAGCGCGCCGATGTCTACAGTCAGGTATTGAAGTTGCTGGAATCACAGCAATTGATCGGCGGGCAGCCCTTGATTTATCCCTGCTTCTGCTCCCGTGCCGACATCCGTGCTGCATCGGCGCCGAATGAAGGCGACGGGTTCATCGTCTACCCGGGCACCTGTCGAGGACTTTCCCGTCAGTTAGTCAGTGAAAGGCTGACCCGGGGGCAGAGGCACAGCCTTCGGATTGCAGTTCCTGATCAGCCCGACGAATCGGATGCCATCTGTCGCTTCGACGATTTGATCTTTGGCCCGCAGTCTTTCAATTTGCCTAGGCAGGTCGGTGATGTGGTTGTTCAACGCTCGGACGGCTTGGTTTCCTACCAGCTGGCGGTGACGGTGGACGACCTGGCCATGGGTGTCAATCAGATTGTGCGAGGAAGGGACCTGCTAAGGTCCACGGCCATTCAGATGTGGATCCGGAATCATCTTCAGCCGCAGGCTCCTCGTGTTCAGTATGCGCATCTGCCTCTGATCGATGGCGTGGACGGCAGAAGAATGTCCAAGCGTTTCGGATCGCCGGACTTGGGATCGCTCAGAGGAGACGGCTGGACGGCCAAGCAGGTGCTTGGGGTCTGTGGATGGCTCCTGGGACTCTTGGATCGGCCCAGACCCGTGAGTGTGCAGGAGTTGCTGGATGGTTTCACGTGGAACATGTTGGCTGCTGAGCACAAGGACAGAAAGCTGGATCTGAGCAAGCTGAACGTTTCCGGCGCAAAGCCGAATCTTTGAGTTCTCCGGTCCTGAGCCGCGCCGATCATTTGCGGCATATGTTTACCTGCCGACTTTCAGACTTGAGGGAATTACTGTTTAGCGACTGCTGAATAGCAATATTCGTGACCGCGCAGCGTGACTCATTGATCCTGGTTCGTCAGTATTGTCATCTGGGCCCGGGATCGGAGCGAATTCCGGTATGAGCCACTGGCTACCATGGCCTCAGTCAAGGCTTCCGGATTTTAAGGAGGTAGCGGGTCATGGTCGTCTATATGGACCACAAGGATCTGGGCAAACGGCAGATCAGCAGGGAACGAGCTGGGCAGATCGCAGATGGGGTCAAGCGTGTGGCTGAAAGGATCGCCAAAGCGGAGGACTCCGCCGGTCGAAAAGAGGGCTCGGTAACTCTGCTGGCGGCCACCAAGACCCGCGATGTGGGTGAGATCATGGCAGCCATCGATGCCGGGGTGCGTCGGATCGGCGAGAATCGTCCTCAGGAAGTTACTGCTAAGGCCCAGGGATTGCTGGAGCTCTGTCGGGACGGGGGATTGTCCCTCGGTACCGACACTGCAAACAGTGATTCATCAAGCGCCAGGGTGGGCTTCCACCTTATTGGGCAGCTCCAATCCAACAAGATCAATAAGATCCTGCCATATGTCGACACGGTCGAGTCGGTCGACGGGCCCTCTCTGGCTCGAAAGCTGGCCACGCGGGCACTGGCTGCGGGCAGAACTGTGGGCATACTCCTGGAGGTCAACGAGTCTGGCGAGCAGGCCAAGTCGGGATGTGCCCCCGATCAAGCCCTGGATTTGGCCTATGAGCTGGCTGGTATGGAGGGTATAAGGCTTAAGGGTCTGATGACTGTTGGTGCACATGTGGACGACGAGGCGGTCATCAGAGGTGGATTCGCCCACCTGCGTGGTCTGCGCGACCGCATCAGGGATTCGGGGGAGCCGGGCACTGACACCTGCACCATGCTGTCCATGGGAATGACCGGAGACATGGAGTATGCCGTGGCTGAGGGGTCGACCGAGGTCCGTGTAGGCACAGCCATCTTCGGGCCGCGGGCTTTTATCTAATCAGCCACTGTCTGTTTTTGGAACCCGATTCTGTTAAGAGGATCGGGCTGGGGCTAGACTGTGCCCTATGAGAATCGCGCGTTTTTCCTACAAGGACACCCCACGATACGCCTTCGTCCAAACTGACAAGCAGGACGGCAAGGACTACCTGGTCGAGCTGAGCGGCTACCCACTGACCGGCCAGCAGGTCGAACCCACCGGTCAGCGTTACCCATTGGACGACGAGGATGTGCGGCTGCTGGCCCCGGTCATCCCCTCCAAGATCTACGGAGCAGCCAAGAACTACCGCGCCCATTCCGCCTACATGGCCGAGCATGGCCAGTCCTCGGATCCGGAGCCTCCAGAGAATCTCATGCTCTTCATGAAGCCCTCCACCTCGGTCATCGGCCCTGACGATCCCATCGTCAAGCCCTCTTACAGCAAGGACATGAACTACGAGCCGGAGGTTGCCGTCGTCATAGGCAGGATGGCTCGGAAGGTGAGCGTCAACGAGGCCATGGACTATGTGCTGGGCTACACCTGTGTCAATGACGTAACCCTGCGTGACCTGCAGAAGAACGATCCTATGTGGACCCGTTGCAAGGGCTTTGACACCGCGTGCCCCCTCGGGCCCTGGATCGAGACCGACCTGGACTATCGGGATGCGAAGATTTCCTTCAAGCTCAACGGGGAAGAGGTGCCTGAGGCCAGTGGCACCACCGCTAACCTGATCCACTCCATTCCTGAGCAGATCGCCTTCATCTCCAGTTTCGCCACCCTGCTGCCCGGCGATGTCATCATGACCGGCACACCGCACGCCACAGGTTCCTTGAAAAACCGAGACGAGGCCACGGTTCATGTTGAGGGGATCGGCTACCTGCGCAATGTAGTCATCGACGAGTAGCGAATAGCGGGAAAACAAGCGATATAAAAACTTGAGTCGTTTAGGCTCAAGTTTGGGAATAGGTGTCCTCCTTTCGCTGTTGTAGAAGACAGATGAACCCGTGACGGGGTCGGTCCGAGTGATTCGGCTGGCTCTGTCGAAGAATGTTGGAGGATGCTCTATGAACGAAAACTTCACCACCATGGCTCAGCAGGCCATCGGCGATGCTATTCAGTCGGCCTCGGCGGCCGGCAACCCCCAGGTGGATGTGCTCCATCTGTTGGATTCACTGCTGCGTCAGCAGTCCGGCGTGGTGCCTGGACTGATTCAAGCCGCTGGTGGCGACAGTCAACGAGTCGGCGCCGAGGTCCGTCAGGCCTTGGTGGCTCTTCCTTCAGCCAGCGGATCCACGGCATCGCAGCCCGATGCCAGCCGTCAGCTCAGCATGGCTCTGGCCCAGGCCGAGAAGGAGATGCAGGCCATGGGGGACGAATACGTCTCTACCGAGCATCTGCTTATCGCCATCGCCCAAGGTCCTTCTCAGGCCGCCGATATTCTGAACCGGAACGGTCTGCAGGCCGATACCCTGCGCAAGGCGGTGCCCCAGGTGCGCGGTGGAGCCAAGGTAACCAGCCCGGATGCTGAGGGCACCTACAAGGCGCTGGAAAAGTACTCCACCGATCTGACCGCCCAGGCCAAGGAGGGCAAACTGGATCCAGTCATCGGCAGGGATCAGGAGATTCGTCGTGTCATGCAGATCCTGTCCCGGCGGACCAAGAACAACCCCGTCCTTATCGGCGAGCCTGGCGTGGGTAAGACAGCCGTGGTCGAAGGCCTGGCCGAACGCATCGTAGCCGGCGACGTGCCTACCACCCTGCAGGGCAAGAGGCTGATCTCCCTGGATCTGAGCTCCATGGTGGCTGGCAGCAAGTACCGTGGCGAATTCGAGGAACGACTCAAGGCTGTTCTCAACGAGATCAAGAGCGCCAACGGTCAGGTCATCACCTTCATTGATGAGATCCATACCATTGTCGGTGCTGGTGCCGCAGAGGGATCCATGGATGCAGGCAACATGCTCAAGCCCATGCTGGCCAGGGGAGAACTGCGCCTGATCGGCGCCACCACCCTGGACGAGTACCGTGAGAACATCGAGAAGGACCCGGCTCTGGAGCGCCGCTTCCAGCAGGTCTTCGTGGGCGAGCCCTCCGTGGAGGATACCGTGGCCATCCTGCGTGGTCTCAAGCAGCGTTACGAGGCTCACCACAAGGTGACCATCGGGGATGATGCCCTGGTGGCGGCAGCTACGTTGTCCAACCGGTATATCTCGGGTCGTCAGCTGCCAGACAAGGCCATCGACCTGGTTGACGAGGCCGCTGCCCACCTGAGGATGGAGCTGGATTCCCAGCCTGAGGAAATCGACGAGCTTCAACGTCGCGTCACCCGTCTGGAGATGGAGGAGATGCAGCTGAAGAAGGCCGATGACCCAGCCTCCAAGGACCGTCTGAGCAAGCTGCAGGCCGAGCTGGCGGACTCTCGTGAGAAGCTGGGCGGCCTCAAGGCTCGTTGGGAGAACGAGAAGGCCGGCCACAACAAGGTCGGTGATCTGCGTGCCCAGCTGGATGCCAAGCGGGTCGAGGCTGACAAGGCCACCCGCGAAGGCGACCTGGAGAAGGCTTCCCGCATCCTCTACGGGGAGATCCCCGGCATTCGTAAGCAGCTGGCCCAGGCGGAGAACGCGGCCGAGCAGGCCAAGAACGCCGCCAATGACGCGGGTCCCGATGGAGCTGACATCGCCGGGGGACCGGCCCAGGAGCCCATGGTTCCTGACCATGTTGATGCGGATTCGGTAGCGGAGATCGTTTCGGACTGGACCGGCATCCCTGTGGGACGGCTCATGGAGGGCGAGAACGAGAAGCTCCTGCATATGGAGGACTACCTGGGCAAGCGGGTGGTCGGCCAGCAGGAGGCCATCCATGCGGTATCCGACGCGGTCCGGCGCTCGCGTGCCGGCATCGCCGATCCCGATCGGCCTACAGGATCCTTCATGTTCCTGGGCCCCACCGGCGTGGGCAAAACGGAGCTGGCCAAGGCTTTGGCTGACTTCCTCTTCGACGACGAGAAGGCCATGGTCCGCATCGACATGTCAGAGTACATGGAGAAGGCCTCGGTCTCCCGGCTGATCGGCGCTGCTCCCGGCTACGTGGGCTATGAGGAGGGTGGCCAGCTGACCGAAGCCGTCCGTAGGCGGCCCTACTCGGTGGTCCTCTTCGACGAAGTGGAGAAGGCCAACCCTGAGGTCTTCGACCTGCTGCTGCAGGTTCTGGATGACGGTCGGCTGACCGATGGCCAGGGCAGGACGGTGGACTTCAAGAACACCATTCTGATTATGACCTCCAACCTGGGCTCGCAGTTCCTGGTCCGGGACGACCTGGACGAGGAGGGCAAGCGCAAGGCCGTCATGGACGCGGTGCATGCCAACTTCAAGCCCGAGTTCATCAACCGGCTGGACGATCTGGTTATCTTCCATCCGCTGACCCGCGACGAGCTGGGTTCCATTGTGGACATCCAGGTCAAGCAGGTGGCCCAGCGGCTGACCGACCGGCGCATCACCCTTGATGTCACCGACTCCGCTAGGGAATGGCTGGCCAACATGGGATATGACCCGGCCTTCGGCGCTCGGCCCTTGCGTCGGCTGGTCCAGACCGAGGTGGGCGATCAGCTGGCCAGGATGCTGCTGGCTGGCAAGGTTCACGACGGCGACACGGTCCTGGTGGACCAGACCGGCGGCGACCACCTGGAGCTGACCGCTTGGCCCACTGAGAATCTGGTCGATGATTCAGTCACGGTCAATGATGTGACGGCTGATGGCGATGCCGATGCTGATGCCGGCGATGGCGGTCGTGGCCGTCATGCCGCTCGTGGCGACGATCAGGGTCAGGCCCAGTCTCGCTGAGATCAATTAAGGTCGGTACCCGGGATAATCCCCGAGTGCCGACCCTTTTTGTACCACGTACTGTGCTCTGTAGATTCAGTCCATAGCGGCCGCCGGATCCTTGCCCTCTTGCATGGACTCCCACTGGCTGTCGACGATGACTTGGGGGCGCCGTGCCGCTACAGTAGGAAGCTGGTCTGTGTCGATCAGGGCGAGGTGCAGCCAGCGACGGCGCAGGTGCCGCAGCCGGTGCAGACGACGGACGTTGAGCATGGCCAGGATGGTGGATAAGGCCCCTGTTACTGCTGCAATCATGGGGTTGAGCATCCAGCCCAAGAAGGGTTGGCAGATTCCGGTGGCAATGACCAGAGCGATGACGTTGTAGACAGTGGACCAGGTCAGGTTCTGCCTGATGACCCGGGTGGTGGCCCGGCTCAGTTCGATGGCCCTGCCTGTTCCGTCCAGGTCGCCTTGGTGCAGGATCAGATCCGGATGTGGCAGGTCGATGTCGTCCGCGGCATCGTCTGTGTCAGCCTGAAGTTTTGGACCCAAAGTGATGCTCACCTGAGCCCTGGCTGCCAGCTTGGGATCCGCCGTGGTCCCAGCTGCCAGAGCCACCAGGCTGGTTCGACCCTGCTTCTCGGCGGAAGCGGTGTCTTGACCAGTCCGATCCGCTGAAACGCCTCTGCTGCTCCGGGTCAGGTCGTGATTGAGCCGATCCATGCACTCGCGCTTGCGCTCGGGGGTCAGCCGGGTGATCAGCATATCCACGCCCGCCTGACGGGCTGCCCGCTCGATCCTGTCGTCCGGCTGGCGGCTTCCATCCAGGATCAGGCTGCTCACTCGCAAGGCGCGTAGATGGGTGGCAGTGCGAGTCAGGGATTCCGCGTGGACACCCTGGCTCTCCGAGTCGTCGGGACCCAGCAGAGAGGAGTCGTCCAGAATCAGCGTGCGCACCCGGCCCAGGTGGTTCATGGCTCGTGGCGAAGTGAAAAGCAGACCGTGGGCCAGGCCCGTCTCCAAGCTGGTTCGGAAGGCCATGGGGATGGTCATGGCTGCGACGGCGGGACAGGTAATGGTCAGCACACAGACGGCATTGCCTACAGCATGGGCCAGGTGGGGTTGCGGTCCCAGCATGAGCCAGAGCATGAAGGTCCAGACAGCCAGGATCATGATCAGGGCGATGGCTATGTTGACGATGCGATCCATCCTACGCATGTCGGGGGAGCGTTCGACCAGGGCCTGGGGGATGATCTTCACCAGCCTGGCTGCATAGGTGTTGTCGCCGGCGGCATCCACGCGGATGGACAGTCGACCCTCCAGAATCTTGCTGGAGGCCAGGATCCGGTCGCCGGGCCCGCAAGGCCGAGGTCGGTCGCCGCCGGTCAGCTCGCTGTCGTCCACCAGAGCCGATCCTGACTCCACAATCCCGTCGGCGGCTGGGCGCTCTCCTGTGCGTACCAGGAGTAAATCTCCTGAGCGGATCCGGTCACGTGCAAGGATCCGGGCGGGAACTGTCTGCGGATGTTCTGGATCGGCCACCAGGCCTGAGGCTGGTCGGATTTCTGTTAGATGGTTCAAAGAGGCCACCAGGGAGGCTTCCATTCTGGTGCCTATGACCCGGGCCAGCAACAGGAGGGTGATGACTACGCCGATCAGGTCGAAGTATGGGGATCGGGAGCCCTCCGGTAGCAGGGACCCGGCCAGGCAGGTAGCCAGGCTGTACAGGTAGGCCAGACTTGTGGCCAGCATGGCCAAAAGATCGGGGCTGCAACGGTGCTCGGTCATGGACTTCCACCCGTCCATGAGTATTCCACGACCGCAATAGAAGATGACTGGGGTTATCAGAATAGCCTGGACCCAAGGGCTGGTCAGCCAGGAGGGAATCAGATCGGGGCCGAAACGATCGAATAGATCAAGAGCCAGGACGGGTGCAGTCAGCAGGGCGCTAATGATGGTAGGCCTGAGCAGACGGTGGCTGCGGGAGTCCAGATCGGCCCCCCATTTGCCCCAATCCTCGGGATCGCGCCAGGGGTGGTTGGCCGGGGAGTCTGCGCCTGCATCTTGGTCGCTGACATGAGCCGACGGCATAAGGAAGTACCAAATGATCAGCCAGGTGACCGCGCAGGCCACGACCAGATCGGCTATCGCCAGGAAGATATCGATACCCACGGATCTCCTTCGGTCTTGCTCCAACCCCTCAATATTTCCTATTCTGCCCGTCGTTGCGGCCCGGCACCGGTCTTAAGGCCGATTCCTTGCGGAAAAAACGAATTCTCGAATTATCGCCGACCACCTGCCTTGCCAATCTGGCTTGCGCGTCCAGTCTTGGAGGTTTACTAGAACATATGTTCGATTCTACGTCATCGGTGGTCATGGTTGTGCTTCTCCTGCTGATCGGTATGGTCCTGGGAGGATTGGCCGGGTATGCACTGGGTCGTGCCCACGGTCGAAGGTCCGTCGGCACGGGGTCTGACGGCCAGGTGGATGAGCTGCGTTCGCAGCTGGACCAGGCTCAGGACAGGCTTCACGGATCCGAGGCGGCTCTGGTGGAGGCGCGGACCAAGGTGGACGGTCTGAACCGCGAGCTCTCCTTTGTCAAGTCCCAGCTGGCCCAGGCCCAGCAGGCCGAGCAAATCAGAATCGAGCAGGAGCGCCGCCGTACACAGGCTCAGGAGGAGGAGAAGCGGCGCAGGCAGGCTCAGAGCATGGAGGAGGAGAGCAAAGTGCTCTCGGCCCTGGCTCCCGTGCAGAAAAATCTGGATGCCCTCCAGCACAAGGTGGCCCAGATCGAGGAGGGTCGCAAGCAGGAGATGGGGTCCCTGGGGCAGCAGCTGAAGAGTCTGGGTGAGCAGCAGGGGCGGCTGGACAAGGAGACCAGTTCCTTGGCTTCGGCACTGCGCAACAACAAGGTGCGCGGCGCTTGGGGAGAGGCTCAGCTAAGGAATATCGTCGAGTCCGCTGGGCTCTTGGAGCATGTGGACTTCGACACTCAGATTGTGGTCACTGCCTCGGATGGCCGCGTTCTGCGTCCAGACATGGTGGTCCATCTGCCCGGCGGCAAGACCATTCCCATTGACGCCAAGGCACCCTATTCCGACTACCAGCGGGCCTGCGAGATCCCCGACACAGCTTCGGATGACGAGCTGCGCCGCCGGGACGAGCTGCTCAAGGCGCATGCCCGTGCCCTGCGCGAGCACGTCAAGGCCCTGGCCGACAAGGAGTACTGGAACGCCTTTGAAACGGCCCCGGACTTCGTGGTAGCCTTCATCCCCAACGACTCCCTTCTGCAGGCTGCTCTGGAGGTGGACCCCACCCTGATGGATGATGCCTTTGCCCAAAAGGTGGCTCTGACCTCGCCGGTGACCCTCTGGGCTGTGCTCAAGTCGGTGGCCTATGCCTGGCAGCAGCAGAACCTGTCCGAGGACGCTCGCACCCTATTTACGTTGACACACGAGCTCTATGACCGCTTTGTGGTCCTGGGCGACCGGGCCAACAAACTGGGCCGTTCCATCACTGCCACAGTGACCGCTTACAACAAGTTCGCATCCTCTTTGGAATCGCGGGTTCTGGTTACCGCCCGCAAATTGCAGCAGATGGACCCTTCCAAGGTCATCGATTCGGTCGACATGATCGATTCAGACAAGGGCAATATCAGGGAGCTGACCGCGCCGGAAGTTTTGCCCGACCAAGGGCAGTGAGTGCCGCTTAGGGGCCTCCGGCGCTAGTCTGATAAGCATGAACGAGGCATCGAAGAGACAAGAGGGTTCATCCTTCAGGCCTACTGGGTCGCCTGATCTGGTCGGGCGCAAATCCGACATGGACCTGCCTGAGCCGGTCGATCAGCTGCGCGAACTCCTGGCCCAGGAGATCGGCGGGCGTCCCTTCACCGAGCTGAGCGGGGTCACCTTCCACCACCGCGGGGCCGAACTTGCCGGGCACGTTCTTCTGGACACCTTGGAAGATGCAGGCTATTCAGTCGACGACTTCGATGCGGTCGGGGCCCTGACCGCCGCTGCTGTGCCACTGGCTGATGCCATGCTTCATGCCGCAGCCTCGCGCGGGCAGGATCTGGACGCCTTCGTCATGGACTTCGTATACCCCTCCATCAAGGGCCCATCCATCGAAGGCAGGCGGGTCATCCTGCTGGATGCCTGGCTAGGCCGGAAATCCTATGTGCAGACTTCATCCCTGGTTACCTTAGGCAAGGATAACGAGCTCAATCTTGACTGTGGGATCATCCAGCGCCAGGGCGCGAAGACGTTGGCTATCGCTTCGCTAGTGGGTGGCCGGACAGACGGCAGCATTCAGGTGGTCGATCCGGTGGACGGGTCGCGGCAGCAGCTGCCCTTCATCTGCGTCTACCAGGAGGATCAGTTCGCCGACACTGCCGACAGTTCGCCGGAGCGATCATGAGGGAGCCTGATCCAGTGACCCGAGCGGCCATGGCCTCAGATGAGCCGGTCTTCCGGCAAGTGGGGGTTGGTCCCTGGCAGGAAGAGTATCCTGAGCAGCCCCTTCCGATAGACCCGCGCTATGACCGTGAACTGCTGGATCAGGGGGACCGCCGCAACGTCCTGGACCAGTACCGCTACTGGAAGGTCGAGGCTATTCGGGACGACTTGGATCGCCGGGGCCGTCATGATTTTGAGGTGGCTGCGGAGAACTGGACCCACGACTTCAATATCGGCTCCATGGTCAGAACCGCCAACGCCTTTGCCGCCCGCCGCGTCCATATAGTCGGTCCTCACAAATGGAACCGCAAGGGCTCCCTGATGACCGAGCTCTACCAGCACGTGGTCCACGACCCCGACATAGCAACCATGGCGACCACCCTGCAAGAAGAGGCAGCCGGGCAGGGGGAGTCTATGCCCCGCATGATCGCCATCGACAACGTCCCTGGGGCCGTTCCCATGGAGACCTATAGCTTCCCTCGTCACTGCCTGCTCATGTTCGGCGCCGAGGGGTCGGGGCTCTCCGAGAAGGCCTTGGAGTTGGCCGACGATGTGGTCTACATCTCCCAGTTTGGATCGGTGCGCTCCATTAACGCGGGGGCTGCAGCTGCCGTGGCCATGCACTCCTGGATCTGCCAGCATGCGGAGGTGGCGGGTCCATGATTGTCATTGACTCACTGACCAAGCGCTTCGGCTCCCGCAAAGCACTGGACCGTGTTTCCTTTACGGCCAGAGACGGTCGGGTGACCGGGTTTGTGGGGCCTAAAGGCGCTGGCAAGTCGACCACACTGCGCATCGCTCTAGGACTGGTTCGTCCTGATGCAGGCAAAGCCCTGTTCGACGGCCAGCCTTTCGTCCGGCTCTCATCGCCCATGCGGACAGCGGGAGCAGTACTGAATCCACGCAATGCCCATCCTGCATGCAAGGCCAAGGACCACCTGCTGGCCCTGGCCGCAGTCAATGGCATCGATCAGCGTCGGGTGAACCAGGTACTGGAGATGGTCGGCCTGCAGTCGGTCGCCAATAGGTCGACGGGTTCTTTTTCTTTAGGGATGAGTCGGCGGCTGTCCCTGGCCGCAGCCCTTCTGGGCGACCCACACAACATGGTTCTGGACGATCCCCTTGAAGGACTAGATCCGGAGGAAGTCGAGCGAGTGAGGGACATCTGGCGCAGCCTTGCCTCACAGGGAAAGGCAGTCCTCCTAAGCTTCCGCAAGATAAACGAATTGGCTGAAATCGCTGATGATCTGGTTATCATCGCCAAGGGACGGATACTGGAGAGAACGACCGTGGCCCGGTTCATTGGCGAGCACTCCCGTGACTCCATCTATGCGGTGACGCCGCAGCCCAGCCAATTAAAGGCCGCCTTGGGCACGGCTGCCGGAATCAGCATCACTCGTCTGCCGCCAGACGAGAATTGTCCGCCAGATGCCGCCCGCTTCCGCATTCAGGGTGCGCCCTTGGCTTCCACAGCCTCGATTCTGGCCCAGGAGGGTGTGGTTCTCTACGACTTCCAGCAGGAGGAGGTTTCCCTGGAACAGGCCTACAAGGACATCATCCACGGAAGAGGGGATGCACGGAAAAGTGATTCAGAGGCACGACCATGAGTGCCGACAACGGTAGTCGGGCCCGTCGGAGTCGGGGAGAGGTACCCACAGGACCTAATTACGGAACTCCACGGCATGGCTCTGCCTTTACCCGGCTGCGTCGGACCTCGGGGTTGTCCTTCCTGGGTTTGCGTCGTCCATCAGGTCAGTTGACCCTTTCCGGAGCGGTCCGAGGGGAGCTGCGCAAGATGTTCTCCCTGCGATCGACCTGGGTCCTGCTGCTGAGCGTCATGCTCTTGCAGCCTTTGAGCACTGGCCTGATAGCTTGTGCACTCCGGGTTTTGGTTGGCCATGGGCAACAGACCAATCACTTCTTGACCAACCTCCTGCCTGCCTCTAGTGACGTTTTCTGGTCGGCCGTCGCAGCTGGCCTGTTTCCGGCCATGATCGTGGCGGGCATTCTTGGGGTTCTGGTCCTTACGCGTGAGTTTTCCGGCGCCACCATTGAGAGCACACTGACTGCCAATCCTCGTCGGGGCATGGTCCTTATGGCCAAGGGCTTTGTTCTGGCCTTGCTGACTTGGTTGGCGGCACAGGTGGGCTTGCTGCTCAGCTGGATACTGGCGACCCCGCTTCTATCAGTCAGATCCGGCATCTTGCCCGCCTCCAAGTCCGGGCTGGCCCTGATTGATCTGCTGGGTGGCCCGCTCATGCTGGTCCTTTTCGCTTTGATGGGCCTGGGGCTGGGAGCCTTGAGCCGATCCAAGGCAGGCGGGATTGGCCTGTTTCTTGGACTGACCTTGATCCTGCCATTGATTCTGGGCTTCCTGCGGAGTTTGATCCCTCATGCTGGATGGCTGCAGATTCCCTTCAGGCTGACTCCAACCAGTCTGCTAGGTACCTTCCTCTCGAACTTGGGCCGGGCACCAGAGGCAGGTCGCGGATGGTGGCCCACCTGGTGGCAGGCCGGCCTGATCATGATGGTATGGACAGCCCTATGCTGTGCTTTGGGAACCCTGGTCTTTCGGCGCGCAGACATCGGTTGACCCTGTCTTCTGCGTGTCATAGAGCACCCATATGATAAGTGGTATGCCAACTTTTACACGTGAAGAGATCAAGCACTTGGGCGATCTGGCCCGTATTGCTTTGACCGATCAGGAGGCTGACCGCCTCAAGGGCGAACTCAACGTGATCGCCGATTCCATCACCAAGGTTCAGGAGGTGGCTGGCGATGATGTGCCCCCCACTGCCAATCCCATTCCCCTGGAGGCCTACCTGCGTCCCGATGAGGCTGAAGAGCCGCTGACCCAGGAGGCTGCCCTTTCAGGTGCGCCGGTCACTGAGTCTGGTATGTTCGTGGCCCCGCGCATTCTGGGTGAGGAGTGAGACGATGAGCGCACAGGAAGAATTGGTCAAGCAATCCGCTTCCGACATGGCCGCACAGCTGCGGTCGGGGCAGGTCTCCAGCCGCGAGCTGGTTCAGGCTCATCTGGATGTGATCGAAGCTGCCGAGCCCAGCATTGATGCATTTCTGCAGGTTAGCGCCGATCAGGCCCTGGAGCAGGCTGACGCTTTCGATAAGCGCCTGGCCCATGAAGGCGCCGAAGGGCTGCCGGAACTTGCCGGCGTTCCCATTGCCATCAAGGACATGATCGTCACCAAGGGCATTCCCACCACGGCTGCCTCCAAGATCCTCGAGGGCTGGGTGCCGCCTTACGATGCCACCGTCATCAAGAAGCTCAAAGCCGCAGGCATGCCCATTCTGGGCAAGACCAACCTGGATGAGTTCGCTCAGGGGTCTTCCACTGAGCACTCGGCCTTCAAACCCACACACAACCCCTGGGATACCGAGCGGGTCCCGGGCGGTTCAGGCGGCGGTTCGGCCTCGGCTGTCGGCGCCTTTGAGGCTCCGCTGGCCCTGGGCACTGACACTGGTGGGTCCATTCGGCAACCCGGATCCTTGACCGGCACCGTGGGCGTCAAACCAACCTATGGCGGTGTTTCCAGGTTCGGGGCCATAGCCATGGCCTCCTCCCTGGATCAGATTGGTCCGGTCTCCAGGTCAGTGCTGGACGCGGCCCTGCTGCAGGAGGTCATTGGCGGCTATGACCGCCGAGACTCCACATCCATTCCCAAGCCGGTTCCCCCTCTGGCACAGGCCGCCCGTCAGGGCCAGAAGCGCGATCTGAAGGGACTCAAGGTGGGTCTGGTCAAGGAGTTGGGCGGCGAGGGCTACCAGCCCGGCGTCGAAGCACGTTTCAACGAGGCTGTCTCGCTGCTGGAATCCATGGGTGCCGAGGTTGTTCAGGTCTCCTGCCCGCACTTCCCCTACGCGCTGGCTGCTTACTACATCATCATGCCCTCTGAGGTCTCCTCCAACCTGGCCCGTTACGACGGCATGCGCTACGGCCTGCGGGTCATGCCTCCCAATGGCGTCCCCCAGACGGCAGCCAACATGATGGCCGCCACACGCGAGGCCGGATTCGGCGACGAGGTCAAGCGCAGGATCATCCTGGGTATTTACGCCCTGTCCGCCGGCTACTACGATGCCTGGTACGGCTCCGCTCAGAAGGTCCGCACCCTGGTCATCCGCGACTTTGAGAAGGCCTTCGAGCAGGCCGATGTCCTGGTATCGCCCACTTCGCCGACCACGGCCTTCCGTTTCGGGGAGAAGATGGACGATCCGCTGGCCATGTACCTGAACGACGTGGCTACCATTCCAGCCAACCTGGCTGGTACCCCAGCCATGTCGATTCCCGCCGGGCTTAGCGACGACGGGTTGCCTGTCGGTTTCCAGTTCTTCGCCCCTCAGATGCGCGACGAGGTCATGTACCGGCCTGCCGCCGCTCTTGAGGCCGCCCTGGAGGAGCAGTGGGGCGGGCCCATCTCCCGGAAGTTGTCCACCCCCTGGCTGGATGGCCTGGCCCAGGGATCGAACAAGTAGGCATCGGAAGGAAAACGGAATCACAATGGCTGAAAAACTGATGAAGTACGCCGATGCCGTGGCCAAGTACGACCCGGTGTTCGGCCTGGAGGTCCATGTCGAGCTCTGCACCAACACCAAGCTCTTCTGCCCGGCCCATATCGAGTTCGGCGGCGAGCCCAACACCCAGCTGACCCCGGTCTCCCTGGGCCTGCCCGGCAGCCTGCCTGTGGTCAACAAGACCGCCATCGACTATGCGGTCAAGCTGGGCCTGGCCCTGCACTGCAAGGTCAGCGAGTGGAGCCAGTTCGCCAGGAAGAACTACTTCTATCCGGACATGCCCCGCGACTATCAGATCTCCCAGTATGACAAACCCTTGAACGGTGAGGGCTACCTGGACGTTGAGCTGGACGACGGCAGCATCTTCCGCGTGCCCATCGAGCGTGCCCATGTGGAGGACGATGCTGGCAAGAATACCCACGTAGGCGGGGCCGACGGCCGCATTGAGGGCGCCGATCACTCACTGGTGGACTACAACCGTGCGGGTGTCCCCCTGGTCGAGATCGTGACTAAGCCTATCGAGGGCGCCGGGGCGCGTACCCCCGAGGTGGCCGGGGCCTACGTCCGGGCCATCCGAGACATCGTCCGGGCCCTGGGCATCTCCCACGCCCGGATGGAGCAGGGCAACATGCGCGCCGACGTCAACGTCTCCCTGCACGCCGGGCCGGATGCCCCTTTGGGAACCCGGTCGGAGACTAAGAATGTCAACACCTTCAAGGGCATCGAGAAGACGCTGACCTACGAGATCCGCCGTCAGGCAGCCCTGCTGGAGTCCGGCGGCGAGGTGCTGCAGGAGACCCGACACTGGGATGAGTCCACACAGACCACGGCGGGCGGCCGTGTCAAGACTGATGCCAACGATTACCGGTACTTCCCCGATCCCGACCTGGTCATGGTCCATGTGACCGAGGATCATATCGAGGAGCTCAAGGCTCAGATGCCAGAGATGCCGCGCGAACGCCGCGCTCGTCTCAAGAAGGAGTGGGATTTCACCGATAGGCAAATGCAGGATGCGGTCAACGCCGATGCTGTGGACCTGATCGAGGATACGGTCAAGGCCGGCGCTACGGCTGCCGGAGCCCGTAAGTGGTGGCTGGGCGAGATCTCCCGCGAAGCCAACGCCCGTGGGGTCAGCCTGCAGGAGCTGCCCATTTCGGCCCAGGATGTCGCCGATGTGGAACAGTTGATCGCTGACGGCAAACTCAATGACAAGCTGGCCAAGCAGACCGTCTCTGGCGTGTTGGCAGGCGAGGGCAAGCCCAGCGAGGTTGTTAAGAAGCACGGCTATCAGGTGGTTTCGGACGACGGAGCCTTGGATGCAGCCGTCGATCAGGCCCTCAAGGATAACCCGGACATCGTGGCCAAGCTGAAAGGCGGCAATATGAAGCCCATGGGCGCTATTATCGGAGCGGTCATGAGGGCCACCAAGGGTCAGGCCGATGCCAAGGCAGTCAGCAAGATCGTCATGGAGCGCATCGCTAAGTCTTGACCACGCCCGGTCCGCCGACCTGGTTCCATCGGATTCGGACCGGCGGACCTGCCCAGCCTCTCATGGTTTTCCCAGGGGCGAGGGATTACAATTGATTGCCATCGCAGGGTGGCGATCATGGAGGTGACGTGATGTCTATGAGCGGCAGGGGCAAAGACCGACCGCAAACGCAAACTGAAGGATCTGACGACATGGCGAGCAGACAGCTGCCCGACCGGATCGAAATCCCCTACATCCGGGGCGAGATGTTGCACCTGCGTCCGGCGGTCATCGCCGATCTGACAGCAATGGACCAGCTGGAGGCCTTTTACAATTCCACCGGCATCACCGGTAAGGGGCCTAGTGCCGAACGAGCCGTGGTCAATGCCTGGGTGCGTCGGTCGGTGGCTTGGTCCAAGGGTCTGGCTGCCCGTGATTCGGGTGTGGGTGATCCCGAGTCCCGCCGCACCCTGGCTTGGGCCATGGTAACTGATGCGGATACCGACCAGGATGGTTCGCCCGATGCCGATGCCACCAAGGGGGTCATCGGCATGATCTTTCTAATCGACGTGGACGGCTGGTCTCGCTCAGCCAGGATTCAGGTGGTCTTGGGTAGGCACTTCCGCGGGCGCGGCTACTCCCGGGATGCCATGCCCAGAATCATGACCTACGGGTACGCGGCTGCTCCTACGGGTCTGGGCCTGCACCGGATCTGGGTGGCTGTGCCAGAGAAAAACACTCGCTCGATCTCTGTCTACCAGTCCCTGGGATTCATGATCTCGGGCACCTCCCGAGATGCGCTCTGGGATGCCGAGAACGGCAAGTATCAGGATCAGATCGTCATGGACGCACTTGTCGACGAATATGATCCCATTCGTTCTTTGAATGCTTTCGGCATGCATGTCATCCGCGAAAACCCCGGTGTGGCTGAAGCCCTTGTTGTACACGGATACGCCGCGGATGAGAATGGCGGCATAAGCGGGTCCGAGCCTGAGGAATCCACCTCGGCATCTCAGGATTCGTCTGCATCAGGTGGTCCGCATTCGGACAAACCTGCTGAAGACCATGCAGGATCTGACAGCAGGAATGATGAGAAGGCAGACTCTGGTCAGACGGACGCAGCGGCTGCGGGGGAGAAGCCTGATTCCGAAGAATCTGTTGCCGAGCAGTCTGGCGAGGAGCATACGGCATCTGATTGGGCCTATGGGTCGACTGAGGCCAAGCGTTCCAAGCGTGCCTGGTGGCGTACGCTTGGCCATGGCCGTGATCGCGCGAATGGAGGTAGTCGATGAGTGCTGAGGATCTCGACAACTACGAGACCAACGCTGAACTGGCCCTGTATCGCGAGTACCGGGACGTGATCAAGCTGTTCACCTATGTGGTCGAGACCGAGCGGCGATTTTACCTGGCCAACAAGGTGGATTTCAACGTTCGGTCCGCTGGGCAAGATGTCTACTTCGACGTCCGGCTGACCGATGCCTGGGTCTGGGATGTCTACCGGTCCAGCCGGTTCGTCAAGAACGTCCGCATCGTCACCTTTAAAGATGTCAATGTGGAGGAAGTGCAGAAGACGGATATCGACATACCCGATGCGTTGGGCTAAACATCGTTCAGGGGCGAGCATCATCACGTTTGTTCCACGCAATGGCGGGAATTCGTGTGGGAAGTCCCTCGGCAGCCTCTGGCCTGGGACGAGCCAGGTACAGTAGTGATGATTTCATACGGTTTTCAGGAGGTTGGCATGGAGCGCAAGCAGTCCGTGATCGTCATCGGCGGAGGGCCCGCCGGCTTGACAGCGGCATGGGAACTGGTCAAGGACGGCGGCGACGAGCGCTATGACGTTACTGTTCTTGAGGCCACTGATGCCTTTGGCGGCATCTCCCGCACGGTCCGGCATAACGGCAATCGCATGGACATTGGCGGCCATCGGTTCTTCTCCAAGGATGACCGGATCATGGACTGGTGGAAGGAGGTCCTGCCTCTGCAGGGCGCGCCCTCCTATGACGATAAAAAACTTGGCCGCCACCACGACCTGGAACCCGGCGGCCCTGATCCGGAGAAGACCGACCGGGTCATGCTCAAGCGTCACCGCGTCTCCAGGATTTACTGGAATCACCACTTCTTCGACTATCCCATCTCCTTGACGCTCAACACCCTCAGGGCCATGGGCTTCAAGCTGACCATGCAGGCCGGGTTCAGCTACCTGAAGTCCGTCGTCCACAAGCTGCCTGAGGACAACCTGGAGAACTTCTATATCAACCGCTTTGGCCGCAAGCTCTACTCCATGTTCTTCGAGGGCTACACCGAAAAGCTCTGGGGCCGTCACCCGCGCGAGATCAGCGCCGACTGGGGCGCCCAGCGAGTCAAGGGGCTCAGCATCATGGGCGTGCTCAAGAACGCCTTCCAGAAGCTGCTGCCCAAGAAGCGCGATGCTCATCAGGTCGAAACCAGCCTGATCGAGGAGTTCTGGTACCCCAAGCTGGGTCCGGGCCAGCTCTGGGAGACCGTGGAGCGTCGCAATGTGGAGCACGGGGTCCACGTGATCACCGATGCCCGCGTAATCGGACTGACTCAGCATGACGGCCACATGACCGGTGTCATCTATCGCAACGCTGATGGCAAAGAAGTGACTCTGCAAGCCGACCAGATCATCTCCTCCATGCCCATCAAGGACCTGGTGGAGGCCATCGCCCACGAGGAGCCGTCCACCGATAAGGAAATGGTCAGGGTGGCTCAGGGGCTGCCCTATCGCGATTTCGTGACCGTTGGCCTGCTGGTCCGCCACCTGCGCATCCGCAACACCACCTCTATCAAGACCTTGGGTGATCCGCCCATTGTTCCCGACTGCTGGATTTATGTGCAGGATCCCGGATACAAGATGGGCCGCATCCAGATTTTCAACAACTGGAGCCCCTACATGGTCAAGAACGTGGACGGAACTGTTTGGATCGGCCTGGAGTACTTCTGCAAGGAGGGTGATGACTTCTGGAGCATGAGCGATCAGCAGACCACTGACTTCGCCATCAAGGAGCTGACCCGGATGGGCATCATCAACGGACCTGCCGACGTGCTGGACTCGCACCGGGAGCGGGTGGTCAAGGCCTACCCGGCCTACTTCGACACCTATGCCCAAATGCCCGAGCTGGTCAAATGGCTGGACTCCTTCGGCAACCTCTACTGCGTGGGCCGCAACGGGCAGCATCACTACAACAACCAGGATCACTCCATGGCCACATCCATGGAAGCCGTGGCCAACATCAAATCGGGGCGTGCCGACAAGACCAACGTCTGGAACGTCAATACCGAGAAGTCTTATCACGAGGAGAAGTAGACAAACCTCGGCTTTCGTTTCGTTTTAAGCCTCCGATCGTAAGTTCGGGGGCTTTGCCATCACGACAGGGCGATGGCCGGCGCCTTCAGGGGCAGGCCCAGCAGCTGTGAGAAGAAGGCCACACTTTCGCGTACCCGTTGGCGGACCACCTCTCTGATCTGCGGGTGGCCGGCGGCTTCTCTGCCGTTGCTGACGATGGACGAGAGCCCGTCAGCCATCAGCCAGGCCACAGTACGGGTGCCGGCCGTTTGGATCAGCGGAGTCTGCGGCAGGTCGCCCCGATCCAGCCAGCGGTCTAGCGCCTTGGTCAGAGGGTCGATAATCTGTCTGACGAAGCCCTCCATCACATTGCTGTTGGTGCTCAGGTAGCTGTACCAGTTGGCCTTGTCCGCGAAGATGACGTCCATCTTCCAGATGGCCCTTATCAGATGCGGGCAGATGTCGTCCAGCGCCTCTTGAACGTTCAGGTCAGAATCCTGCAGAATGTCGACCACATGATCCACGTAGGAGGCCAGATAAGTGCGCACGCAGGCATCTATCAGATCGTCCTTGGATTTGAAGTAGTAATAGAAAACGCTCATGCCCACGCCCTTGCCGTGGTTCATGGCGTGGATTACGTCGCGCAGGGAGGTGTTTGCAGCACCTTTCCGGTCGAAGACCCGCATGGCGGTGGTTACGAATTCGCTCCGCCGTTGCTCACGCAGAGATGATCGATCATTCATATGCCCAGTCTAGAGGTTTACCCATGAATATTTGGACACGCAGGCTGTTCCTTGCACCGGTCGGGCAGTCGTTGTAGGCTTATGGAAGTTCGATAAGCCGAGTCGTCATCGAATTTTCATGAGCGGTACCCCCGCACTATTCTCAAGCTATTTGCCTAGCCTAATTAGGCATAGCGAAGGAAAGGCATTACAACAGTGGCAACAAGCCAAGATATTCATTCCATGAAGCTGCCCGAACTCAAGGAATTGGCCAGGCAGCTGGGGTTGCGCGGTATTTCCGGCATGCGCAAGCCTGTCCTGATCGAGACGATCGAGGCGGCACGCTCGGGCGGCAAGGCCCCTGAGGGAGTAACCGTTGGCAAGCCCAAGGCTGCGGCCGCCGTGGCCAAGGGGGGCCAGGCCCCCGAACAGCAGCAGCCGACAAAGCAGGAGGCGAAGTCCTCCGCGGAAGGCGGACCGGAGACCACGGATACCAAGGAATCCAAGGACGATCGTCCTGTCGGAGACCTCTTCGATGTTTTGGGCATTGACGATCATAAGAGCGGCCATAGCGAGCGCCGGAGCCGCTTCCCCCATACCGTGGCCGACGAGGAGAACGTGGTCATATCCCGTCGCCGTCACCGCAGCACGGATTCATCCCGAGGCTCCCACACCAACCGCGGCCGGAGCGAGCGTGAGCATGGTGAGGAGCGCGAAGGTTCCGGCTCAGGTTCAGTGCGGAATTTGGACGACATTCTGGCAGCACTGCCTTCGCGGAATGACCGACCTCGTCGGCGCAGCTATGAGGATCGCGGCGAGGAGGGGCGCGACTACCGTCACAACGGCTATGATCGCCGAAACCGAAGCGACCGCAATGACCGCAACGATCGCAACGACCGACGCAACCGCAACAACCATCGCAGCAGCGGCCGGGATCGTGACTATGAGCCCAGGGAGAACTTCAAGCCCGAGGATCTGGTCCCCGTGGCAGGCATTGTGGATGTGCTGGACTCCTATGCTTTCGTGCGCACCTCCGGCTACCTGCCCGGCCCTAACGATGTCTACATCTCCATGGGCCAGGTCAAGAAGTATGGCCTGCGCAAGGGCGATGCCGTGCATGGCTCCATCCGTCCCCCCCGCGAGGGCGAGCATCGCAATCAGCGGCAGAAATTCGTTCCTCTTCAGGCCATTGACACCATCAACGGCATGAGCGTGGAGGACGCTGCAGGGCGCCCTCACTTCAACAAGCTGACCCCCCTCTACCCGCAGGAGCGCATGCGGATGGAGACCCAGCCCAAGAACATCACCGGTCGTCTGATCGACATCGTCGCTCCCATCGGCAAGGGTCAGCGCGGTTTGATCGTTTCGCCGCCCAAGGCCGGCAAGACCCTGACCCTGCAGTCCATCGCCAACTCCATCACCGCCAACAACCCCGAGGTGCACCTGATGGTGGTCCTGGTGGACGAGCGGCCCGAGGAGGTCACTGACATGGAGCGCACGGTTCAGGGTGAGGTCATCTCCTCCACCTTCGACCGCCCTGCCAGCGATCACACCACTGTGGCTGAGCTGGCCATCGAACGGGCCAAGCGTCTGGTGGAGCTGGGGCAGGATGTGGTGGTCCTTCTGGATTCCATGACCCGTCTGGCTCGCGCCTACAATATCTCGGCTCCCGCATCCGGACGCATCCTCTCCGGCGGCGTGGACGCGCAGGCCCTTTATCCGCCTAAGCGCTTCTTTGGCGCCGCCCGCAACATTGAGAATGGTGGTTCTCTTACCATCATCTCATCGGCCTTGGTGGAGACCGGGTCCAAGATGGATGAGGTCATTTTCGAGGAGTTCAAGGGCACTGGCAACATGGAGCTGAGATTGACCAGGGACCTGGCCGACAAGCGTATGTTCCCCGCCATCGACATCAACGCCTCCGGCACCCGGCGCGAGGAGCTGATCACCGCGCCTGAGGAGCTGGCTGTGGTCTATCGTCTTCGTCGCCTCCTGGGCGGCATGGAGACCGAGCAGGCTTATCAGACACTGGTGCCCAGGCTGAAGAAGACCGCCACCAACCGGGACTTCCTGGCGGCCATCAACCAGTCCATGCTGGCTCAGAAGTAGAACCGAGCAGGTGAACATGCGCGCACCTCGGTTCAGATTTGCACGCAACGGTTCACGCTAAGTCACAGGCCAACAGGGGGCAGCGTGTCGGATTGCCGACACGCTGCCCCCTGTTCTGTGGTCTGGCGACGTATCAATGTCAGCGTTGAAGATATTGGTGTTTTCTGTCGACGACTTTCCTTACGGCTCGGACTATATCCTTTGCCGTCAATCCATATTCCTGAGCCAGATAGTTCTGGTCGCCGACCTGGCCGAATCGGTCGTGAACTCCGATGAATTCGATAGGAACTGGGCAGCTGCCTGCCGCTGCTTCGCTGACGGCAGCACCTAGGCCTGTATTGACATTATGGTTCTCAGCGGTCACGATGGCTCCGGTTTGTCGGGCTGCATCGGCTACAGCCTGATTGTCCAGCGGCTTCCATGTGAACATGTCAAGGACGCGGACCGGTATGCCTTCATCGTCAAGAGTGCGCGCAGCCTTAATAGATTCAGCCACACAGATGCCGCTGGCGATGATAGTCGCCTCTGCACCGGACTGATTTATGACCTGTACGGCTTTTCCTATTTGGAAATGAGTTCCTTCCTGATAGACCTTGACGCACGGCTTGCGCACCAGCCGCATATATTGCATGCCGTAGTTTTGGGCCAGCCAACTCATCATCCATTTAAGCATGGTGATATCGGTGGCTTCCAGAACGGTCATTGAAGGGACGTTCCTCATGATCCCCATATCCTCGAAGGACATGTGGGTGCCCCCGTTGGTCATGGCCGTGATTCCCGGGTCGGAGCCAACGAGCTTGACATTGGCCTTGCTGTAGCCGCCGGAAATGAAGATCTGGTCCATCGCTCTTCGGCTCATGAACGGAGCGAAGGTATGCGCGAAGGGTATTTTGCCGGTCATGGAGAGCCCTACCGCAGTGCCGATCATATTGGCTTCCTGAATGCCGCAGTCCACCGTCCGTTCTGGGTGGGCTTCCTGAAAAGGCTTGGTGCCTATGGCGCTCATCAAATCAGCATCCAGAAGGATCAGGCGTTCGTCGTCGGCCGCCAGGTCAAGGAGGCATTGGCAGAAGGCCTGCCGCATTTCCTGTCTCTCGTTTTCCAAAGTACGCTCTATCATTCCTGTTTCCTCTTTACCTATCCTTGTGCAATTGGGTTTGTGTGCGTGGATCTCATGCCTTAGGCCGCATCAATCATTGTTTGGACTTCAGCCAAGGCCTGGTCGCGCTCCTGCTCGTTGATTGATATTGAATGGCTCTTCGGTTTTCCAGCGATTTCCGACCATCCCAGACCCTTGACGGTGTGAAGCACGATCATAGAAGGCTGGCCGTCGGCCTTTCCGGACTTGCTGCCGACTGTTTCCAAGGCTTGAAGGATGGATGGGACGTCATTGCCATCAGAGACGTCAACAACCTGCCATCCAAAAGCCTTGAACTTGGCTGCAGCATCTCCCAGGGAGCAGATGTCCTGGCAGTATCCGTCCAGTTGCAGACCGTTATAGTCCATGAAGGCAATCAGATTGCCCAAGCGATGCTGGGCGGCAAAGAGGGCCATCTCCCATATCTGACCCTCTTGACTCTCGCCGTCTCCTATGACTAGATAAACCTTGTTGTTTCGGCCATCCATCTTCAGTCCCAAAGCAACACCCGCGGCTACTGAGGATCCTTGACCCAGGGATCCGGCGGTTACGTCCACTCCGGGAACCTTGAGTCTGTCGGCATGGCTAGGAAGGTTGGTCCCGTTGCGGTTGAGGGTATTCAGCCAATCCATGGGAAAGTATCCGCGCAGAGCGAGTGTGGCGTACAAGGCTGGTGCGGAGTGGCCCTTGGAAAGGACAAACCAGTCCCGGTCGGCCCACTGCGGATCCTCGGGTTTGATGTTCATCTCGTGTCCGTACAGGACAGCAAGAAGGTCGGCTATAGACAGGGATCCACCCACGTGGCCGGTTCCAAAGGCCGAGATTTCCTTGATTGTCTCCTGTCTGATTCGACCAGCGAGCCGTTTGAGTTCTCTGATTTTGTCCATATTGATGTTTTCATTCATAATGATTTCCTCACTGTTCTTGTAGATGGATCGTTCTTGCAGTCATGCTTGGCTCTTCATGATTGCTCCTTTACTTGCCTCGAGCGCATGCCCGCCGACTGGCCTGGGCCGCACCCAGTCTTGTTGCCTGCGACTGGTAGGTTGAGCAGGGTACATAATCGAGGCCAATTGCCGCAGAATTCGATGGACGAGGGATCTCCGCCGCGTTCTCCTTGGGAGAATATGTGCCCGGTGCGGCACAGTCCGACTCTCTCATCGCCCGGCTCCTGTGAGCGTCGGAAGTCTTCCGGCGGATCCGCGTTGGCCTTGGCCTCCATGTGACGAAACGGTTGGCCCATGACATCACGCGTGCGAAGGGTCCGATCTCGTAAGAGGGGCGTGTGGGCAATTTTCCTGCATAGACCTTCCCGGTTTCCCCATCCAGAAAGATCCAATTGCCCTCCCTTATGTTCTGGTTCGACAGGCGGCAGCCGTCTTCATCCATCAATCCCAAATCGGACAGACCCGACACGCAGCAGCGCCTAATCCCCTTTGCCACTGCTGCGGCGGTATAACTAACCATGCCTCCGAGGGAGGTCAGAACCCTTTCCGCATGGTGCATGCCTTCGATATCCTTAGGCGCTGTGCTTCTTCTGACATGCTGCTCGGCTTTGCGCTCGGAGATTTTTCCAGGCACACCCATCACTGCGCTACCGTACAGCGGTATGAACCGAAGGTAGGAGTCCCAGTCCCGGTGGAGGTTGCCGGTCTTACTGATAGGAGCCCGCACCGTCTCTTCGTTGAGTCCCAAATTGAGAGTGGTGTTCATCATATCGGGCGTGGAGATCTGGGCTCCCGATCTGACTAATACTGGCAGGTGATTGTTGCCATCCTCGAATCGCTTGCTTACTAACAGGTCGCGCATGGAGGCATCGCCTTCGGACAGCTTGTGTACGAATCGTTCTGTTGTGTTGTGCATAGCGTTTTCCCTCATTGGATTGATGACAATTGGATAGACGACACGCGCCGTGTTCGTTCACGGCATCGGCAAAAACAGTCGATCTTCGGCCTGATTAAAATTTATCGTAGTGCTTAGTCTAGAACGGGAAGTTCTGCCGATTATTGTGCGGGACTCGGTATTGTTCCCGTAATGGAGCTTTTTCATATCAGAAGGCTGATGACGGCGATGACTGCGAAGAAATATATTGCCGCAGAAAAGGCTTTCTGGTTGACATGACCGGCGATCAGCCTGCCGCAGATGACAGCGAGCAGAGTGAGCGGGAGAACGCATAGGAAGGCAAGCACAACTTCCCTGTTTATCGTATTCAGTCCGACTGCAAAAGGCAGCTTCACCAGGTTCACCACCAGATAGAAGGCTGCCGTGGTGCCAAGGAATTGCTTGACAGGCAGCTGCTCGCTGCTGAAATACACGGTTGTGACCGGACCCCCTGCATTGGCTACCATGGTGGTAAAACCCGCCAGAACGCCGCAGAGCATGTGGAAGGCCACGCTTATTCCTTGCTTCTGTTTGTTCTTGCCTCTGGTTCCGTCTTGGGAGGCTTCACTCTTGCCGCCGTATCGCGTTTTCAGCGCGGTCCTTATGCGAGAAAGAAAGTAGAGTGAAACAAAGCAGGCAAGTATGAGCCCTATGGTCTTTTTGGTTGCATTGTTGTCAGCGTGATACAAGAACCAGACGCCGGCTAGGATGCCTATGGTCACAGTCGGCAACAGTCTAAACAGGGAGGCCAGCACAATGTCATGCCGGTAGGCCCAGATAGCGGTCCAGTCAGCGACGATGGCCATGATCAGCGTCAGCTCGGTGGCTTCTTTGGCGGGCATCAGCGATGCCAGAGTGGCCACTGCCAGGATGGCCGAGCCTGGTATCAACGACTTGTCCAGGCCTATCAGCACAGCAGCTACCGCCAAACCGATGATCAGCCAGAAGCTCATGCTATGCTCCTTCCTTGCCGGCCGACATGGCAATTCCTGAAGAAACAGGCAGTTGCGTCCGGGTTCCGCCACCAGGCGTTCTATGGTTTCATGCTGGTAGGCGGGCGTTTCGTGGGCGGTCGTGTCCTCAGCGAATACGTCGGAGACGATGATGGACTCTTCGCGATCCAGGAACCCATTCTTCTTCAGGGCGGCGAACAGGGCCTTGAAGTTCACATCGCCGTCACTCACCTTCGGATGCTGATGAACACGGGCGTTTGTTCCTTGGGGGTTGGCTATGTAGCGTAGATCATGCGAACGATGATGGGCATAACTGTCTGAGACATAAACCGACCTGAGTCGTTTGCCGGCCAAGGCGGTGATCCCATCCATATTATTGCTGTAATGGAAGGTGTGAGGAGCCGCGTAGACGGCGCAGACCGGCGGACTGTTGATGCCGTGCACATCCTGCAGAGCTGCAATTTCGATGGCCCGCTTCCAATAACGCACGGCTGTCTGTCGCTCTCGTTCGTCGGGCCAGGAAGTCCTGTAGACCGGTAGCAGCGAGCACAACTCAACACGTGCCTTCTTCAAGGCGGCCGCGAAGTCCTTGACTAATTCGTCGTCCGCCTTAGAGGTGCACATAAAACGGCAGGAAGGGCAGGTCGGGATGGAACGGTGTGGGATCCAATGCGATTTTCATATTGTCTAACCTCGTTGTCGGAACTTTTGGATGCCCTTGATTCGTCCTGTTCGTTGGCATCCTCGCTGCGGACAGGGTCGGCAAGCGATCTTGGAGACCAGGGTGTCAGGCCTCCATAATCGCTTAACGGTATGTAGTTGTTTACAGTCTTGCGATAATGTCCTGGCCAATTTGGTCAGTGCTCCGTTTGCGGGAGGAATTCTCCTCGGCATCCGCTTCCACGGCTCGTTCGATTCGGGCAGCCGCTTCGTCATACCCGAAGTGCTGCAGGAGCAGGGCTGTGGACAGAATCGTGGCCGAAGGGTTGGCTATGCCCTTGCCTGCAATGTCGGGGGCAGAACCGTGGATGGGCTCGAACATGGAGGGATGCTCGTCGGTCACATTGATGTTGGCTGATGCCGAATAGCCGATTCCGCCCACAACTGCGCCGGCCTCGTCGGTGATGATGTCGCCGAAGAGGTTGTCGGTCACAATCACGTCGAACCGGGAGGGATCGGTGACCAGGAATATGGTGCAGGCATCGGCATGCAGGTAGTCATAGGTCACGTCAGGGTACTCCTTGCCGACCTTGTCCATGACCCACAGCCAGAGTTGACCGGCATAGTAGAGCACGTTGGTCTTGTTGACCATGGTTACGTGCTTCTTGCCCCCGCGCTTGCGAGCCAGTTCGAAGGCAAACCTCACCGCCCTCTCGATGCTGAATTCGGTGTTCATCGAGGTCTCGGTTGCTATGGCGTGTTCAGTGCCCATGCGCAACAGACCGCCCATGCCGGAATACAGGCCTTCCGTGCCTTCTCTGATGACGACAAAGTCGATGTCGCCAGGGTCGGCCAATGGGGATTTGACACCGGGGTAGAGTTTGGACGGCCGCATGTTGATGGCCTGGTCAAATGCGAAACGGAGCTTGAGCAGCAGGCCGCGCTCCAGGATTCCTGACTTGACTCGTGGATCGCCGACAGCCCCCAATAGGATGGCATCCTTTTGGTCCATATCCTTGAGTTGATCATCTGTGATGAGGGTACCATCACGCAGGTAGCGATCTGCGCCCAGATCATAGTCGGTGTAGTTAAAGGAGACGCTGTCGCCGACGGCTTCCTTGAGTACGGCTTGGGCGACCGGCACGATTTCACGGCCGATTCCGTCACCAGGAATGACTGCAACGTCCAATATCCTCGTTGATGTTTGAGTATTCATGCCCTTCATGTTAGTGACTGCCTAGCGATATAGCAATAAAAAAAATCCTCAAAAATACCGATATGCGGGATTTTTGTATCAATATTTGCTTATTTATATTGAATGTTCACAATTTATTCGATTTTCTTATCAAAATTTGTAGAGAACTGTCCAATAGCTCTATACCATGATAATATGTCGGATCGCTCAACTGACGGTAGGCTGATAGGTTGATTATCCGTACCTTCTGCTGTCCCATGTATATCAGTCTTTGGGTGTCGTTCGGGGAAGGGGAAACTGAGCAGACAACATTTCAACGATGCAATTGAATGGAATAAAGCAACAAAAGCACAATTCATGGACCTGAACTGGCAAGGATGCGAGTAAAGGAGATCGTGGGATATGATCACTGCGGCCGTTAATCGTCTGCGGTCCCCTTGCTCCTCAGTGAGTATTTTTCGACGTACAGGCTTGGTTTCGCAGCAGGTCGAGAAGGAACAGTTCAACGATATTTCCGCCAGTCGGTACTGGGACCGAATCGTCCGGCCCGAGCAGCTGCCTGCCTCCCTGATGAAGAGCATTCAGATCCTGACCGACCCGACCACCGCTGGCGGAGGCGTCGTGTATTCGTCGGCCAGCGGGGTCCTGGCGGAATTCGCAGAGAAGACCGGGATTCCGGTCGGGAGCGCCCAGGCAGGCAAGGGCGCCCTGCCCTATGACCATCCGATGAACTCGGGCCCCATGGGTGCTCTGGGACTGCGCTTTGCCAATCGCCTGGCCCACACTGCAGACCTGATCATCGGTGTCGGCACACGCTATACGGATTTCACCTCGGCTTCCAACACGATGTTCCAGAATCCCCAGGTGCACTTCGTCAATATCAACGTCCTGTCATTCGATGCGCACAAGGAGGCAGCCATTCCGGTCATTGGCGATGCCCGTGAGACGCTGAGCGAGCTGCAGGAGGTTTTGGGCGATTGGCAGGTGGACGAGGATTATCACAGTGAGGCCGTGGCCAAGGCTGATGAGCAACGGCAGGCTGTAGACCGCATGGTCCAGCATATCCCGGGCACTGAGGGGCTGGGGCAGAAGGAGGTCATCGGCATCGTCAACGAATTCGCCCGTCCCCAGGATGTGGTCGTGAACGCCGCCGGGTCCATGCCCAGCGATCTTCAGAAGCTCTGGAAGGCGGGTAGTCCGCTGGGCTACTCGGTTGAATACGGCTATTCCTGCATGGGTTATGAGATTCCTGCAGCCCTGGGTATGCGAATGGCTGATCCGAGCAGGGAGATCTTCTCCTTCATCGGCGATGCCTCCTTCATCATGTACCACCAGGATGTACTGACGGCGATTCAGGAGCGGGAGAAAATCATATTGCTGCTCTTGGATAACGGCGGTTATGGATCGATTCATTCACTGTCCATGCAGGTCGGCTCTCAAGGATTTGAGACCAAGTATTACTACCGGGGAGATAACGGCCGGCAGAATCTTAAGGAACCGCTGCAGGTCGATTTTCCCAAGATTCTTGAAGGGTACGGGGTCAAAACCTATACCGTCGAGGATGCGGACCAACTGCGTCAGGCTTTGCGAAAGGCGCTCGCCAGTGATCAAATCACCGCCATCTATGCAAAGGTGGCACCGGTGGAACGTGACGATGCAGCCGACGCATACTGGGAGGTGGCCACTCCTGAGGTGGCGCATATCGAATCCTCGATAAAGGCCCATCAGGAATACGAGAGGATCCGCGATTTGCAGCGGAACTATCTATGACCTGCGGGTTTCCGGAATGACCAAAAACTGGATTAGCAGCGCTCTGTCCTTAGACCAGGCCGTCGGAACTTTGGTGGCAGGATTACACTGTTGCCATGAGCTCTGAGAAGATGGAAACAGTGATCGATGACCAGGCGCAGAGCGGGGGACCCCAGGCCGAGGCCGCCCGCCAGGTGGAGGAACTGCGTGACGATGTGGACACCATCGATGCCGCCATTGTCGCCATGCTGGCCGAACGGTTCAGGGTGACCCACCGCATCGGTCTGCTCAAGGCCCAGGCGGGATTCGCCTCAGCTGACCTACGTCGGGAGGCTTCACAGATAGCGGCCTTGCGAGACAGGGCTGAAAATTATGGCCTCGATCCGAATCTGGCTGAGGCTTATCTGCATCTGGTGGCTGACGCTGCTAAACAGGGCCACGAACAGTTGGCCAGCCAGCTGGGTTCACGCTGAGGGAATCCATAGCACGCTAGTGGCCGATGGCGTAGATGAACTACTATGCCACCGACCACTAGATATCAGCGATGACGGGATCGCCTGGTCAGCGAGTGCTGGCTTTGGTCTGATGAGTCGTTTCCTGGTAGTGCTGCCTTGATGCCAGGACCGTCACCGTAACAAACAGCCCGACAAGCAGTATGGCGAGCAGGCCCTGGCTGCCGGTCAGGGGCAGAACATCCCTGTAGGAAAAGTCCAGGTTCTCGGTCTGAGAGCTGCCTTGGCCAATGTTCCAGGTAATGTTGACCGTAGTCGAACCTGCCTTGAACGCTGGGGTATAGAAAGTCCAGGTATTCCAGGATCCCCAAGTCTCTGCCGTGCCGTTCCGCGTCAGTTGGAGAACTGCAACGGTATCCGGGTCCGTGCCGACCGTGACCGAGCTGATGGTCAATTGCGGCGGGCAGACCAAGGTGGCCGCCTTGACGGAACTGTTGTCGGAATTGGTGCCTAGCTGCCTGCCGCTGTTGTCGCCCCAGGCGTAGGCCTTGCCGTCGGAGTCGATGACCAGGACTTGGCGCTCGCCTGCAGTGATCTGTATGGTGCTGCCGTCTTTGCTCACCAGAACGGGGGATACGCTGATTGATCCGGTGATGGAGACATTGCCCAGGGCGTTTTGACCATTGCTTCCCCAGGTGTATACCTTCCCTTTATCGTCGATTCCCGTGCATAGGTATCCTCCAGCGCTGACCTCGGTGGGTTTGAATCCATCGCTGCCTCCGTCAGGATCGGCCACCAGGGTAGGTATTGCGGCATCGTTGGTGTCTCCGGTGCCCAGGCGTCCGTCGGTGTTCGTACCCCAGGCGTAGGCCTTGCCGTCTCTGCTGATGGCCAGGGAGTGTGAGCCTCCCGCACTGACCTGAGTGGCGAAGAATCCTGTTGATCCGTCTTCGTATTTCTTGGGTGACGACACCGATACGGGGCTGGCTTGTGAGACTGTGGAATTGTTGCCCAGTCTGCCGTTGTAGCCAAATCCCCAGGCGTAGGTTTGCCCGCTTATACCGATGATCAGAGAGTGCTGATATCCTGCACTGACCTGTCTGGCTTGGAATCCAGGGCTAGTGGCGCTTGCGTTGACAGCTACTGGAGTAGGGACGTTCCCAGTCGTACTACCGTCGCCCACCTGTCCGCCTCTGCTCCTGTCTCCCCAGGCGTAGACCTGATGATCCGTGCCGATGGCCAGGGAATGATAGCCTCCTGCGCTTACCTGGATGTAGGAGAAGTTATCCTTGTCGGCAACACTGTCGGGCTTCTTCACTCGGATGGGTGTCTTGCTGCTATCGTTGCTGCCGTTGCCGAGCTGCCCACTGCCGTTGCCTCCCCAGGCGTAGGCGTTGCCGTCACTGCCGAGGGCCAGCGAGAATCCATAACCAGCGCTTACCTGGATGTAGGAGAAGTTGTCCTTGTCGGCAACACTGTCGGGCTTCTTCACTCGGATGGGTGTCTTGCTGCTATCGTTGCTGCCGTTGCCGAGCTGTCCACTGCCGTTGTTTCCCCAGGCGTAGGCGTTGCCGTCACTGCCGACGGCCAGAGAATGGTTTTTGCCTGTGCTGACCTGGGCGAAACGGATGCCGCGCTGCGAGGGCGGAGTGATGGTGACCTGGTATCCGCCGGTGGATGGACTGATGGTTGGGTTGACAGTCATTGGAGACGAACGCGTCCAGTGTGCGACCAGGGTCAGCGGGCCAGTGACCGGTTTGCCGAAGTCATAGGCCACATCGGAGCTGCCGTCGGATGCTTTGATAAACCAGCCGTCGAATAGGAAGCCTGCTTTGGTCACAGTCTGTCGGGGCACCAATTCGCCTTCCTTGATGTCCTTGCTTGTCCATGCAGCCCCGATGCCTCCAACGGGGTCAAGATCTATGCGCTTGTTGGTCGGATCGAAGGTGTAGTCGAACTGTTGTGTTTGCGTTGAGTCCCCGGCATCGCCGGCAATGTTCCATGTGATGGTGAAGCTGGAGGGGCCGTACGGGTACGCGGGCGTGACGAAGGTCCAATCCCGGTTTTCATCCCAGGTGTCTTTGCTTGTCTGGGTCAGGTTCGTGGCTGGCTTGGTGCTGCTGGCCATGGTGCCGAAGGTCACCTTGGTCAGGGTGATCTGTGGTGGCTGTGTGGTGCCGGGCGATGAGGACGCCCCGTTTCGTCCGAGCTGGCTGAAGACGCCGTATCCCCAGGTGTAGAGCAATCCGTCAGACCCGATGGCCGTCTGGTGGTGGCTGGAGGTGGCTACCGCGCAGGCCTTCACCGATTGGGCCAGGGTGATGGCTGTGGGGCTTGTCTGCCATGCATCACTATTGCCGTTGCCCAGCTGGCCGTAGCCCTGATTGCCCCAGGTGTAGAGCTTTCCGTTGTCGTCTATGGCTTCGGAGCCATCATCGCCCGCGCTGATGGCGGTGATGTTGACACCGTCGGTTCCGAAGCTGGTCTTAGTGGATCCTTTCGTGCTGGCATTGGTATCAGTCGAGGAGCCGATGGCGGCGCTGGAACCCCATCCGTAGACGTCATGATCCGTATCCAGCGCCAGCACGTGCTGGTAGCCTGCGCTGATGGCTATATAGAACCGCGTATCAGGCTGTCCGGTGTTCAGGTCCTGGACACGTGTCGGCGTCGGATTGCCATCGAGGGTGCCGTTGCCGAGCTGCCCCTTGCTGTTTTCGCCCCAGGCCCAGGCGTGGCCTTGACTGTCCAGGGCTGTGCCTGTGGTGAACCCTGCGCCGATGGCGGTGATGCCGGACAGCGTCGGGACCTTGGCGGGGGAGGAATGGGGGTTCTTGTCTGAGCTGCCGATGCCGAGCTGGCCTTGCTCGTTGTTGCCCCAGGTGTAGACCGTGCCGTCAGAGGCCAGGGCCATGGCGTATGACCGTCCTGCGCTGATGGCGGTGATGGTGGCATTGAGATTCGCCTTTACAGGCACGGCAGAATCTGTTGTGGTGCCGTTGCCGAGCTGTCCCTTGCCGTTGCTGCCCCAGGTGTAGACCGTGCCGTCCGATGCCAGGGCCATGGAATAGGCGTCGCCGGCGCTGACGGCTATGAAGATCTTTCCTTTTATGGCATCATTTTCGGTGATCCGTACCGGCGTTGCCACCTGGCCTGAGTCTTTGCTGTTCCCCAGTCCGCCGCTGGCCTGGTTTCCCCAGGCGTAGACGTGCCCGTCCGAACCCACAGCCAGGGTGTGGTAGCGTCCTGTGCTGGCCTGGGTGAACCTTACGGATCTCGGCTTGGGGGGAGTCAGAGTGATTGCGGAGCCCCCGGTGTCGTCGCCATGGAGGGGATCCGTAGTTTTCCATTTGGTGTCTGGCGATGACCAATGGGCTTTCAGATTCAGCGGTCCGGTGACCGGCTTGCTAAAGTCATAGGCCACATTGGAGCTGCCGTCGGCTGCTTTGACGAACCAGCCGTCGAAAAGGAAACCTGCCTTGGTGACGGTGGGAGGCGAAGCCAGCTTGCCTGAGGTGACGGACTGGTCCGAGACCGATGAGCCCCCGTCCGAATCAAAGGTGACCTTCTGAGCAGTGGGTGTGAATGTATAGTCGGCGATGTCCTGCCCCTGTTGTGCTACGCCGCCAATGGCCCATTCACTGATCTTGATCTTGGTGGTTCCGTAAGTGTGATACGGGGTAGTGACCGTCCATGGGGTATTCGCACTCCAGGTGTCGTCACCTGCTGAAGTTCGGCTGATCGGGCTATTGCTGTCGGTCTTGACAACATCAGTCTTGCCGAAGGTCACCTTGGTCAGGGTGATCTGTGGTGGCTGTGTGGTGCCGGGCACTGAGGCTTTCCCGTTTCGTCCGATCTGGTTGTAGTAGTTGTATCCCCAGGTGTAGAGCAATCCGTCAGACCCGATGGCCGTCTGGTGGTGGCCGGAGGTGGCTACCGCGCAGGCCTTGACTGATTGGGCCAGGGTGATGGCTGCGGGGCTGGTCTGCCATGGTGCATTTGCTGTAGTACCGCCGTAATTGCCGTTGCCCAGCTGGCCGTAGCCCTCATTGCCCCAGGTGTAGATACTTCCGCTGTCGTCTATGGCTTCGGATCCGTCGTCGCCCGCGCTGATGGCGGTGATGTTGACACCGTCGGTTCCGAAGCTGATCTTCGTGGACCCTTTCGTGCCGGAACCCCATCCGTAGACGTCATGATCCGTATCCAGCGCCAGCACGTGCTGGTAGCCTGCGCTGATGGCGATATAGGACCGGGTATCAGGCTGTCCGGTGTTCAGGTCCTGGACACGTGTCGGCGTCGGATTGTTATCGAGGGTGCCGTTGCCGAGCTGGCCGACATCGTTCTTGCCCCAGGCCCAGGCGTGGCCTTGACTGTCCAGGGCTGTGCCTGTGGTGAACCCTGCGCCGATGGCGGTGATGCCGGACAGCGTCGGGACCTTGGCGGGGGAGGAATGGGGGTTCTTGTCTGAGCTGCCGATGCCGAGCTGGCCTTGCTCGTTGTTGCCCCAGGTGTAGACCGTGCCGTCAGAGGCCAGGGCCATGGCGTATGACCGTCCTGCGCTGATGGCGGTGATGGTGGCATTGAGATTCGCCTTTACAGGCACGGCAGAATCTGTTGTGGTGCCGTTGCCGAGCTGTCCCTTGCCGTTGCTGCCCCAGGTGTAGACCGTGCCGTCCGATGCCAGGGCCATGGAATAGGCGTCGCCGGCGCTGACGGCTATGAAGATCTTTCCTTTTATGGCATCATTTTCGGTGATCCGTACCGGCGTTGCCACCTGGCCTGAGTCTTTGCTGTTCCCCAGTCCGCCGCTGGCCTGGTTTCCCCAGGCGTAGACGTGCCCGTCCGAACCCACAGCCAGGGTGTGGTAGCGTCCTGTGCTGGCCTGGGTGAACCTTACGGATCTCGGCTTGGGGGGAGTCAGAGTGATTGCGGAGCCCCCGGTGTCGTCGCCGCTGACGTTAGTCGTCGTCCACTGGGCGTCGTTGACCGATGACCAATGGGCTTTCAGATTCAGCGGTCCGGTGACCGGCTTGCTAAAGTCATAGGCCACATTGGAGCTGCCGTCGGCTGCTTTGACGAACCAGCCGTCGAAAAGGAAACCTGCCTTGGTGACGGTGGGAGGCGAAGCCAGCTTGCCTGAGGTGACGGACTGGTCCGAGACCTTTGAACCCCCGTCCGAATCAAAAGTGAGGGTATATGAGGATGAATCCCTGGTCTGGGGCGACTTGTCGGTCTTTTGCTTATTGAATGGTTGGATGGACTTGAACGGCGAGGGATTATTGTTGGCCAGCGGCGATGGTGATGCGGTCGGCATCATAGCCCCTACCTGCTCACCTGTTTTGAGCAATGAGTTCGCGCTGCTGCTTCCTGCTGTAGGTGTAGGCGCCATGTCGTCGGTGTTTGCGTATGCTCCGGTTGAAGCTACGACCAGCGCCAGTCCAATCATAGCCGTTAAGGTCAACAGTCTACGGGTGCTATGAGCATTCCCCATTTAATCTTCCTCCCCAAGCGTGCTGACTTCCCAGGTCATAGTCCCCATAACTGCGTCGACGCACACCATGTAAAATCCCGCTACTAACTCTACTTTAGCATTACAATCTTCGCGAGCCGCAGAGTGTTGTGATCAGGCGTTCCACAGGCAAATTCGGTCTGAGCAGCTCGTAACAGGCATGCTTTCGATTGCAAAACTGCGTGAATGCTGATTGGTACTGCTGTTGCATGGGTGACGATTGTTCGTCCGGCCTTGCAGGCTGTAACGCTAGTTGCACTGTAACGGCCTTGTTACGAGTGCAAACCGATGGCAACCGGGGCGGTGCCTATGGCCGAACCACCCCGGTTGCCATCGGGAATGAAACCTACTTACGAGGCTTCTTGGCCGGGGGCTCGCCCAGCTGGCTGGCGGTCACCCGGATGCCGGTTTCATCCTCGCCGGCACTCTTGGCATCGGGCTGATTGGTCTCCTCGACCAGATTCAGATCTCCGGTGACCCTACCCGCTTCGGCTATGTCGTCCAAGGCGGCCTTCACGGCTTCCAGGCCCTCCGGCGCCACACTTAAGCAGGCGGAGAGAATGGGGGTCTTCATGGAGACCTTGGCCTCGGACTTGATCCGCCGAAGTGAGGCCAAAGCCGTGCCTGCCCAGGTCAAAAGAGCCGGATCCTGGCCCTGTGCAGCTGCACGGTAGGATTCTGAACGTGGCCAGGAGGCCCGGTGAACCGATCCGTCCCCCTGATGCATCCACTGCCAAGCCTCCTCGGTGGCGAAGGGCAGGAAGGGGGCCAGGAGACGATCCAGGGCATCCAGGACCAGCCCCAGGGTTGTCCGGGCACTCAGTACCTGGGCCTCGTCAGGGGTCCTGCCGGTGGCATCCGCGGTTCCGTAGGCCCGGTTCTTGGCCAGCTCGATGTAGTTGTCGCAGAAGTCCCAGAAGAAGGATTCGGTCACTTCCAGGGCCTTGGAGTGCTCGTAGGATTCCAAGGCCTTGGTGGCCTGGTCGATCACCTGGGCAAGGCCGGCCAGGACCGCGCGATCCAGCGGGACCGTCACATCAGCCGGGTCCCAGGTGGCCTCCGCTGCCTGAGTGACCTTATGGTTTTCATCCTCACGTCCGATGGCCAGCGCGAACTTGACGGCGTTGAGGAGTTTGACGGCCAGGCGGCGGCCGATCTTCATCTGTCCTTCATCGTAGGTAGCATCCAGGCCCAGCCGGGCGCAGGATGCCCAGTAGCGCACAGCGTCAGCGCCATACTTCTTGATGGGTTCGTCGGGCACAACCACATTGCCCTTGGACTTGCTCATCTTCTTGTGGTCCGGGTCCAGGATCCATCCCGACAGGGTGGTGTCGCTCCAGGGCAGGCAGCCGTTCTCCAGATGGGCGCGGTCCATGGAGCTGAAGAGCCAGGTGCGGATGATGTCCTGGCCCTGGGGGCGCAGGTCCATGGGGAAGGTGGCTTTGAAGAGGGCCTGGTCCTGTTCGCCCGGCTCGGCCCAGTGGGTCACGATCTGAGGCGTCAGGGAGCTGGTGGCCCAGGTGTCCATGATGTCTTTCTCGGCCGTGAAGCCGCCAGGCTGGTCGCGCTGGGACTCCTCGAAGCCCTCAGGCACATCGCTGCTGGGGTCGATGGGGAGCCTGTCCTCGGCCGGGGTGATGGGATGGGCGTAGTCGGTCTCGCCGCTTTCCTTGACCGGGTACCAAAGAGGGAAGGGGACTCCGAAGAAGCGCTGGCGGGAGATCAGCCAGTCGCCGTTAAGTCCCTCGACCCAGTTGTTGTAGCGCACCCTCATGAAGTCCGGGTGGAAGTTGAGCTCTTTGCCACGCTCCAGCAGCTCCTTGTTGAGTTTTTGGTCGGTGCCGCCATTGCGCAGGTACCACTGACGGGAGGTGACGATCTCCAGGGGTTTGTCGCCCTTCTCGTAGAAGTTGGTCATGCGCTTGGTGGGCTTGGGTTCGCCGTCCAGGTCGCCGGACTCACGCAGGGCATCCACGATGATCTTGCGGGCTGAGAAGGTGGTCTTGCCCTCGGTCTGCTCGAAGATTCGACGTCCGCCTTCATCGGTGATCCAGTCCGGCACGTCCATGACGATTCGTCCATTGCGCTGGATGATGGACCTGGTGGGCAGGTTCAGATCCCGCCACCACTGCACGTCGGTCACGTCGCCGAAGGTGCAACACATGGCGATGCCGGCGCCCTTGTCCATCTCTGCGGCGGGGTGGGCCAGGATGGGCACCTCCACCTTGAACAGGGGAGAGTAGACCTTCTGCCCGAAGTATTTCTGGTAGCGCTTGTCGTCCGGGTGGGCGATCAGAGCGCCGCAGGCCGCCAGCAGCTCAGGCCTGGTGGTCTCGATGTAAATTGGCGTGCCGTCCGCAAACCGGAAGGCCACACGGTGATAGAAGCCGTCATATTCGCGCGACTCCAGCTCGGCCTGTGCCACAGCGGTCTGGAAGGTCACGTCCCAGAGCCCCGGGGCCTCCTTCTGGTAAGCCTCGCCCCGGGCCAAGTTCCGCAGGAAAGCCTTCTGCGCCACCCGGCGGGGATGCTCGCCGATGGTGTGGTAGGTCTGCGACCAGTCCACCGACAAGCCCAGCGACCGCCAGAGCTGCTCGAAGAGCTTCTCGTCCTCGGCGGTCAGTTCCTCGCATAGTTCGATGAAGTTCTGCCGGGAGACGGGCACCTGGTCCTTGGCGCTGATCTTCTTGCCCTTGGTCCCGTGGAAGGGGGGCTTGAAGTCCGGATCGTACTTGAGCGAGGTGTCCACGCGGACCCCGTAATAGTTCTGGACCCGCCGCTCGGTGGGCAGGCCGTTGTCGTCCCAGCCCATTGGGTAGAAGACGTCGTAGCCCTGCATCCGCTTGAACCGGGCGATCACATCGGTATGGGTGTATGAGAAGACGTGCCCCACATGCAAATGCCCCGAAACCGTGGGCGGCGGGGTGTCGATGGAGTAGACGCCGGAGCGCTCGCGGGTGTTGCGGAAGCGGTAGACGCCGGACTCATCCCAGTCGCGGCACCACTTTTCCTCCAGACCATCCACGCCCACCCTGTCGGGCAGGGGGGTCAGATGGGCATTGACGATTCCTTGGTTTTCAGCAGACATACCAGCATTTTATGGACGAACGGTGACAAGGGGCACCGGCCTTTTCACCCCTGGATGCGCAGGTTCCACAGGGGCAGGTAGCGGTCCACCAGAGAGCTAGGCATGCCCTGCAGGCGGGGGGCGGTGAGGACCAGGGGCGTACGCTGATACAGCCAGTCGCTGGGGGAGAGGTCGCTGACCTGTCGGGCAAAGGCCTTCAGTCGCTCGGCATAGGTGTTCTGGTCGGTGCAGTCCGTCACCTGCTTCCAGGAATTCTGAATATCGATGTTGTCGAAGTGCATGGTGGATTCGGGGTCAGCGAAGCGGTCGATTTCATCATTGTCCATGACCAGCAGGGTCATGTCATAGTCGTGGCGGTTGAGTACCTGGTCGCGGAATGCAGCCTGGTCCACCATGGAGACCTGGCTGGGGATGCCTACCGCCTTCAGCTGCGTGCTGATTAGATCGCCCACCTGGTTGCCGAATTCCTGGGGGTAGACCAGGCGCAGACCGCCGTGATAGTAGGACGGGGCGTAGTAGGAGTTTCGACGGGCCGCCTGGATGCGGTCGAAGGGGAAAGCCTGCAGACCGGGATCATAGCCGGGGCTCAACGGGTTGAGCGGCCCGCCCAGCGCTTTGGCTCCGCCGCCTTCCAGATCGGCCAGCGCCTGGCGGTCCACGGCATAGCGGACGGCCTCGCGCACATGCTGGTCGGATAGCAGGCTGGATGCCTCGTTGTTGAAGACCAGGACCACATTGTTTGTGCTGGGCGTGGCGGTCGGCGTCTTGCCGGCCTGTTTGGCAGTGGCGGGATCCATGTCCACTACAGCGTCCAGGCGTCCCTGGTCCAGATTCTTGATGGTCTCTTGCGGGCTGCCGGTGTAGCTGATGATCACCTTGTGGATGGCGGCCTTGTCCGGGCCTTGGTAGGACTTGCTGGCGGTCAGGGTCAGGCTGGTGCCCGGCTGCCAGTCATCCACCTGGTAGGGGCCTGAACCAGCGGATCGAGTGGAATAGTTGACACGGGCCCGGCGGTCGTAGACTATGCCCGCACGACCGCTCAGGGCGGTCAGCAGCCTGGCGTTCGGGCTCTTCAGGCCGATTACCAGTGTGGCATCATCGGGGTTGGTGACCCTGGCCAGTCCATCCAGGTCCCGATGACCCTGGTACTGGTGGTCGATGATCTGGTGCAGGGACCAGAGGGCATCCTCCGAGGTCAGGCGGCGTCCGTCGGCGAAGCGGGCATCATTGCGCAGATGAAAGGTGTAGAGCAGCCCGTTTGCGGAGATCTCCCAGTTCTGGGCCAGGCCGGGCGTCGGCCGGCCTTTGGCGTCGGGCCTGGTCAGAGTCTGGTAGACGTTGCCCATCAGGGCCTGGTCTGTGGCGAATCCGGGTTCGGTGCGGATGTCAAGGGAGACGGGGGCCTGGCGGGCTCGAATGCGCACGATCTGTCCCGAACTCCCCTGGGCCCAGGGGAGCTGCCAGCTTCCCTGACCTGTCACCAGCGGCCAGGCTATATAGGTGCCCGCGGTCAGGACCATCAATACCAGGAGAAAGATGATACCGGATCTGATTTGTGTGTGTCTGCCGCGTGCCATGGTTTTGATTCTATCGAGAGGCCGGTCCGGCCAGGAGTTCGGCACTGGGGCATGTTTCGGCCAGGGGGCAGTGGAGGCAGTCGGGCTTGCGGGCGTGGCAGGTGGCTCGGCCGTGGAGGATCAACCTGTGAGACAGATTGGTCCAGTCCTCGGGCGGGAAACAGTCGCAGATCTCATGCTCGATCTTCACTGGATCGGGGTGGGTGCTGCGCCAGTCGGTCCGCCAGCGCAGGCGGCCGGTGACCCTGGTGACGTGGGTGTCCACCGGGAATCCGGGGATGTTGAAGGCGTTGCCAAGGACTACATTGGCGGTCTTGCGCCCCACGCCGGGCAGACTGGTCAGTTCCTCCATGGTCTGGGGAACCTTGCCGCCGTAGTCTTCGGTCAGCATCAGGGAGAGCCCCAGCAGGTGGCGGGCCTTGGCGTGGTAGAAGCCCACCGGGTGGATGATGGCCTCGAGGTCAACCGGCTGGGCCTGGGCCATGGCTGCGGGATCGGGGTAGCGATCGAAGAGTTCCGGGGTCACCGAGTTGACCCGCTTGTCTGTGGTCTGGGCACTCAGGACAGTCGCCACCAGCAGTTCGAAGGGGTTGCGAAAGTGCAGGGCGCAGACCGCCTCGGGAAAGACCTGGCAGAGGATGCGGTACTCCTCGTGCATGCGGGCCAGGCGGTGGGCCTTGCTTTCCCTGCCTTGGGGACGCTTTCGATTTGATGATGCATCAGTCACTATGATCGGTTTTCTTCTTCTTGGAGTCCTGGGATTGTTCTGACTGGTTGTCCTCTTGTTCGGCTGGATCTGGGTTGGTCCCGACATCCGGCTCGGGCTTGGGGGCTGAGGTCGTCCGTGCTGACGAGGGCGGGTCGAACCGGTAGCCCACATTGCGGACCGTGCCGATCAGGTGCTCGTACTCGCTGCCCAGCTTGGCCCTGAGCCGCCGCACATGCACATCAACCGTCCTGGTGCCGCCGTAGTAGTCATAGCCCCAGACCTCCTGGAGGAGCTGTGCCCTGGTGAAGACCCTGCCGGGATGCTGAACCAGGTATTTGAGCAGCTCGAACTCCTTGTAAGCCAGGTTGATGGGACGACCGTGGATTCGGGCCGTGTAGCTTTCGGTGTCCACGACCAGATCGCCCGAGCGGACTTGACCGGTGGGCACTTCGTCCTCAGCCTCTTCTGGCTGAGCAACCGGCTTGTGTGTCGTGGTCACGCGCTGGCAGACCAGACGCAGCCGGGCCTCGACCTCGGCGGGGGATGCGGACTGAATGATTACGTCGGCCACGCCCCAGCTGGCATTGACCACGGTGAAGCCGCCCTCGCTCAGAATCAGAATGATGGGCGTGGACAGACCCGAGGCTCGGGTCAGGTTGCAAAGGGTCTTGGCCTCGGCCAGGTCGTCGCTGGCATCGATCAGCAGCACTGTGTCCTCGGGCATTCTTACCAGGGATGCGGCGTCCAGGGGCAGGACGCGCACTCGATGGGAGAGCAGGGCCAAGGCTGGCAGAACCGATGCCGGGTCCTCGGCGCAGGTCATCAGGGTCAGATCCGTCACGGGAGTACCTTCTTCCCTGTCCGTTCGTCCATAGCGGGAGTGGATTCGTTGAACAGCCGTCATCATTGTACAATCGGCCCGTCACAGGGGTTCCGAGTTCACAGGATGGCCTTGCCCTAGGATGTGACGTATGGCTCCCCGACGGGGACAGGCAGGAGGATCCATGGCGCAGACCGTACAAGAAACCCGGGATGGGCGCGCGCCCGCCCTGACGCAGCTGCTGGCCCTGGCGGCGCTGATCCTGCCGGGCGTGGCGGCGGGTTTGCTGGCAGAGCCTCGGGTCGCCCGATGGGTGCAGGCCGTCCTGGTTCTGGTGCTGGCATTGGCCCTGTTGGCCTCCTGGCCTTTGGTCGGCCGGGGCATTCGACCCGGCCCCGACCGAGCCATGTTCGCTCTGCTGACTTTGGCCTGTCTGGTTCCGGCCTTGGTCGTGCAGGGGTCTGACGCCTTCAGGGTCTGGCTGTCGACTGCGGCATTCCTGCTTGCCCTCCTGGCCGTGTTCATGTTCGTTCGGCAGATGCTGCGTCGGGACCGGCAGATGGTCATCCGAGGCATTTCTGCAACAGCTATGGGCGGGGTCACTGCTGTCGCCGCCTCGGGATGGGTCTTCCTGCCAGAGCTGATCAGAGGTCTGCGACCTGACCTGATGCCGATCCTGACGGTGCTTGTGGCCTTGCTGCTGCTGGTCGGGCTTGTGGCCTCGGGCCATCGCTGGGCCCAGGAGGCGGCTGATCGGCGTGGGGCCGTTGGTCTGGCACTGATGTCGGTGCTTCTGTCCGGAGCCATCGTGGTACTGACGGCACTCGTCCTCCAGACGACGATCTGAGCTAGGCGTTCATCAGGTGATCCAGAAGGATCTGGATGCCCATGACTATCAAAATGATGCCGCCGGCGATTCTGGCCGGCTTGCGCCAGCGGGAACCGACGACATATCCAATGCGCAATCCCGCTATGGAGACCGTAGCCGTCACCAGTCCGATGACCAATGCGGACAGCCAGATGTTGATGCCCAGCAGGGCCAGACCCGCGCCCACGCCGAATGAGTCGATGCTGGTGGCTATGGCCGCAGGAAGCATTTGCCGCCAGGAGAAGCTCTCTTCTCCGTTAGCTCCTTCTTCCTTGCCGTAGACGCCCTCGCGGATCATGTTGACCCCGATGGCCGACAGAATGCCGAAGATAATCCAGTGATCCACAGCGGCCAGGGAGTCCTGCAGCATGGAGGCTGCGAAGTAGCCAAGCAGAGGCAGCAGAGTCTGGAATCCGCCGAACCAAAGTCCGACCAGCCAATGATGGCGGGCCCGCAGTCTGTCCACGGACAGTCCCTTGCTGATGGAGACGGCAAAAGCGTCAGAAGATACACCTAAAGCGATAAACAACAGTCTTAAGAACACGGCATTCCTTGAAAGGGTTCATCCCCGGTGGGATGGGCCTCGACCAGGTCTCCTCAAACCCGCCTACGCCTCGGGAGCGTCGAGCGCGGAACTGCCGACTGGAGTCGGCTTTGAATTCGTTGAATGCCGTTCACATGCTACGCCATAACAATATGGACATAGATTTTACCTGTCAGCGCTGGAACAATCAAGCATAAGATGAGGCCGGGCGGCCCTGCCCAATGGGCCATGGTCGCCGTCAGGCTGTCTCCCGATGCGTGGATGGCGCTATTGGTCCTGGTAGGTGACGGCGTAGAACTCGCCGTTCTGGTATCGGGCCATGTACACATCGCTGACCTTGTGTATGCCCTGCTTGGCCAGCTGCTCGTCGAGCCAGTCCTCGTCCCGTCCCATGGTATCCAGCACGTCCGGATTGACCCGTCCGTCCATGACCACCGGATAGCGCACGTCCTTGTCGCCCTCGGAAATGATGGTCAGGCCGCCGTTCTGCTCGACGATGCCCCGCTTGACGTCGCGTATGTCGTTGATGCCCTTGGTGCGTAGCTTGAAGTCCACCTCCTTGGCCGTCAGGTTGACCTTGAGGCAGTTCTGGACCAGCAGTTTGCCGTTCTTGATGATGGTGACCGGTTCGCCGTCAATGTACTTGCCCACCGCGTGGATGTGGGTCTTGGCATACCTAGTGATGAGGATCAGTGCCGCCCATATCAGCAGGATGACAATGTACTGGGCCATGGAGATGCTGTCGCTGTAGATGACCCCGCCGATGATGCCGCCCAGGACGTAGTTCTGCAATTGGTCCATGGGCGAGGTGGGCGCCAGGTTCCCCTTGCCGGTCACGTTGATGAGCAGGGTGATGAAGAGCAGCCCGACGATCAGCTTCAGGGCCACGTTGACGTAGAAATTGATATCCATGGGTCACTCTCCGATCACGGTGATGTCTGGGTGGTACAGGTCGGCGCGCTGCAACAGGAATTCGGAGCCTGAACTGTTGAATACCAGGGTGTAGTAGCCCTTGGGGGTCTTGATGATCATGTCGTTGTTGCGCGAGGTGTCGTTGATGCTGATCTGCTCAGGATCGACCTTGAGCTTGGCGGCAGATTTGTCGATGACCGTGGTCAGCTGTCCGCTCTGCAGGCTGGCTGTGCGCAGATTGGTGTAGTCGCTGTACTGGATGGCCGCCGCCAGCAGTAGCAGGGTGGCCAGGATTATGGACAGATCCTTGTACTTGTGGTTCCAGCGGTGGCGTGAGTACATAAACAGGAAGAAGAGGAAGGCCAGGGCCAGCACGACGACCACGATGATCCTGATCATGGTCCAGTTGGTCTGACCGCCCTTGAGGTATTGGTACGTATAGAAAGTCATAGCCGCTCCTGCCCTTGCGCGCGCACCCGCAATTGGCAATCGTAGACGGCCAGACGCGTTTTGGGAGGATTTGGGCATGCAAAACCCCGGTTCGGGCGCTCGATTGGGCCCTTGCCGGGGTGATTGTGCCGACCGGTCGACCTTGAGGGGTCAGTGCTGGGCGGCCAGGCGCTCGCGCGCAGCCTTGATCTGGGTCTCGGCAGCCTCGGCGTTGGTCCAGTAGTCGCCGGGCATGACCTCCTTGCCTGGTTCTAGAGCCTTGTACTGCTCGAAGAAGTGTTTGATCTCCTGCTTGTGGAAGTCGGAGACGTCGTCGATGTCCTTGATGGCATCGTAGCGGACATCAGCAGGCACGCAGAGGACCTTGTCATCCCCGCCGGCCTCGTCGACCATGTGGTAGAGACCCACGGCGCGGCATTCGACGATGCAGCCCGGGAAGACCGAGTCGGGAATCATGACCAGAGCATCCAAGGGATCACCGTCCTCGCCCAGGGTGCCGTCGATGTAACCGTAGTCGTCAGGGTAGCCCATAGAGGTGAAGAGGGTGCGGTCCAGCCTGATATGGCCGCTATCGTGGTCCATCTCATACTTGTTGCGGGAGCCCCGGGGGATCTCGACCAACACATCGAATGTCTCTGCCATTGTCCTGTCTCCTTCTCGGTCTGGACAGCATAGGTATGTCTCATACACAGCATAACCGTCCCGCGGCACATTCGACCACAGTCTCACTCTTACGCACGTATATGCTCAGCAGCCGTTCATACTCAAGGAATGGAGCGGGCGAAGAGTGAGGACGAGTATGTACAAGCATAGGTGGACCGGCATGTTGGCGGTTCTGCTCGCCTTGGCGACCCTTGCCGGCCCGGCGGCTCCTGCTATGGCTGGCGGAGGATCAGGTCATGCTGGCGGCAGACCAGTACCTCCCGGTGGCCAAAAGCTCCGGCTCTGGCAGGGTTGGGCCTACAAGGATGACGACCAGGGAGCTTTTGGCGGTTATGAGATAGGCAGCATCGATAGGGCCTTCTCCAAGATGGGGGTCGTGGATGGTGGTAATGCCACTACGGCCCGGGTCAAGCGGCAGGCTCTTGATGAGGCCAATGGCAACTGTCAGGCGCGCTTTAACGAGGCGCATGCCGACCAGTCCGGACAGGCCCAATGTCGGGTAACCGGCGTGGGAGTGGTTGCCGGCTATCGTGGATCCCAACGCATCTTTGACGGGATTTCTGTGGCTATTCACAAGCTTTGGATGGATAGCTGGCGCAGCCAGGTGGCCAACAGCACCTTTAGCAATCGTGGGGTGACCTATCGGACCAGCGATTCCTTTTGGGATCAGCCCAACGACAATCTTGACAAGTTCGCTGACGAGTATGCAGGCGACGAGAAGGGCATCTCCCTGGTGGTGATCATGCTCAACGACTACGAGCCCAAGCCGGCCGATCTGCCTCCGGATGCTCCCGATAAGCAAGTAGATCATGGCACTAGCGCGGATGGGATGACCAATCGCACCCATATCGTCACTGGAACCGGCCGGGGCGGGCGTGAACTAACTTTTAGTGATGTCTTCAATCCTCAAGGTAAGCAGTACCGTATCAGTGGTCAGCATGTCAGGGACCAGACCAGCGGCGAAGATCTGAGTGACAAATTCATTTTCAACACTGCCGAAGGAGCTAGGCCGCCTGGTGACCGGGCCACAGCCACCTGGAAGGGCGGTGCTCTGCCGGAGGAACACCGCTGGGCATGGCAGCTGGATGTGACTGTCGAACGGCCAGAGACCGGGGTAATTCTGGATCAGGGAGGAGTCAGTTGGAAGGGCGCCGCCCGGCAGATTGACCAGTCGACCCCGGAGCGTCGTACACCCACCTGGAAGCCCAGGCCCGACAAATCCTGGATCCTGCGAGATACAGCTACAGGGGTGTGGAAGAGCGTCATAGACCCCCAATGGAGTAACGGAACTGGTGCCGACGGGCATGCGTTTCTGGACGGAGACCGGGTGGGGTCGGTGGTCAACGCCGCTGTCGAAGCCCATCTGATTGAGGCACCCAAGGTTTTCGCCCTGACTGACGACTGGAGTGGTGCTGACTATCTGGTTGATCAGGATGGGGCTAGGGCCATCCGCGTCTTCGTGGCCAAAGCCAAGGCTGATGCAGACGAGCACTACCGCCGCAGCAGCATCGAGGACATTGTGGCTAAGGGAAGGGATGTGACAGACCGTTTCGAGATCAGTGTGACCGGCACCCGGGCACAGGCCCAAGCCAAAAGCGGATGGTTGAACGGTCTTAAGGGGATGGAGGGCCCCATGCAGGTCACCATGCTGGTTCCCTTTACGGTTAGCTTTGCCAACGGCGGCGGCGCAGCCAAGGTCCGCAAGGATATGGGTGGAGCACCTGACCAGGAGCTGACCTTTTGCCGGGCTCCTAATGGCCATGGTAGCCAAGGCGAGCCTCTAACCAACTCGGGCTCCCAGACAGTCAACACGCAGAGTGTGGAGACTAATAAGCCAGGCATTTGCGGATATCTGCCTCCGGTACGCAAGGATGTAATCTCTGAGGCTGGTCAAGGCGGGGAGCAGGCCAGCGTTGACGGCAAAATAGTCTTCCCTGGTCAGCGACTGGAGTATCAGTTGGATACCCAGCCCAGCCTGCCCGACAATCTGGCATATCCTGTCAAGTCAATCACCCTGACGGATGTGTATGACCGCTGGTTTTTGCCCGACAAGCAGACCCTTGAGGTGACTGACCTGCAGAGCGGCGATATCATCGCCAAGACCGGATACGCCACAAAGTGGAAGGACAAGGATCACAGTTTGCGGGTGACCATTACCGATTCCGGTATGATCAGCAAGTGGCGTGCCGGGAGCAATCCCAGAATGCGCCTGCGCTTTGAGGGCAGGGTTGATTCCAAGGCCCCAAGGGATCATCGGGTGGGCAATCAGTGGTTGCTGACACTGAACAATTCACTGACCCCCTCCAACCAAGTGAGCAATCCGCCAGCTGACTTCCATCCCTCAAAGAGCGATGTCAGCGCGCATGATCCAGGCATCAGCATCGACGGTAAGGTGCTCTTCATGGGCGACCATGGAGTCTATCGGATCAGTCTGGACGCCCGCCGCAAAGATACCGCCTATCCGGTCTGGCGGCTGGGCATGACGGATGCCTACGATGCTCGTCACCTGGATATCGATTCCAAGAGCATCGAGGTTCTTGGCTCCGACGGTCGTGATCACACCAAGGCTTTCAATATTCAGGTAAAAAACGGTATGGTTCTGGTCTTCGCCAAAACTGTGGACACCTATGTTCCGGCCACAGGTGCGACCCTCAAAGGAGATCCTCAACCTGCGGATTTGGCTGCCTATGCCGCTGCCCGAGGCCATAGTCCCCTCAGGGAGCCGGCCATTAACCAAGGATTGTTGGGGCGCACCTACGACCTGGTCCTGCCTTACACGGTCATCCGTGCAGAGCCTGGTCACGTGGTGCGCAACCAGGCGACTCAGATCGTCAACGACATGCGTAAAGCGACCAATGCGGTCGCTAATCCGGTCAAGCCGCTCAATCCTGCCAAGGATGTGGTAGTGGCCGTAGGCGGGGACAGCGCCCACGGCGGCAGTATCTACCGTGGCCGGATCTTCCTCTACCGGCTGGATTCCAGTCTGCTGCCGGCCGGACGGGCCTATCCGCAGGTGGGGACTTGGCGGATTGAGGATCGGTTGGACCCCTCGGTGGATCGGTTCACCGGCCATTGGGCCGTCTACGCTAACCAGGATCTCTACGAGAATGGACGCATCCTGATTCATCATGGACAGATCATGGCTGGTTCGAACATGTCAGCCGATATCCCTGGCGGTCCCTTGTTCACGATGGCCGCAGACCCTGCAGGTCTGGTCAAAGTGGAGGCTACACCGCGATATTTGGCATTGGTCAGTGCTTCAGGCGACCGCCCAGTCGGTTGGAGGGCTTACCTGCAATGCAGAAGGCTGAAGAAGGTGGAACGTCATGAGAACCGATTTACTGAGTTCTATCAGGACAAGACTCTGGTCTCCAACACGGTCTGGACCAGAACGCCCGATATGACCCCGGCACTGCATATCGAGAAGTTTGATCAGGCCGGCGGTATGTCTAAGGGTGATCGGGATCAGCCGGAACAGGCCCTTCGAACTCATGATGATGTCCCTATTGTCTTCCGGATCACCAACGATTCTCCTCGCGATCCCAGCGATGGGACCGGAGCAATTTTCCTCGCCCGGCAACTACATTTGGAAGATCAGACAGTCGTCGGTCAGGGGCGTGTGACTCGGATTCGCTATCCTGACAACTGGTCGACCCTAATGCTACGGCCTGGCCAGTCTGTGGACGTGCATGCCACAGTGACAGGCATATCAGGTCGGCACACCGACAGGGCCCGAGTAGTTGGCAGCCCGCTGGTGCCCTGTCCGGTGGAGGATCAGGCTTCCTTGCCGCAATTGGAGAACGCCCAAAAAGCCACTGGACGAGCGGACTCTCGCGGAGTGGTAGTCGATGGTCGCCTGCTCTGCGCTGATCAAGCTGTTGAATCCAACAGTGATGACTGGAATGCTCTGGAAGCAGCACTGCCTAAGACCGGATCTTCGGTGGTGCTTCCCTTGGCCGTCGCCGCCGCAGCGGTCATGACCGGGCTTATCATCTTCCGCTTAGTCAGACAGATGTCCGCCAGGAATTATAGGAGACACTGACCCTGGAACAAGTACAGAGACCCGTATGTGCATCTTGGTCTGCCGATTGGCTTAATGAGGCTGGTCGGCAGACCAGGGTCGGTCTCGACCTGTCGCAGGGCAGATAGATCTGGGGGAGCGATACCGGCCTGCTCCGGATCCAAGGCAGGGTGTGTCGGCTATTCGTCAGGCGAACGTCAGTTATTTTGGCCATTCCCAGATATCTTCAGAGTCTTATGTCATTTCCGCCTCGAGAAATCAGTAATAGGCAAAATGAAAGTTTGGCTGAACAAATGATTGTGCTGTCCGTATTAAAACATTCAACGGCTGAGGCGGACGGCTGCTTGGTAAAGTGTCAGCCTCACGCTTGAGTGCAGCGGTTATGGATGTGATCGTCTGGTTTCTTGGATACTATTGACCCCGTAAAATATCGGCCAAGGATGGCGGTGGAGAAGGTTAGCGATGGCGAAGGAAAACACCGAAAGCTCTAAAGATGGCGGGAAACCCTTGATGGTGGTGCTGAATCAGGCTATGCGAATTCCGGGGATGAAAGTAGATCGTGAGCGGTTTCTACGTGAGCAGTTCGCTAGCGCTCCACGGCAGGTCATTGAAGACATAGTGAAGAGGGGCCCCGTGGCCGCGGGTTGTGATCGGAAGATTCTTTATAAGATGGCACGGCAAATCGTCCTGAAAAGAACAGGGCAATCCACTAGTGCATCTTTCTTGGCTGGAGTGCCGGGAGGGATTACCATGGCTGTCACAATTCCAGGAGATGCGGCCCAGTTCTACGGTTTTGCTTTTATAACAGCCCAAGAGATCGCCTATCTGTATGGAGAGGAGGATTTCTGGGAAGGTGCCCTGCCAGATGATGAGGTGATCGGGAATCAATTGCTTTTATACCTCGGTGTCATGCTTGGCGCCGCTGGTGCCAGTTCGGCGGTGCGTTTGATCTCCACGCAACTGGGGAAATCAGCCTTGAAGCATCTGCCACAGAAGGCCTTGACAAAAGGAGTGATCTATCCGATCGTCAAATCGGTAGCCAAGACCATGTCCGTAAAAATGACTAAAAGCGTCTTTGCCAAAGGGGTTTCCAAGGCTGTGCCGATAATTGGTGGAGTGGTGTCGGGAGGGATTACCTGGACAACTATGCGCCCTATGGGTATGCACCTGATTTCCGTTATGGATGAGGCTCACTTTGGCTATTCACAGTCTGATGCGGATCGCGACTATAAAAAGGTACTGGATTTAGACATGGTCAATTCGCAGACATCCGGGAATCCACAGGCATCGGAAACGTTGAATACGCCAGCAGATTCTGAAGATACTGAGACCTCTGATGCCCTGACTGTTCTAGAAATTAGCGAGGATTCGGATGATTCAGCGGATCTGGAGGATGCGGACGGTTGCGACGAACTATAGACCGCCCCGAGTCTATCAGGACTTTTCCTTAAGCTGTTCCCCGGGTCTGGCACAGCAATAAATGTATGATTTGGCAATGAATCACAAGTCATTAGATTCAACATGCCTATGCTCCAGGCCAGGGGGGATTGCGTTAATTCTCCTCCGCGTCCAGCAGCACCACGCCTTCAGGAGGATTGCTGTCGATGGCTCCCACTGTCTCATGCGGCAGGTAGGGCTCCTCCATGGAGACGATCTCCTCAGGCGTGAGTTCCAAATCCAGCGCAGCCACAACATCGTCAAGATGATGGGCTTTGGTGGCGCCGATGATCGGTGAGGCGACGCCTTTAGCCCACTGCCAGGCGATGGCTACCCGGGCCATAGGAACGTTGTGCCGCTCTGCCGCCTTTTGCACACGGTCAATGATGGCAAGGTCGTTGTCTTCGGCCCGGTCGTATTTGCCGCGCGAGACCTTATCAGTGGCGCTGCGCAGTGTGTCGGCGGTCCAGGTGGGCCGTGTCAGATGGCCGGCGGCCAGAGGGCTGTAGGGCATGAGTGAGACGCCCGTCTTTCTCGTCCTCCCGGTAAAGCAGGTTGTAATGGTTCTCCATGGCGCTGAAAGGGGTCCAGCCGTTGTCTCGAGCGACTTTCTGCATATCCTGAAATTGGCTGGCGTACATGGCCGAGGCGCCCAGCGCTCGCACCTTGCCGGCTTGGACCAGATCGTTGAGCGCTTCCACGGTCTCCTCGATTGGCGTTTCATAGTCGAACCTGTGGATGATATAGAGGTCCAGGTAGTCGGTGCCCAGTCGCCTGAGCGTTCCATCGATCTCGCGATGGATGGCCTTGGACGAAAGCCGTCCCTCATTGAAGTAAACCTTGGAGGCGATGACCACCCGGTCGCGGCTTGTATGCTTTCTAAGTGCCTTTCACAGATATTCCTCACTGGTCCCAGCCGAGTAGCCGTTGGCTGTATCAAAGAAGGTGATGCCCAGGTCCAGTGCGTGCGCAACGACCGCGTCGGTCCCTTCCTCATCCAGTGTCCAGTCGTGCATGGTGCCTGGTTTGCCGAAGCTCATGCACCCCACGCAGATCTTCGATATGTTGATGTCTGTTTCGCCCAGTTGTGTGTATTGCATTAGAGCCCCCTTGGCCTTCCTTGGTGCAGATGCAATCATGCTAACAAGTTCGAGTCGCTGGAAGTTTGATTCACGGATTGTGGGAAATTGAAGATTTCAAATATGCGTGTAATTCGGATGTGCTGACCTTTAACAGGTTTAATCAGATAAAATTTGAGAAAATTCTTGATGTGCAAGGTGTAGTGCCTGAATGGTATCAACATCCGGACAACAGTCAGAGTTTTGATTATGTATGCAGGTCTTTACAAAGCGGCTCAGTATAAAATGGCGTGAAGGCAGAAGATTTCGAATTTATGTAACTAGAGCAACTGTTTCGAGTGCCGAAAATGTTATTACTTCGAGTTTCGATTGTATAGACAGTAGTAAAGATCATTGATCAATAATGAGACGATTAGCTGTTTAAATTGTTAATGGTCCCGGAGGTAAGCCCTTCATAAGGAATTGGGGTTGATGAAACAAGTTGAATAGATAGTTTGCATTAATAACCTATATGGACTTCTTTGTTTTAAGAACGTACCTTACGCGCAAGTTTGCTAGACGGACCTACTCATAAGAATGACTAATTCTGCTGATCCTAAAATTTCAGATTAAAAAATGGCAATGAAGTGAGCTATGTGATTCGTAAGGATTGTCCCAGCGTCTGAGAGTCTTGTGTTCACTTTAGGATTTTCTTTCAAATAGAATCGAATACTTATCAGTAGACTCTAGCATTGTCGTAATTCTAATAATGAGGCGCAATAGCCGTTATATTCAGAGAAATGGTAAGAAATGTAGCTACACAGTAGAATGTATAAACTTCTAATTTTATCAAAATTGAGGAAAATGGAAAATAATATTTACTGTGCTACAATGTAGCACACTGTAACTTAATTAGCTATGGAGAAGTGCAGATGGGAACTGGGCCTACAACAACGATCAGGATTGATCCGAGCGTAAAAAAAGCAGCCAGTGATATTTTTGACCAAATTGGAATCAGCATGTCTGCGGCTGTTAACGCTTTCCTCAAGGCGGTAATTCGGGAAAACGGGATACCTTTTAAAATGAAAGCTGAACCTATTAAGGCAAACGAGAAAGCAAAAGTAATTGCTAAAAATGTGACGTTAAATCATGCATATGCTGCGAAAAGGGACGAGTTTTATACAGAATATACAGATGTAGCTAAAGAAATGGACTGCTACAGAGATATTTTCCAGGGAAAACACGTACTGTGCAATTGTGATGATCCTTTTGAATCGGCCTTTTTTCGATATTTCGTCAAGCATTTTAACGACCTAGGGCTAGAGAAGTTATCATCCACATGCTATTCAAATTCCTCTTTGGCGGGTAGTGAATACCCTCTTGAAGACGGCGCAGGCGCATACGAGGCAGAAGTAACTGAAGTTCCGGAGGTCTTTCTAGAACGTCCGGATGGTTCCTTGGATCTGGAATCATTGCTTGCTGTTCAAGGTAATAAGCTGCAGCGTCTAGATGGTGATGGGGATTTTCGTTCCTCGGAGTGTGTTTCATTGTTGAAAAAGGCAGATGTAGTGGTCACCAATCCCCCCTTTAGCCTATTCCGTGAATTTATAAAATTGTTACAAAAATACCATAAAAAGTATATAATTTTAGGTAACATTAACGCATCAACCTATAAAGAAGTATTTCCACTATTTCGAGACGATAAAGTTTGGTATGGCGATACTATTCACTCAGGTGATCGCAAATTCCATGTTCCTGATGATTACCCGCTTAAAGCAGCTAACTGTGGTGTTGAGTTAAATGGGAGAAAGTTCATTCGTGTAAAAGGCGTGAGGTGGTTTACCAATATTGACAACGGCCGTCGTCATAAAGCCCTATGCCTTACTCGCAATTATGATCCGTCACTTTACCCGCAATATGCGAACTATAACGCAATCGAAGTAAATAAAACTACGAATATACCAGCTGACTACTTTGGGTATATGGGGGTGCCGATTACATTTCTAGATAAGTATTGCCCTGAACAGTTCGAGATTGTCATGTTAGCGAATGGAAATGCACGTACAAGCGTTGATGACGCCACGCTGGCACGGGTAGGGTATACTCGCCATCCAAATGATCGTGGTGGAGTTGGTATTATTAATAATAAACGTGTATACGCTCGTGTGATCATTCGCAGGAGGGATTCTTGACCGCTGGTTTGCGCGTCCCATGCGCCTATCAGGGGGGGAAACAAAGAGTTGCTAAGCAGATTGTAGATAGGTTATTGCTGACGCCTGATGATAAAGATGTTACCTTTTATGATCTATGCTGTGGCTCTGGCGCTATTTCTATAGAACTTATTAACCGTGGAGTACCGCCCAGTCATATTGTGATGCTTGATTGCAGTTCTTGGGGCCGGTTTTGGAATGCAATAGGCGCGGGTCATTTTGATATAGATTATTTTGATTCGTTGCTAGCATCTTTGCCTAAGGACAAACGACTGGTTAAAGACCATATGAAGCAATTAAGTAGTGCGCCAGTGAATGAGCATGAGGCTGAAATATATCCTATTTTGCAAGCGAGCTCTTTCGGGGGTAAACAAATATGGAGAAATGCAGGAAAATGGGAAAATGCATTTTTCCGTGACTATTGGGAACCAACCGCGACGAGTGTTCGACGCAGTCCAGCAAATCCCATGCAGCCATCTCCTGTGGAACTTCGGAGGAGAATTTGTAACTTAATGCAGAATATGTATGGAGTTCGTTGTATGGCGACCGATATATGGCAGCTACTTGATCATGAAATTTCATCTAGCGCAGTTATATATATCGATCCCCCTTACTCTGGCGCTACAGGATACGCTTTCGGATTTGATGTTCGCCAATTCGTGGACTGCTTACGTTTGAAAACAAAGGCACCTATTTTTGTGTCGGAAAAGGTTCCTTTGAGCGATAATGCGATACAACTCCATTTTGGAGGTCCTAAAGGCGGTATAAGTGGTTCCAGAGTTGGCAAACATCAGGAATGGATCAGTCGTTTTTGATAATCCCTAACCGTCTGGCCTTATTAGTTGAACCATTAAAAGCTAGAAGCCAAGAAACTTTTTCGAAACGACTAAGTTTGGAATCTGGGAAGATCGACATTGAATAGCAATCATCTCTAACTCTTGTGAAGGTAATTATTTTATGTGGCAGGGACGGGTTCCCATTGAGTTTTAATTGTCCGGTGATTTTGTTTCCTGAGGCATCCCTTCCTTTAAGCTGTAAACGCCAAGTACCATTTGCTTTTTTGCCTTTTGGAAATAAAATAGTGTTTCCATAATAGTCGATTCCATGGTAATTAATAATTATGTCTTTGCTAATTTTCGTATTGATCGGATCAATTCCGAAAAATCGCACTGCCCCACTAATATAGTTTTCTGTTCCAATGTCGTAAACGGTACCTTCCGGATTGCCGGAGTAAAGTAAAGATTTTGCTGACAAATCAAGAATGTTTCTTGATCCGCCTGTCATCTTACGCGTTTCAAGCCAAATTGTCTCATCTGTCTCATCGTCTGCTCCAGTAGAGGTGAACGCGTCAGTTTTGCTGTCGAGCCGAGAGTCAGGGAATGGTGAGATTGAGGAATTGGAATCTGGACCTTTTACCAAGCTCGGAAGCTTTGCACGGACGCCATTGCCGAATAATGGATGGACGCTTCTTGGGCCCCCATATTTCTTGCTTTTGTTCTTAATTAAAGTCTCGATTTCTGTTTTTATATAGCCGTTTCTAAGTAGTAGGTCGATATCATTTTGACTATTAATTTGCATGCAAGATTTAGATTTGCTTAATGATCTGAGGCTTTGAATGTAGGAGATAAACTCGTCTTGTACCGTCGTATCATCTTTCTTATCGGACGAAACGATTAGGGAGCTTTCCATATTCGTCCACAGGCCTCCACGGGTAAGGTTGTTGGAGCCAACTATCAAAAGGTTTTTATCCTCGCCGGTGAAATTATATATTTTACTGTGGAATGTTTGTTCAGTTTCTGCGTGAATAATATAAAGTGAAGTTGTTCGCGGCAGTAATGCTGATAATGCTTCGTAAGTTGTACCATCGAAATCAACCCCTACATATGCATTGATCTCTCCACCGCTCTTGATGAAATCGTCAAAGTCATCGATCAGCCTCTGTACGCCGCTGTTTTTTGCGAAAGCTACGACAATATTTAATTTACTAAATTCTCCAGATCGAAGCAATAATTTTAATTTATCTCCTAGTGCCCCGTCACGAGGCTGGTTCAGCAATTTCATAGTGTCTCCTATGACTTTTTCAACTTGTCAATCGAACGGCATGGGAAGCTGTTCTGAAATGACCTCAATTGCATAAATAAGTATAAGTATTGAAAACGAGGTTTTATATTATTGATAACAGATTCTTACGAAGAAAGCTTCATCGAAGTATAAGACAATAAAGGCTCCGAATCCTAACGATTCCTAGCCTTACTGGTAGCGGGGTCAGGATTTGAACCTGAGACCTCTGGGTTATGAGCCCAGCGAGCTACCGAACTGCTCCACCCCGCGTCGGCTGTGCAACACAGCAGTTATCTATGTTACGGATTCCAGCACACTTGTCAAGTCCGTGTGTGGGCAGGCCTTACTTGGGAGATAATGGAGCCATGCCTATCACCATCCCCACCGGATTGCCGGCCAGATCCATCCTGGATTCGGAACGCATCTTCGCCCTGGAAAGCCACGAGGCGGAGCGGCAGGAGATGCGTCCGCTCAGGCTGGTCATCCTCAATCTGATGCCTACCAAGGTGGAGACAGAGACCCAGCTGCTGCGGCTGATCTCCAAGTCGCCGCTTCAGGTGGAGGTCGACTTCATGAAGACATCCACCCATCAGGCCGCGCACACCAGCATGGACCACTTGGTCAAGTTCTACGAGAATCTGGATTCCTTCAAGGACAACTGTTATGACGGTCTTGTCGTGACGGGCGCCCCGGTGGAGCAGATGGACTTCGAGCAGGTCGACTACTGGGAGGAGCTGACTCACATTCTGGACTGGGCTTCTACCCACGTTTTCTCCACCATGTACTTGTGCTGGGGGGCCATGGCCGGGCTCTACTACCGCCACGGCATCGCCAAGCGCGACCTGGACTGCAAGGTCTTCGGGGTCTTTCCTCAGTATCTGCAGGACGAGTACTGCTTCATCACCAATGGCTTCGATGAGATCGCCCTGCAGCCCCACTCCCGCTGGGCCGGGGTGGACGAGGACCAGGTGCGGGCCTGTCCGGATCTACAGGTGCTGACCTGGGGTCCCCAGTCGGGTTCAGGGCTTATCTGCACCCAGGATTTCTCAGAGATCTTCGTGCTGGGCCACTGGGAATATGATCGCGACACTCTCGCTCACGAGTACCGGCGCGACATGGCCAAGGGCCTGGACCAGGTTCCTTTCCCGGTCAACTACTACCCCCATGACGATCCCAGATTGGAGCCGGTCTTCTCCTGGCGGGCCCATGCTAACCTGCTCTGGCGCAACTGGCTGAATTGGGTTTACGAGACCACCCCTTACGACTTGGACCAGGTGCCGACTCTGCGGGCAGCGGGCCAACTAGGCACCGACCGATCCATCAGACACGCTCCTGGATGCCCACGCGCTGACGGGTATCGTCCTTTGGCTGGTGACGGGTACGGGCTTATTCCTGGCGTTGTTAATAGTTAATGACGTTTGGATTAAATTCGTTATCAAACTGTCCACACCGCGGGGCGGATTCGACCTGCGGCCACTATCTGTGACACACTGGATGAATCCATAGTTACCGTGGCTCTTGGCGTGGGCTACACTACCGATACGGTGCAGCCATGGGTCGCATACGCGCTATAGTGTTCACTGTGTCGTTCAGGAGGCGATAGATGCTAGAGGCAATGGGAAGTGAAGCTTTCAGTCTGGCCATGGCCAAGCCGAGCGAGCTACCCACCATCGAAGATTTCCTGCCTCCTGAGATTCTCTTCCAGGGAACGCCCTTCGCCATGAACAGAATCATCCTGATCAGGTTCGTGGCCATGGTCATTATCCTTCTGGTGCTGGGAATCACTGCGGCCAGGGCTAAGCTGATCCCCTCCCGCTGGCAGGGGGCTATTGAATGGGTCATTGAGTTCATCCGCGACTCAGTCGTCTACGACACCCTGGGCGAGATTCGGGGCAAGCGTTACGTGCCCATGATTACGACCATCTTCCTGACTATCCTGGTCTTCAACCTCTGCGGCATCGTGCCGGGCATGAACATCGCGGCAACAGCGACCATCACCATGCCTTTGGTATTCGCCATCTGGACTTTCTGCCAGTACATGGTGACGGGATTCCGGGAGCAGGGCGTCTGGGGCTATTTCAAATCGGAGCTCTTTCCGGCTGGAGTGCCCTGGCCTCTCTATATCATTCTGACACCCATCCAGCTGCTGGAGATGGTCATTGTCAAGCCGGCCTCCCTGACCATTCGACTCTTTGCCAACATGATCGCCGGCCATCTGCTGGTGGCTGTCAGCCTGGCTTTCACCCAGTTCTACATCATCGAGGCCAGCAACAAGCTCCTGGCCCTGGCTGGCGTGGGCTGGTTTGTTCTGGGCTTCGCCCTGACGGCCTTCGAAATTTTTGTGGCGGCCCTTCAGGCCTATATCTTCGCCATCCTGACCACGGTCTACATCTCCATGAGTTACCCTGAGGAAGGTTGAGCGAAAGAGAAAAGCCGCGGTCGGCGCTTAAGGCGGTCGCAGCCCACATATTCGTCGGTTCCGACCAGTAGACGGGGGTCGGGGCTGAACCACAATCCAAGAACCGGCAACGGTGGAGGAAAGGAAAATAAATGGACATCATCACACTTGCTGAGGTCTCCGGCAATCTGAGCATCCTGGGATACGGCATCGCAGCTCTCGGCCCCGCATTGGGTCTGGGTATCGCTGTCGGCAAGACCGTCGAGAGCATGGCTCGCCAGCCTGAGATCAGCGGGCAGCTGCGCACCACCATGTTCATTGGCTTGGCTCTGATCGAGGTGCTGGCCCTGCTGGGCTTCGTGGCGCTCTTCATCGCCTGAGCCGTGCGATTCTTGCATGATCCGGCTTCGATAAGGGAAAGGAGGAGCCAATGTACGCTCTAGCGGCAGGCAAGGGGATTCAGCTATTCATCCCCCAGGTTTATGACATTGTGTGGTCGCTGGTCATCCTGGTCATCCTGGCCGTCTTCTTCTACAAGTTCTTCATGCCCAAGTTCCAGGCCATCTTAGATGAGCGCTCGTCCAAGATTGAGGGCAACATCCAGAAGGCCGCCAAGGCTCGTGAAGAGGCGGATCAGGCCCGCAAGCAGTATCAGGATCAGCTGAGCAAGGCTCGTGTGGAAGCTTCCCAGATTCGGGATGATGCCCGCGCTGAAGCCTCCAGGATCGTGGCTGATGCCAGGACCCGGGCAGAGACTGAGGCCAACCAGATCACCGAGAACGCCCAGAGATCCCTCAAGTCCCAGCAGCAGCAGGCTCTGGTCTCGCTTAAGGGCGAGGTGGGCACGCTGGCTACGGCTCTTGCAGGCAAAATCCTGGGCTCGCAGCTTCAGGATGATGCCGTGCAGTCCTCCATGATCGACTCGATCATCGCGGGCCAGGGCGGACAATCCTCGGACAAGCGGCAGGCATGATGACTGATTGGCGGACCACGGGTACGTTGATTCTGCGAAAGGGGAGGTGACATGCGAGGAGAGACTTCACTGAGCTCCGACAAGGAGACCAGGGCCAAGTATGCCCCTTTGCTCAAGAGCAAGGGGAAGGATGCCCTCCGCGTAGCCATGGAGCTCTATACTTTCGTGACCCTGCTCGATGCCAATAGGCCCCTGGAGCGTGCGCTGACCGACCCCTCCCGTCCAGCTGAGGACAAGTGGCAGGTGATCGACACCATCCTGGCTGATAAGGCTGATCCGCTGACCGTGGATATCCTCCATGATCTGACTGATCATCAGTGGAGCCGTGTGGTGCACATCGCCAACGCGGCCGAGGACATGTCGGTGGATGCCACCACCTATTACACCGATGCTCTGGGCATCACCAACCAGGTGGCCGGTGAACTGGCTGAGATTCATTCAGCCCTGCTAGGCATGCCGCTGGTGCTTTTCCGGCTCTCTGACGAGTACAGCGATTCCAAGGCGCGAGCCGACCTGCTCAGGGCGCTCCTGGATGGGCAGCATATGCATCCGGTCACCAAGCAGATGGCACTGAACTCCACCATCGATCTGCGCGGGCGGCGCTTCCCTGACACCATCGTTTGGTTGGTGGACCGCTTCTCCGAGCACATGGACCAGATCATGGTCACCGTTACTACGGCGGTCTCCATGAAGGACGAACAGGTCACCCGCCTACAGGAGGTCTACGGGCGCAAGCTGGGTAAGCCGGTCCACATCAACTCGGTGGTTGACCCTTCGGTCATAGGTGGCATGAAGGTCCAGTATGGCTCGGTCTCCACCGATGGCACGGTGGCTACCCAGCTGAAGCACCTGAAGCGGCGAATGGCCGTAGCAGGATGAGCAGGGGACCAACAGACTTGAACAAGAACAGAAATAAGGAGTGATCATGGCAGAAATGACCATTGATCCCGCCGTGGTGCGCAAGGCGCTCGACCAGTTTGTCGAGTCCTACAAGCCGACGGATACCCCCACCCAGGAGGTGGGCTATGTCCGGACGGCTGGTGACGGCATTGCGCATGTGGAGGGACTGCCTGGTTGCATGGCCAACGAGCTGCTGACCTTCGAGGACGGCACGTTGGGTCTGGCCTTCAACCTGGACGCCCGAGAGATCGGCGTGGTCATCCTGGGCGACTTCGCAGGTGTCGAAGAAGGCCAGGAAGTCCACAGGACCGGCGAAGTGCTTTCAGTGCCCGTCGGAGACGGCTATCTGGGGCGTACGGTCAACCCCTTGGGTGAGCCCATTGACGGCCTAGGCGAAATCAAAAGTGAGGGCCGCAGAATTCTGGAGGCTCAGGCCCCCGACGTCATGCACCGGCATCCCGTTGACGAGCCCTTGGCCACCGGCATCAAGGCCATCGACGCCATGACACCTATCGGGCGCGGTCAGCGTCAGTTGATCATCGGCGACCGGCAGACCGGCAAGACGGCCATCGCCATCGACACCATTATCAACCAGAAGCGCAACTGGGAGTCCGGAGACCCCAAGAAGCAGGTGCGGTGCATTTATGTGGCTATTGGCCAGAAGGGCACCACTATTGCCTCGGTCCGTTCCTCCCTGGAAGAGGCCGGCGCCATGGAGTACACCACCATCGTGGCCTCCCCGGCTTCCGATTCTGCAGGTTTCAAGTACATAGCCCCCTACACCGGTTCGGCCATCGGCCAGCATTGGATGTACGGCGGCAAGCACGTCCTGATCGTCTTCGACGACCTGAGCAAGCAGGCCGAGGCTTATCGGTCCATCTCCCTGCTTCTGCGTCGTCCGCCGGGGCGCGAGGCTTACCCTGGCGACGTCTTCTACCTGCATTCGCGTCTGCTGGAGCGCTGCGCGAAGCTCTCCGATGACCTGGGCGGCGGATCCATGACCGGTCTGCCGATCATCGAGACCAAGGCCAACGACGTCTCGGCCTACATTCCGACCAACGTGATCTCCATCACCGACGGCCAGATCTTCCTGCAGTCCGATCTGTTCAATGCCAACCAGCGTCCCGCTGTGGACGTGGGCATCTCCGTCTCCCGCGTGGGCGGCGCTGCACAGACCAAGGCTCTGAAGAAGGTCTCCTCGACTCTGAAGATTTCTCTGGCCCAGTACCGCTCCCTTCAGTCCTTCGCCATGTTCGCCTCCGATCTGGATGCGGCCTCCAAGGCCCAGTTGACCCGTGGCGCCAGACTGACTGAGCTGCTCAAGCAGCCTCAGTTCACGCCCTACTCCATGGAAAAGCAGGTCGTTTCCGTCTGGGTCGGCACCCATGGCAAGCTGGATAATCTGGACCTGGAGGACGTCCTGCCCTTCGAGTCCGGGCTCCTGGACTACTTGGACCACAACACTGACATCCTCAAAACCATCCGCGACACGGAGGACTTCACTGACGATACAGAAAAGGCTCTTGACAAGGCCGTGGACGAGTTCGCCAAGACCTTCGTGACCCACAAGGGTCAGACCCTGGACGGCCACAAAGCCGATCAGGATCAGGAGCAACCGGTGGACGTCCAGCAGGAGAAGCTGGTGGCTGACGGCAAGAGCGGCAGCAAGGCTGGGAAGCGGTAGACCATGGCCTCACAACTCGCATTCAAGTCAAGGATCGCCTCCACTTCGGCATTGGAGAAGATCTTCAATGCCCAGGAGATGATAGCCTCCTCGCATATTGCCAAGGCCAGGACCGTGGCCATGGAAGCGAAGCCTTACTCCGATGCGATCTTTGATGCAGTCCAGGCCCTGGTGGCCCACACGGACGACATCCGCCACCCCATTGTCAGGAAGGACGAGAAGAACCCACGTGTGGCTGTGCTGGCGTTGACGGCCGACCGTGGCATGGCCGGGGCCTATACCTCCTCGGTCATCCGTGAGACGGAGTCTCTACTGGCTCGCCTGGATCAGCAGAGCCGACAGCCTCAGCTCTTCGTCTACGGTCGTCGCGGTGTCTCTTACTACCGCTACCGCAACCGCAGCATCGTCAAGACCTGGGAGGGCAACAGCGATCGGCCCGGTGTGGATGTGGCCAGGGAGATCTCCCAGGCACTGCTGGAAACCTACATGACTCCAGCGGCCAAGGGGGGCGTCTCCGAGCTCTACATCGTCTTCACTGAATTCATCAATATGGTGGTGCAAAAGGTTCGGGTGCTGCGCATGCTGCCTCTTGAGCTGATCAGGCCTGACCAGGAGCAGCCTGAGGAGGCCATCGATGCCCCTGTGCCGGACGACGAGCATGGACATCAGGGCGACGACCGCTATGCGGCCCTCTACGACTTTGAGCCCAGCCCCCAGGAGGTGCTGGATGCCGTTCTGCCCAAGTACATTCAGTCGCGCATCCATGAATGCCTGCTCACTTCGGCTGCATCGGAGACCGCCAGCAGGCAGAACGCCATGCACACCGCCACTGATAACGCCAAGGGGCTGATCGACGACCTGACCCGCAAGCTGAATGCTACCCGTCAGGCGGCTATCACGCAGGAACTTACCGAGATCGTCGGCAGCGCCGATGCGCTCAACAAAGAGGAAGAGTAGGAACGCCAATGGTTGCACAGCAAGAACAGCCGACCACAGCGAGCCGCAAGCCGGATTCGGCCTCCATGGGGCGCGTCACCCGAGTCCAGGGTTCGGTCATCGATGTGGAGTTCCCGGCAGGCCATCTGCCGGACATCTACAATGCCCTGACCGTGGACCTGAGCAAGTCCTCGAACACCGAGGGCGAGTCGCTGACCACCATCATGCTGGAGGTGGAGCAGCACTTGGGCGATTCCACGGTCCGTACCGTGGCTCTGAAGCCCACCGACGGTCTGGTTCGCGGTGCCACTGTCACCGATACGGGTGGGCCCATCATGGTGCCCGTGGGTGACGTGACCAAGGGGCACGTCTTCGACGTGGCCGGCAATATCCTCAACAAGAAGGAGGGTGAGCAGATCAAGGTCACCGAGCGGTGGCCAATCCATCGCAACCCGCCTGCCTTCGATCAGCTGGAGTCCAAGACCCAGATGTTCGAAACCGGCATCAAGGTCATCGACTTGCTGACCCCCTACGTGGAGGGTGGCAAGATCGGCTTGTTCGGTGGCGCAGGCGTGGGCAAGACCGTGCTCATCCAGGAGATGATCCAGCGCGTGGCGCAGAACCACGGCGGTGTCTCCGTCTTCGCGGGCGTGGGCGAGCGCACCCGTGAGGGCAACGATCTGATCGGTGAGATGGACGAAGCCGGCGTGCTGGAGAAGACCGCACTGGTCTTTGGCCAGATGGACGAGCCTCCGGGGACCCGTCTGCGTGTCCCTCTGACCGCCCTGACCATGTCGGAGTACTTCCGCGACGTGGAGAACCAGGATGTGTTGCTCTTCATCGACAATATCTTCCGGTTCACCCAGGCCGGCTCCGAGGTCTCCACCCTGCTGGGCCGCATGCCCTCGGCCGTGGGCTACCAGCCCAATCTGGCCGACGAGATGGGCGCCCTGCAGGAGAGGATCACCTCCACCAGGGGCCACTCCATCACCTCCCTGCAGGCCATCTACGTGCCGGCCGATGATTACACCGACCCTGCTCCTGCGACCACCTTCGCCCACCTGGATGCAACCACCGAGCTCAGCCGTGACATCGCCTCCCAGGGCATCTACCCGGCTGTGGACCCGCTGGCTTCCACCTCCAGGATTTTGGACCCGCGCTACGTTGGACAGGCCCACTACGACTGCGCCAACCGGGTCAAGGCCATCTTGCAGAGAAATAAGGAGCTCCAGGACATCATCGCTCTGATCGGCATCGATGAGCTGGGCGAGGAAGACAAGACCACCGTTAATCGCGCCCGCAAGATCGAGCAGTTCCTGGGCCAGAACTTCTACGTGGCCGAAAAGTTCACCGGCCGCAAGGGTTCCTACGTGCCTGCGGACGAGACCATTGAGGCCTTCACTCGGATCTGTGACGGCGCCTACGACGACGTGCCCGAGCAGGCATTCTCCGGCATCGGCGGCATCGACGACCTTGAACACAAGTGGCACGATATGCAGAAGGAATACCGGTAGTCATGGCAGACACGGGCAAGGCCTCCATGCAGGTCAACATCGTCTCGGCAGACAGGCCCATCTGGTCGGGCCAGGCACGGTCGGTCACCGTGCCTGGCACCCAAGGGTCCATGGGCATCATGCCCGACCACGAGCCGGTGCTGGCCCTGCTGCAGGAGGGCAATATCCGGGTTCAGGCCACCGATGGCGGACGTCAGTCCTTCCATGTGGACAGCGGATTCGCCTCCTTCGACAGCAACAAGCTGACTGTGGCCGTGGACCACTACCTGGAGGACGCTGATTAGGGCCAAAAGTCCTGACTTCCTTTCTCTCCCGCCTGGCCGGCGCACTTGCATCGGCCGGGCTTTTCTTTTCCGCCCGGAGCAGCGACTGATATATTGGCACCTGTGCGAATCATTGTTGCCGATTGCTCAGCCGAATACTCCGGGCGTCTCAATGCCAGCCTGCCGCCGGCCAGACGCGTCCTGCTGATCAAGGCCGACATGAGCTGCCTGATCTTTTCGGAACTTGGCTCATACAAGCCACTGAACTGGATGTGCGCCCCCTGTACCATCAGGGAGATCGAGCCCGAGGATGCAAACCAGGACGGCGCGGGCGTCAAGGCTGATTCCGTGGCTGGAACCGAGCCGGATGAGGTAGCTGAAGCCGCCGCGCCCGATGCGCTGATTGCCCAGGAGCAGGATCAGGACCAGTCTCGGCCTGTATGTAAGGTTCTGCGCGTTTCGGCCGTCAAATCCAGCGATGTGCTCACCATCAGGCTCTACCAGGTCTATGCCGACGACAGCTACGACCTCGGGGTGGATCCGGGATTGGTCAAGGACGGCGTGGAAGCGCATCTGCAGCGTTATCTGGCCGAACAGATCGACCGAATCGGTCCGGGAGCCACTCTGGTGCGCCGGGAGTATCCCACGCCCATCGGCCCGGTGGACATCATGGCCGTCGATGGCCAGGGGCGGCATGTGGCCATCGAGATCAAGCGGCATGGCGGCATCGACGGGGTAGAACAGCTGACCCGCTACTGCCGCCTGCTCAATCGCGACCCTCTGCTGGCCCCTGTCCGCGGGATCTTCGCGGCCCAGACCATCACCCCACAAGCCAGAGTTCTTGCTGAGGACAGGGGATTCGAGTGCCTGATCCTGGACTACGAGGCCATGAAAGGCGCCGATAGCGACGAACTGACCCTCTTCTAAGGCAGTTTTCGGTCTTAAATGACATGTGTGTAAGATAGCTCACATATATTCTGTCTTAGATCCACAAGACTTGAAAGGCTACTAGATATTGGGGTTGATGGCCTGACACGCCACTACAGGTGGTATTGTGCTCGCGCCAAGGAGTGTGTAGAGTTCAATCATCAGGTTCCAAGTAGAGGGCTATAGAGCTTGGAACATCACGGCTACATGTAAGGGAGAGGCGATCATGTCCATCACGGTCTACACCAAGGCGCACTGTCCCCAGTGTGATGCCACCAAGCGTCAGCTGACCAAGCAGGGGCTGGAGTTCGAGCAGGTGGATTTGACCGAGGATCAGACCTTGATCGACCAGTTCATCGCCCAGGGATTCAAGCAGACCCCCATTGTAGTCACTGACCAGGAGACGTGGAGCGGGTATCGCCCCGATCTGATCAGGAAGGTAGCACAGAGCACCAAGGTCTTTGCCTGATCAAAGCACTCGGAGCCCGGTTCACGAATATGTGGACCGGGCTTTTTTCATAGCTTGGTGAGTAGCAGGGTTGATGAAAAACACAGTGTGCGCCTACTTGGTTAGTAGATGCTTGGTAGGCAGGTAATTGACTGATTATTGTTCTGCAATTGCTCAATGGGTCGGCCACGTTTGATTCGGCACTACTTGGTTGATAGGTATTGCAATGACGGAGAGATCATCTGTGGTTTGTGCAGTGTACCTCCCAGTTGCAGGATAATTGCGAATCGTCGTCCAGGTTCCTGTGAGAGCTGATGATAACGCGGTATCCGGTATTCGTATATCGAAAAGCAGAGGAAAGCGGTTCACGCTCTCTAGGATTGTGCACTATATGCCGTAGGTGGCGTGAAGCGGGCGAAAAGCAGTGAAGAGGAGAAGATGAACAGGACTCAAGCAACTAGGGGGGTGAGGGCATGAATTGGACTTTCATGGCGCAGAATCTACACTTCTTCGTCAATGCAGCCTATGTAACGGTCTTTATCTCCTTCTTTGGCGTGGTGTTTTCCATGCTGATCGGGCTGGTCTGCGCCGGGCTGGAGGTCTTCAGGATTCCTCTGCTTTCGCAGGTGGCCAGGATATACATCGAGCTGTCAAGAAACACACCGCTCCTGGTTCAGCTCTATTTTCTCTATTTCGGATTGCCCAAGCTTGGGGTCAACTGGAGCGCCCAGACCTGCGCCATCGTCGGGTTGGCCTTCTTGGGCGGTTCCTACATGGCCGAAGCCATGCGTGGCGGACTGGAGGCGGTGCCTCGGGTGCAGACCGAGTCAGCCCGCGTCCTGGGATTCACGCCTGGCCAGACCCTGACCAGGATTGTGCTGCCCCAGGCCCTGAGCAGCGCCATACCGGGTGTGGTGGCCAACATCATCTTCCTGATTAAGGAGTCATCTGTGGTCTCGGCCATCGCTCTGGCCGACGTCATGTATGTCACCAAGGATCTGATGGGAACGTCCTATGACACCTACGAGTCGCTGACTCTGCTCATCGTCACCTATCTGGTCATCTTGCTGCCCATCTCGGTCATCGGAACCGTTCTTGAGCGGAGGTTCGACTATGCACGGCGTTGAGGTGCTCTTCCTGCCAGGGGTCATGCCCAGGCTCTTCCAGGGGCTCTGGGTGACTGTCTGGATAGCCGGCGTCTCGGTCCTGCTCTCTCTGCCCTTGGGGTTGGTGGTCGGATGGCTGATGACCCTGCGCAACCCCCTGATTCGCTTCCTGATGAGGATCTACCTGGACTTCATCCGCATCATGCCACAGCTGGCCCTGCTCTTCATCGCCTTCTATGGGCTGTCCAGGGCATGGAACCTGAATCTGGATGCCACGGGCGCCTGCCTGCTGGTCTTTGTGCTTTGGGGCGGGGCCGAGCTGGGCGACCTGGTCCGCGGCGCTTTGGAGTCCATACCTCGCACCCAGGTAGAGTCGGCCTATGTCCTGGGACTGGGGTCCTGGCAGACCTTCTCCAGAATCATACTTCCACAGGCCCTGCGCCGACTGCTGCCTGCCAGCGTCAACCTGGCTACCAGGATCGTCAAGACCACCTCCTTGGCCGCCCTGCTGGGCGTCATCGAGGTCATCAAGGTCGGTCAGCAGATCATCGACGCCAACCGTTTCGCCTATCCTCAGGCGACTCTGTGGATCTACGGGGTGATCTTTTTTATGTATTTCTTCATCTGCTGGCCCCTGTCCCTGGTGGCCCGGCATCTGGAAAAGAGGTGGGCTCATGACTGAGGGGCAAACGACGGCGAACCAGCCACAGGATGATCAGGAGGAACGGGCGGTGCTGACCGTCGAGCATCTGGTCAAGCAGTATCCACAGGCTCAGAGCCCTGTGCTCAATGACATCTCCTTCCAGGTGCCCAAGGGCAAGGTCTTTGTGGTCCTGGGCCCCTCGGGCTCTGGCAAGTCTACCCTGTTGAGGACCATAGCCGGACTGGAGCCCATACAGGGCGGCCGCATCCTTCTGGATGGTCAAGTGGTGGAGACCGGGCATCCCCTGGGCAAGCACAGCGGAGGTCCTGGCGGCCTTATGTCGGGCAACCGCAGCTCCGACCTACGCACCAGGATCGGCATGGTCTTCCAGAGCTACGACCTCTTCCCCAACAGGACTGTGCTGGATAACGTGACCTTGGCACCCGTCCTGGTTCAGAAGCGCAAGCGGGACCAGGCACGTCAGGAGGCTCTGGAGCTGCTGGACCGGGTAGGTCTGGCCGACCGCCGGGATGCCTGGCCCAGCCAGCTCTCGGGCGGCCAGCGGCAAAGGGTGGCCATCTGCCGGGCGCTCATTCTCCATCCCGAAATCATGCTCTTCGACGAGGTGACAGCGGCTCTGGACCCTGAAATGGTCCGCGAGGTCCTTCAGGTCATTCTGGAGCTGGCCGACCAAGGACTGACCATGATGATCGTCACCCACGAGATGGCCTTCGCCAGGGGCATCGCCGACCACATTGTCCTTTTGGATGGAGGCTCACTGGTTGAGCAGTCCGACGATCCGGAAGCCTTCTTCACTCACCCGGCAACCGACCGGGCGCAACGCTTCCTGTCCACCTTCACCTATGAGCGCAGGCGGGACCAGGACCAGGATCAGGAGTCCCGATGAGGACTTCGCATATTCGTCCGGCGGTATTCGCCGGAACCGCCTCCAGGGGCGGTCATAGGAAAGATAAGAGGAAAAGAGGGATCATGACCGCAAGGGTAGTGAACCGATTAATACGGGCGACGCTGGCCACGGGGGCGACGATCGCGATGATGGCTTCCATGGCGGCCTGCGGCCCTTCGGCGGCCACCCCCAGTGACGCTGGAAGCGGCTCGGCAAGCAGCTCCGGCTCTTCGGCGGCATCCGGGTCTGCACGCACCCCGGAGCAGATCACCAAGTCCGGAAAGCTCAAGGTGGCGGTCTTCACCGACAAGGCCCCCTTCGGCTACGTGGACAAGGACGGCAAGAACCAGGGCTACGATGTGGTCTTGGCCGAGCGCCTGGCCAAGGATCTGGGCGTCAAGCCCGAATACACCTCAGTGGACCCGGCCGCCCGTGTGGATGTGCTGTCCAGCAACAAGGTGGACGTGGTCCTCGCCAACTTCACCGTCACCGATGATCGCGCTCGCAAGGTGGACTTCGCCAAGCCTTATATGAAGGTCTTCCTGGGCGTGGTCTCCCCGGATTCGGCGCCGATCAAAGATGTCAAGGAGTTGAACGGCAAGACTCTGATCATCGCCAAGGGGACCACGGCTGAGCCCTACTTCGAGCAGCACTACCCGGAAGTTAAGCTGCAGAAGTACGACCAGTACGCCGATGCCTACAACGCCCTGCTGGACCACCGTGGCGATGCCATGAGCACGGACAACACCGAGGTGCTGGCCTGGGCCAAGGCCAACAAGGGCTTCTCGGTGGGTATCACCAAGCTTGGGGATGAGGCTGTCATCGCCCCGGCTGTGCGGAAGGGAAACAAGCCTTTGCTGGACTACATCAACAAAGAGCTTGTCAAGCTTGGCCAGGAGCGGTTCTTCCATGAGGACTATCGCAAGACCCTGGAGCCGGTCTACGGCAGCGCAGCCAACCCCGACGAGATTGTGGTCGAGGGCGGCAAGGACTGACCTGGCCGTCTGGCTTATGGCAGGGCCCGCACCCATCCGAATGCGACTGGATGGGTGCGGGCCCTGCTGTCTGAGTTGGTATATTGCTGAATTAGTAGGCTGCCAGGATGTCGACCACGAAGATCAGGGTCGAATTAGCCGGGATGCTCTGCTGTTTCTGGCTACCATAGCCCAGCTCGGGCGGAATGACCAGAAGAACCTGAGAGCCTACCGTCTGTCCAGCCAGACCCTGTTGCCAGCCTTTGACCACCTGGTCCAGGCTGAAGTCGCTGGCCTGTCCCCGGTCCCAGGAGGAGTCGAACTGCTTGCCGTCGGAGGCCAGCCAACCGGTGTAGTTAGCGCTGACGCTCTGATGTTGACCGACCTTGGCCCCCTTGCCCTTGATCAGGGGCTGGACGACCAATCCTCCCTTTGGTTTGTATCCGTTGAGATCTAGGGAGGGCTTGCCCTTGTCGTCCAGACTGATCTTGGGCAGGTCGCTGGGCAGGTCGGTCACCTTCTGACCCTGGGCGCGGGTCAGGTTCTTGGAGCGGGAGACGAAGGTCAAAGCCATGATATAGGAGTCAGTTGCCTGGCCGCTGCCTGAGCTTGACTCATCGATGCCTACGGCCACGGTGGAGTTGACCTTGAGGCCCTTGAAGGTGTCATAGTATGCCGGGATGGATTTCTTGCTGATGACGATGGAGCACTCCGGACTGCTCTTGTCCCAGGTGGAATTGAGCACCTTGCCGGTCTTGGCATCCAGGGCCAGGCTCCTTGTGCATACACGATCCCCGTCGCGGATGACCTCGCCGTTGCCCTCCTGGATGACCTGATGGGTCTGGTTCTCGACCTTGAAGGGGGTCTTGAAGCTGATGTCGGGCTTGCTGCCAAGTTTGCCGCTGGCTGATACGCCCTGCATGGTGTCGCCTGAGTGTCCGCCCCCGTCAGATTTCCCACTGCAGGCTGACAGTCCAAGACATAGAGCCAAAGCGGTCATGGCGCCCAGCAGACGCTTGCTGCCTGATTTTCTTGCGATGATGGTCATAAAAAACCAGTTTAGGGCTTATGGGTGATTTCCCGGTGGCGGAAACCATCTCATAGGGTGCCGACGGTAGAATGTCGATAATATGGAGCAAGTACCCGAAGAAAAAGACGAGATGACACGGCCTGACAAGCCCTCGCGTCACAGCATGATCATGCGCGGCATCGTCACCCCTATCTTCGGACTGCTGGCTGTAACGGCCATTGTGCTGGGTATTCTCAACGCCACGGTCTGGAAGCCCTCGGCTCATGTGGATGCGCATGCGCGCACGAAGGCAGCCTATGTGGTGACCGATCCAGGCGTGCTTCCCCTGGTGGACAGCAAAGTGACCATGCGAGTGGATGCGGCGCCGACTGGAACGTCCGGGTCCGCAGCGTCCAAGTCACAGAAGCCTACCGTCTGTATGGCCCTGACTACGGCCAAGGATGCCGCTGGCTGGACGGCTGGACATGATGTGGCCCGTGTGCGCGGCCTGGATGATTGGCAGACCCTGTCCGTCAGTAGGGACACCAGTCCCGGCAAGGCTGTCAAAAGCGAACAAGGCGTGGCCTTTCAGGATTCGGACATGTGGAAACAGGTCACCTGCTCCGACAACGACGTGTCCATGTCCCTGAAGACCGACGATCCGCAGGCAGTTCTGCTGGTGACGGTTCCCCAGGGTTCCCGTTCCCTTGGACTGGAAATGCTCTGGCAGCGGGACAAGCTGCCCAACTTCGCCATGCCCTTCTACTTTGCCGGCGGGCTTCTGGCCCTGCTGGCCGTTCTTTCGGCAACAGTCTTTGCCATGGATCCGGTCAAGCGCCGCAAGCAGACCGAACCTGAACAAGAGGCTGAAGAGACTCCCGAGGTCAGTGTGGTCCAGGCCCTGGGCAGCGCTATTCTGCCTGGTCTCGGGAATCGGCACAGCTCGGCTTCAGGCCGACGCCTGCGTCACGCTCGTGGACAGGCGCGGCAGGGGGATCCAGGACCCCCGCCCAGGCCGCCCGTGGTGATTGATCCGCACAATCGGAACCTGGTCGCTGACCAACAGGAGGATGGCGACAGCCGTACCGTCAGCGGCGATCGGGGAGCCGATGATATGTCGTCTACCAGGGTCATCAGCAGCCAGGAGATGGCCTCCTACCTGGCCAGGCTTGCCCACGAGGGGGAGGAGGAGCGCCAATGAGTATGAACAAACCGATGAACAGGGTAGGGGTTGCAGCGGCGCTGGCCTTGTCCCTGGCCCTCTTGCCAGGTCTGTCTGCTTGTGAGGGGCAGGTTCCCCAGGCCAGCCGGACCGAGCCTCAGAGCACTGCAACCACTGTTCCCGCGCCCAACCTGACCCCGGCCCAGGAGGCCCGTATTCGCAAGAGCATCGGGGCTGTTCTGGACCAGGCCAACGAGGCCAAGGACCCGGCCAGGCTGGACCAGCGAGTCAGCGGTCCCCAGCTGGAGATTCGCACCAGCGAGCTGACCATAGCCAAGGCCACAGGGCAGCTGGATCCAAAGACGACCATCCCTACCACCATTGCCCAGACGGTCATTCCCGGCGATCCGGGTTGGCCGCGCTCAGTATTCTCGATTACCACCACCACGCAGGATCAGCAGTCCAAGCGCCTCTTGGTTCTGGACCAGGAGTCCGCCCATGAGAACTATAAGCTCTGGGGTGTGGCACGGCTCTTCCAAGGAGCCCAGCTGCCCAAGTTTCCGGTAGCCACCATCGGTGCCAGGATGGGGCAGGGCGACGATCAGGGTCTCAAGGCTACGCCGGTGGAGGCGGTGCGCCGCTATGCCGACCTCCTGCAGAACCCCCAGGGCAGCAAGTATGCCAAGGAGTTCGCCCAGGATGACTTCCGCAACTCCCTGGGGACGCTGACTCAGGTGGTCCAGCAGGGGATTGAAGCTAACAAGGGTAGCCAGTCGCAGACTTTCACCCCGGCACAGGGGCAGCTGCGGGTCATGCACTCTTCCGATGGGGGCGACCTGGTCGTGGCCCGGATTGATTCGGTCTGGACCAGGCAGGCGGGTGAGGGCCGCGAGTCCTCGCCCGCCTCGGATGCCGAGAAGGCCCTCTTTGGACAGGGCAAGCCCACCAGTACTATGAAGGTCACCTATGTCAACGTGATCGCCCTCTACGTGCCCTCGGCGGACTCGCACGAGCCCATCAGGGCCGTGGGCGCCGAGCGTGAACCCATCAAGGTGGAAGCGGTCTGAACGGCGGGATTGCGCTAGGTGAAAGCCCGGACTTTAGACTAGATTGGCTTCCAGGAGTTTGCATTCGAGGGCGGACCGAAGCTGCAGTCGGCGGCCGCCAGGTTAAGGAGGACTGACATGGCGAACAAAAACGGGCAGGGGCAGCCGGGCGTCTCGCTGGCAGGAGCAGTCGACCTGGGCGCGCTCAAGCACCAGGTTGATGCCGAGCCAGGCCAGCAGGGAGGGGCGCCCGCTGCCGGCGGCTACGTTATCGATACAACCGAGGCCAGTTTCCAGGCCATGGTTCAGACCTCTGCCACCTTCCCCATTCTGATTCTGCTCTGGGTACCCACCGATGACCGCCTCTTCCCCCTGGCCACACGCCTGGCCCAGGCCGTCAACGCCCTGGAGGGGCGCATTCAGCTCTCCCGTATCGACATCGCGACCAATCCGCAGATCGCCCAGACCTTCCAGGTGCAGGATGCCCCGGCCCTCTTTGCCCTGCTGGCCGGCAGACCCATGCCCATCCTGCAAGGACTGCCCACCGATGAGGAGATGAACCAGATCACCGATCAGCTCATCCCACAGGTGGTCCAGATGGCGCAGAAGACCGGTATCACTGGCAGCGCCCCCTACCAGGAGACCAACGACCAGGGGCAGGACGAGCAGGTTGGACAAGCAGCGGCTGATGCCATCCCTCCTGCCCATCGGGAGGCCCACCGACTGGCCCAAGAGGGCGACTATGCAGCTGCAGCCGAGGCTTACGACAAGCTGGTTCAGGCCGACTCGACCGACGACCTGGCCAAGCGTGAACAGGCCAAGTGCCTGCTTATGGCCCGGTCGGCCCAGGCCGATGTCCGTAAGGTCCGTCAGGCGGCTGCAGATGCCCCTGACGACCTGCAGGCCCAGTTGGATGTGGCCGATGTGGACATGATCGGCGGCCAGATCCAGGATGCCTTTGATCGCCTGCTGGACTTTCTGGCCGGGCACCGAGATCAGACCGATCCCATCCGTCGCCGTCTGCTGGAGTACTTCGTTATTCCTGAACCGACCGATCCTCGGCTGGCCAAGGCCCGTCGCCGTTTGTCCACACTGATGTACTGAACAGGTCCTGGGTCAGGGCTCGCGGTTCCCGTCGAAGTTGGTCAGGAAGCGCGGTCCGCTGGCCTTCAACTCCCGGTCGAAGTCAGTCGCCCAGTTGCCATAGGGGTGGTCAGCCAGCCCGTCATTGGAGAACCGCGGATCGTCGGTGATCTCCGTGGCGCAGAAGTCGGGAATGGTCAGGTCGGTCACCGGGCCGGTCCGCTCCACCTCGGCCACCACCAGGGGAGCGTTGCCGTCTCCGAAGACATCCAGGTTCCACCAGTCCTCGTCCAGCCAGACCCCATACCGGTTCTTGACGATGGGAATGCCGCCGCGCAGGATCAGTTCCAGGGCGATTCCCGGATCGATGGCCCTTTCGGCCTCGTAGCGGGTGCCGCCGACGGAGGGCCCCTTGGCTGTCATTGAGGCAGCGTCGAAGTGGTCGCCTTCCTCAAGCAGAGTGTGGAGGGCATCGGTCCGGGCCGTCATGGGTACCACTGGATCCACCTGGCCCTGCAGACGCACACGAAGGGCAAAGTTATCCTCATGCACGTAGTAGCTCTGCACGATCAGGGTCGGTCGGCTCTCCCTGAGCAGCTCCCGAGGAAGGTTCCGGCAGAAGAATCTGCGTTCGAACTCGAAATCGTCCTCGTCCTCATCCATGGCCATGCTTCCCATGGTACGGTAGGCCGGTTGCGGCCACCATTTGCTGTCCACAGCCCGTTTCATGGTTCAGGTATGTGAAGGCCGCTTGTGATGGCCGGGTGAAGGAACTACAGTGGAGATTATCCCGAGAGAAGATCATCCGGGAATGTTGGCGGCTTCGCGCCACCGCATGAGGATGCAATGGCGCAACCGGGGCGGTGGCACGAGGCCTTGCCATCACGATACCTATGAAACGCCCGGAATCTTGCGGCAACACGCCGAGAGCGTCTGGAGCCGGACCGACACGTCAGGACGCGCATGGGTGCGAAAATGCGCAAAGTGTCCTAGTATGGTCTCTGTTGTCCACTGGAAGGTGACTGTCGGGTTCGTAGCTCAGCGGATAGAGCGTCTGTCTCCGGAACAGAAGGTCGAGGGTTCGAATCCCTTCGAGCCCACCAAGATGAAATCCCTGCGGCAAGGAAGAGCGCGGGGGGTTTCTTTATACGATTCCCGTCTGTCATCGTGCACAGGATCATGATTATGGCACTCGCTGGATGAAACAAGCGCACGCTATGCGTCACGATATGTGTGGTGAATCACTAAGCTTTTGAGGAACATGGCCCTTGGCCCGCTCGTGTCTTCCTTCTCAGGTGCCATAGTGAAAGTGTAAGACCGAACGTCGGGGAGGACTGACGTTTCCGCGTTGTGGCGGAGCATCCTTTCCCCGGTGAAGCAAAGGAGTTCACATGGCCAATCGAATCAATGCAGGGGATGCTGTCCTTCACGTCCTGGAGCAGTGGGGGGTGCCGCGCATCTATGGCCTGCCCGGCGGTTCCTTCGACTCTATGATGAACGCCATCCACAACGAGCGTGAGCGCATCGACTTCATCCAGGTCCGTCATGAGGAGGCCGGAGCCCTGGCTGCCGCCGGCGAGGCCAAACTGACTGGCCGGATTGGTGTCTGCTTCGGTTCGTCCGGTCCCGGTGCGGTCCACCTGCTCAACGGCCTCTATGATGCTCGTGAGGACGGCGTGCCGGTGCTGGCCCTGGTGGGCGAGGTGCCCCAGGCCTTTATGAACATGGACTTCTTCCAGGCCATGGACGAGGTGCCTATCTTTACCGATGTGGCCGTATTCGCCCGGGCCGCCACCAACGCTCAGGGGTTGCCGGCCCTGGTGGATGAGGCCATCCGCCGCGCCTATGCCAGCCACGGGGTCTCCGTGGTCATCATTCCCAAGGATCTGGCTTGGGCCGAGATTGACGACCGCCCGGTGGCATCTGCGCCTAATTTCCGCAAGCCGGAGCCGCTGAAGCCCGCGGCCGACCAGGTCAGCAAGGCAGTTGAGATCATTCAGTCCGCCAAGGCGCCGCTGCTCTACTTCGGCCAAGGCGCTGCCGGGGCCCGCGATGAACTGGTCGCCATGTCCGAGCGTTTCAAGATGCCCATGGTTTCCACATTCCCGGCCAAGGGGATCGTAGAGGACACCTATCCTGCCTACCTGCAGTCGGCCGGCCGTGTGGCCACCAAGACCGCCACGGAGGCCATCTACACTTCGGATCTGACGGTCTGGGTGGGTTCGGACAACCCCTTCGGGTCCATGTTCGTCACTCCCAACACCAAGGTCATCCAGATCGACCTGAACCCGGTCAAGCTGGGCAAGCGCTTCCAGGCCAACGTGGTCCTGGCCATCCAGGCCGATGCCCGCGAGGCCCTCAAGGCGATAACCGCCGCCGGCCAGGACCAGGAGGAGTCCGTCTTCTACAGGGCCTGCCTGCGCAGCAAAGAGAACTGGGACCAGTGGCTGGCCTCCTTTAACGAAGACACCCGCACGCCCCTGAGGCCCGAGCCCGTCTACCACATCATCGATCAGCAGCTTGAGGACAATGACATTGTCATCCCCGACGTGGGTAATGTGGACATCGACTTCCTGCGTCTGCTGCACCTGAAGCCCACCAACCGCTGGACTGTCTCCGGCAAGCACGCCACCATGGGCTATGCCGTGCCGGCCGCCTTGGCTGCCAAGCTGGAGCATCCGGAATCGACCGTCTACTCCCTGAGCGGCGACGGCGGATTCGCCATGCTCGGCGAGGAGGTGCTGGCCCAGCTCAAGTACCATGCCCCGGTCATCAACGTGATCTTCTCCAACCAATCCTTGGGCTACATCGAGGCTGAGCAGCGCGATGACAGCCATCAGCCTCTGAGCGGGGTGGACCTGCCCGACACCGACTGGGCCAAGGTCGGCGAGGGCATGGGTGCCCTGGGCTTCACTGTGCGCACGGTGGCCGATGCGCGCCACGCCTTCTCCGAGGCTCGCAAGGCTGACAGGTCTTCGGTCATCGACATCAAGCTGACAGGAGCCAGCCCTCTGGACACCCGCTATATGCGGTTCCCGGAGACCTGCTCGGATCCGGACCAGGTCGAGAAATTCGTCAAGACCTACGAGGCCGGCGACCTGCGCTCCCTGGCCTACTGGATGGGTCAGGAGGCTCGCAAGGGCTGAGACTGATGGCGCTTCTGCCGGGTGGGCACTCCTATAGTGGACGGTGTCCGCCCGGGGCTTCGGCCCGACATGGGTGCGGCGGACCTGAAGAAAGGACGGACTCATGGAAGATGGACCGGAAGAGATCGGCACGCCATATGCGCCTCAGGCTTTGGGGGCTTACAGTCAGGCTGTGAAGGCCGGGGGCTTTGTCTTTGTCTCCGGACAGCTGGGCATCGACCCGGACACCGGCGAGCTGGTGGAGGGCACTGCGGCTGACCAGGCTACCCAGGCTCTGAAGAACGTCAAGAACATCTTGGATGCAGCCGGCACCGGCATGGAAAAGGTGGTTAAGGCCACCATCCTTATGCGGCGTGTGGAGGATTTCACCGAGGTGGATCAGGCCTACTCCCAGGTTTTCATCGGCTCGGTGCGGCCGGCCCGCGTGGCATTCGGTGGCGCGGACATCCCCAAGGGGGCCCTGGTCGAGATCGAGGTCGTGGCCCTGGCCTGAGACAGGTCGGTTGCTGGTCCCCGCCGTCGCTAGACTTGAGGGCATGAGTCCTGAAGCACTTGCCCGTATCATCTCTTCGACCGCCGTCCAGATGGCCCAATCGGGCCAGCTGGGAAACCTGGAGCCCGACATGGTTCCGGATGCCGACCATCTGGCGGTTATGCGCCCCAAGGACCGCTCCCACGGGGATTGGTCCACCAACATCGCCATGCAGCTGTCCAAGAAGGCCGGCATGAGGCCTGCCGAATTGGGGCAGGCCCTGGCTGAGGCTCTGCGAGAGGCCGATGGGATCGCCCAGGTGGATGTGGCCGGGCCCGGCTTCATCAACATAACCTTGGATTCGGCCTCGGCGGCTGCTGTGGTTGATGCGGTCCTGGATGCGGGATCCGCCTTCGGAAGCAACGATCACCTGAGCGGACGCACGCTCAATTTGGAATTCGTCTCGGCAAACCCTACGGGCCCCATCCATATCGGCGGCACACGCTGGGCGGCTGTGGGCGACTCCATGGCACGCGTCCTGGAGGCCAACGGTGCCAAGGTGGTCAGGGAGTACTACTTCAATGATCACGGCACGCAGATCGACCGCTTCTCCCGCTCGCTGGTGGCGGCGGCCCATGGCGAGCCCGTGCCTGCTGACGGCTACAAGGGTTCGTATATTGACGAGATTGCCTCGCGGGTAGTCAAGGAAGCCGCCGACCAGGGGCAGGACATCCTGGCTATGCCCAGGGTGCAGGACGAGGACGGCGCCGAAGGTGACAGCCCCCAGCGCGAGGCCTTCCGCACCCGGGCCGTGCCCATGATGTTCGCCGAGATTCAGCAGTCCATGCGTGACTTCCGGGTCAACTTCGATGTCTGGTTCCATGAGAACAGCCTGTATGAGTCCGGCCAGGTGGACCGGGCCATTGATGAGCTGCGGGCCAAGGGCGATATTTTCGAGAAGGACGGGGCTACCTGGTTCCGCTCCACCACCTATGGTGACGACAAGGACCGGGTGATCATCAAGTCCGACGGCCACGCAGCCTATGTGGCGGCCGACATCGCCTACTACCTGAACAAGCGACGCAGGCCCAAGGATCCCTGCGACGAGGCCATCTACATGCTGGGTGCCGACCATCACGGCTACATCGGCCGGATGATGGCTATCTGCGCAGCCTTCGGGGACACCCCAGGCGTGAACATGCAGATCCTGATCGGCCAGATGGTCAACGTCATCAAGGACGGTCAGGCCGTGCGCATGAGCAAGCGGGCAGGCAACGTGGTCACCATTGACGATCTGGTGGATGCCGTGGGTGTGGATGCCGCCCGGTACTCCCTGGCCCGCACTGACTACAACCAGAGCGTGGACATAGATCTGGACCTGCTGGCTTCGCACACCAACGACAACCCCGTCTACTATGTGCAGTACGCGCACGCCCGCTCCAGGAATGTGGATCGGAACGCAGCCCAGGCGGGCATCGACCGGTCCGGAGCCGACCTGTCCCTGTTGGACACCGCTGCCGACAACGATGTTCTGGGCGTCCTGGCCCTCTATCCCAATGTGGTTCAGACTGCAGGCGACCAGAAGGCTCCCCATCGGGTGGCCCACTACTTGGAGCAGCTGGCTGGGGTCTATCACCGCTGGTACAACCTGGAGCGCGTGGTGCCCATGGAACCCACCGGCCGTAAGGATCTGGACCAGGACGAGGACAGGAATCCACAGCCAGCCCGTGCGTCGGCACGTCTACGGCTCAATGACGCTGTGCAGCAGGTCATCGCCAATGGTCTGGATCTGCTGGGTGTCCAGGCCCCTGACCGTATGTAAGCCTGAAGGTTACCGGGAGGTCGTTAATGGAGACAGGGATGTGCGGGTTGGGGTCCGATGGGTTCTGGCCCGAGGCTCTGCAGCAGGACCATGAGGGCATGCTGAGCATGCACGGGTGCTCTATGGAAGATCTGGCCAAGCGTTACGGCACCCCCATGTATCTGATGGACACCGCGATGATGGCGGAACGGGCCTCGGCCTTCCGCCAGGCGGCTCTGCGAGACCTGGGCGGTGCGACCACCAGGGTCAGTTACGCGGGCAAGGCCTTCCTTAGCAAGGAGACCGTGCGGATCATGCTGCGCCAGGGGTTGGATATTGATACCTGCTCCCTGGGCGAGATGCTGATCGCTCAGGCTGCCGGTGCCCCTGGCCGCCGTCTGGTCCTGCACGGCAACAACAAGTCCGACCAGGAGATCGACCTGGCTGTGAGGGAGGGCTATAGGGCCATCGTTATCGATGCGCCCGACGAGCCTGCCCGAATCGCCGCTGCTGCAAGGGCACAGGGCCGTCGCGCCAAGGTCATGCTCCGGGTGACCGTGGGGGTGCACGCCGGCGGTCACGAGTACATTTCCACCGCACACGAGGATCAGAAGTTTGGCATCCCCCTGCTGCCCCAGGGCACCGACGTGAGTCTGCTGGACCTGGGCGCTGAGCCTGGGTCCTCAGGGCAGGCTGGGGCAGCGACTCCGGCGGCCACGAAGAATGACAGCTCTTCGGCTCCTGGTGATTCTGTGGTCTCCCCGTCGTCTTCGGCACTGTATTCGGTTGCCAACGAGCCTGCTGAACCTGCCGATCCTGCCCGGATCAAAGCCATGTCCGCTCTGGCCGACGGACCGGCTATCGCCCTGCTCAAGGAGATTCGTTCCCACGAGCGGGAACTGGAGTTGGTGGGCATCCATACCCATATCGGCTCTCAGATCCATGACTCTTCGGCCTTCATCGAGGCCGCCCGGCGCATGATGCTGCTGCGGCATACCTTCTGGGCCACCGACGGATACCTGATGCCTGAGGTTGATCTGGGGGGCGGCTTCTCCGTGCCCTACACTCCAGATGAGGATCGGATGGACCTGGACGAGACCTTGACCAGCCTGGGGGCTGACATGGCCGCCATCAACCGCCGCTTGGGCATGCCCATGCCGGTCATCGCCTTCGAGCCCGGCCGCTGGATCGTGGCCCCATGCGGCATGAGCCTGTACCGGGTGGGCACCGTCAAGCCCGTTCCCCTGTCTGACGGAAGTGTGCGCACCTACGTTTCGGTTGACGGCGGCATGAGTGACAACATTCGTCCGGCTCTGTATGGGGCCGAGTACACTGCCGTCCTTGCCAACCGACATGGCAGCGTGGACCGGATTCAGGCCCGTGTGGTGGGCAAGCACTGTGAATCTGGGGATATCCTGGTGCAGGATGTGCCTCTGCCTGCGGACATTCGCCGGGGTGATTTGCTTTTGGTACCGGTGACCGGCGCCTACGGACGGACCATGGCCAGCAACTACAACCAGGCTCTGATCCCTCCCGTGGTGGGCCTGGACCAGTCTGGTGCCCAGCTGATGCTACGGCGGCAGACCATGGATGATCTGCTGGCCTTGGACCAGGGATGAGCCTCGCCCTCGGATGGAACCAGCCGCTGGGGTAGGGGTGTCGGATTGGCTTTCTAAGATGGAGCGACACCCGGAGACAGGCCCCGTTGGGGCGGATGGAGGACCATATGCCTGAACGCATGCAGCAGCAGGAGGCCGTCAGGCCCATCCGCGTAGCACTTCTGGGGGCTGGGACCGTGGGCTCCCAGACTGCCCGCCTCCTGGTGGAGCAGAGCCAGGATCTGGCCAGTCGAGTGGGCCGTCCCCTGCAGCTGGTAGGTATCGCCGTCCTCCATCCTGACAAGGTCAAGGCTGATTGGATTGATCCGTCCCTGCTGACCACAGACTCAGCCGACTTAGTCACTAAGGCGGACATCGTCATCGAACTGATCGGCGGGATCGAGCCGGCTCGTACCCTGCTGCTCAAGGCCATCGAGTCCGGCGCCAGCGTGGTCACCGCCAACAAGGCCCTGCTGGCCCAGCACGGCCCTGAGCTCTACCGGGCCGCCGAAGAACGGGGCGTCGACATCTACTTCGAAGCGGCTGTGGGCGGAGCCATCCCCATTGTGCGGCCCCTGCGCGAATCTCTGGTGGGCGACGGAATCACCAGCTTGGTGGGCATCGTCAACGGGACCACCAATTACATTCTCGATGAGATGACCACCAAGGGTCTTCAATTCGACCAGGCCCTGCGCGATGCCCAGGCCAAGGGTTTCGCTGAGGCGGACCCCACTGCCGATGTAGACGGGCTGGATGCGGCCGCCAAGGCCGCCATCATGGCTACGCTGGCCTTCCACACCGATGTGCGCCTGGATGATGTCCCCGTGGAGGGCATCCGCGCCATCACCGCCGACGATATCGCGGCCGCACAGACCGAGCACCGGGTCATCAAGCTTCTGGCTGTGGCTGAACGCAGGGAGCAGGGCATCTCCGCCCGGGTCTACCCGGCGTTGATCCCCGACAGCCACCCTCTGGCCTCGGTCCATGGCAGCTTCAACGCGGTCTTCGTCACCGCCAAGGCCGCCGACGATCTCATGTTCTACGGTAGGGGTGCCGGCGGAGCGCCCACGGCATCAGCAGTTGTGGGGGATGTCGTCACTGAGGCACGCCACATCGTCCAGCATGGCATGGGTCCGGGGATCCCCATGTACGCCAACATCCCCATGGCTCCGCTTGATTCATCCCGGGCCGCCTTTGCTGTCCGTTTTCTGATCCACGACAAGCCTGGCGTGCTGGCAGCCATCGCCCAGGTCTTTTCCGAGGCGGGCATTTCCATCAACGGAGTCAACCAGGACATCAAGCCTACCCTGCATGACCCAGGCTACAGCGGCGAAATTCAGCAGCTGCGCGTGGTCACCCATCTGTGCGACGAGGTGACCCTGCGGCGGGTGGTCGAGCGGATCTCCACCTTCGACTCGGTCACCGGGCAGGCCTCCATCCTGCGCGTATTCGATCGGCAGGCCCAATGATGACCGTTGCCACAGAGGGCCCATCTACTGTCCGGGTGCGTGTGCCAGCCACCAGCGCCAACCTGGGTTCGGGTTTCGATGCAGTCGGTCTGGCGCTGAACTACCATGACGAGATCGTCTTCACCCGTTCCGTTGACCCGGGTGACACCACCGCCTATGTCGTCATCAAAGGCGAGGGAGAGCGGACCCTGCCCCGAGACGAGACCCACCTGGTTGTTTCCGCATTCCGGCGGGCCTGCCAGGTCTTTGGACTGCCACGGTTCGGCTTCATCATGAGAGCCGTCAATCGTATCCCCCAGGCCAGGGGGTTGGGATCCAGCGCTGAGGCCATCGTGGCCGGGATTGCGGCTGCTGCTGCCTTCGCCCACGCCGGTCCCTTGCGCCGTGATGCCGTATTTGCACTGGCTGCCCAGATCGAGGGGCATCCCGACAACGTGGCGCCTGCCGTTTACGGGGGACTGACCGTCTCCTATGATTTGGCCACTGGCGAGGGGGTGGGTTCCCTGCCCATAGCCGGGGGCGCGCCCTTGGAAGGCGGCTACCACACCCTGCGCTACAAGGTGGACCCGGCCATCAAGGCCACGGTTTTCATTCCCGGCGCCCATCTGTCCACACAGAAGGCCCGACAGGCCCTGCCCAACAGGGTGCCTTATGCGGATGCTGTCCACAACCTTTCTCGGGCGGCCCTGATTCCCGGCGCTCTGAACCCAGGGTCACTAGATGACCTGGGGGCCGAGAAGATCGGGCAGGCTGCCGAAGCTAACTCCTTGCTCTTTGTAGCTACCCAGGATCGACTCCATCAGCCATACCGGGCCGGGCTCATGCCGTCCTCCACCAAGCTCCTGCAGCTCCTTCGTCGTCAGGGCTATGCGGCGGCCGTCTCTGGGGCTGGACCATGCATTATCGTCCTGCACTACGGGGATGCCGAAAATCAGCTGCGGACCCTTGCCAGGGACTATCTGGATTCCGGTCGCTGGCGGATCCTGTCCTTGGACGTGGACTGCCAGGGGGTCCAGGTGGAACGGGACCAGGAAGGCAATCGTGAACACTGAAGACAGGCATATCCCGCTGATCCTGGCATCATCCTCTCCATCCAGGCGGCGGCTTCTGGTCCAGGCCGGCATTGACCCCATCATTCGACCCTCAAAGGTCGATGAGCCGGCTGTGTTGGCGGAACGGGCCCGTAAACTGGGTTGTCGCCTGGATGACCTGGATGTGCGCGAACGGGTCAGCGTCTTGGCTGAGGCCAAGGCTTCGGCTGTCCAAGCGACCTTGGATGCCGTCAAGGATGCCGAAAGACGTTCCCGGGGCGATCTGGTCACGTTCAGGCCTCTGAGCCAGGGTGATTCAGGTGCATCCTCCCGGGATCCCATGAGCCAGGTCATTGGGGCCTGGGGCGGGATGATCGACGCCGGGCGCGGGCCCCTCCTGTTGGGGTGTGACTCGCTGTTCAGCATGGACGGGGCCGTTATGGGCAAGCCTCACGAGCCGGAGCGTGCTCTGGAACGGCTGATGGCCATGCGGGGCCGAACGGGCACCCTGGTCACCGGCCACTGTCTGATCGATCTGGCCACCGGACGACGGGCCCGATCGGTCAGCAGCGCTCAAGTGACCTTCGGAGACTATGACCGGGCTTCCATGCAGGCCTATGTAGCCACAGGCGAACCCCTGGAGGTGGCTGGATCCTTCACCTTGGAGGGATTGGGCAGCGTCTTCATCCAGGGCATCGAGGGCGATCCCAGTGGAGTGATGGGATTGAGTATGCCCACCCTGCGCGCCCTGGCCCAGGAGTTGGGCATTTCCTGGCCTGACCTGTGGGCCGAACGAGTCATGCCCAAGCGGCAGCAGACCGCCAGATCGACGCGTGGCCCTGAGGGACTGGTCGCTCCCGTGGAGAACGTCCATCAGCCTGGCGACGGGTGGGTGGATTGCGCCTGCGGCAAGCGGCACTGGGGGCTCAACGGGGCTGCCGGCGTTTTGTTGGCCCGGCGTGATGCCCGCACAGGCGCGCCGGTCAGTGTGCTTCTGCAGCATCGGGCCCGCTGGAGCGCTGAGGGCGGCACCTGGGGTGTGCCGGGCGGCGCCATCTCCGACGGGGAAAATCCCTTGGAGGGCGGCCTGCGCGAGAGCTATGAGGAGGCCAACATCCGTCCGGAGGACATTCAGGTGGTGGGTTCCTACTTGGAGGACCACGGTCCCTGGGGTTACACGACCATACTGGCCTTTGAGCGTCCCGGCCACCAGGTCGATCCCCGCATGAATGACGATGAGAGCATTGCCTTGGAATGGGTGGACCTGGACAAGGTCGCGGACCTGCCCCTTCTGAAGGCCTTCGGACAGGACTGGCCGCACTTCAAACAACGCTTGGAGGTTCTGGCAGCCGAAGGCTGAGTAGGCAGCCTGCCTGGGCGCATCAGCTCAGGAGCAGAGCAACCAGAGCGATGATCACGGGCGAGGTGATCGTGCTCAACAGGATGCCGTCCCTGGCGAAGGTGGTTCCCACCTCGTACCGGGCGGCGTAGTTGTAGACGTTCTGGCCGGTGGGCAGGGCCGCCAGAACCACGCACCCGTACAGCTCAGCCCCGCTGAAGCCCATCATGAACCGGGCCAGTAGGTAGGCGATTATGGGCATGATCAGATTCTTCAGGATCACCGCGCACAGGGTGGCACGACGGTCAGTGCCCCGGCCCATGGGTCGCGAACCCCGCAGGGACATGCCGAAGGCCATGAGGATCATGGGAACGGCCGACTGCCCAATCATGTCGATGGGCTTGTAGACGAAGTCAGGGATGACGAAATGGCCGGCCTGGGCGCTGATGGCCGATATCACTATGCCGCTTATGGAGCCGATGAGGATCGGCTGCTTCAGAGGCTGTTTGAGGATGGTCTTGACCGAAAGCTTGCCAGAGGTGGTCGCGTCCAGAACGGTCAGCCCGATTGGGGTGAAGAGGGCCTGTTGCATGACCAGGATAGGGGCCACCAGTGTGGGATTGCCCAGAATATAAGTTGCTACAGGCAACCCGATGTTATTGGAGTTCAAATACAGGGAGTCGAGAGCGCCGATGGTGGCTTCGGCGGCCGACAGGTGGAAGCTGGTCGCATTCAGGGCCACGAAAAGCAGACCCACGGCCGCGGCCGACAGGAAGGCCACGATGATGCTGGGGTGGAAGATGACTGACAGCTTCTGCTTGGAGAGGATGGCGAACATCAGGCAGGGTGTTGACACAAAGAACGAGTACTTGTTCAGTACCAGCTGGGCTGTGGGACCGCCTACATGGAAGCGGGCGGCCACATAGCCTACGGCGATGACCACGCCGATGATGAAGAACCCCTCCATGGCGCTGAGCAGTCCAGGCACTCCGGCATCCTCCTCGTCTCGCATGGTGGACGGCGGCCTCCCAGGCGGAGTACCACCGCTTCCGTCGCCCCCATTGTGCCACCAGGACCTCATGCTTGCGGCTGCAGGTCCATCTGCGATTCCCGGCCCGCTAGCATGGCACTATGGCCAAGAACACACAGACGGATATTGATCTTCTCTCCGGCACCCGGGGGGTTGAACCTGCCCAGGCCTTGGCAAGGATACTGGAGTCCATGACCGCCCTGCCTTCGGTCAGCGGCCAGGAGGGCGCCCTGGCTGATGCCGTCCAGAGGGCCCTGTCCTCACGAGCCGACCTCTTGGTCCAACGGTTGGGAGATACGGTCGTGGCCTCCACCCAGCTGGGCCGTCCCCACCGCATCGTCCTTGCCGGTCATCTGGACACCGTGCCCGTGGATGGGAACCTCCCCCCGCGCTGGCTGGAGCCCGGCGACCCGGACATCCGCGTCGACCTGGCCGCCGCCCACCCTGGATCCTGGGTGCTGTATGGCAGGGGCTCCGCCGACATGAAGGCCTCGGATGCTGTCTTTCTTCACCTGGCGCTCACCCTGCAGGAGCCGGTCTATGACCTGACCTTCGTCTTCTACGACCATGAGGAGGTCCAGGCCGACCTGAACGGGCTGGGCCGGGTGGTGGCCGCCCACCCCGACTGGGTGCAAGGTGATTTCGCCATCATCGGCGAGCCAACCGACTGCACCATCGAGGCCGGCTGCAATGGAACCATGCGCTTCGATCTGATCACCCACGGCACGGCGGCCCACTCCGCCCGGGCCTGGATGGGTAGCAACGCCATCCACGCGGCCGCGCCCATTCTGGATCGGCTGGAGCAGTACCGTCCGGCCACGGTGCGGGTTGACGGCCTGGACTATCGGGAGGGGCTCAACGCCACCATGATCGAGGGCGGCCTGGGCACCAACGTCATTCCCGACCGCTGCCGGGTGCATGTCAACTACCGGTTCGCCCCCGACAAGAGTCTGGCCCAGGCCAAGGAGTTGATGATGGGCCAAGGGACAGGCGCTGAGCTGGGCAATGGCGAGCATATGGCCCGCGGCGGGGTCTTCCAGGGGTTCTCAGTGCGCATGTGTGACGAATCGCCAGCTGCCCGTCCGGGTCTGGGTTCGCCCTGGGCGCGTTCACTGGCGGACCTGGTTGTCCAGACCACGGGCCAGCAGCCTCGCGCCAAGCTGGGGTGGACCGATGTGGCGCGGTTTTCAGCCCTTGGCCTACCAGCCGTCAATCTGGGCGCGGGGGACCCCCTGCTGGCCCATAAGGCCGATGAACAGGTGCCCCTGGATGACCTGGTCCGGCTGGAAGCAATACTGGTCGAGTGGCTCAATGGACCTGATGGCCGCTGAACTGTGACATACTAGATGACGGTGGTTCTGCCTGACCACTTGCAGCGTAGGCGTTGATCCCCCCGGACGGAGACCCAGTGATCCGTGCGGGCGTCGGTGTCCGCCTGCGTCAGGAAGACTTTTTGCCAAGGCGTTTCGATCGGGCGTACGCAGGTGCGCGGTTGCAGTGAGAGTGCAGCGTGAGGACGGATCGGGACCGTGAGAGCGGCACGAGGCGGCGTGCCGCAAGGAGCATTGTGCCCGAAAATACGAATGAGGATACCAAAGATAATCGGTCCGCCATCAGTGATGGGCAGGGGCGGCAGGTTGAAGAGACTGCAAGTTCCGGCACTCGTCGCCGCTCTGGACGGCGTGTGGTCAGGGTGGCCGGGGCGGCCGGTGCCGACGTGCCTGTGAAGGTCGAGGCCGAGAAGCGCAAGACCTCCCGCAAGGCCAAGGAGGAGGACAACGAGTCCAAGCCCTCCGCCACCCGTCGCCGTCGCACTCGCAAGTCCAAGGAGAATCAGGCTGCCGATCAGAGCGCGCAGGACCACTCCAGGCAAGATGCCCAGGAGGAAGGGAGCGAGTCCACGCCAAGCAAGGCGACGACTCGTCGTCGCAGCCGTACTACTGCCCGCCAACGCACCGAGGAGCATGCCCAGGAGAGCGAACCTGATCAAGACCGTCAGGAACGTGCACTTGAGGCTGTGGAGGCTCTGACCTCGGGGCTCAGCCAGAGGACAGGCCGGAAGGCTGAGGAGCAGGATGAGCGTCCGCGTGCCGCCCGCACCGCCCGTCCCCGTCCTATGACGTCGTTGCTCTTCCAAGAGCCCGTTATACCCGTCTCCAGGCCTGAGCAGAATGAGCGCGACGAACGGGATGAGGAGGACGAGGATGCCGAACAGTCATCCAAGCCCTCCCGCCGAAGCAAATCCAGGAGCGCATCGGAGGGCGGTTCACGCCGTTCCCGCAGACTCAATGCCGAGGAGCGCAGGGCCGCCGACGAGGTGGAGCGCATCGAGGAGGATCTGGATCACGAGGGCATAACCTTCGTGGTTGACGAGGACCAGGAACAGGACGAGGACCAGGATGAGTCCGGCACTCGCACTCGTCGCCGCCGCCGTGCCAAGAGCGATGATGAGGGCTCTGACAAGTCCGTTTCCACTCGTCGCCGCCGCGGGCACGAGCAGGAGAAGGACAAGGATGACGAGGACGAGGCCCCGCTGACTCGTCGCCGTCGCCGTCGCAGAGGCTCCAAGTCCGCTGAGGGCGAGTCAGAGGAGCCCAATACCCGCCGTTCGCGCAAACAGCAATATATTGACGAGATCACCGACGTGGAGGGCTCCACCCGCTTGGAGGCCAAAAAGCAGCGTCGGCGGGACAACCGCCGCGAGCGCTCTCGTCAGTCCCAGCTGGTCGAGCAGGACTTCCTGGCCCGCCGCGAAAACGTCAACCGTCTGATGGTGGTGCGCGAAAAGGAGCACCACACCCAGATCTCGGTCATCGAGGACGATATCCTGGTCGAGCACTACGTCTCCGACATCCAGGAGGTCTCCACTGTAGGCAACATCTACCTGGGCCGGGTTCAGAACGTCCTGCCCAGCATGGAGGCCGCCTTCGTGGACATCGGCCAGGCCCGCAACGGCGTGCTATACGCCGGCGAGGTCAACTGGGATTCCACCCGTCTGGAGGGCCAGCCCCGCCGGATCGAGCTGGCCTTCAAATCCGGCGACCCTGTGCTGGTCCAGGTCACCAAGGACCCCATCGGCCACAAGGGTGCACGGTTGACCTCGCAGGTCACGCTGGCCGGCCGCTTCCTGGTCCTGGTGCCCTCGGGCGGCATGACCGGCGTCAGCCGCAAGCTGCCCGACCGCGAGCGTTCCCGTCTCAAGAGCATCGTCTCCAAGGTGGCCCCCAAGGACATGGGCGTCATCATTCGCACCGCGGCAGAGGGGGCCAGCGAGGAGGCCCTGACCAAGGACCTGGAGAACCTGCAGCGTCAGTGGGGCAAGATCGAGGACAAGCGCAAGGAGTTCCTGCACGGCAAGCGTCCCAAGCTTCTGCAGGGCGAGCCGGACGTGGCTATCCGTGTGGTTCGAGACATCTTCAACGACGACTTCGCCAAGCTGGTGGTCCAGGGCGAGGGGGTCTACCAGAGGGTCCGCAACTACCTGGAGACCATGGCCCCCGACCTGGAGGAGAAACTTGAGCACTGGGACCCGGCCGAGCACCAGGGCAAGGATGTTTTCGATCGCTGGAGCATCGACAGCCAACTGCGCAAGGGCATGGAGCGCCAGGTCTACCTGCCCTCCGGCGGCTCCCTGGTCATCGACCGCACCGAGGCTATGACCACCATCGACGTGAACACGGGCCGCTTCATCGGCAAGGGCAAGTCCCTGGAGGAGACGGTGACCCGTTGCAACCTGGAGGCTTCCGAGGAGATCGCCCGCCAGCTGCGCCTGCGTGACATCGGCGGCATGATCATGATCGACTACGTGGATATGGTCATGCCGGCCAATCGCGACCTGGTTCTGCGCCGCTTGGTCGAGTGCCTGGCCCGGGACCGCACCAAGCATCAGGTGGCCGAGGTCACCTCCCTGGGTCTGGTGCAGATGACCCGCAAACGGGTTGGCCAGGGTCTGGTCGAGGCCTTCTCCGAGGAGTGTCCCACCTGCCATGGCCGGGGCTTCATCCTTCACGACAAGCCGACCATCTCCGCCTCCTATGCCGATCCATACGCGGTCAAGGGCGGCGACCCCTTCGTCAAGACCAACAAGCATGGGCATGGCTCCTCTTCCAAGGAGACCTTGTCCACAGGCTCGACTCCTGCAGTCAAGGCCAAGCTGGCCAGGATCGCTGCGGCGGCCCAGGCGGCGTCGGACGAGGATGATGTCCAGGCTGAGACGGCGGATGTCGCCAAGGAGTCATAAACTGAATTCGTTTTGTCGGCGGAGCAGGCACATTTGACGACGCGGTGTGTTTGCTTCTATACTGGTTAGCTGGTGTCTGGACGGGTCCGTCAATCGCATGGCGAGACCCGGATGCCGGGCGCATACAGCTTTGGACAACAGGCAAGGTAGGGCTATGTACGCGATTGTGAAGGCCGGAGGCCATCAGGAGAAGGTCGAGGTCGGTGACCAGATCACGGTCAACCGTCTGGCTGCCAGGAAGGGCGAGTCGGTCGAGTTTCCGGTCGCGCTGGTCGTCGATGGATCCAAGGTGACCATGGCAGCCAAGGATCTGGCCAAGATCTCCGTCAAGGGCGAGGTCGTGGACGACGAGGCCAAGGGCCCCAAGATCAACATCCAGAAGTTCAAGAACAAGACCGGCGTGGCGCGCCGCAAGGGCCACCGCCAGAAGCAGACCGTGGTCAAGATCACGGCCATCGCCTGAGGGCCTAGGTCGAGGTAGGAAAGGAACCAGACATGGCACATAAGAAGGGTGCGTCCAGCTCACGCAACGGGCGCGATTCGAATGCACAGTACCTGGGCGTCAAGAAGTTCGGCGGCGAGGCCGTAGTGGCCGGCAACATCATCGTTCGCCAGCGTGGCACCAAGTTCCATCCTGGCCAGAACGTCGGCCTGGGCAAGGACCACACCCTCTTCGCCCTGACGGACGGAACGGTTCGGTTCGCCAACCGGCGTGACCGTAAGGTCGTTGACGTGCTTACCGCCTGATTGCCCCTTATCGGCATGGGCCAAAGGCCATCCCTGTCATAGGGGTGGCCTTTTTGCATATGTATGAAGATGCAGAGCATTCAGCTCTCAGGGGCGGCATGTCAGGCCGGATTGAGTACCATGGGCCCCTATGAGCGCATTTGTGGATCAGGTCACCGTCCATGTCAAGGGTGGCGACGGCGGCAATGGAGCGTCCTCCATCCGCCGCGAGAAGTACAAGCCCCTGGCCGGGCCTGATGGAGGCGACGGCGGCCAGGGCGGCTCGGTCATTCTTCAGGCCGATGCCAACGCCACCAGCCTGCTGGACTACCGCTTCCTGCCGCACCGCCAGGCCGAATCAGGCACCATGGGTCTGGGCGGCGACAAGGACGGCAGCCGTGGCCAGGATCTGATTCTGCCGGTGCCGGTGGGCACCGTGGTCTTCACCGCCAAAGGAGGCCAAGGCGAGCGCAAGCAGCCTGGTGAGCGACTGGCCGACCTGGCCCACGTGGGAGACCGGTTCGTTGCAGCCCAAGGCGGCGTGGGCGGTCTGGGCAACCGCTCCCTGGCCACCAAGGCCAGGCGGGCTCCTGGCTTCGCGTTGCTAGGGGATCCCGGGCAGGAGCGCGACCTGGTGCTGGAGCTCAAATCCATCGCCGACGTGGCCCTGGTGGGTTTCCCTAGCGCGGGCAAATCCAGTCTGGTGGCGGCCATGAGCGCGGCCCGGCCCAAGATCGCCGACTATCCATTCACTACCCTGGTGCCCAACCTGGGCGTGGTCCAGGCAGGGGAAAGCCGCTTTACTATGGCCGATGTGCCAGGGCTGATTCCAGGAGCCTCCCAAGGCAAGGGTCTTGGGCTGGAGTTTCTGCGGCACATCGAGCGTACCGAGATTATCGCCCACGTCATCGATTGTGCCACCTTGGAGCCTGATCGGGACCCCATGAGCGACTACCGGGCCCTGGAGGAGGAGCTCTCCCACTATGCCGACCGCCTGGAGCTTCCGCTGGGAGTCATCCCCATGGCCGAGCGGCCCAGGGTGATCATCCTCAACAAGGCTGACCTGCCGGAGGCCCGCGAACTGGCCGAATTTGTTAGGCCTGACTTCGAGGCTTTGGGTCTCAAGGTCTTTGTGGTTTCCACAGCCTCGCATCAGGGGCTTAAGGAATTGGGCTACTACTTGGCCGGTCTGGTGCACCGCCTGCGCGGGCAGCTGCGTCAGCAGGAAGAGGCCAGGCAGGAGGAACGCGTGGTCATCCGCCCCCTGGAGCGGCGGCGCAGGAACGGCGACCAGTCCGGGGACTTCACCCTTGAGCGGCATCAGACCAGGTCCGGACAGACCTGGTTCAGGGTCTGCGGAGCCAAGCCCGAGCGCTGGGTTCGCCAGACCAACTTCGACAACGAGGAGGCCGTGGGCTATCTGGCTGACTGCCTGGCCCGGATGGGCGTAGAAGATGCCCTGCGCAAAGCCGGAGCCAGACCTGGGGACGAGGTCCGCATCGGTCCTGGCGACGATGCAGTGGCCTTCGACTGGGATCCGAGTGTGGCGGCCGGCGCCGAAATGCTGGATGGCACCCCTCAGGTGGCTCGGGGTCGTGACCTGCGCCTGGAGGAGAGCCAGGGGCTCAACCGTCGCCGCACTAACAGCGAACGCCGCCGCCAGTATCATCAGATGATGGATGCCCGGCAGGCGGTGCGACAGGTCATGGAGCAGGAGCGGCGGCAGGGACACTGGGCAGACCCCTCCGTGGACGACGATCCCCACGACAGGCGGGGCCTGCTGGGGCACGGGGATACGGACACCGCCAGTTCGGAGGAGGCTGGACAATGACCGAACGGGAAGGATCTGATGAGGCTGAGATCCGCTCCAGGGTGGCTCAGGCCCGTACCATGGTGGTCAAGGTAGGATCCAGCTCCCTGACCGATCCCCATGGGCACTTGGACCTTGGCCGTCTGCGTTCGCTGGTGGGCGCCCTGGCCTCGGCTGCCGTGAATGGCGCTCGCCTGGTCCTCGTCACCTCCGGGGCCATCGCAGCTGGTTTTGGCACCCTGGGATTCAACGAACGCCCCGGTGACGTGGCCACCCAGCAAGCTACGGCCTCAGTGGGCCAGGGTCTGCTCATGGCACAGTACGAGACCGCCTTCGCCCGTTATGGCCTACGGGTTGGCCAGATCCTGATCACCGCTCGTGACACCACCCATGCTGTCCAGTACCGCAACGCCCGGCGCACCCTCTGCCGTCTGTTGGATCTGGGGGTCATCCCCATCGTCAATGAGAACGATGCCCTGGCCAGCAACGAGATCCGTTTCGGCGACAACGACCATCTTTCGGCCCTGATCGCCAACATTGTCAGCGCCGATGCCCTGGTCCTGCTCACTGATGTGGATGCCCTCTACACCGAACCTCCGTCCCAGCCAGGGGCCCGCAGAATCGGCTTCGTGCCGGACGTGGCGGCCATTATGGACCAGGTGGATGCCCAGGGGTCTGTTTCCGGGCTGGGAACCGGGGGCATGTCCACCAAGCTGGAGGCGGCGCGGATTGCTGCGGCCTCCGGCATGCCCGTGGTCTTGACCCGCGCCGATCTTGCAGGTCCTGCCCTGGCCGGCGACCGGGTGGGCACCCTCTTCGCCCCCATCCGTCCGCGGGGCTCCTCGCACCGGCTCTGGATCAAGTTTGCATCCCGTCCCAGGGGCGGTTATCTGGTGGATCAGGGGGCCGTCAAAGCTCTGCGCGGTGGTCGGGCCAGCCTGCTGGCAGCTGGTGCCAGATCGGTCCAGGGCGAGTTCTCGGCCGGGGATCCGGTCTGGATTCATGATGAGTCCGGTCACCAGGTGGCCAAGGGTCTGTCCGGCTACGATTCCGAGGAGGCTCAGGACATGCTGGGCCTAACCACCAAGGAGCTCCGCCGCCGACTGGGCGCTCACTATGCCCACCCGCTGGTGCATCGGGACTCTCTGGTCCTGGTCTGAGCGCAGCCCTGGGGGTGGCGGGCGGTAGCATGACAACATGACTATGGCGCAATGGCAGACCCTGAGCAGACGCATAGACGCGGTGGCCCCCAGTGCCACTCTGGCCGTGGATTCGAAAGCCAAGGCCATGAAGGCCCAGGGCATGAATGTGATCAGCTTCGGTGCCGGCGAACCCAACTTTCCCACGCCTGACCACATCGTGCAGGCAGCGGCCCGAGCCTGCCTGGATCCGAGCAACCATCGCTATACGCCCACGGCGGGCCTGCCCCAACTTAAACAGGCCATCGCCGACAAGACCCTGCGCGACTCGGGTTACCAGATCGACCCGGATCAGGTGGTGGTTACCAACGGTGGCAAGCAGGCCGTCTATGAGACTTTCCAGATCCTGTTGAATCCTGGCGATGAGGTCATCATCCCCGCACCCTACTGGACCAGTTATCCACAGATGGTTCTGCTGGCCGGCGGCCGGCCGGTCCCGGTGCTCAGCGGAGCCGACCAGGGCTATATCCCCAGCCTGGAGCAGCTGGAGGCGGCCCGGACCGAGCGCACGCGCGCCATCATTCTCAACGTGCCCGCCAACCCAACCGGGACGGTCTGGGACGACGACCTGGTGGCAGCCGTGGGCCGTTGGGCTGTGGAGCACCAGATCTGGGTGATCAGCGACGAGATCTACGAGCATTTGACCTACCAGGGAGCGCACACCCCTTATCCGGGCGCTCTGGTGCCCCAGGTGCGCGATCAGCTGATTGTGGTCAACGGTGTGGCCAAGACCTATGCCATGACCGGCTGGCGGGTGGGCTGGCTGATTGCCCCCCTGCCGGTGGCCAAGGCGGCCGCCAAGCTTCAGGGACATATGACCTCCAACGTGGCCAACGTCTCCCAGCAGGCGGCCCTGGCGGCCCTGACCGGCGGTTTGGAGGACGTGGAGGCCATGCGGTCGGCCTTCGCCCTGCGTCGGCGGGCCATCGTGGATGCTTTGAACGCCATGCAGGGTGTGACCTGCCCTGAACCCCTGGGTGCCTTCTACGCCTTTGCCGATGTGACTGGCCTGCTGAATCAGCCAGTGGGTCCACAAGGTACGGTCTGTGCCACCTCGGGTGAGCTGGCCGAGGTCATCCTGGAGCAGATCCAGGTGGCGGCCGTGCCAGGCGAGGCCTTCGGCGCGCCCGGCTGCCTACGCTTCTCCTATGCGCTGGCCGATGACGACCTGGCCGAGGGCATGCGGCGCCTTGGGGACTGGATCAGCGCCTGATCCGGCTCCTGAGCGAAATGCTATGGTGGCAACACGGTTGGACGCAATCCATCCTTTAGGCTAGACTTGCCATTTGGCGGTTTTTCCTCCCTGTCGAGTAGGCTGGTGGGAAGTTCCGATAGGGAAGTGGCGCAATTGGTAGCGCAACGGTCTCCAAAACCGTAGGTTGTGGGTTCGAGTCCCGCCTTCCCTGCCAAGGCTTGCAGCAGATGATGCAGAACAAACGAAGGATGGATGACCATGGCACAGAAGGATGGGGCTGAGGAAGCCAAGCTGAACTTCTTCATGCGTATCGGGCTCTTCATCAAGCAGGTCATCGATGAGATTCGCAAGGTCGTGACCCCCACGGGCAAGGAACTGGTGGGCTGGTCCGTGGCCGTCTTCATCTTTGTGCTGTTGCTGATGATTTTCGTGACTGCGATGGACTTCGGACTGGGCAAACTAGCCCTCCTGATATTCGGCTGAGCCGTGACAAGGTAGAAGGTGGAGTGATCCATGAGTGATGATCTGACCAGAGAGGGACTGGACCCCGATCAGGCAACTGAGTCGGTCCCGTCGGCATCCGTCGACGCCCCCGCGCAGGAGGATGCCCAGGTCCAGGATCAGCAGCTCGGAACCTCTTCGGAGCAGGTTGAGCAGGCCAAGGACACCCAGGTAGATTCTTCCGATTCCGACGACCAGACCGACCAGGAGGATCCGGGTCAGCGTGCCGTGGACGAGTTCTCCAAGAAGCTGCGCACTCTTGAGGGCAAGTGGTACGTTCTGCACACTTACTCCGGCTACGAGAAGCGCGTCAAGGCCAACGTGGAGTCCCGCGTGGCTTCCTTCGGCTTGGAGGACAAGGTCTTCCAGGTGGAGATTCCCATGGAGGAGGTCGAAAAGCACACCGACAAGGGCAAGAAGGTCGTCACCCGCGTGCGTGTGCCCGGCTATGTGCTGATTCGCATGTGGCCAGATGAGAACGCCCGCCGCATCATCCGCGACACCGAGGGCGTCACCGGGTTCGTCGGTCCCAGCAAGGAGCCGGCTCCGCTGACCCGCAAGGAGGTCGTCCAGATGATGGCCCCCATGATTGCTTCCGAGGCCCTGAAGGCCGCTGGAGACAAACCCGAGGCTGCCAAGAAGCGCACCGTGGAGGTCTCCTACGCCGTCGGCGATCAGGTCACCGTAACTGAAGGACCCTTCGCCACCATGGCCGCCGTGGTCTCTGATGTCGAGCCCACCACGCAGAAGTTGACCGTTCTGGTCTCCATCTTTGGCAGGGACACCCCTGTGGAGCTGGGCTTCGACCAGGTTGAAAAGATCGTCTGAGCGCTGTTGGCCGGTCCTCGGTCGATGAGATAATCGTCAAGCTTGTGCTCCCTTGTGGAGCGCATTTGGAAAGAACAGGTTGCGGGAGGGGACCTATGGTCTCCGACATCACCGCTTCGTAGAAAGAAGAACCAGCATATGGCTGCAAAGAAGAAAGTCACCGCGCTGATCAAGGTGCAGATAGAGGCCGGCAAGGCCAACCCCGCGCCCCCGCTGGGCCCCGCACTGGGTTCTCATGGCGTGAACATCATGGACTTCTGCAAGCAGTACAACGATGCCACCAAGGACAAGATGGGCCAGGTCATTCCCTGCATCATCACTGTCTACGAGGATCGTTCCTTCACATTCATCACCAAGACCCCGCCGGCAGCCGACTTGCTGCGCAAGGCGGCCGGCGTCTCCAAAGGTGCCGGCAACCCGCTGACCACCAAGGTGGGATCCGTCACCAAGGCCCAGGTCCGCGAGATCGCCCAGACCAAGATGGAGGATCTGTCGGCCCGTGACGTCGAGGCCGGGATGAAGATCATCGAAGGCACCGCCCGTTCCATGGGCATCACCGTCACCGACTGAAATTTTTGTTGTGAGCGGTAGGGCATACGCTTGCCCGCACCGCGACTGCTGATAGGAGAAGCAGATGACCAAGCGTTCCAAGAAGTATCGCGAGGCGGCCGAGAAGGTCGATCGCACCAACCTGTACACCCCCGAGGAGGGCATCGCCCTGCTCAAGAGCATGCCCAAGCGCGGGTTTGACGAGACCGTGGAGGCCGTCTACCGCCTGAACGTCGATCCCCGCAAGGCCGACCAGCTGGTCCGCGGCACCGTCAGCCTGCCCAACGGTACCGGCAAGACCGTGCGCGTCCTGGTCTTTGCCCGTGGCCCTCAGGCGACTGCAGCTGCCGAGGCCGGAGCCGACGAGGTGGGCGACGACGAGCTGGTGACCAAGGTCGCCGGCGGCTACCTGGACTTCGATGCCGTGGTGGCCACCCCCGATATGATGGGCAAGGTTGGCCGTCTGGGCCGCGTGCTGGGTCCCCGTGGCCTCATGCCCAACCCCAAGACCGGCACCGTGACCATGGATGTGGCCAAGGCGGTCACCGAGATCAAGGCTGGACGTATCGAGTTCCGTGTGGACAAGAACGGCAACCTGAGCTTCCCCGTGGGCAAGGTCTCCTTCGAACAGCAGGCTCTGGAGGAGAACTTCCACGCGGTTGACGAGGAGATCAAGCGTCTGAAGCCGGCCACGGTCAAGGGCCGCTACATCACCAAGGCCACCGTCACCACCACCATGGGCCCGGGCGTTCCTCTGGATATCGCGGTGCTCTGAATTTCTTCTTTATAATTAGTTGAGGGCGAGAAGCGCGATTGCTTCTCGCCTTTTCTATAATGGCGATAAAGTGAATTGACAGTAGGGGGAGTAGATAATCTCGTGGGCGCGGATTCAAAAATAAGCAGCACTGGAGTGCCTCTTCCGAGTGATTATCAATATAGTGAAAGCTCAAAGAAAGCAAGCTTTACTGTCGAGGAACGCAAGGAACAAATACTTGACGCTGCAACACACATCATAGGAAAGAATGGCTTCTGGGGCTTTACAGTGCGTCAAGTAGCCGAAGCCTGCAATCTGACTGAGCCTGCCATTCTTTATCACTTCAAAAACAAGGAAAAACTACTGGTAGCCGTACTATCGCGCAGGGACGATATTGACCTGCACAATATGGCATCGGAGTTACACATTGGGTTGGATCGGCTATGGGCCGATCCTACAGAATTCGGACTATGGGATCTCTGCTTGGCTGCTGTGCAGAAGAACTCGAAGCAGCCTGAGATAGTACGTCTGTACACCATCATGCAGGGGGAGTCGCTCAACTCGGAGCATCCAGCCTATGCCTACTTCCAGAATCGAGAACGATGGGCTACCAGTCTTTTTGCTAGGGCAGCAAAGCATGATGGGTACGATGACCCAGCTCGCATAGCCCAACTCGTTCTTTCTGAAATGGATGGGATGCAGATACGCTGGTTGAGGGATTTGGGACATTTCGATCTGGTGGAATCCTGGAAAGCGTTTAGAGAACGCTTCGCATGAGAACAAACTGATCATTGCTACAAGAAGTTAGAAGCCGCGAAGGCTTCGAAGCTGATATCACTTATATAATTAGTTGATTTGACAAACAACACTGACAATCATATATTGATAGCACTTATTGTTAACTACATAGTTAATGATAGGCAATCACAAAATTACGATTTCGAAGACGAGGTCATGATGCAGACGAAAGACGAAACTGCAAGGAAAACACCGTTCGAATTAGCGGTAGAGCGTATCAAGGATGGTGCTGATTCGGAACATGAGGCAAAGAAGCTTTATGCTCAGCTGACTGAGGAAGAGAGTCTTGATCTGCTGGATGGGGATACCCCATTCTGGCCAGGGATGCTCAGTTTTATCAAGGATGGGTATAACTACCGCCCTTACGTACACGGGCAAAATGACCGATTAGGCATTCCAGGCATCCGATTCATTGATGGTCCGCGCGGCTGTGTCCGTGGGGAGGGCACAGCCTTTCCAGTATCTATGGCACGTGGTGCCACTTGGGATGTGGCTCTTGAGGAACGGGTGGGGGTAGCGATCGGCGAGGAAGTTCGTGAAGAAGGCGGCAACTTTTACGGTGGAGTCTGTATCAACCTCCCAAGGCATCCGGCATGGGGTAGGGCGCAAGAGACCTATTCCGATCAACCAATCATTCTCGGCAGAATGGGGGCCGCTCTGGCCAAGGGCGTACAGCATAATGCTATGGCCTGCATGAAGCATTTTGCATGCAATTCAATGGAGAATGCGCGCTTCAGCGTTGATGTCAGTGTTGACGAAGCGACTTTCAACGAAGTGTATCTACCTCATTTCAAATATGTTGCCCAACATGGCATCTATGCGGTCATGAGCTCCTACAATTCCATAAATGGAGAATGGGGAGGCCAAAACCGCTACAACCTAATCCAAGTTCTTCGGGACGAGTGGAACTTTAAAGGACTGACTGTTTCGGATTTCATTTGGGGATTACGCGATCCGATTGCGTCAATCACCCATGGTCTTGATATAGAAGAACCTTTCTCCCAGCAGCGACATGAAAAAGTGCAACAGGCCTTGAGAGAGGGGAGGCTCTCTTGGGGCGATATCCGGCGTTCAGGGGTACGCATATTGGAAAATCAGCTCAGATTCTATGCTCAGCGCTGGAGTGATGAGCCTAAGAATACCCTTGCCTCCGATCCACACACACAGCTGGCTCGCGAGGTTGAAGACAGAGCTGTCGTTCTCTTGAAAAATGATCAGGTAGAAGGTGAAACGGTTCTGCCGCTCCTTCCGCAAAAGACGAGGAAGATCGCCGTCTTTGGCAGACTCGCAGATATCGCCAACACTGGAGACCATGGTTCTTCCGATGTGCATGCACCCTATGTGGTGACAGTCCTGCAGGGGCTGCAGGACGCCTATGGCAAGGAGAAAATTGATTACCTTTCTGGCGGTTCTGATGAGGATGTTGCTGCCTGTGCAGCAGGTGCAGATGCTGCAGTGGTTGTGGTGGGATACACTGCTGCCGATGAGGGGGAATTCGTGGATGGTTCTATAGCCGACCGCGATGATTTGTTGGCATTATATCCTGAGCCTCATGATGAGAATGAAGAAAAAATTCGTGATGAGGTTCTTAAAGCTATGGGTAGCGGAGCCAGTGTCGTTGGCACTGGAACCACTGGTGGTGATAGACGTGATCTGCATCTTCATAAGGATGATGTAAATCTTATAGCTCAGGTTTCAAGGTATAACCCGAGGACCGTTGTGGTCGTTGTCAGCGCTGGTGCTGTACTCATGGAGGACTGGGTGGATCAGATTCCTTGTCTGCTGCTTGGGTGGTATTCCGGTATGGAAGGCGGGCACGGAATTGCAGACATCATCACTGGTAAAGCGAATCCTTCAGGACACCTTCCCTATCCGATTCCGGCGTCTGAAGATGACTTGCCTGATTTGAATATTGATGCCACAGAGATTACCTATGACCGTTACTATGGGCAGCGTCTCATTCAGCATAAAGGGTCGAAAGCATTGTTCCCCTTGGGATATGGGCTCTCGTACACAACATGGCAGGTAGCAAGAATCACGAGCCGTTCGGCTGACACGGTTGCAGGGACGGGATGCGTCGAAGTTGAAGTGGAAAATACCGGCGACCGGGATGGCTGGTGTGTTGTCCAGATTTACGGTAGTCAGACCGAGGGTGACCGTGCAGATGAGCGTGAACTTTTGGGCTTCTCGACTGTGCAAGTACCTGCTCATGCGGGCAAGACGATCTTGGTTGATACTGACTATACTGCGTTGGGTCGTTGGAATGCGCATACACGCAAAGTTGATGCCCCTCATGGATTGATTCGCTTGGAAGCCTCTTTATACTGGGGCGATCCAGATAGCGCTAATGCTGAGGTAACTCTATGAGCACAGTTACTAAAAAAGCCTGGAGCGGTACTGTCACTGATGAGGAGCAGCCAAAACCTCCCTACCGTGTAGGAGTGGCTCTTGCCTTGGTTTCTTTCCTATGGATTGGACCCTATCTTGGTGTGCAGGCTGTGCTGCTGCCATCGAAAGTAGCAGTGATAGCTCCATCTTCCAAGGAAAGCGTCATTGCCATTCTTTCGACGAGTGCAATGATTGTGGCGGCTCTGGCCAATATTGTCTTCGGTGCTCTTTCAGACTTGACTCGGAGTCGATGGGGCAGGCGAACGCCTTGGATAGTTTTTGGCTCCATTGCTTGTGCTGTGATGCTGATAGTTGTCAATATGGCTAATACGGTTGTTTTACTTGTGCTTGCCTGGTGCATCTATCAGCTGTTCTTGAATGCCATCGTTGCACCTTCAATTGCCATTCTGTCTGATATGACAGCACCAAGGAATAGAGGCGTAATTACATCCATATATGCCCTTGGATACTCGATCGGGCTGTATGGCGGGCAGATCATTGGTGCACAGTTCCTTAATAAAGTAACTGCCGGCTTTATTGTTATGGCTTTGCTGACATTGATTGCCGGACCGGTTGGAGCCCTTGGGATGCGTGAGCAGTCTAGTCTAGATATGCCTAAATCCAGGTTCGACATGCATATGGTTATTGACCATTTTTCCTTTCCTGTGCACCATGCCAGGGATTACTACTTGGCCTTGTGCGGCAAATTCCTGATCGTCTCAGCGAATTTCGCCATATCAGGTTATCAGCTTTACATTCTGACTGATTATATGAAGCAGGATTCGAGCCAAACATCTCGGCTTGTGTCGATGATCTCTCTGTGTTTGATGGTGACTGCAATCGTCATGTCAGCCGTAGCCGGGCCTATCGCGGATCGGATTCAGCGACGTAAGTTGCCTGTTGTCATCGCTTCTCTTTTCATAGCCGTTGGCGCTTTTATCCCCTTCCTTGATAACCATCCATGGACGATGATTGCTTACGGTGTCATAGGTGGCATCGGAATGGGAACCTACAATGCAGTTGATCAAGCGCTCAACATTGAAGTGCTTCCCAATCCAGATTCTGCTGCGAAGGACTTAGGTATTCTGAATTTGGCTAATACAGGTGGTCAGGTTCTCGGACCAGTTCTCTCAGCGACATTAATTTCTGCTTTCGGATATCAGGCGATATTCCCTGCATCAACAGTATGTGCGCTAGGAGGTGCGGTTCTGGTGGGTCTGATTAAGTCGGTCAAGTAATATCAGGCCGTTATATAGCGAAGTCTGCAAAGTCAGCCAGGATTGATAATTTTGGTTTTCTTTGCAGGCTTTTCCTGTTTGGTATTCAAATTTATTGAGCTGCTATGCGTTGTTTGCTAATCACTAGGTATGTTTGATGTTTTGTCTGAAAGGTTACGAGTATTAGCGCAGCAATCATGTATTCAAAAGAGCAAAAGAAGCGCAGGAATGCTTGCTGCGCAGTAGATAAGTGACTTTCTTTTCGCTAGCAGAGTTCCGTGACGCGTGTTCAGCTCGATGTCTGCGTTAGCAAGATTTGGTCAGGGGCAATGATTGGACAGGTCATCTTTCCGGATGGATGTCCTGTGAAAGGAGCGAGTGCACATCGTCAAATCCACTGTTAACACTATGGGACAGAGCGTTCTCTCAGGCATCGCAATGCTCTGATTCTGTTAGCCTTACACTTCCAGGACGGTAGACTTTCGGCCCCTCGCCCTTTTGCATGTTTTCGCCCGAATTTGTCATCAGTCGGCGCCGGGGTGCGACCTGCGGATTCTGCCGATGATCAGGGCCGCCTGAAGGACGAAGGATTCTCGCGGGTCCATAGCATCCCAGCCAGTCACCTCCACACAGCGCCTCAGCCGGTAGCGCACGGTGTTGGGATGGATGCCTAGCTTCTTGGCGGTGACTTCCAGCGAGTTGCCCGAGCGCAGAAAGGTGAGCAGCGTGGTCGGCAGAGGCCCGTCCGGGTCCTGTCCGGCCAGGCTCACATAGACCTCTTGATAGAGCTGGTCGGCAGCGTCCGTGTCCCCGTTCAGAGCTCGTTCGGGCAGCAGGTCGTCGGCGTGCAGTGGTCTGGGTAGGGCGGCAGTGATGGGGTCAGCCACTGCTGGAGCCGCCGCATGCGTGCTCAGGGCAGCTCGGATGGAGTCTTCCGCACCGGAGATTCCATGGCGGAGAGGTCCCAGGCAGACAGCTGATTCGTCGGTGAAGAACCGCAGGATGGATGCGCAGAAGTCGGCTGGGGTGCCTGACCGGTCGGGATTGATCAGGACCACCATGAGCCCCTCGCTCTCGCCCACCAGAGCCCTGCCACTTTGACGGACTACCGTGGTGTGTATGGGCTGGCGGGCGTTCTCCATGCCCTGCCCGTCATCGTTGCCCCGGGCCTCGCCAACGACAGCGAAGCAGTCGAATTCGGTCGGCCAGCCTAAACGGGCCAGATCATCCACCGTCCGTGTGTCTGCCGTTTTCTCGATCAGATGCCGAATGATCCTCGACTCCGTTACTGCCTTGCGGCCGCTCCGCGTCTCTGCCAGGTCGGCGTAGAGCTCGGCTGCTGCGGTGGCGGCTTGGCGGGTGTAGACCAGTGTGGCTCGTTCCCCTTCGGCTCCCATGGTCCGGCCAGCCTCCTCAAGCATGTCCAGAATGACCTGGGTCAGCTCCATGGCTCTGTGCGGACCCAGGCTCCGGGAGAGCTCGGCTGGTACGGGTGAGGGGACTTCGCTGTCTTCTGTGCCCTGGGAATCAAGTCGGGACAGCAGGTCGTCCAGAGCCGTTTGAATGGCCCCCTCCAAGGTTCTGCGCCCATCAGCGGGCACGGACCTGGCCCAGGGCAACGCCTCCTGCAGATGATCCAGCGTCTTCAGGAGAATCTGCTCCATGGCGGCATCGGAGGCAGTAGGTGCCCGGTGAGCTTGCCGCGCCTCGGCAGGTTCATCGTCCTTCGGTCTGGACCGCTTCGACTTGCCGATCATGTCGGCTGGTCCATCAGGTTTTCGGCGCGGGCACGGCGGCTCTGCCGGACCATGTCCAGGATCAGGAAGGGCACTGCCATGTCCACCGGCAGCATGTGCCGTTCGAAGTTGTTGGCTGGGGCTGTGATCATGACCCCCATGATCAGCAGGAGGGGGAACCAGCACAGGGCCTCGCGCCAGTGGCCGGCTGCCAGGCGGGCGACGATCAGCAGCAGGGCGGCCACCACCCAGAAGTTGGCCCGTGCCACCAGGCCCAGCAGGGGGGTGTCTGCCCAGGTTCTGACGAATCCGGTCACCCCATTGCGCCAGTCATGGCACCAGGCCGCCAGCCAGGAGCCCGAGTTCTGCACGTAGCCGTTGTTGAGGTAGTAGGACATGGCCACGTAGGCAGGGTCGCCGGGGTCGAAGTACCCGTAGGATTCGGCCATGAATGCATCCAGGTAGATCATCGGGTTGCGTCGTCCCACCTGGAGCCAGGCCCGATTCAACCGGGACAGCTGCTCGGGCGTGACGGTTCTCCATCGATAGACGATCAGTTTGGGCTGGTTGCCCGAGGACTTGACCCGGTCTGCCTCCCAGGGGGTGTACTGGATGGCGGCATTGTCCAGGTCCATGATGGGCTCAAGGTCGGCCCTCGCCTGGGCCGGAATCCCCTGAGGGTTGCGCTGGGCCACCCGGGCGATTTGCTGCAGCTGGATGCTGCGGCTCTCCACGGGGTCACCCTTGATGACCGTCCCTGTGGCCGACAGGGCCCCGGTCACCCCTGTGAACAGGACCAGGGGCAGCAGGAGACCTATCAGGATGGTGGCCCACTGGCGACGGTGGATGATCAGGGCCAGGACCAGCTGGGCCAGGACGATGTAAAGGCCATACTTGGCGCTGATCAGCATGGTCAGGGTGCTCAAGGCGAGGGCAGGCCGCAGTCGGGCCGCCTGGTTGGCATACAGTGGCGAGTTCTTGTCCGCTGACTCCAGCTGGTGCCAGATGCCGAACCACCAGACGAAGGCGAAAGCGAAGAGTGGGGATTTGGTCAGGCTGAAGGTGCTGAAGACTACAAAGGGGGAGAAGAGGAAGAAGAGCATGACCAGGGTGCGGGCCAGGGCCCCGACATGTTCAGTTTCGCTGCCACGCAGGAAGCGGTCGGCAGTGACGGCGCAGCAGAAGGCCGCGAAGATCACCTGCAGCCCCGCTAGGAGCACAATGCCTGCGTCATAGGATCCGGTCAGATGGTTGGAGGCCATGATGGTCATCCCGTAAAGCAGGGTCAGCACTATGTTGTGCTGATCGGTCAGGAAGGCCGGGTGACCCGGCCACAGGTAATGACCGATGGGGTAGACGTCCATCTGGGTGAAGGCATTGCCGCCGTAGGGGGGCTGATCGCCCTGCAGCTGAGCCAGGAAGTTGGCGCATTCCTGGGCCTGTGCATACAGGTCGGCCCCGTAGGCGGCCAGCAGGGTAAGAAAGGCCCAGGCCCAGCCCGCCAGAAGCAGACGCATGATGGGTCGCCAGCTGCTGGTTTGTCTGGTGATGAAGGCCGCGTAGGCACGCATCCGTGGGCGCTGTGCCAGGGCCGTCAGCCGCTGCGGCATCCTGAGAGGTCTGCAACCCAGCAGAATCCGGCGGCAGACCAAAACCAGTGCCAGGCAGATGGACAGGGTTCCCAGCATGATCAGCACCTGGGGCAGACCCACCTGTGTCAGCGAACCCTGCTGCCGGTAGATGGGGCCCAGTCCAGTGCAGAAGGCAATCCAGAGGCAGGCCAGCAAGGCCAGGACCAGGCCGACGGTCCGGGATGCACGAGACCCAGGTCTCCCGGTCTGCAAGGCAGATATCTGCACAGGTTGTTCGCCCGCCTCTCCCGCTTGCACTCGTCCGCTGTCTGCGCTCAAAAGAACCCCTTTCGCGGGTCATGCCTGGTGTACGGTTTCCCTATTTTATCCAGTGCCCATCCGAGGATGCGCTCTGAGCTATCCAAGGGTCTCCTGTGAAAAGATACAAAAACCGGCCGCCACTTTTGTGGGTGGTTTGCTACCGGGGCTGACCCCTTGTGCCGTATAGTGGAACGCGTGCCTCATCAGAATATCAAGTGGCAGCCATCGGCATCGCTGGACAGTGGCGTACTCTCCTCGATCGTGGTGCTTGACACCGTCGATTCGACCAATACGCTCGTGGCTCATGCTCTGGAAGCCTCGACGTATTCGGATGCGCGCGACCGGGTCGAGCGGCTGTTTGGGGGCGGTGAATCGACAACGAGCACGGAGACCGTGAAGGGACTGGCCTCTGGCACAAGGGGAAAAGCCGAAGATACGCCTCGAAAAAACGCCCGTCAGGGTGTTTCTACGACTACACGGTACGAGGGAAGAGTCGCAAGTAAAGGTATTCGGCGATGGCCGGGCGCCGGGGGGAGCACCATGCCGCTGAGCGTAGCGGTTGCCGATGCGCAGTCCCGGTGCCGCGGTCGTCTTGCCCGAACCTGGGTCAATCAGGCCCGATGCTCCCTGCTGGCCACCTGGGCCCTGCCGCTGCCCACTGGACTGCTGGCTGGACCCTTTGGTGGATGGATGCCCATGGTGGCGGGGCTGGCTGCTCTGGAAGGCCTGCAGGACGTGCTTGGGTACCACGGTTGCCCGCTGGCTGACGGTGGCGACCCTGACAGGGTCCTGACTCTCAAATGGCCCAATGATCTGTTTTGCCGCGGGGCCAAGCTGGGGGGCATTCTCTGCGAGCTGGTCCGGGTGGATCAGGACTGGTCGGCCTTGGTTGTCGGCATCGGCATCAACCTGTTCCTGCCCCGGGAGGCGCTGCCTATTGCGGTGTCCACATCCCTGCAGCTCCATTACTGGGACCTGCCCGACTACCAGTCTCTTCGCAACGACCTGGTCGACGCCATCAGCTGGCACCTGAGTGGGGAGATGGCCCCCCTTGGCCTTGACGGGTCGTTGGACAGGTCCTTGAACGGGCCCCAGGGGCTGCGCTCGCGGATTGCCGCGCTCAGCTGGACGCTCGGCAAGCGGGTCAGGGTCGTCCCCGTGGCCGGTGAGCCCGTGGAGGGCCGTGCTCTGGAGATCAATCCAGATGCCTCCCTGCGGGTGCAGTTGTCGGATGGCGATCAGGTTGACGTGTCTACGGCAGACGTTGGCGTCCTGCCTGAAGTGGCCGCTGTGGGGGCCTAAAGTCCCACCCTGTTCATGCTTTCCGTCAGTCCAATCACCCTTGAGCAACCAGTGAGGAGAGGGGAATGAAAAAACTGCTGATCGCCAACCGCGGCGAGATAGCCCTGCGGGTTGTGCGCACAGCCCAGGAGATGGGGATCGCTACCGTGGCGGTCTATGCCGACCAGGATCGTGATGCCCCCTATGCCCAGATGGCGGACGAGGCCTACCTCTTGCCCGGGGACACCAACATGGAGACCTACCTGAACGAGGATCTGATCGTCTCCATCGCCCGCCGGGCCGGCGCTGATGCCCTTCACCCGGGATACGGCTTCCTGTCCGAGTTTTCCTCCTTCGCCCGCAAGGTGCTTGATGCGGGCATCACCTGGGTGGGGCCGGATCCAGAGGTCCTGGACGAGCTGGGCGACAAGATCACCGCCTGCAAGGTGGCCGAGCGGGCCAGGGTGCCTGTGGTGCCGGGCCTGAGCGAGCCCGTCACCGATATGCGCCCCCTGCTGGACTTCGCCGACGAGCACGGCTATCCGGTCATGATGAAGAAGGCTGACGGCGGCGGCGGCCGGGGGATCACCCTGATCAATGACAGCGACGAGCTGCGCACCTTCTACATGAACCATGATGCTCTTCAGGGCGGCGACCTGGGCGACTACTTCATCGAGAAGTTCGTGGACCGCGCCCGACATGTGGAGACCCAGTCCGGCAGGGACAGCCACGGCCAGTTCACCGTCTATTCCACCAGGGACTGTTCGGTTCAGCGCCGCAACCAGAAGCTGGTGGAGGAGGCCCCGGCTCCCTTCCTGTCCGACGATGTGATCGCCCAGCTGGAGGGGTTCTCCCGCCGCCTATTCGACACAGTGGGCTACGTGGGCCTGGGCACCTGCGAGTTTCTGGTCACCCCCAGGGATGACGTCTACTTCATGGAGGTCAACCCCCGGCTGCAGGTGGAGCATACGGTCAGCGAGCAGGTCTGCGGACTTGACCTGGTCCGCGAGCAGCTCCGGATCGCCGACGGCGGCTCCCTGAACGTGGCGCCCCCGCCTCGCGGCCACAGCTTCGAGCTGCGCATCACCAGCGAGGATCCTGCCACCAACCTGACCCCCAGCTCAGGGACCATCGAGTCGATTCAGTGGCCTTCCGGCCCCGGTATCCGCGTGGACTCGGGCGTCGAGGTGGGCGACACGGTCTCGCCCAGGGACGACTCCATGATGGGCAAGCTGATCGTGACCGCCCAGGACCGCCCGGCCGCTGTGGCCAGGGTTCGCCGGGCCCTGCGCGAGATGAGCATCAGTGGGGTCCCTACTCCGGCTGGCCTCTTCCAGAAGATCTTCACCAACCCCGAGTTCACTGCCGAGGACGGGCACTCCTTCGACGTGTCTACCAAATGGCTGGAACGGGTCTACCTGAATGTGGAGCCTGCCTCCAACGGCAGTGGCCAGCCCGCCTCGGTCTCCGGTGCCTCCGCCCAGGAACAGGACCGGGACAGCGATCCCATGGAGACCTACAACGTGGAGATCGACGACAAGCGGGTCAGGTTGGCTCTGCCCCAGTCACTGCTGGGCGGCATGGGCGGCGTCGGCGGCCATGGCGGCATTTCCCGGCCCCGGCAGCCCTTGCGTGGACGCGGGTTGCGGGATCAGGAGCCTGGCACCCCCCGGCAGGATGCGGCCCGGTCCGGCATCATCGTAGCCACCATGCAAGCGGTGGTCACCCGCATCAACGTGGCCCCCGACCAGGAGGTGGACAAGGGCGACCTGCTGGTGGTTCTGGAGTCCATGAAGATGGAGAACTACGTCTATGCCCCGGCCAAGGGGCGTGTGAAGACCATCGATGTGTCCGTGGCACAAGGGGTGGATCCGGGCCAGACCCTGGTCACCCTGGATCTGGGCGGGGAGGAGCAGGCATGAGCGTCAGCGAATCCACCTTGGGCTCCCAGCCGGTGCGCCAGGGCATCCACCGGGCTGCTGCCCTGGCCAAACAGGCCGAGGAGCACGCCCGCGACCGTCAGCATGCCAAGGGCAAGCAGACCGCCCGGGAGCGTCTGGATCTGCTCTTCGACAAGGACACCTTCGAGGAGGTGGGACGCTTCGCCGGCGGCGACATCGCCGGGGACCGGGCGGGCTCTGCGGTCATCACCGGCTTCGGTCTGGTCTACGGGCGCAAGGTCGGCGTCTACGCCCAGGACTTCTCCGTTAGGGGCGGCACCCTGGGCCGGGCCGAGGGCGAGAAGATCTGCCGGCTCATGGACATGGCCCTGCGGATCAAGGTCCCCATCGTGGCCATGATCGACTCGGGCGGCGCCCGTATCCAGGAGGGTGTGGCTGCCCTGACCCAGTACGGACGCATCTTCCGCAAGACCTGCCAGGCCAGCGGCTTTGTCCCGCAGATTTCCCTGATCCTGGGGCCCTGCGCAGGCGGTGCCGTCTACTGTCCGGCCCTGACAGACCTGATCATCATGACCAAGGAGAACTCCGACATGTTCGTCACTGGTCCTGATGTCGTCAAGGCGGCCACCGGCGAGACCATCAGCATGGACCAGCTGGGCGGCGGCTACGTGCACAACACCCGTTCCGGTGTGGCCCACTACCTGGGTGAGGACGAGGCCGACGCCATCGACTACGCCAGGACCGTGCTGGCCTACCTGCCTGCCAACAGCGGACAGGAGCCTCCCCGGTACGCCTTCATCTCCGGCCATGCCGAGCGCCAGGCCGCCAAACGCCTGGTCACGGTCATCCCCGAGAACGACCGGCAGCCCTACGACGTGCTGGACGTCATCCACGCCATCGTCGACTACGGCGAGCTGGTTCAGGTCCAGGAACTCTACGCACGGTCCATCGTGGTGGGCTTCGCCTGCCTGGAGGGCCGGCCGGTGGGGATCGTGGCCAACCAGCCCATGGTGGACGCGGGCAGCCTGGATGTGGAATCCTCCGAGAAACTGGCCCGCTTCGTTCGTCTTTGCGATGCCTTCAACCTGCCGGTCATCACCCTGGTGGACACCCCTGGCTATAAGCCTGGCTCGGACCAGGAGCACGCCGGCATCATCCGCCGGGGGGCTAAGGTCATATACGCCTATGCCAACGCCCAGGTGCCCATGGTCACCATTGTGCTGCGCAAGGCCTTCGGCGGCTCCTACATCGTCATGGGCTCCAAGGCCATCGGCGCGGACCTCAACTATGCCTGGCCCTCTTCGCAGATAGCCGTGCTGGGAGCCCAGGGTGCGGTCAACATCATCCACCGGCGCGACCTGCAGGAGGCCAAGGAGGCCGGCCGGGACGTGGATGAGCTGCGAAACAAACTGGCCCAGGAGTACGAAACCAGCACCGTCAACGCCAATCTCTCCCTGGAGATGGGCGAGCTGGACGCCATGATCGACCCCGAGCAGACCAGACCGGTCCTGGTCCAGGCCATGGACCTCCTGGCGGACAAGCAACGCGTCAGGGTCAACGACAAGCACCATGGCAACCAGCCTCTATGAATTTCCCCTCGTCATTATCAGCAATCCCCAACTCTCTATGAATAGGACATCATGACCAGTACATTCTTCATCAACCGTCTCGCTGAGCAGCCGCACGCGCTCATGTTCGCCGGCCAGTCCAACCCCTGGACCGTGGCCCTGGCCGATCTGCAGGGCGATCCTGACATCGACAAGGCCCTGAGGGAGCGGATGGCGGCGGCCACCGACCTGCTCAGGGCGGTCAAGCCCGACCTGCTGGCCACCAATGGCCGTCAGCTGGACCTGTTCGGCTACAGGCCTGACCCGGTCAGGCTGGGGCCGGCTGCAGACGCGGCGGTCAGCGTGCCCGGCATCGCCCTGGTGCAGCTGGGCGCCCTCATGGATATGGACCAGCTGGGCTACGACGCGGCCCAGGCCCGTCCGGTGGCCCTGCTGGGGCACTCTCAGGGCATCATCGGCGTTCACATGGTTCAGGAGATTCAGGCTGCAGGGTCCCTGAAGGCCGCCCAAGGCGCTATCGATCAGATTCTGGCCACCGCAATGCTGATCGGTGCGGCCGGCACACGCCAGGCTCGTCGTCTGGGCATCCATCGCCAGGGTGAGGCCACCCCTATGCTTTCGGTGCGCGGTGCCACCCGCCATCAGGTGGAGGTTCTGGTTGACCGGGTTCCTGGCGCTCGCGGCCCCATCAGTGTGGCCGTGACCAACTCGGATCGCAACCTGGTCCTGTCCGGCTATCCGGAGGATCTGGCCGCCTTTGCCATCGAAGCGAGCAAGGAGAGCGAGCACCAGCGCCAACTGCGCGAGGACAAGGTCCGTGGCGGAACCGCCTTCTCACCGGTTCTCGAGTACCTGGATGTGACCCTGCCCTTCCACTCGCCGCTCATGAAAGAGGCCGTGGATTTGAGCGTGGACTGGGCCTCCCGCTGCGGTCTGGACACCGGGCGTGCCAGGGTTCTGGCTCAGGAGGTCCTGCTCAACCATGCCGACTGGGCCGGCCGGATCGCCGAGGTCATGGACCAGCAGGATGCCGCCTCCCTCTGGCTGGTGGATCTGGGCCCGGGCGAGACCCTGGGCAAGCTGGTGGACAACCTGGTCCAGGGCACCGGCGTGGGCGTGGTCGAGGCCTCCAATCAGGCCCGGCGTGCGCAGCTGTCCACCATGGAAGAGGATCCGGGCAGGACCCAGGACTGGTCCAAGCTGGCTCCCCGTCTGCTTGAGACACCGGCCGGTCCCCGGGTGGAGACGGCCTTCAGCAGGTTGACCGGCAAGCCCCCGGTCATGCTGGCCGGCATGACCCCGACCACCGTGGAGCCCGAGATCGTGGCTGCGGCCGCCAACGCCGGCTACTGGGCCGAGCTGGCGGGTGGTGGCCAGGTGACCGCCGAAGTCTTCGACCGCCATGTGTCCCAGCTGGAGGACCAGCTGCAGGAGGGCCGCACGGTCGAGTTCAACGCCATGTTCATGGACCGCTACCTGTGGAACCTCCAGTTCGGCAGCCAGCACATCGTGCCCAAGAAGCGCGCCTCCGGCACCCCCATCGACGGTGTGGTCATTTCTGCCGGCATCCCCGAGCTGGACGAGGCCGTGACCCTGATCCGTCAGCTCAACGAGGAAGGCTTCCCCTACGTGGCCTTCAAGCCCGGTACGGTGGACCAGATCCGTCAGGTCGTGGCCATCGCCCGCAAGGTCGCACCCACCCACATTTTGATGGAGGTCGAGGGCGGGGCCGCAGGAGGCCACCACTCCTGGGAGTCCCTGGACGACCTGCTCTCGACCACCTATGCCGAGGTTCGTGCCTGCCCCAACATCGTGCTCGTGGCTGGCGGCGGCATCGGCACCCCTGAGCGGGCGGCCGACTACATCAGTGGTCAGTGGTCCCGTGCCTACCACCTGCCGGACATGCCCGTGGACGGTGTCATGATCGGCACGGCTGCCATGACTGCAAAGGAGGCCCACACCAATCCCGAGATCAAGCGGGCTCTGGTGGCCACCCCCGGCATCGACACCTCCACCCCCGATCCGGACCCCTTCGCCCCCATGGGCGAGAAGTGGGTGCCCAGCGGCAAGTCCGTGGGAGGCGTGGGCTCCGGCCTGAGCCATCTGCACGCCGACATCTACGAGATGGAGAACTCCTCCGCCGAGTGCGGCCGTCTGCTGGTCCGGGTCATGAAGCATCCGGAGGAGCTGGAGACCCGCCGCGGGGAGATCATCGAGGCCCTGAACAAGACTGCCAAGCCCTACTTCGGCGATCTGGAGACCATGACCTACCAGGACTGGGCCCAGCGCTTCGCTGACCTGGCCTACCCCTGGGCCGATGACACCTACATCGACCGCTTCCTGCACCTGCTACGGCGCATTGAGGCCCGTGTCTGCGAGCGTCAGAGCGGCGAGTTCGACTCCATTTTCGCCTCCAGGCAGGATGTGGCCGAGCCCGAGCAGGCGCTTCGACGGCTGCACGAGGCCTATCCCCAGGCAGCCGAGCTCAAGGTGGTGCCTACCGACGTGGCCTGGTTCCCCGTCCTGGTGCGCGAGTACCCCAAGCCCATGCCCTTCGTGCCGGTCATGGACAACGATCTGCTGCGCTGGTGGGGTCAGGATCAGCTCTGGCAGTCCGAGGATCCCCGCTACGGTGCCGACTCGGTCAGGGCCATCCCCGGACCCATCTCCGTGGCGGGCATCACCACGGTGGACGAGCCGGTGGCCTCCATTCTGGGACGGTTCGAACAGGCGGCCATAGACCGGGTGCGAGACCTGAGCAACGGGTCTGTCAAGGCATACAGCCAGCTGGCAGGCGCCGCTGACGCGCAGGAGTTCATCCGCCGCAGCCCCAACATCTCCTGGGTGGGCCACTTGATGGCCAATCCGGCATACGGGACGGCCATGGACGACCCAAACTACGCCATCACCGCCACCGGCCAGGACGACCAGGGCGAGCACTACGACCTGGACATCCATCTGGACACCTACTGGGACGACGACCCCGACGGCGGCCTGGACCGGCATGCGGTGCGCGACATCGTCGTGCCGCTGACCCTCAAGAGCGACCAGGTCGGCCTCTTCCCGGTGGTCGACCGCAGCCGACTGCCCAAGGACGTCTACGCCCTGCTGGCCGATACAGCCGGCATCGGCAACACCTCCGTCACCGGCGACAAGCTGGAGGCCATGCCTGTCATAGAGAAGGACGATCACGACCCTGAGCATCCCTTCGGCCTGGCCCACAGCGGCTACACCCTGGCAGCCAACCTGGGCTTCGACCATGAGGCGGCCACCGGAGGCGCCCTACCCGATTCGCTGATTCCCTCCGGCTTCGCCCCGGACGCCCTGGTGGGTCCGGCCTGGCCGGCCATCTACGCAGCCCTGGGATCCGTCTATGTGAATGGCTTCCCCATCATCGAGGGACTGCTCAATGCGGTCCATCTGGACCACCTGATCGAGCTGGAGGTCAGCGAGAAGCGCCTGCTGGAACACACCGGCCAGCGGATTGAGCTGACCAGCTGGGCCGAGCCCTATCAGGAATCTTCCTCCGGGCGGGTGGTGACCATCCATGTGGTTCACGCCGCCCAGGACGGGACCGTGCTGGCCCGCGAGGTCGAGCGTTTCGCCATCCGTGGCCGCGCCTACAGCGACCAGCTGCCCCAGGAGGCTCCCGAGTACGGCGGCATCCGCGCCGACACGGTGGACACACCCCGCAGGCTGCTGCGCCGCGTCACCGTCACCGCCCCCAAGGACATGACCGCCTTTGCACGCACCTCTGGGGACTTCAATCCCATCCACACCTCCAAGCGGGGTGCTGCAGTCTCCGGACTGTCTGCGCCGCTGGTGCACGGCATGTGGCTGTCGGCCACCGCCCAGTACGCGGCCCAGGCCACTGACGAGCAGGGCGTCCACTACGAGATCGCCGGATGGACCTACAACATGTACGGCATGGTCCAGCTGGGCGATAAGGTGGAGATCAGCCTAGAGCGTGTGGGCAAGGTCCGCCATGGCGGCCTGGTCCTGGAGGTCACCTGCAGGATCGACGGCCAGTTGGTCTCCCGCGGCACGGCGATTGCGCGCGCCCCACGGACCGCCTACGTCTACCCAGGCCAGGGAATCCAGCAGCAGGGCATGGTTCTGGACGAGCGGGCCAAGTCGCCCGCCGCCCGCGAGACTTGGGAACGGGCCGATGCCCTGACCCGCAGCAAGCTGGGGTTCTCTATCCTGGCCGTGGTGCGTGATAATCCGCACACCCTGACGGCCAAGGGGGTCACCTACCACCATCCGGAGGGTCTGCTCAACCTGACCCAGTTCACCCAGGTGGCCTTGGCCACCGTGGCCTTCGCCCAGACCGCCCGCCTGCGCGAGTCCGGCATGGACATCTGGCCCGCCTACTTCGCCGGCCACTCCCTGGGCGAGTACAACGCCCTGAGCTCCTTCGCCGGGGTCATGTCCCTGGAGACGGTTCTGGAGCTGGTCTTCCACCGCGGGTCCACCATGCATTCCCTGATCGAACGGGACGAGCAGGGGCGCAGCAACTACCGGATGGGCGCCCTGCGTCCCAACCAGTTCGGCGTGGGCGACTCCGGTGTCAAGCAGTATGTGGAGTCCGTATCCAAGGAGTGCGGCGAATTCCTGGAGATCGTCAACTACAACCTGGCCGGCCAGCAGTACGCCATAGCCGGGACCATCGCAGGCCTGGAGTATCTGCGTGCCGACGCCAACCGTCGGGCCAAGGAAGCGGGCGGCAAGCCGGCCTTCATGTACGTGCCCGGCATCGACGTGCCCTTCCACTCCACCCTGCTGCGCAAGGGGGTGCCCGAGTTCCGCGACACCCTGGACGCCCTGCTGCCCGAGCATATCGACTACTCCCGCCTGGAGGGTCGCTACATACCCAACCTGGTTGCACGGCCCTTCCAGATGACCAAGGAGTTCGCGGCCTCCATCCTGGAGGTGGTTCCCTCCGAGCGCATCAAGCAGGCTCTGGACGATCCCCAGGTCTGGGACCAGTATGCGGCCGACGACCAGAAGCTGGGCCGTCTGCTGCTGACCGAGCTGCTCTCCTGGCAGTTCGCCTCCCCGGTGCGTTGGATCGAGACCCAGGCGATCATGTTCGATGCCCCCGAGCAGGGCGGCCTGGGCGTGGAGCAGCTGATCGAGGTAGGGCTGGGCCATTCGCCCACCCTGGCCAATCTGGGCACCAAGACCCTGAAGCTGCCCGACTTCCGCGAGCGTCACGTAAGCGTCTACAACCTGGGCAGGGACGAGAGCCGGGTCTATCTGACCGACACCGATCCCATGGCCCCGGTGAAGGAGGAGCCCGCAGCCCCGGTCCAGGAATCCAGCACTGATTCTGCTCAGACTGCTGCTTCCGCACCTGAGGCTCCTGCTCCGGTCCCTGCCTCAGCCCCTGCAACAGCCGAGGATTCGGCTCCTGCTCCGGCCCCGACCGCCGGTGGCCCATCAGGTGCCGATGTGGCCGACCTGCCTTTCAAGGCCTCGGATGCCATCGCCGTTCTGCTGGCCTACTCCACCAAGATCCGCCCCGAACAGATTGGACAGACCGACACCACCGACACCCTGACCAACGGCGTCTCCTCCAGGCGCAACCAGCTGCTGATGGACATCAGCTCGGAGCTGGGTGTGGCCAGCGTGGACGGTGCCGCCGAGGCCAGCATGACCGACCTGAGCGCCCTGGTGAACAAGGTGGCCCCCAACTATCGGCCCTTCGGCCCGGTGCTCTCCGACATTGTGCGTGAGCGCATCCGCGACCTCTTCGGCCCCTCCGGCCTCAAGCTGCAACAGGTTGAACAGCGGGTCTCCGACGTCTGGCAGCTGGGTGTGGGCTGGGTTTCGGCCACCGTGGCCAGCCTGGTCCTGGACACCCGTGAGGGTACCTCCTCGCGTGGCGGCGACCTGGCGCTCCTGCCCACCGAAGCCGTCTCCACAGTGCCTGCGGCCAATGCGCTGATCGACCAGGCTGTTCAGCAGGTGGCCAAGCGTCACGGCGTCACGGTCTCCATGCCTTCTGCAGGCGGTGCTGCTGGCGGTGCCGTGGTCGACTCCGCCGCCCTGGATGCCTTCGCAGCCCAGGTGACCGGCTCTGAGGGTGTGCTGGCATCCACCGCCCGCTTCCTCTTGGACAAGCTGGGGCTTAAGCCTCCGACCGTCCAGCCTGGCGAGAATGAAGATGCAGCCGTTGTGGCTGCCGTCAATGCCGAGCTGGGCAGCGACTGGCCCGAGCAGGTGGCGCCACGGTTCGAGGCCTCACGCGCCGTCCTCTTCGACGACCGCTGGGCCAGCGCCCGAGAGGATCTGGCTCACATCTACCACGAGCATGATGATGACCGTAGCCGCCTGAGCTTCCTAGGAGCCGGACGCGAGGTGCACGATCAGGCCGTCTGGTATGCCAAGCAGGCGGGCAAACGCGGCGAGCAGGATCTGGCCCGGGTCTTCAGCGGCATCGCCGACCAGGCTATGACCCCTGCCGACTCAGACCAGACCGCAGCACGATTCGCCAAGGACGTGGCGGTGGTCACCGGCGTGGCCCCCAAGTCCATCGCGGGATCTCTGACTGCCGGCCTGCTGGAAGGCGGTGCGACGGTCATCGCCGTCTGCCACTCCCTGAAGCCGCAGACCGTCATCTGGGCCCGTGACCTCTACCGTCGCCATGCCGTGGGCGGCGCCCGTCTCTGGATCGTGCCCGCCAACCTGTCCAGCTACCGGGATGTGGATGCCCTGGTCGACTGGGTGGGCAATGAGCAGCGCAAGACCACGGGGGCCACGACCACCGTGCTCAAGCCCGCCTACGAGCCCACACTGCTGCTGCCCTTCGCAGCACCCGCCATGCACGGGACCATGGCCGACTCGGGCCGGCTCTTCGAGTCCCAGGCCCGACTCATGCTCTGGAGCCTGGAACGCCAGATCGCCGGGTTCGCCGGCATCGGGGCGGATACCGATGTCGACCATCGTCTGCATGTGGTCCTGCCTGGCTCGCCCAACCGCGGCATGTTCGGCGGCGACGGAGCCTACGGGGAGGTCAAGGCCGCCTTGGATGCCATCGTCAACCGGTCCCGCCCCGAGCAGGACTGGTCCGGCCGGGTCACCTTCGCCCATCCGCTGATCGGCTGGGTCCGGGGCACCGGACTCATGAGCGGCAACGATCCGCTGGTCAAGGTGGTGGAGCGCCATGGCATCCGCACCTACTCCACCGAGCAGATGGCTGATTCACTGCTGAAGCTGTGCACTGTTCAGGCTCGTCAGCAGGCTCTTCAAGCCCCGCTTAAGGCCGACCTGACCGGCGGTCTGGGCTCCAGCCCGCTGGACCTCAAGGCCCTGAAGGCCGAGGCTGCCCAGGACGGCGATTCGTCGACACCGGCACCAGCTGGAAAGTCCGGGGATGTGCCCGCAAATGCCGATAAGGATTCGGGCCGGGTCATCAAGGCCCTGCCCACACCCCGGGTGCCTGCCCAGGCCCCGGTGGATATGCAGGATTGGCAGGGCGTGACGGCCAGACCCGAGGATCAGATCGTCATCGTCTCCATCGGTGAGATGGGTCCCTGGGGCTCCGGTCGCACCCGCTTCGAGGCCGAGATGGGCATCCACTCGGATGGTCAGGTCGACCTGAGCGCCGCTGCCGTCCTCGAACTGGCCTGGAACATGGGTCTGGTCGAGTGGCAGGACAGCCCCAAGCCGGGCTGGTACGACACCGACGGCGAGCTGGTCCCCGAGCAGGACATCGCCGAGCGCTACCACGACCAGGTGGTGGCCCGCTCCGGCATCCGTCCCTTCGACGACGGCATGGGCTCCGACTACCGTCAGGGCACCAACGAGGAGGAGGTGGATGTCTTCCTGGATCACGACGTGGCCTTCTCGGTGCCCACCAAAGACATGGCCGAAGAGTACGTGGCCCAGGATTCGGACCACACCAGCATCGCCCGCGACGAGCAGTCCGGCGAGTGGACCGTCACCCGTCTGCCCGGCTCCCGCATCCGCGTGCCGCGTCGGGCCACCATGTCCAGGACCGTGGGCGGCCAGTTCCCCAAGGGCTTTGACCCGGTCAAGTGGGGCATTCCCGCCTCCATGGTCGGGGACGTGGATCAGATTGCCCTCTGGAACATCGTGACTACGGTGGACGCCTACCTGTCGGCAGGATTCACCCCGGTGGAGATTCTCCAGGCTGTCCATCCCTCCAAGGTGGCCTCCACCCAGGGGACCGGCTTCGGCGGCATGGCCTCCATGCGCAAGCTCTACCTGGACCGCTTCCTAGGCAAGGAGATCCCCACGGACATCCTCCAGGAGGCTCTGCCCAACGTGGTGGCTGCGCACGTCATGCAGTCCTACATCGGCGGATACGGCAACATGGTCCAACCGGTCTCGGCCTGCGCCACGGCTGCGGTCTCCCTTGAGGAGGGCGCCGACAAGATCGCCCTGGGCAAGGCGGACTTCGTGGTCACGGGCGCCATTGACGACATCGGCGTGGAGTCGGTCATCGGCTTCGGCAACATGAACGCCACCGCCGATTCCGCCGAGATGTACGCCAAGGGCATTCAGCCCAGGTTCTTCTCCCGGGCCAACGACCGTCGTCGCGGCGGCTTCCTGGAGTCCCAGGGCGGCGGGACCATACTGCTGACCCGCGGCGACATCGCCCTGCGCATGGGTCTGCCTGTGGCTGGCGTGGTCGGGTACATCCACTCCTTCGCGGACGGCGCCCACACCTCCATCCCTGCACCCGGGCTGGGGGCTCTGGCCGCCGGCATGGGTGGCAAGGACTCGGACCTGGTGCGCTCGCTGGCCAGGCTGGGTGTGGGTCCCGACGACATCGCCGTGGTCTCCAAGCATGACACCTCCACCAACGCCAACGACCCCAACGAGTCCGAGCTGCATAACACCCTGGCCCACGCCATCGGGCGGACGGACGGCAACCCGCTCTATGTCATCTCCCAGAAGAGCCTGACCGGCCATGCCAAGGGCGGCGCCTGCATCTTCCAGATCAACGGGCTCACCCAGCTCTTCCGGTCCGGGGTCATCCCGGCCAACGCCTCCCTGGATTGCGTGGATCCGGTCCTGAGGCGTGACGACCATCTGGTCTGGCTGGAGCAGCCTCTGAAGGTGGGCAGGGTCAAGGCCGGGCTAGTCACCTCCCTGGGCTTCGGCCATGTCTCCGGAATCGGGGTCATCGTCAGCCCTGGAGCCTTCGAAGCAGCCGTGCTCAAGACTTCCGGCCAGGAGGCCCTGGATGAGTGGCGCCGCTGGGCCAACGACCGTCTGGCCGCTGGCCAGCGTCGTCTGGAGGAGGGCCGCATGGGTCGGGCCCCACTCTACGAGCCCATCGACAACCGCCGCTTCCATGAGGACGGCCACGGGTATGTGGGCCATGAGATCGAGAAGGCCATGCTGCTGGATCCCCAGGCCCGCCTGGGTGCCGACGGCTACTACGACAGGGGCTGAGTGCAGTGTGAGTTGGTCGGTTTCCTATTCTCTGCAGTGGGAGATGGGAAATCAGTGAGAGCTCGATCACTGCACTGATCGGGGAGGTGGGCCAAACGGCTTACCTCCCTTTTTGCCATGGTGCTTTGTGCCTTATCCTCCTTTTGTTACGGGGTGGATGCTCATCAGCTGCCCGTATTCGGGCGATCGCTTCCTCTATGGGAGCGTAGATGAAATGTCCTGGGTAGGTCAGGCTTGGCTATGATCATCCCTTGTCTTGCTTGATGTCGTAAGTGTAGAAAGTCCCTCATGGGCACACGGGTTGCATCCGGCAAAGGAGCATTAAAAAGCGCGCACATCGGGTTGCTTCAATGCTGCTTGAGGGGCAGGCGGCCCTTGCAGCCTGACCGTGGTTGGATCCAGTTCATGAAAAGGTATAAAAAAGTAGATGGGTGGCCCAGGTTTTACTTGGGATTATTGCTGGGCCACCCGAATGGCCGGACTTGTCTTTGGGGAGTCGTCCGGCCGCTTACTCGTACGAAGTGTTAGTGGCCGCTGTCATGGAGTTCCTGCGGCTGCGGTTTGCTGCCATAATACTCATGGCAAGAAGCCCGATCACCATAGCCACGCCGATATTTTTCACCTTAGCTGTGGGCAGGACTCCTGCAGGCAGAAAGGGTGCTGGTTGTTAATGTCGTCGGATTGGGCGATCAAATCGAGCGGTTAGCAGATAGTAGCCTTTACAAGAACCGGCGTGTGCGGAGGGGGGGGATAATCAGCGTAGGTTTTCAGGCCGCCGAGGGGGTACTGCCCGGTAGTGTCTGCATAGGTTTGTTGTTGAGTTAAACCATGCGATGACCAATTTGCTGCATGTTCCGGCTGGCCCATGTGCTATGCTCTTTACCGAGCCAACGGCTTTGCGGGCGTAGCTCAATGGTAGAGCCTCAGTCTTCCAAACTGATTACGCGGGTTCGATTCCCGTCGCCCGCTCCATGATAACTGTCAATATTATCCCGTTTTGCTTTGGTATTCCAATTTTTTAAAGTGGTCAGAATTGGGCCCGACTGAGTGAGATTTTCTCCAGTATTCGACACCTTACGGACTAGATGGGTGCACGATAGGGTACACATCGGTGCCTGGATGACCACAGCGACAATGCATGCCAGATGTCGAGGTGCATCGCAGTCGTACAGGATTGGAAAGGCTGCTGACATTTCAGCCGCGAGCTACACTCTGCCCTGTGGCTTGACACCGGTCATGCCGGAGAAGTGGAATGTGATTGTACGGCGCGGCGACAAGCTCTTCGGGGTAGCTGACTGGCTCGACATCCCGCAAAGCTAGTTTCGTAGTTGCCGGTCCGGCAACTTGAGACTGATCTAGGCTAATGAGACTCTCACCTATTAAGGAGGAGACGTATTAAATGCCCGGTATTATCCTGATGATAATGATAAGTCCTGTTGGCTGACCGACTGCTTCTACCAGATCCTCAAATGGGTGCGTCCAGGTTTCCTGCCATTGCTGGGAACCTTCATCTACAACGTTGAACCCACCTGGTGCCTGCTTCACGCGAACTTGATAACCCTATGCGCTGGGAGTGCTCACCGCTGGTTGCATCGGCATCGGCCGGGTTAAGACTATCTGTGGCAGTTAACTTGGATTGTTTTATGCAATACACGATTTGTGTGTTATACTTTAATTACTCATCTACATGATTCTTCTGGTAGAAGGAGTCTTCGGGGTCGTGGCAATTTATTGTTTGCGGTCCTTGGGGGCTGCAAACAATAAATCGTTTGCAGCCTCATTTTTTATAATATTTTTTTACTAAAAACAGGATTGTTGTATTCCTGTTCCAGTTGTGCCCAACGAGAGGTATAGGTTACGCAATACGCTGTAATCAATAAGTAATAATCTTTTCGTTTTTCAAGGACAACCAGATATTTTTGGTCTGATAGGTAAAACTTGATACGGATGTGGCTGTTCCGCTTCGTTTCCCAAACCCATGGTTTACTGCACGAGCGGTAATTGCATGTAATGCAACTGGAATAGTTATCTATAATGGCTTTGGGCCATTTAATCCTTTCCGCTCTTCGTGGATCAGGCAATCTTCCGCCTTTGTCTTTTAAATCTTTGGTGATTAAATGCACAAAGGTATAGGGGTAGATGCCTTGACGCGGCATCCTTTTAATTTTGACTTTTTGTTTGAGATAGTAAGGAGGGCTCAGAACAAAATCACTCCGAAAAACCCTGTACAATCTACAAACATAATCTTTCCAAAGTTCACCTAGCGTCTGTTTCCAAGCGACAATCTGAGGCAGCCAGTGGGGTTTCATACCGCCCTCCAAATAAAGACGTTGAATTTCTTCTCTTCTGCGCTTGTGGTCTTAGTTAGGGGATTTCTGGATCGTTTGATGATGTAATCTATAAGTTCTCTCTTAGCTGGTGACATAGAAGATTTGTCCAAGTCGCGGTTCTGCCTGCATACCGCTCCAATAAGTATGTCTGTTAGCTGCATGAGTTGTGACTCGTCAGAACGTATGGGCTGAATTTTTTTGATATGATCTCTCGTGAAATCATGCATATTATTAGCGCATACTGACCCAAGTTGCTTTACTCGATAATCGGAGTGGGTATCCTTTATGTCTAGGTAGATATTGTACTTGTTGTTGGGCGTTAAAAGGACTTTTAACATTTCGAAGTACATCTTGTAGTACCACTCATTGTGTGTTTGGTTCCACTTTGCATGATTCAGAAGCGATTTATCAGGTACGACTAGAACTCTGAACTGGATATAACGTGATTCGAAGAAGTAGTCTATAAGATCCTTGTATAAAGGAAGCAGTTTATGGCGAGCTTTGACCCACTTGATTTCATTGTGAGCCCTGACTCCGTACTTTCCTTTAATTTCTATGATATCCCTACACGCTTGGATACGCTTGGATTTTGGAATCGACACGGCGCCGATTGCCATGGCATTTGAAACATCGTGCTCAAGGTGGCAGCTTTCATCACCATAGATGTTATACTCGTGTTGCATACCTGAATCAGACCTTTCACGTATATCTGCGCATATATCTTACTACGTTTGAAGCGATGCCTCTTCTTTCTTGCAACATAATTTTGCCATCTCGTCCTGTTCCCCTCAAATAGTGTGGACTTCAATTTATTTTATTTTTTATTGCAGTTTGCGTAGTTGGTGATGATGCAGATGCCATTTTAGTAGTCGTAGGAATGCTCTGTATCAGGATGTTCCTGCCTAACCGTGCCGCATTGGCGGTCGTTGGCGCGTATAGCAGCAACGTCTGTTTGCTCTGCTTCGGGCCACAGGGGAAGAGCACTAGGTGTTTTGAGCTCAGCGTTGCAAAGGAGGATGCCATCAGTTGCGCTCATGGACGACTCGTTTGAGAGAACCTGGTTGATCCATCAGTCAGTCGGGCATGAAAATCGTAAACAAGAAGGGGTTTGTTAGAATCCTGCTCTTCTTCCCGGCTCACCGTCGTAGTTCCTCTACGGTTTCCTGATCTCTTTTCTTGTTGTCTTCACAATGAATACTTCTCCCTCTATATATAGGCGCGACGCATAGGCTGTTGCGCTGCTTGTACATCATACTTACTAGTTGTGTTGTCGTTCAACATTTAAGTGGTCACTTACCGCCGGCTTGATCCCTATCTGCAACATTTCGGTTTGTGGGCAGGCTTCCGTTCTGTATTGGTAAGGAGAAACGGCTATAAGCAAATAACCAGTAGACAGTAGGGACAGCCTTGACTCCAGGGAATCTGGACGGTTGCAGTTTTGTGTTATGGGCTAGTCATTTTCTTTCTTGCAGAATCGTGCATTAAAGACTTGAACGAAATACGTTATTGTGATAAATGACAAGATGGTATTTGCTAGCGAGTTGTTTTCCAACAATACGCTGTGTTAAATGCTTTTCACTTGATAAAAGGCGACCTGAATAAACATTATGCCGATTGTGTTATATGACCAGGTCTGTAGAAACCAGCGTACATTGTTAAGATTAAGTAAATCAAACCCGGCATAAACTGCTGTAATCGATTCGAATAACACCATCGCTGTAAAAATAACATTATATGTAAAATTTTGAATATATAAGCTAAATAATTGCACAGAATATAGGCAATATAAAAATGATAAAACCATGCTAATACGATTTTTAGTGGGTTTGCTCCATAGGGATTACCCGAGCCTTTTGTTGGCTTCACATACGGGAAGGGAATACTGCACAACAAGAAAGTGTAAGCAAAGAGATCTACAGTAGCGATTGCGGATACTGTTGCATTGGGTTGCTCTTTAAAGTCGAATAGGTTCGCTGACTTAGAAGTCAGACGCAAGAAGTAAAGCCTATTGATGCGGCAGCGGAATATGCAAGCCTGTGAACTGCCCCTTTCTCATTGGGTGCTCCCTTTAATAATCCATCCTTACCTTTTTAAAAACTTATTATGGCTTTATATTCCATTGTCAATCCCTTTCCTTTGCTGTCACAACTCTAAGATTTATTTAAGGTATTGGCCGAGTGCGCTGGTGGCTTTGCCTTGGTCTGCGTGGTGGTGCATGTCGTATTAGTTGAGAAAAGTGTTATTTTAGAACGTTTAGGGTCCACTATTATGAGTTATTATTCACTTTGCAATAAGTATGGTGCTGTATGTAGTCAATCTTCCAAACTGATTACACGCGTTCGATTCTCTTCGTCCGCTCCACTTGGTCGTAGGATTTGATCAGTCGAAGCTGGCATTAGCGTGTACGCCGGAAGAAGTATGGAAAATATGCTGCGTCAGCGTGTCAGATTTTAGGTTAGCCTGTATCGCAGTTCCCTTAATAAGGTGCGTGTTCTGGATTGAATGCACTAACGAGTATGAAATTATGGCTGCTTCACAAGGAGATGCGTTGAAGAAGTATAAATCTGGTGATGGACTGGCTATAGAGATTGCCAGACTTGACTGGTGGTGTATTGGCCAAGTTCTACACCTTCGGCCTCCTTACTGTCCTAATGCCGGGCGTGCTTGTCGTTCTTCTTCCCCGCCATACAGCATCGGCTCGAAACCCTCTTTGGTATGGCGAGCATCCCAGTATAAGTGGCTTTTGACCACAGCATAAGATCCGGATAAGGAGAAACGGCATCTCGAAAGGCATAGGTCAATGTCTCATTTGATTTGGTTTTTGTGTACGGCTGCCCTCGCCCGCTGACCTCCAAGCAGGTTGTAGAGATCCAGTGCCCTGGGCATGCCCGGTTATGCAACAGGATATCGATATCAAATAGATAGCCGCTGACTAAGCCTCTCCTAGAGTCGTTGCTAACATGTTAAAATCAGAGAAGATCTGAGTGTGCTACCCAAGGATGAGTCCCATGACGGAACAATCATTAACCGTAGAACCTTCATGATGTTCTTGAGCGCAATGCTGCTGGGTTTCATAGTCTCCACAGCTGAAGTATCTGTGCAGCCTGCACTGGGAGACACTGTAGCGGACCAGCCAGTCCCAATGGATGCTCTGACATTTCTTCTCCACGATCGTCACCTCAAGGCATTGACGCGGTAGGATACTGGACGGCGGAAAGGATGCGCTCTACTCGTCCCGCGGAAGAACTGGTATCTGAGCCAAGACAAAGTGATTAGATTCGACCAGGCGAGCAATCTAGCAAGATGAGAGTTGGAGAAAGCTTCTCACATCCTGTCCGCCCCAAGCCATTACCAGGTTATCAGACCTGGAATGCAGTTGTTCCTGAGATGACTGGGACGGTGTTCTTCAATTGCGAGGAAGAAGGCGTTGGTACAAGTTCCTCCTTACGTAATGGATGGAAGGGCACCGTCTATACTCCATGAGATATGGCAGTCCCTCACTCTATCTATTCTCATTTATGCCTTCCATTCTTGCCAACTTCCTTGACCCTTGTAGTTTCCTTCCTAGGTCTATTTGTGCAAAATCGCAGTGATCATTAATTAGGGCCATAGATTGGTCTCCGAGTTCCGATCGGATGATTTGCTGCAGGGGCCGATGAGGGGCATACTCGGGCCTATGGAAGATCCCGTGTTTGGACAGGTGCTGGGGTTGGGACATGATTTGGTCGACCTGAAGGAGTTCGGCCGGCAGCTGGCTATGCCAGGCACGCGTATGACAAGCTTGTTCTCGGCACGGGAGCGGCGGCAGGCTGAGCAGCAGGCCCTGCTCAAGCATGACGACCCATCGACCCACTTGGCAGTGCGCTGGGCTGGCAAGGAGTCGGTGCTCAAGGCCTGGTCTCAGGCGCTGGGACCTGAGCCCTCGCCCTATGGTCTGGATGATTTTCCCTGGAGCGGGGTGGAGATTCTTGACGACGGTAGGGGGCGGCCGGGCATCCACCTAGAGTCCTCAGTAGAAGCCAGGCTCCATGACTCCCTGCCTTCGACCGGTAGCCAGGTCGACTGGGTTCAGTTGTGCTGGCATATTGCTCTAAGCCATGATGGGCCGGTTGCCTCGGCGGTTGTGCTTCTGTGCAGGTGTGCCTGAAGCTGGGCTAAGGCAAAGGGGCTTTTGATGAATTCCCAGCTAGCTCGTTAGTCTATCTAAAGCAGCAGTCCAAGGCAGTAGTTTTGGCAGATGGATGATGCTTTGATCTCGTTAAAGTTGTTTCGGATGTTCAAGGTTTCACACCTGGTCGGCGGCGTGTAGGGCATGCACGGCTCCAAGGATTGACCACGGCTACCGTGTAGACTACATACAGCCTCTCCTTAAGGCGTGTTCCCCGCATTGGTGGGGATGATCCCTTGTGTCATTAGGATTTTATGTGTTCCCTGAATAATCAGGGCAAATAGATTAACTTGTGATATTAAGATATAATAAAAATCGGTAATTTTTGTTTCTCTGTGTTATGTTGGTAATGCGATTACAACGGAGTTGCTCAATTGGCGAGATTGCTGGGCTGAAAAAGAGGGAACAATGAGCGGAGCGATACCAACAGACTTGGGTCTGAACGCTAAAGCCATGTCCTTGTGGGGTAAAACGAATCTGCGTGACGAGAATGATTGGCAGGGAGATTTCACGCATCTGAGTGATTCCGCTGCAGTGGCTGGGTATTTATGGCGCGACTGGGTGCCTAGGGGTACTCGAGAGATCATCATCCGCGATGTTGGCGACCCGGAGCTGGCTCGCAAAGTCTGCATGTTTATCACCGGTGTCCATGATATCGGCAAGGCAACCCCGGTTTTCCAAAGCAAGCCGCTGACACATGCACCAGGGATGCAGAACCTTTCCTTGCAATGGAAGCCCAAGCAGGCTGGTCTGCGGTTCCCTGATGTTCCAATTACGGATACGAATTACCCTACGCATCCTATAGCGGGCCAACGGATTCTGGAGTCTTACCTGACTCAGGTACAACATTGGAGCAAGCCAGTGGCCGAATCCTATGCTTGTATTGTTGGAGGGCATCATGGTCAGCCTCCTACCCGTCAGGCCCTGAGCAAGTCCGATATGGATGTGCGCATGGGTACCGCTCGGGGTTATGAGGACTGGACTAAAGCCCAGCGCGAATTAATTGAATTCGTGGCCCAACAGTGTGAACTCAATGACGATGACTTCGCTCGATTGAGTGGGAAGCGGCTGAACATATACGCCGAATCGGTGTTGGAGGGGCTGGTCATTATGGCCGACTGGATTGCCAGCAACAGCGACGACGATCTTTTTCCCTTGGTGCCGCTCAACCCCCCGATTTATGACGAGCAGACCTGGAACCGAATGAATTCAGTACGTACACGAGCAGGTCTTAGGGCTCGACAGGAGCGCGGATGGCGTAACCTCGGCCTGTCTCCGAAGTGGCAGCCGATTCATGAGCGGCTCAGCATAGGGGAGCGCTTCGCCTCCAGGTTCGATCTGCCGACGTGCGCGAAGCCCCGGCCAGTCCAGGAGCAGGCTGTACGTCTAGCAGAAACGACCCCGGACCCGGGCATTATGGTCATCGAAGCGCCCATGGGCGAAGGCAAGACCGAAGCAGCCCTGGCGTGTGCGGAAATCCTGGCGGAACGAAAAGGCAGGGGAGGAGTCTGCGTGGCCCTGCCAACAATGGCTACCACCGATGCCATGTTCTCGCGTTGCAAGAGCTGGATCGATAGATTACCTCAGCCGGAAGGACGCTCTGAGAAATCCACCTCACTCAGACATGGCAAAGCTGCCCTCAACAGGGAATTCATGTCAATGGTGGCTTCAGATAAGGGTTCGGCCACCTCATCAGTCTTCGATGAAGATGTCCCGCAGGGTTCTGGTATCCAAAAGGCTGCTTATCCCGAGGCAGTGGTGAATGACTGGCTGCGAGGTAGGAAGAAGGGGGTGTTGGCTAACTTCCTGATTTGCACTATCGATCAGGTGCTCATGGCCGCATTGCAGATGAAACACGTCAGTCTGCGACAGCTGGCACTAGCCAACAAAGTTGTCATCATCGATGAATGTCATGCTTACGACACCTACATGCGTGAATATCTCAAGCGGACCTTGGAATGGCTGGGAGGATTCCACAACCCAGTTATCCTCCTGTCGGCAACCCTGCCTGCATCGCTGCGACATGAGCTGGTGGACGCTTATATTAAAGGATATGCCTCGGTGCTTGGCGGAGCAGGCAGTCAGACGAAGCAGTCCTCTGAGGTTGCACCGCGTCGTTTTGCAAGCATGGAGGCATTTACTGATCGTTACTCCAAGCCACATATTGATAGCACTTCTGCGTCTTCACAGCCAGGTGACAAGCAGCTCTCTAATGAGGAGAAGAATTCTGACGATCTGCATGCCTATCCCCTGATTACTTACACGTCTGGAACGACCTGCCGGACTAGTTCGGTGCAGCCTTCAGGCCGTGCGGTGGACATCGATTGTCGTGTCATCGATGACGATCTGGGGTATCTTGCAGACTTACTGAAAGAGCGGCTGGCTGCAGGTGGGTGTGCCGCTGTGATCTGCGACACTGTAGACCGTGCCCAGAAAACTGCTGCGGCTTTGTCCGATGAATTCGGCCCGGATCAGGTCAGACTGACGCACTCACGCTTCATTGACCGGGATCGTATGGACAACGAACGAGAACTTCGAGCGTGTCTTGGTTCGGATGCAACCGCAGCCAATGGAGGACGTCCTCACCGGCTGATTGTCGTGGGCACGCAGGTTCTGGAGCAGTCCCTGGATATCGACTTCGACCTTATGGTCACCGATATAGCTCCGGTCGATTTGTTGTTGCAGCGCATGGGTCGTCTGCATCGACATCGCCGTGGCCAAGGTGAGAGCGACCGTCCGGCTGGTCTGCGAAAAGCCTTCTGCTATTTGCGGGGCATAGCCTCCTGGAACGCAGATGGTCCGGTATTTCCTGACTATGTAGACAGTGTCTATCCGCCGGCGTCCTTGCTTGAAGCCCTTGCTGTGCTTTGTCTGCAAGGAGACGGTGCCCACCGCTTGCTGCGGCTTCCTGATGACATCGCTCCGCTGGTCCGCACGGCTTATGATTCTGATGCAGTTGCACAGCTGATACCCAAAGCCTGGCAAGAACGGTATCGGCTGGATGCGCACAAGCGTGCCGAAAAGGATGCGGAAGAGATCGATAAGGCCCAAGTCTATTTGATGAAAGATTCGGCGCATCTTCTGCGCCAGTCTCACACCTTGGTGGACCTATTCACAAGCACTGTGGACGCCAGATCGGAAGCCAAAGCCAGACAGGCCGTCAGAGATACTCATGATTCGGTGGAGGTGGTGCTGTTGCGCCGGTGTGGTGATGAGTATGCGCTTCTGCCATGGATCGGAGGCGATACAGTACCTTGCGGGGCTCCTGTGCCCACAAAAACCGAACCTGAGAACCATCTGGCGCAAGTGGTGTTGCGTTGTGCGGTAAATCTGCCTGATCGCATCTGTCATGATATTGATGCTCTGATCAATGAACTCGAGATTCGAGCTGGTGATTGCGTTGATGCATGGCATCAATCTTCTTGGCTGGATGGCTGTTTGCCGCTGGTTTTGGATGAGGAGCAATCCGATTCGGATCGCCGCAGATTCGTCACCACTCTGCACGGCTTCCTTATCGGATACACCCGAGAGGATGGGCTGACTTGTGTGAAAGCCGACAAAGGCGGGGAGAGCTGAATGCGCAATGCTTCGCTAGTTGCAGGCATTTTCCACTTATGAATAACCAAACAAGTAGAAAGGACAATGATAATGAATGATATTGGAGCGACCGGCAGAGGTCGGCCGTCGTTCAATCTCTTAGACCAGCCTTGGATCAGGGTTACCTATCTGGAAGGACGTGTCGACCTGGTCTCCCTGCGCGACCTTTTGGTTGAGGCCCATCGAATCCGTGAAATTTCCAGTGACATGCCTCAACAGACCCTGCCCATACTGAGAATGACCGAAGCTGTGCTCTACAAGGCATACGCTCAGCGGTATCTACCCATGATCGGGGTTGATAATCCGACGGCCTTGCTGCAGCTGTGGTGGACGCTTTGGCAGACTGGGCAGTTCGACCCTCAAGTAATTGACGATTACCTTGAGCGCTATCACGATCGGTTCGATTTGTTCAACCCGGAGCATCCTTTTTACCAGACGCCGGGATTGACCTACTCGTCCGAGGATAAAGAGTATGACAGCATTGGCGAACTTCAGGCTGACGTGCCTAAGCCCAAGAAGTTTCTCTTTTCCATGCGCGCCAAGAACGACCTGGACTCGCTTACATTGCCTGAGGCCGCCCGATGGCTGGTCTTTCTCCAGGCCTATGACCCTGCAGGCATCAAATCGCCGGTGGACGGAGAGACCCATATTCTGCGCAACAGGGTTTATCCGCCCAAGTCCAAGGTGGGAACCGGCTGGCTGGGCGCCTTGGGCAATGTTTATTTGGAACAGGACAACTTGTTCGCCACTCTGATGCTCAACTGGTGCTTGATCAATCCCCGAGGCCGTGGGGATGATGATATCTGGTTCGGCAAGCCTGGTGATTTGGCGCCCTGGGAACGTAAGCCGGCCGGGCCTGACATGAATCCTGACTATCAACCCACAGGCATTGTGGACATGCTCACTCTGCAATCACGCAGGGTGAGGCTGGTGCCCGATGATTCAGGTTCCCATGTAGTCGGCATCATCGTCTGCTATGGCGATGTCATCAGCGCTGACAACATGGACGCTTATGAGCCTATGACGGCCTGGCGTTACGGCAGCGAGAACCTGCGGAAGAAACTGGGACTGCCAACGGCTCCTCGCATGCCAGTCACATTCACTTCCGACAAGGCCATTTGGCGGCAGCTGCAACCTTTGATCAGCGCGGGAAGCAACGGAGCAGGTCAGACTGATGACACCCGTCCCGGCGTTATTCGATGGGTTGAGACTCTGTTGAACTGGGATCGGGATGATGCCGGGTCAGGAAAAGTAATGCAGATGGCTCGCATCCATACCCAGAGCATGATCTATGGTCCGCAGAACAGCTTCTTCTCGGATGCCATTGATGATTCGCTGGATGCAAACCTTCAACTGCTTCATTTGGATACTGCTGCCGTGGATGTGGTGGTTCAGGTTGTTGAGCGTACTGAGGATTCCGTCAAGGCATTGGACTCCATGGTTGCCCAGTTGAATCAATCCGCAGGCGACAAAGCGCAGAAGGACCGCTTCTATGCCGCAGTGGCCCGCGTCAAGGAACGTGCATATGCTTCTCTGGATCAGCTGTTCAGACAGCGGATTGCGGAGTTCGGTCCTTCAGAAGACATCGAAGGCTACCGGAATGACTGGTTCCAGGCCATTCATCGGAATCTGATCGACATAGCTGGTGAGTACCGCGATCAGTCTCCGGCGCCGTCTTTCCTGCCCAAGGCCAATGGTGCCCGATCCTCTGAGCAGATCTTTGATAGATTCCTGAGCCAATTGAATAAATATCTAGGTCCTTTTCCCTCGCGTGAGGGCGAGACCGCAAATGAAAAGGAGGTTCAATGATGACTACAGCCACTATGACGAACGATCATGTCTTATCAGTCGACGACCGCAAACAGGCCGTCGGGCAGTATGCCAACTATCGGATCGGGAAATTGCAGTACGCCTACACGGTTCAGGCCAGCAGCGTGGCCAGGGCTCATCTGGCTCTGCTGCGCCGTGGCATTGACGATGGCAGGGTGCGGTGGATGAATGTCGGGTTTGATCTATATGAGGATTGGCCACAGGATACCCTGGGAAACCCTGCCCTCGACAACGACCGCAATATCGTCACTGAAACACGGGCTATCGCCACGACCTTGCAGATGTATGCGCTTCATCAGCAGTCGAAATCTCAGGGTATGGCCTGGATGCCTGATCATAAGCAGCAGGCGCGATCCGAGCGCTTCCGCTACAGTTTCGGCCACGCATGCCGCATGATTGACGCTGACCAGGACGGTTCCAAGGCCACCCCGGTTCTTCGAAGGCTACAAATAATGGAGGATGCTCCTGATTTCGACGGTATCCGGCATCAGCTGTATTCGCTGATAAGGATGATGAGGAATCAGGATGTGAAGCTGGACTATCAGGTTTTCGCCCAGGATCTTTATCTGCTGCAGCTGCCTGGTCGGAGGGCCACTGTCTTTCACCGTTGGGCTCGGCAGTATTACGCCGTGCACAAGGCCGCGGAAGCGAAAGAGGGCGAAAAGGCTAATAGAACAGCTGAGGTCTAGCAGAACGGTCAATGATGACAGGTCGTCTCGAACAATTCGTCATCGAGCAGATACACATACACAAGATCACCAATTTTCAAAATAAATATTAAGGAGAATATGCCATGTTTATGGATATTTACGCAGTACAGAACGTCCCTCCGAGCAACATCAATCGTGACGAGACGGGCAATCCCAAGACCGCTCAGTATGGCGGTGTCTTGCGCTCGCGTGTCTCCAGCCAGGCCTGGAAGCGTGCCATGCGTGAGACCTTCAAATCGTTGCTGGACAAGAAGCAGCTGGGGGTGCGGACGAAGAACGCAGTCGAGCTGATCGTGAAGGCCATGGTCGATCAACGGCCCGAATCAGCAGATCAGGCTGAAAGCTACGCCTCCTTGGTTTTGCAGGCTACTGGCGTCAAGGTTGTCGCTTCCACTCGTGCTGGGGCGGCCAGTGGCAAACCAGTCACTCAGTACCTGATCTTCATCGGCAACACCGAGATCGGGAAGCTGGCCAATATTGCTCTGGAATGGATGGATCAGGGAAAGGATCTGGCCAAGGCACCGGATTCGGCTATGAAGAAGGAAGTGTCGGGGGTCTTCCACGGTGAGCAGGCGATTGACATCGCCCTGTTCGGCCGTATGCTGGCTGATGCCCCTGACCTGAATACGGATGCCAGCGCTCAGGTGGCTCACGCTATCTCCGTGGATGCTATTAAGCCTGAGTACGACTATTTCACCGCCGCCGATGACTTCACGGAAGCAGACAATGCCGGTGCAGCCATGATCGACTCCGTAGGTTTCAACTCATCCACGCTCTATCGCTACGCGACCGTAAACTTGGATGCCTTGCAGGAGCAGATTGGCAATGCAGAGGCCACTGCGAGAGTGGCTTCGGTCTTCGTAGAGGCTTTCATCCGATCCATGCCGACCGGCAAGCAGAATTCCTACGCCAACAGGACTCTGCCCGAGACCTGCATTGTAGCCTTCCGTGACAGCCAGCCTATTAATGCCGTGGAAGCCTTTGAACGTCCGGTTGCGGCTGAGCATGATCAGCCTATCTCACAAGTCGCTGGACGCAGGCTGGTTGCGGAGCTGCGCAGGATTCAGGATGCCTATGATGAGCAGCCTGTGCGCGCTTGGGCGATCAGCACGGATTTGTCGACGCAGGACTTGGCTCCGGTGGCTGAGTCTGTCGGTCTCAAGGATCTGACTAGCCAGGTGGATGCTGAGACTATGCATGTGCTGGGTCAGCAGGAGTAGTCATGAGCATACTGCTGTTGCGATTGTCGGGTCCTTTGCAGTCCTGGGGAAGCTCCTCGCGTTTTACGATTCGCACTACGCAACGGGAGCCCACCAAGAGCGCGGTGATTGGTCTGCTTGCTTCGGCACAAGGGCGCCAACGCGGTGACGACATTGAGGACCTGCTGCATCTAAGCTTCGGAGTCCGCATCGACCAACCGGGCATCTTGGTCAATGACATGCAAACAGAGCATGGTGCCAATGTCAAAGCCATGCCATTGACCAATCGGTACTATTTATCCGATGCGAAATTCCTGGTGGCTTTAGGTGCTGATTCTGCGCTTCTGGAAGGTCTGGACCAGGCTCTGCGTCATCCTCGGTGGCCATTATATTTGGGTCGTCGAGCTTGCCCACCGGATTACCCGGTCTCGCTTGGATTGGTTCAGGAGGACCGTGTGGATCAGGCTCTGCGCACCCATCCCTGGATTGCTGCTTTCTGGTACAAGAGACGCCATCAGGGCTGCCGACTGGAGGTCGTCTGTGATGCGGACTGTGTCAAGGACGAAGACAACGGGGTTGTCTCTTCACAGGCAGATGCTCCGCTGAGTTTCGGTGCAGCTCGCAGATATGCGGTCAGAACTGTTAGCCGATACAGAATACCCAATCCGGATGGTCCCGGCCCTGACGAGCGGCGGACTAAAGCAGTTCCGGATCATGATCCAATGTCGTTTTTCTAGGAGGCAGGCATGTATATATCCAGAATGCCGTTGAACACTGCGCGGTATGCAGCCAAGCAACTGATCGCCTCGCCTTACCGGCTTCATGCCGCCGTTGAGAAGTCTTTCCCTCCGAGTGCTGTACGCAGTGGCGATGAGGGGCGCATTCTGTGGCGATTGGATTTCTCGCGTGATGGGGATTCGACCTGGCTGTATGTGGTGAGTCCCGAGCGTCCTGACTTCACCCATATTGTTGAGCAGGCTGGTTGGCCGACCCGCGCAGAGTGGGAAGTGAAGGACTACGAGCCCCTGATCAGCCATATAGCCAAGGGGCAGGAGTGGGCCTTCAGACTTCGGGCCAATCCTGCCAGACAGGTTCATATGGACAAGGGGCGACGGTCCGATCATGCAGTAGTCGGCAAGGTGATGGGGCATGTCACTGCGGATTATCAGCTGTCTTGGCTGGAGAAGCGCAGTGAACGCAACGGATTCGCCCTCTTGGGCAGCTCGGATGAGAGTCATGGGCCGTCCTGCCTTGTTTCCGAGCGCCGCAAAGAGCAGTTCGCTCACGGGAACAGCAAGGTCACCTTGGTCACAGCCCAATTCGATGGACAGCTCCGTGTAATTGATGCTCAAGCTTTTCAACGTTGCCTGCGGCAGGGCATCGGCAGGGCCAAGAGCTTCGGCTGCGGACTGCTGACGGTGGCTCCGATCCGATGACTAGGGACCAGTCCATGGGGTCTGCCGGGAGAACCGAGATTCCCGGCAGTCCCCCTCCTGAATTGGGTGATCTCGTGCGGGCCGAGGATAGGCTCTCGTTCGCTTATTTTGAGCACTGTGTTATCACTCGCGAGGACAATGCCATCGCGGTCACCAGGGATACCGGGACTATACGGCTGCCTGCCGCCAATCTGGGTGTGCTCATGCTGGGTCCTGGCACCACCGTCAGTCATCAGGCCATGGTGGTTATTGGTGACAACGGTGCCAGCGTGGTATGGGTGGGGGAGCGCGGTGTGAGGATGTACGCGTTCGGTCGTCCTCTGACGCATTCGGCAGCCCTTCTGCAAAGGCAGGCGGCGCTGGTCTCCAACACCCGCAAGCGGTTGGCTGTGGCGAGGGCTATGTACCAGATGCGCTTCCTCAACGAAGATGTCAGCTCTTGTACTATGCAGCAGCTGCGTGGGCGTGAAGGCGCTCGAATCCGACAGGTCTACCGTCACTGGTCGGAACTGACTGGTGTCCCGTGGGACAAGCGAACCTATGATCATGAGGATTTCGATGTCGGCAACGAGATCAACAAGGCCCTGTCGGCTGCTCATACCTGCTTGTACGGAATCGCTCACTCGGTGATTGTGGCCCTTGGGTGCTCGCCAGGCCTAGGGTTCGTTCATGTGGGCCATGAGCGCTCTTTTGTCTATGATGTGGCTGATCTGTACAAGGCCGAAATCTCGATTCCTGTAGCCTTCAAGACTGCTGCAAAACAGCCCGACGACATCGGATCGGCCACCCGTCATGCCATGCGTGATGCTGTCTATGACCTCTCGCTTATGCGACGGATGGCTCGTGACATTCCACGACTGCTTGGAGCGCCTGTCTCTTCGTCTTCTGATGAAGATGGCGAGACCTTGGAGCTTTGGGATGAGAAGGTTGGTGCGGTTCCAGCTGGGAGATCCTATGCAGATGAAGAGGAGGGGATGAACTGATGGTGGTCGTCGTTTTGACGGCATGCCCTGTGGGCCTGCGTGGGGATTTGACTCGATGGCTCCTAGAAATAGCATCTGGGGTTTTCGTGGGCCACGTCACCGCTAGGGTCCGGGATCGACTTTGGGAACGCATCACAGGGCAGATCCGAACAGGCAAGGCCATTATGGTCTATTCCGCCCGCAATGAGCAGCATTTGAGCTTCAAGGTGCATCGCTCGGATTGGAACCCAGTTGACTGTGAAGGATTGGCTCTTATGGAAAAGCCTGCTGATGGCGGCGACGGCAAATCTGCAGGTGGCGGAAACCGATACCGTCGGACCGGTTGGAGCAATGCCAGCAAGTACAGACGGGCGGCAAGGTTCCGGCGCTCGCGTTCCAGCTGAATACAACCGGACCCGCACTTTTCAGATGAGCTTTGCCGTTGAGGGCCAAGCACTGGTTGCTGGTAAGTGCATGGCCAAGGAGCACAGTGTTGATGGTCTGAATTGCGGTGGCCGAAAGGGGAAATAGAGGGGGTTCGAAATGCAAACTGATTAAAAATCAGAGATCTTGTCTATCATATTGTTGGGATAGCAAGGATCTTTAAGTGTGCTCCCCGCATCCGCGGGGATGATCCCGATGGAATCATGTGCCTGATCAGGGATGCCAAGTGCTCCCCGCATCCGCGGGGATGATCCTGTCCGCATAGGCTTTGATCCGGTCGGCAGTATGTGCTCCCCGCATCCGCGGGGATGATCCTCATAACATACAAACCATGAATGTCAAATACAGGTGCTCCCCGCATCCGCGGGGATGATCCACTCAAAGGGACCGTGGACTATGGCAAGCCGCGGTGCTCCCCGCATCCGCGGGGATGATCCTCAGTGCCTATGCAGTTCCACAACTGGCTGGTGGTGCTCCCCGCATCCGCGGGGATGATCCTCTCCGACTCCAGCTCACGCATGGGTATGTACTGTGCTCCCCGCATCCGCGGGGATGATCCTACTTTCAGCGTTTCCCCAAATCTGATATCTGGGTGCTCCCCGCATCCGCGGGGATGATCCTAGCCATAGCCATCGTTACAATAACTGTGGCTAGTGCTCCCCGCATCCGCGGGGATGATCCTTTGAAAGGGCCTTGTTTGCGGTCGTGGTCGCGGTGCTCCCCGCATCCGCGGGGATGATCCTGGTATCCGCTGGCAATCATCTTCTCAATGAAAGTGCTCCCCGCATCCGCGGGGATGATCCCGCATATCCGTTCACTTACAGGGCGATAATCTCGTGCTCCCCGCATCCGCGGGGATGATCCCTTTAGGAAAGAGATAGAAAGTGGCTTGCGAACGTGCTCCCCGCATCCGCGGGGATGATCCTGTTACCAACATTTCGGCGAACAATGCGGGCTAGTGCTCCCCGCATCCGCGGGGATGATCCCCCCGGGTCTTTGGGATTGTCGGGGTCTGCAAGGTGCTCCCCGCATCCGCGGGGATGATCCATGGATCAGCAGGAGATCCAAGCCCTGATAGACGTGCTCCCCGCATCCGCGGGGATGATCCGTCCATCATGACCTTGTTGAAGTCTTCAAGTCTGTGCTCCCCGCATCCGCGGGGATGATCCAAATGCCATATCATCTTGACCGTCTCACTTTTCGTGCTCCCCGCATCCGCGGGGATGATCCCCAATAACCAAATCAGGGGAGATAGCCATGTCTGTGCTCCCCGCATCCGCGGGGATGATCCGCGCGACAGCTGTAGCGGCATTGTATCGGCATTGTGCTCCCCGCATCCGCGGGGATGATCCCTACAAGGGGTTGCACAAGCCACCGGCAACCGAGTGCTCCCCGCATCCGCGGGGATGATCCTCCCGGGTAACAAATTCGCGCTTACACGTCAGGGTGCTCCCCGCATCCGCGGGGATGATCCTACCACAGCGACAGTGTATGGCTGCTTAAATGAGTGCTCCCCGCATCCGCGGGGATGATCCGCATGACAAAATGCTTTACACGGCCAGCCCCTCGTGCTCCCCGCATCCGCGGGGATGATCCTGGGCATTCAATGCCTTGTCTTTGGTCATGAAGTGCTCCCCGCATCCGCGGGGATGATCCCCCGTTCCAACAGAGCAACACAAACTTAGACCTGTGCTCCCCGCATCCGCGGGGATGATCCTGCCCGCTGCCTTGCTTGTCGAGATTAACAACAGTGCTCCCCGCATCCGCGGGGATGATCCCGGCGAGGACGAAACCGGCCAGGATAATGACAGGTGCTCCCCGCATCCGCGGGGATGATCCTCCCCGGGTAATGCTCCCCCACACGTCACCAAGGTGCTCCCCGCATCCGCGGGGATGATCCCGTTTTCCCATATGTTAACGCGATTTCACAGCGGTGCTCCCCGCATCCGCGGGGATGATCCCCCTGCCTGAACACGTACCTGCTGACCGACAAGGTGCTCCCCGCATCCGCGGGGATGATCCTATCGTTTTGTTTTGGGTCTCATCATAGGTGCGGTGCTCTCCGCATCCGCGGGGATGATCCTAGAGGACGTTAAAGAGTGGGTATAAATAGCCGGTGCTCCCCGCATCCGCGGGGATGATCCCCATGCCTAATCTCACACAGCAAGCCATCTCAAGTGCTCCCCGCATCCGCGGGGATGATCCTCGGTGTCTGTCAATCATGAGTTGGTACTCCCCGTGCTCCCCGCATCCGCGGGGATGATCCTTTGGACGCGATATCCCCGACTTTTCCGAGAGCGTGCTCCCCGCATCCGCGGGGATGATCCCCATACCCGAGCCCATCCAAGGCTGAGAGCAAGGTGCTCCCCGCATCCGCGGGGATGATCCTACGGCATGCGGATGGTCTGCCAGCAGGACAAGGTGCTCCCCGCATCCGCGGGGATGATCCTCGACATGTCCACCATGAAAGGCAAGGTGGCCGGTGCTCCCCGCATCCGCGGGGATGATCCCCGGTGGCCCTGGATGTCTACTGCCCGGACGGCTGTGCTCCCCGCATCCGCGGGGATGATCCCACTGTCGGGTCGCCTTGGGAGATATCAAATTCGTGCTCCCCGCATCCGCGGGGATGATCCCTCCAGCAACCCGGGTAGCCGGTCGGTGCCGAGGTGCTCCCCGCATCCGCGGGGATGATCCCCTCGTTGGTGTTGGTCGAGAGTTTGAAGTTTGTGTGCTCCCCGCATCCGCGGGGATGATCCCACCATCATCAAGCTGGACGACGCCGACTTCAAGTGCTCCCCGCATCCGCGGGGATGATCCCTACACAACTCGTAGCACGGTAAATGCTCCTATGTGCTCCCCGCATCCGCGGGGATGATCCTTACTTTTGGCCCCTCAACAGTGATACCGACTTGTGCTCCCCGCATCCGCGGGGATGATCCCGCGCAACAGGCTGAGAGAATTTTTATAGAAAAGTGCTCCCCGCATCCGCGGGGATGATCCCTGCTGACTTATCGCCAGCAATCTGGCATTGGTGTGCTCCCCGCATCCGCGGGGATGATCCCCATCGCTAGTGATGATATTTTTCCAAGTAACAGTGCTCCCCGCATCCGCGGGGATGATCCTTGCAGTCATAGGACACCCCATTGTGCCACTCTGTGCTCCCCGCATCCGCGGGGATGATCCCTTTGCGGCTTGGAACAAGGGTTTTCAAGGGAAGTGCTCCCCGCATCCGCGGGGATGATCCACGTCCACATGCCATATCTCCCGCATATGCTTGGTGCTCCCCGCATCCGCGGGGATGATCCCTTTCAGCGCGTCAAATGTCGCTGGCGTGAGATGTGCTCCCCGCATCCGCGGGGATGATCCTTACTTACTGTATGACTATGAGCATGACCAAGCGTGCTCCCCGCATCCGCGGGGATGATCCCTCATATCTCTGGGCACCTAATGATGACCAATCGTGCTCCCCGCATCCGCGGGGATGATCCGGAACGTAGTCAGTGGACTTCTGTCGATAAGTTGTGCTCCCCGCATCCGCGGGGATGATCCTTTCCAGAAGACTCATGCCGTCGCGCATGGTGAGTGCTCCCCGCATCCGCGGGGATGATCCCGGCGCCGTGCCATCTGGTGTACTTAATATCGTGTGCTCCCCGCATCCGCGGGGATGATCCATATCGTCGAGGGGCAGCCCTTTGTAGAAAATCGTGCTCCCCGCATCCGCGGGGATGATCCCTGATTGAGATATGTAGAGCATGTAGAGTCACGGTGCTCCCCGCATCCGCGGGGATGATCCCCAAGGGTGGGCAACTATCCAGTTTCGGGATCAGTGCTCCCCGCATCCGCGGGGATGATCCTAGCCGCTAGGGCAGGACTCTATGTCCTTGCCGGTGCTCCCCGCATCCGCGGGGATGATCCTGATTGTATCGATCATCAGGTCGTCGATTTCAAGTGCTCCCCGCATCCGCGGGGATGATCCCGTTCGGAAAGTCATGAAAGAGGCAACCGGTCGGTGCTCCCCGCATCCGCGGGGATGATCCATGGCAGCCAAGGCCGTCAAACTGTATCAGACGGTGCTCCCCGCATCCGCGGGGATGATCCTTCGTAAAGTTTGTGACAATGTTTTGGAACGCGGTGCTCCCCGCATCCGCGGGGATGATCCTGGTTGCGCTGCCAGTCGCCGTACTGGGGCACGGTGCTCCCCGCATCCGCGGGGATGATCCGGCAGAGTCAAACATAAGGGGTGGAGGCCTTGGGTGCTCCCCGCATCCGCGGGGATGATCCTTGATACGATCAATCCCACTAAGATCAGCGTGGGTGCTCCCCGCATCCGCGGGGATGATCCGCCCTTGCCCATAAGATTCGTGTTCAGATCATCGTGCTCCCCGCATCCGCGGGGATGATCCGGTGCGGCGCAGGCTGTGCGGGGTGATGAATTCGTGCTCCCCGCATCCGCGGGGATGATCCCGGCAGGGTGTACGGCTGGGCGGGCGGTGTGGAGTGCTCCCCGCATCCGCGGGGATGATCCAATGTTTGATTTGCGTTTATCTCTTATGTGAGGGTGCTCCCCGCATCCGCGGGGATGATCCGATTCCGCGAATCGTCATGCGGTATGGCTCCGGGTGCTCCCCGCATCCGCGGGGATGATCCAATGCACACTATGCATATCGAACATGCGCGGTTCGTGCTCCCCGCATCCGCGGGGATGATCCCCATGTTCCCGACCTTTCAGAGCTGGCTCCACTGTGCTCCCCGCATCCGCGGGGATGATCCTCGTTCTGACGGTCGGTGGTCAGGACGTGCCTCGTGCTCCCCGCATCCGCGGGGATGATCCCTGGCGTATCTGCTCACCCTACAAGGTCATCAAGTGCTCCCCGCATCCGCGGGGATGATCTGCCGCTCAAACACAACGTAGATGGAATGCTGAGGTGCTCCCCGCATCCGCGGGGATGATCCTTCTGATGTCGAAGGATATTCGGCAGTTTTTCCGTGCTCCCCGCATCCGCGGGGATGATCCTTTATTGCCAAACCATACTGCAAAGGGTGCAGTGTGCTCCCCGCATCCGCGGGGATGATCCGATCGATGATATCGCCGTCCAATTGATCGAACCGTGCTCCCCGCATCCGCGGGGATGATCCGCGATTCGGGGGTTGATATCCGACTGCCAGATTGTGCTCCCCGCATCCGCGGGGATGATCCTTTAGATACAGCATTCCATACGTTATTCCACACGTGCTCCCCGCATCCGCGGGGATGATCCCGCCGGTTGCGTCAGCATTGGACTCTATGTTTAGTGCTCCCCGCATCCGCGGGGATGATCCTTTTCTGTTCCATATTGTGGCTCCTTGAATTGAGGCTCGTGCTCCCCGCATCCGCGGGGATGATCCTTCGGTTTCCTCAAAGTCGAATGCGAATGCGAAGTGCTCCCCGCATCCGCGGGGATGATCCTCAACTCGCCGCCTTGAGTCCTGGCGAGTATGTGTGCTCCCCGCATTCGCGGGGATGATCCCGCAACATCACCATCCAGCCCACTGATAATCCTGTGCTCCCCGCATCCGCGGGGATGATCCTCCCTGGCAGCACTGTCACGATGGCGAGTTGGCGTGCTCCCCGCATCCGCGGGGATGATCCCTAGCTCTCCATTAACTTAGTTTACAAATGTAAGTGCTCCCCGCATCCGCGGGGATGATCCACGTTCCACTTCCGATATAGACCATTTGGACAGGTGCTCCCCGCATTCGCGGGGATGATCCTGAAGTGTATGACGCGAAAGTATCGGCAGAGAAGTGCTCCCCGCATCCGCGGGGATGATCCCAGATCCAAAGATCCATCAGTTTCCTCCGGCCAGTGCTCCCCGCATCCGCGGGGATGATCCCACCAACAAACCTACGATACTTACTATCAGCTCGTGCTCCCCGCATCCGCGGGGATGATCCTTTGCGTGACAGCCATTCCTTCTTGATGGTCTTGTGCTCCCCGCATCCGCGGGGATGATCCCAGACCCCCGCGTATCAGGCACGCATTCCGGCGGTGCTCCCCGCATCCGCGGGGATGATCCTCACACATCCAATGCGTCTAGCCCAATAGCATAGTGCTCCCCGCATCCGCGGGGATGATCCCAAGGTGGCGGGCGCTGTCGGCCTGGACCTGAAGTGCTCCCCGCATCCGCGGGGATGATCCCGCCACCGGTACGAATACGAGTTCTACGGACTTGTGCTCCCCGCATCCGCGGGGATGATCCGCTTTGGATCCCCAAGGAGTGGCGTGCGAGTTTGTGCTCCCCGCATCCGCGGGGATGATCCTGGACAGCTTATCACGCCAGGCGTGATACAGACGTGCTCCCCGCATCCGCGGGGATGATCCCACTTGGTGCAAGCAAATGGTATCCAGGATCAGGTGCTCTCCGTATCCGCGGGGATGATCCCATGTCGCCAGCCACATCGGAAAATTCCACTATGTGCTCCCCGCATCCGCGGGGATGATCCCTACACCCGTATCATGCTTTTCAAGCAGACTCACGTGCTCCCCGCATCCGCAAGGATGATCCGCAAGCCGAAGCTGACCCCTATCTGGCTGCCCTGTGCTCCCCGCATCCGCGGGGGTGATCCTAAGTCTGATGCATTTTCGGCCGCAGAGATGAAATGCTCCGTGCTTTCACGGTAATGAACTATATCGCTTGCAGAATGCCCTCCATTTATCCGCAATTGCCTAGATGCCGAGTGTTTTTCGTGTCCTTTCTCGTTCCTAGGCGCGGGTGCGCCGCCCGGTATAAGCTTGTAGACGGTGTGTCCACGGGTAGCGGACTTGGAGGTGTGGTCGCCGATGGAGCAATTCGACGATGCGGATAGTGCAGAATCCGGCAGAAGTGATGCAGCCGGTTCTGCATCCGTGCCATCGCACCCGGATGATGCGATAGCTGTGAACAAGGTTTCGGCCCACCCTGAAGCGACTATTCCGGATTCGGAATACTCGCTGGCTGAGATCGAGCAGCGACGTGCCCGCCCGGTCCGTTGGGTCGTCTTCGCGCTGGCGGTCCTCTTGGCCATCGTCATTCCCTATGGATACGGGCGCTCGCTGGCCATCAACCACACCCAGGGCGTACTCCACTATGTCTCGGTCCTGGACCCGCGTGGCATAGCCTTGATCGCCTGGACGGTGACCGTGCTGACCTTTATGGGTATCGGCATGTCCATCATCGAGTCGTCCTCCTGGTTCTGGCGGGTGGTCTTCGTGCTGGGCCTTGCTGCCGAACAGCTGATTGCCGGCCTCTGCCTGCTCAAGATGAACTTCTGGTACAGCACTTTCGTGGTTTACCAGCATCAGGCCATCCTTGCCAACGCGGCCAACCTGGGCATCATTGCCGCCGGCCTAGGCGTGGCGGTCTTTGCGATCGTCTTCGTGGCCATCTTGGTCTGTGTGCGCAAGGATTCCCCCTGGAACACGCTGACCCACAGTTGGTCCGCTCTCTCCTTATTCTTCATCATCGAGCTGGCGGCTATCGCCATTGTCCTCTTCGGAGGTCTGATTACCGCGGCATGAGCTGATTGCCGCGTCTGCCAAGGAGAGATCTTTTTCTGCAACTTTCGGCGGTGCTGTGCAAACACACAGCCATACGAGCAGGCAGTCACATCCAATAAGATTCGTGTTTCCTGCCATCCCGGGCATTGGTGCCATGTTTGTTACTTGTCGCTGGGCGGGATGAGCGGAGGTGGGGACATTTTGGTGAAAAGCGTGCAAGGTAGGTGAAGCGGATCTTAGGATTTTGTGGAAAAGATTCTCTGAGGCCGCTCCTTTGACTATTACCCCTACTCTCCCGGTCTTGATGCTGGGAGGGTCCTGCACTATCCTCTAAACTTCACACGAGGTTTTGTCTGGATGGGCACTGGTCATGATTTCCTCGTATGGCTTTCGGTCAATGACATCAAGGCCAGAAGCAGCCGCTCCTTCGGTTCAATTGTTTATTATGTGACTGGCTGCTTGTGGCTATTCCGGTATCCAGAAAACGTGGAATCAGCCCAATATTATGGTTTGTTGCTTGATTGAAGTCTCATTGATTGTCAACTCATTCGGGTGGTTCTGACGGATCAGATTCAGATGCCAAATGCACCCATGCGGCTGTTCTGAGAGCTGGCGACGAAATAACCGAACATGAGTGAGCGGGGTGAGAGCAATCCTGTCCAGAATCCGACGGGTTGCAGGCAAAAGACCGTGGTCGCCGGCATAAACGGCGTGAAGCAACCTGCCAGTTGCAACCCTGTACGTACCGAAACAGTCCCAGGAACGCCTGCCCCTGGCGAAAGAAAACGAACCAAAATTACACCCGTCGGTGCGGACGATCGGGAAGGAAAAGGTTCTGAACGTAGTGAGGTAAGTACTGGGAGAAGGATTCAGATTTCTCTATGGTCGGGACGATTTCCCTCGTGATAGCCCCGCTGTTCGTGCGAGTTTCGACCCGAAAGGTAGACCGATCTGTTCCATGAGAATTGATTAAAGGGTGCGGGTTAGCCTAACTCTTACCTTTTTAACCGTAGTATGAGGGCTTTCGCAGGTGTGGCGCAGGACAAGCAATTGTGAACGGCGGCGAAATCATCTATGAGTCAGTAAAGCTGCCAGGTGTTATAGAGCTACGCAGCTGAATATGCGCATGCTGCATTTTCGCATGCAAGCTGGTAGGCGCAAGTGGCTTCCCCGCCAATGAGCAACGGTCGGGGCAGCCACTTGATGAATGCAAGATCAGCGTTCAAACCTTATCAAAGGGAGTATTGACGTTGGTACTCGCCACCCTTAAGCCATTCCTGCCGGGTGTCAGGCAGGTCCAGACAAGCTGTAGTCCCATAAGGCACGTGCAGGGAAAGATGCATGCAATGCGAGTCTGAATCAATATCCCAGGCAATTGATATCAATCCGTAAGGTGTCAGATGCTTGGCGGAAGCGTGTGTGATCCCCCCACCCGGTCGCGGAGCGACTTTGATCGTTTTCCAACCGGGGCTCATAGGGGATATGCCCGCAATCGTTGAATAAGCCCAATTATTCACAGATCCCAGAGCATAGTGATTGAACGAGGTCATGCCCCCTGGGTTTAAGCTGCCATCGGGTTCCATGGAATCCCAGCGTTCCCAGGTTGTGGTTGCGCCCATCGACACCTGATAGAGCCAACTTGGGCATTTGGTCGACAAAAAAAGACCGTAAGCTTCATCCAAGTGTCCTGATTTGGCCAGGGCAGGGAGAATGTAAGCGGTGCCGGCGAATCCTGTACCAATCTTCCAATCAGACGAGCGGACCAATTCAGCCAGCCTGTTGCCAAAGCCCTCCATCAAAGTCTTGTCGGGAACCAGGTCGAACATGATGGACAAGGTATAGGCACACTGGGTGTCGGAGGTCATTCTTCCATTTGCTGCAACGAACCGTTTCCCATACCCTGCTCTTGAGACCTCGGCGAAATGGCTGAACCGTTTCCGATCATCGTCATTGCCAAGAACGACGGCCATTTGCGCAAGAAGATCGCAGCTGTGGATATAGAAGGCAGTAGCGACCAATTCCTTTGCGGTCATGGCTTGGTCGGGAGATTCCGGCGGGGCTGTGGGATCGAGCCAATCACCCAACTGCCCAAGAGCATATTCGGGTCGCCTGTCCCAAACGCCATCTGGCGACAAGTAGCCATGCACCTCGTTCACCCAGGTGACCGCGGCAGGATATTGCTCTTGCAGGGCATCCTTATCAGCAGTGGCCATATATAAGGCCCAAGGCACCAGTACTGCTGCGTCCCCCCAGATGGCAATGGCCTGCGGATCCGACCAGATCCCCATGGGGACATAGGGTATATAAAATGGAACTGTTCCATTCTTCTTCTGCTCGAATGCCAGGTCGCGCAGCCAGTTGCGAAGGAAACCAGCCGCGTTGTACAGGTAAAGGGCCGTTGGCGAAAAAACAGCGATATCGGCCGTCCAACCCACACGCTCATCCCGCTGGGGGCAATCCGTCGGAATCGACATGAAATTGGATCTCAGAGCCCAGACTGTGTTCTCACTGAGTTTATTGACCATTTCGTTGGACGTGTCAAACCATCCAATTCTTTCCATGGCTGTGTGGTAGACAGTGCACTTGATATCCTCATGTGTCAGTGTGTCCTGCCATCCCCTCACCAGTGCATAACGGAATCCGTGCATGTCGAATTCCGGTTCCCACCAGCCGTCTTTTCCGTTGGATATGTACGTATCCAACTGGTGGCCTCTTTTGAGGATGGTAGTAACGAGATTGCCTTCCTTGTCCAGTACCTCGGCATGTTGTACGGATATCTCTTGGCCTGCCTTCAACCCGTGCATGTGCAGCTTCAGACGTTGGGACGCATTCTGACCCGTATCAATCAACCAGGTTCCCGGTTCCACGCCAGCCGTCACATGTATGGTCCTGTCTTCTTGGATCTTATCCGGCTGGATTGAGCGCATGACGGGGAATTCGATTTTATGCTCGTCGAAAGGTATTTCCGCCACGGGTTGCCAAGAACTGTCGTCAAAGCCTGGCCTGTCCCAGCCAGGCATCTCTTTCCGCGCATCATAGGTTTCACCCTCGTAGATGTTTGATCTTACAATGGGTCCCAGTGTTGTCTTCCATTGTTCATCTGAAGAGTTCGAATATAGGGATTGACGCTCGCCATTGGCGTAGGTGACTTCCAATTGCGCAAAAGCGCCAATCTTGTCGCCCCATACATTAGCTTCACCGCCATCGAATCCGACTCTGCCCCTATACCAGCCATCCGCAAGTAGGAGCCCCAGTGCGTTGGCGCCTTCGTGAATCAGATCCAATACATCATAGGTCCAGCACTCCAAGCGATTGTCATAGCTTGTCCACCCTGGGTTCAGTTGGTCGACACCCACACGGTGACCGTTGATTCTGGCTGATACCAGTCCCAAGGCGGTCAGGTACAATCTGGCGAGAACAGGCTTCTCCCTGATTGTAAATTCTGTTCGCACCAGTGGCTGCGGGCGATGATCTGTTCCCGCTTCGGGCCAGGAAGGTCCAACGAAATCAGCTACGCGCTGATGTGGCATTAAGAGGCCGACGTCGAAGAATAAGGGACGCGACCATTCGCTGGTCTCTTTGTCGGTCTTCACTCGGACAAAGACATTGACCAGTTCTCGTGAATCCAAAGGCTCGAACTGCCAGGGCAGGAGAATGTTCTGGGAAGAATCCACGCTTATTGTGCTTTCGTTGGCGCCGTGACGCGGTTTGCGGCGTTCGACGCGGATTTCGGCTTTTGCGTTTTCCGGAACAGGACTGTTATATTCCCAGGATAAGCGGGGTGTTGGCGTACCAATTCCCAATACATCACCAGAGAACTGCTCAACACGCACGCGTACAGGTGCCTGAATCATATCGATGCCTTTCTTACGTAAATATGTCAATGACGTTGATGGTCAAGCTTCCACTAAGAGTTGTCTTGGTTCAGAACCGGATCCGGTATTCGATAGGCCTGAATGAATTTCAATGTGACCAGGGCCGTAATCAGGCTCAAAACAAGGAACAGCACTAGAAGCCATAGGAGCAGGGTCGGGGAAAAGGCCATGATGGTCGGAGTGACAAAGCCGAACAGGGCTGTGAAAAAGCGGACGATGGCGTAAGTGAAGCCGGTTGCAGTTGCTCGAGCATTCGATGGGAAAAACTGCTGACTCCAAATTTTATAAACTGATTCTCCATGCAGACAGTTTGTGGCGCTGAACACGAAGTAGCAAATGGTGAATACGAGCCATTGGCCGCCGACGAATGCCGAAACCACAAAAGCCGCGATCCCGCAGGTGACCCCGAAGAACAGGACAGTATACCGATACTTGGTATCAGCGAGTTTCATGAAAACACAATATGTGGCTATCAGCGTGAGTATATTGGCGATCAACCCGCACGCTGTTGCAAAGGCCTGCGACTTTCCGCCAATTTCGACCATATAGTATGTCTGGAATGATCCCCAGGTGTTCGCTGGCAGGTTCCACATGAGGTAATAGAACGTGAGCAAAAGCATGGGAATCAAGTACCTTGATTTATGCACTAACTCCGAAAGCGGGTAGGCGCCCGAAGCTGATTGGTCAGGTTGCTTGGCTTGAATCGCAGAGTTTTCATGATAGAGATCGTTCTCAACGCGTTTGAACGATTTGCTGGCCACTCTGACGAGCCAGGTAACAAGGGCAACTAGAGCGATGAAGCCAAAAAGGACAATGATACCGTCCGACCCCATGCCTGAAACACCTAGCCCTATGGCTTGCGAAACTATGATGCCACCTATCCAGAATAATTCCGTACTGGAAACAATCCTTCCTTGCACGTCCTTTGGAACACGCTCAGAAATGACAGCAAGAGATGTTGGCAGATCGGCGCCTGAAGCCAGCCCGCATATGATCAGTGCGCAAATGAGGACTGTTTGATTGGGGGCAAAAGCTGCCATCAGGGCACCGACAACCACAAAGAGGATATCCAGGTTGAACACCGAAACCCTGCCGAATATGTCAGACAGGCGTCCGCCGAAGAACGAGCCAACAGCCACGGCGAGTGTCAGCATTGTACTCACTGCACCGGTCCACCAGGTCGACAGGCCTATACTTTGCGTCCACAATGGCAAGGCGATGCCGGTGCTGACCAGGATTGCTGCATCAAGGTAGGAGGCCATTCCCGCATTGGCGCTCAATAGCCAATAACGGCGGTCGAGGCGAGAAGAGTTCTTCGCCATGTTCAGGCCTCGCCATGCTCATGGGTGGCGGCCATGTATTCCTCATCGGTGCCATATCGATGCTGGAAGGAAATCATGAGGCAGCCAGCTATGAATTCAATAACGATTACAAGAAGGAAGCACCACATGGTAGTGCGGATCGTGCCGGGAAGCACCAGCAGCGGAGTGACGAAGGCAAAAAGGGCACAGACCAGTCTGGAAGTTCCATTGATAAAGCCTTGGATGCTGGACCGGATTTCGATCGGGAAGGACTCCTGCGTCCAAACCTTGTACAAGGCTTCACCAGCAAGAGGTGTACCGATGTTCTGGATTGCGGTTGCTCCGACTATGACCCATAGGTTGGTGCCGCCCAAGGCCATGCAGAGCATGGCGATGAATGAAAAGATCATGCCGACGACAAAGGCTTTGTTCCGGTATTTACCTCCTGCAATAGAAGCAAAAATCATGCTGACGATCACGGTCATCACATTGAGGGCTACGCCTAGGCCTGTGGCAAGCGACTGAGAGGCGTTTGCCTTTACAAACATGAAGGTTTGAAACTGACCCCAGGTATTGGCTAGCAGGTTCCATCCCAAATAAAACACCATGATGGCGGCCAGATATCGCAGAAGGACCTGTCGGCGTGGACCGAAGAGCACCTTGATAACCGAGACCTTCTGAGCGGCTGCAGATTCTGTGCCAGCCTGCTCGGCATCGCGCTTTTCGGCGGCTTCGTGGAAGCTGCGGAAAGAGGGGGACAGAAGTCTCCAGAGCCAGGCGACCAAGGCTAAGACGGCCAATACGGCAAAGACCACTCGACCGCCCATGTCTCCTTGCATGCGGGATAGGCCAAAGGCGAAAAGGGAAGCGATAAGAATGCCCAGCTGCCAGAATATCTGTGTGGTGGAAACGAGCCGGGCCGCTATGGAATCGGTAGGGGCATCATGCGAAACCACTGTCATGGAAACTGGCAGATCGGCGCCTGAAGCCACTCCCACAACGGCAACGCCGAGCGTTAGAGCGACGAAATTCGGAGCTAGGGCACATGCGACTGCGCCGATGGCATAGACAAGATTAATCCAGTTGAAAACCCTTACGCGGCCAATCGTGTCGGCTAATCGTCCTCCAAAGAAAGAACCGAAGGCGATGGCAAAGGTTAGAATGCCCGACACTATGCCAACCTGTCCATTGTTCAGTCCCATTCCTGTCTGCCAAACAGTAATAGTCGACGAAAGCCCTACTATGACGCCGGAACCCAAGAGGGAGCCTATGCCTGCCGCCATGGCAAGTGGCATATAGACGCCCAATCCTTTTGTGGGCTCATTGCTTGAAGCACACATCGTTGTTCCTTTCAGTCCATCTCTCGACAGCGAGGATGCTGCTACTGCTGCATACCCTCGTCAACGGCCGATCTGCAGCCGTTGACGGTTCCATGGAGTGAACCTCCATACGGAGGAAGCTTACTGCTTTTGATTTTGAATTTCAAATTAGAAAACTGTATATTCTGAAATTCAATTTGCAGTTTATGATGTACGTGGTATGACAGGGCCTGTAGTTCTGGCAGCGAGATATGTGCCACATTCTCGTCGGCCTTCTAGGTCAGTTGCCAGTAGTATTCGTTGCAATATCGCCGCTCAGTGTCCGGACGGTTTAATAGAGTGACGATAATGAGCGATAACAACCACGACGAAAACAGGCCGGTTGCTCGAAAGGCCAAAGGCGACGCAGGGGAGAAGCACCGTATCGGCATAAGCGATGTTGCCAAGCTGTCGGGGGTGTCTATCGGTACGGTCTCCAATTATTTGAATTATCCTGATAGGGTATCGGATAAATTGAAATTCAAAATTCAAGAGGCTATTGAGTCCCTTGGATATGTCCGCATGCCCAGACAGCACTCCAACTTTGGCACTGTGCCCTACCCCATCATCGGTTTTGTGATTACTGATGTGGAGAATTCCGTCTTTATCTCTGCTCTCGAGGGGGTACAAGAGGTATGCGATGAAGAAGACATGCAGGTCATAGCTGTAAATGCCATGTCTGACAAGGAACGGCAAACGAGCTTGGTCAGGATGCTCTGTCAAATGAAGCTTCAGGGGATATTGCTCAGTTCGGTATTCGATTCACAGGATGACATAGCGTTCGCCAGGGCTGCGGGCATTCCCGTTGTCATGATCGATCATCTCAACCCTGCGATTGCCGATAACAGTTGCTCCATACTCAAGAACGATGAAGCAGCTTGCCAGCTGGCGGTCCATGAACTCATCGGCACAGGATGCAAAAGACTGGTTTTCGCCTACCATGCGGCTGATGTCTTCCAACCTATTCATAACCGGCTGCTCGGTTTCGAAGACGTTGCTTCCAAAGATGGAGAGATCAGCTTTCAAAGCGTAGATTCTGCAGGGAATTCCTTTGAGGATGGCCTCGAATTGGGCAACTCGATTGCTGCGATGCCGCCGGAACAGCGTCCTGACGGTATGATCGCCGCCACAGACACGCTTGCTGCCGGCTTGCTCAGTGCTCTTCAGCATAATGATCTGCGAATCCCCCAGGATGTCTCCGTCATCGGTCTCGAAGGAGACACGATGGACAGCATTTCACCTATGCCGATGACCGTCGTTGAATCTCCTGGAGTTGAAATGGGGAGGCAGGCCATGCAACAGTTGGTGGACGAGATCACGAATCCAAAGGGCCATATCCACACAACCCAGTTGCTTATGCCTAGGCTGGTCCGTCGTTCTTCCACACGTAAACCCGCCATATAAGATTCGTATCCGGCAATGATCACCGTATTTTCAGCGACATCGGCACATGAGGTCATGTCGTTTGTTTTCAGGCCGCTTTGCAGGAAGCATGACTATCTTCAACTTGGCAGTGTATGAAAACCTGAGGCGTGAATCACCCTCAGCCATTCGATAAGCACGGCCTTGGTCTTACGCCATCTTGATGGTGAGACCCGAGGTTATGGATAACTCTATATGGCCAGTGTGTGCATGGTTCAATCTGTGGCATGGCATTGTAATGGCGAGCTGGGTGTTCTGCGCATGCGGCCTATTCGCCTGGTATCACAGCTTGGCAAACATAATGGCAAGCGTGCTGATGCCTGCCCGGACGATATGGATAGTCGAATGGATATCAGATAATGCGGAACCCCACAAGACTCGGTTCCGTCCTTGGCCTATCCCTCAATTCCCGCCCTCGGTCCCATCGCTGTGTATAATGGATTTTTGGCGTGTTTCGCCCGCGGATCGAGAGCGCTTCAGCATAGGGCTGGTGCACCGCGTAACGGAAGAATGCAAGAGGAGGAGCCGTGGCTCTTACGAGTGAGCAGAAGCAGGCAATCGTCAAGGAATACGCGACCCACGAGGGCGACACCGGTTCCCCCGAGGTCCAGGTAGCTCTTCTGAGCAAGCGAATCTCCGACCTGACAGAGCACCTCAAGCAGCATCAGCACGACCATCATTCACGTCGCGGTCTGCTGCTCATGGTCGGTCATCGTCGCCGGTTGCTGGATTACCTCAAGAAGGTGGACATCAATCGCTACCGTTCCCTGGTGGAGCGTCTTGGACTGCGCCACTGATTATGCATGCTTTCGCCCGGGCCTAGCGCTCGGGCGCTTTTGCATGACTGAACCAGGTACCGTCGATCCCGGGATGGGGTTGCAGAAGATGGTGCCGAATTGAAATGCAAGGCTGGTCCGCAAGGAATGAAAATCGCCGGACATGGGGTTCGGCAGGACCAGACCGAAGTACAAGGATCTCCGGCGGTTAAGTGACGCCGAGCATCCTGACATCAGGTAGTAAACAAGCAGTAAATAAAAGGAGGAACCCTATGGAGGGTCCCGAAATCACGGCTGTAGAAGCCACGATCGATAACGGATCATATGGCAAGCGCACGTTGCGCTTCGAGACGGGTCGTCTCGCCCAGCAGGCGGATGGGGCAGTAGCCGCCTATCTTGATGACGATTCCATGGTGCTGTCCACCACCACCGCCGGGTCCAGCCCCAAGGAGAACTACGACTTCTTCCCGCTGACCGTCGATGTGGAAGAGAAGATGTATGCCGCGGGCAAGATTCCCGGCTCCTTCTTCCGTCGCGAGGGTCGGCCCTCAAACGAGGCCATCCTGGCCTGCCGGCTGATTGATCGCCCCCTGCGCCCTCTCTTCCCGCACACCCTGCGCAACGAGGTCCAGGTCGTGGAGACCATCCTGGCCGTCAACCCCGAGGATGCCTACGATGTGCTGGCCCTGAACGCGGCCTCCGCATCCACCTTGATCTCCGGTCTGCCCTTCGAGGGTCCGGTCTCGGGTCTGCGCCTGGCCCTGATCGATGGCCAGTGGGTGGCCTTCCCGCGCTGGAGCGAGCGCGAGCGCGCCGTTTTCGAGCTGGTCGTGGCCGGTCGTGTGGTCGAGGGCGGGGACGTCGCCATCGCCATGATCGAGGCCGGTGCCGGCAAGAACGCCTGGAGCCTGATTTATGACGAGGGCCAGATCAAGCCCGACGAAGAGGTTGTCGCCCAGGGTCTTGAGGCTGCCAAGCCCTTCATCAAGGTTCTGTGCGAGGCCCAGAGTGAGCTCAAGGCCAAGGCCGCCAAGCCCACCAAGGACTTCCAGCTCTTCCCCGAGTACACTGACGAGCTTTATGCTCGCATCGATCAGGTGGCTCATGCCGACCTGGACCAGGCCCTGTCCATCGCGGAGAAGCTGCCCCGCCAGGACCGAATCCACGAGATCAAGGAGAAGGTCCGCGAGGCTCTGGCCGACGAGTTCACCGACATGGACGAGGCCGAGAAGGACAAGGAGCTGGGCAACGCCTTCAAGGAGCTCCAGCGCCAGATTGTCCGCCGCCGCATCCTGACCCAGGACTACCGCATTGATGGCCGTGGCCTGCGCGACATCCGCACCCTGTCCGCTGAGGTGGACGTGGTGCCCCGTGTGCACGGTTCCGCCCTCTTCCAGCGCGGCGAGACCCAGGTGCTGGGCGTTACGACCCTGAACATGCTGAAGATGGAGCAGACCATCGACGCCCTGTCCGGCCCCACCACCAAGCGTTACATGCACAACTACGAGATGCCGCCCTATTCGACCGGCGAGACTGGCCGCGTGGGTTCGCCCAAGCGCCGCGAGGTGGGCCATGGCAACCTGGCCGAGCGCGCTCTGATCCCGGTTCTGCCCAGCCGCGAGGAGTTCCCCTACGCTATCCGTCAGGTCTCCGAGGCCATCGGCTCCAACGGGTCCACCTCCATGGGCTCCGTCTGCGCCTCCACCCTGTCCCTGCTGGCTGCCGGCGTGCCCCTGAAGGCCCCTGTAGCGGGCATCGCCATGGGCTTGGTCACGGGCGAGGTCGACGGTCGGCCCACCTACAAGACCCTGACTGACATTCTGGGTGCCGAGGATGCCTTCGGCGATATGGACTTCAAGGTGGCCGGCACCTCCGAGTTCATCACCTCCCTGCAGCTGGACACCAAGCTGGACGGCATTCCCGCCGACATCCTGGCCGCCGCCTTGCAGCAGGCCAAGGAAGCCCGGGCCACCATCCTGGATGTCATCAACGAGTGCATCGACGGACCCGCCGAGATGAGCCCCTATGCGCCGCGCATCATCACCACCCAGGTTCCTGTTGACAAGATCGGCGAGGTCATCGGCCCCAAGGGCAAGATGATCAACCAGATCCAGGAGGACACCGGCGCCGATGTCTCCATCGAGGATGACGGCACGGTCTACATCGCCTCCGAGGGCGGCGAGGCTGCAGCCAAGGCCAAGGAGGTCATCGACCAGATCGCCAACCCGCACGTGCCCGAGGCGGGGGAGACCTTCAACGGCAAGGTGGTCAAGATCACCAGCTTCGGGGCTTTCGTCAACCTGACACCGGGCACCGACGGACTTCTGCACATCTCGCAGATTCGCAACCTGGCCAACGGCGAGCGCATCGACTCCGTGGAGGACGTCCTCAAGGAGGGCGACACCGTCGAGGTCATCGTCCAGGGTGTGGATGACCGCGGCAAGATCTCTCTGGCCATCCCCGGCTTCGAGGATCAGGAGTCCGCAGGAGTCCGTGATCGCGGAGGCCGCACAGACCGTCGTGACCGTGGCGGTGATCGTCGCGATCGCAGTGGTCGTGGCGACCGTGATCATCGTGATCGCCGTAGCCGTTCCTCCGAGCGCGAGGATCGGTATGAGGCACCGCGCCGCTCTCGCTCAGATCATGATGATCGCTACTACGACGACGAGGACCAGGAGGATCGTCCCCGGCACCGTCGTCAGAGCCGCGACCGTGACTATGAGGATGACGGAGACTGGTTCGAGGACGAGGACCGTGGCTCCCGTCGGGATCGTCGTCGGGTCTCCCGCGACGATGACGAGGATCGTGGTGGCCGTGGCCGTGGCGAGCGTCGCGGCCGCAGTGATCGCGGCGGGCGTCATGAGCGTCGCTCTTCCGGGCGTGGGGGCTATCGTGGCCGCAGGGAGAACCCGCGCTATGCCGCCGACGAGCACTATGACGAGTACCGGGCCGACCGGGAGGAGCGCTCAGAGCGTCCCCGTCGCCGCGTGCGCAGGGACTTCGATCCCTTCGACAGTGAGGACTGATTCCCGCTGATGACAGGACCCCGTTCTAATGGGCGGGGTCCTGTTTTGTCTGCAGACCTTTCCGTGAGAGAATTGGAACATGTCCGTATCACTGATCGTGCTTATCGTCATTGTCCTGCTGGTCGTGTTGCTGGTCATCTGGGGCATCGGGGCTTACAACGGTTTGGTCAATCTGCGCAACCGAGTAGCCAATGGCTGGGCCCAGATTGACGTCCAGCTCAAGCAGCGTGCCGACCTGGTGCCCAATCTGGTCCAGACGGTCAAGGGCTACGCTTCACACGAGTCCTCCGTCCTGGAGGAGGTGACCAAGGCCCGCGCCGACGTGGCTCAGGCCCAGACGGCTGGCGGAGACCAGATGCAGGCCCGTGCCGATGCCGAACAGAGACTGGGCCAATCCCTGGTCACTCTGATGGCTCGGGCGGAGGCCTACCCTGAGCTCAAGGCCAACCAGAACTTCCTGGACTTGCAGCGTCAGCTCAAGGACCTGGAGGACAAGATCGCCTACGCCAGGCAGTTCTACAATGATGTGGTCCAGAAGTTCAACACCCGCATCGAGACGGTCCCCTCAAACATCATCGCATCCCTCTTCCACTTCCGTCAGGCCCAGTACTTCCAGGCCGACGAGGGCAGCCGCCAGGCGCCCGTTGTGGACTTCGGACAGTGAACGCCCCAGCGGCCTCCTCTGGGAAACCGGTCTCAGGCCATCCCTCCTGGAGCACTTCCCGCTTTTTCCGAGCCTTGGCACTGGCTTTGGTGGCAGCCTTGGTGACGTGCATAGTCGCTGCTCTGCTTATTTTCAACAAGAATTGGCCGGACTTGGTATACGATTCAGTGGATTATGATGTCCAGGTCCTGGATAATGGCGATTTACGCATTAGTCAGGACCTGACTGTAACCATGAACTCCCGTGAGGATGACAACGGCGATAAACGTCCCTGGAGGGAGCTCTACCAGCGTTATCAGATCAAGCCTGACCGGCTGACGGGCATCAGTGACATAAGCGTGCGCGACCTGACCAATGGCTCTACATATAGGCAAGCCGATCCGCCGACGGATCCTGATAACCTCGATCAGGTTCCCGATTGGGATAAGACCATGGCTGGCACTTGGTATATGGGCACAGTCTCGGACTCAGGATTGGAATCCTACAAGCCGAGCGACTTGAGCCAAGGATCCGCCTGCGGCGCCCAGGGGGACCGGTGTCAGGTGGAGCTGGGTTGGAACATTCCGCAGATTGCCGAGGATTCAGGTCGGCGCTTCCGCATCGACATGACCTTCCACGGGGTAACTACTGCCCATCCCGATGTGGCCGAATTCCAGTGGGAGCCCGTGGGCGACACCAACCAGATTTCCGTCGAGCATATGAGCGCCGATGTCAGGCTTCCCAAGCAGATAGGAACAGAGAAGGGCAAGGATGCCAAGGCCTGGCTTCATTTCGCTGGCAGGGGTTCCTACCAGGTGAGCGATGACAGCCGTATCCACTTTTCAGCTGACCAGATCGGGCCAGGTCAGCATCTGGATTTAGTGGTTCTCTTCGATGTGAAGAGGGTTTCCTCGGTGGTCAGGACCGACTCTCAACCGGCGCGTGACCGCATCGTCGAGCAGGAGCGCCAGCAGTATGAGCACTGGCACGCCGAGCAGACCAGATGGGCGCGGATCGGACTTTTGGCTGGTGTCTTGACCGTCTTAGCTGCTATCGCGCTGATTGTAGTGATGCTCTGGCAGGCCTTCCGCACCTATGGAGATTCCCAGTACCGAGGCGATATTATCTACTACCGTCAGCCTCCTGATCTGTCACCGGCCGTGGCCGCTGTTATCAACGATTTGATGCTGACCCGAGAATCCCCTATTGGCAGGCAATTGTCAGCCACCATTCTCTCCCTGGCCTCCAAGCGGGCCATCGCTCTGATTCCGGTCGAGTATGAGGACCGGGCGAATTCCGGCGGAGGTTCCGTGACCAAGGTGATGCGCTCGCTGCTCCACAAGGGCAAACGGCAGACCATGGAGGTGGTCATTAATCCGGTCTGCAGTCAGGATCGAGCCTCCCTGGCCCTGTCCTCAAGCGAGGAAGCCTGCCTGACCATGCTGGAAGGTGCTTCCGCTCTGATGGGCTCCAAGGATGAACGTTTCGACCTGTACGAGATGATTGCTCTCTTCTCCAGCACCGAAGCTAATCATGGCAAGGTCTATCTGGAGGCTTTCGACAAGGCCGTCAAGTATGAGACCAACAATGCTGACCTGCGTGCCTATCGTCATGGTATAGAGGTCTTGCCCTTCCTGGCCGTGCTCTTGGCCGCTTTCATCCTGCTGGCTGGATTCCTGCCGGGCACCGTGCTGGTACGTGCGCCCTTGGCCGTGCTTCTGGTGGCTGTTGCAGCATTCTCCATTCGTTATGGTAGTTCGCAAGTGCTCAGCAGGAATGGACAGCTCATGGCTGGTCAGGTGTCAGGGCTTCGGCGCTATCTGCTGGACTTCAGCGATTTTAGCCACCGGGGCGTGGAGGATCTGGTGCTCTGGGACCGCTACCTGGTTTACGCTGCGGCCTTCGGTATAAGTGATCGGGTTGTCGCTCAGCTGGCACAGGCCAGCCCTGAACTGACCGACTTCGACTGGCTGAATAATAATGCGCGCGGGAGCCTGCTCTACTGTACCTTCCTGCCTTACAGCCAGAATGTTCCGGTGGCTTCCTCCGTGAGTGGCCCTGAAGCATTGGCTGCAAATTCAATGCTTGGCCAAGGCGGGGTGGTTGATCTGGGTACTCAGTTGACCCAGGGACTCGAACAGATCGGCGGCCTGATCGGCCAGGCCAGCGGCAACAGTTCCGGCAGTGGTATTGGTGGGTTTGGCTCCGGTGGTGGTTCCTTCGGTGGCTCCGGTGGTGGCTCCGGTGGTGGTTCCTTCGGCGGTCGTTGATACTGGGCCACAAGCTAAGCTCGATAGAAAGCCGGCGGTATTGAAGCTGGCATCAATCTACAAGATGGGAGTACATGTATGACATCGTCGATGCGGGCCTTGGGGCCCTTTACTACGACAGCGGTCGGACTGGGTTGCATGGGATTGTCCATTGAGTGCAAGCCGGACCAGGCAACGGCCATCGACGTTATCCATCAGGCCCTGGATGCCGGTTGTCGGCATTTGGATACCGCCTGGTCCTACTACGAATCCGGAGGTCCCGAGCAGACCAACGAGCGACTGGTCCGCCAGGCTTTGGACTCCTGGCAGGGACCGCGTCAGGATGTGCTGGTGGCCACCAAGGTTGGGCACTACCGCAACTTCACCGATGGTCGGCCAACCTGGGCTGTGGACGGTCGGCCGGAGAGCCTGATCCGGCACGCCAAGGAGTCCGCTCAGGCCCTGGGCGTGGACACCATCGATCTGCTCTACATGCACCGGCCTGATCCGCAGGTGCCCTACCAGGAGTCCTTGGAGGCCATGGCCGAGCTAGTCAAACAGGGCGTGGCCCGGACCCTAGGCGTCTCCAACGTAGACATTGAGCGGATGGACCTGGCTCGTCAGATTCTGGGCGATGACCTCGTGGCCGTGCAGAACCAGTTCTCGCCCACCTTCACCAGCTCCCGCCAGGAGTTGGACCATGCGGCCGAGCTGGGTCTGGCCTTCGTCTGCTGGAGCCCCTTGGGAGGCTTCCGAGCGCCCAAGGACGAAACCCGTTATGACACCTTCCGTCAGGTGGCCCAGGAGCGCGGTGTCTCCCACCAGCGTGTGGTCCTGGCCTGGGAGCTGTCCCAGAACCGCAACGTCTTCGTGGTTCCCGGGGCCCACAGGGCGGCCACCATTCTGGATTCCCTGCAGGCGGCCGACATGGAGCTGAGCGAAGAGGAGATGGACCGCCTGAACCGGGCGGCGACTGCATGAGCCCCGAGCATCAACTAAACGAGCAGGATACACGGAGTGTACAGGGCGAAGCCTGGAATCGGGGACGGACCCTGCTGGACAGCAGCCCCCTGTCGTCGCTGGACGATCAGGGTCGGCCAATCCCGGTCACCATTCCCATAGTGCTGGCGCTAGGGATCAAGGTGGTCTACACCACCAGACTGGGCGGGGTCTCCTCGGGCGATTATGCCCAGCTGAATCTGGGCGGCAAGGGAGGCGATGACCCGCAGGCGGTTGCCGCCAACCGTCAGGCTCTGGGTCGCCAGCTGAACCGTTCCATGGTCCTAGTGGACCAGGTTCACTCAGCCCAGGTCTGGGATGCCGACCAAGGTCAGCCTCAGGGGCGTTGCGAGGCCGATGCTCAGGTGACCACCCGTCGCGACTTGGCCTTGGGCATCTTCGCCGCTGATTGCCTTCCCGTGCTTCTGGCCGACCCTCAGGCAGGCGTGATGGGGGCGGCCCACTGCGGCCGTCGGGGTCTGGTGGCTGGAGTCATTCCGTCAACAGTCCAGGCCATGGCCGACAAGGGTGCTGACCCGTCCAGGATCGTGGCAACCCTTGGGCCTCGCATCTGTGCGGACTGCTATCAGGTGGGTTCGGACCTGGCCGATGACTTCGAGAAGCGTTTCCCTGGCGCATCCGGACCATGCCGGTTCGGTGGAATCGCCATCGACATCGCCACTGCTGCCAGGATGGAACTGAAGACGGCAGGAGTGACCAATATCGTAGACTCCGCCCCCCGGGTTGGCGCTGCGACCAGCTATCTGCGTCAGGACCCGGACCTGGAAGAGCTGTGCAGCCAGGACGGCGAGGGTCCCTCCCTATCGAAGCGTCTTGAGGATCTGCACCGACCGCTGTGCACAATGGAGAACCCACTCTGGTATTCCCACCGTCGGGCCTCGCTGGCCAACAAGGCTGGGGAGGGGCGCATGCTGGCCCTTATTCTGGCCGACGACTGAAGCCGTGAGATTGATTGATCCTGTTTCTGGCAGCCGGAGCAGACCTCGGGTGCAGATGTTCGGTGCAGATAGCGCCGGGTCTGCACCCTTCAGCGTCCTCTCGTGAGTACCGTTGAGTCTATGAGTGAGAGCAGAGCATCAGCAGCCCCGTCCGAGGCCAGTCAGGATAGTGCAGAGCCGGAGGAGCAGATTCAGCCAGTTGTAGCGGTGATTCTGGCGGCCGGGCTGGGCGTTCGGTTTGACGAGAGCAATCCCAAGCAGCTGGTGCAGGTGGGCGGCAAACCCATCATCACCTGGTCAATTGACGCCTTCCAGTCCAATGCCCGGGTCACGGACATCCTGGTCGTGGTCAATGATCGGGTGCGGGAGGCTGTCGAGGCCATCGTGGGCGCTGACACCTACGACAAGGTCCGCACGGTTATCCAGGGCGGCATCGAGCGCATGGACAGTACCGAGGCAGCCCTGCAGACCCTGGCTGATGCGGAGATTCCCCAGGATGCCAAGTTGCTCATCCACGATGCGGTTCGCCCCTTCGTCAGCCAGGAGTCCATCGATGGCTGCATCAATGCCTTGGATACATTCAACGCCGCAACCGTGGCCGTGGCCTCAAGTGACACCATGCTGATTGCCGGCGACCTGGGTGAGCGCAAGGTGGTGCGTCAGGTGCCCGACCGCGACAACATGTTCCGGGCTCAGACCCCGCAGGCCTTCCGTTTCGGCACCCTCCGCAAGGCTTACGACCTGGCCGCTGCGGACCCCGACTTCCATCCCACTGATGACACCAGGGTAGTGGTGGACCGCCTGCCTGAGGAGTCGGTGGCCATTGTGGCCGGCAGCGTGACCAACATGAAGATCACCCTGCCATCGGACGTGCCCATGGCTGAATGGATAGCGCGTTCCCTGGCCGGGTGAAGTCCTGTGTACCATGGTGCACATGGAGCAGATCAGGGTCATCGTCGCCGGATACGATCATTACAAGGGTGTTGACATCAACCCCTCCAGCAGGGTTTCCCAGGCGCTGGCTGAGCATGGCATGGAGGGCATGCGCCCTGTTGGCCCCACTGAGGAGGATCCTTTGGAGGGCGTGGATCTGACTATTTCCTCGGTCACCATGCCTGTCAGCTTCGCCAAGGCCTGGCCTATACTGCATAAGGCCATAGAGCGGGTGCACCCCGATATCATCATCGCCACAGGGCTCAAGCGTCGGGCTCGTGGCATCGCCATGGAGCGTTGCGCCGTCAACCTCAAGGAGGACGATGCTGACGACCATGACAACTTAGGGGAGCGGGAGTCTCAGGATCCCGTCCGCCAGACCAGTCGCCAGCCCATTGACCCCCAAGGTCCGGCCGCCTACTGGACCCGACTGCCACTGCGGGCCATCCTGCACGACTTTGGCACCTGCAGTATTCCGGCCACACTCAGCTCGGACGCGGGTACCTATGTCTGCAACGCGCTTTTCTACAACCTGCTGGCATGGGCTGCAGGACACAAGGATGTCCTGGCCGGGTTCGTCAGTCTTCCCTTGGTCAACGAAAGCGACGGACAGGAGTGCGGTCTGCCTCTGGATCAGCAGATACAGGCTGTGCGCGAGGTGGTAAATGAGACCATTCGCTACTATCGGAGACCCTCCTCCAGCCCTATTCTTATTGCCTGAGCCCCGTATGTAAGGTCAATGTGTCGGCAGCTTGTCAGACGGCAAATTTCGGCCTGTCATGGGGTAGAGTCGAGGTAAATCCACCGGACCGAAGACATCTTTGTCACGGGCCGGCATGTCCTGGTGGCGAAGAGGAGTGTTTCCATGGCCGAAGATCAGTTTCCCGTTGTCCTTCGAGGCTATGACAAGGAGCGGGTCGACCAAGCCCTGGCGGCCTCGCGGAGCAATCTGGCCCGGTTGCGTCAGCAGATCAAGGCCGATGACGATCGCATTCTGAAGCTGGAGGCGGAACTCCAGGAGGCCAAGTCACGCAAGGTCGAACAGCCGCGCAACTCTTTCGCCTCCCTCGGAGCAAATGCCCAGCAGCTGCTGGCTTCGGCCGAGCAGACCAGCACCGAGCTGCTCAACCGCGCCAAGCAGGATGCGGCATCCACTAAGACCTCCGCCCAGGAGAAGGCGACGACCCTGGTCAACGAGGCCCAGCTTGAAGCTAAGCACATCGTGGACGAGGCCAACGCCAAGGCCAAGTCCATTGTCGAGGCCGCCAACGATGAAGCGAGGACTGTCACCACCACCGCCAAGCAGCAGAGCGAACAGAGCAAGTCCGCGGCCGACAAAGTGGTGGCCGAACGTCGCCAGGCCCTGGATCTGGAGCTGCAGAACTCCCGCGAAGAGCATGAGAAGCGGCTGGCCACCAACAAGGCCACCCAGGACAAGGAGCTGTCCGAGCAGAAGGCCAAGGCCGCCAAGGAGATCGCCGACAAGCGACGCAAGAGCGACGAGGAGATCGCCAAGCTCAAGAAGGATGCCAACGATCAGATTCAGAAGGCCCTGGCCGAGGCCAACAAGAAGCTTGCCGATGTGCGCGAGCAGGTCTCCAAGAGCCTGAATGACGCTCGCAGGCAGGCTTCGGAGATCACTGACAAGGCCAAGTCGGAAGCCCAGCAGATCGTGGACGATTCCAAGGTCACCAGCGCCGAGACCATGGCCAAGGTCAATGCCGAGGCCGAGCAGGTGCGCTCCGACATCGCCGCCCAGCAGGAGGAGGCCACCAAGAAGGTGGGCGAGCTGCTCAAGAGCCTGGAGGAGCGCCGGGTCAAGACTGAGAAGGAAACCCAGGAGCTGATTGAACAGGCCAAGGCCACCCGCAAGGATGCCGATTCGTTCGCCTCTTTCAAGCGTGAGGAGTCTGAGCGCAAGGCCAGCCAGTTGCTGGAGGAGGCCAAACAGCGCGCCCAGGCCGAGGTCGAGGCTCAACGCAAGGCCGCACAGGCTGAGCTGGACGGGCTGAAGGACCACATCACCAAGTTGCAGCATCGGGAAGCAACGATCACCTCTCGGGTCGATGAGTTGCGGAACATCTTCTCCAAGTCCTTCGGCAACTTCGACGGCTTCCACGACGAGACTGTGGTTAATGACCAGGACGAGGGGCAGGCGCCGAGCGTGCCCGTTGTCAACGCAGTGCCTGCCGCTGATCCGTTGCCGGCCCCAGCGCCGAAGGCTGAAAGCGAGGATGAGGGCGTAGGCCAGCCCCTTGCCGACTCCCAGGAAGAAGCCACCCAGACATCGGTCGATCCTGTCACAGTGAGCCAGCCAGCCGATGACTCGGCAACTGATGACTTGGCAGCTGATTCCACCAGCAATTCCGGGGATGAGGCCAACGCAGCTGTTACTATTCGGTCCTCAGCCAATATGCCGACTCAGGTCCTGCCCTCCCCGGCGCCGAGCGTCCTGCCCGATGCATCCGACCAGACCGGTGATACGCCGGCCCAGGCCAAGGGTGAACAGGTTGAGAAGGCGGTCACTGACCAGGAGACCACGGTCATTCCGCCCGTCAACGATGGCATGACCCCGACCGATCGGGACTGATCAACGAACTTCACTGTTCGTAAGGGCCGGATTGCAGGCATGATCTGCAACCCGGCTTTTTTCTTGCCTTGAAGTTGCCTGATCTCATGCCGAAACCGGCATGGGCGTCAATCTCGATCCGGACCCTTGCTCTGGCCTAGAGTCAGTGGTGAAGGGCGCAGGCCATGGGGTCACAGGGTTGGGAGAGCATCATGCAGCAACCAAATCACTCATTATCAGAGTCGCCCGCCACAGATTCGACCGAGGCGGATGCGGGCAGACAGGGCGGATCGAGCGCATCTCCAGGGCCCTCACGTTCGTGGAGCGCCCAGGTGCGCCGGGGGGTGGATCTGCAATCTCTCTACGCCCTGGTGTATCTGGTGGTGGCCAACCTATTCGCAGGGGTTCTGAATCTGCCCTCGGTGACTGCGGCCCTGGGCATTGCCCGTCAGCCGGGACTAGGTGATCTGCTGGGCGATCTGGTCATGCTGATCTTCCTCTTCGGCACCCGTGGCCAGGACCTGCTTGGCCGCGGTTCCAACCCGGTGCGCTACAAGGCTCATACCAATCCCGGTCCGGCCGTGCTTATCGGGGCCATCCTGCTAATTATGCTGGCCAGCAGCATCGAGACGGGCTTCACCTGGGTGGTCAACCAGGGATCCCAGGCCTTGGGGCTGGTCTACCATTCCACCACTTCCCAGATCGCTGCGGGCCAGCACGGGTTCCTGTCGCCCTTGGATACGGCTATCCTGGTCCCTGTTGTCGAGGAGTTTTTGCTGCGCGGCGTGGTCATGGGCAGGCTCAGACCCTACGGGCGAACCTTTGCCATCGTCACCTCCTCCTTTATCTTCGCTTGCCTGCACGGGGACATCACCCAGAGTCTGTTCACCTTCCTGTTGGGCCTGGTTCTGGGTTTCATCGCCATGGAATACTCCATCCTCTGGTCCATGGCTCTGCATATTTTCAACAACCTGGTCCTGGCTGACGCCATGATGTGGCTGACCCAGACGGTGCCTGCCCGCACCGGCATGATGCTCAACCAGGGTATGACCCTTCTGGGCCTGGTTGGGGGACTAATTGTCCTCTGGTTGATTCGGGGACAGCTGGCAGACTATCTGCGCGCCAATCGCTCACGCCCCGGAACCTATAAGGGCTGGATCTCCCTTGGGTTGGTCGTCCTGGTGGTCCTGGCCTTGGTCAATGCAGCCCAGCGCTTTTCTCTGGCTTGACAGTGCAGTTGTCCACATCCTCCACCAGGCGAACCCTTGATGACTGATTCCCGCTATGCTGGATGCAGGGATGCAGATACATCCGCATGAAAGGAAGCAAGGACAGACCGTATGACATCAGCACTGACACCACTGGATCAGACCCGTTTGGAGGGCCTGCGCACCGCCTTCGATGAGCGCGAGGCCAACCACGTCGCCATGAACGCCGTCACTCAGGTAGGCATTGACGAAGTGGCCCACAACTATAATCGCTCCCGCCTGCTCCAACACCGATTTTCGGTCAGCATCGACAATGGTACGGTCACCTCGCAGGCGCATTCCGGCCGTTGCTGGCTCTTCAGCTCGCTAAATGTGGCCCGATTCGTGGCCCGCAAAGCTCTGAACATTGATGGCGAAAGCACCGCCAACCCTATGGGCGACTTCGAGCTGTCCCAGAACTACGCCATGTATTATGACAAGCTTGAGCGCGTCAACTACTTCCTGCGCGACGTAGCGGCTCTGGTGCGTGCCCACGAACCCATCGACTCCCAGCTCATGCGTTTCTTGATGGGCGATGTGATGGGAGATGGCGGTCAGTGGATCATGGCCATGAACATCTATAAGAAGTACGGCGCAGTGCCCAAGCAGTTCTATCCCGAGACTGCCTCCTCCCAGAACACCAGCCAGATGAACGATCAGCTGCGTCGCCTGCTCCACCAGGCCACGGCTCACATGGTGGCCAATCCAGACGGGATTGACGAGATCATCGATAGAACCCTGGAGGCTGGCCACCGTATCCTGACCATTCATTTGGGTACCCCGCCCACCAGCTTCGACTGGGAGTGGACCGACAAGGACGGCGTCTTCCACCGGGATGGCCGGATTACCCCGCAGGAGTTCTGGAAGCGCTACGTGAATGCAGGACTTGAGGACTATGTCTGCCTGGTCGACGATCCGCGCCCAGAGCACCCCAAGGGCCGCAAGATCGGCATCGAGCACCTAGGCAACGTGGCTGGCGGCGATTCCACCGAGTATCTGAACGTTCCTGTAGAGGTCATGAAGGACTGCGCCCGTCGTCTGATGAGCGAGCAGGGCCTGCCAGTCTGGTTCGGTGCCGACTGCCACCCCATGATGGACCGCAAGGCCGGTCAGTGGGCCACAGACCTGTTCGAGTATGGTCGGGTCTACGGAGTGGACTTCGACATGGACAAGGAGCAGCGGGTACGCTTCGGCGACTCGGCCCAGAACCACGCCATGGCATTCGTGGGCGTGGACGTGGCCGATGACGGCCGGACCACCAACCGCTGGCGGGTGGAGAACTCCTGGGGCGCTGACATTGCCAACAAGGGTTACTTCACCATGAGCGACGACTGGTTCAGCGAGTATGTCTACGAGGTGGCTGTGCCCAAGTCCATGCTATCTGACGAGTATCGTCAGGCTTTTGATCAGGAGGCCATCATGCTGCCCGCCTGGGATCCCATGGGTGCCTTGGCCTGAGCAGCAGCACTAAATTCATCCACTTTTATCCATCAAATTGTTCGTTCCCGTGGTCTATATGGATCGCGGGAACGGACTGTCCACATTGGCCCGGATGCGGGCGGTCATGAGGAATTCGGGCAGGATCGTCGCAGTACGACAGAGAGGAGAGCGACCGTGGCATTCGTCAAGGAATCGGATATCATCCCGGAAGAGGAGCGGCAGTATTTTGCCGATACGGCCGTCTTTCCCGAAACAGTGGATGTCAACATTCGTCAGTTGGATCCAATCCCGGCCCCCAGGGTCTTTCTGCGCTCGCGGCCCCTGGATTCGAAGCGTATGGAGCTGGTCCGGGATTCCCGCCAGGTCATCCGGGACGTTCTGCATGGTCGGGACGACCGGCTGCTGGTCATCACCGGTCCCTGCTCCATCCACGACCCGGAAGCTGCTCTGGAGTACGCCCGTCGTCTGTCGGCAGTCAATGAGCGGTTGAAGAATCGGCTGCTGATTGTCATGCGGGTCTACTTCGAGAAGCCTCGGACTACGGTCGGCTGGAAGGGGCTGATCAACGACCCCGACCTGGATGGAACATTCAACATCCGCAAGGGGATTCGCCTGGCCCGCCAGGTGCTCTGGCAGGTTCTGGGTCAGGGGATTCCGGCGGCCACAGAGTGGCTGGACCCCATTACCCCGCAGTATCTTTCCGACGCGGTCAGCTGGGGGGCCGTCGGTGCTCGGAACACGGAGAGCCAGGTTCACAGGGAGCTGGCCAGCGGCATGTCCATGCCCATGGGCTTCAAGAACTCGACCGAGGGCAGTGTAGAGGCTGCGGTCGATTCCTGTCTGGCTGCGGCATCCGAACATCACTTCCTGTCCATCAATCTGGACGGCCATGTCATCGCTGCCGAGACCAGAGGCAACCCCGACTGCCACATAATTCTTCGTGGTTCCAGTCATGGCCCCAATTACGATGCGGAATCCGTCCAGTCCGCCCTGGAGGTCATGCATCAAGCACCGCTGGGCCCTGGTGCCTGCCGCGGTCTGATTGTGGACGCAGCTCATGGCAACTGCGGGAAGGACCCAGTACGTGAGGCCCAGGTGGTCGAGGAGCTGGCAGACCGTCTCGCCAAGGGCGAGCAGGGTCTGTCGGGCATCATGATGGAGAGTTTTCTTGAGGGCGGTCACCAGAAACCGGCTCCGCTAAATCAGCTGGTCTTCGGCCGGTCCGTCACCGATGCCTGCATCTCCTGGGACAGGACCGAGGAACTGTTGCAGATCTTGGCCGATGCCGTGCAAGCCCGTCGGGAAAGGATGAAGGCATGAGTGGGATGAAGGATGAGCCACAGGAGCCTCTGCCCCGACCCAGCAAGGCCTACGAGGTTGAACTGGTGCACAAGGCGCTGGCGGCCGGCGTCAACCCATTGCAGTCGGGGAACCTACCCAGGTGGGAGGACGAGGTAGGCATAGGTCGGATCGTCAACAGGCGAGTCTTTGAGCTTGACCGCCTGCCTTCGCCCGCGCAGATGCTGACCCGATACCCCTTGGATGGACCGGCCAAGGACCTGGTCATCCGCTCCCGGCAGGAGATTGTGGACTGTCTGCATGGTCGGGACGACCGGTTGCTGGTCATTGTGGGTCCTTGTTCCATCCACGATCCTGATGCCGCGTTGGACTATGCCCGTCGTCTGTCGGCCGTCAATGAGCGGTTGAAGGATCGGCTGCTGATCGTCATGCGGGTCTACTTCGAGAAGCCCCGGACCACGGTCGGCTGGAAGGGGCTGATCAACGACCCCGACCTGGATGGCAGCCACAACATTCAGAAGGGCCTGGTCCTGGCACGGCGCATCCTGCTGGGTGTGCTGGACACCGGGCTTCCGGCGGCCACGGAATTTCTTGAGCCCACATCGCCCCAGTACATTTCTGACGCGGTCAGCTGGGGGGCCATCGGTGCTCGGAACACGGAGAGCCAGGTCCATCGGCAGCTGGCCAGCGGCATGTCCATGCCCATTGGCTTCAAGAACGCCACGGACGGCAGCGTGGATGTGGCCATTGACTCCTGTTATGCGGCCTCTCAGCGCCACACCTTCTTTGGAATAGACCACGAGGGTCAGGCCGCAGCCGTAGCGACCATGGGCAACCCCGACTGCCATCTGGTTCTTCGCGGCTCCAAGTCCGGCCCCAACTACGATCAGGACTCGGTGCGGGCGGCCCTTGCCGTGCTGCGCCAGCGCATGCCCAAGGATAGCGCGGCTGCCCACGGGCTGCTCATCGATGCCTCCCATGGCAATTCTGGCAAGGATGAGCGGCGCCAGATCCAGGTTGTCCATGAGTTGGCCCAGCGGATAGGCGACGGCGAGGAGGGCTTTACCGGGCTGATGATGGAGAGTTTCATACGTGGAGGCAATCAGAAGCCGGCTCCGCTGGACCAACTGGTCTACGGGTGCTCGATCACTGACCGCTGCATCTCTTGGCCTGATACTCAAGATCTGCTGGAGGAGTTGGCGGGGGCAGTGGATCGTCGTCGCAGCACGGCTCGTTGACATACAGCCTGCAGTAGGCTGGTCGGGCCGCGGTCGCGGGTGAAATCATGGATAAGGAGTCAGGCATGAGCGAAACGGACGGTTCCCTGGAGGGCGAAGATCGACGGCCGGTTGCCGTCATAGGAGCCATGGACGAGGAGGTGGCCCTGATTGGCCGAGGCCTGGAGCAGGTCGATCAGGATCCCCATGCCGGTGATGCCGGTCTGAAGGTTATATGCGGCACCCTTGATGGGTCGCACGGCCCTGTTCGGTTGGCTGCCACCGTGGGTGGCATGGGCACTGTCAATATTGCCGCCACCACGCAATATCTGATCGATGCCCTCCATCCCAAGGTTGTCATCTTCTCCGGCATTGCCGGCAACCTGAACAAGGACCTGCACATCAATGACGTGGTCCTTGGAGGTACCCTGCGCTATCTGGATACCGACATGCGATTGGTGGCCCAATCGGCCCCCGGCACGGAGGAGTTCCACTCGGACCCTCACCTGTTGGATCTGGCTGATCGGGCCTTGGATGCCATGGGGATCAAGCACATCGTCGGCACCATTGCAACCGGCAACTACTTTGTGGACAGCCCGGAGAAGATCGCACAGGTCAAGGAGCAGACTGGGGCCGATGCGGTCGAGATGGAGGGTGCGGCCGTCTGTCACGTGGCGGCCCGCAACAAGGTTCCGGCTCTGGTCATCCGCGCTCTGAGCGACAACGCCGACACCGACTACGAGGTTTTCCGGGAGTTCGACATCTCCGAATATGCCGACACAGCTGCCAAATTGGTGCTGGGCATCGTACGCGAGCTCTGAGTGCAGATCAACAGGAGCGCTTGGCCGAGTGGCATGGTGGTGCCTATAGGCCCGCGTTCTGGTGGGCTGTACCCGTTAAGGTCCGGGTGCCGTGAATCTGCGCCCGTTATGCGGCCCGCAAAAATGGTAGAAGCCGAGCTTGTCGTGTATATGGACTTGACGGCTGCGGCCGACCTGTGTACTATTGCCGTTTGCATACCAAAGACCGTTGGTCGGGACCCTTGGGTCTCCTAAGTTCGGTTGATCGAGCCAGCACAGGTTGAGTTTCAAATTGGTCTTCGTGACCTGGTTTTTGCTCTGCCTGTCGGCAGGGCTTTCTTTTTGCCTGTCATGCTCAGTCGTCCGGCTCCCTCCAGAGGTCTGTCTAGGAAGGAACGCCATGAAAAGGCCCGAAAAGGAAGAGGCTGTCGCCAGGCTGACGGACAAGTTCCGTGACGCCGATGCTATCATCCTCACCGAGTACCGCGGGCTCAGTGTTCCGCAGGTCGCCGATCTGCGAAACAAGCTAGGCCGCGATACTTCCTACAACGTGGCGAAGAACACGCTAGCCCGGATTGCGGCCAAAGAGGCTGGAATCGAGGGTCTCGATGAGATGCTTGCCGGCCCCTGCGCCATCACCTTCGTCAAGGGTGATTACGTCAATGCCGCCAAGACGCTGCGCGATTTCGCCAAGGACAACCCGGCACTGATCGTCAAGGGCGGCTTTATTGATGGAGCTGTTGCTGACGCGGATGCCGTGAAGAAGATCGCGGATCTGGAATCCCGCGATGTTCTGCTCTCCCGGATGGCCGGCGCGCTCAAGGGCACCATGTCCAAGGCCGCCAACCTGTTCGTCGCTGTGCCTACCAAGGCCGTGCGCACGTTCGACGCCCTGCGCGAGAAGCAGGAAAAGGCCGCCTGAGTCCACGGCCATCGGCCCGGATTCATACGGCAAATACAAGAAAAGATGTTCGGTGATCGGCTTACCAGTCAATGCCGGTCGCCACAAATGAAAGGAAGCCATTATGGCCAAGCTCTCTGCTGACGAGCTCATCGACGCGTTCAAGGAAATGACTCTGGTCGAGCTGTCCGACTTTGTCAAGAAGTTCGAGGACGAGTTCGATGTTGAGGCCTCCGCCCCTGTGGCCGTAGCTGCTGCCGCCCCCGGTGCCGCTGCTCCGGCTGAGGAGGAGAAGACTGAGTTTGACGTCGTCCTCTCCGCCATCGGTGACAAGAAGATCCAGGTCATCAAGGCCGTCAAGGCTATCACCAACCTGGGCCTGGCCGATGCCAAGGCTCTGGTTGACGGTGCTCCCAAGGCCGTCCTGGAAGGTGCCAAGAAGGAAGACGCAGACAAGGCTAAGGCCCAGCTGGAAGAAGCTGGCGCCACCGTCGAGCTCAAGTAGTCATTGGCTCTTTCTGAGCTCTTGCATGCTGGAAAGCCCTGTGCTGTCATCGACAGCGCGGGGCTTTCCTCATATCCGGCCTGACCATAGGGGTGAGGTGTGGGGTGCGCCGCTTTGCTCGGGGACGATCCGCACCGATGTCCATGGGACGGTCCTTCCTGCGGTTGCGGATTTACCTACCCGGGCGCCCAAGTTCACGGACTGATCGACGGATCAGGATTGATCTGAAACAATTTGTTCATTGTCGTAATCAAGTTCGGTCAGGTTGCTCTGTCCACACTGACAGAGAGCTGTAGACCGCTGTCGGGTCAGCCTTTATATGTGCACCCGATGTACGAAAAAATCCACTCCGGGCCAAACGATTATGAGATGTTTGCTATCTATACGAAGGTGGCGCAATGTGTCTGAAATGCTTCATGGCCTGCAATGAGCTCCGGGGCGTATTCGCAATCAGGTCTGCAGATGCTCCTGATTCAGTCGGCTCCCAAGCACTGCTCAATGTCTGCGAGCCTTTCATGTGTCCTTTATCAGTTAATTCGGCACGCAATCAATCCTATCTCTGGGTTTCATGACAGAATAGGCGGTAGTACCGAGTGAAGGCGGCTGCAGATTTGGGAGGTCGAAAACGTGAGTGACGATCGGCGACCGGGGCAGGTGTGGATCATTAAGTTCAATGGTGTGGAAGAGACCCGGCTCAAGCCTGGCGAGACCGTCGAGATCGGTCGCAAGCCTCTGCGTCCGCTGGCCGATGACGGTCGGCGTCGTTTGGAGGTGCCCGATCAGACCAAATCCATGTCCAAGCGTCATGCCATTTTCGCCGTCGATCAGGGCGGTCTGGCCACCCTGCGCGACATGGGCTCCACCAATGGGTCCTATCTGATTCAGTCCGACGGATCGCTGGTCAGGCTGCCTGTGGATGCCGCTTACCCACTGTCCAGCAGCTCAGCTCGTTTCCAGTTCGGTGATGTTCCTGTCGATTTCGTGCGCATCAGCAATCCCGAAGAAGACCAGACCGATCCTTCGCTCCGGGTACCTGACCTCTTCTCGTACTCCACACAGCCCCGCGGCGCAGTGGAGCCTGATGCAGCTGAGATGTCCGTTGACGACATTCTGGATATGCGCGCCGGCGAGCCCACCGGCATCTTCAAGGCCGACGGGGTCCGTAACCGGGTCACTGCCCTTCATGATATGGCCCTGGGTGCCGCCAAGACAGCCGATTCTTCGCAAGAGACCGGCGGAATTTCACAAGATCGTCCCAAGTCTGCCTCAGTTGACCGCGACTCGGAGGATAGCGCGTCGCCGACTTTCTCCGGAAGATCAGCTTCTATGAATCCGCGTGACTCGCAAGCGCGGTATTATGACAATCCTGATTCAGCAGAGCATGGACAGACTGACAAGGGATCGGCCGATGCTGGATCGGCAGATGGCCAGGTATCGGACCGTCGCCGGGCCTATGCCGACCAGCCGGATGACAAAGAATTCGAAGACCGCGAGGGTGCCCGGCGTGAAGGGGACTTCCAGGCTCAGGACTCTCGTGGCGAAGGCCGCCGACCCCTGCCATGGCAGGAGAACGAATCCGATCGGGGTCTGCCGTTGGTCGGCACTCAGGAGGAGGACAGGCAGCCGGTCGACCGCGACCTTTTCGCTGATGCTCGTCGCTCGCGTTCCGCTGACTCCGCTCCCAATCAGGAACGCTATGACCAAGATGCTCGTGATGATCGTGGTCAACACGATGATAGCGCGTCTTTCGGCTACAAAGGCCATGCGGACGATCAGTCCGGACAAGGCCGGGGGGGCGAATCAGGCTCGGCCCAGGGGTTCACCCCGCTGGGAGCTGTAGAGCTGGCTCGCCTGTCCAAGGAGGAACCGGATCAGGCCCGGCGTCCTGAGTCAGCGGATAAGCCGGATGATGACCATCGATACCAGCCGGCCTTTGAGCCAGGATCCGTCTTCGAGCGGGTTTCCAAGGGTGACTATGACCGTGGCCGGGATGCCATCGAGGTGGACGGGATGAGTTCTGAAGATGCCAAGCGAACCGGGGACTTTGCTCTGCAGTTCGCCATGGCTAAGCATCGGCAACTGCTGCCTTTCCTGGCGATGAACCCGGCCCTTTATGATGATCTTTACGCCTGGTTGGAGGCTCAGGGCGACCGGGACATCGATGCGGCCCTGCAAAACAATGACGGGTATCACGAGTATCTGAACGCCGTGCGGAAGTGAGTAGACGGATGAGCGAGACGGTAATGAGCACCGGGGGATCGGAACAGGGCAAACGGGCTGAGGATGCGCAGGCATCAGCGGCCGGATCCTCCTCCGACCCTGCGGCAGAAGAGGTCAAAGCCCCGCTGACTCCTCTGGAGCGAATTCGAGGATGGCGCCAGGACTACCAGAACCAGGTGGGATTGACTCCTCTGGAGAATGTATCGCAGCTGGCCGCGCAGATGGACCTGACACATGCGCATCCTTCAGGCATTGCACAGCTTTTCGCCAGCGGTCAGGTTCATCTGGATGCGCTCTTCCGAGACCGCGGCATGCTGCGCGCGGCCCACCGGCGCATGGAGCGGGTCCTGGACGATCAGGCCGCCAAAGAGCGTGCCAGCGGTTTTGCCCAGCTCTCCATGGTGGTGGGAGTGGCTGCCTGGCAGGGGCGCGACATGCCTGTTCTGCTCTACCCCGTGCGTATTGATGAGGGCAAACAGGGAACCTCCAGAGCCTCCATCAGATTCACAGGCAAGGTGGATCTTAATCCTGCCTTGATCTCGGCCATGCGCGAGCGAGGCATCACCCTGGATCCTGACCGCCTGTTTTCCGCCTCCCATTATCAGGGCGGCACACCAGAAACTTCATCGCTGTTCAAGGATATGACGGCCCTGATCACGCCGCATATCAGCGACTTCACCATCGAACGGAAAATTGTCCTAGGGTGTTTCATCGAGCCATCGGCCCAGCTGCTTGGTGAAAGCCTCCGGATTCTGGACCGGATGACCGCCGGGTCCACTGGCAACGATCTGCTCGATGCTTTGGCAGGTGATCAGGAAGCCTCCGAGCGGCTCAAAGGCGGATCTGTGCCTGACTACAGCCCCTTCGATGCGGATCCTCACAGCGAATTCGAGTCCGGAGATGTGGACAACCGGGTCCGTTATGCAGCCCAGCTGGTGGCGACTGGTCATAGCGTGATTGTGGATGAACAGACCGGCCGCCACAGCGCCGACGACGCTTTGGCCATTGCCTCGCGTTGCGTCACCGCAGGCAGAACAGTGCTCTATGTACCTTGTGTGGTGGAGGAGAAGCGGCGCTTTCAACATCGTCTGGATGCTGCCGGGATGGCGGACATGGCTCTTGACCTGACCGACGATCAGCTGGGCCGGGTCCTGGACCAGCGGCTGATTGATGCGGTGGGATTCAAACCCGGCAAGGCCAGTGAACACTTCGATCAGGTGGCTGACGAGCTTGTGGGTGTCCGTTCCCGGCTGACCCGTTATCTGGGCGATCTGCATGGGGTGGATTCCAGCTGGGGGGTTTCGGCCTACCAGACTATTCAGAATCTGGCCAACATTGCCAACATGCCTACGCATCCTGCCACCCGTGTCCGTTTGGGTGCGGCCACTGCCCACAATCTGCAGCCCGAGTTGAATGCCTGGGCCGATAAGCTGGAGAGGGCTGCCGAGCTGGGCGAATTCGTCATCGGTCCACAAGATACTCCTTGGTTCGGCGCTACCTTGGTCAACGAGAACGAGGCCGTGGACGCTTACTCCCGTGTGGTTCGTCTTCTGCAACGACTTCTGCCGGACACCCGTGAGCAGGTCAAATCTACTGTAGAGACCTGCGGATTCCCTGTGCCGGCCACCGTCAAGGATTGGGGGCGGCAGGTGGTGGTCCTCAAGAACCTTCGTAGGGTCCTGGATGTCTTCCAGCCCTCCATCTTCGAGCGCGACATTCCTGCCATGATTGAGGCCACCAAGGCCAAGGCTGATCGCAAAGCTAGTGGCACCAATCTGGGATTCTGGGAACGTCGACGCCTGGTCAAGGAAGCCAAGAGCCTGCTCAGGCCCGGTGCCCAGGTCGAGGATCTGCATGAATCACTGGTGGTGGTCTCCAAGCAGGCCGAGCAGTGGCGGACCTTCGTCCCCCACGGCGGCTGGCCGGTCCTGCCACCCAAGCTGGACGTCATCATCGACACTCAGGAATCCCTGATCCGTGACATGACGGCTCTGGACACCGTCTTGGACTCGACTCCGGCTGGTGGCGATCTGGAGACCATGGACTTCAACAAGGTGGAGGAGCGGCTCAAGGCCCTCTTTGACGACCATACAGCCCTGGATACCTTGCCTGAACGCTGTGCTTTGGAGGGTGAATTTAACAAGGCGGGTCTGGAGGGCCTGGTCCAGGACCTGCGCAACCGCCAGGTTGAAGGTAAGGCGGTACGGGCCGAGTTGCAGTTGGCGTGGTGGACCACAGTCTTCGACGACATCATGCGTTCCTCGCAGATCATCTCCAACCAGGACGGTTCCGCCCTATCCAACGCAGCCGACCGCTTCAGCCAGGTAGATGCCGAGCATGTGGCCAGCGTAGGACCCATGGTTGCCCAGGAGAGTGAAAAGCGCCTATCAGAGCTGCTTTTCTCGCGCACACAGGAGGCCAATCAGCTGCACACCATGCTGGCCGGCAACCCCGGTGCCTCTCTTGCCGTCTTTCAACAGGCCCACCCCAGCATACTGTCGGCGGCCAAGCCCATCATCATCGCGACTCCGGCCACGCTGGCGACCAGGACCAATCCGACACAGCTTGCTGATACGGTCATCATCGATGCCGGGGCTCATATGCCTTCCATTCAGGTCCTGACCGTGCTGGCGCGTGCCCGGCAGGTGGCGGTCATCGCCCACCGCCCCACCATCACCTCGGATGGCCTCTTGCAGCTGGTCGATCATCTGGTTCCAGTCACCGTCAAATCACGGCCCTCACGTCGTTCCATTCGGCTGGATGCTTTCCTGAAAGATCACGGCTATGGGGATCTGTCGGTACCTGTGCCAGATTGCCGGGAGCCTGGCAGGGTGACCCTGACCCGGGTGGAGGGCGCTGGCGTCCCGGTCATGGCCACCGGGCTGGTCGAGTCCAGTCAACAGGAGGTTGCTACCGTTGTTGACATGCTCAAGCGCAAGGCCGGATCCTTCTCCCTAGTGCCGAACAGTTATCTGCTGACTGTGGTCACCCTGTCGGCAACCCACCGCTCCAGGCTCGGCGCTGAACTCAAGTCGGCAGCTGCCAAGGATAGGGTTTTCGCCAAATTCCTGCGGCACGTACGCATTGTCGGCATTGACGAGGTCTGCGGTGCCCGGGCCACGGACGTGATCCTCACTCTGGGCTTTGCCAAGACCACCCACGGCCGTCTTCTGCAGCAGTTTGGCGACCTGGAAGGCGAAGGAGGCAAGGGCATGTTGCTGGATACTCTGGTCCTGCCGGATCGGAATCTGGACATCGTTGCGGCGTTTTCCGCTGATGATCTTGAGAACGACCGCATTCACCAGCCCGGGCCGCGTCTGCTCAAGGATCTGTTGACTTGGGTTGAGCATCCCGATGCTGAACCTGCTAGGCCCGAGCAAGCCGAGCAGTCCACCAATGTGCTCTTCCGGGATCTGGCCCAACGGCTGCGGACCCGGGGGCTGGATGTAGCCCTGGATTATGGGTACGAACAGGCGCCCCGAATCCCGTTGGTGGTTGGGCTCAAGAACAAGCCCTATGCTCTGGCCGTGTTGACCGACGATGCCGAGTTTATGCACACCCAGTCCACCCGGGAACGTCACCGGTTCACCACCGAGGACTTGCAGTATCTTGGCTGGTCGGTCATGACGGTCTGGAGCGTTTCGGCCTTTGTCAACCCCGATAAAGAAGCCGATAGGATCGTCGCTCGCCTTGCTGATATCTACCAGCAGGCGCGTTGATGGCAGATGATCAGCTAGACCGGGGAAATCAGACTGGTGAGCCTGCAGTTTCACGCCGACGTCGGCATCGCCGGGTGGTTCGCCCAGGCACGGAACGGTTCGATGTTGACGGCATCGAGGAGGATCCTCAGGACCAGGTCTGTACGCAGGATCGTCTTGACGGGGATGACCGGCGGATCCTGGGTGAGCTGCCGCCGCATTGGGGACTCTTCCCCAACGAGCGTGGCGACTGACTGCTGGTTCTAGTTCTGTCCTGTGGGCATACCGGTTCCGGAATCTTGGCCGTCTGCGCCTGTTGACTGGTGGATGTCGGCGGCGATCTGGCGCAACAGCTGCAGGCTCTGGTCCTGGGGGCTGGGTGCGTTGGGCTGGTCCTTGATGCCCGAGGCCGCCCTGCTCAGTTGCCGCAGCTTGTTGATGGGCATAATGATGCAGAAGTAGACAGCGATGGCGATCAAGAGGAAGTTGAGCAGGGCCGTCAGAATGGCACCGAAAGAGATGGTAGCGTTCCGGTAGCTGATGGTAAGGAGTCCCGACAGGTCTGGTTTGCCGAAGATCATGGCGATCAGGGGGCTGATCAGATTGTTGACGATGGAGTTGACCACGCTGGTCACCGCTGAACCCATGACCACGCCCACGGCCATATCCACCATGGATCCGCGCGAGATGAACTGTTTGAATTCGCCCAGCACGCCCTTGTTGCTGATCTGCGAGATCTTGTGCACTGCTTCGGCGGTATCCTTGGCCGCCACCTGATTGATCGAGGCCATCCTGTATCCTTCCGTAGCTGATGTGAGGCATGGAGCGCCCATGCCTACTTCCTCCTCCATTATCGCGGGCCCAGGATGGTTTCGGTTTTCCGACATGATTGGAGGGTGTCGGTACAGAAGCTCTGTCGGGGCGGATGGCAATAACTGGGGTGGATGGATCCAGCGATAATAAGAGTAGAGCCTGACTGGCGGCCAAGGCGAAGACAGCCTGGGATCCTTGCTGGACTTGGTTGCCCTCTCGCTCTTCTGGGTCGGATCGATTTTTGGCGATGGTCTGCGCCGGTTGTAGCGCCAGTGCCTGCTCGGCTATTATGCAGTGTCCGCCGCCTGACGCCTGCTCGGGAGTCGGCGTCTGTACGTCGTTGACTTGCTGACCATGGGGAAGCCGTAGCATCCCATCAGAACCTGGTCGGTCTTGTGTAGAGGATGGTGGCAGAGAACTGTGTTGAGCAGAATGCGAACTGGCGGCGGCGGGGCAGTTCCCCGAGGCCAGCAAATTCACCTGATCGCCAGCCTGAAGGTCGCCAGGATCATCTGCAAGACGGACGGTTACCGGAGTGGTCCCGGGTGGCTGTGCCGGTCGGCTGCTGATCATGGCCGTAGTCAGCGGTTGCCCTGTGTGGAGGCTGATCATCAGCCGCCGCCCACGTACTTGCCCAAATGAGGAGATCAGGCCGGGCAGCCGCTCTCTGCCATGCAGGATCCGCGTTTCAACCATGTCAGGATCGATGGCTGAACCGCGTGGAATAGGCTGCGCGGCGACCAGTATAGATAGGCGGCCCTGCGCCTGAACCAGGATCTGTAGAGTGCAGAAGACTGCCAGCCCCAATGCCAGGGCGGCTCCCACACGCCGCAGCTTAAAAAGCCGCCGTCGGCGGGTCAGGGAACCGGCGACAGCTGAGGGCTTGTCCTTATTGGTGAAGATTGAAAAATCGACCATGCCTCAAGCCTGCCAGAAACTTGGCCGGCGTATTGGTCCGCATGGTCGATGTGGTCGAATGTGCCTCTGGTTCTACTTGCTGCTTGTGGAGCTTGAAGAGGAGGACGAGGCTCCGTCGGTCCGGTAGAAGCCATGGCCCTTGAACTCGATAGGCACTGCGGAGAAGACCTTGCGGACCTGCTGCTGCCCGCACTTGGGGCAGATGGTGATGGGTTCGTCGTTGAAAGACTGCTCCTTGGTAAAGTCGTATCCGCAGTTCTTGCAACGATAATGATAGGTGGGCACCGTTCTTTCCCTCCGCTGATGGTCGGTTCGCGCGACGATTGGTCCAACACCCAATATCCTAGTGGTGGCTTCGACCAGAAGAATCGGCACCTGGCCTCTCGTCAGTCTTGTTCATCACCATTATGGTCCGCTCCGGGCCTTCGTGATAGACCTGCGGCTGTGGGCGTGAAACCTTTGGGCGTCAGGACGGCATCCACAGGAAGATCATGGTCCAGATGGGGCAGAGGAGCTTCAACGAATTCGCCGGGCCAGCAGATGCCCACCACTGTGGTCTGTTCAGCGCGCAAGGCCAAAGCCCGGTCATACCAGCCGCCGCCCCGACCCAGACGAATGCCGGTATGGTCGATGGCCAGTGCCGGCACCAGGATCAGATCAGCCTGATGCAAAGCCTGCGCTGGCAGTGCCGGCATATCGGGTTCGTCCGGCCGCCAGCCGGGAATCCGCTTCATGCCATCCAGATCATGCTCTGATTGCAGGCATCCCCAGCCTACTTGGGTGCCCGTGCCCAGCATGGGAATGAGCACCTGGTATCCCCGGCCCAGCAGAAGGTCAAGACTGGGGTCCATGGCTATCTCCCCCCGAATGGAGGCAAAGGCGGCCACGGTCAGGCTCTGGTCGCTTCGGGAGCGTTCGACTCTGGGGAGCACATGGTCGGCCAGCAGATAGGCCAGCTTGCGGCCCGCATCCAGGCATTGGGCTTGATCGATGTGCCTTCGGTCTTCAAGCAACCGGCCACGCCGATCCTGCTTGTCCATGTCGATGCGTGCCTGCTCGTTCATGTTCTCAGTTCTACCAGTAGGGGCTCTCCCGGATGGACACCTGTCTGTCTCAGCTGCTGTTCGGTGAGAACATGGAATCATGTCGGTTCTGCATACCTTCCGTCAGGTCTGGCAGGGTTCCCGGGCCCGCTCGGGCCATGCCCTGAATCTGCCTGATCGTCTGACCCCGCCCCCAGGCCATGGGGACTTCCTGCTTAGACCCATCCGCGAGAGTGATCAGTCAGCATGGAACGCGGTTCGATGGAGGAATCGTGATTGGCTGGCCCCATGGGAATCGGGGGATCCCCGCCACGGACCTGGCATGACCTATGCCCAGTGGATGCAGGAACTGGAGCGTGCCCGGCAGGAGGGCACTTCGGCGGTATTCCTGATGGAGTTTCATCAGAGCATCGTAGGGCAGATCTCCCTAGGCGCTATCCGCTATGGGTCCATGTGCACGGCAGTAGCGGGCTACTGGGTTGACCAGGATTGGATCGGTCACGGATTCGCGCCCCTGGCCTTGGCCATGGTGGCGAATTGGATCTTCAAGGATAGGAACGGGCCTCATCTGCACCGTTTGGAGGTGGCGATTCTGCCTGAAAACCAGCGGTCCCTGCGTGTAGTACAAAAGCTGGGCATGGAGCCGGAGGGGCTGCGTCGCAGCTACATGTATGTAAACGGACAGTGGCGGGACCACCTGACCTTTGCCTGGATCAGCGACCAATTCGATCCAGATCTGCTGGCCCGTTTATGAACCCCTGGGGCAGACATGGTCGACACGCTGGGTTTGACTTGCCGCTTGGGGCATACCGTCAACTAACGTAGTACCTATGGTTTATGAATCACTCAGCAGCATCATGGTTTTGGTGATTGCAGTGATTCTGGTGCTGGGTTGGCTGCCGTTTCGCACCGTCAAGGGCATGAAGCGGGCCTCGGAGCATCGCCAGGACAGGCTTTCCACCTCCCTGCACATGGTGGGTCGGGAAGACGGCATGAGGTTCTGCGACAGGCAGTCGAGGACGGTGAAAGGGTTGGTCATGCAGCAAGGGCAGCAGGATGGCAACCGGCTGAGTCAGGCCCAGCGCATCAAGCAGATCAGACAGTTGCGCCGCGCGGCCATACGCCGTCGTCGCATCCTGGTCGTTACCCTGTTGGTCATCACTATGCTGGTGGCTGGGCTCTCTTACCCTGTAGGTTACAGCCCATGGTTCACTTTGATTCCTCTGGCCTTGGTGATAGTGGTGTTGGCAGCCGGCGCACATGCTTCGGCCCAGGCTAGGACTTGGGAGCGCAATTTGGCCCAGCGACGTGCTAGGCAGCGTCGTCAGCAGGCGGCCAGCCTGACTAAGAGCAAGACCTCCGGCAGGCCTGTGCAGGCCAAGAATGAGGGCCGCACGGAAACTGCCACAGATGTGCTTGACCAGGGTGAGATTCGTCAAACGCTGGCTCAGGCCAAGGCTGATCAGCAGGCAGCACTCAAGGCCAGGCAGCACAATTCCACCAAGCCAGCAAAGCCGTCAGCCGGCACCAGCAAGGCTAAGGGTTCGGCCGGGTCCGTAAAGCCGAACGAGAAGACTGCTGCTCAGACCGGACATACCTCGAACAGGCAGCCCGTCACCAAGAAGACCTCTGAACAGACCCCAGCCAAACAAGCGGCTTCTCAACCGGCGGCTTCCAAACCAGCAGCTGCCAAATCTTCAAAGGCCCAAAAGGCTGCCTCCAAATCTGCTACGCCCAAGTCGCCAATGGACAAATCCGCTGCCTCGAAGTCTGCAGTCCGGCCGACTTCTTCACACTCGATGCCTGCCCAATCCGCCGCTGCCCATTCAGGCAAGTCCGGATCGGTTTCTGCGTCTATCGGCAAAGAGCACCAGGCCTCGTCGGATCAGGCCTCCAAATCCGCGGCATCGTCGTCCTCGGCAAAGGCCCAGGAGGATGCCACCAACGAACTCGAACGCATCAATCCCTCTCCGGCCTTGGATGCTTTCGACATGGCGGCAGGCCAAGATCTGATTTCCTTCTCCCTGGGATCGGCCCGCGGCGAGGAAGCGGACAAGGACGGCAAGAACAACGAAGATGAGGGTCCCCACAGCCTGGAGATCAAGTCAACCCGACAGGTCTCCGTGGCCCGTCCCCCCGAAAAGAAGCAGCCCGATCAAAAGAAGGCTCAGAAGAAGGCCGATGGGCGGCCCGACGACTTCCATGAGAGGGAGATGCAGGCCCAGGTCGAAGCGCCTGACCGTAGCGAGAACTCCCTGTCCATCGGCGTGGAGGCCATATTGGCCCGGCGTCGTCCGTCAGCCAAGTCCTGAGGGGCCAATCGACAATCCATCTTTCACCACCAGCGTTAGCACTCAAGTTGGCAGAGTGCTAATTTCGCGCTACTATGACTTGTAGCGCAAAGGAATGCGTGGTGAGTGTTCGTCAGCCTCTCATCGACGTTCCGGCGTGGGTTCATTGGCTGTTCTCACAAGATGTAGGAGGTCCACAGTGTCGATTTCACTCACACCGTTGGAAGACAAGATCGTCATCAAGCAGGCTGAGGCGGAGACCAAGACCGCTTCCGGGCTGGTCATTCCTGATACCGCCAAGGAGAAGCCCCAGCAGGGCGAGGTGCTGGCGGCAGGCCCTGGCCGTCGTGACGACAAGGGCGAGCGCATCCCCATGGATGTCAAGGTTGGCGACAAGGTTCTGTACTCCAAGTACGGCGGCACCGAGGTCAACTACGGCGGCGAGGACTATCTGATCGTGTCCGCGCGCGACGTTCTGGCCATCCTCAAGTAAAGAGGCGGTGGATTGGTGGCCCCTGGTCCTGCGGAAGGACCGGGGGCCATTTGCGTCTCGTCAGGACCGTGCAGCGGACCAGATGCCGCAGGGACATGTGCTGGCAGCTAGCATGGTGCCCATGTACTATCGTCATCGCGCCAGCATTGATTCCCTTCCCGGATACCGGCAGGGCAGCCCGGCACCAGCCGTTCCCGGGTTGACCAGTTACAAGATCTCAAGCAATGAGAACCCCTATCCGCCCTTGCCCGGTGTGCTTCAGACCGTCTTCGAGCAAGCCCTGGGCCATTTGAACCGCTATCCGGACATGCATGGCACCCGTCTGGTAGAGCGGCTGGCCAAGCTGCACGGGGTCGATCCAGCATGCATTCAGCTGGGATGCGGATCCACTGAGGTCATCACCCAGCTGGTTGACCTGGTGGCTGGTCACGGCGATCAGGTGGTCTATCCTTGGCGCAGCTTCGAGGCCTATCCCATCATCATCACCATGGCCGGCGCCACCGGGGTGCCTGTGCCCCTGGATAAGCAGGGGCGTCATGACATCGAGGCCATGATCGCCGCGGTCAATGACCACACCAGACTGGTCATTATCAACAATCCCAACAACCCGACTGCGACCAACGTCGATCGCGATCAGGCCGAACGGCTCCTGCAAGCCCTGCCCGCAGACCTTCCGGTGCTCTTTGATGAGGCGTATATACAGTTCAACGACGACCCTGATCGAGCCGATGGGTTGACACTTATGCGCGAGCATCCCAATGTGATAGTGGCCCGGACCTTCTCCAAGGCCTATGGACTGGCTGGTCTGCGGATCGGATACGCCGTGGCAGCGGAGCCGATCATTGCCGGCATGAACAAGGTGGCCCTGCCCTTCGGTGTCACCGATGTGGCCCAAACAGCGGCAATGGCCAGCCTGGACGCACAGGATCGCCTGGCCGAACGGGTCCAGGCACTCAAGCAGGAACGGGCCAGGATCCTGGCTGGTTTGCAGGAGCAGGGGTGGAAGATTCCTGAGCCTCGGGCCAACTACTACTGGCTGCCTCTGGGCCAGGCCGCCGCACAGGCTGATCAGCTCTTCCGCGACGCAGGCTTGTCGGTCAGGACCTTCCCCGGCGAGGGCATCCGCATCACTGTGGGGGAGCGGGAAGCCAACGACCGGGTCCTGGAAGTTTGCGCTGATCTGCGTCGGCAGGGTTTACCGCAGGATCCGATTGCTGACTGAAGGCCGCATACTGCCGCGAGCGTAAATGCAAATAATTGCCGTCTCCGTCCTTGTCTGGAATGTCACAGCAAAGGCTGTTTTGCTCCTGTGAGCTTGTGTCGTCTTGGATAAACCTATATATTGTGGTTGGCTGGCCAAGCTTATCCAATATATAGTGTTTATCAAGGAGCAACAGTCACTATGTCCTCAGCAGATGTGGATCGGCGCGATCCTCCCGATGGTGCCTCCAAGCTGGTGTACTTCTCCAGCGTCTCCAACAACACCCACCGCTTTGTGCAGCGGCTGGGCGTGGAGGGGCCCATCCGCATCCCCCTGTATGAGCGGCGCCAGCCCATGCCCATTATGGATGCGCCTTACCTTCTGCTGGTGCCCACCTATGGCGGCGGGTCAGCCAAGGGGGCCGTGCCCAAGCAGGTCATCCACTTCCTGAACAATCCGGTCAACCGCGGACTGATCCGCGGAGTCGTCACCTCGGGCAACCGGAACTTTGGCAGCGCCTATTGCGCAGCCGGCCCGTTGATAGCCCGCCGGTGCGGCGTCCCTGAGCTCTATCGCTTCGAGCTGCTGGGCACTTCGGAGGATGTTCAAGCGGTCAGGGCCATCCTGGCCGGAATGGGAGTGCAGCTCCAGCAGCAGTCGACTGATTCACGAAAGGCGGTTTTGTCATGAGCCAGCAGGAAAGCACCAAAGAGAGCGCCAAGTCAGAGGCCGGCGTCTATGCCGACGACGAGATGATGCGCCAATCCATCACCCCGCCCCAGTACCGGGTCACCCCTGAGGCCAGGATTCGCCCGGTCAACTGGAACAAGATCACCGACGAGAAGGATCTGGAAGTTTGGAACCGCCTGGTCTCCAACTTCTGGCTGCCCGAGAAGGTGCCCCTGTCCAACGACATACCCTCCTGGAACACCCTGACCGATCACGAGCGCCAGACCACGGTCCGCGTCTTCACCGGACTGACCATGCTGGACACCACCCAAGCCACCATCGGCGAGCTGGTACAGATCGATCACGCCCGCACCGAGCAGGAGCAGGCCATCTATACCAATATCGCCTTCATGCAGTCGGTCCACGCCCGCTCCTACTCCTCGGTCTTCTCCACCCTCTGCTCCAGCGAGGAGATCGACAAGGCCTACCGCTGGGCCGTGGCCAACGACGTCCTCCAGGAGCGCGTCCACACGGTCCTGCACGAGTATGTCAGCGAGGATCCCCTGAAGCGCAAGGTGGCCTCCACCATGCTCTCCTCGCTCATGCTCTATGCGGGCTTCTATCTGCCCCTTTATTTCTCCAGCCATGCCAAGCTGATGAATACGGCCGACATGATCCGTCTGATCCTGCGTGACAAGGCCATCCATGGCTATTACTCGGGCTACAAGTATCAGCGTGGTCTGGAGGAGAGGACCCAGGCCGACCAGGCCATGCTGGAGAAGTTCACCAATGATTTGCTGGACAAGCTCTACGATCTGGAGATGGTCTACTCCGGGCAGATCTATGAGGGCTTCCCCTTTGTCGAGGACGTCTTCGCCTTCGTTCGCTACAATGCCAACAAGGCGCTGATGAACCTGGGCTACCCGGCCCGGTTCGCAGCCGACCAGACCGATGTCAGCTCGGAGATCCTGGCGGCTCTGTCGCCCTCGGCCAACGAGAACCATGATTTCTTCTCAGGCTCGGGCTCCTCCTACGTCATGGGGCACTCCGAGTCCACGGACGACGACGACTGGGACTTCTAGGCCAGTTGGAACCGGTGTGATATTGGGCACAGAAAACCCTATATATGCTCACCGTTTTCTATATCGATAGCACATATAGTAGTTCAGGCTCGCGCTGGGCGGGTTCTGATCGGTCCGTCTTCAGGGCGGGCATCACCGTCAAGACAGGCTCTGGATGGCCTGATCAGGAGGAAGCATGGAGCAACAGCAGACCGCCGGAGCTGATTCGGAGCTCAGCGCTCCCGAGTTCGCCGCCCAGGGTCAGCGTCTGGGGGCCGTGGTCTACTTCTCGTCGGCCTCGCGCAACACCGCCCGGTTCATCGCCAACTGCCATTTGGATGACGAGGGGATCGATGTCTTCCGCATCCCTCTGAGGCCCAAGGACCCGCCGCTCAACATTCGTCAGCCCTACATCCTGATCGTCCCCACCTATGGGGGCGGATCAGCCAAGAAGGCGGTCATGCCGCAGATAAAGCGCTTCCTGAACGACCCGGCCAACCGGGCCGGCATCCGCGGGGTCATCGCCTCGGGCAACACCAACTTCGGGGAGGCCTTCTGCATGGCGGGGGACATCATCTCCCGCAAGTGCAATGTGCCTTTCCTCTATTATTTCGAGCTCATGGGCACCAAGGAGGACCAGGAGAAGGTCCGCAGCGGGGTTGTGGATTTCTTCCGCAACCACCCCGAGTCCTGAGCCTATTTCATTACACGCACTATCACTGCAATACTCATGAAAGGACACCCGATGGGAGCAAACGAGGACACGTCCCTGGCCCTGGATAGGACCGCATCCGAGGATGAGGAGACCTTCGATCCGGCTCACGACTACCATGCCCTGAACGCCATGCTGAACCTGTACGACAAGGACGGAAGGATTCAGTTCGACAAGGACCGCGAGGCCGAGCGCCAGTACATGGACCGGCACGTACGGCCCAACACCATGACTTTCCCCTCCACGGGCGAGAGGATTGCCTACCTCCTGGATCACGAGTACTACGATCGGAAGGTCTTCGAGAGCTACACCCCTGAGTTCCTGGACAGGATCTACAAGCATGCGGCCGAGAGCGGCTTTGAGTTCGAGACCTTCCTGGGCGCCTTCAAGTTCTATACCTCCTATGCGTTGAAAACCTTCGATGGCAAGCGCTACCTGGAGGACTTCCCCCAGCGCTGTGTGGCCGTGGCCCTGGAGCTGGCCGACGGGGATGAGCAGGCAGCTATGAAGTACACGGATGAGATCATCTCCGGCCGCTTCCAGCCCGCCACCCCGACCTTCCTGAACCTGGGCAAGGCCCAGCGCGGCGAGCCGGTCTCCTGCTTCCTGGTGCGCATCGAGGACAACATGGAGTCCATCTCCCGCGGCGTCAACGCCGCCCTGCAGCTGTCCAAGAGGGGCGGCGGCGTGGCCCTGCTGCTCAGCAACCTGCGCGAGATGGGCGCACCCATCAAGCACATCGAGAACCAGTCCAGCGGCGTGGTCCCGGTCATGAAGCTCCTGGAGGATTCCTTCTCCTACGCCAACCAGCTGGGTGCCCGCCAGGGTGCCGGCGCCGTCTACCTGTCGGCCCACCATCCTGACATCATGCGTTTCCTGGACACCAAGCGGGAGAACGCGGACGAGAAGATCCGCATCAAATCCCTGGCCCTGGGCGTGGTCATTCCCGACATCACCTTCGAGCTGGCCAAGCGCAAGGAGCCCATGGCTCTCTTCTCGCCCTACGACGTGGAGCGGGTCTATGGCAAGCCCTTCGCCGACATCTCCATCACCGAGCACTATGAGGAGATGGTCAAGGACAAGCGGATCCACAAGAAGTACATCGACGCCCGCGACTTCTTCATGACCCTGGCCGAGATCCAGTTCGAGTCCGGCTACCCTTACATCCTCTTCGAGGACACGGTCAACAAGGCCAACCCCATCGACGGCCGGATCACCATGTCCAACCTCTGCTCGGAGATCCTGCAGGTCCAGGAGCCCAGCACCTATTCCGAGAACCTGAACTATGAGCATATCGGTCGGGACATCTCATGCAACCTGGGATCCCTCAACATCGCCAAGGCCATGGACGGCGGCCTGGCCGACACGGTCGAAACCTCGGTCCGTGCCCTGACCTCCGTCTCTGACCACACCAACATCGAGGCCGTCCCCTCCATCAAGCGGGGCAACGACGAGGGCCATGCCATCGGCCTGGGTCAGATGAACCTCCATGGATTCCTGGCCCGCGAGGGCATTCACTACGGATCCGAGGAGGGGCTGGACTTCACCGACATGTACTTCATGACCGTGGCCTACCACGCCTACAGGGCCTCCCATGCCCTGGCCGTGGAGCGGGGGAAGGCCTTCGCCTCCTTCGCCAAGTCCGACTATGCCAAGCCGGCCGGCCAGGGGAACTACTTCGACAAGTACACTGAGGGCAGCCGTTCCCTGGAGCCCAGGACCCAGCGGATCAAGGACCTCTTCGACCAGTACAAGGTCCACATTCCCACGGTTGAGGACTGGAAGGAACTCCAGGCGGCCATCCTCAAGGACGGCATCTACAACCAGAACCTCCAGGCCGTCCCCCCGACCGGGTCCATCTCCTACATCAACCACTCCACCAGCTCCATCCACCCGATCGCCTCCAAGATCGAGATCCGCAAGGAGGGCAAGATCGGGCGCGTCTACTACCCGGCTCCCTACATGACCAACGAGAACCTGGACTACTTCGAGGACGCCTACGAGATCGGCTGGAAGAAGATCGTGGACACCTATGCCGAGGCCACTCAGCATGTGGATCAGGGACTCTCTTTGACCCTCTTCTTCCCCGACACAGCCACCACCCGCGATCTGAACAAGGCTCAGATCTACGCTTGGCGTAAGGGGATCAAGACCCTCTACTACATCAGGATCCGCCAGCAGGCGCTGGAAGGCACCGAGGTCGAAGGCTGCGTCAGCTGCATGCTTTAAGGCACGTGTCCTAAGGCATATGTAATCCAAGGTCGGTGCCGTCTTTGAGGGCGGCGCCGACCCTTTGGCATCCACGTCCACAGGTCGGGTCCGTCCATGCGGTAGACTGACGGTCCTGTCATGATCCGCTTTGCACTGTCGAAAACCTATCCAACAAGGAGCAATCAACCATGGTCCCACCCATTTCCATTCCCCGGCAGCCGCTGAAGCTGATCGACCGGGTCTCCGCCATCAACTGGAACCGTCTGGAGGACGAGAAGGACCTGGAGGTCTGGGACCGTCTGACCGGCAACTTCTGGCTGCCCGAGAAGGTTCCCGTCAGCAATGATCTGCCCTCCTGGCAGGCCATGAGCGAGGAGGAGCACACCCTGACCATGCGGGTCTTCACCGGTCTGACCCTTCTGGACACCATCCAGGGGACCGTGGGCGCCGTCAGCCTGATCCCGGATGCGCTGACCCCCCATGAGGAGGCGGTCTACACCAACATCGCCTTTATGGAGTCGGTCCATGCCAAGTCCTACTCCTCCATCTTCTCCACCCTGGCCTCCACGCCACAGATTGACGCCGCCTTCGAGTGGAGCGAGCACAACGAGTTCCTCCAGCGCAAGGCCCAGATCGTCCTGGACTACTACGAGGGCGACAATCCCCTGAAACGCAAGGTGGCCTCCACCCTGCTGGAGTCCTTCCTCTTCTACTCGGGCTTCTACCTGCCCATGTACTTCTCCAGCCATGCCAAGCTGACCAACACGGCTGATCTGATTCGCCTGATCATCCGTGATGAGGCCGTGCACGGCTACTACATCGGCTACAAGTACCAGAAGGGGCTGGCCAAGGTCTCCGACTCCGAGCGTCAGGCCATGAGCGACTACACCTACGAGCTCCTGGGCGACCTGTACGACAACGAGGTGGAATACACCGAGAGCCTGTACTCCGGGGTGGGCCTGGTGGAGGACGTCACCAAGTTCCTGCGCTACAACGGCAACAAGGCGCTGATGAACCTGGGCTATCCGGCACTCTTCCCCTCGGACAGCACCGACGTGAATCCGGCCATCATCGCCTCGCTGAGCCCCAACGCCGACGAGAACCACGACTTCTTCTCCGGCTCGGGTTCCTCCTATGTCATGGGCAAGGCCGTGGAGACGGACGACGACGACTGGGATTTCTGACCTGTCTGTCCCGCTCTGACACGGAAGACACGATGTCGGAGCGGGACTTGCGGAAAACGAAAAAACATGTCATTATAGGCAAGTTGCCGTACGGAGCTCCGGTTCTAGTGCGACATGGCGGATTTCCCAAGCGGTCAAAGGGAGCTGACTGTAAATCAGCCGCGTAATGCTTCAGAGGTTCGAATCCTCTATCCGCCACGCCTCGGTAGCTCAGTGGCAGAGCACTTCCTTGGTAAGGAAGAGGTCGTGAGTCCGATTCTCACCCGAGGCTCTCTGGCGGGGTAGCTCAGCTGGCTAGAGCGTACGACTCATAATCGTAAGGTCAAGAGTTCGAGTCTCTTCCTCGCTACTGTGGCCGACATACGTCGGTCGTGCAACGACTATAGAGGTGAACCATGGCAAAAGCCGCAGATATCCGTCCTGGCATTACGCTGGCGTGCACCGTGTGCAAGGAGCGTAATTACATTACGACCAAGAACCGTCGTAACACTCCTGACCGTCTGGAGCTCAAGAAGTTCTGCCCCCGTTGCGGCAAGCATACCCTGCACCGGGAGACTCGCTGAGTTCTTCCCATCTTTTGGCTTCATCAGGACCCGACCATTTGGTCGGGTTCTTCTTTATGCAACTCTGCATATATGTCTGCTCCGTATTATCTGGGGATATGTTGGGAGCAGAATGAGTTTTGCGATGTAGAGGACGCCGCTTTTAGAGCGTGTTCGGGTAGGCGGCTGCAAAGGCCTGATCCAGGTCGGCGACCAGGTCATTCGGGTTCTCCAGACCTACGGAGATCCGAATCAGGTCGTCGCCCACACCAGCACTGAGACGGTAGGGGCCCGGAACCTCCCTGTGGGTGATCCTGGCCGGGTCCACAATCAGGGTGCGACAGTCGCCGATGTTGGGCATGTAGCTCATGAGATGCACCGAGTCCACGATGCGCTTCACCTGCTCATAGCCCCCTTTGACCTTGAAGGAGAGGATCGTGCCGACGCCCTTGGGCAGCAGGGTTGATGCCAGGCGGTTCTGCTGGTCCGCATCGCCTTGGTGCCGACCTTCGGGAATGCCCGAGTAGTTGACCTGTTCCACCTGGGGAATGGTCAGCAGGTGGCGGGCCAGGATTGCTGCCGTCTTTACCTCGGCGGCGACCCGCTGGGCCAGGGTCTCAAGGCCGGTCAGTTGCAGGTAGGCGGTGAAAGGACTCATGACCGCCCCGAAGGTGTGCAGGTATTTGGTATGAACCCTGTGGAGGAAAGCCATCTTGCCGAAGGCATCAAGAAAGCTGAACATGGACCCGTGCCGCTCGTCGCTGATGATCAGTTCGGGCTGGCTCATTTGCGGGAATCGGCCGTTGCCCCAGTCGAACCGTCCTGCATCCACGATGACCCCGCCCAGGGCGTTGCCGTGGCCGCTGATTCCCTTGGTGGTCGAATGGACGACGATGTCGGCACCGAAGTCGATCGGGTTGAGCAGGTACGGCGTGGGCACTGTATTGTCGATGATCAGAGCCAGCCCATGCCGATGGGCCAGGTCGGCCAGGCCGGGAATGTTGGCTATGGCTGTGGACGGATTGGCCACGGACTCAGCGAAGATGGCCCTGGTGTTGTCCTGGATCAGGGATTCCACCTCGTCAAGGTCGTTGATGTCGTCCACAAAATCCGTTTCGATGCCGAAGTTGGGAAAGAAGGTCTTCATGGCATCCACCGAGGTCCCATAAAGATCGACCGGGGAAATTAGTCTCCCGCCGCCTTCGGCTGCGCACATGAGGGCTGACGACACGGCTGCCATCCCTGAGGCCATGGCCACAGCCCCCTTGCCCCCCTCCAGGCTGGCCAGGCGATCCTCCAGGACCTTGACTGTGGGGTTGGCCAGGCGTGAGTAAGAGAACCCTTGAATTTCGCCGGCGGCCAGTGCGTCTCCCCGGTCGGCAGTGATCATGTCAAAGGCGGCCGACTGGTAGATAGGGACGCTGGCCGCGCCTCCGCCCAGGCTTTGACAGTCATAGCCGTCATGGACGGCTTTTGTTGCGAATCCTTTGCTCATGCGGGTGTCTTCCTATGCTTGTGTCCGGTTGTGAATCTTTCGCTAGCCCACCATCGAATCGTTTTTTATGGTCCCGGGCAAGGCTCCGCTCATAGGTGTTCCTTATCGCCCGCTATCGGGAGGTTGCCTTGCCCAGGTATGCCTGGCGGACACGTTCATCATTCAAGAGCTTTCGGGCAGGCCCCTCCAGACGGATCAGGCCGTTCTGCAGCACGTACCCGTAGTCGGCGATGGACAGGGCCAGCTCGGCCTGCTGTTCGACCAGAAGAATGGAGATGCCCAGCTGGTCGCGAAGGGAGACGATCTGTTCCAGTACCTGGTCGACCAGTTTGGGCGAGAGGCCCATGGTTGGTTCGTCCATGCATATCAGCCGAGGATGGCTCATCAGGGCCCTGCCGAAGGCCAGCATCTGCTGCTCGCCTCCTGAGAGGGTGCCGGCTTGCTGCCTGCGGCGTTCAGCCAGGCGTGGGAACCGCTCATATATAGCATCCAGATCCTGTTCAATCTGATTGCGTTCCCTTTGGGTGAAGGCGCCCATGCGCAGGTTCTCCTCCACGCTCATGGCCGCAAAGACCCTTCTCGCCTCAGGGACCGAGGCGATTCCGGAACGGACCCGGTCCTTGGTGGGGGTGTGGGTGATTTCCCGTCCATCCAAATGGATGGTCCCCTTCTTTGGAGCGAGCAGGCCCAGAATGGTCTTCATGGTTGTGGACTTGCCCGAAGCATTGCCGCCCAGAAGGGAGATGATGCCGCCTTGGGGAATGCGCAGACTGACATGATCCAGGGCCTTGACCGGGCCATAGCTCACATCGATGGCATCCAGGGAGAGCAATGTTCGATCCTCTTCGGTGGTTGGCTCCCCCTCACTGTCATTATGCGCCTTGGTTTTGGCTTTTAGCCCGGTTCCTGCACTACCGTGATCCTGCCCATCGACCTGTTCTGCAGCGGTGACCGGGGCCAGGGCGTTCTGCCGGGCCAGGACATTCGCCTGCCCGTTCATGGGGGTCTCGTTGCGGGGTCTGCGGTCGCCTAGATATGCGGTGATGACGCGAGGATCGGCACTGACCTGCCTGGGAGGTCCGGAGGCGATGATCTTTCCGCCGTCCATGGCGATGACCTGGTCGCAAAGCGCTTCGATCAGATCGATCTTATGCTCGACCAGGAGCATGGTCTGCCCGTGGGCCTTGAGCTCCAGAAGCTGTTGCAGCACCTCGGCCGTCTCCGACTGGTTCATTCCTGCCGTGGGCTCGTCCAAAACCAGAATGTCGGGGGAGCTGACGTGTGCTCTGGCTATCTCTGTGCGTCGCCGGTTGGCGTAGGAGAGTGTGTAGGCGGCCTGGGTTCGGTGTTCTTCCAGGCGCTCGCTGAATCTGTCGATCTCGGACTGGACGGCCTTGCGCTCCACGACCGCCTCCCTGCGGCAGGCGGGACCGGGCACCAGCGTCAGCCAGGTCTGCGTCAGCAGGGGAATCCATCGCAGGATGGGCCACTTCTCCAGACGGCGAAAGGGCCTGCGGGCCTCCAGGCGCCTATGGAATCCTACGGCCACGTTCTCTTCAACGCTCATGGTCGGAAAGACCCTGCCGTTCTGGAAGGTGCGGGACACCCCCTGCTCGGCTATGTCCGTGGCGGGCAGGCCGGTCACGGTGCGTCCCCTCAGACTGATCTGGCCCGAGTCGGGCTTGAGAAAGCCGCAGACCAGGTTGATGGTTGTGGACTTTCCTGATCCGTTGGGGCCGATAATGCCTATCACCTGGCCGGGTGCCAGGTCCATGTTCACGTCGGCCACTGCCTGCAGTCCCTGGAAGCTCTTGCTCAGATTTCGTACGCTGAGTAGGGGCTGATCGGGACTGTCGCGTACAGGTTCGGTATTGTGTCGGCTGCCCGTCATCATGCCCTCCTTTTGATTGAGAACAGACCCTGTGGTCTGCAGATGATAAAGATGATCAGGACGAGTCCGTAGGCCATGATTCTCACCTCGGGCAGGATACGCAGCAGTTCAGGGGCCCCTACCAGGATCAGGGAGCCGATCACAGCTCCGGTCGGGGACTTCATGCCACCCAGGACGATGATGGTCAGAATCAGGGTCGACATGGTCGGGTTGAAGAGGGTCGGGTCGATATAGGTGTACTGGTGCGCCAGCAGGGCCCCAGAGATACCTGCAGAACCGCATGCCAGGGCGTAGGCCAGCGCTTTGTAGGCCCCGGTCCTGATCCCCAGGGACCAGGCCGCTTGCCCGTCTTCGCCGATGGCCTCGAAGACGTGGCCCAGATGTGAGGACCTGATCCGGGAGGTCACTGCAAGAACCAGAAGAAGGATGACCAGATCCAGCAAATACTGCATCTGCTGGGTGTCGAGCGGCTTGCCCAGGAAGGTCGGCAGGGGAATGCCCTGCAAACCTAGGGAACCTCTGGTCAGAGGCTCACAGATGCGGATGATGGCGACCATGACTGCTCCCACCCCTATGGTGGCGATAGCCACATAGTGGCCACTGAGCTTCCATACAGGGAATGTCAGCAGGGATGCAGCAAGCGCGGCAATGATGGCCGCTGCTAGGAGGGAGAGGGTGAAGGGCCAGTGCATGCGCATGGTCAGCAGGGCCGAGGCATAAGCTCCCACGGCCACAGGTCCTGCCAGTCCTAGGATGGTCTGACCGGCCGAGCCCGAGATCAGCGTCAGACCCACTGCAGCAATGGCATAAATAGTCACCTGGGTCCCGATGCCGGCCATGTGGTCGGAGAAAATGAAGGGAGTGGCCAGAGCGGCTGCTGCAAGGCCGAGGTTGGCCCAAAGCGGCAGTCGGATGGGTCTGGCGGCTTCCGGGAGGGTTCCGGTCATGGGCTCCTTGCCCATGTCCGCCTTGCGCCCCAGGAATCCTGAGGGCTTGAGGATCAGAACCAGCAGAAGGGTGCCGAAGGTGATCAGGTCGTGCACGCCATCGCCGAAGAGTCCTACTCCGATGGCTTCAGCCAAACCCAGCACCAGGCCCCCGATGATGGCTCCGGGGATGGAGCCCAGTCCGCCGATGGCAGCGGCCACGAATGCTGTCATGCCGATGGTGCTGCCGTCCATGGGGTTGATGTTCGTCTTGAACAGGCCGATGAAAATTCCTGCGATGCCCGCCAGAATCGACCCGATGACGAAAGCTATGGTGCGAATGGAGGTGACCGGCACTCCCATTTGCAATGCAGCCTGGGAATCCTGGGATGTGGCCCTGATGGCCTGGCCGGTCCTGCCGTATGTCAAGAAGGCCCAGAGTGCAACCATGCTGGTCAGGGCGACAAGACCCATGACCAGGTCGGAGGTGCCGAAGCTGATGCCCAGCGCATGCAGGTTGTGGGTAGGCAGCAGCTGGGGAAAGGGCCTGGTCTGGGAGCCGAAGATCAGCTGCATCCCGTTATCCAGAACCTGCCCTACGCCCACAGTTCCCAAGAGAGCAGCGATTGGTTGTCTACCTTCCAGCGGAGTGATGACCAGGAGGTTGGTGACCAGGCCGACAAGGCCTGTGACCAGAACGACGGCCAGAATGGTGGGGATGAGTCCCCAACCCAGGGAGGAGCCCACCCACCAGGCCGTCATCATGCCAACCGCCACCAGTGACCCTTGTGCGAAGTTGGCCACATTGGTCACTCCGAAGACCAGGGACATGCCCACGGCGGCCAGGGCGTATACGCCGCCGTGGATGAATCCGGAAAAGAGCGTCTCGACCATGATCGTTGCTTACTTCTCGATCTGTTTGAATTTGCCCTGATCCACCTGAAGGAGGATGGGCTGGATCACATCCGCCCGCCGGTTTTTGGCATTGAACTTGAAGGTGCCGCCCTGGCCTTGATAGAGCGGGAAGTCTTTGACCTTGGTCAAGGCCTCCTGAATGCCCTGCCTGGTGGGGCTGGTCTTTTCACCCGCGTGGGCCAGGTCCATGATGGCCTGGTAGGCCGTGACTTCGAAGTTGCCGGGGACGATGTGGTACCGGTCCTCGAAGCTCTTGACGAAGGCCTTGGCCTTGGGATCCTTGGTGCCGGTTGCCGAGAAAGTCCCGGTGATGATGGTTCCTTGGGAGTTTGCCCCCGTCAAGGAGAGGAACTCCTTGGTCTCCTGGCCGCCGAAGAAGGGTCCCTTGTAGTCCAGCTTGTCGCGGAGGGTATTGAGAACCAATGCCCCGTCTGGTCCGTAGCCGATGTCCACCACAGCATCAGGGCCAGCGTTCTTGGCCGGAATCAGTATTGGCGTCAGATCAGTGGAATCAGGCAGGTAGGAGGACTGGTAAATGATCTGCACCCCTTGTTTGTCAGCGGCGTCTTTGAAGTGTTGGAATGATTCCTTCCCCCAGTCGTTTTCCAGATAGACGACGGAGACCTTCTTCGCTCGTTTGGATATCGCCTCGGCGTTGACTTCCTGGTAGGTCTTATCTGATATCTGGGGCGTCCAGACATGATCGCCGGATTTGGTGAACACCGGGGAGGAGTTATTGAAGCCGTAATGGACCAGTCCGGCCTGCTGGAAGATGGGCGATGCAGCAGATGATGCTGGCGAAGAGTAGTCGCCCACAACGGCGATGACCGACTTGTCGGCAGCGATCTTGGGGGCGACAGCGGCATCCTGCTTGGCATCTGATTGAGTGTCGTAGTAATCGATGTCCAGGCGTTTGCCCTGTATTCCGCCCTTCTTGTTGATCTGGTCCTTGGCCAGGTCGAAGCCCTGCTGGAACATCTTTCCGTACTCGGCGTAGAGACCGGTCTTAGGGTAAATGGCAGCAATGGTCACATGGTCAGACGATCCTGCGGAGGAGCCCTTGTCGCCCCCCAATCCGCAGGCCGACAGCGCCCCGGCCATGGCCATGGTGATCATGAGGGCAACCATTGCCCTGATGGTGCTGTGATGCTGATGGTGCTGCTTTGAGGTGATGGCCATGATGTCTCCCTTGGGGTTTGGCGGTGGATGTCGGTGGGATTGTTTGTGGTTTCAGAGTTCCTAGGAGGCCCGGGTTCCGCTCAGAACGCGCAGGGCCTCCTCGTCGGCAGGCGTCGGGATGGTGCATGAAGGTGCCAGGAGGAAGGGACGGCCTTGGCGGGCCTGGATGGTCTGGTCCAGTTCCTCGCGGATCTGGTTCACGTCGCCGCCTGGGTTGAAGAGTTCGAAGTCGGCTCCGCCTACGGGTACGGCAGGAAAGTCGGTGCTGATTTCAGGATTGCCAGGGCGGAACTGATCCCAGTGGAGAAAATTAGGATTCAGGTCGGTGAATTCTTCAGGGTGTGCATCCTCCCGGCAGGTATGCACCAGGACCAGGGCTTCCGGATTGGCCTGTCTGACTGCCCGGATCACGATCCGGTCATAGGGCTTGGCCCATTCCTCCAGTTGCGTCTGGTTGAAGTAGCCATGGCTGGCCAGGCCCGTTTCGGCGAAGAAGATGCCGTCCAGGCCTGCCCCGCCTTGCTCCTTGGGGCTGACCAGCAGGGTTGCGTAGTCGGCAAGGGTCCGGGCGATGTTGTCCAGCGCTGACTTGGCCGCCTCGGGCTGGTCGAAGATCAGAGTCTGTCTGTTCACATCCCTGTCGTCCTCTTGCACAGAGCCCTGCCCATCGGGATAGAGGGGAAGATCAGCCAGCAGAAGGAGGACCGAGAGCGGGGAGAAGACCGTGTCGATGACTGCTCGGTCCTCCAGGCCGTCTCGGATGGCCCTGGCGGCCTGGATCTGTTCTTGGAGGACCTTATTGGTTTCGGGGTCGCGGTAGTCGATGCGGGCGATGTCCCCTGCCTCCTGGATGGCTGTACGGACGGTGTGCGGGACCAGCCAATCATAGTGGTCCTTGTCGTAGACTGCGTCCCAGACCTCGGCATAATATATGGCCCGCGGATTGATCTTGACCCAGTCCCAATCCCACTTGCGGACGAAGTCCAAGGTGGCTGCGGCAAAATTCTCGGCACCGTATTCGTGTCCGATGTGGTGCTGCCAGGCGGAGGTCAGCCAGGCTCGGTTCCCCTGGCCATGGGCTATCTGGTGGAACTGGGTTCTTCTGTCTTCTGTCATTGCATTCTCATTTCCTGGTGCGTGTCCTATGGACGCCCGATCAGGTGTCCACGTGTTCCCGGTACCCTTCGTCCGGAAACCGGGCTTTGGAGATTCCTCTTTCCAAAGCTCTTGTCACATAAAACCCTCCAGGTAGCAGGCCGGTCAACGACCTGGCATATAGGTAATATCTATTGCCGCTAATCGTCCCCTGGCCTTGCACGGGTCTTGCAAAAGCTATAGGAAAACCTGATAAGGATGGGTCAGACCGGACTTTACAGCTGTATGGATGCGGTCTTGCTTCACTCTCTGATTATGGCTGATCGCTTATTGCCAAGGATGGTAGGCAGCCACGGCATTGCTCCTGCCCGGAAGAGGCCCTCATAAGGGGACGATGATACAGTGAATTGCATGTCTGACGTATCCTCCAGAGACACTATTCCGACCTTTGCTGATATCACCACAGTGGGTGTAGGCGGGAGCATGGCCGCTTTCGTCCAGCCCCGGAACCGCGTGGGCATGATCGAGGCTGTGGAGGGCGCGGATTCCAAGGGGCTGCCCCTATGCCTGATCGGCGGAGGATCCAATCTGCTTGCCTCTGACCAGGATTTTCCTGGCGTGGTTGTACGTGACACCCGTCAGGACATCAGCGTTCCTGACGAGGTGGCTCCGCCTGAGGGCGGCGTCCCCGTTGTCCATATCAACGCCACGGCTGGGACCAACTGGGATGATCTGGTCTCCTACTGCGTGCGCATGCACCTGATCGGGGTAGAGGGTCTATCCGGCATCCCCGGGACTGTCGGGGCCTCGGTGGTCCAGAACATCGGCGCCTACGGCCAGGAGGTCGGGCGCCTAGTCGACTCGGTAGAGGTCTGGGACCGCCAGGACAAAATAACTGCCTATCTGCGGGCCTCGGATCTGGATTTCGGATACAGGACCTCCCTGCTCAAGCAGACCATGTACCAGGCGCCGGCTGTGCCCGATGCACGGTTCTTTCCGACGCCGCGCTACGTGGTTCTTTCGGTCACCCTGGTCCTGCGACACGGGTCGGCAGCTCAGGTGGGTTCCGCCCAGCTGGCTAAGGTCCTGGGCGTGGAGCCCGGAGCAACGCTTCCTCTGGAACGGATCCGCCAGGCGGTTCTGACTGTCAGAGCAGGCAAGGGGATGCTGGAAGATCCCTACCGGTACCTGACTGATTGGATGGGATCATGCCGCCGTACTTCCGACCTTGAAGAGGCTCTGGAGGCAGTCCAGGATGACCTTCACGGCCCCAGGGGCGAACGGGTGCTGCTTGACCGCCATGGTTGCGGAAGTTTCTTCACCAATCCGATCATCAGTCGCCAGGCCGCGGATGCCCTGCCGGCGGATGCCCCGCGCTATCCTGTCGAAGACTCGGCGTTGGTCAAGACCTCAGCAGCCTGGCTGATCGATCATTCAGGTTTCCACAAGGGCTTCGCTTTGGAGCAGGGGTCGGCTGCCGCACTGTCTGACGTGCACACGCTGGCCTTGACCAATCGCGGAGGTGCCGGCTCAGACGACATAGTGGCCCTGGCCCGTGCTATCCAGAAAGGCGTTGATTCCGCCTTTGGCATCCATCTGATTCCCGAGCCCGTTACTCCGGGTATTGACCTGGCCTGGTAGCCTTTACATTCACGTAATGAGCGTATACCGGTTTTCTACGGCATCATATCCTATGATTACTCGCCGGAGCGGGACTCGTGAGTCTGGAGCAAGATGGAATTATTCAGGAAGAAATCGGTTGAACAGACCCTGGCGGAGACCGGGGAGGAGGGCAGGTCGCTCAAGCGGACGCTGACCACCTGGGACCTGGCCATCATGGCAGTCGCAGTGGCCGTGGGTGCCGGCATCTTCTCGGTGGGGGCCCAGGCGGCGGCCTTTCATGCAGGGCCGGCCGTCATCATCTCCTTCGTCATCGCAGGCATTGTCTGCGCGGCAGCCGTTATGTGTTACGCGGAGTTCGCATCCATGATCCCGGTTTCAGGCTCGGCCTACACCTTCACCTACAACACCATGGGCGAACTGGTGGCTTGGATCATCGGCTGGGACCTGATTCTGGAGATGCTCATGGCCGCCTCGGTCATCTCCAAGTACTGGGGCGTCTACCTGAACGACTTCATCCATCTGATGGGGGGCACCTCGTTCAGCTCCAGCTTCCATGTGGGAGGCATGGATGTTGACCTGGCCCCACTGGTGGTCGTCACCCTCTTCACGGTTCTTCTGGTCCTGGGCACCAAACTTTCTGCCCGGTTCGACGGGGCCTTGACCGTCCTCAAGATCGGCATCGTGGTCTTCGTTATCGTGGTGGGCTTCTTCTACGTCAAGATGGACAACTACCGGCCCTTCATCCCGCCTTCCGAACCAGCTTCGGCCGTTCCGGGGGCCAGCGTGCCAGGAATCATGGGCCAGCCTCTCTGGCAGTGGGTTTCCGGCATGCAGCCCACCATCTACGGTGTCCCCGGCATCCTCTCAGGCGCCGCCTTGGTCTTCTTCGCTTTCGTGGGCTTCGACATCGTCGCCACCACCTCCGAGGAGGCCAAGGAGCCCCACAAGACCATTCCCCGCGGAATTGGTCTGGGCATGCTGATCGTCATCACCCTGTACATCCTGGTAGCCATCGTCACCACCGGCATGGTCTCTTACAAGGATCTGGCCAAGGCCAAGAACCCCTCCCTGGCAACCGGTTTTGAGATGGTAGGTGCTCCCTGGGCTGCCAAGATTATTTCCTTCGGCATCGTGGTGGGGCTGACCACTGTGGTTATGGTGCTCCTGCTGGGGCTGACGCGAATCGTCTTTGCCATGAGCCGCGACGGGCTTCTTCCCCGTGCCCTGTCCCGCACTGGCCGGCATGGCACGCCTGCCCGCATTCAGATCCTGGGCGGCATCGTGGTGGCCGTGGTAGCCTCCTGCTTCCCCATAGATGTCTTGTCCGACATGGTCAATATCGGCACGCTCTCGGCCTTCCTGTTGGTGGCCATCTCCCTGCCCATCATGCGCAAGCGCAGGCCCGACCTGCCTCGGTCATTCAAGATGCCTGGCAACCCCTGGGTCCCCATTCTGATCGCTCTGGCCTGCCTCTGGCTTATGCTCAACCTGACCGTGCTGACCTGGATCCGGTTCGTGGTCTGGTTGGCTGCGGGTCTGGCCATCTACTTCGGCTACTCCTACCGGCACTCCCTGCTCGGCCGTCATCAGCTTAGCGGGAAGATATCCAAGGCCACCCAGGCCGGTCTGGACTGACCTGGAGCGTCGGCGCTGGAGTGTAGAGTAAATACTCGCATACTCAGGAGGTAACCCATGACCTACGTCATCGCTCAGCCCTGCGTGGACGTCAAGGACAAGGCCTGCGTGGACGAATGCCCGGTGGACTGCATCTACGAGGGCGTCCGTTCGCTCTACATCAACCCCAACGAGTGCGTGGACTGCGGCGCCTGCGAGCCGGTCTGCCCGGTGGAGGCCATCTTCTACGAGGACGACCTGCCCGAGGAGTGGACTTGGTATAAGGACGCGGCGACTGATTTCTTCGCCCAGGTGGGGGATGCCGGCGGCGCTGCTGCGGTCGGCCCCTACGATCACGATCCGGAGGGTGTAGCAGCTCTGCCACCCAACAAGTAGTCGATTAAGGCTGACGAGCCGCGGATGGGAGCCACCCCACCGCGGCTTGTTTATAAGAGAAAGGCAGGCGATGGGTTTTCACTCTTTCGAATCCCCCTATGACTGGTCAAGGATTGACACTTACCGGCGGCGTGCTGAGCAATGCCCCGGCGGTCTGATTGACCTCTCGGTGGGTTCGCCGGTGGATCCTGTACCCGGATCGGTCAGGGATGCCCTGGCGGCGGCTGCAGATGATGGCCAGGCGCGAGGATATCCAAAAACTGCCGGTGATGATTCCCTGAGGCAGGCCGTGGCCGACTGGTTCCGTCGTCGTCGCGGCGTCGATCTGGATGCCTTGGGCGCGGACCTGGTGCCTACGGTCGGGTCCAAGGAGGCGGTGGCACTCATGGCCTCCCTCCTGCATCTGGGCCCGGGGGATCGGGTGGTACAGCCGACGGTATCCTATCCCACCTATGCCATCGGAACCCAGCTGGCCGGGGCTCAGGTGACAACCGTGGATGATCCGGCTGATACAGATTCATGGGTGGATCTGTCTGGCGTGCGAGCAGTTTGGATCAATTCGCCAGGCAACCCCAGTGGGCAGGTCATAGACCGAGCCGGGTTGTCCAAGATTGTAAGGGCGGCTCGCTCGATTGGTGCCACGGTCCTGAGCGACGAGTGCTATGCCATGCTGGATTGGTCAGGAACTACCCAAGTCGGGCAGAATGCGCCGATCCCGGCCTCACCCTGCATCCTGGAACCTGAAGTCTGTGGCGGCGATGCCAGCGGCATACTCTGTCTGTATTCGATGAGCAAGCAGTCCAACATGGCCGGGTACAGGGCGGCCCTCGTGGCCGGCGATGCTCGTTTGGTGAAGGCCATGACCGCCTACCGCAAGCAGGTGGGACTGATTGTGCCAGGTCCGGTACAGCGGGCCATGCGAGCCGCTCTGGAGGACGGAGAAGCTGTTATGGCCCAACGCGAGATTTACTCTCGTCGTCTTCGGGCCTTGGCTCAAGCTCTGACGGCTTACGGATACGATGCCGTCATGCCACAGGGTGGACTTTATATCTGGGCGCAAGCCCGTTCGGGCGATTGCTGGGCAGATATGGCCGACCTGGCCCGTATGGGGATTCTGGCCAGTCCTGGGGAGTTCTACGGGGATAGTCGCCGTTTGCGATTCTCATCCACCATATCTGATGATCAATTGGAGCTGGCCCTGGATTGTTTGCATACAGGCGCTTAGAGACCCATGCTGACTGAACCCTTGCCGTAGCGGTTCCTGATGGAGTCCATGGTGGCCTCTGCCTGATCCAGGCGCTGGGACTCGCTGCCGGTGTGACGTTTGCTCTCGCGCATGATGTCGTCCAAGGATGGCTGGATGGGGGTATCTTCCACACGGCTCAGACCGGATGCGCTGACACCGGCTAGGCGGATCAGCCTGGGCAGGGAGGTGTCCATGGGAACACCCTCAGGCAGCCCCAGCATGGCCTTAAGCAGTCCGACCGCCTGCGGATAGATGCGATTGGCTGAGTTGACCGGTGTCTCCAAGGTATGGGCCTTGGTCATATAACGCAGGTCATCAAAGCGCAGTTTGACAGTGATGGTCCGGGCGATCAGGTCATGCGCTCGCAGTCCGGTGGCCACCTCGTCGCTGCAGGCGCGCAGGAGGTCGCAGACCTGCTTCATGCTGGTGGTGTCGTGCAGGAAGGTGCGTTCCGCGCCCAGGGATTTCTCAGGTGCTCGTGGCTTGACCGGATCGTCGTCCAGGCCGTGGGAGGCCTGTGCCAGCATCCGTGCTGTGACGGTCGAACCTGTGGCCCGAGCCAGATCCCGCTCACTCATGGTGGCCAAGTCGGCTACATCCTTGATGGCCCAGGCGTTGAGCCGCTTTTCCAGGGCCGGTCCGATGCCGGGGATGCCGCGCAGGGGCATCAGCTGGACGAACTCGGCCTGCCGGGCCTTGGGGATCAGCAGCATGCCGTCAGGCTTGGCATTGGTGGAGGCCATCTTGGCTACCAGCTTGTTGGTGGCGATGCCCACCGAGCAGGTCACGTGGAATTGGCGGGCCACGCTGGCTCGAATCCACCGGGCTATGGCTGTGGGCATGCCCCAGCGCATGAGCGCCCCGGACACATCCATGTAGCACTCGTCTACGGAGACCTGCTCGATCTGATCGGTGATTTGTGAGAAAACCGTATCAAATATCCGTCGTGAAATGCCCCGGTAATAGGTCATATCGACCGGGAGGAAGACCCCTTGAGGGCATAGTCGCTTGGCACGTGCCAGAGGCATGGCCGAGTTGATGCCGAAGGCTCTGGCCTCATAGCTGGCCGCGGAGACCACCGAACGCTGTCCGGTGCCGATAATGACCGGCCTTCCCTGCAATTGCGGGTGTCGAGCGACTTCACAAGAGGCGTAGAAAGCATCCATGTCAATATGCAGCACCGTGCAGCCGGTCTCGTCATGTCCCCAGTCCTTCTTGGCGGCTGCAAGCCTTGGTGCGGTACTCATGGCTCCATGATAGAAGGGGGCCCCGGAGGAACATACGATAAATTATTCTCGAATGTAAATTCTTAGAAAAGATTCACTTTTCTGGTTTTTATCCATGAAAAATGGACGAACCTGTCCCTATTCCATCCGATTCTGCTGCTCCGGCGAGTCAGGTCAGTCAATCATGGTATTCTATTGTTTTGTTCTCGAAAATTGAGGGACTAAGGTCCCGGATCGGGAGCCAGCATGGAGACGTGCCTGAGTGGCCGAAAGGGGCACCCTGCTAAGGTGTTGACTGCGCAAGCGGTCCAGGAGTTCGAATCTCCTCGTCTCCGCCTGATGGCCGGTGATTGTTGATTTTGCACGATCGCCGGTCTTATTTATTGCCATTGGTATCTGTTTCCCTGTCTCTTGCAGGGCTGCAGTCTGGGAGGATTCAAGTCTGTGAGGTGGCGGACCGATGGTGCATGGCATAAGTCTGTCTGGCAGTGCAGATCACCGCTGGGCAATGGCTGCATGCCACCTCCCTCCGATCATGTGGTGGATGGAGCTTGGCTTCCAGACAGGGGAATCAGCATGTGGCCTTCGCCCAGTGCACTGGGCTGGACACTGCCCTGCAGAAGATCGTCCAGCCGACCATTGAAGGCTGGCACTGCCGCGGGCTTCAGGTCGTAGGTCAGTCGCACCCGGTCAGTGAAGTCCTCGCTTTCCATGTGTCCCCCAGAGGTGCGGATCAGACGGCGAAGGGAGTCGTACTCCGGGTAGTCCACGGTGATCGTGAAGCGCTCCGTCGGGAGCACGCGTGCCGATCTTGCTGCCTTGAGTGCCAGGGAGGCTGCTGAGGAATAGGCTCGGATCAACCCCCCTGATCCCAAAAGGATTCCCCCGAAGTATCGGGTCACGGTCAGGACGCAATCGGTCAGTCCATGTCGACGCATGACCTCAAGTATGGGCTTGCCGGCCGTTCCTGAGGGTTCTCCGTCATCGCTCATGCGCTCGCTGGTGCGGCCCTCGGGTCCCCAGATCGCGCAGTGGCAGACGTGCCGGGCTTTGGGGTGCTGTAAGCGGACCTTTTGGACGAAGGCCATGGCCGCATCTTGGTCCTCCACATGGCAGGCCTGGCCGATGAACTCGGACTTCCGCTCGGTCAGAGAGCTTGTGGCCGGTTTCTGCGGCGTATCCAATATGGTGAGCAAATCGGCTTGCCTCCTATGCCTACCGTCTCCTCGGTTCCTGCGCTATCTCCATGTTAGAGGGGATTCCGGGCCGAGTCTGATATCAAGGAGGCGACCTAAGCTGGCCGCATGACCAATCCTCAGGACCAACCGGAAACCGAACCTCCACCAGCCGGCAAGCCCCACGAGGCCCTGACCGTCTTCTATGAAAGGTTCAGGCACTCCACGGATACGGCTGAGCTGCACGAATTCGCCCGCAGCCCACTGCCCGACAGGTCAGATCAGGCTGCTTTCTCCCGCTTCACGGCATTGCTGGAGGCGGTGGCTGGCAATGAACACACGCCGGTGGAGGACAGGGTCTACCTGGCGCAGACCATGCCCTTTCCCAACATTCTGGTCAAGCTCTCCCAGGATTCCAGCTCCGAGGTCCGCCGGGCGGTGGCCGCCAACAAGGACGACAAGAACTGGCTGGCAGGTCTGCTCACCAAGGATGACGACGCCGGAGTCAGGGCTGCCGCGCTGACCAACCCTATGACCTCTTGGAAGATGCGTCTGGAAGGCGCCCAGGATGAACGAACCGATGCCGAGACACTAGACTTCCTGGGAGCTTTGGGCACCCGCGCGGAGCAGGATGCCCCCCATGTGCTGGCCGCCATGGTGCGCCGGGCCGTGGCCCTGAATCCCAACACGGGACAGGCGACCCTTGAGGCCCTGAGCAAGGACCCGGACGGTCAGGTGGCACGGGCGGCTGCCTCCCGTTGAAACAGGAGCGGACGCGAATTTTGACGAACGGCATACAGGCGTTACAATAATGGATTGTTGTGTTTCCCTAAGGGGTCCTCAAAGCGCTTTTCCCACTCGCCGTCTAGGACTTTAAGGGAGCCCACGGAATACATGGCTTTCGGCCGGCATGGCAGCATGCGGCGCGGAGAGCCTGAAACACAATGCAAGGAAAAGGTTGAATCGTGAAGACTTTCACCCCGAAACCAGCCGATCTGACACATGACTGGTATATCGTCGACGCCTCCGGTGTGGTGCTGGGGCGTCTGGCAGCTCAGGTGGCCGATCTGCTGCGCGGCAAGAACAAGCCCACCTATGCGCCCTACGCCGACTCCGGCAACAACGTCATCGTCATCAACGCATCCAAGATGGTGCTGACGGGCAACAAGAACGACAAGGTGCTCTATACCCACTCCGGTCGTCCCGGCGGCCTGCGTCGCGACTCTTACGGGCAGCTGATGGAGCACAACCCCGAGCGCATCATCATGACGGCGGTCAAAGGCATGCTGCCCAAGAATAAGCTGGCCAAGGTCCAGCTGACCAGGCTGCGGGTCTTCGCAGGCGAGGAGCATCCTCACACTTCACAGCAGCCCATTGAGTACAAGATCCATCAGGTTGCCCAGCAGGCCAAGTAGGACCAGAGGAGATAATCACCATGGCTGAAAACAACAACAGCTCCGCGGTTCTTGAGGCCGAGGAGACCAGTGCTTCCTACACTTCCGAGACCAACGCCGGTGCAGGCACCGGCACCTCCGCCATCGAGCCGGGCTACGGCACTGGCCGTCGCAAGGAGGCAGTCGCCCGCGTTCGTCTGATCCCGGGCTCCGGCAAGTGGAGCATCAACGGGCACACCCTGGAGGAGTACTTCCCCAGCAAGCTGCACCAGCGCGAGGTCAACTCGCCTATTGTGCTTCTCAAGCTCGAGAACAAGTTCGACGTGGTTGTACGCGTCGAAGGCGGCGGCGTGACCGGCCAGGCCGGCGCAGTCCGGCTGGGCGTCGCACGCGCCTTGAACGCCATCGATAGGGACGCCAACCGTCCTGCCCTGAAGAAGGCCGGATTCCTGACCCGTGACGCCCGCGTGGTGGAGCGCAAGAAGGCTGGTCTGCACAAGGCCCGTCGCGCCCCGCAGTTCTCCAAGCGCTGACGTTCGCAGTTTCTTTTATCCCCGAGGTTCTCATGGACCTTGGGGATTTTTTCATGCCTGGATTCATGCCTGGCTGGTCCAGTCTGAAGCGAACGGTAAAGCGCACGTTCAGGTGCGGAAAATGACCAGAAAAACCACGAATTCCCACACGACACGCTTCAAGCGAACGTTCACTCATCCTGGGGCTCAATGGTGCCCCCTCGGGTCTATATTGTGACTTTCGTCACGTTATGACGGAAGCCTTTCATGGATCTGCACGGTCTGGAGACTGTCTGCTGGTCCTGATCGGAATCCGTGGAACATGAGGAGGGCCAATATCTTGGCTGAAACGCAGAAGCAGAAGCATGAGCATCAAGTGAAGGAGCCGCCAGTCGGCAGGGAAGGCAGCCCGGCCGACAGCAGTGAGCAGGCCCGCTTGGAGGTGGATGCATTGGTTGTCCGCGCACAGGCGGCTCTACGCGCCTTTGAGAAGCTCGACCAGGAACAGGTGGACCGGATCGTGGCCAAGGCATCCATTGCGGCCCTGAACAAGCACCTGCATTTGGCGCAGATGGCCGTGGACGAGACTGGACGCGGCCTGGTGGAGGACAAGGCCACCAAGAACATCTTCGCCTGCGAGCATGTGACCAACTATCTGGCCAGGCAGCGCACCGTGGGCATCATCAGGGAAGACGACGTGGACGGCATCATCGAGGTGGCCGAGCCGGTGGGAGTCGTGGCCGGGGTGACCCCGGTGACCAACCCTACCTCGACTGCCATCTTCAAGTCGCTGCTGGCCTTGAAAACCCGCTGTCCCATCGTTTTCGGTTTCCACCCCTACGCCCAGCGCTGCTCGGTGGAAGCGGCCCGGATCGTTCGAGATGCCGCCATCGATGCAGGCGCTCCGCAGGATTGCATTCAGTGGATCGAGCACCCCTCAGTCGAGGCCACCGGCGCCTTGATGCAGCATCCCGGTGTGGCTACCATTCTGGCCACCGGAGGCACCGGTATGGTCAAGGCCGCCTACTCCTCGGGCAAGCCGGCATTGGGTGTAGGAGCCGGCAATGCCCCGGCATACGTGGACCGCAGGGTCAACGTGCCCCGGGCCGTCAACGACCTGATCCTGTCCAAGCATTTCGACTACGGCATGATCTGCGCTACAGAGCAGGCCATCATCGCTCATCAGGATGTGTATGACCGGGTGATCGAGGAGATGAAGCGGCGCAAGGCTTACTTCGTCAGCCCTGAGGAGAAGGTCAAGCTGGAGGAGTACATGTTCGGCGTGCGTGCTCATGCCGGTGCCGATGCGCCCGCTCCCAGGCTCAACTCTGAGGTTCCGGGCAAGTCCCCCCAGTTCATCGCTCGTCAGGCCGGCTTCGAGATACCCGAGGATGCGACTATTCTGGCTGCCCAATGCGACCAAGTCGGGCCCATGGAACCGCTGACCCTGGAGAAGCTGGCTCCGGTTCAGGCTGTGCTCAAGGCGAGCAACAAGGAAGAGGGCTTCACTTTCTGCGAGCAGATGCTGCGCTACGGTGCCGGGCACACGGCCGCGATCCACACCGATGACGAAAGGCTGGTGCGCGAGTATGGCCAGCGCATGCACGCCTGCCGGATTGTATGGAATCAGCCGAGCTCCCTGGGCGGCATCGGCGACATCTACAATGCCATTGCCCCCTCCCTGACCCTGGGCTGCGGCTCCTACGGGGGCAATTCGGTCTCGGGCAACGTTCAGGCGGTCAATCTGATCAACGTCAAGCGGATCGCGCGGAGGAACAACAACATGCAGTGGTTCAAGGTGCCGGCCAAAACCTACTTCGAGCCCAACTCCGTTCGCTACCTGCGTGACATGTTCGGCATCCGCCGGGCCGTCATCGTATGCGATAAGGTTATGGAGCAGCTGGGGATCGTCGACAAGATCATCGATCAGCTGCGCGCCCGGTCCGAGCCGGTCACCTTCCGCATCATTGACTACGTAGAGCCGGAGCCTAGCGTCGAGACGGTGGAGCGCGGCGCGGCCATGATGCGCGATGAGTTCGGCCCCGACACCATCATCGCCGTGGGCGGCGGCAGCCCCATGGACGCAGCCAAGATCATGTGGCTGCTCTATGAGCACCCGGAGATCTCCTTTGCCGATGTTCGGGAGAAGTTCTTCGACATCCGCAAGCGGGCCTTCAAGATTCCGCCCCTGGGCACCAAGGCCAGGCTGGTCTGCATTCCCACCTCCTCGGGCACGGGTTCGGAGGTCACCCCATTCGCGGTCATCACCGACCATGAGACCGGATACAAGTACCCCATCACCGACTACGCCCTGACCCCCAGCGTGGCCATCGTGGATCCGGTTCTGGCCCGCACCCAGCCCAGGCAGCTGGCCTGCGACTCGGGCTTCGATGCTCTGACCCACTGCATGGAGGCCTTCGTCTCGGTCTATGCCAATGACTACACCGACGCCATGGCCCTGCACGCCGCCAAGCTGATCTGGGACAACCTGGAGCCTGCCGTGGGCACTGCCGGCGGCGAGGCCAAGACACGCGCACAGGAGAAGATGCACAATGCGGCGACCATGGCAGGCATGGCCTTCGGTTCGGCCTTCCTAGGCATGTGCCACGGTATGGCGCACACTATCGGAGCCCTCTGCCATGTGGCCCATGGACGCGCGAACTCCATCCTCCTGCCCTACGTGATCCGCTACAACGGACGGGTCCCGGACGAGCCGACCAGCTGGCCCAAGTACAGCCAGTACGTGGCCCCGGAGCGCTACAGGCAGATGGCCCATGTGCTAGGCATCGAATCATCTACCTCCGAGGAGGGTGTGGAGCTCTTGGCCTGTGCCGTTGAATCCTACAGGGACGAGCGCTTGGGCATGGATGCGTCCTTCCAGGCAGCCGGAGTGGACGAGGACCTCTACTGGCAGTCCCTGGATCAGATCGGCATGCGCGCCTATGAGGACCAGTGCACGCCCGCCAACCCCCGCATTCCGTTGATTGAGGACATGAAGGACATCGCCGTGGCCGCATACTATGGGGTCAATCAGGAGGAGGGCCACCGGATGAGGGTCGCCCGTCAAGGTGATGGAGCGGCTCAGGAGGCTTCCCAGCGGGTCTGACAGGGTCGTAATTGAGCCGTGGGTTCCCTTGGAAGAAGCGCGACACACCCGGATTCTTCTAGGGGAACCCTCGTGCTTTAATAAGAAAGTTGCCTGTTTTGGGCTCGCATTTTGTCAATCACAATAGCGGGTGCAGCGAGGAGTCCCATCCCCACGGGATTCTCCACGGCTGCGCATGGATCCGGCTGAGGCCTGTCGGGAGGAATGTCTCCTTGCGGCCGTCGTTCCGTGCCCTCGAAACAGACTGGGTAATCAGTTCATAGATCGCTAGAAAGGGCGGACGGCAATGGCGGGACAGAAAATCCGCATCAGGCTAAAGTCCTATGACCATGAGGTCATCGACCAATCGGCGAAGAAGATCGTCGAGACGGTGACGAACGCGGGCGCAACTGTGGTTGGCCCCGTTCCGCTGCCGACTGAGAAGAACGTGTATGTCGTCATCCGTTCTCCTCATAAGTACAAGGACTCCCGCGAGCACTTCGAGATGCGCACCCACAAGCGCCTGATCGACATCGTGGATCCCACGCCCAAGGCTGTGGATTCGCTGATGCACATCGATCTGCCGGCGGACGTCAACATTGAGATCAAGCTGTAGGGGAGGAGGAAACCGCATGGCTGAAGAGCAGAGGAACCGCAAGGCTCTCCTGGGCCGCAAGCTGGGCATGTCCCAGGTCTGGGACGAGAACGGCTTCTTCGTCCCGGTGACCCTGGTGGACGTGTCCACCAACGTGGTGACCGCGGTCAAGAACCAGGAGAAGGACGGCTACCAGGCCATCCAGATCGGCTACGGGCAGATCGACCCCACCAAGGTGACCAAGCCGCTGGCTGGTCACTTCGCCAAGGCCGGAGTGACTCCGCGCCGCCACCTGGTCGAGGTACGCACCGCCGATGCCGACAGCTACCAGCCCGGCCAGGAGCTGGGCCTGGACCTGCTGCCCGAGGGCAGCGAGGTCGACGTGACCGGCACCACCAAGGGCAAGGGCTTTGCCGGCACCATCAAGCGCTGGGGCTTCAAGTCCTACCGCCGCACCCACGGCTCGCACAAGAACGAGCGCCGTCCCGGCTCAGTGGGTGCCTGCGCTACACCCAGCCGCATCCTCAAGGGCAAGCGGATGGCCGGCCGCATGGGTCACGACACCTCGACCGTCCAGAATCTGACCATCGTCTCCGCAGATGCCGAGAAGGGCGTCATCGCCATCAAGGGTGCCCTGCCAGGGCCCCGCGGCGCCATCGTCCTGGTTCGTTCGGCAGTGAAGGGAGCCTGAAACCATGGCTAAGTTGACTCTGAACATCACCGACGCCCAGGGTAAGAACACAGGGACCGTGGATGCACCCGAGCAGATCTTCGGCATTGCCGAGGAGGATGTGCGCTCACATGTGCCGCTGATCCACCAGGTGGTCGTCGCCCAGCTGGCTGCGGCCCGCCAGGGCACGCATTCGGTCAAGACCCGGTCCACCGTCTCCGGCGGCGGCCGTAAGCCTTGGAAGCAGAAGGGCACCGGACGTGCTCGTCAGGGCTCCATCCGCGCTCCCCAGTGGACCGGTGGCGCCATTGTCCACGGCCCGCAGCCGCGCGATTACTCCCAGCGCACCCCCAAGAAGATGAAGGCCGCAGCCCTGCGCTACGTCCTGTCCGACCGGGTCAACGCCGGACGCGTGCACGTGGTCGACTTCGGCATTGGCGAGACCCCGTCCACCAAGGCAGCCAAGGCAGCCCTGCTGCCCCTTGTCGACAACAGATTCACCACCGTCGTGCTGTCCCGTGAGAACATCAACGAGTGGCTCTCCGTGAGGAACCTGCCCACCGTCCATGTCCTCTTCGCCGATCAGCTCAACACCTACGATGTGGTCACGGCCGAGGATGTCGTCTTCAGCAAGGATGGCTTCGATGCCTTCCTGGCTGCCAAGAGCGGCGTCAAGTCCGAGACCGTCAAGGAGGCCTGATTTTCATGGCAGCTATTCACAAGCCAGCACACGACATCATTCTGCGCCCGGTCGTCTCCGAGAAGAGCTACGCCAACTCGGACCGCGGCCAGTACACATTCGTGGTGGACCCTGATGCCAACAAGGTCGCCATCAAGCAGGCCATCGAGCAGATCTTCAATGTGAAGGTCACATCGGTCAACACCCTCAATAGGCAGGGCAAGCGGACCCGGACCCGTACGGGCTGGGGTCGTCGCGCCGCCGAAAAGCGCGCCATCGTCAAGGTGGCCGAGGGCCAGTCGATCGATGTCTTCGGTACCAACAACTGAAGGCTAGCCGAGAAAAGTTAAGGAAGAACTAGATTATGGCTATCCGTACATACAAGCCGACGACCGCGGGCCGTCGCAACGCCTCGGTTTCGGACTTCGCCGAAATCACGCGCTCCAAGCCCGAGAAGTCGCTGGTTCGCAAGCTGAGCAAGACCGGCGGACGCAACTCCTATGGTCGCGTCACCAGCCGCCACCGCGGCGGCGGACACAAGCGCCAGTACCGCCTCATCGACTTCCGTCGCTGGGACAAGGACGGCGTGCCCGCCAAGGTGGCTGAGATCGAATACGATCCCAACCGCTCGGCCCGCATCGCCCTTCTGCACTTTGCAGACGGCGAGAAGCGCTACATCATCGCCCCGCAGGGCATCAAGCAGGGTGACGTCATCGAGACCGGTCCCCAGGCCGACATCAAGCCCGGCAACAACCTGCCTCTGCGCAACATCCCCACCGGCACCATCGTCCACGCCATTGAGCTGCGGCCTCTGGGCGGCGCCAAGATCGCCCGCTCGGCCGGTGCCGCCGTTCAGTTGGTGGCCAAGGACGGGGCATACGCCCAGCTGCGTATGCCCTCCGGTGAAATCCGGAATGTCGATTCCCGTTGCCGCGCAACGGTGGGCGAGGTCGGCAACAATGACCACGCCAACGTCCAGCTCGGCAAGGCGGGACGTGCACGCTGGATGGGACGCAGGCCCATCACCCGTGGTGAATCCATGAACCCGGTCGACCACCCGCATGGCGGACGCACCCGTGGCGGTAAGCCGCCAGTGTCTCCCTGGGGCAAGGGCGAGGTCCGCACCCGCAGGCCCAAGAAGGCCTCCAACAAGATGATCGTGCGTCGTCGTCCAAATGGTAAGAACCGCAAGTAAGGGAGTGTCGGAAAGATGACTCGTAGCATCAAGAAGGGCCCATTCGTCGACGCCCACTTGCAGAAGAAAGTCGACGAGCAGAACGAAAAGGGCACCAAGAACGTCATCAAGACCTGGTCCCGTCGTTCCATGATCACCCCGGACTTCATCGGGCACACTTTCGCTGTGCACGATGGCCGCAAGCATGTCCCGGTCTTCGTCACCGAGGCCATGGTCGGCCACAAGCTCGGCGAATTCGCCCCCACACGGACCTTTAGGGGTCACGTGAAGGACGACAAGAAAGCACGCCGCTGAGGCGAGGGAGAGTAGAGACACATGGAAGCTAAGGCAATTGCACGTCACGTTCGCGTGACGCCTCGCAAGGCTCGCCGCGTCGTCGACCTCATCCGAGGCAAGCAGGCGACCGAGGCCGTGACCATTCTGAAGTTCGCCCCCCAGGACGCGGCCGTTCCGGTCCGCAAGTGCCTGGAGAGCGCCATCGCCAACGCGCGTGTCAAGGCGGACAAGGCCAACCAGCCCTTCCGCGAGAACGAGCTGATGGTCCGGGAGACCTACGTGGATGAGGGAACCACCCTGAAGCGGTTCCGTGCCCGCGCCCAGGGTCGTGCGGCCCGCATCAACAAGCGGACCAGCCACATCACCGTCGTGGTGGCCGACAAGGAAGGAGCCCGATAATGGGGCAGAAGATCAACCCGTTTGGGTACCGACTCGGCATCACCGAGGAGCACCGCAGCAAGTGGTACTCCGACTCCAACAAGGCGGGGGAGCGTTACAGCGACTTCGTCCTTGAGGACGACAAGATCCGCAAGGAGATGAACAAGGATCTGGAGCGCGCAGGCGTCTCCAAGATCGTCATCGAGCGGACCCGTGACCGTGTGCGCGTCGACATCCACACCGCCCGGCCGGGCATCGTCATTGGTCGTCGCGGAGCCGAGGCCGAGCGCGTGCGCGCCAAGCTGGAGAAGATTACCGGCAAGCAGGTCCAGCTGAACATCTTCGAGGTCAAGAACGCCTCCATCGATGCCCAGCTGGTGGCTCAGGGCATCGCCGAGCAGCTGACCAACCGCGTCACCTTCCGCCGGGCCATGCGCAAGGCTCAGCAGGATGCCATGCGGGCCGGTGCCAAGGGCATCAGGATCAAGCTGTCCGGTCGTCTGGGTGGAGCTGAGATGAGCCGCTCGGAGTTCTACCGTGAGGGCCGTGTGCCCCTGCAGACTCTGCGCGCCCTTATCGACTACGGCTTCTTCGAGGCCAGGACCACCTACGGCCGCATCGGCGTCAAGGTCTGGATCTACAAGGGCGACATGACCGAGCGACAGTTCGAGGAGCAGCAGGCTCAGCAGAACAACCGGCCCGGTCGGCGCGGCGATCGTCGTCCCCGTCGTGGCGTCCGTCCCTCCGAGGGACGCACCCGCCGCGAACAGGATGCAGCCAAGCAGAACAGCGGTGTGGCCGCGCCGCCGGCGGCGGCTCAGGAGCAGACCGCTTCGGCCCCCGTCGCAACCGAAGCAAAGGAGTGAGCCGTGCTTATCCCAAAGAGGACTAAATACCGCAAGCAGCATCGTCCGGGTCGTTCGGGCATGTCCAAGGGCGGCAACGAGATCGCTTTCGGCGATTACGGCATCCAGGCCCTGGCTCCGGCCTACCTGACCAACCGGCAGATCGAGGCGGCCCGTATCGCCATGACCCGGTACATCAAGCGTGGCGGCCGCGTCTGGATCACGGTCTTCCCGGATCGCCCCCTGACCAAGCATGCCCTGGGATCCCGAATGGGTTCCGGCAAGGGTGCACCCGAGTTTTGGGTGGCCAACGTCCGTCCCGGCCGGGTGCTCTTCGAGATCGGCGGCGTGAGCGAGGATGTGGCCCGCGAGGCCCTTCGCCGCGCTACTGACAAGCTTCCCATGAAGTGCCGGATTATTGCACGTGAAGGCGGTGACATCTGATGTCAGTCGGAACAGCCGAGTATTCCATCAAGAATCTGAATGAAAAGACCAATGCGGAGATCGAGGATTTCCTGAAGAAGTCCAAGGAAGAGCTGTTCAACCTGCGCTTCCAGTCGGCCACCGGTCAGCTGGAGAACACCTCCCGCCTCAAGGCCGTCAAGCACGACATCGCCAGGATGTACACCGTCCTGCGTGAGCGCGAGCTGGGCATCAGCCAGGAGCCCGCCGAAGCAAAGGCCGAGAGCAAAGCTGAGGAGAAGTAAGCATGGCTGACAAGCAGGAGCGCAACTTCCGCAAGGTTCGCAGCGGCTACGTCGTGTCCGACAAGATGGACAAGACCATCACCGTTGAGCTGGAGCAGCGTTCGACCCACCCCCTGTACGGCAAGGTCGTCCGCAGCAACCGCAAGGTCAAGGCCCATGATGAGAAGAACGAGGCCCATGTGGGCGACTTCGTGAGTATCATGGAGACCCGTCCTCTGAGCAAGACCAAGCGCTGGCGTCTCGACTCCATCGTCGAACGCGCCAAGTAACAAGTTCGGCCAGGCTCCGCATTTCATCCCGCCCTTGCGCGGGGTGTTTGCGGAGAACCAGCGCGGCTAAGGAGAATCAATGATTCAGCAGGAATCGCGGCTTCAGGTCGCCGACAACACGGGTGCCAAGGAGATCCTGGCCATCCGCGTGCTCGGCGGGTCGAAGCGACGCTATGCCGGCATTGGCGATGTGATCGTCGCCACCGTCAAGGATGCCATTCCCGGCGGGTCGGTCAAGAAGGGCGAGGTCGTCAAGGCGGTTGTCGTCCGCACAGTAAAGGAGCACCGTCGCCATGACGGCTCCTACATCAAGTTCGACGAGAACGCGGCGGTCATCCTCGGCACCGGTCGTGAGCCCCGCGGCACTCGTATTTTCGGACCGGTCGGCCGTGAGCTGCGCGACAAGCGCTTCATGAAGATCGTGTCCCTGGCACCGGAGGTGATCTGAAGTGGTAGCCAAAATCAAGACAGGCGACCAGGTCAAGGTCATCCGCGGCAAGGATCGCGGCAAGGAGGGCAAGGTTCTGCGGATTCTGCCCAATGACCGCCTGATCGTCGAGGGTATTCAGATCGTCAAGAAGCATGTGCGGGCCACCCAGCAGGGTCAGGAGTCGGGCATTGTCCCGACCGAGGCGCCCATCCATCGCTCCAACGTGATGGTCATCGACCCGGAGACCAAGAAGCCGACTCGCATCGGCGTGAACATCAAGGAGGAGGCGCGTGACGGCAAGGTCAAGGTCGTGCGCACCCGCTTCGCCAAGAAGTCAGGCAAGGAGCTGTCATGAGCGATACCACCGTTGAAGCACCGGCAGTCCCTCGTTTGCTGCAGCAGTACCGCGAGAGCATCGTGCCCGAGCTGGAGAAGGAGTTCAAGTTCTCCAACCCCATGCAGGTGCCCAGGATCGAGAAGGTCGTGGTCTCCATGGGCGTAGGGGCCGCGGCACGCGACTCCAAGCTGATCGAGGGTGCGGTCAAGGACCTGACGGCCATCACTGGCCAGAAGCCCAAGATCACCAAGGCCAAGAAGTCCGTGGCGCAGTTCCACCTGCGTGAGGGACAGGCCATAGGCGCCTTCGCCACCCTGCGCGGCGTGCGTATGTGGGAGTTCCTGGATCGTCTGTTGACCCTGGCTCTGCCCCGCATCCGCGACTTCCGCGGCATCAGCGACCGTCAGTTCGACGGCCAGGGCAACTACAACTTCGGTCTCACGGAGCAGTCCATGTTCCACGAGATCGATCCTGATCAGATCGATCACCAGCGTGGTATGGATATCACCGTGGTGACCTCCACCAAGAACGATCAGGAGGCCCGGGCGCTGCTCAAGCAGCTGGGCTTCCCCTTCAAGGAGAACTGATATGGCAAAAACCGCTCTGAGAAACAAGGCGGCACGCAAGCCGAAGTTCAAGGTGCGTGGCTACACGCGCTGCCAGGTCTGCGGTCGTCCTCATTCCGTCTATCGCAAGTTCGGCCTGTGCCGCATCTGCCTTCGCGAGAAGGCTCACCGCGGCGAGCTGCCGGGTGTGACGAAGTCCAGTTGGTAAAGATCGACGCTGAAGGTCCGCGGTCGAGGCAGATTGCTGCCCGGCGGCGGAAACCACGGCGAGGAAGGGCATAAGCCCACATGACAATGACAGATCCCATCGCAGACATGCTGACACGTCTGCGTAATGCGAGTGCGGCCAAGCATGAAACAGTCGACATGCCGTACTCCAAATTCAAGGCGAATATCGCGCAGATTCTCAAGCGCGAAGGTTTCATCGCCGATTACCGCGCCAAGGAAGCGCGCGTAGGCCAGGATCTGGAGATCACGCTCAAGTACGGTCCCGATGGACGCCAGTCCATTCAGGGAATCAAGCGCGTCTCCAAGCCCGGTCTGCGCCGCTACGCCAAGTCGGATTCCCTGCCCATGCCCCTGGGCGGGCTGGGAATCGCCATCATCTCGACCAGCTCGGGACTGATGACCCAGAAGGAATGCCTCGACAGAGGCATCGGCGGCGAAATCGTCGCCTACGTATGGTGAGAAAGGAGAGCTGAACATGGCATCGCATATTGGTAAGCTCCCCATCGCCGTTCCGGCAGGTGTGGAGGTGGCCTTCAAGGGCCAGGAATTCACCGCCAAGGGTCCCAAGGGCTCCGACGGGTACACGCTGCCCGAGGGCATCACCGGCAAAGTCGAGGGCAATGAGATCATCATGACCCCCGCCGACGAGGACCGCACCACCAAGGCCAAGCATGGACTGAGCCGCTCCATCGTGGCTTCCATGGTCGAAGGCGTCTCCAAGGGCTACAGCAAGCACCTGCAGATCGTCGGCACCGGCTACCGCGTGGTCGCCAAGGGCAAGTCCCTGGAGTTCTCGCTGGGCTACTCGCACACCATCACTGTCGACCCCCCGGAGGGCATCACCTTCGAGACGCCGAACGCCAATGAAGTGGTCGTCACCGGCATCGACAAGCAGGCCGTCGGCCAGGCTGCGGCCAACATCCGCGCCCTGCGTGCTCCCGAGCCCTACAAGGGCAAGGGCATCAAGTACGCCGACGAGCACATCCTGCGCAAGGCTGGAAAGGCTGGTAAGTGATATGACGGTCTCGATACTAGGCAAAGGCAAGAAGATCGCCCGTCTGCGCCGCCATGCCCGCCTGCGCAAGCACGTCTCCGGCACGGCAGAGCGTCCCCGTCTGGTGGTCACTCGGACCAACCGCAACATGATCGCCCAGATCGTCGACGACACCAGGGGCGTCACCCTGGTCAGCGAGTCGACCATGGCTTCGGATTACGGCTCTTTCAAGGGCACCAAGACCGAGGCCGCCCGCAAGGTGGGCGAGCAGATCGCGGCCAAGGCCAAGAAGGCTGGCATCACCACCGTGGTCTTCGACCGTGGTGGCAACAAGTACCACGGAAGGGTCGCAGCGGTTGCGGAAGGCGCCCGTGAGGGAGGTTTGGCACTGTGAGCGACAACGAAACGACAAAGGAAACAACCCAGGTGACTGAAGATTCCACAAACGCTCAGTCCAGCCAGGGTGGCAGAAGGGACCGGAACGACCGGAACGATGATCGCCGCGGCGGTCGTCGTGGTGGTTCCCGTGACGGTCGCAGGGATGGCCGTCGTGGCCGGCGTGACCGCGACGAGCGCGACGACATGCTCGACAGGGTCGTGACCATCAACCGTGTGTCCAAGGTTCACAAGGGCGGCCGAACCTTCAGCTTCGCGGCCCTGGTGGTCGTGGGCGACGGCAAAGGCACCGTGGGTGTTGGCTACGGTAAGTCCCGCGAGGTTCCTGCAGCCATCTCAAAGGGTCAGCTGGACGCCAAGAAGCACATGTTCACGGTTCCCCGCATCCGTGGCACCGTCACCCACCCGGTGATTGGCCACGATGCGGCTGGTACTGTTCTCCTGCGTCCTGCAGCACCAGGAACCGGCGTTATCGCCGGTGGTCCTGTCCGCGCCGTCCTGGAGTGCGCCGGTATCACCGACATTCTGAGCAAGTCCATGGGTTCGGCCACGGCCGTCAACATGGTGCGGGCCACTGTAGCTGCCCTGAAGCAGCTGGAGGAGCCTGAGGAGATCGCGGCACGCCGCGGTCTGCCCCTGGAGGAGGTCGCCCCTGACTCCCTCCTGCGCGCACGTGCCGCCGGCATCGCCGACGAGCGCAAGGAGCGCGAAGAGGCCAAGGCCAAGGCTGACGAGCAGTCGAAGGCAGGTGAGTGATGACCAAGCAGATCAAGATCACCCTGGTCAAGGGCGTGGCTCATGCCACCGATCGCCAGAAGGAGAACGTCAGGTCTCTGGGCCTTCACAAGATCGGCCAGACAGTCCTGCGTGAGGACACCCCCGTCTACCGGGGGATGGCCGACAAGGTCCGCCACCTGGTGAACGTAGAGGAGGCAGACTGATTATGGCCAGCGAGAAGCAAGAGCCCACCATCCTGCAGATGCATGACCTGCGTCCTGCTCCGGGTGCCAAGCGCGACCGCATCCGTGTGGGTCGTGGCGAGGGGTCCAAGGGCAAGACCTCCGGTCGTGGCACCAAGGGCACCAAGGCACGCTACCAGGTCCGTCCGGGATTCGAAGGCGGCCAGCTGCCCCTATACATGCGCCTGCCAAAACTGCGCGGGTTCAGGAGCCCCTTCAAGAAGGAGTACCAGGTGGTCAACCTGGGTGCTCTGGAAGGGCTCTTCCCCAACGGCGGCGAGGTCACTGTCGAGGATCTGGTCAACAAGGGAGCGGTCCGCAAGGGCCACCCCGTCAAGGTCTTGGGTGATGGCGATGTCAAGGCTGCTTTCACCCTCAAGGGCGTAAAGGCCTCGGCCTCGGCCAAAAGCAAGATAGAAGCCGCAGGCGGGTCCGTCTCTGAGGGCTGACACTCATAGGGGACAGACCGCAAGGCAGATGATTCCGGCCCTCCCCGCTCCAAGCGGGCGAGGGCCGGAATTCGTTTCCGGCCAGGTTGCCGTCGGGATTTGACGGAGCCATCGGTTAAGCTGGTCGGAGCAATAAGGTGCGATGCACCGGGACCAACGCGTGGGCGCGTAGGGAGGGAACTTAGGTGAGGACGTTAATCCAGGCCTTCAAGACCAAGGAGTTGAGGAAGAAAATCCTCTTTGTTCTTGGCATCATCATCATCTATCGCATCGGGTCGTTCATACCTACCCCAGGTGTGGATTATCCTGCCGTGCAGAAGTGCATCACCACAGCCGGCAATGAGGACTTCATCGGCCTGGTCAACCTGTTCTCGGGCGGGGCTCTGTTACAGCTGTCCATCTTCGCACTAGGCATCATGCCCTACATCACCGCATCCATCGTGGTGCAGTTGCTGCGTGTGGTCATTCCACGCTTTGAAGCTCTGCACAAGGAAGGTCAGTCCGGCGAGGCCAAGCTGACTGAGTACACCAGGTACCTGACCATCGGCCTGGCGGTGCTGCAGTCCACGACTATTCTGGTCACTGCCCGCAACGGCGCGCTCTTCAACGGGGCATGCCAGCAGCAGGTCATCCCTGACAGTTCGGTCTGGAACCTGGTAGTCATGGTCCTGATCATGACCGGCGGCACAGGCCTGATCATGTGGATGGCCGAGCTGATTACTGACAAGGGCATTGGCAACGGCATGTCCGTCCTGATCTTCATCTCCATCTGCTCTGGCTTCCTGCCTCAGCTCTGGAACATCGGCTGGGGTACCAACGGCAAGAACGGCGACTGGGTCAAGTTCGGCATCGTTGTGACTGTCTTGGTGGTCATTCTGATACTGGTGGACTATGTTGAGCTGGCTCAGCGCCGCATACCCGTCCAGTACACCCGCCGGATGATCGGCCGCAAGATGTACGGCGGATCCTCAACCTATCTGCCACTCAAGATCAATATGTCGGGCGTGATTCCCCCCATCTTCGCCTCATCCATTCTGGCTATTCCCACCCTCATCGCCCAGTTTGGCAAGCCCGAACAGAGCTGGGTCAAGTGGATCGATGCCAACATGGCCAACACCACCTCGGTGTGGTACATCGTGCTCTACTCGGTCATGATCGTCTTCTTCTGCTTCTTCTACACCTCCATCACCTTCAACCCCGATGAGACGGCCGACAACATGAAGGAGTACGGCGGTTTCATCCCCGGCATCAGGGCCGGACGCGCCACAAGCCGGTACCTGTCATACGTGATGAATCGGCTGAATACAGTCGGCGCCATCTATCTGCTGTTCGTGGCGCTGATACCCACGGTGCTGATCATGTTGCTGAAGATCAACTCCAAGTTGCCCTTCGGCGGCACAACCATCCTAATTATCGCCGGCGTCGGTTTGGACACCCTGCGTCAGGCCAGGGCTCAGACCGAGCAGTTCCAGTACACAGGCTTCCTACTGGAGGGCGAACACAAGGAGGGCTGACCCTAACCAAACACCAGCAGGTGGTGTCAGACTCAAGCAAATGAAGGTCCGACCTTGGCCCTTGGTGGCATAGGGCCGGACCCTGCTATATCGGGAAGGGCGTTTGCATGGGTTCAGTGAGTCGAACCTGTGTTGGGTCAGGTAGCCGCTAGCATACATAATTGTGGATTCTCCGGGGCTAAGACAGCTAGAACCGTCTGGGACCGGAGAGCCAAGAACATAGAAATCGAGCATCGAGCGAAGGATCGGGAATGGCACAGCGACTGTTGATCATGGGACCTCAAGGTGTTGGCAAGGGCACGCAAGCGGCCTTGCTCAGCAAGCATTACGGGATTCCGGCCATCTCCACCGGCGACATTTTCCGATACAACCTGAAGAACGGAACTGAGCTGGGCAAGCAGGCCAAGGCCTACACCGACAAGGGTGAGCTGGTTCCAGACGAGCTGACCAATAAGATCGTCAAGGACCGTCTTGGCATGGACGACGCCGCCCAGGGCTGGATTCTGGACGGCTACCCCCGTTCAGCTTCCCAGGTCGAGGCACTGGACAAGATGCTCAAAGAGCTTGACACTCCGCTGACGGCTGTGGTGGCCTTGGACGCTGACCATGACGTGCTCATGCAACGCATCGCCAAGCGGGCCAAGGAAGAGGGGCGAGCAGACGATACCCCCGAGGCCATCGCCAAGCGTCTGGATATCTATGCCAAGGAGACCGCACCCCTGCTGAACACCTATAAGTCCCGTGGCCTTCTGGTCGCAGTGGACGGTCAGGGAGCGGTCGAGCAGATATCCAGGGAGATTATCGCGCAGCTGGACAAGCGCTAATTCAAAGCCTGTCAGGCGAAAGGGTTGTCGCCAGCTGAATCAACCGTAAGAAGGCCTTGTTCAGAACATACTGGCACAGCTCGCTGCTAAGACTAACCCAAGCATAGAAGCTGCATGACCCCAGGGGGCTTGACAGCTTCTTTTTGTGGAGGGCGGAAATCCCCGCGCGTCCGCCCAACTCTGGCGGAGAGGATGGTAGCCTAGGTGCATTCAGACCCTCTTCCGGGGGGTATTGCATGTCGGTGATTGGCCGTAAAAGATAGAGAAATCAATAGAAACAGAAGAGGTCCACTTGAAGGGGTCTACGGCATCCGTGGTCAGATCGGATAAACAGGAACCAGCGCGTCCGAAGCACACCATCCGAACCATTCTGCGCTCACTGCGCGAATACCGAAAGGCCAGTTTTCTAGCTCCAGCCTTTGTCTTTCTGGAGAGCGTCCTTGAAATTGTGATTCCGACCATCATGGCCTCCCTGATCGACCAAGGAGTCTCGGGGAGGTCAATGCCGGCCATCTTCAAATTCGGGTTGATATTGCTGGCCTGCTCGGCCGTCTCACTGTTCTCCGGGTTCATGTCCGGGCGGTATGCGGCCATCGCCTCTTCCGGCCTGGCCAAGAATGTCCGCAGCGATCTCTTCGCCAAGGTGCAGTCCTTCAGCTTCACCAACATCGACCGCTTCTCCACCGGTTCCATCATCACAAGATTGACCACTGATGTGACCAATTTGCAGAACGCCTATCAGATGGTCATCAGGGTCGGGGTCAGGGCGCCGATCATGGTCATCGTCGCCTGGCTCTTTTCTTATAAGATCTCCAGGCCCATATCCCTGGTCTTCCTGATCGCCATCCCCATCCTGGGCTTCGGGCTGATCGGTCTGTCCCTGCTGGTGCACCCCATCTTCGAGCGGGTCTTCCACACCTACGACCACCTCAACAACGTGGTGGACGAGAACCTTCAGGGCATCAGAGTGGTCAAGTCCTACAACCGGGAGGACTACGAGGAGCGCAAATTCAACGGCATTTCTTTGGCCATCTACCGGGCTTTCTGCAAGGCCGAGAGAATCATGAGCCTGAACCCGGCGCTGTTGAACTTCTGTATCTACGCCTCTCTGCTGGTCATATCCTGGATGGGCGCCTCCCAGATCGTGGCATCCGGAAACAATGCAGCCCTGGGGCTGACCACGGGCGATCTGACTGCCTTGGTCACCTATGCCATCCAGATCATGATGGCCATGAACATGGTCTCCATGATCGTGGTCATGGTCGTCATCTCCCAGGCCTCGGCGGAGCGCATTTGCCAGGTGCTGGACGAGGTCAGCACCGTGCACGATCCCGCCAAGCCGGTTATGAAAGTTGCCGATGGTTCCATCAGCATCCAGGATGTGACCTTCCGCTACTCGGATCGGTCCGAACGTCCCGTTCTGAGCCATATCAATCTGGACGTTCCCTCGGGCTCGACCCTGGGCATCGTGGGCGGGACCGGCTCCTCCAAGTCCAGTCTGGTCCAGCTCATACCCCGTCTCTACGACGTGACCGAGGGGTCCCTCCAGGTGGGCGGGGTGGATGTGCGCCAGTATGACCTGACCGTCCTGCGCGACCAGGTGGCCATGGTGCTTCAGAAGAATGTCCTATTCACCGGGACCATCGCCGAGAACCTGCGCTGGGGCAATCCTGATGCTTCGGACGAAGAGCTGGTGCGCGCCTGCACTTTGGCCCAGGCTGACGGTTTTGTGCGGGAGTTTCCCGATGGCTATCAGACCTACCTGGACGAGGGCGGCACCAACCTCTCTGGCGGCCAGCGACAGCGTCTGTGCATAGCACGGGCCCTTCTGAAGAAACCTGACATCCTGATTCTGGATGATTCAACCAGCGCCGTGGACACCAAGACCGACCAGCTGATCCGCCGGGCCTTCAGCCAGGAGATTCCCGACACCACCAAGATCATCATCTCCCAGCGTCTGGCCTCTGTGGAGGACGCCGACATAATTGTGGTCCTGGAGGAGGGCAAAATCCTCGACAAGGGCACCCACCAGGAGCTCCTGCGAACATGTCAGGAGTATCGATCCATCTACGAATCACAGACCAGGAACCAGAGCGAGGAGGACAAGGACCATGAGTGACGGATCATTCAAGGACCGCAAGCCTCGCTTGGACAAGGCCGCGCCGGGGACGACCCGTCGTATCCTGAGCTACTTATTGGCCTATCGCTGGCAGCTGGCGGTGATTGTGGTCTGCATCATCATCAGCGCCGGGGCCCAAGCCGCATCGGCCTTCTTCCTTCAGCCACTGATCGACCACTACATCCTGCCGCTGGTCGGGGCCGCCAACCCTGACTGGGGACCGCTGATGCGGACTCTGATCCTGATGGGCTGCCTCTATGCAGTGGGGACCTTCTGCTCCTGGTTCTGGAACTGGCTGATTGTCAAGGTGGAACAGGGCACATTGAAGACCATTCGCGACCAGATGTTCGCCCACCAGCAGGAGCTGCCCATCGGCTTCTTCGACACCCATGAGCACGGCGACACCATGAGCCGCTACACCAACGACACGGATACCCTCCGCCAGGCCATCTCCCAGTCCTTCCCGCAGATGGTCTCCTCGGTGCTGTCCGCCCTGGCAGCCCTGATCTCCATGCTCTGGCTCTCGATTCCATTCACCGTCCTGACCCTGGTCTTCGCAGCGGTTCTGATTGTGGTGGTCCGGGTTCTGGTCACCCGAAGCGGCCGTTACTTCGTTCATCAGCAGCGCTATCTGGGCCAGGTGAACGCCTTCGTTGAAGAGGCCGTCAACGGGCAGAAGGTCATCAAGGTCTTCAACCACGAGGATGCCACCGCCAAGGTCTTCGAGGCACGGAATGAGGATCTCTTCCAGGCCTCGGCCCAGGCCAACACCTACGGCAACGTCACCATGCCGGTCGTGGGCAACATGGGCTACCTGCTCTATGTCATCCTGGCCATCGTCGGCGGGCTGGCCGGCATTGCGGGCATGGGCAACGTAGGACTGACCGGGGCAGGGCCGCTGACCCTGGGAACCATCGTCTCCCTCCTGACCCTCTCCCGCTCTTTCATCAACCCCATCGGCCAAGTCTCCATGCAGTTCAACATGGTCATGATGGCCCTGGCGGGCGCTTCCCGAATCTTCGACCTGATGGACCAGCCTGTTGAATCAGACCAGGGTACGGTCAGATTGGTCAGCGTCGAACTGGCCTCGGACGGCCAGACCATGACCCCCGTCGACCACGAAACAGGGCACTGGGCTTGGAAGCGTGAGGCCGATGACGATGGCAGGCGCTCGCTGGAGGCCGCCATGAAGCTTCCCGGCGATGCCCGAGATGTGGCCCTGAAGGCCAAGGATCAGGCAATCACCTCTCCTGATGGGCGATACACCCTCCTCCAAGGGGATGTGCGATTCACCGACGTCAGTTTCGGCTATGACCCGAGCAAGCCTGTCCTGCACGACATCACCTGGTTCGCCAAGCCCGGGCAGAAGGTGGCGCTGGTCGGTGCCACTGGTGCCGGCAAGACCACGATCACCAACCTGATCAACCGCTTCTACGACATCCAGCAGGGGCAGATCCTCTATGACGGGATCGATGTGAGGAACATCCGCAAGCCTGACCTCCGCCGCTCCCTGGGTATCGTCCTTCAGGACGTCAACCTCTTCACCGGCACCGTCCTGGACAACATCCGCTATGGGCGCCTGGACGCCACGGACCAGGAGTGCATCGAAGCTGCCAGGATGACCAACGCCGACAGCTTCATCCGCATGCTTCCCCAGGGTTACCAGACCGTTCTTGAAGGTGATGGAAGCGGATTGTCCCAGGGTCAGCGCCAGCTGATTTCCATTGCCAGGGCGGCGGTGGCGGATCCTCCGGCCATGATTCTGGACGAAGCCACTTCCTCAATCGACACCCGAACCGAGGAGGTGGTCCAGCAGGGCATGGACGCACTGATGCGCGGCAGGACGGTCTTCGTCATCGCCCATAGGCTCTCCACGGTTCGCAACTCCGATGTGATCATGGTCCTGGACCACGGGCGAATCATCGAGCGCGGCAATCACGATGAGCTGATAGCCAAACATGGCGAGTACTACCAGCTCTACACCGGAGCCCTGGAACTGGAGTAGGGTTTTCCGGGATTGCCGAAGGTCAAAGGAAGGCGCCGAAAGGTATGACCCGGCGCTAAGCGAATGCCAGCCTAGGGGGTCGGTCCTTGATGGGCCGACCCCCTTTCATGTGTATGCCTCCGTCCATTCTTAGCTGTCGCCCCGAGCTGAACAAGTGCCTGTCAGTCATAGGACTCAGTAGCAATTTTTTAATATTTTCAAACAATTTATGCAGTTCTGAGGGCCGATTCCGACTATAGACTGAGAGCAAATATATACAGTTTTGCTGAGCAGACAAGGGGCTGATGACCATGGGCGTCACAGTGAAAGTCACAGAGCTGACGATTCCAACCTACGGAATCGGAAAACCGGACAAGAATCCGCAATTTATTGAAAATCGAGTCTACCAGGGTTCTTCGGGTCGGGTCTATCCCTACCCGGTCATCGAGACCATCTCGGATGAATGCAAGGATCAGGACTACAAGGCGGTCATTCTGGAGAACGAATACCTGGAGGTGACCGTCCTGCCTGAGCTGGGCGGACGCATCCAGTATGCCCGGGACAAGACCAACGACTATGACTTCGTCTACCGCAACCGGGTCATCAAACCTGCCCTAGTGGGCCTGACCGGCCCTTGGATTTCCGGCGGCATCGAGTTCAACTGGCCGCAGCACCACCGGCCCAGCACCTTCCTTCCAGTGGACTGCACGCTCAAGGACCTACCGGACGGTGGCAAGGCGGTGGTCTGCCATGATACCGACCGCATATACGGCACCCAGGTCACCACCACCATCGCCTTGCATCCCGGGGTCAGCGTCATCGAAATCTCGGCCCGGCTCTACAACGGCACGCCTTTGCCACAGTCCTTCCTCTGGTGGGCCAACCCGGCCGTGGCGGTCAACGAGCACACCAGGACCGTCATGCCACCAGATGTCACTGCGGTCATGGACCACGGCAAGCGCGACGTCTCCCGTTATCCCATCGCCACGGGAACCTACTACAAGCACGACTATTCCCAGGGAGTGGATATCAGCCGCTACAAGAACGTGCCGGTGCCCACTTCCTATATGGCTGCCCATTCGGACTATGACTTCGTCGGCGGCTACGATTTCTCCCGGCAAGCGGGCATTCTGCATGTGGCTGACCATCACATCTCCCCGGGCAAGAAGCAGTGGACCTGGGGCTGCGGGGACTTCGGCCACGCTTGGGATCGCAATCTGACCGATGCCGACGGCCCCTACGTGGAGCTGATGACCGGGGTCTTCACCGACAACCAACCGGACTTCACCTGGCTCAAGCCCTACGAGGGCAAGACCTTCACCCAGTACTTCATGCCCTACAAGCAGGTAGGGCTGGTCAAGAACGCCAGCGTGGATGCGGCCCTGAACCTGGAGGTCGGCCCCGAGCAGACCTTCGGAGCTGCCGGAGAGCATGAGGGAATCGAGGCCCAGGGGCTGAAGGCCGGGCAGGGGCGAGTCACCGTCTACGCCACACGGGTTCAAAAGGATGCGCGCGTCCAGGTCGCTGCAGATGACGGATCCATCCTCTACCAGTGGCAGGGCACCCTCGGCCCCGACAATCAGGTCAGGGCCGAATTCGAGACAGGCGATCGTCCGACCACTGCACTGACAGCCCGAGTGGAGGACGCTCAAGGACGGCTCCTGGTCAGCTATCGTCCACAGCCGCCCGCCGGCGGAAAGATTCCCGAGCCGGCACAGGCCGCCGATCGGCCGGAGCGTATCGCCACCAACGAGGAACTGCTGCTGACCGGTCTGCACCTGGAACAGTACCGCCACGCCACCTACCGGCCTGATCCCTACTACCTGGAGGGGCTCAAGCGCGACCCGGGCGATGCCCGCATCAACAACGCCTACGGCCGACTCCTGCTTCGACGCGGCGACTTCGCTGGAGCCGAGCGGCACTTCCGCACGGCCATCAGGCGATTGACCTGGCGTAACAGCCAGCCCTATGATTCCGAGGCCCATTACAATTTGGGCCTCGCCTTGAGCTATCAGGGACGAATGGACCAGGCCTACGACGCCTTCTACAAGGCCACCTGGGATGATGCCCAAAAGGAACGGGCCTTCTTCTGCCTGGCCTGCATCACGGCATGTCGCGGCCAGCTGGAGCAGGCTCTGGACTTCGTCCAGCGTGCCCTGACCCGCAACACCGACAACATAAGGGCTCGTGGGCTCAAGGCCTATCTGCTGCGTCGGCTGGGCAGGCAGGATCAGGCGGACCAAGTGGTCCGCAAGAATCTTGCCCTGGATCGGTTCGACTTCGTATCCGGCTACGAGCGGGTCTTGGCAGGCGGTGATCCGGATGAGCTGTCCAGCCTGATGCGCGGGGATTACCTCAACCTGCTGCGGACGGCACGAGACTATGCGGCATTCGGCGCCTATGAGGAGGCGCTGCAGCTGCTGGGCCAGGCCGATCGGCAGCAGCCCATGGTCCGGTATTATCAAGGCTGGTATCTGCACTTGCTGGGTCGGAAGGACCAGGCCCTTCAGGCCTTCCAAGCCGCTGAGGCCGCGCCTTCGGACTACTGCTTCCCCAATTCCCTGGATGATATCGCCCCCCTGCGCACGGCCATGACCCTGGTCGACGGTCCCAAGGCAGCCTATTATCTGGGCTGCCTCTACTACGACAAGTCTCTGACTGACCGGGCCATCAAGCTCTGGGAGCACTCCCGGCAACTGGACCCCGACTTCGCCACCGTCCACCGCAACCTGGCCATCGCCTATGGTAACAAGAGACACGATTGGCAGGCCGCCGATCAGGAAATCGAAACCGCCTGCCGGTTGGATCCCGAAGATGCCCGGGTCTTTCTGGAGCGGGATCAGCTCCACAGGCTGATGGGCTGGAGCTTTGCCCGGCGACTGAAAGAATTCGAGCAGCATCCGGAGGTTGTGGCCCGCAGGGACGATCTGTACATCGAATACCTGAGTCTGCTCAATCAGACTGGCGGCTACGAACGGGCCTATCGGCTGATGAGCGGCCGGCACTTCCATCCCTGGGAGGGCGGCGAAGGCAAGATCACCGCCCAATACAGAATCTCCCTGAAACTGATGGCCAAGGACGCCATGGCGGCCAAGGACTGGGATCGCGCTGCTGATCTGCTGGAGCGAGCCATGACGTATCCGGAGAACTTGGGCGAAGGCAAACTGGAAGGCCAGAAGGACAACGATCTTCACTACTACCTGGGGCTGGTCAGACGAGCCGCAGGTGGCGAGGAAGCTGCGGATCAGGAGTTCCGTCTGGCCTGCCTGGGCTCCGGGCAGGTGGGGGAGTCGCTCTACTACAACGACCAGCCTGCTGAGATGGTCCTCTTTCAGGGACTGGCCCACCAGGCTCTTGGTGAGCAGGGTCCGGCCAACGCCTGCTACTACCGGCTGCTGGACTTTGGCGAGCAGCATTTGGACGACCATGTGGAGAAGGACTACTTCGCGGTCTCTCTGCCTGACTTCCTGACCTTTGATGCGGACTATACCCGTATGAACCGGGTCCACTGTCTCTACCTGATGGCCCTGGCACGCATCGGCATAGGGCAGATCGACCAGGCTCGGGAGTGCCTGAAACAGGTGCTGGAACTGGATGCCGGCCATATTAAGGCCGGGCTGTTTACTGATGAATTGGACCACAGGGCAATTCTTACCGGGAGAATGGCATGATCAAGGTTGCATTGGCTGGAGCCTGGCAGGTTCAGTCCCCATCTGAGCTGCAGGGAACCGTCCTGTTGCCAGGCACGTTGGACACTAACGGACTCGGCCATGGTGATCAGGAGCTGTCTGCTGACTATGGCAGCGGCAAGACTGGCCCCATCGGCTCTCGGCTGACCAGGCGGCACACCTTCGAGGGGACGGTCAGGCTGTCCCGACAGATTCGATGGTCCCCACAGCCGGGGCAGAGGGTCTTCTTCGAGGTGGAGCGCGCTCGCCGCCTGGAGGTCAGGGTCGGCGAACGCCTGGCTGAGCCCTATCGTCCTCAGACCTTGAACACGCCGCATGTCTTCGAGCTGACTGGACTGCTAACGGGCGATGACCTGCTGCAAGTGGATTCCGATAACGCCTACCAGGGTATGCCTCATGACGCCATCGTGGATTCCTCGACCGCCACTGACCATACCCAGACCAACTGGAACGGGCTTCTGGGAAACATTAGCCTGCGTGTGGAGGAGGACACCTTTGTAGATAGCGTTCGTGCCTATCCCCATGGCGATGCGCTGACGGTAGAAGCTGATGTGGATTCGGGACAAGGATTCCATGGTCGCTTGCGGGTCTCTTCCGATGCGCTGGCCCAGCCTCTGGAGGTCGCTGTAGACCTGGAATCTGGGCGGCGAACACTGACCTGGCCCGATCTGCCGCTTGATGTCCATGCGGATCGTTGGGATGAATACCAGGGCTGTCTGCATGGCATGGCAATCGAGCTCCTGCCGCCGGACGGATCCAGGGTGCTCTCGCGGGTAAGTACGGACTTCGGCATCCGCGACTTCGCAGCTGATGAGCAGGGGAGACTGGCTCTGAACGGCAGGGCCTTCTTCCTGCGGGGCGAGGCCAATTGCGCTGAATTTCCGCAGACCGGCTTCCCGCCCATGGACGTGGGCTCCTGGATCCATATTCTGGAGGCCTACCGGTCATACGGAGTAAATGTGGTCCGCTTCCATTCACACTGCCCGCCCGAAGCAGCCTTCATCGCGGCGGACCGGATGGGGATGATGATGCAGCCCGAGCTCTCCCACTGGGACCACCAACACGCCTTCCAGGAGGATGAAAGTTACCGCTACTATCGCACCGAACTGGAGCAGACGCTGCTCTTCCTGGCCAACCACCCCTCCTTTGTCATGCTCACCCTGGGCAATGAGCTGTCTGCGGATGTGACCGGCCACCAGCGCATGGCTCAGCTGGTCGAGGATGCCCGGAGCATTGACGACACCCGGCTCTATGCCAATTCCTCCAACCCCCACTATGGTCAGCTGGGCAGTGACAACTGCAATGAGGTCTACACCTCAGAGTCCTACAAGGGCCATGACCTGCGCTGCTGCTTCGCCGACATGCGTGGGTCCACCAATGCGGTGCATCCAGGCACTGCCCACAATTTCGAGGATTCCATGCAGGCAGTACGCAAAGAGTGCAAGGTGCCGGTCTACGGCTTCGAGGTCGGCCAGTATGAGGTGCTGCCGGACTTCCGGGAGATCGAGGAGTTCACCGGGGTCACCCGTCCCGACAACTATGCAATGATTCGTGACAGGGTCCGTGAATCTGGCCTGGACCGGCACACCTGGCTGGATTGGGTGGCTGCTACAGGCGAACTGTCGCGGATCTGCTACCGGGAGGAGGTGGAGTCCGTCCTGCGAACGCCCTCCATGTCTGGGCTTTCGCTGCTGGGTCTTCAGGACTTCCCCGGACAGGGCACGGCTCTGGTGGGCATGATGGACGCCCATCTGCACCCCAAGCGCTTTCCCTTCGCCCGCCCTGAACGCTTCCGGTCCTTCTTCACCGACCAGTTGCCGCTGGCGGTCATGGACCGCTACGCCTATACCAGCCGGGAGAAGCTCTCAGGGGCGGTCAAGGTGGCCAACTACGGCCGACGTACGCTGCAGGGTGATCTGCGGCTGCGGTTGCAGGGCCGGGGGGTTGATCAGGAGCGTGTCTTCCGTCAGGTCACATGTCCGGTGGGCAAGCTGACCGAACTGGGGGCCTTCGAACTGCCTCTGGACGGAGTTGGAGGCAACCAACGCTGCCGTCTGAGTCTGGAGCTCGACGGTGTGACCAACGTCTATCCGGTCTGGGTCTACCAGGACAGCCAGCCTGACCGGCAGGACGGTCTGTACGAGGCCAGGAGGTTCGACCGGCAGGCGCGTCGGGTTCTGGATCAGGGGGGCACAGTCTATCTGAGTCCTGACTCCACGGCCCAGTCCCTGCCCAGATCCGTTCAGGCCCATTTCTCCACGGACTTCTGGTCAGTGGGGACATTCAAGGACCAGAGCGGCACCATGGGGCAGTTCATTCAGGCCGACCACCCTATTTTTGCCGATTTTCCGACCGGCTGGCATACTGACTGGCAGTGGTGGCCCATGGCCACCCAGCGGGCCATCATCCTGCCTGATCGCTACCAATCCATCATCACTGAGATGGACAGCTATGCTTACCTGCGACCCATGACACAGCTGCTGGAATGCCGCTGCGGTAAGGGCCGGCTTCTGCTCTCCTCCATGGGCCTGCAGAATCTGACTGAATATCCGGAGGCTCGGGCCCTTCAGACCAGCATCTATCGGTATCTGAGCTCCAAGGACTTCAACCCGCGTCAGAGGATTGATCCCGAGGTCATCGACCAGCTGGTCGCCTAAGTCCTGCTGTCCGCTAAAGCACAATAAGAGGGGTCCGACCTGCAATTTCAGCGGGTCGAACCCCTTATTGCGCTATCTAGAGCCTATCTCAGAGGATGCCCTGGGCCACCATGGCATCGGCCACCTTGGTGAAGCCGGCCACATTGGCGCCCAGCATCAGGTCGCCCTCATGACCATATTCCTTGGAAGCCTGGTAGGACTTTTGGAAGATTCCAGTCATAATGTCCTTGAGCCGCTGATCCACCTCGTCGAAGGTCCACTGCAGGCGCAGCGAGTTCTGGCTCATCTCCAGACCGGAGACTGCCACGCCGCCGGCATTGGCGGCCTTGGCAGGCCCGTAGAGCACCTTGTTATCCTGATAGACCTGGATGGCTTCCGGGGTGGATGGCATGTTGGCGCCCTCGCAGACCACGGTGCATCCGTTGGCCATCAGGGTCTTTGCGGATTCCCCGTCGATTTCGTTCTGCGTGGCGCAGGGCAGGGCGATGTCGCAGGGCACAGTCCAAACGCCCTTGCAGCCCTCGTGGTACTCAGCGGAGTCCACGCGGTCCGCATACTCGCGAATTCGGCCGCGGTGACCCAGCTTGATGTCCTTGACGACGTCGAGGTCAATCCCGTTGAGATCGTAGACGTATCCGTTGGAGTCGGATGCCGTCACCACCTTGGCGCCCAACTGCTGGGCCTTTTCGGTGGCGAAGATGGCCACGTTGCCCGAACCGGAGATGACGACGGTCTTGCCCTGGAAGGAATCCTTGCGCAGCGTCTGCAGGGCTTCCTGGGTGTAGTAGCACAGGCCGTATCCCGTAGCCTCGGTCCTGGCCAGGGAGCCGCCGAAGGTCAGGTCCTTGCCGGTCAGCACGCCCGAGTACTCGTCGCGCATTCTCTTGTACTGACCGAACAGGTAGCCGATCTCGCGGGATCCCACGTTGATGTCGCCGGCGGGCACGTCGGTGAACTGCCCGATGTGGCGCTGTAACTCAGTCATGAAAGCCTGGCAGAAGCGCATGACCTCGGCATCCGAGCGGCCCTTGGGGTCGAAGTCGGATCCGCCCTTGGCACCGCCCATGGGCAGTCCGGTCAGCGAATTCTTCAGGATCTGCTCGAAGCCCAGGAACTTGATGACCGACTCGGTCACGGTCGGGTGGAAGCGCAGGCCGCCCTTGTAGGGGCCGATTGCCGAATTGAATTGGATCCGGTAACCGCGGTTGACCTGAACATGGCCCTGATCGTCGGTCCAGGCCACACGGAACTTGACTGCACGCTCAGGCTCGACCAGGCGCTCCAGCACGCCGTTGGCCTCATACTCGGGATGCCGCTCCACCACGGGCTCCAGGCTGGAGAAGACTTCACGCACAGCCTGCAGGAATTCCGGCTGGTCGCCGTCGCGCTTCTCAACCTGCTGGTAGACGCGCTTGATGTATTCGTTGGTGAGCATCTGAGCTCCTTTGACTAGGAATGGCCGGTCCGTCCGGTCCACATACGATTGGGTCCGCCCTCAAGAGCCTACGGGGGCTGGCGGAATCTTATCCCATGGTAAATGCCTCAAAGTTACGTCACAAGAATTTTGGCCCGTAATGTCTGACATGTGGTCGTTCAAGGCCCGAAGAATGAGAGAACAAGGATGAGCAATCAAGGCTGCTAGCGAAAGTTGAGTCTCTATGACTCAACTTTTTATTCCTTGAGTGAACATCGGGCATGGAACCCCCAGCCCGCGGTTTGGACAAAGTGAAGGGCAGGGAGCCCGGGAGGACAGGTCAGGATGTCCGCCTGGGGTTCCGGTCTGCGAAAACTATTGACTTACAGAATCAGGAGATGCGATTATGGCTATGTTTCCCGCATTGATGAACAATTCGATCTTCGGCGACTTCTTCGATGATCCCTTCTTCAACAACTGGCGTGACGGGCGTCGGCAGGGTCAGGGCGCCAAGAACGCGCTGAACAGCCCCTTGATGAACACGGATGTGCGTGAGAAGGACGGGCAGTACCAGCTCTCCATCGACATGCCTGGCTTCGACAAGAAGGACATCGGCCTGCGTCTTGAGGACGGCTACCTGATTGTATCCGCGCAGAAGAACAGCGACCAGGGCGACAAGGACGATCAGGGCCGTTGGATTCGGCGCGAGCGTTACACAGGGTCCTGCTCCCGCAGCTTCTATGTGGGCGACAAGGTACGCCAGGAGGACATCCATGCTCACTACGCCAATGGCACCCTCGAGGTGACCCTGCCCAAGACCAGCATCGAGCCGGCTGACAACACGCAGAACATCGCCATTGAGGACTGAGGGATTCGGGCCCTTATCGGACCGTCTGAACGACTGCTATACTGATTGAACGACAGCCGTTAAGACGGCCCTTTTGTCGTGTCAACACGCTATTGCCCAATTTTGGGTCCATCAATGCTATACTTGCCATTTGGCGTGTCTTTCGGCGCGCTGTGTAACCGGCCGAGGATCGGATAGAAGGCTTATGGCAAAAGATGGTGTGATCGAGGTGGAAGGGCGTGTGGTCGAGGCCCTCCCGAATGCGATGTTCCGCGTCGAGCTCGAGAACAAGCACCTGGTGCTGGCCACCATTTCCGGCAAGATGCGCAAGAACTACATCCGCATTCTGCCCCAGGATCGGGTGGTGCTCGAAATGAGTCCCTACGATCTGAATCGCGGACGGATTACGTACCGGTACAAGTAACAAGGTACACAAGCAAAGGAAAACCATGAAGGTCAGCCCTAGTGTGAAGAGAATCTGCGAGAACTGCCGCGTGATTCGTCGTCACGGCCGCGTCATGGTGATCTGCAAAAACCCACGCCACAAGCAGCGCCAGGGCTGAGCGGATTCCCAGCGGCAACGAACACCAAAGGCGCTGAGTCACAGCCGATAGGCTGAACCCCGGGTGCGCAGGCCCGGGCCGGGAGACCGGAAGACTCGGTGCACGACCTGCGTAGAGCAAAAAAGGAATCGCAATGGCACGTCTTGCCGGAGTCGACATCCCCAACGAGAAGCGCATAGAGATAGCCCTCACCTACATCTTTGGTGTGGGGCGTACTCGCGCCAAGGAAACACTTGCCGCGACCGGAGTGAATCCGGACACCCGCGTCAAGGATCTCACGGACGAGCAGCTCATTACGCTGCGTGATTACCTCGAGGGAAACTACAAGATCGAGGGTGATCTGCGCCGTGAGATCGACGCTGATATTCGCCGTAAGATCCAAATCAATTGCTATCAGGGCCAGCGCCACCGCCGGGGCCTGCCCGTGCGCGGCCAGCGGACCAAGACCAACGCCCGCACCCGCAAGGGACCCAAGCGCACCGTCGCCGGAAAGAAGAAGGCGACCAAGTAAGGCCGAATGCGAAGCGGGGATGAGGGTCCCCGATGATTCGCACCAGCAATCAGTTATTCGTTATTCGTGACAAGGAAACGAGGATCAATGGCAGCAGCAAAGCAGGCCGCGCGCAAACCTCGTCGTCGGGATCGCAAGTCGGTTCCGGTCGGGCAGGCGCATATCAAGTCAACATTTAACAACACCATCATCTCCATCACCGATCCTTCCGGTGCTGTAGTGGCCTGGGCTTCGGGCGGCGATGTAGGTTTCAAGGGCTCCCGCAAGTCCACTCCTTACGCAGCGGGCATGGCTGCTGAATCCGCAGCCCGCAAGGCCATGGAGCATGGGGTCAAGAAGGTGGATGTCTTCGTCAAGGGCCCGGGTTCGGGCCGTGAGACCGCCATCCGCTCCCTGCAGTCCGCAGGCCTGGAGGTCGGTTCCATCTCGGATGTGACCCCACAGGCACACAATGGCGTTCGTCCTCCCAAGCGCCGTCGCGTCTGAGCACTAGAAAACCCATGAATCCACCCGCGAAGACCGGTGAGTGCACCACCGGTCGGAGCTGAAAGGATAGCAACAGTGCTTATTGCACAGCGTCCGACTCTTACTGAAGAAGTCGTCAATGCCCAGCGCTCCCGTTTCACCATCGAGCCCTTGGAGCCGGGATTCGGGTACACCCTGGGCAATTCCCTGCGTCGTACCCTGCTGAGTTCCATACCCGGTGCGGCTGTGACCTCGGTCCGCATCTCGGGTGCCCTGCACGAGTTCACCACGCTGCCTGGTGTGGAGGAGGACGTCACTGAGATCCTGCTCAACATCAAAGGCATCGTGCTGACCAGTGAATACGACGAGCCTGTGGTCATGTATTTGCGCAAGAGCGGCAAGGGCGAGGCCACTGCCGGGGACATCACTCCGCCGGCAGGCGTCACCGTCGCCAATCCTGATCTGCATATCGCGACCCTGGCCGAGGATGGCGAGCTGGAGATCGAGTTTACGGTGGAGCGTGGGCGTGGATACGTCCAAGCCCAACTCAACAAGCAGGACAACGATGAGATCGGCCGCATCCCGGTTGATTCCATCTACTCTCCTGTGCTTAAGGTCAGCTACAAGGTCGAAGCCACCCGTGTCGAGCAGCGAACGGATTTCGACAAGCTGATCCTGGATGTGGAGACCAAGCCGGCTATTTCTCCGCGTGACGCAGTAGCGTCCGCTGGGTCGACCCTGGTTGAGCTCTTCGGCCTCTGCCGTGAACTCAACACCCAGGCCGAGGGCGTCGAGGTCGGGCCCGAGCCTGTGGTGGAAGAAGCCGATCCGCAGATGTCCGTGCCGATTGAGGACCTGAACCTGACGCAGCGTTCCTACAACTGTCTCAAGCGTGAAGGAATCCATACCATCGGCGAGCTGGTCTCGCATACCGAGCAGGATCTGCTGGACATCCGCAACTTCGGCATGAAGTCCATCGACGAGGTCAAGGAGAAGCTTGAGGGTATGGGGCTGTCGCTGAAGGCCTCCCCACTGGGCTTCGACACTAATAATCTCGAGGGAGGCACCTTCTTCTCGCCTGACGACGAGTGAGGGATTGCAGCCTTCGTATGAGCGGGCGAGGGGAAGGGTTCCGTCGCCTGCTGACAGAAATTCCGGGAAGTCGGATGTTCGGGCGTATGCCCACCTGTCCTCCCGGGCCGTAAGGAGATAATCCAATGCCAAAACCTAGCAAGGGCCCACGTCTCGCCTCTAGCCCGGCGCACGAGCGGTTGATGCTGGCCAACATGGCCACCAGCCTCTTCGCCAACGGCCGTATCACGACCACTCTGCCCAAGGCCAAGCGCCTGCGTCCGCTGGCTGAGCGGCTGATCACCTTCGCCAAGCGCGGGGATCTGCCTGCCCGCCGCCGCGTCATGCGTGTCATCCGCGACAAGTCTGTGGTCCACATCTTGTTCACGCAGATTGCGGAGCAAATGCAGCAGCGTGAGGGTGGTTACACACGTATTACCAAGATAGCGCCCCGCCGTGGAGACAACTCCCCGCAGGCCGTGATCGAGCTGGTCACCGAGCCCCTGTCTGCCAAGAAGGCCGTGGTCAAGGAGGCTGAGTCCGCAGCCAAGGTGGCCGCCAAGGACGACAACGCCGAGGTGGCTGCCGCCACTGATGCTGCCGTCGCCGAAGGCGCTGCCAAGGATGCTGTCGACCAGGCCGTCGAGGCCAATGAGTCCGATCAGGATGTGGCCCAGGCCGACCAGGCTGCAGAGGATCTGGAGCAGACCGTTGACAAGGCGGATCAGTCTGAAGCCCAGGCCGAGGAAGATGCCGACGTGGCTGAGGATGCCGAGAAGGCCGCTGAGTAATCGGTCTTTGTCTGGTGACGGGGTCGGGGAGCATGGCTCTCCGGCCCCGTTTGTCATTGGTGCCAGGGAGGTCTTGATGGAGGATCAGGAAGGGAAGATGTCCCTTGTCAGGCTGCGCATGGATCTGGCTTACGACGGCGGCGGCTTCCACGGTTGGGCCCGGCAGCCTGGGCTTCGCACGGTCCAAGGCTGCATCGAGCATGCCCTGTCTCTGATAACTGGAGCCCGCAAATCAGATGGCGAGGTTTCCCATAGTCAAGTCGTCTGGGAACCAGGGCTGGTCGTGGCTGGCAGGACCGACACTGGGGTCCACGCATCTCATCAGGTGGCGCACCTGGACATTCCTGAAGTTGTGCTCGAGGCCTGCAGGGGACATATGGGGGTTGATGGTGTTTTGGCCCTGGAACGCCGTCTCCGCCACCTGTTGCCCACTGACATCGTGCTGCTAGGGCTCCGAGTTGCTCCTATGGGTTTCGATGCCCGCTTCTCTGCCTTGGAACGCACTTACTTGTATCGGGTCAGCCAGGGGGGTCGGTCGGGGGATCCACGCATGCGGGGTTATGTGCTGGACCTGGAGGGGAGCCTGGATCTGGAAGCTATGAACGAGGCTGCAGTGGAGTGCATCGGTTTGCATGACTTCGGATCCTTCGCCAGGCCGAACCCTGGGGGCACGACCATCCGCAAGGTCAAGGCAGCACACTGGGACCTGGTTCCGACCGTGAATCTGTTCGGTGTTGCCCCGGAGCAGAGTGCCGTCGGATACCTTCCGCCTTTCATGGAGTCCGGGCTGACCGTCTTCCGGATCGTAGCCGATGCATTTGCCCATAACATGGTCCGCTCGTTGGTCGCGGCCTGCATTCAGGTGGGCCTGGGGCGCCGGTCCGTGCAATGGTTTGCCGACAAGATTGCCCACCCCCTGCGTGAAGGTTCCACTGGTCCCATAGCTGCTCGGGGCCTGACCCTGGAGCAAGTAGCCTACCCGCCTGATGACCAGCTTGCTGAACGGGCGCAGGCCATCCGTGCCCGCCGTACGCTATGACGCACTGGGCTGTTTTGTAGCGACCGTTGACTGCGCCACGCTGTTTGCCAGGTAGGGACTCTGTGGCATAATAGAAAAGTTGTTGTTCGGCAGTGTCGGGCAACGACCATGGTTGAGTGTCCGAGCGGTCTAAGGAGCACGCCTCGAAAGCGTGTGAGGGCAACTCCCTCCGCGAGTTCGAATCTCGCCTCAACCGCCCCATTGGCCCTGACCCGACGGTCAGGGCCTTTTGTATGTAAATACTGTTGCCGCATTCCCAAGTTGTGGCCTATAGGAACTAAACGCGTTGTTTTAGGTTCTGTGTGTGGGTTTGGTTGTGTGTTGGTCAGAGTGTGGTGTTGGGGTATCTGACTGGTGTGTGGAACTCGTTCCAGTTGATGGCGGTGCCGTAGTGTTCGGGCTCGTCCTGTTCCTGTCTGGTTTCCCGTTTGGGTGCTGGTTGTGGCTGGTGGTGTTCGTCCCTGATCAGGCTGGCGGGGTCGGGGTTGTCGGTTTTCATGTAGCAGTGCCATTCGCAGGCGCGTCTCATGTGGCTCTCGGGTAGGCCGTGGTGTTGCAGGAGGGTGCGTTTGATGGGTGAGTTGACTCCTCCTTCCAGCCGGTTGGTGGTGCGTTCCACTGGCCCGCCGGCGGTGAGTTCGGGTTCCAGGAAGGCGAAGAGCTGCCTGTCTTGGAAGAGGTGTTCGAGCCTGCGGTAGCAGCGGCGGAGTTCCTGGTGGGTCCACCACCAGGATTGGTGGCTGGCTTTGGGGTTGGCTGGGTCGTCCTTGGCCATGGTGCGTTCGTCGATGAGGGTTTTCCATCTTTCGTGCCAGGCGTTCAAGGCCTCACCCCCAACGCACCGCTTCCTCGATGGTATGGACCCGGGTGAGCTGGTCGGAGAGTCGCTTGAGTTCCTTGCCGGCCTGAAGTCGTGGTTTGAGTGTCAGGTCGGTTTTGGTGTTGCGTTGCACGTGCACCAGGCAGCGTTGGATGCGCGTGCCCGGCCAGCAGGCATGGCAGGCTTTCTGCACGCCGCGAAGGCCGTCGGTGATGAGCACGTCGGGCCCGGGGATGCGGGAGAACAGGGCCGTGTAGGCCGCCGTGTTCTCCTGATGGCACCACTGCCAGTCGATGACCTGGCCCGTCTGCCCGTCGATCGCTATCAGGAGGCACCAGCCGTGTGCCATATACGTGCCGTCGGCCATGAGCGTGTGATGGACCACCCCGTCCGGTGTGATTGCCGGCTTGATGTTCCAGCACCAGCCGACCCGTTTACGCCAGGCCCTGGCGCCCATGGCCCCCATCTGTTCCCGGGTCCTGCCCGTCAGCGGCCGGTCCAGGAACTCCCTCAACTGCGCGGCGCGGGCCCGGTCCTGCCTGCGCGCGGTGGACGCGATCGAGCAGGACGGACACATCCAGCGCTGCGTGCCTGATCTGTTGCGCCCATGCTTGCGCATCCGCCCATGGCATATGGGGCAATGCCTGGCCCTCTTCGATCTGGTTCTCATTCCCCAATCGAACAGGAACGGGCACCCCTGCAAGACCCCTATTAACAACCCGACCTATTAACAACCACCCAACACGCTTACAGCCACAAGGCCAAACCCCCAACATAAACAACGCGTTTAGTTCCTATAGCCCTATAATGGTGTAACGGTGGTGCTACTGTCACCGTTGATGTAATAACTCAAGAATGATAGTTAGGCCTATCTATCAGTGCAGTATTCCAGTTTTAGCTGGGTTGTCAGAGGTGCCATGGCTGACACCGCTGACTTCGTTATTGGTTATCAAGGATGAATTGACTCAACAAACGGAAAGGGGCTTATGATGAAAGCTCTGAACACTATCAAAAGTAGGTTGCTCGCCAGCGTTGCTGTTCCACTTGCGCTGTCTATGGGAGTCGCCATGGTTCCCAGTCAGGCGATGGCTGCAGAGCCTGTGGATACCGCTTCGACATCTATCGTGAGTCAAGTCACCGATTCGCTGACTCCGAGGGATGTGCTGGAGATAGCGGATACCGCATGGGAAAACGGTGATTATGAAGGTGCTGGCATCCTGACCGAGTATGCATTCTCGATGCATGATGGCACTGCCGGTAATGGCTTCCAATCGAGGAATTGGGCTACGACGATCGCCAAGAAAGCTGTCATTAAGCTTCTGCGCTGGGGAGGTTCCAAGCTTCCTGCCAAGATTGCTCCGTGGGCCGGTCGGATTGCAGACTTCCTGGAAGCCACCGGCGTCTGGACTCATGCCGCTATCGTCTCAGGTTTGATGCAGCTGGGCATCCCTTACGATATTGCTGAATACACGGCGACATGGGTTGATTTGGTAAATAGGAATATCGCCCCATGACAGCGTTTATTTCAGTACTCGTTGTCGTGGGGCTTTATAATCGCATGAGGTCTGGCGATACTCTGATCTCAGTACCATGAAGGTTAATATTATGCGTGATGGTGTGGTAGTAGCTGAACAGCTAAGTAAGAATTTCGTCTCGGGTGACGGGACTCCCACTGTGGTGTTCAATGATCTTTCTTTTGTTGCTGCTGGTGGTGCCATGACCGCAATTACAGGGCCCTCTGGATGTGGTAAGAGCACCTTGCTATATTGCCTTTCTGGTCTTGAACAGCCATCTCAAGGAAATGTGTGGGTGCTGGGTGAGGAACTAACTAAGAAGAACCAGCGTAACTTGGCTTTGTTTCGCAGATCGCATATCGGGTTTGTGTTTCAGTCCTACAATCTTGTCCCGTCCATGACCGTTCGTGACAATATCCTGCTCCCCTTGACTCTCAGCCATCGCAAGGTCGATCAAGGAAGCATCGATGCCCTCATGGATAAGTTCCACTTGAGCGGGCACGACAATGACGCAGCTAGTTCGCTCTCAGGTGGTGAGCAGCAGCGGGTATCCTTGATTCGCACCTTGGTCGCGGATCCCGATGTTGTGTTCGCCGATGAGCCGACAGGTGCTCTTGACCAGAAGTCCGGACAGTTGGTTTTCTCGCAGTTGCGGGACTTCTCCCATCGACCCGGTAAATGCGTGGTCGTGGTCACACACGATCTCCGCCTGGCCCGGCAATGCGACGTCGTATACACCATGAGTGATGGCGGATTTGTCGCATCAGGGAATGTGGAAGAGCAAGCGTAGTTATTGCCCTGATTCTGTATGGCGATGCGGCGTGAAAGGTGTAAGTCATGAAGTGGGCGTTGAATGATCTGAAAGCCAATAGAGGAATCTGGGCCGGTGTGTTTCTTGTGCTTGTGGTCACGCAGACGATTCTGTGCGCCATGAGTGTATGCAAGGGAATCAATGATCTCAAACATGATTCCCCGGGGGAAGTGGGTGTGGTATCTCACCATCTCAGCACTAACGTGGACTCGGTCTACCAGATAGCAATGGTCCTGGGTTGCCTGGTCATTATGGTGACGATTCAGGCTTCCATAAGGCAGCGGCGGAAGGGACTTGCATTGTTGTCCCTGCTTGGTGCCACACCTAGGCAGGTGCTGACCCTCACCATGGTGCAGGTGTTCGTGCTGACTCTGATCTCCTCCATCGTTGGTATGGCGCTGGCGCCAATTCTTGCCCCACGGATTCTAAAGTTCCAGTTGGAGGCCGTGCTGTTACCGCCGCTTATCACTTTTACTTGGCAGGGTTTCTTAGACTTTGCTTTGAGGGGGCTTGCAGTCGGTTTCATTGTGGCTTTGTTGGGTGCTCTCTTTACTCTGCGTGCTTTGAGGAAAGTGCTTCCGGTTGAGCTGCTGAGAGGTTCAGGAACTGAGGAAGTCCACGTCACGAGAGCTGGGCGCGGTCTGAGGAGATTCCTTATTATCGGTGGTTTCATCGCCCTGCTGGCACCGGCTGTCGCTGCCGTCATCCTGGTGTTGAACGACCCCAAAACTCTGAGTAAGACCCAATTGGGCATCATCATGCAACCCATGTCATTAGGCCCGATCATCGCGATACTGCTGTTTCTGGTCGCTCTGGCCTATTCTGGAGGACCCATCATCCAATGGGCCACCAAAACATGGACGAATCTGGTTCCTGTGCAATCCGATGTCTGGAAGATCGCACGGGCACAAGCCATTGTGAGAAGTCGCGGGAAGGCATTCGGCTCCACCATCATCTCACTGACTGCTTGCCTGTTCCTGCTCGGTGGATTGTTAATCACAGGTCAAACCAGTACTGCTGCCATAAGTGGCTTTCCCCAGTTGAAAGACATGGGATCAGCCACACCGATAGAGCTTATGTCCAGCCTGTGGTCGGCCTTGCTCATTGCTGTAATCGGTGCGGTCGCCAGTTTCGCCATCTCTGCCAAGGAACGCAACCTTGATCTGGCCCTTATCTCCATCGCGGGCGCTGTGCCCGGACAGCTACTTGCCATATCGGCCTTGGATGGTTTCATCCTCGTGACCACCGGTATCCTTATCTCTGCGGGGGCCACCTTGCTCGTCGGAGTTTTCACCGCTGTGACATTCCTCCCTCTTTCCAAGAATCTCTTTGTAGTGGTCTTCCCCTGGAAGTTCTTCATTATCCTTGCTGTGCCCATTATCGCCGCGGGAACACTTTCCACATTTTTCTCTGCACGTTCTAGTTTGAAGCGATCGGCAATTGAAACCGTCCAAACAGCCATAGGCGAATAGCGGAAATCATGTCAACTATGCAAACTCAGCAACGTCAAAAAACCACAATTTTTAATGTATTCAGACTATTGAAACCGCACACAGCTATCACTGTTGTTGTGATGTCTGTGGGTATAGTGTCTTCAGGTCTGGCGTTACTACAACCTCTGTGTGTCAATTATCTTCTACACGCCATAGAACAGAGTCAGAAGTTGGTGAGACCAATTGCAGTCTTGGCGCTTTTGTTTGTAGCAGGCATCGTCCTGGATGGTTTGGGATCCAATATGGCAAACCGCCTTGCGGCGAAAATAGTTTTCGATAAACGTAGCAATCTCATTACCTGTATCCTCGGCCTGCCGGTACAAGAGTATGATAAGAGGGAGTCGGGTGACTATGTCTCAACTGTCATCTCAGATACTAATGAGTTACGCTCAGCCCTGTCATCAGACTTCTTTAAAGTGGCCGCGAATCTGTTAACAGCTTGCGGATCAGCTGTCGCTATGCTGTTCATTGATACCAGACTCTTTGCCGTGGCACTTATAACTTCGTGCACATCCATTCTGTTGATGATTGCTGCTTCTTCTCGTCTGCAGGCCTATACCGAACTGGTACAAGCTAAGACAGCAAGACTGTCTAATGCCATACTGCGATCATTAGCTGGAATTCGCACAATTAAGGCCTTTATGGCAACAGTGCCTGAAACGAAAAGAGTAGTCGGTACCGCAGAAGAAGTGTATCGGGCAACAGTAAAAGTGGCCAACAAGGAAACAATCATTCGGTCCATTGTGAACTGCGCCATACAGCTGACCTTACTAATCGTTTTTTCCTTTGGCGGCGCGGAAATAGCGAAAGGGGATCTTGATATTTCTAATTTCATCTCCTTTTCAATGTATTTGACTATGGTTGTTTCTTCGCTAAGCTCCTTTTCCTCATCTATAACCACGGCTTTCAAAGCTTTAGGACCACTCAGGAGAATAGAAGACATTGAATCTTTGCGCGATAAAAGCGAAACCGTAAGTTCGAGCAATATGCTTTCCCCAGATGGGCATTCCTCGTTTGATACAGCCAACATTACGCTGGAGTTCAAAGATGTATGCTTTTCTTACAATACAGCGGACAAAGATGATGAACGAAATACCACTCTGCAGAACATTAGTTTTAGCGCAGTCCCACACCAAAGAACCGTCATCGTGGGCTCGTCGGGTTCAGGTAAAACTACGCTGCTTTCCCTATTGGAGGCTTTTTATAGGCCGGATTCGGGGCATATCCTATACAACAATGTTGACTCAACTGATTTAAATGCCAACGATATCAGGAAAGTAGTTAGCTATATTGAACAAGATGCTCCTATATTCTCCGGTAGTATTCGAGATAATCTAACGATGGGAACCATCGAAGCAAGCGATGAGACATGTTGGAATGCGCTCAAGCTCGTCAATCTTGATACAAAAGTTAGGAATCTCGAACAAGAGTTAAATCCCTTGTAGAGGCATGTGCTTCACCCACGTATGCTTTCAGCGGACTGTACAACGGACGAGCTGGCATTATGTCTGCTTTAGCGGTAGGGAAAACTTGGATTTCAGATTATGCTGAAATTCAAACCATGCATTTAAAAAATCTTCTGGATTACAGTCTGGCCTACCATGAACAACCAGTTTTTGTCGGCGATAGCATGTTGAGGCTATCTGCCGACTATTCAACAGGTTCTGCAGGAGTTCTTTCCGCACTTACCTCTATGACTGGATCTGGGTGGGAATTCCTACCGATTGTCAATCCAGATCAATTCTGTGGGCAACAGCTCATGGCCAAGCAAATTAGCGAATGGAAGGAGGTGTGAAATGAACGTTCTGAATCTGCAAGACGAAGATACCAATGAGAACCCTATGCATAAGAGTAATCATAGTTACTTCTTGTGCACCAGTTACAGCGATACGAGCAACGTGTTGTGTTGTTCCTCTGATTCATGGAGAGAGGGGTGAGCGATGAGTGACCGTGGACGATCAGACCATGTAACGGTTTCGGATGCGATTACCGGTGTTGGTTTTTTCGGAACTGTGTTGTTGGGTTTTGTCTTTCCTTTTGCGGTCGGCATTGGTGTCACTTATCGCTTGCTCCCTTTCGGTGGCGTTCGTTCCTGGGTGCATGGGTGGCGTGGGGTTTTGGGTACCATCGTTATCTTTCTGTTGTGGTTCTTTGGTACCTACATAACTGATGCGTTGGTGGATGTGTTGTTTAGCATGAGCAGTCACAAGGTCTTGAAGAAGCTTGTTAGCGAAGTTGTGAGTTTTGTGTTTCTCATGGGGTTGATGGCCTTGGCCTTCAGCAGGTGGGAAGCCATGGCGCTCTCATCTTTGATAACTGAGGTTCTCACCATTCTCATCTCCCTACTCGTCATTCATGCCGTTGATGCTGCAGACAAGCATGATTAATCTAAACAACGATCATTCCTAGGGAATGAAGCGGATTCGAGTGCCCCTTTTATGGGGCGGGAGAAACGCATCGGACGCGGAGAGGTCTCCTCCTTGGTTTGGGAGGAGACCTCTTCGGTTTGGTTGTGTGTGGTGTTAGTCGTCGGTGGGGTTGATGTTCTTACTGAGGGCCAGGGCGATGAGCGCTGCGAGGTTGTTGGTTCGGTCGAGGGTGAGGGCTTGGACCATGTATGAGCTGGCTTGGTCGGGGTCGCGGGCGGCCCAGGCCAGGTAGGCTCTGGAGGCGCTGAGGTGTGGGGTGGGGCCGACGGCGGCGGTGAGCTGGTCGAAGAGGTTGTAGGCTCTGTCGGCGCGTTCCTGGTTGACGGGGGTCCGGCCTTCGAAGCAGGTGGTGAGGCTGGTGAAGATGAGTTTGACGGCGGCGGGGTCGTGGGGTTGTTCGGTGATGGTGGTCAGGTCGTCTCGGGTGGTGTCGGGGTTGATGGCGGCGACCAGGAGCGCGTCGCGGTGCGGCAGTGAGGTTTCTATCAGCGCGGCCATGCGGGTGAGCCGGTCGTGTCCTATGGCTTCGGGCTGGTGGGTGCCGTCGAGTATGCGCATGATGCTGTCGAGGGCCTGTCGGCCTGCGGTGAGCATGAGTTGGGGGTCCTGGCTCAGTTGCTTGACGTCGTCCTGGAGGCTGGTTGTGGTGTTCATGGGTGTTCCTTTCCTTGGTGCCGGGACTGTTTGTGCCGACGCCTGGAATGGCGGCCCGGGTATAGCGGAGAGTCAAGCCCCCGCGTGGATCCGAACACTCCCCCGGAGGCCGAGGGGGCATGCTGTTCGGCCCCCTCGGCCGGAGCGGGGTGTGGGCGGAGACGCTCGGGGCTTGAGTCGCAGCGGCCCGGGCCAGAATGGAAGGGGGCGGCACAAACACCACATTCCCAACCCCTTCAGCAGCACGCCGCAGGCGTGCGACAGCGGCGGCCAGACATCAAGGCGCAGCCGCCGATGACCACAACCCCGGCCGAGCCGAGCATGGAAAAAGGGACCCCGTTGAGGGGTCCCTTGATGATGTTGCCCTGATGGGTCAGGCCATCTGGCTTCGGAGTCCTGGGTAGTGGTGTGCCAGGTATTCGGCGGTGGCTTGGCGGATCAGTGCCGATAGGTTGGTGCCTTCTGTTTTGACGGCGGCTTCGGCCCATTGGTCCAGGGCCGGGGTGGTGCGTACCTGCCAGGTTTTGCTGGTGGGTTGTTTGAGTTCGTCGCGGGGGCGGCCGGCGAAGATGGAGAGCAGGTCGTCGTCGGTCAGGGGGCCGGCGTCGTAGCCCCGGTATACCCGGGTGCCTTCGATGGGTGTGAATTGGCCGGCGTCGGCCATGCGGTCGAGTGCTTCGGCGTGTGCTGCCCTGTCGGCGGGTGTCTGTGTGTTGGTCATGGTCTGGCTCCTTGTTGGTTGTGTCTATTGGTATCTGAGATGTTGCCACCGGCTGGTCAGCGGCATGGCGTGGAAGGCGTGGAGCTGGCCGTCCTGCCATTTGCTGACGATGACTTCGAGCAGGTTGTCGGGTAGGGCCCCGGGGTGTGGCTGGCCGACGAAGACCACCGTCATCTCGTCGCCGTAGCCCTCGATTTGTTCGTGGCCTATGGAGTGGAGGACCGCGTGCCTGATTTCGTCGTCGGCGCAGCCGTGCTTGCGGGCTGATTGCTCTATCTCGATCTCCATGACCATGAGTGTAGTACAAATTGCACATACAAACCAGTCGTGCGTTCCTCGCGTTGCGGTCTGGCTGTCCGAACGCGGGGCGTTCGACGATGCCGATTCCACCCCGTGGGGTGGCGCGAGGCATCGCTGCGCCGCCGCCGGCAGCCGGCCCCGCTTGGTGGCGGGGCCGGCTGCGGGGTTCATTCACTCTTTGGTGTCCTCCTCCTGGTCGCCGTCGTCTGTTTCATCTTCGTTCCCTTCGTTGTCTTCCTCTTCAGGTCGGGGCACCAGGTCGCCGTCGAGACCGGATTGCTCTTCGTCGCTGATGGCGTAGCCTGCGGTTTGGAGGGCACGGTAGAGGGGTTTGAGCAGGCCGTCTATGTCGTCTTGGCTGCGCCAGGTCTCGTGGTTGATCTGTGTCTCCATGATGGCGTGGCACAGGGCGAAGGCCGTCTGGGTGCGGCGACTCTCGTCAAGGTCGGCCTTTTGCGCCAGCTCGGCTTCCTGGTCCTGGACGATGGCGCGCCATGTGTCCCGCACCTGGTCCCGGCTGACCCACCAGGTGCGTTGGCTCGCTTGGGCGATGACCAGCATGGACAGGGCCTGGGACTGGTTTTTGGCGGGGCGTTTGAGGGACATGAGCCGTTGCGTGTAGGCCAGCCGCAGGTCGTGGCTTGCCGTGTCCAGTTGCTTGGCCGGTGCGATTTCGGCTTCTTGTTCGGCTTGCCACCTGGCCAGGTCATCCTCTCTTTGCCGGCGTTCGTCCTCCTGGTCCTGTTGGGTGTATGGCTCCAGCAGGGTGATTTTGACGCGCCACTGTCCGCCACGGTCGAGCAGTCCGACGGCCGTGGGTTTGTCGCCTTCCCATTCCTCCAGCCATGTGTCGAGGGCCTGCTTGGGGTCGGGGTCGGTATCCGGGGAGAATCGGGCGATGGTGCGCCAACCTTCCGGGTCAGACCAGGATTGTGATGGTGTCAGCGGCACGATGGGCAGCCCGGCCTGCTTGATGGCTTCCTGGGCCTGTTCGATCCACTTGTCCAGCGACCGTTTGGCCTGGACCTGGTGCAGTGTCATGTTCCAGTTGTTGGTGCCTGCGGCTTTGATGAGCTGGTCTTGCAGGCCTTCGTCGTCGCGGAAGTCGGCTATCGTCTCCAATTCCTCGAAGCTCAGCTGGGATGGCAGCGCGAGTATTTTCTCGTCGTCGATGGACGATATTTTGAGCCGTCGCTGCACGGTGCTGCGGCTGCGGCCAGTGGCTTTGGCCATCTGGTCCACGTCTTCGCCAAGGTCCAGGAGGTGGGCGTATCCGCGTGCCTCGTCCAGGGCGGTGAGCTGGTCACGGTGTATGTTCTCTACCAGCATCACCTCCGCCTGGGTCTGCTCGTCCATGTCGGTGATGATACAGGGCACGGTTGCAAGGCCGGCCTGCTCGGCGGCCGCCAGCCGCCGGTGTCCGATGACCAGGGTGTGCCGCCCCTCCTGGTTCGCCGGTGTGACGACCAGGGCCTGCTGTATGCCTTGGGACGCGATGCTCATGGCCAGCTCCGACACGTCTCCTATCTCGCTTCGGGGGTTGGCGTCGTTGGGCCTGATGGCGTCGATGGGCAGCATGGTCACTGTGGTTGTGGTGTTCATGGGTGTTCCTTTCCTTGGTGCCGGGACTGTTTGTGCCGACGCCTGGAATGGCGGCCCGGGTATAGCGGAGAGTCAAGCCCCCGCGTGGATCCGAACACTCCCCCGGAGGCCGAGGGGGCATGCTGTTCGGCCCCCTCGGCCGGAGCGGGGTGTGGGCGGAGACGCTCGGGGCTTGAGTCGCAGCGGCCCGGGCCAGAATGGAAGGGGGCGGCACAAACACCACATTCCCAACCCCTTCAGCAGCACGCCGCAGGCGTGCGACAGCGGCGGCCAGACATCAAGGCGCAGCCGCCGATGACCACAACCCCGGCCGAGCCGACCAGTTTTATGTTTGCCGATTGAAGGGTGATCTGCAGTAGCTCATGATAGAAGAAAGACCATCCGATAAGAAATGTGTTTATATTGTGAAGCTTTATCTTGATGAAGCTTTCTAACTGATATCCCGAGTATATTAAAGCTTGTTAGAAGCCGCCACTGCCTCTATCATATTTATATGATATGCACACTAGGGCGGCACTTTTTTATCTAAAGGGGTGTAACTGAGATGGACACCGCTCGTATTCCTTACCCTTCGCATCCTTATCAGAGCTCAGCCAATCTAGCCTCTATGCTGATACAGAACGGTCTCTCCGGCATCAGGGGCTATAGGAACTAAACGCGTTGTTTTAGGTTCTGTGTGTGGGTTTGGTTGTGTGTTGGTCAGAGTGTGGTGTTGGGGTATCTGACTGGTGTGTGGAACTCGTTCCAGTTGATGGCGGTGCCGTAGTGTTCGGGCTCGTCCTGTTCCTGTCTGGTTTCCCGTTTGGGTGCTGGTTGTGGCTGGTGGTGTTCGTCCCTGATCAGGCTGGCGGGGTCGGGGTTGTCGGTTTTCATGTAGCAGTGCCATTCGCAGGCGCGTCTCATGTGGCTCTCGGGTAGGCCGTGGTGTTGCAGGAGGGTGCGTTTGATGGGTGAGTTGACTCCTCCTTCCAGCCGGTTGGTGGTGCGTTCCACTGGCCCGCCGGCGGTGAGTTCGGGTTCCAGGAAGGCGAAGAGCTGCCTGTCTTGGAAGAGGTGTTCGAGCCTGCGGTAGCAGCGGCGGAGTTCCTGGTGGGTCCACCACCAGGATTGGTGGCTGGCTTTGGGGTTGGCTGGGTCGTCCTTGGCCATGGTGCGTTCGTCGATGAGGGTTTTCCATCTTTCGTGCCAGGCGTTCAAGGCCTCACCCCCAACGCACCGCTTCCTCGATGGTATGGACCCGGGTGAGCTGGTCGGAGAGTCGCTTGAGTTCCTTGCCGGCCTGAAGTCGTGGTTTGAGTGTCAGGTCGGTTTTGGTGTTGCGTTGCACGTGCACCAGGCAGCGTTGGATGCGCGTGCCCGGCCAGCAGGCATGGCAGGCTTTCTGCACGCCGCGAAGGCCGTCGGTGATGAGCACGTCGGGCCCGGGGATGCGGGATAACAGGGCCGTGTAGGCCGCCGTGTTCTCCTGATGGCACCACTGCCAGTCGATGACCTGGCCCGTCTGCCCGTCGATCGCTATCAGGAGGCACCAGCCGTGTGCCATATACGTGCCGTCGGCCATGAGCGTGTGATGGACCACCCCGTCCGGTGTGATTGCCGGCTTGATGTTCCAGCACCAGCCGACCCGTTTACGCCAGGCCCTGGCGCCCATGGCCCCCATCTGTTCCCGGGTCCTGCCCGTCAGCGGCCGGTCCAGGAACTCCCTCAACTGCGCGGCGCGGGCCCGGTCCTGCCTGCGCGCGGTGGACGCGATCGAGCAGGACGGACACATCCAGCGCTGCGTGCCTGATCTGTTGCGCCCATGCTTGCGCATCCGCCCATGGCATATGGGGCAATGCCTGGCCCTCTTCGATCTGGTTCTCATTCCCCAATCGAACAGGAACGGGCACCCCTGCAAGACCCCTATTAACAACCCGACCTATTAACAACCACCCAACACGCTTACAGCCACAAGGCCAAACCCCCAACATAAACAACGCGTTTAGTTCCTATAGCCCCAAGTGTAGTGGTTAACCTGTGGAGTTGGGTTTCGTTATTGTTGCTGATATGCAGTCCATGGAAGATTGGTTTTGCATGATAACTGAGCATGGCAACCGGTGGATTGGCTGATTTGCAGCTGGAATTGGTCTTCCTTGTGCCCGCTTTGGTTATCCGGGCTGACACGGCCCTGATTCTTGATCTTAGGCAAATAAAAGACCGTCCAATGCAGAAGGCGATGCGATGGTCAACACCGGGTCGCCTCCTACATTGCACGGGTTCATACCCCCCGCGTTCCTATGGAATACTCCTATGGAACACGTTCTATAATATCACTGTCTGAACCGATGTCGCCACCGCAAAGTTTCGTGGAATCTGTAGATAAGAACCAATTGATTTGTTTGCTTGATGATCTTTGATCACGATTGTTCAGGTTTTGGTCATGCATGGACGGGGATTGCTTGCATATACGAATGCGGAAACTTATGAGTGAGCGATTGGCGGAACCTGCAGGTCGATGGTCCGCCTTTGCCGTCAATGCTTTGGTGTCTGCAACAGGGCTGACGATGTGGCAGGGTAGCCGAGGTTCATGGCCATGGACAAGTGGGCTACAACCATGTCGATCAGGGCAGATGTGGCCTCTTGGTGGCTTTTCGCGTTCTGGCTGACATCAGTTCGTATGGTTCCTGAGGAGCCGTTCAGTTTTCTCCCCACGGCCAGAAGGGACCGGGCCGTATCCATTTCAATCAGGGCTGGAGTAGGAGTCTGTATTCCGTTGGCAGGATCGGTGGACTCGTCGGGGTGCGCCAGCAGATCAGTGGTGGGATAGACCCCCTGTCGGGGATCGTGCTTGGAATGACCAACCAGAATCTGGGCGGCTGCAGTGTGCGCATCGGCTAGGGTCAGCATCCATGTGGCATCGGTCTTGCGGGCCGCGAGGACCGAGAGTTCGAATCCGGAACGGTCTTCGCCTGTGATGGCCTGATCGGCCAATTCGACGGGCAGCGCCTTGGCCAGCGGATCCAACCGCTGTGCAGCCTGGACCAGTCTGAGTGTAGCCGTTTGACGATTGGTCTGCCCGCCCTGGGAGGCCGTCAAAGCCTGGGCTGCGTGCACTGTGGCTTCATCCAGCCTGGCAGGGCATTCGCGGGCCGCTTGGGTCCAGGCCTGGGATCGGTTGTCTGCCTGATTCTTTTGAAGCTGTTCCGACTTCCGGGCTCGCGTCCATGCTTGTTCGCAGGCAGTGGGATGGAGATTATCGGGATCGTGCTGACTGATGTGCACCGCTGAGGGTGCGCATCCTGATAGGAAGACAGCCAGCAGAAGTACTGCGATGCCGGTCCTCATCCGTCGTGCTAGAATCGACGGCCGATGACTCGCCCACCCGTGGTATTCAAGAACCGGCAGTGTCTGCATGAAAGGCTAGAATAGTAGGCATTGCAGACTAAAAGAAGCGCAGTCTGAATAACTTCATAGGAGGTCTTGACATGGAACTGGACCTGGCTGAAATTCATCAGCTGGCACACGAACAAGGGATTGATGCCGAGACCTTGGATCAAGCACTGAGCGAGGCCCTTCTTCTGGCCTACCAGAAGTCGCCTCACGCAGCAAAACACGCACGGGTGGAGCTTGACGAACGTGCGGGGACTTTCACCATTTGGGCACAGGACGAGATCGCTCGAGAACCCACGCCTGAAGAGCCCGAACCGGGATACGATCTGGGTGAGGAATACGACGACACGCCAAAGGACTTCGATCGGCTGGCGGCCTCCACGGCCCGCCAGGTCATTCGCCAGCTCTTCCGTCAGGCTGATGATGAGCGAGTCTTCGGAGCTTTTTCGGGTCAGAAGGGCCACCTGATCACCGGAATCGTGCAGCAGGATGCCAGTGATCCCGGCAATGTGCATGTGGCCGTAGATAATGTCGAGGCCATTCTGCCCCGCCGCGAGCAGGTGCCTGGAGAGCATTACCGGCATGGCCAGCGGATCCGCGTCTACGTGGTCAATGTCTCCCGTGGGCTCAAGGGGCCGGAAATCATCGTGTCACGTTCCCATCCAGAGCTGGTTCGCCGTCTCTTTGAGCGGGAGGTGCCCGAGTTGGTTTCCGGTGCAGTCTCCATCATGGCCATTGCCCGTGAGGCCGGGGCCAGAACCAAGATTGCGGTCCGGGCCAACAGCAAGGGGGTCAATCCCAAGGGTGCGCTGATCGGTCCTGGCGGCGCCCGCGTTCGTGCCGTCATGGAGAATCTGGGTCCTGAGAAGATCGACATTGTGGATTGGTCCAAGGATCCTGCTGAATTCGTGGCTGCGGCCCTGTCTCCAGCTGTGGTCCGCCAAGTGCAGATAGTCAGTGAGTCCAACCGCACGGCCATTGCCTTCATCAAGGATGCCCAGCTTTCTCTGGCCATTGGCAAAGAGGGGCAGAACGCCCGTCTGGCTGCCAAGCTGACAGGCTGGAAGATCGGGATTGAATCCGAGGAGACCCACCAGCAAAAATTGCGTGAGTTGCAGGCGCAATCGGCTTCGGCTACTGGTGAAGACGCCTGAGAGCAAACATCCGACGAGACGAGTATGCTGGACCCGGTATCCCGAGTCCGGTGGTTCATGCCGTCGGCCCCGGCACAGAGACGAGGTAACACGATCATGGTCGCACGATGAGACAGGATATGTTCGCCGTCATGAAAGAGTGATCGCGCCGGTCATATGCGCGGTCCGGTAAGGAGAAAGTAAGTGCCCAAAGCACGCGTGTATGAGCTGGCCAAGGAATTTGGCGTAGACAGCAAGACTGTTCTGGCGAAATTGAAGGACATGGGCGAGTTCGTCAAGTCCGCATCATCCACTGTCGAGGCCCCTGTGGTTCGTCGACTCAAGAATGCTTTCCCTCAGAAGGGACAGGGCGACGCCGGCCAGGCTGCTGCACGAAATGCCCGCCCCGGCAGTCCTAATCATGGAAGCGGCCAGGGTCAGCATGGCCGCTCGCAGTCCAGCGGCACCCAGCAGCAATCCACACCTGGGCCCAAGCCCGGACAGAACCGCCGGCCCTCGGCTGGTACCGACGCGCCACGGGGTCAGCAGCGTCCCAGTGGCCATTTCCCCAAGCCCGGTGCCCCCCACGGCAACCGCAACGAACATGAGCAGCGCAACCAGTCCCGTGGGCCTAAGCCCTCAGCCATGGGCAGACCCGGCCCCCAGGGCTCGCACAACAACGGTCGTTCCGGTGGCTCCGGGGCTTCGCCAGCGGGTCATGGCGCACGCCCGGGAGCATCCACGCCCCGTCCAGGCAACAATCCTTTCAGTCGCAAGCAGGGGATGAAGGCCCCTATGCCTTCAGACATTCCCAGGCCGCACCCTATGGCCAGGCCTACTGTCAACGACTCGCGCAGAGGCCGGGGCGGATTCCGCAACGGTCGTGGCGGTCGCACCGGACAGGGCACCCGTCCAGGGCAGTGGGGCCATAGCCGCCCCGGTCAGCAGACGCATCAAGGCGGCGGCAGCCGTTTTGGCGGCGCTTCGTCGGCACCTTCAGGTGGATTCCGTAGCGGGTCGGGCCGCGGCGGTCGCGGCCGCGGCGGTGCTGCTGGAGCTTTCGGCCGCCAGGGAGGCAAGTCCTCCAAGGCTCGTAAGAACCGGATGGCGAAGAGGCATGAATTCCAGGAGATGAAAGCACCCGTCATCGGCGGTGTGCGCATTCCTGCAGGAAACGGTCGTACCGTTCAGCTTCGTCAGGGTGCTACCCTGGCTGATCTGGCCGACAAGATCAACGTCAACCCTGCTGCCCTGGTCACGGTGCTCTTCCACCTGGGCGAGATGGCCACAGCCACTCAGTCCCTGGATGAGGCCACTTTCCAGATCTTGGGCGACGAGATTGGATGGAAGATCCGCATCGTTTCTGCCGAGGAGGAGGACAAGGAGCTCCTTCAGCAGTTCGACATCAACCTGGACGAAGAACGTGAGGACCAGGATGACAAGAACCTGCAGCCCAGGCCTCCAGTGGTCACGGTCATGGGCCATGTCGACCACGGCAAGACCCGGCTGCTGGACACCATCCGGAAGACCAACACGACCACCCAGGAAGCTGGCGGTATCACCCAGCGCATCGGGGCCTACCAGGCCACGGTCACCCTGGACGGTGAGGATCGCAAGATTACCTTCCTGGATACCCCTGGTCACGAGGCCTTTACGGCCATGCGTGCCCGCGGTGCCGAACTGACCGATGTGGCCATCCTGGTAGTGGCCGCGGATGACGGCGTCATGCCGCAGACCGTGGAGGCCATCAATCACGCGCAGGCAGCTCATGTGCCCATTGTGGTGGCTGTCAACAAGATCGATGTCGAGGGAGCCAACCCCCAGAAGGTGCGTGGCCAGCTGACCGAGTTCGGCCTGGTATCCGAAGAGTACGGCGGCGACACCATGTTTGTCGACATCTCCGCCAAGCTGGGCACCAATGTGGACAAGCTCCTGGAAGCCGTCCTGCTGACTGCCGATGCCGACCTTGACCTTCGGGCCAACCCCGACATGGACGCTCGCGGCGCCACAGTCGAGGCCCGGCTGGACAAGGGCCGTGGAGCTGTGGCCACTGTGCTGGTTCAGCAGGGGACCCTGCATGTGGGCGATGCCATTGTGGCTGGATCGGCCTATGGCCGTGTGCGTGCCATGCTGGACGAGAACGGTCGGCAGATGGATGCTGCCGGCCCCTCCACACCCGTGCAGGTGCTGGGGCTTACCTCGGTGCCTACCGCCGGCGACCTCTTCCTGGTCGCGCCCGACGATCGCACCGCCCGTCAGATCGCCGAGAAGCGCGAGGCTTCGGCCCGCGCAGCTCAGCTAGCCAAGCGCCGTAAGGTGGTCTCCTTGGAGAGCCTGAAGGAGCAGTTCGCCAAGTCCGAGGTGGACATGCTCAACATCGTCATCAAGGGCGACTCTTCCGGCTCGGTCGAGGCCCTGGAAGATTCTCTGATGAAGATCGAGGTCTCCGACGAGGTCGGGATTCAGGTCATCCACCGGGGCGTGGGCGCCATTACTCAGAACGATGTCAACCTGGCCACGGTCGACAAGGCCGTCATCATCGGCTTCAACGTTCGACCCAACCGGCAGGTCCAGGATCTGGCAGACCGCGAGGGCGTGGAGATTAAGTACTACTCGGTCATCTACAACGCCATCGAGGACATCGAGGCCGCGCTCAAAGGCATGCTCAAGCCGGAGTACGAGGAGGTCACCACCTCCCACTCCGAGATCCGCGAGATCTTCCGCTCCTCCAAGTTCGGCAACATCGCGGGCGTCATGGTCCAGGATGGCACCGTCAAGCGGGGCACCAAGGCTCGAATCGCCCGCAACGGGGTGGTCACTGTCAACGACCTGGAGATCTCCTCCCTGCGCCGGTTCAAGGACGATGTCAACGAGGTGTCCGAAGGCTACGAGGCTGGCATCAACCTGGGCTCCTTCAACGACATCGAGGTGGGCGACATCATCGAGACCTACGAGATGCAGGAAGTGGAACGCAAGTAGAGCCTGTCGACCCTCCGACCACATGTCGGAGGGTCCGTGGCGATCCGCCCCGGTCTAGGTACTCCCTGGCCGGGGCGGATGTCCATGAATGCGAAGATTGGTCATGGACGGTTCGAGAAAGGAATCATGATGGCTGGAAATCCCCGCGCTGTACGCATAGCGGCCCTGATACAACGGGTCGTAGCCTCTGCGCTGGAGTCCCAGATGCACGACAAGCGCCTGGCAGGGGTCACCGTCACTGAGGTTCGGGTCACCAACGACCTGCAGATAGCCAAAATCTATTGGACCCAGCTGGGTCGGTCGGGCCATGAGGCCGGGGAGCGCAAGCGCGCCCAGCAAGCCCTGCGGCAGGCCTCTGGCAGGTTGCGCACCCTGGTTGGTGCCCGGGCCGGTCTGCGGCTGACGCCTACGCTGCGCTTCATCTACGATGAGGTGCCTGCCGAGGCGACCGAGATTGAGGATGTGCTGACCATTGCTCATCAGCGGGACGAGGCCATGGCCAAAGCCCGGGTCAATGCCAGCTATGCCGGCGACCCCGATCCATACAGGCATGACGACGAGGAAGAGACCGATGGGTCGGACTCCGTCCCGGATGAACCTGCGGCAGAGGATGCGGATGAAACCGACCGGTGAAGGCAACGATGGAGCAAAGGCTTCCGAGTCGTCGGATGGTATGGAGTCAGGCACTGGTGAACCGACCTCGGGCATCATCCTTGTTGACAAGCCGAGCGGTGTGACCAGCCATGACGTGGTGGCTGCCGTTCGTTCTGGCCTCAGCATGCGTCGCGTAGGCCATGCCGGGACCCTGGATCCCATGGCCACTGGCCTGCTGGTCGTAGGGTTCGGCCAAGCCACGCGCTTGCTGACGGTTATCGTCGGCCACGACAAAACCTATAAAGCCACTATTCGTCTGGGACTGGGCACTACCACGGACGATGCGGATGGGGATTTGCTACCGGTGCGTCCTGGAGCTGCGCAGAGGGTGGACGAGCTTACAGCCCAGGGTCTGCAGGATCTGATTGATGGCTGTTTCACCGGCTGGATCGAGCAGGTGCCCGATGCCTTCTCCGCCATCAAGGTCAACGGCAGACGGGCCTATGACCTGGCTCGCGCGGGCCAGAAGGTCAAGCTGGAGCCTCGATGCATTCGGATTGCATCCTTCCGTCTGCTTGACTTTCGTCGCGTGGATTTGCCTGATCTGGGAGTCAAGGTGGTCGATGCGGACGTGGAGGTGACCTGCTCCAGCGGCACCTACATCCGCGCCCTGGCTCGCGATCTGGGCGAACGCCTGGATCTGGGCGGTCACTTGACGGCCCTACGAAGGATTCGAGTGGGTCCATTCGACCTGGAGGATTCCGACCTGGCATCCAGGGTTCTGGGCGGTCATGTGGTCCCTCACACCTACCGGAACCGCCAAGGTCAGACGGTTGTTCGCAGTCGCATGGTCCTGGACCGCAACCGGCAGGCGATGTTGGATGGCTCGCTTGACCTGGTGCAGGCGGCACGCATGAGCATGCCCGTTCTGAACCTGGATGCCGACCAGGCCGTCAGAGTCTCCAACGGCGGATTCTTGGATCTGCCTGTCACTGGGCCCACAGCTGCCCTGGCAGGGCCTCAGGGCAGGCAGCGGCTAGCTGCTATCCTGGTGCCCAGTCCACGAGGCGGGGCCAAGCCGGATGTGGTCTTCCGCCCTGAGGCTTGAGTGCGCAGGTTCGTGTTTAGCACGAGGGTCTTGCCAGGGTGCGATGGTGGGAATACAGTGCTTGAGGAATTTTCGGTGCCCGGGTTCGGGGCCGCCATAATTAAGTGATGGGAAGCGGATGAAGGTCAGCCATGTCAGCCCGGACGAGTCGGGCATTGTCAAGTGGCCGGGAACCTTGGGGGCCCGGTCGAGCGTGGTCACCATCGGTGTCTTCGATGGCATGCACCGGGGCCATCAGGCCATCCTGCGCCGAGTGGTCGAGCTCGCTGCCAAGAATCGGGATCGGCCCATGGCCCTGGTCTTCGACCCAAGTCCCAAACTGGTTCATAGCTACGCTGACGGCCATGACATGACCGAACCGCCCTTGGACCTGATTCGTCATGACCCTGATCAGATCATGCCTCTGGAGGAGCGCCTGAGGCTGATGGCCCAGATGGGGCTAGATCAGGTTGTGGTGGTGCGATACACGCTGGCTTTTGCAGCCAAGTCCTATCGATTCTTTCTCAAGCAGCTTACCGAACAGCTGGCCATGCGAACGCTGGTCTTGGGCCGCGATGCGCATATGGGCGCAGGGCGGGTAGGCGATATCAAGGCGATTGGCGATCTGGCGGACACTGGATTGTTCGACTTGGAAGTAGTGGACGACCAGGGCCCTGGAGACTGCATCCTACCTGGCTCTGACGGCCTGGAGCGACATCAGGTAAGAGCCTGGAGCAGTTCTCACCTTCGGCAGTTGATCCTGGATGGCGATGTGGATGCGGCACTGGATATTCTGGGCCGACCGCACATGGTTCAAGGAACGGTGGTCCATGGGGAGCAACGGGGCCGTCGCTTGGGATTTCCGACTGCTAATCTTGCTCCCGATAGCCAGGGGATGATGCCCGCAGATGGAGTCTATGCAGGCTGGCTGGTTGACCTGGGTCTGCCTACGGATCCTATGGCGAAGTCGGAGGGACGGGAGGGGCGGCTGGCTCAGGGCTCGCCTTGGCGGATGCCTGCCGCCATCTCCATCGGCACCAAGGAGACCTTCCTGGCTCCTGGCCGGCAGATGCCAAGAATCCTGGAGGCCAATGCCGTCCGGCCGGATTGGGTGGACCTGTACGGTCACCGGGTCAGGGTGGAATTCCTCAGCCGTCTGCGCGGTCAGAAACGGTATGCGGGCGAAGAGCCCCTCAAACGACAGTTGGCCCTGGATGCCGATCGCACCCTGGAGCTGACCAAGACTGCAGGAAGAGTGTTTTCCGTCAACTGAAGATTGTATGGACTTTGGAACTCACAGTCCTCGGAAGTGGCTGAAAAACTCCCTGGTTCGCGGATTCTCAGACTCGTCCATGACCTCTTGCGGTGTTCCATTCTCGGCGATGACGCCGTCCAGCAGCAGGACAACCCGGTTGGCCGCATGATGGGCGAAGCTCATCTCGTGGGTGGCCATGAGAATAGTGGTGCCTCCGGCGGTCAGCTCCGAGACCATGGCCAGGACCTCGCCTACCAACATGGGGTCCAGAGCTGAGGTGATCTCATCCAGTAGGAGCAGTTCCGGGTCGGTCATCAGGGCTCGGACGATGGCCACCCGCTGCTGCTGGCCGCCGGAGAGTTGGTCGGGGTAGGCTCCGGCTTTCTTCTTCATGCCGATTCGATCCAGCAGATCCAGGGCCCGCTCCCTGGCCTGATCCTTGGGCATGCCGTGAACCTTGATGGCTCCCAGAGTCACGTTTTTCAGGACGTTCATGTGGGGAAAGAGATTGAACTGCTGGAAAACCACGCCGATTCTGGCCCGGCAGGCATCCTGGTTGATCCTGGGATCGGTGATGTCGGTGCCGCCCAGCCATATCCGTCCGTCGTTGACGGTCTCCAGCAGGTTGATGCACTTCATCAGGGTGGACTTGCCCGACCCGGAGGGACCTAGCAGGGCCACGGTTTCATGAGGCATGATGGTCATGGAAATGCCGCGCAGGACCTTGTTGCCCCCAGGGTAGGTCTTTCGCACATCCTCCAGACGGAGCACTGGCTGGTCCTGTTTGGCGCCTGCCTGTTCGCTCATACCATGCCTCCGCTCTGTTCGCGCCTGCGCAGCCGGTTGGAATACCAGTCGTTGAGAAGAATGAAGGGGACTGAGGTGGCGATGAAGAGCACTGAAGCCACCACGTAGGGTGTGAAGTTGTAGGAGGTGGCCACGATGATCTGGGCCGCCCTGACCGCGTCGACGGCTCCCAGAACCGAGATCAGCCCCACGTCCTTCTGCATGGAGATGAAGTCGTTCATCAGTGCCGGAGCCACCTTGCGCAGAGCCTGGGGAATGACGACCAGACGCATGGTCTGCCCCGAGGTCAGGCCCAGTGAGCGTGCTGACGCCCTTTGGGAGGGGCCGACGTCCTGGAAGCCGGCCCTCAGTACCTCGGCGATGTAGGCCGAATAGGAAAGGATGACCGCCACTGTGCCCAGCAGGGCTGCCGGAATCCGGTTGAAGATGGCCAGTCCGGGAATGCCGAAGCCAATCAGGTAGAGGACCACAATCATGGGGATGCCCCTCATGATTGTGGTGTAGACCTGGGCCAGCACCCGCAGGGGAAAGAGCAGCGGGTTTCGGCTGGTGCGGATCATGGCCAGAAGGGTGCCCAGCAGGGACACACCGATGACCGCGAAGAAAAGGACCTCCAGATTGAGCCAGAGCCCCTGGAGGACCTTAGGGAAGGCTTTCGCGAAGTAGGCGCCGGAGAAAAACGACTGCTTGACTCGGGGCCAGCCGGGTGAGGCGTGCAACCCAAGGGCGATCAGCAGGGCCAGTACAAGCGTGCTGGCGATGCTGATCGCCACGGAGCGCAGATTCTGTCGACGGCCGTAGCGTTCCCGTTCCCGTTGAATATCGCTGACCGCGTCCTGTGCCGAGGTGGCCATGAACGACAAGGTTTCCTTTCTTCTCTCAGCCCAGGGTGGGCAGGGAGGTGTAGACGTGCAGCCACTGCTTCTGCAGCTTGTCCAGTGTCCCATCCTTCTTCAGGGTGGTGACAGCCTTGGAAGCGGCCGAGGTCAGCTTGGAGCCCTTGGGCAGAACTATGCCCATGCCCTCAGGGTCCTGCGAGCCCTTGATCTGCCCGAGGATCTTGGCGTTCTTGACCTGCCCGGAATCGACCATGGTCACGGCTGAGGGGGTGTCCACGACCAGTGCGTCGATCTGATTGGCATCCAAAGCTTGAGACGAGGCAACGTCGTCGTTGAAGGTGTCGATGTCAGGTTTGACAAGCTTGTGGGCCATCTCGTAGGAGGTGGAGCCGACCATTGCTCCTATCTTGGCGTCTTTGATCTGGGTAAGGGATGTGGCAGAAGCATATGGAGAGTTGTTTCTGACCACCAGCGACTGGGTTGAGTTGTAGTAGCTTGGAGTAAAGTCCACAGCCTGCCGGCGTTCCGGGGTGATGGAGAACTGCTGGATGTTCAGGTCGTAGTCCTTGCTTCCTGGGGCGATGGCAGCATCAAAGGTGGTCCTGGTCCAGGTGACGTGCGCCTTGTCGAAGCCCATTTTCTCTGCTACTGCATAGGCTACGGCTGCCTCGTAGCCTTTGCCGGATTCGGGCTTGTTGTCCTGCACGTAAGGGGCATAGGCCGGGTCTCCGGTGGCAATGGTCAATGTGCCGGGCTTGATGGTCTGCTGGGTGACGTCCTGCTTGGCTGCTGACTGCCCGCTGTTGCTCGATGAGGAGCCGCAGGCCGCGCCGGCCATGAGCGTGACTGTCGTGAGTGCGGCCGCCGTCAGCCTGCGTATGGTTTTCCTGGTGAAGATGGTCATGCTGATCTGCTCCTCGCGATGATGATGGGTGTCGATCTTCCGGCGACTCCATCCTAGCCCGGCAGGTTAACGAGTCGGCAGGTGAATGCCATAAGGTGTGAAAGGGGGACCACCGGCCACTTTTCAGACCAATCCCAGAGCCTCCAGAGCCTCGGCCAGATAAGTGACTTCGACCACTTCCAATCCCTGAATGGGCTTTCGACCTCCTGAGTGACGATCAGGCGGGACCAGTGCTCGCGTAAATCCCAGGCGAGCGGCCTCTTGCAGTCGGTGGTTGAGCTGCGGCACAGGCCTGACCTGTCCGGTCAGGGATATCTCGCCCATGGCACAGGTGGTGCGCAGGATGGGCCGGGACTTGGCTGCACTGGCCAGGGCGGCCACGATGGCCAGATCGCATCCGGGTTCCTTGGCCAGCCCGCCGGCGATGGTGGACACATACAGGTCCCGTGTCAGCAGGTTGACTCGGCCATGGCGGTAGAGCACCGCGGCCAGCATGGCCAGGCGGTTGGCATCGATTCCGTTGGTGTTGCGACGGGGAGTGGGCAGAACCGAGGAGGTGACCAGAGCTTGGATTTCGATGGGTAGGCTGCGGTGGCCGTCCAAGGTAAAGGTCACGCAGGTGCCCTCCACCTCCTGCCCGGCCGTGGACAGGAAGAGCCCCGTAGGATCACTGACCTCCTCGATGCCCTGCTCGCCCATGTCGAAGCAGCCCACTTCGTCGGTGGGGCCAAACCTATTCTTGACGGCTCTCAGCAGGCGTAAAGCGGTCTGGGAATCGCCCTCGAACTGGCAGACGACGTCGACCAGATGCTCCAGGGTCCGTGGCCCGGCTATGGATCCGTCTTTGGTCACGTGGCCTACCAAGAGGATTGGGATATCGTGCGACTTGGCCATGTCGATCAGGCTGATGGCTACCTCGCGCACCTGAGTTGAGCCCCCGGAGATGCCGTCGACCTGACTGGAGACGATGGTCTGGGCGGAGTCTACAATGGCCAGAGCCGGCTTCTCGCGCTCGATCAGCCCCAGTACCGTGGCCAGGTCGGTCGTCGAAGCCAGCAGCAGTGAATCCTTGAGCGCTCCCACGCGACTGGCCCGCATTCGCACCTGGGCCTGGGACTCCTCGCCGGATATGTAGAGCACCTTGCCTCCCTGGTCGCCCCGGTCGGCCACGCGGCCAGCGGTCTCCAGCAGGAGGGTGGACTTGCCGATGCCCGGCTCGCCGGCCAAGAGAATGACCGACCCGGGTACGATACCCCCGCCCAGAACTCGGTCGAATTCCTCGAATCCCGTGGGAATCCGCTTTACCTGGTCCGTGCCTACACGGGTGATGGGCCGGGCCAGGCCGGTCTTTGGGGGCGCAGGTGCCGTATGACTGCCGCCAGAGGAGGACAGACCACCGCCTGCACCTACGACACGGGCTTCATGAAACTCTTCGATGGTTCCCCACTGGCCGCATTCCGGGCAGCGTCCGAACCACTTGCCGCCGGTCCAGCCGCACTCAGTGCACACGTATTGCGTCGTCGTCTTGGCCATACCTGCACGCTATCGGGATTCAGGGACGAGGAGCTGGGCTTTTACGTCATCTTCGCAGTGCCGACACCCTGTGCATGAGAGAATGGAGGTATGGCTGAGAATCCTTCTGCACCCGTGTCCTCTTCCTCTGATTCCTCCGCGCATGCCAAGCAGCGCCGTCGACGGATCGGTCTGGTCATCGCCCTGGCGGCGGTGGTGGTCCTGGTGCTCCTATCGGCTTTCGTCTGGCCTCACTGGGCGGTGCGCAGCCAAGAGCCCGTCACCGAGGCCTCGGCTTCCGCCTCCTCACAGCCCTCGCAAGCCAGCAGCCCCAAGGCCAAGGCGGTTCCCCTGCCTGATTCGGCTTCCGAGCTGCTCAAGGCAATGCCTGATACGGTGGGCGAGTTCGCCCGCGTCAAAGCGGATTCCGACAGCGAGTGGAGCACCCGTACGCCTATTGAGGAGTACAACCTGGTCTACTCATCCGGCAAGTCGGGCGGGGATGTGACCCTCCACCTGGCTCAGTGGTCCAGGAGCGAGGATGCCAAGGCGCTCTATGACAGCCAGTCCACGGGCATGTCCGGCAAGGAGCTGGCCTCGGGCAATGTTCGCAGCGGCGGCACGGTCACCGGATCCTACTTGGAGAAGGCGGATGGCGACGACGAGCACAAGGCCCTGGTCATCTGGCAGAATGATACGGTGGTTTTCCGCGCCCAGGGCCAGCGGACTGCGCTGGAGGCTTTTTACAAGGCCTTTCCTCTTTAGTCGTCCCGCAAACGGTGTACGATAAGCAAGTTGGACACTTCCAGGTAACTAAGGATCGGAGGCTCGGATGGGTTCTGTCATCAAGAAGCGCCGCAAGCGGATGAGCAAGAAGAAGCACCGCAAACTGCTGCGCAAGACTCGTCACCAGCGCAAATAGCTTTATGACTTATGGCCCAGCAGGGTCAACGAAGCCCCCCGCATCGAATGGACGCGGGGGGCTTCGCGTATATCATCGCCGGTCAGCGTGGCTAGCCGGATGCCTCCAACCAGTAGGGGGGGGGGATGATTGCTGACGCTCACTTGTTGGCGTTGGTCATGACCCGGGGCCCGTTGGGGTCGCCCACGATGACTGTGTCAACCATGTTGAGGAAGAGGCCGTGTTCCACGACACCCACGGTGGTGATCAGGTCCTGGGCCAGATCCTGCGGGTGCTCGATCCGATCCAGATGCAAATCGATGATGTGGTTGTGTTCGTCCGTCAGAACCGGCTGCCCCTGGCCGTCCAGCCGCAGTACTGGGTTATAGCCGCGCTCCTTGAAACGATCCAGGACGTGGCGCTCGCCGAAGGGGATGACCTCCACTGGCAGCGGGAAGCGGCCGATGGTGTCGACCACCTTTGACTCGTCCACAATCCAGACGATCCTTCGAGAGTTGACGGCTACGATCTTCTCCCAGAGCAGGGCTGCGCCGCCGCCCTTGATGCCGTTGAAGTCCTTGTCGACCTCGTCGGCCCCGTCGATGGTGACATCGATGTGATCCACCTGGTCGATGTCGACGATGCGGATTCCGTAGCCTTCAGCCTGTTCCTTGGTTCGCCGGGAGGTGGTCACGCCGGTGAACTCCAAACCCTCTTCCTTCACGCGCCGTCCCAGTTCATCCACGAAGAACCGGACCGTGGATCCGGTGCCCAGTCCGGCGGTCATGCCGTTCTCGACCAGCTTGGCCGCCTCGATGCCGGCGGCCTTCTTCAGTCTGTCCTGCTCGGTCTTGTCCATACACGCTCCTTCATGCCCGCATGCACTCAACGGCTGATGTCTGCGGGTCTTGTTGATTCAGGTTCACTTCAGTGTAGACGATGGCCCCTGACGGTCCATGAGCCGTTCAATCCTCCACTTCGATGGCGTGCAGGCGGAAAGGCGACCCCTGAATGGTCATATAGCCGTCAGGATCAATGTCTGCATCTATATCGATGCTCCCGACGATATGCAGATCTTGTCCCGTGAACATGCTGCTGCCGGATGGGGGCGGCGTGATGCGGATGCGGCCGCTGGCTCTCAGTCCCCGGGCCCCGGAGTTCTCAGTATCTGAGGTGTCCTTGAAAGCTGGTGCGAGTTCGTCTTCCTGACCATCGGCTATGTCGGGGTCGGGTGTGCTATTGCCTGTGTCAGCTGTTGCTGCCACAGATTTGGCCTGCTCGGCATCCACAGCTGCGGATGCGACGGCGGTTTCAGCCAGGTCTTTCTGCTCTTTCTGGTCCAGGCGAACCTTCTTGCGGCCAAGTTTGTCCAGAACTTGGTCTCCTCCGTCCAGTTCAGCCTTGACTGCGGGTGGCACCTGCGTGCCCTTGGCATAGGGAGAGGCCAGCAGCGAACGCCAACCCTCGATAGGCAGACAGCCTTCCCGTTCGTCCTTGCCTGCAGCTGTGGCGTAGCCGCGTGCCAAAGTATCCACTTTTTCGTTAAAGGTGTCGCCGGCGTGGCCCTTGACCCAAACAAACTTGACCGATCCTGGCCGTGCTTGAATCTCTCTGTCGATGGCTTCGATCAGGGGGCGGTTCTTGACCAGCTTGCCCTGGGAGTTCTTCCAGCCCTTCTTCTTCCATCCGGGCACCCAGGTGGTGGAGCAGTTGATGGCGTATTGGGAGTCGGTTTCGATGACTAGCGGGCGCTCGCCTGGGTGGGCGCGCAACGCCTGCAGCACGGCACATAGCTCGCCAATCTGATTGGTGCCGTTGCTGGCGCCGCCTGCATCTGCGTCGCCGCCCTCGTGATCGGCCCAGGCCCAGCCCATAGGGCCATTGGGGTTGCTCAGTGCGCTGCCGTCGGTTGAGACGACCAGATTGTTGCCATTGGACATGGCTCCCAGCCTAGACAGAGAGATAGAGAACCCCCGCGCCAGCGATGACTGACGGGGGGGAGGGAAGGCAGGAGGTCTTGTCTGCAATCAGCCTAGGGCCTTGGCGACCACCTGGTCGGCATCGTCCAGAACCTGTTCCAGGGCTTCGGGGGAAACGAAGGACTCGGCGTAGACCTTGTAGATGTTCTCGGTGCCAGAGGGGCGGGCGGCGAACCAGTTGTTCTGGGTAGTCACCTTGATGCCCCCGATTTTGGCCCCGTTGCCCGGAGCCTCGGTCAGCTTGGCAGTGATGGGTTCGCCGGCCAGTGTGGAGGCCGTCACATCGTCGCCGTTCAGCTGGGCGAACTTCTGCTTCTGCTCCAATGTGGTCGGGGTGTCCACCCGCTTGTACCAGCTTTGGCCGAAACGCTCCACCTGCTCCTGGTGGAGCTGGGCCGGATTCTTGCCGGTCTTGGCTGTGATTTCAGCAGCCAGGAGGTCGGGGATCAGCCCGTCCTTGTCGGTTGTCCAGACATGGCCGTCCCTGCGCAGGAAGCTCATTCCGGAGCTCTCCTCGCCACCGAAGGCCACCTCGCCCTTGAAGAGGGGATCGACGAACCACTTGAATCCCACGGGCACCTCGATCAGCCTGGCGCCGATGGAGGCAGCCACGCGGTCGATCAGGGAGGAGGAGACCAGGGTCTTGCCGATGCCGGCGCCTTCGGGCCATCCGGGTCGGTTGCCCGAGAAGAGGTATTCCACGCAGACGGCGATGTAGTGGTTGGGATTCATGACACCGGTCCCTGGGCAGACGATGCCATGCCGGTCGGCGTCCGGATCGGTACCCCCCACCAGGTCGTAGGAGTCCCAGGCTCCGGCGTTGAGGCGATCCACCAGCCCCTTCATGGCATAGGGGGAGCTGGGATCCATGCGGATCTTCCCGTCGTGGTCGATGGTCATGAACCGCCAGGTCGGGTCCACCTCCGGGTTGACGACGCCGATGTTCAGGCCGTACTTTTCATTGATCAGCGGCCAGTAATTGATCGAGGCCCCGCCCAGCGGGTCGATACCCAGACGGACCCCCGAGGATCTGATCAGGTCGAAGTCGATGACATTGCCCAGGTCGGTCACGTAATGCTCCCGGTAGTCGAAGCGCTCCACCAGGTCGGATTTGATGGCATCCTCAAAGGGAATCCGCTTGACCTGCCTGTAGTCGCCCAGGAGCTCGTTGGCCCGTTGGGCGATGGCGTTGGTGGTTTCGGCCGGAGCCGGACCGCCTGTGGGCGGGTCATACTTGAATCCGCCATCGGTGGGCGGGTTGTGGGAGGGAGTGACCACGATGCCGTCGGCCAGATCCTCGCCGGAGAAGCGCTGGGTGCCGTCAGCCGCCCGGTTGTGTGTCAGGATGGCCTGGGAGACGGTGGGGGTGGGAGTGTAATCATCATTGGCATCGATGCGCACCCGTACCCCGTTTGCGGTCAGGACCTCGATGGCCGTCTTCCAGGCGGGAAGAGAAAGGGCGTGGGTGTCACGGCCCAGGTAGAGCGGTCCAGTGATCCCGTCCTTGGTGCGCTGTTCGGCTATGGCCTGGCTGATAGCCACGATGTGGGCCTCGTTGAAGGAGGTGGTCAGGGCGGAGCCGCGATGCCCGGAGGTGCCGAAGGACACCCGTTGGGAGGGAATTGAAGGGTCGGGGATGAGATCGTAGTACCTGCCGATCAGATCGTCGACGTTGATCAGATCTTCTGGGCTGGCAGGCTTGCCCGCATTCTGTGCTGTCATGGCTCCCATCATGCCACCCCGGCATGAAAAGACGGACAGAGGGGCAGCAGGCTCCTTCGGTCTCAGTCGGACTGCGGCACCCGCACGTCCAGGGCCTGACGCTCCACACTGAGTGCGATGTGGCAGGTCTCGCCCAGAATGTCTCCGTCCACCTGAGCCAGGGCCGGCTTCTCCAGGCGGATTTCCGCCTTGGTCCCCTGCAGCTGGACGATGGTGGAGTTGGTTGACAGGGGGCTCTGGCTGGTCTTGCGGGTGATGGTCTGATGCATCACGTCCCCGAAGAGGTTGGCCCAGCCGATCAAGCCGGCGGAGGTGTCGATGATCTCGAAGTCCAGGATGCCGTCATCGTAGGAGGCATCGGGCATCAGGGAGAATCCTGGAATCTCCCCGCAGTTGCCGGCCATGAAGGTGCGGAAGGTCACCGATGTGTTGGTCTGCGTGACCTGGTCGGGCCGGGTGATGGAGATGTCGGCCGTGTACTTGGGTGCGAACAGATGCTTGGCGCCACTGATGAAGTAGGCCAGCCAGCTGACCGTCTTCTTCAGATTAGGGTCGGTGTCGTCAATCATCAGAGCATCGAAGCCGATGCCAGCGATGATCAGGAAAGCGTGACCACGACCTTGCTCCTTACTGTCTGCGTCAAGGAGGGTCATGCGGCCCACATCCACCTGGGTGGACCCGTGCGAGGTGGCCACGGCCAGGGCGGCGTCCAGATCGCCTACTGGAATGCCCATGTTCCGTGCGAACAGGTTTCCGGTCCCGATTGGGATGATGCCCATGACATGATCGCTGGAAGCCATGGCGCTGGCTACGGTGCGTACAGTCCCGTCCCCGCCCACGGCAACGACTACGTTGGCCCCACGCTCCAGTGCCATGCGGGCGCAGGACCTGCCGTCTCGATCCAATTGGGTTTCGATGAAGCTGAATTCGCGGATGCCTTTGTCTCGGCAGTATTGCTGGATGCGCTCGCGGGCGGCGGCGGCCTGGGGTTTGGAGGGGTTGATGACGAAAGCGTAGCTGAGCTGGTCGTCGTCCCGAGCCAAGATCTGCATGGCGAACCTATGCCGCCTTTGGGCACGGACAATTAGCACCACCGCCGTGACGACGATGGCCGCCACAGCCAGGATGCCGAAGATGACGACCGCTGGAATTGGCATGACTCTATTTTGCGCACCGTGCCGACCCGATATCTCTGGGTGTGTCCGACGTGAACGAACCCTCTACAGCAATCACGCTGACAGTATGAGCTGATTGAGTAGTGAGAACCGTAAAGTTAAGATGGCACTCGGTCCATGTGGTCCCTTCGGTCTGGAGTTGCAACGGCTTCGTGCGCTGGAAGTCTGGGAAAGCCCGGGGGTATGGGAAGAGGAGGCAGGCATGGATAAGTACAAGAGCGTGTTCGACATCATAGGTCCCATCATGATTGGACCCTCCAGCTCGCACACAGCCGGGGCCGTGGCCATTGGTCGGGTTGGCCACATCCTTGCCGGGGGTGTTCCGAGTCGTGCTGATGTTCATTATTATGATTCTTTCGCTCGCACGCACAGCGGCCACGGTACCGACTACGCCATCATCAGCGGCCTGCTGGGTTTTGCGCCGGATGACCCCCGGGTGCCTGATGCCGTTGGCATCGCACGCAGGCAGGGCATGGATCTGACCTTCCACGAGGAGGACGAACCAAGCCCCATCGACCACCCGAATACCGCTGTCCTGGACTTGCGGGGGCCAGCCGGTCGGGTGATATACGCGGCTTGTTCCATCGGGGGCGGGACCATTGAAGTACGGCGTATCAACTTGGACGGCTGCCAGATCACTCCTCCAGGGCTTCTGCCCATCCTGCTGGTGGAAGTGGATGAATCCGAAAAGGGCGCAGGTCGGCGATTGGAGCGCATACGCGATCTGCTTCGAGAAGAGGGTGTGACCAAGCAGACCAGGTATGAGCCCGAGGGTCCGGCCGGCATGGCGGTGTACGAGTTCGATTTGGACAATCCGCTGTCCACGCAGCAACAGAAGCAGATCGCGGGTCACTCGTCCCGGATGATGTATATCGACTAGGAGGCATGGCGCATGTTCACTTCGATTGCTGAAATCGTGAGTATGGCCGAAGAGCGTGGATCGTCGATATCTGAAGTGGCCATCGACGAGGAGGTGCGACGTTCGCACCAGACCCGTGAGCAGATCTGGGCAAGAATGGCCAGGAATCTGCAGGTCATGCAGGCTGCTGTTGCCAGGGGGTCCCAGGGCGATGGCGTGTTTTCCAAGACTGGGCTTAGTGGTGGCCAGGCGGCTCTGCTGGAGCATTATCGGAAGACGCGAACCAGCCTGAGCGGTGACGCCATGCTGCAGGCCGTTGAGGCCGCCATGGCTACCAATGAGGTCAACGCGGCCATGGGCATCATTTGTGCGACTCCTACCGCCGGCTCTTCGGGCACTCTGCCCGGCGTGCTCACAGTGCTCAAGAATCGAATGGGGCTGGATGACGATGGGTTGATTCGCTGCCTGTTCACGGCAGGGGCTTTCGGTCTGGTTACCGCCAACAAGGCGATGATCTCCGGAGCTACAGGCGGCTGTCAGGCCGAGGTGGGCAGTGCATCCGGTATGGCTGCCGCTGCAGCGGTTGAGGGTGCTGGAGGCGATCCTGATGCCTGCGCCCAGGCCTTCGCCATAGCCATGAGCAATCTGCTGGGCCTTGTCTGCGATCCCGTGGCCGGCTTGGTGGAGGTGCCTTGTGTAAACCGCAACGCCATCGGCACTGCCAACGCTTTGATTGCTGCTGATATTGCCTTATCGGGTGGTGTCAGCAGAATCCCGCCCGATGAGGTCATCGCAGCCATGAAGTCCATCGGTGAGAGCATGCCATCCTCACTGAGGGAGACTGGCATTGGCGGGCTTGCGGGCACTCCCACCGGCAAACGGTTCCGCAGGACTGTATTTGGCAAGTGATGCGGGGCAGCTGTATATAAAAGTCGGATGGTTCCCGTCCGCCTTCCTGCCTCGGCTGCTCTCCCTGGCTGGTCGGCGGCGGTCGGGCCGGTTGCGACAGAGGCCATAAGGCTTGGGAAGAGTTGTGCGGGGCCGGTTTTCGTGTCCCCCGAAAGTCATAGAATTCAGATATGTTAGATATCAGGTTCATTCAGGAACATCCGGATGTTGTCCGTGAATCACAGCGCAAACGTGGCGAATCGGTCGAACTCGTCGACGAAGTGCTGAAGGCGGACAGCGAGCGCAGGGCGGCGCTCCAGGATTACGAAAGCCGCAGGGCCGAGCAGAAGTCGCTCGGCAAGCGCATGGGTTCGGCCTCTCCTGATGAGAAAGCCGACCTTCTGGCCCAGACCAAGAGTCTGTCGGACAAGGTGAACGCCTGCAAGGCGGCCTCTGACGAGGCCAACGCCAGGTACACCGATCTGATGTGGAAGTTCAGCAACGTAGTGGAGCCTGAGGCGCCCGAGGGCGGCGAGGATGATTACGTGGTGGTCAAGAAGGTCGGCACTCCGCGCGACTTCGCCAAGGAAGGTTTCGAGCCCAAGAACCACCTGGACCTGGGCGTTGGCGTGGCTGGTATCGACATGCGCAGGGGCGTCAAGGTTTCCGGATCCAGATTCTACTTCCTGCGCGGGGATGTGGCCCGGCTGGAGATTGCCATGCTGACCATGGCTGTGGACCAGGCCATGGAGCATGGATTCATTCCTACGATCACCCCCACTTTGGTCCGGCCCGAGGTCATGGCCGGCACCGGCTTCCTGAACGCCCATGCCGACGAGATCTATCGTCTGCGTGAGCCTGACGACCAGTATCTGGTGGGCACCTCCGAGGTCTCCCTGGCTGGTATGCACGAGGACGAGATTCTGGATTTGAGCAAGGGTCCGCTGCGTTACTGCGGTTGGTCCAGCTGCTACCGGCGAGAGGCTGGTTCTGCCGGCAAAGACACCATGGGCATCATCCGCGTCCACCAGTTTGACAAGGTGGAGATGTTCGTCTACTGCAAGCAGGAGGACTCCCGCGACCAGCACCAGCAGCTGTTGGCTATGGAGCAGGAGATGCTGGCCAAGGTGGACGTGCCCTACCGGATCATCGACACAGCCGCAGGAGACCTGGGATCCTCGGCTGCGCGCAAGTTCGATTGCGAGGCCTGGGTGCCCACCCAGGGTCGCTACCGCGAGTTGACGTCAACTTCCAACTGCACCGAGTACCAGGCCCGCCGCCTCAACGAGCGCGAGCGGCTGGAGGACGGCTCCACGCGTCCTGTCAGCACCCTGAACGGGACCTTGGCCACTACCCGTTGGCTGGTCGCCATCCTGGAGAACCACCAGAATGCCGATGGCTCCATTGTCATCCCCGAGGCCATGCGCTCTTACGTAGGTGGAAAAGAAGTCATCGAGCCGAAGACCTGGGAGGCCTAAGCCGCCTCTGTCGTGAGCGACCGACATTCCGCTGCTGGTTAGACCAACCCTGATGTCGTATGATGAGTGACGTGCCTGATTGGCACGTCTTTTGGACAGGTGTCTGAGCGGCCGAAAGAGACGGTCTTGAAAACCGTTGTGGCGCAAGCCACCGCGGGTTCGAATCCCGCCCTGTCCGCCTGGTTGACGCCCCGGAGCTATCTCCGGGGCATTCTTGTATTCGCTGAATCCAATGTTCCCAGTACTGAGGTCAGCGGTTGAGACAGCGGTTTGGGCTGGAATTTGGTGTCTACAATGATGGATGGTAGCCATGCTTAATCACGAGAGCCGACCCTTGGGCGCCGACTCTGCAAGGGAAAGGTCGGGTTGTGGATCAATTCATCGCCATTGTCTCTCTGATCGGGGATTGGCTGCTTTTCACATTCCCGCTCTTCCAGGGGCTGATGGAGCTGCAGGAATATCAGGAGCTTCTGGACGACTTTGATCAGCTCAGCAAGAATTGGGATGAGGTCTCGCCCTGGTGGTGGCTGGTGCCCATCGTCAAGATTCAACTGGAGCGCAAACGCGGGCACGAAATTCTCCGTCAGGCTACCAGGACCAGATCAGAACGTCGACGGGCGCTAAGCTTCCTCGATCAGGCAACGGCCTGGTACTTCGTGTCGGTCGCAGGCTGGCTGAAGATGGTTTCCTCCTCTTATGAGTTACTTGAAACATACGAAGCCAAAGAGAACATATGGCTGCTGGTCCTTCTGATCGTTCTGCTGACCTCCGGCGGCCTTTTCAACGCCTACTATCGCATAGACAGGAAGCGGATAGGCCAGAAGGAGAAGGAGCTGAAGCCCGACTCTGAGGTGGACAACGACTGACGAGGTGTCCATGGGACCAGGCAATGGCAGCACCGATCCTGCAGCCAGAGCAGGGCTTGACGCCTCGGCCGGTATGGATAAGGGGTCATTAGGCTCGGGGGACAGGATGGTTCCCCAGCCGGTGCGAGAGCTTCTGGATGGTTTGAGAACAAATTGGCGAGTCGCTCAACACCCGCCCTTGGATACCATTGACCAGGGCATGGAGCTGGGCATTGCTGACCTGCTGGGGCTTTCTATAGAAAACCTCTCCAAGTTCCTGCTGCTGGAGGATGCTGGAGGTCTGCTGATACTCTTGGTGGCCAAGGGCATAGAGCGGCCTGATCTGCGCCAGGTGCGGGCAGTGGTCGGATGCCGAAGGCTGCACATGGCCTCGGCTGCCACCCTGCGCCAGTGTCTGGATACGGTGCCGGGTCGGGTCTCGCTGCTGGATCTTGTGGGTCATCGCGGCCAGGTGGACACCGTCGTCCTGGACGGTAATCTGACGGCAACAGACGAACAGGCAGCACTGCCTTTGGGCTCTGACGATGTGTCCGTCTGCTTGCCCGGCTCCTGCCTGCCGGATCTTGTTCGGAAGCTGGTATCCCGGGTGTTCATACTGTCTGAGAGCTGAAGTCGTCGACTCAGCCATTGCTCCTGGTCTCTGCCTTGGGGGATGCTGGAAACCGTTGTGCGCAAAGGAGGGAAGGAGCAGGCCTGTGAGGCTGAATCTGTCTTGGAGAAAGCCGTCGGCAGATGAGATGGATCAGACCCATCGTTCCGACCCTGTGCAGGCGACCAGGCCGGGTCGAGCCAGCCGGTGGCTGGTGGCTCTCAGAGCTGCCTGCTGCGGGTTGCTGGTGGGATTGCTGGTGGTGCTCTACCGGCAGGGCATCGGTTATGGCACAAGGTTCGCTCGATGGGCCTACGCGCAGATGCGTGACCAGCCCCTGATGATTCTTCCTTGGCTGCTGGCCGCCCTGCTGGTAGGACTGGCCCTGGCCTGGATGGTCCGCCGGGTTCCTATGGCCTCGGGCTCCGGCATTCCGCAGGTGGAGGGAGTGGTCATCCACGGCATGCGCATGCCTGCTCTGCCCGTGCTTGGCGTACGATTCCTGGGCGGCCTGGCCTGCGGCATGTTTGGCCTGTCTCTGGGGCGCGAGGGACCCTCGGTGCAGATCGGCGCGGCCGGTTCCCAACTGGTTTCCCGTGGGTTGCGCCGAGACCGTGTGGAGGAGACCTGCCTAGTGACCTCCGGTGCGGCGGCCGGTCTGTCTGCAGCATTCAATGCGCCGCTTTCGGGGATGGTCTTCGCCCTGGAGGAGATCCACAGGTCTTTTTCTCCCATGATTCTTCTTTCGGCGGCCATGGCCTGCCTGAGTGCTGATTTCATCGCCAAGAACCGCTTCGGCCTGCGTCCGGTCCTGGACTTCACTGCTATGCCGCAGCTGACCATCGGCCAGTATCTGCTGATGATCCCCCTTGGGCTGGTGGCAGGTCTGGTGGGAGCTGCCATGAACCGCCTGCTGCTGGGTGCTCAGAGTCTTTACAGCCACCTGCCCTCGAAGCTGGGACCGGTGATCTCCCTATTCCTGGCCTTGCCGGTCGGATTGCTGCTGCCTGCCGTCCTGGGTGGCGGCGAGGACCTGATCGGCAAGGCGGAAGGCGTTCGCGAGCTGGCCTGGTCGGTGGCCATGAACCTGTTGATTCTGCTTCTGGTCAAGATGCTCTTCACGGCCAGTTCCTTCGGCAGCGGCGCCCCCGGAGGCATCTTCATGCCCATCCTGGCGGTCGGCACGCTGACTGGGTCCCTGTGCGGTATGGGTGCAGCCGCACTCGGAATGCCCGTCCGGATCATTCCGGTATGCGCGGTCTGCGCCATGGCAGGCACCCTGACGGCCTCGGTCAAGGCTCCCATAACATCCATCCTGCTGACGGTGGAGATGTCTGGATCCCTGGTTCATATGCTTCCCGTGGCTCTATGCGCCTTCACCGCCCTGATGGTGTCCGATTTGCTGCGAGTCGAGCCCATTTACGAGGCTCTGCTGGAGCGTTATCGACGCGGACATGCTCCCGATGCCCAGGTTCCTGACAGGGTCACTGTGGAGTTTCCCATAGAACATGGCAGTCCAGCGGCTGGTCGTTTGCTGGGACAGGTCCCCTGGCCGCATGGATGCGCCGTTATCGGTCTTCGCCGGGGCGAGCATAGGCTAATTCCCGCTGGTGATCTTCGGCTGCTCGCTGGGGATGGTGTCATCTTGCTCTGTCCGGGTGATCGTCTGGACCAGGCCCGTCAGGTCATGGAAGGTCTCTGTCGATGACTGGCGTTCTCTAAAGAATAGTCAGGCACTGCCCGCGAACCGCCACGGCCTGGGAGTTGCTGATGGCCACCATGGGCTCATCGTCGCCGTAGCGGTCCAGAATTTTTCTGGTCACCTCGGCGAAGGGCTCGGAATCAAGATGGGGCAGGAGGCGGAAGTCCACCAGGCCCAGCCCTGCGGTGGAGTCTAGATCCGGGGCGGCTGAGCGCGGATCCATGGCATCCAGGAAGCCGATGTCGGGACCGGTCACCACAGCACCGGCCGATTCGCCGATATAAGGTTTGCCCTGACCCACCTGCTGCCTGATCAGATCAGCAGCACCTGAGCGACGCAGCTCCTGCAGCAGGAAGAAGGTGTTGCCGCCGGACAGATAGATCAAGTCGTCCTTCTCCAGACTGTGACGCATGGTTTCCGGATCGGCGGTCGAGACTTCCAAGTCGTCGATTCGGCAGCCCATGTCGGTGAAAGCCTGGCGAGCTTCCTGGACATAACTATCTGAACGTTGTGGAAGGTTGGCCGTGGGGATGAAGGCTACTGTGCGATTCTCGGGCGAGCCTTCGAGGAAAGCGGGCAGTCTGTCAGCGGTAGCGGAGAATGAGGATGTGAGCAGCAGCCGACGCATAACGGCTCCTTTCGTGCCCGGCGGGACTTCCGTCTTGGGCAGGTCGCAAAACGTAAGATCCGACCATTGCTGGCTTCAATATATCCATTCGGTGGCCTTTACCTAGTGATTGACCACGTGCCTTCTGGATTCTGCCGCAGGTTCTGTAGGTCCAGATGTTTATTCTGGGGGCATGGCAAGGCAGCATCGGGAGTTCCAGCAGGGATTAAGCCAAGGCGTATCGGGCGACCTGCCAGGTGAGGATATATTCAACGATGACCGCCCCGACCCAGCGGCCCCAGGTGGCAGCATCCTCTTCGCTCTGCCTGGGACCCTGGTGGACTGGGACCCGCGCCGAGCCTTGGTCGGGCATTATCCTGACGGGGTGGTCGATATGGTTCTGGACCCGGAGGACCCTTGGGGCTTCGCTTGTGTCAGGAGGCAGATCAATCTGGGCGTGGACCCACAGCAGGCATTGGCCGATTATGAAACCACTCACGGACCTGCGGTCGCTTGGGTGGTTCGCGTCTGTCTGGAAAACTACACCTTGGCAGTAAAGGGCCTGCTTCCTGGAGCATCGGATCTGCTGGGGGATCTGCGGCGAGCCGGCCTGACCCTTTGGGGCCTGGCGACGACGACCAGTCAGCTGACCGAAGCGGTGTCAGACGTTCTCTCGCCCCTCTCTGCTCTGAAAGGTGTTCTGATTTCATCCGAGGAGCATCTGGATCTTTCCGATCCGCTCTTCTATCGTCTGGCTCTGCGTCGTTTCGCCATCAGCCCCGGGCATACGATTTTCGTCGATGTGGATCCTGAGCATGTGGCTATGGCAGACAGACTGGGTATGGAGGGGATTGTTGCCCGTGACATCAGCAGTCTGCGTCAGCTCCTTTGCCAGCGGGGCATTGACTGCTGAGCGGACGTTCAGACGATGCGGCGGTCTACGGCCCAGCGGGTCAGTTCGGTTCGGTTGGAAAGCTGAAGCTTGCGCAGGACGTTGGAGACGTGGGTCTCAACCGTCTTGATGGAGATGAAAAGCTCGGAGGCCACTTCGCGGTAGGTGTAGCCCCGGGCGATCAGGCGCATGACCTCCTGCTCGCGCGCGGAGAGTCGATCCAGTTCGTCGTCTTCCCCCCGACCGGCATCTGCGGCCTCGTCCTCCTGGAAGGCGGAAAGCACGAATCCTGCCAGCTTGGGGGAGAAGACTGCATACCCCTCGTGAACCTGCCGGATTGAGGAGACCAGGTCCTTGGCGGAGATGGTCTTGGTCACGTAGCCACGGGCTCCGGCGCGGATGACCGAACCCACGTCCCTGGGCGAGTCGGATACGGAAAGAGCCAGAAAGACCGACCGGGGGGAGAGTGGATGTGAACGGCTCAGAATTTCGGCGCCTCCGCCGCCCTGGCCGCCAGGCACGTGAACATCCAGAAGAACCACATCGGGACGGGTCTGCTCGACCATGAGGATGGAAGACTCCACGTCTGCCGCCTGGCCCACGACGTGGAAATGTGGCTGCAGGGTGGTGATGACGCCGGTACGGAACATCTCATGGTCGTCGACGACGGCTACGCGGATGCTTGCGGGCCCATCCTCGGCTTGATGGGGCTCTGCTGCAGTCGTGGTCATGGGCGTGGTTCAGCCCGCCTTTCCCGACGCGGGTCCTCAAGCGTGGAAAGGATCGGACCGGCATGCGTCTGTGAATGAATGGTTCACCACGTATCCTATCATTGCTGTGCCTCAGTCCCTTTTTCAGCCTGATCAACCTCGCCCTCCTGATGCTGGCTGGCCTCGGACAGCGGCATGTGCATCCTGACCTCGGTGCCCCAGCCCGGGCGGGAGACGATTTCGACCCTGCCGCCGCGCCGACGAATCCGACCGATGATGGACTCTCGGATTCCCAGACGGTCAGCTGGAATCGCATCCATATCAAAGCCCGAGCCGTGGTCACGCACGTAGACTTCAACCTGATTCCTGCGGGCCTCGCAATATACGGATATGGGTTCGCCACCGTGGGTGACCGCATTGACCAGGGCCTGCTGGGCCGCGTTGAGCAGGGCATCAGTCTGCGCGCAGGGCATGGCATCGCCCACGGTGACCACCTCGATCGGCTTGCCTGAATCATCCTCCACCTGTGCGGCTATCTGGCTCAGCCCAGTGCTGACGGACCGGTCTGAGGGAGTACGTTCCTGATAGAGCCAGTTGCGCAGATCGCGCTCCTGGGATCGGGCCAGGGTGAAGACGGTATGCGGGTCATCGGCATGCAGCTGAATCAGAGCCAGGGTCTGCAGGACGCCATCGTGCAGATGGGCTGCCATATCGGCCCGTTCCTCCTCGCGTTCCTTCATGGCGCGTTCATCGCCCAGCTGGCTAATGATTGAGCCTACCCAGGGCACAACCACTGCTGTCACGCCCACAAGCAGCAGTCCGGCCAGGACTATCAGGGTCAGGGCCCAATGCAATTCCTGTGTGGAGAGCAGGAAGATTATCGCAGCAGACAGGATCAGGGCCAGGCTGCCGATCAGGGCCGGCAGGTGGTAGCCGGTTCCTTGGTTTTCCGGCCTCAGCCAGGCCAGAACCAGCCCGGCGCAAAAAAGCAGGCAGGGGACGACAAAGGCGGGGCGCATACCGCTGTTGAGCAGAAAAACCGTGGTCAGCAGGAGGATGATGCCTAGGCCTGCCAGCAGTCTGGTTATCCGCCCGGGGGTGATGTTGTGGTCCTCCTTCTGACCCGATTGTCCAGTAAGAATGCTGGGTGCCAGCGGAGCCGATCGCGGGTCATTCGGTTGGACCGCCTGGGTGGGATCGCCCTGGGGCAGTATCAACCAAAGGAAGCAGTAGACCACGCAGGTGATCATTTTGGGCGCCAGGAGCACCATGACCAGGCGTATCCAGAAGACGGGAATACCCAGGTGCAAACTGATGCCCTTGCAGACTCCGCACAGGATCCTGCCCTTGTGCGGCCTCATCAGGGGCATGCGCGCAGGGTGCAGAGGAGGTGGTTCCTTCAGCATTCGCTGTTCCTGCATGGGTGCGTTCATGCTTCCATTATCGGTTTCGGATGGTGCCGATAAGGCGATAAACGGAAGAAATCAGGGTAGAATCAGGGTGTTCCCCCATAAGATTTGCGCTCGCTGGGTGTTGTAATGAAGACATGAGTAGCGACATGAACGGCAATGGCCCTGATAACGGCTGGCGGTGGAAGTCCGACAAGTTCTTCCGCGCCTGCAGGGAGTCCTATCTGATCCGCGACCAGGGATGGATCGGCGGCGTCTGCGTAGCCTTGGCCCGTCGGCTGGGCTGGAGCGTAACCCTGGTCAGAGCGCTGATGATTTTGGCGGTCTTTCTCTTCGGCACTGGTGCCGCCTTCTATGGTTTTGCCTGGTTCGTCTTGCCGGATCGGCGTGGGGTCATTATTGCCCAGGAGCTGATTCACGGAATTTGGCATGCTTCCATGGTGGGTATCATCATTTACTGGCTGCTGGCCATCCTGATTCCTGGAGTCGGAATCGTTTCCCTGGCTTTGGGTGCGTTGATTTTGTATCTCCTTATCCGGTGGAGTCGTAATAAGGCCCTGGAGTATCAGAGAGGGTACTGGGCTGGGCCGGATGCCGGCAGGCCGGTTTCGGGCGATCCTTGGGTGATGGGACCGCAGTATTCGGAACGGCCGAGTGGTGCAGGTTCGCAGTGGTATTCGAATCAGCCTGAGTATCCGAGCTTTTCAGGGTATGAGGGATACCAGGATTACACAGGGACGCGAAGCAATGCACAGACAGCAAGTGATGCGAGTTCGGAAGAACGTAAGGATCAGCCAGAGCATTCCGATTCGTATGGAACTTCGGAGCAACAAGGGGGGGTAGCCTCTCCTGGACCCATCTCTGAGACAGAGGATTCGGCAAACGCCGGCAGCGATTCGAATAATACGCAAGATGGGGGCAATCCCAGCGCTGGTGCAGCTCCCGGAGGTTGGACAGGGGCAGAAGGCCCTGCAGAACCTGCTGGGAACAAGAATCAGTCGTATGGATTCAGTGCCTGGCCGGGCTATGGCACAGCCGGGTCATTCTCGACAGGGCCGGGAATAGCCCGTAAGGGTCCGTCGGTTCCGCCCCGGCTGAGGCGTCGTCCTGCCGGACCTATGCTGGTCAGTCTTCTGTCGGGACTGATCCTGGTCTCCGGAGCAGGGGTCTGGTGGATGGCCACGAACCCCTATCGCGGGTTGAATGCGACCTTGGCCTACGCTCTGATCTGGGCTGGAGGCGTCACGCTGACACTTGGCGTGGTCATACTGATCCTGGGCTTGATGGGCCGCAGGTCAGGAGGATTGACCCCCATTGCCTTGATGGCCTGCCTGGTTGTCCTGATTCTGGCTACCGGTTCGGCCATACCAGGTATTGAGCAAACCCAGAACCGCAGGATCTTGGCCGACTACGCCACAGTTCAAGTTAACGGCAACAACCATGGGCGCTCGTTGGGGGCGAGCAGTGCAGACATGAGGCGTTATCGCCGCGGCACCGCGCTGGTCGGAGACCCGCAGGATCAGGGAAGTGCCGTCATTGACCTGACTGGTTATGAGCGGGAACACGGCACCCATCGTGTTCAGATTATGGATGATGCGGTGAGTACAGTCTCAGGCTGCCCGACGGGCACCGTGCGCCTGGCTGTGGCCTATGCTGACGTTCGCTTGCTCATCCCTAAGGGGTGCAGTTTGTCCTATAGGGAACACACCGACCTCTACAGGGTCTTGGGATCAGGCGCGGCTGACTGGATAACCGAGACGGAACAGGGAAACCGGATGTGGTGGGGCAATACGTCGTCATCAGCTGAACGACGCAATTGGGAGGAAGCCCTGCGAGCGTCCAAGGAGGATCAGTGGCATATGCCCGACGATCCCGAATTGATCGTCGAAGCCAATCTCATGGACGGTGCACGGGTCACCGTGCAAGCCCAGGGGAGTGCTACCCAGCCGAAGCGGGCGCAGCTCTACAGCGGCTCGATCAATGAATATTGGGATTATAGCTACAATCCATGGCAGTTTGGGGAGGATCAGGAAGATGACTGATATGCAGCAACCAGAAGGAGGCCAGCCCCAGCCGCTGGATCGTCAGGAGCGCACCACCAAGGTCATGCCGGTTGAATCGCAGGCACCTCCGATATATCAGGTTCGGATGCAGCCGCCGGAGCCGGTCCGTCCTAGCGGCCCCAGCCTGCCGACCATCATTTTTGGCGCCCTGGTTGGACTTTTGGCTCTGACCATGTTGGCTTTAGGATTGGTCTTTCTGCGTTACGGTACGGATCTGACCATAGTCATACCCTGGCAGCGGATTATTCCATTGATTTTTGCCGGCCTGGGTGTGCTGCTGATTAGCGCGTCTGTATTAGCCTGGCTGGCATCAGCAAGGCGCACCCGATCTGTCTCAAAAGACCAGGATATTCCAGAAGATCAGGCTGCCAAGGATGGCCAGAGACCCCAGCAGGGTCAGGGTCAGGGTCAGCCAGTGGCCAGCCCCGGCAACAGCTGGCTTGCCGTCAGATCGGCTGAAGACAGAGGTCAGGGTGCTCGCCAAGAGCAGGATGAGTACCAGACACAGGATGGACAACAAGGACCAGCATGATGCCATCATCGATGACAGATGCATAAGGCCAAGCGCTCGACGGACCACAGTAAAGGCATAGGCCAGCAGGGCAGCCATAAGTCCTGAGGCTAGCAGGCCTAGCGACCAGAGCCGTCCGGTCAGGCCTTTGCTGAAACCTGACTGTCGGTGGTCTTTGCCTCGAGCCCGCAGATGTGAGCTCAAGGCTCCAATCAAAACAGATAGAAGGGCGACAGCCAGCAGAATGGGACCACTGGCCATCAGAGTCAACAGGGCTGTCAGCGAAGGTATCAACCCTGTATTCGTGTGCTTGGGCACTTGATTGAGCTGATGGGGCTGGCTGCCGGCAATCATAGGCGTTGACCATTGATCGGCTTTGGTGCCCATTGCCACGGCGTTGATCCAGTCTTCCAGATTATGGGTATATCTGGGTTCAAGGGGCAACCCGGCCTTGGCCAGCCGGCTGCCGGTGCGGATCTGATGGTTGGTAGGGTAGTAGCGCAGGGTCACGTTGTCGTTGCCGATCGCATGTGTTCTGCGGATGATCTCGCGCGCACCCTGCTCTACCGGCATGGAGACATCCATGGTGCCGAAGTTGATCATGACAGGCATCCGCAGCTGATCCAGATAGGGCAGGGAGGGAAAGTCGGCGTACTCCAAGCCCAGCAGGGACAAGTCCATGCCCATGAGACGCGGTATAACGTTGCGAATCCCCTTAGGCGCGCCAATCAAGTCCAAATAGCTGGTGGCCGCCATGGCCATCTGCCGTCGTCCCGGGTAGACGGGAGGCGAAGTCAGGATGGAGAAGGCGATGCTGGGATCCTTGGCGGTCATGATGGACGATATCCAAGTGCCCTCGGACTCGGCGTACAGGCCCACCTTGGTTGGATCCACGCCCGGCCAGGATCGCAGACGGTCAAGGGAACGCCCGTAGTCGGCGGCCATGGCCTGGTAGTCGCGGTGGAAGGTGGTGTAGGTGTCCAAACGCTTGTCGGGCACCAGTGTGGTGATGCCGGCTGAGGCCATGGCTGAAGCCAGGTCGCCAAATACTTCGGAGGATTTGCCTGTTCCGGCGCCATGGATGAACAGGCAGGCTGGTCCTGTGCCTTTGCGGTCGCTTGGCTCTCTGACGATGGCCTGGATGCGAACTCCGCCAGCCAAAGTGATGCTGATTTTCTGCTCCTTGACTGGGTGGGTGCCCTCGGGGGTCGTGGGGCCCAAACTCGAAGCGACGGCAGTGGAGCGGGTCGAGACCTGCAGATGGTCGCTGTAGGGTTCTACCCGCCAGTCCGGCGTCATGGCTTGGCCCAAAAGGAGCATGACCAGCAGGATGACCACAAAGGAGGCGGCGGTAAAGCCCGCCCGTTTCAGCTTTTGCACCCGTCAACTCTACCCGACCGCTCGACTGGTTGGTCAGATGGGCTTCATGATTGTGATTCAGGTGGTCGGTTCTGGGCCTGTTCGGCTTCGTCGAGGGTTTCAAAGCCGTTCATCTGCACTGTGGCCAGGATGGTTTCCTCGGTCAGGTTGCCGCCCCGGGCCTCGATCCGGTCCACCATGGATTGGTAGAGATCCAGCGTCCGGGCCGAATAGGTGCCCAGTTCGCCACGCAGGTAGGTTTCGAAGGAGGTGGCCTCCGGAGTGTCTTCACTGGTGCGCAGGACGCGCATCTCCTGACCTAGACTGGGGTAGCGCTCGCGGAAGTCCTTGGCCCAGGCCACCTGCCGGTCGATGATGTGCTCCTGCTGCTCCTGGCGATCCAGGCCCAGCCTGGGCAGGTAGGGGGCAATGCTGCTGTGGTACTGGTCCGGGGCGGTGGATTCCATCATCCGCCCATACTTTTCGGTCAGCAGGTTGCGTCCCTGTGCGTCAGCCTGATCCAGATCGTCTGCATAACTGGCCAGCAGGGGATGAGGCCAGGTCACAAACTGGCTCAGGCGCATCTGATGGAACATGGGCCAGTTGCCCTGACAGTTGGCCGGGCCACCCTCGTTGTTGACCTGCTGGAACTGTTCCCATTCGTGGCGGACGATCCCCTCACGCAAGGACTCATCATCCTGACATTGCTTGTCGTTTGCCATCCTTGGCTCCTTTCAGATGCTGTGCAGAACCGGATCGTCGCTGGAAATGTGGGCCTCGACATAGGGGCGCTGCCATTCCAGGAAGGTTTCCGGGCTGTTGGTCAAGCCCTCCGCTTGCAACTCTTCTACGATTCTTGCGCAGATAGACTCTACAAGCTTGGTAATGCGTTCGGCGGACGGCCGAGCTCCCTTGCCGCCTTCGCCAAAGCCTTGCCCCCCGTAGCAGGCAGCCGAAGCCAGGCGCAGGATGTCCTCCAGCTGCTCGGTCAGGTCAGCCAGCCTGGTAGCCATTCGTCCGCTCAGTCGCCGTAAGGCCGCGAATGTCCATTTGTAATAGGGCAGATAACCGACTGTCAGTGGATTGTTGATCAGGAAAATCAGTGAGGCACTGGCTTTGACGAATTCATTGATTGACAGCATGGCTGCAGCCCCGTCGCCCCGCTGCAGACTTCGCGGCAGGTTGTACTGGCCCGCCTGGGCGATCATGCCCAGCCGACGGGAGATCAGGCAGAAGCGCACATCATCGGGCATGGCCTTGAACCCCTGCCGGGTGGCCAGCATCCGTCCCAGAGGATCCGCGAAAATCTTGCCATTAGTGGCTGCCGCCAGCGTGGCCTCGTCAAGGAGCAGCCACTCGTGGGGGTGATCTTCGGGGGGCGCCTGCCGGTAGCCGGTCAGAGATTCGAAGAAGGCGCCGATCTCGAAGACGCCCACGCGGCGGTTGGCTCCCTTTGCCCTGACGCTGTCGGTCCGCGAACCGAATCCCATGAACTCAGTAGGTAATGCCTCATAGTCCTTCTGCAGCTGGTCGCCGATGGTTTGGTAATCCTCGCTGGTCAACCACAGGCAGAAGCCGGGGCCGAAATCGTGATCCCGGGAGATGGCATCGTCAAAGCCGTAGCAGTCCGATCCATGGCCCATCAGGCCCACGGCGATCCGGTTGCGATACTGGGGATAACGGTCCTCCAGCATGGGGCGGCCCACCTGTTCCCAATAAGCCCTGGCCAGGTCCAGCCCTTGAATATCCGGGCGGGAGTCATGTTGATCGTTGTCATCGTTCTGATTCCTGATCGGGGTCTGGTTTGAGCTGGTCTTCGGCTGGTTGGATGATACTTCGTCAGTCTGGTCTGGTTGGTCCTCGTCCCCGTTTTTCTCAGCAGCGGCCTGAGCCTGGTCCAGATTGGCCTTGGTGATCTGGTAGTAGTCGCTGCCTTTGCCGTACCGGTCCTCAATGATGGCTAGGGCCTTGCGGTAGGTGTCTGCCGACTGCCTGAAGCGGCCGGTCATATAGCAGACCTGGGCAAAGCCTGCAAGGGCCGAGGCATAGTGTGCACTGTTCTCCAGATGGCCGGTTCGATAGATGTCCAAGGCTGTGCGAGCCTGGTCCCAAGCTTCTTGCAGAGCCTGCGGATTGTCGTTGCGCTGCATGAGCAGGAGGGCCAGATTGGTGTGGGTAGAGGCCAGGTCCAGATCCCGGGAAGGATCGGTGCTGGAATTTTCCAGTATGTCCATGGCCTGGCGCAGCTCCTGCTCGGCCTGGTCGGGTCGGTCGGTTTCGCTGTAGAGCATGGACAGGTTATTGTGCAGGGCCGCCAGCCGCCGGTCCTTGGGCCCGAGGGTCTTGGCTGCGGAGGCAAGCGCCTGTCGATAGAGGTCTTCAGCCTGGTCGTACTTCTTGGCTGCCCGTAGACCTGTGGCCGCATTGATCAGGGTGGTCGTCCAGGCATCGGACCCCTCGATGCGTATTCGGGAGGCAAGCTCGATGGCCCGCTGGATCATCCACATGTTCTCTTGATGGCGACCCTGGGACCGGTAAAATCCTATGGTCTCGTTCAGTACAGTCAGCAGTCCGGCATCATCGCCTGCATTCTCCGCATCCACCAGCGCCTGCTGCAAGTATGGTTCGGCCTGATCGCGGGCCTTGCCGGCGTTGAAGATGGCATCCAGTCCGTCCAGGAAAGCTTGGGTGTCGAAGCTGCCGTCCGGTTGCATGTAGGACTGTTGAGGCTCTTTCTGCTTGCTGCCTGTGATCGGTATCTGGTCCTGGCTCATTTGGCTCCCTTGCTGTCAGGGTATCTGAAGGTACGGGTTCCTCGTGGAGCCCTAACGTCCTAGTCGCTACTATCACCAGTCTAGACTGATGGCTTTTGATGGATTTCAGTCGGGGATGTCACCTAGGTCACATCTAGTGTTATTGCCTTGAGAAGGACTACTTCTGAAGAACGTATTTACTTTATGTGCAACACGAGTTCGGATCGTTTCCAAACGCTATCGAAACCAGAATAATAAACGCAAAAACTAGCGCAGCCATCGATTATGTAATCGATGAAAACGGTCGGTTCAAATATAAACGCTGGACAATGCGGATAAGGATCGTCAACTATGTTTAGGAAACAAGCGCGGAGCTCTTGTTAACATATGCATTGGCATCTAACAGCTGCGAGAAACAGAAATTCCGGCCCATAGAGACCGGAATAATTGTCGGGGTAGGGGGATTTGAACCCCCGGCCTCTTCGTCCCGAACGAAGCGCGCTACCAAGCTGCGCTATACCCCGTGACAACGTTCTATATAGTACACGTACCGGCGGCCAAACGCCATCGACTGCGCGGCGCGGAGCCCCAACTGCTTGCCGCTCGGCGGTACAAGGGCCAAGTACCGGCTCATGCGTAAAATAGCGATTTATGAATGACTCATCGGAAGAAACCCCTCGTCTGACGACGGTCGAGCGCGCTCAGGCACTGCTCGAGCAGGATATGGCCATCACGGAGAAGATTGATCAGGGCGCCCAGTTGGATGACGCCATCGATCCCGGCAACCTGACGGACGGCGCTGAAGGCCATCCCGAACAGGTGCGCATGCGTGTGGCCAAGAGGGCGCTCATGCTCAAGGAGGGCATCGAACCCTACCCGGTCCATCTGGATGTGACCGACCGCATCGAGGATGTGCGCCGCAAGTATCAGGACCGCCTTGAGCCGGGTCAGGAGACCGAGGATGTAGTTGGCATCGCCGGCCGAGTCCTTTTCCTGCGCAACGGCGGCGGTCTTTGCTTCGTCCAGCTGGCGGCGGGCGACGGCACCCGCATCCAGGGCATGATCTCCAAGCGTGAGATAGGTGCTGATTCTCTGAAGCGATTCAAGCAGCTGGTCGACTTGGGCGACCACCTCTACCTGCGCGGCCGCGTGGTTGCCTCCAAGACCGGAGAGCTCTCCGTCTTCGCCACTGAGTGGAACATCGCGGCCAAGGCCCTGCAGCCACTGCCAGCCCTGCATAAGGAACTGAGTGAGGAGCAGCGCACCCGCAAGCCCTACCTGGCCATGATCGCCGATGAGGATGTGCGGGCCATGGTCCGCCGCCGTTCCAAGGCCGTCTCCTCGCTGAGGCGCACCTTCGAGGACCACGACTTCATGGAGGTCGAGACGCCCATGCTTCAGACCGTGCATGGCGGCGCTGCGGCCCGGCCGTTCACGACGCATATGAACGCCTTCGACATCGACCTTTACCTGCGCATCGCCCCTGAGCTCTTCCTCAAGCGCTGCCTGGTGGGCGGCATTGAGCGGGTCTTCGAGATCAATCGCGACTTCCGCAATGAGGGCGTGGATGCTACCCATGCCCCGGAATTCACCATGTTGGAGGCTTACCAGGCCTATGGCACCTACGACACCATCGGGGAGCTGACCAAGGAGCTGATTCAGAAGGCGGCACTGGCCACTGCGGGTTCGTTGAAGGTGACTTTGCAGGATGGCAGCCAGTACGATTTCGGCGGCGATTGGCGTCAGATCAGCATGTATGAGTCCCTTTCCCAGTCCCTGGGTGAGGAGGTCACCCCCCAGACCAGCGTTGACCATCTGCGGACTATCGCTGACAGGCTGGGTCTGGAGGAGGAGCCGGCCGAAAACCACGGCAAGCTGGTCGAACACCTCTGGGAGCACTTCTGGCAGGACAAGCTGTATGAGCCGACCTTTGTTCGTGATTTCCCGGTCGAGACCTCGCCCCTGGTCAAGGCCCACCGCACCAAGCCGGGCGTTGTTGAGAAGTGGGACCTCTACGTTCGCGGGTTCGAGCTGGCCACGGGCTACTCCGAGCTCAATGATCCGGTGGTCCAGCGGCAGCGGTTCGTCGAGCAGGCCAAGATGGCAAGCCGCGGCGATGTCGAGGCCATGGACATTGACGAGGACTTCCTGGAGGCCTTGGGTGTAGGCATGCCTCCGGCTGGTGGCATGGGCATGGGCATCGATCGTCTGTTGATCGCCCTTACCGGTGCATCCATCCGCGAGACCATCACCTTCCCTCTGGTCAAGCCGCTGGTCTGAGATGATAAGAGGGGAGGGACGGTCATGAATATCAGGCTGTGGATGGATGGCATGCGTCCCCGGACGCTGCCTGCCTCGGTGGCACCTGTCTGCGTGGGCGCTTCGGCTGCACTCTTGGAGCGGTCACGGCTCTTGGAACAGTGCACCAGTTCCTGCTCGCCCACGCCTGTCGACCCTGCACTGAAGGCGGCCACGCCGGGACGGCTGGCACTGATCGTGGTCTTGCTGGTCCTGCTTGCCCTGTCTATGCAGATCGCAGCCAACTTCGCCAATGACTATGCCGATGGTGTTCGCGGCACTGACTCTGGTCGTGGTGGCGAGGAGGCCACCTCTGGCAGACCGAGGCGTCTGGTGGCTGCCGGCGTACCGCCTAGGAAGGTGCTGTACGCCACCATGATTTCGGCGGCCTTCACCTGCCTGATGGGCCTGGCCGTCATGGCACTGACCGGTCACTGGTGGATGATCCTGGTCGGAGTCTGCTGCCTGATCGCTGGCTGGTGTTACGTGGGCGGCCCGCACCCATATGGCTACCACGGGCTGGGCGAAGTCAGCGTCTTCATCTTCTTCGGTCTGGTGGCCACCCTGGGTACCGAGTACTTTCTTATTAATAGGGTCGATGTCGCCGGCATCCTGGGCGCCTGCGTCTGTGGGCTCAATGCCGTGGGCCTGCTCATGCTCAACAATTACCGGGACCTGGACGACGACCGCCTTGCCGGCAAGCACACATATGCGGTTCTGGTGGGGGCGCGTGCAGCGGCAATTTCCATTTACCTGGTCTACATCCTGAGCCTGGTTCTGAGCCTGATCCAGTTCGTCCCGGCTGTCATGCGACGTGGCCTGCCCGGCTTCCCTCTTGTGCTGATCCTCCTGCCGGTGGCCGTTGTCTTTCTGCTGATCTGTCGAGCCTTTGCCCGTGGCCAGGTACCCAAGGCTTTTGGCATGGCAGGTAAAGGCACCCTGGTCTCGGCCCTGTGTTGGTCGGCGGGCCTGCTCCTGCAGCTATGAAAATCTTGATACTCTCATAAGAGAGCAGTCCGACCTTCAAGCGATTTGGTGGATAATCAGGCAATTATGTTCATCACACTTCGGGAATACAAGGACGCGTTGCGACCCTCGGCATTGCTCTGCTCACCCACGCCGGTTCTGATTGGCACGGCGGTGGCTCTCAGGCAGCTGTTCAACCAAGGGCTGGGGCCAGATGTCCGTTTCTGGCTAATCGCTCTTTTCTGCTGTCTGACGGCTGTGTTCATTCACAGCACCTGTAATCTTGCCAATGACTACTTTGACGGAATCAGGGGTACCGACGAGGGCCGGAGCAGCCTCTCCAGCGCCGGTGCCGACGGTTCGGTGCCTGATCTGCCCAGAAGAGGCGTGGCCGGTGGCGTGGAGCCTCGCAAGGTCCTGCTTTCCGCCTATCTCAATATATTTATGGCCTGCCTGTCCGGTCTGATCCTCTGCTGGGTTACTGGCCACTGGTGGATGATCCTAATCGGCATCTTCTGTCTGCTGGGAGCCTGGTTTTACACGGGAGGCAAACATCCTTATGGCTATAGAGCCATGGGTGAGCTGAGCATCATGATCTTCTTCGGCCTGGTGGGCGTGCTGGCCACCCAGTACCTGGAGACTGGCGGTATCGACCGTCACGGGTTTATCGGTGCCTTGGTCGGCGGTCTTATCTGCATTCCAGTTCTGGAGATCAACAACTATCGAGACATTGATGCAGACCCGCTGGCCGGCAAGTACACGCTGTCTTCATTCATCGGAGCCAAAGGCACACTGATTCTGATGGGGTCCTGCTATGCCCTGGCTGTGACCCTGGGTGCGGTCGAGTCATGGTCCCTGTCTGACGGCTCGTTTGCGGACGTCTGGCCGCGCCTGCTCTGCCTGTTGCCTGTCGTGGCGCTGGCCATTGCCACCACTGTGGCCAGCTGTCGGAATCGCTTCAGCAGGGCATTCGCGCTCTCGGGCTATACGGATCTGCTGACAGGGTTCTGCTGGCTGGGTGTCTGCCTGCTTTAAGAGACTGTTCTATAGGGGGAGCTGTAGGTCCGCGAAACAGTCCCTCTCAGGTCTTAGAATTTTCAGTATGACCTACAAACTAGTATTGCTCAGGCACGGCCAGAGCGCATGGAACAACACCAATCAGTTCACCGGCTGGGTGGACGTCCCGCTGACTGAGCAGGGCGAGCAGGAGGCCCGAAAGGGCGGCAAGCTGCTCAAGGATAAGGGTGTTCTGCCGGACATCGTCTTCACCTCGCTACTGCGCCGCGCCATCAACACCGCCAACATCGCCTTGGATGAGGCTGACCGCCTTTGGATCCCCGTCAAGCGCGACTGGAGGCTGAACGAGCGTCACTACGGAGCATTGCAGGGCAAGAACAAGACCGAGATCCGTGAGAAGTACGGTGACGAGAAGTTCATGCTCTGGCGCCGCTCCTATGCCACCCCGCCGCCCGAGATCGACCCTGACGACGAATACTCGCAGTCCCATGATCCTCGGTATGCCGGAGCCCCAGTGCCTCGCGCCGAGGCACTGGCCAACGTGGTCAAGCGCGTCACCCCTTACTGGGAGAGCGACATTGTCCCGGAGCTCAAGACCGGCAAGACCGTCCTGATTGCCGCTCACGGCAACTCGCTGAGGGCCATCGTCAAGATGCTCGACAACCTGACTGAGGATGAGATTGCCAAGGTCAACATTCCCACGGCCATTCCTCTGGTCTACGAGCTTGATGAGAACTTCAAGCCCATCAAGCCTCGTGGCGAGTATCTGGATCCGGAGGCAGCCGCCGCCGGTGCCGCTGCTGTGGCGGCCCAGGGCCAGAAGTGAAATTCTATAGATAATTTATCCGATGATGTGAATCGGACTTTGGACGCAGAGTGTCCAAAGTCATTAGAGGTGGTGCCCTCTACTTTTGTGGTGGGCGCCACCTTTCATATTCCTGATGCCTTTTGAGCCGGGGGAGAGAACAAAAACGATGTTCTCACGCCTGATAATCTTGCTGCCTATCTGGTCCGGATGGTCAAGGCAACACTTTGTCCGGGCTCGACCTCTTCCTCTACGCCGACTGCGGATCCATCGTGAAGATGGATGACGCTGGCTTGGTATCGTCTACTTTGACCATTGAGTGTCACGTCTTCCAACATTGTGTCCGGCTGCATGGAGATTTGCAAATAGGCATGCAGGGTCTCATCGGTCCTGTTGGTGAAGTGAAGTGTGTCGTCTACTTGCTCGAAGTCCACCTGACCACCACAGAAGGCCAGTCCTTTCCAGCTGAAATGACGCCAGGGCGTATAAGGAGCGATTCTGATGCTTCGTGCCTCATGATCGCGTTCGACTCCCATGATGTCATGCAGGAAGAAACTGACAAACTCACCCGCGCACCAGCCGCACTTGCCCAGACCTCGTTTGACCTTGGTGGGTTCCTGCTCAGCATGCTCGAATGGCCACCACCAGAAGGATCCATCCAGATCAGTGGTTCTGCGGAGCTCAAGCAGGGCATCTTTGAGTTCTTCTCGCGTATTTGCTCTGCAGAGCCCATGGATATGGCCAGGATAGGTAATTCCGTTGCTGTCGTCAAAATCCCAGAAGTCAATCCCTCCCGTAATCGGCGCATAATACGGGTCTCTGGTGCTGTGGGCCCATCTGGCGTGATTGCGGATGAGTTCGTCGTCACGGCTGGTGAATCCGTAAACGGAGGCCAGTGTCAGGTCGCTTTCCTCTCCGTCATGGACGCCGATGATGCTCCCATCCCTGTTGGTTCCTTCCACATACATGGGCTTGCCATCAATGCTGCGGACGCATTTCTGACCAAGCGACTGGTGAAGTTGTTCAGCGATCTGTTTCAGCTGTCTCGTCTGATCGGCATCCAGAAGATCCGAAAAGTCCTCGGCCATGACCGTGGCTGCCTTCCAGGCTAGTATGTTGGACCCGGTATGGTAGTCGCCGCGTGATGGCCCGTCCGAAATGTAAAGAGTCTCATAAAGCTGCCCTTGCTCAGGTCGTTCAGCGATAAGATCGGCGGCCAGCCTACGGACATATTGGGCGAATATTTTTTGGTTCACAGCGAATGCTGTGCGGCCATGCCGGTGGACCAACATAGAAGCCAGAACTACGGCGAGACAGGAATTGCCTAAGGAGTGTTCGAATCCGCTTGCTTCTGGATGCATTCGGGCCTCGCGTTCCCAAGCCTGGTCAGGAATGCCATACTGCGCAAGAAATTCGATCATGGGATTGGCCAGGTCAGGATTGCTGTCGACCAGCCCCATGGCGCAGTAGCCGAAGTCTCTGGTCCATACGTCGGGGAGTGGATTGGCGTTGGATCCCCAGAATGAGCCAGCTGCCTTGCCGTCTGCTTGCAGGAGAAGACTTTGTCGGGCTAGTTCAGCCGACCGGGTGATGAGCTCACCGTACCATGGGTCTTCCGGAGTCTGGACCTTGCCCAAGCTGCCCTTACGGGCTTTCAAGGTCGCTTTCAGAGCTGTCTGGCATCCTTGAATGGTGTTAAATATCTGAAGGCCATCCTCTTGCTCTGAAAAATCGAAGACACTGGCCACGCTCCGACTTTCTCCTGGACCAAGCCTGAGCATAGTCTTGGATGCGCCGCTTGTGATAGGACTGTCTGATTCGCTCAGAAGATTGAATTTCAAGGGCAGAGCAATCGTCCCATCCTTGCCCTGTGTTGACGACAAAATCGATACATTTACGTCTAAAGGCGTGGTCCCCCGATTGGCGAGCTGGCAAAGCTGAATAAGGCACAAAGGTCTGCTGGCGCCTTCTTGGGGCACAAAGACGATGGTCTGGCTGTGCAGATCGCCTATCGAGGCATCGAAGACAGGTATGAGATCGTCGATGAAACTGAGTGCAGGTGATGGACATTGACGGTTCATGCAATTAATCTGCATTCCAATGTGTCCTTGGCAGAAAGCCAGCTTCTTGTACACGTAGACACCAGGAATGGTCTTGCCTCGCACGTCCTCGCGTCCTATTGCTACAACTGCGCGTCGTACCTGTCCAGTTCTGTCTAGGGCGGCCAAAAGGCGATTGTTGGATATATCGACGCTGAAAGGATAATCAGTGTATCTGCCCAGATCGTATTCCATGACCATGTCGTCAGGCCATTCGAGGCCTGCTGCGGCAAAGAAGCTCGCACGATTGCCGGCGGCACCCTTCGCATTGAATCCCATCAAGGTTTTCTCCGTTTTATTTTCTTGTTGATCCGAGGTTGGCGACGGCATCAACTGCTCCTTTCAGCAAGTTTGTGGGACGCGGGTATCGCTTCACAGCATGCTCGATGGCCCATCCATGGTCATGGAGTCCACATTGTTAGATCCATGCTTCTAAGCACATGATAACGTATACATCAGGAAAGGCCAAAGACCTTATGAACCAGCTGCCGCATCATGTGTTTCGGATGGATTGGAATTGTGAGCACTGGTCCTATGAAAACTCAACTTTTGATATGGCGGCTGAGTGTCAGTTTTCTGGAGGGGCGGTTGTATTGCGCACGGCCAGGAAGGATGGCTGAATTTGCATGTTCATGTCAGGGTTTTCGCCCTCTAGCAATTTGAGAAGCGTCTGAGCGGATGACTTTCCCATCTCGTAGGGATCCTGATGAATAGTGGTCAACCCGATTTCATGAGCGTAAGTCGAATCGTCGAAACCTGCAACCGATACGTCTCGGGGGATTGTGTATCCCGAACGCTGCATGCAGAAAAGCAGAGGAAGGGCGTATTCATCATTCATGCAGATTATGGCTGTTGGGTGCTGGTCCAACCTGACCAACTGGGATAAGGCGAAGTCCGCTCGGGTATCGTCCTTGGGAGCGTATACTACTGTGGAGTTCACCCGATCTCCTAGTTTGGAGCATATAGAGCGAAATGCCTGCAGACGCGCCTGACCGTTCCATTTGAAATGTTCAGTCTCTGGGTCCAGACAGACATAGGCGATTTTGCGATGCCCAAGGTTGACCAGATGGTTGATGACCAATTCCATGCAACTGGTTTCATCTATGCCTATGGTTGCCGAAAATTCAGGAATTGGCTCAGTGTTGATCCCGATAAGCGGGATGCCTGTCGTGGCTAATTTGTCGGCCTCTGTGCAGGGTATTTGGAAAGATACCACAAGCACGGCATCAGCATTCCGTTGAATGGACATATCCGAAAAGAATGCATGGCGTTCCTGCTCATCTGAAACGGCGTATAGAGCGATGTCATACCCTGCGTCATGGAGGACGGAATTGAGGCCAGCCAGAACATGCGAGTCATACCAGGAGTCCAATTCTCCGCCAGTCAGGAAGGCGATTCGTGCCGACTTGCCCGATTTCAATGCTGAAGCAGATCGTGAAATGGTGTAGTCCAGGTCTTGTGCGACTTTAAGGACTTTTTCCCTTGTCCGCGGGAGAACCTTGTCGGGGAGGGTAAAAGTACGGGACACCGTTGCTATTGAAACCCCGGCACGATCTGCAACGTCTTGAATGGATGCACCCACAATGCCCTCCTGTTTTCCTTGGGGCTTTTGCCTGCAAAATCTTATCACGGTTGCTCAAATAATGGATACGTATACATCATATATTTATTCTTTACAAGAGACACTTGTTTTTTGAACTGGGTCTATAAGCGCGGGTTAAAGCTAATATACAGAAAATTGACTGAATGACTGGCTATTAAAGAACTTGCAGGGCGATAACTTGCGTGCTAACGTTTACATCAGCTGGCCGAGATGCCAATGAGGGTTGCTGTATATTCCATTTCGACTGGCCTAACCACAGGTCGAGCCGTCGTATTGCTTGCAGCGCGACGGTTCGAACGGGGCAGAGGAGAAACGTCAATGAAGATGACGAAGAACACAGTTATGCGCGTGCTTGCGGCGGCTCTTACTGCCGTGGCTCTTGCGCCTCTGTCGGGATGCGGTGGATCTGGAGGCGCCAATGTGACGACGCTCAGTTTCTTCCAAACCAAACCAGAGGCGGTGGAAGACTACACTAAGATTATTGCGGACTTTGAGCGACTGCATCCGAACATCAAAGTGGTGCAGAATCAGGTCTCTTCAGCCGACACAGCCTTGAGGGCTCTTCTGGTCAAGGATCGCACGCCTGATGTCATAGCGCTGAATCCCAACGGAAGCATGGGCAAGATGGCCAAGGCAGGGGTATTTTATGACTTCAGCAACACGCCTATAAGCCATAGGATCCGCCCGGTCATGCAATCCGTGATCAATGGGTTGGGACGAGATGGCAAGCAGATAAATATTGTGCCTTATGCCGGCAACGTATGCGGCATCACTTATAACATTGATTTGTTCAAGGAGCATGGCATCAAGGTGCCCAAGACCTGGAAGGATCTTGAGCAGGCAGTTGCCACTCTGGAAGCTGACGGCGTTGCCCCTTTCATTGGCACATTGGGCGACCCCAATCGTGTTTCAACGCCTTTCGATGGTCTGGCTCCTTACTACGACAGCAACGGGTTCTGGGACAAAATGCGTGCTGAAGGTAAAAAGGTAGGGCCGGATTCGCCCGTTTCTTTCCAGAAAAACTTTAAACCACTGATGGAACGGCTCTATTGGATTTATCAGCACTCGACCAAAGACGTGAGAACCATGACCTATGAGGACGGAACTTCCGCTTTCGCACGGGGTGAGGGAGCCATGCTCTTGGCGGGGAACTGGTCTATGGCGCCGGTCCTGCAGATCAACCCCAAAATGCATATAGGCTTCTTCCCATATCCGACGGACAAGGCCGACAAGGCCATTCTCGTCTCTGGTGGAGATGTGGCGATCACCATGGGTGCGCATCCCAAGCACAAGAAGGAATCCATGGCCTTTATCAACTATCTGTACTCGGACGAGGTTCAACGTCGCTTTGTAAAGTCGCAGCAGCTCATTCCTTCACTCTCGTCAATTCCTGTTGACGAGAATCCGGCCATGAAGCCGGCCAAATACTGGATAGATTCTGGCAGGATCCAGGGATATGCGGATCACCAGATACCCTCCAGCATCAGCTACAACCCGATATTGAACAAAGCAATGCTGGACGGCGACCTGGATTCGGCCCTCACCACACTCGACAAAGAGTGGGGCAAGGTTGCAGCCAGGACCATCGAGTGATCGGAGGCAAACGCATGACTACGACACAGACGACAGTGGCTGCGGGTACTCACAAGCATCGTCGATTCGCTGAAGCCACTTATTACTGGATGGTATGGCCTTTTATCATCCTTTTTGCTATCTTCCACACCATTCCTATGCTGGCAGGTATCTTCTTCAGCTTCACCAACTATGCCGGTTACGGAAAATGGCACATGGTGGGCTTGTCGAACTACGTCAATCTCTTTGGGGATGACAGGGTTCTCCACTCATACTTGTTCACCATCTTCTTTTCACTGGTAGCTACAATCCTGACCAATGTCATTTCATTGGCGATTGCCCTGGCTTTGAATGCCAGGATCAAGGCCAGGAATCTGTTCAGGGGCATCTTCTTCATTCCTTATGTGCTGTCCATGCTGATCATCGGGTATGTCTTCCAATTCTTCTTTTCCAAGTCAGTGCCGAAGATCTTCTCAGCGGTTCCTCTGCTCAGGGACAATATCCTGACCAATGAGCACTGGGCCTGGGTGCCTATCGTTATCGTGACGGTATGGCAGGCTTGCGCTTTTGCGATCATCATTTATCTTGCTGGCCTACAGACTATTCCTGCCGATATCTATGAGGCGGCTTCGCTCGACGGAGCCACAGGGTTCAAGGCGTTCAAATCCATCACTTTGCCTTTGATCATGGGCTACGTGACCATAAACGTGGTGCTCAATATCAAGAACTTCATGCAGGCCTTCGATCAGATAGTGGCCTTGACCGATGGTGGGCCAGGAATGGCTACTGAATCGGTGACTCTGCAGATTTATCAAGGTGGATTTACAGGCGGCGAATTCGCCTACCAGTCTGCCGATGCAGCCATTCTCTTCCTTATCATTACGGCTCTTTCAGTTATACAGCTTCGTTACCTTAATCCGAAGGAGGATTAAGCGCTATGACCTCCAGTCAAGTTATGAATGCCATTCCGACAAAGCCTTCAGGCATGAATCCACATACGCAACAAGGTCATGGAAGGCGTCTTCATAGGGTCAATTGGTGGTTGACAGCCCTGGTGGCAGTATGCTCATTAACTGTTCTTGTACCGCTGTATTTTGCAGTGGCGGTCGCGCTTAAGAGCCCTGAACAGCTGGCTAAAGGGACAGGCTTTGAATGGCCTAATCCAGTGCATTGGGGCAATTTTGCAGAGGCCTGGGCCCGGACCAATTTTCCCAGAGCGCTTATGAACACGGCCATGATTACGGTGTGCTCAGTTGTGCTGACTCTGTTGACCAGTTCGGTCTTGGCCTACGCACTAGCCCGGAACATGCACAGGCCCTTCTTTAAGATTGCTTATTACTACTTCTTGGCAGCCATGTTCATTCCGTTCCCTATCGTGATGCTCCCGGTCGTCAAGGAAACGGGATTGCTTGGTCTTGATAATCAGGCAGGACTGATTGTGCTGTATACGTTATACGGGTTCTCGATGAACATCTTTCTGTACACGACTTACCTGCATTCCATCCCCATGGAGCTGGAAGAGGCCGCCCGGGTTGATGGGGCATCGACCTGGAGGGTGTTCTGGCAGATTATTTTCCCGCTTTTGATGCCGATGAATGCAACCGTGGGAATACTTACCTGCGTATGGGCATGGAACGACTTCATCATGCCTCTGGTGGTGCTTACTGACCCCGGTGCCAGGACTCTACCTTTGGCCCAATACGTATTCCAGGGACAATACAACACCAACTACACCGTGGCCTTTGCTTCCTATCTGATGGCTATGGCTCCCTTGTTGATCGTCTATATATTTTCTCAGCGGTGGGTCATCTCCGGAGTAGTGCGCGGCTCTGTAAAGTAGGCGAATCTGGGTTCAATATCGTTGCGTAGAAGAGGAACGGCCCGCCACCCGACCAGCTGTCAGGTGACGGGCCTCCTCTTTGTTGTCCGGTCAGTCCAGATCGAGGTCGAGATCCTTGGGATCCTTGGAAGGGTCGAAGCCTGAGACGATGTAGACCACGCGCCGGGCTGCCGAGACGCCATGGTCTCCCAGACGCTCCATAAATCGTGCCACCAGGACCAGGTCGATTAACTGCTGCCTGGTTCCCTTCCAGTCGTCTGAGAGGGCATAGCCGAATGTCTGTTGGTGGAGCCTGTCCATCTGGTCATCGCTGACAATGATCTGCTCGGCTATGGTCGTGTCCCTGTCGGAGAGCATCTCGACCAGACGGTCTGCCATGACATCCAGAAAGTCCTGCATCTGTTTGAACAGGGGAATGACCTCGGCAGGCAGGGTCGGTTCGGGGTAAGAGCGCCTTGCAGTCTCAGCAATGTGCCTGGCCAGGTCCCCCATACGTTCAAAGGTTGCTGACAGGCTCAGCGTGGAGACCACCACCCGTAGATCAGTGGCCACAGGGCTCTGCTTGGCCAGGAGCCTGATGCATTGATCGATGATGCTGGCTTGGAGGTTGTCTATATCGGCATCCCCGTCGATGACTTCCTGGGCCGTCTCTACGTCGCAGTCCATCAGGGATCGTCCGGCTTTTTTGATGGCATCGCGAACCTTGGCAGCCATCCGATCGAGATCGTCGGCCACCAGCCCCAGCTCCTCGTTGAAAATCACGCGCATTGTTCTTCCCTTTCGGCCTCGGTCAACGATATGACTACAGTCTATGTGACCAGGGTGGCAAGAAAAAGCCATCTCCGAACAATGTCGGGCCATTGGAGCGGCAATCAATGTCGGATATGCGAGAATAAAGCCGGAACGGCCGACGAGACTTGGTTGATGTCGCAGTGTCCGGGGTCGGCGCCGGACTGGAGGGAAGTCCTTATGAGACGGTTCATGAACCGCCTACGCAGCCTTATGGGCAACCGGAGCAAGGATGGTGAACAGGCCGATGGCGAGGCTTTGGAGGGCTCGACCCAGGCCTTGCTGGCACTCATCCCCGCCGCCACGGTTGTGGTTGATGGCGATGGCGAGGTTGTTCGCTCCAGCCCGGATGCCTACAGGCTGGGAATCGTCAGCAACGACGAGATCTCCAATCCGAAGATCATCGAGGCCATCGCGCAGGTACGGCGTTCGGGCGGTCGACGCAGCTTTAATCTGATCACGCGAACGCCTACCGAATTCGCTTTGGATGTCGCAGCTGAGAGCACTGAATCCGATAATTGGGATATTGACGAGGCCGAGGATCCTGGGGACGAGACCCATGTTCAGGCCCAGGCGGTTTCCAGAAGGAACTGGCTCAAGGTCACGCTAGGGCGCATCGACCAGTCCTTGGTGGTGGTGCTTATCGATGATGTGAGCGATTCGGTCAGGTTTGTTCGGACCAGGGACGCTTTCATGACCAATGTATCCGAGCAGATGCTCAAGCCGGTCCAGGCCCTGGAGGAGCTGGCGGCACAGCTCAAAACCACCTCCCATCTGGAAGGGGATGACCCAGAGCTTCTTCGCAGTCACCTGCGTAGCGTTTCCAAGGATGCCTCTTCGGTCCAGCGCTACAGCGCCTATCTGGGGCACGTGCTCAAGGATCTTCTTTTGCTGATCCGGGCTCAGGAGCGGATCAAGCCCAGCAGGGAGAACGTGCTTGACGTGGCTGAGCAGATAAGGGCAGTGGTGCAGGATGAGCAGAATGGAGCGGATCAGGCCCATGTGACCCTGCGATGGCGATGCGACCAGCCGCTGACGATTCATGGCGACGGGCAACAGATCAGAGTGGCTCTGGCCAAGCTGATGGAGAACGCTATCTCCTATTCGCCTTCAGGCTCTACCGTCTCCCTGGTGGCACAGGCCTCCAAGGATGGGCACTACGCAAAAATCAGAGTGGTCGATCACGGCCGAGGCATATCCAAGGCCGACCAGGGCAGGATCTTTGAGCGCTTCTACCGCGCCGACAATCAGAACGAGGAAACTGCAGTGGGCATCGGCCTAGGGCTGGCAATCGTTAAGCATGTGGCCCTGACCCACCATGGCTCGGTCACTGTGTGGAGTGCGCCGGGAGAGGGGAGCACCTTTACGCTGATGCTTCCTCTGGCTCAGGATCCGGTTGCTGGGCAAGGCGGCGATAATCCCAGCGATTGAAATGCTCCCAGATCAACAGCAGAATGCCTACGCCAACCCCGGATAGGCAGACAATCAGAGGCTTGGTGACCGTCATTCCGGTCAGGGCCAGAATGCCCACCACGGCCAAGGCCAGAATCCAGGCACCAGTGCCGAGCAGGAAGATGCGTCGCAGGTCCACCTGCACGGGCCGAGGCGAAGGCCTGCGGGCATCCGGTTCGAAAATGGGAGCCAGCTTCATACCTTTACTGTACCGTTCGCAATGACATGCGGCGACCCCCTCGCCTTGCCCAAGCCGCGGCCCTTGTCTTATCATGACGGGGATTGGTGGGTTCGTATGCACCGGCCCATGGAGGGATTTCCCGTGGAAAGGGGAGTGCGTGTATCCGATCCAAGCTGTGGAGAAGCACTACGCCTGGGGCTCATATGACCGACTGCAGCGCATGTTCCATCTGGATGAGTCAGACGGATGCCCGGGGGATACATTGGCGGAGATGTGGTTCAGCGGACACACCGAATCCCCCTCGCCCCTGACCTTGCCCGACGGCTCGCTGCTGCCTCTGACCGTGGCCATCCGCCGCAATCCCATGGCCCTGCTGGGGGAGCGCGACTCCCGCCTCTTCGGCCCCACCCTGCCCTACTTGTTCAAGATCATCTCGGCCCGCATCCCTCTGTCTCTGCAGGTGCATCCCCTGGATTTCGAAGCCCGTGCCGGCTTCAATCGTGAAAATGCCCTGGGAGTGCCTGACGACGATCCCAGCCGCTCCTTTCACGACAGTCTGGCCAAGAACGAGATGGTGGTGGCCTTGGAGCCCTTCCAGGCCTGTGTAGGCTTCGCGACCATCTCCACGCAGCTGACTCTCCTACGCGCCGTGGACCACCCTCTGGCCGAGCTGATGACCGAGGCGTTGACCGCCCGCACCTTCCACCTGGGGGTTCCCCCGGCCCGCTTTGCCGCGGCTGATGCCATGATGCCGGTCTCCTCTCTGATCTGGCCGGACTCCCGCCGACGTATTTTCCGGGCCTTCCACGCCGCTGTTACTGCTGAACCAGAGGCGGCCCGAGGTCTGGAGGAAGCCTTGGAGGCTGCTGCTGGGCGGCTGCGATCCAAGCGGGCGGGATCTGTGCTGGACCATGCCCTGTGTGCCGCTCGAGCCTTTCCGGATGACCCCGCTGTGCTCTGCTTGCTTATGCTCAACCCTGTGGACCTGGAGGAGGGCGATTCGGTCTATATCCCGGCCGGGACCCCTCACGCATACATCCACGGCACCGCGGCAGAGATCATGACCAACTCCGACAATGTGCTCAGGGCCGGCATGACACCTAAGCATCGGGACATTCCCAACCTCCTGCACAGTCTGGACTGCCAGCCTTCGGTCCCCATTGACCCATCAAGCTCCATGATCGCCACCCTGATCATGCACAATATGGTGACCTACCGGCCCAAGATCAATGAATACATGCTTGTCTACGGGCACGTCGAGGAGGGTGGAGCCACTTGGCCCCTACTCAATAGGCTTCAGCAGCGCTACGGGGATCTGATAGAGCGTCTGGGGCCGCGCCACCTGATGATTCCCCGCCGTGGACCACGCATCATCGTCTGTACTGATGGCCGGATCCGTTGCACGGCCGCTGAACAGTCCTGTGTACTGGACCAGGGGCGGGCACTCTTTATTCCCTCCGAGGATGGCCGTGTCGACATCACCATGCCCCAAGATTCCAACGATGCCGGCGGATCTTTCCTCCTGGCCTCCACTCCGGTCTGACCTCGTATGAGTGCGGTTCGCTTAGGGTGGACAATGCAGGGGTCAAAACTGTGGGACACGCCGTGGCGGACGGCACGCATGCGGGTTTGCTCATGTCCGCCATATGTCCGTATAATCCTAGCGTATTCCGTGGTTGTCGAAGATGAGCGACCACCGAAGCCATGCTTGAGTACACCAGTATGGACGATTCAGGTCATTTGGCCCGGGTCTTCGTTTGCGTTATGGTGTTCCCTTGTGATGGTTCGTGGTACGGCACGAAAGTCGCGTCGGAACATAAACGGGAGTGATTCTAGATGAAGCATGCTGCGCACAGGGCTTCGGCCAGGCGGGGCGCAGGTGTCGGCAGTCGGTCGACCGGCCGATCGTCGGGCATAACCCAGGCAGCAGGCATTGAGGGTCTTGATGGTGCCTTGACAGCCAAGCTCAACGAGGTAGCCCCTCGGACCCGTCGTTCCATCCGTCTAGCGGCCAAGGCCGCAGCTCGTCGCTCTCATATCATGACCGGTTCTGCTCTGACCGTCCTGGTTGGTGCTGCCGCTTCCTCCATGGCTGTCAGCCAGGCTCGGGGCGACTGGTCCCTGCCCTTGGCCGACAGTGTCGCCATCAATTTGGTCACTCCCTCATCTCCCGCTGGCGTCTCTGGAGCAAATGGTGATGCAAGGGTCTCTCGTTCTGATTACCGTCAGCCCTTGGCAACAGCTTCACAGCGCAACGAGGGCAGCTGGGAGCTGGGCGAATCAGAACCCGATGCCGGGCAAATGTCTAAATCCCTGGCCAGCAATCCGGTCGTGGCTGTGCTGATGGATGCCAACCGATCAGTACTGCCGGCAGGATTCAATCCCAACCATGTCACTGGAGATGCGGGCAATGCCTACGAGTTCAGCCAGTGCACCTGGTGGGCCTATGTCCGTCGTCACCAGCTGGGCCTGCCGGTGGGTTCACACATGGGCAATGCCAAGGATTGGTCCGGTTCTGCTCGCTCCCTGGGCTATTGGGTGGACAACACGCCACGCAATGTCGGCGATATCGTTGTCTTCCAGGCCGGCCAGGAAGGTTCGGATCCCACTTATGGCCATGTGGCCATCGTCGAGAAAATCAATCCCGACGGTTCCATCGTCACCTCCGAGTGTGGTGCCATCATGAACGGAAAGACTTACTCTCGCACCTTGTCCAATGTGCACGCTTTGAACTACATCCACTACTGATCCTTGACTGCGCGGATCGTGTCCTCTTGTACTTGGTTCTTGTTCCCAATACGTGATAGAATTGTGCCCGATGAAAAAAACACGCAAGTATGTGAGCATAATGGCAGCTGCCACAATCAGTGGCATGCTTTCCATCGGTATACCCGCCGTGGCCCAGGCCAGTGACGGCAGTGAAGCCGCAGTCACTTCGTCGCGTTCATTCACTCCTGGCAGCAAAGTTCGTGCCGACCTGCTGACTGAGTCGACGGCTACCACCGTCGAAAAGGACAGCAGCTGGGGTGGAATCGAGTCTTTGAACGTTCCTGCCACTAAGTCTCAAGCCGAGAAAGATGCTGAAACTAGAGCCCAGCAGGCTCAGGAACAAGCTCAGACTGCAGCCAGTCGGCGTCAGTCCGCACAGCAGGTCAGTCGTTCGTCTGCTCGTGCCAGCACCCCCAACACAGTTACCGATGTGCCGGTTTCCGGAACGGGTGCAGATGTGGTCAACTACGCCCTTCAGTTCCAGGGGATTCCTTATGTGTTTGGAGGGACCGATCCTGCCACGGGCTTCGACTGCTCTGGGTTCACCCAGTATGTGTTCGCCCACTTCGGCATCGGTCTGCCCCGCATAGCCGCTGCCCAGGGTTCGGCTGGCGTGCCGGTTACGGATCCAGCCCCTGGCGACCTGATGGTGGCCCTAGATGGCAGTCATGTGGGAATCTACGTTGGCGGCGGACGCATGATCCACGCCCCGTCCCCCGGCCAGAGCGTCAAGGTTCAGGCTGTCTACCAGACCTTCAACTATCGCCGTCTGGTCTGAGGCAGAGTTTATGCAGGCTTAACGCCCCTACGGGGGCGTTTTGCATATTCAGAGTTGAAGTTCCTCGCGTGTTGGCCCTTGCCAACTTATTGATCAGGTCTGCATGCGATATTCTGACAGAAAGAGCGGTGTCGGTTTGTCATCGCCAAGTTTAAAGGAGGTCGTCGGATGAGCAACGACAAGGCTGTTCTGGTAGGCGTCGATGGCTCGGACGCCAGCTACAAGGCGGCGTGGTGGGCCGCCAACTACGCTAAGCATGCAGGGTTGACCCTGCAAATCGTCTGCGCCTATTCACTTCCCTCGTATGCGGCCGTTTCCTTCGATGCGACCTATACCACCATGGGAGACGACGTAGCGGCTCACAACGATGCCCAGGAGATTCTCTCCAAGGCCAAGGCAATCGCCGATGAGCAGGGTGTAGGTGCAGCCACGCTGATTGTGACAGGGGATCCTTCGTCGGTCTTCGTGGAGCTGAGTCGCAATTACCGGCTGATAGTAATCGGCAACCGTGGCAAGGGCGGCCTGGCTGAGCGTCTGCTGGGGACCACCAGCTCCAGCCTGCCTGCATATGCCTACTGCCCTATCGTGGTCGTTCCCTACACCGACGACGACGGCAATCTGATGCATTTGAGCAACGACATCAAGCGGGTTGCCGTGGGCTCCGACGAGTCCAAGTGGGGTCTTAAGGCACTGCAGATCGCCGCGGCCTTCGCCGACAGCTGGAATGCTGAACTTGATGTTATGTCAGCAGTGCCGAACATCTCCGGACTGACTGGCACAGGTTCGGCTGAGGAGCGCAGCGTCATGGACTCTTATCTGGATGACCTCAATACCAGAATCGCTCCGCTTATGAAGACTTACCCGGATCTGCGCATCAACAAGACCGTAGTGCCAGGGTCTGCCGTAGAAGCCTTGACTCAGGCCAGCAAGACCCATGACGTGGTAGTAGTCGGCTCGCGTGGCCGTGGTGGCTTCACCGGGCTCCTGCTGGGATCTACCAGCCAGGGTCTCCTGCAGCATGCGGTCAGCCCCGTTTACGTGGTGCCGCGCAAGTACGTGGAGGCCGAGGAGTCCGGTCTCAAAGCCGCAGCCGACGCGGCTGAAAGCAAGGATGTGGCCGATATCACCGGAGTGGAGCAGATCTCTGTGGATTTGGCCAAGCCCGAGCAGCTGGCTGATCTGGAGTCGACCATCGATCCCGAGCATAAGGAGTAAGGCGGTCGATTCAACGGCAACATCGACGAAGAGCGGGGATTTCCGAAGTTCAATGAACCTGGGGATCCCCGCTCCTTTATCGCCGTCAGATCAGTGGCGAACTTTGACGGAGACCCTGACCGGGGTCTCCCGCTGATAGGTATGCGCTACGGTGCAGGACTTGGCAATATGGCGGCGGATCCGTTCCTCCAGCTTGTCCGCATCCTCCTGGGCCAGCCTGGCCGAGGTGGCATCGACATCCACCTGTTCGTCGAAGCTCAGGTAGGCGTCGTCGTCGGAGTCATAGGTGCCGTCCACTACGATTTTCGCCCCCTTGCCCTTGCCCAGGGCGCTCTCCACGGCGAATTGGCTGGAGAGGGCTCCGCAGGCGGCCAGAGCGATCTTCATCAGATCGCCCGGGTTGAACTGATCCTCGCCCTTGCCGAAGCTGATGTGGGCCCCATTGTCGCCATAGGCGTTCCAGGTGCCATCCTTGTCGCGTTCAACCCAAAGTCTCTTGCCCATCTGTTCCTCCTTGTCCACACCCAGCCGGGTGCGTCATCCGGATCCGACCCTGTGGCCGGACCTGTTCCTCCAATCTAACCCGGACTGTGCGATTCGTCACCGGGGCGCGCTCAGCTGACCGAGGACTTGATAGTATGGCCGCATGGCCTTGACTCCCGAAGAACTGCAGCGTATTCGTACACGTATCCCTGATCGTCCCGACTCGGACATTCCCACTCCCTACGAGGACTTGGTGCGCACCATCCTGCGCGGGGGCACTTTGAAGTCTGACAGGACGGGCACCGGAACCATATCTTTGTTCGGGCAGCAGATGCGCTTCGACCTGTCGCATTCCTTCCCCCTGATCACCACCAAGAAGGTCTTCTTCCGTGGCATTGCTTACGAGCTGCTTTGGTTCCTGAAGGGGTCGCAGAATGTGCGCTGGCTACAGGAGAATCGCGTGCATATTTGGGACGAATGGGCCGACCCGGAAACCGGGGATCTGGGCCCGGTCTATGGGGTCCAGTGGCGCAGCTGGCCCGCACCGACGCCAGAGGACCCCCATCACACCATCGACCAGATCGCCAAGGTGCTGGATCTGATACGAACCCATCCGGACTCCCGTCGAATGATCGTCACTGCTTGGAATCCAGCCCAGGTTGACAGCATGGCTCTGCCACCCTGCCATGCGCTCTTCCAGTTCTATGTGGCCGATGGCAGGCTGAGCTGCCAGCTCTACCAGCGCTCTTGTGACATGTTCCTGGGGGTGCCTTTCAACATCGCCTCCTATGCCCTGCTAACCCTGATGATGGCCCAGCAGGCTGATCTTGAGCCGGGGGAGTTCGTCTGGACCGGCGGCGACTGCCATATCTACGACAATCATGTGGAGCAGGTTCTGGAGCAGCTGTCGCGCAAACCCTATCCTTATCCGACCATGCGCATACGCAAGGCCGATTCCATCTTCTCCTATCAGTACGAAGACTTCGAGGTGGTGGACTATCAATGCCACCCCGCCATCAAGGCCCCAGTGGCTGTCTGATGGTGCGCTGAGCCGAATACGGGCACCGTCGAATCCGAAGATTAGAATGTTCTGGTATATCTACTCACTATGAGGAGTGAACGCAACAGATGGAGCATGACAATAGTCGAAGCGGCTATCACGAACCCGAGCCCGGTCAGGCCGGGCTTCTAGGCGATGAGGATTGGCGGCATCAGGAAGAAGAGATAGGCCGCCGCTCATCGGTCAATATGATTTGGGCGCAGGCGCAGGCCACTGACGGTCGGCGTGGCGCCATCGGTTACCACAATGCGCTGCCTTGGCATCTGAGCGAGGATATGCGGCACTTCAAGGAACTGACCGTATCCCATCCTGTCATCATGGGGCGGCGGACCTGGGTCTCCATGGGGGAGCGGCCCCTGCCCAAGAGGGACAACATCATTCTGTCCAGTGACCCAGGGTTCCATGCACCTGGCGCCACCGTGGTATCTGCGGCCGACGATGCTCTGGAGCTGGCCAGGCAGGAAGCCATTCCCGACGATGGGATGGATCGCAGTGAAATCTGGATCATCGGCGGCGCAGGGGTTTTCAGCACTTTCTTTCCGCTGGCCGATGCGGCCTACGTGACTGACCTGGATCTGCAAACTCCAGCCGACGTCTTCGTTCCTGATATGGAGGAGCTAGTCAGCAAGCGGTTCTGGCAGGTGCGCGATGAGAGCCGTTGGATGACCCCTGCCAAACCAGACCAGGCGGATGCCATACGGCGCTTCCGGTACATAACCTATGGGAAGGTGCGTTGATGGCCCAGAATTCTGAAGGAAAGGCTTCACGGGGCCCTTACAACGTCATGACCGTCTGCACTGGAAATATCTGCCGGTCACCCATGGCTGAGATCATCCTGCGTAAATTCTTCCAAGATCGCGGACTGGATGAGGACCAGGTCAGGGTGGAATCCAGCGGGGTCAGCGACGAGGAGTTTGGCAACCCGATAGATCGGCGTGCTCAGAAGGTTCTGCGCGAGCGGGGCTACGAGGTGCCGGCTGACCACTTCGCCCACCGGATTACCCGGGAGGAGGCCGAAGACGCCGACCTGCTCCTGCCCATGACGGCCGACCATATGCGCGCCCTGTTGCGTTTGCTGCCTTCAGGCAAGCGATCCGCCGTTCATCTGTACCGCAGCTTCGACCCGGATCTGCCCAAGCCGGTGCCGGGCCGGGAGAGCCAAATCGATCTGGTGGACCCCTGGTACGGTGGTCCCCGTGAGTTCGAGGTGGCCATCGATCAGATTGAGCACACCGCGCCCTACATCGTCGACTGGGTGGCCCGTCAGCTGTCCTGAACGATAGATGAATGTAAATATCAATTAAGCCCCTGGATTCCTTATGAATCTCAGGGGCTTAATGGCTGGTGGCTCCGAGCGGGATCGAACCGTTGACCTAGCGATTTTCAGTCGCTCGCTCTACCAACTGAGCTACAGAGCCATGAACAGTCGAAAAGACCTGGACAAACCGGGCCAGACCATTCCCAGCGACTCCGGCCGGACTTGAACCGGTGACCTCCGCCGTGACAGGGCGGCGCTCTAACCAACTGAGCTACGGAGCCGAGGCTGCTCGAACAGCCAAGAGGAAAGTTTACATGAGCGCCGGAGGAATGCAAGCCCCGGCGCGTCGCTACCTAGTCCTGCTGTTGCCAGCCATCGGTGTCGATGTGGTGGGCAGGGTTGGCCTGCCAGGCCTTCCAAGCTGATTCAACGATCTCCTCGACGCCGTACTTGGCGTGCCAGCCCATTTCGGTGTTGATTCGCGTGGGGTCGCCGATCAGATGCGGCGGATCGCCGGCGCGGCGGGGCTTGATGGCCTCAGTGAAGGGTAGGCCCGTCACCTTCTTGACCTCGTCCACGATCTGGCGAACGGATGTGCCCTGGCCAGTGCCCACATTGAAGGCATCATAGCGGCGCTGGTCGCGGTCCAGGTAGTCCAGGGCGGCGATGTGGGCGTCGGCCAAGTCGGAGACGTGGATGTAGTCGCGCACGCAGGTGCCGTCGGGAGTGGGGTAGTCATCGCCGAAGATGGCGGGTGCCTTGCCCTGCCGCAGCCTGTCGAAGAGCATGGGAATCAGGTTGAGCACAGCCGGGTCCTCCAGGCTGACTGGTCCGCAGCCGGCAACGTTGAAGTAGCGCAGGGCGCAGAAGCGGATGCCGTAAGGCTGTTCGCAGGCCCGGGCCATCCACTCGCCGACCAGCTTGGTCTGGCCATAGGGGTTGATGGGGACCATGGGCTGCACGTCCTCGGGGACCACGTCGACCGGGGGCTCGCCGTAGGTTGCGGCCGAGCTGGAGAAGACCAGCTTCTTGGCGTCGGTCTTTGCCATGGCGGACAGGACGTTGATCATGCCGTTCAGGTTCTGCTGGTAGTACCAGATGGGCTTCTCCACCGATTCGCCCACTTGCTTGCGGGCGGCGAAGTGGATGATCGAGTCGACCTTGTTCTCCTGGATGATCTCGGCCAGACGCTGATCGGCGCCCGGGGCGGACACATCGGCGCCGTAAAGGCGGGCATTGCCTATCCGGCTGGGCTTGCCATAGCTGAGGTCATCGACTACGACGACCTCCTTACCGGCCTCCTGCAGTGCGTGGACCACATGGGCGCCAATGTATCCGCAGCCACCTGTAACTAAAACTGACATCTGCATGCCTTTCCTGTCGAAACCGGACGAAAGAGCTTGTTCGATTTTGCAATCTTTTGTTGTTTTTTGTTCTAGATTGAGTATATCACGGGCACATGTGACTGTTGTGCCCGCTCGTATCCGCTTTCTAGGATATATATGAGCTGTGATGAGTGCAGAAAGACAGAGCAAGGCCCCCATGAGGTCCATCGTCTCCTATGTGAGGCGATCCGAGAAGCTGAACGACCGGCTGGCGAGGGCTTGGGCTCAGTATTCCTCCAGATACCTGCTCGATTTGGGCCAGGCTGAGGGTTCGTTGACGGTAGCCGAGGATCTGTGTTGCGATATAGCAATGGTCAGGTCGGTCTGGGGGCGGGATACGCCACTGATCGTCGAGATCGGATCCGGCCAGGGGGAGAACGTCGTGGCCAGCGCCCGGGAGCACCCTGATCTGAACTACCTAGCCCTGGAGGTCTATCAGCCGGGGTTGGCCCATACCATGCTGATGGCCGGTAAATCCGACCTTGATAATCTGCGGCTGGCCCAGGTCAACGCACCTGACTTTTTGGCCCGGATGGATCCTGGACTGATCAAGGAAGTCTGGACCTTCTTCCCCGACCCCTGGCCAAAGATGAAGCACCACAAGCGTCGTCTGGTCCAGCCGGCCCTGGCTGAAGATCTGGCGAGGTGTTTGGTGCCAGGCGGCATCTGGCGAATCGCAACCGACATCGAGGATTACGCCCTGCATGTGCATGAAGTGATGGACGGCAACCCGAAATTCAGAAATCTGGGCACTCTGCCAGTCAGTCTGCCCACTCAGCATGTCGGCAAGGGGACGGCTGATAAGGCCAAATCCCTGCCTCATACCATGTTCATGGAGTCGGAGCGGTTCGAAGGCAGAATCGTAACCAACTTTGAGCGCAAGGGGATTCAGGCTGGCCGGGTCATTCACGACCTGACTTATCAGGTTTCGGCAGACTGACCATAGAGTGCGCATAAACGTGAAGACTGAGGGAGGCCCCGATGGTCAAGAAAATAGTGGTGGGGATGCTGGCTCATGTCGATGCCGGCAAGACCACGCTCTCGGAGGCCATGCTCTACCGGGTCGGGGAAATTCGCCGTCTGGGCAGGGTGGACCATGGCGATGCCTTTCTGGACACCAACGATCTGGAGCGTCAGCGTGGCATCACCATTTTCTCCAAGCCAGCCCGGCTGACCTACCGTGATGTCGATCTGACCCTCATCGATACACCCGGCCATGTGGATTTCTCAGCCGAGATGGAGCGGGTCCTGTCAGTCTTGGATTATGCCCTTCTGGTCGTCGACGCGACCGCTGGATTGGAAGGGTATGTCGATACGCTCTGGCGGCTTCTGACACGCTACGAGGTACCCACTTTCATTTTCGTCAATAAGTTGGATTCCCCTGGTGCTGATGCCGCCCGCATCCTTGAAAGCTGCAAGCAACGCTGGTCTCCGGGCTGCTTCGATTTGAGCCGTGGACTCGAGCATGGCGATATGGAGGATGTGGCCCTGCTTGACGAGGATGTCATGGATGAATACCTCAAGACTGATGGTATATCGGATGAGAGTCTGGCAAGGTTGGTTGCCGATCGTCGTCTCTTTCCATGTTTCCTTGGGTCTGCCCTGCGCCTGGACGGGGTCGATGTCCTCCTGGAGGGGCTGGAGCGGTACGCCCTTTCGCCTGTGTATGGCAAACAGTTCGGCGCAAGGGTGTTTAAGGTATCGCATGATGACAAGGGTGCCAGGTTGACCTGGCTCAAGGTGACCGGTGGCGAGCTACCGGTCAAATCTTCTTTGGCCACCGAACTCCGTCATGGAGATGAAGACAGCAAAGAATCGGGTTCTGTTGAGGAGGCGTACAAAACAGCTGGAGCTATGGGAAAGAACGAGCACGTTGAGACGAGGGAGACGGTTGATCAGCTTCGTGTCTATTCGGGAGATTCCTATAGGTTGACGGACTGCGCCCAGGCCGGAAGCATCGTGGCAGCAACCGGCCTTGATCTCACACGTCCGGGGCAGGGGCTTGGGTGTGAGCGGGAGGATCTGACTCCTCTGCTGGAGCCGGTGCTGTCCTATGCAGTGGAAGCCGAAGGGGTGGACCCGCATCACTTGTTGAGCGCCTTGCGCATCTTGGAGGATGAGGATCCCCTCCTGCATGTTGTCTGGCAGGAACGGCTCCAGGAGATCCACCTACGTATCATGGGCCAGGTTCAGTTGGAGGTGATTCAGGTTCAGTTGGAGCGGCGGTTCGGCATGCAGGTCTCCTTCAGCCAGGGCGGGATTCTCTATAGGGAGACCATTGCTGCCCCCGTCGAAGGAGTCGGACATTTCGAGCCCCTCCGCCACTACGCCGAAGTCCACCTGCTCCTGGAACCTACGGAGCCGGGCAGCGGTCTCAGTTTTGCGTCGACATGCAGTCTGGATCGCCTGGAAGGGAACTGGCAGCGGCTCATCATGACCCACCTGGCGGAGAAGGAGCATCTGGGCGTTCTGACGGGGTCGCCCATCACCGATATGCGCATCACCTTGCTGGACGGCCGCGGGCATATCAAGCACACCGAAGGCGGGGACTTCCGCCAGGCCACCTACCGGGCCGTCCGGCAGGGGCTGATGAAGGCTCGGAATATTCTGCTGGAGCCCTGGTACCATTTCAGACTCACAATTCCTCAGGCAAACCTCGGCAGAGCCATGTCGGACATCTACCGGATGAAGGGCAACTTTGCGCAGCCGCAGGCAGACGGGGATACTTTCGATCTGGAAGGGGATGCACCGGTATCGCAGATGCGTGATTATGCCATCGAGGTCAGCGCCTACACTCACGGCAGCGGACATCTGACCTGTTTCTTCAACGGGTATCGTCCCTGCCAGGACCAGGATGTTCTTGTGGATTCCATCGGTTATGACCCCGAGTCCGACTTGGAGAACACCCCTGATTCGGTTTTCTGCGCCCACGGAGCAGGATACCCGGTCAAATGGAACAAGGTGGAGGACTTCATGCACCTGCCCGGCGGCAAGTACATCTGAAACACAGCCTTGAGGATTGCGTTTGACTTTTCACTGGAATCAAGCGGTTTGCAAAAAGGGATCATTTCGGGCATTTGGATGCTGCCGCTTGGAGATTCCCATAAAATGTTGAACATGATCGATCATCTGACGCTGAAGGTCCGTGACATCCAGGCTTCCATCGATTTCTATAGCCAAGCCCTGGCACCATTGGGGTACGTGGCCAAGGCCCACCATGAGCCCACCATTGGGTTCGGTGCAGAGGATGATGGGGCCCACTCGGACTTTTATTTGACGCCGAGTGAGGACGGGATTGGCTCGCCGGTGACCCACATAGCCTTCAGGGCCGCTGATACAGCAACGGTGGATGCCTTCTACAGGGAGGCACTCGCTGCCGGTGGCCGTGACAATGGTGCTCCAGGGTTGCGCGATTATCATCCCAAGTACTATTCGGCGTTCGTCTTTGATCCGGACGGGAACAATGTCGAAGCAGTGGTGGACTGGTCAGGGGCCCAGGGGTAACTGCGTCAGTCCACATACGAGATCATGTCAGCCTCTGAGCGGCTGGGAAAGCCTAGGATGACCGGTATGACCTATACAGCCGCATTTGATGTGGGGACCACGCAGGTCAAGGCCGTTCTTGTGGATGACCAGGGCTCTGCCAGAGGGTGCGCGTCCAGCGGTCTTCTGCCGATTGACACGGGTGATGGGCGTATCGAGCAGAATCCTGAGGATTGGCTACAGGCCTTCATCGAGGTGTCCCGTGATCTTTTGGCCAGGGCCGGGCGGAATATCGAGCACTTCAAGAGCGACCAGGTCACCGGCATCATCATGAGTGGGCAGATGCAGGACCTGATCGCCCTGGATGCGCAGGGGCAGCCCGTCGGACCGGCGATCCTGTACGCGGATGGCAGGGCCGAAGAGGAGTCTGCTGAGCTGGTTGAAGCCTATGGGGCTGAGTCCTTCCGCGCCCGAGTGGGGAACCCGTGCGATGGGTCCCTGCCCGTAGCCAAGCTGATGTGGATGTCCAGGCATCAGCCCGACCGGTATGCGCAGGTTCGCCATGTGCTCATCGATGCCAAGGATTATCTGATTTGGTGGCTGACCGGTGTCTACTGCGGCGATGTGACGGCCTGTTCGACGGCAGGCGCCATGGATCTGTGCTCGCGTGAGTGGAGAAGGGACATCCTGGAAGCAGCAGGCGTGGATACTGCGACCTTCCCGGAACTCTATTGGCCATGGGAGAGCGTCGGCGCCAGCACGCCGGGCGCATCCGCTGCCGCGGGGTTTGCTCCGGGAACCACAGTCTATGCAGGCATGGGTGATGCTGGGGCATCCACCTTGGCTGGCGGGGTATTCCATCCTGGTCAGTTCAATATCAACCTGGGCACATCCGGGTGGATTGCCACAGTGACAGACCGAGCTGTAACTGACCGCCCTGGAATGGTCAATCTGGCCTATCTGGGCACAGACAGCATCATCAACACGGTGCCATTCCTCAATGCCGGCAACGTGCATGCTTGGGCCACCGGAGTCTTCGCGGGGGGCAGTCGGACCGAGGGCGACGGCAATCCCTATCGACGAATGGGACACTTGTTGGAATCCAGCCCTGCAGGAGCGCGTGGTGTGATTTGCCTGCCCTACCTGGTGGGGGAGCGCTTCCCGATGATGAACCCTGCGATTCGTGGAGCCTATGTCGGCATTTCTTCCGAGACCGAGACATGCGACCTTGCCCGAGCCGCATTGGAAGGCGTGTCCTACTCGATTCGGCAGGGGCTCGACCTGCTGGGCACGCCTATCGAGCGTGTCACCCTGATCGGCGGCGGCACCCGTGAGCCCCAATGGTGCCAGATGCTGGCGGATATCCTTGACGCGCCCGTTCAGGTGCTTGATGATGCCCATCTCATGCCTGCAGTGGCCTTGGCCGAGCTGGTCTCTGTTGGCAAACAGACCGGCTCGTCTTCCCGGCCCGATCTGCAGGCCTTGGAAAAGTTGGTGGAAGCGAACCTTGTTGGACGGGTCTATTCACCCGACGACGCAAACCGTCATGTGTACGATGCTGGTTACAACCGGTTCCGGCGGTTATATCCGGCTTTGGATTCCCTCCGGTAAGTGCCCATCAAATGCAGTCGTTGCTAATGGCTGGCGAGGACTATTCAGGCTGGCCTACGGATGGCAACAGGTTTGATTGCTCTCGCATGCTCGCAGACTGCACCAAGCAAAGCTGTAGAAATTTAAACAAGGAAGTCGTCATTTTGCTAGGGAATTTCCCTCGAAGGCGAGTTATACGTGTGTACTAAAGTGTGCACTATCTTAGTTTGATAGAGCTCTAAACGGCCCGATTCTGGTTTTGCACTGAATCTTGTCCGAGTCTGCTGCGGCTGTATTCCGCCATTTTTAACCCTTTGCCTTGTACCCCCGGAGAGAGTCGAACTCTCGCTGTCAGATTGAAAGTCTGGTGTCCTAACCGTTAGACGACGGGGGCGAACGTGCCCATGATACCCGCCCCCTATGGACCAGGCAAGCCTGGTGTGCCGTCCGCTGGTCAGTGGTCCTCCTGATCCAGCTCCTGGTCGCGCCGGTGGAAGAGCTCCATCTGTTCGCGGATCCAGACACGTTCCGCAGGGTTGATATCGGCGGATTCCAGGTACTTCTGGTAGACGGGGTAGAAGGCTCTGAGTATGGGGTAGATGGCATAAAGGGTGTGCTCGGGCTTCTGCTCCCTGGTGTGTTGCGGATGGGCATCGAAGGTGTTCTTGAAACGCTGCATATAGTGGCGAAAGGACGTGAAGGATGTGTCCATGCGGCGGGCGCTGATGCCCACGTTCATGTCCTTGCAGTATACCGTCTTGAACCCCTGGTCAATCAGATGCAAGGAAATATCGACATCCTCATGCATGATGTCCTCTTTATCCCTGCAGACCTGATTGCGTATGGCCCGCCAGGCCGTGGCGCGCAGGGCCATGTTGGAGCCATAGAGCAGGTATTGCCCGTCGTCGGCCCGATAGATGGCCCGACGGATGGTGTTGTCGCCCTTGAGTCCGATCTTCTTCCCCGGCATGTCGTAGTAAGCCACAGGACCGGTGGCGCCCATGGCTTTTGGATCACGGGTGAAGATGCCGGAGACCACCTCGACCCAGTTGGGTCGCAGCATGCAGTCGGCGTCGATCCGGCCCAGCACGTCGCCTGTGGCCCGGTCAAGTCCGTAATTGCGGGTGGGGATCAGCCCTTGTTCGCTGTCCTGGTGGAGGAGCTTGACATGCTGGTCAGGATGCTGGTCGATGAATTGCTGGACGATGGAGGCCGTTGCGTCCGTAGAGTGGTTGTCGACTACCAGCACCTCCTTGGGTGCCTGGCTCTGCCTGGTGGCGTTCAGTAGGCAGTCTTCAATGCGTTCTTCCTCATTCCAGGCGGGTATGACTATGGAAACGGTCAACATACCCCTCAGGATACGTGTGCCTGGATACACCGTCGGCTCAACCTGCGTCCCATAGCCCGCCATGTCAGCCATCTTGGGATAATGGAACATATGGCCAACGAGCAAAAGCAGCGCTTCGATTTCGCGACGGTCTTCCCGCCCAAGGGGGATCCGCGCCGACCTCCGGAATGGTTCGGCCGCGCCCTCCTCTACGTGGTCATAGCTGTCTTCCTGGCCTGGTTCGCCTACTCCTCCTGGTGGAAGATCGAATTCCTGGTGCTGGACGTGGTGATCGCCATCTTCGTCTCTTTGGCTATGGAGCCCCTGGTGCTCAGGCTGGTCAAGCATGGCTGGCGGCGGGGAGCGGCCTCGGCGGTCACTCTGATAGGCCTGATTATTATTGTGATCGTCCTCCTGGGCATGTTCGGCAATCTGCTGGTCCAGCAGGTCATCGGCATGGCCAACGGGCTGCCGGCCCTCTATGAGCAGGTGGCGGAATTCATCGCCAGCCGCACCCCTTGGCACCTGCCGGCCATGCAGGATCTGGGCGGGGAGATCGTCAAGAATATCCAGACATCCTGGGTGACGGACTTCGCGGGGCAGGCCTTGACCACCACCGTGGGGCTGGCAGGGTCCTTCATCAATATCATGACCGTCCTGCTGGTCATCTACTACATCTCTGCAGCCGGCCCCAAGCTGCGCCGCAGCCTCTGTCAGTGGCTGGCCCCCAGGAGCCAGCGTCGCTTTCTCTTCGTCTGGACCATCGCTCAGGACCAGATCTCCAGTTTCCTGTTCAGCAGGACCATCCTGGCGCTCATCTCTGCGGCCTGCATGTCGGTCTTTCTGGTCATCCTCAAGGTGCCCTACTGGCTGCCGTTGGCCCTCTTCTGCGGGCTGGTATCCCAGTTCGTGCCTACCATCGGTACCTACATAGGCGGGGCCGTTCCCATAGTGGTGGCCTGGGGGAGCCGGGGACTGCTGGTGGCTGTGATTGTGCTGGTCTACATCATCATTTACCAACAGATCGAAAACATGATCCTGGCCCCCAAGATCTCCCAGCGGACCATGGACCTTAACCCGGCTATCGCCTTCCTGTCTGTATTGGCATTGGGTGCGGTCTTCGGCGCCTTGGGCGCCTTCCTGGCCCTGCCTCTGGCGGCCAGCTTCCAGGCCATCTTCTCGGCATCGGTCAAGCATTACGAGCTGATTGACTCCCCGCTCATGCAGGATCCCAAGCCGGTCGGCAAGTCCAAGGTGGTCGAAGGTGTCGAGGCATTCAACGAGCACGTGGTCCAGCCGGTGGCCAGCCACGTGGGCAGCCGGTCCGCCAAGGGAACCAGCGCCAGGGTTCGAGTGGACGATCCCGTCATGACCATTGCCAGCCAGCTTTACCCAGCATCCTCGCCGACGGCCAAAGATCTGGATGAGTCGGCTACGGTGCCTATACCCAAATCCGCCTCGGCCCCGGTAAAGCACAGGCCGCTCAAGGGTACCGAGATCGGGGACGAGGCCTCCGAGGGGGAGGACAACCCCCGCAAGGAGTGGCGCTGATGGCCCTGCTCAAGGTATTGGACGTACTGATGATGCTGCTGGGTGGGGTGGGCATCGTCTACCAGGCCATCTGCATCGTCATCTCCTTCGTCTCCAAGCCGGCGGTCTTTCCTGATGCCCCCTTTGACAAGCGGTTCGCCGTGCTTATTTCCGCCCGCAACGAAGAACACGTGGTCGGTCATTTGATCAACTCCATCAAGGAGCAGACCTATCCATTCTCCATGGTCGATATATGGCTGGTGGCCGACAATTGCACAGACAACACCGCAGGACTAGCCAGATCTCTCGGCTGCCATGTGGTCGAGCGGCAGGACCCGGACCGGGTGGGCAAGGGCTACGCTCTGACCTTCCTGCTGGAGCAGATACTCGATCGAGGTCTTGACTCCTGCTATGATGCCTACTTCGTCTTCGACGCGGACAACATCCTGGACCGCCACTATATCGAGGAAATGAACAAGGCTTTCCAGTCTGGCTTCCGGATACTGACCAGCTACCGGAACTCGGTCAACTTTTCGGACAACTGGGTCTCCTCGGGCTCGGCCCTATGGTTCATCCGCGAATCCCGGTTCCTCAACACCTCAAGGATGGTCATCGGCTCCAGCTGCCACGTGGGCGGCACCGGATTCATGTTCTCCAAGGAAGTTATGGAGCGCAATAACGGCTGGAAGTTCCACCTGCTGACCGAGGACTTGGAGTTCACCATGGACTCGGTTCTCCACGGCGAGCGCATCGGCTATTGCGGCACCGCCATACTCTATGACGAGCAGCCGGTCACCTTCAAGCAGAGCTGGAGACAGCGGCTGCGCTGGAGCAAGGGCTTTCTTCAGGTCTTTCGCTACTACGGGCCTGCTCTGATTTCCCGGGCCTTTCGCGAACGCGATTTCTCGGCCGTTGACCTGACCATCCTGATCTGCCCCCTGACAGTCTTAGGTCTGGTCCGCTGCTTCTTCGGCCTGCTCTTCCCGGCTCTGGGTTTCGTGACCTGGACCAGCCAGGTGACCACCCTAATCGATGGCATTGCAGCTGGAATTCTGGGCATCCTGGCCATGATGGGCCTGGCTGCCCTGACCGTGCTGGCCGAGCGGGACAAAATCGGCGCATCCAACAAGGAGCTTTTTGCCTACTGCCTGAGCTTCCCCATCTTCATGCTCAGCTACGTGCCCATTTCCTTCCAGGCCATTTTCGCTAATCCAGGATGGAAACCCATCGAGCACTCGGGGCATTAAGGCCGGTCATTCCTCGAATGCTAGACTTAAGGCCATGTCCGATGAAGCGCAAGCAACCAGCATGACCGCCCAGACGGCAGTGGTTCCTCCGCCAGATCCGCAGGCGGCGGTTTCTATCCGTGCCTTGGTCAAGTGCTACCAGGGCCGGCCTGCTGTCAACGCCCTCTCTGTGGACATTCCCAGGGGATCCTTCTACGGGATAGTCGGCCCCAATGGTGCAGGGAAGACCACCACGCTGAATATGATGACCGGACTTCTGGTGCCCGACTCCGGCAATGTCATGATTCTGGGCAGGGACGTGTGGTCGGATGTGGATACGGCCAAGCGGGTCATCGGCGTCATGCCCCAGGCTGATCAGATCTTCGACAGGCTGACGGGTCTGCAACTGCTGGTCTACTCGGGCATGCTTCGACGGATGCCGCGTAATGAGGCCCTGGGCCGGGCCAAGGACCTGCTGGAGGCCTTCGACCTGACTGATGCCGGCGGCAAGCGGGTCTGTGATTATTCATCGGGCATGACCAAGAAGATCTGCCTGGCTACGGCCATGATTCATTCCCCCAGGCTTCTGGTGCTGGACGAGCCCTTCGAATCGGTCGACCCGGTCTCCAGCGCCAATCTCAAGGACATTCTGGCCGAGTATGTCGATACCGGAGGGACGGTGGTCATTTCCTCCCATGTTATGGCCCTGGTGGAGCGGATGTGCACCCATGTAGCCATCATCGACCATGGTCTGGTTCGGGCTGATGGCACGGTGGCCCAGGTCGCTGCCGGCGAGGATCTGGAGGATCGCTTCCTGGAGCTTGTCGGCGGCCGTCATCAGGCTAAGCGAATCGCCTGGCTGAACGGCTCCGGGTTCGAGGAAGACCAGGAGACGCAATGAGCACGGCATCCACGATCATCGCCATGCGTTGGTCCATGACCTGGGGCACAATCAAGCACTCCTCCTGGCAGGTGGTCGGGGCCATCATCAGCCTGCTCATGGCCATAGCCATCTGCCTGGCCTCGTGGCAGGCTGCGCTGACGCTGGGGGACTGGCTGCCCAGTGCCGGTCCGGGCGACCGGCAGCGTATGGGATCCATATTGGTCCTGTTCCTGGCCGGACTGACTCTGGGAGTGATCCTGATTCAACTGGCCTTTCTGGGCCAGGGGTCGAACCTGAGCCCTTCGCGATTCGTCCTGTACGGGATTCCTGACAGCCAGCTGCAGGTAGGCCTCTACCTGGCCGGATTGACCGGGCCTGCGGGATTGACCGGCCTTGTCTGTTTCCTGGCCCTGACAGCCATCTATGTCCGCATGGGTGTCGGAGCCGCAATCGTGGCTTTGATTGCAGCCCTGCTGGCTGTCATGGTGATGCTGGCCTTGTCCCGGGCTGTTTTGGAGCTGGTCGGTACCCTGGTGGTCTCCCGGCGCACCCGATCCGGGATCTACCTGCTGGTCACCATGGTGATCATGCTTTTGTGCATGCTGCCCTCTCTGCTGGACAGCGGGATTACGGATGGCATGGCAGTCGACACTGACTCCCTCAAGTCCGCGGCCGACATACTGGCCTGGACGCCGCTGGGCGCCGCCGTCCGTCTGCCGGAGGATTTCCTTTCGGGATCATGGTGGGCTCTGGTCGGACGTCTTTGTATGGAGCTGGTCACCCTGGCTCTCTGTTCCATGATCGGCATGCTGTGTCTGCGCCATAGCCGTTTGCATGCCGGGGCGAGGACTGAACGGTCGACTGCCCCCAAAGGGCTTGGGATACTGGGTCGGTCCCGGGACGTTGTGGACGCCATGGCTGCGCGATTGCTGATCTATCTTCGTCAGGACCCCCGCAGACTTGTCAGCTATCCGCTTCTGCTGGTTGTGGTGATTCTGTACGCGGTAATCTTCCGCCAGATGCCCATGATGTTATGGCTGGGACCGGTTTTGGGTGTCCTGATGCTCGAGATTCCCGAGGGCAACGCCCTGGCCTACGATGGGCTCGCCCTGCGCATGGAGATAGCGGCGGGGGTGAAGGGTCGTGAGGACCGGCTGTCCCGTGTCCGCAGCCATCTGAGCGTGGCTATGCCCTGCATACTCCTGCTTGGGCTGGTGACTTTGGTACTCTCCGGGGCGATGAAGGGCGGTCGAGATCTGGTCATCTCCCTGGATATGTTGGCCGCGACCATAGGATTGCTCCTGTCCGGGCTGGGAGCTGCCCAGGTCTTCTCGGCCCTGCTGATTTACCCGGTACCCTCCATGGATCAGCCCTTCACCTCACCACAGGGACGTGCCGTTGCCCAAGGCTTCCTGCCCATGCTGCAGTTGCTGGCCAGCCTGGTGATCATGCTGCCCACCTTCCTGGTGGCATTGCTGGCCATGACCACGGGCGGGATTCTTCCGTTCTGGCTGCCTATGCCGGTCGCACTGGCCAACGGCCTGATTGTGCTTGCCATAGGCGTCGCTTTGGGGTCCCGGATCTTCGATCGTCGACAGTCGGCCATTCTGCTGACACTGGATCGCTATGCCTCTCTGCAGTCCTGAGACGGTGACAGGACCAGTACTAGGCTGGTTGGATGATGCCGACCGAGCCGAACTCGGTTGGCGAAGGCAAGTCCGGGAGTGAGCAATTGGGTGACAGACATCAGCTGCGCATGACACGCCGTCGTCAAACCAAGCGACGCTGGCGGGTGGCCCTGGCAGCGCTTGTGGCTATCATGTTGGTCCTCGGCTATGCATGTATGGACTTGGCCGACCTGGCTCCCGGACCGCTGACCTTGGCCAAGACCGGTCATTCTTCGGTTCCCCCTGCGGTCATGATGGGCGAGCCGCCCACCCTGGTTGCAGACAAGCCCGGGTCCGCAGTGGATGCCGGCCAGGTCCAGCAGCTGGTCAACGCCTTCGCCGGCACGCCGGGCCTGGGCAATGCATACTCGCTGGTCGTGCGGCAGGCTGATGGACGGGTGCTGGCTCAGAAGAACGCCGACCAGGCGCGCCAGCCGGCCTCCACCATGAAGACCTTGACAGCAGCCGCAGCCGCCTCCGTTCTGGACATGTCCTCCCAGCTGGATACCGAGGCTGTTCTGAATTCCTCTGCCTCCTCACAGGCGACGCTGACCCTGCGCGGTCACGGCGATATGCTGCTGGGGGTAGGTAAGGACGATCCCCTGCACGTCAATGGCCGGGCCGGCCTGGGGACTCTGGCCGGGAAGACGGCTCAGGCTCTACACCAGCAGGGAATCAGCCGAGTGACCCTGGCCTACCAGGACACGCTTTTCGGCAACGATCGGGCGCCGAAGGGAATCGAAGCAAACAATGCTGATGGGATCTACTTCCAGGAGCCTGTCGCTATGGCCGTGGATGAGGCCAGGCAGGGACGGACTGAGCCTGTCGCCTATCCGGACGCAGGCGGGGTCTACCTGCCTAGGGTTCAAAATCCGGCAGGAGCCGCTGCGGCAGTCTTTGCCAGCCGCCTGACGGAGTCCGGGATCCAGGTGGACAATGCCCAGGCACCAAACCAGAGCGACCATGCCCAGGGCAAGGTTCTGGCCAGTATCAGCTCGGCACGGCTCAGCGAGATCATGTCGCTGATGCTACGCAACTCCGACAACAGTCTGGCCGAGCTTTTCGGCCGTCTGACCGCTTTGGCCCTGGACATGCCCAACAGCCCGGCCGGGGCTGTGAAAGCCGTGACCAGTACGCTGAACAAGCTGGGCGTAGACACCACAGGCCTCAACATGGCCGACTGCTCGGGGCTGACCCCTGGCTCAAGCCTAAAGGTGGGCACCTTGGCGGACGTCCAGCAGCTGGCCCTGTCCGAGAAGGGGCTGACCCCCCTGGTCAAGGGTCTGTCTGTGGTGGGGCTGACCGGCACGGCAGCCAGGCGGAAAATAGACAATCAGGCCGACGGGCTGATCCGGGTCAAGACCGGTACCTTGGACCATGTGACTTCATTGGCAGGCAATGTGATTCGACGCTCAGGCGGTGTTCTTGTCTTTGCCGTAGTCGTCAACGATCCCGAGGATGTGGCTGCTGCCCGGCATGCTGTGGACACCCTGGTCGGATCCCTGGATCGGCTCTGAGCAGGAAGCGGCCTGGATCATGGTCTATTCAGCGGAGATGAAAAAGGCGGTGGGGCTCCTGCGTTCAGCCCTGGACCAGGAGGGCCTGGGCCTGCAGGATAGGCGGTTCACCCATCACGGGGTTCACCGGCCCGATTCGGATGCCCCATTGATCCTGGTGGCCTGCTCTGGAGGCCGTGATTCGCTGGCTCTGGCCTGCGTGGCCCACCTGGTGGCCGATATGACCGGGCTGCGGTGTGGGGCACTGCTGATCGATCATGGTCTGGTGCCTGATTCGGATCGTATCGCCGAACGTGCGGCTGTAACCTGCCGGGAGCTGGGAATGGATCCTGTCCGCGTCACCAGAGTGAAGGTACCCGTCACTTCGGCCGGCCCTGAGGCCGATGCCCGTGCGGCCCGCTACCAGGCCCTCTCCGAGCAGGCCCTCGGGTTGGGTGCCAGGGCCGTTCTCCTGGCGCACACCCGTGACGATCAGGCCGAGACGGTGCTGATCGGCCTGATCCGCTCCCAGGGGCTGGAGGCCATCACCGGCATGGCCCGGCGTGTGGAACGTGGAGGAATGTGCTATCTGCGTCCATTCCTGGACCTGGACCGGAAGGATACCACGGCCATCTGCCGCCAACAGGGGATCGGTTGGTGGGACGACCCCACCAACGGCGATGATCAGCCGGCTGGTTCCAAGCTTCCCGAGACGCTGCCGCTGCGCTCGCGAATCCGTCATGACCTGCTGCCCGCCTTGAATCGCTTCGCAGGCCGGGACATGGTCCGCCGACTGGCCCTGGGCGCGGATATGGCCCGTCTGGATCAGGATTACCTGGATTCCCAGGTGGATGGGTTGTTCCAGCGACTGGTGGCCTGCCCTGACACGGATCAAAAGGCCGAAGGGGTGCTGGCCTGCTTGGATGCCCACGGATTGGCCGACTGTCACCCGGCTCTGCGCACCCGCCTGCTGGCCCAGGTGCTGACCAAGCTGGGTATTCGGTTCACGGCCGTGCAGGTCCGGGCTCTGGACGATTTGGTCTGCCGATGGCACGGCCAGCAAGGGCCCCGTTTTCCCAGCTCCCATACAGCAATCCGTAAGGGTCAAGTCATTCTCATATGCAATGATGGAGACCATGCGCATCGCTGATATTCAATCCCATATCGACCATGAACTGGTGTCCAAGGAACGGATAGAGGAGCTTATCAATCGGACGGCTGAGCAGATCAGCCTGGATTACCGGGGCAAGAATCCGATCATGCTGGCCGTTCTCAAGGGGGCTTTCAACACGCTTGCCGCCCTCTCACAGGCCGTCACCATACCGGTTCAGATCGAGTTCATGAGCATTTCCAGCTATCCGGCCGGCAAAACCAGCGTTTCCAAGGGGGACCTGGACATCAGGATGGATCTGGATTGCGATGTGCGCGGACGGCATATTCTGATTGTTGAGGATATTATCGATTCCGGCTACACCTTGCACTGGCTGGTCGAGCATCTCAAGGAGCGAGGAGCCGCATCGGTGGAGATCTTCACCCTGCTGGACAAGACCTCGCGACACGAGGTCGAGGTGGATGTCAAGTATCCAGGGTTCGCCATACCCGACGAATTCGTTGTGGGCTTCGGGTTGGATTACGACGAGCAGTACCGTAATCTCGACTCGATAGCCGTACTCAGGTCCGAGGAATACATGGACCCGACCCAGGAACAGGATCATCAGGATCAGGGGGAGCAGTCATGAGCTACTCGCAGGGACCGCAGCAGGGTCCGCCCAATGGGGGCAGGGACAACGGGGACAAGGGCAACAACCCCTTCAACTTCAACCTTGGCAACAACGGCTCCGGCCCCAACGGGGGCAACCGCTCATTCTGGCGTTCCCCTTGGCTCTGGGGGATTCTGGCCGTGGTCATCATCCTGGCCATCTTCGGCTTCTTCAGCAGCCAGAACGGCGCTCAGACCATCAATACCCAGGATGGCCTGGAGCTGCTGAACGACCGCAGCAGCATGGTCAAGAAGGCCGAGATTACCGAGAAGATGCAGGTCGTCGAGCTCAAGCTCAATAGCGACTTCGTCAAGGATGTACCCGGCTTCCGCGGCAACCGCACCTCCAAGAACTTCGGCAAGGATGTGCAGTTCTACTACGTGGAGGCCCAGGGGGAGCAGGTTGTCAAGGCCGTCGAAAAGGCCAAGCCCTCCGAGGGGTACAACTCGGTGGTGCCGCAGACCAGCATGATGAGCTACCTGATCTCCTCCATCCTGCCCATGCTGATCATTCTGGGGGTCTTCTGGTTCCTGCTCTCGCGCATGTCTTCGGCGGCCGGCGGCGGCATGTTCGGCATGGGGGGCAAAAAGAACTCCGCCAAGCTCAGCGACGGACAGACCCCCAAGACCAAGTTCTCGGACGTGGCCGGCGAGGAGGCCGCAGTCCAGGAGGTGGAGGAGATCAAGGAGTTCCTCAAGGATCCCTCCAAGTACAAGGCCCTGGGCGCCCGCATACCCCGTGGCGTCCTGCTCTATGGTCCCCCCGGAACGGGCAAGACCCTGCTGGCCCGGGCCATCGCCGGTGAGGCCAGCGTGCCCTTCTACTCCATGGCAGGATCAGACTTCGTCGAGATGTTTGTCGGTCTGGGCGCCTCCCGGGTGCGTGACCTGTTCGACGAGGCCAAGAAGAATGCGCCGGCCATCATCTTCATCGACGAGATCGATGCAGTGGGCGGCAAGCGCGGCTCCGGCATGAGCGGCGGCCACGATGAGCGCGAGCAGACCCTGAACCAGCTGCTGGTCGAGATGGACGGATTCGACAACGACACCAACCTGATCATCATTGCAGCCACCAACCGCCCGGACATCCTGGACCCGGCCCTGCTCAGGCCCGGCCGGTTCGACCGGCAGGTGGCCGTGGAGGCCCCGGACCTGGAGGGCCGCGAGGCCATCCTCAAGGTCCACGCCAAGGGCAAGCCCTTCGTGCCGGATGTGGATCTGCACACTGTGGCCGTGCGTACGCCTGGCTTCACCGGCGCCGACCTGGCCAATGTGCTCAACGAGGCGGCTCTGTTGACCGCTCGCTCGGATGCCCAGCTGATCGACAACCGGGCCATCGACGAGGCCATCGACCGTGTGCTGAGCGGACCTCGGCGGCGGACCAAGGGCATGGCCCTGGCCGAGATGCGCAACACCGCCTACCACGAGGGCGGCCACGCCATGGTTGCTGCGGCCCTGCACCACACCGACCCGGTCACCAAGGTGACCATTCTGCCGCGTGGGCGGGCCCTGGGCTACACCGCGGTCATGCCCACCACAGACCGCTACTCGCAGTCCCGCAACGAACTGCTGGACCAGATGGCCTACGCCATGGGCGGTCGCGTGGCGGAAGAGGTGGTCTTCCACGACCCGACCACCGGCGCCTCCAACGACATCGAGAAGGCCACCAACATCGCACGGCAGATGGTCCTGCAGTATGGATTCTCATCCAAGCTGGGGGCCATCAAGTGGGCTGATGAGAACGACCAGGATGCCGGACTCGATGCCCTGAAGCCCCACAACTATTCGGAGAAGACCGCCGAGGCCATCGATGAGGAAGTCCACAATCTCATCGAGACGGCCCACCAGGAGGCCTGGCGGATCATCACCGAAAACCGTGACGTGCTGGACGAGCTCGTTCGGCAGCTGCTGGTCAAGGAGACCCTGAACAAGGACGAGCTGGCTGCGGTCTTCGCTGGTCTGCGCAAGGCTCCCGAGCGCCAGCTCTGGCTGTCTGCGCCGGATCGGCCGGACTCCGAGCAGCCCCCGGTGGAGATCCCCGAGGAGCTCAGGCGCAGCGTGAACGGGTCGTCCACAGAGGACCAGCGCTGAATTCCGGATTGGCCCGGTGAAGTGAATGGTCCAAGGCGAGGGAGGAGCGTACATCATGGATTCCATCCGTTTGAGTTCCATCAAGGTCGCACCCCTGCACGCCCAGCAGAAGCCTGGGTTGGGCTACCAGGTCGATGCCGTCCTTTACCTGGATTTGAGTGAGGCAGGCAGGCTCAACGACGGCACCCAGACCGTGGACTATGTGCAGATTGTCCGTCGGATCGTCAACCTGATCCGGAACGAGCCGGCTGATGAGATTCTGGAATCCCTGACCGCCAAGGTGGCTGATGCCATCCTGCTCTCCCACCAGATCCGCCGCACACGGGTCACGGTCACCCGTCTGGGTGCTGACCAGGGAACTGGGGTCGATTTTCAGGTGGGCGTCACCCTTGAGCGTGCAGCCGACGATCAGGTGGAAGGCAACCCTGCCAGCATGGAATCCGGGCGGGTTAGCGGCGGCGGGAATGCATCTTTAGGACATCCCTCCTTCCTGCTGTCTGGTCAGGCTGATTCTGGCCATGCGGCACAGGCCCGGCTGCGTCACCCCCTGACCTCCTCCACGCAGAGCGGCCTGTCCTCGGATCCGGATAGTGATAACGAAGCGTCCACTCAGCCGTCTGTTGGAGGAGCCAAGCCACAGGGCCTTCTGATGCGTGATGTGATTGCGCTGGAAGGAGCATCGGGAACCGACCGGTTGACCATGCTCCGTGCTCTTGCAGCCCTGGACGGAATTCCCGGCAGTCAGCTGGTCGGCATCTCGCCCCTATATGCCTACCGGGATGATCAGGGGGATCAGCGTCTATCGGCTGTGGTTATTCTGCAGACGCCGCTGAATCTTGGTGAGCTGCGGTCGGCCCTGGACATGGTGGCCGCTCCTATCAGACAGATGGGCGGGCTGGATGCCGATGTGGTTGAGGTGGAGACCTCGGACGGTTCGGTTCTGTCTTCCCGGGACCGCCCCCCTCTGCTGACCGCCGATGCTCCATCGCGCATTCTGATTCCCTGGGCTTATTTGGAGCCTGAACACTGCCTGCCTGGGGCTGGCGGATCCTGTCTGGCCAGCCTGGCCAACCGTGCTCCTGACCGTGACCGTATCAGCCTGGTCTCGGAGGACTGGATTCTGGACGGTCTGTCATGAGGGCCCGCCGCACCCCGCTCGCGCACTATCTGGTCGCCCTGGTCCTGGGCCTGATGGGAGGCGCCGGCATCTCGGAACTGGGCATGTCCACCAGGACGGACCTGATGGGGGTTCCCTGGCTGGTCAGCGTATTGCTCTTCCTGCTGGGGGTGGCCATCCTGATCATGGCCTTCCAGGTGCATCGCTACGCCAAGGGGGACCGCAAGCAGATGGATTTGCGCTTCGCGGTCAACGTGCTGATCATGAGCAAGGCCCTTGGCATTGCCTGTGCCGCCCTGTTGGGCTGGTACGGCAGTCAGGCCCTGATCAGCATGGGCCATGCAGGCGCGCCCTATTACACACGGGTCATGCAGGAGTGCCTGGTCGCCTCCCTGGTCTGTCTGCTCGATGTGGTGGCCGGGGCCGTGGGGGAGTGGCTCTGCCAGTTGCCCCCGGATGACGGGCCTGAGAACCCCGACCGTCGCAAGAAGTCCTCGCGAAGACCGATGGCCGATGCGGCCAATACCGCCGATAGGGCGCAGATAAAGGCCGATTCAAGCAAAAAGCACAGCTGAACAGCGTTCAAGGCCCTAACTGGGGACGTTTCTGAAGATAGCCGGCCTGCTGTCGACCAAGCTATTGATCCCTTGCTGGGGAAGAATATGCGATGATGTAGTGGACGTTCAGTCCCTGGGCACCCTGATCATGGCCTCCTGAACCATGTAGGCGGCCAGGTCACCCTGGCGGTTGTAGACCTTGGCCATACACAGGCTGCGGCCGTGGTCGGCTACAGGGGACTCCTGGATGAAGCAGTGCCAGTCGCAGGGGTCCAGATCCTGATACCACCACATGGCATGGTCGATGGACGCGAAGGAGATCCCTGGGGTGGTCATGCTCAGTCCGGCACGGCGCAGGGCGGGCTCCATCATGATCTGATCGCATTCCATGGCCAACAGGGCCCGGCGCATCAGCGGGTCCAGTTCGGCTCTCCCCTGGGTACGGCTCCAAACGGCCTGACGACTCCTGCTGTCATCCTTGGAATCCCCATGTTCTGCATCATCTGCATCGTCCAGCAGTACCGTGCCGCCGACATGACGCATATCGAAGGGACTCTGATGGGCGTAGTAGTCAGCGAAGGGGGACTTGTCGGCATAGGGTTCCATCAGCTCCCGGGAGCCAGGCAGATCCTCCGGATCGGGCAGCCCCGTCGGCATGGGGTCGGCATAGCGGACGCCCTCCTGGCCGACCTGCTGATAGGAGAGCAGGGCGTTCAGGATGGTCCGTTCCCCCTGGTGCAGATCAACCCGTCGGGAGGAGAAGGAACGCCCGTCACGGATGGTCTCCACATCCGCCTGAACGTCCTGATCAAGCAGTCCAGTGCGCAGGTAATAGGCGTGCATCGAGTGGGGTAGTCGGCCTTCGGGCACGGTCCGCCCGCCGGCCATGATGGCCTGGCCCAACATCTGGCCCCCGTAGAGGCGGCCGGTGGGGAAGTCCAGCGATTTGCCCAGGAAACGGGAACGGCCATCGGCAGACTGCTGCTCCTGCAGGTTCAGCCCGGCGATGGCCTGGGCCAGTGATTCATCCTCGACGCTCATGCTTCTCCTTGGCCCTCGATCCCTTGTGATCTACTTTGTTCAGCGGGTCAGCTTGCGATGGATGCGGTGGGGCCTGGAGGCCTCCTCGCCCAGACGCTTGACCTTGTTCTCCTGGTAGGCCTGGAAGTTGCCTTCGAACCAGTACCAGGAGGCCGGATTTTCGTCCGTGCCCTCCCAGGCCAGAATGTGGGTGGCGATACGGTCCAGGAACCAGCGGTCGTGGGAGATGACCACAGCGCAGCCGGGGAAGGCCAGAAGGGCATTCTCCAGACTTTCCAGGGTCTCCACGTCCAGATCGTTGGTGGGCTCGTCCAAGAGGAGGAGGTTGCCGCCCTGCTTGAGGGTGAGTGCCAGGTTCAGCCTGTTGCGCTCGCCTCCGGAAAGGACGCCGGCCGGCTTCTGCTGATCCGAGCCCTTGAAGCCGAAGGATGCCACGTAGGCGCGGGTGGGCACCTCGACGCCGCCGACCTCGATGAAGTCCAGCCCTCCGGAGACCACCTCCCAGAGGTTCTTATCGGGGTCGATGCCCTCGCGGTTCTGATCCACGTAGGAGATCTTGACCGTGTCACCGACCTCCAGGGTGCCCGAGGTCAGCGGCTCCAGGCCCACAATGGTTTTGAAGAGCGTGGACTTGCCCACACCATTGGGTCCGATGACACCCACAATGCCGTTTCGAGGCAGGGTGAAGCTCAGGTCGTCGATCAGGACGCGGTCGCCGAAGGCCTTGTGGATGTGCTCGGCCTCCAGCACCTTGGAGCCCAGGCGGGGTCCCGGCGGAATCTGGATCTCGGAAAAGTCCAGCTTCTTGTTGTTCCGAGCCTCGTTCTCCATCTGTTCGTAGCGCTCCAGGCGGGCCTTGTTCTTGGCCTGCCGGGCCTTGGGGGAGGAGCGGACCCATTCCAGTTCGTTGTTGAGACGCTTGGCCAGCTTGGCATCCTTCTGGCCCTGGACCTCAAGACGCTTGGCCTTGGTCTCCAGGTATGTGGAGTAGTTGCCCTGGTAGGGGTAGAGGTGGCCACGGTCCACCTCGCAGATCCATTCGGCCACGTTGTCCAGGAAGTACCGGTCGTGGGTCACGGCCAGGACCGCACCCTTGTAGGTGTGCAGGTACTGCTCCAGCCAGAGGATGGACTCGGCGTCCAGGTGGTTGGTGGGCTCGTCCAGGAGCAGCAGGTCGGGTGCCTCCAGCAGTAGACGGCATAGGGCCACCCGGCGGCGCTCGCCTCCCGAGATGACCGAGACCGGGGTGTCCGGATCGGGGCACTGCAGGGCATCCATGGCCTGGTCAAGCTGGGAGTCAAGGTCCCAGCCATTGGCGGCATCGATCTGCTCCTGAAGCTGGCCCATCTCGGTCATCAGGGCATCGTAATCGGCATTGGGATCGGCCATCTGCTCGCCGATTTGGTTGAAGCGGTCGACCTTGCTCATGATGTCGCCGAAGGCCATGCGGATGTTCTCGCCCACGGTCTTGTCCTCGTCCAGCGGCGGCTCCTGCTGGAGGATGCCTACCGTATAGCCGGGGGTGAGCTGTGCCTCGCCGTTGCTGACCGTGTCCAGGCCGGCCATGATCCGTAGCAGGGTGGACTTGCCCATGCCGTTGGGGCCCACCACGCCGATCTTGGCACCGGGCAGGAAACTCAGGGTCACATCGTCCAGGATGACGCGGTCGCCGAAGGACTTGCGCGCCTTGATCATCTGATAAATGAATTCGGCCAAGAAGCTACCTCACAGAACCATAGAAAGACAGTGCAAACTGCATTCATCGTAGTGGGAACTTCTGACTTATGCGCCGGGCTGATAAGCAAGGTCAGTCAGGCGGATGGCCGCCCATAAACAAGACCTATGACCAGACCCTGGTCCTGCCGCCTTGGTCGGGGTAGCCTTGAGTCGGCGTTCCCGCCCGGCATGCGCAGGTCAAGGAACGCCGGACGGGCCTTTGCCGGCTTGGGCGGGTTCCTTCCTATCGCTGTGCGCATGAGGAACGGACCGTCTGTTCTATGGCGGTCGTAAGGGAGTATCAATGACGGTGAAACAGCAACAGGGTCGGATTTCCGCTTCTCATCGGTTGCGCTGGAGGCCGCTTGACATTGCGGTCGGCGCCGGCCTGGGCGCGGTGTCGGGGTTGATCTACTGGTTGGCCAGCCTGCTCGCCTCGTGGATATTCCCGCTGATGACGGCCTTGCTTCCGGGGATGGCGGCCCTTTTGCATGGGGTCTTCTACTTTCCCTGTACCCTGTCCCTGTTGATACTGCGCAAGCCCGGTGCGGCCGTCTACGTCGGCATCATCAGCGTCCTGGTCGAGATTCTGCCTGGCAACGCCTATAACGTGCCGATGATTATGGTGGAGGCCATCGTCGAGGCCCTCTGCGCGGAACTGGCCTTCGGAATATTCCGCTACCGCCGCTGGACCCTGGGAACGACCGTTCTGGGGGGTATCCTGATAGCCTTGGTCTATAACGCTTTTCTCCTGGCCTTCTACTATCAGGGGGTCTCCCTCCTCAGCCCGAGGGGGATCATCGGCACCATCTGCGAGCTGATCAGTGGAGTGGTCCTGGCTGGACTGGTCAGCTGGTTCCTCTTCCGGGCCATCGGCAGCACCGGTGCCCTGGATCGGCTGGCATCCGGGCAGGATGTCAGGCAGGTCTGAATATCGGCATCCTCGCCCAATCGACTGATTGACTATATCTTTCGTGACAAGGCCCATACCGGGCAGGAAGGGTCCTATCATGACCAAGCTTCGTTCCTACATCGCAGCAGTGGTGCTTCCGCTCGTCCTGGCAGCGGGCGCCTGCGGCACTTCCCAGGCTTCCCAAGAAGACCGGATCGATCCACAGGCCGCCATCAGCGTCAACAATGCCGAGCCTACGGCTCCCCTGATTCCCTCCAGCACCAACGACACCGCAGGCTGGAAGGTGGTGACCCAGCTCTTCGATGGTTTGGTCACCTTCGATGCCAAGGGCGGGATGACCCTGCTTCAGGCCGACTCTATTACTCCCAATGAGGATGCCAGCCGGTACACGATTGTCCTCAAACCGGGGCTCACCTTCAGCGATGGGGAGAAGATCACAGCCAAGACCTATGCGGATTCCTGGTCCTTCGCGGCGAATGCGGCCAATGGACAGCTGGGGGCCTCGGCGTTTTCGACCATCGCCGGGTACGAGCAGGTGCAGGATGAGCATGGCGACCCCAAGGCTCCTCTGTCTGGTCTCCGGGTGGTTGACGACCTGACCCTGGAGGTGACCATGGACAAGCCGGATTCCTCCTTCCCCTACAAGGTGGGAGATGTGGCCTTCCTGCCGCTGCCGGCATCCGCCTACAAGGACATCAAGGCCTTCGGCAAGAAGCCGGTCGGGAACGGGCCATACCGCTTCAAATCATGGGTGCCCAATCAGGGGATCAAGCTGGAGAAGGATCCTGCATACAAGGGACCTCGCAAGGCTCGGAACGGAAGCCTGGAGTTCAGGGACTACCAGAGCCTCGATGCCGCCTATGCCGATATCCAAGCCGGTCACCTGGATGTGCTCGATACGGTTCCGGTCTCCCGCCTGAAAACCTTCCACACCGATTCGGGCCTGCAGCCTTTGATTAAGCCGGGTCCGGCCTTCCGCTCCCTGACCATCCCGCAAGGCCTGCAGCATTTCCAAGGGCAGGAAGGCGCCCTTCGCCGGGCGGCCCTGTCATATGCCCTGGATCGTGCGAAAATAGCAGACAAGGTCTTCGCTGGTTCGGTTACGCCTGCCACTGATTTCCTTGCCCCGACCATCGGGGGGCATGCCTCCGACATCAAAGGCCGGGAGGTGCTGGACCATGATCCGGACCAGGCCCGCAAACTCTGGAAGAAGGCTGACGCCATCGCACCCTGGGAGGGCACGCTTCGCATCGCTTACAGCGCCGACGGGACCGACAAGGACTGGGTTGATGCGGTTCTGCATGAGTACGCCCAGGTCCTGGGCATCAGGACGGCACCTAATATCTTCCCGACGGGCAAGGAATTCAATACGGCGGTTCATAACCGTCAGGTCGACAGTATTTTCAATTCGGGCATCACCTCGGACTATCCCCATCCCGAAGGCTACCTGGTTCAGGGATATGCCTCCAGCCAGGCCGATGGCAAGGGGCTGAACAATGGGGACTACAAGAGCGCGGAATATGATGCCATCCTTTCCCGCGCCGCCTCCAAGACCGACCAGGACGAAGCCATGCAGGATTACCGCCAGGCCGAGGCCGTGCTCTTCAAGGACCTTCCGGTGCTGCCGCTCTGGTATAGGAAAGTCTCCGCAGTGGCCGGCAAGCAGGTTCGCCAGGCTCCTTTCGGATACATGGGTCTGCCTGTCTACAACCAGATCACCAAGTAGGTTCGACAACCCGGATCTGGCTGATGACGAGTCGTTTTGATACCATGACTCTGGCCGGTACGATCGGCGTGGGGCCTTAGCTCAGTCGGTTAGAGCAAACGACTCATAATCGTTCGGTCCAGGGTTCAAGCCCCTGAGGCCCCACCAGACGAAACCCCTACAGGCACAAAGCCTGCGGGGGTTTTCTCATGCCTACGGGGATGGGGTTCGAGCTCAAAATGTATACTAAATGTATACTATGTTGCACGGGAAAACCGGTACGGTCGGGCGGGCATAGAAAAAGCCCCGCCGGAGTTGGGTCCATATTTTGCCTTACTTGAACAGGTCCCAGATGCTGAACGTCGTCTTCCGGTAGATCTTGTTGTAGGCGGCTTTCCTGGGGTTCCGTATCCACCCCATGCACTTCCTCCCGTATCCGGGGATGAGGGCCTCTCTCGCCTGCCGCTTCCACTTGCCCGTGGTTCGCGCCTTGAATGAGCGTCTGGGGCTTGGGGCGCGCATGTCGATCTTCATGGCTACTTTCCCATATGGGACTGCAAGTACTCGGAAAGGCTATCAAAGAAGGTCGTGAGGTTCTTCGCATTCTTGGAACCCTGCCATACGGTGTTGCCACCAATCTTCGCCGCCACAGTGACGTTGACTTTCGCTCCGTCTCCGCTGGGGGAGACGACTGCTGTCATCTTCTCGCCCCATGTGGTCATGCTGATGCCGGTGTTGAAAGTGCAGGTGCAGGACAGATCGTCGGCGTGCTTAAGGGCGAAGCGTCTTGACTTTTCTAGCATCCCTTTCATCCCGTTGTACACAGTGCTGACCGGGAGATTATAATAACGCTCCTGCGCATCCTGATTTCCGCCGAATAGTCCCATTTCATTCGTCCTCTCCTTGCGTCTTCAGTGATTATCAGCAGATTATCAGGAGCGGCCGAATTGCATAGTTCTCTGGATGTTTCCTGAATTGTTCAGGTGTAGCGAACACGAGGTATGACTAGACTGCGAATACGACGATCCGTGCTATATTCGGCAATCGTTTGACGGTAGCCAGCAGAAGGCTTCTCAAAGATTGTTTGAGGGCTAGAAGTCTCAATAATACCAGTTGATGTATCGTTTTGTCATCTCCTGCGGGTCGGGTGCAGTGGGGCATGTCACCGACAAGAGCCGCCTCGCAGACGGCATGACTTAGGAGCCAGATCTCGGTGCACTACCGCAGACCCAACAAAATGCGAATTGCCACTCAGGCAATATGGACCAAATTGACACTTATTGTGTCCCGTCGTATCTTTAAAGCGTTCGCACAGATGCTCGAGTGAAGCCCAGAGAAGGGCTCTACAGGACATAAAAAAGGGAAGCCACTCACGGCCTCATAATCGTTCGGTCCAGGGTTCAAGCCCCTGAGGCCCCACACAAGCAAGCCCCGGAACCCTGAAAGTTCCGGGGCTTTATTAGTGGATTGAATTAAGAGCTCAAGGTTTTTGCCTGAACACTGGTTCACGTCTTCAATGACTGCCAGTGCAATAGCTAGGGTTTTGAGCTCCGAACTTTCTTGATAGTCTTAGTAGAAGGACAGCCCCGGCTATTGTCGGGGCCATCCTCTCGTCGCCTAGCTCTAGCATCCATGATTCACCGATGCAAAATGTACGGCTTCACATGTAAGCCGGGGGAAAAGAGCTAGGCGCGTTTTTTATGTCGGATCATAGGGCATCCTCGGTGTATATCCCCTCTTCGGTGCCCCAAGCGTGCATACGTAGACAGCCATAAGATCTACGCATGTCGCAATAATCCGGAAGCGTTTCCGTAGAACCGCTAAGTATGAGAATTTATCAGGGAAAAGAATAAGGGACGAGCTCGAGTAGGAGCCGTCGGCATATGCCGGGAAACTATACGCATGTACATCTCCTCTGGAGCTGAAAATAGTTCAACCCCTGTAGGTCCATCGTGTATACGTCCCCCGTATATCTGTTCTCAATCATACACCCTGGAGGGGGTGTGTCAAAGCTGAGCAGGGCGAGCCGAAGTGCTCTGATTAGGGCCCGCAGCAGCATTGCGTATCGTATGCAAATAGCGGTAGACGCTGGGGGAGGAGATCCCCAGAGCTCGAGCAACCGTGTCCACTGAGCCCTTGACCAGAAAGACCCCTGACCCATCCAGTCGCGTAATCAGCTGCATTCGCTCCTGCCGGTTCATCCTTGCCGGAGGAATACCAAGCTCTGCGGCGAACTTGGCAATATTATGCGTCACCACTTCGCCTGTGTTGACGGAGAGTATTTCACGGGTCGATTGGTCGGTCCCGGTCTCGGCATCTGATTCTTCTGGGGCGGTCGCATGGTCGTTCAGCTCCGCACTAGGATCGGAAAGTCCCAGAGCATCCAGATAAGCACTGGCCCGCCTGAGCTCTTGGCTGGCCTGTCGGAGGGCGGAATTGTCGAAATTGATGCAGAGAAAGCCGATCACCCGTCCTCTGGAATTCCGCACGAACAGGGTGGAGGAGACCACGGGATGCCCCTGGATGGTGTAGCCAGCGTAATGGGTCAGATAGTCATGCCGGTCGTATTCGTGGTTCTGCCAGATATGCAGGACCAGATCGGTGGCGGGGCTGCCTATGGTGCGTCCGCTCAAATTGCCGTTGGCGATGGCAACCACCGAATGCGAGAAATCCTTGACGTTCTGAAGCACCACTTCCGTCTTGGGCCCGAGGATTTTACCTAGGAAGTCCACTAGCGGGACGAAAAGCTGTAGAGAAGATGAAACGGGCTTTGATGCACTCATTTTGTCACCCCATCCACTGACTAAAGCCAGATAGTAGCATCGCTGCTCTGGTATTGGACGCAGACACTCGGGCGGAGCCCACGGCTGTAGACTGGCGGAAGGTCGCTGCGAGCGCATCTGCACGGGATGAGAGGTTGACTATGACATACGATTTCACCAGCATCATGGATAGGCACGGTAAGGACGCCATTGCGGTTGACGGCCTGGGTGCCGAGCCTGGATTCGCCCCCGACCCTCCCAAGGAGGGCTTCGATATCATCCCCATGTGGGTGGCCGATATGAACTTTCCTACGGTGCCGACCATACCCGAGGCCATCATCGAGCGTGCCAAGCATCCTGCCTTCGGCTATTTCAATCCCACTGATGAGTACTACGACGCCATCATCAACTGGCAGCGCACCCGCAATGGCGTGGAGGGCCTGACGGCCGAGGACATCGGCTATGAGAACGGAGTCCTGGGCGGTGTCGTCTCGACTTTGACCGCCTTTGCTGCTCCGGGCGATGCGGTATTGCTCCACAGCCCTACCTATGTCGGCTTCACGTCCTGCATCGAGAACAACGGCTACCACATTGTGCACAGCCCCTTGAAGAAGGACGAGCAGGGCGTCTGGCGTATGGACTTCGATGACATGGACCGCAAGCTCAAGGAGAACAACATCCATGTGGCGGTCTTCTGCAGCCCGCACAACCCCTGCGGCCGCGTCTGGGAGAAGTGGGAGATCGAAAAGGCCATGGAGGTATATAAGGAGAACGACTGCGTGGTCATCTCCGACGAGATCTGGTCGGATCTGATCCTTTCGGGCCACAAGCACATCCCCACCCAGTCGGTCAGCGAGGATGCCCGCAACAGGACGGCTGCCTTCTATGCACCCAGCAAGACCTTCAACCTGGCCGGGCTGGTCGGCTCCTACCACATCATCTACAACAAGTACCTGCGCGACAGGATTGTGGCCAAGGGATCCAAGGCCCACTACAACGACATGAACGTGCTGTCCATGCATGCCCTGATCGGAGCTTACAAGCCCCAGGGCCAGGAGTGGGTGGATGAACTCCGGCAGGTCCTGACCGGGAATGTGGACTACGCCTACGATTACATCCGCCAGCATTTCGGGGGAGTCGAGCTTTCCAAGCCCCAGGGCACCTACATGCTCTTCCTTGATTGCACGCAATGGTGCAAGGACCACGATCTCAACCTGGATCAGCTGCTCAAGCGTGCCTGGGATGTGGGCGTCGCCGTCCAGGACGGGCGGCAGTTCAAGGCTCCCTGCGCCATCCGTATGAACCTGGCCCTGCCTTTGAGCCGTGTCCAGGAGGCCATGGATCGCCTGGACAAGTACGTCTTCAACGCCTGAATGATCCCTTGATGATCATGGACCCTCGCTGTCGGGCGGAACCGATCGGCGGGGGTCCATCATATGCGGGCGAATCCTTGCTACAGAATCACTGGAATTGCATGCCGCCGTCTACGATCAGGGTCTGTCCGGTTACGTAGTCAGAGTCATGCCCGGCCAGGAAGGCCACGGCATTGGCCACGTCCTCCGGCTCGGAAAGCCGACCCAGGGCGATGCCGTCCGAGAAGGTGGACATGCCCCACTCGTCATCCTTGCCGGCGTTGACCCCGACCTGATGAGCGATGTCCATCATCATGGGCGTCTTGACAATGCCGGGGGCATAGGCGTTGGCGGTGATGTCCTCCTTGGCCAGATCGCGGGCTGCCACCTGGGTCAGGCCGCGGATGGCGAACTTGGTGGAGGAATAGAGCATCAGGTTGGGGTTGCCCACCACGCCTGCCTGGCTGGTGGCGTTGATGATCTTGCCCCCGTGGCCCCTATCGCGGAAGGCCTGAACGGCGGCCTGCATGCCCCAGATGGTTCCTGCCACGTTGACGTGGTAGACCTTGTCGAACAGCTCCGGGGTGATGGACTCGATGGGGGTGGTCGGTCCCAGGCCGGCGTTGTTGACAATCACGTTGAAGTCCCCCAGCTTGGTGGCGGTCTTCTCGACGGCCGAGCGCACCTGGACACGGTCGGTCACATCCAGGGTGACGGCCACGGCCCGTCCGCCTGATTGATTGATGGAGTCGGCCACTGCCTGGGCCTTGTCTGTATTCATGTCCGCCACGGCCACGGCGAACCCGTCCTTGGCCAGACGGCGGGCAATGGCCTCGCCAATTCCCTGAGCCGCCCCTGTAACGAACGCCACTTCCTGCTGCATTGCTGCCCTCCTTTGTCGCCTCGCCGGGCCGGTCGGTCCGACTGTTTGATTCTAGAGGACGCTCGACCGGCCACCTCGGTTGATTGATTCGGCGTGTGGCGCAAGGGTGCCGTAATCTCTTCGGGTTGCGCTAGAATATTACGCGGTTGCCGGTTCACGTCCGCCACAGGGGCGGTCGACCCGGGGCCCTTGGATCTAGGAGTAACCATGAAGCAGGGAATTCATCCCGATTATCATCCCGTTGAGGTCACGTGCTCGTGCGGCAATACCTTCATCACCCGTTCGACCGCTCCCGGCGATCATATGACGGTTGATGTCTGCTCGCACTGCCACCCCTTCTACACCGGCAAGCAGAAGATTCTGGACACCGGTGGTCGCGTGGCTCGGTTCGAAGCCCGTTACGGCAAGAGGACCAAGTAGCACTTCCAACGCCAGTCCCTTCCGGGTCGCTCTGCTATGCCCGGTGGGGACTGGCGTTTTTTATGACTTGAACCATGCGGATAAGCGGACGGGAAGGGTGCAGATGAGCGAGGAGCAGTTTCCGGCGGCGGTGGCTGCCGTCGAGGAGTACGGTCGCCTGGAAAAGCAGATGAGTCAACCCGAAACGGCTTCAGATCCGGCGCAGATCCGCAAGTTGGGTCGCAGACATGCTGAGCTCGCTCCCATCGTTGAAGCCTATAAGGCCTACCAGAGCGCCTTGGAAGACAGCCAGGCGGCCGAGCAGATGGCACGGGAGGATCCTGACTTCGCGCAAGAGGCCAAGGCCATGGCTGACCGGATACCGGACCTGGAGCAGACCCTGCGCACCGCTCTTATTCCGCGCGACCCCGATGACGGCCGCGACACGATCATGGAGATCAAGGCCGGCAGCGGCGGCGAGGAGGCGGCCCTCTTCGCCGGCGATCTGATGCGCATGTACGTGCGGTATGCCGAAAAGCGTGGCTGGACCACCGAAATCATGAGTGAGAACCGTACTCAGCTGGGCGGTGTCAAGGATGCCCAGCTGGCCATTCGCGCTCGCGGCCAGGTGGCTCCTGCCGACGGCGTCTGGGCTTCACTCAAGTACGAGGGTGGCGTCCATCGGGTCCAGCGTATTCCCGTCACCGAGTCCCAGGGCCGCATTCAGACTTCAGCCGCCGGAGTCATCGTCTTTCCTGAGGCCGACGAGGACGACGACGAGATCGAGATTGACCCCAAGGACCTCAAGGTTGACATCTTCATGAGTTCCGGCCCGGGAGGACAGTCCGTCAATACCACCTACTCGGCTGTGCGCATGACCCACATTCCCACCGGCATCGTGGTCTCCATGCAGGATGAGAAATCCCAGATACAGAATCGCCAGGCTGCCCTGCGGGTGCTCAAGTCCCGTCTGCTGGCCATGAAGCACGAGGAGGAGGCCGCCCAGGCCGCCGATATGCGCCATTCCCAGGTCCGTTCCCTGGATCGGTCCGAGCGTATCAGGACCTACAACTTCCCCGAGAGCCGGATTGTGGACCACCGCACCGGTTACAAGGCATACAACCTGGAACAGGTGCTGGACGGCGACCTGCAGGCTGTCATCGACTCCGATATTCAGGCCGACGAGGCCCGCAGAATGGCTTCACAGGGGTGAATCAGCCGGAGCAGGGGACCAGTCTGGCTGGACTGGTCGATAGGGGCCATCGCCTGTTGGCCCAGGCCGGTGTGTCTACGCCGCTCAATGATGCCAGGTTGCTGCTGGCTGATGCCCTTGGGTGCGATCTTCATCAGCTGGATCAGGCCCTGCTCTTGGACCGGACAGCTGAGGAACTGCTGACGAATGAAGGTGGTCGCAGACAGGCTGATGGTTTTCAGTCGGCGGCCCTGGACCGTTATCGGTCCCATCTGCAACGGCGGGCCGGACGCGAACCCCTGCAGTACATTCTTGGCCATACCTACTTCCGTTATTTGGATCTCCGCCTAGGACAGGGGGTCTTTATTCCCCGTCCTGAGACCGAAACGGTGGTCCAGGCGGGAGTGGATGCCTTGACCAGGGTGGATCATCCACTGGCAGTGGATCTGTGCTCGGGCAGTGGGGCCATCGGCCTGTCCCTGGCCACAGAGGTTCCAGGAGCGCGGGTCCGGGCCGTGGAGGTCGACAAGGAGGCATATCGGTGGGGCGCGTTGAACGCCGCCGCTCAGGAGGCCGCCATCCGGGAGGTTGGATCCGATTATCGGCTGATGCTGGCCGATGCCGCAAATGCCGCCACCCTGTCTGATCTGGATGGCCGGGTGGATCTGGTCATCAGCAACCCTCCCTACGTCCCCATGGATGCGATTCCCAGCCAGCCTGAGGTGCGTGACTGGGATCCGGACCTGGCCCTCTACGGTGGTTCGCCTGACGGATGCCTTTTGCCCTGCCGCATTCTGGACAGGGCCAAAATCCTGCTGGCTCCCGGCGGTCTGCTGGTCATGGAGCATGACGCCTCCCAGGGACCGGCCATGGTCGCTGCTGCACAGGCCAGGGGGTACCTTGAGGCACGCACCCATCAGGACCTGACTGGTCGAGACCGTTACCTGACAGCCCGGCGGCCAGTCTTCGCGTCCTAGCGGCCTGCCGTGGTCCTGGGATAGATTGGTAGCTGGTCACATGAACATGTCGAGCCGAAAGGTCGTGATGCAGGGTATGAGCCGGGTGATGACCTATGACAGTCGCTCGCCGCAATTGCTGGCCCGGGTGGTGGCCGCCGGTGGGCTGGCGGTCATTCCTACCGACACGGTCTATGGCATCGTCTGTGATCCATGCAATGACGAGGCCATCGATAGGCTCTTCCAGGCCAAGCACCGTCCCAGGACCAAGTCCATCCAGGTGCTGCTGGAGGGGGTCGAGGTTATGAAGCGACTGGATCTTAGCCTGCCTGCTCCTCTTGATCACCTGGCCGACGCCCTGTTGCCGGGGCCTTTTTCACCTATTGCCCTTGTAGGGCAGTCCTGCCCTCTGCGCACCCCTCGGATGGAGCCCGATGGTCCCACCCAGGCCGTCAGAGTGCCTGACTCGCCCATCTGTCGGGCACTTTTGCAGGTGACCGGACCTTTGGCCGCTTCCAGTGCCAATAGATCGGGTAATCCCAGCGTGGAGACCGTCCAGCAGGCCAGAGCCGAGCTGGGTGACAGCGTCGACCTTTACCTGGACGGGGGGCCGACCCCGGGTTCAGTGGCCAGTACGGTGGTGGAAGCCGACAAGACTGATCCTGATGGGATACATGTGCTGCGGCAGGGCGTAATCGGCGAGGCCCGGGTCCGTGCCCTTCTGCCGGGCCGGTCCAGCGGAGGGGAGGGCCAGTGAGGGTATACCTGTTCATTGCTGCCATCGCTGGCGGGGCCACCTGGCTGGTCATGCCTATGGTTCGTCACCTCGCCATCCGTGTCGGCGCTGTAGGCGTGGTCCGCGCTCGCGACGTGCATAAGGTGCCCACCCCTCGGATGGGCGGCCTGGGCATGCTGATTGGTTTTGCCGTGGCCATGTGCTTCGCCTCCCGCATTCCTTTTATTACAGGCCTCTTCCAGTCCGGCCATCAGGCCTGGGTCATCCTGGCCGGGGCAGTCGCCATCTGCCTGCTGGGCATAGCGGACGACCTTTGGGACTTGGATTGGATGCTCAAGCTGGCCGGCCAGCTGCTGATTTCGGTCTTCGTCTCCTGGGGTGGTATCCAGATCATCTCCCTGCCCCTGGGATCTCTTGTGGCGGCCTCGCCCAGCCTGTCCATGGCCATCACGGCGTTTTTGATCGTGGCCTCCATCAACGCGGTCAACTTCGTGGATGGGCTGGACGGCCTGGCTGCAGGCATCGTGGCAATAGGAGGCATCGCCTTCGCCATCTACTCCTATATCATCGCCCGCATCTCGCCCGACTACGCCTCCCTGGCCACGCTGATCGACGTGGCTATGGTGGGCATTTGTGTGGGATTCCTCCTGCACAACTGGCATCCGGCCAAGCTCTTCATGGGCGACTCGGGATCCATGCTGCTGGGATACCTGATTACTTGTGCATCCATTGTGGTCACCGGCCGGCTGGATCCGGCCACCATTCATGCCAGCATCTATCTGCCGGCCTTCATGCCTATTCTTCTGCCCATCCTGGTGCTTTTCCTGCCTGTTCTGGACATGTGCCTGGCCATCATCCGAAGGCTCAGCCACGGGCAATCACCCATGCACCCCGACCGCATGCACCTGCACCACCGTATGCTGCGCATCGGTCACACGGTTCGTTCCGCTGTCCTTATTCTCTGGGGCTGGGCCGCTCTGATCGCCTTCGGTTCGCTCTTTATTCTTTTCTTCCGCCTGCGATATGTCCTGATTGGTCTGGCTCTGGCCGCCATATTGCTGACCTTCGCCACCCTCTACCCCTACTACCGTCGTCGACTTCCTGAAATCAGGCGGGAGAACGCCCTTCTCGCCGCTCAAGGCTCACAGCATGCGGCCAGACCGCCCTGGCATCGTAAGAGTCGCCACAATAAAGATGAGGATGACTGATTCACTTGATGAAATTGTACGGACACGGTACCGCTAACGGTCAAGAAGCACTTGTAGCATAGTGCTATGGCTATGGAAAACCCACAAAGCGAACCCTCCTCCTACACTCAACTCCCCGACGCCTTCCAGAAAATCGGTCTGGCCTATGACGACGTCCTCCTGTTGCCCAACGAATCCGATGTCATCCCCTCTGAAGTAGACACCACCACCCGGCTGACTCGGAACATCACCATGAAGTCCCCGGTGCTTTCCGCCGCCATGGATACCGTCACCGAAGCCACCATGGCTGTTGCCATGGCCCGCAACGGCGGCATCGGCGTCCTCCACCGCAACCTCAGCATCGAAGATCAGGCCAATCAGGTCGACATCGTCAAGCGGTCCGAGTCCGGCATGATCTCCGACCCCCTGACCGTCACCCCGGATGCCACGCTGACCGACCTGGACAAGCTCTGCTCCACCTATAAGGTTTCCGGTCTGCCCGTGGTGGACCGTCGGCAACGGCTGGTGGGCATCATCACCAACCGTGACATGCGCTTCGTCAACCCAGCCGACTTCGACCGGCTCAAGGTCAGCGACATCATGACCAAGGACCACCTGATCACTGGTCCGTCCAACATCACCAAGGAGGACGCCCACCAGCTTCTGGCCAAGTACAAGGTGGAGAAGCTTCCCCTGGTCGATGACGAGGGCAAGCTGACCGGGCTGATCACCGTCAAGGATTTCGTCAAGACCGAGCAGTACCCCGAGGCAACCAAGGATGAGCGCGGCCGTCTGCGCGTGGCTGCTGCAGTCGGTTTCTTCGGTGATGCCTGGCAGCGCATCACCGCCCTGGCCGATGCCGGGGTCGACATTCTGGTCGTGGACACCGCCCATGGTCACGCCAAGCTCATGCTGGACATGATCCGTCGGATCAAGGCTGATCATGCTTTCGACCACGTGGATGTAATCGGCGGCAACGTGGCCACCCGCGAGGGTGCTCAGGCGCTGATTGATGCCGGCGTTGACGCGGTCAAGGTCGGCGTGGGCCCCGGCTCCATCTGCACCACCCGCGTGGTGGCTGGCGTGGGTGTGCCCCAGCTGACTGCCGTCTACGATGCCGCCCTGGCCTGCCGCCCTGCTGGTATCCCTCTGGTGGCCGACGGTGGAATTCATTACTCGGGTGACATCGCCAAGGCCATCGTAGCCGGAGCTGATTCGGTCATGCTGGGCGGTCTGCTGGCAGGCACTGAGGAGGCCCCTGGCGAGAAGGTCCTCCTGCATGGCAAGCAGTACAAGGTCTATCGGGGCATGGGCTCGCTGGGCGCCATGGCCCCGCGCGGCAAGAAGAGCTACTCCAAGGACCGCTACTTCCAGGCCGACGTCACCAGCTCCGACAAGGTGGTACCTGAGGGAGTCGAGGGCGAGGTGCCCTACCGCGGTCCGCTCAACTACGTGCTCTACGAGCTGGTTGGCGGCCTGCATCAGACCATGTTCTACACCGGTGCCCGCACCATTCCCGAGCTGCAGCGCAAGGGCCGGTTCATTCGGATCACCGATGCCGGTCTGCGTGAATCGCATCCACATGACATCGTCATGACCAAGGAAGCTCCGAACTACTCAGGCTTCCACAACTGAGCCTACATAGGCAGGTGATCGGTGCAGGATCTCATCAGGACCTGCGCCGATTGCATATCTCATGTCAGTTACGGTCCGGACGGCCGGGCTGACGACCCCTCCGCCGGTCACGTGCTGGCGATATCTTGTAATGTTCCGTCCAAGGCGGCGGAAGGAGCAATCCGGGAGGCAACCCGGATCTGAAAGGCGTACAGATGAGTGATAAGAATGATCTGACTTTCTCGGCGGAGGAATCCCGCATGATCTGGATAGACTGTGAGATGACCGGTCTGGATATCTTCCATGACGAGCTGTGCGAGGTCTCTGTGGTACCCACCGACTTCAACATGAAGGTTCTGGACAAGGGCATCGACCTGGTCATCAAGCCCTCCCAGGCGGCCCTGGATCATATGGGGGATTTCGTCAGGAAGATGCACACCTCCTCCGGCCTGATCGAAGAGATGAAAACCGGCCTGGACCTTGAGGAGGCCCAGCGTCAGGTGATCGAGTATGTCAAGCCCTTCCTGCCCAAGAACGGCAAGGCCCATCTGGCAGGCAACTCGGTGGGCTCCGACAAGAAGTTCCTCGACAGGTACATGCCCGATCTGATGGCTCTTCTTCATTACCGGGTCATTGACGTGAGCACCCTCAAGGAGCTGTCCCGCCGCTGGTACCCGGACGTCTACAAGAACAAGCCGGCCAAGCACGGCGGCCACAGGGCCCTGGCCGACATCATTGAGTCCATGGACGAATTGCGCTACTACCGCTCCATGTTCTTCCTTCCGGCTCCCGGACCCGACCAGGCCCAGTCAAAGGCCGGGGCGGAACAGATCGAGCAGACCAGTCTTCTGCGCCATTACGAAGAGTCCGGCAATCCTGTCGAGGATGCCAACAAGCCCGAGAAGACCGATTACTGACAGGCGTGGCCATGTACCTCTGACGTGGCACCATGGAGGCATGCAGCAATCCGAAGCCTTGACCATATTGAGTGCTGGGGCCAATGCCTTCATCACAGGTGCCCCCGGGTCAGGCAAGACCTTTGTGCTCAATGAGTTCGTCGCCCAGGCTCGTCAGGCCGGGGCGGTTGTGGCAGTGACAGCCTCGACCGGCATCGCCGCCACGCACATCAACGGCCAGACCATCCACTCCTGGAGCGGGGTGGGAATCGCCACCTGCATGACCGAATCGCTCTTGAAGCGGATCAAGACCCGCCGTCGCAGGCAGATCGAGGGCACCGACATCCTGGTCATTGATGAGGTCTCCATGATGCATGCCTGGCTCTTCGACATGGTGGACCAGGCCTGCCGGGCCGTCCGTCACAGCCCCGAACCCTTCGGAGGGATCCAGGTGGTCCTTTCCGGGGACTTCTTCCAGCTGCCGCCGGTGACTCGGTCCAACCGGGCTGCAGGAATACTACCCAGCCCTGAATTCCAGGCTGCCCGGGAACGCTACGCCCGGGCAGGCAAGGACCCGGACGGGTTCGTCACCGAATCCCTGGTCTGGCAGGACCTGGACCCGGTCATCTGTTACCTGACCGAGCAGCACCGCCAGGACGATGGACAGCTGTTGACCGTCCTGACTGACATCAGGGAGGGCGGCGTCACCCAGGAGGACCATGATGTCCTGGCCGCCCGTGTGGGCGCAGTGCCCGCTCCCGGCCAGGTGGCGGTCCACCTCTTCCCGGTCAACAAACAGGCCGACACGCTCAACGACCAGCGCCTGGCCTCCATCGACGAAGAGGCCCACCATTACCAGGCCACATCCCGGGGCGAGGCCAGACTTGTGGAGCGTCTGAAGAAGAACATGCTGGCCCCCGAGGATCTGGCCCTGAAGACCGGAGCCGCAGTCATGGCCCTGCGCAACGACCAGGATCATCAATATGTCAACGGCTCCATAGGTACAGTCAGCGGATTCACCAGCTCGGCCAAGGGGGGATGGCCGATTGTCTCCTTCCAAAACGGCAACGTGGTCACTATGAAGCCGGCCGCCTGGGAGACCATGGATGGTGACACGGTCTTGGCCGCGGTCAACCAGGTGCCTCTTCGCTGTGCCTGGGGGATCACCATCCACAAATCCCAGGGGATGACCCTGGATAGGGCGGTCATGGACCTGAGACGGACCTTTGCGCCAGGAATGGGCTACGTGGCTCTCTCCCGTGTGGAAAGTCTGGATGGGCTCTACCTGACGGGCATCAATGAGCACGCCTTCCTGGTTTCTCCCGATGCCGTCGTTCTGGATGCGGGTTTGAGGGCCGAGTCCAAGACGGCCTGCGCCCGTCTGAAGGATGAAGGTCCTGAGTCCTTCACCAAGCGCGCCGTTGGTCAGGAACCAGAAGACGAGTTCAGCCAGGACGGGCTTTTCTGAAGGGTCGCCTCTATCGGTCTTGGTCCGGTGCGCTCATTCGGGCTGCTGGAGACACCATGACAGACGGACCATGTCTTTAAGGGTGATTCCGTTCTCTACAATGGGCCGCTGGTAACGATTTACAAACTTAAACTTCCCACTTGCAAAAGTGGGCTTGTACCTTGAAAATTCAATAGTTTAGCCAATAAAAAAGCACAAGGCCTTTGTTCGCTTGATATAATTTAGTCAACCACAACATCATCAATATCAAACGAAAGGCTTGTGCTATGTCTAGTTTACCATCATTCGATACTGAAAATGAACCTAAAATCGCCCGTTCTGTTGAAAAGTTCTTCAAGGACTACAAAGTTATGGAGCTTCTCCGTAGATGTGGGCTCCGCAAGTCAAAAGGAATCCCTCTTTGGTCGATCCTTTCATACATCTTCAGTAATGTGTTTCGAGACAGAAGCATGTACATGCAACAGAAGTCTGGCAAGTGTACTGCTGGCTTCTCCAAAAACACCTACTATCGATTCATGCAGAACCCACATATCAACTGGCTCCGCTTCACTATTCTGCTAGCTGAGAAGATCGTCAATGGGCATCTGAAAGATCTGACCTCTGACCAACGTGCGGATTGCTTCGTCTTTGACGATTCGCTCTACTCCAGAACTGGATACAAGAAGACTGAGCTGGCTGCCAAAGTATTCGACCACGTTTCGATGACCTACAAGAAGGGCTTTCGGATGATGACCATGGGTTGGACTGATGGATCCTCCTTCGTCCCAATCGCTTCATCTCTCTTGTCCTCAAAGAATGATCAGAATGTCATCGGGACAACCAAGAAGATCGACAAGCGCACAATCGCGGCCAAAAGACGAATTATGGCCCAATCAAAGGGGACCGATGTAGTTATCCAGCTACTCGATCAAGCTTTGAAAGCAGGGCTTACTGCTAAGTACGTCATGTTTGACACTTGGTTCTCCAATCCTCATCAGATCGTCCAGATCAAGCAACGTGACCTAAACGTAATTGCCATGGTGAAGAAGAGTTCCAAGATCACATACGAGTTCGATGGTAAGCGGATGAACGTCAAGCAGATCTTCAGCGCATGCAAGAAGCGGCGAGGTCGTTCAAGATATCTCTTGTCCGTCCCTGTAAAGGTTGGAGATCCTGCCAAGGATGGTGCCCAGGTTGATGCCAGAATAGTCTGCGTAAGAAATCGCTCCAACCGCAAAGATTGGATCGCTCTTATTTGCACGGACATGATGATCGATGAAAATGAGATCATCAGAATTTACGGCAAAAGATGGGACATCGAAGTCTTCTTCAAGACCTGCAAGAGTTTCTTGAAACTTGGTACTGAATACCACGGCCTCTCATATGATGCATTGACTGCCCATACGGCTTTCGTCTTTCTGCGCTACATGTTCATGTCAGTTGAGAAGCGAGATGATGAAGATGATAGGACAATAGGCGAGCTCTTTTACTGCATGATAGACGAGCTTGCGGACATTACTTTCCATCACTCCCTTCAGATCCTGGTGGAAGCCATGTTCGAGAGCGTGAAAGAGATCTTCCAACTGACAGAAGAGTAGATGGAAAGGTTCACCAAAGCTTTCATTTCCCGCCTCCCGAAGTACATGCAAGAGGCTATATCGCCATCACTAGCAGCATAATTGAATATTTACTGGTTAAACTATTGAGTTTTCAAGGCTTCATAGTTCTTTTTGGTGTGGGAAGTTTAAGTTACAAAATAATCCCGTTCAATGCAGTCCATGCGAAATCCGCAAGTCTGGTAGAAGCAAAGGGCGCCAAAACTGGTGGATCCGGTGCCGACTTCCAGTCTGCTCAGACCCAGCCCGACAGTTTCCATCTTGGCTCGTTCTATTAATCTGCTTCCAAGTCCCTGTCTGCGAAAAGCGCGGTTCACGCTGATATCGGCGATTTCCAAGGCGTCTGTAACCGGTCTGATAAGCAGCATGACGCCGGCCAGGGCTTGTTCCACTCGGATTTCATAAGCGCGGGAATTGGTGAAAACGTCATGGATTATCCGTTCCGAAGGATCTGCCTCCAGGAGAAGCGTCATGTGCTCTGCATCGAGGTCGGTGAAGGTCTGGATGGTCACACCCGGCTCTGATGACATAGGTGCCCGCCTTGTCCTTGTAAATCAGAAAACCTGTTTGATATACAACCATCATATCTTGGCCCTCTTTATAGGAGAGGGTAATACTGGAGAGATGCCGGATGTCAGGATGTTAGGTTGAGGATTTGCCGACCTTTTCCGGTATGCGCCGTTTGGTTTGGGTTCGGTTGACGGCCAGGTGGACTCGGACAAACTCCTGCGCTGCTAAGGCCGGCAGGGTCTAACACCTCTCACAAGCAGCTATGCTGGCTCTTTATTTCTTGTCCATGATCATTCCCCGGCCTCCGGTGACCGTCCAGAGTATGACGGCGAAGACCGTCAAGACTGTGGCAATCGCCGGCCAGATTCCCTGTCCAGGAACTGGCGGTTTGATGTCCTCGGGGTATAGACGAAGCGTCAGCCCCATGCCTACCTGCATACCCTGGCTGGCGATATTGATCACTGCCAGCCCTACGCCCAGCCCAAGCCCGTAGAAACGACCCAGTAATGCGATGCCGAGCATGACCAAGGCTGTGTCGACCAGGCCGTTGCAGGCAGCCAGTCTGAGCAGCGACTGTGCGGTTGTCGGGTCACCGTGGGAGCTAGGTATGGTAAGGAGGAGGCTGAAAAGAAACGGCAGCATCAGCACGCCTGTCCCGGCAGCCAGGGCTCGCCAACGGACGCGCGCCAGATTCAGGCGCTCCCAGGTGGGCATAAGCGGGGCGAGCATGACCAAGGCACATGCGCTGAACGCCGCGTAGGCCAGCTCGGCCATGGGCACGACACTTGGCACGGCGCTTTTGCCTTGTGGGCATTGGGTGTGCACAGCGTCGTTGAATACCACTGCATGTGGATCAGGAAGGCAGACGTACCCGTAATAGGCTGGTCGAGCATAGATCTCTCCGCCGGTAGCGGAAGCGGAGACGGAGGCGAGCAGGAAGGGCACGGCCGCAGCCAGCGCAACGAATGCCAAGGCTGCCCATGGGTGGCGCCCAGCCAACCATCCGACCGAGATTCCGCCTCTCATGGAACCACGTCGATGCCGACCGCCCATCAGTGGTTCTTCCCAAGATCATCAATGACATCGGACGGCGTGACGGCGCAGCGTTCGATCTCAGAGAGGTTGCGACGCACGTAGGCATGGAACTCTTCATCAGTGGCATCGTTAAGCAGATCAGCGGCAGGGCCTCGGGCGCTTCCCATCCCGGATGCCCCGCTTCCTCTGCCACCCATCGACTCGTAGGCGGTCTCGCTCATGCGCACGGGCAACTGCTCCAGCACGAAGGCGGACACACTGGCACCGTCATCCAACGTCCCTTGTTTATAAACGTTTTCAAGTGCCGTAGCCGCGCAGTCGGCATGGACGAATTCCTTCACAATGGTCTCTGTGACGTTTTCTAGGCCGCTGTATCGTCCAGTGCGTTCGGTGACTGTGTCGGTCATTACCTGTATCTTTTTGCCGCCCAAGTGTTGCAGTTCGGTCATGCCTTGGCCGGTGAGATTCCATGCCTGGCCATGGGTTGTGGGCGTAAATGCGTTACCCAGCAAAAGCACAAGGCCCGAGCTGTCCTCCACACTGTCCTTGGGGAACCATGAGGCGGCCGACCGCATATATCGCATATAGCGTCTCAGGTGGGCATCATCATCCGGGTGGGCACACACTGATAGCGGCACGCCGTCTATGCTTTTGCAGACAGGGGTGAACGGAGCGGACCGGCGCCATTCTGCCGGACCGGACATGGCGACTAGGCCCCCGGCAGCAGTCGGAACAAGCAGAAGCACCGCCAAGGGGGCGACTATCCATGACAGGCCAGGCCGCCACCGGTGCGCAGTCAGAATGCATGCCGCTGTGGACGCGGCCAGCACTACTACGACCAAGACCCAGCGTGCTGTCACCGCTGAAGGGTTAATGCTGAGTCCCGGCTCGGCACCGATGCCCGTGTTCATCACGGGCATCGCCACCGCAAGCGGCGACCCCCAAGATTGGGGAAACACATCTCCCCTGGGGGTGCGTGGCATCAGCAGCATCACGCTGACCCAACACAGTGCGGCAGGCAGGAGCGTGGCCGGAGCCAGGGACCAGCGGCTACCCATGATAGTGCCGAATGAGTAACCTAGGGCGAACATAGCTGCTGGCGCTGCCATGCCCATGAGCAAGGCTCCCACGGGAACCGACCCGCCAGTGAACCGCAGTGTCTGGACGATGGCAGGAAGACATCCTGCCGCATAGGCTAGGGCACACAATGCAGCACCCTTGAGGACAGGAACGCCGTATCTTCGGACAGCCGAGCCTCCAATCCAGGGTGGCGCCACCATAGATCGAGGGGAGCATGCCTTCCAGGCGCCCCATGCCCCGAACATGCAGGCGATTACATCAGTTACCAGATGCATGAAGGTCAGATCAAGCTGTAATTGGGCATTTGTCAACGCGAACAAAGACACGTCTGATCGTCCAATTCCGTAGTTGCTCACCGAGCTTACGGCCGGATACGACATCATTGCAAGAAAGAACACCAGCGAGCTCACCGGTGACAAGGGATTAAGCAACCGGGCCATCATGAAATCCATTCCTGGTCGGATGGCAGAGGCTCGGTCCCTGTCAGCAGTCGTCGATAACCGGATTCCCAAGGAGATGCCATAGAGTCCTCAGGAGCGGCCAAGGCGGCGAGATCATCCATGCCCCCGTTCAGGAGCAGATGCCCGTGATCGAGCACCAGTACACGGTCGGCAATTGCGGCCAGGTCCTCGACCAAATGTGTGCTCACCAGCACTGTGTGGCTGTCGGCATAGGCATCGAGGAATTTACGCACCTCAATGCGCTGCACTGGATCGAGGCCAACGGTCGGCTCATCCAAGACAAGCACGTCGGGACGGGCGACAATTGCACACGCGATGCCCGCACGTTGACGCATGCCACCGGACAGGCTGCGCACCGGGCGGCGGGATTCCCCAGACAATCCCACCTGCTCCATGGCCCACACCGTTGCATCGCAGGAAGCTTTCCAGGACAGACCGCGCGCCCAGGCGGCGTACCGCACGTTGCGCATCAGGCTTGAAGTATTCATCAGCTCGAACGATTGCGGCAAATATCCGATCCGACTCCTGGCCCGACGTCGTCCAGCGCCAGTCAGCACATTCGCTCTGGCAACCCTTACACTGCCCGAGGAAGGACGCGACAAGGTGGTCACAATATTCATCAGGGTAGTCTTGCCGGCACCGTTGGGACCCAGGAGCCCGAATACGCCGTTGCCGAAGCTCAAGGACACATCCGACAGTGCCTGTTTACGTCCGTAGGAGAAGGACACGTGCGAGAGAGAAACGTCTACTTTATAAGTCACCATTGAACCAAGCTAATAAAAAGATTGAACTAATTTTACTTCAAAATTCATTTAATTGTACATTACACAACTGCTCGAGTCAAATCGGTGTGCTTGACAAAGCGCATGAACGGTATTCGGAATTGTTCTAAGAAGTTGCAGTCTCTGTATTCCGCAGCGTCTCGATTGATCCCAAGAGATGATCCGAGGCGTGGCCGCCAGAACTATGTATGATGGGCGCGATCAATAATTTCCAGATTTCAGGCTCTCCTGCAGCAAATTGTCACAGGTCATCTTTTATGGCTGCTTGTCCCTTTGCGCGCATATCTTTGGGAGGTATGAGAACCAAAGCCATGCGCATGTCAACCCTCTTTCTGCGGACCCTCAGGGAGGACCCGGCCGACGCCGATGTGGACTCGGCCAAACTCCTTCAGCGTGCCGGATACGTCCGCAAGGTGGCCCCGGGCATCTTCACCTGGCTGCCGCTGGGTCTGAAGGTCCTTGACAAGGTCCAGGCCGTGGTCCGGGAGGAGATTAATGGCATTGGTGCCCAAGAGGTCCACTTCCCGGCCCTGCTGCCTCGCGAACCCTACGAGGCCACCCACCGCTGGGAGGAATACGGCGAGAATCTCTTCCGCCTCCAGGACAGGCACGGCGCTGATTACCTGCTGGCTCCCACCCATGAGGAGATGTTCACCCTTTTGGTCAAGGACATGTACTCCTCATACAAGGACCTGCCGGTGGTTCTTTACCAGATCCAGACCAAGTACCGCGACGAGTTCCGTCCCCGTGCCGGGCTGATCAGGGGCCGTGAGTTCATCATGAAGGACGCTTACTCATTCACCGTGGACGAGGAGGGGCTGAAGAAGGCCTACCAGGATGAGCGTGGCGCCTATGAGCGAATCTTCAAGCGTCTGGGTGTCAACTACGTAATCGTCCATGCGGTCTCTGGACCCATGGGGGGATCCGAGTCCGAGGAGTTCCTGGCTCCGTTGCCCATAGGCGAGGACACCTTTGCCCTGGCACCCTCGGGGAAGGCATGGAATGTGGAGGCGCTGACCACCCCGCGTCCCGATTCCGTCGACTACGCTGAGACCCCGGCCATGCAGGAGCTGGACACCCCCGACTCGACCACCATCGACACTCTGGTGGAGCGGTTCAACCAGCTGCATCCTCGTGAGGATGGCCGGGACTGGACCGCTGCCGATACTCTGAAGAACCTGATTGTGGCCGTCAAGCACCCTGCGGATGATGACCATCCCGAGGGCTGGCGAGAGCTGGTGGCCGTCGGCCTTCCGGGCGACCGTCAGGTGGACATGAAGCGGTTGGAGGCCCAGTTCGCTCCGGCCGAGATCGAGGAGGCCAGTGAGGCTGACCTTGCGGCGCATCCCGAGCTGGTCAAGGGGTACATTGGTCCTCGTGTGCTGGGTCCTCAGCGTTCGGATACCGAGTCTGCCGCCCATATCCGCTACTTCCTCGATGCCCATGTGGCGCCTGGATCTGCCTGGGTGACCGGGGCTGATTCTGAAGGCGTGCACCTGGCCAATGCGGTTTATGGGCGTGATTTCCAAGCCGACGGAGCAGTGGAAGCCGCCGAGGTGCGTCACGGGGATATGAGTCCTGATGGTTCCGGGCCGCTCAGCTTCGAGCGTGGCGTGGAGATCGGGCAGGTCTTCCAGCTTGGGCTGAAATACTCTGACGCATTGGGGCTGAAGGTTCTGGACCGCAACGGCAAGGCTGTTCCGGTCTGGATGGGCTGCTATGGCATCGGCATTTCCCGTGTGCTGGCCTGCATCGCTGAGATGCATCACGATGATAAAGGTCTGGCTTGGCCCAAGGCTGTCGCTCCTGCCGCGGTCCATGTGGTGGCCACCGGCAAGAAGCAGGAGGCCTTCGATGCCGCTGAGAAGCTGGTCACCGACCTGGAGGACCGCGGCGTGGAGGTCATCTACGACGACCGGCCCAAGGTATCTCCCGGGGTCAAGTTCAAGGATGCCGAGCTGATTGGGGTCCCCCTGGTCGCTATTGCTGGTCGCGACACCATCGCCAACGGCACTATTGAGATTCGCAACCGCGATGGCTCGGATGTGCAAGCTGTTCCTGCTGATCAGGCTGCTCAGGTGATCGTGGATCGGATTACAGCCTTGCAGTAGGTTATGCCACGCTCATAGTTGCTTATTCGCAACCAATAGGGGTGGGGCCTTGGTCGCGTCATAATCTACGCGACCAAGGCCCCACCCCTTCGGTTGTATCGGTTTGGTTTCAGGAGTCTATCCGGTCAGATGCGCAGCAGTATGGGCAGATGGTCCTGGCGCTCGCCTGTGTCCACGGGTTCGCTGGTGCTAACCTGGTCAGCAATCCGGTTGGAGGTCAGCCAGTAGTCGATGCGCCAGCCGGAGTTGTTGATCTTGCTCTTTGGGGCACGCTGTGCGAACCAGGTGTAGACGCTGCGGTGATCGTCGTAGAAGCCGGCGGCATCGCCATGAATTTTCCGGAAGGTGTCGGTGAAGCCTGCATCCAGCAGAAGGCCGAACTTCTCGCGTTCCTGATCGGTGAAGCCGGCGGAATGGTGGTTGGAGGCCGGGTTGGCAATGTCGATCTCCTCGTGGGCCACGTTGAAGTCGCCACAGGCCAGGACCGGCTTACGGGCATCCAGTTCCTGCAAGTAGTGACGGTAGCGATCGTCCCAGACGCCGCGCGGCTTGAGCCTGACCAGTCCCGATCCTGAATTGGGGGTGTAGACCGTGGTGACGAAGCAGTCCGGGAACTCCAGAGTGAGCATGCGGCCCTCGTCATCCATGGTGTCCGGAGCGCCGATGCGGGGTTGCGTCACGGTAGGTTCCGGCAGGCTCTTGCGGTAGAGCATGAGCGTGCCTGCGTAGCCTGTGCGGGCCGGGGGCTCGGAGCGGCGGTCCACCTCCTGGTAATCGGGGAAGTATCGCATGAGTGCCTTAAGGATGCCTGCGGATTTCTTCTGATCTCCGTTGAGTTTGGTTTCCTGGATGGCTACGACATCAGGATCCAGATTCCGTATGGTCTCCACCACTTTCAGGGAGAGGGCGCTGCGGCTGCTCTTGCCCAGCAGGGCGGCGTTGAGCGAATCGATATTCCAACTGACCAGCGTGTGAACCATGACTGCGGGTCCTTCCAAACCGTACCGATGTATCTGCTCTCACAGTTTAGCCCAGGACCAATGCTCGATTGCCCTGGGTGCTGAAAGGGACATTGCCAAACCAGCCATGGGCAGGGTTGTCCACCTCGCAAAACAAGCCGGGCTCGTTCGACCACAATGGTCTGCGGGTCAGGTGCGGAGACGTGGGTGGAGGCACGATAGATTCACCGTTCGATGGAGGGTTTCTGGCCGGGGCCAGTACCTTCCCCCGCTCCGATTATCCGCGTTCCGGTCCGGGATCCTCCGTCGAACGGCCTCATTGCCGCGCGAGCAGGAATCGGCCGGCAGATTTACAGCATCGGATTCATAACATCGACAGAGAGGTGCCGGTATGTCTATCAACGAAATAAAAACGACCGTCTTCGGCTTTATGGGGACTCAGCCAACTCGTCTGGGACAGCCGGGGTCTACGCCGGTCTGCTCCTTCAGGTTGGGCTCTACGCCGGCCTATTACGATGCTGCGGCTGGGGTGTGGAAACGAAAATCCACCACCTGGCTGACGGTCAAGGCCTTCAGGACTTTGGCGGTCAATGCCTTGGCTTGTCTGCACAAGGGTGATCCAGTCATGGTGACGGGATCCTTGGTGACGGAGGAGTGGACCACTGACGGCCAGCCGCATAGCAGTCTGGTTTTGATTGCGGATGGCATTGGTCACGACTTAGCACGTGGACAGGATACCTTCACTAGGATCCGATCGAGTTCTGCGTCTATTGATGAGGGGGCTGCCGGTCCGGATCCTTGGACCACACCGCTGGCATCTTCACCGTCCGAAACAGCCTCTGCATCACCTGCCTCATCTGCGCCGGAGGAAGTATCCGTGGAGGCTGCCAATGCTGGATAAACAAAGGTTGCTCCGGCCAAGCAAAACGAAAGCGGGAGACCGACTGATTCTCGTCGGCCTCCCGCCTTGATCATTAGGCTGATTAAAACCGTCAACCAACGGTTTTAATCAGAACAGGTTTACCAGATCTTGACCCGTGCTTCGGGTTCCAGCCACATGCCGTCGTCGGCTGTGACTCCGAAGGCCTGATAGAAGCGATCCACGTTCCTAACGATGCCGTTGGTACGGAATTCAGCAGGGGAGTGAGGATCGATCTGCAGATACTGTTCGGCCAGCTGATCCCTGTTCTTGGTCCTCCAGATGGAGGCGTAGGACAGGAAGAACCGCTGCAGGCCGGTGTAGCCGTCCATGACCGGAGCCGAGGCCAGTGCCTGGTCCAAAGCCGCATCGTCTGTCCCGACCGGGGCGCCCTCCTTCTTCTGCAAGGAGATGGCATAGGCCTTGATGGCGATGTTGACGCCTCCCAGGTCCCCAATGTTCTCGCCAATGGTCAACGCTCCATTGACATGAGGTGCTTGCTCGGGCTTGTCGGCATACTTCTCGGCAAGTTGCTGGGGGACAAATCCGTTGTACTGCTTAATAAGTGCTTTGGTCCGTTGTTCGAAGTTTTCACGGTCCTGCGGGGTCCACCAGTCCTGCAGACGTCCGTCACCGTCGTACTTGGAGCCCTGGTCGTCGAATCCGTGGCCGATTTCGTGACCGATGACCGATCCAATGCCTCCGTAGTTGACGGCATCGTCGGCGTCTGGATCGAAGAAGGGCGGCTGCAGGATGGCTGCGGGGAAGACGATGACATTCAGGGTGGGCTCGTAGTAGGCGTTGACCGTCTGAGGGTTCATCAGCCACTCTTCCTTGTCCACGGGCTGACCGGCCTTGCAGAACTGGTAGCCGGACTCGTAGATGTTGGCCCGCCGCACGTTGTCGACCAGACCCAGCTTTTCGTCCACAGCTAGGGCCGTATAGTCGCGCCAGTGCTCGGTGTAGCCGATCTTGGGCGAGAATTTGTCCAGCTTGGCCAGAGCCTTGACCTTGGTCTGTTCTCCCAGCCAGTCGCTGGAGGTGATGGAGACCCGGTAGGCGTCGATCAGGTCTGAGACCAGGGCCTCCATGCGGGCCTTGCTGGAGGCAGGGAAGTGCCGGCGTACATATTCGCGTCCGACCTCCTCGCCGCAAATGCCATTGACCAGGGAGACAGCCCGCTTCCAGCGGTCACGCATCTTGGTCGTGCCTGAAAGAACCTTGCCATAGAAGTCGAACCTGGCCTGATCGAAGTCGCTGCTGAGCAGGCCTGCCCACTCGATCAGGGTGTGCACGCGGGCCCAGAGTTTGAGATCCTCCAGATCACTGGTTTTCCAAAGCTCGTTCAAACCCTGCAGGAAGGAGGGTTCGTGCACAATGGTCCTGGACAGGGCTGAACTCAGATCGACCGGTTGCAGATTGGCGGCAGGGCTGGCTGCATATGCATTCTGCCAGGACTCGATCCAGGTGTGCAGATCGAAATCGGCGAGTGTAGACTCCAGGTCGACCAGGGTGGTGGGATTGTAGGTGCGATCTTCGTCTCGGGTCGACACGTTGTCCCAGTGGCGTGCCGCTATGCGTGTCTCGACATCAAGGAAAGACTCCGCCTGTCTGTGGGCAGCCTCCTGGTCATCGGCGTAGCAGGAGAGCCTGAGCAGGGAGGCCACCATGTCGGTGTAGGCCTGTCGGACCGGAGCGTAGCTCTTCTCACGGTAGTAGGCTTCGTCGGGAAGTCCCAACCCGGCCTGTTCCATATGAGCCACGTTGACGCCGGCGTTGCCCGGATCACCGTAGATGGCAATGCCGAACAGATCGGGACCGCCGGTGGGATTGAGTTGGCCCAGCAGGCTGGTCAGTGCCTTCTTGTCGGGCACGGCATCAATGGCCTGCAGGTCGGAGCGGATTGGTTCCATCCCTGCGGCTTCGATGGCATCGGTGTCCAGGAAACTGCGATAGAGCAGGGCTGACTTGACAGCTGGGGACTCCGGGTCCTCAAGGATTTCATGGATCTGTGCTTCGGCATCCTCGGCAAGCTTGTCGAAGGAGCCGAACCGGGAGCGGTCCTCGGGCAGGCTGTAGGTGTCGATCCAGGGGCCGTTGACGAAGCGGAAGAGGTCGTCCTGCGGCCGAATGACCGAAGAGAAGGAGGCCGGATCAAGTCCGGAGGAGGTCTTGGATTCAGTTGATTGTGCCATGCCACAAGCCTAGCCATCTTTGGTGACATGCCATGCCCTGGGTCGCAGGGAATCAGTGGACCGGCGCACCGTCCGCCGAAGGGAAAAAGCCACGATTGCCCCCTTGGTGATTTAAACTTGGAAGACGGTAACAGGACGGCTGCTCGGCTGCCCTGAGCGAGCGAAAGAGGACGGTATGACGGATCCCATGCAGGGCGGTCAGACCAATCAGTACGGTGGTCGGGATTCTTCGCAGGATAACGGCCAATATCAGAATAATTATGGCCAGAATAATTATGGTCAGTATGGGCAATACCCCGGCTACCAAGGGCGCCCGCCACGGATGGATCCATTCTCCATGATCGCCGAGGATCTGGGATTCAGAACCCTGCGAGCCATCCGCATCATTATGGGCGTCATGGGCGTGATTGGAGTCATACTGGGCCTGGCCCTTCTGCTCAGGCCAGACAAGACCCTGATCGCCGTGACCGTGGTGCTGGGTATCTACTTCATCATCTCCGGCGTGGTCCGTCTGGCCACCTCCATCGTAACCAAGGGACTTCCGGGTGGTTGGCGTGTGCTGGGCGTCCTCTTTGGCGCTCTGATCGCCGTCGGCGGTATTGTCATCGTCAGGAACACGGCCCTGTCCGCTTCTGCGCTGACCCTACTGGTCACCATCATTGTGGGCATCAGCTGGATCATGGAGGGCGTGATGAGTCTGGCAGCCTCCTGGGGGCTCCCGCATTCAGGCTGGGCCATCTTCTCGGGCATCGTATCCATCATCGCCGGAATTATCGTCATGATCTACCCGCTGAGCTCCGTCATCTTCCTGGTCATCTTCAGCGGGTGTGCACTTCTGGTGCTGGGAGTCGTCTCCATCATCAGGGCCTTCACCTTCGGCCGGAACTGAGAGCCGGACTCGTCCGACTGACCCGATAATACTGAGAGGTAGTACTTGGGCAGGATCCTGAGGGGCGGCACCCGCGGGCACCAATCATGAAAGGATGCAGAGGATGATCGAGCTCAAAACCAAGCAGGAGATCGAACAGATGAAGCCGGCGGGCAGGTTCGTCGGCAGCATCCTCAAGGAGCTCAAGGCCATGAGCAAACCCGGGGTCAACCTGCTGGAGCTGGATGACTATGTCAAGGACAGGATCAACTCCCGTAAGGGAGCCACCTCCTGCTACGTGGATTATGCGCCTGATTTTGGCACCGGCCCCTTCGCCCACTACATCTGCCTGTCCGTCAACGATGCCGTCCTGCACGGGGTGCCGTATGACTACAACCTCAAGGACGGCGACCTACTCTCCTTGGATTTAGCCATCAACGTGGACGGCTGGGTGGGTGACTCGGCTATCAGCTTCGTGGTGGGCGAGCATGCCGATCCAGAGGATCTGCGACTGATTCGGACCACTGAAGAGGCCTTGAAGGCGGGCATCGCTCAGGCTCAGCCTGGTAACCGTCTGGGTGACATCTCCGCCGCAGTCGGTGAGGTTGCCCATGAAAACGGATACAGTGTCAACCTGGAGTTCGGAGGCCACGGGGTAGGGCGGATCATGCATGGTGATCCCCATGTGCCCAACGACGGCACTCCTCATCACGGCTACAAGTTGCGCCCGGGGCTGGTCATCGCCATTGAGCCTTGGTTCCTGGCGACCACCGATCAGATTTACCAGGATCCCAAGGACGGTTGGACACTGCGGTCGGCGGACGGATCGCGCGGCGCCCACAGCGAGCACACCATCGCCATCACCGAGCAGGGGCCTATCATCCTAACGACCAGGGACTGAGTCGGAGGCTGTTCGCGGCCGAAATAGGACTATAAGAGACCCAGGAATGTCCACAATGTGGATGCTCCTGGGTCCCTGTTTGATGCTGGTCCCTCTTTCCTTGGCGTTGTTATCTGCAGGCTTGCGTAGGAAGGAAGACGGCCCTGCCTTGGGCCCGCAGGCCGTGGTCGCGGGCGACGGATTCCTGATGGCGGTTACAAGCTGGTAATCGAAGTCGTGGTTGTTTCTGCTAGCATGTCGGCAATTCCACGCCGGTACAGGTGCCGGTAGCCTGATCTGGCATGGCCATCGACTCTCACTGGCACCTCACTGGTTGATTAACAGGAGGTGCGTGGTGTCTACAGCACGGTTGTCCATCGATTCCGAACAGGTTGATCTTCCCCTGGTTCGCGCCACCGAAGGGCCCGATGGCATTCTGGTCTCCTCCCTGCGCAACGACGGGTGGGTCACACTGGATCCTGGCTTCCAGACCACAGCCCAGTGCGTCTCGGGAATCACTTTCATTGACGGCAAGCGATCCATACTTCGCTACAGGGGCTATGCCATAGAGGACCTGTGTGCCCAGTCCAATTTTCTTGAAGTGGCCTGGCTATTGTCCCACGGTGAGTTGCCTGATGCCGAGCAGTACAAGCGGTTCCGCAGCCATGTCCTGGGTTATACGGTCGTAGGGGAGGACTTCCGTCATCTGCTATCGTCGTTCCCCCGCCAGGCTCATCCCATGAGTGTGCTGGCTGCGGCGGTCAATGCTCTGGCTGGCTTCCACCCGGACACATGTGATGTTGACGATCCCGACCAATTGGATGAGGCCAGCGCCATCATTATGGCCAAGGTGCGCACCATCGTTTCTCTGATCCACCGTCGTCGCCGCGACCAGCCCCTGCTCTACCCGGACAGGAACTGGGGCTATGTGGAGGACTTCCTGCGGATGAGCTTCGCCATGCCCTACCAGCCCTATCAGGTCGACCCTCTCAAGGTGCAGGCCCTGGATAAGCTCCTGATCATCCATGCCGACCATGAACAGAACTGCTCTACTTCAGTAGTGCGGATTGCCGGATCTGCCCGGGCCAACCTGTATTCGGCAGTGGCTGCCGGCATCAATACCCTGTCAGGTCCCCTGCACGGCGGCGCAAACGAGGCCGTGTTGCGTCAGTTGAAGAGCATACGTGATTCCGGTCTTGGTGTGCGGGGCTATGTGGACCAGGCCAAGAGCGAGGGGCGGAAAATAGCGGGTCTGGGCCACCGGGTCTATAAATCTTATGATCCGCGCGCGGCCATCGCCAAGCAGTGGCTCTACAAGCTCATGGACGAACCCGACCAGGACAAAAATGCCAAGGATGCGGAACTTTTCGACGTGGCTCTGGAGCTGGAGGAGCTGGCACTGCACGACGACTACTTCGTCGAACGCCACCTCTATCCCAATGTGGACTTCTACACCGGGCTCATCTACCGCGACATCGGCTTCGACCCGGAGATGTTCACCACGCTCTTTGCATTGGGTCGCATCCCCGGATGGATCGCCCAGTACAGGGAGATGCTGGACGATCCTGACACGAAAATCGGTCGTCCCAGGCAGGTCTATACCGGGCAGGGCCCGCGCGACTATCTGCCCATGGAGCAGCGCTGAGTCCGAAGATCGTCTGGGCTCAGTTGGCGTGCAGCCGCTCGTTCAGCTCGATGCCCTTCTTGCGGGGCAGGGCTCTGACCTGGCCGGTGCGGGAGTCGCGGATGAAGAGCAGATGATCCCGTCCGCTCAGTTCCGCCCCTTTGACCACTTGGTCGCCCAGACCGATCTTGGTGCCGGCGGTGACGTAAAGCCCGGCTTCGACCACGCAGTCGTCGCCTAGGGAGATGCCGATGCCGGCATTGGCTCCCAGCAACGAGTGTTGGCCGATGGAGACCCGATGGCGGCCTCCGCCGGACAAGGTGCCCATGATGGAGGCTCCGCCGCCGATGTCCGAACCGTCGCCGACCACAACCCCCTGGGAGATCCGGCCTTCGACCATGGAGTGGCCTAGGGTCCCGGCGTTGAAGTTGACGAAGCCCTCATGCATGACTGTCGTTCCCGGAGCAAGATGGGCGCCGAGCCGAATCCGGTCAGCGTTGCCGATGCGTACCCCCTCGGGAACCACGTAATCCACCATGCGGGGGAACTTGTCCACGCTCAGCACCGTTACCTGCGTAACAGGCATGCCCGGCATGGACCGGCTGGCTGCAGCCATAACATCTGACCTGCGCAGGGCGAAGTCTTTCACAGCAAAGGGTCCGTAGTTGGTCCAGACCACCGTGGTCAGCTGTTCGAAGATTCCATCAAGGTTCATGCTGTTGGGCGGGGTCAGACGCATGCTGAGCAGATGAAGCCGCAGATAGGCATCGGCGGCATCCGCTATTGTGTCATCCAGATCGGCAACGGTGAAGACTGGCACCCGGCGGATGCCGCGTGCGTCGGGCTGGTTGTGTACCTGGTCGCTGAAGTCGTGGTTGGGGCGGTTCGCCGGGGTCGGCGGTGTGGAGATCTCGGCCTTGGGGTACCAGACGTCCAGGATCCGGCCCTGCTCGTCCTGGCTGGCCAGGCCCCAACCCCATGCGGTGCGTGCTGTGCTCATCGTTCCTCCTTCAGGCGGTGCAGTCGTGTTGACATCAAGTTGTCTTACAGGATAAACCGGTCGACGCTCAAATACAGGCGGTCCGTCCGGCAGTCGGGTCCGGATCGACACCAGCCAGGTCCCAGCCGATAGGTAAAATTACCTACTATGAGTGCCTACAGTCATGAGCGGGAGCGCCGGGAGCGTCGGCGCCGCAATACGGCCAGGGTGATCTGCCTGGTCATCGCCGTGGCTCTGCTGGCCAGTCTTGTCATCCCGGCCATCTTCAGCGGCCTTTGACCCGGTCCGTCCGGTCGGCGGGAATCCGGCCGTCACAGGCAAAGGCACACAGGAATGAAGACGGTGGTCGGCTCGTGCGGAGCCGGTCCGGAAAGCGGTGAGACGGTATGGCAGAGATGGATTTTGCTCAAGCATTGGAGCAGGCCAAGGCCAAGTACGAGATGATTTCCAAGGCGCTGGACCCGGATGGTCTGCGCTCGCGGATTGCGGATCTGGAGCGTCAGGCCAGCGCGCCCGGACTCTGGGACAATCAGGAGAATGCTCAGAAGGTGACCAGCAGGCTCTCGGCCTTGCAATCCCAGCTCAAACACCTGGAGTCCGCATCCTCCCGGCTGGATGATGTGCAGGCCTTGGAGGAGCTGGGCCAGGAGGAGCACGATCAGGACACCCTGGTGGAGGCCCGCAAGGAGATCGACTCTTTGAGATCCGACCTGGATGACATGGAGATTCAGACCCTGCTGGACGGCGAGTATGACGAGCGCGCTGCCGTGGTCACCATCCGCTCGGGCGCCGGCGGGGTGGACGCGGCCGACTGGGCGCAGATGCTCCTGCGCATGTACATGCGTTGGGCTGAGCGGCATGGCTTCTCCACCAAGGTCATGGACACCTCCTACGCGGAGGAGGCCGGTATCAAGTCGGCCACCTTCCAGGTGGACGCCCCCTATGCCTACGGCCGTCTGTCGGTGGAGGGCGGCACCCATCGTCTGGTGCGGATCTCGCCCTTTGACAACCAGGGCAGGCGGCAGACCTCCTTCGCTGCCGTCGAAGTCATCCCTCTGGTAGAGCCCACCGACCACATCGACATTCCCGACTCGGACATCCGAGTGGACACCTACTGCTCCTCCGGCCCCGGCGGCCAGGGAGTCAACACCACCTATTCGGCCGTGCGCATCACTCACCTGCCAACCAACATCGTGGTCACCATGCAGGATGAGCGTAGCCAGATCCAGAACCGCGCGGCCGCCATGGCTGTTTTGCAGTCCCGGCTGCTGGTTCTGCGACACGAGGAGGAGGCCAAGAAGAAGAAGGAGCTGGCTGGCGACATCAAGGCAAGCTGGGGGGACCAGATGCGTTCCTACGTGCTGCATCCCTACCAGATGGTCAAGGATCTGCGCACCGGATACGAGACCTCCGACACCCAGGGGGTCTTCGACGGTGACATTGATGCCTTCATCGAAGCCGGTATCCGTTGGCGGCACCAGCAGCGGGTCCAGGCTCGCGAGGAGGAAGCCAGCAAGTAGAGCTTCATCCGGCCGCTGCTTGGTCGGTGTTTCATGAGTGAGTAGTGTCAGTCTTCTTGATAGCCTCTGTAGGTGAATACCGAGGAACGGAGTGTCAATGGCGTTGATTTCGCTCAAGGACGTGACCAAGATTTACCCCAAGGGGTCCCGTCCAGCCTTGGATGACATCAGTCTGGATGTTAATCGTGGGGATTTCGTCTTTCTGGTGGGCGCCAGCGGATCGGGCAAGACCACACTGCTGCGTCTGCTCCTGCGCGAGGAGGAGGCCACCGAGGGGGAGATCCGTGTGGCTGGCAACGACCTAAGACGTCTGCGTAATCGCGAGATCCCAGGGTATCGGCGTTCCATCGGTTTCGTTTTTCAGGATTACAAACTGCTCAATAACAAGACCGTATGGCAGAATGTAGCCTTCACACTGGAGGTTATCGGCGCCCGTCGCTCCACTATCAAGACTCTGGTGCCTCAGGTGCTCAAGACTGTGGGTTTGACTGGCAAGGAGCACAACTACCCCCATGAGCTTTCCGGCGGCGAGGCCCAGCGAGTGGCTCTGGCCCGGGCTTACGTAAACAACCCGGAAATTCTGCTGGCGGATGAGCCTACCGGCAATCTTGATCCCACCACCTCCCTGGGCATCATGGAGGTCTTGGACGCCATCAACAGGACCGGCACTACCGTGGTCATGGCCACCCACAACGAGGAAATCGTCAATTCTATGCGTAAGAGGGTGGTGGAGTTGCATACGGGTCGGATTGTGCGCGACGAAGCCCATGGCTCCTACGATTCTTCGCGATTCTTCCCAGATGCTGAGGTTGCGGCGCGTTCTCATCACGCCATCGGGGATCCCAACGACGGCGATGCCCTGGACCGTGCACGCGAGGCTGGAGTTGCAGGGCGCCGTCCGGTGCAGATCGTCGGGCAGGATGGGAACAGCTCGGCTACCGGGCCCATCGGGGATGGAACCAAGGGGGCCAAGCAGGTGGTCCAAGCGGTGGCACAGGCCGTCAACCAGGGTCAGTACGGCGACGAGGGAATCGCGCGTCTAGCCAAGTCCATGCATTCGGGGAGAACCGGACGCTATGGAAAGGTCTTCACCTCGGTGGAGGACACCCTGACCTGGGGCAAGGGTCTGGGCAGTCTTGAGTCCACGCAGGAAGATTCCAATCAGCATGAAGATGCGGCTGCAGGACAGTACGATCGAGGGAAAAACTCTGAGTCGGATGAGCGATTCCGCAGGCCTATGGCTCAAGGCAGCCAGAATCGATCAGATCAATCGACTGACGGTTCCAGTGGCAGAGGTCACGACAAGGCAGGAACTGATCGTGATGAGTCTGACAATCACTCCCGGACAGAGCATACAGCTTCTCGCAAATCCTGGAAGCCAGCCCCGGGTTCGGAGGATGCCGAGCCTAAGTCGACCGCTGAAAGCAGACCCCAGGATCGGCAGGCCGAGGATTCGGATCGTCGGAGGCATGACAGGAAACGAGGCAGTGATCGCAATCGGAACCGTGGACAGGAGGATAAACGAGACGGTCATGGTCAGCCTAAGAAGGATGATACGGCCAAGGACCGCCAGTCGATAAAGAACTCCTCCGCCAAGACTTCTGATCCTGAACAACGGCTCAAGAGGCCCGATCAGCCCTCGAAGTCTTATCGTTCCAGTCCAGCCGAGCAGACCGGCAAATCCAATCAGGATAGAGGTCAGATAAAGCAGGACGGAACGAAATCCTCAAAACGAGCATCCAACAAGCGCGGGACCAATAAAAAGGTCTCGACGAGCGAAAACCGTCATGGCGTCGAGTCCATGGAGGCTCCCCCGGCCCCTCCTGCTCCACCTGAAGCTTCCAAGGATGCTGGGAAGTCCCAAGCAAAGAATGGCGCACAGGCTCGGGATGAGCATGATGACGAGAAGAAGGCGGCACGATGAGACTGCGGTTCATTCTTTCCAGCACCTGGGACAACCTGCGCCGCAACGGGTCCATGATCCTCTCGGTCATGCTGGTCACCTTCATCTCCTTCCTGTTCATAGGTGCCTCGGGCCTCATGCAGGCTCAGATCAGCAAGGCCAAGGGAGACTGGTACGACCAGGTGGAGGTGGTGGTCTGGCTCTGCCCGGACGGCACCAGCCAGGCGGCCTCATGCGCGACCGGCAAGGCGCCCACCAATGACGAAATCGTCAAGCTGGAGAACACAATCAATACCGAGCTGAGCGACTCCGTGGCCAAGATCACCTATCAGAGCCGTGAGGACTTCTTCAAGAACACCTTCCTCAAGCAGTACCCTGACGGCACCTACGAGGGAAGGACCATGACCGCGGCAGACATGCAGGCCTCCCTGCGGCTCAAGCTCAAGGATCCGACTAAGTACCAGGTGGTCTCCGAGGTGTTGTCCGGACGCGATGGGGTGGAAGAGGTCTCCGACCAGCGTCAGATATTCGACCCGGTCTTCAAAATTCTCAACAGAGCTACAGCGGTTACCTTGGTCCTGGCCGTGGTCATGGTGATTGTGGCCATTCTGCTAACCGGCACCACCATCAGAATGAGCGCCGCCTCCCGTCGGAACGAGACGGAGATCATGAGACTGGTGGGAGCCTCCAACTGGACCATCCGGCTGCCCTTCATTTTGGAGGGCGTGGTGGCCTCCCTGCTGGGTTCGCTTCTGGCTGTCGGAGCACTGAGCGCCATCGTCAAGCTCTTCATTACCGACTGGCTGGCTCGCACGGTTCAATGGATGCCCTACGTGGATCAGTCCACGGTCTTGTTCATAGCCCCTATGTTGATCCTGGGAGCCATGCTCTTGTCCGCACTGGCCTCCTCCATCTCCTTGCGACGGTATTTGCGTACATGATCCGCGGCGACTGGCCAATCAATCGGGGGTGCAATCTCTGTCATAATGATGACTAGCATGGAATTGATAGTGAGGAACTTGACCATGAATCGTACCAAACGGTGGGAGGCTATCTGCGGCCTCGTGGGGTCATTGGCCATGATGCTAGGTGGCGGGATCCTCGGGCTGACCGTAGCGCCCGAACCGGCGCGGGCCGACTGGAGCAGCTACCAGCAGAAAGTCCAGAACCACGCGGCCCTGAAGAGCAAGCTGGCTGGTGTTAGCGCCCAACTCGCTAACCAGATACTGAGTCTTGATGACCTGACTTCTAATCAGATTCCGGCTGCACAGCAGAGTGCCATCGATGCTCAGCAAAAGGCCGAGCAGGCGGACAGCCTGGTCCAGGCCACCAATGACCGCCTGGATGCTGCCCGCAAGGATCGTGCCGACCTGGAAGCCAAAATACGCCAGACAGGCCTTGATTATGATGATGCCAAGGCTGGCGTGGCTCAGATGGCAAGAAAGAGCTTTCACGGGTCCGAGACTTCTCAGATCATGGATGTGGTGACCAAGTCTTCAAGCGCCCAGGACTTCGTAGACAAGATGCAGTCCGATGCGGCTGTAACCAGGTCCGAAGCCAATACGGCCAACGATGCAGCCAATACCCTCAACTCCTCCATGAACCGTAAGCAGCGTCTGCAGGCCATCGAGGAGCAGATCAGCACGCTGAAAGCCAAGGCTGATCAGCAGCAGGCGATAGCCCAGCAGGCTGTAGCGGCGGCGCAGGCCAAGCAGGATCACCTGCAGGCCTTGCGTGACCAGGGGACCGCAGCACGCAAGCAGTTGGAAAGTCAAAAGGCTGCCCTGACCACACAGTCGGCCCGAGAGGCTGCAGATATCGTGGCGACTGAATCCATGATCGACTCTTTGAACACCGGCAATCCAGGCGGCAGCGCCGACCCGCACGCTGGCGGAGCCCAGCAGATAAGCAGTGGTGGTGGCTCCCGTCCATCACCCGCTCCACGGCCTACCCCGCCTAGCAACAATGGCGGCGGTGGCAATAGCGGTAAAGGCAACGGTGGTGGTGGCGCCTCCGGCATGAATTATGCAGTGCCTGGCAGCTGCCCTTCAGGTTCCGGATTTTGCTATGGCCACAACACTGGCAACTCAGTGGGCGGTAGCGCCTATCCTGCTCGGCAATGCACACTTTGGGCTTATATACGCCGTTCGCAGCTGGCTCTGCCTGTGGGTTCCTATATGGGCAACGGTGCGGAGTGGGCCGGTACAGCTCGCGGCCTGGGCTATCTGGTCAATAACACCCCCCACGTTGGTGCTGTCATGGTCTTCGCCCGAGGCCAGCGGGTCACTAATTGGAACGCCGACTGGTCCTATGGTCACGTGGCTGTGGTCGAGCGGGTCAATGCGGATGGATCGGTGCTCATCTCCGAAGGGGGTACTGGCTTCGCCTCCTTCCCTACCTATGAGACGGTCTATGGGGCGGGCAACTACCAATACATTCACTACTGATGCCGATGCGGGCCAAGTCCGCCGCTTGGAACGGTGTTATCGCTGTCTGGAGTGCCAAGTAGCCTCCTTGGCGCGATCGAGAGGAGGATATTATGGCTAAGGAAACCGGCACGTCGATGATCGCCCAGAATCGCAGGGCCCGTCATGACTACCAGATTGAGGATCGGTATGAGGCCGGCATCGCGCTGACGGGGACTGAGGTCAAGTCTCTGCGCGAGGGGCGTGCTTCTCTGGCCGAGTCGTTCGTCAGCATTGACCGGCGGCACGAGGTCTGGTTGGAGAACGCCAATATTCCTGAATACCTCAATGGCACCTGGAACAACCACGCTCCCAGGCGCAAGCGTAAGCTGCTCCTTCACGCCAAGCAGATCGTTCGCTTGGAGCGGCAGATTCAGGCCAAAGGTTATACCATCGTCCCCCTGAGCCTGTACTTCAAGGACGGCAGGGTCAAGGTAGAGATCGCTGTGGCCCGAGGCAAGCGCGAGTACGACAAGCGCCAGTCTCTGCGGGAGGAGCAGGATCGCCGCGAGGCCCAAAGGGCCATGCGTTACCGCAACCGGCGCGGCTGAGCTCTCAGATAAACATCCCAAAACTCCTAAAGACTAAGAGTCGCCCGCTGATCGCTCTCTGCTCTATGCAGATTCGACACGCCCGGGGCGGGTGGCATCAGACAATCCCCGATAGCGCCTTTGGCTAGCTATAGAGCCAAAAAACACCAGAATATGCAGTTCGCAATATAGAGTTAACCTAATTCTGTGTGCATAAAAATACAAATATGTGCATAATAGTGCATGTCAACCAAGAGAAAATCAAGAGCAATGAGGGGTCGCTTCTGGGCGGTCCGGAAGAGGAGAAGACATGGGCAAGATCAAGGCGGTGTTGGCGACGGCTCTGAGTATCACCCTGCTGGCCTCCATCGGAGCCTGCGGAACCACAGACGAGGCGGACACCGGCAGTGCATCGGGCAAGGCCACCACAAGCTCCCACCCAGCGGCTTTTGACGTCAGTGGCATCAAGAAGGATCCGGCCATCGCGGCCAAGGTGCCCGAGTCGGTTTCCAAGGACGGCAAGCTGACCGTGGGTATGGAGACCTCATATGCGCCTGGCGAGTTCATGAGTGAGGATGGAAAGACCCCGATTGGCTTTGACGTGGACCTGTCGAACGCCATTGCCAAGGTCATGGGGCTCGATGGGCAGATGGTCAGCGCCTCCTTCGATACCATCATCCCGGCCATCGGCAGCAAGTATGACGCGGGCATCTCCAGCTTCACCATCACCAAGGAGCGGATGCAGTCGGTCGACTTCGTCACCACATTCAAGGCGGGCACGGCCTTTGCCGTCAAGAAGGGGAACCCCTCCAAGATCAATCCTGACGACATCTGCGGCGTCAAGGTCGGCGTGCAGACCGGGACCATCGAAGAGCAGCAGGCAGCCGACAAGATTTCGGCCGAGTGCAAGGCCAAGGGCAAGAAGCCGGTGGATGTGCAGTCCTACAAGCAGCAGACCGATGCCGCCACAGCAGTGGTCAATGGCAAGATCGACGTGTTCTACGCCGATTCCCAGGTGACCGGGTATGCCATCAAGCAGACCGATGGACAGCTGGAGAAGCTGGGCAAGGATACCGACATTGTTCTGCAAGGTGCCGCTCTGAAGAAGGGCAGCGGCATGGCCGAGGCCACCCAGGCGGCTCTTCAGAAGCTGATTGACGACGGCGTCTACGCCAAGATTCTCAAGAACTGGGGCGTTCAGAGCGGCGCGGTCGAAAAGGCTGAAATCAACCCTGCGGTTTCTGATTGAGGCAAGGCCAGGCGCGGGTCATCACATCGGGCGACCCGCGCCTAAGAAGGTAGTTCAGCTAATAGGATAGGCCTGAGTAAGTTCAGCGGTGCGGAAGGAAGCAGGAGATGCATACCAAGAAAGGGACGGACGAGATTCAGATCCCCGGCAGAATACATGCCAGGCCGGTGCGTAAGCCGGGGCCGATCGTCGCTGCCGTCATCGTGGCCATCTTCGTGGCCATGCTGATCCACGGCATGGTGACTAATCCTAACTTTGATTGGCCTACGGTCTGGAAGTATCTCTTCAATGAGCACGTCTTGGACGGCATCAAGTGGACCCTTCTGCTGACCGTCTATGCCATGGTCCTGGCTACAATCCTGGCCATCATCCTGGCGGTCATGCGCAAGTCATCCAATCCGGTGCTGCGCTGGGTCAGCTGGTTCTTCATCTGGTTCTTCCGTGGCACTCCTGTGTACACCCAGCTGGTCTTTTGGGGCCTGCTTTCCGTGTTGATTCCTAAGCTGGCCATCGGTATCCCCTTCGGGCCTGAATTCTGGAGCATCGACACTAAAACCGTGTTGAACGCCACCGTGGCTACGGTTCTGGGCTTGGGACTGAACGAGGCTGCCTATCTTTCCGAAATCGTTCGTGCCGGCATCGAGGCTGTGGATCCCGGCCAGGAGGAGGCCGCCAAGGCTCTGGGCATGCCCCCGTCCATGATCATGCGACGGATCGTCCTGCCTCAGGCCATGCGCATCATTGTGCCGCCTACCGGCAATGAGACCATTGGCATGCTTAAGACCACATCCCTGGCTCTTGCCGTGCCCTTCACCCTGGAGCTCCAGTTCGCCACCAACGCTATTGCCAATCGCATCTACAAGACCATCCCGCTGCTGATTGTGGCCTGTATCTGGTACCTGGTCATCACCTCCGTTCTGATGGTCATCCAGGCCCAGCTGGAGAAGCACTTCGGCAAGGGCTTCGACTCGCGCCCCCTGGCTGGGTCAGGGGCCAAGGACGGCAAGGATGGCGATGATCCGCAGGCCCGTCAGGAGACTGATAAGGTCAACAAGGTCATGATGGCCGGGCTGAACGCCTGAGTGCAGGAGGAGAATCATGGACGAGGACAGGCAGACCGAGCACGATGGCAAGGGCGGCAAGGATCCGGCCATCGTCATCAGGAATGTGCACAAGGTATTCGGCGATCAGCATGTGCTTCGGGGGATCGACCTGGAGGTCATGCCTGGCACGGTAACGGCTGTTCTAGGACCTTCCGGCTCAGGCAAGTCAACCTTGCTGCGGCTGATCAACCAGTTGGAGACCCGTACAGCCGGCGAAATCTACGTGGACGGCGAACTGACCGGTTACCGGAAGGTCGACACCGGCAAGGGTCCCGTGCTGCAGACACTGGATGATAAGGCCATTGCCAGGCAGCGCTCCAAGATCGGCATGGTCTTCCAGCGTTTCAACCTCTTCCCCCACATGACTGCCTTGGAGAACGTCATGGAGGCCCCGGTCCATGTGGGTAGGGTTCCCAAGACCGATGCCCGCAAGGAGGCTCAGGCCCAGCTGGAACGTGTAGGGCTTGAGGACAGGATGGACTACTATCCCGCTCAGCTCTCCGGCGGCCAGCAGCAGCGTGTGGCCATCGCGCGAGCCTTGGCCATGCACCCTGACATCATGCTCTTTGACGAGCCCACCTCAGCCCTGGATCCAGAGCTGGTGGGGGAGGTTCTAGGGGTCATGCGGCAGGTTGCTCAACAGGGCATGACCATGGTGGTGGTCACCCATGAGATGGGCTTCGCCCGCGAGGTGGCCGAGCAGATCATCTTCATGGACCAGGGTGTCGTGGTGGAGCAGGGAGGCCCTGACATCATCGATCACCCTCGCACCGAGCGGTTCACTGAGTTCCTGCATACCGTGCTCTAGAAACAGGCGCTGTTCAGGTTGTAGAAATTCCGGCAAGAAGCCTTCTGGATGGTCGGCGGCCGAGCTCCCATGGCTAGACTGGGGCCCATGTGCGGAATTGTCGGTTATGCGGGATCAGTACGGACGGCCTGCGGTAGGCCCTTGGAGGTCTGTCTCAAGGGCCTGGAACGCTTGGAGTACCGGGGCTATGATTCCGCCGGAGTTGCCCTGGCAGCTCCGGGGATGGCACGGGTGGCCGTGCGTAAGAAGGCCGGGCGCCTGGGCAATCTGGTTGCAGATCTGAAGGCCAAGTCCATGCCCGAGGCCACCGTGGGCATCGGCCACACCCGTTGGGCCACTAATGGCGAACCCACTGATGTCAACGCTCATCCCCACATCAGCTGTGACGGCAAGGTCGCACTGATCCACAACGGGATCATCGAGAACGCATCCAGACTGCGGCTGGACCTGGAAACCGAGGGGTACACCTTCGTCTCCTCCACGGACACCGAGGTGGCTGCCAAGCTTCTGGGCAAGATCGCACAGGAGATTATCGAAGCCACCGGCCAACCAGACATCTTCGAGGCCATCAGGCGGCTGGCCCGTATGCTTAAAGGAGCTTTCACCATCCTGGCCGTGGATTCACGGCAGCCCGATCTGGTGGTAGGCATCCGACATGATTCGCCGCTGGTGGTCGGACTGGGAGATGGAGAGAACTACCTGGGTTCCGATGTGGCGGCTTTCGTGGCCTATACGCGCCAGGCCATGGAGCTTGGACAGGACCAGGCTGTCTGCATCAGCGCAGACCAGGTCAAGGTCACTGATTTTCAGGGGCATCCAGTGGAGCATCCCCGCCGTTACACCATCGATTGGGATGCCTCGGCCGCTGAAAAGGGCGGATGGGACTCCTTCATGGACAAGGAGATCCATGAGGATCCTGCGGCGGTCTCCAATACTCTGCTGGGCCGGTACGACGAGTCAGGCGACCTGGATCTGGACGAGGTCCACATCGATGAGGAGGTCTTCCGCCAGATCGACAAGATCATCGTTGTGGCTTGCGGGACGGCCTCCTATGCAGGGTTGGTGGCCAAGTACGCTATCGAGCATTGGGTCCGCATCCCGGTGGAGGTCGAGCTGGCCCACGAGTTCCGCTACCGTGATCCCATTCTGACCCCGCGCACCCTGGTCGTGGCCATATCCCAGTCCGGAGAGACCATGGACACGCTGATGGCGCTTCGGCACGCACGAGAGCAGGGTTCACGGGTCCTGGCCATCTGCAACACCCAGGGGTCCACCATCCCCAGGGAGTCCGATGCCGTGCTCTACACGCACGCTGGTCCCGAGGTGGCTGTGGCCTCCACCAAGGCTTTCCTGGCCCAGATCGTAGCGGCTTACCTGCTGGGGCTCTACCTGGCCCAGGTCAAGGGAACCATGTATCGAGACGAGATCCACCAGACCATCGACAGCCTCAAGGCCATGCCTGCCAAGATCCAGAAAGTGCTGGATGGGCAGGCCGAGGTCATCGAGCAGACGGCTCAGCGCATGTCCAAGGCCCGTTCCTTCCTCTTCCTGGGGCGGCATGTGGGCTATCCGGTGGCTCTGGAAGGGGCGCTCAAGCTCAAGGAGATCGCCTACATCTTCACCGAGGGGTTTGCCGCCGGCGAGCTCAAGCACGGGCCCATCGCCCTGGTGGAGCCGGGGGAGCCTGTGGTGGTCGTCGTCCCCAGCGCCCGGGGCCGCAACGTGCTGCATGACAAGGTCATCTCGGCCATCGAAGAGGTCAAGGCCCGCGGTGCCTTCACCATCGTCGTGGCTGAGGAGGGCGACCCGGACGCCGACCGCTATGCCGACGTGGTCTTTTGGCGGCCGCCCTGCCCGACCCTGATCAGCCCGCTGGTGGATGTGGTCCCCCTGCAGCTGTTCGCTCTGGACATGGCCCGGCTCAAGGGCCTGGATGTGGACAAGCCCCGCAATCTGGCCAAGTCGGTCACTGTGGAATAGAGGCTGTCCGTGGTCGTCGGGTCCGAGCAGCGGGGGCATCGGATCGTTCTGGAGGAGCCGCAGATCCCCTTCGAGCCCAAAGTCATCTATGAGGACCGTCGCATCATTGTGGTCGACAAGCCCCACTTCCTGGCTACTATGCCTAGGGGGATGTGGCACGCGGAAACCGTGTTGATCAAAATACGAAAGCTTTACGGGGAGCCCGACATCATACCCGCCCACAGGCTTGACAGGGCCACTGCGGGAGTGCTGGTTCTGGTGCGCGATCCGGCTGCCAGGCGGGCCTACCAGATGCTCTTCCAGGAGCATCGCGTGCGCAAGGTCTACCAGTGTCTGGCGCCGGTGCGACCCATGGTTCGTCCGCGGACCGGCACTGTGCGACACCTGGCTCCGCCCCGGGTCTTCCCATTAGAGCGCCGCTCCTGGGTGATCAAACGCCGAGGGGTTCTCCAGGCCTGGGAGGAGCGCGGGCCCGTCAATGCCATTACCGGGATCGAACTGACTACGGGCCAGGGATGTCTGGCCACCTACACGCTCTATCCGCAGACAGGCAAGACCCATCAGCTTCGGGTGCATATGAGCTCTTTGGGCCTGCCCATAGTGGGCGACGATCTCTACCCCCGGATTCAGACTCGTGCCTATGACGACTTCTCCCGGCCTCTGCAATTGGTGGCCCGTCGTCTGGAATTCACTGACCCCTTCACGGGGGTTAAGCGCACCTTCACCTCCTCTGTTCCCTTGGATTCTCAAGAAAAAGCCTGAACAGTCAGCCTGGCGGGACATAATGGTCAGGGGATCCCGGAGCTGCGGGGCGACGTGGACGCGGCAGGCATCCCCGTCCGAGGATCAAGACGGACCAGGAGGTTCTACCCATGAGCAAACCGACACGGCGGGCCTATCGATGGCCCAAGCATCTCAAGGGTCAGCAGTCCCTCTGGTACGGATGCGACTACAACCCCGACCAGTGGCCCGAGGATGTCTGGGATGAAGATATCAGGCTGATGACTAAGGCAGGGGTCAACGTGGTGGCCCTGGCAGTCTTCTCCTGGTCGCGCATTGAGCCCAGCGAGGGCGTTTTCGACTTTGATTGGCTGGACCGAATCATTGACAGGCTCGGTCGGGCGGACATCGGGGTCAACCTGGCCTCGGCCACGGCCTCCCCGCCGCTCTGGCTGACCCAGGCACATCCCGAAGTTCTGCTCAGGGACGAGCGAGGTGACACGGTCTGGCCCGGGGCCCGGCAGCACTGGCGGCCCACTTCGCCGATCTTCCGCTCCTATGCCTTGAAGCTCTGCCGGGCCATGGCCGAGCACTACCGGGATAACCCTTACCTGGTGGCCTGGCATGTGGGCAACGAATATGGCTGCCACAATCGTTTCGACTATTCCGACGATGCCATGAGGGCCTTCCAGCGTTGGTGCCGCCACCGTTACAAGGACATCGAGGCCGTCAACCGTGCCTGGGGCACGGATTTCTGGTCGCAGAGGCTGAGTGACTTCTCACAGATTCTGCCGCCGCGTTTCATCGGTCAGGGGAATTTCCAGAATCCGGGACGCATGCTGGACTTCGAGCGGTTCAGCTCCGACGCCCTCAAGGATTTCTACATGGCTGAGCGTGACACCCTGGCTGAGATTACCCCGGATATACCTTTGACCACCAACTTCATGGTCAGCGCCGGCGGATTTACCCTGGACTACGACGACTGGGGCGACCAGGTGGACTTTGTGGCCAATGACCACTACGCGACGCCAGGCAGGGATCACCTGGAGGAGCTGGCCTATTCCTCCAGCCTGGTGGATGCCATCGCCCGCCGACGTCCCTGGTGGCTTATGGAACAGGCCACATCGGCGGTCAACTGGCGGCCGGTCAATCCCCGCAAGGAGCCCGGACAGCTGGAGCGCGATTCCCTGGCTCACCTGGCACTCGGTGCTGATGCCATCTGCTACTTCCAGTGGAGACAGTCCCGTGCTGGCGCGGAAAAGTTCCACTCGGCCATGCTGCCTCACGCCGGCGAGGACACGGCCGTCTTCCGTGATGTCTGCCAATTGGGAGAGGACCTGCAGGGGCTCTCGCAGGCCGGTCTGGCGGGTAGCACGCTGGCCAGGGCCCCATTGGCCCTGGTCTTCGACTACGCAAGCCAGTGGGCCAGCTCCCACGCGTCCTCGCCCAGCAATCGGGTCGAGCATGGTCAGGAGCCGCCGGTCTGGTACCGAGCCTTTCTGGACAACGCCATCCGGCCTGATGTCCTGCCGGTCAGGGCTGCCTGGGAGGAGTACCCGCTAGTGGTCCTGCCATCCCTCTACCTGATCGACGCTGATCTCTCCAAACGGCTCCACAAGTATGTACATAGTGGAGGGCGGCTGATCGTCACCTGGGGCAGCGGTATCGCCGACGAACAGGACCGCGTCTGGACCGGTGGGTATCCGGGGCCGCTCCGGGACCTGCTAGGGCTGTCGATCGAGGAGTTCGCACCCATGGTCCCCGGCACGCCTGGTCTGCTGGACCATCTGGACCTGACCAACGGGGTTACGGCCCACGATTGGGCCGATGTCATCGGCCACTTGGACAAGGGTACCAAGGTCCTGGCAAGCTACCGGGCTGATCCCTGGACGGGGATGGATGGCATGCCGGCCATGACCGTCCATGACTGGGGTCATGGCAAGGCTGCCTACCTGGGTTGCCGTCTGGACGCCCAGGGTCTGGCCAAGGTCCTTCCTGCCCTTTTGGAGGCCCTGGATGTTGCCGATATGAGGTCGGCTCAGGGCGACCCCGATCTGTTGAGAGTTGAGCGAGTCAGCCAGGATGATCGGACGCGCTTTGTCTTTCTGTTCAATCGCACCAGGCATCCGGTGCAGGTTCAGGTGGAGGGCCAGGTCCTGGTGGGCTCGCTGACCGGCATCGACAAAGACGGCAAACAGGCCATTCTGCAGGTCAATGGTGCGCTGGTGCAGCGTGTGGTCGGCCATCGGCATTGAGCTGGTGAATCCTGTACATGCCGGTGAAGATCAGCTCGGGATCGTAGACCTCGATCAGGTCAGTGTCCTGTGAGAAGGTGCGACCCATGCCGCCCGTGGCCACCACGTGGAAGTTTCGGCCTATCTCGCTGCGGTACTGACGGATGATCCGCTCCAGGCCGCCCAGGAAGTTGTAGTAGAGCCCGGCCTGCATGGCCGTTTTGGTACCCGTGGCCATGATGGTCTGAGGACGGGTGATTTCCACTTGGGGCAGCTGGGCGGTCTGGCCGGCAAGGGCCTGGGCCCCCGAGCGGATACCCGGCACGATCAGGCCGGAGCGGATGGCGCCCTTGGCATCCACATAGTTGAAGGTGGTGGCAGTGCCAAAGTCGATGACCAAGACCGGCCCTCCGTAGCGGTTGAATGCGCCTACGCAGTCGGCCAAGCAGTCGGCGCCCAGGGAACGCGGGTCGTCCAAACGGATGTTCATGCCCGTCTTCACGCCGGGGCCTACCACCATGGGGTCGATGGAAAAGAAACGGATCAGGCAGGACCTGACGGCGTGCATGACCGCAGGAGCCACCGAGGAGATGATGGCGTCCTGCACATCCGCAGTCTTGTAGCCGGCCAGGGCCATGAGCTGTCCCAGCAGAAGCCCGAACTCGTCAGCTGTGTGGTCGATTCTTGTGGTCAGTCTGTAGGAGGCGGCGACCCGGTCGCCCTCCATGAATCCGACCTCGATGTTGGTATTGCCGATGTCGATGGCCAGCAGCATGTCTCTTCCTCCCTGCCGTCGTCCGGGCGCGTGGCGCTTTTCGAATCCATCCTAGGCGCATAAGCCTGGGTGATGGCTTCGGGGAGTATGCTTGTGGGCGGTGATCGACCAGAATGGCGGTCAACCACAGCATAAGGATTCGTCAATGAACGCAGATCGACACGGCACGCATGCGCATGGCAGCGTGACCGCAACAGATACAGATGCGGCCCAGGAGTCAGGCCCCAGCACTGACCCCGAACTCAACGCCAGGATCAGGCCCATGAGGTCGGGCGGTAACACCCTGCCCTGGAAGCTGCTCAGTCTCCTGCTGGCCCTGGCCTTGGCATTCTCCCTGTGGACCGGGCATCGTGGAGCCGCTGGGCAAGCCGGGGGCGGAACCGTGGCGGACACGGTCACGGTGGGACTCAAGCTGGCTCCCACCAATCTGGACATCCGCAACCAGTCGGGCACAGCGCTGGATCAGCTTCTGATCGGCAATGTCTATCAGGGCCTGGTGTCACGGGATTCCCGGAACCGGGTGCGTCCGGGCCTGGCCAGGACCTGGGATGTCTCCGAGGACGGCCTGGTCTACACCTTCCACCTGCATGAGGGCATCCGCTTCTCCAACGGTCATGCTCTTCGGGCCCAGGACGTGGTTGACTCCATTCGTGGGCTCATGGCAGGCCATTATCAGGGCAGCGAGATGCTGGAGGGCTTCCAGGGCGTTCAGGCCACAGATCCTCTGACGGTGCGCCTGGCGCTGTCCAGACCATACCAGGATCTGCTCTGGCAGCTGAGCGGCCGGGCTGGTCTGGTCTTTGACCGGCGGGCCGATTATGACATGAAGACCCAGGCCGTGGGATCCGGCCCATACCTGCTGGAAAGCTTCCGACCAAACGATTCGGTCACACTCAAGGCCGATCCTCACTATTGGGGCAGCGACAAGCCTAAGACGCCAACCATCGTCATCCGCTACCTCAATGACGACAACGCCGCCGTCAACGCCCTGCGCAGCGGGGATGTGCAGGTGCTGGCTCCGGTCACCGAGAACCTGGCCAGCCCATTCCGCAACAGCCCCGACTTCCAGGTCAAGGCGGGCGACGACACCGACAAGTACGTCCTAGCCATGAATGGCAAGGGTGCCGCTACATCCGACCCGCGGGTACGTCAGGCCATCCGCCATGCCATTGACCATCGGCAGCTGATTGCCTCCCGAGGCGGATCGGACAGGGCCTTGGGCGGACCCATACCCTCTCTGGATCCCGGCTATCAGGATTTGACCGGTCTCTACCCCCACGATCCGGAGCAGGCACGGAGGCTCCTGGCACAGGCCGGGTATGGTCCCGACCACCCTCTCAAGCTGCGGTTGACCTACGCCAACACCTACGGCAGCGAGTTGGGTGATCAGCTGCGCTCGCAGCTGCGTCAGGTGGGCATCGACCTGGATGTGAGGGTGGTGGAGTTTTCGGTATGGCTGCAGGACGTACATGCCAACAAGGACTATGACCTGTCTCTGGTGGATCATGGCGAGAGCCACGACTTCCATCAGTGGGCCAACCCGGGCTACTACTACAACTATGACAATCGTCAGGTCCAGGAGCTCTATCAGAAGGCCATGGCCACGACCTCTGCCGATGACTCCGACAGGCTCCTGGCCCGGGCCGCCCGAATCGTCAGCAACGACGCGGCGGCGGACTGGCTCTTCAATTACCGGGTGACCACGGCCTGGCGGACAGGATTGGAGGGCTTCCCGGTCGATTTGAACCAGTCTCTCATGCCCTTGTCTGACGTGGCCTACAGGCGGGCATGACCATGGCCAGATTCCTGATGCGGCGCGTGTTGCTCTTCATCTTGGCACTGATGGGCATCTCCCTGCTGATCTTCCTGGCCCTGCGTATCCTGCCCGGGGATGTTGCCGCAGTCATGGCCGGACTGGATGCCCCGCCTGGGCGCGTCGACCGGCTGCGTCGGCAGATGGGGCTGGACCGCTCCTACCCGCGGCAGTATCTGGATTGGATCAGCGACTTTCTTGAAGGGGACCTGGGCAGATCCATTCTGACCAACCGTTCCATTGCCTCCCAGGTGGGCATCCGGGCCCAGATCACCTTCCCGCTGATTCTTTTGGGATTGGGCGTGGCCCTGTTGCTGGGTATTCCCCTGGGCTGTGCGGCGGCTCTGGCACGCTCGCCACGGATGCAGTCTCTCAGCCACATGGCAGCCATCGTGGGCGGATCAGTGCCGGCCCTCTGGTCAGGGCTGCTTCTGATCATGCTCTTTGCCAAGGGAAGTGGCCTAATCGGTCTGCTGTCCTCCCAGGGCTTTCCTGCTCTCGGCTGGGCTCAGCCGGGGCAGGCCCTGTCGTCCTTGATTCTGCCTGCTCTGTCCACCGGCATCATCGTGGGTGCCGGCATCATGCGGTACACCCGATCCCTCCTTACTGACATGCTCTCTTCGGGGTATGTGGACATGGGCATGGCCTGCGGGATGACCCGAACCCAGGCCGCCCTGCGCATCGGTCTGCGGCTGGCTTCCCCCCAGCTGGTCTCCGTGGTCGGGCTGACCATGGCCGAGATGATCACGGGGGTCATGGTCAGCGAGAATCTGTTTGCTCTGCCAGGACTGGGCTCCATGCTGATCACCGACGTGGGCAACCGGGATCTTCCGGCCGTTCAGTCCGAGCTGCTTCTTCTGGCGGCCTTCTTCCTTTTCCTGGGACTGCTGGTGGACGTTATCCATAGACTGATCGATCCGCGTTTTCGAGGTACGGCCAGGCGGGAGGTGGCGGACCGATGAGCTGTGAACACGCAGACGGGCCACGCCTGGGGTCGAGTGCCGCATTCCCGGGCCGACTGGGATTCTTCGGGCGGATGCGGGTGGTGCTGGTCAGCATGTGGCGCAAGGCCTCGGGTCGATACTCGCTGATTGTTCTGGCCATTTGGATCCTTGTCTCCCTGGTCTCCAGGTTCTGGACCCCGGTCCCTATTTGGGCCACTGATGGGTATCGGATCTGGCAGGCCCCCAGCCGCGACCACCTGTTGGGTACAGACGGCACTGGAGCAGACATCCTCTCCTGGCTGATGGCGGGGTCGGCAACCAACCTGGCCATCAGCCTTCTGGCTGTCATCCTGTCGGGCGTATTGGGACTTCTTCTGGTCATGGCCATGGTCTCGCGCCGTTCAGGAGTATCGCAGACGGTCGTAGTCCTGGTCGACGCTCTGATTTCCCTGCCCACAGTTCTGCTGGCCCTGATCCTGGCTGTTCCCCTGGGACCCAGCATTGCCGTGGTCGTCTTGGCCTGTGGGTTCGGCTACGGACTCAACCTGGCCCGGATCGTACGGCCCCAGGCGCTTCTGGTGGCAGAGTCTGACTACGTGCAATCCGCCCGGCACAGCGGGATCGGGTCCTTCAGAATCTTCTGCACCCACCTGGTGCCCAATGTCATTCCTGTCCTGTGCGTGCAGCTTTCCATGTCAGCAGGGACCTCCGTTCTGGCCGAGGCAGGGTTGACCTACCTAGGGGTGGGTGTCCCCTCTGGCCTACCCTCTTGGGGGCACTCACTGACCACCTCTGTTAAGTTCATCAACGTCTTCCCACTGACTGTGCTCTGGCCCGGCTTGGTGGTCACCATGGTGGTGGTAGCGCTGAACCTGTTCGGGGATGCCCTGCGTGATGCCATCGATCCAGTTACCAACCCCAGCCTCAGGGCGGCCGTGACTGCCGCTGGACGGTCCGCTCTCCCCTCTGAGGAGCGCCAGGAAACGTCTGCGCAATTAGATGACTCTGGTCATCATGTCAAGAATGCGGTCCATGCAGAAGAGGGAGGTCAATGATGTCCCTGAGTATTGACGGCCTGAACCTGTCCATCAATGGCCACACCATTCTTGACCAGGTGGACCTCAAAGTGGCAGACGGCCAACGGGTCGGCCTGATCGGCTCCTCTGGCTCTGGAAAGTCGATGATAGCCCGTAGCGTTCTGGGCGCTGCACCGCTGACGGCCTCCCTGTCGGGATCCATTCTGGTGGACGGGTTTCAGATTCTCGGTTCGGATGACCGGTCTCTGGCGGACCTTCGCGGTTCCCGGATGGGCATGATCTTTCAGAATCCTTCCACGGCCCTGAACCCGGTCAAGAAAATTTACAGCCAGGTCGAGCTGCCTCTCCGTCGCCACTACCGTCTGAGTGCCCAGGAAAGGCGTAGACGAGTCATGGAGATATTGTCCCAGGTCGAGTTGGATGCGGATCTGGCTGGCTCCTATCCACATGAGCTGTCGGGGGGCCAGCAGCAGCGGGCGGCTATAGCTACAGCCCTGGTCACCAAGCCCAGACTGATCCTGGCGGACGAGCCGACCACGGCCCTGGATGCCATCACCCAGCGGCAGATCGTAGACCTATTGGTTTCCTTGGTTGACCAGAGCGGGGCCTCTCTGCTGTTCATCACCCATGATTTCTCCGTCCTGGCTCGGGTTGCTGATTACTGCTACATCCTTGACGCGGGTCGAGTGGTGGAAAGCGGACAAACGCAGAGCATTCTGCGCAACCCATCCAGTTCACAGGGCAGGACTTTGGTGAGAGCCGCCAAGGAGTTGACACTGAGCGCAGTTGGAGGCAAGCATGAGGGCGACTGACGGTGCACATGCCGATCCGATCCTGACCGGGAAAGGCCTGACCAAGGTCTATGCCTCCACTGGCAGCGGCACGGCTAGAAAGGCCGCGGTTGACGGGATCGATGTCTCCCTCCTGCCGGGGGAGTGCTTGGCGATCATAGGGGAGTCCGGTTCAGGGAAGACCACGCTTTCCCGTATGCTCCTTGGTCAGTTGAGGCCTGATGCCGGGCAGGTGGCATATGAGGGCAGACCAGTTCTGCATGGTTCCCCGGCCGCCAAGGAGCTTGCCCGGGACTCTGCTCTGGTCTTTCAGAACCCTTTTGCCTCCCTCGACCCGCGCTGGACCATTGGTCGATCGGTCGCTGAACCTCTTCTGGCTGTCAGGCGCAGGGGAAGCGGGCACCTATGGCATCGTCGTCAGGGTGGGACGGGCTCTGCTGATCAGGTGGCCAAGGTCTTGTCAGAGGTTCAGCTTGATCCGGGCAGGATCATGACGGCTTATCCCTCCGATCTGTCCGGAGGCCAGGCCCAGCGGGCGGCCATAGCCCGGGCCCTGGTCGTCAAGCCCCGGATACTCCTGGCCGATGAGCCCATGAGCGCCATCGATGTATCAGCACGCGTAGGTATTCTCCATACCCTTCAATCCATCATGGCCCAGTCCAGACAGCAGAGTGATCCGTCAAATGGCATGTCCATGATCATCATCTCCCATGATCTGGGCGTGGTCCAGCACATCGCGGACAGGGTCATGGTGCTCAGCCAGGGGAGGGTGGTTGAGGAGGGGCCGGTGCAGACCATCCTCGATCACCCCAGTCAGTCCTATACCCGTCAGCTGCTGGCAGCTGCAACCCTGTAGGCGTCCGTGCTTATACGGCATCCTGGCTAAGCAGAATTACATGAGGGCATGTCCGTTCTTGCTGGGATGAAGTAGGGCAGCGGAAGTATCTGCGCAGAGCAACCGGGCGGATTACGACTGCATTTGATTTGACGGTTGGAAGAACAAATCGTAGACTGTTGGTTAGTTACTCAAGTAACTAAGTAATAAACAGTTGTAAAGGTCCTAATTCGGCACTCCGAATCAAGGCAGACAAGGCGGTCAAACGATGGCGATCGAAATACCGGATGGTCGGCCCGTTTTCATGAAGGTGGCGGACCGGCTGACCGAAGCCATAGCCGAGGGTCTGGTCGCCGATGGTGAGAGGATTCCCAGCACCACGGAAATCTCGACCGCCTACCAGATCAACCCGGCCACCGTCCTCAAGGGGATGAACCTGTTGGTCGACCGGGGCCTTCTGGAGAAACGGCGGGGGCTGGGCATGTTTGTCACTGCCGGTGCGGGCCGGAGTGTTCGTGAGCGTCGGAGGAACGAGCTCCTGAACGGAAGGTTCCAGGATCTGGTCAAAGAAGCCAAGTCTCTGGACGTATCTCGTGAGGACCTGGACGCCATCATAGAAAGGGTCTACCAATGAGTCTGACAGTTTCCAAGGTGGACAAATCGTACGGAAAGCTGAAGGCCCTGGATGAGATCTCACTCTGCTTTGAGCCCGGTAATATATACGGACTCTTCGGGCGGAACGGGGCCGGCAAGTCCACCCTGTGCAATCTGATGACGGGCAGGACACTTCCTGACCAGGGGCTGATCCACCTGGATGGAAGCGATCTGGTCAGCGACTCAAGAATCGTTCGCCGCGTGGCCCTGGTCAATGAAACCTGGCCCTATCCATCCCGACGACACATTAGACAAGCATTCGCCATGGCCGAGGGGTTTTACGGTGATTTCGACTGGCACTTGGCTGAGCGTATTCTTAAGAGCTTCGCATTGAGGCTGACTGACACTTTTGCTTCCCTCTCCATGGGGCAGCGTCAGGTGGTCAAGGACGTCATCGGACTCTGCCTGCCTGTGGAATACCTCATTCTGGATGAACCGACGACAGGAATGGATGCGGCGGCCAGGGAGAGGATCTACTCCTTCGTTCTGGAGGCCTATCAGCACCGCGGACCGACCATGATCATCGCCACCCATATCATCAACGAGGTCAGCCAGCTCATCTCCCGCGCCACGATCATCGACCAGGGGCGGGTCCTGCGATCTTTCAGCGTGGATGATCTGTCTGCCCTGGGGACCACTGTCACTGGCCGTCCGCGTGACGTGGAGGGCTACCTTGCCCAGGGCGACCCACAGCTGCTGAGCAGGCAGCGCATCGGCGACCTGCTGCGCGTCAGCTTCGAGGGGCCAGTGTCCGACGAGCAGCCCAAGGGGCTTATTGTCGCCCCAATGGATCTGCAGACCTACTTCGTCCAGATAACGGAAGGAGCGGCACAATGAATAACACGCAAGTTGCGGGGGCAGTGCGGACGAAGACCAAGCTGGGGCCAGAAAGCCCCGACCTGGGTGCTGGACCAGCTGAAGGGTGGGCCCGAATCAAGAGTTTCCTGTCGCCTGCGGTGCAGACCCGGATGGCTCTGCGCGTACAGGTGATGCCGAGGCTGATCGTCTTTTCGATTTGGGCTCTCGTCCTCACTCTGGGTGTTATGGGGTTCATCCCCTTGAGCTCCGGGTTCACCGGTCTGTTCACCGAAATGGTGCTCATGGCCACCGCCTTCGTCTGCTCACTGACGACTTTCCGGCCCCTGATCTCCAACGCTGTGACTCGTTCTACAATCGCATGGACCCAGATCATCTCCAATGTGGTCATGGCCCTGGCGACAACCACTTTCATGATCGTGGTCGCGATTATCAGCAGCCTAGGCCAAATCGGATGGATGCCCTTTACGGAAAGTTACCAAAGGTTTCTCGTGCAGGGCTGTTCGCCTTGGAGGCTAACTCTTGATCCCTGGAGTGTGTCATGTTTTAACCAGTCGTATGCTCAGCAGCCGTCCCGTTGGCTGGCTCTGGCGTTGCATGTCTTTATGGTGCAGATAGCCTTCGTTCTGCTTGGCCAGGTGCTGGGTGACCTCGCCGCCCATCTTGATCGAAAAGGCAGATGCCTGCTGCTGGTGGGGCTGTTGATCTGTATCGGTTTCTGGCATTCGATTTCCGGCTGGAATTTCTGGGGGTGGCAGCAAACGGCGGTTCAGATAATCAACCTTATGCGCGGCCATTGGATGTACAAGACCTTAAGCCCCTTCATGAATGTTGATTTATGGGGGTACGTCACCGTATATTTACTCTGGCCCCAAGTGGTCTTCACGTTAGTCTTCTCCGCCATATGCATCCTGTTCAGCTACTGGCTCACCAGCCGTCGGCAGCTACCAGCTATCCAAGGGTTCAACATTCTGGGTTAGTGGCAGGATGGCTAAGCGTTCCGGCAACGATTGACCACATGGTCGTTCGCCCACTGCTTGACTCCTGCCGGGGCAATAGACTGGGGAATCATGGTGGACATCCAGGATGCAGGGCAGGCGCTGAAACGGTATTTCGGATATGAGTCCTTTCGTCCGGGTCAGGAGGATCTGGTCAAGGCCATTCTGAATGGGCGAGACTGCCTGGGTGTTATGCCGACCGGGGCTGGCAAGTCCATCTGCTATCAGATCCCTGCCACCCTTCTGGACGGTCTGACCATCGTCATCTCTCCCTTGGTTTCCCTGATGAAGGACCAGGTGGACGGGTTGGAGGATGCCGGCATCCCGGCTTCGTTCGTCAATTCCACCCAGGATATGAATGAGCAGTCCCTAGCCCTGGCTCAGGCTGCCCAGGGACGAAGCAAAATCCTCTACGTGGCTCCCGAACGGCTGGATGCCCCCAGATTCAGAGAATTTGCCCAGCGTACGAGAATCTCCCTGCTGGCCGTGGATGAAGCCCACTGCGTATCCCAGTGGGGTCAGGACTTCCGCCCTGCCTACTTGGGAATCGGCGACTTCATCAGATCCCTGCCTAGTCGACCCACGGTGGCAGCCTTCACTGCTACAGCGACCGAAAAGGTTCGGCGCGACATTGTATACATGCTGGGCTTGGACGATCCTTACGTAGCGGTGACGGGATTCGACAGGCCCAACCTCTTCTTCGATGTGATCAAGCTGGAGAGCAAATACAAGAATCGCTGGGTGGTCCAGTATGCCCTGAAGCATGGAGATGACTCAGGCATCGTCTACTGCGCCACCCGCAAGGAGACCGAAGCCCTGGCGGATGATCTGGCCAAGGCTGGTGTCAGCGCTGTCAGCTACCACGCGGGCATGGATGCCCAGGACAGGGAGCAGGCGCAACGGGACTTCGTCAACGACAAGGTGCAGGTGGTCGTGGCCACCAATGCCTTCGGCATGGGCATTGACAAGTCCAACGTGCGCTATGTCATCCATCACAACATGCCCGAGAGCATCGAGGCCTACTACCAGGAAGCAGGCAGGGCGGGACGTGACGGTGAGCCCGCCCGATGCTCATTGCTGTGGAACGAGAGCGACATCGTCACCCGCAGACGTTTGCTGGACATGGACAACGGCAACGACAGACTGACCGGTGAGCAGGCTGAAGCGGTCAGGGCCGAACACCGGCGTCTGCTCAACGTCATGATCGGCTACTGTCGAACTACCGGCTGCCTTCACCAGTACATGTTGCGCTACTTCGGCGAGGAAGTGGACCAGGCTGCCGCGGGCCTTTCGCCTGCCGAGGCCGACAAGGGCAAATCCGTCCCGGTCGGGCATCCCGACACGGGCAGCGGCGGCTGCCGAAACTGTTCCAACTGTCTGAGCACCTTTACGACTATCGATGTCAGCGATGTGGCCCGTGCCATCAGCAGGTGCGTGCATGATGTGAATCAGGGGTTCGGCTCCGGCAAGATCGCCCAGATCCTCCGGGGTTCGCGCTCGCAGGACCTTCTTCGACGAGGGCTGGATCGGTGCCCCAGCTATGGCGCTCTGGCCCAGGTTCCAGAGGCGCGAATCCGCGACGTGCTCAACCAGATGGCCTCGGACGGGTATCTGTACATCACCGAAGGACGGCTGCCCATGGTCCATTTCGGGCCCAAGGCCGCGCAGACGGTCAGTCCGGACTTTCATTATGAGATCAAACGGACGGAACGACCGAGTGCCTCAGGCAAGGTCTTCGGCGGCGGATCTTCTTCGACGCTTGACGATGACGATCTCGATCAGGTCGATGCAAGTGATGCCAACCCAGAGGACGAGGAACTTTTCCAGAAGCTGCGCGATCTGCGGACCAGCATAGCCCGTGAGATCGGCAAGCCCCCCTACATCGTCTTCTCCGACAAGGCGCTGCGCGATATGTGTCGTCTGCGTCCAGTCGATGATGCGACCTTCCTGGCTGTCAACGGGGTGGGACAGCACAAACTGGATCAATATGGACCCCAGTTCATGGGGGTCATCTCCAAGTTCTCGGCCAGAAAAGGAGTGAATGTGGTCATGGGCGCGGCCGAATCTGATAGGCGGGTCGGCCTACCATGAGATATACATGACTTCATCGTGGCTGCCCTTGCAGATTAGGCGCCCGAGAGGAAAGGAAATAATAATGGCTGACAAACCAATCGTAGAGAGCTTCCAGCTGGATCACACCAAGGTCAAGGCGCCCTACGTTCGTCTGATCGACGAGGAGAAGGGCCCCCAGGGAGACATCATCTCCAACTATGATCTGCGCCTGGTCCAGCCCAATCAGAACGCCATTCCTACTGCCGGGCTGCACACCATCGAGCACACCATCGCCGTGCTCCTGCGCGAGCGCATCCCCGGCTACATCGACTGCTCGCCCTTCGGCTGCCGGACGGGCTTCCACCTGCTTGCCTGGGGCCGTCATTCGACCGAGGATGTGGCCAAGGCCCTGAAGGAGTCGCTGGAGTTCATCGCCGAAAAGGCCACCTGGGACGACGTGCCAGGCACTGAGATCACCTCTTGCGGCAACTACCGCGACCATTCGCTCTTCTCGGCCAAGCAATGGAGCCGTGACATCGTCGCTGCGGGCATCAGCTCCGATCCTTACGAACGCAAGCTGGTCTGAGTTTCAAAAACGTGGAAACTGGGCAAGGGCTGAGCCCTGCCCAGTTTTTTGAAGGGTGCTCATCTAACACTCGTGGGACGAATCGGTCACTTGTGCCTGTTCTTTGGTGTTCGTCTGGGCGAAGAGGCTCAGCGACATGTGGTCATGCCAATCCGTCTGGTCAGCAGGCTTTCGTAGTCAACCTGACCCGTGCCCGTTATTTGCACTCGGAAAACCGGGTTCTGAAGAGTGCAGAATAGCCCAAACTATTCCCCGATTCGCTCAATGCGTACTCACTTCGTGACAGCCTGCTGATGGATACACTCGTACTTCGGCAATCGCAGGGGCAGGTTTCATCCCTGCCGCACCGGTCGAGAAAGAGGTAGCCACAGTGAGCAAGTACGCGATGGAGACCGCACGTTGGATCCGTCATGCCACCATGGACGACTTTGAGGCGATCATGCCTGTCTACGCCTACGCCAGAAAGCGGATGGCCGAGACCGGCAACCCCCGTCAGTGGGGGGACAAGTACCCCCTGCCTGAACGCATCCGCGAGGACATCGCGGGTGGCCACACCATGCTCTTGGTTGACGATGCAGCTGGTATGGACCAAATTCCTGAGGATCCCGTCTACCCTGAACCTGAGCTGGACGACCACAAGGGCAGCCACGAGCGCATCATAGGCGTCTTTGCTCTCTTCCATGATCCAGAACCGGATTATAAGGTCATTGATGGCAGCTGGCTGGACGACCGGCCCTATACCACCATCCACCGGGTTGCTGCCTCGGGACTGGGGCGTCACGCGGCCGGGGACCTGCTTGATTGGAGCATGCGCCGGTTCGAGAACATACGCGCCGATACGGGACTGAAGAACTATGCCATGCAGCATATCCTGGAGACCCACGGCTTCACCCGATGCGGCAACATCATCATGCCTGAGAACAAGGAAATCGAGAACGTGCGGGTGGCCTATCAGCGGCATGATCGTCCCCTTGACCTGGCTGAGCGCGAAAGGAAGGCCAAGCGCTTGGTCACTGTCTGAGAGCGGGGGCAGACCGTCGCAGCGCCGTCGCACAATGGAGCCATGACATTGAGCGCAGCACCGGCATGGCAGTTTTCCGGGCCCGAAGGCCAGAAGCATTACGAACAAGCTCTTCGGGCCTATCCTGGGCAGATCATCGTGGACTTGCGGACCTTGAAGGCCAATATGGCCACCTTGGTTAAGCTGGTTCATTCCACGAACCCCGGTGCTGCGGTCATGGGTGTGGTCAAGGCCGATGCTTACGGCCATGGGCTCATCCCTGCTGCTCTGGCGGCGCTGGCTGGCGGGGCCACCTGGCTTGGCACAGCCCAGTCCAGCGAGGCCCTGCGTCTGCGTCGTGCAGGCATCGGCCCCGAACATTGTCGGATTCTGTCTTGGATGTTCAATGGGGACCGCGCCCCCTTCAACCAGCTGATTCAGGCTGATATCGACCTAGGCGTCGGTTCTCTGAAGACCATGGACATGGCAGCCCAGGCGGCAGATCAGGTCGGCAGGCCTGCACGCGTCCACATCAAGGTGGACACCGGCTTCGGACGCAACGGTTTTACTCCCGAAACCTTCGGGGATGCCCTACGCGAGCTCTCCCGCCTGGCCGCACAGGGTCTGTTGGAGCCTGTGGGGCTTTTCAGCCATCTGGCAGTGGCCGACATGCCTAATGTGGACGAGTTCGTGTCGTCCACTGACGAGCAAATCGCCCTCTTCGAGGAGTTTTCTGACAGGATGACGGCCGTCGGCATGAAGCCTGAAATCCGGCATCTTGCCAACACTGCTGCCACGCTCAGCCGTCCTGGAATACGTTACGACCTGACCCGTCCTGGCATCGGTCTGTACGGATACGAGCCGGATCCCTCCATGGGGGTTTCGGCCGATTATGGTCTGCGTCCGGCAATGACACTCCAGGCCCAGCTGGGCACTGTCAAGGATATGCCGGCCGGTCACGGCATCTCCTACGGGCGCACTTATCTGACGAAGAACCCGACAAGCACGGCCATCATGCCCTTGGGATATGCCGACGGGATCCATCGGTCCGCCTCTGGCTTTGACCGCGAGGGCGCTATGGGCCGAGAGCATCTGGGAGGTCCCGTCCGTCTGATGACTCGTCAAGGGCCCAGGTTGGTTCGTGTCGCTGGAAGAGTCTGCATGGACCAGTGTGTACTTGATCTGGAGGGCATGGCTTCCGACTTGGGAGTGGACGAGGGCGATACCGTTGTTCTCTTTGGGCCAGGCCAGGGGGAGGACCAGGCTGAGCCAACCGCTGATGACTGGGCACGGGCCGCTGACACCATCAGCTATGAGATCTTCACCTGCCTACGTAATAGGATTCCACGGCTCTACCTGGGTGTGCATGAGGTGGTCGAACCCTCCGACCTGCACCTGATTGCCCCTGAATCCATTCTTTGAGACCACTATCACAGGTAGAACCTGGGCTTGGGGCCTTGTCAAGGGGCAATATAAGTGGTGAGATGAGGTTATGACTACATATACAGGAAATGAACCCAGCAATATCTCATACACAGCCGTAGCTGACATCACCGGTGGCCGCGAGGGCCATGCGGACAGCCACGAGCCCGATCTTTCCCTGGACTTGGATACACCCAAGGCTATGGGAGGCAAGGGCCAGGGCACCAACCCCGAGCAACTCTTCGCCATCGGCTGGGGTGCCTGCTTCCAGGGAGCCATGGGACTGGCCGGAAAGGAGCTGCGCGTGCCAGCCACCAAGCTGGCCCAGAGCAAGGTGCGCACTCACATCTCCCTTGGCGACCAGGGCGAGTCCTTTGGCATCAAGGCTCTGATCGAGGTCTGCCTGCCCGGCGTCGATCGTGATCTGGCCACCCGTCTGGTGGAGCGGACCCAGGAGCTTTGCCCCTATTCCAAGGCCACAGCGGGCAATGTGCCCACTGAAGTGGTGGTCGTGGATAATCTGGACTGAACGGAGCGGGCGCGCCTGATGGGCACTGATGAGGAGGGCGGATTCCGCCTGCTGGCCGAGGGCTACTCCGCCCAGGATCAGGAACGGTGGGCGCCAGAGCCTCCAAAGACCAGCAGCAGGACCGCCTTTGAACGTGACCGGGCGCGTCTGGTCCATTCTTCGGCGTTGCGTCGACTGGGGGCCAAGACGCAGATCCTGGTCGCCGGCACTGACGACTTTGCCCGTACGCGCCTGACCCACACCTTGGAGGTGGCCCAGATCGGCCGGCAGATCGGTACCATGTTGGGTTGCGACCCCGACGTGGTGGACTGTGCCTGTCTGGCCCATGACCTGGGTCATCCGCCCTTCGGCCACAACGGCGAACGTGCCCTGTCCTCGCTGGCCTCAGACATAGGGGGATTCGAGGGCAATGCGCAGACCTTTCGACTGCTGACCAGGCTGGAGCCCAAGGTTTTCCAACCGGACGGACGTTCGGCAGGGGTCAACCTGACAAGGGCCGCCCTGGACGCTGCGGTCAAATATCCTTGGACCTTGGCTGAGGCCTCGGCTCATCCCAAGGGGGAGAGGACTGCCAAGTTCTGCGTCTATCCAGATGATCAAGAGGTCTTCCGCTGGCTCAAGCAGGGGGCGCCGCAGGCTAGCACGCCTATGGAGTGCCAGGTCATGGACCTGGCTGATGACATCGCCTACAGTGTCCACGACGTGGAGGATGCCATCGTGGTCGGCTCATTCGTGCCTGAACGACTGGCTGAGCCTCGAATCGTCGATGGCGTGGTCCAGGCTGCCCGATCCTGGTATGGCGACCGCTGGGATGCCGACCAGCTGGTCCGAGCCTTGGAGGACGTCCGTGGCATGTTGCCGACGGGCTTCGACGGTTCACGCCGGGCTCTGGCCACGTTGAAGAACACCACCAGTTATCTGATAGGCCGCTTCGCTGACTCCGTGGAGGCAGCCACCCGAAGCCGCCATGGCCAAGGTCCGCTGACCAGGTACTCGGCAGGGCTGGTCATCCCTCCCCGGACCTCCTATGAGATCGTGGCCTTGAAGGGGATTGCCGTCTACTTCGTCATGGCTCCACGTGAGAAGGAGCCCTTCCATGCAGAGCAGCTGAAAATCGTGGCCGACCTGGTTGAGGTGATGATGGCCGACTCGCCAGCCCCCTCTGATGCCTTGGAGGATGTCTTCCTGGAGGATTGGCGCCAAGCAGGTTCGGACGGGGAGCGCCTGCGGGTGGCCATCGACCAGGTGGCCTCCCTGACCGACGGCTCGGCGTTGGCCCTGCATTCCTTGGTCTGCCCATAGGCCTGCCGCATTTATGCAGGGCGCAACACATCCCCCTGGGTCGGTAGGCTGGGTGTCATGTCCGGAATGATCAAGAAGGAAGACATCGAGAAGGTCAGAGCCAAGGCCGATCTGTATGAGATCGTATCTGAAAGCGTGACTCTGAAGCCTTCAGGTTCCGGCACCTACATGGGCTTGTGCCCCTTCCACGACGAAAAGTCTCCTTCTTTTTCGGTGCGTCCATCCATGGGGGTCTGGCACTGTTTCGGCTGCGGTCTGGGCGGTGATGTCTTCACCTACGTGGAGCAGGAGGAGAACGTCGAGTTCGGCGATGCCGTCGAGATCTTGGCAGACAAGTATCAGATCGAGCTGCATTACGAAAACTCCCGTCAGGACAAGCGTCGCGGGTCCAAACGTTCCCGGCTGCTGGAGGCCAACGAAGAGGCCCAGCGTTTCTTCGTCTCGCAGATCATGAGCAAGGAGGCGCTGGCGGCGCGCAAACTCTTGGCGGGCAGGACCTTTTCCCAGGCCGATAGCGCGCATTTCGGATGCGGATACGCCCCACGCGGATGGGATAACCTGGTTCGCCACCTGTCCACCAAGGGTTTCACCCAGCAGGAGATGCTGGATGCCGGATTGGCCAGGCAGGGGCAGCGGGGGGTCTACGACTACTTCCGGGGCAGGGTCACCTGGCCTATCAGGGATTCCACGGGCCGTACCCTGGGCTTCGGCGCTCGCAAGCTCTACGAGGACGATGGCATCAACGCCAAGTACATCAATACGCCGGACACCCAGCTCTACCGCAAGAACCAGGTGCTCTACGGCATCGACCTGGCCAAGGATGCCATTGTCAAAAAGCGGCAGGTGGTCATCGTGGAAGGCTATACCGACGTCATGGCCTGCCATCTTGCTGGTGTCGATACGGCTGTAGCCACCTGTGGCACTGCATTCGGTGAGGACCATGCCAAGATCGTCCGTCGACTTATTTCCGACGATGCCTTAGGGGCCATCCAGCTGGTGGGGCCGGTCCAGGGCTCCCGGGTGGTCTTCACCTTCGACGGGGATGCCGCCGGCCAGAAGGCTGCCCTGCACGCTTTTGGCCTTGATGGGAGCTTTTTGACGCAGACCTTCGTGGCGGTGGCCCGGGAGAATCTGGATCCCTGTGATCTGCGCATCCAGTATGGCGATGAGGCTGTGCGTTCTCTGGTCGAGCATGCCCGGCCGCTGTACGACTTCGTCATCGACACGGCCGTAGCCATGTTCGACACCCAGTACACCACCGGGCAGATGGGGGCGGTCAAGGCTGTGGCGCCCATCCTGGCCCAGATCAGGGATCGCTCCCTGGTGGGGGCCTATACCCGCAAGACCGCCAGGAAAATCGGCGTGGATCTGGATCTGCTGCGCCAGGAGGTCAACAGGGCCCGCCGCAAGCTGCATGTGAAAGACCAGGATGCCTATGCGGTCCGCACTCCTCACCGCGGTGCGGGTGAATCGGAGGGTCGCGCGGGCCATGGCAGTGACGATGCCATGCAACGTCGTAGGATACAGCGTGAGGATGCTCTCCGGCAGGGTTATCATCACATCGATGATTCTGTTTTCATTTGCGAGCAGCAGTTCATGGGCGTGCTTATACAGATTCCCAGAGCGATCGGTTCAGATGCCTTCGCTCAGCTGAGTCCGGACAGTTTCGAAGTTCCCATTTTCCGCTCGCTCTATCGGGCTGTGCAGGCCGCCGGAGGGCTGCCCGACAGGAAGACGCCCCAGGGTCTGTGGATGCATAATTTGACCAAGGCGGGCGGGCCCATGCTGGAGTCGGCCATCAACGAGCTGGCTGTCATGCCTTTGCCGCTGAATTTGGATAAGCAGGAGGATAGGCGACCGGGCAATAAGGAAGGCGATCAGGGCGCAGACTCCGATGACGCGGATGTTCAGCTGAAGCAGCCTAGCCCGGAGGAGCGTCAGTATGCCTCCGAGCTGCTGGCAAGGTTGCTGGATGCCACTTACATGCGACTGATTGCCTCGACCAGGCACCGGATGAATCAGTTGCCAGACGGTCAGGAGAAGTTCGACCTTCTTGGTCAGCTCACCCAGTACGAGACCCAGCGTAGCGAATTGCGCACCCAGGTCTTCGGCAACACCGAGTGAACTGGTGGTCAGATAGGTTGGTACTCCCTGTCCTTGTCGAAGTTTCAGTTGTAGACAGGGATGAGGAGGACTTGGGGTAGGTGTGGCTCCCTGTTAGGCGGGGAAGGAGATCTGGGAGTTGATGCAGGTCATCACAGTGACAATGATCGCGGTAATGATGCCACCCAGATATGGATTTCTGGTGTGTCGGTAGATCGCCCGTGTCACCAGAGGCATGACGGCTAGTGGAACCAAGGGTGTCAGCATCCAGTCGGGTATCTGCGTGTTGTTACCGAACAGGCCGTTGACCCCAGTGATGAAGAAATACCCATATCCAACTACTGCTATCAGTAGTGCTGGCAGCATGTTGAAGAACGCCAGCAGACCTATGTTGGCTGCTGAGTTCCTCCCGAACGAGGTGGAGTAATTCAGGCTATTGATGAAGACCGATGTGGTTCCGTAAGCTACAAGGAAGAATGGCAGTAGCTAGAACTATGACGAACTCATTTTTGGCGTGAGGCAGAGCTAGGAAATCGTCTCCCGTTCAAATAACCGGTAATGCCTTACTGATATAGTATTACTGGTAAGGCATGACAATTTGTTTCTTGTATTTACCTTGGCTCTGTGGCACATTCTCAAGTACCGAGTGGATGGGCGGAATACGCCGTAGTATTAGGCATGAACATACAACGTCGAAGGACGGCTTTGCATTACAGCCAAGAGTTCGTCGCCTATAATGCCAACCTTTCCCGGTTCGCATATCAACAGTTGGAGCATGGCCAGTCGCGACCCGGGAGTCCAGCCAATCCCAGCTTGATCAACATAATGGCAGTTGCTCAAGTACTTAATGTGAGCCTGGATGAGCTGCTGCCTGATCCATGGCCGGATCTTCACGCCAAGTAGTGTGGGGTGACGCCATTTTCAAGACAAGCCCTGTCGATAGGGTGAATGCATGAACATGGAGCATCAAAAGGAAGAAAGTCGTGTCGGGTCGACTGACAAAGCCCGGTTCGCTGTGGGTCGTCGTCCGCATGCGGTCTTCTGGGACATGGACGGAACTCTGATCGACTCAGAGCCCTACTGGCATCAGGCGGAGGTCGATTTAGCGCGCAAGCATGGAGGAGACTGGAATGCCGACATGGGTTGGCAGGTTTCCGGCAAACCTCTGCCCACAGTGGCAAGGTTGATGCGGGAGCGTGGTCTTGACCTTCCTGAGGATCAGATTCCAAATTTGTTGATCGATGGGGTCATTGCCATGGAGGAGCGTCACATGCCTTGGATTGAAGGTGTTCGCACTATCCTGACAGACCTGGTTGGGGCCGGCATTCCCTCGATTCTGGTCACTACTTCGCCACGCCGTATGGCCCAGGCAGTGGTTGCCAAGGCGCCCGAGGGGGCTTTTGCCGACTATGTTTGCGGGGACGATGGGCTGGCGCAGAAGCCCGACCCTGCGCCCTATCTGCATGCGGCCAGTCTGGTTGGCATCAACAGCCCTGATTTGATGACCTCCTGCTTGGCTTTCGAGGATACCTTGACCGGCATCACTTCGGCTGTGGCATCAGGAGTCACCACTGTGGCCTATACCGGCACCAACCCGGTCGACACCTCATCAGGCCCTCAGTTCGCTTCCATGAAGAGCTATGTTGGAGTCACCCTGGATGATCTGTCTGCACTAATCGCCAAGCGACTCGGACGATTGGGGTCGTCGGCTGCGCAGACCTGCTGACTCGATCTGACTACTGCAGGGGGCGGTATTTTCGGCTGGAGCCGCGTGAAGTGGCCACCGGATACCTTTCGGCCGTCCTCTGCAGTTTATCCATGATAATTTGATCCATGTCCAGATTCAGCCGATCCGCCAGCTGGATGCAATAGGTGAGCACGTCAGCCAGCTCGTCGGTTACGTGGCCTTCATCTCCGTCCCTGGGATCGTCCCCCCACTGATAGCATTCCAAGAGCTCGGCAGCTTCGATGCAAATTGATTTGGCCAGGTTGGCGGGCGTGTGGAATTGATCCCAGTCGCGCTCGTGTACAAAATTCATTACCGCTGTTTCCGTTTCCTTACTGATCATGATTTCGAGCCTATCAGCCGGCTCTCTTGCCATCAGATTGGTATGGTTTCGTGGCATAAATCAAGAAACTGTATTCGATTGGCTATGTTTGTTGCATCGCAATGACCCGTTTGGCTTTGGATGCGGATAGATATTCTTCGATCAGGATGATCGCCAACAGTTGCAGTTGTGGTGAATTCTTGTCTGCAAGAAAGTTCGGCAGCCTTGGCTTCTGACTGCAATGGCCGTTGTCCCTATGGCATGAGTTGAAACCTTTGGGAATTGTTTGAGCAGACATGCTCAAGACCTCATATAAGGGCTGACCGTTCTCGTCTTGTACTGTGGATTACTTCGATTTGGCAAACAAATACGCCTTATCAGGTCGAGAAGTAAACCGGTTGTGGTTCAAAATGATGCTAGATTGTGAATCGGATTTGTCTGAGCAGGTGAGGTGAGGCATCTATGGCGGTGACCAATCGCGAAGAACAAATATTGGGATTGATCAGACAGAATCCGATGATTAGCCAGAACGAACTGGCGCATCTTTGCGGCATCACTCGTTCCGGTGTTGCTGCGCACATATCCAACCTCGTGAAGAAAGGATACTTACTTGGCAAAGGGTATATAGTTTCACCGCCTATCTATGTTGCAGTGATAGGCGGGATCAACTTGGATATTTATGGCATGTCAGTAAATCCCGTAGTAAGCCATTCCTCGAATGTTGGAAAAATCACGTTCAGTCCTGGTGGCATAGGTCGTAATATATCGTATGATTTAGGCTGTTTGGGCGTCAAGAATTATCTCTTGTCGGTCTATGGAGACGATCACAACGGAGCGTTCTTCAAGAAAGATGCCATGACCAATGGTCTTGACATAACATACTGTCAGCAATTGAGCAATACTCCGACTTCCACCTATCTTTCAGTAAGTGGTCCTGACGGAGATCCGCTGGTGGGGTTGGATGATATGGCCAGCAGCGAACTCATCAGCCCGACTTTTTTGCGCGATCGTGCGCATGTCATTGCCAATGCAAAAGCAGTTGTTATCGATTCCAGCTTAACTGCTGCTTCGATTGCCTGGGTATGTGACCATTATTCGGGTCCGATTTATGCTCGAGTTGTTTCTGTCAATAAAGCTTCGCGTCTGCTAACCGTGCTGAACAGAATAGATACTTTGGTGCTTAGCCGTGCTGAGACACAGTTGCTGACAGGCACTGATGCTTCCGATAAACAGAGCGGCCTGGCCTGCGCTCGTCGCCTGCACAAAGCGGGAGTTCACCGTGTGTATCTGCTTATGGATGGAGTCGGCAATCTATACAGCGAGGGAAGTAACTACGTATTTTGTCCTGATGGCCAAACGACCAAGGGCAGACATAATAACGGTGCAGCTTCGGCTGCCTTGTCCGCTCTTCTTTGGTCTCATAGCAAGAAAATGGACTACCGGGATTGCGCGGAAACCGCATATGCCGCGGCTTCTATGGCCATGGACTGCATTCAGTCAGTTAATCCGCGTTTTAGTTCAGCAACGTTGAGAGCTCGTCGTCATTCTCTTTTTGCATGAGTCTGATTAGCCACTCTTGAATTGATGACCGCATTTCTTTCGAAGCAGCAAGCTTAGACTGCTCTCTTGGTAGCAAATCAATACCAGACTTTGAACTATTTGACAGCGCAATAAGTCTTCTTTATGATGAAACTAACAATTGTTTATGAGATAAAACAGTTGTTAGTTGTGTTGAACGGCACAACTGCTGGCAAGGAGGCTGGTTCCAATGGTGGATTTCTCAGAGCCCTCATGCGATACCGAGCGATATGTTGTCGTTATAGGTGGCATGAATATGGACATTTGTGGACGTCCGAACACCGCCATCGTAGATCGTGATTCCAATCCAGGTAAGGTTAGTTTATCGGTTGGCGGGGTCGGGCAGAATATGGCGCAATCACTAGCCCATCTTGGGGTGCCCACATACTTAGTGACCGTTTATGGCAATGATGCCAATGGACGTGTTATGGAGCGGAACTGTCAAGAGAACGGCATTCATCTAGAATACTCAAAGCGTCTGGATGATTTCAGATCATCGACATACATGTTTATTACTGATGAAACGGGTGACATGCTCGTAGCGGTCAATGACATGGATATCTGCAAACAGATTACGCCTTCATTCTTGAAGGTCCGTCTGGATTTTATCAATGGGGCTGCGATTTGTCTTTTGGATGCGAATCTAGCGCCTGAAACCATGGAGTGGATCGGAGATAACGTAACTGCGCCGCTTTTCGGTGATACGGTTTCGACAATTAAAGCGAATCATTTTCTACCTATTCTTAATAAGATGAGTGTGCTTAAGCCCAACGCAATTGAGGCAGGCAAGTTAAGCGGAATCGATATACACGACAGCGCTTCAGCCGAAGATGGGGCTGCCTGGCTTATGGACAAAGGAGTCAAAACCGTTTACATATCTCTTGGGGTAGAGGGCATTTTGTGTGCTTCTCGGACTTCCGGGGCAGAAGAAATGGTTCATGTTCCTCCTTACCCCACGACCATAGCTACTGCCAATGGTGCTGGTGACACGGGAATGGCTGCCATCACATGGAGCTACTTCGACGATCCGAATCGTCCTATATGCGAGGTGGGTCGTATAGCTCAGGCCGCCTCCAGCATTGCATTGGAATGCACCAGGGCAGTTCCAGATATCGATGTGCAAAAGATACGTAAGAAGATGTCTGCACCTTTGATGGTTGCATGAATAAGGAATTTGACCACACTGCGAGTTTGTCAGTAAAGGAGAACAATGGTAGTCAAGCAACTCTATTCCATCATTCACTATGACGAGAGCATTAAAACCATGGAGGCAGGTGCCGATCATATTGGATTGGTGCCGATGCAGAATGGTGGCGTACCTGCTCAAAGAGTTCCATTGGATCGAGTGCATAAGATTTTTGATGAATGCAGGAACCGCGGAGTAAAAGCTGTGGCTATTATGCTGACCAATGATCCAGATGAGATGATCGAACTCGCTAAAGAAATTCAACCGGACATCCTTCATATCGCTGGTGATGGGTATGAAGCGGATAAGACCTTTGCCGAACGGCTGAAAAATGCTGCGCCCGAAACCAAGCTTATGCAGGCGGTTCTGGTGGACGACGAATCAGCTGTTGAGCGGGCCAAGCGTCTCGCGGCTTTCTGTGATTTCATACTCACCGATTCCGGTCTGGCCCCAGATACGGGCATAGGTGCCAGCGGGCAGACTCATGACTGGAACATCGATGCACGAATTGTCAAGGAATGCGGGAAGCCAGTCATCATGGCCGGAGGACTTGGTCCAGACAATGTGGCGGAGGCTATAAAGAAATGTAGACCCTATGGTGTGGATTCGCTCACTAAGACAAGTATCAAGTATCCGGATGGATACATGCAGAAAGATATTGACAAGGTACGTGAATTTTGCATGAAGGCCGACCAGGCGGCTGCGGAGGTAGGTTGCTGATTATGCAGTATAAGATGTTACAGCATGTAAAGGTTGTTTCCACTCATGATTTGGGCGAAACCCTAAAAGAGATACTACAGACCGAATCTTATAAACGGCCTTTGGTGGTAACTGACCATTTTGTATCGACGATGCCTTTGGTGGTCAAGGCTCTTGATTTGCTCCGCTCATCAGGGATCGCGGTTTCAGTCTTTAACAGCGTTGGTCCTGATCCTGCTGCCGGAATAGTCAACGATGCTTTTCTGGCTTTCAAACAGCACAATGCAGATAGTTTGATTGCCATTGGCGGAGGCAGCTCGATGGATGTGGCTCGAGGAGTCAACATCGTCAGAACAAATGGAGGAGACATTCTGGATTACACTGATCCATCCAAGTCGATCTCGCCTTGCCGCGGACAGATCAGTGTTCCTACCACTGCAGGGACTGGCAGCGAAATGTCTAATGCCCTTGTCGTTACTGATGAATCGTCGAAGACGAAAATGACTATTTTGGCTGATCCTGCTGTCAGTGAATATGCCGTGCTCAATCCTGAGCTAACTCAGACTTTGCCTCCCGCAATGACCATCGCCTGCGGCCTTGATGCTTTTGGTCATGCAGCAGAAGGGTATCTGTCCCGTCTATCAAGTCCAATGACTGATGCTATTTGCGAAAAAGTTATGTATCTTCTGTACCAATACCTGCCACGGGCTGTGCATGACGGCAATGACATAGAGGCTAGAGGAAGGGTTATGGTTGCCGCGAACCTGGCAGGTTGGATGCTGAATAATACAGGTACGATCGTCGGTCATTCCATCGCCCATGTGCTCGGTTCCCGCTATCATATCGTCCATGGCGAAGCAGTGGCTTACGCCCTCCCTTCAGTCTTGGAGTTTGTGGGTCCGGTTCGCCCTAAGAAAGTACGTGAGATCGGTCAGATTCTAGGGGCTGTATATCCGGAATCCGCACCTCAGGAGCAGACGACGGTCCTGGCTGTGCGAGCTTTCAAAGACTTTCGGGATAACATACTTGGAATGCATCCATTCGATACCTACCAAATTGATCATTCTGAACTGCTGGGCAATGCCTCGGCAGTTGCCAATGAGCGATTTGCCGATAATACCCCCCGTGCGGTTGATGAGGCAGCAGCCCACGATCTCTTGGAAGGTTTTGGAACTCGGTAAATGATCATTATGAAGTAAACAAAGAACGGAGAACGCTTATGAAGCGGAAAGTTATTTTGGATTCTGACCCGGGTCATGACGATGCCGTGGCCATTCTCTTGGCTGTTGGCAGTCAGGCCATTGATCTTCTGGGCGTCACCACGGTAGGTGGCAATCAAAGCCTTGATAAGGTGACATATAATGCCAGGGCTGTGCTTGAAATGGCTCATGCAAACGATGTGCCTGTGCATGCTGGTTGTGACAGACCCCTGGTTCGCCCGCAGGAAGTTGCTGCCTCCATTCATGGTGAAACAGGCCTGGATGGTGTCACACTGCCAGAACCGACCCGTCCGCTGGATGCCGGTCATGCAGTTGACTGGATCATCGACACGATCATGAAGAACGAACCAGGCACTATAACTTTGGTCCCTACTGGCCCGCTGACCAACATAGCAATGGCTGCTCGTAAGGAGCCGCGAATTGTCGAACGGGTCAAGGAAGTCGTCCTTATGGGCGGTGGCTATCATGTCGGTAACTGGAGTGCTGTTGCCGAGTTCAATATTAAAGTGGATCCGGAGGCTGCACATATCGTTTTCAATGAACCTTGGCCGGTCACTATGGTCGGTTTGGATTTGACCCATCAGGCGCTTTGCACACCAGAGGTTCAGAAGCGCATAGAAGGTGTTGGAACCGACCTGGCCCATTTCGTCAGTGGACTCATGGATTTCTTCAGGAAGACATACAAAGACAACCAAGCGTTCGTCGACCCTCCTGTCCATGACCCCTGCACCATTGCGTATTTGATTGATCCAAATATCGTCAAGACTCGTCGGTGCCCTGTTGATATCGAGCTGAGGGGTGAGTTGACCACGGGAATGACCGTGGCGGATCTGCGTGGTCCGGAGCCCAGCCCTGAGGATTGCCATACTCAGGTTGCCGTGAAACTGGACTTCGATGGTTTCTGGAACCTGATTATTGATGCCATCGAAAAGATTGGATGAACGATGACTAAAGAATCATCCAAGACTCTCGACGAGGGTGGCAAATCGATTGTTGCCCTGATGACCGCTCTTATGGCCGCTATCTTTGCTTTCCAGCTCAACGCTTCCATGCTTTCTCCCGCGTTGACGACTATGGAGCATGAGCTGCATACTACAAGCTCTCAAATCGGGCTTTCTCAGACGGTTTTCTTCACCTCTTGCGCTGTCTTTTCGCTCTTCCTTCCTAGGCTGGGTGACTTGGTCGGTCGTAAGAAAGTGCTTTTGGGCATTCTGGTTCTGACTGCCATTGGTTGTGTTGTGTCGGCTTTTGCGCCCAACGTGCTCGTGCTCATGATTGGGCGAGTCATTCAGGGGGTTGCAGGTCCCGTTGTCCCCATGACTTTGATTATGCTGCACGCGCAGGTAACAGAAGATGCAAGGTATGCCAGGCTCATGTCAATTCTTACCGCCGTAAATGGCGGTATCGGGGGCGTTGATGCCATACTGGGCGGGTGGCTGGCAGGGACTTTTGGCTTCCGTTCAGTATTCTGGTTCATGGTTGCTGTTGCCGTGCTGGCTATCATACTGGTTGCCGCTTTTGCCCAGGAAAGTCATGCCGCACAGACACCCCGCATGGATTGGGCTGGTGTGGTATTCCTCTGCATTGCATTCGTTTGCGCCTATCTCGCCATCAACGAGGCCGAGAAGCTCGCTGCGGCCAACTGGCTTATGGTGCTTATTGAATTGGTAGTGGCTGCGCTGTTCTTCGTGGTCTTCTGGAATACGGAGAAGAGGAGCAAAGCTCCGATGGTGACGACAACTTATCTGAAGCAGCGGCGGACTTGGGGGCTTTTGCTCACCACTCTGACCACCATGGTTGGTGTATTTGCAATCATGAATGGAGTTGTACCCGCCCTGGCCCAGGATTCCAAAGCTGGTGCCGGAATGAGTGCCAGTGTGGTTTCGTTTGCAACTCTGACTCCCTATGCGCTCATCGGTCTGGCTTTTGGACCTGTTGCTGGAATACTGGCATCAAAATATGGATACCACAAGGTACTCCGTGCGGGTCAGCTAGTGAGCATAGTAGGTGTGATTTTCGGCATTTACGTCTGTCTGTCACCAAGCGTCTGGTCTCTAGTGGTGATGTCTCTGGTCCTAGGTGTTTCATATGCGGGAACGGTTAATATCATGCTAAACGGACTTGGCGTGGTGCTTTCGCCAGCTGACAACACCGGGTATCTTCCGGGACTGAATTCCGGCGGATTCAATCTAGGAGCCGGACTGAGCTACGCAGCTCTGTACGCCATAATGAACCTTGTGGCTGGTTCATCCGGCGCGCAGGCGGGCTATGTCTCCTCCATGATTGGTTCTGCTGTTCTTCTCGTTCTTGCATTCCTTTGCTCGTTCCTCATTCCCAAGCAGGATGAGGTCCAATAGTAATTGGATGAGCTGGTTGCAGTTTTCTGACTATGTTCAGCATGGGATTAAGGACGGTAAATCAGAACGGCAAGATGACTCGCTTGTGATTTGTTCTGAACATCCGAAAGTTATCGATGAGCAATGAAGGATGTCGGATATCATCCTGAGTCTCGACCAGGAACGAATGGATGGCAAGTAACATTGCAGTCTAATAAGGGTCCTGCGAATGCACTGATTCGCAGGACCCTTCCATATTTTATGCCTATCCGACAAGAGTCGAAAGTCGGGGCCAGGCAGGCTAGCAGCCAGTAAGTCACGAGTGCCCCGACATAGGCTCAGGAGCGGAAAATAGCGCATGGGAAGGTCCAGTAAGCCGGGGGCGGGCGCGTAAACTAAGTGAGGAATTCGTTCGCCGGAGGTGACCATGCAACATCGGGTGATCGGACTGCTGAAAAACGAAACCGTCCTGGTCGTCGCTGCAGTCGTCGCTCTCGTATCCTGCATCCTCATTCCTCCAGACCGACAGTATTTGGGCTACATCCACGTCAATACCCTTACCCAGCTGGGTTCCCTGATGATGGTGGTCTGCGGATTTCAGCGGATTGGGGTCTTCCATGCCATTGGTGCCGGTCTGCTGAGTCGCGTCCGCTCGGTGCGAGGCCTGGCCTTGGTCCTGGTTTCGCTGCCTTTCTTCTCCAGTATGTTCATCACGAACGATGTAGCCCTGGTTACTTTCGTGCCCTTCGCCATTGCTGTGCTCATCATGGCCGGTCTGGAAAGCCATGCTCTGCTGATCGTCACCCTGATGACCCTGGGTGCCAATGTGGGCAGCATGCTGACGCCGATTGGCAATGCTCACAACTTATACCTCAAGGCCCGCTCCGAGATGCCTACTGGGGAGTTCCTCCTCCTTATGGCGCCCTACGCTCTGGTGGCGGCCCTGATGCTCTTCCTGTGCTGCTGGTTCGCCTTCAGGAATCAGCATTTGGATAAGTTCGAGGGCATGGATGCACAAGAGATTCGTCACAGCATTCTAGCGCCCAGGGAGGAGGGGATACAGCCTCAGGTCAAGGAGATGCAACGGTCCAGCGGATGGCGCATCGCCATCTACCTTCTTCTCTTTCTTGTCTGCCTGCTTGGTGTGGCCAAGCTGATTCCCCAGTGGACCATGGTCCTGGTGGTGGTTGTGACCTTTCTGATCTGCGACAGGCGGGTCTTTCTGCATGTGGACTGGGGACTGCTGCTGACCTTCGTGGCCTTCTTCATTTTCATAGGCAATGCCAGGCGGATCCCCGAGTTTTACAACCTGGTCAGCGGTCTGGTTAATATCCACCCTTTGATTACTTCGGTCCTGTGTAGCCAGGTCATCAGCAATGTGCCCACAGCACTCCTGGTCTCAGGTTTTTCGACAGCCTGGCGCTCAATTATTCTGGGCACCAACCTGGGCGGGCTCGGAACCCTGGTCGCTTCAATGGCGTCGCTGATCTCCTACAAGGCTGTAGTCAAGCAGTATCCGAGCAAGAAAGGTGAGTACCTGAAAATCTATACTGCTTTTAATCTGCTCTTCCTCGTCGTGTTGGTTGGCATGGCCCTGCTGCTGGAGTAGACTACCCACCATCAACCAGGAATGGTGCCGCTGACATTGAGAGGGAGGCAGCAACGGTGGAACCGGACCCGTGCGCGTCTAAGTCCAAGGACACAGGGATATTGACCAGACGGAACCTTGGGGTTCTGGTCGGAATCATGGCCTTGGCTATCATGTCGCGGTTTGACTCCATCATCTCTCCTTCCGTGGCGGCCATTCAGGCATCTTTTCCTCGCGCTGATCCCTCCACCGTTGAATCGGTGGTCTCCATTGGCTCTTCGGCGGCCATAGTTTCGGCCCTTTTATTTGGTCAGCTCTTGACCAGAATGAGTTTCAGAACCGCTGCCTGTATCAGTTGTCTGTGTGTCGCCCTGGGCGGCTTGATGCCCCTTTTGGTGCATAGCAGTGTAAGCCAGCTGCTCTTGTTTGCCTTGGTTGTCGGATTCGGCGTGGGCATCGCCACTACAGTTCTTCCGAGCCTGTCGGCCAGGTTCTTCCGCGGGAAGCAGTTGGCGGCGCTGATGGGGCTGGTCCTGGCTGTTCAGGACGGCTCTTCCATGCTGGTCCTTCCCTTGGGCGGTGTCCTGGCCAAGGGAGGGTGGCTGCACAACTATTGGCTCTATTTCCTGGCCTTGCCTGCCTTGGTTTTGGTCGTCTTCATGGTCCCCGGAGTCGGTGCCGTCGAGGAGGAGTCGGAAAAGGCCACAGAGCCTCAAACAGCCCCCTCGCAGAAGGGCAGACAATGCTGGTGGGCTACCATTTCTTGCATTCTCATCGGTTTTCTGAGCATTTTCCTGGTCGCGGTCCTGTACAACAAGCTCGCAGTCTACATAGCCAAGTACGGTTTGGGCGGCACCAGTGCAGCAGGGGTGGCCTTGATGTTCAACACGGGTTCCTCGGTCGTGATCGGGCTTAGTATCAACGGCATCAAGCGGGTCTGCCGGCAATGGACGATTCCGGTCGCCTTCCTGCTGATGGCCCTGGGCGCCCTGCTCTTCCTGACCACCCGCTCCTTCACGCTGGTCTGCCTATCGGCCTTCTTGGTTGGTTCGGGCAGTGCCATCAACATGGCCACCTGCCCCTTCCTCCTGTCCAACCTGACTCCACACAGACGCTATCCCTTGATCATGGGGGTCTTCTCGGCCACCACCAGCCTTGGTTTTACGGCATCCACCTGGGCTTTCAAGGCTTTCTCATCAGCGTTTGGACTGGATCCGGTAACCGGCAGTTTCATAGGCATGCTGATCATTGCTCTGCTGGCCGCTGTCATTCTCTCGCTTGTTCGCTTCCAGAGCTGTGTCGAATCCCGCTTCATTGAGCAATAAGTCACCCCTAAGCTGTACAAGCCAGGAGAGCCGGTTTTTCGCCTAATCATCGCGACAGGTAGGGGTTGCCGGTGATGATGAACCTACGTAGGGTCTCCTTGGCGTGGGATATGCCAATTCGGGGGGTTGCCGTGATGGTCTCGTCCTGGTCCAGACTGGCGGCTGCCAGGCGGATGGGCGGTTTTCTGAGGTCATGGCCGTAGTTTCGCTTGTCGATGTCCAAGGCCTGACAGAGCTTGGCAGGACCGTTGGTCAGTTCCCGGTCCGGGTGATGGCCGTGCCTGTGGCTGCGCAGAAGGTCCAGACCCTGCACTGGCTGGCAGGCTCGAATCAGCACGCCGGCACCGAATCCGTCCTCCTGGCAGGAGATGTTCATGCAGTAGTGCATTCCATAAGTGAAGTAGACATACATGTGTCCGCTGGGACCGAAAAGGGCATCGTTGCGGGCCGACCGTCCATGGTAGGCATGGCTGGCCGGATCATTTTGATCGTAGGCTTCGGTCTCCACGATCCGAACCCTGGCCTGTTCACCTTCCGACTCGTAGTCCCGGATGATCAGGCAACCCAGAAGCATCCGGGCGGCCTCATCCACAGGGCGGCCCAAAAAGTCAGGGAAGTTCAGGTGATCGTCCTGGCTCGAACCGGCCTTCATTCTGTTTGGTCCTTACGGACCCAGACCGCGCGCTGACCGCGTGATTCTGGCTGAATGCAGACGAAATTGTCCTGGTGGGGCAGGGCGGCGACCTGTGGATGGTCGTGATCGTAGGGACCCTGGGCCTGGGCGCCGCCGGCATCACCGACCTGGGCAAAGAAGTCTTCGGAGGCATCCTTGAACCAGGTCCATTCCTCCGGCAGGTCCTCCTCGTAGAAGATTGCCTCTACAGGGCAGACAGGCTCGCAGGCACCACAATCGATGCATTCATTGGGGTTGATGTACAGGTTCCTGGGGCCCTCGTAGATGCAGTCCACCGGGCACTCGTCCACGCAGGCCTTGTCCTTGATGTCCACACAAGGCTGGGCAATTACGTAGGTCATTGCTTGACTCTCCTTTTTGATTGGTTGTGCGCTTTCGATACTTTCAGGAAGCATCCTTTTGGCGAGGACAGAGGCTTCAGCAATACACGGGCCTTTCTATCTCTGGTCTCCTTGTTGCTGCTCTCCACGAATCCCTGGACCATGCCCCGATGGATTGTGCAGATAATTGGATGGCTGCTGACGCTGTCCAGGAAGGGGCATGAGGTCAGATACAGACTTGCTGAATCCGACCCCGTCCTCACCGGTGCAAAACCCAAGGTATTCAGAACATCCAACAGCGTCTGAGTCATGCTCGACGGCGCACTCTTTTCTGCATGCTCCCGCCTCTGCTGGGCCAGGGTCCGACCCCAGGCCAGACCTGCTTTCAGAGCAGCCGCATTCCTGCTCCGAGTATCGGGGCAGGCAGTCTCGAGAGCAGTGCAAAGCGAGGAGATCATATCCTCCCTGGCGTGGTTCATGGATGTGGGGGAGTAGATGACAGCCGGTCTGCCTCGACCGACTGATTGACCATCACCGTCTCTTGTTTGGCGGACTGCCTCGCCCTGTTTGACCAGATGCTCAAGATGGAAACGGGCAGTCGTCGGATGGATGCCGAAGGCTGCTCCGATTTGCTGGGCGGTTAGACCTGTACCGGTCCGTTCGGCTGACGTATGCAGGTAATCTAAGATTGCGGAGCGAATCTCTTCCCCGCTTCTTCGCCTGGAGGGGGTTTGGTCCCGTCGCTTGCGGGCTTGAATTTCCTGACTCATCGATTAAATTGTATAACTATCAAATCAATTATCAACCCAGGGCAAGGCGGACAGATCCATGCAGAGCGACCAGAAGATGCGCAAGTCCGGAGGCAAAACAGCCTTACCCAGGTCCAGGATGGCCCTTCTCATAGGCGCAGGTCTGGCTGCACTGCTTGGCCTTATAGCGGCGCTGATTCGTGCGGATCTGATCCACCCTTCAGACAGGGTGCCCTTGGCTGATCTGCATGGTGGGCTCATGGTCTATGGGTTTTTGGGCGCTGCCATCGGTCTTGAGAGGGCAGTGGCTTATCGCAGTGGCGGATCCAAGAAACCCTCCTGGGGATTTCTTGCTCCCGCTTTGGGCTTGCTGGGGTCCCTGCTCTGCCTGCTTTCGCTGATGGTTTCAAGCCGCGCTGCTGCCCCGGCATGGGTCAGAGTGGAGCTTTTTGGCGGTATTCCGTGGACTTTGTCCATGTTGGTTTTGACAGCCATGTATCTGGCTATCTGGCGGCGGCAACCTTCTGCAGAGGTGCTCATACAGGTCCTCGGATCCCTGGTGGGTCTGGTCGGAGCTTTTGGATGGGTTGCAGGATTGGATGCTTCGGTTCTGGCTCCAACCTGGCTCTTTTTTCTGATTCTGACCATCGTCGGGGAGCGGGTGGAGCTGGCCAGGGCGGTCTTCTCGGATGTCCGCCTCGAATCGGGAATTCTGGGTCTGAGCCTCCTGACCGTCCTGATGCTGCCTGTTCAAGCCATGGCACCTTCGGTCGGTTATCCGCTTCTGGGATTGTCCTTGGGCCTGCTCCTCCTGGTCATGGCCAGTCACGACGTAGCCAAGGGCACCTTCCGTCACGGCGGTCTGCCAGGATTCATGGGCACCTGCATGCTGTCGGCCTATGCCTGGGGACTTCTGGCCGCCCTCATCTGGATGGTGGCACCCTTGGATTCCAGCACCTACTGGGGCGATATGGCGCTGCATGCCTTGGCTGTGGGATTCATCATGACCATGGTCATCGCCCATGTCTGCATGATCGTCCCCTCAGTCATTCGCAGGCCTCTGCCTTTTCACCCCCTCCTCTGGGGTGCCTGGGCGCTTATGCAGGTTGGTTTGCTGATCAGGCTTCTTGGAGCCATCCGGCTCTACACGCCCTTATGGAAGGCGGGGAACCTGCTGAATGTCCTGGGAATCCTTTCCATGATGCTGACCGTGGTGTATCTGGCTGCTCGCGGCAAGCAGGTTCTGGCATCCAAACGCTACCGTCGGCGCCAGCCCCAGGATTCGCAAACCGAACATGTTGGGACTCTGGCCCTGCGGACGGATCTTGTTGCCACCTTGGCTACTGTGCTGATCTTGGTGGCAGCGGTGGTCTTGATGGCTCTGCGGCCGGCGCTGGCTGTTTCCGTCGGGGCAGCGCCCAATCCTCGAGGAGTTCAGGACGTATCGTCGAAGAGCATCCAGCCGACTGGGCACACCAGCAGAGCTTCCATCAAGGTAAATGGGATGGCCTTTGTGCCGGATACCATCACCATTGATGCAGGCGACCGGTTGGTTGTAGATTTTCAGAACACCGGAGATCAGCGGCATGACTTGGTTTTTGCCAATGGCAAGAGCACAGGATCCGTGCCCGTAGGCCAGAGCGTCTCGATCGACGTGGGTGTCCTGGGCGGCGACACCTTGGGATGGTGCTCGCTGGCGGGACACCGTCAGATGGGTATGGAGCTCAAGGTCAAGACCAAGGGTGGAACAACTACCGAGCAAGTGCAGTCCTCCGCTGGGAAGATGACCATGAACCAGGCCCCTTCGGCAGCCAAGCTCAAGTCGCAGGCGGAGAAGAGCGATCCTGCCGAGGCCACTCTTCCACCCCTGGATGACCAAGGGAGGGTTGGAACCAGAAAGTACACCCTGGATGTCAAGGAACGTAAGGAGCAGGTGACAGCAGGGCTTGAGCGCACGGTCTGGAGCTTCGATGACGCAAGTGATCCACGAGATAAGGGATCGAGGCCCTTGGCTCAGGGCCCGGTGCTCAGAGGTCGGGTGGGAGACACCTTTGAAGTAACCATCAGAAACAAGGGAAGCATGAGCCATTCCATTGACTTTCATGCCGGACCGGCTGTTCCCCAGACCATGATGCGCAACATAGACCCTGGCAAGGAGCTCCTGTACACCTTCACCGCTGATCGGGCCGGCATTTGGATGTACCACTGCAGCAGTGACCCCATGTCAAACCATATAGCCAACGGCATGTATGGAGCTGTGGTCGTGGATGATGGCACCCTCCCGCCAGTGGCTGCGGAATATGTTCTGGTCCAGTCTGAAATTTATCTGGGGTCCAATGGGGGGACTGCCGATGCTGAAAAAGTGGCGGCCATGACCCCGGATATCATGACCTTCAACGGACGGGCCTTTCAATATGATACACACCCTCTCAAGCTGGAGAAGGGGCAAAGGGTCCGCATCTGGGTTCTGGATGCCGGCCCCAACCAGCCGTTGTCCTTCCATATCGTGGGAACGCAGTTCGATACTGTCTGGACTGAAGGCCGTTATCTGATAGGCGGAGGTTCAGGAGCGAATTCCGCCGGTGCTTCATCAGCCGGAGCGCAGGTACTGCCTCTGCTGCCTGCCCAAGGCGGATTTGTCGAGCTCAAGGTCGATCAGCCTGGCGACTATTCCATAGTCAACCACGTTATGAGCCTGGCCGAGAAGGGGGCGCATGGCATCCTCCGGGTGTCGTGACGTAATTAAGCGACATGTGTTGCTCTGAGCCAAATGTTTGCCAAGTTTCGGAGCAGATACGATTCCGACCGCGCGGAATGGTGGTTCTTGCCTGTCGCCTCCAAGCAGGAAAGCTGGGATGCAATGGCATCCAGGGGAACCTTATACGGACAAGAAAGCTATGGGCTGGGTCAGGGCGACTTCAATCCTGCAGTTGGAGTCCCTTGCTGGGAGTGTATCCCTTGTAGTCATAGTAATTCTGGCTTGCCTGAGCCCCTTGATCTTAGTTGTCGCATGTTTGCTGATCTGCTGGTCGGTGCCAATCGTTCATGGCTGCAGGCGTATTCGAGTTTCTGTCTATATGCAGATATCTCCCAAGGGAAGCGGCAACCGCGGTGTGGAACATTCACAGTCTCAATGACCAGCAATCGGTCTTTTGGCATTTTCTTTCATGTCTCAGTTGCTTGTACCGATTTTATGGGCGAATGTGCTGAACGAGCAGGCAAACACGAGGTCTAGCATATAGACATGATTCAGAGCGTATGTTCATATGCCATCATGCTGACCAATTTCGATTCAGAGGAACAGCTGAACGATTGGAATCAGGTCAGGCATCTATGCAACCGCAATCAAAAGTGCGATCAAGATCGGATTCCAGAGGTGAATTCGAAGTTCTGGTCAGATTGTCCTGACGGGGTGAGCATCTGCGAGAGAACCATTCAGCAGCATTCGGAGTTTCTTGAACGATTTGCCGGCATTCTCAGAACTGCATTTCTGTATAGTCCCCATGTTCTTGTGACTGATGCAGAGCTCTTCGATGGCATCTATTTTCTGGCATTCGGTCCTGATATCGTTCTTGGTCTTCTGGGGCAGAGCGGTTATGAGAAGCCCTTTCTCACCGTATCCGGCAGACAACCGACCTTGGAGCAGTGCTTGTTGCGGTTCACTACAGTGCCGCCTGATAATCAGCATAAACTTTCAACCGAAGAAGAGACGGTTACCCTACCGGGTATAGGTACGCTGCGTCCGCTAGAGTATCAAGTTTTACAGAAGACCGTTACTTCTGAAGAAAGTCAACGATTTGCTCCACAGACCAGAGCCGTCTTGAATGAGCATGCAGGCGATCATTGGTCGATAGCTCAAAGGATCGCTCACTTGTACGCTGCATATTGCCAGCAAGACCCGTCTGATGGTACCTGCCAATTCCTAGCTCAACGTTGGCAGGAATGGATAGATGCTGAACGGAAGGGTCTCATCAGGTATGAGCAACAAGATTCTCAAACCGGGTCGAATTCCAGCACCGCCCGCAGCTTCAATGAGGCCTTTCTTCCTGTTGTCAGTGAAAACGCCAATTGTCTGCGTTCCTGGTGTTCTGCCTCCAAGGCGGACGAGGCAGAAAAGACCGAATTTAGGGATGTTTTGGACAAGATAAGCCATGAGCCGAGACGGTCCAAGGCCTTTGCGCTTATCAGGCATTCAACTTTGCCTGTAGGTAGATCTGATTGCAATAGGACCATGGAATGCGACCAGCAAACGCTGGTGGACTGGTACCAGTTCGTGTACCGCTTAGCAATGGCGGATTACCTCGGCTGTTGCCTTATGGCCGTAGAGAGCAAACCGAATTCGTATGAGCGTTATGCAGGTCGGACAGGCGGGCGCTCATTAATGCTGTCGGGCAAGGTCACAGAATTGTTGGGGCAGATGCCTTCTTCTTGTTTTGTGCAGTTCTGTTATCAGTCAAGGGACGCGATACAACAGTGGCGTAATTGTCGACCGAACGCCCCGGATTCTGACCAGCAGCGGCATATTCGCAACATTGCCTATTGTGTGCAGAAGTCTGCATCGCAGCTTGACCGAAAGCAAGATAATTCAAAAATTATCAAACAGTTTGTTGCGACCCTAATTATCGCATCCATATCTGTTTTTTGCGACAAGATCATTTTTTCAAGTTCAATATCCATTATCGTGATATTGGCTGGAGCTTGGTTCATTGAAGTATTTCCCGAGTTGCTGACAATGATGGAGTGGTTGCACGACCAGCATACGGCAACACAAACTATGGTATTTGCTCAACGGTAATCATCGATCAGGAAGGTGACTGTGAAAAACGCTGATGAGCTAAGGTCCAAGTATCCTTTGCAGGAAATAAGGCGTAGAAAAGTCTTCGAGGAAGCCGGGGGAGCCGACTTTACCGTGACTGCTGTGGATGTCAAGGTAAAGGACACGGGTGCCGACATGACTTTGCACGTGGCGTCTGTCAAGCAGGGTCAACCAGGCGTGATCTGCGTGACAGTCGCAGAACGAGAAGGAGAGGACTTCTATCTGATAGCGCGGCACTGGCGGGTTGCTGTGGAAGACTGGCAGTGGGAATTTCCGCGAGGCATGGGAGAGCAAGGCGAGAATCCTCAAACCACAGCCATTCGTGAATTGCATGAAGAGACCGGATTGCGGGCTCAGCCTGACGCCGTCCGTCAGTTGCATAGGCTTCATGCCGATGCCGGGGTACTTCAAGACGACGTGCGGGTGATGGAAATACGGCTTGATGACATTTCATCTATTCCTGTAGTCGATAGCGTCAATCAAGGCGGTGATTGGGAACTAGAGGATCTCCAATGGCTGCGGTCAGCTGATATTACCAATATGATCAGTGATGGACGACTGATTGATGGGCTTACCATAGCTGCGTTCTCAATACGAGAGATTGATAAGCACAGGCTGTGAGTTCGTAGCGCGATTTGTGTATGTGTGGTCTGCTGAGCGAAGTTGGACTGCTTGTGTGCTTGATATGACAAATCGCCAACAATGAACGAACCCTTGTCAGCAGTCGTCAACTACTGCGAATCGTCTTACTCATTCATTTATGAGATATGAGCTCAAATCGACTTCCTGCTTCTCGTGCACAAGCAAGAAGCACTATTGGTGACCCCGGAGAGATTCGAACTCTCGACCTACAGATTAGAAGTCAGTTGCTCTATCCAGCTGAGCTACGGGGCCAAACCCTTTTATTATACCCGTTTGGGTCCACCGGCGGGTCAAATTTATGAAGCCTGGTCGGCAAGGGCATCCGAGATGGCTTGAGTCATTGCAGGAACGGTCATGCCATACTTTTCCAGCAGGGTAGCTTGGGGAACCCGGTCGTTGAACTCCTTGGCTGCTCCGAAGGCCAGGGTGCGAACCTGTGCAGGTCCGTAGTAGGCAGCCACGGCCTGTCCCCAGCCGCCGTCCAGCTGGCCGTCCTCGATGGTGGCCACCAGGGAGTGGGTGCTGGCCAGGGCATCCAGGGTCTGCTCATCCAGGCGGTCATAGCGATGTGGGTCCACCAGCGTGGGCTTCAGCCCCATGGACGCCTCCAAGGAATCAGCTAGGTCACGGCCCAGGGGCAGGGCATCGCCGAGAGCCAGCAGGGCCACTGTCCTGCCTTCCTGCAGGATACGATAACGATCCCAAGGCTGGCTTTCGGCCGCGGGATTGGAGGTTGCTGGCGCTATCTGCTTGCCGGCCCTTTCTGTAGCCAGCGTGCGCTCGCCGGGCACTCTGATGACCACCGGCTGCCGAGCCGGGCCAGTGGCCCAGGCCAGCATGTCCAGAAACTCGGCCCCACTGGTCGGAGCCAGGCAGGTCAATCCGGGGATGCCCCGCATCATGACCATGTCGGCCGTACCTGAATGCGTGGCATCGGTTTTGGCTACCCCAGTGGAGAAAACCAGCAGGGTCACCGCGCTGCCGTTCAAGGCCATCTCCTGCTCGATCTGGTCGTAGGCCCTCTGGAAGAAGGTGGCCGAGGTGGCGACCACGGGCGTGCCTCCAGCCTTGGCGATGCCCGCGGCATAGGCTATCGCATGGGATTCGGCGATGCCGACGTCCCGATAGTGGTTTCCGGCCCGCTGGCGGAAGTCGGGGTCGATGCCATTTGACAGCGGCGTGGCGGGGGAGATGACCATGAGGCCCGGCTCTTGCGGGAACCTCGCCTCCAAGGCCTGCATGGCCATTCTTCCATAGGTCTTTCGTGAGTTGGGCAAGCGGTTAAAAGAGTCCAAGCCGTCCTGCCAGTGGTTGGCTTCTACCGGACCTTCGGCGGGCAAATCTGGCAGGGAAGTCATATGATCTGTGTTCACATCGCTTAGGCCCATGGAAGCCGGCCCGATCTGCCCATGGCTGCCCTGGCCCAGCCCCAGGCCCTTGCGGGTGTGGATATGGACCACCACCGGATGATCGGTGTCCTTGACCCGACGGAAGGCCTCGATTAGGTCCTCAATACGGTTGCCCTCCTCCACGTAGCAGTATTCCAGTCCAAGGGAGCGGAAGGGATTGTCTGAGCTGCGTCCCCCACTGGCACGCAGGGCCGCCAGGCTCTTGTAGAGTCCTCCGTGGTTCTCTGCAATGGACATTTCGTTGTCATTGACCACGATAATCAGGTTGCCGCCCTGTTCGGCAGCCCAGTCCAGCCCTTCGAAGGCCGGTCCGCTGCTCAGGGAGCCGTCCCCGATGAAAGCGATTATGTTGGACTTGCCGCCGGTCGCATCCCGCTGGGCGGCCATCCCGCAGGCCAGGCCGATCGAGGTGCCGGTGTGCCCCAGCATGAAGTCGTCGTAGGGGCTCTCCTTAGGCGAGGTGAATCCGGACAAATCCTCCTGAGACTCAGGGTCCGTGTAGGCCTGGCGTCGACCGGTCAGGATCTTGTGGGTATAAGCCTGGTGAGAGACATCGAAGATCAGATGATCATGAGGCATATCAAAGACGTAGTGCAGGGCGATGATGGGCTCGATGGTGGCCAGGTTGGAACCCAGGTGGCCGCTGTGGCGTCGACAGAAGCGGATCAGCAGCTGACGGATCTCGTCGGCGAGTCGATTCAGCTCTTCCAAGGAGAGAACCTTCAGATCCTGTGGGGAGTCGATGCTGTCCAGAAGCTTGCCCATAACCCTCCTGTCTCTTTCTGTAATGCAATCCAATGATTCTAGGTCTGTAGCGGCGGCTTGAAGCTGCTGAAAGCCTGATGTTCACCAGGCCCGGCCTTTACATCCATAGGACCGTCACGATTGGTCGGCTTCTCCCCGGCCTTGCGTAGTATCAAATGTGCATGAACATTGGAGGGCCGATGGCTGACAATACACATGAAGGGGCACGCGTCGCAGTGATCATGGGATCATCAAGCGACTGGGAGACGATGAAGGAAGCCTGCCGGATGCTGGACCGGTTCGCTATCGTCTACACCAAGGAGGTAATCTCCGCCCATCGCACACCTGGGCGTATGGCGGAGTTCGCACATCAGGCCCGGAGCCAGGGTATAGGAGTCATCATTGCAGGGGCCGGCGGAGCAGCCCATCTGCCTGGTATGGTGGCGGCCCAGACCACGCTGCCGGTCATTGGGGTGCCAGTGAAGTCCCATGCACTGAGCGGGGTTGATTCACTCTTGTCCATCGTGCAGATGCCCGCCGGTATCCCTGTGGCGACCACGGCAATAGGGGCATCCGGGGCTACCAATGCCGGCCTGCTGGCGGCTTCAATTCTCTCCATTAATGATTCAAGACTGGCTCAGGCTCTGGATGATTACCGTGCCGAGCTGGCTCGATCCGTGGAGGCGTCCAATGCCAAGCTTGTCTGAGGAGACCGAGGGGAGGATTGATCACCTGGAGCCGGGGTCCGTCATCGGGATCGTGGGCGGCGGTCAGTTGGGACGGATGATGGCCCTGAGCGCCCGCTACCATGGATTCCGCATCGGTGTGCTGGATCCCACGTCCGATGCGCCCGCGGCTCAGGTGGCTGACTTCCAAGAGACTGCCGACTATGGCGATCTCGACGCTATCAAAAGGCTTGCTGAACGCAGCGATGTGCTCACCTACGAATTCGAGAATGTGGATGCCGACGCATTGGATCAGGTGAGGGACCGAGTGGCCATCCCCCAAGGAACTGATCTGCTCAGGGTCACTCAGGACCGGGTCCACGAGAAGACCTTTATCAACCGTCATGGCATTGATACTGCCCCTTGGAGGCAGGTTGACAGTCTTGATCAGCTGGATACGGCTCTGAAAGAGCTGGGAATGCCCGCCGTGCTCAAGACGCGAACCGGCGGCTATGACGGCCACGGCCAGGCGATCCTGCGCACTAATGAGGATCTTCAGGCCCTGAAAGCGCGGATCAAGGGCCAGGACTTCCCGCCCTCCGTGCTGGAGGGGTTCGTGGACTTCGCCTTCGAGGCCTCCATACTGGTCTCAGGCAACGGGAAGGACTATGTCACCTTCCCAATGGTGCGCAACGAGCACCGTCACAACATACTGCACATGACTCTGGCGCCGGCCCAAGTCGAGCCTGAAATGGCCGACCGCGCGCGTGACATGGCCCTGACTTTGGCTGACGGCTTCAAGTTGGCCGGAACCTTGGCCCTTGAGCTTTTTGTCATGCCTGATGGCGGTTTGGTGGTCAACGAGTTGGCCCCGCGCCCCCATAACTCCGGTCATTACACTATCGAGGCCTGCTCCATGGACCAGTTCGATGCCCACGTTCGGGGCATCGCTGGGTGGCCCCTGCCCAATCCTCGTCTGCTCAGCCCGGCGGTCATGGTCAACGTTCTGGGCCAGCATGTGGCCCCGGTCAGAAGGTTGCTTGGTGAACACCCCGAATGGTTCCTGCATGATTATGGTAAGGCTGAAGTGCGCACCGACCGCAAAATGGGGCATCTGACGGTGCTGACTGACGATCTGGAGAAGACGGCCAAGGATTTGGAGGCCACAGGCTGCTGGTCCGACCTGGACTGAACTGAATCCTCACATCTGTTCTGGCAATCCGGATGTAGGCTTGGTGGAGCCCAAGGAGTGTGTCTAATCATGAACGCTGGCTCATCGGTCGGCCGCCGGACGCGGCAGAAGAACGCTATCTGGAGGATTCTTCAGTCCCAGAACGACTTCGTCTCAGCCAAGGAGCTGCACAAGCTTCTTCGCGATTCGGGCCAGCGAATCGGCTTGGCCACGGTTTATCGACAGTTGGGTTCCCTGCATATGTCCGGCAGCCTGGACTGCATTGAGCATGGGGGCATTCGCCTTTACCGGGTCTGCCTGGCCCAGCGAAAGCATCATCACCATTTGGTCTGCGAACGCTGCGGAAGAACCGTGGAGATCAGCCCGCCGGACGATGGCTGGTTGAAGGCCGTGGCGGCTGAGCATGGCTTTACGGTCTCCTCGCACACCTTGGAGGTCTACGGCCTGTGCAGCAGCTGTCGGGACCGCTTCGGTCAGGCGGACGTCAGCGATCCTCCCGGCCCTTGGGCATGATGGTTTTGATGGCATCCCAGGCCTGCGAAGCCTTGAGATTAGGCAGGTAGGCCTGGACTACAGCCAGTCCGATCTGGGCTAGCTGAGCCGGGTCGGGATAACAGATATAGACCGGGTGCTCGCTGGGCTGGAACTTCTTCTTGAAGAAGAAGAGGGAGCGGAAACCATAGGCCGGTTCCATCAGGTCGGCCACCATATGCAGGGCATGCTGCAGGAAGGCAGTCCGATCTTCGCTTTGATCCTCTTCGTCATCTTCGCTGCTGTCCATGCCGGCCAGGGGAGCGGCCGACAGGCTCATGAATTCCGCCGTGCCCTGGTCGCGTAGCCGTTCGGCCATCCGTGCGATCAGGAACTCCATGATTCCATTGGGGCTGTCGGTTCTGTGCCTCATGAAGTCCAGGGTCCAGCCGATCACCTGGCCCTGGCGATAGGTAGGCATCCAGCTAGTCACGGCCAGCACCTTGCCTTGGTCGTCCACGGCGTAGAGGATGGCCATGCGCGGGTCCCTCAGCTCATCCAGGCCACCCAGGGTGAACTTCATCTCAGGAAGCGCCTTGAGCTCGGCCCACTGCTCCGAGATGTCCACAATCTGCGACTGGACGTCCCAGGAGGCGTCGTTGAATGTGGTCAGCACGTCGGTGATCTTGTCGCGCTTGGCCTTGTTGATGGCTGTGCGAATGTCCTGCCATTTCTTGCCCTTGGTCTGCCAAAGGCTGGGGGTGACCATCATCTCCGAGCCGACTGTCAGGGTGGACCAGCCCCTGGCTGCCAGCAGATCACGCTGGGGCTTGTGGACGCTGTAGAAGACCGGTGACCAGGAATGGGCGTTGCAGAAACGGGTGAATTCGTCCAGATCATCCGCATATTCCTCAGGATCGCCGAAGGGACCAGTGGTGGTCAGGGCTATGCTGTGCAGGAGCCGGTAAGCGATGGCTGAACGGCCGCTCTGGGAGAACCAGTAGCTGTTGCCCTCCCAAGTGGTCATGAAGGACATGCTCTCGCCTCCGTACTCGACCAGTCGATCGGCCTCCTGGCGTTCGCTGCCGTTCTGGATGACCGAGCTGCGCATCCAGGAGAGCAGGACTACCAGGACCACCAGCCAGAAGATCAGCCCGACTCCGTGGCTAACGATTATCCCCGTCGGAGTACGTGGTGCCAGAGCCGGCCGGAAGCGCGAGGCCACACCATTAGGCAGGTAAAGCTCGGGCAGTTGGGAGAGCGCTCTGCTGGTGGTGGGCCAGGGATGGAAGGAGCCGGGACTGACTGCGGTGAAGGCCAGATAGCCCACGGCTGTGGCCAGGAAGGCCAGACCGATGGCTGCCCAGCCTACCTGCAGGCGTGAGGCCTTGGTCCGTACCAGGAAGATGCGCAGGTTGCGCGCCAAGAAACAGTTGAGAATCAGCGGAGGAAGAGTGATGATCAGCAGGGAGGGAATAGCACCGTGACGGATGGCCTGGGGCAGGCCGTCGCCGATGGTCAGCGGGAAAACCAGGTAATAGAGCACGGCCAGGACGATAGTCAGGCCGTTCAGGACCAGACTGGTGACAGCGGCAACCCGGCGGCCATGGTAGATGCCCCAGGCCACCACCAGCAGGACCAGGGTGGGCATGATCAAGGACGAGACGCTGGTAGGTGCTCGACCGGCGACCAGGCCATACTGTGCATAGCAGCTGGCCTGGTTGTTCTTGGCCAGGCAGCGGGACAGGGCGGCGCTACCGCCAGGGTCCGAACCCAGGAACATGCCCAGCGGGGTGAAGAATCCTGCACGGATTTTGGAGGAGACGGTGACCAGTGGGCCAAGAGCCAGAACCGTGGAGACGGCTCCCAGCAGATGGCGGGTCTCGTATGAGCCGCTATGGCCATGCGGATTGGCGTCCTTTACCGGTCCGTGCCAGAGGTGGCCGGTCAGGTGGCCGATGAGCGCTGCCGCCAGGGCGCAGTAGTAGCCGGGGTTGCCGGTATACAAAACCATCAAGATCAAGGCCGTGTAGCCTATGGTGGCGATTCTGCGCCGCCAGAGGAAGTCGCTGAAGGGGATGGATGCCATCAGGGATCCGACCACCAGGATGATGGGGCTGAGTGTCATGGGCACCCGGATGAACCAGGCCCAATGGTCCTGAAGGGCATTGATCAGGGTGCAGATGACCAGCCCAATAGCCGCGCCGCCTACCGCGCTGATGACTGAGGTGATCACGGTGCGCCTGCGACCCAGTCGGGTCTCGGCGATGCATAGCATAACCAGGACCAGGGCCACATCTATAACCAGTTGCAGAGGACCGGGGGTGATGACTAGGGATACCAGCAGCCGTGCGAACTGGACCAGGAGCGAGGGGCGCCCCTGGCCATGAACGGGATGTGGCGCCTGGTGAATGATCAGGTCGGACAAGGGCAGGCCCAGCCGTGTCCTGCCGGGGATGCGCAACAGCCAGATCAGCAGCCAGCTGATCAGGTTGAGCAGGACCAGTCCGAGGCTGAAAGCCAGAGCAAAGGCGTGACGTCTTATCCATCGGGTCAGGTCCCGCAAAAGTACGGTCTTGGCCGAAGGCTCCATAAGTCCGGATCCCTTATTCGTTGTCTCCATGATTACGGCGGCTCTTTCTGCTTATCTGCTTGAACGCTTTGGCCTGTCGGCGGTTCAGTTGAGGCTGGTTTCGATAATGTTCGGAAAATCTGCAATTGGCCGGGACATTGGCCCTAGTCCCATGGCTTCGCCCATCCACTCCAGCCCGGGTTCCCAGGCGGTCTTGACTGTGTGCCAGTCATGGCCCGAGCCCTGGGTGACGACGGCCTGCACCTTCATGCCTGCCTGGGTGGCGGCCTTGGCAATGACCATCATATTGTGCTGGGACTCCTTATCGTTGGATCCGGCTGCTGTGAACAGGCGCTGGCGTGAGGGTGCCCGCTCCAGCATGGCCCTGGCTGGGACCTGGGCCAGGAAGCGTCTTTTGTCGCCGCCGAAGTAGTCGCGGATCATCTGCTCTTGCCGACCCTGGGTCGGTTCCAGCTCTCCGTCGGCTGGGAGCATGTTCCCGTAGATGTCGGGATGCCGTGCCCCAAGCTGGGTAGAGCAGGTCCCGCCCTGGGAGAATCCGCCTATGGTCCATTGTTGGGGCTGGTCGGCGACGGGCAGCTCTGTGCGGATCCAGGTGGGCACGTCCTTACTTAAATAGGTTTCCGCCTTCCCGTAGACCGGGGAGTCCACGCACAGGCTGTTGTGGGAGGAGGACCCGTTCTGGTCGGGGGAAACCACCACTGGCGCCAGGCCCTCGTGCCGGGCAGCATAGGCATCCATCATGGCCGGAATGGCTCCAGCCGTGAAGAGCCGGTCGGGGCTGCCGGGCTGGCCGGCCAGAAGAACGAATACTGGCAGTGCAGGCGGTCTGTCGCTCAAGGCGGCGGGCGGCAGGTAGACATCAGCTGGCCGGGCCGCGAACCGGGAGCGCCCGTTGGGGATGAGCATGCTGTAGGAGCGGCCGGCACTCGGATGCGAGGGCAGTTCGCCCTTAGATGCCAGGGATCGCCACTGGGCCACGCTCATGGCCGGTCTGGCTGCCTTGTGGTCTCGGTAATCAGGGTAGAGGGAGACGCTGAACAGGGACCCCAAGGTGGTGAATTCGCCGTAGATGATATCCACGCGAAGCCCGGTGGAAAGCAGACAAAGCAGGACGGTTAGTGCGGCCAGGATCCGGCGCCACCCCCGGGCGGTGATCAGGATGCAGACGGCGAACCCCACAGCAAGAAAGCCCAAGGCCACGCTGATGATAACCATCCAGCCCAGGGAGACACCGAAGAGCATGAAGACATCGGAGACCAGCCAGGTGGCCAACAGTCCCAAGGCTCCTATGCCCAGGGCAATGGCCGCCTGCCGCAGCAGGGTCCGCCAGCGTCCGTGTGTCAGTCCGGTCAGCGTCAGCACGATCAGGGCCAAGGCCGTCAATGCAAACAGTGACGCAGGCAGCCACCCCTGGGTCAGATGGACCTTTGCCAGCCATGCACCCATGCCATTCCTTCCAAGGAAAATACATCCGCAGTTCAGTATAGGGAATGTTCGGGCTCACGGAGACTATTTAGGCAGGCATTCATTCTTGACAGGCCCGAATCCCCGGATCCCGGTCACGGGTTCGTCTATGGTAGATTTATTGATAATCAATCTCAGTAACGTTCGGCAGGTACGGCAACAGGCCCATATAGCGCCGCCGCCAGGAAGGAATCCCCATCCATGCACTCCAGCAGTACACGCTTCCGTCGGACCCGAGCCTTGGCCGCAGGCCTGCTGGCCGGACTGACCCTGCTGACATGTCTGACTGGCTGCGGGAAGAGCGAATCATCCTCGTCAGCTGCAAAGTCCAGCACTCTGCAAGTGGTGACCAGCATCAATCAGTGGCAGTCCCTGGCCGTGGACCTGGGAGGCGACCAGGCTCGGGTGGATACTATTCTGAGCAACACCTCCACTGATGCCCATGACTATGAGCCGACAACGGCAGACATCGCCCGGATCAGCCGCGCAGATCTGGTCATAGTCAACGGCGCCGGAATTGACGACTGGGCAGCTAAGGCCGCTGAAACCGGGCAGGCCCGGCTGGTGGACATATCCAAGGCATCAGGGCACAAGGCCGGAGACAACCCCCATCTCTGGTTTTCCTCCCAGAGCAGGAGAGCGGCTGCCAAGGCTGTGCATGAGGCCTACCGGCAGCTGCGCCCAGGTCGCGGGACCGACTTTGACAAGGCCTACCAGGACTGGCAGGGTCGACAGGCCCGGCTGGACGATCTGATTGCCAAAGCGCGCAAGCAGACCCAAGGTCGGCACTACGCGGCTACGGAATCAGCAGCATACTATCTCTGTCATGATCTGGGCATGAAGGATCTGACCCCAGAGGGGTATCTGCGGGCGGCCGCCAACGAGAGCGAGCCCTCGCCCGAGGACCTGGTGGCCTTCCGCCATTTGCTGGCATCCGGCCAGTTGGACATGCTGGTGCTCAACACCCAGGAGGTCAATCGAACCTCCAAGGATTTGGCCACTGAAGCCCGTAAGGCCCATGTGCCGGTGTTTGAGGTCAGTGAGCAGCGCCCCGATAAGTACCGAAACCTGGAGGATTGGATCAGCGCCCTGGTCCAGCGGGTGCCGGGCGCCAAGGCCTGATAGGCCCACTCGCTCACCGTGTTCGCTAAGGGGTGTTTTCACTGGGCTTGTCGTCCTTGATAGGAACAATGGCACAGGTATCGGTAAAGGCCCTTGGGGCCCAGTCGCCAAAGTCAGGAGTAAGCGGTGAAGGATCGTAAGCGTCAGCCCGGCCGGTGGACATCCTGGATGCAGAACATGACCGGACGTCTTCGGGTACGTGGGTGGGTCTACCTGCTCGCCTTCATCCTGATTGACTTCCTGTCGGTAGGCATCCTTCAGTGGGGGGTCTCCCTGAACAGTTCCCGCGTAGAGCTGTCCAACCCGCTGATCGGCTTCTGGGGCTTCATCTCGGCCATGTGGACCCAACGTCGGTTCGTCCTGGTGCTCAATATGCTGGCTGTAGGCCTGGTCTACCTGGCCCTGGCCTACCTAACCAATCGTTTTTGGGCGGCATCAGGGCTGATCCTGGCCATCTGCGCGGTCATTGCGGTCATCGAGCGCTTCAAGGTGCGTGCACGGTATGAAGCTATTCTGCCCTCGGATTTGGATTTCCTCCATGCCGATGCGGCCAATCTGGTCTCCTTCCTGCCGGCTCGGTCCCTGCTCATGATCGGGCTGGGAGTCGTGGCTCTGGTCGTTCTCGGATTAATCTGCTGGGTGGTGTCACGGATGGATGCCCGTCGCGGTCGTCCGGTGGCCACTGGCAACAAGCCTCTGGGTGCGGGACTGCGTACGGTAGGGGTCCTGGTCCCGGTTCTGGTGGTGGCACTGTTCATGTCCACTGTGGGCACCTACGGCAGCCCCTCCTACCGCTTCTCGCAGTTTATGGGCGACATACCCTCCATGTGGGACTCGGTCTATGATGCCCAGCGTAACGGGGTCTTCGTATCCTTCTCGCGGCAGCTGCGGCCCAAGGTTATGGACCAGCCTGCAGGCTACAGCCGTGCCACCATGAAGTCTCTAGCCCACCGCTACCAGCTTTCTGCTGATCGCATCAATCATGACCGCAAGTCCTACATGAACGAGTCGACCCTGGTCTACATCCTCTCCGAGTCGTTCTCGGATCCCACGCGGGTGCCGGGCGTCGCACTCAATCAGGACCCTATGCCCCATATCAGATCCATCAAGGAGGGCACCACCAGCGGACTCATGCTCTCCTCCGGCTACGGCGGCGGCACGGCCAATCTGGAGTTCCAAGCCATGACCGGCCTGTCCATGGCCAACTTCGATCCCTCGCTGACATCCCCCTATCAGCAGGTCATCCCTCACCTGAACTGGATACCCACGGTCAACCAGGCCTGGGGGTCGCCATCCAGGTCTCTGGCCTTCCATCCCTATGAATCCTCCATGTATTCCAGGGCCGAAAACTACAAGAAGTTCGGCTTCTCGCACTTCTACTCGCTTACTGGCCCTGACCAGATAGCCCACCAGGACCGCATCGACCGCAGCCAGTATGTGGGGGATCGCTCCGCCTACGATTCCGCCCTGGAGCAGATGGGTGACGACAAGGGCAACCAGTTCGTCGAGGTCATCACCATGCAGAACCACATGCCCTACAACGACTGGTATGACGATAACAACTTCTCGGTCAACTCCTCCGACCCCAACAGGCCTCTAGGCGACGATGAGATGCAATCCATCCGCACCTACGCCAAGGGGGTCAGTCTGACCGATCAAGCCACTGCCGATTTCCTGAACAGCCTGGACTCCCAGAGCAAGCCGGTCACTGTGGTCTTCTACGGGGATCACCTGCCCGGCATCTATGGCACGGCCAGCTGGGACGAGCACAACTCCCTGGCCCTGCATCTGACCGACTACTTCATCTGGTCCAACAAGGCCTCGGATTCCTCAGGAGCACAGGTCAGCAACAGCGCCTATTCATCGCCCAACTTCTTCCAGGCCCAGGCGGCCGAGCACATAGGTGCCAAGGTCTCGCCCTTCACGGCCTTCCTGACCGAGTTGCACGACAAAATCAGCGCCATTGAGCCTCCGGTGGCCAACCAGATTCAGGACTGGAACAGGATCCCGGCAGGGCAGACCAACTATCTGGATGCCCAGGGCCAGCCCATGAATGCCCGTGACTTCGACCGGGCCACCCGGCGGCTCCTGAATGACTACAAGCTGATCCAGTACGACATTATGGCAGGCAAGCACTATCTGCAGGGAACCGGCTTCACCACCACGCCCACCCGCCGTTCGGATGCCGCCCGGCAAAAGGCCAAGGAGCAAGCTCGTCAGGAGGAGCAAAACCAGGATAAGGACAGCGAGAGCTCGACCAGCTCGGCCAATTAGGATTCCAGACCGTGGTGGCCGATGTCGTGCCGATAGAAGAGGCCGGGCATCGACAATCCATCCAGCCGGTCATAGACTCGGCGGGCTGCCTGGGCCAGGTTGTCGCCTTGGGCAACAACCAAGGCGGTCCTTCCCAAAGAGGATGTCAGACCAGTTGAAGCTGAGCCGGACACTCCGGCGTAGTAGGCTCTCAGGTCCTTCTCCGGAGCGATCAAGGGCACGGGCACCCCGGTCTTGGGATTGCCGGGGTATCCCTGGGCTGCCAGGACCACACCCAGGCGGCTGTGGGAGTCGTCCCAGGTGAATTGAGGCTCTCCGTCCTCCATCAGGGTGCGGATGGCCGTGCCCAAATCGCTGGTCAGGGCAGGCAGGACTACCTCGGTTTCCGGGTCTCCCAGTCGTGCGTTGAATTCGATGACCTGAGGGCCCTGGTCGGTGACCATCAGCCCCGTGTAGAGAACCCCGGTGAAAGGACTGCCTTCCTGGGCCAGGGCACGGACGGTGGGGGCGACGATGGCATCCAAAGCCTTTTGGGTCAGTTCCGGTCCGAACTGGGGCAGAGGGGAGTAGGCTCCCATGCCGCCGGTGTTGGGGCCCTGATCCCCGTCATAGGCGGGCTTGTGGTCCTGGGACAGTGGCATGGGCCAGAACCGCTCGCCCCGGACGAAGCACATGAGCGAGCACTCCTGACCCACCAGCTGATCCTCGATGACCACCTGGGCTCCGGCCTGCCCGAATTTATGATCGATGAAGATGGCATCCAGGGCCTGCATGGCCTGGTCAAGGTCGGCGGCCACCGTCACGCCCTTGCCGGCTGCCAGCCCGTCAGCTTTGATGACCACCGGCGCGCCGTGCGAGCGCACATAGGCCTTGGCTGTTTCCAGGTCATGGAAGACCCCATAGTCGGCGGTGGGGATCCCATGCCTGCGCATCAAGTCCTTGGCAAAGCCCTTGGATCCCTCGATGCGGGCCGCAGCCTTGGTGGGTCCAAAGGCAGGGATGCCGGCAGCTTGCAGTTCGTCGACCAACCCAGCCGTCAAAGGAGCCTCGGGTCCGACGAAGACCCAGTCGATTCCCAGTTCGCGTATTGCGGCGATCAGTTTTTCAGGCTGCGAGGAATCCTCTTGCAGCAGGCTGATGCCGTCCGGCTCCATGCCCGGGTTGCCCGGGGCGCACCAGACCCGATCCACTCCTGGCCCAGCCAGCAGGGTGGTGGCGATAACGTGCTCCCTGGCTCCCGACCCGATGACCAGTACCTTGTCCACCATGATGGGCTCCTCTCGCTATTACTGACGACCGTCTTCGTTAAGAATGACCTGCTGGCCGTTTTGAGCACGCGTCACCTGTCCGATCAGGGTATAGGACTCCTGCTCCTCATCCAGGACTGCGCGTGCCTGGTCCAGCTGATCAGGGGAGATGACCAGAACCATTCCAATGCCCATGTTGAAGATGTTGTACATCTCCAGATGGTCGACCCTGCTCATCTCCTCGATCATCGTAAAGATGGGCGGCACCTTCCAGGCATTCAGGTTGAAGCTGGCTGCCAGCCCCTCGGGCAGAATCCGGGGCACCTTCTCCACGAAGCCGCCTCCGGTGATGTGTGCAGCGCCCCTGAGCAGGCCGGAGGCGAAGAGCGGACGCAGGGCCTTGACATAGATGCGGGTGGGTGTCAGCAGTTCCTCTCCCAGGGTCCGTCCGCCAAGCTGGTAGGGCCGATCCTCCAGCTTCATGCCTCCCTGGTCCAGCAGGGCCTGGCGAATCAGGGAGAATCCGTTGGAGTGGACTCCTGAGGAGGGCAGACCGATCAGCTGGTCGCCCTCTTTGATGGCCGAACCGTCCACCAGGGACTCCCGTTCGACCACACCCACGGTGAATCCGGCCAGGTCGTACTCGTCAGGCTGGTACATGTCAGGCATCTCTGCGGTCTCGCCGCCTACCAGGGCGGCCCCGGCCTGGACGCAGCCGTCGGCCACACCCTTGACCACCTGCTCCAGCAGAGCCGGGTCATTGTGTCCGCAGGCGATGTAGTCCAGGAAGATCAGCGGCTCGGCCCCCTGGGCGATGATGTCATTGACACACATGGCCACGCAGTCCTGACCGATGGTGTCATGGCGGCCGGCTTCCCGGGCCACCATCAGCTTGGTACCCACGCCGTCAGTGCCCGAGACCAGAACCGGATGGCGATAATTGAGCGCAGACAGGTCGAAGTCGCCGCCGAAGCCGCCAATGTCTCCGGCGCCCGGCCTATGGGTTCTGGCCGTGTGGGAACGGATCCTGTCAATCAGTTCATATCCGGCCTCCACCGATACCCCAGCCTGCTCATATGCCTTCGGCATGGTTGCTCCTTTCTCTGCGCCGTCTGTTCTGTTTTTCGTTAGCGCTCATTGGTCTTCTGTCCCGATCCTGCAGGCATATCAAGCCCGTAGGATCCCTTGGATGCCTCCAGCCGGGCCCGGTCCTCTGGGGTCAGCGAGGCCAGGAAGCCCTGCTCATAGTCGTCAAGTCGCGTGGGATAATCACCGTTGAAGTAGGCTACGCAGAGCCCTTGGTAAGGTGCATCACGGCCCAGACCGATGGAATCCACCAGGCCGTCCAGACTCAGGTAGGCCAGGGAGTCGGCCTCGATGGCTTCTCTGATTTGCTCTACGGACTTCTTGGCGGCGATCAGTTCGGAGGTCCGTTGGATGTCGATGCCGTAGTAGCAGGGATACCGCAGGGGTGGGGAGGCGATACGCATGTGCACCTCGCTCGCCCCGGCCTCCCGGAGCAGACGGACGATTCTGCGCGAGGTGGTGCCTCGAACTATGGAATCGTCGATGACCACCACTCGTTTGCCGGCTACGACGCCTCGTACAGCGGCCAGTTTCATCCTGACACCTTGTTCGCGCATGGCCTGGCTGGGCTGGATGAAGGTGCGTGCCACATACTGGTTCTTGATCAGCCCCATTTCGTTGGGCAGTCCGGCCGCCTCGGCATAGCCTGAGGCTGCCGACAGGGAGGAGTTGGGCACGCCGATGACCATGTCGGCGTCCACCGGGGCCTCGCGGGCGAGCCTGGCCCCCATCCTCTTGCGGGCCGAGTGGACGTTGACCCCGTAAATATTGGAGTCCGGCCTGGCGAAGTAGATGAACTCCATGGAGCAGATGGACAGGCAGGTCTGATCGGTATAGCGTTCGATGCTGTAGCCCGAGTCGTCCACCCGGACGATTTCGCCGGGGCCGATGTCACGCACCAGCGTGGCGCCGACCAAATCCAGTGCGCAGGTCTCCGAAGCCAGGACGTAGGCCCCTCCTGGCAGCTGGCCCAACGAGAGAGGACGGAAACCGTTGGGATCCATGGCTCCGATCATGGCATCCTCGGTCATGAGCAGGTAGGCGAAGCCGCCATGGACCTGACGCAGAGCCTGTTTGAGCGCTGCCATGAAGTCCTTTTCAGGACTGCGCCGGATCAGGTGCATGAGCACCTCGGTGTCGGAGTTGGAGTGGAAGATGGCCCCTTGATCCTCCAACTCCGCCTTGAGGCTGTCGCAGTTGGTCAGGTTCCCGTTGTGCGCCAGGGCTATGTCCCCGTCATGAAAGCGGAAGACGAAGGGCTGGATGTTCTCGATGGACCCTGAGCCGGTCGTGGCGTAGCGGACATGGCCGATGGCCCGGTCTCCGGTCAGCGGCGTCAGGCTGGACTCGTCCGGGAAAACCTGAGTCAGCAGGCCCAGGCCCCGTCGTCCGATCAGATGCCCCTGGTCGTTGGAAACGATGCCGGCACCCTCCTGGCCGCGGTGCTGCAGGGCGTGCAGGCCGAAGTAGGTCAGCCGGGCGGCATCGGGGTGGCCCCAGACTCCGAAGATACCGCACTCCTCGTGGATGCCTTCAAGCTCCAACGACATGGTCTATGTCCTTTCCCCTAGGCGGCAAAGTAGTCCACTCCCGACTGGAAGAGCGGCTGCGGGCGGCTTCCGGGCACGTTGAGATACAGGTCGGGACCGCTGCGTTCCGTGTGGCCCATCTTGCCCAGCACCCGGCCGTCCGGACTGGTGATGGCCTCGACGGCCATGTCGGATCCATTGGGGTTGACCAGCGGATCCATGGAGGGACGGCCCTGCTCGTCTACATACTGGGCGGCCACCTGCCCCCGGTCGATCAGGGTACGCAGGAGGCCAGGCTCGGCCACGAACCGCCCTTCGCCATGGCTGATGGGCATGGTGTGGATGTCGCCCACCCGGCAGGCGCTCAGCCATGGGGAGCGTGTGGAACTGATCCGAGTATGGACCAGACGGCTCTGATGGCGGCCTATGGTGTTGACGGCCAGGGTGGGATCCTCGGGCGAGCCGGTGACGATTTTTCCGTAGGGGACCAGGCCCAGTTTGATCAGCGCTTGGAAGCCGTTGCAGACGCCCAGAACCAGCCCGTCCCGGTCCTGCAAAAGCTCCTGGAGGGCATCGGCGACCTGGTTCGAGCGCAGGAAGGATGCCACCAGTTTGGCCGAACCGTCGGGTTCATCGCCGCCGGAGAAGCCTCCGGGCAGCATGAGTATCTGGCTACTGCGGATGGCCTGGGCCAGGTGGCGGGAACTTTCGGTTACGTCCTCGGCGTTCAGGTTGCGGATGACCACAGTATCCACCTGGGCTCCAGCGTCCCGGAAGGCCCGTGCAGAGTCGAACTCGCAGTTGGTGCCGGGGAAGACGGGCATAACCACCTTGGGTCGGGCGGTCTTGGCAGTCCCTTTGGTTCTACGCGTTACTGGCCTGCCATGCTCACGGTCGGTGCGGCCGATGGTCGGCACCGGGTCGCCTTGGCCTCGGTATGGGAAGATGGATTCCAGACCCCTGGCACGGATTTCCTCAAGCTCAGCCAGGTCCAGATCCTCACTGCCACAGCGGAGGCGGTAATCCTCCCGTGTGCGCCCCAGCAGCTGCAAATGCAGACCGGAATCCTGAATGAACAGGGGCTCTGGGCCTGAGGTCTCCAGGATGAAGCTCCCATAGGCCGGACGGAAGAGCGCAGATATAGCAGTGTTTGATGCCAGATTCAGCCCGATTCTGTTGCCCAGGCACATCTCCATCAATGACTGGGCGATGCATCCGTAGCCCGGAGTGGCTGCAGCATCCACCAGGCCCTGGCTGGTCAGCGCCTCCACTTGGTCCATGACGGCCCTCAGGCTCTCCGGATCGGGTAGCAATCCGTCCTCCTGATATTCGGGCGTCAAGAGATAGACCTGACGGTCAGCCGCCTTGAATTCGGGGGAGACCGCATCCTTGGCTCGCCCCAGGGCCACGGCAAAGCTGATCAGGGTGGGAGGCACGTCCAGGTCCTCGAAGCTGCCGGACATGGAGTCCTTGCCGCCTATGGCCCCCACCGCCAGGTCCAGTTGGGCCTGGAGGGCGCCAAGGACGCCGGCCACTGGCAGGCCCCATCGCCGGGGGTCGCCGCCGGGCTTGGGGTAGTACTCCTGCAGGCTCAGGTGGGCATGGGAACGGCTGAAGCCAGAGGCCACCAGCTTGGCCAGGCTCTCGACCACGGCCAGGTAGGCGCCGGTGTATGGGTCCTGGCTGCTGATCGAGGGGTTGAATCCCCAGGCCATGGCCGAGGCGGTGGTAGTGTGCCCATCCACGGGCAGCTTGGCCACCATGGCCTGGGCCGGTGTCAGTTGTCGAGCTCCGCCGAAGGGCATGAGGACGGTGCCTGCGCCGATGGTGGAGTCGAACTGTTCGGCCAGACCCTGCTGGGAGCAGACGTTGATATCTGCAAGCAGGGCCTTCATGCGCGCGTCCAGGTTGCCTTGGACCTCGAAGGGGGCATGGTAGGGAGCAGGGACCGCCACCTGGGCATCGGCCTTATGAGGGGCGCCGTTGGAGGCCAGGAAGGATCGGGGGATGTCCACGATGGTCTCTGATCGCCAGGTCATCCGCAGCCGGGGTTCTTCGGTGACCTCGGCGATGACGGTGGCCTCGAGGTCCTCCTGCTGGGCGTACTCGATGAAGGCGGGCGCATCTTCGGCAGCCAGGGCCACGGCCATGCGCTCCTGGCTCTCGGAAATGGCGATTTCGGTACCGTCCAGCCCCTGGTACTTGAGCGGCACCCGGTCCAGGTCCACGTTCAGCCCGTCCGCCAGTTCGCCCACGGCCACGGCAACGCCGCCGGCTCCGAAGTCATTGCAGCGCTCAATCAGCCTGGCCGCCTCCTGACGGCGGAAGAGGCGCTGGAGCTTGCGCTCCTCAGGGGCATCGCCCTTCTGCACCTCGGCTCCGCAACGTTCCAGACTTTCTTCATTCTGGGACTTGGAAGCCCCGGTGGCGCCGCCGATTCCGTCGCGGCCGGTTCTGCCGCCCACCAGGATGATCAGATCGCCGGGTGCGGGCCGGCGGCGGATCACATGGTCGGCCGGTGTGGCGGCCACCACAGCGCCCACCTCCATCCGCTTGGCCGCATAGCCTGGGTGGTAGATTTCCCGGACCTGCCCGGTGGCCAGCCCGATCTGGTTGCCATAGGAGGAGTAGCCATCGGCCGCCTGACGGACGATCCGGCTCTGGGGCAGCTTGCCGGGCAGGGTCTGATCCAGCGGTTGACGGGGATCTGCTGCCCCGCTGACCCTCATGGCCTGGTAGACGTAGCCCCTTCCGGACAGGGGATCACGGATGGCTCCGCCGATGCAGGTGGCTGCACCACCGAAGGGCTCGATCTCGGTGGGATGGTTATGGGTCTCGTTTTTGAACAGGAAGAGCCAGTCCTGATCCTGGCCGTCCACGTCGACCTTGGTCCGGATAGTGCAGGCGTTGACCTCCTCGGACTGGTCCACGTCGTTCAGGATGCCGCGCTTCTGCAGGTACTTGGCTCCGATGGTGGCCATGTCCATCAGGCATTCAGGTCGGTCCTGACGGCCCAGCTCTCCTCGGATTGCCCGATACCGTTCCAGCGTGTTCCGTACTCGGGGGTTGCCCGCCTCGATCCGCTCCAGCCTGGTATTGAAGGTGGTGTGCCGGCAGTGGTCCGACCAATAGGTGTCGATCACCTTGAGCTCGGTCAGGGTCGGGTCGCGCTTTTCCTGGCGGTAGTGATCCCGGCAGAAGCGGGCATCCGGCAGATCCATGGCCAGGTCCAGCTTGTCGATCAATGCTTCCAGTCCAGGATCATCCAGATCGCGGAACCCGTCCAATACGGGCACTGGATCCGGATCGTCGTCAGGCATGGCCAGGGTCTTGGGCTGCTCCAGCCCTACCACCCGTGAGTCGACCGGATTGACCAGGTAATTGCGGATGACCTCTATTTGCTCGGCATCAAGGTCGCCCTGGAGCAGGTAGACAGTGGCTGTGGCCACCAAGGGGCGGGCGCCCTGGCCGACCAGCTGAACACATTGGGCTGCGGAATCGGCTCGCTGATCGAACTGACCAGGCAGGGGGGCCACGGCGAAAAGCATGGGGGAGTCCAGTGGCGGCAGGTCCTCGTCACCCTTCATGCGCAGGGCCTGCTCCAGTCGGGTGGCCACCAGGTCGGTCTGGGGCTGGGCGAAGACCGTGGGCAGGCAACGTTTGAAGAGGTCTTCGTCGATTCCCTCCAGATCGTAACGATTGATTATGCGCAGGCCGGTCAGCCCTTGCACGCCCGGCAGGGTGCGAAGCTGTTCGGCAAGCCTATCAGCGGCCTGGTCAAAGCCCCGCTTTTTCTCGGTATAGACACGGAAGAGCACAATAGATCCTTTCGCGATGGACTGTTTGGGGACCAATGAAAAACCCGGAGGCGATATGCTCGCTTCCGGGTCGACCGATTCAGCTATTCGATTGGCTTTCGCGCTCCTCCAATTCGGTAAGCCCATCCAGAATGGTTTGATAAGCCGGAATGATGCTGCCCAGGTCCCTGCGGAAAATGTCCTTGTCCAGGTGGGTGACCTGGCCGTCATGATTGTTGCTGATAGCCCAAAGCCGGCAGGTGTCGGGGGTGATCTCGTCGCCGAGAAGGATGATGCCCGATCCGGTCTTGCCCATTTCGATCTTGAAGTCCACCAGCTCCACGTTTATGGCGCGGAAGATGCCAGTCAGCGCCCCGTTGATCTCCCGGGTCTTAGCGGCGATGATGTCCAGATCCTGCTCAGTGGCCAGTCCCAGGGCCAGAATGTCGTCCCGGTTGATGAACGGATCATCCAGGGGATCGGACTTGTAGAAGAACTCCAGCACCGGCTGCTTCAAGGTGGTGCCTTCCGCAACCCCGTACCGTTGGGCGAAGGAGCCAGCGGCCCGGTTGCGCATGACAATCTCCAGGGGGAACATGTCCAGCCGACGGTTGAGCTGTTCGGTGTCCGAGATGCTGCGTACGAAGTGGCTGGGTATGCCCCGGCGGGCCAGCAGGGAGAATATCACTGTGGTGATCCTGTTGTTCAGTCTGGCCTTGCCTTCAATATTGGCCTTTTTGGCCCCGTTCCCCGCGGTGGCCTGGTCAGTGTACTCAACCCAGAGTATGTCTGGATCATCCGTCTCGTACAGTTTCTTGGCTTTGCCTTGATAGCGCATTCCCAACTTTTCCACTGTTCGCCTTCCTCGAGTTTGTTGCGAATTGGAAACTTCTGCACTGCTTGGGACACGACCACCATAGCAAGCCGGGGTTACATCCCCGCGCCCACCCGGGGTTTCAGATCTTTGACCACGGCTTCGGCACGTTCGGTGGCGGTCTGCAGGTCAGGACCCAGGGCCAGGACTACGCCCATGCGACGCTGACCATGTACTTCCGGCTTGGAGAAGATGCGCAGATCAGTGCCTGGGTGATCCAGGGCCTGCGGCAAACCTTGGAAGCTGACCGGTCCCTGGCCCTTGACCAGGATGGGACGGCTGACCGCGCATGTCCCCTCCGGCAGACTCAGGGCCATATCCTCCTGGTGGACTGGAACGCCCAGAATGGCCCTGGCGTGAAGATCGAACTCGGTCAGCCGCTGGGAGATCATGGTCACCATGCCAGTGTCATGGGGGCGCGGCGCTACCTCGTTGAAGAGCAGCGAACCGTCGCGCAGAACAAAGATCTCCACTCCGTAAATACCCCAACCGGTCTCGCCACTCTGGCGGGCCAGGGAGGTCATGGCCTCAACCAGCCGGGTGGCCATGTTCCGGGCCTGCTGCAAGATGTCGGGATTGAGCTCCGCCGGTTGCCAGGAGAGGCGGTAGTCCCCGTCCTCCTGCCGTTGGCCGATGGGCGTGCAGGTGGCAACACCGGCAGAGGAAGCCACGGTCAGAACGGTCAGTTCATGGGCCAGGGGGGCCAGAGCCTCCACGATGACCTCGGCTTTGCCCTGATGTTTGGTGGCTGCCCGGCCCTGGGTCAATGCAGAATTCCAGGCTTGCGACAGGCCCTCCTGACTCCGTACCAGGGTCTGTCCGTGGCCGGAGGAGCTCATCAGTGGTTTGACCATGCATGGGTAGCCAACCTGGTCCGCCGCGCTGGCCAGTTCTTCAGGGGAGTCGGCGAATCGGTAGGGGGTAGTAGGCAGGCCCACTTGCTCGTGAGCGAAGACGCGCAGAGCCCGGCGGTCCATGCACATGGCCGCCAGGGGGGCGGCAGGCACCACCTGGATGCCCCGGGCCGCGGCACCGACCAGGCGGTCTGTGGCAATGGCCTCCACTTCAGGCACGATCAAATCGGGCTGGACCTTGTCGATCAGGTCCTCCAGGGCCTGCGGATCGCTCATCTTCACCTGATAGCCGGCATGAGCCACCTGGGTGGCCGGTGCGCCGGGATATGAGTCCGCCGCACCCACCCAAGCCCCCAGCCGCATAAGGCTGATGGCAATTTCGCGGCCGAGTTCGCCGGCCCCTAAGAGAAGGACCCGTGTGGGTCTTGGACCCAGAGGAGAGCCGAACGGTCGCTCCCCGGGATTGATAGTGTTGATAATCCGCTGCTGACCGGATGCGCTCATACCCATATTCTGCCACTGACCCGTCGACCAATGAGGTGGGTCATCGATAGATGCCTATAAACGACATCTATAGAGGCCTGCTTGTCCACAGGCCGCCGGGACGATTACCATGTCATGCAGTCGACCAGGGAAGGCGGGAACGTGAGCGAGCGGACACCGGCGGTGCGGATGGTGCACCTGACCAAGACCTATCACAGCGACGACGACGAAGACAAGACGGCCCTGGCCGATATCGATCTGACCGTCGAGACTGGGGATATTTTTGGCATCATCGGACTGAGCGGGGCGGGCAAGTCCACCCTGGTCCGCTGCATCAACGGGCTGGAGGATTATGACTCGGGCAGCGTCAAGGTCCGTGGCCGCGAGGTCAAGGATCTGGCTCCGGCCGAGCTGAGGGACTTGAGACGTCGTACGGGCATGATCTTCCAGCACTTCAACCTTATGCCCTCCAGGACGGTGGCTGACAATGTGGGTCTTCCTCTGCGGGGGAGCGGCCGCGACCGTGCATCTCGACGGGCCCGCGTGTCCGAGCTTCTGGAATTGGTGGGACTGACCGAGCTGGCCGACCATTATCCCGCCGAGCTCTCCGGCGGCCAGCAGCAGCGGGTGGCCATTGCCCGAGCCCTGGCCAACGAGCCGGATATCCTGCTCAGCGACGAGGCCACAAGCGCACTGGACCCGACCACCACGCGCTCCATTCTTCAACTGCTGCGTGATCTGCATGACCAGCTGGGCATCACCGTGATCATGATCACCCACGAGATGTCGGTCATCAGACAGATCTGCAACCGGGTGGCGGTCATCGACCAGGGCGTCATCGTGGAGCAGGGCAGGGTCTTCGACGTTTTTGCAGACCCCAGGGCCCAGCTGACCAAATCCTTCGTGGCCACCACATCCAACCTGGACAAGGTCAAGGATCTGATGGCCGCCGATTCGCCTCTGGTGGCCCTTGAACCCGGACAGATTCTCATGCGCATGTCCTATGTCTCCAAGGAGGTCTCCGAGGCCCTGGTCTCCACCATCAGCCGTCGCTACAACCTGGACGTCAACATCATCTTCGGCGACATCGATGTGGTGGAGGGAGCGCCCCTGGGCGGACTGGTGGTCAGGATGGGCGGCGACCCTGAAAACATCCGCCATGCCATGGAATACCTGCGCTCTCGCAACATCGGAATCGAGGTTCTCAAGTCATGACGTCCCTGCTTACCACCTGGTTCCCCAACGTCATGAGCCGGCTGCCGGAGTTCTTCAGCAGCATGGTTCAGACCCTGGTCATGGTCGGCGTCTCCGGGGTGATTTCCTTCCTGTTTGCTCTGGTCATCGGAGTGGGGCTGATCATCAGCCGACGTGACGGCATCCACCACAACGGCCTGGTCTTCACCATCCTGGACAAACTGATCGACCTCTTCCGCTCCATCCCCTTCATCATTCTGGCGGCGGCCCTGGTGCCGGTGACCAGGATGCTCATGGGTACGGCCATCGGGCCCAAGGGGGCGATCTTCCCCCTGGTTGTAGGCATCACTCCCTTCTTCTCCCGGCAGATCGAGTCGGCCCTTGCCGGTCTGGACCCCGGCTATGTTGAGGCGGCGGAATCCATGGGCATGACCACCTGGCAGATTATCTGGCACGTCTACCTGCGTGAGGGCATCCCCTCAATCATCCGGGTGACCACCATCACCATCGTCAGCCTGGTGGGCGAGACCGCCACCGTGGGCATCGTGGGCGGCGGCGGTCTAGGTGACTTTGCCATTCGTCTGGGCTACCAGCGATCCATGAACGACGTGACCATCGCCACCATCATCGTGCTGGTCATCTTCATAGCCCTGATCGAACTGTTCGGCCGGCTTCTGGCCGAGGTCGTCGAACACTGAGCAACCGGGGAAAGGTCAGATTATCGTGGTCGGTCGTAGTCGCGTCGGCAAAAAGAACAGAGCCAAGATCCAGCTGGCGGCGCTCAGCCTGGTCATCGTCCTCCTGCTGGCGCTGGTGGTCGGTACCGATGTCCGTCTGAACCAGGTAGGTGCCGATGTCAAGGTCGTCAAGGTCGGCGTCATCGGCAGTTCGGACGATCAGATCTGGAAGGCTGTCCAGGCGGAGCTGGATCGGCGTGGCGAACACATCAGAATCGAACTCAAGCCTTTCCAGGACGCCATCTATGTCAACCAGGCCACAGCCAACCGCGAGGTGGACTTCAACGCCGCCCAGCATTACGCCTACCTGGAGGACGATGTGAAAACCAACCACTACCAGCTGGCCGTGCTTGGTAATACTTACATCTCGCCCATGAACCTCTACTCGCAGCGCTATGCCAAGCCCTCGCAGTTCCAGGACGGCGACCGGGTGGCCATCCCCAACAACGCCACCAACATGGGTCGGGCCTTGAAGGTCCTGGCCGATGCCAAGCTGATCGGTCTGCGCGACCCCAAGGCCACCAACCCGTTGCCCGAGGACGTAGTGGACAATCCCAAGCATCTGCACATCGAACAGGTGGACCCGGCCGGTATCCTCAACCTGCTGCCCGACTACGCAGGTGGTGTCACCAATGCCAACTTTGTAGTCGATGCAGGTCGCAGCGTGCACGATGCCATTCACGAGGTTCCCTACGATCTGCAGAACCCGGCCAACAAGCCTTATATCAACATCATCGTCACCACCAAGGATCAGCGGGACAACCCCACCTACGCCGCAGTGGTGCGCGCCTATCATTCCAAGCCCGTAGCCGACACCATCGTCCGTGTCTACAAGGGCGCCTGCCTGCCGGCATTCAAGGTTTCCTGATGCGATAGGTTCCAGCAATGAAGGAGGACGGATATGAGCACCAGAAGAACCAGGGCCAAGCGAGAGCTGGCGGCTGTCTCGGTCGTCATCCTGGTGGTCGCCGTCCTGATGGGCGTGGCCTATGTCAAGGTCAACCAGCCCGAACGTGGCCAGCGGGAGATCAGCATCGGCCTGGTGGGTGATGCCGATGAGGAAATCTGGAAGGCCGTTCAGCACGAACTGGACCAGCGCCGGGCAGGCATAAAAATCAAGCTTCGGTCCTTCCAATACGGGCGTTACGCCAATCAGGCGCTGGCCAATGGGGAGATCGACCTGAATGCCTTTCAGCACTACGCCTTTCTGGAGCAGGAGTCCAAGCAGCACGGGTATCGGTTTGCCGCCATCGGCGACACCTACATTTCACCGCTCAACCTTTACTCAAAGAAATACCGGAGCATCGACCAGATAGGGCATGGTGAGCGGCTGGCCATTCCCAGCGATCCCATCGACCTGGGCCGCTCCCTGAAGGTGCTTGCCAGCGCCGGGCTGATCGGGCTGCGAGACCCCAAGGCCACCACGCCGGTTCCTGAAGACATCGTCGACAACCCGCGTGGGCTGGTCCTGGACCAGGTCGACCCACCGGGAATCGTCAAGGTCCTGCCCGACTATGCGGCCGGCATCACCAACACCAATTTCATCCTGGATGCCGGCATGAAGATCCAGGATGCGATTTACCAGGTGCCCGGCGATCTCAAATCGCCAGCCAATCACCCCTATGTCAACATCATCGTGGCCAGGCAGGCCGACAAGAACGACCCTGCCTACAAGGCTCTGGTCTCCGCCTACCACAGTCGATATGTGGCTGACGCCATCAACCGCTACTACCGTGGGGCAGCCGTCCCGGCCTTCCCCTACTAATAGTGACTGCAATTAGTGGGTGCAATCGGGTCATCGCCCTGTCTTGGTCCGGCCCAAGGCTGCTAATGATGAACAGCGGAGGGAACGCTGATGAAGGATCATGATCGCCTGACGCTGGCCCTGGTCCTGGACTCCTTTGGCAACAGGGGCAACGGGACTTCCAACTCCGCCATTCAATACGCCCAGGGTCTGGAGGCGCTGGGGCACCGGGTCCGTCTGGTGGGGGTGGGATCGACCGACTATCCGGCACGGGTGCATCGCATTCCTTTGGTCTCCGCAGTGGCGGCCAGGCAGCAGATGAGCTTCGCTCGTGCTGATCCGGATCTCTTCCGAAGAGCCTTTGCCGGTGTGGATCTGGTTCATATTTACGAACCTTTCGCCTTCGGCCGCGCCGCCCTGTCCCAAGCTAGATCCATGGGCATACCGGTGACCGCCGGCTTTCACATTCAGCCTGAGAACATCACCTATTCCTCTGGCCCATTGCGCTACCTACCCGGGGTGGATGCGGCCATTTACAGGCTGTTTCGGTTCTGGCTCTACGACCATGTCAGGCACATCCACGTTCCCACCCAGCTGACGGCCGACCTGCTGCACTCGCATGGGTACAAGGCCTGCCTGCACGTCATATCCAACGGGTACCAGCCCAGGTTCAACCCTGGTGACCGATATGAGCGGGACCGATACGAACGGCAGCGATCCGGTCGGCTGATCCAGGTTGTGGCCTCTGGCAGGCTGGCCCGGGAAAAGGACCATCTGACTTTGATCCGTGCCTTGGCCCTGTGCAGGAACAGACGCAGGATCCGTCTGACCATAGCTGGTACAGGACCCATGGAGCACCGACTGAAGGCAGAAGCCGCCCGGCAGCTGGACGGCATGCAGGTCTCTATTGGATTCCATCAGAACGCGACCATGCCCGATCTGCTCAGGCAGGCCGACCTGCTGGTTCATCCATCAATAGCGGATCTGGAATCGGTCAGCGTCCTGGAGGGGATGGCCTGCGGCGCAGTCCCGGTTATCGCCCGATTCATCCTGAGCGCCGCCGGTCATTTCGCCTTGACGCAGCATTCGCTCTTCCCGGTCGGCAAGGCTCGGTCCCTGGCTGAGCAAATCGACTGGTGGATTGACCATCCTGATGCCCTTGCAGTCTGGTCCAGTCGCTATGCCGAACATACCAAGGAACATTACTCACTGGATGCCTCCGTCAAGGCCTTTGCCCATATGGCCGTGCAGGCCGTCAGCGATCAGGAGCCGGGCCGGGTATAGGCCTGACCTGGCTTAGATCTCCTGCTTGGATATGATCAGAGCCGATCCGAAGATGGCCACCAGGACCACGCCTGCGGATACTCCGGCGTAGATCCAGGCCTGATCGGCCTTCAGAGTGTTAAGGATGATCTGTTCGCCGAACCCGACGAAGTCGAGGTATTTCAGCCATTGCCATTTCGCAGTGAACTCCATGAGACCGATCAGTATGGGCCATATCACGACCACCACCGCTGGGATGACCAGGGATTTGGTAAGGATCAAGAGAATAATGCCTAGGCTGATGATGACGGAGATGCAGAAGCTGACCAATAGGGTCATGACGGCCACATCCTTGCATAGGATGCCCCAACCGGCTCCAGGCTTCCTTCCTAGGGCCAGTCCGGTCAGCAGAATAGCGACGAAGTAGCACAGGGTCAAAAGGATGATGTCAGTCAGGATGGTCACATACTTGCCCAGGATGAACTGTATGCGCGAGATGCCCGATGTCAGCGTGTTCTTCAGAGTGTGCTGGCTGTATTCCGCACCAATGACAATGACGAAGACCGCGATGTAAAAGTAGATTAGAGACGAGGCGGAGGCGACACCTGCTTGCAGGCCTGTCCTAATGGTCCAGCTTTGCCCTTCGATTTCCGACAGTTTATGAGCGTATTCTTCGCCTCCGGTGGTGATTCCTATGGTCGTCTTGCCCCATGTGGTCACTATGCCGAGTGCCACAGTGGCAATCAGCAGAATCAGCATGCCGATGGATCGCCGCTGCCTGTAAAAGTCGGCCCTGATCTGGTTAATCATTGTTGTCTCCTAAGCTCTTGAGGGTCCTTGTTCAGCAGATCCGCGAAATATTCCTCCAGCGATCCCTTCTGCTGGCCGATCTGATTGACCAGGATGCCTTCCTGAACCAGAAGACTGTTGATGGGTCCCGGTTCCAGATTCCCTTGCTTGATCAGAATCTGATGGTCGTCAAGGACTTGGAAGGGGCCGATTCCCTTGCGATCCAGGAGCATAGCGGCCTTGGAGCTCTGGTCCACGTCGATCAACAGTCCATTCTGATTGATCCGATCCAGTTCATCCTTGTCTACCTCCTTGATTAGGCGGCCGTGGCTGATGAATCCGAACCGGGAGGAGACCAGATAGAGTTCGCTCAGAATGTGACTGGAGATGAGAATGGTCGTCTGGCGTTCCTTGTTGAGCCTGTCCAGGAGTGTTCTGAATTCCATAATTCCTGCCGGGTCCAGGCCGTTGATGGGCTCGTCCAGAATCAGGAAATCAGGCCGTGTGAGGATGGCCATGGCCAACCCCAGGCGCTGACGCTGGCCAAGAGAGAGGTGATCGGCTCGAGTCTCGGCCTTTTCGCTCAGGCCGACGAAGTCGATGGTCTGATCGATTGCCTTGTCGTCGGCCAGCCCGTGCTGGATGGCTGTCAGCTTCATATTCTGGCTGACGGTCAGTTTTTTGAAGGCGGCCGGAGCCTCAATGATCGAGCCTATTCTGCTTAGTATGCGGCTGTCCTTGCCAATTGTGTGCCCCATCATCCTTATGGTTCCCTCCTGAATGGGGGAGAGCCCGGTGATCAGACGCATCAGAGTGGTTTTGCCAGCGCCATTCTCGCCGATCAGTCCGTAGACCTCGCCCTTGTTTATGGAAAGGCTGAGATCGTCCAGTGCCTGGAAGCGCCCGAACCGTTTGCTGACATGGTTAATATCCAGAATGGTATCGTCCATGGAGTTCCTTTCTCTGTGCTGCTATTTGAGAATCTAAAATGCCTTTCTTAAGTGCTTGGCTAAGAAATCATTAAGAATTTCATAAATCCGATTGGGTGAGATCGGCATCGTTAGGCGGCTTCAGTAACATGAGAGTGACCTGCGAAAGGAAGAAAGTATGCCGACGATTCTGGTCGTGGAGGATCAGGAGGACATCCAGTCCCTGCTCAAGGATGTGTTGGGAGGGACCTACCGGATCATCCAGGCGACGACGGGCGCCCAGGCCTTAGCTTGCTTCCAGCAGGAGGAACCCGACCTGATCCTTCTGGATCTGATGCTCCCCGTAGTCACCGGGGACAGCGTTCTCAAGTCCATTCGGCATATGTCGTCAGTGCCAGTCATCATCCTCACGGCCGTCCAGGACAAGACCAGGACCGTCAGCCTCCTGGAGCAGGGCGCCAATGATTATGTAACCAAGCCATTTGACATCGATGAGCTTCGCGCTCGCGTCCAGGTCCAGCTGCGCCAATCCGGGGCACTGAAAGCGGATGCGAATGCAACAGGTGAATCCGACACCAAAATTTGTTTCGAGGGGATCGAGCTGGACCGGATGGAGCACACGGTCAGCGTTGATGGGCACCGGGTCGAACTGGCGCGCAAGGAATTTGCCATTCTTGAGCTTCTGATGGATCATCCGCATCGGGTTTTCGAGAAGGAGGATCTCTATCGGCAGGTTTGGAACCAGCCCTACATCAATGCCGAGAATACTCTCAATGTGCACCTGAGCACCTTGCGGACCAGTCTGAACAGATACGCCGGCAGTCAGCGCTACATCGTGTCGGTCTGGGGCATCGGCGTTCGCCTGGTCTGAATTCGGATGGAAGAAAGAACGATGAATAAGGGTCGTCGGAGGTGAATCCGTGAAGGTGGCCGCACTTGTTTTGGGTCTTGTCGCCCTCGCCCTGGCGATTGGCCTGATAATGCTGATTGTCGACCTCAAACGGATCAGTGACGATCTGGACTTCATCAACCATGCCGACACTAACGCCTTGGTAACCACTGGGTCCAATATCGGGCTCATCCGCACTCTGGCGGATAGGATCAATGCCGTTCTGAACAAGACCAGGCGGCTGCAGATCACACAGGCTGAGCAGAACAAGCAAGTCCGGCAGATGCTGACCAACCTAACCCATGACATCAAGACCCCGCTGACCGTGGCCAGGGGATACGCCCAGCTGCTCAAGGAGGGATCGGCTGATCAGGAGCAATTGGGTAAGATCCTCAACAACCTGCAATCGGTGGATCACTATCTGCATTACCTGATGGATTTCAATCTAATACAGGAGAAGAGCGTGAGTCTGGATCTGACCAGGGTGAACCTATCAGCATTGGTTCAGCAGGAGCTCTTCAATGCCTTCGATTCTCTGACTGCGCGGTCCGTCACAGTGGATCCCAGGATTCAAACTGGTGTGGAAATTACGACGGATCAGATTATGATGAGTCGAATAATTCAGAACCTGATCGGCAACTGGCTCAAGTATGCTGACGAATCAGCCTGGGTGGACCTGCACAAGAGTGAAGATGGACGAATTCATTTGGACTTCGGCAACAAAACCAAGAGCGGAGCCGTCGATGTGGACAGGCTCATGGAACGGTTCCAGACCGATGACCAGTCACGTACCAAGATCAGAAGCACAGGTCTGGGTCTGAGCATCGTTGATTCCCTGGTGGATTCGCTCAGCGGCTCCATGAGGCTGGAATCTGCCGACGGTATTTTCCTGGTCCACTTGTTGTTGGGTGATGCTCCGCAATCGAAGGAACTGTAAATAACGTAGGCTTGAGGGAGCTTGGTAAGATGCTGTGGCCGGTCACGGTCTTCACGACAAGACCGTGACCGGCCATCAGTGCATGTAGGCGGAGAATGGGGTCAGCACATGAATCTGACAGTACCTAAATCTGATTGTGCTTAAACCGGCCGACAGATAGGCCGCTTCTCCGTCTACAATCAGGGGAAATCAGGCCTTGGTGTGGGGCACTATAACAGCCCTGGCCGAGAGCTTGTTATCTACCAGCTTATGGTAGGCATCCAGGGCATTGTCCAGCGAGTAGGTTTCGATCTCGGTCTCGATCTGGCCGTTGCGATACATGTTGGCCACATCGTAGAGCTCGGGGATGGACCCCCAGTAGACGCCAAGCAGCTCCTGCTCCCAGGGCTTGGAGTACCAGTCGTATTCCGCCTTGCCGCCGGCGATGCCGACCACGGTCACCCGGGATCCCGGGCCGCCCGAAGCCTGTGCGGCAGCAATGGTCGGGGCCACACCCACGAAATCGAAGGCGGCATCCACGCCCTCCCCGTGGGTGATCTTCCTGATGTTCTCCACCTGGTGCTCGTCGCTGACCACGGGGATGGCACCCTTGGCCTCAGCCTTGGCCAGGGCCTCTGGCTTGGTGTCCGTGGCGATCACGGTGGCGCCGGTCAGGGCGTGAAGAATCTGAATGGCGATCTGGCCCAGTCCACCCAGGCCAATGACCAGAGCGTACTTTCCGCCGCCGTTCAGATGGGGCATGGCAGCCCGGATGGCGTGGTAGGGAGTCAGGGCAGCGTCAGCCAGGGGTGCTGCGCCGATTGGATCTGCATCGCCCAGCGGTACCAGGTTGCGGGCCGGAACGGTCATGTATTCAGCCATGCCGCCGTCACGCCCCAGTCCCAGCGCCAGGGATTTATTGGTTGCGGCGCTGGAGCAGTAGTTCTCCTGGCCGGCCACGCAGTGAGGGCAGTGGCCGCATCCGGTGGGTCCATAGACAATGTAGGCATCGCCCTTCTTGAAGCCCGTGACATCGGGTCCTACCTCTTCGACCCAACCAGTGGTCTCATGTCCCAGAATGAATGGCGGCTTGGTGTGGCTGCCGGTTTCGGGGGTGTAGTCCTGGAAGACGGAGACATCAGAATGGCAGCAACCTGCCCCGGCCACCTTGAGCAGAACCTCGCCGCTCCCGGGTGTCGGCTCCGGCACTTCCTTGAGGGTGGGGAAGGTATTGTATTCTTCGAAAACAACGGCTTTCATAAGCGTCCTTTCATCGTTGAAGTAATTCCGCCCCCGTGCTCAGGGCGGAGGTGTGCAACAGCATCGTTGCAATAAAAATCTTACTGAATGACAGCTTTGCACTCACCCGAACGAGTGTGATATGTCCAACAATGCAGGGTGAAAGCCATATACATATAAATACCCCTCCCCGAAGGTTGATTGGCGGGGGAGGGGTTGCAGGATTACCTTGGTCTTGCCTTCGTTTAGCGTGAGCGACTTTTACAGAAGATTGATCAGGGCTTGGGTGTCTTCGACCGTCGTCGCCCAGGAGGTGGCCAGCCGGATCACGGTGTGGGTGGCATCGCTGCGTTCCCAGAAGTCAAAGGCGACCTGCTTGGACAGCTCCTCCATGCGTTCATTGTCCAGGCGGACGAAGGTCTGGTTGGTTGGGGAATCCATGACAATCTGATACCCCTTCTCCCGCAAGGCCTTTTTGATCATCGCTGCCGTCTGGATGGCGTTGCGGCTGATTCGTGAGTAGAGGTCGTCGGTAAAGAGGGCATCGAACTGCACTCCCAGGAGTCTTCCCTTGGCAAGAAGGGCACCTCTTCTTTTGATCATGGTGCTGAAATGCTCGGGGGCATTCCCTCTGGGGAAGACCACCGCTTCACCGCAGAGTGCTCCGACCTTGGTTCCGCCGATGTAGAAAACGTCGCAGAGACGGGCTATGTCCGTCAGATCGACGTCGGTTCCGGGAGCCACCAGTCCGTATCCCAGCCTGGCCCCGTCCAGGTAGAGCGGAATCTTGTATTCCCGACAGGTCTGCGAGAGATCTTCCAGCTCCTGTCGAGTGTAGAGGGTCCCATACTCGGTGGGATGTGAGATGTAGACCATGCCGGGGAAGACCATCTGCTCATGGTTTCCGTCGGCATAGAAGCCTTCCAGAAAAGCGTCAAGGTCCTCTGCGCGAATCTTGCCCTGTTCGCCGCGAATCGTCAGAACCTTGTGGCCTACGGCTTCGATGGCGCCGGCCTCATGGACATTGACATGGCCAGTATCCGCAGCGACCACTCCTTGATATGACTTCAGCAGGCAGGAAGTGACGACCTGGTTGGTCTGGGTTCCTCCGGCCATGAAATAGACCTGGGCCTGGGGGCAGCCACAAGCTCGGGCGATTTTCTGAGCGGCGGAGGAGCAGTACCGATCCTTGCCGTACCCGGGAAGGTGCTCCATGTTAGTGTCGATCAGCCGCTGCAGGACTGCGGGATGTGCGCCCTCGGAATAGTCGTTGACGAATGACAGCATGTGGGTCCTTCCTGTTCGATGAAAATTGGCTCCGGACCATCGAAGCCGATCCGGAGCCATGGTTCTCACTACAGCATATGCTCAGGCGATGAGTTCCTTGACCGATGCAATGATCGCCTGAAGGCTGACTTTGGCGTCATTGAAGAGCATCTGCGTATTTGGGTTGAAGTAGAGCTCGTTTTCGATGCCGGCGTACCCCTTGCCTCTGCCTCGCTTGAGGACGACAACATGCTGGGCCTTGTCAACGTCCAGGATGGGCATGCCGGAGACGGCGGTCCCCGGCCGGCGTGCAGCCGGGTTGGTCACGTCATTGGCGCCCACTACCAAAGCGACGTTGGCTGAGGGGAACTGGGGATTGATGTCATCGAGGTCAATCAATTCCTCATAGGGGACGTTGGCCTCGGCCAAAAGAACGTTCATATGTCCGGGCATACGGCCGGCCACCGGATGGATGGCATAGGATACATCCACGCCACGGCCCTTGAGCAGTTCGCCCAGGTCGGCCAGTTCGCGTTGGGCCTGTGCCTGAGCCAGACCAAAGCCGGGGACGAAGATGACCTTGTCGGCATAGACCAGCTGGACAGCCACATCGTCGGGCGTGGTCTCCTTCATGGTCCCCTGGGTGCCTTGATTCTGGCTGGCGCTGACAGAGGAACCGCCGAACCCGCCGGCCAGCACGCTCAGGAGCGGCCTGTTCATGGCCTGGGCCATCAGGACGGATAGGGTTGCACCTGCTGCACCAACCAAAGCGCCTGCTACGATCAAAGCCACGTTGTCGATCGCCAGGCCGTTCATGGCCACAGCTGTACCTGTGCAGGCGTTCAAGACGGAGATGACCACGGGCATGTCGGCGCCACCGATGGGAATGACGAAGACAAGTCCGTAACCTAGGGCGAATATGGCCGTGAGGAGGGCCCATAGGGTCCGATTGTCCGGATTCAGGCAGAGCAGGACCAGGCTGAGGACCGTCAACAGAGCGAAGAGCACATTCCAGACAGCCTTGGCCGGCAGCTTCAGGTTTTTGATCAGGCCGATGCCCTGGAGTTTGCCGGCAGCTACCAGGGAACCGGTGAAGGTGATGGAACCGATGACCACGCCCAGGCCGGCGGTGATCAGCACCACCAGAGTCGGGGTGCCCTCGGAAGTCAGTATGTCGTTCAGAGCGACCAGGGCTGCAGCGCCGCCGCCGACCGTGTTGAAGACGGAAACCAGCTGAGGCATGTCCGTCATTTTCACCTTCTTGGCCGAGTAGACCCCTGCAACGGATCCAATCAGAATGCCGAGCACGAGCAGAACGATAGCCAGGGAGGAGGTGAAACCCGTGGCGAACAGGTGGATGAAGGCCATGGCAACGGCGATGATCATGCCTGCCGCAGAAATCCTATTGCCTGTACGGGCGGTTTTGGGGGAGTTCATGTAGTGCAGGCCCATGACGAACATGACTGAGGAAAGAAGATAGACGAACCAGGTGATGATGTCGAGGGTGTTCACTTCTCGGCTCCCTCGTTCTTAGCAGTCTGGGTCGGGACGGTCGAAGCCTGTTCGTCCTGACTGGTCTTATCCTTCCCCTTGTCGGGTTTGGAGGACTTGAACATCTCCAGCATCCTGTCGGTCACCACGTAGCCGCCCACCACATTCATGGCGCCAAGGACGGCAGCCAGGAATATAAGTACGTAGGAAAGCGGGGAGTGAGCCTCCGCCGCGATGATGACTACCCCGACGATCACAATGCCATGAATGGAGTTGGCGCCCGACATGAGCGGTGTGTGCAGCGTGGCCGGAACTTTGCCGATCACCTCCACGCCGATCAGCAGGGCCAGAATGAAGAGCGTTATTGCTATGACCAAAGAATTCATTGCTCCTGACCTTTCTCTTCGGTCTTTTCAACATCCGGAGCATCCGCGCTTCCATGCGCGCTGGATTTGGTTGCTCCTGACACAACAAGTGCTTGATCGATCTCGTCGTCCGTTTTGATGCTGAGCGCACCGTCACGAAGGAAATGCACCAGCACGTCCGCCACATTTCTCGACAGAAGATTCGATGCCGTCGTGGCTACGCCGCTGGCCAGGTATGGGGCCCCGATCATGATGACTCCCTTGTCGGTGGTCCTGGTTCCCACCTGTGATCCCTCGACATTGCCGCCCAGGTCGCTGGCAGCGCAGTCCACGACCACAGCCCCGGGATGCAGGTTGGCCACACCCTCGGCGCTGAGGAGGCGAGGAGGCTTCCCGCCTGGAACCTTGGCTGTGGTGATGACCACATCAAAGCCTGCCGCTTTGGCATCCACCGCAGCCTGCTGCTGGGCCTGCTCCTGATCGGTCAGCTGGCGCGCATAGCCGCCCTCGCCCTGCCCCTTGGAGAAGTCCAGTCCCAGGTCGAGGAACTTGGCTCCCAAGGATTCCACCTCCTGCCTGGAGGCGGGCCTGACATCATAGGCGGTGACCACGGCTCCCAGGCGTTTTGCGGTCCCGATGGCCTGCAGGCCTGCGATACCGGCACCCAGGACCAGGACCTTGGCTGGTCGGATGGTTCCTGCAGCAGTGGTCATCATGGGGAAGAAGGAACCATAGGCATCGGCAGCCACCAGAGCCGCCTTGTATCCCATGACCGAGTTCTGCGAGGTCATCTCGTCCATGGACTGGGCCGAGCTGAGCTGTCGGGGGAGTCGCTCCATAGCGATCCCTGTAAGCCCGGACGTTTCCAGGGATTTGATGTAGTCCTTGTCGCTCAAGGACCCCAGCATGCCGATGATCCATGTTCCGGCTGGGATCCCCTTCAGCAAAGATTCATCGGGTCTGTTGACGAAGCCCAGAACTTGTGACTTGGATAGCACACTATTCCTGTCGGTGACTGTGGCTCCCGTCTGCTGGTAGTCCTCATCTTGGAAGCCGGCTCGTGCCCCGGCTCCGGACTCCAATAGGCAGGTAATGCCCTGCCTGGTCAGCCGGGTCACGATGTCAGGCGTTAGGGCCACACGGGACTCCTCATCGTCTGTTTCTTTGAGGACCCCGAAGGCTACGTTGGATTGTTCTGGTCCACTCATGTCTTTCCTTTTCCAAACACAACTGTGTGTGAGTAATTTCATCAATGATTCTAGTTGCTGGTCTTTACTGTTGGGAGGTCAACACAATTTGTATGTGAATAAGTAACAGCTGAGAAGAGACCAAGTTCGAGGTATCTTGCATGGTGTCTTGCCGAAGAGGATGAGAAATAGAAAGAGCAAAGAACCATGCTCGCCAAGTTGTGTTCGCGCAGCTCATGGATTGCCTGAAGAGTGTTTTCGCGGCTTTGATGTCGAATTTTTGTGAACCGGCCGGCAAGGTGCAGGACCTTGCCATCCATGTCAAGCTGCAGCAGGGGAGATGATCCAGTAAAGGGTGCCACATATCTTCAAGAATGATGAGTGGCACCCTGAGGCGGAAGGCCTTGGCGATGGAACGCTGTGGGCAGGTAATTTCACATACACGGTCGGCCAGCCGGCCTTTCCGGTCTGCTATGTCGTTTCAGATCCATGTTCGTTACAGTGCTTTATTCATTCCCCTCGTGTTTTTCGTTCGTCGCAGGGTCCTTGGGCTTGGACTGCAAGGGATTGTGATGGTAGATAAGGGCGAAGGCAGCCAGGGTCTCGATCATGCTGGCGAGAATCCAGGCGATGACGATGGCGTTCTGATGTTTGCCGACGGTTCCCATTCGGGTGAAGATGAATACATCCATGATGAAGGTCTGCAGAACCAGAAGAACCGTCGCCACAACTACCGTCCTGGTGTGCCTGTCCGCATCTGTTCCCTCTCCCTCTGGTTTGCCGGGGGACTTGAAGCTGGCATAGGAGAGGAGCCAGATGCCGATTCCGAAGAGAACGGCGGCAAGAGGCAGGGAGAAGAAGATCGGCATGGTGCTCAGGCTGAGGCCCAGAGCTGCAACCAGGACTGCCGAGGCAAGGCCTAGATAGAAGGAATCGTGGTTTTTGGCCTTGCGAGGTTTGGCGGGCTTGCTTTCGTTCGTTGGCTGAGACGGTTTATCGACGGGTCCGGGCGTATCCTTTGCAGCAGGCTTACCGGGTCGGCTTGGCTTGTCGTCATGTGAGGAGCCATCATGCTCTTCGCCTACCTGGCCGGCCTGCGAGCGGTCGGCGGTTAGGGCCTGGTCCTGCTTATTTTGTGCTCCAGGTCTGCCATGAGCAACGTCCTTGCTGGATGAATCCCTGCCTTCCTTCTTCGGCATGGGGGCATTTTCCGCTTGGCTTTCTCTTCCGTCGTTCGCGTTCTCCGCTGGTCTTGGCATGCGGTCCTTGTCATTCATTGGTGATTGTTCGGGACTTTCATGCCTGCCCTGGTTCTTATTCGCACGTTCGTTTCGATTGTTGCTCATCTGACCCTCCAGGCTTGTTCTTCCCCATTGCTTGTGGCAGGTCATCTGGAAGCCTGCCCGTTTTCAGGAAGCAACATCTGTTGAGGCCAGTGTATGTGTCTTTTTCTCGTAAAAGTGGCATTGACCGGCACCAGATCCATACCGTTCCGATATTGACCCTTATGGGTGAAGCACTAATAGTTTGGCGAGAGGAATGTCCTGCAAAAAGAGCTGGGTTCATTGCAGCGTATCCGACTATGGATGCTGTCTCTGCCTGGTCAGTACAGGCGGCCGTTAACGGAGTCTGTCAGATAGATGATCTGGATGAATGGCTGCATGGGGGCATCGACCCTCGATGCCATCAACCGACTGATCGATGCGACCTGCGCGCAAAGATCAACCTCCGCAAGGCGGGCCATGAAGATTGACCTCAAGGCGGACAGGCCTGTGCCCGGCTCGGCTGACTTGTGTCTGCTTGTTCGGGATTCGTTGGATGATGTGGTTGCCGGGCTCCGTGGGTGTCATGTCGACTGTCTGGGTCCTGTCAGCTGGACTGGCGCGCATAGGGCTGTCACCTCGGTGTATGTCAGGGACCCTGACGGGAACCAGATAGAGTTTTCCAGATACGACCAGGACTGAAACCGAACAAGAACCGGTCATATCAGTAGGCGATAACACGAATGCGAACACAGTTTTTGGGGAAGCGATAAGTGACGGATCTTAAAAGCCCCCCATTCAGATACCGATGGTTTTGTTTATTGCAGTCACAAGGCCTTGTTTAACGTGGTCTCATAATAATTTACACTTGATCGGGTTTAGCTCTGCGCCTAGGCAATTATCTTTTCAGGATTCGTTGAATGTCGTATTGACAAAACTGATTTGAGTATGGAGATGGAGTCAAGAATGGAGAGGTGTGACGTTGAGTTTCGTGATATTAGGCTCTGAGATTTGTTTGGTCAACGGGCGGCGCCTTATCGTCAGGACAACTGGCATCTGTCGACTGGCTACGGTGTCGAATTCAGCCATCCCATGTCTTGCCGTCTTTCCCTTCCTCATTCGCTGAAGGGGTCTTGGAAGAACATCTGTGTCTAGTGAGATGACCAGTTCTATTGTTTCAGGGCCTGCTGCTCATAGGATTGTAGGGTGGCTCCGTTGTGTTGGGGGATTGGCGGAGCCACCCTGGTTGGCCGGGCCGTCTTGGGATGCGGCCTGGCTGCTTACTCGGGTGAGGATTCTAGACGTGCAGGGCGTGGGTTTCGCGCCGGTGGCGTCCGGCTGCGACGGCGCCGGCTGTGGCGAGCAGCCCGGCGGCGAGCAGGAGGATTATGCTGCCGTTGCCTCCCGTCAGGGGCAGGGTGCCTTCATAGGTGTAGGCCAGGTGCGCCTGGGTCTGGCCGACGCCGCCCAGGCTCCAGTCCACGACCACATCAGTCAGACCCGGATTATGGGCGGGCGTGGCGAACGAGACGGACCCGTCGGCTTTCTGCTGCAGGGAGCCGACCGTCGCCTGGTCGAACTTGACACCAGTGATCAGCAACGAGTTGAGGGCCACCAAGGTCGGGGTGCGGCTCTGTGCTGCGCTTCCGTTGCCGAGCTGGCCGTACTGGTTGTCTCCCCAGCTGTACGTGTTGCCGTCACGGCCGATGGCCAGGGAATGATAGTAACCTGCGCTGATTCGTGCTGTTGCGAGCCCGGTGCCGGCGTTGCCCTGGCCTGCGGGCGGCGATACACGTGTGGGAGTGTGCCTGTAGTTGGTGGTGTTGTCGCCGAGCTGGCCATCGTAGTTGTACCCCCATGCCCAGGCTGTGCCGCTCCTGTCGATGGCCAAGGAGTGGACCCAACCGGTGCTGATCTGCGCGACTTGGAATGGCTGGCTGGAGTTTGTGGGGTTTCCTACCTGTTTGGGCGTGGGACGGCTGGTTATCGTGCCGTCCCCCAGCTGCCCCCAGCCGTTGTACCCCCATGCCCAGGCTGTGCCGTCCTGGCTGATGGTTAGTGCGTGGTAGCCTCCGGCGCTGATCTGCGTGGCTTTGAAGGCCTTGCTCGTGTCCTTGGGATCGGGCACGCGTGCAGGGTCGGCGGCATACGTGGTGCTGCCTTCTCCTGTGCTTTTGCCGTTGCCGAGCTGACCGTAGTCGTTGTACCCCCACGTGTATACGTTGCCGTCCGCGTCCAGGGCCATGATGAAGCCTCGGTTGACGCTGACCTGGACCGCGTGCAGCCCCTGGCCGGAGCCGTTGGGATCCTTGGCCAGGGTCGGCGCCAGTTTGGGCGTGCTATACACGTTGTAACTGTTGTTTTCGCTGCCCCAGGTGTAGACGCGCCCATCCGGGCTGATGGCCGCCGAGTCGGCGTAGCCGGCACTCACCTGGACGGCCTTGAAGGGCTGGCCGTCCGCGTCCTTGACGGGCTGCGGCTTGGAATGGTGTTGTGTGTCCTTACTGCCGTTGCCGAGCTGCCCGCGATCGTTGATGCCCCAGCTGTAGACGATGCCGTCGCTGCCGACGGCCAGCGCGTGGTTCCCGCCTGCTGCGGCCTGCGTGTAGGTGAAACTGGAATCCACGCCGTCCGGCAGGGGGATCCTGACCGGTGTCTTCTGCGTAGGCGTCTTGTCTGGATCCTGGCCCAGCTGGCCGTACTCGTTGTCGCCCCAGGCGTAGGCGTTCCCATCGCTGGCCACGCCCACGGAGAAGCCACTTATTGAGCTGCTGGCGCTTATCTGGCTGAAACGGATGCCGCGGCTCAGCTTGGGCGGGGTGATGGTGGTCTGCTGGCCGCCCATCACGTTGCCCTTGCTTGGGCTGATCGACCAGCCGCCGGTGTTGGCGCGGCTCCAATGCGCGACCAGGGTGATGTCCGCGGTGACCGGCTGGCTGAAATCATACGCCACCTTGGAATCCCCCTCAGCATCCTTGAGGAACCAGCCGTCGAACAGGAAGCCGTCTTTGGCCGGGTCTGTGGTGGGGCGTGTGGCCTGCTGGCCTTCGGTGATCCGCTGCGGGCCTGGGGCCGGCTTGCCGCCGGCGCTGTCGAAGGCGACCGTGTAGGAGCTGATGTAGGTGTAGTCCAGGTGCGCGTCGGGCTGCCGGCCGTTCCTGCTCCAGGAGACGGCCACGTCCGTCTTGCCTCCTGCATGCCGGGGCGTGGTCACGCTCCAAGTGCCGTCCTTGTTGCCCGTCAGGCTCGTGCCCGCTGTCCCGCCGAACTTGACGCCGGTCGGCTTCGGCTTCTCAGGGAAGGCGACCATGCCGGGTTGGCCGTCGAATTTCCCGCTGATGTCGCGTCCCAGCTGGCGGCTGCTGTTGTCTCCCCAGCTGTACAGGTTGCCGTCCGATCCCAAGGCCAGGGAGAAATCCCCACCGTACATGCCGGGCGCGCTGGCTTGGGTGATTGTGACGCCTGCCGGCATGGCCACTTTGCCTGGCGTGCCGTCTTGCGTGCCGCTGATGCTGCGTCCCAGCTGGCCCTTGCTGTTGTCTCCCCAGCTGTAGAGGTTGCCGTCCGATCCCAGGGCCAGGGAATGATTGCCGCCTGCGATGACCTGGGTGAATCGTCTGACGCCTGCAGGCAGGTTCACTTTGCGCGGCGTGCCGTCCTTCGCCCCGCTGGCGCTGCGTCCCAGCTGGCCTTTGCTGTTGTCTCCCCAGCTGTAGAGGTTGCCGTCCGATCCCAGAGCCAGGGAATGATAGTATCCCGTGCTGATCTGGGTGAACTTCGTGCCGTCTGCCGGCATGTACCCCTTGCTTGGCGTGTAATGTTGACCAAAATCAGTACCGCCCATGCCCAGCTGGCCGTAGAAGTTGACTCCCCAGCTGTAGAGGTTGCCGTCCGAGTCCAGTGCCAGGGAATGGCTATTGCCTGCGCTGACCTGGGTGAATTTTGGGACCCCTGTCGGCAGGCTCACCTTGCTTGGCGTGCCATGACGAATAGTATTGTCAGTGATGTCGTCGGCAGTGCCGTTGCCCAGCTGGCCGTACTGGTTGTTTCCCCAGCTGTAGAGGTTGCCGTCCGAGCCAATGGCCAAGGAATATACGAATCCTGCGCTGATCTGGGTGAATTTCGTGCCGTCTGCTGGCATGATTACTTTGCCTGGTATATACGAGGATGTTACGGTGCCTTGTCCCATTTCGCCGTTCTGATCGTTTCCCCAGCTGTAGAGGTTGCCGTCCGAGCCCAAGCCCAGGGAGAAGCCTAGTCCTCCGCTGGTCTGGGTGAAGCGGACGCCTGTCGGCGGGGTAACGATGCCTGGCCTGCCGTCTGCCAGGTTGATCAGAGCTCTTACGGTTCCCCAGCTGTAGAGGTTGCCGTCGGAGCCTATGGCCAGGGCAAAGTCTTGTCCTGTGTCGATGTGGTTGAAGCGTATGTCGGATGTGGTGGGCGTGGACAGGGTGATCCGGGTGCCTCCTTCTGCTGGCCCGGAGGTGGGCTTGAGGCTCCAGGAGCTGGTTATCCTGGTCCATTTGGCGGTCAGGGTGATGTTGCCGGTGACGGGCCGGGTGAAGTCGTAGGCGGTGTTGCCGGTGAACCATCCGTCGAACAGGTAGCCGTCCCTGGCCGGGTCCTTGGGCCTGGAGGCCTGTCCGCCGCTGGGGACGCTCTGGGAGGGTGTGCTGGTGTTGCCTTCGGGGTCGTTGAAGGTGACGGTGTAGGCTGCGCGTGTCTGGGGCTGGCTGTCGGCGGTCCTGCTTTGGATGCCGGTGTCGCCTGGCTTGTCGGGCGTGGCCTGGGCGCTGATGAGGGGGGACGCGGTGTCCAGGGGCGAAGGCGAGGGCAGCGGCGACTGGGGGCCGGCCGGGGTGGCCGGCAGGATTGGTGCACTGGCTGATGGGTCCGCCGGTTGGCCTGCAGCCGTCTGCCCCAGCATGGTCGGCTCGGGCACACTGGATTCGCTGGGAGCAGTGTCAGCCGTGGCAAAGACGCCCATGATCAGACTGGCGGGCAAGATGATAGCCAGCAGGACACCAACCATAGTTGTCGACCGGCCGCGTGCGGACTTATGCTGAAACGTAATATGCATAATCCCTTCCCAAATAAATGTAGTTCAATGACGAAATTCCCCACGTTTCTGATGAACTATGTACCGGGAACAGCCCCGACGTATGAAATAATGCTATCACCTGCATATCTTTGGGCCAACTCGAATGTCAATAGTGGGTTTCGCTCTTTTTTCTTCCTAATATCGTAAAAACATTCTTTGAGCCGACCAGTTTGATGCTGTCTATACGGAAGGCGGTCCGATGAAATACTGGTGAATCCATGTCGGTTATGCTATTGCTGATTGTCGTTCTTAGCCGGTTTGGTTATTGCCTTTGGCATCGTATAAGGCTCCGGCCCTATAGGCTTGTGGGTGATTCTGTCATTCGTGTTGCTAGCGCTCGTCTTTTTGGTGTGCGAAGTCATTTGCCAATTTTGGGTCGCACGCGGTCACATATTTGGACGCTGGGGAAGTTTGATCGCATATAACAAAACCCCTGCTTTTAAATCAGAGGCACAGGGTTGAGGTGGGGTGGCTAACGCGGCTCGAACGCGCGACCTCCTGAACCACAATCAGGTGCTCTACCGACTGAGCTATAGCCACCATGGTGAACCGACCCGCGTCGCGGATCAGTGCAACAGATGAAACTATACACGATGGTATGACATGGCACGCCGGTGAAGTGTTAACCATAAGGGCCCTGCTTTGCCTTTGGGACCTTAGTTTATGACTATGGTCTCTACATGAAAGGTTTCCAGCACCACCAGAGTCTGGTCATCGATGGTGAAGTCCGGATCATCCAGCGCCTGTCGCATGTTCTCTGAGGTCCAGAAGGACTCATGAGCCTCGCGCCACTCCGCAGGACTTTTATAGCCTTCTCCCTCGTTCAGAACATGCTGCCATGTGACCACGCCCAGTCGAATCACGCTCACCGAGGCATATCTAAGGACGGCAACTGGCTGGTTATCTGAGTCCACCAAAACTGTTCGTCGGCCGGAGGAGGGGAGTGGTTCATGATCGTGGATGAACTCTGCCATCAGGCTGGTCGTGGCAGTTTTGCGCCCATCCAGAATTGCCTCCACTAGGCGGTCACGTTCTGGACCAGAGAAGGCGAATTCATCCTTGGGAAGATTCCCAACATCTCGGGCTTTGACTGTCGGTATTTGTTTATTTGCCATAATCGATGTGATTGTTTGGTTTTCTCGGTTCTGCTTCGTCGAGCGCTTTTCTGATGGGCTGGTAGGCCTTGACCAGATCAGCCAGACTCATAGCGGCATTGGCGGGGCTGGTGGACGGCAGATTGATCATCGTCATCCGATGCCCCTTCTCCTGCAGGCTCGGCAGGCAGTAGCGACGGTAAAGCTGACCGGCCTTGCGTCCTGTTGTGAATATGGTGCCGATGGGTGCATGGTCCAGCAAACTGGCGATGTCGGTAGGCACTACATTGGTGATTGAAGCGTCGGAGGCACCGTGGATGTCGCATTCCTGGATGACATCCCAGAGTGCTATGCGGTGTTTGAGCGCGAACTCGGCGCGGTCAGCCAGATTGTCCGGAACAGGCTGGTCGAACAGCGCGGCCAGTACGGGCCAGAAGCGGTTGCGCGGAAACATGTAGTAGAAGCCAGCCTCGCGCGAACTCGGGCTGGGTATGGATCCAAGGATCAACACACGGGATCGGTCATTCCAGACAGGCCCGAATCCGTGGGTGACATGTGTGGTCGGAGCTGCAGTCATGCGCCGAGCAGGCTAGTCAGAGACGCAGTCATCACGTCAGCCTGTGCAATCACCAGAATGAAAACCAACAGGCTGGTTGCGCATTCGACCAGGCCCACATACAGGATGGGAATGCGGCGCCGACGAGAGATGACAGGCAGCAGGGCCGCACGCACCAGCAGAACCAGGGCAGTCAACAGAGGCCACCATCCTGCGGTGCGTACCATGGCGACTCCGATCAGGCAGAGGGCCAGGTTCCAAGCCAGCGAAAGCAGGTAGCACCAGGTCTTGCCGCGCTCGCGGATCATGGTTTTGACGAAGATGACCGAACCGAACTGCGTCACAGCGAAGACAGCTGCACTGACCACTCCAACCGATGGCAGAGCGGCGCTTGGCAGAAATCCGCTGGCGAAGCAGTCCACAGCAGGATTCGGTTGGCATCCGAAGTAGCCGACGCCGGAGCTTTCCAGACCTGGTTCCGGCTTCTGGAATCGTGATCCTAGGGAGACAGCGATCAGACAGAGCGTGCAGGCCGCGATCACGACTACCGTATCGTTCCACCAGGAGCGTTCCGTGCGCATCCAGGCGGCAGCAAAGTTCAGCGCGCCCAGCACCAGGTAGAGCGGGACCCATCGCAGGAGCCCAGGGGTGCCGACCAACAGGATCAGCCCGGTCACGGCCGTGAGCAGGGCATATCCCAAAGCTGGTGGCGCGAACCTGGCAGCTCGGTGCGAAACCATCCACCGCGAGCCGGTGAACTCAAAGCAGTAGCAGAAGGCCCAGGCGACCATGAGCAGCAGGCTTCTCCAGGTCGGGCCTCCGATCAGCAGACCGGCCAGACCCGGCATCAAGGCCATGGCCCAGCCGCCAATCTGGTCGGGTATCCATAAACGCCGCCACTGTCGTCCCTTGGACCCTGGTCCGGTCGATTTTGCCGGTTTGCTGCCCTTTGATCCGGCGGCCTTGCCCCTGTCTGCGTCTGTATGCATATTCATCAGCCTACGCCCCTGTATGGCTGTCACTGCCTCTTCCGTAATGCCGATTCGGTCAATATCATGGTTGAAGGAGTGGTGAATCATACGGGTCCCTGGTTTCAGGAGGCAGATGATGGGTCAGGTGGATATCAAACGCGTATACGAGCAGGCCGCTGACGGGGACGGGGTCCGCATCCTGGTCGACAGACTCTGGCCACGCGGCGTCAGCAAGGAGCGGGCAGCCTTGTCCGGCTGGCTTAAGGATGTGGCACCCAGTCCGGACCTGCGGCGCTGGTGGCACCATGATCCGGACCGCTTTGATGACTTCGCACGCCGCTACCGCACTGAGCTGGACGACAACCCCGCCTTGGGGGATCTGCTGAGCATCGTGCGCGAACATGATCGGACGACACTGGTCTATGCGGCCAAGGATCCAGCTGTCAACCATGCCCTGATTCTGCGTGACTACATCCGCCAGGCTCTTGAGAAAGAAGACAAGTAGACGCTGGCTTTGATGTTTCTGGCGTTAATATTTACGGGTCGGGATATGTATTTCTGATACCTCTATATGTGTATATGTAGGAATCCGTTATAGGTGGGTACCTCATTGTGGGTGTCTGTAAATATAAGGTATGTGCAAGGGCCTTCCCATTAACGGACCCGGTGCGTCATCGCAGTAGGCGAAGCCTAGAGCATACTTCCAAGTGGTAGACGTGGCCATGTCTGCCCCGGTGATATACTTTTCATCGTGTGTGCCGGCAGCACGCCTTATGTCACAGGTGAGCTTGTCGGGATATCCCCGAATCCGAAGAATGCAGGCAGCAATGCCCTGCAGGAGGATCAGGGGCCATCGGGCCGGTGGACAGTGGCTGATCTCTCCTCCTAGGAGCGACTGCGGCTGCGGTGCGGCGGTCTCGCAGTGCAAACGAAGACAAGTTCATCGAAGGAATCGGAGAGAGTCAGTTGCCAACAATTGAACAGCTCGTCCGCAAAGGGCGCAAGGCCAAGCCTCGCAAGTCGAAGACTTTGGCACTCAAGGGCAGCCCGCTGCGTCGCGGCGTGTGCACCCGTGTTTACACCACCACCCCCAAGAAGCCGAATTCGGCTCTGCGGAAGGTTGCCCGTGTCCGTCTGAGCTCCGGCATCGAGGTTTCCGCCTACATCCCCGGCGAGGGCCACAACCTGCAGGAGCACTCCATCGTGCTGGTGCGCGGCGGACGTGTCAAGGACCTGCCCGGCGTGCGCTACCACATCGTGCGCGGTGCGCTGGATACGCAGGGAGTCAAGGATCGCAAGCAGGGCCGTTCCCTGTACGGAGCAAAGAAGGCCAAGTAACACATGTCACGCAAAGGACCAGCTAAAAAGCACCAGCTCCTGCCCGATCCCATCTACGGTTCCACCGTGGTGGCCCAGCTGATCAACAAGATCCTGCTGGACGGCAAGAAGTCCATCGCCGAGAACATCGTCTACACCGCCCTGGAGCAGGTCAAGGAGAAGACCGACCAGGAGCCTGTGGCCGTGCTCAAGCGCGCCCTGGACAACATTCGTCCCAGTCTGGAGGTCCGCAGCCGTCGTGTCGGTGGCGCCACCTACCAGGTCCCCGTCGAGGTCAAGCCGAACCGCGCCAATACGCTCTCGTTGCGGTGGCTGACCGATTACAGCCGCGCCCGTCGTGAGAAGACTATGTCGGAACGGCTGGCCAACGAGATCCTTGATGCCTCCAACGGCCTGGGTGCTGCGGTCAAGCGCCGCGAGGACACCCACAAGATGGCCGAGGCCAACAAGGCGTTCGCCCACTATCGCTGGTAATCCCAAGAGAGCGAGAACAAGGAATTATGGCACAAGACGTGCTCACGGACCTGACCAAGGTCCGCAACATCGGCATCATGGCCCACATCGATGCCGGCAAGACAACGACGACCGAGCGTATCCTCTACTACACCGGCGTCAACTACAAGATTGGCGAGACCCACGACGGCGCCTCCACCATGGACTGGATGGACCAGGAGAAGGAACGTGGCATCACGATCACCTCCGCCGCCATCACGGCCTTCTGGAACCGTCAGTCCCACGATCCTGAGGACCGCTACCAGATCAACATCATCGACACCCCAGGCCACGTGGACTTCACCGCTGAGGTGGAGCGCTCCCTGCGCGTGCTCGATGGCGCTGTGGCGGTGTTCGACGGCAAGGAGGGCGTGGAGCCCCAGTCCGAGACCGTTTGGCGTCAGGCCGACAAGTACGGCGTGCCCCGCATCTGCTTCATCAACAAGATGGACAAGCTGGGCGCCGACTTCTACTACTCGGTGGACACCATCAAGGACAAGCTGGGCGTCAAGCCGCTGGTCATGCAGCTGCCTATCGGCGCTGAGAGCGACTTCCACGGCGTGGTCGACCTGGTGCGCATGGTCGCCTACTACTGGAAGGACGAGGCCGACCTGGGCGCCAAGTACGACACCATCGACATCCCCGACGATCTCAAAGACAAGGCCGAGCAGTATCACACTGAGCTGCTTGAGGCTGTGGCCGAGTCGGACGAGGGTCTGTTGGAGAAGTACCTGGGCGGCGAGGAGATCTCCCAGCAGGAGATTCGTACCGCTGTGCGCAAGATGACCATCGAGCAGTCGGCCTTCCCGGTCTTCTGCGGATCCGCATTCAAGGACAAGGGCGTGCAGCCCATGCTGGACGCGGTCGTGGACTACCTGCCCAGCCCTGAGGACGTGCCGGCCATCAAGGGCTACAAGATCGGCGACGAGTCCGTCGAAATCGACCGCAAGCCCACTGTGGACGAGCCCTTCTCTGCCCTGGCCTTCAAGGTGGCCACTCACCCCTTCTACGGCAAGCTGATCTACGTGCGCGTCTATTCCGGCAAGGTGGCCCAGGGCGAAACGGTCCTGGACTCCACCAAGGACAAGAAGGAGCGCGTCGGCAAGCTCTTCCAGATGCACTCCAACAAGGAGAATCCGGTCGACGAGGCCATCGCCGGCAACATCTACGCCTTCGTCGGGCTCAAGAACGTCACCACCGGTGACACTCTGTGTGACGAGAAGGCGCCGCTGGTGCTGGAATCCATGACCTTCCCCGATCCTGTGATCGAGGTGGCCGTGGAGCCCAAGACCAAGGCCGACCAGGAGAAGATGGGCATCGCCTTGCAGAAGCTCTCCGAGGAGGATCCCACCTTCCAGGTCAAGACGGACGAGGAGTCCGGCCAGACCCTGATCTCCGGCATGGGCGAGCTCCAGCTGGACATCCTGGTGGACCGCATGCGCCGCGAGTTCCATGTGGAGTGCAACGTGGGCAAGCCCCAGGTGGCTTACCGCGAGACCATTCGCAAGCCCGTCATGAACCAGGAATACACCCACAAGAAGCAGACCGGTGGTTCCGGCCAGTTCGCCAAGGTGCTCATGAACTTCGAGCCCCTCGACACTTCCGAGGGCGAGTCCTACATCTTCGAGAACAAGGTCACCGGCGGCCACATCACCAAGGAGTTCATCCCCTCGGTCGATGCGGGCGTGCAGGAGGCCATGGAGTCCGGCGTGCTGGCAGGCTTCCCGGTCGTGGGCGTCAAGGCGACCCTGACCGATGGACAGATCCACGAGGTCGACTCTTCGGAGATGGCCTTCAAGATCGCTGGTTCCATGTGCTTCAAGGAGGCTGCTCCCAAGGCCAAGCCCGTTATCCTCGAGCCCATCATGGCTGTCGAGGTCCGTACTCCCGAGGAGTACATGGGCGACGTCATGGGCGACATCAACTCCCGTCGTGGCTCCATCCAGTCCATGACCGACGCCACCGGCGTCAAGGTCATCGATGCCAAGGTGCCCCTGTCGGAGATGTTCGGCTACATCGGCGACCTCAGGTCCAAGACCCAGGGGCGCGCCATGTTCACCATGCAGATGGACTCCTACGCTGAGGTTCCCAAGACCGTCAGCGACGAGATCATCAAGGCCCAGCGAGGCGAGTAAAGCCGGTCCGGTCCGCCGCTACGGCGGGCCGCCGCAAAAAGGCTCTTCTGTCACAAGTCGGCGTTACACTCTTGTAGCGCTGACTGGGCGGAGGGCAAAAGTGGCAAAGAACCCGATAACCCAGTAATATGTAGCGAGTGCTCTGTGCGTGGTTCGCGCAGGCAACCTACGAGACGTCCAGGAGGACAAAACACAATGGCAAAGGAAAAGTACGAGCGGACCAAGCCGCACGTTAACATTGGCACCATCGGCCACGTCGATCACGGCAAGACCACCCTGACCGCGGCCATCTCCAAGGTGCTGCATGAGGAGTACCCGGACGTCAACCCCGAGTACGATTTCGCTCAGATCGACGCTGCTCCTGAGGAGAAGGAGCGCGGCATCACCATCAACATCGCGCACATCGAGTACCAGACCGCCAAGCGCCATTACGCCCACGTGGACTGCCCCGGACACGCCGATTTCGTCAAGAACATGATCACCGGCGCTGCTCAGATGGATGGCGCCATCCTGGTGGTCGCCGCCACAGACGGCCCCATGGCCCAGACTCGTGAGCACGTGCTGCTGGCCCGCCAGGTCGGCGTGCCGAAGATCCTGGTTGCCCTGAACAAGTGCGACATGGTCGACGACGAAGAGCTGATCGAGCTGGTCGAGGAGGAGGTCCGCGATCTGCTGGACGAGAACGGCTTCGACCGCGACTGCCCCGTCATCCGCACCTCCGCCTACGGCGCCCTGCATGATGATGCCCCCGACCACGACAAGTGGGTTCAGACCATCAAGGACCTCATGGATGCCGTCGACGACTACATCCCCACCCCGGTCCACGACCTGGACAAGCCCTTCCTGATGCCCATCGAGGATGTCTTCACCATCTCCGGCCGCGGCACCGTGGTGACCGGCCGTGTCGAGCGTGGCAAGCTGCCTGTGAACACCAACGTGGAGATCGTCGGTCTGCGGGACACCCAGTCCACCACCGTCACCTCCATCGAGACCTTCCACAAGCAGATGGACGAGGCTGAGGCTGGCGACAACACCGGCCTGCTGCTGCGCGGCATTGGCCGCGAGGACGTCGAGCGCGGCCAGGTTGTGGCTGCTCCCGGCACCGTGACCCCTCACCACAAGTTCGAGGGCGAGGTCTACGTGCTGACCAAGGACGAGGGTGGACGCCACTCGCCGTTCTTCTCCAACTACCGTCCGCAGTTCTACTTCCGGACCACCGACGTCACCGGCGTCATCACCCTGCCTGAGGGCGTCGAGATGGTTCAGCCCGGCGATCACGCCACCTTCTCCGTCGAGCTGATTCAGCCCGTCGCCATGGAGGAGGGCCTGACCTTCGCTGTTCGTGAAGGCGGCCACACGGTCGGCTCAGGTCGAGTCACCAAGATCATCGAGTAGGATTGCCTGTCGCTTATCGACACGATCCAATGACGGGGCCCGGAATCCTTCCTGTGATTCCGGGCCCCGCCCATTTCCGGCAGGCCTCGCCTCCGGACCAGCCGCGGTGTTCATGCGCCGTGGCATAATAGGCGAGGATTTATCGCGAGCGGGCCGGATCCTGTAAGGCCCGGTGCTTTCGGCAGATGGCCAGGAGCCCTCCGAAGGAACGTTCATCAGAATGAGGTGGTATCAAGGTGGCACAGACTTCCAATGACATCAAGAACGGATCGGTCATCAACCTGGACGGCAAGCTTTGGACCGTCATCAAGTTCCAGCACGTCAAGCCCGGCAAGGGACCGGCCTTTGTGCGCACGACCATCAAGGACGTCCTCACAGGTAAGATTGTGGACCGCACTTTTAACGCGGGTATGAAGATGGACTTCGAGACCGTGGACAACCGGACCATGCAGTACTCCTACCGCGACGGGGACTCCTTCGTCTTCATGGACATGAACACCTACGAGCAGGTCAACATCCCCGAGGCCCTGGTCGGCGATCAGGAGCGCTTCCTGCTTGAGGGCACCGACTGCATCATCAGCTTCCATGACGGCAACCCTCTGTCCGTGGAACTGCCTGCATCCGTGGTGCTGACCGTGACGGCAACCGAGCCCGGCGTGCAGGGCAACCGCTCCAATGCCGGCACCAAGCCCGCTACTGTGGAGACCGGTGCCGAGATTCAGGTGCCCCTCTTCGTAGGCGAGGGTGAGAAGGTCAAGGTGGACACCCGCGACGGCTCCTACCTGGGCCGCGAGAACTGAGTCAGGCAGAAACCACACATCCATGGCACGTTCCACAGCCCGCAAGCGGGCCTTGAATACCCTGTATGAGGCCGATGAGAAGAGCCAGGATTTCCTTTCCCTGCTGGAGGAGCGCAAGGTTCGGCCGGGGGCTCAGACACCTCTGCCTGCTTATGCGGTGACCATCGTCGAGGGTGTGGCAGAGCATCGTCGAGATATCGATGAGGCTTTGCAAACCCATTCCACCCGATGGCCGCTGAGCCGGATGCATGCCATTGACCGCAACATTCTGCGTATCGCCGCCTGGGAGATGCTCTACAACCCCGAGGTTCCTGACAAGGTGGCCATAGATGAGGCCCTTTCTTTGGCCAAGACACTTTCGGATGCCGATGCTCCCTCCTTCATCCACGGCGTTCTCAGCGCCCTGGAGCAGGAGAAGGATGAGCATCAGGCTCGTCGTGAGCAAGCCGATCGAATCGCTGCCCTGGCTGATGCCGAGGCCGATGCGGACGTTTCAGATGATGAATCCGATAAGGCAAAAGCGGCGGTCGCAGTCTCCGAGCCTGTTTCCTCTGAGGATGCCCATGTTGGCAGCGAGTTGGAATCGGCAGAGAGTGGATCTGAAGGAGGGGAATCCGATCAGGTTCCTGACCATACTGTCGATCAGTCGGCCCCCAGCTTGGACCAGCTGAAACTGACCCTGCCGGAGGAACTGACCCCCGATGCGGATCGTCCTTTGGACAACTGAGCAATGATTCGGATAAAGGCCGACCGATGCCCGCTAACTATCAGGGCATCAGGTCGGCCTTTTGCCCTATTCGGACTGGTTGACCAGCAGTCTATCCTGGAAGATTTGCCCAACCATTTTTTGGCTGGTTCGGCCGAAATAATCCATGGGGGTCATTAATATGGGTGCGAATATCCGCGGTAATCAAGGGGGTTCGGTGAACCTGAAAGACACCAACACCATCACCTCCGATAGCCGTTTCTCCAATCGTGCCTTGCTCATCCTTGAGGATGGGGAAGTGTATGTGGGGAGAGCCTTCGGAGCGGTGGGCACTACCATAGGTGAAATTGTTTTCTCGACCGGAATGACTGGGTATCAAGAAACCCTGACGGATCCTAGCTATGCTCGGCAGATCGTTGTGCAGACCTTCCCCCACATCGGTAATACCGGTGTCAATGACCAGGACGGTGAGTCAGACAGGATCTGGGTGGCAGGGTATGTAGTCCGGGAACCCAGCCCCAACGTCAGCAACTGGCGGGCCCGGGGCAGTCTCCATGACCAGCTGGTCGATCAGGGCATCGTCGGTATCAGTCACATAGACACCCGCCGGCTCGTGCGACACTTGCGTTCTGCAGGTGTCATGCGGGCCGGTATTTTTTCAGGCCCGGACCCAATGCTCAACGACGGCGGTAGGCCCAGAACCATGCAGGAACTCCTCAATCAGGTCCGTTCGGCCCCCAAGATGACCGGGTCCCACCTGACTGGCGAGGTCAGCACAGACAGGTCCTATATCGTCGAACCAGTCGGAGACCGTCAGACGAAAGAGCCTGTCTGCACGGTGGCGGCGGTGGATTTGGGAATCAAGTCCATGACCCCTCACAGGCTGGCCGAGCGAGGGTGCAGGGTCCACGTACTTCCCGTCGACACCACCATCGAGCAGATAAAGGCCCTGCGGCCAGACGGGGTTTTCTTCTCAAACGGTCCAGGCGACCCATCGACCGCAGACGAGGAGGTGTCGCTCCTCAGGCAAGTTTTGGATGCCGGACTGCCATTCTTCGGCATCTGCCTGGGCAACCAGCTTCTGGGCCGTGCCCTGGGCTTCGAGACCTATAAGCTGAAATTCGGTCATCGCGGCATCAATCAGCCGGTCATGGATCTCAGCACTGGCAAGGTTGAGATCACCGCCCATAATCACGGATTCGCAGTCAAGGCACCCAAGGGGGACCCAGTGCCCTCACCGTATGGTGAAGGCCGATATGGCCGTGTCCGGGTGTCTCATGTCGATCTCAACGACGGCGTGGTCGAGGGTCTGGAGTGTCTGGACATTCCGGCCTTCTCCGTTCAGTACCATCCGGAGGCTGCGGCTGGTCCGCACGATGCCTCCTATCTGTTTGACAGGTTCGTCACTTTGATGCAGGACGCCAGGGAAGGGAAGGCACATGCCTAAGCGGCAGGACATCCATTCAGTCATGGTTATCGGCTCGGGGCCCATCGTCATCGGGCAAGCGGCCGAGTTCGACTATTCGGGGACCCAGGCCTGCCGGGTGCTGCGCGAAGAGGGGATTCGTGTCATCCTGGTCAATTCCAATCCCGCCACCATCATGACGGACCCCGAGATGGCCGATGCCACCTACATTGAGCCCATCGCCCTGCCCTTCCTGGAGCGGATCATCGCCAAGGAGCGGCCTGACGCGCTTCTGCCTACCCTGGGCGGCCAGACCGCTCTGAACGCTGCCGTGGAGCTGGGCAAGGCTGGCGTGCTGGAGCGCTATGGGGTTGAGCTGATCGGCGCTTCGCTGGAGGCCATCGACAGGGGAGAGGACCGCGAGCTCTTCAAGCAGGTGGTGGACCAGGCCGGCGCCGAGTCGGCCAAGTCCCGTATTGCCCACAGCCTGGATGAGGCCGAGGCAGTAGCCACCGAACTGGGTTACCCTCTCGTGGTTCGTCCCTCCTTCACCATGGGCGGCCTGGGCTCTGGAATCGCCCATGATCGCGATGAGCTGAGGCGGATCGCTGGCGCTGGCATCCATTATTCGCCCACCGATGAGATCCTTCTGGAGGAGGGCATCGAGGGGTGGAAGGAGTATGAGCTGGAGCTCATGCGCGACCGCCTGGATAATGTGGTTGTGGTCTGCCCCATCGAGAACGTGGACCCAGTTGGCGTGCACACCGGCGACTCCATCACCGTGGCTCCGGTCTTCACCCTGACCGACCGGGAATATCAGCGCATGCGCGACATCGGCATCGCCATCATCCGCGGCGTGGGGGTGGATACAGGCGGCTGCAATATCCAATTCGCCGTCAACCCGAAGAACGGCCGGATCATCGTCATCGAAATGAATCCGCGTGTTTCGCGCTCCTCGGCTCTGGCATCCAAGGCCACTGGCTTCCCCATCGCCAAGATCGCGGTCAAGCTTGCCCTGGGATACACCCTGGATGAGATCGAGAACGACATCACCCGCTCAACGCCTGCCTCCTTCGAACCAACCATTGATTATGTGGTCACCAAGATTCCACGTTTCACCTTTGAGAAGTTCCCCGGGGCGGACACTACCCTGACCACCTCGATGAAGTCCGTGGGCGAGGCCATGGCACTGGGGGGAAACTTCCGTGAATCCTTGGGGAAGGCCATGCGCTCCATCGACAAACGGCACATGACCTTCTCCTGGGACGGCCCACGGCCCGACCAGGCCGCGACTGACCAGCTGCTGGAGGCCATGCACACCCCCACCGAGCACCGTTACCTGCAGATCCAGCGGGCCTTCTGGGGAGGGGCTACCGTGGAGCAGATCCATCAGGCCACCAGGATCGATCCCTGGTTCCTGGAGCAGATCAGCATGATCAACGAGCTGGCCCTTCAGGTGCGCCAGTCCGAGGTCCTGGACGAGGACCTGCTGCGTCGGGCCAAGCAATCAGGACTGAGCGACCTGCAGATCGCCCACCTGCGCGGTATGGGCGACCAAGGCGAGGCAGTCGTCAGGGAGCTGCGTTGGGCCTTTGGCCTTCATCCTGTCTACAAGACTGTGGACACCTGTGCAGCCGAATTCGATGCCGTCACGCCCTACTATTACTCCTGCTACGCAGACGAGTCCGAGCTGCGACCCCGTGAACGTGAGGCGGTCATCATCCTGGGTTCGGGGCCCAACCGGATAGGCCAGGGGGTCGAGTTCGACTACACATGCGTGCACGCCGTCCAGGAGTTGGGCAAGGACTATGACACCATCATGGTCAATTGCAATCCCGAGACGGTCTCCACCGACTATGACATGTCAGACAGGCTCTATTTCGAGCCGTTGACCTTTGAGGACGTTCTGGAGATCTACCGGGCTGAGAAGGCCATGGGACCTGTCAAGGGCGTCATCGTCCAGCTGGGCGGTCAGACGCCCCTGTCTCTGGCGGCCAGGCTCAAGGCAGCTGGGGTGCCCATCCTGGGGACCAGCCCCGAGTCCATCGACCTGGCCGAGAACCGTGAGCTCTTCGGCCAGGTGCTCAGCAAGGAGCATCTGAACGCCCCCCGGTACGGCACCGCTCTTTCCCTGGATGAGGCCAGGGATGCGGCACATGCCATCGGCTACCCGGTTCTGGTCAGGCCCTCTTACGTACTGGGCGGACGAGGCATGGAGATTGTCTATGACGACCAGCAGCTGGGCACCTACGTGGATCGAGCCCTGGAGGAAGCCAAGGCCGATACAGTGGTCTCCGGCCGGCTGCCTTCGCCCCTGTTGATTGACAAGTTCCTTCAGGATGCCATCGAGATCGATGTGGATGCCCTTTATGACGGGCAGGAACTCTACATCGGCGGAATCATGGAGCATGTTGAGGAGGCTGGGGTCCATTCCGGTGATGCAGCCTGCACCCTGCCGCCATCGACACTCTCCGACGACCAGATCAACCGGCTGCGGCAGGCCACCCTGGCAATAGCCCAAGGTTGCGGGGTTCAGGGGCTGATCAATGTTCAGTATGCCTTCATGGCCAACACCCTCTATGTGATCGAGGCAAATCCCCGCGCCTCCCGGACGGTTCCTTTTGCTTCCAAAGCCACAGGTACGGCACTGGCCAAGGCTGCGGCGCGAATCATGGTGGGGGAGACTATCGAGCAGCAACGAGCCAATGGCCTGCTCCTGCCTGTCGGCGACGGCGGCATGGTCCGTGTCGGCCAGCCTGTGGCGGTCAAGGAGTCGGTATTGCCCTTCAAGCGCTTCCGCACTCCGGTTGGCCGGACCGTGGACATTCTGCTGGGTCCGGAGATGCGCTCCACCGGAGAGGTCATGGGCTTCGATCGGGACTTCCCCCACGCCTTCGCCAAGAGCCAGCTGGCCGCCTACCAGGGCGGATTGCCCACCGGCGGGGTCGCCTTCCTTTCGGTCAATGATGCGGACAAGCGTCAGTTGCCCATGCTGGCCGCTCGTCTGCTGGAGCAGGGCTTCAGCATCTGCGCCACCAGTGGCACGGCCTCCGTCCTGCGCCGGTACGGCTTTGACGTGGCTGTTGTCGACAAGATCAGCGACGAGGAGGAGCAAGGTCGGCCCTTCACTGATGCTGATGGGGTCAGGCACATGGGCCGCAATCCAGTCCAGCTAATTGAGGATGGGGCTATCGACATGATCCTCAACACGCCCAGTTCCAGGGGTTCGCGCTCTGACGGCTATCTGATCCGGGTGGCCGCCATAGCCGCCGATCTGCCGCAGTTCACCACTATCACCGAATTCTCGGCCGCCTTGATGGCCATTGACGTGGTCAAAAAGGACGACTACGAGGTCATGAGCATCCAGGAACACGCGGCCCGGTTGCTTGAGCTGGAGAAGGCCAGGTAGGCGCTCGCTATATGATTGTCCCATGTTCCGGTCCAGATATACCGGAGGATGACCTTGAGGAAAGGAAGTGGCCGTGTCAGCGATCAGCGGTGCCGACATGTCGGTTCAGGAACCTTCGGGAGAACAGACCGGGGGGCCGGGGAAGACGGGCGGCCGGCTGATCGTGTTGACAGGGCCCACGGCCGTAGGCAAAGGTACAGTGGAAGCAGCCCTGCGTCATGCCCACCCGGAAGTTTGGGTCTCCGTCTCGGCCACCACCCGGGCGCCGCGTCCGGGCGAGAAGGACGGCATCACCTACTGGTTCATGGACGAGCAGGAGTTTGCCCGCAGGGAAGCCGCCGGAGACTTTCTGGAGACCGCCTTGGTCCATGGCATGTCCCACTATGGCACCCCGCTGCAGCCTGTCCTGGACCATCTGGCGGCAGGGGTGCCCACAATTCTGGAGATTGATCTGCAGGGGGCGCACCGAGTTCGCGAACGTGCCAAGGAGCTGGGCCTGGAAGTCTTCTATGTGTTCCTGGCGCCGCCATCATTCCAGGATCTGGTCACCAGGCTGAACATGCGGGGAACCGAAAATGAGGAGCAACGAGCCCGGAGGCTGGAGACCGCCAAGGTGGAGTTGGCCTCCGAGGATCAGTTCGACCAGGTCATAGTCAACGACAACGTGGAGAAAGCCGCCCAGGCCCTCTGGGCGATAATCGCCAAGGAATACGGTCTCTGAGCATCAGGCCTTTACTTGGCCTTACTCCAGAAGAGTCGAAAATCCCCCAATCGGGTAAGAGCCCGATTGGGGGATTTTCGATCTATCAGTCCAGACCGGACAACCGGTTGATCAGATCCGGGTCGCGTGTGGCGCCCTTGTCTGCAGAGCGGGCGAAAGCGGCGTAGGCCTTCAGCGCCAGTGAGACCTTGCGGTCCCTGTGGGCCACATAGCCTTCGCCGGCCTCAAGTTCTGCGCGGCGCTGGGCAAGTTCCTCATCGCTCAGCTCGACGTCTACACGCCGGTTGGGTATGTCGATGCGGATCATGTCGCCGTTGCGAATCAGGGCGATGGGGCCCTTGTTGGCTGCTTCAGGAGCGATATGGCCAATGGCCAGGCCTGATGAGCCGCCGGAGTAGCGGCCGTCGGTCAGCAGGGCCACGTCCTTGCCGATTCCCTTGCCCTTGACGAATGAGGTCGGATAGAGCATCTCCTGCATGCCCGGGCCACCCTTGGGGCCCTCGTAACGGATGACCAGGGCCTGACCCTTGTGCAGGGTGCCGTTCAGTATGACCTCAACGGCCTGCTCCTGTGATTCGACCACCAGGGCCGGTCCGCGGAAGTTCCAGATTTCCTTGGGCACGCCTGCGGTCTTGACCACGCAGCCATCGGGGGCCAGGTTGCCGCGCAGTATAGCCAAGCCGCCTTCAGAGACGGCCGGGTGGTCCAGGTCGTGAATGGCACCGTTGACACGGTCGGTGTCCAGATCCTCCCATTCCTTGGACTGGTTGAAAGGTTCGGGGGAGGTGATGTGCCCGGGGGCTGCGTGGTAGAGCTCCTTGGCCTGATCCAGGCAGGTAGGACGCATGATGTCCCAGTCGTTGAGCTTGGACTCCAGATCCGGGTAGTCGATGGAATGCGTGTCCTGGTGAAGGACACCGCCACGGTCCAGCTCGCCCAGGATGCCGCAGATGCCGCCGGCGCGGTGAACGTCCGATATCTCCCAGTCTCCGGAGGGAGAGGCCTTGCAGATGCAGGGGACCGTGTGGGAGATGCGTTCGATGTCATCCAGGGTGAAGTCCACATCCGCCGACTGCGCGGCAGCCAGGATGTGCAGGACGGTGTTGGTGGATCCTCCCATGGCCACATCCATAGTCATGGCATTTTCGAAGGCTTTCTTGGTAGCGATGGAACGCGGCAGGACCGAGTCGTCGTCATCCTGGTAGTACCGGTTGGCAATTTCGACGACCAGCTTGCCGGCACGCTCGAAGAGCATCTTCCGGGCTGTGTGTGAGGCCAGGGTGGTACCGTTGCCGGGCAGGGCCAGACCCATGGCTTCGGTCAGGCAGTTCATGGAGTTGGCGGTGAACATGCCGGCGCAGGACCCGCAGGTGGGGCAGACCGTCTTCTCCAAGGCCAGCAGGCCCGCATCGTCGATGCTGTCATCCGCCGAGGCATACATGACGTCAATCAGGTCCGTGCTCTCCTGGACCGTCCCGTCTGGCATGACGGTACGTCCGGCTTCCATGGGGCCACCGGAGACGAAGACTGTAGGAATGTTCAGACGCAGAGCGGCCATGAGCATGCCGGGGGTGATCTTGTCACAGTTGGAAATGCAGATCAGGGCGTCGGCGCAGTGGGCGTTGACCGAGTATTCCACAGCGTCAGCAATCAGGTCACGGCTGGGCAGAGAATAAAGCATGCCGGTATGGCCCATGGCGATGCCGTCGTCCACAGCAATGGTGTTGAACTCGCGGGGGATGCCACCCGCTTCCTTGACGGCCTTGGAGACCAGACGCCCCACCTTGTTCAGGTGAACGTGACCAGGCACGAACTCGGAGAAGGAATTAGCGATGGCCACGATGGGCTTGCCGAAGTCCTCGCCCTTGACGCCAGCGGCACGATAGAGAGCACGGGCGCCCGCGAACTCTCGTTCCTTCATTAATTTGGCTGATCGCATCTGCATAGTTTCATTCAAGTGAACGTGGACGGTGACGGCTCGAACATGACCACATGTTGGAATTTCCAGCGTGTTCACACTGCTTTTCCCGGCAGAGAAGCCTTCAGGGCTAAAATCGAGCCCGGGCGGTAAAATCATACAGATTGAATGAATGGTTCATCCAGTTGAATTGGAGAAACATCTTATGGCATTCGGTACCGAGCCCCATCCGCAGGGATTTGCGAATCCACCCATCGACGACCTCATGAAGCACGCCGATTCTAAGTATGCACTGTCCATTTTCGCGGCCAAGCGGGCCCGTCAGATCAATTCCTATTTCACGCAGCTCAATGAGGGTCTGCTGCAGAACGTTGGTCCCCTGGTCGAATACCAGAACCAGGAGAAGCCTTTGTCCATCGCCTTCCGCGAGATCAACGAGGGCCTGCTTGAAGAGACCCTGGGCGAGGACGATCTGAGCGAAGGCAACTGAGCCTTTCGACTCTTGGTACAGGGTCCTCGGGCGGTGACGGTTTCTAGACAAAGGTGAATGAAATGACAGAGCGACGGCTGATTTCGGCTGAATCAGTGACCGAGGGCCATCCAGACAAGGTCTGCGACCAGATTTCCGATGCCATTCTGGACGATCTGATCGCCCAGGATCCGCACTCGCATGTGGCTGTGGAGACCTCGGCGGCCACTGGCCTCTTCTTCGTTTTCGGAGAGGTATCGTCTCAGGGCTACACGGATATCCAGTCCCAGGTCCGGTCAGTGCTGCGCAGAATCGGCTACACCTCATCCGATATTGGATTGGATGCGGATTCCTGTGGCGTGACCGTGGCTCTGAGCGAGCAGAGCAAGGAAATCAACCAGGGTGTGGAACGGCTGTCGGCCAGCCAGGAGAGCGCCGCCACCCGTGAGGAGCGTTACCAGTCCCAGGGGGCCGGCGACCAGGGAGTCATGTTTGGGTACGCATGCGATGAAACCGACACACTCATGCCTCTGCCCATATACCTGGCCCATCAGCTGGCTTTCCGGCTGGCACAGGTGCGCAAGGAGGGGATCATTCCCCACCTGCGGCCTGACGGCAAGACCCAGGTCACCATCGAATACGATGAGGATGACCGTCCTCGTCGGGTGGACACGGTCCTCATCTCCACCCAGCACGATCCCGAGGTTGGGCGCGACTGGCTGCAGGAGCAGTTGATGGAGCACGTCATTACGCCCGTGCTGGATCGCGTCTGCGGCAAGGCCGTCGAGCACCAGGGCTATCGGGTGCTGGTCAATCCGACCGGTTCCTTTATTCTGGGTGGTCCTGCGGCTGACGCAGGACTGACCGGACGTAAGATCATCGTGGACACCTATGGTGGTGCGGCCCATCATGGAGGCGGTGCCTTCTCCGGCAAGGATCCCAGCAAGGTAGACCGGTCCGCGGCCTACGCAGCGCGTTGGGTGGCTAAGAACATCGTGGCCGCTGGACTGGCGCACAAGGTCGAGGTCCAGGTGGCCTATGCCATTGGCGTGGCCGATCCGGTCAGCGTCAACGTTGAGACCTACGGCACCGAGCAGGGGGTCACTCGGGAGCAGATCCAGGAGGCCGTGCGCAAGGTCTTCGACCTGCGGCCTGCCGCCATCATCGATGAGCTGGATTTGTTGAGGCCCATTTACGCCAAGACTGCAGCCTACGGTCACTTCGGCCGGGAGGACCCCGACTTCACCTGGGAGCAGGTGGACAAGGTTGGCGAGCTCAAGGCTGCCATCGGCATGACCAGGTAGCAGCTGTTCATCAAGAGCCACGGCGGGTTCCCGGGTCATCAACTGGGGAATCCGCCGTGGCTCTCTTAATCGTGAAAGCGAGAGGATCAGCCATGGATTCGCAGGCCGTCAGTCAGCCCGCCCTGGACGGTCTTGCCCCGCGTCGTCGTACGAGTAGCAGTCGAAAGAGGCCCCCGCGCCGACCAGCCGATGAACTCCCCGTGGCACGGGTGGTGTTGGATGTTCAGGCTACTCATCTGGGCGGGACCTTCGATTATCTGGTGGACGCTGACCAGGCCGATCATGCACAGCCGGGATGTCTGGTTCGCGTTCGATTCGGGGCGCGCAGGGTCAATGGCATCATCTGGGAACGCGTCTCAGACAGCCAGGTTCCCCGCGCATCCTTACGCTATCTGGAGCGGGTGGTGTTGGATCGCAGCCTGATCTCACCTTCTTTGCGCGCGGACATCACTGCTATCGCCAGAGCCTATGGGGGTACTGAAGCCAACATTCTGCGTCTGGCCCTGCCCCCTCGCGTCGCCCGGATCGACAAGGAGCAGCAGCTGGTTCCCGGTCAACCCCGGTTGGCATCCGACCCCAGCTGGGTGGCCGGGCTGGCCCAGCGGCAGAAGGACCTGAAACAAAGACTTGATCCGGGCTATCAGGGGCTGGAGAAATTGGATCAGTCGCTGGAAGAGGATGCCTTCGCTGCTTTTCTGACTGACATTCTGCCCGGCATGGACCAGGCCGCCCTGTTGGCTGCCAGGGTATTGATTGGCGCACTGCTTGCCGGCCGAGCGGCGGTTATGGTGCTGCCGGGCACCCGTCAGGTGGCTCACCTGTCTGCAGTTCTCCAGCAGCTGGGACTGCGTCCCTTTGGACCTTCTGTCTCAGCAGGTCCGGGCCAACAGGAGGCACGCGGCTGGTCCGGTGATTTCGCCATTCTGGACAGCGGCATGGCTCCCGCCGAGCGCTACAGGGCCTATCTTGCTCTGGCTTCCGGTCAGGTCCGTTGCGCCATCGGGCTGCGGGCCGCCATGTACGCGCCGGTGGAGGGTCCTGCCCTCTTCGCTCTTATGGATGATGCCAGTTACCAGTACGCCGACGGGATGATGCCATACGCTAACGCCCGCGGAGTGTTGAGATTGCGAGCGCGTGTCCACGGCGGTGTCTTCCTGGCCATGGCCCGTGCCAGAAGCGTGCGTTCCCACTGGGAGAGTCTGCCCGAGGCCAGTGAGGCGAACTCTGGTGTGACTGGTCCAGGCACCGCCTTGACGCTTGATCGGTCTGCTGTGACGACCCTGCTTCCTTGGATTCGCTGGCTGAACCGGGAGGAACTGAGCCATATGGCCGACCCGACCGTGGGCGCCCGGGTTCCGCATACCGCCGTCGCCGTTATAAACAAAGCCTTGGAGCGTGGACCGGTTCTGCTGTCCATCCCTCAGGACGGCATATTCGAAAGCCTGAGTTGCGCTCGCTGCCATCATCAGGCTCGTTGCCCGCGCTGTACCGGACCCCTGCGGGCACGGCGGCCTGGCGCGCCCCGATGCGCCTGGTGCGGTGCTGCGGCTACGGACTGGTCCTGTCCGGATTGCGGGGGTTCACGGCTTCGGGTGGTCAGGGTAGGCGCCGCTGGGACGGCGCAGGAGCTGCGCATGCTCTTCAGAAATGTGCCCATCGTCATCTCTTCGCCCAGTCAGCCCCGCGGGGTGGTAGAGAGCGTGCGGGATCGTCCCAGTCTGGTCATTGCCACTCCAGGCGCCGAGCCAAGGGTGGTCGGCTCGGGCGTCGATGGCAACAAAGCGGATACAGACGATCCTGATCTGCCCCGGCTGTCGCGAGGATACCGGGCCGTAGCCATTCTGGACGCCTGGACCAGCCTGTATGCCCCTGGCATCGATGCGCGCATGGACACCCTGGGAGCTTGGATGCGCGTGGCATCCTTCTGTCGCTCCCGGGCCCAGGGAGGCCAGGTGCTCCTGCTGGGGGAGTGCGATCCCCAGCTGGCCCAGGCGCTGATGACCTGGCAGGGACCGGTGCTCGCCGCCGCCGATTTGGAGGACCGTCGGCTGACTGCCATGCCCCCTGCGGTCGGCATGGCTGCGATCTGGGGTGAAAGGGAGGCCGTCGTCTGGATGCTTGACGCAGTCGGTATCGCGCCGGGTCAGGAGGCTGTCACAGATGCCGGCACTGAACCTGTTCCTGCCCTGCTTGGGCCTGTGCCCATACCTGCGCCCTCCACGCTGAAAGCCGGCTATCTGGAGGGAACCCAGGACAGGGTCCGAGCCTTGGTTCGGGTACCCACCAGCCGCCGGGACAAGCTGGCTGAGGATCTCAAGCAGGCTCAGGCCAAGTACGTGGCCGGTCGCGGGCGAGGAGAGCTGCGCTTCCGGATGGATCCCAAGGATCTGACCTGATTGTCGCTTCAGGCGGATATGTACAGGGTCTATGCGGCGTGGTTTCATGAGGGGGCGCAGGCAGAGGCGCATATGGACGAATTCACGAAAGGCGGAAAGTCATGAAGGGATGGCCGGGCGAGATCCGGGTTGAGGCAGATGTGATCAAGGCTGAGCAGGAAGCGGCTCAGGCCCAAGGTCAACCCATTGAACAGGTCATCTTTGACTTCGGCAACGTCCTGATTCGTTGGCAGCCCGAGATGGCCATGGTGGCCCGATACGGGCGCAGGAGCGTCGAAGCCATGCTGGACGACAGCCGTTCCGGCTTCTACCGGGCCAACAACATGATGGACGGCGGAGCCACCTGCGCCCAGGCTCGTGACTGGGTGGCCGCCAACTGCGGAGCACCCTGGGATGCCATGTTCGAGTACTACTGTGACCACTTCGTCGATTCACTGACCGGCCCTGTGCCCGGTGCCCGCATGCTGGTGGAGGATCTGAAGGCGGCAGGCCTGGGTGTCTGGGGGTTGACCAACTGGAGTGCCGAGCTCTTCCACCACGCCTGGGACGGCGACTCCTTCCTGCATGGGCTGGACGGGGTGGTGGTCTCCGGGCCCATCCACATGCTCAAGCCCGACCCGGCCATCTACCGATATGCCCTGGACCAGTTCGGAATCCAGGCAGACAGGACCCTCTTCGTGGATGACAAGGGTATGAATGTAGTCGGTGCAAACAAGGCCGGCATCCGCAGCCTAAGATTCAGTGACCCCTACGGGCTGCGTACCGCCCTGATCGAGGCAGGAGTGAACATTCCTCAGGTGCAGTAAAAGTGTAGTGGTCCAAAGCCGTCAGATGAAAAGGAGATTGCCGATATGGTCATGACATTGCTGTTTGCGGGCACGCCCCAGGTCGCCTTGCCATCTCTGAGATTGCTGGCGGCCGACCAGGAGCATTTCCGGGTTGCTGCCGTGCTTACCAGGCCCGACGCTCCCCAGGGGCGTGGAAGGCATCTGCATCCCAGTCCGGTCAAGGCTGAAGCCCTGAAGCTGGGGATTCCCGTTCTCGAGAACAACCCAACCGATCCGGATTTTCCGGCGCGGCTGCAGGAAACGGGTGCCAGCTGTGCGGCCGTCGTGGCTTACGGACGGATCCTGCGTCAGCCGGTCTTGGATGCCTTTGAAGGTGGTTGGTATAACCTGCATTTTTCTCTGCTGCCGCAGTGGCGGGGGGCAGCGCCGGTCCAGCGGGCCATCTGGGCCGGGGATACCATCACTGGCGCCACGGTCTTCAGGCTGACGGCTGGCATGGATGAAGGGCCCATCCTGGCTCAGTCCACGGTGGAGATTGGACCGCACGAGACCTCGGGCGAGCTGCTGGATCGGCTGGCCGAGGATGGATCCCACCTGCTGGCTGCCAGCCTGGAGGCTCTTGCTGAAGGACGGGTTCAACCCAAGGAGCAGACGCAGGGCGCCTATCAAGTGGCCGCCAAAATCACCCACCAGGATGCTCGCATGCGTTTCGATGTGCCCGTCTTTGCCCTGGATCGGCAGGTTCGAGCATGCAGCCCAGAGCCCGGAGCTTGGTGTCTGTATCGGCAAGGCGATGACCCGCAGGGCAAGCAGACAGGGCTGACCGTGCTCAGGGCGACACCAGCCCGAGGGGACGAGCCCGGGCTTCCTGAGCATCTGGAGCCTGGGCAGCTCGCCATGGACCGTCGCCACCTCTGGGTGGGCACCAAGACCCTGCCCCTGGAGCTGCAGATGGTCAAGGCTGCCGGCAAGCGTGCCATGAAGGCTATGGACTGGGCCCGTGGAGCTCGTTTGGAAGAGGGAGCCCGCTGCAGCTGAGTCCTTCCGCTCGGCTGGCTGTCCAGGCCGAGCGAGAATTCCAGGGACGGACGAAGGAGAGAAGCCATGCAGGCCGATGATGTAAATGACCAGGATCCGGCCGGGGATCGGCGCAACCGGGCCCTGGCTGCGGCGCTTACCAGGGCTGCCAAGGAGCTGGCCAAGGCCAAGAGCCAGTTGGCCCAGCTGGGCCAGCCGCCCTTGACGGTTGCCCTGGCCTTGGGTGTCGATACTGTCGCCTATGACAGCCAGGGGGTGCAGCAGGCCCGCCTGCTGATTCTGAACGGTTCCAGGCGGATGGTGGTGCCTCTGGCGCCTGATGTTCGCGCCGAACGGATCAGGGCCGGTCAGGAGGTTCTGCTCAACGCCGATATGGTGGTGGTGCGTGTGGGCGATCAGCCGGTGACTGGGCAGGTCCGCACGCTGCGGGAGACCTTGGAATCCGGTGCCCTGCTGGTGGAAGACCCCTCCGGGCAGACCCGTGTCGTTGCACGTGCAGGATCTCTGCAGGACCAGCCTATCGAGGCGGGCAGTGCCTTGCTCATGGACGAAAGCTGTTCAATGGCCCTGGCTGTTCTGCCTGAGTCGGACCAATCCGACATGCTGCTGGAGGAGACTCCTGACGTGGACTTCTCTGATATTGGCGGCTTGGACAGGCAGATTGAGCGTATCCGTGATGCTGTCCAGCTGCCCTTCCAGCATGCCGATCTGATGCGTCGTTACGGGCTTCAGGCCCCCAAGGGTGTTCTGCTCTATGGGCCGCCCGGCAATGGCAAGACCATGATTGCCAAGGCCCTGGCCCGCGCCCTGGCTCAGGAGAGCGATGGCCACGGGGTCTTTCTGTCGGTCAAGGGCCCCGAGGTGCTCAACAAGTTCGTGGGCGAGTCCGAACGGCTGATCCGCCGTCTCTTCGCCCGGGCCCGCAGCCTGGCAGGCCAGGGTGGACCAGTGGTGGTCTTTATCGACGAGATGGATGCCCTGTTGCGCACTCGGGGGTCAGGCATCTCATCGGATGTGGAGACCACCATCGTCCCCCAGTTCCTGACCGAGCTGGACGGTGTCGAGTCCCTGGACCAGGTCATGGTTATTGGCGCCTCCAACCGCATCGACATGATCGACCCAGCGGTTCTGCGCCCAGGACGGTTGGATGTCAAGATCCGCATCGATCGTCCCGACAGGACCAGGTCGGCCGCCATTCTGGGCAAGTATCTGGGCTCAGACATGCCCATGGAGGATGATGCCGGGCCGGAGGAGCTAATTCAGGTGCTGGTCGAAGGACTCTTCGCCCGGGATGGTGACCACCTGCTGGGCAAGATCATGGATGCCACGGGCCGCTGGCAGCCCCTCTACCTGGAGTCTGTGGTCTCCGGCGCCATGCTGCATAATCTGGTTGACCGGGTCAAGACCATGGCGGTCAAGGCCTCCATCGAGCAGCATTGCCAGGTGGGTCTTGACTGTGGGCTCTGCTTGAGGGCGGTCCGTGGGCAGTATGAGGACACTCTGGAGGAGCTTCGCGGCCAGGACCCGGACCGGTGGGCCAATCTGGCCGGACTGCGCCCAGGGCAGGTCCAGGAGGTTCGTCCTGTCGACGGGCCAGGGGAGCGGTCATGAATGCCGGGCGGGTTATGGGCACCGAGACTGAGTACGCCATTGCCGACCCCCAGGATCCCGGCGCTGATCCACGTGCTCTTGCCCTGCGTCTGGTAAGGGCCGCAGCCCAGCCGGACCTGGCCCACATCCGCTGGGACTACGGGGGTGAGGATCCGGTCAATGATGCCAGGGGAGGTCGGCTGCCGCGTTCCGCTGCCGCTTCGAGCATGCTCACCGATGCGCCCGGTGCCCGGCTGATCGATGTGGCAGCTCCCAACGGTGCACGGATTTACGTGGATCATGCCCATCCCGAGTATGCCTCGGCCGAAACAGTGAATGCCTTCGATGCGCTGGTTCAGGACCGCGCGGGTGACCGGATGATGGCCCAGGCCGCAGAAAAGGCTGGAGGCTTGGCCATCTATAAGAACAATGTGGACGGCAAGGGTGCCGCCTGGGGATCGCATGAGAACTATTTGATGGATAGGGCGGTGCCCTTCGCCAGAGTAGCAGCCCTGATGACCATTCATTTCGTCACCCGGCAGATCTACACCGGTTCGGGCAGAGTGGGTCTGGGACCCAGGAGCGAGGAGGCCGGCTTCCAGCTCAGCCAGCGCGCCGACTATCTGACCAGCCGCATTGGACTGCAGACCACCTTCGGGCGGCCAATCATCAATACCAGGGACGAGTCGCATGCAGGGCCGGACAGTCGCCGTCTCCATGTAATTGTGGGCGATGCCAACCGTCTGGATGCGCCCCTGGTCCTCAAGCTGGGGACCACCGATCTGCTGCTGGGGCTCCTGGAGTCCGAGGGCGATTCGACCCGTCAGATCGATAAGCTGTTGGACCGCTGGACTCTGGATGATCCGGTGTCTGCACTGCACGCGGTTTCCCGTGATGTCACTTTGGCCAAGCCGCTTGCGCTGGCAAACGGAGGATGTGCCGATGCGCTGACCATCCAAAAGGCACTGCTGGATGCGGCCCGCCAGACCAGACGGGATGCCGACCGGCCAGGTTGTGCCGACAATCGGGTTTTGAACCTTTGGGACCAGGTGCTCAAGGATCTGGCTGTGGTGCGTTCGGGCGACGACGAGGCCCGTTTGGCTATGCACGATCAGGCAGGAAGATTGGAATGGCTGCTCAAATGGCAGCTCTTGGAGCGCCTGCGCCGCCGCCGGGCCATGCCGGACTGGTCGGATTCCCGTCTGGCGGCCCTGGATTTGGCCTGGGCACGGGTGGATCCTGGCCGTGATTTGCCCTGGCGACTCAGAGGATCCATCCTGCGACTGGCGGATCCCGACCAGATCGCCAGGGCCATGGATCAGGGGCCGGAACAGACCCGGGCCTGGTGCCGTTCCCAGCTGCTCCACCGCTGCCCTGATGCGGTCAGGGCCGTCTCTTGGAGTCGTGTCATTCTGGAGGAGCAGGGGCCGGAGGGAGAGCCTGGGACCAGGGTTGTGGATCTGTCCGATCCGCTGAGTCACACACGGTCTTCCTGCCGGGACGACCGCGACATATACTGCTCATAGCGCAGAAAATAGTCCGATATCCGACCGGACGACCACCGGTGGACCACGGTCGGCAATGCCTCGACCACCCGTTTGAAAGAGAAGAGAAGTATGGAATTGCGCGATTTGGCCATGCAGGCCGCCACCATTGCCGTGGAGGCCGGCCGTCATGCCCTTCAGGACCAGATCAACCCTCACGATCCCCGCTCTACCTCAGCCATCGGCCAGGGCACCCAGTTCTCGCCAGGCATTGATACGCGTCTGATTCGCTACTGCCGAACCAAGATCGCCGCCCTGGACCCCATGGACGGCTTCTGGGAGGAGGAGGCCGGCAACCGCCGTCCTGGCGGCCGCTACTGGTGTCTGGGCCACATCGACGGCCCGGTCAACTATGTGCGCAACATGGCCGAATGGACGCTTACCATTTCTCTGTTCGCCGTGGACGAGAAAGGCCACGCTTCGCCGGTTCTGGGCATCGTGCATGCACCGGTCCTGGGCCTGACCTATCTGGCCGCCAAGGGCCAGGGCGCCATCAGGATCCGACGGACCATCGTGGGCGACAAGCGGGAGAAGATCATCCCCTCCACGATGACCACCCTGACCGGATCAGTAATCAGCTTCGGCATGTCCTACTTCCCCAACGAGTCCGAAAAGGTCCTGCAGATCGTCTCGCGCATGGCCGGCAAGCCTGCCGACATCAAGCGCGTCGGTCCGGTCTCGCTGGACCTGTGCCGGGTGGCGGACGGCAGCTACGACGCCTACTTCGAACCGGCCTTGCACTCCTGGGACATCCCTGCCGTCTCTGCAGCGGCTGTCGTGGTCCGGGAGGCCAAGGGCACCCTCTGGCGCTGGGACGGCGGGCATGTGCGTTGGGAGGGCAGCAACGACGTGGTGGCCACCAACGGGCTCATCGCGGAGGATTTGAACACGTATCTGAGCGGGCGCTGATCCGCGCCGGGAAGGAGAGCGACCATGGCTGAGGCATCCCAGCAGGGGCGGCGCATGACAGCCGGGCAGCAGCAGGGGCAGGAAGAGGATCTGCCGCAGACCGGGGCCCATGAACAGGGCCAGGCGGCAGAGTCCGACCTGGATGCCGTCTTGGATGACATCGAGACCACCCTGGAGACCAATGCCAAGGAGTACGTGGAGGGCTTCGTCCAGAAGGGCGGCCAGTGATCCATGGCGGACCGGCAGGGGACTGACTCGGACTTTCGCAGGATATTCGGCATCGAGACCGAGTATGGGCTGAGCTTGACCGGCACCAGTGGCCCATACGCCGCCGGAAGGGTGGCCATGGCTATGTTCCGCCCTCTGATTGAGAAGCACGGATCGACCAACATCTATCTGCCCAACGGCGCCCGGCTCTACCTGGATGTGGGCTCCCACCCGGAGTATGCCACGGCAGAGGCCCGTGATCCACTGACGGCCCTGACTCAAGTGCTGGCCGGGGAGCGGATAATGACCGACCTTGCTGAGCGAGCCCGGAAGTACCTGTCGGAGAACCTGGGCAGGCCTGTAAAGGTTCATGTATTTGCCAACAATTTGGACGCTCAGGGCCACGCTTTCGGTTGCCATGAGAATTACCTGCTGGACCGTAGGGTCCCCTTGGACATGATCGGAGCTTGCCTGGTTCCCTTTCTTGTCACACGGCAGCTGATCACCGGGGCGGGTCGTCTGAGCCCCGATGGGTTCCAGCTCAGCCAGCGGGCCGACTTTCTTGACGAAGCGGTCTCCTCGGCCACCACCCGTGCCCGTCCCATGGTCAATACCCGTGACGAGCCTCTGGCCGATCCCGAACGATGGCGGCGTTTGCATGTGATCGTAGGGGATACCAACCGGTCGCCGCAGGCTACCTGGTTCAAGATGGCCAGTACCCACCTGGTCCTCAACCTGATTGAGCAAGCCTGCCGCCAAGACCGCCGGCCAGACCTGGCCGACTGGGCCCTGGCTGATCCCGGTGCAGCCGTCCGAGCCGTCAGCCGGGATCGGACCGGCCGGGTCATCCTGGAGCTGGAGGCTTCGACGAAGACCGCCGGCGTCAGCGCTCTTGGTCTGCAAGAGGCCTACTGGTCAGCCTGCAAGGCCTTGGTGGACCAGCAGGAGGATATTGGCATCGACCGGTCCCAGGCTCTGCGTGCCCTGCAACTTTGGAGGGTGGCCTTGGATGCGCTGGACGCGGGGCGTTGGCAGGACCTGGCTGACTGGGTGGATTGGGCTGCCAAGCTGCGGCTGCTTCAAGGCCTGAGTCGACGTGGCGCCGGGCGGGATCTGGCCGAGGCTCTGGACTTGGACTATCACGATTTGAGTGCGGGAAGATCCTACCCTGGCCTGATCAGTCATGGACTCATGCGCTCACCGGTCGACGGCTTACAGATACGCCGCGCCATGGATCAACCTCCACAGGATACCCGGGCCCGTCTGCGTGGCGACTTTGTCCGTGCCGCAGACCGAGGAACACGCACATGGTCATGTGACTGGAGTCACCTGGTCCTGGGTGGTTCTCGCCGAGTCGAGGTGGACCTGCCCGACCCCTTCGACCATATGGGCCCGTCTCGATATCATTCCTTGATGGACTTTCTGGGGGGTGCCTCAAAGCCTCGTGCCTAGGATCTTGTTTGCACCGCCGGACGTCCTTTGAGCCTGATGTAACAAGAAGGGCCCCCCATCCGTGGACGGATGCCGGGGCCCTTATAGAAAGGCTGATTTCACTTCTTGTTGGTGACGGCCTTCTTCAGCAGCGAGCCGGCAGAGATACGCACGCCATAGCTGGCCGGAATCTTGATGGTCTCACCGGTGCGGGGGTTGCGGCCGGTGCGAGCGGCACGCTTGACACGCTCGGCCGAGAACAGACCGGTCAGCTTCAGACCCTCACCGGACTTCATGGCCTCGACGAAGACATCCTGGAAGGCGTTGACAGCAGCTTCCGCCTGAGCCTTGGTCAGGTTGGACTTCTGCGCAATCTTCGAAACGAGATCCGACTTGTTGTATGCCATAGAACATCCTTCTTTCGGGGGCCTCCCATTGCTTGATTTGGGGAAAGCCCAACGGTCAATGACTGATATTAGCGCAGATTAGGCCCAAACACCGCATTTTCCGGGGGTTTCCGACATTTCACCACGCGATTTTTGAGGCCGTCGGGATTGGGTCTGTTCGAGGAGCTCTTCAGATGCGATTGTGGTTGCTCAGCCAGCGCATGGCCAGGGCTCCCAGCGGGATGCGTAGCCAGTAGGTGGCCACTCGGAAGACCAGAGTGGCCGAGATGGCCACGCCCGAGGGAACTCCAGCCAGACGGAAGGCGGAGAAGAGCACCGCCTCAATGGCCCCCAGGCCGCCGGGAGTGGGAACAGCCGAGCCTAGCGTGTTGGCCAGGAGGAAAACGAAGGTGGTCTCGAAAACGTTGGTCTTGCAGCCGAAGGCCATCAGGGCGGCCCAGAAACTCATGCCCAGGGCGGCTGACTGCAGTACGGCCCCAAGCACGGCCACCACCAGCTGCCTGGGCTGAGTCAGAATCTCTACAAGGTGGCGGGCGTAGGAGGCCACGATGGGCATCAGCCGCTCCATGACCAACCGCCTTGTGTAAGGCACGGCCATGATCAGGGCCGCGATGATGGCTAACGTTCCGATGACGATGACCAGGGTGTTGGTGGGGATCATACCGGATAGGGTGTTGCGGCCGGTGAACAGCCCGATGACGATCAACAGGCAGAAGGTGGTCGCGAATTGGACGGCCACCACAGCGCTCATGATGGCCGTGGCCATGGTGTTGTCATAACCGTCCCGCCGCAGGAACTGCAGGTTGACGAAGGCCGGTCCTACCCCCGCGGGCATGGAGACCGAGGTGAACGAGGATGCGACCTGGGACAGGAAGATGCCCCTGAAGTCGCGCTTGGCAGGGTCGATGAAGACTCCCAGAGTGATGGCGCAGCCCACCCAGGACAGCGACCCCAGCAGGAAGGAGAGCCCGGCCATCCATGGGTTGGCGTTGCGGACGGCACTGATGACCTGGGGCAGGTTGAACTGGGTGACGATGACCACCACAGCTATTACCAACAGGGCCAGGGCCACGAAGCTGCGCAGGCTGAAACGCGAGAGGGTCACCTGGCCGGTCTCCGCCACCGACTCGGGAGGAGCCAGGGCCCGCAACTGTTTGCGCAGGTCAGTCAGAATCTGTCGATCCCAGCCGGGCAGGGCCTGGGTCTGTGAGGGAATGGCCACCATCTGGCAGAAGGGCGATAGGCTCACCAGGGTCTTGACCCCCCAGGAGACACGGGCGGCCTCGATGGCTTGATCTACACCGATCAGCGTGGCAATCAAGGCCAGAAGCTGGATCCGGTCCAGGGCGATGTTGGCCTGTGAGCTGGCGCTGTCGCCGTTCTCCCAGCCGGCAATGACCATGGAGCCTGACTGGTCCATGGCCAGAGTCTCGGGCCGGATGCGGCGGTGTGTAAAGCCGCGCTCGTTGGCTCGGCGGAGGTAGTCCATGAGCTGCTTGGCCTGGTCCGTGTCCAGGGTTCCGGGTTCCAGGGGCCGAAGGTAGACGTCATCCTCCAGGACCAGAATTGAGGATTCGGCGCTCTCCGCCAGGCCGTAGGGGTGCAGGGCGATCAGCCCCAGGTCCCGCAGTTCAGTCAGCATGGCCATGTGGTGTTGCATGGAGTTTCTGACCGACCGGTCCCGGCGCATGGAGACTCCGGACAGCTTGATCCACTGCCAGAGCTGCATCAGATAACCCATGGTGTGCAGCTGGCCGTCCATGACCGACACCGTATAGGTGCGGCCATCCCTGTCCTGGGCCCTGTAAATGCGGGAGGCTTCGATAAGGTCGTCGTCGAGGGCGGGTAGGGGCTGGCCATCGGCATCCAGACTGGGATCCTGACGTTCCAGCCTGGCGGCATGGATGCCAATGGATGCTATGGCCTGTACCACTCCCTGCCCCCAGGCGCCCTTGTTCTGCGTGCCCGCCAGGTATCGGACGACCATGCCCATGATTCGTCCCAGAATTAGCGAGACCAGGACACCGCTGGCCGAATTGGAGGATATGGCGACCATGATGACGGCCACGATGTATAGAGCGTTCCATCCCCATTTGACCGAGCTGCGCAGGCGACGGGGTCCGGCTGCGCTCAGGAAAGCTGCCAGACCGGCATAGAAGTCAGGCAGCAGAACAGGCGATCCTATGGCGTTCTGCGAACTGAATGAGGCGATCAGGGTGGGGTTGCCCGCTTTCAGGATCAGGTTGGAGGTCAGCATGACCAGCCCGAACCCTAAGAACATGGCCAAGGGGGCAGTGATGGCCTGGACCCACTCCCTGTTGACCAGCAGGTGGATAAGCACGGCCAGGACCACGGTCACCGTAACTGCCTGCTGCAGGAAGGCGGTGGGTACGTCCATGAGCCAGTCCATGGCATTGCCGGCCTGGCGCATGTCGGACTCGACCCCTGCGGCTATGCCTTTCAAGTAGATGGCTGCCAGGGTGACAAGAATTCCCAGGATCAGAGCTGCCAGGGCTCGAAGCAGGTCCTCGGCATCATGGACCCGTTGGGGCGGGGTGTCCCGGATGACGACCTGGGCTGGCTGTACAGGGTCGGCGGAATCGGTGTCCTCGGGAGTAATGGTCGACTGGGACGGGGTCATGGTCAGTCGCGATCGAAGTCCACCAAGGTTCCGGCTGCGCCTGTGTAGGTTGCCGGCGTCAAGGCCTTGAGCCGACTTGCCGTGTCCTGGTCCAGGTCAAGGCCATTGATGAAGTTCTCGACATCCTCCCGGCCGATCCTCTTGCCCCGCATCAGCTCTTTGACCTGCTCATAGGGATGATCCATGCCTGTACGTCCAGCCAATCCAGCGGCCCGCATGGCCGTCTGTATGGGCTCGCCCAGGACCTCCCAGTTACTGTCCAGCTCGCGGGCCATCAGGGCCTTGTCAGGGTGGATGGTCTGCAGGCCGCTGTCCAGGTTGTCCAGAGCCAGCATGCTGTAGCCCAGGGCCGAACCGATGTTGCGCTGGGTGGTGGAGTCGGTCAGGTCCCGCTGCCAGCGGGTTTCGGTCAGGGTGGTGGCCAGGGTGTCCAGCAGGGCTCCTGAGATCTCCAGATTGGCTTCGGCGTTCTCGAAGCGTATGGGGTTGACCTTGTGGGGCATGGTGCTGGACCCTGTTGCGCCTTTGACGGGTTCCTGGGCGAAAACACCGCGGGAGATGTACATCCAGACATCCACGGCCAGGTTATGCAGGATCCGGCCCAGGTGAGCGATGTTGCTGAAGAGCTCGGCCTGCCAGTCGTGGGACTCGATCTGGGTGGTCAGCGGGTTCCAGACCAGGCCCATCCGCTCCACGATGAAGGTTCGGGTCAGATCGATCCAATCCACCTGCGGCAGGGCGGCCAGATGGGCGCCAAAGGTTCCAGTGGCGCCATTCATCTTGCCCATGTAGTCCTGATTGCGGATCCGGTCCAACTGCCGGTGCAGTCTGTGGACGTAGACCGCCATCTCCTTGCCTAGGGTAGTGGGTGTGGCCGGCTGACCATGGGTCAGGGCGAGCATGGGCAAATCCCGGTATTGTTCAGCCATGGTGGCCAGATGGTCCTCGATCCGGGTGGCCTTGGGGAGCCAGACCTGTTCGACCCCGCCTCGGATGCAGCGGGCATAGGCTAGGTTGTTGATGTCCTCGCTGGTGCAGGCGAAATGGACCAGGGGTGTCAGCCTCGGCAGTTGGGACTCGGGGCCAAGTGCTGTGGCTGCTGCCTCCAGACGACGGTCGATGTAGTATTCCACAGCTTTGACATCATGGTGGGTTTGGGCTTCGATGCCCGCCAGTTCGGTGATGCCGTCGGCATCGAACTCCTCGGGTATGGCTCGTAGGTGGGCCTGTTCTGCCTCGGTCAGAGGCTCTACGCCCGGTAGAACCGGGTGCTGGCCATTGCCCTGGTAGCCGTTGGCCAGCATGATCATCCATTCGACCTCGACCCGCATGCGCTCGCGGTTCAAGGCAGGTTCGCTCAGGTATTCCACCAGATCGGCCGTTTGTCTGCGGTAACGTCCGTCCAGGGGATTGAGGGGGATGACTGGGGTGATTCGGCTCAGGTTCATGCCTCCAGCCTAGACGACCGGGTCAACCAGCAGGAACCGGCATGGGCACTCCTGGTGGCGCGCGTGTCCCGCTCATTGCCGCAGCCTGCCTCGGTAGTAGTGAGTCTCCTGCAGATCGCCCTCGATGGTATGGGCGAAATGTTCATCCTGACGTTGTACTGCTGGTGAATTCTGATCCAGGGCATCGGCCCAGGCCGCCTGCTGGTAGGCCATACCGTGGGTGGATTCCTTGCCGGGTCCGGCAGTGGTCACTGTCCGGCCAGTCTGGTTGCCACCTGGAGGGGGAGGTCCGCCCGCTCTTCCCCTGACTGTCAGCTGGTTGGGTCGGGAGGAGTTGTCGGCTCCATCAAGGCTGGAGACCAGTTCTTCGCGCATCTCCACGCTGGTGACCCAGGTGTCTGATCCTATATGGCGATGGGCAATGGGCGATCCGACGGTCACGATGTGATCAAAGCGGTAGCGGTCCGAAAGATCCGAGGCCATGGTGGCGGCCACGATGCCGCCCTGGGAATGGCCCACCAGGCTGACCGGATCGTGCGGGCGCACCCCTGCATCCTGCATGGCCTGGTCTACTAGACGCAGGGAGGCCGCCCTGTCGCGCACTGAAGCCTTGTCACTCATGAGCTGGATGTTCTGGGCCCATCCGATGGGGGAGTCCAGATGGGAGCTGGTGCCGGGTATGTAGACCAGCCAGTGGTCTTTGCCATCGGCCTTTCGATAGCGCTGTATGGCGATGGTGGAGTAGGGAATGCCGTCCCTGCAGGATCCCAGGGTCTCCAGGTTGTGCAGAGCACCGGCTATGTCATTGGTCTCGCCCAATCCTTTGCCACTTGGTTGAACAGGGTCCATCGAAATCCGGTCACCCTGAAAATGAGTAAGTATCAGAGGCATCAGCAGGCCGGGGCCGGTGACCAATCCGCCAATGGGATCATGATGGTCCGAGGAAAGGCCGGATGCAACGGCGGTCAGCAGGGGCTGTTGGATGCTGGCCGTAGTTTCCAGAAATTCCTGGAGTTGCGATGCATCCAGGTGATCGGTCAGTTTGGCTACACCCAGGCCCAAGCCGATGGATCCCAGCATGAACGGGGCAATAGGCTGAAAGACGGTCAAGGCCTTGGACATCAGGGAGTTCATCAGCCTATCCATGAATGATTCAGCCTGCGAATACAGCCCATAGGCCTTGGTCAGCTTGTCGGCCACAGACTGGAGCTGGGTGCGCAGATCTGTGCAGGCTTGGGCCTGGTTATTGCAGAAGGTCACCATCAGATCTAGGGGCAGATGGGCATGATCCGGCAGCGGCATGGAAGCCTGGGCACAGGGGAGAGTCGGCAGTCCCGGCATGGTTCTGCGGATGGCCTGATTGGTCAGAACCCATTGGGACTGCAAGGTGGCCAGGGCACCACCTGCCTGGTTGAGTCGGTCTGCCATGCCGGTCAGATGGTCCAGTTCGGTGCGTGTATAGCCATTGGCATCGGGGGCAGCGGTTATCGTCCGCTTCATGGCCGACTCTCTTGATCAATCAGGCTCAGGGTACGCCCTGCTTGGTTGCGCTGATCCTGGCAGAGGGCATCCATGGCCCGCACCTGGGCCCGATAGGCTTCAGCGGCCCGCCCTTGCCAGTCGACCCTCAGAGCCTGGTCGGCTAATTCACTCAGATGGACCAGAGTGGCTCGCGACTGCCGGGCCATGTCGGACAGCAAGGTCCGACAGCGGGCTGCCCGTGCATGACAGGGGCAGGATCCAGCTGAGTCCGGGTCAGCCAGGTAGGAGGGTTGTTCCAGGAAGGGGCTCAGGGCGGGCAGTGATGAGGATGACCTATACATGCCTCTACTACAACATGGCGATCCTCCTGAAATGATCCCCATGGGGCCATGTGGTCGAATGAGGTCCGATCCATCTGACCGTGGACGGATTTACCACTAATTCTTGATTCTGTCAGTCAGATGGCTGAGAGAGGTTCGTCTGCATGAGGATTGATTTGCATGAAAGGAGGCGTTGGAACGACTCATGTGAAAGGCTGTGTGCGGTCGGTCACCAGGGTTTGACGTTCTTCCCCTGACCCTTATTGTCACTCGCCTGGCCTGACGGCGTGGGGGAGGCAGACGGTTGACTCTGCTGCTGGTTGCGCCTGAGCAGATCCTCCACCTCGGCTTCCTGCTGCTTGGTCAGCCCTGAGGGGGAACTCTTGTTGGATCCGTTCTGTCTGTCCTGGACCTTATTGGCTTTCTGTTTCTTGAGCAGACGCTCCGTGCGGCTGGTCAGCGCAGCGTTGGCAGCTCGGTTGGCCTCGGCAGCATGTCTGGTCTGTGGCAGAATCAGGGGTCCAGGCCGATCGACCTGGGCGAAGAGATGCTCGGCCTGGTCCTGCAGCGCCTTGATGGCGGCCGGATCGGCCTGAGGGTTTTGGGCCTGTCGAACGTTGGTGCTCAGCGTGCGCGTGCCCTCGTTATAGGTGGCGACGGCTTTGACGTTGATTAAGCCCCAGGCTCCGGCCAGGGCTGCAACCAAAGCCAAGCCAGCCAGAATCAGGCGCATTCGCAGGCGGCGGCCGCTTCTTGGGCCTTGCTGGGACTTCCTACTCATAGCAGTCTCCTCGAAGTATGGATCCAGAGCCCCGCCTCAATCAGGATCAGGACCAGCTCCACCAGTGCCAGCGGCCAGACCAGCGGGGTGACGTGTTGACGGACTTGGTCGACCTTGGTCACCCGGTAGCGCTTGGAAGCCGCAGCCGTACTCCCCTCACGCAAGGTTGTCCCCTTTGCCAATGCCTGATAGTGGCCGCTCATCTCGTCGGCCATGGCCTTGAGGGTTTTCGGATCCATGGCGGAGATGCCCGGCTGGCCGGTCTTTGCGTCCGTCACCCAGCCGCCGGCATCGTTTCCACCGACATCGGAGCTCAAGGGCACCATGCCGCCTTTGGTTGAGCCGGTTCCCAGCACAAAGGCATCGTCCAGCCCTTCCCTGAGGACACTGAAGGATCGTCGTTCACCAGGCGCGGTCTGTTCGCCATCGCTGATCAGGTAGAGCAGGATTCGGTCGTCGGGATGCCGGTCCTTGGTCTGTTTCAAGACCAGGCTCAGGCGATCCAGCGGAGCGTCCAGGCTGGAGCCGGATGATCGGGATGTGGGCTCTGTAACCAACCCCCTGGCCCAGTTGTCCACAGCCCGCACGTCTGGGGTCAGCGGCAGATCGACACTGGCCGAAGCGCCGAAACTCAGGGCCGAGAAAGAGGCATCGGGGTAGGCGCGTGTCAGGTCGTGGACGGCTGCCCGGGCCGCATCCAGCCGGCTCATTCCTTCCTGGTTGCCATATCCAGCATCCTTGACCGCCATGGATCCGGTTACGTCAACGGCAATGAAGACATCAGTGGCATTGATGGCTTTATTGGTAGTCTTGCTGACCGTGCTGGGAGTCAGGACCATGAGGGCCAGGATCAGAACCATGGCGGTGCGCCTGATCAGGGCCCAGCGATCGGCATCCGTATCCTGCCCTTTGCGTCTTAGTCCATGGATGACCAGCGCGATGGCCAGGAGCAGCAGCAGACCCGCCAGAAGGCCGCCGGCCACCCAGCCCAGGGCAGGCTCAAAGGTCAGGGACTTGAGTATGTTCATCGCTTCAGCCTCCAGGCCAGGAGCAGATATCCCGATAGCGCTAGGGCCAGGATCAAGGTCCACCAGCCAGGTGCATCCACCAGGCTGGACTGCTCTTGTTGACGTGGGTCGGCTCCGTGCCGGTGCTCAATCTGGCGGACCAGCGCGTTGATGGAATTGCCGTCCTGCCGTCGGAGAAAGATGCCGCCCCGCGCTTCGATCAGCCGCTGCATCTGCCGGGTGCTTTCATCTTTGGTGCCCTGGTCCGGTCCCGAATAGAGACCGTCCACCGCGATTCCTGCGGCCGAGGTCAGCTTGAGCGCTTCCTCCAGGGTGTATGTGGGTTTGCCGGAGACCACGTTATCGGTGGCCAGTACCAGGGAGCTCGATCGTTGGTCGGCCTTTGCCGGTCCGCTCTGGTCCCTGGGTGCGAATTGCGGCAGGAGTGCAGCGCAGCCCACCAGCCCGTCACCGATCAAGGATGTGGTGTCCCGGCGGTTCTGCGTACCCTCCAGCCAGTCGCTGATGTCCTGGTACTGTCGTCCGCTCATGGCATCGATGCGATCCTGGGACTGCACCCCATCCAGGATCCGCCGCGCCTTGCTCAATTCGGCTGTGATCATGTCATAGTCGTCAGTCAGGGGGAAAACTGTGCGCGAGGTGGAGTTGAATATGCTCAGAGCCATGCGTTCGCCTCGGAAGTTGCGGACCAGATCAAGGTAGGAGGCGATAACCTGCCGGTCGTAGGGCAGGGTGGATCCGGATACATCTAGGCATAGAACAATATCGCGGTTATGGCCTTGTTCCAACGTCCGATCGACCCGGGCGGGCCTTGCAGCAAGGCTCAGAGCCATCAGCAGGGCCAGAGAGAGCAGGACTGCAGCGCAACGGTTTAATCGCCGCCAGCGCCGCAGGGCCTCATGGCCTTCCTCGGTGTCCAGGTCGCTGTTCAAGGTCCAGACCCGGGCTCCCGGTTCCTGATCCGGCTTGCGACGACGTGCCATATAGTAAGCCAGCAGGCCAAACGCCAGGGCCAGGACCAAGGCCAGAATCGGCAGCCAGGGCCACCTCCAGGACAGATTGCCTATGCTCATCGCGGCCACCGTTCGATCAGATCCCGTACCCAGTCTGCTGCCTGATTCACCGTGGCGTCGGTTCCTGTGCTGTCCCGGGGGAGGGCAAATTCAGGCGGGTAAAGGGCATCTATGGTCTGCCGAAGCAGGTCAAGGCCCTGCCGGGTGCTCGGCGTGCGGGGCTGAGCCTTGATTTCAGCTAGAGTCTTGGCTTTCATATCGCTGTTCCAGGAGCGTGAGGCGAATCCACGAGCGATGGTGGCCAGTGCCGTCATGGCTTGGTCGCGGTCCAGACGGCCACTGTCGTAATGGGCCACTACCTGATCAATCCGCTGACGCCATACATTGCGGGAGTCGGAGTTCGCATGGAACGTATGCTCCCCATGCTGACGACGGAACTTGGGCAGGAGAAGGGCCGTTGCGGCCAGGGCCAGGGTCAGTATGAAGGCGGTCGTCGTCAGAGCCAGCAGCCAGATGGGCTGGGTCATGGTGGGCATGACCTTGATTCGGACATGACTGGACGTAAGAGGAATCAGGACGACAGGATTCATGCCGCCATCACCGTCCGCTGCATGGGGATGCCCGGCCGGCCGGCTGAAAGCAGGTGGATGAACCTGTTGAACATGGCTGTGCTGGAGTCGGCCCGGATCAACGAGGCTCCGATTCTGGCCAGCTCACGGTTAAAGGCCTCGATCTGGTAGCGCCTGTGCAGGTCCACAGCCCGTGTCCCGTTCGCAGTGCGCAGGAAGGCCGGAATCTTCCGTCCGCTTGGCGCATCTGTCACCGAGCCTGTAGCGGGCTGCTGGCGCATGGGATTCATGGTCTCCACTCCGATGAGATTCAAGGGGTGGGTGGTGGCCAACTGGCGGATGGAAGGTATCAGGTCAACGTTCAATGCCGACTGGTCGGTGGCGATGACCAGCATGGCCTGCCGGTCCTGGATGCCAGCGGCGTAGCCCAGCAGGGCTTCAAGGTTGCGTGGTTGATCCAACGGCGACTCCAGAGCTCGGTCCAGGGTCTGCTCGAATCGGGCGAGGCCACCCTGGCAGGGTATGCGGCGGATAGCAGTTGAATCGACCAGGACCAGGTCCACCTCATCGCTGCGGCGCAGGCAGAGGGAGGCGAACATACACAGGGCATTGGCGGCCACCTGGATGGCCTGCTCCCCGTCAGGACATGTTCCGGACATCTCTCGGCCGACATCCAGCAGCAACCAGACCTTGCTGGTGACCAGACGTTCGCGCTCCACCACCATGGGCCGACCCACACGTGCACTGGCGTGCCAGTCGATCATGCGGGTCTCATCTCCGAACTCATAGGCGCGTAAGTCAGCACGCTCATCTCCGCCGCCGCGACGGCCAGAGGAGTGCTCGCCTTCTAACAGACCTAAGGCCCTGCGTACCGTGGGCAGCCGCAGACTGGTGTCCAAGGACTCGATCCGTCTGCGGACCGGGTCGCGATACGGGCGTCGACGGCTCATGGCACTGGCACCCTGTCGACGATCTGGTCGATGATATCGTCGCTGCTGATGCCGTCGGCCTGGGCCTCAAAGGTCAAGAGGATCCGGTGGCGGAGCACCGAATGGGCCCAGTCTTTCAGATCCTCGGGAATCACGTAATCTCTGCCCGTCAGCAGGGCTCTGGCCTGGCCGATGCGCACCAGGGCGATGGAGGCGCGTGGACTGGCTCCCAGTCTCACCTGCTCGGCCAGCCCTTGGATGGGCCGCGAACCAGCACCCCTGCTGGTGGCTGCCAGATCGACTGCATATCGCATGATGGGCTGTGCCACGTGAACTTGCCGGGCTTTCTGCCTCAGGAAGTCCACATCGGCGATGGTCAGTGCGTCCCGATCGTCCTTGCCGGGCATGTCGGTGCCACGGGTGGTCAGCATCTGCAGCATGCGGGTCTCCTGGTCCGCATCGGGATAGGTCATGACTGCCTTGAGCATGAACCGGTCCATCTGGGCTTCGGGCAGGTTGTATGTGCCCTCTTCTTCGATGGGGTTCTGAGTGGCGATCACCATGAAGGGCTGGGGCAGGGCTATGCGTTCACCGCCGATAGTGGTCGCGCCTTCGGCCATGGCTTCCAGCATGGCCGACTGGGTCTTGGCGTTGGAGCGGTTGATCTCGTCCAAAAGGACGAAGTTGGCGTGAATTGGGCCCAGCTGTGTGGAGAAGCGCTGTGTGGAGAAGTCGTAGACCTGGGTGCCTACCAGATCCGAGGGCATCAGGTCGGGTGTGCACTGGATCCGTTTAAAGCTGCCGGAGACCGAGGTAGCCAGGGTCTGGGCGGCAGTGGTCTTGGCCAGACCGGGCACGGATTCAATCAGAATGTGTCCAGAGGCCACCAGCGTCAGGATCAGGGCCTCGCGCAGGTTCTCCTGACCTACCAGAGTCCTTGAAAAGCGGGTCCGGATCCGGTCGGCCAACTGACGGCAACGTTGCAGGTCATCCTGACTGATTGGCGGAACCTGCCGGTCCTGACTGGGCTGAACAGATGGGGACTGACTGGGTCGAGGTGGGAATAATGCCATAGCAGACATGGTAACGGCATTTCCTGACGACTCAGCCAGCAGGACTCAGGTCAGGGACCAGTCCACCGGCTGGGCGCCCATGGCCTCCAGTGCTTGGTTGGCCTTGGAGAATGGGCGGGATCCAAAGAAGCCATACCGGGCCGATAGGGGACTGGGATGCGGGGATTTGATAATGGCTGCGTTGGTCAGTAGGGGCTCTAGGCTCTGGGCCTGTCGCCCCCAAAGAATGGCCACCAGGGGGCGGACCTTGCCCTCCTCGTCGCGTCTGTCGTTCAGGGCACGGATGGCTGCGTCGGTGATCTCTTCCCAGCCCTTGTTCCGGTGGCTGGCCGGCTTACCAACCTGTACAGTCAGACAGCGGTTGAGCAGCATGACCCCTCGCCTGGTCCAAGGCGTCAGATCGCCATTGGAAGGCGCGGGCAGACCCAGGTCGGCGCTCAGCTCGGCGTAGATATTGCGCAGGGAGCCGGGGATGGGGCTGACTGCAGGGTCCACACAGAAACTCAGTCCCACCGGATGCCCGGGAGTCGGGTATGGATCCTGACCCACGATCAGGACCTTGATGGAGTCGAAGGGGATTGTGAAGGCGCGCAGAATGTTCTTGCTGGCAGGCAGATAGCGGTGGCCCTGGGCCAGCTCGGATCTGAGGAAGTCGCCCATCCGGTGAATGTTGGGTTCGACAGGTGCCAGCGCACGGGCCCAGCCGGGATCCACCAGGGCGCTCAGAGGTTTGCGGTGGGGCCGGCCCTGGCCTCCTGCTATGGTCGGAGGGTTGGTACCGGTTCGGTTCGTCGGCTCAGGGGAGGTTGCGGCAATAGGCTGGCTGCTGTTCATAAGGTCACTATATCGCTTGGTGATATGGGGCGATCATGACTGCTTCAGCCATTTCAGGGTTGGCGGAGGACGTTGAATGGTCGGTTGAATGTTGACCCGACAACGCATTACTTATAATGGTTCAGGATCCGGTGGAGCAGAGGAGAGTTCATGGCTAGCACGCGCGACAATGGGACGCAGGCGCGCCCTCAGGTTCATGATGCGTTCGACAACCCTCCCAAGGGGCCAGTCGGCGTACATCGCGGACCTCGTTCCCTGTCGATCAGGGTTCTGCCCTACCTGCTGGTGGTTGTCTTGGCGGTGCTGTGTGGTCTGGGTGTATGGGCTGCGGTCAGCGGTTCCCTGCCCTGGCAGCAGACGCATACTGAAGCCTCCCGGGTCATCAGCAGCCACCTGCCGAAGCGTTCAGCATCTTCTTCTGCTTCAAGCAGTGCGACCGCTACTGATCAAGCCTCCCAAGAACAAACTTCTGAGCCTTCCTCCCAGTCGCCTTCAGCGAGCGCTTCCAGCAGCAGCCCGGCTCCCGTGGTCAACCGGGGCACGCAGGTTACCGTCATCAATGGAACCAGGGCCAACGGGTATGCCGGCAAGAAGCGCCAGGTACTGGTCAATGCCGGTTACACTGCGGTCACGGCATCCAACCCGCAAGATGCACTGCCTGGCGTAAGCACGGTCCGCTACCGTGACGAGGCCGACAAGGCCACGGCCCAAGAGGTGGCCAACCTGCTGGGTATCACTCAGGTGGAACAGTCCTCTGTGGCTTCCGCTCCGGTGGAAGCCATCCTCATGCAGTGAGTCCGGTCAGCCGGACAGCGGGGAAATACGACGGCAAAACATTCAGAATTTCGGCTCGGCGTTTTGCAATTGCTTCATAAATAGGCCTAAACTGACCTTGCCGACCAGGCAGATGCGGTCAGTCTCGTATCTGTTGTGACGCGGCACCTATGTTAAGGAAGTTAGTTATGGCACAAGGCACTGTGAAATTCTTCAGCGCTGGCAAGGGTTACGGATTCATCAATCCTGACGATGGCGGCGAGGACGTGTTCGTGCACTACTCAGCCATTCAGTCCGATGGTTTCAAGACCCTTGATGAGGGAGATAAGGTCGAATATCAGGTGGAGCAGGGCCCCAAGGGTCTGCAGGCAACCAAGGTCACCAAGCTCTGATTGTCGTCTTCTGTATTCGTCATGGGGACCCCGGGTTATTCCGGGGTCCCTTTTTATGACTCCTTAGACCATAACCAGACGCTGAGCCAAGATTTTGCAGGATATGGATTGTCTGCAGACGCGGCCGATAAGTTAAGTCTGATATGACATACAGCCTGCAGCGTATTTTCCCTTCGGGTTGGCACTCGGCCCCAGCGAGTGCTAATCTGCTGAATTAGCACTCGAGGTGCGGGAGTGATAACACGATAGCTGACGATCGGGTTCCATTCCACGCCGACGGTGGGTTATAAAACCTCAAGCCATGACGGAGGAAGCAACAATGGCAAAAATCATCGAGTATGACGAGGAAGCTCGTCAGGGCATGCTTGCCGGCCTGGACAAGCTGGCCGACACGGTCAAGGTCACGCTGGGCCCCAAGGGCCGCAATGTGGTGCTGGACAAGTCCTACGGCGCACCGACCATCACCAACGATGGCGTCTCTATCGCTAAGGAGATCGACCTGGAGGATCCTTACGAGCGCATCGGCGCCGAGCTGGTCAAGGAAGTCGCCAAGAAGACTGACGATGTCGCAGGAGACGGCACCACCACTGCGACTGTGCTGGCCCAGGCCCTGGTGCATGAGGGTCTGAAGAACGTGGCCGCCGGGTCCAACCCCATCGCCCTGCGCCGCGGCATCGAGAAGGCTGCTGACGCCATCGTCAAGGAACTCGTGGCCCAGTCCAAGGAAGTCGAGACCAAGGACCAGATTGCTGCCACTGCCACCATTTCTGCAGGTGACCCCGAGATCGGCAATGAGATCGCCGAGGCTCTGGACAAGGTCGGCCAGGATGGCGTGGTTACTGTCGAGGACAATAACCGCTTCGGCCTGGACCTGGAGTTCACCGAGGGCATGCGTTTCGACAAGGGCTACATCGCTCCTTACTTCGTCACCAACAACGACGACCAGACCGCCGTTCTGGATGATCCCTACATTCTGCTGACCTCGGGCAAGGTCTCCAGCCAGCAGGACGTGGTTCACATCGCCGAGCTGGTCATGAAGACCGGCAAGCCCTTGCTGATCGTGGCCGAGGACGTGGACGGCGAGGCGCTGCCTACCCTGATCCTCAACAAGATCCGTGGCACCTTCAACTCCTGCGCTGTCAAGGCTCCTGGCTTCGGCGACCGCCGCAAGGCCATGCTGCAGGATATGGCCATCCTGACCGGCGCACAGGTCGTGTCCGATGAGCTCGGTCTCAAGCTGGACTCCATCGACATGAGCGTGCTGGGCACCGCGAAGAAGGTCATCGTCTCCAAGGACGAGACCACCATCGTTTCCGGCGGCGGTTCCAAGGATGAGGTCTCCGCCCGCGTGGGCCAGATTCGCACCGAGATCGAGAACACCGATTCCGACTATGATCGCGAGAAGCTGCAGGAGCGGCTGGCCAAGCTGGCCGGCGGTGTGGCCGTTATCAAGGTCGGTGCAGCCACCGAGGTCGAGGCCAAGGAGCGTAAGCACCGCATCGAGGATGCTGTCCGTAACGCCAAGGCCGCCATCGAAGAGGGCCTGCTGCCCGGAGGTGGCGTGGCTCTGGTTCAGGCCGCTGCCAAGGCTGAGAAGGATGTCAAGCTGGATGGCGACGAGTCCACCGGTGCCTCCATCGTCTTCCGCGCCATCGAGGCCCCTATCAAGCAGATCGCCGAGAACAGCGGTGTCTCTGGTGACGTGGTCATCAACAAGGTCCGTTCGCTGCCTGCTGGTCAGGGCTTCAACGCCGCCAATAACGAGTACCAGGACCTGCTGGAAGCAGGCGTGGCCGACCCCGTCAAGGTGACTCGTTCCGCGTTGCAGAACGCAGCCTCCATCGCCGGGCTCTTCCTGACCACCGAGGCTGTCGTGGCCAACAAGCCTGAGCCTCCGGCACCTGCCGCCGCTCAGCCCCAGGGCGACATGGGCTACTGATCCTTTAAGGTTCGGCCGGGCTTTCGGCTGAACCTAGTGATCGCCAAGGACGGGGGCCTGCGCACCGGGCAATGGTGCGCAGGCCCCCGTTTCTTTTATGGTCTGCTTTCGTTTATCGTCTGTTCTGTCTTTCCAGATGCTTGCCAGATCTGGGCCCGATATGCCATGGTCAAATAGCTTTGAGCTGCCAGCACATCGGTCCAGTGCTCAGGCTCCGGCGAAGAGGCGTGTGGCCTGGGCTTCTGTATCTGCATAGAGAGCCGAAGCTTGGGTTAAAGCCGCCTGGATGCCTTCAAGTGCCTGTTCCATCTGGGCTTGAGAGGCGCGCCACTGCTGGGCCACTGTGGCGAATTGGTTGGCCGCCGAGCCTTGCCAGACACTTTGGAGATTGTCCAGGTTGGTGTACATTCCCGCCACGGCATCTCTGATGGCCCCTATCGAGCCGCTGACTGCGCCGGAGGCGGTCTGTATCTGATCTGAATCAACTTGGAACCGTGTCATGGTTGTCCTTTCCGTGAATGGCGGTGATGGTGGGGGAGTCCGATGCCGTCAGCCGCTACTGTGGACACTATGACAGTGTTCACGCAGTTGCCCCGTCCACGGATCCATGTGGTCGAACGAGTCTTCCTCCACAAGGCGAGTCCGGGCTGCGCTCCGGTCATGGGGCGGGTTCTGGCTTTCCTGCTTTTGATGGTTTTGATGACGAGCGCCCTTGGACCGACCAGGGTTTTTGCTGATGAGCCTCAGACCGGGGCCGGAACCATGACCGACACGATCACTGATCCACAGAATCTGCTGGGCTCGGATGTAGGATCCGTCAAGGATGCGATCAAGGAGACTGCAGAGCAAACAGGGGTATCGGTCCGACTGCTCTACTTGCCGCATTTCTATGAGGGCGTCAAGCCGGAGATCTGGGCATCCCGGGTGCTCGAATCGATGAAGCCTGCCCAAGACACGGTTATGCTGGCCGTGGCCTCTCAGGACGGCAAATTGGTGGTGGCAGTCTCCAGCAACTCGCAGGCCTGGCTCAAGGACCAATCCAGCGTGGATCAGCTCTCGCAGGCTGCTCTAGAGCCGGTCACCAAAAGCCGCAATCCTGACTGGGTGGGCTCGGCCAAAGCCATGATGACCCAAGTGGAGACTCTTGACCAAAACCACAGACATCACCGGGTCATGATCATCGCTCTTTCGGTAACGGTTGTGGTCCTGGTCGTTCTGGGTATAGCCGTTACGATTTGGTGGCGTCGCAGCAGCCGAAGCGGGGCTCATCATCGCAGGTCCAGTTCAGTGAAGAAGAAATCACGCCCGGCAGAGACGGTCAGCGAACTTTCAGACAATACCCAGAAAGAGGCGGCAAGCTGAAGCCATGAGCAAACCGACGCAAGCACAACTGGTCGTGGTCGACGACGAACCGTCCATCAGGGATCTGCTGGTGGCTTCCCTGCACTTCGCGGGCTTTGCGGTTGAGACCGCAGCGTCCGGCTCCGAGGCCATTCAGGTCATTGAGCGCATCCAGCCCGATCTGATCGTCCTGGATGTCATGCTGCCTGACATCGATGGGTTCACAGTCACCTCCCGTATCCGTCAGGAGGGAATCGATGCGCCGGTGCTCTTCCTGACGGCCAGGGATGACACCCAGGACAAGGTCATGGGGCTGACTGTGGGCGGTGACGATTACGTGACCAAACCCTTCAGCCTGGAGGAGGTCGTGGCCAGAATCAAGGCCATACTGCGCAGAACCCGCGAGCATCAGGAGGACGACCCGATCATCCGCGTGGGCGATCTGGAGATCAACGAGGATTCCCATGACGTCACCAGGGCTGGCCGACCAATCGACCTGAGCCCGACCGAATACAAGCTGCTACGCTACTTAATGGACAATGAAGGTCGCGTGCTCAGCAAGGCCCAGATTCTGGACCACGTCTGGCAGTACGACTGGGGCGGCGATGCGGCCATTGTGGAATCCTACATCTCCTACCTGCGCAAGAAGGTGGATGGTATCACCGTCAGCGACGGGCATGGCCGGGAACACAAGGTCACCCCGTTGATCGAGACCAAGCGAGGAATCGGCTATATGATCCGGGCACCCAAGCAGAACGCATCGGACGGCGGCGATGGCGACTAGTCCCCAGAGTCCGACCCCTAAGACAGAACAGTTGGCTGTTCCCGACCCGAGGTCGGCTGACAGGTCCAGGTCGTTCAAGGGTTCGGACTCCGGCATGAGAGCCGACGCCAACAAGCCGCGGGGCAGGTCTATGCCCAGGTCGCCTCTGGCTGCGATTCCCCTAAGTACCAAACTTGTGGCCAGCATGCTCATCCTGCTCATCGTGGGTACGGTAGGCGTTTCTGTAGCAATCTGCCAGATGGCCGACGACTACCTGATGAAGCGCACGGACTCGCAGCTGATCCGCCAGGCCAATCTGGGAATCCGCAATGCCACCCTTTTGCGTCAGGAGGATCTGAGCAAGAACGGCCTGGGCCCCACCGACTACTTCCTGCAGATCCGTGACGACGACCTGCATATCATTTCGGACGATCTGAATCCCATGCAGGTCAACGGGGTCATCTCCCGCCCGCGTCTGCCTGCCGACGGCAGCATGGGCTCGATACCCCTTGGCCAGCCGACCACGGTACCAGCATACGTGCGGATCTCTAAACAAGCCTCGCCCGACCGCGACACCTTGAAGCGAGCCCGGGCCTCCTGGCGTGTGGTTGCCATGCAGTGGAAGTTGCGCAATGAACTGGACGGGTCCGAAATCAGCGGCGTACTCTTTATCGGTTTGTCCATGAGCGACCAGGATGAGGCTGTACACGATCTGACGGCTTTCTGCATGGTCATCTCCGCCGTGGTGGTTCTTCTGGGCGGGATTATCTCGGTCCTGCTGATCCAGTCCACTCTGGTTCCACTCAAACGCATCGAGAAGACTGCTGCAAAGATAGCGGCTGGCGACCTTTCCCAACGCATTCCCAGCTTCCCAGAAAATACCGAGGTGGGCTCCTTGGCGGCATCCCTCAATGCCATGCTGGCACGAATCGAGCATTCCTTCGACGAGCAGCGCCAGACCACTGAAAAGATGAAGCAGTTCGTTTCGGATGCTAGCCACGAGCTGCGTACCCCTCTGGCCGCCATCCACGGCTATGCAGAGCTCTACAGGATGCAGCGCGACTATCCAGGGGCTTTGGAGCGTGCCGATAAGTCCATTCAGCACATCGAGGATTCTTCCACCAGGATGACGGTCCTGGTTACGGATCTGCTTTCGCTTGCTCGTCTGGATGAGGGCAGGGGGATCGACCCGACCCTGTCGGTCGATCTGACTGGACTGGTGCGGGACGGAGTGGATGACCTGCATGCCCTGGACCCGGATAGAGATGTGGCTACAGGAAGGGTTTGCCTGCATACCGAGGATCAGCCTGCCCCTCAGGAAATGCAAGCTACGGCCAACAAGGGACTGCCAGGCCTCAAGGGACGCAACAAGGAGAAAATCACCGTGGGCGGGCACCTGGGCCCATCGGTCAGCCTGGACATTCAGGAGGGATCTCTGCCCTCGGTACAGGTGATTGGTGACCCCAGCCGTTTGCGTCAGGTGATCACCAATATCGTGGGCAATATTCACCGCTATACTCCATCTGATTCCCCGGTCCAGGTGGGATTGGGCCTTGTCAGGGCAACCATCGCTCCAGCGGATTTGACAAGACTGGAGGCCACTGAATCTTCGCTGGGACGACTGACAGAGGCGATTCAGGTGGCAGAGAACAGCCATGTGGGCACTGACTACGCCATCATTCGCGTGGTTGACCACGGGCCAGGTGTCCCCGAGGAATCCAGGGCCAGGCTGTTCGAGCGCTTCTACACGGCCGACCCGTCCAGGGCTCGGGAGAAAGGCGGCACGGGGCTTGGACTGGCCATTGTCCAGTCTATTGTCAAGGCCCATCAGGGGTTCATCTGCGCTTCGCAAACCCCGGGTGACGGCTTGACCTTCACCATCGTCATGCCACAGGGCGTCAGCCGGGATCAGGGGCACGTTGAGGACCAGGCCAATTCTGCCGCCAACCATCCCGTACGCCTATGACAAGATGGGTCGTCCTGCCCGCTTCAGTCAGGTAGACTAATTTCGGATATACCTGTTCAAGAAGCAACGTAAGGAAGTGGCAGAGCATGCCCAGCGGGAGAGTACGGTGGTACGACGCCAAGCGGGGGTTCGGGTTCATCACGGATGAACAAGGTGGGGATGTCTTTCTGCCCTCATCAGCCCTGCCTGCCGGGGTATCCACCATACGCAAGGGATCCCGGGTGGAGTTCTCGGTGGCGGAGGGCCGCAAGGGGCCCCAGGCCCTGGATCTGAAGCTAGTGGGGCCGACCCCCTCCATCCTGCGCGCCAAGCGACCTGATCCGGACGATATGGCCGCGATCGTGGAGGATTTGATCAAGCTGCTGGATTCGGCTGGCAACGGACTGCGTCGGCACCACTATCCAGGTCGGGCCGAATCCGCCAAGCTGGCCACCCTCCTGAGGGCTGTGGCCGATGACTTTGATGTGCCGGACTGAGTGGACGGCGAGAGGAATCCGACGTGGATCGGTCTTGTCCGGTCCCACTGATGATGAAGGTGTGATAGATGGTTCAAGAGGACCTGGATCCTGAGGAACTGGCCAGGCGAGTGGCTCTGAGCGTGGCTGCCGACAGTGATGAGGTCGGTGAACTGGTCGGCCGTACCCCGATCGGGGATGGAGTCTGGGACTACCGGTTCGCCTCGGCCATCAAGGGCTACGAGGGCTGGCAATGGTCGGTTACCCTTTACCGTGACGAGGATGCCGATACCTGGACTGTGGATGAATCGTCCTTGGTGCCCACTGATGCGGCCCTTCAGCCTCCGGCATGGGTTCCCTGGAAGGATCGCCTGCTGCCCTCGGATCTGAGCGTGACCGACGTCATGGGAACCGATCCCGACGATCCCAGGCTGACAGTCGGATACATGCCAGCGCAAGCTAGTCTTCAGACTCACGAAGACAACGAAGAAGCCAGGACACCATCAGCATCGGTTGATGCTGATGGTGCCGATCAGGAGACTGATGGTGCGGTCTTCCGCCTGGTAGATCGCTCAGGTGACGAAAAGGACATTCAAGGGCAGGAACCAAATGATCAGGTTTCTCTTGGCGCACAGACCTCTGCCGCCGACCTGGATGAGGCCGTCGATCGTTTTGCTCTGAGCCGCCGACACGTGATGACCGCCGAGGCCAGGGCCACAACTACCAAGCGCTGGTACGAAGGTCAGCACGGTCCCAAGTCCCTGTCGACTCGGACGGCCAAGGGCAAGGCCTGCGAGACCTGCGGATTCATGATTCCCCTGGTAGGCGATCTGGGGACCATGTTCGGCGTCTGCGCGAATCGTTGGAGCCCGGATGACGGGCGCGTGGTCTCCCTGGATCATGGCTGCGGCGAGCATTCCGAGATAGAGCCCCAGGAGGAGTCCCATCTTTGGGTCCAATCTCAGCCGGCCTATGACGATCTTCATATCGATGTGGTCAGACCGAAGCCACGCGAGGAGCGCCCTGAGGTGGAACTCATGGAACAGATGGAGTCGGAAGACGGCTCAGAGGACTGATTCCAAGGCCTCGTTGCGTTCAGAGCGCAATCACCGGCGGGCCGAGAATAAACGTCACCGTAAATCTGTAGAGTGAATTACGGATCAAAGGGAAGGACAAGTATGTTCGAACGGTTTACCGACCGTGCGCGGCGGGTGATTGTGCTGGCGCAGGAAGAGGCCCGCACCCTGCAGCACAACTACATCGGCACCGAGCACCTCCTCCTGGGCCTGATCAGGGAGGGTGACGGTGTTGCCGCCAAGGCCCTGGCCTCCAAGGGCGTGGAACTGGATGCCACACGTAAGCAGGTTGAGGAGATGATCGGTAAGGGCAATGCGGTCCCCAATGGGCACATCCCATTTACGCCGCACGCCCGTCAGGTCTTGGAGCTGTCGCTGCGCGAAGCTCTTCAACTGGGTCACTCATACATTGGCACCGAGCACATCCTCCTCGGCCTCATTCGTGAGGGTGAGGGCGTCGGCACCCAGGTGTTGATCAAGATGGGTGTGGATCTGGGCGATCTGCGGACCGCCACTATTGACATGATTCGCGGCAACCATGAAGGCGGCGACGCTGGCAAGGGCGATCTGGCCAATGCCGGCGGCGTTTCCAACAAGGGCGGGCAGACCGGTTCGGCCATCCTGGACCAGTTCGGCAGGAACCTGACCCAGGAAGCCGCTGAGGGCAAGCTGGACCCGGTCATCGGCCGGGCCAACGAGATCGAGCGAGTCATGGTCGTCCTGTCCAGGAGGACCAAGAACAACCCGGTGCTGATCGGTGAGCCTGGCGTGGGCAAGACTGCCGTGGTCGAGGGCCTGGCGCAGAAGATTCATGAGGGCGATGTTCCAGAGACGCTCAAGGGCAAGCAGGTCTACTCGCTGGATCTGGGCTCCATGGTGGCCGGTTCCCGCTACCGGGGTGACTTCGAGGAGCGTCTGAAGAAGGTGCTCAAGGAGATCAAGACCAGGGGCGACATCATTCTCTTCATTGATGAGATTCATACCATCGTCGGTGCAGGTTCGGCCGACGGGGCCCTGGGCGCTTCTGACATGCTCAAGCCCCTGCTGGCTCGCGGCGAGCTGCAGACCATCGGCGCCACCACTACCGACGAGTACCGCAAGTACATCGAGAAGGATGCGGCCCTGGAGCGGCGATTCCAACCCATTCAGGTCTCCGAGCCCACAATCGCCCAGACCATCGAGATCCTTAAGGGTCTACGCGGTCGCTACGAGCATCATCACCACGTCACTATCACTGACAAGGCCCTGCAATCGGCGGCCGAGCTCTCTGCACGCTACATTCAGGACAGGAACCTGCCTGACAAGGCCATTGATTTGATTGATGAGGCCGGCGCACGTCTGCGCATCAAGCGGCTGACCGCCCCGCCGGAGCTCAAAGAACTTGATACCAAGGTGGATCGTATCTCAGCTCAGAAGGACCAGGCCATCAAGGACCAGGACTTTGAGAAGGCCGCTCAGTTGCGTGACAGCCAGGAGAAGCTGGAGGCCGAGCGCAAGGAGAAGGAGAAGGCCTGGCACGAGGGCGAGTCCGACGTCAAGATGGTTGTCGACGAGGACGTGATTGCCGAGGTGGTCTCCTCGACCACCGGCATCCCGGTCTTCAAGCTGACCCAGGCCGAGTCCAAGAAGCTCCTGGGTATGGAGAAGGAGCTGCACAAGCGGATCATCGGCCAGGATGAGGCTGTCTCCGCCCTCTCCCGTTCCATCCGTCGTACGCGTGTGGGCCTCAAGGATCCCAAGCGTCCTGCAGGTTCCTTCATCTTCGCTGGACCCACCGGTGTGGGCAAGACCGAGCTGGCCAAGGCTCTGGCCCAGTTCCTCTTTGATGATGAGGATGCCCTGATCCGGGTGGATATGTCCGAGTTCTCGGAGAAGTACTCCACCTCCCGTCTATTCGGTGCCCCTCCGGGGTACGTGGGATACGAAGAGGGCGGCGAGCTGACCGAGAAGGTCAGGCGCAAGCCATTCTCCGTGGTCCTCTTCGACGAGATCGAGAAGGCCCATCCGGACATCTTCAACACCCTGCTGCAGGTGCTGGACGACGGCCATCTGACTGATGGGCAGGGTCGCATGGTGGACTTCAAGAACACCATCATCATCCTGACCACCAACCTGGGAACCCGTGACATCGCCAAGGCTGCAAACACCGGCTTCAATGTGAGCGGCAACACCGAGACCTCCTATCAGAGGATGAAGGACCAGGTGACCAGTGAGCTCAAGCAGCAGTTCAGGCCTGAGTTCCTGAACCGCCTGGATGACATCATCGTCTTCCAACAGCTGACCGAGCCCCAGGTCCGTCAGATCGTCGATCTGGACATCGCTCAGCTTAACGATCGTCTCTTTGAACGCCACATGTCCCTGGATCTGACCGACAAGGCCAAGGACCTGCTGGCCGAGAAGGGCTTCGATCCGCTCCTGGGCGCCCGGCCTCTGCGCCGCGTCATCCAGCGCGACATCGAGGATGCCGTCTCCGAGAAGATCCTCATGGGCGACCTTACGGACAATGAGTCCGTCCAGGTTGACGCCGAAGGCGAGGGCATCCTGGGCGAGTTCACCTTCACTGGCAAGCCTTTCGAGGGACCCCGGCATGCGGCCAGCTCTGCCGATGGGCAGGACCAGGAGCCTGAACTGGTTGGAGCCCCAGTGTCTGCTACCCCAGATGCTGATCTCTCTGAGGATGCCTCTCAGGCAGATCGGGTGGAACGTCCCTTGGGTGATGAGCCACCAGAGGGTTCAGCTGAGTAAACAGGCCATGGATATTCTCTTGATGTGTTCGGCAGAGGAACCAAGGATTTAAGACACGATGATGGGGGTGGAGAACACAAGAGGTGTTCTTCACCCCCATCATCGCTATTTCCGGAGTCTTCGCCATGGTAATAGGCTGGGCCTTGAGCCCTTCAGCTTTGATAAGCCGGTAGGTGGGTATGCATACCCCCTCAAGTATCTTCGAAAATTGATGGGCAGGAAGTGGTCTTTGTCCTCAAATCCCTGGTCATTCTTCATGTAAAAGAGGGTTTTAAACCCCTGCGATCCCCCTGGTGGGAGAGGAAGTTAATGGAACCAAGCCGTAGTCGTTGACAAGAATGATGATGTTTTTTCCTGTTCCGGTATGGCAGCGAGGACACCTTGGTGGCGCATGAGGAAGAATGCGTGTCCTCTGAAGTTGAAGATTTCCCGATTTGGTGCTGCCATGCGCAGTCCATGCAGCAATGTTCATATTCGACGGAATAATCAAAGGTGATCCTGACTGCCAGGATTCCTTGGGGCCGCTGCATAGGGATCCAACGGCATTGACCATTGCATCCTAGGGCCCGGCGAAACTGGTGACAATCCCGATCACCTTCTTCTGACCCAGCTTGTCGTCTTCGGGAATATGCTGAGTCTGCCGAACAACTTCCGTCTTCCTGCTGTAGTCATAAGGTACCTGCCAGTCTGCCGGGGCATGGCTCAGTTCATGAATCGCATCCTTGCAACTCCCGACGATCGCGATTGTCGCTACCTTGTTGACATCAAACAAGGCTACGTTGATATTGACGAACCATACTGGGGGCTCTGGGAAGACGGTATTCGAGGCCGAGATAAAGTCGGTGTACTTGGTTCCGGTGCCGATTATCAGGTCGGTTGGCTGGCTCCAGTTGATTGGCTTATGTGAGTCTGATGGAGCTGAAAGACTCGACATTCGGTGGGCGCTCAGAGACTTATAGCCTCCCTTTGCTGGCTGAGTGCTGCCACTGGGATGCCGATGTGTTCAGTGAAGACGTTCAGTTGCTTGCTGGCTGAAGAGTAGACCCGTGCCGCAGTTGGCGATAGTGAAGGGAAGTTTACTAGTTCGTATGGTTGTGGCTGTAGCCACAGCATCCGCATCCGGCCGGCCCGCTGATTTTCCAGGTGCGTAGCTTAAAAGAGTGGCGGGGAAGTCGAGGCTTCGGCCTGAACATCGAGCGTTGCCGCCCTGTTTTGGCTTGGACTGTCAGTGTTTCCACGGCATTGTTCAGGGCGGTTAATCCTATTCCGATAGCGGCCGATACGCTTAGGGCATCATTGCCGGAGATGTCATAGGAGCGTTCATTTCTCAATCTGTTGCAAGATTGAACCGGCACGACGGGTTGAGACAATATAGCTGGGCTGCAAGAGGAAGGGAAGCAAGAGGACGATCAGCCTTGCCGTGCCAGTGTCTGTCACCAGGTTGGCGGATCCTGGACCTATTCGGCTATCGCGGCCATGGCCTCTATGGTTCTTAAGGCGTGTTTAGAGCACGGCGATGTGGCTCATAACTTGTTCATTGTGCGCTTGTATGAAGCGTATTTGTTTTGCTCTTCTAAGAACGTCCACCCAAGGCTGCAGACATTGCCATGTTCCATAATGCGCATGGGTATCTTTAGAGAAGCTGTTGGCCTGTCTGCCGTGGATGACTTGTTGGGCCTCTAAGATCCGCGCCATCTGTCCGGCTGCCAATCGTATCACGCCCTTTTGGTGTATCCTCCGCTTTCTTGTATACCGACCCTGAATAGTTGCTGGCCCATTGCCATCGGCGCCATTTCCCTATCTCCCTCCTGCTAGGAACCGGACTAGGTCATGCTTATCAGAGCAGTTGCTACTGACTGCAAATGCGAAAGATATCACTAAATGGACAAATTGTCTGAAATTTAGTATGTTAGAAACGTTTATCCAAACACAGGAATGTATCTGCTGCAAAGAAGCGCTGAAAGTGAGGAATAGACAGTATGTGGAAATACAAGGTCGAGTCATTACTTCCCCAGTCGGGAACGAGCTTGTTTATCGACGGACAGTGGAGGGCTGCCGACAGTGGCCGGGTATTTGAAGTGGACAACCCTGCCGATGGCTCTACGCTCTATCAGGCATCGGACGGGGATGGGCAGGAGGCGCTGGCTGCCCTGGACAGTGCTGAGAGGGCCCAAGAGTCCTGGGCCCAGTCAACGCCGCAGGAGCGGAGGGATATACTGCAAACAGCTTATGAGGCTCTGATGGATAACAAGGAGATTTTTGCAGAGCTGATGACACGTGAGATGGGCAAGAGCTTCAAGCAGGCGCTGGGAGAGGTGGACTACGGCGGCGGCTTTCTCAAGTGGTTCTCAGAGGAGGCCATGCGTGAGTATGGCAGGACTTTCCGCCTGCCGGACGGCCGCAAGGGTCTGGTTACACACGATCCGGTGGGACCCTGTTACTTGATTACCCCCTGGAACTTCCCGCTGGCGATGGGAACCCGGAAGATTGGCCCAGCCTTGGCTGCAGGAGATACCGTGGTGGTCAAACCTGCCGCGATGACTCCTCTTACCACGCTGGCGTTAGTGGAGATTTTACGGCAGGCAGGGGTGCCTAAGGGCGTGGTCAATGTCATCACCACCTCCCATTCCTCTCACATTTCAGATGCCCTCTTTGCCGACCATCGGTTACGTAAGGTGAGCTTTACCGGTTCCACCCCTGTGGGTGTCAAGCTGATGAAGCAGGCGGCCGACAATGTGCTGCGCACCTCCATGGAGTTGGGTGGCAATGCCCCCTTTGTGGTTTTCGATGATGCGGATATCGATGCGGCTGTTGACGGCGTCATGCTGGCCAAATTCCGCAACTATGGAGAAGCTTGTACTTCAGCTAACAGGATATTGGTACAAAAGGGGGTTGCCGACCAGTTTGTGGCCAAGGTGAAGGAGCGTATTGAGGCTCTGGTCGTGGGTGATGGCATGGATGAGGCAACCGATATCGGCCCCCTGATTGACGTCAAGGCTGTAGATCGTATCGGGCACTTAGTTGATGAAGCAGTCAGCGAGGGGGCGGAGCTGATCGTCGGTGGTCACAGGGATGAGCACGGTGAACGATACTTCCAACCGACGCTTCTGGACCGTGTCCCCCGCCAATCTCGGGTATACACTGAGGAAATCTTTGGACCCGTCCTGGCTGTAAGCCGCTTTGACAGCGACGAAGAAGGCATCCAGGCCGCTAACGACACGCCGTACGGACTGGCAGCATATGCCTACACCAGCTCGATAAAGCGCAGTGAACTCATGCAACGCCGTAGTGAGTCTGGTGTCCTGGCCATCAATTCCGGCGTGCTCTCCGATGCCACGGTTCCCTTCGGCGGAGTCAAGCAATCAGGTGTTGGCAGAGAGGGTGGAGCCGAAGGCATCTTTGAGTATATGACCACGAAGTATACCCTTCTGGTTCCCTGATGCTCAGTTTTGTGGTCTTCAAACCTAAGCGGTTGGAGACAGACTGAAGGGGGAAGATCCGCACAAGTTTTCGCTAGGTCCTGTCCCCCCCCCCCCCTCAAGCCTCCTGATGGTGGACCTCCTTGTATGCCGGATAACCTGCCGACACCATATAATGTGCACTGGGCATAGATGGACGGCCAAAGATAAGAAGGAGGGTGCCATGAGGAGGGGTACCAGATCTGACCCGGGGCACAGTGTTGGCACCCTGACCAAGGCCAAAGCGGTATTGGACGCTCTGAAGCAGCTTGGTCCTTCGAGGATCAGCGAGATCAGCGCTTATGTGCACGAGCCTGCAAGCTCCACCTATCGCCTGCTCTCCAATCTCGTGACCTTAGGTTGGGTGGATCATGGCCTACATCGCGGCGAATACCGCTTGGGCATCGCCTGTGTGCGCATTGGTGGCCGTATTGAGGCAAGGCTGGATGTACAAAGCATTGCCAGACATGTCTTTAAGAGGCAGGAGGGCTCAAATGGCAGCTGGAGTCTTTTCGTCCGCTACAATGTGCGCTCGGTCTGTGTGCAGATGACCTTCCTGGGGCAGAGTCGATTGCGCTCGCCCCAGATTGGCTATTCGCTGCCGATCAGCTTGGGTGCCCCCTCCGACGTCCTCCTGGCCTTTCTTGATCAATCGCGGTTTGAACGTCTGATAGAGCACTATCGCTACAACGCTGACATGGGCGGACTGCTTTCGACCTTCCGGGAGCGCTCGGTGCAGATGGCTGAAAAGGTCACCAAACGGGGTTACGCCTATGATGTTGACCAGACAGTACCTGGGGCGCTCACCATAGCTGCCCCGATATTCGATCATTCTGGTCATATCAGGGCGGCGGCCTGTTATAGCGGGCTCTCCAGGACCAATAAGGCACTGGTTGAATCAGGTGCCGATTTGTGCGAGGTGAACCGCCTGCGTCAAGCTGCTAGGCAGATATCGCAGGGACTAGGCTATTCGTTTGACGCCAGGGAGGGAAGGTTCGATAGTGAGAGTGAGCAGTAAGGCCAGCGATCAGGAGCCGACCGGGGCCCTGTTTAAGGCTGGAAAGATCATCGATATCCTGGCTGATAACAACGGTATCGGGCCTGCTGAAGTGGCGGCTGTCTCTGGCATCCCCCGCTCATCCGCCTACAGGATCCTGGATGGTTTGGTCCAAGTCGGTCTGGTCAAGGTCAACCAGGACGATACCTATTCACTGAGTTTGAGCTGGCTCGATCTTTCCGATGTGGCACGCAGTTCCCTGACTGAATGGCCCAAGGCCTATGATCTCTTGGCTGAACTGACGACTCTCACTGGGCAGACCTCCTTCCTGACTGTAATCAGTGGTTTCGAAACCGTCTGTGTGGAATGTGCACAGGGGCAAAGCTTTGACGCGTTGATCCTACGGCCGGGCGGTACTTTGCCCTTCTTTGCTGGTGCTGCTGGCCGGGTTTGTCTGGCCTATTCTGATGAGCAGATCCAGGAAGACTATCTGCAGCAGGCACCTTTTGAAGGATATAACGAGAACTCGTTGGTCACTTCCGACGCTCTGTGTGCGGATATTAAGCAGATTCAGAAGAGAGGATTTGCCATTTCCAATGAGGACATCACCATCGGTGTGGCCTCGATCGGTGTTCCCATTTTTTCACAATCGAATGGTAGGGTCGTGGGTGCTCTGTCGACTGGCGGTTTTGTAGACGCGATGATGCCACGTTGTGAAGAACTGGCAGGGCAACTCAAGGTTTATGTTAATCGCTTAGGAGCAGGTAGGCCTTTGGACTCCATATCGGAATAAAGCTTTGATGTCCGGTTTGGGGGGGGGGAGGGAGACAGCAGAGTCCGAAGGTGGGGCTTGTGTTGCCGGGATGAACAGTCGGTCTGTTGCCTAGATCAGCGGAACTTTACTATTTCATTTCGAGTAATGAACATATTGACCATAATTCAACAAGTAAGTCAAATTTAGGGTTAGCGAGAAGCACAAATAGGCATGTATCATCTCAAAAGCCTCCCAAGACTTAATGTCGAAGCCCTGGCTCGTAAATATATACGTTATGTCAGCATACTGGTTGTGGCGGGAATTTTGGCGGGAACTGTTTGGTTATAAGCCAACCTTCCTGTCTGAGGCAGCCTCAAAGATGAATTTAGCTGCCTCCAGGCAGCGGCTCAGCGCCTGGCGTAAGGGCATTATCACTGCGATGATGCTCCTAGGGTGTGCAGTTGGTTCTTTCTGTGGTGGCAGCCTGGCAGATCACCTGGGTTGCAAGCGACTGATCCTCTACCGGGTGATCATATATGCTCTGGCAATCCATGCCGCCTTCCTTTGTCATCTTCCGGGAACTCGTAGGATTTGCGGTAGGGACGACTTTCTGTGTGGTTCCCAGATATCTGGGAGAGCTTGCACCATCCTGACGGCAGGGCTGGGTGGTCTCCCGCAATTCCCTGGTCCAAGAAGACTGGCATGGCCTGGATTTGGGCGATTGTGGTTCCTCCGTCCGCAGTCCATAACGGTTATCTTTTGTCCATGGAACACCGAGCTTCCTTGCTAGCCAGTTTATGGAAACCGAGGCAGTCAAGTTCCTGATGGAAACTTGTTCTAAGTCAGGAGCAGAGGCGACTCTCGCCTCCTTTCAACCGGCGGAAAAGAAAGAGACAGAGGGGCCAAGGAAAATTGCTCCACTCTTGGCTGCGTAGGATCTTGTTGGCAAAAGCAGGGGCATGGCAAATGAATCAGCGGCTGGTTTGAAAGCCATCAACATCTTCGTCCCCGGCATATTTTCATCAACATTGGGTATCGGCCTGGATAACTCGGTTATTGCCATGGTGCCGGTCATGAGTGATTTGTCTATCGGCGCTGCCCTTGGCGGCCTTGGCTTTATGGATAAGATGAACCGCTGGACTGCAATGATGGGTGTCTTGGGTGAGGTCTCCATCCTCCTTGCCTTGTTGCGGGCCCGCTTTTCTCTCTATAGACCCTAACCACCCCTCTGCTAGGATGTTCTGGCTTCGTATGGTCCTAGACATACTAGACCTCGCCTTCGTTCAGGACATCGTTTAGCCGGTGACCTGGCAGCTTCTTACTGAGTATTTTCGGCAAAGATCCGGGGCAGGGGAGTTGGATATGCCAAAGTATCAGTCAATGCGGCAAACTGTATCATTTCTTTTCTCTTCCTGCTCCTGCTCAAAGAGGTTGGCGGAGCGTTTACCTGCTTTAGCTTTGCGCTCATCAATGTAGGAGCCATCTTCTTTACCAAGGCTTATATTCCGCAGATTAGGGGAAGATTCTAGAGCAGATTGAACAGGGGGCCGAAGATGTGACTGGAAAGACTCGATTGACTCCGTACAAGATTGGACCTACCTAGCAGTGGAATTGCTCCCTCTTCACTCGCATGCCCTAATAGAGGGACAGAAGTAAATTATGATCATAAAGTCTAAAATGTAGAATTATCTAGGAAAATTACCCAGAATTGTCATATTTCATCGGTAAATATTGATTATGTACACTCAAAAATGATAATGATAGGTTAAGCATATGGCAGACAAAGATGTACAGAAGACAATCAATATAGCTGTTATTCCAGGAGACGGTATCGGCAGGGAAATTACCCCGCAGACCCAGGCAGTTATGGACAAGGCGGTAGGCGATGAGGTAAAGCTACAATACGTGGACTATGACCTTGGTGCTGAGCGTTACCTGCGCGACGGTACCCTGCTCAATGATGAGGATTTGGAATCCATCGGGCGGCAGGATGCCATCCTGCTGGGGGCTGTGGGCGACCCGCGTGTGCGTTCAGGGATTCTGGAGCGCGGCCTCCTGCTCAAACTCAGGTTCAGCTTCGACCAGGCCGTCAACCTGAGACCGACCAAGCTCTATCCGGGGGTGAGCTCGCCGCTAAAGAATCCTGGCCAGATCGATTTCGCCGTGGTCAGGGAAGGAACTGAAGGCCTCTACTCAGGAATGGGAGGATACGTCCGTCGGGGGACTGACCAGGCCATTGCGACCGAGACCTCACTCAACACGGCTTTCGGTGTCGAGCGTGCGGTACGTTATGCCTTTGATCTAGCCCGCAAGCGTGGGGGTAAGCGCAATGTGACTATGGTCAATAAGACCAATGTCCTGCCTCACGCCGGCGCTCTCTGGCTGGATATTATGGACAAGATAGCGCAGGACTATCCAGATGTGACATGGGACTACCTGCATGCTGATGCCTGCACAATCTTTCTTGTGACTGAGCCCTCACGCTTCGATGTCATTGTCACCGACAATCTCTTTGGTGACGTGCTCACTGATGAGGCTGGGGCTGTGGTCGGCGGCATTGGATACTCAGCCTCAGCCAACATCAACGTCACTGACGAACACCCTTCAATGTTTGAGCCCATTCATGGTTCAGCCCCTGATATCGCCGGTAAGGGGATCGCCAACCCGACAGCTTCAATCCTGTCTGGAGCCATGCTTTTGGAACATTTCGGATATGACCAGCCTGCTCAACGCATACAGAGGGCTGTAGAAGAAGACGTTGCTGCCAATGCAAGCAGGTCAAGGTCCACAGAACAGGTTGCAAGGGATATTATCTCCCTCCTGTAAGCGGACAAAAGGAAGAAGTTGATACTTATCAAGAGTGCACTTGACCCTACCTCATCTATTGCAATTACAGGCTGCTGGAATTGCCGCAGGCTATCGGTACAAGCAGAGGTATCGAATGATCACATCCTTCCCCTTACACTCACTCTCCAAGGCTGAAGTTGTCCTGGTCTACGATTTGGCACAGGCCTGCAGAGATCCACCGTGAGTTGGCTACCCAGGTCATGTAGGTCGGCAAGCCAATAGTTTATTGACAAGCCGATGGCTGGACGGAATCTGGCCGCAAACAAGATCCTTGAGGTGGCACAGGCCACCGGCGCACATGGAGCGGCCTTCCAGAATCGACGCTATGACGCAAAGATTTTCACATCCAGCAAGTTACCTACAGCAATTGGACCTGGGCCGTGTCGTACATGTGAAATACAGGTACGGTTCTTTTCGCCTCAGTGTGGAAATCGGCTGGTGTGGCTTCCATCAGTGTAAGGCTGACAGTCTCTGTGTTCTGGAATTCATCGACCAGGCCACGCACTCTAGCCAGGAGAAAGAAGAAGAGGATCATCCACGATTAGGGTAGATGCACTCAACACTTGGCCTTCGGGCTTACTGATAACAGGTTAGGTCCCCGCTGATCGCATATATGGCTGATCAGTGGGGACCCAATCTGTTCAGAACAGAGGATGCAGCAGCAGGGCCAGCAGGTAGACGGCCATGAGAGCGATGAACAGGATGTCCATCCTGCCCAGTCGCAGCAGGCGGTAGTGGGTGCGCTGTTGACGACTACCCTCATAGCATCGGGCATCCAAGGCCCGGCTCAGGTTATCGGCGTGGCGCAGAGCTCCAGCGAAGACGGGAACCGTGATAGCTATGGCCGCATGCAGGCGTTGCGAGAGCGAGCCGGACTCGATGGATCCGCCACGGGCCGCCTGGGCTTCCACAATGGCCTGAACCTCACGTCCCAGGGTGGGGATGAAACGCAGAGCCAGTGAGAGGACTAGGGCGATCTCATTGGTGTGGATACCCAGCCTGGACAGTGGGCTCAGCAGGGATTCACAGGCATCGGTCATCTGTGTCGGCGTGGTTGTCTCTACCAGGAGCGCCCCCAGAAAGATGATCAGCATGAAGCGACAGGCATAGAGTACAGCTACCCAGATCCCTCCTGTGGTCAGCACGAATGGGCCCCAGGCAGCCAGTCTGCGGCCGGTTTGGGTGACCAAAAGATTGAACAGGGCCAGCAGAAGCATGAGTGCCAGAAAGCCCTTGACTGAATTCAAAATGGAACGCAGTGGCGCTCGTGCGGCGGCAAAGAGACCCACAGTGACCATCAGCGCCAGAACGAGTTGTGTCGGTGTGGAGATGGCGAAGGCGGTGAACATGGCTAGGAGGAAGGTCACCAGTTTGGCTCGTGGGTCCAGCCTCGCCAGCAAGGATAGGGGTTTCTGGTCGGCCTGATCACGTTCCGCTTTCTTCCCGGTGGCCCCCTTCTCCGCTGCATCTGTTGCGAGCAGTTGGTGATATCGTTCCACGACTTCGGCAGTAGTCCCATAGGCTAGTGTTTCCCCATGCTCCAGGAGCAGGGTCTGGTCGGCCAGGTCCAGGGCCTCGCGATCGGCGTGTGTGCTCATGACGATGGTGACCCCACGCTTATGGAGTACTCGGAGGAGTGTCATGATGCGTGCGCAGGCCTGGGGGTCGAGACTGGCAGTGACCTCGTCCAAAACCAGTAGTTGCGGGCTGCAGGCCACGACTCCGGCGATGGCCACCAATCGTCGCTGACCTCCCGAGAGGTCGAAGGGGGAGCGGTCGGCCAGATCACCGATTCCTAAAAGCTTCATGGCATCATCCACCCGATGCTGCACCTGCTCAGGCCCATAGCCCAGGTTGTGTGGACCATAGGCGATATCCTGGGCAACGGTATCCGCAAAAAGCTGATGTTCGGGATATTGCATGACATAGCCGACCCTTTGACGCAGAAGCTTCAGATTATGGCGCCGCAGATGCTTGGCCTTGGGCTGGTCGGGTCCGGCCAAGGGCAGGCCGGCCACCTGGATGGACCCGCTGTCGGGAGCGGCCAAGGCACAGATGAGCCTGGCCAGGGTGGACTTGCCGGATCCGTTGCGACCGATAATGGCCAGGGTCTGTCCTGCCGCCAGCTCCAGATTCACCCCGCTGAGGGCTTTGCTGCCGGCATCCGGAAAGCTGTAAGAGACATTCGACAACTTGACCATGGCAATGGCATGGTTGTTGACCGTGGTCTTCGTATCCGCTTCTGGCGCCCTGCTTTGGGTCAGCGGATTTCGGTCCGGTTTGCCAATAAGGGCGGGCAGATCCTTCCTGGTCAGGATCTGGTCAGGTCTTCCGGATGCCACGATGCGCCCATGGTCAAGTACCAGGACCCGATCAGCCTGTCTGGCTTGCTCAAGCAAGTGGGTGATGTGGACGACAGCCGTGCCCTGGGTCGTCAGCCGACAGAGGATCGATTGAATCTCCTGCCGGCCGGCAGCATCAAGCATGGCGCCAGGTTCGTCCAGCACCATCATGCCTGGATTCATGGCCAAGCTGCCGGCCAGGGCCAGTCGTTGTTGTTGCCCGCCTGACATGCGGGTGGGATCATCATTCATCCGCGTCTGCAGATCCACCTGCCTCAGGGCCGCTGGCACGCAGGAGAGCATCTTTTGACGGGGAATGCTCAGATTCTCGGGCCCAAAAGCCACGTCGTCCTGGACCACAGTAGTCACGATCTGGTCCTCGGGGTTCTGAAAGACCATGCCGATGCTCCGCCGTGCCTGCCGGTAGGCCTCAGTGTCGATCTGTCGGCCCTGGTCCGGGGTATCGAAGCAGACCGCTCGGCCCATAAGTTCGACCTGGCCGTGGTCAGGTGCCGTCGCACCCGAGAGGATGCTTCCCAGCGTGGATTTGCCAGAACCATTCGCTCCCAGAATGCACAGATGCTCGCCTGCATGTACTTCCATGGAGAGATGGTCCAGGGCCCAGGTCTGGCCTCCGTCATAGGAGAAGGAGACCTGGCTGAGACGAGCGACCGTTGCCTTCGAATCCGCTGAAGCCGGGACTGCGGATTCGGTCATGGATGCTGCCATGACGATCCGAACCCCCGCGGCCTACTTGTTGATCAACGTGGAGATCGGCTTGTAGATCAGGAAGGTGACCACGCCGTGGATGGCGAACTTCATCAGGTTGAAGGGCAGGAGGATCGGCACGATCATGGCGACGACCTTGGCCATGGACATGTGCGCATAGAAGGGGGTAATCACCACGTTGCACAGGATGGCTGCAACCACGCCCAGAATGGCACCGGAGACAATCCCGATGACCGCTCCTTTACGGCTGTGCATCCTGCGATAGACAAGGGCCGCCGGCACGCTCAGGGCCAAGGCCACGATCATCGAGATCAGAGCGCCGAAGGGGTTGGTGAACAGGTGCGGGACGAATCCCAGTATGGAGATGATTGCTGCAGCCGCCGGACCGAAGGCGAAGCCGCATACCAGGACGACGATGCCTGAAGGGTCGTATTTGAGCCAAGGGGCGGCAGGAAAGATCGGGAAGGAGAAGAAGCTCAGAACCATGGCCAGGGCTACGAAGAGCGCGTAGACCGCGATCCGCTTTGTCGACCAGCGTCCTGAACCGCCTGCACCTGTGGAGTGGACATCGTTGAAGCGCGTGTCCTTGTTTGCAGTGGTGTGTGAATGAGAATTGGGCATACTCATAGAGGGCCTCGTTTCTTCCATCCGGACTGTAACCGTTGGCTTCGGACTTTGACCGATATCCACCGCTTGCGCGGGTCGCGGGCTCCCGGCATTCAGCCGGATACCGCCAGTAAGGACTTTCACCTTCCCTGAAACTGACGATTTCAATATAGCTGCGATCCTTGGAATGGTCAATTCCCTCTCGCTGCCAGTACATTTTTAAACACGCCAAGAAGGAAATAAAACCGCCTTCCATGCAACTATTGCAGCCTGCACAACGAATATGAGGTTGTCGAAAGTTCACAATGTTGCAAGGAGGCTGGAGCATGGCGAGGATGGGTGACCATCTGCTGCCTGCGGATGAAGCTATACATCCGGCCTTGGTCAGACAAACCAGTGACGGAGACGCTGATGGTGGCCAATCCCAGGCAGAGGACCTGGAATGGATCAGAAACATACTGTCAACTAGGTCCTTTCGCGCAGCCGATGACCTAGTTCGCAAGTACTACGACGACATCCTGGCCTACATCCGAGCTCAGGTAGGCGATAAGGAGGAGTCGCTGAACCTTGCCCAGGATGCCTTTGTTGCCATTCTGCGGTCTTTGGGCAGCTACAATCCGCACAAGTCCAGCTTCCGTACCTGGATCCACCGCATCGCAACCTACAAGGTCATTGATTACTGGCGGATCCGCCGCAGGCGGCAGCGGCAGGAGGCGCAAGTATTTGTGGCATCCGGCCACGATCAACATGACGACCCCGCCGACCAGACCTTCAAGGACGACCTAGTTGGTCGGATTGAAGACAAGATCTCACAGGCTCCGGTCCCGGCGCAGGAAGTTTTGCGTCTCCATCTGTATGCCGGCTATGGGTTCGCGCAGATTGCCGAGGCCTGCGGAGAGCCTGAAAACACGGTCAAGGCTCGGTATTACCGACTTTTGGACAATTTGAGGAAGGAGTTTGGTCATGAATCGGTCTGAACCTGATATCCGTCCCATTCTGGCGGCTCTTCAGGGTAGCGACCTTGAGCGCGATGATTTTGCTGAATCACAGATCGGCAGTTCCAGGATGCGCGAGCGATCCATAAAAACAATTGTACGCAAAGGGATGGGAAGACGTCCTGGGCTGATCTGGACCCTTGTAGCCATGGTCCGTTCCCTGGGCCTGAGAAACCTGCTCTTTGGCCTCTGGGACTGCGTCTTTATCGGCCTGATTCTGACGGCGGCGGTTTGGGCGACCGTCTTTGGCTCCTTCATGAAGACTGCTTGGCCCAGCAGAGTCGATAGAACCTTCGGTCTGGTTGTCCCCATATTCGTCTGCTCGCCTGCTCTTTTCCTGGTGGTGCACCTTTTGGTCGTGCTCAAGGAACGGAACCTGAATACCCTGAATCTGATCAGAACTTGCAGGTGGTCATTCCGTCAGATAGCCGCAGTCAGGATGCTTCTGTTCGGCATGGTCAGCATGATGATTTCATCCTTGGCCACGGTCTTGCTGGCGTGGACGACCAATCCGGGGCTGTCCACCATGACCCTTCTGGGGATCAGCTTCTCCTCCCTCTTTCTCTTTTCCCTGGCACAGATCTGGGTAGAGGAGCATATGCATGGAGAACTGTCCATCTGTCTGGTTCTGGGACTCTGGATCGTGCTCGGTATGATTCTTTATCTGACTCGATTCGCCACCGCCCCCATCCTTGTCTCTATTCCGCCGGCGCTGAGCCTAGCGACGGGCCTTGTTCTTCTGACGATCTTCCTGCTTGTTCTGCATGGACGCTGCGTAGGGTCACCTCTGTCAAAGCGAGCATGGCATATGAAAAGACTGGCGACGGCATGAGGGCGGAATCTTACATGTTTAGTGTGAAAGGACGGTGAGTTTCGTGCTGCACTTGGACCATGTGTCAAAGAGCTTCAGGAACAAGCGGGTTATCAACGATCTGAGCCTCTCCATTGGAACCGGCGTCCATGGGCTTCTCGCGCCTAACGGAGCAGGCAAGACCACGCTGATCCAAATGATCGCCACCCTGATCCGCCCGGATTCGGGAAACATCACTTGGAACGGGCAGGACATCATGGTTATGGACGAGGACTATCGCGGCCTCTTGGGGTATCTGCCCCAAAAATTCGGCTATTACCCAGACTACAGCGCTGAAGATTTTTTGATGTACATAGCAGCCCTTCAGGGGATCGGCCGGAAACGGGCCAAGTCCCTGGCGAAAGATCTCCTGAAGACCGTGGGGCTTAAAGACCAGGGTAAGCAGAAGATGAAGACGCTCTCTGGGGGCATGATTCAGCGCGTGGGGCTGGCACAGGCCATGATCAACGACCCGGAACTGATGATTTTGGACGAGCCGACCGCTGGTTTGGATCCACGGGAACGTGTCCGCTTCCGCAACCTGGTCCATGCTCTTTCGCGCGACCGGATCGTTATCCTGTCCACTCATATCGTCTCTGACCTGGAGACCATCGCCGACCGGGTCATCATGCTCAAGGATGGGCAGATCTGCTGCAACCAGGCCCCAAGGCAGATAAGCCGCTGGCTGGAAGGCAAAATATTCCTGGTTCCTGCGGATTATCGCTTAGGGCAGGGGCAGCTGCTCCTTGAGGACGAGCTGGATGGGGATGCGACCCGGCTCAGAATTTACTCACCTGAGCCGCCGTCCCAGGGCCAGGCTGTTCCTGCCAACTTGGAGGATGCCTTCCTGGTGATCTACGGGGACGAGGAGTAGCGATGCAGCATACCCCGCCGAATCGGGCTCGCAATCTTATTTCTTGCCAGGGATGTCTTCAATGAGATGGATGGTGATCAGGAACGAGATGCGGCACCTTCTGGGTACCTCTTTTTGGGTGGTGCTCAGTCTGTCTCTTGGATTCGTTTTCTGTATGAATCTAGCTATGTATGACCAAATTCCCACTGACGAAGCCCATCATGACCTAGCTAGCTACGGACCGTATGTCAGTCAGTCCACCATTACTGGATTCAAGCGTGAGGCTGACAGACTTAAACCGGTGGTATCCAAAGATCTGATGGCACTTGGTCCTCAGGCTGTTCAACTGGGCGTCAAGAATTATCAGTCGGCCAGGGACCTGGTCGATTCGGTCGAGAGCTCGCGCTGGACAAATCCTTCAGTACTGAATACAGACCGGGGCAAACTGACCGGCCGCATCAATGCCTTGCCTAGCTATCGTCGGCTTGTTCATTGCCATGATGTCATGGATGCCTATCGTGGATGCAACCGGGAAGCCCTGACCGCAAGAGCTGAGAAACAGTTGCGTAAGGGCGGTAGTAATGGCATCGAACTGCCCGAATCGGTGACGAAGCGGCTTGACATCTTAAGTGGACAGTGCAGGGCGGGTATGGGCCTGGCCGCTCCTGAATTACTGGACTACACTCAGAGCAACTTCAGACTTTCAGTTTATCTGGTCCCGCTTCTGGCAGCCTTGGTTGTCGTGGCCCCACGCCTTGTTAAAGACCAGGTCCATGGGGTCCGGCAGACGCAGTTGACGACACGGACCGGACGCATCTTGCCTGGGCTGCAGGTGTGCGCCATGGTCTGTGCGGGCCTGCTGATGATGCTCATGGTGGCAGCGGGATCATTCCTGATGTGGGTGCCCAAGATCGCGGGTTTGCAGGATCTTTCGGTTTTTGATGGACATGCATTGCCTTGGTTCACCTGGTCCTTGGGGGAGTATCTGGCTGTGTTCGTATTGCTCTGCCTGGGGTCCGCCTTTCTTGTTTTTCTCTTGGTTCTCTGGATTTCCATGCACTGCAGGACCTACACACGCTTGGTCTTGCTTGCAGTCCCGGTGGTGTTGCTGGCCGTTCATGTCTTTGTCGTCTGGCTTCTCGTGGATCCATGCTGTATTGGCAGTGTGGTGACTCGGATTGTGCCATTGCCCGGCATTGAGCTCTACCTAATCCTGGGACTGCTGGTTTTGACCCTTTGTCTTTGCTGGTGGTCGGCCAGAAAGCTTTGTTGCCTAGGCGATCTGAATGAAAGGAAGATCAATGAATGAACTGCCACTGAAAATGGAGGGGGTATCCTTCCATTACAAGGCTGGTGAAGCTGGAATAGACCAAGTCGGCCTGGAATGCTCGACAGGATCTTGGACCGCAGTTATGGGTCCTTCCGGAGCGGGGAAAACCACCTTGCTTTATTGCGCCTCAGGGCTCTTGCCAGTACAGCAGGGATCGGTCGAGATAGTCGGCCAGAACATAGCCAGGATGAAGGAGTCCGCCCTAACCAGGATGCGCCGCGACCATATCGGTTTCGTTTTTCAGGATTACAACCTGGTCGAGGCCTTCACCTGCTTGCAGAACGTCATGCTGCCCCAGCTCTTCGGCGGTCCCAAAGTTGGTGTCGCCCAATCGCTGCAGGCCTTGAAGATTTTGGGTCTAGATGGGTATGCGCAGCAATATCCGTCTGACATATCTGGCGGTCAAAGGCAACGCGTGGCCATTGCCAGAGCGCTGGTCGCCCAGCCAGATATGATTTTCGCGGACGAGCCCACCGGGGCACTGGATACGCGCAGCTCGGAAATGGTTCTGGATGCCCTTTCGACCTTGGTGGAGAGCGGACGGACCGTGCTCATGGTGACCCATGACCCCAATGTGGCGGCCTGGGCGCAGCGCACGGTCTTCTTGGTGGACGGCACAGTGCATTCGATATGCCAAGGATATACGGCCGAGCAGCTGTCCACTCACCTGACCAGCATGACTCAGGTCGGCCAGGGGGTAGGACGATGATGCATGCGGGTAAAGGCCAAGCAGGAAGAGGAGAAGTTCCCGGACGGGATTCCCTGCATGCATTCTCCGCGATCAGTCGACCGACCCTGTTCTCCTTGGTCTTGTCCCTGATCAGGAAGCATCGAGCATCGTACGCGGTCATGGGTCTATCCACCTTCCTGGCATCCCTGCTGACCTCTTCGACCATGCAGGTCTACCAAGCGGGAAAGTCCTTTGACAATATCGGCGATCTGAATAGGTTCAACACCTACCAGCGTCTCCAAGCCAAGGTACCTTATTCAAATCTCTCCATGGTCACTATTCCGGCGCTGGCTTGCTGCCTGCTGGTGTCGGTCTTTTTGGTCCTCTCGTCGGTCACTTTTCTGATTCAGGAACGCCGACGCGAGTATGCAATGATGCGGTTGAACGGAGCCTCGCGCAGGAGGATCCTGATCATAGGTATCTTGGAATTCTCGATCCCCCTGGCCCTCTCGAATCTCATTGGCTGCCTGGTCGGATCTCTCCTGACCATACCAGTTGGACGGTTTTACGCGCGCTCTGCCGAGTTCAGCGACAGTGGCATGGTTTTCACACCGCGGATTCGACCTTCCATTGCAGTTGTCACCTTCATCATGATGATGGTCGCCTGCCTGTTGGGAGTATGGATGGCTATGCGCAAGGTGGGCGGGGCAGCTCCGCTCCAGCTCATGACGGAGACCAGTGACAAAACCAAGCGGATCGGATGGATTCGTTCTTCGGCAGCCCTGGTCTTCCTGATCCTGACCTTGGTGGTCGGGTTCGCCCAACTGCCTTCTATGACCCTGGACCTGCGTATTATGCTCGAGGTCATTCTTGTCATCACTACGGTCTATTTGGCGGCTCCGATCCTGGTTGTCCTGACTGTGTCGGTCATTGGTCTGATCCCGGCGAAGGTGGCCGGGGGGCCAGGTCTTCTGGCCCTGCAGCGTGCTCGAAAGGAGAGCGCAGGCTCAACCGCTATAGCCCTCCCCGCCATGATGATCCTGACCATCGTCATTTCCCTTGTGGCAGCCATGCAGGCTGGCTCCATCGGAGGGGCGGTTCTGAGCCTATATCCGCTGAAGGCCGATGTTATGGCTACTTCCCTTGATTCGGATGCCCAAAACCGCAACCCATCCGATCTGATCGGTGGGATGCCTGAGGTTCGAGACTTTGTTACCTACCAGACTCAGCAATGGGCTATGGAAGGATCACCGGGCCAGACGGCAACGGTGGTATGGGAACCTGCCGAGCAATTGCAGGGTCAGAAAGTTCAGAGTTCGCCGAGCATTCATTTCTCCTTTGTCCAAGGGAATTCGTCTGATCTCGGTTCAGACCGCGTCGCTGTGAATCAGGATTCCTCCTATTCCATAGGCGACACCGTTCGTCTTCTTGATCGCCATGATCAACCGCATGAGGTGCGGGTCGTTGCCCTTGTTCAGTCGCCTGAGGGCATTCCAGAACTATCTGCAGGCAATAACTATCCTCTGTTTCTGACGGCGGAGGATGACCTGCCTCAATTGGGTGAAGACGCACATACGATCATTCCCATATCGGCTGTCAATCCAACAGATGCGCACGGGATTACCTCCCGTCTGAAGAGTGGCCTTCGGGGCGATTTCGCGGTGCAGACCAGGCAGGAGTATATAGATGACTTCATTCAACGAGGCCTGTCCGGGCAGACGGCCATGACGGTCATGATCGTCGGCGGGACCGTTCTTGCCCTAATTTTCATGATGCAGTCCATCGCCATTTCGGCTTGGGAGCGCAAGCGGCAGAACCAGCGGCTCAATCAGATCGGGGTGGCCTGGAGGTCAATAGCCTGGTCGGGAGTGATGGAGACACTGACCGATGTGGCCGGCGGTGCAGTGATGGCGCTGCTGGGGATCGCCATTGTCGAGGGCTGTATTGCCTTGAGTTTTGTCCAGGCTGGCTTGTCTATGGCTCTGACCCCTGTGCCCGTCGGCCGGTTCCTTCTGGTGACTGTGGTTCTGCTGCTGGTGGCGGTGTTCACATCCTGGGTGTGCAGCCTGCGATCCAGGAAGGCGGAAGAAGGCTAAACCTACTAGGAGGATTTTGCTTCAGTAAGCAAAGTTGCGGGGCGGTGTCACAATGGAGAGCATGGGAAAGACCTTGAATAAGGCGGCTATGGTCGTCGTAACCTATAAGCGTCAGGAATTGCTGACAGGCCTGTTCGACTCCATCCTCCAGCTCACCCAGGCCCCCTGGCGGATCGTGGTGGTGGATAACGAGAATTCGGCAGACACGCGAACCATGGTCGAGCAGTTCTCAGAACGTGTGACAGGACGTTGGGGCAGGACCATCATCGACGGCTCCGGCAATCAGGATCGTGTCGTTTATCTGCCACAGGATCACAATGGCGGTGGCGCGGGAGGCTTCTCCGCTGGCGTGCGCAAGGCATACGAGCTGGGGGCCAAGTGGTTCTGGGTCATGGATGATGACGTTGCAGTAGAGCCCGAAGGACTTGACCTGCTGGCTAAGTGGAGTGAACGCTATCAGGTGGTGCAGGGTTCCCGGCTGGATTATGATGGTGGCCCCTTCTATTGGCAGTATCATTTTCTGACCGCTTTGGGCATTCCAGACCCGATAGCACCGGGGGAGTTCGGACCATCAGGATGTCGGCCTATGAACACCATGTGTTTTGAAGGTGGTTTCTTCTCCCGGCAGGTTGTGGAGCAAATCGGTCTGCCTGACCCACGTTTCTTCATCTATTGGGATGACACCATCTATGGGTATTTGGCATCCAAGGTCACACAGCCTGTGGTCGTCTCCGATATAGTCATGCGTCGGACTCGCAACATCGCTAATTGGAATATCGCTGGTGTGCGCCAGCTCAATTCCACATCGGATATGAACCGTTATCACATTATGCGCAACCGGGGCTTTATGGCCAGGTATTTCATGGTTCATGGGGACTATCGACCCCTGGCTTTTGCCCTGGGGACCCTGGCAACAGCTCTCAAGGAAGTCATTCGCCTTCTGGCTGTTGATCGCAGTCACATCATGACTGGTATTCCTGCCATCCTGAAGGGTTGGGTGGATTCGCGCCAAATATTGCATGATCCCGACTGGAGGCCCATGGAGCCCCTCAGAGGCCAACCAGCCGGGGAAATGCAGCGCGCCTGAACGGTCTGACTGCTACTTTTCTTGACTTCCTGCCTGGAAGTACTCCATGGAACCGATAGGTCCTGCCAGGTGAAAGCCGTCGTCTTGGTAGACGACCTTTGTGACGGCGGTGTTGTCCATGTCAGGGATGGGGCAGTGATCGTCAATGGCCACCAGGAACTGTTGCAGGCACATGCCGGAGGAGACCACCAGGACAGGCCCGCCGCCCTCTTCGATGGCAGATTGGGCGATGCGCGTCAATACTGCGATCATTCTGCTGCGGACCTGGGCGGTGGTCTCAGCCCGGTCCTGTTCTTCCAGTCCGGCGGACAGGACGTCCTGGGCGTCCAGCCGGTGGAAGGTGTCCTGCATATGGACGGAGATGTTCCTGCCGTAGGTTGACTTGGCCGCAGCGAAATTCTCGAACCCCATGGCTGCGCAGACTTGGTCCAGAGTAGTGCGTTCGTCCCGGCCCTCGAAACTTCCGAAATTGTCCTCGCGCAGGTCAGGGTCCACCCCCACGCGCAGGTCTCCATTGCCGGACATATCAAGGGCCAGGCGGGCCGTTTCATACTGACGACTCAGATTGCCACTCCAGGCTGCCCGGAAGCGAATGGGCCGCAGACCCAGACCGAACTGGCGCACGTCCTCGCGGCCTTGCTGGGTGAGCGGAAAATCAGACCAGCCCTGCATCAGATGCATGACATTGGCCGTCGTTCTGCCGTGCCGGGTCAGGTAAAGGGTTGTCGAACCTGCTTCAGTGCTCGGTTCGGCGGTTGACTGAGATGATGATGCTCCATTGTTCATAGTTCATCACCCTACACGGTCCCCTTGCCGGGGCACTGGAATACAGTCGCGGTTAGGGCCTGATGAAACGGCCTCCATCGCCCCAAGTCCATGTGCCGCCGCCGGATCCGATCTGGAAATTCATTTTGGCTATGCCCAGATCCACTGCGGAGCCATAGGCGACCGAGGGGTCCAGAGTGGCGATCGCATCGCCCGTGTTCTTGTCCCAGGCAAAAACCACGGGCTGTCCGTTCATGGCCGAAGGCGCCTTGGCGGCGGCAGCCACGCCGGCCTTGAACCATTCTGGAGCCTCCTGGCGGTCCTGCACGCTCATGGAAGAAGTCAGCTCCTCATAGCTCTTAGAGGTTCGATGCTCGCTCTGACGTTGGCAAAGCTTGTCGAAGTCCTGATTGCCGTAGCCGACCTGGTCGGCCGGATAGCCGATAGTGACCACCAGATAGAGCGACTGGCTGGGAGTGATCCGGCAGTGGCGCTCTGCTGCCTGACGGTCCCAGCTGCCTGACACCCATCCTGTCCCCAGTCCGTACAGGGTGGCGGCAAGAACCATGCGCTCGCCATAAAAGCCGGCTTTTTCCAGGCTCTCCTGATCATCCTTGGGTCCGACCAGGGCAAGGTAGTTGGCCGCATTGGCCAGGTGGCCGGAGGCATTGTCGGCAGTGAAGGCGTCCGGCTTGCCTAGGACCAGTTGCATGTCCAGACCGCTGAGCGTATTCAGGGCATTCAAGGTGCTGCCCAGCTGCCTTGCTAGGTCGGGATCGATGGGCTTAGGATCGTATTCTCTGGTGGTGATGCGCACGTTGACTGCGTCAATGAGCTGTGTATGTTCGGTCATAGCCTCATTATCTCACCCAATTCTTCTTTCTGCAGTTTGTAGCAGAAGGCAGGCGGAAGGGTCAGCCCTAGTCCGGTTTATGTCGCTCCTACGGGTTGCAGAGGCATGGCTTGGGGTACAATCGCTACCGTGCCGGTTCGGACCCTCATCTTTGATCAGCTAAGGAGCAGCAATGATTGAAACAGCGCAGGCTTTCGGAGTGGATATCGGTGGATCCGGCATTAAGGCTGCCCCTGTTGACCTGACGATCGGTGATTTTGCAGAGCCTCGCAAGAAAATTCTGACTCCTGAGCATTCCACGCCAGAGGCTGTGGGGGTTGTTGTCAAGGAGCTCTTGGACCGCTTCGAGGTTCCTTCGGATGTGCCTGTGGGCATCGCCTTCCCGGCCCCTGTCAAGCCTGATAAACCGCTGGATTTCATGGCCAACCTGGACCAGGCCTGGGTCGGTACCAATGTTCAGGAGGTTCTTTCCAAGGCCTGCGGTAGACCCGTCAGCGTTGTCAACGACGCGGATGCGGCCGGGCTTGCCGAGGTGCAGTACGGGGCTGCCAAAGGCCAGAAGGGTCTGGTCATCGCCACCACACTGGGCACCGGCATCGGCACGGCGCTGATTTATAACGGCGTTCTGATTCCCAACAGCGAGCTGGGCCATCTGACGCTGGACGGCAAGGACGCAGAGAAGTACGCAGCCTCATCGGTGCGTGACCGCAAGAAACTGAGCTATAAGAAGTGGGCCAATCGTCTGACCAAGTACTACCGCTTGCTTGAGCACTATTTCAACCCTGACTTCTTCGTTGTCGGTGGTGGAGTCAGCAGGATGAGCGAGAAGTTCTTGCCCCACATCGACATTAAGACCCCCATTGTGGCTGCCAAGCTGCGCAACCAGGCCGGCATCGTGGGTGCCGCTTATCTAGCCGACCTCCGGCAAAAGCACCTGGGGTGAAGCAGAGCGTTTTCTGCGACCAATCTACACGGGGCGTTTAGGCGGCTGCTGGATCGGATGAGGAGCTGAAAAATCATGCATTTTTCTCACCGTACCGGGTCTGACCGCCCCAATCGCATAGCTCTGGCCGAGTCAGAAGCACGAGCCCATGGTCTCAAGTTGGGCAGGCTGAATGATTCCAATCCCACCCATTTTGGACTGGCCCCGGCATTCCTGCCGCAGGTCTACGAGGCCGAACCGAGGGGGCCTCGTAAGGCTCGGCAGGCTCTGGCTGAGTTTCTGACCATGCGTCAAAGTTTGTACGGCAACGATCGTGGTATTGCGGTTGATCCTGATAACCTCTACCTGCTCTCTTCCACATCTCAGGCCTATTCCTGGCTGATGAAGCTCCTCTGCGACCCGGGTGATGCCATTCTGGAGCCCCGGCCCGGATATCCTCTGATCGAATCCATCGCCGGTCTGGAATGTGTCCGAACAATTCCATACCGCCTTGCCTACGACGGGTCCTGGGCCCTGGACCTGGCCACGGTCAGAGAGGCTTTGGAGGGGCCTGAGAGCGGCCGCATCCGCGCCGTGGTCCTTATCAACCCCAACAATCCCACGGGGTCCTACATTCATCCAGAAGAACGCCAGTCGCTGCTGAAACTCTGTCAGCGGCATGGGGTGGCCATCATCGCTGATGAGGTCTTTTTTGACTATCCCTTGGATCCTTTGCCGGGCCGCGCACGACTGGCTGGGGAGGATAGGGTGCTGACCTTCGCCTTGGACGGGTTCTCGAAGAGTCTGGCAGCTCCTCATGCCAAGGTGGGCTGGATTCAGGTTTCCGGGCCAGCGGACCAGGTTGCCGCCGCCAAGTGCCATCTTGACCTGATAGCCGACGATTACCTGCCCATGAGCCTTCTGATTACCAGGGACATGGAGGCCATGCTATCGGATATTCCCGGCCAGACCAGCCGAGTGGGGAAACGGGCCAGGGGCAATCTCGAAATCCTTAGACAGACATTGGACCAACGTGATTCCTGCGTCTCCCTGCTCAGGCCTGAGGGCGGATGGAATGTTCTGCTGCGCTTTCCCGAGGTCATCGACGAGGAGGAACTGATTCTTTGTCTGATTCGGTCCTGCGGCTTGACTGGCCAACCCGGTTACTTTTTCGACATGCCAGGCAACGGATATCTTGCTCTGTCGCTCCTTCCAGAATCCTTGGAATTCCGCCGAAATGTGGACTCTGTCGTCTCAGCAATTAGAAAAATCCTGTGATTATAACCCTCCTCTTGCCTAGTTTGCTCCGATAATAAGTTCCGAATGATCACCCGTCCTGGAAGGGGGAGATTGGTAGGGCTCAATGATGAGCCACTGACTGCAAGGTTGCACACAAAGGAGCAATAACGATGGGGAACGAAAATAAGAATCGAAGGGGAGACCCAGCCAAGGGGGTTGGTGCTCGAGTCGGGGAAGACATCAAAGCCATGGCTACCGTTGATGAGACCGGAGGTGCTGTCGCAGATCATGGTGTAGACGCAAGCTTGGCTCCGGATACTGGCAGAAGGCTCAACAGCACGGAGAAGTTCCGCTTCGCTGTCGGGTTTGTTATGGTATCCCTGCTCTGGGCGGCGCCCTTCACCATGGGATCCGGGGTCCTCCTGCCGCAGATCTTCAATTCCCTGCGTGGAGTCAGCGCTGAAGCGGCTCTAGGTATGATGAATTCGATTGGCTGCGTATTTGCGTTGGTGGCCAACATTGTTTTCGGCGCTCTCTCGGATATGTCTAGGTTCCGTGTCGGCAAGCGCACCCCATGGATCGTGCTTGGCGGCATCATTGGCGCCCTTGGCTTTCTGATGGTCATCCAGTCCCATGCACTGCCCATGATCATCTTCGGTTGGTGCATTGTTCAGGTGGGCATCAACTGCCTAATAGCCCCTGCTGTGGCAGTCCTCTCGGACAGGATTCCTGAGTCGACCAGAGGAACGTATTCGGCACTGTATGGGGCCAGCCAGATCGTCGGCCAACAGCTGGGTACTATCATTGGTAGCTCGTTCATAACCAAGATCCATACCGGCCTGATAGTAGGCATGATCATCTTCCTCTTCTCGGGCATTCTCACGGTGTTGATCTGGCCCCGTGAGAAGTCTGCTGCAAACACAGTTGTGGAGCGGACCTGGGCTGATGTTGGTCGATCCTTCATACCGCCCACCAAGAACAGCCGGGACTTTTACCTAGCGCTTCTGGGCAGGTTCACTTTCATCGTCGGCTGTTACATGATCTCGGGCTACCAACTCTACATCCTGCAGAAGTACTGCCATTTGAGCGATGCCCAGGCTGCGTCCACACTCAAGATCATGGCCTTGCTCTCGGTAATCACCACCATTCTGGCCGCTGTGGTCTCGGGCCCTCTGTCGGACTTCTTGCAGAAGCGGAAAGTGATCGTGGCAATCAGTTGTCTGATCATTGCTCTCGGGATGGTTTTCCCCTTCCTGATGCCAACTGCAACGGGTATGTACATTTATGCCGCTCTGGCTGGAGTCGGCAACGGGTGCTACATGTCAGTCGACCAGGCACTGAATGTCGATGTGCTGCCGAATGCCAAGGAAGCTGGCAAGGACCTGGGTATCCTCAACTTGGCCAACACGATCGGCCAGGTGATCGCCCCTGGGTGCACTACGCTGGTCATCGGCATCTTCGGTGGTTATAGGATGATCTTCCCAGTCGCCATCGCCTGCCTGCTGGTGGGGACCGTCTTCATCATGATGATTCGCAAGGTCAAGTGAGTCTGAAAACCTGTAACCCGGACCCGTACTGAGCAGCGGCCCGGCCAATCGATTTCGAAAGGAAAATAGACATGACAGAAGAATCGCATACCAAAGCCAAGGATTTGGATCTGCAAGAGGAGGCCTCGCTGACCTCGGGATCCGACTCGTGGCACCTTCAGGGACTTCCCGACAAGGGCTACGAAGGTTATATGATCACCGACGGCCCTTACGGCCTACGCAAGGCCACTGGCTCTGACGTTTACGGTTCGGTCCCGGCCACCTGCTTCCCACCGACCGCTGGACTGGCATCCTCCTGGAACCCTGATCTGACCTACCAGGTGGGCCAGGCCATGGGCGAGGAATGCATCCAGGAGAAGGTGGCCGTAATTCTGGGCCCCGGCATCAACATCAAGCGCAGCCCACTGGGTGGCCGCAACTTCGAGTTTTACTCGGAGGATCCTGTGCTGGCCGGGCACGAAGCTGCAGGTCTGGTCGATGGGGTCCAGTCCAAGGGGGTGGGGACATCTCTGAAGCATTTTGCGGCCAACAATCAGGAGACCGACCGGCTCAGGGTCAGCTCTGACGTGGACGCGCGCACCCTGCGCGAGATCTACCTGCCGGCCTTTGAATACGTGGTCAGGAATGCCAAGCCCTGGACTATCATGTGTGCCTACAACAAGGTTAATGGAGTCTTCAGTTCGGAGAATCACTGGCTGCTGACGGACGTTCTGCGGGGGGAGTGGGGCTACCAGGGCATGGTCATGTCCGACTGGGGGGCCGTCCACAACAGGGTCAACGCTCTGCAGGCCGGGCTCAATCTGGAGATGCCGCCCTCCCGTACTGATGACCAGGTGGTCCAGGCCGTGAAGGCTGGCCAGCTGGACAAGAAGCAGCTGGACCGGATGGCCCAGGGGATTCTGGATCTGATTGACAAGGCTCGTCCGGCCATGTCCCAGCAGGGTTATCGCTACGACGTCCAGGAACACAACAACATGGCCCGCCGAGCGGCTCAGGAGTCCATCGTCCTCTTGCGCAACGAGGATCGGATCCTGCCCCTTGACCCGAAGAAGAAGGTCGCCGTCATTGGCGAATTCGCCCGGACTCCGCGCTACCAGGGAGGAGGTTCCTCGCATATCACACCGACCGAGGTCTCATCCGCGCTGGATGGCTTCAAGGAGGCCGGCATGAATGTGGACTTCGCGCCCGGGTTCACGCTGGATGAGAAGGAACAGGATCCTGCTCTGACCCAGCAGGCGCTTGATGTTGCGCGCGGAGCCGACACCGTGGTGCTCTTCCTGGGATTGCCTGAATACGCTGAGTCCGAGGGCTTTGACCGCACCAGCATGGATCTTCCCGACAAGCAGGTGGCTCTGCTCAAGGCTGTCTCCGAGGTCAACGACCGGGTGGTCACCGTCCTTTCCAATGGAGCTGTAGTGACGGTTGCCGACTGGATGGACAAGACCAAGGGTCTGCTGGAGACTTGGCTGCTGGGCCAGGAGGGTGGACGCGCCGTAGTGGATGTGCTGACCGGTGTCGCCAACCCCTCGGGCCATCTGCCTGAAACCATTCCGGTCCGGCTGGAGGACAACCCCACCATCACCTCCTTCCCCGGTGAGGAGGGTCATTCGCGTTACGGCGAGGGCGTCTACGTGGGCTACCGCTACTACGACACCTTCCAGCGTCCGGTGGCCTTCCCCTTCGGATTCGGGCTGTCTTATGCCGACTTTGACCTGGATCAGGTAACGGTGACCAAGACCGGAGCCAACTCGGCTCGGGTGGATGTGACGGTGACCAACACCTCGCAGGTGGACGGCGCTCAGACCGTGCAGGTCTACGTGGCACCCTGCGCCAGTCGGGTGAATCGGCCCAGCCATGAGCTCAAGGCCTTCACCAAGGTCTTCCTGAAAGCCGGACAGTCCAGCCGGGTGAGCATGGACCTGACCGAGCGCGACTTCGCCTACTGGTCCACAGCTATGGATGCCTGGCATGTGGAGGCGGGCACTTACCGCATCCAGGTGGGTACTTCGAGCCGAGATCTGGTTGCAGAAGAGGACCTGCAGGTGGATGGCGACGGCAGGTTCATTCCGCTGAATGCCGAATCGACCATGGCCGAGTGGCGCGAGAATTCGATTGGCGGGCCCATCTTGCGCGATCGTATCGATCAGGATGGCATACCGCTGCCTGACGATCCCAATACGGCTCAGCTTTTCGATACCATGCCTCTGGCATCGGTCATCACCTTGTCAGGCGGCGATGGCAATGGCATCGTGGCTGACATGGTCGACCGGTATCACCAAGCCCTCAAGCAGCAGGGCCTGGACTCCTGACATCACTGTCGGCTGGGCTCAGGGTGCTAGGAACCAGACGGCTGCGTTCATGGCCTGACTGGGGTCGAAGTGCTCCAGCAGGACCATGGCGTTGATCAAGGTCAGGACCAGGCCAGCCAGACAGGTTAGTGTCAGTAGGCTCATGACGGCCGCTCCCGCTCTGGAGCGGCCGCCTTCGTATGCCGAGGATGCGGCGGCCATGATTACAACGGCAGCCAGGCAGATCAGCCAGGCGAAGTCGATGGTGTAGCGCACCGAGAACCCGCCAACATAGGAGTCTGCAGCCATAACCAGAGCCGCTAAGGCCAGGGCCAGGATTAAGGCGGGCATCCATCCTCGGCGCTGCAGTTCTTTTCGCACCCGGGGCAGGACGATAAGGACAAGGGCCAGTACAAGTACCGGGGTGGTGACTAACAGCCCGCCCAGGCCAGGCTCGGTGAAGTGCCAGACCCGCATGGGAGCGGGGGAGAATTGCAGGTAGGGGAAGACCGGCAGGGTAGTCAACGGCTGCAGAAGGTAGTAGCCAAAAATCTGAAGCAGACCTTGGGTGCCAGGATGATAGTTGGTCAGGTCCAGGACGGTCATTTGATACCTGTTGCCGAAGTCCAGCAGGGCCCCGAAGCGCCAGCGGTTGTACCAGAGCAGGGGAGCGGCTACCAGGATGACTGGCAACAGGCCACAGACCAGCAGCGACAGCGCCCGTTTCCTAGACAGGTCGGCAGGATGGCTCCTGCGAGCGAACAGGGTGTTGATGACTGCCCTTATTTCTTTGGCAAACAGGGGTAGCGCCAGTAGTCCGGCAGCCAAGAAGGTGGGTCGGCAGCCCAGGGTGGCAGCTATTGACAGCGAACCCAAAAAAAGTCGAAGTCTGGACAGCCGCCAGGGTTGGTTCCCGTCCTCCACGGTCCATATCCGCGTTGATCCACGATCCGAATGCTTACTGGCATCTGCAGGCTGTCGATGGACCCGTCTGGCCCCCATCCAGAGCCAGAGTCCAGTCATGACCGCCAATATGGAGGCATCGAAGGGAATCGTATAGAAGTTGCGGCGGCACCAGAGGTAGACCATGCCGGATCCTTCCAGCATGGTTGTAAGAGCCATGCCGACCACGGCCAGGTTGACCCGGGGGAACCATCGGGCCAGCAGGCGGATGGTGGCCAGGGCGGTCATGATGGTGGCCGCCGTGACCAGCAGGGCGGCAGCCGAACTGGTGGGCAGGGCATACCCGCCCGGATGCGCCAGGCTGGTCACCGCCCTGTAAGGCAGAAAGAGCAGCAGTACCGGCAGGACACCGAAGTAGGAGTACCAGTGGCCATTGTGATAGACATAGTCCCAATATATGGGTTGCTGGTCCTGGGCCAGCAGTGCGTTGCGGGTGGCTATGTCAAAGGGGTTGGCTGCCTTGGACAGACCCGGCGCCTGGCCCAGATCCAGCCAAGGGCGTCCATGCAGAAGGGCCTGCGCCACATGATCGTACTGGTTGAAGTCGTAGACGTAGGCCTGCGGGTGATGGTAGGCCACGGGGGTAAAGGTGGACAGATCATACTGGATGCTCCAGCAGGACCAGACTGCAAGCGGAGCCAAAATCAGGACCAGTGCCAGGCGCTGGCTTATCGAACCCGTATCCAGCCGGGTCCGCCAGAGGACCGAGTCGGGTAGGTAGCCTAGGATCAGCGCCGCCAGACAGGCCAGCATCAGTATCCGCGCTGGGTTGAGTTCCAGGGGTACCACATCGGCCGGAGTCATTCCGGTCAGCTCCAGCTGAGATCCGACGGGCTCCTGTATCCACAGTCGCATGGCCTGGATCCGACCGCCGTTGGGATTGCCTCTGATGCGCAGATAGTGGCTACGGGCCTGACCGGGGCAGATCAGCCCTCGGGTGCCCTGGGTCCAACCCTTGTCGCCGGCCAGGTGCAGGTCCAGACGTACATGAATCTGCGACAAGGGTGAACCCTTGATGTCTTCTGCCAGCTGAGCCTGAAGGAAGGATGCCCGTCCATCGGCGACAGGGACGTCCATCCAGGCATCGGCTGGATCGGTGACTTTCAGTCCTCCGCCCGGCAACGGGGACAGTCCTGGTCCCAGCTGGCGTGATTGTGAGGCGACATCGCCAGCAGTCCTTGTCGAAAAGTTTGAGGATGAACCCGCCAGCGACTGCCAATGGGCCAGATTAAAGACCCCCAGTTCCAAGGTGAGCACAACAAAAAGTGCCAGCAACAGGCGGATGGCTGCGCCCCTGGCCGGGGTGGGGCGTCTCAGGGCTGGCAGAGTCATCACGGTTTTATTCTAACGGCGACATGTCGGGCTGGATTGGGACAATCAAAGGTATGTCCAAGAACGCGAAGAAGTCCCGGGGGTTCGGGGATCTGTCCGGCCTGGGCCGTTCCATTCTTTCCTCACTGGAGGGACTGGTCGGCTCCTCTCGTCCGACTACTGGGAGTCGCGGGGATCGTCCCCTGGATTCTTCGGTGGCCGACATGGTCGATCTGATCAACCGGACGGGGCACCATCCAGATGATCGGCAGATGCGCGAATTTCTGGCCTCCCACAGCCGTGTTCTGGGCATCGCCGTCAAGCGTCGGCTTTTTCCGCGCCTGCAGGGCGTTCCCGATGGTCTGACGCTTGGCTGGGTCCAATGGCCTGATGCACCAGGCCGCGGCTTTGCGCTAGGTATCTTCACCGATCGTCGTCACTTCGCCCAGATTGCTCTGGCCGACGACCATGGCCGGGTCTTCATCGGCGAGCAGAGCCGGATGGACCTGCAGAACATGGAGCCTGCCTTCTTGCTGGGCCGGGAGGAGGAGGTGACCCTGGCCGACGGTCGTCGGCTGGGCCGCGATCCGGGTCAGGATTCGGGGCCGGTCCGCGCCCTGCAGGGTGCTGTAGCAGGCCGTGACGATGCCGGCCACATGCGTTGGCTGGCCTCCTGGCTGCGAGCCGATGGTCGCTATTCACTTGAGCAGCTGCGTCCGCTCCTGCCTCCTGAGATGCGCCTGGACCTGGAGTATAGGGATGCCGTGGCCATTGCCTTCTTCGCTGCTTACCTGCTGCCGCGCATCCAGGGAACCTTCACTGGGTTCGGCTCGGGCAACATCTTCTACCGGCTCAACCGGGAGGCGCCCATGGGAGCCATCCGACGCAGCGTGGGTGACATGATCCAGGCGCGCTCCCACGGACAGCGGGTCTCCGGTCTGGAGGATCTGTTTGCCGACCTGATGCGCGAGGCTGGGGCTCTATCACCCGTCTCAGGCCTTGAGGCCGTTCATGGGGCCGAGCCCCTGCATCTGTATGCTTCCTCTTATTCGGGCGCCTACTTTCTGAGCTGGGACAACGGACTGGAGTTCACTGCCGCTCTTGCGGCCCTGCGCATCGAGGGCAATCTCAACAGGTTCGCCGCCGTCAGCGCCTGGCTGGAGCGCAATGCCCGCCTGGGAACGCTGCCCACCGAGGACTCGATCAACCGCGTCCAGGCAACCCGGCTGGACCAGGCACTTTTGGATGATCCTGCCATTGTCGCCTTGCTGCGCCCGGGGGACTATCCGATTCGTTTCGACCCCCTGGAGGACGACGGGCGGACCGCCATCAATGCCATGGTCGACAAGGCTGCGGCGACCGCCGTCATGGTGCGTCAACAGGCTCCCCAGGCTCTGCCTGTGCGAGCGGACGGCCAGGGTCAGGAGCCGGTGCGTTCCGAGTGGGTCTACAGGCAGACGCTGTCCATGCTGATGCGTTCCCTCCGGCTGCCCTTCCGCTTCGATGTGGAGTTCAGGTCCAACCTCTCCCAAGGACAGGTGGCCCTGGCCTTCACTGCAGCAGGACGCACGATGATGCCTTCCAGCCGCTATGAGGACCAGTCGCGGGCCTGGCGGGACCTGGATGACGGCGAGCGATCCGCCATGAGCGCTGACTACAACCTGCGCGTCGGGCTGATGATGGCTGCCCTGGCCTTCGGGGTGGATCCGGCCGTGCGCGAGGTCAGCCTGCAGGTCGACTCCATCGGTCTGGAAGAGGCTGTCGACCAGCAGAACTCGGCGATCAGGACCATGATGGGACAGGCCCTGGAGGCATTTGAGCGCATGCGTTCAGGCGAGGTGGCCCCCACCGGGTCCAAGGCTGATCCCAAGGATGGCGACGTGCACGGCGATCCCACCAAGCCCATTGCCTCCCGGATGGCCCCGGAGCAGCAAGAGGGGAACGAGGAGGACAAGGCCGAGGATCAGGGTGAAAAGGAATCTGTGGATCGTGAGTTCAAGGATCTTATGCAGGGCGTGGACCTTGACTCTGCTGCTTTTGCGCCGCCTTCGTCAGCCAATGATTCCGACGCGGATGAGTCGACTTCTGATGATGCATCGAAGGAGGATGTCTCGAATGATGATGCCTCTGCAGACAAGACTGACGACGACGCATCGCAGAATCCGCTCAGCGCCCTGCAGAGCAATCCGACCATCCGCACCCTGGTCTCGGTGGTCTTCAGCAGGGAACTCTTCCTCTCCCGCATCCGTTCACAGGGTTTGAAGGATCCACGTGCCATCTACCGCTTCTTCGACGCGGCCATGCAGGTGGATCCCCAAGGCGGGCTCAAGCCTACTGAGGCTGAGTTTGACATGCGCGATGACCGCTTCAGCCCCCATGGCAGTCAGGAGGAACCTGAGTTCTCCGAGGTGGCCTTTGCTGATAAGTCTGCCAAGGCCCTGGGCGCACATAAGGCCGTGGATCTGTCCATCCAGCGTGCCGACCTGTTGCAGAGGGCTGTAGGCGGTTTCCACCAGCTGGCCTCGGACCGGACCATGACATCAGCGGCCAAGGCCCAGGCGGCCACAGGCATCATCCAGAGTATTGGCGACCCGGAGCTGGAACAGCTGGCCCCCCAGGTTGCCAGTGCCATGATCGATGGCACCCCTGTTCCAGACTTTGACTTCTCCCTGTCCTCCCAACTAGACAAGGAGCGCGTCAAAGCCCGTGATCTGCTCTTCTCCGGTGGGGCAGCCCAGGGCATACAGGTTGAACAAGACGCTATCGCTCATCTGGATGCCGTCTTTGCGGCCGAAGGCCAGGTACCCCGCTACTTCAACTCCTATGCCGAGCGGGTGGTCTACAACCGCCTCTTCGCCACACCAGGAGAGCGGACCCTGCTCATTCCTGACAACCTCTTCTATGCCCACTTGGAGATAGCCGACCTGCTGGCTCAGATCAAGGAGGACCAGGCGGCCCTCAAGCATCTGAACGCCATGGTGGCCTATGCGCCCGCCTATCCGCTTTCCCACCTGAAGCTGGCGGTCATGCTGGCCAACCGGGAGGACTGGGATTCGGCACGGGCTGCCACGCTCAACGCCCTGCGGGTGGCTTTGGATCGGGACGACGCCTCCTTCGCCTACTATCGCCTGGCCTATGCCTCATGGATGCGCGACGAGTTTGACGTGGCTGCAGCGGCCTACCTGATGAGCGAGCACATCAGTCCCGATCGGATACCAGCCCTCAAGAGCGAGCTTGCCGAGCTGCAGGCTAGGGCCCGCTCCCAGTGCGTGGTCCTGCCCGAAGACCACAGGCAGGCCCGCCGGGTGCTGGCAGAGCACGGCCTGCCGGTCTGGCCTCACACCGAGGTGGCTTCGATAGTGCGCCAGGCAGCGCGCATCTGTGTGGATGGTGGGCTCTTCGTCCCGGCCCGAACACTGTCAATGGCGGCCGCAAGGATGAACGACGACGATAATGAAGGTGTTGATGTGGTACAGGCACAGTTCATGAGGTCGCTCAATGCATGACAAAACAGCTCAGGAAGATATTCAGCAAACCCGTGATGAGGGCAGGAATGCCGAGTCCAGGCCCAGGCCGGGCACTGACCGATGGATAGCCTCCCTGCAGCCCGACGATGCTGATGCCATGCGACTGGGGGAGTTGGATTTTGACTCTCTGGGAGCCCAGCAGGCCCAGCGTCTCTGGTCCAGACTGGCTGCCTGGGTGGAGTCCGACCAGGTCGCCTACTACATAGACGATGCGCCGGTCTCCTCTGATGCGGCCTATGATGCCCGGATGCGCTGTCTGCAGGAGCTGGAGTCCCACTTCCCCAGCCTGGACACCCCCCAGTCGCCGACGCACCGGGTCGGAGGGACTTTCTCCAACGACTTCGCCTCCGTCCGTCACCCCTCCCAGATGCTCAGCCTAGATGACGTCTTCAGCGTCGCCGAGCTGCGTCAGTGGTATGACGGACTTCGCAACGAGCTCGACTGGCCGCAGGGCAAGGCCCTGCCCATGACCAGCGAGGTCAAGATAGACGGCCTGGCTCTCAACCTCCTCTACCGCAACGGGGTCCTGGAGCAGGGCCTGACCAGGGGGGACGGCGTTACCGGGGAGGACATCACCCTGAACGTCAGGACCATTTCGAGCATCCCGCAGAACCTGTCGGGACCGACCCGCGACATTCCCGAGTTCGTGGAGGTCCGTGGTGAGGTTTTCATGCGGTTCGATGACTTCAATGCCTTGAACGAGCAGCAGGAGCAGGAGGGCAAGGCGCCCTTCGCCAACCCTCGCAACGCCGCCGCCGGGTCGCTGAGGCAGAAGGATCCGCGCATCACGGCTAGCCGCCGTCTGAGCTTTTACGCCCATGGCCTGGGCTCCCTGAGGTGGGGCCCGGCCCATCCCAAGGGGACCCACGACGAGGTCATCGACCAGTCCCAGGCTTACGATCTCTATAAGCAGTGGGGAATTCCGGTCTCCCCCCACAACCGGGTTGTCACCTCATTCGACCAGATCCTGGATATGATCGACTATTACGGCCAGCACCGCAATGACATCGAGCACGCCTTGGACGGCATCGTCGTCAAGCTCCAGGACCGAGATCTCCAGCGCAGGCTGGGTGCTACTTCACGTGCGCCCCGTTGGGCCGTGGCCTACAAATACCCCCCGGAGGAGATCAATACCCGGCTTTTGGACATCACCGTCCAAGTGGGCCGGACCGGGCGAATCACCCCGGTGGCGGTGCTCACCCCGGTCACCGTGGCCGGGTCCACGGTCTCCAGGACCACCCTCCACAACGCCTCCGAGGTCAAGCGCAAGGGCATTCTGATCGGGGACACGGTCGTGGTTCGCAAGGCAGGCGATGTGATCCCTGAGCTGGTCGGACCGGTTATCGAGGCCAGGAAGGGGCGCGAAAAGGAACTGAGACCCTTCATCATGCCCGAGACCTGCCCCAGCTGCGGTGCCCGGCTGGCCCCGGCCAAGGAGGGCGATGTGGACATCCGTTGCCCCAATGTGGAGTCCTGCCCGGCCCAGCTGACCGAGCGGATCATCCACATGGCCTCTCGAAAGGCTCTGGACATCGAGCATCTTGGGGAGCAGAGCGCCATAGCCCTGACCAACCCCGATGAGAACCGGCCCGATTCCGTGGAGGTCTACGCTCCCGGCCTGCGTGAGGTCCTGGTCGACCAAGGCGGCCAGGCAGCCCAGTATCAGCCGGACCCGGACCTGAAGCTTCCGCCTCGTCAGGAACCTGTCCTGACCAGCGAGGCGGGTCTCTTCGACTTGAAGGTGGAGGATTTGCGCCAGGTCTATGTCTGGCGTGAGGTTCCCCTGATGGAGCAGGCGGAGGTCGAAGGCCGGCAGGGACGTGCCACAACCAAGCGCCGGACTGGCGGCAGCGGTCTCTGGTACCGGGTGCCTGCCTTCTACAACCTGCCCAAGAGCGCCCAGGCTGGCCAGGGCGAGCGGGCTATGAACAGCCATGAGACCCAGGTCCAGGAGGCCGCCCTGGGCAGTGCCGACGCCCAACCCTCCAGGAACACCCTGCAGATGCTTGAAGAGATCGACAAAGCCAAGCATGCCGACCTGTGGAGGGTCCTGGTGGCCCTGTCCATCCGACACCTGGGACCGACCTCGGCCCGGGCCATCGCCACCCGCTTCCCGTCGCTCAAGGCCGTGGAGGAAGCCAGCGTGGAGGACCTGTCCGAGCTGGACGGTGTGGGCCCCGAGATCGCGCATTCCATCCACGACTGGTTCCAGGGTGCTCGGCAGCCCGACGACTGGCGTGGACGCATCCTGGATGCCTGGCAGGCAGCTGGCGTGGGCGCTCATGTCGAGCGCAGCACTAAGCCACAGACTCTAAAGGGCATGACCGTGGTGGTCACTGGCAGCCTGGAGGACTTCTCCAGGGACTCCGCCAAGGAGGCCATCGTGGAGCGCGGCGGCAAGGCCTCAGGATCCGTAAGTAAAAAGACCACCTATGTGGTGGTGGGCGCCAACCCGGGCTCCAAGGCCGAAAAGGCTGAGAGCCTGGGCCTGCCAATCCTGGACGAGGCGGCCTTCCACCGCCTGCTTGACACTGGCGATCCCAGCCCAGCCCAAGGTTGATTGTGACATTCGCAATATCCGACCAGCCGCGCCCTAGCAGCCGATGGCTGGGCGCGATATGGTGACGGCATGGAACAAGTAGAGCATCGCAAGGAAGGGACCCGGGATCTGGAGGAGCTGCCTCGAAGAATCAAGGGGGAGGTCTATGAGCGGCTCAGTCGGGTCATCGATCCAGAGCTGGGACGGTCCATTACCGATTTGGGCATGATCACCGACATCATTGTCGAGCCAGCCAGGGATGCCCAGGCCGACTATGAGGTGACTGTGCGGGTGGAACTGACCATCAAGGGATGCCCGTTGTCGACCACCATCACCAACCAGATCAACGGCACCGTGACCTCCTACCCGCGAGCCCGGCTGCGCCCCCATATCGATGTTTCCTCCATGAGCCGGGAGAAGCTGGACAACCTGGTAGCCGACCTCAAGGCCGCCCGGCGCAGCAACCCCTTCTCCAAGCCCGGCGTGGGCACCCGCATCTTCGCCATTGCCTCGGGTAAGGGCGGCGTGGGCAAGTCCTCTGTGACGGTCAATCTTGCGGCCACGCTGGCTGCCCTAGGCTATGACACGGCTGCCATCGACGCGGACATCTACGGATTCTCCCTGCCTGGGCTCTTCGGTGTACACAGCCGGCCCACCAATCTGCACGGCATGCTGATGCCGGTCACCGCATGGGGGGTCAAGCTGATTTCCATCGGCATGTTCGCCGGGTCGGACCGGGCCATTCTCTGGAGGGGTCCGCGGTTGCAGCGCTCGCTGGAGCAGTTCCTTTCCGATGTCTGGTGGGGAGACCCCGATGTGCTTTTGTTGGATCTGGCCCCAGGCACCGGGGACATGGCCCTGTCCGTGGCGCAGGCCCTGCCCAACAGCCGGCTGATTGTGGTCACTACCCCCCAGCCTTCGGCTTCGGAGGTGGCCGTGCGTTCAGGGTTAGTGGCCCTCCAGTTGCCCACCAAGGTCCAGGGCGTGATCGAAAACATGTCCTGGTACGAGCACAAAGGTGAGCGGCTGCGCATCTTCGGTCAGGGAGGCGGCCAGCGTGTGGCCGACCAGCTGACCCGAGATTTGGGGTATCAGGTACCCCTGCTGGAACAGCTGCCCCTGCAGACCGACCTGCGCGAATCGGGGGAGTCCGGCCGGCCGGCTGTGCTCAGATCAGACGGCTCCCTGGACGATTCGCCGCTAACCAAACGATTTGTGGATCTGGCCAAGACCCTGATGGCAGGTTCGGAGCCTGGCGATGCCCGTCGGGCCGTCGGCGAGGACTGACTCTCAACAAGGACTGACTCTAAAGAGACAACACAGTCTGCTGGACTGGCCACTGCAGGTATGCCTTCTTGGTCATCCTTTGAATTAGCCAACCTCGAAGTCTTTAATTCGGTGCACTGCCTTGTCTGAGATTAAAGGGTAGCCGGGTTCTTTTGGCTGGTGATCTGTCGCGAGGGAATGGCCAGGAACCAGGGGACAGCCAGCACGACCAGTCCGATGGCGCACATGGCCAGGAATGGAATGACCTCATGCCCGGCCAGGATGTAGGAGGCGAACATGGGCCCCACGATATAGCCCAGGGAGGCGGCCGTGTTGAGCAGGCCGAACATGCGCCCGCTGAACGATGGCCCGGCCAGCTCGGCGGCCACCACCGGCTGGGAGATGCCCATCATGACCTCGCCCAGTCCGAAGATGGTGATGCCCAAGGAGGCCACGCTCAGAGCGCCGGGGGTGGAATCCAAGCGTAGGCCCAGGACGATGATCACCCAGGCCGCAGCCCAGAAGACCGGCACGGTGCGCAGCAGGCGCACATGGTTGGCGTCCTTGAGCCGGGGCAGCAGCATGATGTTCATGATGACCACCGAGAAGGTGTTGACCACGTCCACCACCGACAGGGACCAGCGGGGGATATGGGGATCTGAAATCAGGGTGGTGACCAGACCGGCATCAAACTGGGAATATCCGAACAGGTCCATAAAGAAGGTGCCCATGGTCAACAAGGCCATCGAGGCCAGCACTCTGGTCAGGGAACTTGTCCGCCCGCCGAAGGTGCCGTTGGCGGTTACACTTTTTGCTTTGTGTGTCTGGCTGACCTGCAGGGCGTGGGTTGTCCCTGCAGATTCCTGGACGGCCTCCTGCTCTGCTTGAGCCTTGAGCTCAGCTGTCAGTCGGCGCAGCTGCCAGTGTCGTTCGATGACCAACAGCGACATGCTGAGCAGAGCGAATCCTAGGGCCCTGTCGCCGAAGCCAATGCGGTAAAGGAAGTCCTGACCACCTGCGGCCAGCAGTCCGCCTACGGCCGCTCCAAGGCCGATGCCTAGGTTTAGTTCGGCCTGGTTGATTCCGTAGACGATCCGGTGCTGCTTCCTGGTGGAGATCTGCGTCAGAATGCTGGCCCAGGAGGTCTGCATGCCCATACCCAGGCCTGATACGAAGGCTCCCGCCACTGCCGCACGATAGTCGTGGGCCACGGTGAAGATCAGGGGGCCGATGACCGAGAAGATCATGGCTGTGTGCATGGCCAGCCATGAGGAGCGGCGGTCCGAGACCCAGCCGATGATGGGATTGGAGATCAGGGACCCTACCGAGCTGATGGTCACGAGGAGCGCTGCCTCGCTCATGGTCGCGCCCAGGGAATGGGTGGCGAAGAGCAGCTCGATGGGCATGACCAGGCCGATGCCGAAGTTGCACATCAGGTCTACGATGAGCATGGCTCGCAAATATACGGGCAACTCCATGAACTCACGCAGCCAGCGCACTTCACCACCCCTGACTTTGGCCCTCTATAAGGCATAATTACGGACAATATTAATGTTGATGGTAATCGGAGGCATGACTATTTGCGGCAAGATCGACCATTAACTTTCCAACGCCATACTGTATGCTCAGGATTGATAGGTCGAGAAGGAGTGCTGAATGTTGACGGTAGCCCTTGTCGAGGATGATGAGCCCGCCACAGCCTGGTTGCACCGCTGTCTGGATGATTACATGGACAAGACAAAGGCGAGGATCGAAATAACCGATTTTCGTGAGCCCACGGCCTTAGTTGAGCCGTATCGGATTCGGTACGACCTGATTTTCATGGATATTGATCTGCCCAATATGAATGGGCTCGAAGCTGCCAGGCGGATAAGGCACATGGATCAGAAAGTCATTATTATCTTCGTGACCAATATGGCTCAATATGCAGTCAAAGGATATGAAGTTTCGGCTTTAGACTATATTGTAAAACCCTTTACTAAAGAGGATTTCCATAGGAAAATGGACAGGGCCGTGTCCCTGTGTCGGCAGCAAGCTGATACCATTACCGTAAGATACAGGTCAAAGAGTCAACGTATTTTCCTGCGGGACTTGGCTTACATCGAGGTTCGACGCCATCAGTTGGATTTCCATACCGACAAGGGTCTGATACATGGGGTGGGCAGTCTTCAAGACGTGGAAGACGTGCTCCAGGGACATGGTTTTATTCGTTCATCTAAGTCCTTTCTAGTCAATCAGCGTTATATACGTCTGGTAAAGGGGGAGGAGATCACCCTCCTAAATGGGTCTGTTTTAACTATCGGCCGAGTCTATCGCAAGACTTTCATGGCTCAACTCGTCACTTGCATCGGCAATGACCATGTTATCTGAAAGCCTGATTGAGCCCGTTCTTTGGTTCTTCCAGTCGTCGGGATTCTTATTTGAGTTGATTCTCTCAATCGGTCTCTATACATGGAAGTTGGATCGTCGTCCTCCGATCTTTTTCCGGATGGGTCTATCATTGACGCTCATGTTGATCATCTGCCTTGTTTGGGCAGAACTTGTGCATCAGAACCCTTATACTCTCATCCTTAGGGTCACCATTTTCTATGCTATGTGCCTGGCTGCCATGATGATATGCCTGTGCTTGAGCACGGGACAGGCTGTCTTTTACCTGGTGGCGGGCGTAGCTACTCAGCATTTGATCTATTGCGGCGCCCAGATCATTGTTTCCCTGCTGAAAAGCTTCACAGATATGCGTGGCGACATGCTGTCCTATTTGGTTTATCCGGTGATCTTCCCGGCTCTCCTGCCTGTCGTATATAGGGTCTTTGCGCGTTCCATAGTCGAACATGCACCACCCAGCACGGTCAGCAAGCACATTCCGCTCATACTTGTTGGCGTGATGTTGTGTGTAAACGTCTTTGCCTGTCTTTTCGATGAACTTGTAGGAAACACCCGCATCCCAGTTCTGGCTTACCTGATGTTCACACTCACCCGTTTGATCACGTGCATTTTCATTCTGGTCTTGCTTGATGAGATATCTGGTCGCAGGGCGGCCGAGCAGGATGGGCTCATGCTGCAGCGTCTTCTGGCACAGCAGGAGCAGCAGATGCAGCACGACAAAGAAACAGTCGATCTCATCAACATCAAAGCCCATGACATAAAGAAAGAGATCAACGATCTGGGAACTGCTTTGGATAAGGATGAGATCAAGGACCTTAATACTTTGATTGATGTCTATGACACCAAAGTCAAGGCTGGGAATGAAGCGCTGGAAATACTGTTGGCTGGTAAAGCCCTGCTCTGTCAAAAGCGTGGCATTCAATTCGACCGTATGATAGATGGTTCTTGCCTGGACTTTATGAGGCAGGGGGACGTATATTCCCTGTTTGCCAATGCCATGGACAACGCCATAGAGGCTACGGATTCCCTGGATGTCATGACAGATAAGTACATCAGGTTGATTGTGCATCCTGACAAAGGAATGGCGGTGATCCACTTGGAGAACCCCTACAAGGGAAGGCTGATTTTCAAAGACGATCTGCCGGTCACCACCAAATCTGATGCGCGCTATCACGGGTTTGGCATGCGTTCCATGCGCATGATCGTGACGCGTTATAAGGGGTATATGGTGGTTGATGACTCGCAGGGGATTTTCCGACTTAATATCCTTCTTCCTGTACCCTGAATTCATTTCGTGTATCTAAAAGAACCTTTCGTGTCATGCAGCTTGGTCGCTCACTTCTCATGCGAGAGCCTTAGAGGGTATTCGACAAAGAAACGACGAGACCGCGGGCAGCTTAAGGTGACCCTCTCGCCGTAGTAATCGAGAAGAGGCAAAGATGCTGACGGTGGGCCGTCTTGCTATTGAGAATGTGACCGAGGGCTGCGTCACTGATTCAGCTCATCCCCTTTTCACTTTCAATCTTGACAGTGACTGTCAGGATGATCGCATGGAATCAGCCACCCTCAAGGTGAATTCATGGGTGGGTAATCCTGGCGATGATATGTCTATCAGATATGGGGGTCCTGATTTAAAGCCCTTCACCAGCTACAACCTCGACTTGAACGTCAGGGATACGCTCGGTCAGTCTGCCTTTGCCGTTGCCCAATTCGAAACCGGACGCATGGGAACCCCTTGGCAGGCCAAATGGATCACGGACGGCACCTATAGGTTTCATGAAAAGAAGGTTTCGCCTTCCCCTATGGTTTTTCGGAGAGTTTGCTCCTTGAAGGAGGGGAAGGTCATCAGGGCACGTCTTTATGCCACTGCTTTGGGTATCTACGACTTCACCATAAATGGCAAGGAGGTCTCCGATCGGTATTTCGCCCCCGGCTTCACATCCTATGCCTCCAAGCTCCAGTACCAGACTTACGATGTCACAAATCTTCTGGCCGGTGGCGGTCAGAAGGAGATCACAGCCGTGGTGGCCGGTGGATGGGCTGTAGGATCCTTTTCCTTTACTAGGAAAAACAGGATTAGCGCAGACCGTCAGGCGCTCTTGGCCGAGCTTCGGATTGAGTTCGAAGATGGCACCAGTCAGATCCTTGGCACTGATAGGGATTGGTCAGTCACTTTGAACGGTCCCTGCCGGATGGCTGACCTGTATGACGGTGAGACCTACGATGCCAGGATCGATTTGAGTGAGTCGCAAATGGGTCCTGACTGGCACCCTGCAGCTATTGAGAAGCCGAAAATCCATCCTCTTCTGGTTGCTGACTATGGTAGTCCGGTTCGGCCCCACGAAGTCTTGAAGCCTATTAGCGTATCCAGACTCTCCTCTAATGAGCTGGTTTATGATATGGGTCAAAATTTTGCGGGTGTGGTTAGGCTGACCATCGATGGGAAAGAAGGGCAGATCATCAAGGTCCGTCACTCCGAAATCCTCAACCCGGATGGCAGCCTCAACACCCGCTTCCTTCGTACGGCCAAAGCGACCTTGACCTATATCTGTCGCCAGGGCCGCCAGATTTATTCCCCTCGCTTTACATATATGGGGTTCAGGTACGTTTCCGTTAGCGGCATATCAGCTGACAGGATCCAAGTTGAAGGTCTGGCTCTCTACTCAGATATGCCTGTGACCGGGGATTTTTCATGTTCAGAACCCAGGCTGAACCGTTTGCAGAGCAATATTGTCTGGGGAGCCAAATCCAACTTGATGGATATACCAACAGACTGTCCCCAAAGGGACGAACGTATGGGGTGGACAGGCGATATCGCAGTCTTCGCTCCAACAGCCTGCTACAACTTCGATATGAGTCGATTCCTTGACAAATGGTTGAAGGATGTAGCCGATGAGCAAGCGCGGACTGGCGGAATACCGAACACAGTGCCAGCGCAAGGGTTCGGATTCCCGGACACGATGCCCACGATGGCCGTTGATTGGTGGGGAGATGCCTGTGTCTTGGTACCGTGGGCCGAATATCAGGCTCGAGGCAATATTGATCTCCTTGAACGAATGTATCCGGTAATGCAACGCTATGTTCGTGCCTGCCGGTTCTGGGCTGGGCTTTGGGGTATAGGCAAGAGGCGATACATCTGGCACACCCCAGCAGTGGTTCATTTCGGCGATTGGGTGGCACCTGACCTTCCCAAAATGTCTCAATGGCAGGCCCGGAGTCCTTGGACAGCCACAGCAAGTCTCAACAACACCAGCCGGACCCTGGCAAAAGTGGCAAGAGAGCTAGGCAAGGATCGTGAGGCGCAGGAGTACGACCTGTTGGCCGACAAGGTGGCTGATGCTTACATATCGGTTTTTACTGATGGACGGGGGCATCTGAAAAAAGAATTCCAGACAGCGTATGTCCTCCCTCTCTACTTGCACATGTTCAAAGGGGAAGAAAGAAAAGAAGCAGCAGCTCGCCTGGCCGAGCTGGTAAAAGAGAATGGGTACCGAATCGGCACCGGATTTCCTGGGACGCCTTATATCCTCTTTGCTCTGGCTGATAACGGACAAGTAGATGCTGCGTATCGGATGCTGTTGAACGATACCTGTCCATCTTGGCTTTACGAGGTGAAAATGGGCGCCACAACGATATGGGAACGCTGGGATGGCCTTGACGAATCCGGTCAGTGTCCTATCCGTGATGACGGCACTGATCTGATGATTTCCTACAACCATTATGCATCAGGTGCTGTGGGAGACTTCCTCTACCGTCGTGTACTCGGAATTGAGATGATCGATCCAGGATATCGTATTTTCAGATTTAAACCCATTATTCACTCCAGCCTGAACTGGGCTAAGGGACACGTTCAGACTCCCTACGGCACTATTAGTGCCTCCTGGAAGGTTGAGGATTCCCTTCTTGACGTTCGTGTCCATGTTCCTATAGGGACACGTTGTCGCCTGGAATTGCAGGGGGGGCAGACACAAGATCTCTGTCCTGGTGATCACCAGGTTAATCAGACCATCAACTTGGGAACAAGGCAAGAAGAGGACAAAAACTGATGGCTCAGCAGAAAATAAATCTATTAGAACAGTTCTTTTCTTCGAGCTGGTTGCGCACCCGCATCACCTCGGCCAATGTCCAGATCAAGGAAATGGTTCTCGGTTATCTTGTAGGACCATTTTGCGCCCTTATCTCGAATGCCATCTTCGCCTCTTATCTGAACAGGTACTATTCGGATATTCTCCACTGGACCGATAAGAGCAAATTCGGTCTCTTTGCAACCTTTATGCCAATGGTCTCCGTCATAGTCGTGGTTCTGGGTAATCTTCTGGTGGGACGAATGATGGATTTGACCAGAACCCCTCAGGGCAAGGCAAGGCCTTATCTTCTTTTGTCGGCTCCGATTCTTATGGTTGCCATCATCGGCCTTTTCATGACTCCTAGGAACTCCTCGCCGACGATGCAGATGGTCTGGATTTGCGTCTCCTATAACCTTTACTACGCGTTGGCATACCCTATGTTCTATACGGCTCACAGTTCTATGGTCAATCTTTCTACCCGCAACACCAATCAGCGGGGGCTCCTGGCCACCTTGTCCAACGCAGCAGGCGTGGCTGCAGTTGGTATCGGCGCCAGCATACTGGTGCCGGTCCTCCTTCAGGGTTTTCTGTTCGTGGATCATGGGGGGGTCATTGATACACAGGCCTCATACAATCACTGGAAGGGAGTAATTTTAGTCCTCTGTCTGATCACTTTTCTCGGTATTCTCTGCGAGTACTACTTCACCCGTGAACGGATAACCGAAGAGAATCTCAAGCTCAAGATCAAAGAGGCAAAGTTACCCATGGCAAGACAGGTTAAAGCCTGCATGACTGAACCTTTCTGGTGGGTCATCATCCTATATTTCCTTCTATTCCAGCTTTCCGGCATGGTCAAAAACGGTTCTATGAGCTACTACAGCCGGTGGATGTTCAACGGTGTGACCGGGGAGGGAGCCGCAGGCGGGGCTATGAGCGCTCTTGGTCTGATCGGCGGCATCCCCACTGCTATTGGCATGGTCCTGGCTTGGCCGATCGCCAATAAGCTGGGCAAGAGGAAAGCTGTGGCCTGGGGGATGGTCATTGCCGTCATTGGAGGATCATTCAGCCTTATTGACGTTCATAGCCTGAAAATGGTCTGCATAGGTGTCGCCTTGAAGGGGGTCGGCTCCATTCCTGCCATGTATGTGACTTTGGCTCTTCTTTCCGATGTACTGGACCACTTGGAGGCTAAAAACGGGTTCCGTTCGGATGGATTCACCATGGCAGTCTATGGAGCGATCATGGTTGGAATGACTGGCTTAGGCAGCGGTCTGATCAATATGCTTCTGACCGCGTCAGGTTATGACCCTTCTCTGCCTCGACAGAACAGAACAGTCCAGTCAGTGCTGGTTGTCTGCTACATAGGTTTCGAATTGGTCTGTTATGCGGCCATCGCGGTTCTCATGATTTTTCTCAATGTGGAGCGCCATTCGGACGAGGACCATGCCTTGATTCTCAGGCATCAGAAAGAGAAGGTTTTGGCGGCAGGTGGAGAGTGGTTGGACCCTTCCGTCCGTCTGCAACGGGAACAGGATGAGGCGGTTAGAAAGGCCGAATCCGTAAGACAGGAAGAACTACGCCAACGATGCGTCAGGAAAGGGCTGGACTTCGAAAAGGAGGAATCCAAGTATCAGGATAGGCAAAAAATTCTGCTGAGTTGGAAGCGCAAGCTCCATCTTGAGCAGTAGCAGCAGGGGGTAGAGAAGCAAGACTCGGTGCTTGTTCATCAAGCATCAAAGTCGCACAAACAACGAGGAGGTTGTGTCATGAGAAATGATCGTCGTATACAGGCCTGGAGGGGGATGACAACGGTTTTTGCATCATTGCTGGCCTTGTCTCTTTCAGTTACAGGGGCCGTCAATGGTTTTCGCACGGATATTGATAAGTTTCTGGGAACCAAAAGCTCACGTTTCGTCACAGCCCAGGGCAAGGATGCCAGGAAGGCTTACACCTACCGTTCTGATTACTCAAGTACCAAGGAATTGTTGACATCTGTGGCTGATTTGGGTAGACGAATGAGCGCAGAGGGCTCTGTTCTCTTAAAAAACAACGGAGCTTTGCCCTTGACGGAGAAAGAAACCCATCGAGTCTCCCTTTTGGGATTCTCGAGCTATTATCCGGTCCTGGGCGGCGACATGGGTTCTTCTGTGAGTATGAACAAGGGTACCGATGCCGACACGGTTGATTTGGTAGCCGCTCTTCGCTCTAGGCAGTTTGACATCAACTCAACGCTTCAGCAGCTTTATCAATCTAAAAAAGATGAATTCTCGACAGAAATCAATAATTTCGGTCATAAAAGCAAGGTCACACGTATTACGGCGCCCCTTATCGGTGAACGGTTCTCTAGCAAGGAGCTCTCCCAATCCCAGATGGATCAGGCACGGCCTGATTGGCGGTCGAGTTTGGATAAAAACAATGTAATGATTGTAACCTTGGCAAGGGCTTCGGGAGAGAATAGAAACTATACGCCAGGCAAGGACGGGGTGGACAGCAAACAGCACCTCGATCAACGTGATCCCTTGGGACTTTCGGACGATGAGCGCCAGTTGATCGACGCTGCAGTCAAAGCCAAGCAGACCAATCATGGCAAGGTGATCATTCTTATCAATAGCGTTAATCCCATGCAGATTCAAGAGCTGGCAAATCAAGATGGAGTAGACGCCATCATGCAGGTGGGCCTGCCAGGCGCTTATGGCTTCAATGGTGTTGCTGATCTTCTCTGTGGCAGAGAGAATCCATCCGGACGCTTGACAGATACCTGGGCTGCCAACAACACCAGCGCTCCGGCAGTCAACAACTACGGAAACTACAGTTGGACTAATGCGGATCCTGCCCACAGCATTAACTCCGAAATCGTCGAAGCTGAGGGCATCTACACCGGCTATAAGTACTATGAGACCAGATATGCCGATAAGGTGCTGGGTCAGGGCAAAGCAGATGCCAAGGTTGGTTCGACTACTGGCGATGCCTGGGATTACAACAGGGAAGTAACCTATCCGTTCGGTTATGGTCTCTCTTACACCAGCTTTCGTCAAACATTGGACCAAGTAGCAGTAGATATGAAAGAGGGCACAGTAACCGCGCGCATCCAAGTGACTAACACTGGTAAGGTGGCCGGCAAGGATGTTGCACAGTTCTACGTAAGCACTCCTTATACCGACTATGACCGTGAGCATCATGTTGAAAAATCCGAGGTCCAGTTGTTGGACTATGGCAAAACCGATTTGCTTCAGCCCGGTCAATCGCAGACCTTAACGATCAAAGCGGATGCCCAGTATATGGCCAGCTGGGATTCCACTCTTGGCAATCACGGACGTAAAGGGGGTTATGTCCTGGATGCTGGGGACTATTACTTCGCTTTGGGAGATGATGCCCACCAAGCTGTGGAAAATGTCCTTAAGGCCAAGGGCGCATCTGTAGATGGCATGATGGATCAGGTGGCAAGCTGGAATCTGGCGCAGCGCGACACCAGTCGTTACGCAGTCAGCAAGACAGGTGCCAAAGTGACCAACCAGCTAGCGAATGCAGACTTGAACTTCTACAAGCCAGGTTCGGTCACTAACCTGAGCAGAAGCGATTGGGAAAGCACTTGGCCCAAAACTTATAAGGGGTTGACGGCGAGCTCCAGTATGCTCAAGCAGGGTCTGACCAATCAGACTTACCAGATAAAATCCCAAGGCGATCCTAAGTCGGTAAAGTTCGGTGCCAATAATGGGATGACCTTGGCCCAGCTGAAGGGTGTTACAGACATCAAAGATAAGCGATGGTCCAAGCTCATGGATCAGTTGACCTTGCCGGAAGCCATGATCAGGACCGCTTTCGGAGGAACTTCGACCAAGCCCATTCGTTCCATCAGCTCACCTGAAGTAGTTCAGAACGACGGTCCCAATGGATTTGCTTCTTATCCTTTAGGGCAGTATGCCAACAAGGACAAGCAATCAGGTGATCCTTATGCGGTTGACGGGACGGATCACAACCTTTCCTATACCATGGGGGTCATGGCCGTGGAAACCGTTATCGGCCAGACATTCAGCAAGGACTTGGCAGGTCAGTGGGGTAAGGCCCTGGGTAATTATTCGATCTGGGCCAACACTGCGCTTATCTGGGGTGTCGGCACCAATCTTCATCGCACCGCGTACAATGCCCGGAACCATGAATACTATTCCGAGGATCCTATGCTGACTGCCTATCAAGCGGCTTCCTCCGTCCGCCAAGCCAGAAAGTACGGCTGTATTTTGGCGCCCAAGCATTTTGCTTTCAACGACACAGAGATCAATCGCACGGGCATAGCTGTTTTCATGACTGAGCAGAAGGCGCGTGAGGGCGAGCTTAGAGCTAACCAGAGCATAGTCGAAGATGCCGGAGCCTTGGGTATGATGACCGGATTTAACCGGATTGGTGTGGTTGCTGTCAATGCCCATACTGGACTGCTCATGAACATACTCCGTAAGGAGTGGGGCTTTAAAGGTGTGCTTTCCCAGGACTTCATCATGGATACCGAATATCAAAATCTACCGGCTTCTGCCCATAACGGGGTAACCATGCTGACCAGTACCGGAAATGACAGCCTGGATGCCGTATCAAGAAAGTGGCCAGAGTGGAACCTGAAGAATGTCAGCAAGGACGCCCAGCTCATGAGTGACTTGAAAAGGAACATGACTTGGCAGAATTACGCCTATGCGAACTCCAATGTAATGGACGGTTTGGATGCGAAGTCACATTTGGAGACTATCCGCACTTGGTACGACAAAGTTCTGATGTGGTCGACGGCGGGTACGGCTCTGCTGACCCTTTTGAGCTTGGTCATGTACGTGGTCAGTCGTCGCCGTTATTACAGGTCAATCTGAAAGGTGGAGATCATGGATTTTTTCAAGCGTCAATCAATCGGTTTCTATATGGGCACCCTAACCTTCATTGTCACTTTGGCTGCCTTGATTTATGCTGAAATTAACGGGAAAACAGCTTACTTCCAAAATTTGGGAGTCGAGCCAAGTGTCTTGGTTTGTGCCATCGTAGCTATGGCGTCAGAGATTTTCGTCCTTGTCTCCGGGCAGGTTTATCAAGGCAGCAGATGGTTAGCCTTGGCTCGCGATATAGTTCTTTGCTTAGCAGCCGTACTGCTCGTACTGAGTATGGTGAGTTTTCTGGCAAGTCGGATCAATGGCTTTGCCAGCATCATGACTTTCGAGCAAAATGCGCAGAATATGGCTGATTTGCAGAGTGCCTCGATTGCCATAGTCCTTTTCGCGCTGGCCTCTGTATTGGCCATTGTCACCTCTTTCTTTAGGGTGCGTAAGAATACCGGCAGATAAGGCTTTCAAACTGGATTGATGTAACTGTAATCGGATACAGTTGGGGCTCCATCGTAAAGGATGGAGCCCCAACTTTTATTAACCATGACTCAGATGTGGAAGTAGAGCTCGTACTCCAGAGGGGTGGGAGCCAGACGGGTTTGGTCCAGTTCACCGCGCTTCAAGTCCAGCCAGGTCTGGATTAGATCGTCGGTGAAGACGTCGCCTTCGCTCAGGAAGTCGTGGTCCTCTTCCAAGGCGTTCAGGGCCTCCTCCAGGGAGCCCGGCACCTGCTTGATCTGGGCGTGCTCCTCCGGAGGCAGCTCATAGAGGTCCTTGTCAATGGGGGCCGGGGGCTCGGTGTGGTTGAGGATGCCGTCCAGTCCTGCCATAAGCTGAGCCGAGAAGGCCAGGAATGGGTTGCAGGAGGGGTCGGGCGCGCGGAACTCGATCCTCTTGGCAGCAGGCGAGGTGCCGGCCAGGGGGATGCGGATGGCTGCCGAACGGTTCCGAGCCGAGTAGACCAGGTTGACCGGGGCCTCATAGCCGGGCACCAGCCGCTTGTAGGAGTTGGTGGAGGGGTTGGTGAAGGCCAGGACGGACGAGGCATGCTCAATTAGGCCGCCCACATACCAGCGGGCGATGTCGGAGAGTCCGCCGTAGCCATTCTCGTCATAGAAGAGGGGCTTGCCATCCTTCCAGAGGGACTGGTGGCAGTGCATGCCTGTCCCGTTGTCCCCGGCGATGGGCTTAGGCATGAAAGTAGCGGCCTTGCCAGCCAGAGCGGCGGTCTCGTGGACCACGTACTTGTACTTCATCAGGTCGTCGCCAGCGTGCAGCAGGGTGTTGAAGCGATAGTTGATCTCCTGCTGGCCAGCGCCGCCCACCTCGTGATGGGAGCGCTCCAGAATCAGGCCCACTTTTTGCAGGTTGGCCACCATGTCGTCGCGCAGATCCTGATAGTGGTCGATGGGCGGTACAGGGAAGTAGCCCCTCTTGACCCGGTTCTTGAAACCGATGTTGTCGGAGCCGTCCTCTTCGACATCCACGCCCGAGTTCCAGGGGGCTTCGATGGAGTCGACCTCATAGAAGGAGCGTTGCATGCTGTTCTCGAAGCGAACCTTGTCGAAGATGAAGAACTCGGCCTCGGGAGCGAAGGAGGCCGTGTCGGCGATGCCGGTGGACCGCAGGTAGGCTTCGGCCTTGGAGGCGATCTGCCGGGGGTCGCGCGAGTAAGGTTCGTCGGTCACCGGGTCCACGATGGAGAAGGCCACATTCAAGGTGCGGTGGCGGCGGAAGGGATCCAGATAAGCTGTTTCAGGATCCGGAATCAGCTTCATGTCGGACTCGTTGATGGCTTGGAAGCCTTGGACGGAGGAGCCGTCGAAGGCCATGCCGTCCGTGAAGGCGTCCTTGAGGAATTCGTTGGCGGGGACGGTGAAGTGCTGCTGGACCCCGATCAGGTCTGTGAACCTGACTGAGACATATTCCACGCCCTCCTGGTTTATCAGAGCTTCGCAATCGGCCTTTGACTTAAGTTCGCTCACTGAACTGCTCCTTTCGTGGAAACCGTAACGGTCACCCAGTCTAGGGGACCGGTTTTTTCGGCAATGCGCCACTGAGGTTACGGGGGTGTTTCATGCGAAGGTCCCGGCACCTCCCTGAGGGAGATGTCGGGACCTTGGGAAACATCAGCGCCCGCGCATGGCTTTGCGGCTGACGTGTATCTTGGTCGGATCAATGCCCTTGGGCATCCCCAGGGCGCTCTGCCGCTTTTGCAGGGTGACCAGCCGGTCGTTCAGCGTCTCCAGTTCGGTGGCGGTCAGCTTGACCTTCTTCTTGATCACAGTGCGCTGGAGCTTGTTGAGCGGGACCTGGTCTGGACCGTGGCCCACGCTGATCCGGTAGATGGGGATGGCCGACCCGCGGGTGATGCGGCGGATCTTCTCCTCCTCGCGGTTCATGGCCTTATTGACGCGGTTGTAGTCGCCCTCAGCTATCAGGTAGACCCCGGTGCGGCCGGTGCCCCTCCAGATGGCATCCTTGGTCTTGGCATCAATCCAGACGGGTTCCTGGGGGAAGGAGAATCCTGCCTTGGAGATACTGCTCAGCACGGCAGCGGCAGCGCCTGGACGGCCCTCCATCTTGGCGTAGCCGACCCTGTCGGAGCGCCTGGTCAAAGTCATGGTGGCCAGGAGCAGGCCGACCATGATGCCCAGAAGAACGGTCAGTATCCAGGACAGCCAGCCGAAGTGGGCCAGCAGGCAGATCACCACTGCTATCAGTGTGGGTACCAGAATGGCCGCGGCCAGCAGCCAGGGAAGGGCCTTGTCCTCTTCATAAGTGAATTGGTAGATCTTAACGATCTGGCTGATCGTGCTGCTCTTCTTTTTTGCTTTTTTGCCCTTAGTGTCCTCTGTAGCCATGCCATCCTCACTTGGAAACGTTCACTGGTTGACCAGTCTACCGCATGTCTACCGCATGTTCAGGGGTCTGCCATCAGCCTTGAGCAAGGCTTCTCCAATGGCTTCCGAGAAGGTGGGATGGGGGTGAATGAGCCCGGCTGCCCGGTGCAGGGGGATCTGGTTACCCACCAACTGCTGGGCCTCGGCGATGTTCTCGGAGGCCTGGGGTGAGACCATCTCCAGACCGACAACCATCTGCTTCTCCATGTCGGTGGCCGGGCAGGCGGTGATCAGGCTGAGGGTGCCCTGCAGGCCGCTCATGCGCATGCGCGAGTTAGACATCATGGGGTAGATGGTCTCCTTGACCTGGTTCAGCGATGGATCGTTCTCAGCCTCCTGACGGCTGAGGCCCACCGCTGCGGCCTGGGGAGAGGAAAAGACCACACGAGGGATGGTAGCCTCGTTGACCGGCTCGGGGTCCAAACCGGAAGCGGCATCGGCCAGGGTTATGCCCTGTTGGAAGGCCCTGTGGGCCAGATGATGACCGGGGGTGATGTCGCCCAAGGCCCAGACCCGATCACGGCTGGTGCGCCCCTGAGAGTCGGTCAGAACCTGGCCCTGCTCGTCCAGGTCAATGCCCAGCTCCTGCATATGCTTGGGATCAGTATTAGGATCCCTGCCAATGGCGACCAGGACCAGATCAGCCTCGATCGCTCCTGCCTGGCCCGTGTCGTCAGCCGGTTGGTAGTCGACCTGAATACCCCCATTTGCGGGCAGACGGTGACCGCCCGAGCAGCGGGCATGGGTAATGATCTGAATTCCCTGACGCTCCAGCTCCCGGGTCATGATCTGCCCGGTCCGGCGACCCCAGTGGGAGAGCACCCGGTCCCGTCTGACCATCAGGGTCACCTGGCAACCGGCTTGATTCCAAATGGTGGCGAATTCCAGGGCCACAGCCCCTGATCCAATAATCAAGGCGCGTCGGGGGAAGGGCTTGAGGCTCAGGGCCCGGTCAGTGTCAATGACCAGATCCCCGAAGGGGAGTTCTTCCAGGGCCCTGGCATGAGAACCGATGGCCAGGATGGTGTCGCAGGTGGTCAGGCGTGTTCGATTGCCGTCATCGTCAGTCACTTCTACCAGACCGTCGCCGACGATGGTGCCATGGCCATGCACCACAGTGATGCCACGTTGTTTCAAAAGATTCGACAGGCCCCCGGTCATGGCATCCACCATCCGGTCCTGATAATCCTGGAGCTTCTGGTAGTCGATGTTGGCCGACTCGATATTGATGCCCATGGCGGCTCCGAGATCGGCTTGTTCCAGAACCTGGGTGGCGGTCAGCAGAGCCTTGGTGGGGATGCATCCCCGGTTCAGGCAGACGCCACCAACCACAGGATCCTGTTCGACCAGGGCCACCCGTCCGCCCAGCTCTGCCGTGCGCAGGGCCGTGGCATAGCCCCCCGGGCCGGATCCGATGATGATGGTGTCGTACTGGCGGCTGTCGGCATCCCAAGGGTCAAGAGACTCCGTGCCGGCTTGGTTGATCGATTGCTGCATAACAATCCATGCTAGTGGTACAGGCTGGGAGAATGAAGACCATTCGCAGAATGTGGAGCGAATACGAAAACCGCCCGGAACCTCAAGAGGAACCGGGCGGAGTGACCGACCGCAGGTCGGAACATCAAAAACACTCGACTGTCACTTGGGCCAGTGCCCACGCTTGCTCTGGCTGGGCTTGGGGACCCGCCAGCGCCGGACCATCATGGCTCGTTGCCAGGCATAGGAGGCCGAGCGGGAACCCTTGGCCACCGAGCGCTCGCCGAACTTGTCGATCAGCAGCCGCTTGAGCTTGCGCCACATCAGCCAGGTGTCGATCAGGGCCACGATCAGGTAGCCATATAGAAGGATGGTCACCACCATGGTGAAAGTGGCGTAATGCTGAGGACCCACGAACATACCCATCAGGGTGGCCACGAACATGAGGATGATGGCCGGGAAGATCCATTCCAGCAGATTGAAACGGGCATCCACATAGTCGCGGATGTAGATTCTCCAGGGAAGGCGCTCCGACTTGGGCATGTGGTCGATGTCGCCGGTCCTCATGGCCTCGTACTGGGCATCCTCACGGGCTCGAATCCGGGCCTTGGCGGCCTTGCGCGAGGCCTTGCGGTCCTTGGGGACCAGAGGGCGCAGGTTCCGGGCCTCGGCCTGCTTGCGCTTAGGGGTGGGGCGTCCCTTGCCTCGTACCTCTTCAGTGGAGGCCCTCTGGTCCGCCTCCGCCTCTTTGTCCCGTCGATCCTTGCGTGAGAAGGGGTTCCATGTCATGCGAACAGGTTACGGTGACGCCTAGACTCGCAAGCATTGATACGCAAGCAATTATAGGAGGTAGCGATGGCGGGACTGGGCCTGGAGACGATCCGCACCCGTGTGCAGGACGATAGGAGCCGGATCGTCGATCTGCTCAAGGACAAGATTGCCCTGGCCTCGGTCTCGGCCAAGGGGATCACCGGGGATCACATGCGCCGCTCGGCCGACTATGTGGCCGGGCAGCTTAGGCAGGTGGGCGTGGATGCCCGGGTGGTCCAGGCCACCAATCCTGACGGCACCCCGGGCGCCTTCGAGGTGATCGGATCCCGGCAGGTGGATCCCGATGCTCCGACTGTCCTGCTCTATGCCCATCACGATGTGCAGCCGGTCCCCGATCCCTCCCAATGGTCCACTGATCCCTTTACCGGTGTCGAGAAGGATGGACGGCTCTACGGACGCGGATCGGCCGACGACGGCGGCGGCATCGCCATCCACTCGGGGGCCCTGCATGCCTTGGACAAGGACCTGCGCGTCAACGTCAAGGTCTTCATCGAGGGGGAGGAGGAGATGGGCTCGCGCAGCTTCATCCCCCTCCTCCAGGCTCATCGGGACGACTTCGCCTCGGACCTGATCATCGTGGCCGACTCGGGCAACTGGTCGGCGGACACCCCGAGTCTGACCACCTCACTGCGAGGGAATGCGGACCTAGATGTCACGGTCACAGTCCTGGAGCACCCAGTCCACTCCGGGCAGTTCGGCGGGCCCATCCTGGATGCCAACACCCTGGCCGCCATGCTGATCGCCTCCATGTATGACGACCAGGGTCAGCTGGCGGTGCCCGGCCTGGAGGGCGGACAGCCCATCGGCGGCCTGCAGCGTGACCTGGACCAGGCCCAGCTGCGTGCCGATGCCGGCGTGGTGGACTCCTACCGGCTGGCCGGAACCGACTCCCTGGCCTCCCGGCTCTGGACCAAGCCGGCGGCGGCTGTGATCGGCTTCGATGCCCACCCGGTGGAGGGTTCCTTCAACGTGCTGGCCGATAAGACCCGCTTCCGCATTTCCCTGCGCACTGCGCCCACCCAGCGTCCTGAGCAGGCCGCGCAGGCACTGGCCGATTTCCTGATCGCCCATGCTCCTCAGGGGGCCAGGGTGGAGGTCACGCCCGGCGACATGGGCATGGGATGGGCCATGGATGCCGACAGCCCGGTGGTCCGGCAGGCCGAGGAGGCCATGCGGCAGGCCTTCGGACGCGACCCGGTCAACAAGGGCGAGGGCGGATCCATCCCCTTCATTCCCGAGCTCAAGCGGCTCTTCCCTGAGGCTCAGGTTCTGGTGACCGGCCCCGAGGATCCCCAGTCCAACGCCCACAGTCCGAACGAGTCCATCTCCCTGCAGGGGCTGGTCGACAACATCATCACGGAGGCCCTCCTGCTGGATTCCCTTGACCATCGTATGTTCTAGGATGGCAGGTGACACGGGGGCCGTATGCCTGAGGGCGTGCGGCTGAGAGGAGGCTCAGCCTCAACCGGACGAACGTTTACCGGGCAATGCCGGCGCACGGATGTCACTGGACCCGTGCCTGAACGGGATGGCGCTCATAGGGAGCGCCCCGAGGAAAGGCACAAGATCATGACCGATGGTCATTTCATAAACAACACTTCTTCCGGATCAGAGCCGGAGTCCGGGGGGACTCCCTCCCAGGTCAGAATCCCCTCCAAACGGTGGAGGGTGGTGGATATCGCCGTCGCCTCGGTCATCGGGGTGGCTTCCGCCGTCATCTACTGGGTGGTCGCCATGGTGACCACCATTCCCTGGTCCTTCCTGGACGGGGTTGTGCCCGGTCTGGGAGGTATCCTCAACGGTCTCTATCTATTCGCCGGGCCCTTGGCCCTAGTCATCGTGCGCAAGCCGGGGGCTGCCGTCTATGCCGAGTTGGTCGCAGCCATCCTGGAGTCGCTGCTGGGTAGCCTCTGGGTGCCTGTGGAGACCATACTGATCGGTCTGCTTCAGGGCTTCATGGCCGAGCTGGTCTTCATACTGCTGCGTTACCGGCGCTGGAACATCTCCACGGTGGCACTGTCGGGCGCTGCCGCTGGTTTCGGCTGCTGGCTGTATTCCTTCTGCACGCACCTGCAGGCCATCAACCTGACCGGTCCCTATGGGGTGATCTATCTGATAGCCACCCTGATTTCGGGTGCTCTGATTGCCGGAGTGCTGGTTTGGTACCTCTATAAGGCCATCGCCGCGACCGGGGCTCTGGACCGCTTCGCCTCCGGCCGCGATATTCGTACGGCCGGGAAGTAGAGGCCCGGGCGTGGACCAGAGCATCCAGGACAACCCCTACCGACCAGCGGCCTTGGAACTGCGCGACTGGGGTTATCGGCATGCCTACCGGAACCACTTCGCCGTCAGGGATCTGTCCCTGAGCATTCCTGCAGGTCAGCGGGTGCTTCTGCTGGGAGCTTCCGGCATTGGCAAATCGACCATCCTTGAGGGTGTGGCCGGGTTGCTGGGCGATCATGCCCCGCAGAGCAGCCAGGACCAGGTAGAGGATGACGAGGGCGGGGTGACCCAGGGCCAGGTCCTGATTGACGGTAATCCCGCTGTCTCCAGCCGGGGGCGTGTGGGCCTGGTCCTGCAGGATCCGGATGCTCAGGCCATCTTTCAGCGGCTGGGTGACAATGTGGCCTTCGGGCCCGAGAACATGGGGCTGCCCCGCCAGGAGATGTGGCCACGGGTGCGGAAGGCCATGGCCGAGGTGGGTTTGGCTGACCTGCAACTGACCCGGTCCACCATGCACCTGAGCGGAGGGCAGATGCAGCGTCTGGCCCTGGCCGGCGCCCTGGCCATGCAGCCCGGGCTGCTCTTATTGGACGAACCTACGGCCAACCTGGACCCGGTCGGCGTCGAGCAGATAGTCGATGCCGTCAGGAAGGTCCTGGACCGGCAAGGCTCCACCATGGTTCTGGTCGAGCACCGGGCAGGGCCTTGGATGGACATGATCGACCGGGTCATCGTGCTTGGGCTGGGCGAGGTTGAAGATGGCACCGGCGGTTCGGGTGCTGCGGCCTATCGCAAGACTGTGATCATGGCCGACGGCAGCCCCCGGGAGGTCTTCACTGATTCCGGGTTGGACCTGGCATCCCTGGGTGTCTGGGTTCCAGAAGCCTACAGGAGCGCCGGGGATTCGCTCCCTGAGCTTGGACGGGTCCAGGCCAGGTCAAGGCAATCCTGCTCCGGCCAGGATGATCATCCCGTCCTGCTGGCTGCTCAGGATCTGGCGGTGGGTCGTCAGGGCAAGGCAGTGGCCGAGCACATCAATCTGGAATTCAGGGCCGGTCAAGTCACCGCCCTGGTGGGGGCCAACGGGGCCGGCAAGTCCACTTTGGCCATGACCCTGGCTGGTCTGCTGGAGCCGGTGACCGGTTCGGTCCTTGCCCGGGATCGCCTGCTTCGGGGACCCCAGGGGCAGATGCCTGCGGAGCCCGAGCCCATCCGGTGGACCTCATCCCAGCTGGCCGCGCGCATCGCCTACGTATTTCAGAATCCTGAGCATCAGTTCGCCCGGGGTACGGTCCTGGATGAGGTCAAACTGGCCCCTATCCGCACCGGCATGAGCGAGGAGCAGGCCCAGGTTCGCGCCCAGGAACTGTTGGGCCGCTTCAGGCTGAGGCAGTATGCCCGCGCCAACCCCTACACGCTCTCGGGCGGCGAAAAGAGGCGGCTCACCGTGGCCTCGGCCCTGGCCGCTGCACCCCAGGTGCTGATTCTTGACGAGCCCACCTTCGGCCAGGACAGGAACACCTGGGTCAGCATGGCCCAGTTGATTGCAGACCTGCGCGACCAGGGAGCCTGCATCATCCTGGTCACCCACGACCGGGAGCTGGTTCAGGCCCTGGATGCCCGCCTGGTGGAAATGACGCCTCCGGGAGCCCAGAAGACCGTCTGGCCTGCAGCCGGGTCAGATTTGCAGACTCGTCAGAAGACTGTTGCCGCCAGGCTGACCGTCACACCAATGGACCAGCGGGACGAGCCGGTCAAGCCGGCCAGCCGGTCGCCATACATAGCCTCCATCAATCCGGCCTTCCGTCTGATCGGGGCCTTTCTGGCGGCTCTGCCCCTGCTGATAAGCTTGGACCCGGTCTCGGCCACGACTGCCCTGATTCTGGAGTTCCTGCTGCTGGGCTCGGCAGGCTTCACGCCCCTGCGCGTGGTCAGATCCACCTGGCCCATCTTCCTGGGGGCGCCAGGTTCGGCCCTGGCGATCATCCTCTATGGCAAGAGCGGTGGCGCCACCTTCTGGCAGTGGGGGATGATCCACATCACCCAGCGCTCGCTGGACCTGGCCCTGGCCACTGCCCTGCGAATCCTGGCCATCGGAATTCCCGCCATCATCACCGTACTGGGAATAGACGCCACCGACCTGGCCGATGCCTTCAGCCAGGTGCTCCACCTGCCTGATCGCTTCGTCTACGGAGGGCTGGCCGGCATGCGGCTCTTTACAGTTCTCAAGGATGATTGGTCAGCCCTGACCGCTTCGCGCCGCAGTCGTGGACTGGGCGATGAGAACCGTTTCAAGGCCTTTATGCCACAGGCCTTCGCCCTGTTGGTCCTGTCCATCAGGCGTTCGACGACCTTGGCCACGGCCATGGAGGCCAGGGGATTTGGCGGCGGTACACCACGCACCCATGCCCGGGTCTCCCAGGTCGGACCACGTGATGCGGGCTTCCTGCTCATATGCCTGGCTGTGCCCGCGATCTCCCTGACCGTGGCTGCGCTGACCGGCTCCATCGCCTTCTTCGGCAACTGACTGCCGGGGATTTCTGCAGCAGACTCCAGATATGGAGGGACCCTGGTCCTTTCCGCCTCCCGCAGAGAGGGGAAAGGACCAGGGTTCGCCTGTGGTTGGAAGCGCTGGTCTTTTACCTGGCCAGTGTGGTGTTGATGTTGCGCACCTCGTCGAAGCGCTTGGAGGCATCCTCCCAGTTGACGATGTGCCACCAGGCCTTGACGTAGCTGGCCCTGTCATTCAGGTACTCCAGGTAGTAGGCGTGCTCCCAGAGGTCCAGCAGGACCAGCGGGAAGATGGTGACGGGCAGGTTGCCCTGGTGGTCGTACATCTGCAGGGTGACCAGGCGCTCACCCAGCGTATCCCAGGCAAGGACGGCCCAGCCGGAGCCCTGGATGCCTGCGCACATGGACTCGAAGTAGGTCTGGAAGCCCTGGAAGGACCCGAACTGGTCCTCGATGGCGGCCTTGAGTTCGCCAGTGGGCTCCTGGCCGATGGCCGGGGCCATGTTCTTCCAGAAGATGGAGTGGTTCTTGTGCCCGGCCAGGTTGAAGGCCAGGTTCTTCTCCAGCAGGTTGGACTGGGCCACGTTGCCGGACTCGGCTGCGTCATGAATCTGCTCCAGGGCCTTGTTGGCCCCGTTCACATAAGCCTGATGGTGCTTGTCATGGTGCAGCTCCATGATCTTGCCGGACACGTACGGCTCCAGTGCCGAGTAGTCGTAGGGCAGATCGGGAAGTGTATATACGGGCATATTGTCTCCTCACAATGATTCTGGCCAAGCCAGATGTGCCATGGTCGGTCTGCGCCATACCAATGACGGACGTGGTCGACCCGACCAGTTCTTTTACCCTAGCCCCTTGTCCGGGGAGCACAAGGGGTGCAAGCCTTTCTTTCAGTGAACTTTCCCACAGATGTAGGCCGATTGAGGTCCGATCGCAGTGCTCTCGACTGTCGAGGCTAGAGTTATGCCCATGCCCTTTGATGATTCCATTCTCGACAATCCCCGTGCCCAACGAATTCGTCGCCTGGCTGAACTGCAGGATCGACGGGCACGGCAGCGTCATGGCCGCTTCCTCATAGAGGGGCCGCAGAGTGTGCGCGAGGCGGTCCGCTGGCGTTCTGACCTGCTGACTGACCTCTATATTCAGTCGGACGAATCCTTTCCTACAGCCCAGGGCGGTCATCCACGGCCGTTCAACGAGACTGTGGGCGCCATCATGAAGCAGGCTCGGGAGCTGCCTGACTGCTACGGACATTTCGTCTCCGCCAGGGTCATGCGTGCCATCAGCGGCAATGCGCAGGGAATCTTGGCCCAGGCGCGTACGGACGGATTTCTGGCACAATCGATGGACCTCGAGGATCCCCAGAGCCTGGCGAAAGAAGGGCCCGACCTGGTGGCAGCTTTCTGGCAGATTCGTGACCCAGGCAATGCTGGCACTGTGATTCGCACTGCCGATGCCACTGGCTGCAAGGCAGTCATCCTGGTGGACCAGTGCGTGGAACTCACCAATCCTAAGGTCATTCGCTCCACGGCTGGATCGGCCTTTCACATACCCCTGATGACCATGGGCACCGAGGACTTCCTGGACCTGTGCAGACGGCAGGGTCGGACCACGGTGGCGGCCGATGTCTATGGAACACCGGATAAGCCTGTCCGCTCCCTGGCTGATCTGATGGCGAGCGGAGCCCTGACCAGGCCAGACTCGGCGGGTCGGCCCATGGTTCTGCTCTTCGGCAATGAGGCACGCGGCCTGCCCAAGGAGTTGCTGCAGGCCATGGATCAGATCGTCCGCATCCCTATATACGGGCGGGCTGAATCCCTCAACTTGGCCACCTCTGCTGCGGTGCTGCTCTACGCCATGGCCATGTCGAGTCGTATTGAAAGAATGTGAAGGCGTCAACGACCGGGATTTCCGCTGATTTGCGGCCCGGATACGGCATTGGCAACAGTGGAAAGGTCCATGGTGGCACAGGAAGAATTCGACCCCGCGGCGATGACCGACGAGGTCAACGAGGGCATCGGCAGGATTCGCGAAGCCTCCGATTTGGCAGAACTCAAGGCGATCAAGGCCCGGTATGCGGGGACAGGTTCAGCCCTGGCCGGATCCGGTCGGATTATCGGTACGTTGCCAGCGGATCAGAAGAAGACCGCCGGCCGCCTAGCTGGCAAGCTCAAGGCCGACTTTGGCCGCGCCTACGGGCTCAAGGAGCGGCAGCTGCGCCAGGAGGAGGAATCCCGCCGTCTGGCTGCCGAGCAGGTGGATATGACCCTGCCGGTCAACCGCCATCCTCAGGGCGCCCGGCATCCACTGTCCAAGCTCATGGAGGACGTGGAGGACTTCTTCGTCTCCATGGGTTGGAGTATCGCCCAGGGCCCCGAGTTGGAAGCCGAGTGGTACAACTTCGATGCCCTTAATTTCGGCCCTGACCATCCTGCCCGCCAGATGCAGGACACCTTCTATGTCAAGGGCAGCCAGGCCAGGGACGCCGCCGGTTTTGTCGGCTCCAACATGGTCATGCGCACCCATACTTCGCCCGACCAGGCCCGTTCTCTGATAACCCGCGGCGTGCCGCTCTATGTGGCCTGCACGGGCAGGGTCTTCCGCACCGACGAACTGGATGCCACCCACACCCCGGTCTTTCACCAGTGCGAGGCCATCGCCGTCGATGAGCACCTCACCATGGCCGACCTCAAGGGCACCCTGGACAAGCTCGCTGTTGCCATGTTCGGTCCCGAGGCCCGGACCAGACTGCGTCCCTCATACTTCCCCTTCACCGAGCCCAGCGCCGAGATGGACCTCTGGTTCCCCGACAAGAAGGGCGGCCCTGGATGGATCGAATGGGGAGGCTGCGGCATGGTCAATCCCAACGTTCTGAGGTCGGCCGGCGTGGATCCGCAGCGTTATTCAGGCTTCGCCTTCGGCGTGGGCATGGAGCGCACCCTGCTCCTGCGCCATGACATCAACGATATGCACGACCTGGTCGAAGGTGACGTGCGGTTCAGCCAGCAGTTCGAGATGGGGGAGTGACCGTCAGATGCCAATGGTAGATATCGACTGGCTCAAGGAGCATGTGCAGGTCCCTGAGGATCTGACCTATGAACAGCTGGCCAAGGACTTGGTTCGGGTCGGTCTGGAGGAAGAGGACATTCATGAGTCCACGGTGACCGGTCCTATCGTGGTCGGCTATGTGGTGGATGCTGAGCCTGAACCTCAGAAGAACGGCAAGACGATCAACTGGTGCCATGTGGATGTGGGCGAGCAGTACAACGCGGTGGATGACCAGGGCCACAAGGTGCCCCGGGGCATCGTCTGCGGGGCACCCAACATGGCTGCGGGCGAGAAGGTGGTGGTGACCCTGCCGGGGGCCGTCCTGCCTGGGGACTTCCGTATCGAACCGCGCAAGACCTACGGCCACATCTCGGACGGCATGTGCGCCTCCGAGCGTGAGCTGGGGCTGGGTTCGGACCATCAGGGCATCATCCTGCTGCGCAATTACGGGTTCACCCCCGAGCAGTACGAGCAGCTCAAGCCAGGTGACGATGCCATAGCTCTGCTCCATATGAACAGGCCTGTCCTTGAGATCAACATCACACCCGACCGCGGCTATGCCTTCTCCTACCGGGGGGTTGCCAGGGAATACCACCACTCCACGGGTGCTGAGTACACGGATCCGGTGATTGAGCTGAACAAGACAGTGCCGGCCTCTGCAGCTCAGGAGGATCAGGCTCCGCTGGCCGTGCGCATTCAGGACGAGAACCCTATTCACGGTCAGCCAGGCTGTGATCGGTACTACCTGCGTGCCTTGACCGGCTGCGACCCCAAGGCGGCCACTCCCAGCTGGATGCGTCGGCGGTTGGTACGTGCCGGCATGCGCTCCATCAGTCTGCCGGTGGACATCACCAACTATGTCATGCTGGATCTGGGCCAGCCCCTGCACGCCTATGATCTGGACAAGCTCAGTGGGCCCATCGTAGTCCGTAGGGCCAGGCAGGGTGAGCACCTGACCACTCTGGATGGCAAGGATCGCGAGCTCAGCACCGAGGATCTGCTCATTACCGACTCGCCCGAGGGGCAAGAGGGATCCCGTATCTTGGGTCTGGCCGGAGTCATGGGCGGTCTGTATGGAGAGGTGACCGATCAGACGCGGAATATTCTGATTGAGTCCGCCCACTTCGACCAGGTGACAATCGCCAGGACCGCACGTCGCCACAAGCTGCCCTCCGAGGCTTCCAAGCGCTTTGAGCGCGGGGTCGATCCGCAGATGCAGCCGGCTGCCGCGGCTATGGCCGCTGACCTGCTGCATCGCCTTGCCGGTGGCCAGGACCTGGATGCTCCGCTGGATATGAACCAGACCAAGCCCATGTCAGTCATCGACTTTGCTGTCAGCGAGGTGGCCAGGCTGACTGGACTGGATGTGGAACCCCAGCGCATTGTGGCCATTCTGCGCGACATAGGCTGCACGGTCCAAGGCGATCCTCAGGACCGGCTGTCCGTGACTCCGCCAACCTGGAGGCCCGACCTGGGCGAGGGCTGCGACCTGGTCGAAGAGGTGGCCCGCCTGGTGGGCTACGACCGTATCCCCGTCACCGTGCCATCACCCAAGGTTTCCGGAGCAATTGGTCTGACCGATCGCCAGCAGCGTCGCCGTTGGGTGGCTGACACCCTGGCCGAGTATGGGCTGACCGAGGTTCTGGACTATCCATTTGTTGGTGACAATGATTTCAAGGCCTTCGGCATGGATCCTGATGAGGTCCATATCAACAGCGTGGAGCTGGCCAACCCCATGGCCGCTGATAGGCCCTATCTGAGGCAGAGCCTGCTGCTGCCGCTGGCCAACACCGTGGAGCGCAACCTGCGACGTGGCAACACTGATGTGCGTCTCTTCGAGATCGGTTATGTCTTCCGTCGCGATCCCAAGGCTCCTGCGGTGCCTACACTTCCGGGCGGCGTGCGGCCCAGCGACGAAGATTTGGCCCGCCTGGACCAGGGTCTGCCAGAGCAACGGCTGCATGTGGCGGCCTTGCTGACAGGCCGGGCCCAGGAAGACGGCTGGCTTAAGGACAGCAGGGATGTGGACTGGACCGATGCAGTCGAATCGGCTCGCCGGGTTTTGGACAGGCTGGGTGCCGATTATCGGCTGGAGCAACCCTCAGCCGAGCAGGTGCCTGACCAGTGGCATCCGGGCCGCACCGCCAGGCTGGTCCTGGATGACGGCACGCTCGTCGGCATGGTGGGCGAGCTGCATCCTCGGGTTGATCAGGCTCTGGGTTTCCCTGCCCATTCTGCCGCTTTCGAGCTGAGCCTGGACATGGTGCTGGACCACCTGGACTACACACCCCTGCAGGCCAAGCCGGTCTCTACCTTCCCGCCGGTCCGTCAGGATCTGGCCTTCACTGTGCCGGACACGGTCTCGGCAGCTGATCTGACTTCCGCCATCAGAGAAGCGGCTGGGTCTAGTCTTGAATCCATCGAGCTGTTCGACGTTTTCACTGGCGATCAGATCGGTGAGCATGCAAAATCACTGGCCTTCGCAGTCACCTTCCGCGCCCCGGACCGCACCTTGACGTCCGAGGACAGCGAATCCCTGCGTCAGGCCATCGTTGACAAGACTGCGGGTCTGGGTGCCGTACTGCGCGCTTGACCGGGCATCACAAGGGGGCCGAGGGGCATGACGGATTCTCAAGAACAGGGCACAGCCGGTGGACCTGACCGCCAGGATCATGATGGAGGCGACCAGCCCTTGTACGGCGCACGCGCCGATCGTTATCCAGGGTGGAATCCGTACATATACGGTCGCCCAGACCCCGAACCTAAGGCCAAGGAATCCGATTCGTCACAAGGCAACCCCGCCAACCGGCCTATGCCCATGGCGGGGCAGCCGGCCCCAGGACGCGGCGGAAATCCCGGGAATCCTCAGGCCAGTCCAGGCGCTCCGGTCTGGCCTCCACAGGGCCTACCCGATCTGAACGACCCCTCCCAAAATCCGGTCTACGGTCACTGGGATCCCTGCGCCATCATCGCCTTCCTTATGGCCCTCTTCTTGCCCATGCCTGTGATTCCCGCTCTGCTGGGTGGCGTTTCCATGTATCGGACCCGCCGACTGCATATGAAGGGCTATGGATTGGCTATGGCTGCCCTGATCATCAACCTGCTTTTCACGCTTGCCTGGATCTGGCTGCTGGTCAACGGCATCTCCCTGAATGATTTCTACCAGCAGATGATGCCATCGCCCTCGACGGGCGGCGGCGGATCCGGCTCAGGTGGCGTCAGTGCCTGAAAACTCAAGGCGCTGGCTCCTTCTGGATGCGATTATGCATTTGCATTAGCCGGAATTCATGTTTGTGCATATGCTGTCAGCCTTGAGATATAGAGATCTACGAGGGGGATGTTCAATCAGATGGGTTTGGATATTAATATCGTCGTATTCGACGGGTTTGAACCCTTGGATGTTTTTGGCCCCTTTGAGGTTTTCATCAATACTGATGGCGCCCGAGTGCGGCTTTTCTCTCTTGACGGGCCCGGCATGAAAGTCGGTGAGGGCGGTGTCAGGGTCGAAACTGTAGGGCCAGAAGATATCAATTCCCAAGGGGTTCTGCTGATACCCGGCGGGTCCGGTACTCGAACTCTGGTTGGGGACGACCAATGGACAGGGCAGCTGGCAAGCTTGGCCGCCAGGTCGCCGCAGGTAATGACGGTCTGCACAGGCTCGGCTCTCTTGGCTGCCGCTGGTGTGCTCGACGGTCGGCGTGCGACCTCAAATGACTTGGCCTTTGACTGGGTCGTCAGCACAGGGAAGCGTGTGGACTGGATCAAGGATGCGCGCTGGGTGGTCGATGGCAAGTTTCGTACATCTTCGGGTATCTCGGCCGGCATCGATATGGCCTTGGCCTTTGTAGAGGAGGCGTGCGGGTCCGAGGCTGCGGAAAAGGCCAGCAGGCAAATGGAATATATCCGCAACAGAGACTCCGGTTATGACCCCTTCGCATAGTTGAAAGTGTTGCACAGCTAGAGCAGATATATAGCGACACGCCGAATTGCATAAATATGCGTTTTACTGCATGAGTATGTATGATGGTGCCCGATGAAGGGAGCACTCATGCGGCAATACACGGTGGCTGTAGCGGGAGCTTCGGGGTATGCCGGCTCGGAGATGATCCGTCTATTGGCGGCCCATCCAGCCTTTCAGGTATGCACGGTCACCGGTCATGGCTCCGCTGGCCGGTTGCTGGGGGAGTTCTCGCCCAACCTTCCGGAGTCGATAGCCTCGCTGCAGATTCAGGATACCGATCCAAAGATCTTGGCCGGCCACGATCTGGTGGTTCTGGCACTGCCTCACGGGGCTTCGGGTCCCTTGGCAGAGCAGCTGGATCCGCAATCGCTGATGGTCGACCTGGGTGCTGATCACCGGCTGGAGGATCCTGGCGACTGGCAAGACTACTACGGCGGGCCTTTCTCAAGCCCGTGGACCTACGGGATGCCTGAGCTGCTCAATCCGGGTGGCGGTCGCCAGCGTCAGCTGCTTGGACAGACTCGGCGGATCGCTGGTCCTGGCTGCAATGTCACGGCGGTCACTCTGGCCTTCCAACCTGCTTTAGCCGCCGGACTGGTGCAGACCGATGATCTGGTTGCTGACCTGGCGGTCGGTTACTCGGGCGCCGGACGCTCAGGCGGCAGAATGGATCTGCTGGCAGCCCAGGCCATCAATTCAGCCCATCCCTACTCGGTCGGAGGCACCCACCGGCATATCCCTGAGATTCTGCAAAATCTGCGTAAGGCCGCAGCTGCGAACCCGAGCATAGGGGGTCTTGGGAAACAACCCATCCGCATGGGGCTGACCCCTATACTGGTCCCCATGTCAAGGGGGATTCTGGCTGTGGTCTCAGCCAAGCTGAGTACGCGTGGACGGAGCATGGAGGTGTCTGATATTCGCAGAATCTGGGAAGAGGTCTATGCCGAGGAGCAGTTTGTCGATCTGCTCCCCGAGGGCAGGCTTCCCTCCACGGCCGATGTCTACGGCTCCAACCGGGCCCAGGTCCAGGTAGCTGTGGACCAGCGCGCTGACCGCCTCTACGCTTTTGCAGCCATCGACAACCTGACCCGGGGCACCGCAGGCCAGGCTCTCCAGGCCGTAAATCTGGCCTTGGGCCTACCTGAGGAGACCGGACTGACAACTATAGGAGTGGCACCATGAGCATCACCTACCCTGCAGGCTTCCGGACCGGCACCGCCATCGCCCACCGTCCGGGAGGCTCACAGCGCCGCAATCTGGCCCTGGTCGTCAACAGCGGACCCATGGACACGGCTGTGGGGGTCTTCACACCTAATCGTTTCCGGGCCGCTCCGGTTATCTGGACCAGCAAGATCCTTGAAGAAGGCCGTGCCGGAGCCGTGGTCATCAACTCTGGTAATGCCAACGCCTGTACTGGTCCTGAGGGCCTGGACCAGGCCAGAGCCATGGCCGAGCGGACAGGAGAGAAACTAGGCCTGCCGAGCAATCGGGTCGCTGTCTGCTCCACCGGGATTATCGGTCATCTGCTTCATCTGGATTCCATATTGACTGGCATCGACCAAGCTGCCCAGGGGATGTCGTCCAGTCAGGAGGCTGGTGAAGAGGCCGCCAAGGCCATATTGACTACCGACACCTGCACCAAGACAGTGGCCGTGGACGGGTCTGGCTGGCGGCTGGGAGGCATGGTCAAGGGTTCCGGGATGATTGCCCCGCAGCTGGCCACCATGATCTGTGTAATCACCACTGATGCCATTTTGGAGCCGGAACAGGCACGTCAAGCCCTATCCGAGGCTTGCCGGCTCAGCTTCAACCGAATCGACGTGGACGGGTGTATGTCTACCAACGACACCGTCCTGCTGATGGCCTCCGGGGCCTCTGGTGTACGGCCTGACTCCGAGCAGTTCCAGGAAAAGCTCGGTCAGGCATGCACGGATCTAGCTCATCGGATCGTGGCTGACGGCGAGGGCAGCAGGCATCGGATCCGCATCCGTGTGGACGGTGCCGAGAGCGAGAATGCAGCCCTTGCCTGCGCCCGCGCGGTCTCCGGCTCCACGCTGCTCAAATGCGCTGTGGCCGGGGAAGACCCTAACTGGGGTCGAGTGGTATCTTCCCTGGGCACTGTGCCTGTTTCTACGGCGGCCTATGATCCGGCCCATGTTGATGTCAGCTTCAACGGCATCAAGGTCTGCCAAGGAGGTCGTCCCGGCCAGGACCCAGAGCTGGTCGACCTGCACGTTCCCGAGGTCCATATAGACATCGACCTTGGCCAGGGCGACAACCAAGCCACGGTATGGACCGATGATCTGACCCACGAATACGTGACCATCAATGCCGACTACCACACCTGATAGGAAGTCTGATCGGACGCAGTGCCAAGAGCCGCAGCAATCGGAAGATGGTCATAAGGAAGGGGAAGAGGATGGCGGATGACGAGCAGGATGCCGAAGCTGAAAAGGCCTTGGACGACGCCCGCAAGGCCCAGGTGCTCATTGAGGCCCTGCCCTGGCTGGAGGAGTTCGCCGGCCAGCGAATCGTAGTCAAATACGGCGGCCATGCCATGGTGGACGACCATCTGCGCCAGTGCTTCGCCCAGGATATGGTCTTCCTGAGGCAGGTGGGCATGCATCCGGTGGTGGTGCACGGTGGCGGTCCGCAGATATCCCACATGCTTCAGGCCCTGGGGATTCCATCAGTCTTTCGTGGCGGCCTGCGGGTAACCACTCCGGAGACCATGAAGGTGGTTCGCATGGTGCTGACCGGACAGGTAGGCAGGGATCTGGTCGGTGCCATCAATGCTCATGGTCCCATGGCTGTCGGCCTGTCAGGGGAGGATGCCGGCCTGTTCAGTGCGGCCCGCCGTACTGGCATAGTGGACGGCCAACCGGTTGATTTAGGCCTGGTAGGCGAGGTCGTGGGCGTGGATGCCTCGGCCGTCGAAGACCTGATCGATGCCGGGCGGATCCCTGTCGTCTCCTCCGTGGCTCCTGACGAGCAGGATCCCACCCAGGTGCTCAACGTGAATGCCGACGCGGCCGCATCTGCTCTGGCAGTAGCTCTGGGGGCTCGGAAACTGGTCATTCTCACCGACGTGGAGGGATTGTACGCCAACTGGCCCCAGGCCGATTCACTGGTCTCCAGCATCGGCGTGGACCGACTTGAGGATATGTTGGAGGACATGCATGAGGGGATGCGCCCCAAGATGGAAGCCTGCCTGCAGGCCGTGCGCTCCGGGGTGGGCGAGGCGCACGTCATCGACGGACGGCGACCGCATTCCATGCTCAACGAGATATTCACCCGCAACGGCATCGGCACGGTGGTCGTGCCGGGCCGGGACATGATCATGAGGAGGATCCATGACGAAGGCTGATGCGCCCACTGCCGAAACTGCTGAGCCTATGAGGACTCCCGAAGGGCCGCAGAGCAGTCAATGGGCAGACCGCTATGACCGCGTTCACATGAAGGTCTTCGGACGCCCGGGCAGAGTCATGGACCATGGCCGAGGCGCCTGGATCTGGGACCTGGACGGCAACCGCTATCTGGACATGATGGCCGGAATCGCGGTCAATGCTCTGGGTTACGCCCATCCTGCCTGGAACAAGGCACTGGCTGAGCAGGCAGGAAAGATGGCCCACATCAGCAACTTCTTCGCCTCCCAGCCTCAGATCGAGCTGGCCGAACGATTGCTGGACCTGGCACAGGCTCCGGAGGGGTCCCGCGTCTTCTTCGCCAACTCGGGAACCGAGGCCAATGAGGCGGCCATCAAGCTTGCCCGGCTGCATGGCGCTCGCATGGGCGGTCACCCTGGCCGGATCCTGGCTCTGACCCATAGTTTCCACGGCCGCAGCATGGGCTCCTTGAGCCTGACATGGAAGCCGGCCATCCGTGAGCCCTTCCAACCCCTGGTCCCGGGTATGGGCTTCCTGCCGGCAGAAGACGGCGATGCTATAGAGAAGGCCTTTGCACAGGGGGAGACCTCAGGAGAGCCGGTGGCTGCCGTCATTCTGGAGCTCATCCAGGGAGAGGCCGGGGTGCTACCGCTGAATCCTGACTATGTTCGTGAGGTGCGCGAGCTCTGTAGCCGGTATGGGGCCCTGATGATTTTGGACGAAGTGCAGACCGGCATGGGCAGGACCGGTCACTGGTTCGCATTCCAGGACCAGAGCCTGTCCGGCGGAGCCTGCCCAGACGTGCTCACCTTCGCCAAGGGGGTCGCAGGCGGCTTCCCCATGGGCGGGATGATCACCTTCGGTCCTGGGCCATCGGGCCTGCTGACCCCTGGCATGCACGGGTCCACCTTCGGTGGCAATCCTCTGGGATCGGCCCTGGCACTGACAACCTTGGAGACCATCCAGCGGGAGGGTCTGCTGGAACGGGCGCGGCAGATGGGGGAGAGGCTGCGTGCTGGCCTTACTGATTGCGGCAATCCCCTTTATAACCAGGTCAGAGGCAGGGGGCTGCTGGATGCGGTCCAGCTGAGTGCTCCCTGTGCCGGGGATCTGGCCTCCTGGGCTTTGGACCATGGGCTGATCGTCAATGCAGTGGCCCCTGATGCCCTGCGGCTGGCTCCGCCCCTGATCATCGAAGCCGACCAGATCGACCTGGCCGTGGATATCCTGTCTAAGGCTCCGGTCAGTCTCGGGAAGGGCTTGGGGCAGGATGATCAGTGAGATCAGCCATCAATGACGTGCGTAATCATAGCGATAGGGAGGCAGAGATGAGCAACGGTTTGCGGCACATGCTGCGTGACAACGACCTCAACCACGAGGAGCAACTGGAGGTACTTCGACTAGGCATGGCCTTCAGGACCAATCCCTATTTGTCCCAGCCTTACCATGGGCCTCAGGCCGTGGCGATCATCTTCGATAAGCCCAGCACGCGAACCAGAACCAGCTTTTGCGTAGGCGTGGCCCAGCTGGGCGGCTATCCTATGGTCATCGACAGCTCTGGCTCGCAGCTTGGCCGTGGCGAGCCTGTGGCGGACACCGCCAACGTGTTGACACGGATGACGTCCACCATAGTCTGGCGCACCTTTGGCCAGGATCGGGTGGAGACCATGGCTGCCCATGCCACCGTGCCCGTCATCAACGCGCTGACCGATTCCTTCCATCCCTGCCAGGTTCTGGCCGACTTCCTGACCCTGGCACAGCACCGGGGCGGGGTCGATGCCCTGGCTGGCATGACCATTGCCTACCTGGGCGACGCTGCCAACAACATGGCCAACTCCTATCTGCTGGGCGGGGCGGTAGCCGGTATGAACGTGCGGATTGCCGGACCCCATGGTTTCCTGCCCGATCCGGGTCTGGTGGATCAGGCGCGGACCCTGGCTGCTGAAAACGGCGGATCCATTCTGGTCACTACGGATCCGGTGCAGGCCGTGGAGGATGCCGACTGTGTCTTCACGGACACCTGGGTCTCCATGGGCGAGGAGGATCAGTATGAAATTCGCTCCCACCCATTCATGCCCTATCAGGTCAACGCCGCACTTATGACCCATGCCCGCCCGGATGCCCTCTTCCAGCACTGCCTGCCTGCATACAGGGGTCGAGAGGTGACGGCTGAGGTCATTGACGGCCCCCAGTCCGTGGTCTGGGATGAGGCCGAAAACCGACTGCACGCCCAGAAGGCACTGATGACCTGGCTGGTAGCCCGCTCCAGGGGCGATGAGTCACTCCTGCAAGGGGTGTGCTGATGCGTCCGACGACCAAGGTGGCCCGGCTGGATGCCATCCGTCAGGCCCTGAACCGACATCGTGTCAATTCCCAGCAGCAGCTGTCAGCCTTGCTGGCGGAGCAGGGCATCGAGGTGACCCAGGCCACCCTGAGCCGGGACTTGGACGACCTGCACGCCACCAAGTTGCGGTATGCAGACGGCAGCATGGCCTACTGGATTCCCGCCACCACCGATCAGCAGGCCATGGAGGCCGCTGCCGCCGAGGGGCCTGAGGTCGAAGGGGAGAACAAGACTGATGCCTACCTGGCCAAGATTCTGACCGGGCTGATCACCTCGGTGGCACGGGCCCGCAACCTGCTGGTGGTCAGAACCCCGGCCGGTGCCGCCCAATATGCGGCTTCCGCCCTGGACCGCCAGCCCATCAATGGAATCCTGGGCACAATAGCTGGGGACGACACGATTCTGATCATCGCTGCAGACGATGAATCGGCTTCATCACGGGCCGACTGGCTGATGACCATTGTCTCCGGCCAGGAGGATGCCCGGGGCCGATGATCGCTGGAAGCACGGACTGAATATCTAAAAGTGTGAAATTAGAAGGAAAGAGGATCGCCATGACCGAAAACAATCGCATCGTGCTGGCCTACTCGGGCGGCCTGGACACTTCGGTGTCCATTCCCTACCTCAAGGAGCGCACCGGCAAGGATGTGGTGGCCGTCTCCCTGGATGTGGGGCAGGGCGGGGAGCGTCTGCAGACCATCCGCCAGCGTGCCTTGGACTGCGGGGCTGTCGAGTCCGTCGTGGTGGATGCCCGGGACGAGTTCGCCAGGGATTACTGCATGCTGGCGCTCAAGGCCAATGCCATGTACGAGGGCGTCTACCCGCTGGTATCAGCCATCTCAAGGCCGCTGATCACCAAGCATCTGGTTCAGGCGGCCCACCGGTACGGTGCCGACACCATAGCCCACGGTTGCACCGGCAAGGGCAACGACCAGGTCCGTTTCGAGGTCTCCATCATGTCCATCGACCCCACGCTGAAGGCCATCAGCCCCATCCGTGATCTGGGATTGATGCGGGATGTGGAGATCGCCTACGCCAAGGAGCACCATCTGCCCATCGAGCAGACCGAGGAGAGCCCCTATTCCATCGACCAGAACGTCTGGGGACGGGCCATCGAGACCGGCTACCTGGAGGATCCCTGGAATGGGCCCACCAAGGATGTCTACTCCTACACCGACGATCCAGCCTTCCCGCCGGTCGAGGATGAGGTGACCATCGACTTCGAGCAGGGTATCCCAGTGCGCATCGACGGCAGGGCCGTCACCCCTCTGGAGGCCATCGAAGAGATGAACCGGCGCGCCGGAGCCCAAGGGATCGGACGCGTGGATCTGATCGAGGACAGGTTGGTGGGCATCAAGTCCCGCGAGCTCTATGAGGCTCCTGGCGCCGTGGCCCTGATCACCGCCCACCAGGAGCTTGAGAACTGCTGCTTGGAGCGCGAACAGCACCGGATCAAGCGCGACATCGACAAGCGCTGGGGAGAGCTGGTCTACGATGCCCAGTGGTATTCGCCGGCCGTCCGCTCGCTGAACGCCTTCATCGAAGAGACCCAGCGCTATGTCTCCGGCCGCATCCGCATGGTCATGCACGGGGGACGGGCCGTGGTCACGGGTCGGCACTCCGACAGCTCCCTTTACGACTACAGCCTGGCCACTTACGAGTCCGGTGACAGCTTCGACCAGAATGCCTCCAACGGGTTCATCGCCATCTATGGCCTGGCCGACAAGGTGGCCGCCGCCCGTGATATGCGCTTCGGCAGCGGCATTGCACAGGACGGACAAGAGCAGTGAGCACCGGCGACAAGCCTATGGCTCTCTGGGGCGGGCGCTTCAGCGGTGGTCCCTCGCCGGCGCTGGTCGAGCTGAGCCGGTCCACCCAGTTTGATTGGCGACTGGCCGATGACGACCTGGCCGGTTCCCGGGCCCATGCTCGGGCTCTCAACCGTGCTGGGTTGCTGGATGATGACGAACTGGCACGCATGGAGAAGGCACTGGATGAACTCCAGGACCAGGTGGATTCCGGCGCCTTTGCCCCTGAACCTGGTGATGAGGATGAGGCCACTGCTCTGGAGCGTGGTCTGATCGACATAGCGGGGGATCAGCTGGGAGGCAAGCTGCGGGCCGGGCGTTCGCGCAACGATCAGATCGCCACCCTGATTCGGATCTGGCTGCGCCGTCACGCCCGGGTGCTGGCCAAGGACCTGCTGCGTACAGCACAGGCTCTGATGGATCAGGCCCGTGCGGCGGGAACTACGGTCATGCCTGGCCGCACACACATGCAGCACGCTCAGCCTGTCCTGCTGTCCCACCAGCTCATGGCCCATGTCTGGCCTCTCATCCGTGACCTGGAACGCCTGAGGGACTGGGACCAGCGTGCCGATGCCAGTCCATATGGATCCGGCGCGCTCGCCGGCACCACCCTGGGTCTGGACCCACTACCAGTGGCACGGGATTTGGGCTTTAGCCGGGTCTGTGCCAACTCCATCGATGGGACTGCAGCAAGGGATGTGGTGGCCGAGTTCGCCTTTGTCGCTGCCATGATCGGCGTGGATCTGTCCAGGCTGGCCGAGGAGATCATCATCTGGAACACCCAGGAGTTCGCCTTTGTCCGCCTGGACGACAGCTACTCGACCGGGTCCTCCATCATGCCTCAAAAGAAGAATCCGGACGTGGCTGAGCTGGCTCGTGGCAAGGCCGGTCGGCTGGTCGGGGATCTGGCTGGCCTGCTGACCACTCTCAAGGGGCTGCCGACAGCTTATGCGCGCGACCTGCAGGAGGACAAGGAGGCGGTCTTCGACCAGGTGGACACCCTGGAAGTCCTGCTGCCCGCCTTTGCCGGCATGGTCGCCACTTTGACCTTCAACAAGGATCGCCTGGAGGAGCAAGCCCCCACAGGATTTGCTCTGGCCACCGACTTGGCCGAGTGGCTGGTCAGACAGGGGGTGCCCTTCCGGCATGCCCACGAACTCTCCGGGGCCTGCGTCAAGCTGGCCGAGGGTCGTGGTTGCGAGCTGGCTGACTTGGATGATGACGATTTCGTCAGGGTCTTCGCTGACTGGGTACCTGCCGATCAAGCCCCGAAGGTCCGTTCAGTCCTGACCGCCGGGGGAGCCGTGCGTGCTCGCCAGGGCCAGGGGGGCACTGCGCCGGAGAGGGTAAAGGAGCAGATGGACCAGGCTGCACATGCGTTGGAGGAGCTGAAGACCTTCGCTGACTCGCAGTCTGATGGGCCTGCCTACCGTCCGCCCAGGTGAGCTTTCTGGTTTCCGCCAGGCCGGTGTCCGCGTTAAAATTCCGAACGGCAATTCCCCAAGAGGGACGGCAAACGGCGAAAGGCGGCGGCGGACATGAATCCGGTGGCACTGGTCCAGGCTTGGTGGGCCAAGGAGCACATCACTCTGGCAAAAGAGCCGCCTGGCTCACGCTGCGGGCTGTGTTCGCCTCCGGACCAAGGCCGTGACCTGGAGCCGCTGACCATGCTGGTGGTGGGCGACTCCATGGCGGTCGGCTGCGGGGTAGAGGACCAGAGTCAGGGCTTCGTCCCTGACATAGCCGCATGCCTTGCCACTCGGCTGGGGCGTCCGGTCTCCTGGTCGACCCAGGGTCGGCTGGGGGCCACCATCCGCAGGGTCCGCTACCGGTTCCTGCCCGCCTTGCAGGACCATCCTGATCTGCTGGTCCTGTGTGCAGGTTCCAACGACATCATGGCCAACCGCACCGATGAGCAGTGGCGGGATGACCTGGCAGCCAGCATCGAGCTGGCCAAAGACAAGGGCCGCCAGGTGCTGGTCCTCAGCTCCGGTCAGCTCTATCGGGATCCAGCTCTGGGCCGGGCGCTCAGGGCCGAGGTGGAGCGTCGGATAGCCCGTCAGACACAGACCAGCCGTCAGGTCTGTCAAGAGGCCTCGGTACCTTTCGTGGATGCCACCCGCGACGACGTTGGCACCGACCGACCCGACTTCTGGGGCATCGATCACTTCCATCCGGGGGTTGAGGGGTACCGGCGCATGGCTGCCTGTGTGGTCGACCATATTCCCCAAGACTTAATTGATCAGTTGTCTGTGAATGCGCATTCCTGACCTGAATGCAGCGATTACGCTGAGACGTTCCCGCTGGTCGTTCTGCCTTAGCGAGACGGTTAGCGGTCAATAGTCAATCAACAGCGACTGATTAGCAATGAATAATCAGTCCGGCTTGATGCGGCCTTGTCTGCGGTGGTCCGGGGCTCTGCCGTGTCGGTATCTGTTGCAAGAATAGTAGGGTTTAGCATACATTCATTAAATATTCGATAGGGAGTAGCCTCTCATGTCGCAGGTCACCGATTTCAGGCAGGCGGGTTTCGACTCGCTTTTCGACGAACTCAAGTGGCGCGGTCTCATTGCCCAGTGCACGGACGAGTCCGAGCTCAGGAAGGTGCTGGCCGACCCCTCGGTGACCTATTATTGCGGATTTGACCCCACGGCCCCCTCACTGCACGTGGGCAATCTGGTCCAGCTGCTCAACATGCGTCACCTGCAGGCGGCCGGTCTGCATCCCATCGCCGTTGTGGGCGGGGCCACCGGGCTGATTGGCGACCCTCGGCAGTCGGGGGAGCGTACCCTGAATCCCAAGCAGACCGTGGCCGAGTGGACCGAGCGGCTGCGTGGCCAAATCGGACGCTTCCTGGACACCGAGGGGGACAACCCCGTCCGGTTCGTCAATAATTATGAGTGGACCGGCTCCATGAGTACCATCGACTTCCTGCGCGACGTGGGCAAGAACTTCCGCATGGGTACCATGCTGGCCAAGGACACGGTGGCCCGCCGTCTGGACTCCGACGAGGGCATCTCCTTTACCGAGTTCAGCTATCAGGTGCTCCAGGGCAATGACTTCCTGGAGCTCTTCGACCGCTACGGATGCAGTCTGCAGCTGGGCGGCAGCGACCAGTGGGGGAACCTGACCAGCGGCCTGGACCTGATTCGCAAGGTGCGCAATGCCTCTGTCAACGTCATGACCAGCCCGTTGATCACCGACTCCCAGGGCAAAAAGTTCGGTAAGTCCGAAGGCAACGCGGTCTGGCTGGATCCCACCATGTTCAGCCCCTATCGCTTCTACCAGTTCTGGTTCAACCAGCCTGACGACCAGGTGGTCAAGCTGCTGAAGACCTTCACCTTCCTGCCCAAGGCCGAGATCGAGCGTTTGGAGGAGAGGACCGCCCAGGATCCAGGCGCTCGCGAGGCCCAGAAGGTTCTGGCCTGGCAAGTGACCTCATATGTGCACGGCGAACATGCCGCACAAGGGGCGATTGATGCCTCTGGTGCCCTCTTCGGTCGCGGCAAGACCCTGGAGGAGCTGGACGAGGATGTGCTGGATTCCGCACTCGACGGCCTCAAGGTCGATGATGGTCAAGGTGGGCGAGCTCTGCCCGCGGCCAGCGAGGGTCAGCGTCTGGTTGAGGCCGGGGTTGCGGCCGGGCTCTTCCGCTCGGTCTCCGAGGCACGCAAGACTGTGGCATCGGGTGGTTTCTACCTGAATAACCAGCGGATCGAGGATCCGGATCAGGTATTGGGGAACAAAGACTTTCTGCATGGGCGCTTCGCCCTGGTTCGCAGAGGAAAGAAGGCCCTGGGCGCGCTTGAGCGTCGGGCCGGCAAGTAGGAACGTAGGAATTAAGGACACTAATGGCAGAAGAACACAATCATTCCCGGGGCGATCGCGGACGGGGCCGGGGCGGTTCGCGTCCGGGCGGATTCCGGTCGGGTGGCCGTCGCTCTTCGGGCTTCCACAAGGGCGGTTCGCACTCGGGCGGATACCACTCCGGAGGCTATCGTTCGGGGGGTCACCGTTCCGGTAACTTCCACAACCATGACGGCGAGGGCGGCGAAGAGCGCCGTTCCGAGAATAGGAATGGCCAGCGGCCCTTCCGCGGGCGCGGGCACGACCGGTTCGAGCGCGACAATCGCGGATACAGACATGACCGTCAGGATGGTCACGGCGGCTTCCGCAGGGATTCCGACCGGGATCGGCATTTTGACAGGCGTGACGACCGCCACGGCCGTCGGCAGGATGGCGACCGTCCACGTCGCGACTTTCATGCCAACGGGAATGGCGGATATGGGCATCGTGATCGTGACAACAACCGCGGTCGGTCGGGGTATGGCGATCGACGTTCCGGGCGCAGCTACCAGCGGCATGACCGTGACCGTGATCGTGGCCAGGGCTTCCACGGGGACCGCCGCCGGGATGACGACCGGAGGTTTGATCGTCGGCAGGATGAGCGGTCCGGTGGGGGTCGCCCCTGGAACAACCGCTCACGTGATGACCGTCCACGTCAGGACCGTTCACGTGGGGATCGTCCCTACGGCAACCACTCCTATGGCGATCGTTCCCGTGATGACCATCGTCAAGGCGGCTATCGGGGCGACCGTTCCCGTGACGGCAGGTATCAGAGCCAGCATGGCCGTGATGACCGTCGTCGTGATGATCATCGCCATGACGACCGCCGAGGGGCCTATCAGCGTGACCGCCAGAATGGCTATGACCGTGGTCGCCGCAACTCTGACGGGACCATCTCCTACCCCTCGCAGAACCCCTATACGGATCGTCGGCCTGGCGAGCCTAAGATGCCCAAGGGCCTGGAATGGTCCATGCTCTCCAAGGATGATCGCCTGCGCCTGCGCGGACTGAGCAAGGAGCACGCAGAGAACATCGGCCTGCACATCCTGGCCGCCTACGCGCTGGAGGAGACTGATCCCCAGGGGGCCCTGGCTCATGCCAAGTGGGCTGCCCGACAGGCATCCAGGATTGATCTTGCCCGTGAGACCCTGGCCCTGGTCGCCTACCGTCAAGGCGACTACAAGCTGGCCTTGAAGGAATTCCGTACTGCACACCGTATGAACGGCTATTCTGATTACCTGCCTTTCATCGCAGACTGCGAACGTGGTCTTGGCAATCCCCGCAAGGCCATTGAGGAGGCTACCTCCGAGGAGGGCAGCCAGCTGCAGGGCGAGTCCAAGGCGGAGATGTTCCTGGTTTATGCCGGAGCGCTGGGCGATTTGGGCTTATGGGACAAGGCTATCGAGACCGTTCAGGCCCTGGTCAAGGCCCGCGGGCTCAGCGGTGACTACCGGATGCGTGCCGTGCAGGCCGAGCAGAACTTCCTTGAACAGGCTGGTCGCAGCCAGGAGGCTCTGGAGTTGGAACCCCTGCTGAATCGACTGGAAGCGGAGTATGCCGACGAGGATGAGGGCGAGGATGGCCAGAAGGACGGACAGTCCGAGGAGATCCTGATTGACTACGACCTGGAGCACCTGGATCCGGCCATGATGGAGGAGCTCTCCATTGACCCGGATGGTGGTGAGGATGACTCGGATGAGGCTGAAGCCACTGATGCATCCGATCAGGGTGCCAATGGCAGTAAGGTTGAGGAATCTCCTGAATCTGTAGCTTCGAACAATTCGGCTGACTCAACTGACACAGGTGACTCAACTGATTCGACTGAATCTTTTGATTCAGCTGATACATTCGATACATCTGATTCAACTGGTCCGTCTGACTCAGCTGGTTCATCCGAAATGCCGGAATCGTCAGATGCTGTGAAGGAATCAGGCGGAGAGCCAACCCACCTTGATGCAGAAACTTCGGACGATGGTTCTCAAAGCGGTCAAGCTGGTGACGGAACTGACGTGGCTGTTGCCGATGATTCGGCTATCGACGACAGTGACGCGACTGCACAAGCTGCAGGATCCGAGGCAGACACTATCGATCAGGAAAATGAACAGACAAAAGATAAGCAGGTCAAGGGGTCCGATGCTTCTACTCTAGGCAAGGCTGAATCATGACCGCCTTCCTCAAAGGAACTGATGACGCTCCGGCAAAGATTTACCGTCTGGCTCTACTGGACCTGGATGGAGTGGTCTACCGGGGCGCTGATCCTGTAGAGCATGCGGCCGAGGGCATCGACCGCGCTCAGACGCTCGGCATGCGCATGGCTTACACCACCAACAATGCATCCCGGTTCCCTCATGTGGTGGCCGATCAGCTGCGTGGGTTCGGTCTCACCCTGGACGATGGCCAGGTCATCACTTCGGCCGTCGTAGCCGCACGAATGCTGCGCCGACACTTGAAAAAGGGTGCCAGGGTGCTCGTCATTGGTTCCGATCATCTGCGTGACCAGATTCGCATCAACGGGATGGTTCCGGTAGACAAGGCAGCAGATCAGCCAGAGGCCGTCATCCAGGCTTGGTATCCCGAATTGAGTTGGCAGGATCTGGCCCAGGCCGCCTTTGCCATTGAACACGGTGCACGTTACTTCACTACCAACAAGGATCAGACTCTGCCCCGGGAAGGTGGCATGGCGCCCGGCAATGGAGCCATGCTCCAACCGGTGATTCTGGCTACTGGTGAGCAGCCGGAGGACTCGGCCGGCAAGCCGGAATCGGCCATGTACGATGAGGCTCGGCAGCTGTTGGCCGACAGACAGGAGAAGATCTTGGACATTGACCGATGCCTGCCTGTGGGCGATCGTCTGGACACCGACATCGAGGCAGCCAACCGGGGCGGGTACGACTCAATGCTCGTCCTGACGGGTGTGGCCCGAACACCCGCCATTCTGACTGCACCTGCCAAGTTGCGGCCTACCTATCTGGCTGAAGACCTGCGCGGCCTGACTGCACCACAACCCCAGCCCAGTAAGGAGGCCGACCAGACCTGGCACTGCGGCGGCCAAACCGCAAAGGTGAATGATGATGGGCATGTGACTCTGCATGCTCTTGATGGTGGCGGCGACCCCCTGTCCGATCTGGATGCTGTGCGGGCCTGCGCCTGTGCGCTCTGGGAGTACCAGGATCGTGGCGGAGACATGGACGCGCTGGATCTGCCCGCCTTCGTCGTAGGGGCATAGAGGCCATGACGGAAGAGGTCGACTCCGGACAGCCGGGAGCGAGTGGACCATCCCAGGAGTCCAATCACTACGGGCCACCTGAGCAGTCCGGCCAGACCGGGCAGCCTCTAGAGTCTGAGCGTTCTGGACGGTCCTCTCAGGCAGATGACGAGGATACGACTGCCTCAGTACCCGAAGAGCCCATGGATAAGCAGGCTATGGCACCTCTTTTGGAACGTTTCCCTGATTTGGCTCAATTGGATGATCTGGACGATGCCCAACAGGTCGAGCTGCTCGGCAAGGTGCTGGCCGGGCTCCAGCAGGACCTGAACCGGGAGGGCAAGTGAACGTTGAGGACACGGTCGTCAGCGCTGGGGACGGTCGTCGAAGGACTGTGGCTCACACCCGCGACCGGCTTGACCGTATCCTGTCTGCACAGGGGCTGACGGATTCACGTGCCAGAGCCCAGGTGTTGATTCGGCAGGGCCGGGTTACGGTCAACGATCATCTGGCATCAAAGCCTGCTCAGAGCGTCCAGCCAGGCGATGTGATTCTTCTGGATCCGGGCGATGACTATGCCTCCCGGGGAGCGCTGAAACTGGAGGGCGCCCTGACGACTTTTGCGGCGCAGGGGATGCCCGGTCCGCAGGACAGGCTCTGTCTCGATATCGGGGCTTCCACGGGCGGTTTCACTGACGTTCTGCTCAGGCACGGGGCAAGGCGAGTTATCGCCCTTGATGTGGGCCACGGACAGCTGCTGAAAAGGATTGCTGCTGATCCTAAAGTGATTGACATGAGTGGTGTCAACATACGCGAAGTCCAGCCGGGGGACCTGCCTTATCGCCCGGAGTATGTGGTCTCGGATGTGTCCTTCATCTCACTGACCTATGTCATTCCTGTCCTGCCTGCCTTGCTGGCGCATGCTGCCAACTGTCTGTTGCTGGTTAAGCCCCAGTTCGAGGTCGGACGTAGCCTTCTGGGCCATCATGGCATTGTGACGGACGAAGACCGCAGGCAAGAGGCTCTGGAACGTGTCTTGGCCTGTGCACGTGAGCATGGATTCGTTATTCGTGCTACCATGCCATCGCCCATAACAGGAGCCCATGGCAACGTGGAATATTTGCTCTGGCTGTCTTGGTCAAAGTCGGCCTAAAACCTGTGGTTTCTCGCTTTCTGTGCGACACACCAGACTGGACAGAATCCACAATTGCGGTAATATAAATGAGTTGTCAAAAACGAGTTCCTCGTCAAGATGACATGCGCCAGTAGCCCAACGGATTAGAGCAGCTGACTACGGATCAGCAGGTTGCAGGTTCGAATCCTGTCTGGCGCACCGAGAGCCTCTGGAAGCATTAGCTTCCAGGGGTTATTTAATATCCGGGTCATTCCCCTTCAGACACGATTAGACACGATGGGTGAAAGTGCTTTAGTTCAGTGGCCTGTCTCGCTGTTGTTCCAGGATCTGGGCTATAGGAACTAAACGCGTTGTTTATGTTGGGGGTTTGGCCTTGTGGCTGTAAGCGTGTTGGGTGGTTGTTAATAGGTCGGGTTGTTAATAGGGGTCTTGCAGGGGTGCCCGTTCCTGTTCGATTGGGGAATGAGAACCAGATCGAAGAGGGCCAGGCATTGCCCCATATGCCATGGGCGGATGCGCAAGCATGGGCGCAACAGATCAGGCACGCAGCGCTGGATGTGTCCGTCCTGCTCGATCACGTCCACCGCGCGCAGGCAGGACCGGGCCCGCGCCGCGCAGTTGAGGGAGTTCCTGGACTGGCTGCTGACGGGCAGGACCCAGGAACAGATGGGGGCCATGGGCGCCAGGGCCTGGCGTAAACGGGTCGGCTGGTGCTGGAACATCAAGCCGGCAATCACACCGGACGGGGTGGTCCATCACACGCTCATGGCCGACGGCACGTATATGGCACACGGCTGGTGCCTCCTGATAGCGATCGACGGGCAGACGGGCCAGGTCATCGACTGGCAGTGGTGCCATCAGGAGAACACGGCGGCCTACACGGCCCTGTTCTCCCGCATCCCCGGGCCCGACGTGCTCATCACCGACGGCCTTCGCGGCGTGCAGAAAGCCTGCCATGCCTGCTGGCCGGGCACGCGCATCCAACGGCACGCGCATCCAACGCTGCCTGGTGCACGTGCAACGCAACACCAAAACCGACCTGACACTCAAACCACGACTTCAGGCCGGCAAGGAACTCAAGCGACTCTCCGACCAGCTCACCCGGGTCCATACCATCGAGGAAGCGGTGCGTTGGGGTGAGGCCTTGAACGCCTGGCACGAAAGATGGAAAACCCTCATCGACGAACGCACCATGGCCAAGGACGACCCAGCCAACCCCAAAGCCAGCCACCAATCCTGGTGGTGGACCCACCAGGAACTCCGCCGCTGCTACCGCAGGCTCGAACACCTCTTCCAAGACAGGCAGCTCTTCGCCTTCCTGGAACCCGAACTCACCGCCGGCGGGCCAGTGGAACGCACCACCAACCGGCTGGAAGGAGGAGTCAACTCACCCATCAAACGCACCCTCCTGCAACACCACGGCCTACCCGAGAGCCACATGAGACGCGCCTGCGAATGGCACTGCTACATGAAAACCGACAACCCCGACCCCGCCAGCCTGATCAGGGACGAACACCACCAGCCACAACCAGCACCCAAACGGGAAACCAGACAGGAACAGGACGAGCCCGAACACTACGGCACCGCCATCAACTGGAACGAGTTCCACACACCAGTCAGATACCCCAACACCACACTCTGACCAACACACAACCAAACCCACACACAGAACCTAAAACAACGCGTTTAGTTCCTATAGGCCCTAAATTAGGTATGCCCTTAGCGCATACGAATCGTACTTTACAATAACTTTTGACTTATTGCATCTTTTGTCAATAATTTATGGAAGACTTTTAACCGTCACGCAAGCAATACTTGTATTGCGTCTCAGTGTAAAGTTCGCTGTAGCTTTTCGCGTTGTGGATTCGTATGGTGCTCGGGGTTTCGTCGGGCTGTGGATTGGGGTTGGGTATGGCTGGTGAGTTTCTGTCCCTTGAGGGTGTCTCCTATCATTACGGTTCGGGCGGGGCCGGCATCACCGACGTGTCCCTGCAATGCCCGCCTGGGTCGTGGACGGCGATCATGGGGCCCTCGGGCGCGGGCAAGTCGACCCTGCTGAATTGCGCCTCGGGCCTGCTGCCGGTCGACCAGGGCTTGGTGCACATCGGGCAGCATGACCTGGCCCGGATGGGAGAGGCCGACCTGACACGTGTCAGGCGTGACCTGATCGGGTTCGTGTTTCAGGACTACAACCTCGTCGAAGCGTTCACATGCCTGCAGAACGTGATGCTGTCCTTCCTCTTCGGCGGGCCGCGCATCGAGGTCGACGACGCCGTGCGGGCCCTGCAGGCGGTGGGTCTGGATGGTTTCGCCGACGTCTATCCCTCGGACATGTCGGGCGGGCAGCAGCAGCGTGTGGCGGTGGCCAGGGCTTTGGCCTCGAGGCCCTCGGTCGTCTTTGCCGACGAGCCGACGGGCGCCCTGGACACCGCCGGCTCCCAGCTGGTGCTGGACGCCTTCGGCCAGGTGGCGGCGCGGGGGTCCACGGTGCTGATGGTGACCCACGACCCGGATGTGGCGGCCCGTGCTGGCAGCACCGTGTTCCTGGTCGACGGCCGCATCCACTCGGTGTGGTCGGGCTGCACGGCCGAGCAGCTGGCCATGCACCTGGCCGAGACCACGTTGAGCGGGGCCGACCGGTGAGCGCGGGCATGGCCTCCCCGGCCCAGCAGGCGAGCCGACCCTGGCGCAAGCGGCCAACAAGGGCCAGCCTGTCCTTCTCCCTGGTCAGGGCCCACCGCTCCTCCTACTGGATCATGTGCCTGGCCGTGTTCGCCGCCACGACCCTGTCCTGCGCGACCCTGCAGGCACGTCAGGCGGGCCTGGCCTACGACGGCCTGCACGGCCTGGAGGGCCTGAACGCCTACCACCGCATTCTGACCAAGGCCTACTACGACCTGGCATTGAACACTGTGTCGCTGATCGCGCTGGTGTTCTGCCTGCTGGTGACGGTGTTCCTGGTCCTGTCATCGGTGTCCTTCCTGGTCCAGGAAAGGCGCCGGGAATACGGCCTGATGCGGCTCAACGGCGCCTCGGGCAAACAGGTCGTGGCCATGGCCCTGCGAGAGTTCTCCCTGCCCCTGGCCCTGGCCGACGCCGCGGGATGCCTGGCCGGATCCCTGCTGACCGTTCCTGTGGGCATGGCCTTCATAAGGGCCATGGGCACCACGGACATCGACCTGCTCTTCCACCCCAGGGCCCGCCTGTGGGTGGCGGCCGTGGCCTTCGCCCTGATGATGGCGGTCTGCCTGCTGGGCGTGTGGCTGGCCACGCGCAGGTTCGGGGCCGAGACCCCCCTGAAGCTGATGACACAACCGGCCGTCAAGGACAAAAAGGCCAGCCGGTTGCGGATCGTATGCTCCCTGGCCCTGTTCCTAGCCTCTATCACGGTCGCCTTCATGCCGGTCGACCGCTCGGAGTTCTACGACCGGCTGCTGGGCTTGATCGTCCTACTGATAATCACCGTGTACGTGGCCGCCCCCCTGCTGGTCCCCCCGGTAGCATCCCTGCTGGGCCTGCTGGCCGAAAAAACCGCGGCCGGACCGGGCCTGCTGGCCCGGCAACGGGTCCGCAGGGGCAGGGCAGGCGCCACGGCCATAGCGTTGCCGGCCATGATGGCGCTGACCATTCTGGTCTCCTTCATCCTCATCATGCAGGCGGGCCGCATGAGCTCGGTGGTGCTCAGCATCGAGCCCATGAAGGCCGACGTGGTGGCCTCCTCGGACGACCTGTCCCAGGCCGGCAGGATCTCGCGCACGCTGCAGGGGCTCGGACGGGAGGTCGGCACAGCCGACATCTACCAGACCCAGCAATGGGTCCTGACCGACAAGCACGGAAACATCCAGATGGACACCTTCCCCCAGGTCACCTGGGCCCAGGCCCGTGACCTGGCCGACCCCAGCCACAAGGACACCGCCCCCAAGGTGCTCCAGGGCAGCCTGGCCGACCTGGGCGCCGGCAAGGTGGCCATAAGCAGAGCATACGACAACCAGCGCAAGCCGGGCGACACGATCACCCTCATCGACCGCCACGACAAAAGACACCAGGTCCAGGTCGTGGCCGTCATCGAGCCGCCCAAGACCACCCCCCACGTGAACATGGACATGCTCACGACCGAGGATGGCCTGCCCAGGGAGGGCGAGAACGGCCGACTGTACGCCTTCATCACCGCCCGCGACCACACCCAGGCCGACGACATAGCCCAACAGATAAGGGACACCACCCACAAGATCACCGCCTTGAACAGGCAGGACTTCATCGACGACTACATCAAGACCAGCATCAAGGAGCAGCAGGGAACACCGCTCATGATAGCCGGCGGCACCATCCTGGCCCTGATATTCCTCGTCCAATCTATAGCCATAGGAATCAGCGAACGACGCATGCAGAACCGGCGCCTCAACCAGATGGGCGTCACCCGCGGCGCCCTCGCCTGGTCAGCGGCCATCGAGACCACACTCGACGTCACCGCCGGCATCATCCTCTCCCTCGTCGCCGTGGCCATCACCGAGGCATCCGTGGCGATAAGCTTCGTCCGGGACGGGGTCGGCATACAACACACACCCATCATCGCAGACATCTTCCTACCCATGTCCCTCCTGCTCCTGGCCGTCGCCATAGCCACCACCATCCTCTGCACACGCCTCACCCACAAGAACCAACCCACAAAACACTAGAGGCCAGGCCAACCATGAACTTTATCCACGTCGTCAGGAAATACATGCCGGGGCACATTCTTGCATACACGGCAAGCCTTCTGCTGGGAATCCTCGCACAAGCGGTCGTCCTGCTGCAACCACAGCTCAGCGGAGCCCTCATAGACGGCGTGCAACAACACAAAGCAATCGTATTAATCGCGGTGCAATTGGGAATACTGTTCATTCTTGGCGCTGTATTGACAGCAATCCAGCAAGCCATACTAGGCACAATAGGGGAGAAATCATTATATTCCATTCGCAACAGCATGGTCGACAAGTTTTTCCGGATGAGTTTGCTTGATAGGGAACAGAAACCTCCGGCCTGGTATTCGCAAAGAGTTTCCAATGATGCCGCTTTGATAAAGTCGGTTCCATCGCAATTCCTCTCACTGGTGCAAGGAATAATCCTGATTGTAGGTTCAGGGCCTATAGGAACTAAACGCGTTGTTTTAGGTTCTGTGTGTGGGTTTGGTTGTGTGTTGGTCAGAGTGTGGTGTTGGGGTATCTGACTGGTGTGTGGAACTCGTTCCAGTTGATGGCGGTGCCGTAGTGTTCGGGCTCGTCCTGTTCCTGTCTGGTTTCCCGTTTGGGTGCTGGTTGTGGCTGGTGGTGTTCGTCCCTGATCAGGCTGGCGGGGTCGGGGTTGTCGGTTTTCATGTAGCAGTGCCATTCGCAGGCGCGTCTCATGTGGCTCTCGGGTAGGCCGTGGTGTTGCAGGAGGGTGCGTTTGATGGGTGAGTTGACTCCTCCTTCCAGCCGGTTGGTGGTGCGTTCCACTGGCCCGCCGGCGGTGAGTTCGGGTTCCAGGAAGGCGAAGAGCTGCCTGTCTTGGAAGAGGTGTTCGAGCCTGCGGTAGCAGCGGCGGAGTTCCTGGTGGGTCCACCACCAGGATTGGTGGCTGGCTTTGGGGTTGGCTGGGTCGTCCTTGGCCATGGTGCGTTCGTCGATGAGGGTTTTCCATCTTTCGTGCCAGGCGTTCAAGGCCTCACCCCAACGCACCGCTTCCTCGATGGTATGGACCCGGGTGAGCTGGTCGGAGAGTCGCTTGAGTTCCTTGCCGGCCTGAAGTCGTGGTTTGAGTGTCAGGTCGGTTTTGGTGTTGCGTTGCACGTGCACCAGGCAGCGTTGGATGCGCGTGCCGTTGGATGCGCGTGCCCGGCCAGCAGGCATGGCAGGCTTTCTGCACGCCGCGAAGGCCGTCGGTGATGAGCACGTCGGGCCCGGGGATGCGGGAGAACAGGGCCGTGTAGGCCGCCGTGTTCTCCTGATGGCACCACTGCCAGTCGATGACCTGGCCCGTCTGCCCGTCGATCGCTATCAGGAGGCACCAGCCGTGTGCCATATACGTGCCGTCGGCCATGAGCGTGTGATGGACCACCCCGTCCGGTGTGATTGCCGGCTTGATGTTCCAGCACCAGCCGACCCGTTTACGCCAGGCCCTGGCGCCCATGGCCCCCATCTGTTCCTGGGTCCTGCCCGTCAGCAGCCAGTCCAGGAACTCCCTCAACTGCGCGGCGCGGGCCCGGTCCTGCCTGCGCGCGGTGGACGTGATCGAGCAGGACGGACACATCCAGCGCTGCGTGCCTGATCTGTTGCGCCCATGCTTGCGCATCCGCCCATGGCATATGGGGCAATGCCTGGCCCTCTTCGATCTGGTTCTCATTCCCCAATCGAACAGGAACGGGCACCCCTGCAAGACCCCTATTAACAACCCGACCTATTAACAACCACCCAACACGCTTACAGCCACAAGGCCAAACCCCCAACATAAACAACGCGTTTAGTTCCTATAGCCCCAGGATCTCGGCTACTTCATCCAGACGGTCAGGCCAGAGCGACGCATACACATTCAAAGTATGCTGGCATCCGCATGATTCCAGGTGTTTTGGACCGTTTTCACGTCTGCCCCTGCAGCGATGGATAGAGATGCGAAAGTGTGGCCGAGACTTATGTATCGTGAGCCCAGGTAGCTCAAGTCCGTTCCTGGCCACCGCTTTCACCCAGATGCGGTTATACCAGTTCTTTATGTTGATGTGCTCTCCGCGTTTGGGGAGGAAAACGAAGGCATCTGGTGGTAGCCCTGAACAGACCCTTTTGAGGGGGACGACGAGGAAGCGGGGAATCGCAACACGCCTGCGTTCCCAAGTTTTCGAAGATCCTAGGACCGGTTTGCCTTTGTCATCTTCCTTCCAGGTTCGTAGGACACTGGCCCGCCGCTTCTCAAAGTCCATATCTGAGACTCTCAGCGCTGTTGCCTCGCCGATCCGCGGACCCACATATGCGAGGAATCGAACTAGAGTACTTGATATGGCTGGATCAATCTTGTCTGCTTCCTCTGCCAGGTTTTCTACTTTCGCATAGGTCAGATATATCTGTTCGACTGTGACCTGTTTGCGAGGGAGTGTGATTCCTGACAGTGGGTCGATGGTAAGCCACCGGCGTTTAGGGGCTACCGTATACCGTAGCACGCTGCCGAAAGTAACTTCCGCTGTGCTGGGAATGCTGTTGGGTGACAGTGGCTTGGGGTTTGTGGGTGGTACTGAACTCGCAAGGGACTTCGCCTTTGTTGAGATCCTCGATCCAGGTGTTTATGTCCGTCTCCGTTACGGCGTTCACTGCACGTTGCTGCATCGTGGAAGCATATACTTCTTCTGTTCGCCGACAATATCGATTGATGCTTGATGCCTTCAGGTTATGCTTCGAACTCAGCTAGTCCTTGGCTGCCTCCCTGAAAGTAATTCTTCTGAGTGTGTCCGGTACGTACTTGCCGCTTCTCAGATCCCCTTCGACTGCATCCCTGTATGATTAGGCATCATCCAGCTTGGGGATATGCATCTTTGGGCAAGATATCAATACCTTCATGCCTTTTATCAGGCGGTGGTGGAAGCGTTCGGGACAGAGATGTCACGGTGGTGCTGTTGGTTGGCCGTGATTTCGACCAGGCAAAGTTGGGGCGGATTCCTGAGGATATATTCATCCACCAGTCTGTAGACCAGCTGACGGTCCTTGAGAGGGCTGACCTGTTCATCACGCATGGCGGCATGAACAGCGTGAACGAGGCTCTTTGCTACACGATGCCCATGGTGGTCGTTCCCATGGCCGATGATCAGCCGATGGTAGGGGCGAGAATCGCTGAGCTCGGGCTGGGAACGGTCGTGAGCCGAAGAAAGATCAACGGGCAGACACTAGGGCGTGCCGCCTCGAAGATTCTGGTAGACAAACAAATTGCCGACAATGTCAACAGTATCAGCGAGGACATGCGAAAGTCCGGCGGCAACGAGCAAATAGTCAAAGATCTGGATCACATCCTCAACCAAACCTGACCAACCCAACCCAGCAATCCGTGCGAAAAAAGATAGGACTAGCATCCCCACCAGGAAACCCTTGTGCCTGCTTATCATATCAACCATTTCCGCAAAAGAGACAGAGAAGTGTTGATCCTGCATTTAGGAGCTGATGAAGTTCGCTCGACCAGATAAGAGTAAAAGCACATTGAACAACGAGAAGATTTTTATCCAAAGTAGCTTGATCCTAGCATTTATACCGGTCTTCTGACTGCCTGCATGAATTTATTGCCTCACAAATGTGATGATTTTATATATTTGAATACTATCTGTATTCTATATAATCGCTTTTTTGACATATTCGTATGACATATGTATTCTCTTAATTACGAAAGGCAATTGCAAGGTCGCAAGGAGAAGAATGGTTGTACACGTCGTCATCATGGGTGTTGCAGGTTGTGGTAAGACCACGACAGGTGAGGCTGTGAGCAATCGATTAGGCTTTGTCATGGCAGAAGGTGATGATTTTCATTCTCAAGCCAACATTGAGAAAATGAGTCGTGGCATTCCACTCACAGATGAGGATCGTTGGCCTTGGTTGAGGGCCATCAACCGGTGGATGATTCGTTGCGATACTCAAGGAAAATCAACTGTGGTCTCCTGTTCGGCTCTTAAGCGTGCCTATCGTGACATTCTTCGAAATGACGTTCCGGTGCTTTTTGTGCATTTGTCAGGATCTTTGCAGCTGATTGCCGACAGGCTCGCCAAACGGACTGGCCATTACATGCCTGCATCCTTGCTGCCCAGTCAGTTTGCTGACCTAGAACCGTTGGAGGCTGATGAAACGGGCAGCACTGTATCAATTGACGGTACAGCGGATGAGGTTGCAGACCACGTCGTTGATGTCATTGATGAATACCGTCGTGTATCAGAAGGAACTGATGCAGATCGGAAACATTGAAACTTGTGATGTGAACGCGACCTCATTTATGGCGCCCTCCGAGGGTGGCTACTGCCAAGTAAATGAAGTTCAAATAATACGACATCTCTACAGAAAGGAAAACAAAGTAATCAAAATGATGCAGACATGGTGAAATACATGGATGATGTCCATAAAAAGTATTGGCAATATACTCTGACAAGGGAGTCAATAATGACTACATTAAGAACAGCTATCATTGGTTGCGGCAAAGTCGCCGACTTTCACGCTAAGGCCTTCGTAAACCTGCCTGATTCGCAATTCGTGGCAGTGTACGATCGCAATCTTCAAAGAGCCCAGAAATTCGCTGAACCGTACAAGGTTCACGCTTACGATGACATTCGGGCGATGATCAGCAAAGAGCATATAGATGTTGTCAGCATCTGTACACCCCATCCGGCTCATGCGGCGCCGGCGATTGAAGCTATGAAGGCCGGTGCGCATATTCTCGTTGAAAAACCGATGGCTTCGTCTTTGGAGGATTGTGATGCCATGTTGGCTGTGGCTGAACAGGAGCACAAGAAAGTCGGAGTAATTTCGCAGCGTAGATTCTATAGACCATGTATGCGTATTAAGCAGGCGATTGATGCAGGGAAGATCGGCAAACCAGTGCTTGGCGCGGTTCGTATGCTTGGATGGAGAGACAAGCCATACTACGACAGTGATCCATGGCGGGGAACTTGGGATGGCGAAGGTGGCGGTGTTCTGGTGAACCAAGCTCCGCACCAACTTGATCTGCTGCTTTGGTACATGGGTGAGGTTGATGAGGTCTATGGCGTTTGGCGCAATTTCAATCACCCTTATATTGAGGTAGAGGACACAGCCGTCGCCGTGATCAAGTTCAAAAATGGCGCTTTAGGAAATGTTGTAGTCAGCAATTCCCAAAATCCCGCGTTGTACGGCAAGGTGCACGTGTATGGCGACAACGGCGCAGGGGTCGGCGTGCAGACCGATGGGGGAGCAATGTTCATCGCTGGAATGTCAACGATCACTGAACCCCCGTACAACGATTTATGGACCGTTGAAGACGAGGCCGATAAATTGGAATCTTGGAAGAAAGAGGACAGCGACTTCTTCAATAGCGTGGATTCTATGCACTATTATCATCAGCTGCAGGTCGAGGACTTCCTCAAGGCTGTCATCGAAGACGGCACGCCTTTAGTCGATGGATATGAAGGACGCCGAACGGTCGAGCTGTTTACCGCCATCTACCGGAGTACCAAGGGCGATGCTGTCATCAAGTTTCCCCTGCATGCCAGTCAGGATCGGTGATCGGTTATGAAACTTGGATTTAACGAAGCAACTTCTAGAGATTGTTCTGATTTATCAACCGATTTGAAATTATGCGAACGCGCAGGTTTTGATTCCATTGAAATCCGTTTGGACATGCTCAGGAACTACATGAAGGATCACGACCTTGATGAGCTATCAGATTTCTTCGCTACGAGCCATCTGAAGCCTCATGCAATGAATGCCCTCTATCTGTATGAGAAGCTATTCGCGCAAGACGATGATCCAGCCGAGCGAGAAACCGCCATGAACGATTTCAATCTGGCCTGTCGTGCAGCCCAGCATATCGGTTCCAGATATCTGATCGTGGTGGTGCCTCTGCATAGAAAGCCGGACCTTGAAGGCCCTTATGACGAGCCGTGGCCAGAGGTATTCTCCAACTGCGTTCGAATTCTGATGACCCTAGGGCAGATGGCTGCGCCATTCAAGGTGAATCTGTGCCTGGAATTGGTTGGACACGAATACAGCGCCGTTAGAACGGTAGAACGGGCTTGGGACATTGTCAAAGCAGTCGATATGAGCAATGTCGGTCTTTGCTTTGATGCATGCAACCTTTATCTTTATCATCATCTTCAGGATTTTTCTGTGATGGAGTTGGTGAATCCGGAGAAGATCTTCGACGTGCACATCAATGACGCGGATGATTCTCCCATGCAAGGATTGATGCAATCCAACAGGGTCTTCTGCGGAGAAGGAAATATAGATCTGATGGACTTCCTTCGTGTGCTTCAACGCCTCGATTACCAGGGCAATGTATCCATCGAGACATTCCGGCCCGAGTATTGGAGTCGTTCGCCGCAGTGGGTGGTGGATAATGCCTATCAGTCCACTCGATCAATGATGCAGAAGGCAGGTATCGTCTTCTAGCAATACCAGCTAACGATGCGGTGAGCAGGAAATGCGACTATGCCGTCGATTGCTGACCGCATCTTTAGAGGGGACAAGAACGTCAACATACCAGGAGGTACACCGTTGACACCGACAATTTTTCTTATAGTTTTGGTGCTAGCAGTCGCACTGCTTGTCTACACCACCATCAAGCTGAAGATTCATCCGGTCATTTCCCTGTTCGTCATAGCCGTAATACTGGGTTTGGTGCTCGGCGGCTCTCTTGGCGACACCATGGACAAGATCAATAAATACTTCGGATCCACTCTGGCGGGCATCGCCATTGTCATCATCTTCGGCGCCATTATCGCCATGGGTATCCAGGACACTGGTGCAGCCACAAAAATTACTAATTTCTTCATACGAATCTTCCGAGGCAAGCATCTTGAGCTTGCGCCATCCTCGGCTGCTTTCGTAATGACGTTGGCAGTGTTTGGAAATATTTCCGAGGTCCTGACCGCGCCGATTTCTGCCATCATAGCCAAGCGCAAGAAGATCACTATGGCGTTGATTGCGCCTCTGGTCTGTTTGGGATTGACACTGACCCACGGACTTGTTCCGACACATCCGGGGATTCTAGCAGTGAGCATCATGTTCAAGGCCAACATCGGCAAGGTGATGGTATGGGGCATCATCATCAGTTTCATCGCTTTCGTTGCCTCTTATCTCATCAGCAGACCCTTCTTGGGCAGAGAATACATCGCGCCAAATCCTGAATTCGCGGCTGGCTATGAGGAGGCGCCGGAAAACGCCCCGCTCGATCAGCTCTACATCAAGGAAGAAGGCACTCCTTCGACCTTCTGGTCTTTCATGCCTCTGATTGTGCCGCTGGTTCTGATAGCCGCCGGATCCTTGGGAACCCTTGGCGTGAAGAAAGGCAGCACAGCATATGCAGTTTTCAATTCCCTAGGCAACACCACATTTGCCCTTTTCGTAGGGGTCGTCCTGGTTGCTCTGCTGGTTGTCGGGCGCAAGAACAAGGTGCTCGCCAGCGCTCGCAAAAGCGATGCATCCTTGTCCGACAAGTCTTCTGCCTTGGAGATCACTATGAACAGCTGGGTGGGTCGTGCCATGAAGACCGCCATCGACCCATTGATCATGATTGGCATGGGAGGAGCCTTGGGCGGGATCCTTCAAGATAATGCCGTGGTCAAGCAACTAGGCGCCATGATTGTCAACCTCAGCGTTCCTGCGGTCATCATTCCCTTTGTGCTGGCGGCAGTGATGATGGGAGCCACAGGTTCTATGACCATTGCAGTCATGATCTCTGCATCACTGGTCAACCCTATGATGGGCGCTTTGGGATTGTCTCCGGTCGTCGCAACTCTTGCTATCGGCTGCGGCTCCATGGTATTCTGGCACGTCAATTGCAGCGGCTTCTGGATGATGACTTCGCTGTTCAATCTCAACACCAAACAGGGTCTCAAATATCTGACCACACTGAATGCCTTGGGGGGAATCATCGGTTTCGCTGTGCTTTGCGGAGCTAGCGCCCTGGGCTGGGTCTGATTAGACATTCTGGAATCTCGAATACCCAACGGGTCATTATCAGGTGCGGGCTAACCTGCATAAACAGGTGCCTGCACCTGTTTATGCCATAATTGCAGCTTCTTCATTCATTTGCAGAGTTTCAAGGTTCAGGCCTGTTCAGTTGTGGTCCGTACTTCGTCGACGATACGAGTCATGGCCTCTCTGGCAAGGTCAGGTTCTCCCTTCCATATCGCTTCTGCCGCCTGATCATGTGCCTCCAAGGCTTCCGGTCTGGGCTTGGCTGGGTACATGCCTAGTTCGACCCTGCTGGAGAGCATGGTGTTGACCAGCGGTGAAAGCGAGGCGAACAATTCATTGCCGCTGTATTTGAGGATTTCATCGTGAAATCGGATATCGAGCTGGTGAAATTCCTCTAATTTCCGGATTTCCCGTCTTTGTGCATTTTCATTGCTAGAACCGGCATCAAGGCACGAACTTCAGTCGGAGCCCTTCGTGCGGCATCTTCTGCAGCTATCGGTTCCACTGCCAAGCGTAGTTCAGTTAGGGAAAGCAGCTGTTCCTTACGATGAGAGGAATGTAATTCCCAACACATGACTTGCGTGTCCAATGAATTCCATTGATCAAGGCTCTTGGCAATGAGCCCCACCCTATTTTCTAATATTCACAGCTTGCACGGATTGCGACGTTTGTGCTGTCTCTCTGGCTATAATTCGGGAGACCGAAAAACGTTGCTGTATGTCTGCCAGGGTAATGCTCGTTGTAGGCGGCCAGCGTCCCTCGATAATGTCAATGGCAAGCAGCTCCGCAATATGAGCAGCATCGGGCCTGGCGGATTTTTTCGGTGTCACAGTGGCCGGATGCTCTGCTGCGGGACTTTTGCGAAGCACTCAGTGTTTTGCCGCTTCCCGTTCTTGTTGGTGACGTTTCAAGACTGCTGGTAGCGCTCATAATTTACAGATCATCAATATCATATGGCCGAAGAGAGTTCCTTCTGGGAATTTGGATAAGCGCAGGAAAGGTGTGCTGTAATAGGTGCCCGGCCGTCCAGCGTTTCATCATAATCTGGGCGGCCGCTGCTCAGGTTACTCTGGAGCAGAGTGTACTTGTTATTGCGCCGTATACCCGCCATCAACAACGAACTCGGATCCAGTTGAGAAGGAAGAATCATCACTGGCGAGGTATAGGGCCATATTGGCTATTTCGCGGGCTGAACCCAGTCGACCCATGGGGTGCAGCTTCTCTAGATCGCTGCGCATCTGGGGATAGGCATCGACCATGGGAGTGTGGGCGTATCCGGGATGAATGGAGTTGACCCGGATTGGGTATCCCTGCTGAGCGCAATAGAGGGCGGCCGACTTGGTCAGCAGCCGTACCGCGCCTTTGGCGGCGTTGTATGCGTACAGATTGGCTATGCCAATCAATCCTGCAATAGAGCACATATTAATGATGGAGCCGCCATGCTCCTTCATGTGCCCGATAGCATGTTTGACGCCCAGCATGACCCCATCCAAATCCACAGATAGAATTTTATGCCATTCGTCCATTTCAATATGCTCAGCGTCGTCAAAGAAGAGGATGCCCGCATTGTTGACCAGTACATTGGCTTCGCCAAACTTGTCGCGTGCGGCACTGAAGACAGGCTCCCAGCTGTCCTCCTTTGCGACATCTTGGGCTACGAAAGCTGCCTTGTCCCTGCCTATGGTGTCTAGGGCCTTCTGACCACCTTGCTCATCCAGATCGGTGATGACCACCTTGGCTCCCTCCTGCACGAACAGTTGTGCAGTTGACAGACCGAAGCCCTTGGCTCCTCCAGTAATAATTGCCACTTTACCGTCCAGTCGTGCCATGGTTGACCTCCTTGTTCATATGTGTGCGCCTTGCACACCCGCTCCATGTCTATGCTAGTCGTGTGGTCGATAGCTGGGTGGCTCCTCTATCATGCAAGCTTGAGCTGGATCAAGTGAGCCTGTCGGATTGGGGCCTGACGGATGAGCGCCCATATGGCAGATATAGGAAGAATCCGCTATAGTTGTCAAGTCTCCATGTGAGGTCCTGTTGGCTCCTGGGCCGACGCCAAGGTTGTGTTACTCACATCTGTAAGAAGATAAACGATAGGAATGACAGTAACTCCCAACTATAAATCCCCCCCCCCCCCCCCCCAGAATCCCATCTGTGCAACGTTGCGCAGGCGTGCTTATAGCCCAGGTATGAGCCCTTTATCGAGGGGATGGGTAGTCTGCAAATCTAGTCCAGAGGGGAATGTGTCAAAATTACGATATACAAAATCCAACTTTTCTGTCAGTTCAGCAGATGCGTATCCGCTGTTTTGAGAAACAAATAGAAATAATCATTGCATAATAAGTTATTCAAATACTTCGAAATCTAATAACGAGAAGCTGGACATCACAAATCATTGATACTGGCTGTCTTCAGGCAATTTGAAAAGAAATCAAGACCAATATCTAGTAAAACTCTATCGTTTTCGTTAAACTCGGGAAGATCCTTAAGCTCGCCCACAATCACAGTGCAGTGATTCAGCTCAAATAAGTATGGGCCTCTGAGCAAAAACCTTAGTAGTGAGCTAACGCTTATTGTTCCAGCCTGTTTTTCGAGCAATGACATGAATGACACAGGAGATGAGAACTAAATTCCGTCTGGAACCACCCAATATAGTTTCGAAACATGACCTACTTATATAGCAAAATATAACCAGTTAGAATATCTGTAGAACCCTCATATTGATATAAGAAACTATCTCTTCTTCTGAGTCGAACCAATCTGAATGATTCTCACTGGAGAGAAATCTATATTTTCTTTCTTTTGCAGTCCAGCTTCAATCCAAATGAACTTCTAAATGGATGCAAGTACCTTGGTGGACATTATATTGATCCCACGGTTTTAAAACTGAATTATGATTATCGACTAAATGCTGTTTCTCACCAGGCAGCATAAGGCTAAACCTTTTCTACTCGATGTCGAATCATAGTCAATCCCGCAAAAATTCCTGCGCCTATTAGACTAGCTGCCGCTAGAATTGCGGTATTCGTAGGACCGACTAAGTCTGATAACCAGCCGGTTAGAGATCCTCCGATTAGATATCCGACCGTACCTACCGCGCCTATAGTGGACATCACAGAAGCTCTATATTCATTGGGGGAGAGAACTTGCTCAAGTAATTCTTCAATTACATTGGCAATTGTGTAGAATAAAGAAAATACAAAAAAGCTGCAGAAAGCGAAAATCAGAGATTGACCGCTCAATGCAAACGCGCAGAAGGCTATTCCAGAAGCGATGAGGGACATTGGCAAACTATTTATTGCTGATCGGGTATTTGAGGAAAAAGGTGCAGCTAGTGCTGCTCCAATAAGTGCCCCAATGGATCCAATCGTATTCAAATACCCGTAAACAGAGTTTGGAGCATGTAACACCGTACGGGTAAAAACGACGAGTAAAGTTTCTTGTAGTCCGAGGCCGAACCAAAGTGCAAGAACAACAATGGACAGGGCAGCAAGAAGTCGTTCCTTTTTGATAAGGCCTAAAACGTTTTTTAATCGAATGTTGGTTGAAGAAATTATCCTTTTTAACTTAACCCAGAAGGAAATACTATGACTTTCCCGAAAACCATTGTGTGAATCGACAGTTCGCTTCGAATTATGTTCCTCATGTGAATAGCAACCGTCAAGCGAAGCAGCAATTAAGCTACCAAAAGCAGCAACCGCAAATGCAGCGATACTGTTGAAATTGGTGAGCAAACCGGCAAGGGCGCCTGAGGCGATACCTGCAGCATTGATCATGAAAGATAAAACAGAATTGAGAACTGACAGTTTTGAATCTGAAACTAGTTCAGCAGCTTTTGCATATCGCGCTGGCTTCATAACCGCAGCTATACTTGTTATAACAAAAGCAAGAATAAATGAAACAGCAATGTTATGGTTAAATGCGAGCAACAAACAACAAAGAGCTCGTAGCGTTCCGCCCACTGCTAAAACAATTCTGCGATTATATTTGTCAGCTATACCAGAAAGCAGCGGAGCTACGATTAAATTTGGCATAAAGGTAACTAAAAAAAGGGCACTGACCGCTAGTGGCGACGATCCCGAAATATCGTATACATGAATGGTCAGTAAGAGATTAACGATTCCACCGACAAGACTGGTAAAGAAAGCACCAAGCGACAATGTAACCAATGGTTTGTGTCTCAAAACGTCTTTGAGGGCTATGAATGTTGTCGCTGCTTTACTTAACATGTGGCATACATCCTTCGTCTACTTATGGCTCAGTCAGCAGAATGTTGTTAACCTTCAAGGATTTCATCGTGTGGAATTCAAATTCCTTAATAAATAATATTATGCCTTCCGTGATTTGTTTATCTCTGATTTCAAAATGGCCGATTTGGGTCTAGTAAAATCCGCGCTTCGGCTCAGTACCGTATTTTATGCTCCACGAGTTTAGGTTCAGGTGCTTCGGGGACTTCTTAATCAAATCTTGTCTTCTTGAAAACGATATGCTGCATCTTTGCGGCATTTATATATCAGATTTCCCATGTTGGTGCTACTGCTCGATATGCGTACAGCCATTAGGTATTCTTCATATATTTGTTCGCAATCAGAACTAAAATCCCGGCGATTCCAATAGTAGTGATTGCGGTATTTCGATCCGCACTCCAACCTATGATCGAGTTGCAGACCATGCCAATCAAGCACCTAGCGAGCTCGGAATATTAAGAACAGTGGAACGCTGATCAGATGGAATCAGACTATTCGCAACTGCCGAAGTTATGGGTCCCCTTCCATTCATACCCATTACGACAAGCAGGAATCCGATCGCTACAACGATTGGTGAAGGAACTGCCATGAGCGCGAAACCAGCCGCCCCTATAGTAAAGGCTAAAAAGAGAGCTTTTGATCTTCCCAGGTATACCTCAAGCTTGTCAGAAAGGTAGCTATAAACTGCGGCTAAAATAAGAGCAGTGGATGACAGCAAGCCCCAGTATGACATTGGCAAATTCGTATGTTCATATAAGGGTTGATTTAACGCATAAACAGCGTTGAAAAGCACGAACGAAGCGTTAGATGTGATGCTAACGAAAGCGAGAACAGGCCTTCTTATCAATACGTTTGCTCCCTTCATCAAATCCTGCAGAAATGACCTCTTGCTTGTACTGTGTTTGCGATTGCTCACAGGAATAGAAGGCAGTCTAAGCATGAATAAGAACCCGATGAACGGGACATTAGCGGTTGCATGTGCGGGAAACGAGATATTTAGGTGAGCGAGGTATGATCCGCACAATGAGGCAAGCACGCCACTTATGAGTTCCAGTGATTTACAGAAGCCGAAGACCCCTATTGCAAGCTTGTCTGCATCCTTATTAAGAGATTCGTAAACATATGCTTCTAATATGCTTGAGATTAGCGCAATGCTGAAACCACTCATGTTGTAGAACACCGCATACCAAGCAAAGCCCTGGCCTAGAGCATAGACTATATTTGAAACAGCACTAAGCGCAAACCCAATATAATCGGCGCTTTCTATCAACTTTATCCGCCAAACACCAGAGGGCATTTCGACTAACAATATTGAGAGGAGAAGCACGCTTTCCAGTGTGAAAATCTCTGAGTCGTCTAGGCCTCTGGAAGTAAGAAGGACAGCACTTACAGGAGTATAAAAGTAAGGGCAGAAGCAATTTGGCCACATGCTATCGTGGAAAGACCTTTAGACCCTTTCACTGCCAATCTTGCAGTTGAACTCGTTCTTATTTTATTATAATTCTCTTTCTTGGGCTGATGGAGAATATAATTTATCCGGTCACTTTTCCGTATCGTGAGTGTATCCAAAACGCTCACGGTTGGACCTACGAATGAGTCTGCAATTTCAATCAGGTTTTCTATATTCGCCTTCGTATAAACCCTACACTGTGTGGTAAATACGGAGCGTTGATCCTTCGCCTAATACAATGTCGTTCAATCCAGTTGATTCGCATCAAGATGGCTTCAAGCTCTAGTGACAAAGAGCTACGCTTGGGATGCGTCATAGGAATAGGTGGTTCACTAATGCTGAGGCAATATTCGAAGCAGGGCATGGTGCAGATATGGCAGGATCGTAGCTGGCTAAGACTTTTGTGTTTGAGACCTTAAGCGGGTTCCGGTTCGACGTGATGTTCTCCGGAATCTTGATCATTGTTCTTCTTATCTGAAGCAGGATGAAGCATGTCATTGAATGGATTTGGTCTTCACTGTAAGTGTTCGTGATGGTTCTTAATGGTTTGTCGGATTGGTGCTCTCTGAACGATGGCACGCAGACGATGAGATGTTCATAGGAGTTGAGAACCGAATATGTTCGAACCGATGCGCGGATCTCCGATATTCCTGAAGGCTTTTCAGCAAGGTCACAGACCTGTGGCAGCAGGGTCAGCCTGGTACGGTCAAGGGATTGACCGTGGGATTGTTAATAACCATCCTGTATTGGATAAAAGTTTGATGTCTGCAATCTTCGAAAAATGATATGCAAATTATTTATCATTTTTCTGATAAGGCCGTTACCTTTGTGCTCCGAAGTGGTCATATTATTGCTGGCAAATTCAAAACTATAGATTAGTAGTTGTTGAACTATAGTATTTTAACAATTTTACTTCTTCTTACGTCAGCTGTTCGTTTGTGCAAAATCCAGGAGAACGAGAGAGACTTTTGCGTTGCTCGGGTAAACAGACAGTTTAATTTTTTTTTTTGAAGCAGATAAGGATTACCGATAGACAGCATATGACGATTGTCTCTAATCTGAGGTAAAAAATCGTTAACGTAAGTTGATCATTTAGAGCAACTATCCAGATCTCAACCCAGAGATTCAATTAATCTATCAACTTTAGGTGACACCTTGGAATTCTATACAAAACATGTTCGGCAGACCCAAACCATCAATTCTTTTGAGCAAAAATGCCCCCCCCCCCCCCCCTGTCGCCCGGTACCATGCTTGCGGGGGGGGGGGCAGCAACTGACGGGGAACCCTCACTCATTCCCCGGTCATGCCCTACTTGCAGAATTGGTTCGATACAAGAGGGTAATAATGATTTTGTTAGTCATTTATATCCGTTTATCTCCCGTGGTTGATCAAGATTTTAAATAAATTATGACATATACAATTGCTACTATTTGACTGTATCGAATAACACTATGGACGAGCTAATGGTGGAGAAACTAGTAGATTTAGATTAAATAGTCGTAATTTGTATGGATGCTGTCGCTCTAGAACGAGACGTTCACTCATATAAAGTAATACTAATCGGAGATAAAGGCCTCGGATATTTTCATGGACAATTTATTAAAGAATAGGAACAACAGATTATATCTTTCCTCAGTAGTTACAGATAACTTTGGGAGTTCTTTAATGATGTTTGCGTTACCTCTCATGGTACTGGATATAACAGGTAGCGGAATACATCTGTCATTTATCTCTGCGATCGAAACAATACCGTTCCTTATCTTGGGTCTTCCGATAGGTGCGATAATAGATAGATTAGATGTAAAGAAGATCATTGTCTTTAGTGATTTGATCAGGTTGCTGAGTTATTCGGTTCTTGCTCTCGCATTGGCGTTGAAAATACCGTCAGCATTTATGATTTTTGTCATTTACATAGTTTCGCTTGCAGTAAGTGTTATGAATATTTTAAGTACAGTGTCGGAAATTACTTTTGTTTCATTCTTAGTCAAAAAAGAGGATTTTTCGAAATTAAACAGTACGGTTTACGGAATACAGTATGGTGTCAATTTCGCTTTACCCATACTAGGGGGAGTGCTGTATAAATATTTTCCTCACAGTTTGCTGACTGCAATTTGCGCGGTTTTCTATTTAATTAGCCTATTGCTGGTGAATAATATAATTCTGGTATCCCAGAGCGACCCTTCTGCAAGGTTATCCTCTGTTAAGTACAGTATAAATGTAGTATTCACAGATATAAAGGATGGGGTGCGATACACTGCTAAAATTCGCGCTGTTCTGTACCCTCTTGTGCTTGCCGCCTTGGTTAATGTAGCATCGGCTAACTTTCAGAACGATAGTCTGATCGTCTTACGTCAACAAATAGGTCTTTCTTCTGACCAAATTGGTTTGATTTTGTCCATCGCAGCAGTCAGTGCCCTAATTGGAACAGTCGTAGTAAATTGGTTAAATAAAAAAATCGAGTTTGGTAAACTTTTGGTACTGTCGATTATTGCTGGATCTCTATTTCGGACAGTATTTGCATTAAGCACGAATTTAGTAATTTTAGTTTCTTCTATTGCATGCATTGCGATTAATGAGTCGATTCTCAATATCAGTATAATCACGAATCGACAGAATGAAGTTGGGCAAGAATACCTTGGTAGGGTCACGAGTATATACAAGGCAGTTCTAATCGGTGTGAATTCTATAGGCTATTTACTTGGCGGATTTGTTGCCAATAAGATAGGTTCAAGATTAGGTATCGGAATATCAGCGGTTGAACTTTTCGTAGTCTCAATAGTAGGTATACTGTTGATGACTTTTGTGAGGGTGCATAACGATTAGTTTCACCGTGAAAGATATCCATGAGGACTTTATCGTTAAAGAGAATAGTTATATCTGAGATAGGGGCGGGATGCTTTGATAAAGCTATCGATCCAATTTCCACGGAGTTTTCAGGGCATGCTATAGTGCATCGACCTACAAAGCGACAGTTTTCTAAAACAAATGCAACTCAGGGGCTGCTTTGCGTGCGTCGTTGACTACTGCTTTGACTGGGACTTCATTGATAGCCAGCTTCTTGAGTGCAATTTTGGCGCATGGATTTGGGGTTCGTTAGCTTCTTACGTATGCCAGTGGAGCAGTGAGTAAGCCATTGCTTTTGACGCGTTGTATTACCGTGTGTACACCTCGTATAGCTCTTATATTTTTCATACATTCTTTTGATGTCTGTGTATGTTATTTATGCACTAACGGGCGCACTTCGCTGGGGGTCTGTTGTATTTTACCTTCTGCCATTTGGTTGATCGGCAATTCACTTAACGATACGTGTGGCAGTTAAATACTATAGGTAACGTGTAATCAGGTGATCAGCAGACGCTCAAAGTACTCAATGTATCATTGATTTATGCTGTAGGTGGTTCTTCGGTTTGTGAGAGAAGAACCACCTTCCAGTTAAATATATATTGAAATAATGATGACTAGTCTGCTTTGTGGCTCACTAGCAGTGAACCGGTGTCGGTGATGGTGATGAGTGGTGTGAACAGGGCCATCGTATCGATTGCCAGCTTGTGGTTTTCCGGTGTGGATCCAGCGCAGGCATCTGCTGCCAATCGAACGGCGATACCTTGGTCTGCAGCCGCCAAGGCGGTCTGCAACACACAGGCATCGGTGGCGACACCGCACAGGGCTATCTTCTGGGACCCCTTTATTGCCGCCTGCAATTCCGGCCCCCACTTGCCGAAAGTGCTGAGCGAGACAATTGGATGCCCCTTGGCGAGCTCGGCGGTCTCTGGTGTGAGGTCATACATGGGATCGTCGGAGGGGACCTGGAATTCCGGCCATTCGTTCATATATTCCACCCATACGCCTTTTGGCGGCTGCGGCGCAATGTATCTGGTGTAAGCAACGCGGTCGCCGTATGCCTTGGCGAGACGGATGTAGTTCTTGTTGGTCTGATAGTAGGTGCCGTCGGAGCAGGCCCAACGGGACCACTCGTTGTGGGCGAATACCTCCTGGCGGTCAATCACCACTAGCCATTCATCATCGTTGATCATGATAATTTCCTTTCCTGTTGTGGAGCGTGGAGCGCATCCCTCTGCGCTCCTTGCGATTTCAGTTGATGCTCTCCTGACGACGGATATCGCCCTTCTGGAAGAAAATCGTTCCAAGGAATCCGACAGCCAGGGCTATGATGACACCCAGGTTTGCTGCCGCCCAGGTCCCGTACTTACCTCCGATGGGGCCCAGTAGGTATCCCTGCCAGTTGAGCCAGTTGGCGGAGGAGTTTACGACCAGTCCCCAGCCAAGGAAGGTGGCGATGGTAAGGATGGCAAAAGCGGTGATGTTCCAGGAATCATATCGTCCCTCGGATTGATAGAGGTCGGTGGTGTCATAGTCCTTCCGGCGAAGCAGGATGTCGGCTACGAACATGCCCGCCCAGGCGGCCATGGGTACGCCGAGCGTAATCAGGAAGCCTTGGAAGGGGCCGATGAATGTGGAGGAGAAGAAGGTTACATAGACTACTCCGATTACGGTCAGCACGGCGGTGATGGCCGCTGCGAGTGTCCGCGGGAGCTTGATGCCGAAGGAGAGCAGGGCCAGACCATTGGAGTAGTTGTCCATGATGGCCCCAGCTATCAACCCCAGCACCGCAACGATGGTGAATGGAATCAGATACCAGGTAGGCAATATGCTGGCCATGGCTCCGATGGGGTCATTGCCTACGTTTTCGGCCAGGCCTTTGTTGGAGACGGCCAGAAGCAGGCCGTAGACGATAAGGAAGATGTTGGCGATGGAGGCGCTGAAGGTGGTCCAGACAACGATTCCTGTGTTGGAGGCGCTGTGGGGCAGGTATCGCGAGTAGTCCGCTGCGATGTTGACCCATCCCAGGCCAAAGCCTGTCATCACGAAGAAGCAGCAGCCCAGCATGGCTGGCAAGGAACCGGAGTGGGCGGAGGAGATGGCGGAGAAGTCGATATTGCCCCAGCCGATGATGAAGAAACCTGCAATTACGATCGCGGTGACGATGGTGATGATCTGTTGGAGGCGCATGATCAGGTCGTAGCCGTAAATGCCGGCAACGACAACCAGCCCGATGATTATCCAGGTAGAGATGATTTTGGGGCTTGCGCCTGATCCCCAGCCGAGTTTTTCGATGGTCGAAGACGCTGCCAGTACGGCCGTGGTCGTTAGGGATATCTCCCACCCTAGTGTGGCTATCCAAGACATGGCGGCCGGTACTTTGGCGCCCTCCACGCCGAAAATTGCCCGGGTGAGGACCATGGTTGGGGCGTTGCCGCGCTTGCCTGCGATGGAGATGATGCCAACAAGCAGGAATGAGATGACGACACCTGCGATGGTGGTAAATGTAGCCTGCCAGAAGGAGATGCCGAATCCTAGTGCCCAGGCGCCATAGGACATGGCCAGCACTGAGATATTGGCGGAGAACCATGGCCAGAAGAGACTTGATGGCTTGCCCTTACGCTCAGACTCGGCAATGGTGTCGATGCCTTGGGCCTCAACGCTCAGGGCTGAGCCTTTGCCGGTTCCTTCTTTGGATGCACTGTGCTCATTCATGTTGATTCCTCATATCTTGTGGCGCTCGTTGACGGATTTTGGACGAACGCCATGTTGGTGTTGGTAAAGTCTTGGATTTTCTGTGGTGCGAGCGGGTGGCCGGATCGGCTTTTGTCACAGACAAGGATGCGGCTGGTTTGGCGTAAGAGTTTGTTTCGGGTCGGGGCAGCACTTGGATGGTTTAGTGCAGAGCAACCTATGTATGGCAGTCGCCTGCCTTTTGGTATCCAGAGGGATGAGGGGGGGTCCAAGGATGTCTCGGACCTAGCTGCCCAGACAGAGCTGGGAACCGTAAGGACCGATCTGCACAATCAGAGTCGAGTCAAGGGTTTGGCATAGTTGCGGGAAGGCAACTGTGCCGCCGTCTTCTGTTTCGCCTGTATTAGCCGGTTATTCCATACCAACTTTCTACGCGATGATAGGTACCTCACCATGGTTGGAGGACCAGATGGGGGAGTAGCCCACCAGGGCCTGCACAGCCGTATCTTCTGCCTGACCAAACACTGGTGAGGCATCGAAAATCGTTGTGAGCTGTCTCGGGCTCGGGTGAGACCGAAGAAATCTGAGCAGCGCCTGGGCGCTACGGTGCACCAAATGATGGCTGGTGTTATGCCCGACTTTTGAGCAAGTTGAAGTTTCAAGGAGGGTCGATCACCGTTCAGCGGTTCACCCGCTTCGATCCGCTTGGCGAAATGGCCCGCCACGCTCTGAGATTGGGACCGGCGACCACTGTCGACCGGTTTGGACATCCATGTCATGTCTTCAGTATTGTACAGGTTTATTTGCATGTTGGTTCCGGTTTAGTGAAGAGGAACTTCTGGAAAGTGTGCTCGTTGTTGCCTGATGCTGGCGCGCCACATTTTCCGTAAATCCTGTATGGAAAAGATGAAACTCAACGAAGGGGTGCAAAGTGACCATACCCGGTACCTTTATAGGGTCTCATCGATATCCGCAACATGCTTTGCTCCAGGACCTCGTCTTGCCCGATGGAACGACCTTGCCGCGGGTGGAGTGGGAGGACAACTGTTGCGGTCCGGCATGCATCCAGTCGATTCTGGATGCCGAAGGACTTCCTGTACAGACTCTCGACACTTTGTTGGCTGAGAGGATTGAGAGCGGAGCCTACGATGTTGCCAAAGGGTGGATATTGAGGGTCTTCTTGAAATGGGACGTTCCTTTGGCTTGGATGGTGAGGTTTTCCCCGAAGCCATAATCGGTTTTCTAGAAGGTCTACCCGCAGTCCACGTTGCTCCTATAGTCTCTGTATCCTGCAACTTGCAGCCACTTGGTCGTATTTCGTGGCACTCGGGCGTCTAGCACAGAAGGTGAAGCCTGTTGCTGCGATGATCCTTCAACCTAAGAGCCACTGTCGATGAAGTAGAGCGGACCAAATTTTGGTCAAGCTTCTCCGGTCGTGCGCTTATCTTGAAAAGCGCGAAAGCCTGACAGGAGCTGCTTTCGGTTTATCGTAGATTAACGCTAAGAAGCATATTTTGTTACTCGAAGACCCATCCAGCTTTTTGACATTGCCAATGCTTATCCGTATAGGAATTCTGGACGATACCTGGGTCAGGGCCTGAAGAAGTAGCGAAGTAGGACGGAATCGCCGTTGCCACCAAAGTCTTTCCTCCCCGTCGGATCACTCCAACTAGCGCGTGCATTCCCGTTAGCCTATCATGCAGCAAATCGACTATAGCCTGGAACGTTTGGGCATAGTCTACGTAGACTTCTATATCAGTCACCGCTGGGAATGCCTCGCATCATCGAAGAGAAATGGATGCTCTGCACAATCTGGTGAAAGCAGGAAAAGTACATTACCCGGGAGCAAGCGCCATCTACGCCTGAAAGTTCTAGAAATAACGACACGTGGCGGCAAGCCGCGGATAGGCTCCTTAGTTTCGATGCAGAGCCATATGGACCTGATCTAAATGTGAGGAGCAACGTGAGCTGGTTCCCTTCTGTCAGGACGGAAACATCACCATCGCTTCATACGGCTCCTCTGCCAGGACGCCAAAATCTGACAAGGATCTCAGCTAGGGGAACGTTCATAAGGTCATAGTCCTCGGTTCTGTGACCGTCTACTTGACTTTCGCAATTGCGGACGTATAAATTGCAGCGAGCTTATTCGATACGCTTGCTTTGCTTGCGCCAAGAGATTGGAGCGATCCCGGTTTCTCTGGTGAAAGCCGCGCTGAATGAACTGAGATGCGTATATCCGACCTGCCTGCCAATCCAGGCAATGTCCTCCGTGGTTGACGAGAGAAGGTGGCGGGCCCGGTCCATTCTTTGCTCTCTGATGTACCTGGCGAGACTTGTACCGGTCTGACGTCTGAAGGCGAGGCATAAACGTGTGCGTCCCACATACAGGGATTGGGCTATCTGATCGATCGAGAGGTCGCCGCCAAGATGGGATTGGATGTGAGTTTTGACCTGCTGGACTAGGTCGTGGTCGAGCGACGGTTCGTGGCTCTGTTCAGGTGCAGAGGAAGCCTGGGCCAACATTGCCATGAGGAGGTCGATGTGTGCTTTGATGAGGAACTCCGTCTGGCCCGGCCTTCCGGGGGACAACTTTGACATGGCGGTTAAAGCGGCCAGGGCAATACCGGGTGGCCAGGGTTGGCAGAAGGCGTCAAAGAGTCCCTTGATCTGGCCAGGCCATTGGTTTTCCAGCTCCATGAAATAGTGGGGCAGGATGCAGATGCTCCGGGTCCGTGAGCGGGAGCCTGCCGGCATACGGTTGGTGACTGATCCTGCCCGCTGGACCAGGGAGGCCATATTGCTCTCCTGCATCGTACACGGCTGCAATTCGTAAGGAGCGGCGTTGGATGCCGGGCTTTCATCCAGGGTCAGGCAGGCGTAGTCGGTTATGGCGTACTCACTGAAATCCATCTCGCGCAGGAAGGTGATGTCGTGCCATATGACCAGGCAATAAGGACCTGCCGGATTGGCTTGGAATCTTCCCCGGCAAATGTCGCCATCGACCTGCCCTTCCAGTCCACCCGACCGGTGATGGAGCTCCATGCCGAGTTGTTCCACCTGGGGACGGTACAGGGTCTGAATCTCGCGGGATTCGGAGCGTATCTCGTGGTCTGTCATTGCGCACCTGGTTTCATGCTGCCGGCCTTGCAGCGATCTCGATAGACTTTCGTTTTCGTTCGCACCTTTTATGGATTCATCCGTTGCTCTGTGACGGTCTTCCAGCCGTTGGCTTCTCAGATTACGTTCGATGGCAACGAACGACAAGGCTTTGGATGAAAATCAGGAGGAAAGGGATGACCACAGACCAGGTGGATTCGGGAAGCAAACCGGATCCTATAGAAAGTAAAGCTCAGGGTGGTGGAGGCTGGCCTGGACAGGAGAGGTCGCATGGGCGTAGTTCATTAATGCGGCTGCTTGATTTCGCTGGCCCTCGTAAGGTGTTTTCCTATCTCGGCTGTGGTCTGTCCGCCCTCTCCACGATTGCCGGCCTTGGACCCTATATCTGCATATGGCTGGCGGTAAAAGACCTCCTCGCCGTAGCGCCGAAGTGGTCCCAGGCCACGGGAATCGCCATATACGGATGGGCCGGATTGGGGTTTGCGGCGGCTTCCGTCATTCTGTACTGTGCAGGACTGTTGATGGCGCATCTGGCAGCTTTTCGGAGTGCCTCCAACATGCGTAAAGAGGCCATAAGCCACCTGATGAGCCTGCCTCTGGGTTATTTCGACCTCCATGCTTCAGGGGAGTTGCGTCGCACCATTGATGGCTCGGCGGGCGATACCGAGAATCTGCTTGCCCATATACTCCCTGATGCAGCCGGCTCCTTCGCCATGATTCTGGGTATGCCGATACTGATGCTGATTTTCGACTGGCGTATGGGCCTGGCCTGTCTCTTCCCCATCCTGATTGCCCTGGTCTGCATCCGTGTCATGATGAACGATCAGGGACAGTCCTTTATGAAGGAATACCAGGATGCCCTGGTGCGAATGTCCAAGACGGGAACCGAATATGTCCGTGGCATTCCGGTGGTCAAGGTCTTCCAGCAGACGGTTTATTCCTTCAAGGCCTTCCACGAGGCCATCGAGCATTACAGCCGAATAGCCAGGAACTATGCCATGCAAATCTGCCACCTGCCCCAGACCATTCAGATGACGGCCCTGAACGGGACTGTGGTTTTCATTATTCCTGTAGCTATCCTGCTGGCTCCAGGGCAGAGTGACTTTACCTCTTTCCTGACCGATTTCGCCTTCTATGCCGTCTTCTCGGGCATGGTTCCCACAGCCATGACTCGTCTGCAGTTCTCCAGTGAGTCCTTCAGCAAGGCTGACGATGCCTTAAACAGAATTACCGGCGTGCTCAGTATTGATCCCCTGACGGTAGCTGCCCAACCGAAACACCCGAAGTCGGCGGATGTGACTCTGGATCAGGCGTCATATACCTATCCGGGTGCCAATCGTCCAGCACTGGACCGGATTGACTTCAAGGTGCCGGAGGGTGGAATGGTGGCCCTGGTCGGTCCCTCGGGAGGAGGAAAATCGACCTGTGCCAGCCTGGTGCCGCGCTTTTGGGATGTGAACTCTGGCAGGGTCGCTGTGGGCGGCATTGATGTCAGGTCCATCGATTCCCACGATCTGATGGGGCAGGTCGCCTTTGTCTTCCAAACAAACAGGCTCTTTTCCGCGACCCTGCTCGAAAACGTCCGCGCAGCCAGGCCGGAAGCGACTGCCGAGCAGGTCCTGGATGCATTGAGAGCGGCTCAGTGCACGGACATCGTGGACAAGCTCCCCCAGGGGCTGGATACCATGCTCGGCTCCGGGGGAACCTATCTTTCCGGGGGAGAGGTCCAGCGTGTGGCCCTGGCCAGGGCGATCCTCAAGGAGTCTCCCATTGTGGTCCTGGATGAGGCGACCGCTTTTGCCGATCCCGAGAACGAGGTCCTGATACAGAAGGCGCTGACCAAGCTGACCCAGGATGAAGGGGGTCGGCGGCGAACCGTTCTTATGATTGCCCACCGTCTGTCGACTGTGGCGCATGCCGATCAAATTCTGGTGCTGGATGGGGGCCGCCTGGTTGAGCAGGGCACTCATCGCCAGCTTCTTGATGCGCAGGGTATCTATGCCCGTCTCTGGTCTGATTACGAGCGGGCGGTCTCCTGGAAGGTCGACAACTCTTCGAAGGCTGCCGACAAAGCGGATCAAAACCGCGCAGGCTTCACTGTGGTTGAGGATCGCACCGTTCCCGGTACGGATCCATTCGTTGCGGACATGTCGACCGGTGATTCCGCCGCTAAGAGGGAAGGAGGGGAGGCATAAGTGTTCGCCTCATTCAAGAAGAAGTATGCCCTGTCCGACCAAGGCATGAAGATCGTGGTTCTGGGAACGCTGTGGACCACGCTGACCAATCTGATCATCATGGCGGGAACGGGCTTCCTTCTGCTGGTCATGAAGGTTTTTGTTGAGCACCTGACAGCAGGGGCGCCCCTGCCGGAGATCTTGCCCTACCTGGCTGGTCTCCTGGCTTTTGCCTTGATTCTCTTCGGCTCCTCCTGGTTTCAATACAGTTATTCCTATGGCGCGGTCTTCAGCCAGACCGGAAAGCAGCGGATCGACCTGGCCGAGAGACTGCGCAAACTGCCGCTCTCCTTTTTTGGGCGGCGTGACCTAGCTGATCTGACCGATACCATTCTGGGTGACGTGGCCACCATGGAACATGCCTATGCCCATGCCTTGAGCCAGCTCTACGGTGCGGTCGTCTCATCCGTCCTGATATTCCTGTCGCTTCTGCCTATCAATTGGGCTCTTGACCTGGCTGCCTTCTGGAGTGTGCCGGTGGCCTTCGCTATCATCTTTGCCACTCGACGATTCGTTGAAGCTTCGTCACGGCGCACGAGGCAGGCTCAAATTAGAGTCAGTGATGGCATTCAGGAGGCGCTCGACTGTGTTCGGGAGATTCACGCCACTAACCAAGAAGACAGGTATCTGGACAGGCTCTTCTCGATCATCGATGACACCGAAGCCACCACGGTCCGAACCGAGATGACCAATGGCCTCATATTGAACTCCGCCATGGTGGTTTTGAGGTTGGGTGTGGCAACGACCTTCCTGGTGGCTGCTGGGTTGATCATTGAGGGCAGGATCGACTTCATGGTCATGTTCCTCTTTCTCCTGATGGTTTCACGGATCTATTCCCCGTTTGATCAGGCGCTGATGCTGGTTTCTGAGCTCTTTCAGTCCCAGAGTTCGGCACGGCGGATCCGCTCCATCACTGAGGAACCTGTGGCAGAGGGGAGTGAGGAATTCCACCCCGATGGGCACGATATCGTCTTCGACCACGTTGCCTTTTCCTATCCCGCGCTTGCGGGTAAGGCGGCAGGCGAGCCAGTTCTCGAAGATGTGAGTTTCACTGCCAGGGAGGGGGAGATCACGGCCCTGGTCGGCCCTTCGGGTTCCGGGAAATCGACCTGTGCTCGGCTGGCGGCTCGCTTCTGGGATGCTGCTGCAGGCTCCATCACCGTAGGAGGAGTGGATGTGAGCCAAGTGGATCCGGAGGTTCTTCTGCGCGACTATGCCATGGTTTTCCAGGACGTGATGCTCTTTGATGACACAGTCATGGGCAATATACGGATGGGGCGGAGCGGTGCCAGTGACGAGGATGTGTTGGCTGCGGCCAGGGCCGCCAACTGTGACCAGTTCGTCTCACGCCTGCCACTGGGGTATCAGACGATGATCGGTGAAAACGGCTCCAGACTTTCCGGGGGCGAGCGGCAACGAATCTCCATTGCCAGAGCCATCCTCAAGAATGCACCGATTGTCTTGCTTGACGAGGCTACCGCCTCCCTGGATGTAGAGAACGAGACGCAGGTGCAGGAAGCCCTGTCACAGCTGCTGGTGGGGAAGACCGTCATGGTCATCGCCCACCGGATGCGCACTGTCGAACAGGCCGACAAGATTGTCGTTCTTGACCATGGGCGTGTGGTCGAGCAGGGTTCTCCGCAGGAGCTTATGGCTGCAAATGGTGAGTTCGCGCGGATGGTTCGCTTGCAGGGGGAGAGCGCAGACTGGTCCTTATAGGGAGAGGGATTGAATCGATTCTTCGATGTTGCCTGGTTGGTGCGGGAAGGGACAGTGTTTACGTATTATCTACCTGTCTCACTTACATTGACGATCTCCAATCCCGTGCTACCAGTTTGCGCAAGAGTCACTCTTTTTGAACATTGCTCGCTGACGGTTGCAGAGGGCGAGAAGGTCGCCATCATAGGAGAGCCTGGTGTTGGCAAGAGAGCATTGCTGAACATCCTCGGCCTGCTCGATACATGCTGCTAGGCAGATCCGCGTGCATGCTGTCAGACCTAGAATCTGCCGTATGGAGGAACCAGAAAATCGGGTTCGTGCTGCAGGAATCTGCGCTCATCAGCTCCCTTAAGCATAGTGGACAACGTCAAGCTGCTCCTGCTCCACGTACGGACACCCGGCAAGGGAAATTCCGGAAGATCTGACCAGTTGGTCGACGCTCTCTGGACATCGGGCCTATCGTGGCAAAAACCGCTTGAATGATCTAGTGAGGAAAAGCATGAGCCGTCTTCGCACGGGCCGTCGTCATGAATCCCGAGGGTGTTTTTGCTGACGAGCCCTCTGTCGCTCTCGATTTTGAGAACAGGTCAAAGATTCTACGATTCGGGTTCCACAATCGTCATCATTACGCACGATGCCTCACTGACTGACCAACCTGATCGAATCGCCAAACTTCAACAAAGGCTCAGAACGTGGGTTTCTGGATTAGAGCAGGATCACTCCATGAGTGCCTTGAGCCTGGGACGCTGCTTCAATGCCCAAGCCCCGAGGATGAAAGTAATGATCATGCAAACCGCGCTAAGTGCAAACATTATGGCGTACCCGTGGGGCATGTCCACGATGGTTCCCCAGAAGAGGGCAGCAAAGGCTGAGGCCAAGACTCCGACCATCTGAACTCTGGAGTAAATGTTGGTGTAGTCCTTGGATCCGAATACAGCGCGAACCAGAAGTGGCGTCTGAACCGAGGGGAAAGCATAGGCGAATCCGAAGGCAAAGGATCCAAGTAAAAGCACAGGAGCGATCGTAGGCATCAAGGCCATCAGCGCCACACCCAGAATGCCGCAGCCGATGCCCATCCCCATGCCACCGATGATGCTTCTGTCGTTGGCAGCTCCCAAGAAGACCTTGCCTATGGCCTGTCCGGCCATGCAGCAGGATGCTATCAGACCCGTCAGGGTGGCAATCTGTGGTGCACTGTTCTGGAATGAATGAGCATAGGATGGCAGGAACTGATAGACGGTTTGGTTCATGGTAATAATGCCGCAGAAACCTGCCAGGGCGATGAAGGCGCTGGTTCTCATAGCCCTCGGCGCCATAACGCCTTTGGTTTGGAGCTCAGGTTCATTATCTGCTTCTGTCCGTTCAGAGCCGTAGGGGGCCAAACCCTTTTCTGAGGGATCGGAACGGACGATAAAAATGGTGAATGGGAGAGTGACCACTAATATGATGAGTCCGAATACCAGGTATCCACGGCGCCATCCATCATGCCCTGTTCTGATCAGTACAGTACCCAACTGGTTGAAGATGACCCCGCCGATGCCGGTGAAAGCCATGCAGAGCCCCGTCAGAAAACCTACCTTGACTTTGAACCAGGCATTGATCATGGCGGGTACAGCCAGGTAAAGGAGGGCCGGCAAACCGATTCCCATGACGACTCCCGCTATGTAGAATTGCCAGACGGCCGACATGAAAGATATGGAGAGGCATCCCATCCCCGACAGGAGTGCGCAGCATGTTAAAACGATGCGAAGGTCGAACTTGCTCATCAACTTGCCTGCTATGGGCAGGGCCACCATCATGGTGATGTTCAAGGCGCTGAAGTATCCTGCCACGGCTGCCTTGGAAACATGGAAGTACTCCGAAACGGGTGAGAAGAAGATGCCAGCGCAACTGTAGATCATGGCCCCAGGCACACCGGTGAAAATGATGCCGGAAAGAACGATCAGGAAAGCATATTTGGACTGCTTGGGCTTCTTCATGACTGACCCTGGGTTTTGAGTGGACATAGTTAAGGATTCCTCCCTAAAAAAATGAAATATGCGTCCGGGAACCTAAGACCGGTCAGGCTCCCGGACGGTTCGCCAGGATCGTTAATTTTCCAGGCAATGTTGTGGGATACTGGTTCCGATCAGATAACTTTCTGAGGGTTGAGAATGTTCTTGGGGTCCAAGGCCCGCTTCACAGCACGCATCATGGTGAGAGCCTGAGGCTGGGTTGTGGCAACCAGATAGTCGCGCTTGGCGTAACCGATCCCGTGTTCACCAGAGATCTTTCCTTGAAGCTCGTATGCTTTGCCATACAGAGCGTCGAAGGCCAGACGCAATTTGGTTCGCCAATCACGATCGTTCAGGTCGTCTCGGCATATGTAGAGGTGAAGGTTTCCGTTTCCGGCGTGCCCGAACCCGCCTATTCTGATTCCGTTATTTTCGGAATAGGAGTGCGTGAAGTCCACCATGTCTGCCAAAGATCCTACCGGAACCACAGCGTCAATCTCGTCCATTTGCGATGTCGAGTTTTTGAAGGCCTCGAGGAAGGAGTCCCGCGCTCGCCACACTTGGTCAGAGAGAGATTGGTCATCCAGAACGAATACATCGGCGGCCTCATGGGCCAGGCAGAGTTCAGCCGTTTCCTCATAGGCTTCCTCGATGGCTTGCTGACTGGCTCCATCGAAAGTCAGGAGAAGGTAGGCCTTGAATCCTTTTTCAGGGAAGGAATCGTGGGCGTAGTTCTCCCAGAGGGCAATAGAGTCCTCCTCAAAAAACTCCAGAGCAGTGGGTCTGATTCCAGTGGCTAAAATTCTGGGAACGTTTGAAATAGCTGCATGATAGTCGTTGAATGGGATGAGCAGGCTGGTGCTGAATTTGGGCAGTGGGAAGAGCTTGAGTCGGGCTTCGGTGACGATTGCCAAGGTGCCTTCGGATCCTATGATCAGGTCCTTCAAATCGAAACCAGAGCTGTTCTTGCTGACGATGCCGCCTAAGTTGACGATATCGCCGGAGGCTGTTACCACGGTTATGGCTTCTACCGAATTCCTGGTCACTCCGTATTTTACTGCTCTCATGCCGCCAGCGTTAGTAGATATGTTCCCGCCGATGGTGGCTGTTTTTTCACCAGGGTCCGGTGCATAGAGGAAACCGTGGTCCTTGGCATAGGCCGCTACATCCTTAAGAAGAACACCGGGCTGGGTGATCAGCATGGCATTGGTCACGTCAATTCCGATGATCTTGTTCATGCCGGCCAGGTCAATCATGATTCCACCCTCGACGGCCACCGAACCTCCGACCAGACCAGTTCCCCCGCCTCTGGCAACTACGGGAATCTCGTAGCGATCGGCTATTCTCAAGACCTGGGAGACATCCTCGGTACAGGTCGGCGTAATCAGAATATCGGGCAGGTGGAAGACGGTTTCCATCTCATCGTGCCCGTAGTCAGAGTTGATTTCGCTTCCTGATTTGAGTGCATCCGGGCCAAAGTGTTCTTTCAGTTCCTCCAGGGCCCCTTCGATCCGATCCGACTTCACTGGGTCCATGCTGGTCTGCGAGAACTGAGCAGACTGTGTTGGATTGATATTGTCCATTACCTCATTCCTTTCACGGGTATGTTGTCTTTTCATGTCGTTGCTTTATGCAGAATGATTTGCCCTGCCACTGTGTAGGCCAGTGGCGTAATCTGTGATCCTTGATGGTTAGCTGGAGGATCGGAGCATCTTCAGTCTTGGGTTCAGTCCCTTTCCCAAGTCCTTCTGCAGGAAGAGCCCGAATTCCTTGTACCAGTGGGAAAGCTGACGGCGCGGATCGTAGACGATATAGACTTTGTGGGTGTCCTTGCTGATATTGAGTGGTATTCGTCGCAGCTCGAAGGAATCCAGAAGGATAGTGTCTGCTACCACAGCAACGGCATCGTTGGCCAAGGCTTCGCCTGCTATCGTGATCTCCCCATCCAGGGTGTCGGCTATGTGCAGATCCGCCCAGATATCGGCAAGGCTTTCTCGAATCTCGCGCCCAATAGGGGTGTCATCCCCGTAGGTGATTAAGTTGTATGAGGTTAGCATGTAGGGATTAATGGTCTCGAACGCAGCCAGGGGGTGGCCCGGCGGAACCGCGACCACGAACCGTTCGCCATAGAGAGGAATGAAGTTGAGTTCTTCGAATCTCGGGTCGTAGGAGCAGATTCCCATCTTGTATTTATCGGAGACCAGCCCTTCCAGAATGGGCAGGGAGATCTGGTTGGCCAGTATGAACTTGGGCATTCCCCCATTTATTTCCTGGAAGGCCTTTATGGCGCGGGGAAGATAGGTGCCGATGAAAGTGGGAATGCAGGCTAGGTTCACATAGTCGGCATCACTCTGAACCTTGTCATGGAGTGCTTTGACCCCTTGATCGAATACAGTCAGAGTGGAGCATGCAGTGTTGTAGAACATTTTGCCATATTCGGTAAGTTCTATCTGATGTCCACTCCGCTTGACCAGCAGGCATCCCAGCTCCTTCTCCATGGATTTGATGGAATTGCTGAGTGTCGGCTGACTGATATGCAATTCCTCTGCCGCTATGGTGAATTGTCTGTATTCAACCAATGTTCGAAAGTAACTGAGCTGATGGAGATTCACTGGTCGTACCTTCTTTTCTTCAAGCTACATGAGGAATTTACCTAGCCCGGCAGTCATGTATGAATATGATCTCTTCCTTGCGATTCATTCCCATCGTATGAAAAAAAATCCAACAAATTAAATAATGACTCGCTATGGGTCCATATGTATTTTTAATATAGAGCAACCTTGATGATCTGTTTTGTGAGTTTCTTGTTGGCAAAGTTGCTAATTATATTTTGTTGCCCTATTAAATTATTCCTATTTTACATTGGGAATATGTGAATTGCGTCACTATCGTGAGGCCTAGTTGTGCAGACAGATTGACAGATACTCATCGGGCAAGGAGGCCAAATGGTAGAAGCTGTCACTGGAAAAAACAGAAACCGTTGGTTTGTTTTCACAGCGGCTTTCTTAATTATTTTCTGTTGTGCCGCGTCGTCAGCGTTTTCCGTCTTCGCTGAACCCCTACGCAAGGCTGTAAATGGCACCGCCTCGCAGGTTGCCTTCACATTGACCCTCTACCAGTTCTTCATGGCCTGCTTTGGGGTAGCCTCCGGCTGGATCATGGACAGATTCGGGGCCAAGAAGCTCATGTATGTGGGAGGACTCGTTTTTGGGCTGGGATGGGGCCTGACGGCGTTTGTCCACAGCCTTCCGCTCCTTTACCTGACAGTAGGTTTGATGGCGGGCGCCGGCAATGGAATCATGTACAACCCTGCTCTATTGACTGCTTTGAAGTGGTTCCCTGAGAAGCGAGGCACCATTTCCGGCTTCCTGCTAGCTGCCGCTTCATTGGGGCCTCTGGTCCTGGCTAAGGTCGGTGCTGTCCTCTGTGACAAGTTTGGGATGAACGGCTTCATTCCTATTGGTCTGGCCTACCTCATCATTTGCTGGGCTGTCGGTTGGCTTATGGATTCACCCGAGCAGGTGGATAACACGGGCACAGCGACAACGGCGACCGTAGAGTCCAACGATTACACCCCTGGACAGATGCTCAAGACCGGTCGCTTTTGGCTCATGCTGGCCCTGTTCGCCATCTCCTGCACAGCAGGCATCATGCTGATCGGCTCCTTGTCGCCCATTGCCCAGGTCCAGCTCAGCATGACTCCGATAACGGCAGCCAATATGGTTGTCATAAATACTTTGGCCAACTTCTGCGGCCGTCTAATTACTGGGCGCTTGACCGACAAGCTGGGTCAGACCAAGACCCTGGCTCTGATTCTTATCCTGACCATGGTGGGTTTGGGTGGCCTGAGCGTAGCCCGCAATGTTTGGTTTTTTGCAATTTTCCTCATTCTGCTGGGAGCCTCCTTCGGTGGCGTCTTGGTGGTTTACCCGACCCTGACAAGTAGCGTCTTTGGCCAAACCCACTCCGGTACCAACTACGGCATCATGTTCTTCGGCTATGCCATTGGTGCACTCCTGGGTCCTCAGATCGCAGCGCGTTTTATAGACCAGTCGGCAGGTGTGGGGGCCTATCGCGGTGCCTACATGGTGGCTATTTGTGTGGCCCTGGTCGGACTGGTCATTGATGTATTTCTGATTGCCAAAAAGATTGGCACAAAAGAAAAGGAGCAGTAAGTAATGGAACCAACACAAAAGCTGGTGCATACTCAACCCGGAACCAAAATGACTGATGATGAGTTCCAACTCTATCTGAAGCAGATCCAGCACCTTGCAGAGAACGAATTTGATGAAATGCAGAAGGAGGTGGAAGTTACCAATACCTTCCCCAAGGAGTTCTTCCGACTGGCTATTGACAATGATCTATATAGGTTTGCGCTTCCGCTGAAGTATGGTGGTTTCGGTCTGAACTGCCATCAGATCTTCCAAGTCCAGGAGCGTTTCTCCCGTGGACCCGGCGGCATGAGAATGCACCTGCATTATGCCGCTGATTTGAACTGGAGGATCATGAATGAGTTCGGGCAGCCCGAGCTCAAGGCCGAGGTCATGCCCAAGCTTCAGGACAAAAGCATCTTCACCTGCTTTGCCCTGACTGAGGAAACTGGTGGAACGGGCGCCGATCTGCATACCTCTGCCGTCAGGGATGGCGATGACTTCATTCTCAACGGCGAAAAGACCTTGATTTCTCATACCGACTGTTCGGACGCGGCCTATGTCTTTGCTGTGACCGATCCCGACAAGCCAGGTCCCGAGCGCCTTACTGCTTTCTATGTGCCTGTTGACACACCGGGATATGAGATTGTTCCCATGCCCCACATGATGGGCTGCAGGGGTGCAGGACATGCCGGGCTGCGCTTCACCAATATGCGCGTCAACAAGCGATTCCAACTGGGCGAGGAAGGTGATGGCCTCCATGTGGCGATAGCATCTCTATCCATCTCTCGCGCTCACATCGCCGTTTCCAATCTCGGTATGAGCCAGCGCTTCCTGGAGATGGCCATTGCCCGCGCAAAGGACCGCGTTACCTTCGGTAAGCCCCTGGCCAAGCGTCAAGCTATCCAGCAGATGATCGCCGATATGGGTACCCACATCTTCGCTCTGCGTTGCATGCTGACCGACCTGGCTGAGCAGTATGACAGGGGGGAGGACATCGAGGAGAAAGCTGCCATGTGCAAGCTCTTCAGCATAGACACGGTCAAGCTGGTCTCTGACTACTGCTTCGAAATCTTCGGGGGCATTGGTTACTTCGAGGACAACCCCTATGGTCCTGTAGAACGCATGTACCGTGATTGCCGTGCTATGTGGCTGGAGGAGGGCCCGCGCACGGTTCAGCGCTTGACGGCCTCTCGCAAGCTGATAGCAGACAACGGCATCATCAAGTGACACAAGCTTTCGCCGGCGGTGATGAACCGTCGGCGGATCATGTGGAAAAGGCAAATTTTATGACTGACAAGGTTTTAAGTGGCATCCGCATCGTTGACATGACCACATTCCTGGCTGCACCGACGGTCGCCAGGATCATGGGCGAGTGGGGTGCTGACGTGATCAAGGTGGAGCCTCCCAAAGGCGATGCTGAGCGTACTCAGGGAGCTGTCTTCAACATGCCCTACGCGGATGACGAGAATTTGGGTTTCGATATCTCCAACCTCAACAAGCGTTTTGTAACACTCAACTTGCGGAAGGAGGATGGCCTGAAGGCTTTCATGAAGCTGTTGGAGGGGGCGGATGTCTTTCTGACCAACCTGAGAAGCAAGTCACTCGAACACCTGGGCATTGATTATGACTCCCTCAAGGATCGATTCCCCAAGCTGGTCTACGCTCAGTGTTCCGGTTATGGGGAGGACGGGCCCAACAAGAACACGGCAGGTTACGATGCCACCAGCTATATGGCGCGCGGCGGTGTTCTGGCCACCACTATGGAGAAGGGCACCAGCCCTATGAATCCGCCCAATGGCTATGGCGACTTTCAAGTAGCTATGTGTCTGACAGCCGGCATCTGTGCCGCTCTGATCAGACAGGCCAGAACCGGAAAGGGCGACAGGATCACTGTGGCTCTGCATCATGCGGCCATTTTCATGCAGAACGTTGCCATGGTTTCAGCCCAGTATGGCAATCCCTATCCCAAGACACGCATGGAGGTTTCCAACCCGTTCAACAATTGTTACCAGACCAGCGACAACCGGTGGTTTGTCATGTGTGTGCCGGTATTCAACAGGGACTACAACAAGGTCATGACTCTGCTGGGGCGTGAAGATCTGCTGGATGATCCCAGATACAGGGATATAGACAAGATCAATGCCGAGGGACTCAACCGGGAGTTCATTAGCATTCTGGATGGGGAATTCCGCAAGAGGCCACTTCAGCATTGGCTTGATGCTTTCAAAAAAGAGGATCTGCCCTTGGAGGCTTGCTACCTGCCAACCGAAATCTATACCGATGATGAGGCTCTGGACAATGACGAGGTCAGGAAGATGCGTTTCCCCTCCGGACAGGAGCGGTTCATCCCGACCAATCCCGTCAAATTCGCCTCACTAGGCAAGCCTGAGCTCAGACCTTCGCGTGCCCAAGGAAGCGACACCGAGTCAGTACTGCGCGAAGCCGGCTATACGGATGAGCAAATCCGTCAGATGCTCTTGGACGGGGCGGCGGCTTCTACCAGGCACATCGGCGATCCAATTTGATCCCCATCCATTAAGGGAAGGAAATAAGGAGAGGACATTGGCTTTACTGTATACGCAAGAACAACGTGAATTCATTAGAATGGTTCAGGAGTTTGCTGACCAGACATTGACCCCAGAGGTCGTCAGCAAGTACGACCACTTGGGGCAATGCCCGGTGGAACTCTTCAAGCCCGCTTTCGACATGGGTCTGCACATGCTGGAGATACCCGAGGAATATGGCGGTGCAGGTTTGCCTTATTCCACCACTGCTATGGTCTTCTCAAAACTGGCCGAGTATGATGCTGGATACGCCATCACCTTGGTTTCGACCTTCGTGGCACTTCGCTCAGTCATGCTTGCAGGCAGCGCGGACCAGGCCCGGCGTTTTGCCGACATCATCGAACCAGGCGCTTTCGCAGCTTTCGCGCTGAGCGAGTCTGATGCAGGCACGGATGCGGGATCAGTCAAATCCACGGCCACCCGTGATGGGGATGATTACATTCTCACTGGCGAAAAGACATTCATCACCAACGGCAGCATCGCCAATGTCTATGTAGGTATCTTCCGTACGGCTGACACCGGAAACAAGGGGCTTAGCGCCTTCATGATCGAGCGTTCTCGTGAAGGCATCAGTGTGGGCGCTCATGAAGATAAGATGGGCTTGCGCCTGTCTGACACCTCCACTGTCAACTTCGATCATGTCCGTGTGCCGGCAAGCAACCGTCTGGGGGACGAGGGAGCTGGCTTCAAGGTGGCTATGAACAGTCTTAATCTGTCTCGGGCGTTTGTGGCCACACTGGCTGCCGGCATCATGCAACGTGCGCTTGACGAATCTGTCTCATACGCCCGTATTCGCAGTCAGTTCAAGAGGCCCATCATTCGATTCGAGGCCGTGCAGGAGATGCTGGCCGATATGGCAATCGCACTGGAGACCTCACAAGTGCTGATCCACAACACCATGACCATGATGGATCAGGGCAACCTCGTGCGCAAGGAAGGGGCGATGACCAAGACCTATGTGACCGACGCTTTGCAACGCGTGGTTACCGATGCGGTCCAGGTCTTTGGTGGGTACGGAGTCTCCAAGGCCTATCCCGTAGAAAAACTCATGCGCGACAGCAAGGTCTTTCAGATTTTCGAGGGGACCAACCAGATTCAACGTGTGACCATCGCCAACGAACTTGACAAGGAGTATGCAGGCAAGGAGGTGGGGCGATGAAGGTGCTTGTATTGGTCAAGGGGGTGGTTGATCCTGGCCCCCAGCCTTCTCTTTCTGAAGGTCGTCTCACCAGCGGAGACGTAGTTCTGGATCATTATGGCAAGTATGCGCTCGAAGCGGGTCTTCAGCTGGCTCAGGATCAGGATGACCAGGGTAGCGTGACTGCGGCTTCCGTAGGTCCGGATTCTGAGACGGCACTAAGGGATGCGTTGGCCTTAGGTGCTCAGGATGCTATTGAGGTCAAGACGGACCAGGAAAACGCCGGGCTGGCTGACATTCTTGCCCAGGCTGTCAACAAGGAAGGGCCATTCGATCTGGTTCTTTGCGGGGATCAGGCTACGGATGACAGCCAGGGTGTCCTTCCTGCCCAACTGGCTGCCGCCCTCGATTGGCCCTTAGTGGATGCAGTGGATGCTTTAGGGTTCGTTGGACCTCGTCTTTGCTACACGTCCCTTCTGGACAAGGGGGCGGTGAAAGGCACCGTTCAGCTTCCAGCAGTGGTTTCGGTCCTCGACACCATCAACAAGCCGCGTCTGCCCAGTTTTCGTTTGAAGATGGCGGCCAAACGTTATCAGATCAAGGAGTTCCAAGCGGAATCGAGCCAAAAGGATCCTCTTGAAAAATTGGAGATGGAAGAGGTTCCAGCCTCCAGCAAGGAGGTCATAATGGTGGACTCTGTCGATGACCTGATCCGTGCTTTGGACCAGGTTGGCATTCGACTGAAGAAGGAGTGATCATGCAATTCGATACCGTATTCCTGGTCTTACCCGGTCTTTCTCTTGATGAATCAGCTGGGAGTTTGACTTCCTTTGCTCTTCGTGCGGATCTGGGTTCGAAATTGGAGGCATTGGTCCTGCCTGATCAGGGCGATGCCCGCTACAAGGGACTTGACCAGGTCACTGTTCTGGAGAACCAGGCACTTGGGCCAGCCAATCCCGATGGTGCCGCTCAGGCCGTGGCTGACTATATCAAAGAGCAATCTGATGCTCTTGTGCTCTTTGATGACACCAGATTCTCCCAGCAAATCGCTGTCCGTCTCGCAGCCAGCATGGGAGTACCGGCCGTGACCCATGTCATCGATCTTTCAAAGAAAGCTTCAATACTCACCGTACATAAAAAAGTGTATTCGGGCTCTTTGATCCAGGGCTACCGGTGCAATGTGCCTGCAGTATTCACTGTTGATCTTACGGCTGTACCTCCTGCAGAGAGAGACGAAGCAATTCCAGTGATTCATAAGGAAGCTACCGTCGATGACAATGATGCTCAGTTCACGCTCTCTGATCAAAATCAGGGGCCAGACCTGTCCACAGCCAGATTGGTCGTAGCTGGCGGTCGTGGACTTCAGGATAAGGATGGGGCCGCACTGGTTAACAGTTTGGCGGAGCAGCTGAATGGTGCCGTTGGCGCATCAAGGGCTGCGGTCGATGCCGGGTGGTTCGCTACTTCCACAATGGTAGGTCAATCAGGGAAGACTGTTGCCCCCGATCTCTATCTGGCCGCCGGGATTTCCGGAACGATTCAGCACACTGTCGGGATGGATAAGTCCAAGTGTGTGGTAGCTATAAACACCGATGCCGAGGCGCCCATCTTCGATCTGGCTGACTATGGCTTGGTGGCTGATGCTCGTCAGGCGCTGACAGAACTTATTGAGAAGACTGCAGCGCCAGGATCTGCTGAAGAATCGAACTGATCAAGGTGGTCTGGAGATGAATATGGAGGCTGCAGCCGAAACCGATCAGGTCGTGTCCCGCTCTGTGTTGTCGGGGGATTCGCTCGGCGAACGTTGGAGAAGGCGATGCCGTTCGACGCCAGGATCCGTTTTCCTGATTAGTGAAGAAAGGGAGCTGACCTATGCCGAGGCTGACCGAATGGCCGACCTGGCCATCTCCATTCTTGATCAATGCCATGTGCGTCGTGGCGATGTCGTGGGCTTGCAGATGGAGACGAATCTGACCTATGTGATCATGCTCATCGCATGTTTCAAGGCGGAATTGCTGACCATGCCACTTAGTCTCCGTCTCAATCCAGACGAGGCTTGCTACCTGGTCGAGCAGATGAAGCCATCTCTGCTGGTTATGGACCATGATCAAGGTCCTCTGGCCATGGCCTGCAGGGATGGGGCTCACAATTATAGTGGCGGGAAGGTCCAGCTAAATCAGCGGACTCTATTCATCCAGCGCCGTCTGTCTCTGTCCGCATCTCCTGCGGAATCTGGTTACGACTCCCTGTCTGCAGCCAACCGCCCAGCCGCCATTCTCTGCACCTCGGGCACGACCAGCTATACCAAAGGGTGTCTGCTTTCGAATAAGAATATTCTCGCCAGTGAAATTTCGTTCAATCAAATCTACGAAATTACCGACAAGGATCGATTGATCCTAGCCTCAGGCTTCTACCATGCCATAGGCTTCCATCACGGCATCGTATCGACATTTCTTGCTGGTGGATCCATGGTGCTTCTTGGTCGATACAGCAGCCAGGCCATGATGGAATTGACCAGACGGTACTGTTGTACATACACGGTCACCGTGCCCACCGTCGTCTATGACCTGCTTGCTTGGTATAAGCCGGGTGACCCCCTGAAACGGGTCATCTCCGGAGGCGCGCCTCTGTCACAGGACATGCTGGGTATGGCTTGGAAATCAGGACTTCCCCTTTACAACATATATGGTTTGACCGAGTGCGCCCCCTTTTCCTGTACAACGCCGGCCTATTACCGTGCTCATGAGGGGATGACCACTGCAGGTTTTCCGATATGCGGAACCAAGATTAGGCTGGTCGACAAGACAGGTAGACAGGTGAGGGAATGGGGCCGGTCTGGCCAGATCCTGGTACAAGGGCCCACGGTCTTTCAAGGGTATTACCGAAATCCAAAAGAGACCCATAAGGTTCTCACCAGCGATGGTTGGTTCTCCACTGGGGACCAGGGGCATATGACGCCGGACGGAGCTCTTGTCATAGATGACAGGCTTAAGGACATGGTCATCAGAGGAGGCGAGAATATTTCAACTGGCCTGGTGGAGAGCTATCTGCTGGGGCACCCAGATATAGCAGAGGCGGCCGTGGTCGGTGTTGATGATCCCCGTCTGGGTGAGCGAATAGGTGCATTTATAGTCATGAAAACGGGTAAACGACCGCTTGAATTGGAACAGGTCAAAGAGTATCTGGCCTCGCGTGGAGTAATCAAGAAGTTCTGGCCCGAAGTTTTGAAAGTGCGCAAGTCTCTGCCCAGAACTAGTTCCGGCAAGATCAAGAAGTATCTGCTTTCCTGACGGCATGAAAGAGGTTGTCATGGTCGAGGCCAATGAACATGGATCGTTAACCTTCAGTCCGACCAGGTCGCATGCCCGTCGTAAACCCCGCATGATGCGAAAGAGGTTGGCCTTTTACAGACAGGCCGACTCCTCAATCTTCTTGGACATGGATCTGGATCGAACCTCAAATGCTGATTCGACCCGGTCCAGTGGTCTCCACGACCTTGTCCGAGAAAGCGGCCAAGATGTTCAGACATCGGATGGGGATGTGCCTGGTGTGGTCCAGAGCCTTAGCAAAGCAAGCGAGGATTTGTATGAAGAGGTTTCTGCGCTCCCTCTTGACCAGGATCATCAGTTCTCATATGCCATCGTGGGTGGATTTAATTCCAATGCAATCACTGTTGAGGTAGGCGATATAGACAGAGAGCAGCACGACCTGGACTGGATCGCGCTGCTCACTTTCACAGGCTGTCAGATCACTTATCTGCGACCAGATAAGTCTGGCTATGTTTTTGCTTTGGCTGACGATGACGCCTACGTTTACTGTGACAAGGATCCTTGTGAGGAGTGCGTCTTCAAGTGCAAGAACGGATTTGTCCTGTACCTGCACTGTGCTCAACATGGTGTTTTTAGTCTTCCCCTATCGCCCCGTAGTAAAAACAACAACCGTATCGATAGAGGCAGAGGAAAGAAGGTGACCGGTGACCGAGAGCATTTATAAGGTGCATATCGGCGATTTTTTCGTTGAGCCGAGGATGCTCAACCATTTGAGAATCACCCATGGGGGAGCCATGATCCGCGAGTGCGACTCCGCTCTGGGTCTTTTGGCTGAAAAGTATGTGAATGGGCGTGTTTTGACTGTGTCCATCAGGGACTTCTCCTTTAAGCAACGGACTCATGTTGGCGATCGGATAGATTTCGAAGTTACTATGATCGCCACCAGTACTCATACCATGACCTTTTACGTGAACGTACTGATGCTCGGTTTCGGGCGGCAACCAGTCAGTGTAGGGGAGGGCGTCTTTGTCTTTATTGCAGTGGATGAGAACTTCAACCCCTCGCCTGTACCGGCCTTGGAGGTGCACAGCTCCGATCAGGAGAAGTTCATCAGAGCTGTTAGGAAACGCTATGGCTTGTCCTTGGACGATGTGGCGGTTGCCTGATCATATGCCGACTGGATGGTGATGATCCATCAGCTTTTCCAGTTTGTATCTGGATTAGTGCATTGTCATATTCCTAGGCAGTATGCACCGCTTGTTGCGAGTTCTGAGCTGAGTGAGTTGAGATTATTAGGACAACCCTAGAGATTCTGGATTGCCAGTATTGGACTAAATTAAGAAGCATTGAAAGGCGTGTGTTCAAGAGGCACAGTGCGCATAAAAGGCTGGGACTTTCCTGAATGTTGTGATGTCCGTCATGTGGTGGCTTGGATGCGTGTTCAGTAAAGGGAGGGACGGTAATGGATAAGGGAGGGTGCTGTTCCGGGGCGGCGTGATATGGCTTCATGCATACGAGGGGTGCCCTTCTCATGCTGAATATGCCCTATCAAGGTCATATCAATCCGACCTTGGGAACTGTGTGTCTTTTGGTGGAGACCGGTTATTCGGTCACCTATGTCTTCGATCTACGATGGCGAAAGTAGATAGAAGATTCGGGTGCGTTGTTTGTTCCCTATGATGATTATCCTGAGCAGCCGGACAAGGTGCAGAGTCTTCGTGGCGGGGTTTATGCGATAGAGACAGCCCGGCGTTTGGCAGCCGAGAAGCAGTACGATGCTCTCATGTATGAAGGTCTGCTGCTGTCGGGCAAATGCCTTGCTGATCAGAACGGCGTGCCCTCCATCCGCCTGTCATCCACTTTTGCTTACAATCGATCGATTCTTGCCAAGCTGTCTGATACGGGCGGGCTGCACGTGACCAGTCTGCTGAAGTTTCCTGCCGTTGTGAAACTGATGTCGCTTTCGATGCGACGGCATGGGCGCATTGAATCCGACGATTTCGTCACGGAGATGGTCGACAACAATCCGACACCTACGTACGTCTACACGTCCCGGTCTTTCCAGCTTGACAATGAAGCGTTTTCGGACAAGCTATTCAAGTTCATCGGCCCCTCTCTGGATGGCAGAGCAGCGCAAGCCTAGGATGCCCGTCTGGACGATGAGCTCAACAGAGGTGGGGGGCGGCCTGTCATCTATGCGTCGCTGGGCACGATCTTCAATACCTTTATGCCCTTTTACCAGGCTGTGGTGGCAGCGTTCGGAGATAGAGATGTCACAGTGGTGCTCTCGGTAGGCCGTAATTTCGACCAGATGAAATTGGGCCGGGTTCCTCATAACATATTCATCAACCAGTCTGTAGATCAACTGGCCGTCCTTGAGAAGGCTGACCTGTTCATAACGCATGGCGGCATGAACAGCGTCAACGAAGCCCTCTATTATAAGGTGCCTGTGGTGGTGGTCCCCATGGCCGACGATCAGCCGACGGTAGGGGCGAGAATCGCAGAGCTCGGGCCGGGAACGGTGGTGAGGCGCAAAAAGATCAACGGGCAGACGCTGGGGCGTGCAGCCTCGATGATCCTGGCAGACAAACAAATCGCTGACAATGTCAACAGAATCAGCGAGGACATGCGAAAGTCCGGCGGCAACCAGCAAATAGTCAAGGATCTGGACCACATCCTCAACCACTCCTGACCAACCCAGCATTCCAACGGATTGTTGCGCATCCACATCATGTGAGGCATTGCGACATGCCGACGACCTCTCGTGATTGGCCCTATGAATCATAGAACGCCAATGATGAGAAAGGTTTGGCTTTGTAACACTTGCGAATGACTGACGGGGGGAGCCAAACAACAAGCTTTGATACCTGTGCTTCGTAGTTTTGGACATCTTCCCCTGCAGCGTTTCATGGGCGCATATCGGGTAGTTGAAGCATCTTGGATACAGTCTATTGGCTGATGCTGGCTACTGGCGACAGGCGGGGGGCTCTGATATTGTTCGTCCTGCCGTTCCCCGCGGCGTGGATCGGTCGTTGGCGCTACTGCATCATCCGATGCGGATGTCCTGTCCCGGCTGGCATGGAAGGACGGTTGTCGCGGCTTGGCCTGTATTCACCCGTCTCTGAGAAGGCAGAGGATCTCCGCGCCCTACGGCTCGATGTCCTGCTGATTGATGGCATTGAGAGCAAAGGGCAGTAAGTGAAGATAAGGGATGGATATGCATGAGCATTTCTTGGTATTTGGGGCGGGATCACGAGCTGGGCAGTGTTGCTGTCCTGGATGCCACCAACTAGTTTTCTTGAGCGGTTGCCTGTGTCAAGTCAACCTGGAGCGTATCCGTGTCCTGCAATTTCTTCCTGAACTCGACTTTCAAGGGAGGATACTCCGTCGTATTCTGAGGCATTCGAGCATCTGGCACAAACTGTGAAACGTGCTGCTGCAATAATCTTTCGACCCTAGGAGCCTGTGTCAGTGAAATTAAACAGGGCAGGCCCCGGTCGAGTTTCTGGACCCCATGGTGTCGAGCAATTGGCTGTCCATACAGAAGTAGCCGTTGATTGCCGTCCACTCCATAGTCAACTCCTGGCAGTTCTGAGCTCACTTATCGGATTGTCTGATGTCGGTGTGATGGCGTGGTGTATAAGCCCTCACCCGAGCTGCCATCCTTAAGGTCGCTTTTGAAGATGACCACCATTCCCATGAGCCATCCTTTGAAATTTATGCATATGACTATCCATGAACCGGATCCTTCACGTCTTTGCGGTGGCCAGAGTTGATTTCCAAGCGTAAAGCGCATCCGCTGGCTTAATCCTCCCGATGCGCCTCATGCATTCTACGGTGTATGACGGGGTCTTCGCCCGCTGGCTATACCTTCTTATTCTCGTATCGCATCATTGCATGATCTGGGCTTGGCAATGGGAGGCGAATGTGATTGGTGCTGCGCTGATGACCTGTCCGGGGGTGTTTCTTCAACCTACATTCTGGCTGAGTTATGCTGATAACCCTTGAAAATGAGGGTGTCAAAGACTTTTGGCAGGGAAATTTTTGCTGGGTGAGGGGTTGGGTTGATAGCTTGAGGGGGTCGGACTTGCGCAGGCCTCGATGATGCAAGCGCATAGTCATCAAACCAACATTGGTGAGCGGACGATGGTCAGGGAAAGCGGGTGGCAGGGGTATGGAACTGGGCAATCAGATTCGCCGGTATCGCTCGGAGCGGGGCATGTCCCAGGATGATCTTGCGGGGAAGATATTTGTGGCCCGTCAGACCATATCCAACTGGGAGAACGATCGTACCTACCCGGACGTGCAGAACCTGCTCCTCCTGTCCAACCTCTTCGATGTGACCATCGACCAGCTGATCAAAGGAGACCTCGACATCATGGAGAAGAGCATTGATTCGGAAACCAAAAACCTTCGCCGACTCGGCTTGGTCTGTGGAATTCTCACGGTCTTCATGTTTTTGACCCTTATCGTCGGGTTTGCTCTCTATATGAAGTTGAATAAGTCAGATGTGATTCTGTATGCTATGCTCGCCATGGTTCTAATAACGGGCATTTTGGGTATCATAGCTGCCGCGTACATTGAGCAGATTAAAGCCCGCAATGATGTGCAGACCTATCGGGAGATCAAGGCCTTTCTGTCGGGCGAGGAAGTGGACCGCAGTAAACGAAGCCACTTTGAACGAAAGTGGCTCATGCCCGGAAATCAATACTACAGCCAGGCGTTCAAGTCCCATCCGATTGTGGGGCCGGTCATCCATTTCTGTGTAACTTCAGCCGTTGGATTCTCTCTGGGCGCAGGTATCGTCTGGACTCTGCTTCATATCTTTGGCATGACCTGACTCGCATAGGGAAAGCAGATCGCACCTCAGAAATACGCTTTTGTATGACATTTCTTGGGTAGAAGTTGAGGGGGGGGGGCTATACAGATATTTTTTTTACTACTTCTTGAGGTGAACGGTGGTTGTGGTGCCCATCGCGCTGGCCTTGTAGGTGATTTCACCGTTTTCATACTTGAAATCTTTGGTGTCGTCCTGTGAGGCGAGCAAGCTCTGCGACATTTTGTCCTTGTATCCCTGGCTGGTCCAAGAGTAGCCGTCGGCGGTGGTGGGCGGGGTGAAGCTGCCGGACCAATATAGGCTGGTGGTGTCGGGGCTCACCCAATTGATTTCTATGCTATTAGCGGTCACCGTTGCCTGCTGGTAGTGGTCTTTATCGGAACCGTTTGTCTGCTTCCATGTCCCTGTTAGATCGGCCGGTTGTGGGGCTTTGTTCGTTTTCTTGGGCTCCCTTGTGAACTGGTCGTTTGCTTTCCTGCATCCGAGCTTGTTGAAGAATTTCCTCCGCAGGATGACTAGCCCATCAACATGACTATTGCGGCAACTGTAGCCGCGATGCCCTTACGCATTTGTGCTTCCTCTCGTCTTCAGTGAACGGCAATAGAATATCATGCAGGCCTAAGCGAGATTGAAGTTGGCATTCATATCAGCCCCCCACCCTGTAGGTCACAGAGATGACGGGTTTACGATGCTAATCGAATGCTGTAAAAAACGGCTCCAAGTTTGGAAACAATTCGTTAGCGTTGCTTTTGTACATAGCTCCTATGGACAGGTATTTGATTGGATTGATAAGTTGCAGAATAGGGTCCGCTTGCTCGAAAGTTTAAGCGTGATTCGTGCTTATACTTTTGCAGAGCCAATGTGCTGTCAATCTGTCAATTATTTGAAGAGCAGACGATATTGTTGATTAGGTGCTTGAATGGCAAAGTCATCAGACGATAGATTGAGTCTTTTTTATCAAAGAGGTGTTTGCGTGGCAGGGTTGTTATGTTTGCTGTGACATTAAGGTTAACCCTATTTACCTTAAAGCCCTACCGTTTTCAGGGCGCTTGCTGCTTACTGGGTCAGAATATACGAAAAGTACTGTATTCAGTATGTTTAAGGTTTGATGCAGAGTCACGCCGCATTTTATATTTTTCTTCACATCTTCTGCTGCAGAAGTTATAGCGGACTGGGAAAGCATTGGGAATGTTCAAGAATTTGTTTCAAAGGTAAGTTTGTTTTCAGCAGTCATAGCTAAGACATATAAGCGACGCATCAGTTACTGCCGGTCGATGTTCAGTATCGTCTTGCCGAGTTACTTGATTATGGCATGTTGTAAGTGAGCGAACTTATGCAGAAAGCGATATATCCACACTGGACCTTGCATGAGTCATGCTCTTCGTTCTCTGCAAAGGTGTCCGCTGATGTTTACACGCACTGATAGAGGGAATCCGAATAATGTTGATGGGTTTCCAGGCTGCGGTGTAGCTTATCAATCGTGAGGAAGAGGAAGAATGACAAGGGCACGTTGCTGGGTATTGTCATTCTTGCAGTGCTTGGCGTGATCATCATGCATCCGGTGATCTCAGGAATCATTATTGCGGTTATCATTCTGTTGGTAGTGCTGTATGCGATGGCGCATAAACAGAAGACTCAAGACCTCGGAAATGAGCATATAAGCCCAACTGCTAAGAAAAGGCATGGTCCGAGAGGAAAACATGCAAAACGGCCCGCTGACGAGCTAGTTCCTTTGAACGATAATATGAAACCTGCTGACAACGATGACGGCTTGCCTGCGGATTATGTGGCGCTTGATACCGAGACGACGGGTCTGCGTGCACAGATGGATCAGATCATCGAGATCGGGGCAGTGAAGGTTCGCGGCCGGAGCATTGTCGACAGTTTCGATACCTTGGTCGATCCCGGCAGGAGTTTGGACAGCAGGATTGTCGAATTGACCGGCATTACTGATGCCATGCTGGAGGGTCAGCCGAAGATCGGCGATGTGTTGCCTTTGTTCTGGTCCTGGGTCGGCGACGACCCTGTTGTAGGTCATAATCTGCGCTTCGATATCAGGTTTTTCGAAGCTGAGAGTGCACGAGTGGGGTATACCATGCCCGGCCCAGTGTGCATGGATACCTTGCAAATGAGCCGAGCTTTGTTTCCACAGGAGAAGCACCATCGGCTGCAGGATCTTATTCGCAGATTCGGCATCGCAGAGAACGAGGAGCATCGTGCATTGTCTGACGCCGCGCAGACGCAGGAGTGCTTTGAATGGATGCGCCGGTATATGAGCGAACTAGGTGGAGGGTTCACTACTATCTTCAAATCGTCAGATTCTTCATCCAGTGCTTCTACGGCATTGAAGCAGCCTAGGCAGTCCCGGCGTTTCAAGGGAAGGGGTGTGCATCGCCCATGCAATCAGCGTCCCGATGGTCAGTGCATCGTAGAGGGTATAGATAAGTGGCAGACCGTTGGTGTGTCGGGTGCGGCAAAGCATCAGGATCTGTTTAACCGATTCTCTACCAGTGACGAGGTCTGGGTGAGATTGCTGCATGGATTCATTGAAACAGGTAAGTACAAAGGTTGGCCGACAATCCAAGTCTGGCTTGACGGAGAATATGCGGGATGTCTCACCGTATTGCAGACATCACGCCATTACCGCCAGGTTCCGCCTGAAGGCGGCGTATCGTACGCACATTTCGGCGTGAGAACTAAAAGGGGAACCTGCCAGTTGCGGGTCTCATTCCCCTATGCCCATGCCGAGATGGAATTGAGCCAATTCGCGCAAACAGCTTCACTGAAGAAAGTTGATATGACTGGTTCGGCGCAGATGAAGTTTGAGATGTAGCCAAATATTCAGATCTGCCTTGATAGTTATCGAACAGAACCGTAAAGCAAGGAAGCAAGAAACTTGGCTCAATAGTTCGTATTCCGTGTGAGCTCTGCCTAGACAGACAGCATTTTGAATAGTCGAGGGCCGATGGCTACCTTGCTGTCAGCCGGGCGGCGGGGGCCGCTATCATGAGAGCCGGAACAGGATCGAGCGGGTCCTTCGGATTGGGGCCCGATGAAGGAATGCGTACACTTACATGGCGGATATGGTTGACAATCACAATGACGATGAAGGCCCGGACTTAGGCAGGACCTACCACAGCGGTCCGGTCATCATGCGCGGGCCCATGATTCCCGAGGCGGATGCCAACGCTGGTCTGCTCTCATCAGGCGGCGATACGAACTGGCTGCATATGGACCCCTGGCGGGTGCTACGCATCCAGGCTGAGTTCGTTGACGGGTTCGGTGCGCTGGCGGAGCTGGGTCCGGCAGCCGCCATCTTTGGCTCAGCGCGGACCGGCAGGGATGATCCCACCTATGCTGCTGCGCGCAAGATGGGCGGCGACCTGGCCAAGGCCGGTATGGCGGTCATCACCGGGGGAGGGCCTGGTATCATGGAGGCGGCCAACCAGGGCGCTGCTGAGGTCGGGGGCAAGTCCGTCGGTCTGGGCATCGAATTGCCCATGGAGCAGGGACTCAACCGCTGGGTGAATCTGGGCATCACTTTCCGTTACTTCTTCGTACGCAAGATGATGTTCATGAAATACTCCTCAGGCATCATCGTCTGCCCCGGTGGGTTCGGTACCCTGGACGAGATGTTCGAAGTGCTGACCCTGGTCCAAACCCATAAGGCACCCAGCATGCCCATTGTCCTCTTCGACAGGGCCTATTGGCAAGGGCTCTTTGACTGGTTTTCGGACACGGTGAGGCAGCGGGGCATGATTTCTGAGCTGGACCCCGATCTGGTCATCCGCACTGATGATCCTGATGAGGCTGTCGAAGTCATCCTGCGCCATTGTGGCTGAGAATAATAGGCGAGCAGTGGTCAGCGGGCGCGCGTGGCCATGATCATACCTGTGCCGATGGGCAGCAGACATGATTCCCAGGCATCGTCTTTGCTTATGGCCTCTATGATGGTCCGTAAGGTGGTGGTTTTGGCGGATCTGTTGGCCGGGTTGAGTATGCCACCCTTGTCTGGGTCCTCCAGCAGATTGAAGGCATCCGTGAAAATCAGCTGTCCTCGGTCCTTGAGTAGGCGCGGAGCCTGGTCCATGACCTGTTGGTAGTTGTCCCCATTGCCTGAGACGACGATAAGGTCGTAGTCGCTGGGGTTGAGCCTGGGGAAGTAGGTTCTGGCAGCCGAGTTGACCGCTCGTAGCCTCATGCCTGGGTGGGCCTTCTCCATGCCCGCGAATATTTTTTTTACCAAGGAGGTGCCTTGGGCTGTTGAGTCGACGGCGGTGAACTGGCCATGACCATGCAGGCCCGTCATCAGGCGCAGGGCTTCGACCACGGAGCCGTTGCCGACCAGGATGATGGATGCCGGAGCGTTCCGGCCAGCCAAAAACTGCAGAAAGGCGCCTTGGGACCGGGAACACTGTGCGAATCCGGCCTCCGAAGCCTTGTCTCGCAAGGTCTGCAACTTGTCGGATTCGACGTTCAGAACGCTTGCCTCGGCGAATTCCCATCCTCTGGCGATGTTGTTGTACGAGGTTTTATCCATGCTAACCATGGTAACGACTAGAGGGCACAAGCCTGTCGCCAGCTCTTGCTGTCCTGTATCTGCGTGAGTCTGGCTACTCTTTGACAGCTTCGACTAGCTTCCACATCTCTTCGCCCACGTCGATGCCTCTGGGACAGGGTCGGGTGCAGGCCCGTATGGACTGGCACGCCTGGATTCCGTCCACTTGGTCAATGGCTTCAAGTCGTTCCTGCCGATGGCTGTCACGGGAATCGTTGATGAATCGAGCCGCTGCAATCATGGCTGCCGGGCCGGCGAAGGCCTCACCGCCCGCATAAATTGGACAGGCGCCCTGGCAGAGTCCGCAGGCGATGCAAGTGCTGAGCAGTTCATACCGGGCCAACTCTTCGGGAGTTTGCCGGTATTCTGACGCTGGTTCTGCGTTGGCTGCCTTAGTCTGGGCTGCTTGACTGGTGGCCTTCGCTAACGGGTTCTGGGCAGAATCATGCATTTGCTGCTGATCGGATTCACAGCGATTGTGGTTGCTTTCGGCAAAGGAATCGTCGTGGAGCAGATAAGGCTTGAATCGTCGAATCTGCTCAAACATGGTGTCGGTGTCCACTATCAGGTCTCTGAGTGGGGTGAAGCCCGGGAGGGGACGGATCTCTACCAATGAAGATTTGTTAGAGTCTGAAGTTTTTGTAAGGTGTGTGCTGGCTTTATGGTTTGTGGTTTCTGTATGGTCTGAGGCTCCAGAAGGATCTGTGGCTTTAGGGCCTATGGTTCTAGAGTCTATGCCCGAATCTGAGTGTAATGCCGACGAAGGTGTGGCCGTTGTGGTGGTCGCCGTGCCGGTGCGACGGAAAGCAGGAGGCTGCTGAACCTCTGGACTTCCATTAACAATACCGGGTGTTGCGTACGCATTCGGCATGGTCTCGGAGGCGGACAAGCAGTTGGCGATGGTGGCTGTGCACAGCAGATCCGGACGGCCATTGATGAGCACGGCATCCGATCCGCACATGCCATGTCCACAGGAGTACCGGAAGTTCAGTGTGGGATCCACCTCTCGCTTGATTTGTAGAAGAGCATCCAAGACCGTGCGCTGCGGGGCAATGCGAATGGTATACTCCTGTGTCCAACGACGGCCTCGACTCCTTCGGCTGCCTGATGTGGCGAAAGGATTACTTTTGGCGAATGGGTTGGTTCGTACCGGACGTTCTGATTGAGGTCGTGGAGTGAACCGGGCTATTCGGAAAGTCACCGGACGGGGATCGCGGTCCGATGCGGATGCCTTTGACCCGACTGAGACGGTGGACTGTGATGTCACGGTTGCTCCTGTCCTTGCTCGGGATGTGGCCCGATGCCCACTGATATGTGCGGACTCCATCCTAATCCCTGCCTGACCGGGATAGGTTTTGAACAGGTGCATGTCTGACCAGATTGGACTCAGGATACATCAGTAGTTACGGCCCTCGGGAGGCATGTCGACGATATGAACAGGCTGCCAGGAGACAACTTCCTTGGCATCAATCATAGTGTGAGCTAAGTAGCGTTCGTCATCGCGTTGGGGATAATCGCTCCGGTACAGGGCGCCACGAGATTCCTGACGCTTCAGGCTGGCATTCAGCACGGCTCGGGCCAGGATCAGCAGGTTGTCTACCTCCATGATGGCGGTCACCTCCTGGTTGAGTACTGCTGTGCCACTGTGCGCACGCAACTGCTTGGCATCGGCATCCAGTTGATCTAGGCTGTGCAAACCCTTTTCTATGCTGCTTTGATTGCATCGGACGGCAACGGCCTCCTCCATCAGCCGTCCCAGTTGACCCATCAGTGCGTAAGGGTTGTTTGGGCTGGCACTGTCATCGGGGTCGGATGCTTCGTCAAGGTCGTTAGCCAATGCTGGTTCCGAGAGGTCGGTTTTACTTGCGCCAGAAAGTAACTCGTCCATGAAGGCCTGACGCTTTTGCAGTGCATGTGTGAGCGGAGACGCATCGGCCATGTCGTTTGGCTTGCCGGCATTGGCCATGACGGCGGCGATGGCCTGTCCTGTCCTGGTCCCGAAGAGGCAGGCATCCAGCAGGGAGTTGCCGCCTAGCCGGTTTGCTCCGTGAACGCTGACACAGGAGCATTCCCCGGCGGCGTACAGCCCATCAACGACTCTGCAGCGGCCATCCTGCCAACGATAGACGCGGCCACGATCGGTGATGGGAATGCCTCCCATGGTGTAGTGGGCGGTGGGTTTGACAGGAACCATGTCCACAGTGGGATCCAGGTGGGCGTATCGATGGATGGTCTCGGTGACCTGGGGGAGCAGAGTAGCCATGCGCTGGCTGTCAATGCCGGTCAGGTCCAGCCAGACGCAATCATGAGGCCCGGCCGGGTCCGATGGATCGGCCACTCCCCGGCCTGCATCAATCTCGGCCATGATGGAACGGCTTACCACATCCCTGGCGGCCAGGTCGCCATGTCCTGGCGCGTAATCCTGCATGAAAGCCCGTCCCTGACTGTTTCTGAGCACGCCGCCTTCTGCGCGGGAAGCCTCTGAAAGCAGGATGCCAGTGTGGCCTAGACCGGTGGGATGGAATTGGATGAATTCCACATCCTCCAGCTGCAGACCAGCCTGTAGGGCGAGTGCCATGCCGTCTCCGGTCAGATCCCAGGAGTTGGAAGTCGTATGGAAGAGTCGACCGGCCCCGCCCGTGCATAGGACGATATTGTCAGCTTGGATGGCCTGCAACTCGCCGACGTGGGTGTCTAGGACTATCAGTCCTCGGGCATGGCCGCCGGATTCATCGTCGGTAGGTGGGTCAACGACCAGATCGGTTACATACCATTCCTCTGCAAACTCGACTCCATGACGCAGGCACTGTTGCCAAAGGGCGTGCAGGATCTGGTGGCCGATACGATCGGCTGCATAGGCTGCTCTCCTGACTGGATGGCCGCCATAATCGGCGGTATGGCCGCCGAACTTCCGCTGGGCGATATGCCCATCTTCCGTCCTTGAGAAGGCCACTCCGTCATGCTCCAACTCAACGATGATTCCCGGGGCCTGCTCGGCCAAAATCCGCACGGCATCCTGGTCAGCCAGCCAGTCGCTGCCCTTGACGGTGTCGTAGTAGTGCCAATGCCAGTCATCCTTTTCCTGGTTGCCCAGACTGGCCGCAATGCCGCCTTCTGCTGAGCCGGTGTGGGAGCGCAGGGGCTGAAGCTTAGAGACGACCAAGACCTTTGGAGATAAGCCACTCTTGCTATTTTTGTTCTCTAAAGCTCTGTACAGGCCCAGAGCTGTTGACAACCCGGCCGCTCCGGCTCCGACGATGACGGCATCATAGCGGTTTCTGACCTTCTGGGGATTCATAACAACGATACTGTCACGACCTATTGATAGTGGCACCCCATCCGATCTATGTCTGTTGACGCGGGCAGAATGGGTCTTATGACCGAGCTTTCCTTCTCCCAGCAGGTTTATCAGGTCGTCAGGCGGATTCCTCGCGGCAAGGTGGCCACCTATGGTCAGGTCGCCTCTCTGACTGGTCACCCGCGCAACGCCAGGTTCGTAGGTTATGCGCTTCATGACAATCCCGAACCTGGGGTGATTCCCTGTCATCGCGTGGTCTTTCGTGATGGTTCGCTGGCACCAGGATTCGCCTTTGGTGGTCCGGAGCGTCAGCGTCAACTGCTGGAGGATGAGGGTGTTCGCTTTGTTCCTCCCCATAGTGACGAATCAGCTGGTGCCGATGGTTGGGTGGTGGATTTGGATTGCTGTCGCTGGAAGGCTTGACTCTTCAGGTCTTCGGATCTTCGGCTACCACACATCCGTCCTGCAGACTGACCAGACCACGAATTTCCAGGGATCCCAGCAGCTGCATCAGTTGCCTGACGGAGAGCTCATGTCCCTGATTGGCGAGCTGAACACGAAGCTGTCCCGTCATGGGTGGACCATTCTGACGCTGACAGTTGCGGATCGCCACCAGCACTGTGGTCTCTACCTTGGTTAGGCGCTCATCGCCGGCTTTTTTGCATTCATGGTCCATAGCTGGATTTGATGGCGGGGTTGAAGAATCCTGTTTGCCCTGAGAGCGGGCCGAAAGCCTGTCTCTATCTGTCCGGGATTGTTTGAGTGTGGTTGAAGGTGGTTGACTGCCGTGGCCGGTCTGGGTCGGACGATCGGAGCCAAGCGGCGGTATGCGCTGCGTGGGCTGTCGACTTGCTCGGTGGTTCTCATGATCTTCGGTGGTTTTGACTGAAACGCCGGTGCCCTGTTGAACGGATTTGTCAGGGTGGATAGGTGCATGGGCGGGATGGCAGATGTCTTGGATATCGGTCGCCGACAGGAGCAACTCCGCCTTGCCCTCATGGATGAGTCTGTTGCAGCCGGTGTTTTCTGGCTGGTCGATTCTTCCGGGGGCAGCCAGTACACGACGGCCCAATTCCAAGCCCCAGTTGGCTGTGTTCAGCGCGCCGGATCGGTGTCGTGCCTGTGCCACTACAATGTCGGAGGCCAGGGCGGCGATGATTCGGTTGCGCAGCAGGAACCGCCGTGCCTCGGGGATAGTGCCTGGCGGTAGCTCGCTGATCAGTGCGCCACCATCTGCCTCAATGTTCTCAAACAGACGACTGTTGCGTTTGGGACCCATATGCAGCAAGCCTCCAGCGAAAACGGCCACCGTTCGTCCGCCGCCAGCTGCCAGTGCTCCCCAGTGGGCGGCGGCATCCGTGCCCATGGCCCCGCCGGAGACGACCAGGTGGCCTTTACCAGCAGCCTGTATGGCTATCTGGTGGGCGGTGGACCGGCCATACTCGTCGCATGTCCTTGATCCGACTACGGCCAAGGGGCGGTCACAGCAGATCAACGCTTCAGGATTGCCTTGTCCCCACAAGCAGAGGGGAGGTGCCCAATCAGAGCGACTTGCCAGGTCACCCACCTGACCTGGCCAGCAGGGGTCGCCAGGGGTCATCACCCAGAACCGACCTCCACCAGTCATCATGGTCCGCACCTGGTCAGTGTCCATGGCCAGCAAGGGTGTTAGGCGTCTTCGCCAGGAGTCACTGATCTTATGGAACCGAGTTAGGTCTTCAGGGCTCGTTCGTCGTCCCCATCGAGCCGTCCCCTTCAGAAAGCGTTCGTCTAGTCTGGCGCGAGCAGCATCATGAGGGCCGTCACCATCCGAGTGGTTCGGTGCCCTTAGTTCGATCAGATTTCGACAAAGGTCGGCCGCCTGGTTCGAGCCCAGCAGACAGCTGATCATGAAGGCATCCGGACCGTCTGCAGCCAGGGTCAGCACAGCTCTGGCAAGCCAGTCACTTTCTACCATGGTCATCGGTCGCGGTTGGTCTGCTGGCATGGTTTTCATCAAGGGTTTGGTCATCTCAGACGGCCCTTGTCCTGAGTAGGATGCCGGTGGTCACATCGTCGGCACCGGGGCTGGGCCGTCCGTCCAGGTCTGCCAGAGTCCATGCCAGGCGCATGGTCCTGTCGGCCCCTCGCAGACTGATCCGTTGTCTGCGCAGTGCTTGATCCACGATTGAACGCGCCTTTGAAGATGTGTTCTGACGCAGCCATTCTCCGCTGATCTGGGCGTTGCAGGTCCAGCCTTCCTTGTGGAAACGCTCTTTTGCCGTCTGGCGTGCACGTGTCACACGCTTACGGATCTGGACGCTTTGCTGGCGTGGACGGTGATCGTCGAATCCCGGGTCGATCACCGGGGGAACCGTGGTCTGGATGTCGATGCGGTCCATGATGGGTCCTGACAGCCTGTTCCAATAACGGAGGCGCTCGCGGGGCGTGCAGGTGCAGCGCTCGCCTGTGCCGTATCCATATCCGCAAGGACAGGGGTTGGCGGCCATGACCAGCTGGAAACGAGCCGGGAAGGTGGTGCTGCCCTTGGCCCGGGACAAGAAGATCCGCCCGATCTCCAGGGGCTCGCGTAGGGATTGGATCACCCTTGGAGAGAATTCCGGCGCCTCATCCATAAAGAGGACTCCGCGATGGGCACGGGTGATGGCGCCAGGGGTGGCCAGTCCGGCCCCGCCCCCGACCATGGCCGCCATGGAGATCGTATGATGAGGGGCCTCGAAGGGTGGCATATTGGTAATCCCATACTGGCTCAGCGTGCCGCATAGGGATCGGATGGAAGCCACCTCAAGCTGTTGAACAGCATCCAGAGCGGGCATGATGCTGGGAAGCCGTTCCGCAAGCATGCTCTTGCCGGCTCCTGGAGGACCGACCATGAGCATGTGGTGGCCGCCGGCTGCAGCCACCATCATGGCCCACTTGGTCTCCTCCTGGCCAATCACGTCAGCCATGTCCGGCTTCGGTGGAGCTGGTTCGGCATTGGCGGGGGAGTTGACATTACTAGCTGAGTTCCTAATGTGCACACTCGCTATGGCGGTTGGCTCGTCGGCTTTCTTATGGCCGTCTGCTTCAGGGACGGCGATTCTGCTTCGCCCGCCCAAGGCCTGAATGAGCTGGCCCAGGTGACGCAGTCCGACAACCTCAATATCGGGAACCAGACGGGCCTCGTCAAGGTTGTCTGCGGGGACGAAGGCTCGCGTGATTCCCTGAGCTCTGGCCTGCGTCAGGATGGGCAGCAGACCGTTGATAGGCAGAATCGTGCCATCCAAGTTAAGCTCGCCCAAGATGACTGTATGATCCAGGCCTTCCGTCGGCAGCGCACCGCCGGCTTCTAGGACGCTGGTCGCAATGGCCAGGTCGTGTGAGGAGCCGTGTTTTGGTTTTGAAGCAGGGGACATGTTGACGGTGACTCTGGTCTGCGGCCACCGAAATCCGCAGGCCGAGCAGGCGGATTTGACCCGTTCCCGCGACTCGGACAAGGAGGCATCCGGCAGCCCGATGATGGAGAAGTAGGGCAGCCCTGGGGAGATGAAGGACTGCACGTGGATGAGAAAGGCCTTGAGCCCTATCAATCCTACGGATTCAGCAGATCCAAGACGCATCAGAAGGCCTCTTTGGTGTGCCTGAGGAAGACTGATCCCGGTTTCCATCCGCCCCTGCCCGAATGGTTGGATCCTCTGACGGTTTCGGCGGATGTCTGACAGGAAGTCAGGGGATGGGCACCCTCGGAATACATGCTTCTGCCAGGGTCGGACTTGACTGACAGGCTGATGACATCGAATCGGGTGCTGCGATGCCGTGCGTTGGGTTCTCGGTCGTGGCTTATCAGCCATTGGACTGCTGCGTGACGCAGGTGGATCTGCTTGCGCGGGCCGACAGCCTGTTCTGGGGATCCGAACCGACCGGTGCGCCTGGTCTTGACCTCTACGAATACCAGAGTCGCCTCGGGATCCAGAGCGATGATGTCCAACTCGCCGAATCTGCTTCTCCAATTGCGGGCTAGAATCTTCCAGTTTCGTTGCCGCAGCCACTGGCAGGCGTAATCCTCGCCCAAACGTCCGAGCTCTCGGCTGTTTATGCCACTGACTCTGATCTGTCGTTCAATATCTGCCAGTTCTATGTCGATGGATTCATCGTTGTTCGTACTAAACCTTGCTCCACTAGTTCGTGTGTTTTCTGGGTTGTCGAAGGATCTCTTGGAATCGGGCAGAGCTCTTATGGGTCGCGCGACCAATGGGTCTGTGATCATAATGTCGGCATCGGTTCTGCCACCCCTGTCGTTTACGGCTGTGCGGAGATTATTTGGTCTAGTCAGTTCTTGTGTGTCCATGTTTCTAGGAGACCACTGGAAGTAAGTCGGTGACTAGCCGAACCAGGCATGTGGTCGAATGATCCTGCGCACGCACGAAAGTGGATGAACGAGTGGATTCCCGATGCTGATGCTGTATCGATTGCATTCATCTCTACACCAGGCAGAGTCGGCAGAGGCAAGAAGAACTGAAACAGAAGCGAAAGAAAGCGTAAGCAAGCAAAGCGGAACTAAGTAAAACAGAAACCAAGGAAACACAAACGCACGATACAAATAGAGAGAAATAAGCGAAGGGAGCAGAGCATCAGGCAACTAAGAAACCAGGAATAAAGAGATAACAGAGACCGGAAGGTACCGCCGGCGAATTCGCTGGCAACGCCTTCCGGTCTGCTGTGTTCGGGTTGCTCTATGACTGATTTGTCACATTGTCGACCACGCATCTGGCTGGCAAGAATGCGCCGATTAAGGCGGTCTAGGTTTTATTCATCCACCTTGGTCTTCCACTTTTGACAAATGCCCAGACTCCTATGTCGCTTTCGCGACCTTGGGCTCACAGCTCCTGCACCAGAGCAGTCATCTGCCCCAGGTCCAGCTCAAAACTGACCCCGCGTTGCTGATAGTCGGGTTGATTGCGCGTGTGCTGCATGGCCGAGCGGACGAATTCCCCGGCGATTCGGGCGGCATCGGCCAAGCCTCGTCCTGTAAAGAGCGCCCCGCAGAGGCTGGAGGCGAAGGCATCACCGGTGCCGTGAATCATGAAGGGCAGCTTGTCGTGGACCAGCTCGGTGCGCTCGCTGACTCCGCCATGATCCGCCGAGGCCACGAAGTTGCGCAGCTTGCCGTCCTTCCTGTCGATGCCCTTGATGATGACGTTTTTCGCGCCCATGTCCAGCAGACGGCCCAGACGCTCACCAACCTGGGCATCGTCGAGGTCCTGGCCTTCGTAGTCGATGCCGGTCAGCAGACTGACCTCGGTCAAGTTGGGCATGAGCAGGTCGGCTCCATCAACCAGATTGGTCACGGCCCGGCACATCTCCTCGGTGTAGGTGGGATACATTGATCCACCGTCGCCCATTACCGGGTCGACCAGCCTCAGGGCCTTGGGGTATTCCCGATACATGCGCTGAATAATGTCAACCTGTTCGGCGCTGCCCAGGAACCCGCTGTAGATCCCGTCCAGGTCGACACCCTCCTTCTGCCAGGCATCCAGGTATCTCGGCAGCATCTCGGTGGTGTCGTGGAAGGTGTAGTCCTTGAACATGGTGTGCGCGCTGAACAGGGCTGTAGGCACCGGGCAAACGTCGCATCCGGCCGCCGAAAGAATGGGGATGGCGGCCGTCAGCGAGCACTTGCCATACCCGCACATGTCATGCACAGCGGCGACTCGGGGGATGTACTTGTTGTCGCGCTGGTAGAGCCTGTTCTGATCGTCCGTCTGTCCGGCCATCTTTTGAACTCCTTCATGCCTGCTGAGGCTGTCCGCATCGAAGCTTTCTCCGTTGCTTACTCGACTCTACAGCGGAGGGATTAAACGGGTACTGCCGCGTGTGCAATGTCGAGACAAAAAGGCCCGCTTTCAACCTTTTGGAAGCTGTTATAAAAAAGGACGATACCGAAAAGTCCTTTTTGGCTTGAACAGGTGGGCTTGGGCCGCTTATGGTCACATTCAAGAACTTACAAGAGTACGCACGTCACCAACAGATAGGAATCGACATGACTGACCAGAACCCGCACAAGTACCATTTCGAGACGCTTCAGCTCCACGTGGGCCAGGAGCAGGCCGACCCCGCCACTGATTCCCGGGCCGTGCCCATCTACGCCACCACCAGCTACGTCTTCCACGACTTCGACCACGCCGAAGCTCGGTTCGCGCTGAAGGATCCGGGCAACATCTACGGCCGTCTGACCAACTCCACCCAGGGGGTCTTCGAGGACAGGATCGCCGCCTTGGAGAACGGCACTGCCGGCTTGGCCGTGGCATCAGGGGCAGCCGCAGTGGAGTATGCATTCCGGAACATCACCCAGACCGGAGACCATATCGTGTCCTCCAAGAACATCTACGGCGGAACCTTCAACCTCCTCAAGCACACTTTGCCCCGCGATGGTGTCGAGACCACCTTCGTGGATCCTTCGGACCCATCCAACTTCGAGTCGGCCATCCAGGAGAACACCAAGCTGGTCTTCTTTGAGACCTTCGGCAACCCCAACGCCGACCTGCCCGACTTCGAGGCCATCTCCAAGATCGCCCATGACCACAACCTGCCGGTGATTGTAGACAATACCTTCGCCACTCCTTACCTGTTCCGTCCGCTGGAGCACGGCGCTGACATCGTCGTGGAATCGGCCACCAAGTTCATCGGTGGCCATGGCACCACCTTGGGCGGGGTAGTCGTGGAAGGCGGCAAGTTCGACTGGGCGGCAGTTCCCGGCAAGTTCCCCACCCTGACTGAGCCTGACCCCAGCTACCACGGTCTGCGCTTCTACCAGGATCTGGGTGCTGCGGCCTTCATCACCCGCATTCGTGCCATCCTCCTGCGCGACACTGGCGCCGTCATCTCGCCCTTCGCAGCCTTCCTCCTCCTGCAAGGGACCGAGACGCTCTCGCTGAGGGTTGAGCGCCACGTTGAGAACGCCCTGAAGGTAGTGGACTACCTGCAGACCGTGCCGGAGGTGGAGTCGGTCAGCCACCCGGCCATCGAGGGGCGCCCCGACCACGAGCTCTACAAGCGCTACTTCCCGAACGGCGCCGGCTCCATCTTCACCTTCGATCTAAAGGGCGGCAAGGATGCGGCCAGGGTTTTCATCAACAACCTACATCTCTTCTCACTTCTGGCCAACGTGGCTGATGTGAAGTCGCTGGCCATCCATCCAGCATCGACCACCCACTCCCAGGAGACACCGGAGGAGCTGGAGGATCAGGCAATCCATCCCGGCACCATCAGGCTCTCCATCGGAACGGAGAACATTGAGGACATTCTGGATGACCTCAAGGGTGCCTTCCAGGCATTGAAGGAGTCCGGTCTGGCCAAGTAGCCGACAATCAAACTTCCTTCTTGGTGCCGTATCCGCGTGATATATGACCGAGAAGAGGAAGAAGCACAAGGTGCCTGTCGAAACCTCATTACGTTTCGATGGGCACTTTTGTATATGTTTCCCTCTTCCCCTCTCCGGTGGCGGACAGCATCTGACTGGTCAGGCGGAAATATTGTGGTGGGTAAAATGGAAGCATGAAACATGGAGCAAAGACGAGGACGTCTTCTGATTTGTCGTCCGGTGCGGGGAAACCGAGGCAGATCGCCCAGGTGGCCATCAAGGCCAAGGGACTGACCAAGGACTATGGGAGTGGGGAGAACCTGGTCCATGCCCTACGGGGTGTTGATGTCGAATTCGAACGGGGCAGGTTCACAGTCATCATGGGTCCCTCCGGGTCGGGCAAGTCCACTCTCATGCATGCCTTGGCCGGCTTGGACACCGCTACCTCCGGACATGTCTACCTGAATGGGGCCGATGCTGCCGGGGTGAAGGGCAGTCGAGCCAGCCGCCATGGAGGGCGGAGGGGAGTGGTCGACCTGACCAAGCTCAACGACAATCAGCTGACCCTCTTGAGGCGCCAGAGCCTGGGCTTTATTTTCCAAAGCTTCAACCTCCTGCCCATGTTTACGGCCAAGCAGAACATCCTCATGCCTCTGATCCTGGATGGGGCCAAGCCAGACACAGCCTGGCTGGAGGTTCTGGCCAAGACCCTGGGCTTGGAGGAGAGGCTGAGCCACCGGCCCAGCGAGCTTTCGGGCGGTCAGCAGCAACGTGTGGCCATCGCCAGGGCCCTCATTACCAAACCTTCCATTGTCTTTGCAGACGAACCCACCGGAAACTTGGACACAGCCTCTTCGACCGAGGTCCTCAGCTTTCTGCGGGACTCGGTCCGCGAGCTGGGACAGACCATCATCATGGTCACACATGATGTTTTTGCGGCCTCCTTTGCCGACCGCGCTCTGGTCTTTGCGGATGGGCGAATCGTGGCAGACCAGGACAGACCCACTGTGGATTCTATGAACGCACTGCTCTCCGAGGAGGTCATGGCCTCCGCGGCTACAGCTGACTCGGCTGCTCATCGCTGAGGGTAATGCTTATGTTGTTCGTTGCCAGAAAAATGATGCGGCATGACCTGGGCATGATGGTTCCCGCCGGTATCGCCATTGTCGTCGGAACACTGTTTATTGCCATGACCTTCCTCTTCGGTAACACCATGGACGTTTCCATGCGGCGGATGGTCTCATCCGATGCTGCGCAGGCCAACTACGCCATCATCCCAGCGGAAGGGAGCCATTCCGATCAGAAGAGGGTGAAGGACTTCAAAACCGAGGAGCTGGCAAAAGTCCCAGGCGTTCACGGAGTCAGATCAGACACGCAGCTCATGGTGGATGTTCGCGCCGGCAAGATCAAAAGCGAGAGTGTGATTGCCATTCCCATGGCGGATTCATCGCTGATGCCGGTCGGTTTGTCCAAGGGATCCTGGCCCAGCGCTGATGACCAAGTGGTCTTACCCGGGCCGACTGTGTCCAGACTCAAGCTCTCCCTGGGTGACAAGGTGAATCTGAACCTCTCGCCTAACATGCTGTATATTTCCGATGACCTTGGGCCGAAAGGGCAGGCCAGCGTTGACCAGGTTGTGGGCAGGTTCATATCGAAGCCCCTGACCTTGTCGGGCGTCAGCTCGAACCAGGGCAACGAGGGCGGCGAGTTTGGCGAGTCAGGCGGCGCAATCGTGCTGACCCCCAAGACCATAGATGCTTTTATGGCTACAGCAGGTCTTGGTGAAATGGGTAACCTGTATGCCCAGAACGTTTACCTGAATGTTGGCGGGCAGGGAAGCGACCTTGATGGGAGTCTGGCTTCTCTGCGCAGGCTCATGCCTTCCGGCTATTCCCTTGAAGACCGTCACACCATGGAGGACCGACTGGTCAAGACCGCGCTCGGTGGTTCCCAAAACCCCGTGACCACTTTCCTTCTGGTCTTTGGCACACTGGCCATGTTCGTGGCTGCCACCGTCATCGCCAACACCTTCCAGGTCATGGTTGCTCGGCAACGTCGCTACCTGGCCCTCCTGAGGACTATAGGCGCCAATAAGAGCCAGGTCAGGGCCAGCGTCCTGATTCGTTCCATCATCCTGGGCGCTGTGGCATCCTTGATCGGGGTCGGCGCCGCCATTGGCATCATGGCTATTCTGGGTGCAGTTAAGGCTCATACGAATTCCCTCTACTTCCAATTGAAGCTGACTCCGGCGGTTATCCTGGTGCCTCTCGTTTTCGGCATCGTCGTTACGATCTTGGCCTCCCTCAACTCCTCATGGGCCGCCACTAGAGTCAGTCCTTTGGAGGCGCTGAGGCCTGCTGATCTTCTGGAGAACAAACAGACGAGCAGGATACGTCTGTTTTTCAGCGTTGTCATGATTCTGTCGGGCATCACCATGACTGTCTGGTCTCTCTGGCAGGTCAGGCTCAATGTCGCGGGAGACAAGGCCGGCAAGGCATATGGAGACGGGCCGAATATTGTTGCTGTCATAGCTGTCATTGGCATTATCCTTGCCTTTCTGGGCATTTTGCTCAGTGCCAATCGTTGGATTCCTTTCATGCTCAAGGGAATCGGATCCCTGGTTTCGCGGGTTGGGCCCTCGTCCACAATCGCCGTGGCTAACATCGCGCGGAATCATTCCCGTGTGGCGGCAACAGGTACCGCACTCCTGATCGGCGTGACACTGGTCGCCACGCTGGTCACAGGCGCCGCTAGCGCCAAGCAGACTATGGCCGACATGCTGGATGAGCACTACTCAGTCGATTTGCAGATCAGCGCTGATGGTCTGGATGCCAAGGCTCTGAACGACATTCGACGGATCGACGGGGTTGCACAGGCCGAGCTGGTGCCCCAGTATGCAGCCATGGTCAAATCAGGCGGCGAGAACGGGTCGGGAATGACTATTTTCGCCCTGGATGCGCATAAGATCGATCGTCTTCTGAACTCCAGGGTCGGAAAGGATCTTTCCGGACCGGATGCCCTGCTGCTTCCAGAAAGCCTCATGGACAAGCAGAAGGATTTTCACGACGGCGGGAATCTTGGGCTCAATATTCTCAGCCCGATTCAAGGCGACGCTCATGGCGGATCCACGTCGGTGGCTCAAAGACTCTTCGTAACTAGCATCTATGCGCCCTACCAGGGGATTGATGCCAGCAATTTATATGGCATGACCGACTCATCCTTGCTAAATGGCGTCCAGCCTCAGACCGTGCAGATCTGGGCCAAGGTTGATGGCTCGCCAACAGTCTCGACGTTTATGGACAAGGTGAAGAGTGCGCTTTCTGGATATTCGGCTGTTTCCGTGAAGGGTGGGTTGGCTGAAAAGCAGCAGTGGGATCGGACCATCGACAGCCTGCTCATGATTATCCTGGGCCTGCTTGCGGTTGCAGTGGCCATCGCCCTGATCGGCGTAGCCAACACGCTTTCCCTGTCGGTGTTGGAACGTCGGCGGGAGTCTGCCACCCTGCGGGCCATCGGGATGACCCGCAAACAGATCAGACGTTCCCTGGCTGTGGAGTCAGGTCTGATAGCCCTGGGGTCGTCCTTGTCCGGCATGGTCCTGGGCCTGCTCTTCGGCTGGGCTGCAGCCTATGAGATCTTCTCCTCTCTGGGGACGGTGGCTTTCCCGATTCCTTGGTCCATTGGCCTGGTGATTCTGCTGGTAGCGCTCGTAGCGGCGATTCTGGCAAGCGTCCTGCCTGCAAGGCGCGTCAACCGGACTCCACCGGTCGTGGCTCTAGCAGAGGAATGACGACCAGCAGTCAGATCGCATCAGAACCAGCCAACTTTCACCAAGGCGCACCTTGGTTGGCGTCGGGAATGAATGATTTATTCTGCCAGATGATGTTTTCCTTGAGGCTGCTTGGAAGCGCGCCGGCTTGATCGCGGGGACCTCGTTATTCTCGTAGTCGATTAAGGGGATCGAGGCAATTGTCTCAATCCTCTGGTCTGATGGATCCATGTCTTTAGGCTCATGTCTTTTGTGCTGAACATGATTTGCTTCATCTCCGCAGAGTCCATCCCCCGTCGCCCGCGTTGATTTGAATGGTGCCAGCCTAACAGGAAGAGTTCTTCAGTGCACTCATCCGTAAGGATGATTATCTTCATCGCTCCTAGGGAGCATATCGCTGCAGCCGATAGCCGGATACGGTCGGAAGCTGACGGGAGAAAGGCTTCCTCGCGGATAAAGGAGCACCATGCAGAACAAAGCGGATACTTCGTCTTCACAAGGTTTAATCGACAGAGCAGTCTCGGGTGTCGCGGGACCGCCTGCCGTCAGTGCCAGACAGCTGACCAAGGATTATGGGCAAGGTTCGAACGTCGTCCATGCCCTGCGCGGAATTGACGTGAATTTTGAGCAAGGCCGGTTCACTGCCATCATGGGCCCTTCAGGTTCAGGCAAATCAACACTTATGCACGTTCTGGCTGGTCTGGATAATGTCACCTCAGGCCATGTCTATATGGCCGCTGATCTTCTGCATTCGAAGAGCGGAGATCGTCACCATCCATCGATTGATCAGGCCGGCCGAGTCGACCTGACACGAATGGACGACCGTCAGTTGACCCTTATCAGGAGACGGCATCTGGGATTCATCTTCCAGAGCTTCAACCTATTGCCTATGTTCACTGCCAAACAGAACATCCTCATGCCGCTGGTACTGGACGATGTTCGGCCCGACACCTCATGGATGGAGCAGCTGGTAGAGACTCTGGGATTGTCGGAGAGGTTGGACCATCGGCCCAGCGAGCTCTCGGGTGGCCAGCAGCAGCGTGTGGCCATTGCCAGGGCCCTCATCACCAAGCCTTCAATCGTCTTTGCGGACGAGCCTACGGGAAACCTGGACACGGTTTCCTCGACCGAGGTGCTCAGCTTCCTTCGGGATTCGGTCCGCGAGCTGGGGCAGACCGTCATCATGGTCACTCATGATGCCTATGCCGCATCCTATGCCGACCGTGCGCTGGTCTTTGCAGACGGACAGATCGTTGCGGACCGACAGGATCCGACGGTGAAGGCCATGAATGACCTTCTGTCTGAACAAGTGTCGGCTGGCACTGCTGGCGATTCCCAGGTACGGGACTAGGGGGTGCACTGTGTGGCGGATAACCCGTACGATGATGAAGCGCGATGCACGTATGATGATGCCGGCTGGCCTGGCCATCGTGATCGGCGCCCTCTTTATCTGCCTGACGCTCCTTTTTGGCAACGTGGCGAATGCCTCCATGCGTCGTGAGATTAGCCTGGATGCCGGTCGAGCCAACTATGCTGTGACCTCCAGAAAGGATCAGGACAAGCCAATCCTGTTCGACAAGTTTGACAGCAAAGGACTGTCGAAATTGCAGGGGGTTCGTGGTCTGCGCCCTGATGTCAGCCTCATGATGGATATGGAAGCAAACGGTCAGTCCAGCAAGGGGATTCTTGCCATTGCGGGTGCCAGGCAGGAACTCATGCCTGTTGATCTGGACCGGGGGCAATGGCCGGATTCAGATGATCAGGTTGTGTTGCCGCATTCCGTTTCCGACAGGCTCCGTGTGGGTCTGGGCGATAAGGTGCGCCTGCATTTGTCCTCGGCGATGCTGCCAGGTGGTGATAGCGATAGTGCTCAGGATTCTTCAAGTAAAGAACGCCTTGTTGACCAAGGCACTGTAGACTTGACCATCTCAGGCATCAGCAAGAGCCATGGAGGAAAGTACGACGACTTCGGCGGAGCTGTGGTGCTGACGGGTACTCGGATTGATCGTCTGCTGAGTATGGCGGGAATGGTTGGACTGGAGTCCCCTCCTGTGGGAAACATCTATCTGCAGGTTGATGGCCAGGGCAAGGAACTCCAGAACACTCTGCAAAATATCAGTCGATACGTTCCCGACGGATACCAGCTGGAGGACCGTCGTGCCATGGAGGACAGACTGCTCAGTGAGCAGACCGGCAATGTTGTGAACTTCATGACTGTTTTCCTCATGACTTTCGGTGTGCTGGCCATGGTGGTGGCTGCCCTGGTGATTGCCAACACCTTCCAGATCATGGTGGCCAGACAGCGCAGGTATCTGGCCCTGCTGAGGGTTATTGGTGCTGATCGATGGCAAATCAGGGCAGGCGTGTTGCAGCAGGCCCTGTTCCTTGGCGTTATATCTTCCCTGGTCGGCATCTTGTTGGCTATGGGATTGATGGGCCTTGCCGGTTGCCTTGGTTTGCATTCGGGCACCATGAAGCTTGAACTTCTGCTTACACCTACAGCCCTTCTGGTTCCGTTTGTGCTCGGCGTTCTGGCAACCTTGGTGGCTGCCTTTGGGTCTACTCGTACGGCTATCAGGGTCAGACCGCTTGAAGCCCTGCAACCAGTGGATCATCAGGAACAAGGCAGCAGGAAGCGGACCGGTTTGTGGATCAGCATCCTGCTGGCAGTCAGTGGCTTGGTATTCGTGATCTGGTCCTCTTGGCGCGTCACAGAGCTGGTCAGGACAAACTCTGGCGATACAGTCCAGACCAGTAATCAGCAGGAATTATTGCTAGGTCTTGCGGTATTGGGTGTTTTGCTGATTTTCCTGGGTGCCCTGATGGGTGCGCGTCGATGGATTCCGGCTCTTCTGCGTTGCCTGGGTGCACCTGTGTCCAAGATTGGACCATCCTGCAGGGTCGGAGTGGCGAATATCGCTCGAAATCCCTCACGAGTCGCTGCCACAGGTGTTGCTCTGCTGATCGGCGTAACCTTGGTTTCCACTCTGGCTGCAGGTGCGGTAACCACTAAACGGACCTTGGCCAAGGATATTGATCAGCGTTATTCCTTGGATATTGAAATATCCGGTCAGGGGCTAAATAAGAATAATGTGCGGGCCATTAAGCGTATCGAAGGTGTTGCTGATGCAGAGCTTGTGCAGCGGTTCAATGCCGAGGTCGAGTCAGGAGGCCCCTCACAAGATTCCATGACTGTCTATGCCTTGGATGCTTCACGGATTAGGCGTGTGCTACATGCCAATCTGGGTCCAGGTATGCAAAGGTCTGATGCGTTGTTGGTGTCGACCAGAACGATTTCCAAGCATTCCGGTTACCGGGATGGAAGTCAGTTGAAGTTGTTGATAGCTGATCCTCAGGCGGACGATGAACGTGGAAAAGAGGCAGACGCAAGAAGAACATTGACTGGGGTCTTTGCCGGATTCGGCGGGCTGGATACCAGTGGCGTCTATGCAATCACGGACTCTCAAAATGTTGCCGGGATTGACACCAAGACGCATGAAATCTGGATCAGGACGCAGGGAGATCGCGATGCTGCACTGCTCTTGGATGACATACGTCAGGCTGTTGGAGAGCATGACGACATGGCTATGAGCGGAGGGCTGACGCAGAAGAGGATATGGGGTGAAAGAATCGATTCCTTGTTGGCAATCATGGTGGCATTGCTGGGGGTTGCCGTCATTATCGCCCTCATTGGGGTCTCCAACACTTTGATGATGTCGGTGCTGGAACGCCGTCGTGAGACTGCCACACTCAGGGCAATCGGCATGAGCAGCGTCCAGGTTCGCCGATCCTTGGGAGTGGAGGCCTGCATGATTGCCCTAGGAGCCAGTCTGGCTGGAATGGTTCTAGGAACGCTATTCGGATGGATAGGAGCTTATCAGGTCTTTGTGCCTTTAGGGTCCGTGACCTTCACCGTTCCATGGTCGGCTTTTGCGCTGATACTGCCAGTGGCCTTGCTGGCTGCTGTGGTAGCAAGTGTGCTGCCAGCCAGGGAGGCAGTCAAGGTTTCACCTATTGAGGCGCTCAACGACGATTGATACCGCCTGACGGCCAGGTTCATACCAGGTGGTTTTCGTAAGCGAAGACCACCGCCTGGACGCGGTCGCGGGCATTGATCTTCTGAAGAATGTGAGTTACATGAGTTTTCACTGTGGGCAGTGAGATCCCCAGATTGTCGGCGATCTCCTGGTTGCTCAGGCCCTGGGCTATGTGAACCAGGACCTGCAGCTCACGATCAGTGAGCAGGTCCGCCTCGGGATCGCGATAGATCGATCCCGATGGCATGGACCCGGTCGCAGGCATGTCATGGGCCATATGTTCGATCAGGCGTTTTGTAGCCGAAGGAGCGATGATTGCATTGCCCTGGTGAACTGTACGGATGGAGGTCAGGAGGGTTTCAGGCTCGGTATCCTTGAGCAGAAATCCTGATGCGCCGGCTTTTATAGCCGCCATGACGTATTCGTCAAGATCGAAGGTGGTTAGCACAATGACCCTGGGCTCAGGGCGGTCAGGTGACAAAGCAGTGATCCGGCGGGTGGCTGTCAAACCGTCCATGCCGGGCATGCGGACATCCATGAGGATCACATCGGGCCGTAGGCGCGAGGCCAGATCCACTGCTTGCTCGCCGTCCGCGCCTTGGCCGACCACGGTCATGTCATCCTGGGAGCCGATAACCATGGCAAAGCCAGCCCGGACCAGATCCTGGTCGTCCACGATGGCAACGCTGATGGGTTCGGTCCGTTCCATGACTGCCTGCTTCTTTCCGCTAAATGGTGGCCAGCGCCACCATCCAATTTTATCTGAGTTGAGTGTTGCTCGGAATTACAACTGGATTTAACTTGGATCCAGGGTAATCGCTGTCTGGTTGATTGTTGATTGAGTAATTGTTGGCTAAGCGACTGTCGTCGGAGAGACTTTCAACTGGTGAAGTTATGCTCGTCAGCAATCGATTCCCCGAGTGCCTAATCTTCGGGTGCGTGGTTCATGGAGTGCTCAATTTTTCGATTGTGCTGATTACCTGACACGGTCATTTTCCTGTTTGCTATCCATAGGAGGTGCTCATCATCAAGAACGTTCACGCCTGGAGATTGGGTGGTCCTATTGGTCCGATGGGGCATGCTCTGGTTCCTTATCCTGTTGCGATTGTTGCGAATAGTTGTCAAGCTGATCATCAAGATCTACTGGCAGGGGTTTGGCTGGGTGAAGAGCCGGTATATGTGGGTTTTTACGGGTGGGCTCGCCAATATGGTTCCTGTCTGAGTTGAGGCTCTTGTTTGGGGAATCGGCGGTGTCCGTGTTTGAGCGCAAACCGGTGCTGGAACTGTGACGCAGGACGGTGAGCAGTTGTCGCATGCGAGCCAGGGCCTGGCGTCCTTGAGTTGCAATGTCGCCGAAGGCTTGCGCTACCTGCTCTGGGGAAGGGTTCACCCCCTTGACTTGATAATGGTTCAACTCGGAGATGGCTTTGGTAGTGGATGCAATGACTGTATTCAGGGTTGCAGCCACTTCTACCTGCATGGTAGAGCCAATGAGTTCGCGCTCTTGATTGGCTGCCAGAGCCTGGCTTTCCTGCAGGGTCTGGTTTAGCGCGCGCTCGCGTTCCTGCTGGAGGAGCAGGACCGAACCACGAGTACGTCGGCGTGAGGCAATCAGAATGGTCAGCAGACAGATCAAGGCCGGTGCGGCCATCACTATGAAAAGTGTTAAATGGGATACAGAGAAAGATGATTTTGCCGGGCCTTCTGTCATGTAGGCCAGAATGGTTGGACACCCTTGGTTATTGGCTACACATCTGACAGCCCATAAAACCGTATCCGTGATGACCGCCAACGGAACCCACCGTCGGGTGGTGTATTTACCGTAAACCATTGCTGAATATACAGCGACTGGGGATAAGACTGCAGCTTCTGGCAGCCAGGGCGAGAAGAGCAGCAGCAGGGCGGCAACTGCAGACACTATGGCGGCGCAAATGCCGGGACGGACCCTGCGCACAATCAGAGGCAAAGCGATACCTAGCGTGGCGATGACCTTTACTGGTCGGCCCGGATCATATTGTCGCATGACAGGTGCTATAGCAACAGCTTGACCTGGATTCTCTACCAATACGAGTCCGATTACCAAACCCAGGTCGGCCGTCAATGGATGGCGTTGAAACCAGACGAAGAGCGTGGAGACAATCGAGCGCAGGGACCATTGAGCTTGTCGATTGGCACGTATCCCCGCTTCAGGGTCGGACTTTGGCGGAGTGGCAAAAGGAATCCACGCTTGGAGGTGGTACCCGCCTTCTGTTTCGGGACCAGTTTGAAGGTTGCCTCCAAGAGAAGTCAGTCGTTCGCGCATCCCTATAAGACCGAAACCTGAATGCGTAGGTCGGTCCATCTGTGGCGGAGAATCTGAATTGGTAGAGGCATGGTCAAATGGGCGGTCGTCAATGGTTAGACACAAACCGTCCGTGAGCCACTGTTCTTCAACTAGCACAGCCGAAGCCGGAGCGGCATGCTTGCGAACATTGGTCAATGCTTCTTGCAGCACCCGGTAAGCAGTTATGGTGCGGCTGCGATCCAGCTTTTCTGGGCAGGGTCGGCCTTCAATGCGTCGGCTGAATTGGGATTCTGGCTGAGCAAGTCGGGCGGCATCTATCAGGTCTGACCATGATTTATAGCTGGTCGGCGGATTGTTTGAAGAGATGGCAACCGAAGGCCAGATACGCGCATTGTCGGCCGTATCAACGTTGGCCTTGGCAGTATTGGTGGCTGGACTCTCTTTGATTGTGTGAAGATGGCCGCTGGCTTGGCTCGGCTGAGTGCAATCTGTTCCGGCTGGATTCAGATTATGAGCGTTCCCGGATTGACTAGCGGAATTCGTTTGGGCAGTTGTTTGAGATTGGTCAAGCGGCTGGATATGGGCTGGGTCCGTTGGTGGTGGGGAAGAAGAGTGTTGGCCTGGAAGAGAATCCGCTGTCTTTTGGCTGGTTTCGGGTGCCGGGTTGGTTGGAGTCTTGAGTTTGCCGAAAAGCGAGCTCAGCTCACGTAGGGCGCGGCGGCTCTCTTGATCAATGGTGCGCATGATCTTGAGAGCAAGGTTCGTATCGGCTGTGGCTGCGTATCTGCCGGCATCTGCCTGCACGATGACGATGGACAGAGTGTGGGCGACGACATCGTGCATGTCACGTGCTATGCGGGCCCGCTCAGCGCTGGCAGACAGGGCCGCGCTTTGTTCTGCCTGCAGGGCCAAGGCGTGGTTGCGTCGCCGGGCCTCATCAATGGCATCCCTTCTGGTCCGCGTCCAGTAGGCTGCAACGATGGCTATGAGCAGCAGAAGCCCCTCGATCAGCAAATTCGATAGGAAGGTGATTGCCAGATCTTTGAATGAGGTCGGCAACATTGAGATATGATCCGGCCGCGTCTTGCCCGGAGGCAGAAACCCCAAATCGACCAATGTGAAGATAAGGCAGGATAGGGGCGTCATGACCCAGGCCACGGTCAGATAGAGTCGACGCCAGGATGGACGTCCGTAGAGCAGACAGGAATAGACCATCACCAGGCAGACTGCGTCGGAGAGCATGATGGCAGGTCCCAACAGGAGCTGAGCCAGAGCCACAGCGACGAAGAGCCCGGCTGCTACGTTCGGGAATCGGCGACGGATAACGACAGGGGCTATGAGCAGGACCGTCCACATCAGGATCAGGTTTTCCTGCAAGGGGATCAGGGCCCCATCTCGTAGATTGGCGCTGGAGCCGCTCACCAGCAGAAACAAAAGGATGGCGAAGAGGGCGTCAGTCAGTAGCATTCGATTATAGGACCTGGAGATTGGTCGCTGCGCTGTTTGACTGACTGTGTTCATGGAATCAACAATATTCGGGGACAGCGGGAGGTGCTATCAGTCCGAGGGATGATGAGGTCAAACGTGGTCCCAGGCTCTCGTAAGGTGGATGAGCCTGAGCAGTTGTAATCGGGAACGGGCGCTTAGTGGTGAGTCAAAAGATGGCGGCCTTGCATATGACGATTGGTGATCAGCTGTCTGACACTTGGGCAGACTTGTTGCCGCTCCTTGCCGTGGTGCTGCTCACGCATTCTACCATCGAATGATTCTCTGCATAGCATGCACGGCCAAGACACGCGCGTACTCTCCAATGCACGTCGCGACCCTTAGATGTATTTAACACTGGCGATAAGAACAGATTCAGTGCTTGGATTCAGACGGCAATAAAAGCGGATATCGGACTTGCCCTCAGTTGGTAATGGGTATGGATGCCATATTTGCACTCAAATGGCAACAAGTATGCATCCAGTATCCATCCATCCAGCCTGTATCGCACAGATACCAGTCAGGCCGACGAATCGTCGTGCATTTTTCGCAACGGTTCATCGGCCTGACAACGCAAGGGAGGGGGTCAGCAGCGCTCTACTTGTATAATCGGTGGACCCTGACCAGCGGACCCTGGTTACAAGATCCCGGTGGTCAGGATTCCGATAGCTCGACCTTGATGGCTCCGGCCCCGAACGTCCAAACTCAGGAGAAACGTAGCCTAATCTGCTCGGCCGTGCCGTAGGAGGCCTGCGCCCCCTGCCCGGTGGCGGCGTAGGCGGAGACGTAGGAGGCCAGCTGGGCGGCCTGCACCAGGGTCATGTCGGAGGCCAGGCCGGCCAGCACGGTGCCCATGAAGGCATCCCCGCAGCCAGTGGTGTCCACGGCGTCCACATGCACGGCGTGAATCCGGTAGGTCTGGCCATGGTCCAGCACCATGGATCCTTCGCCGCCCAAGGTGACAATGGCCCGGTGGAAGCCGAAGTCCTGCATGGTCTGGTTGATCTGGTCCCAGTCGGCCCCCAGCCAGTCGCCGTCCTCGGGTTCGTCGATGCCCAGAAGCTGAGCCATCTCATGCTCGTTGACCAGGATCAGGTCCGAGTTGGCGATCAGGTCGGCGGGCAGGTCGGCGCGGAATGGGGAGTCATTGAGCAGCACGGTCATGCCGGCCTCGTGGCCCATTCGCGCGGCCTCGGTGACCGTCTCGATGGGGCTCTCCAGGCACAAGCCCAGCACCTTGGCCGAGGTAAGGGCCTGGCGGGAGCGGTGGGCGTAGTCCACATCCACCTTGCCGTTGGAGCCGGGGGAGTAGACGATGGTGTTCTCACCGCGCGCATCCACAGTGATGACTGTGGTTCCGCTGGCTCCTGGCACGGTCATCACATGGGAGACATCCACTCCGGCGTTGCCCAGCTGTCCCAACAGGAAGTCGGCGTTAGAGTCGGATCCTACGGCCCCGAAGAGCCGCACCTGGGCGCCGATGCGGGCTGCGGTCGCTGCCTGGTTGGCCGACTTGCCCCCGGGAAGCACCTGCAGGGGACCTCCGTTGATGGTCTCGCCGGGCTTGGGCAGCCTGTCGGTGTTGACGGTGTAGTCCGCATTCATGGACCCGACCACCGAGATTGATCCCTTGATGGTATCCAGTCCTTTGAGCACTTGGTCGGATGCCGCCGCCATATCTTTAATCATGTTTCTCCGTTCCTTGATGAGCTTGTCCACCTTGTTGATCACACTGTGACAGGTTCAGGGATCCTGGCCGGTATGCGCGGGCGGGCGCCCCACCGAGGCGCAGTGGCGGTAGCTGGTCTGCAGCCGGACCGACCGCACGGGCGAGCCTGCCATCAGCTGCAGGAGCATGTCTACGCAGCGGGTCCCCATGGCATCGATTTGTTGGGAGATGGTCGACACTGCCGGGGTCAGGATGCGGAAGACGGGCAGGTCGTCGAAGGTGATCATGGACAGGTCCTCGCCGATGCCGATTCCTCGGGACTGGGCCGTTTTGATGGCGCGTATGGCATCCAGGGAGGACCCGAAGAGCAAGCCGGTGATTCCCTGCCGGGCCCAGAGGTCGATCATATCGGGGTCGAAAGTGCCGGTCTCTACCTGGCCGGTCAGGGGGTCGTCCATGCCCTCGATGCCTGCCAGCAGGTTCCGGTATACGTCCAGGCGTTCGCGGAAGGTGGCCGATTCCCTGAGGGGTCCGGGCACTAGGGTGATGCGTCGGTGGCCCTGGGCGTGCAGATCCTCAAGGGCCTGCCTCAGGCCGGGTTCGGGGTCGGCGTCCACGCAGGGGATGGCCCACCCATCGCGTCCGGCGGCACCTTCGGCGGCACGGTCCACGCAGACCAGGGGCAGCCCGCGTCGGGTCAGCTCCTCCAGGGTGTGGGAAGAGTGCGGCCCGGGCACGATGATGGCTCCGTCAATGTGCTGGCCCAGCAGATTGCGCACCTGGGCCCGGTCCTCGCCTGGGTCGCCCTGGATTGAGGTGCAGATCAGGGTCTGGAAGCCATGGTTGAGCAGCTGGCCCTGGATCAGGTAGGCCAGGTCCGCGAAGTAGGAGTTGCGGATGTCGGGGATGAGCAGGCCGATGGTGCGCGAGTGGGCGGAGTGCATGGATCGGGCTCGGGAGTCCGGCACATAGTGCAGGTCGTGGATGACCTGGTTGATGCGCTGTCGTGTGGCGGGGGAGATGCGCCCGGAGTCGTTGAGGGCTCGGGAGACCGTCGATACGGAGACACCGGCCCGTTGGGCCACATCCCTGATCGTCGCGTACGCCATCATGGCCTTTCGTCGAAGTGGTCGGCCGCCGGGCCGGACTGCCGACCTCGGCGGTTGCCTGACCGCCGCCCTGGGCAGGCGAACGGTTCTGACAGCCTTCAGTTATATCAGTGCGGTAACGATACCGCAACTTTTACAGCATGGCCCGTCAAGGCTTGGCTATGAGTGAAGGCGGGCGAGGCTGAATGCTCGAGGATGAGGCTGTTGTTTGCGCGAGTATGCTGGGGTAGGGAGATGAACAGCGGCCGGGCTGGCTGGGGGCTGTTAAGCCTCCTGACCGACCTGGCCGTGTTTCCTCCTCTGCCAGGCAGGGGCGGGGGCGTGCATGCCTGCCCTCGGTTTCCGCCTGCGGAAGTGTGGTGAGGCGCGGGAGGGAAGTGTTGGCTCTCTTGGGGTTTGAGCCTTAAGTGACACTTTTCCTCCCCGCTCCCCATATATGGGCCGGGGGCGTGGGGATTGATACGCCGCCCCCGGCCGTTCTCACCCGTGCGAAGCAAGTGAGAGACTATGTGTTTCCCTCCGGTGGCGGCGTGATGCCAGGACCCCGCCCATGCCGGTCATGCCGGTGGCCAGGGCGAGCAGGATGCCTTCCCCCCCAGCATTGGGGAGCACACCTGCGGGAAGGTACGTGTATTGGAGGGAGGTGTCCGGCGTTTTGGGTGCGCCGCCCAGCGTGTAGTCCACGTTGACCGTGACCGTGCCCGGCGCGTGTGCGGACGTCGTCACGGTCACGCTGCTGCCATCGCCGCGCGTCAGCCCTGATGCGGGGGTCTGGTCGAATCTGACCCCGGTGATCACCAGCTGCAGGTTGAACGACACCGGCACAGGAGCAGGATTCTGAGCTTTACTGTTATATTGCCCTGTGGGAATGCTGTCGTTGCCGAGCTGGCCATTCTCGTTGTCCCCCCAAGCGTAGGCGTTGCCGTCGCTGCCTACGGCTAGCGAATGCTGGTATCCGGCGCTGACCTGTTCGGCTTGCAGTCCTTTGCTCTTGTCCTTGGGGCTGGAGGGGTCGCGCACGCGCATAGGAACAGGATTCGTGTCACCCCACCAGATGGCGATGTTGATGCCGAGCACGCCCTTCTGGTTGGACCCCCATGCGTAGGCGTTGCCGTCGCTGCCCACGGCCAGCGAATAATTGTTCCCGCCGCTGACCTGTGTGTAGGTGAAGTCCGCGGGAGTGTCTGCAGGCGACATGACTTTGACCGGCGTAGTCCGGCGGGTTGTCGTCCCGTCGCCGATCTGGCCAGTGTCGTTATATCCCCATGCGTAGGCGTTGCCGTCGCTGCCCACGGCCAGCGCATGATAGCCTCCGGCGCTGACCTGTGTGTAGGTGAAGTCCGCGGGAGTGTCTGCAGGCGACATGACTTTGACCGGCGTAGTCCGGCGGGTTGTCGTCCCGTCGCCGATCTGGCCTTTGTCGTTTTCTCCCCATGCGTAGGCGTTGCCGTCGCTGCCCAGGGCCAGCGAATAATAGACTCCGCCGCTGACCTGTGTGTAGGTGAAGTCCGCGGGCGTGCCTGCAGGCTTCTTCACTTTGACCGGCGTAGTCCGGCGGGTTGTCGTCCCGTCGCCGATCTGGCCGGAGTAGTTATGTCCCCATGCGTAGGCGTTGCCGTCGCTGCCCAGGGCCAGCGAATGATAGGCTCCGCCGCTGACCTGTGTGTAGGTGAAGTCCGCGGGCGTGCCTGCAGGCTTCTTCACTTTGACCGGTGTCGTCCGGGGGGAAGTGTTGTCCGTCCCGTCGCCGATCTGGCCTTTGCTGTTTTCTCCCCATGCGTAGGCGTTGCCGTCGCTGCCCAGGGCCAGCGAATGCCGACTTCCGGCGCTGACCTGCACGTAGGTGAAATCCATAGGTGTGTCTGCAGGCTTCGGCACCGGGGCGGGCGTGTTCCGCTGGTCGGGCTTGTCGATGCCGAGCTGCAGGCCAGCTGATTCCGGCACCGGGCTGGTGAAATCGGGCGTGTTCCGCTGGTCGGGCTTGTCGATGCCGAGCTGGCCATAGTAGTTGCTTCCCCATGCCCAGGCGTTGCCGTCGCTGCCCACAGCCAATGAAAAGCCATAGCTGATCGAACTGTCGTACATTGATCCGCTGACCTGGGTGAACCTAATGCCTCGGCTGGTGTCTGGCGGGGTGATGGTGGTGGTTTCGTTGCCGAGGCGGCTACCCTGGTCGGGGTTGATTTTCCACGTGTTGTCGGGGTCTTTGAATGTCCATCTGGCGGTGAGGGTGAGGCTCTTGGTGACGGGCTTGCTGAAGTCGTAGGCGACTTCCCCGGTGAACCATCCGTCGAACAGGTAGCCTTCACGCGCAGGGTCGGGGGAGGGTCGTTTCACCCTGCCGTTTGGAGTGGAGACGTTCTGGTCTGCTGGTTCGGGGTTTCCCCCGCCCGTATCGAAGTGGACCGTGAACGTGGATCTTGGTTCGGCGCCTCGTGTCAGCGGCTGGTCGACCGTGTAGTTGAGGTTTTTGGTGAAGGGTTGGCCGTCCTGTCTGCCGACGATGAGAACAGTGGTTGGTCCCGGCTTGCTGGCGGGCATGTCTGTCTGCCAGGCGTCGTTGTTCTTAGTGAGATTGAGCGGCTGGCCGTTCAGGCTGGCTGACTCCAGGATGGACGCTGTGGTGGTGCTGACTCTTGCTGGCTTGCCGGGCTGTCCCTGCCCGTCCACGTCCCACGTGAACATGCTGCCTTGCCGGTCAATGGCGGTGATCCTGCTGCCGGTGCTTGCGGCCTGCATATACCGCTTGTTCCCGTCGTCCGCGCGCATGGGTGCTTCGCCGGGCTGCCAGGACCATACGTGGCCCTCCGTGTCGGTGATAACGGCCTGGCTATCATTGGCTGTAATCGAGTTGGTTTTTATGTTTGCCGGCAGGTTGACGGCTGTGGGACTGGTCGTGTTGTCGGCCAGGTAACGGATCCGCCTTTCCGTGTCCAGGAGGAGGAACCCCTGGTTGAGGGCATGGGCCTGGATGATGCGCATTCCCGGGTCCTGCTTGATGCGCGCGGGCTTGGCGCTTCCGGTATTGGCCGTCTCCCAGGTCCAGGCCTGCCCGTCAGCGTCCACGATGAGGATCCGGCCGGGGGAGGCGATGGCGGTCACGGCCTGCGCCTTTCCGGGCAGGCTGGTCTCGGCTTGTTTTGTGAATTTCGGGTTCGGCTCCTGGCTGCCGGCATCCCTGGTCTGATAGGCGTGGGCCTGTCCCTGCTGGTCCACGGCCAGGAGTCGATTATCGTTCATGCCGATGCTGGTGAACCTGGTGTCCTGTCCGGTGTCGAGGATCGTGGGCGTCGCTTGACCGCTGTTCCAGGTGTAGATCCGCTGGTCGGATCCCAAGGCGGCCTGCCGGTGGCTGCCGGCTGCGGCCTGCAGGTAGCGGAACCCGTCGGCAGCATGGGTGGGGAGAGGAAATTGCACAGGTGTGCTGTCCTGCGTCCAGGTGTAGATGCGGCCGTCGCCGGTCAGGCCGGCAATCTGGTTTCCTGCGGCTTGGATGCTGGCGATTTGAGGTTCCTGCCTGTCGGGCGGGCTGATGGTCAGCCGCGCCCCTGTGGCGGGCCCGTGATCCGGGCTCAGCGTCCAGTCCGTGACCTTCGTCCACCGGGCTTTCAGGGTCGTGTCCTGGAGGACGGGGGTTTGGAAATCATAGGGCCGGCCGTCAAGCGTCCAACCCTCGAACCGGAAGCCCTCACGCTGTGGATTCTGTTGCGGGGCAGCAGCGAGGGTGCCGGTCTTCACGCTCGCCTGGGTGGGCTTGCTGCTGTCGGCCGGGTCGAAAAGCACCGTGTGCGAAGCCTGATCTTCCGTCTTGTCGGCCGATTCAGCCGGAGCGGGGGCTGTGCTGTCAGGCGTGCCCGCCGTCGACGACAGGGTGCTGGGCGTGGGGCTTAATGGTGTGGTGGTTTGTATCGGCGATGGTGAGGACAATGGAGTGTCTGTTGCGTTGCTAGGGAGAGTGCCGGGGGTTCCGTCAGCTACGCTAGGGGTCTGACGATCAAGGATAGGAGCGTCGTCTTGGGCGGATGCGACGCCCAGGCCTGCCAGCAGGCCCAGCAGGACGATCATCATCGCCAGGATGCGACGCAGCCGGGTACCCAGATGCATGAAACCGAAACCCCTTCACCGAACACCAAGCAGGGCAAACGCCGCTTGCAGAATAAGGTTCTTCCCGTCGGGAAGCTACCAATACCTCAACGCCAGTCCGCGCAACAGATTGTGCGAATCATAGAGGAAGCCAGCCGGCTTCCCGACGTCCCCTGTCTCTCAGCCTATCACCCAGCCCACAGACAACACATAAGTCAGGTCCAACCGCCCGGCGACAATGAACCCGACTGACCTGTAGGAAAGGAGCCAGCGTATGACCAACCAGGGATACTATCTGCCGGGACTCTACGTGTGTGAGGGGTCTATCCCCGTTCCTCTGGACTGGGCGGGCAGTGAACCTGGCGTCTGGCGAGCCGAAGATCATTCGGACCAGGCGGTCATCCGCGTCTTCTACCGCGTGGTCTGCGCCCCCGAGCATATCCACGACGATCTCCCGCTGCTGGTCTACTTGCAGGGCGGACCCGGGTATGGGGCTCCACGGCCGCTGAGCGCCGTTGCCGACGGGTGGATGGCCGAGGCCTTGCACCACTTCCGTATTGTCCTGCCCGACCAGAGGGGTACAGGTCGATCCAGCGCCATCGACGGAACCACTATGGCATCCATAGGAGAGCCCCGTGCCCAGGCCGATTATCTGAAACATTTTCTGGCGGACTCCATCATTCGGGACTTCGAGCACTTGCGTCGCACGGTCTTCGCCGGCCGCCCCTGGGTGGCCTTGGGTCAGAGTTTCGGCGGCTATCTGACCCTGGCCTACCTGTCGAACTTCCCCCAGGGGCTTGCTGCGGCCTTCACCGCCGGGGGCGTGCCTCATATCCCCACTGATGCCTATGAGCTCTTCTCTCATACCTTCACCAAAATGGCTCAGCGGTCCCAGGCCTTCTACCAGCGCTATCCGAGGGATCAAGACCGTGTGGCGGCCATTGCCGAACGGCTGGCCCAGGGTGATGTGGTCCTGCCCGGCGGCGACCCTTTGAGCGTGGAGCGGCTGCAGACCCTGGGCGTCGACCTGGGCAAGAGCGGCGGGTTCGAACGTCTCCACTGGCTGTTGGACACGGCCTTCCTGGACGGCGACGGCAGCCTGCCCGCTTCCGGAGCTAGCAGCTACCGAGCCACCCTCTCGCAGACCTTCCTGGAAGGGGTGCGGGCGGCTACCTCGGTCAGCCCGCTCTACTGGCCCTTGCAAGAGTTTATCTACGCCGACGGGGACTGCGGCCCCCTGCACTGGGCAGGGCAGCGGGTGCGCGATGCCCGACCCGAATTCGATACTGCTGCCCGACCGCTCATGTTCACCGGGGAGGCGATCTTCCCTTGGATGTTCGAGCAGGAGTCCGCCCTGCGTCCCTTCGGTCCGGCGGTCAGCCTGCTCATGGAGGAGGGCTCCTGGGGCCACCTGTACGATCCCGACCGTCTGGCCGGCAATCAGGTTCCCCTACAGGCCGTGGTCTACGCCGACGACCTCTACGTGCCCTCCGAGCTCCAGCTGGACACCCTCTCGCGTGTGGGCCACGCCCATGCCTGGGTGACCAACGAGTTCGAGCACGACGGCCTGCACGGGGACAGGGTCTTCGCCCACCTCTATAGGCTGGCCCTGGAGCGCGGCGATCTGGAGGGGCTCTTCCCGGCGCGCGGCTAGACTTGAGGACATGAACACGGACTCATTGACTCTTGGATTCATCGGATACGGCAACATGGCCCAAGCCATGGCCCAGGGGCTTGTCGACGCGGGTGTGCTGCCCGGCGGCCGGATTGTGGCCTGTGCAGCCCACTACGACCGGCTGGTGGAGCGGACGGCCCAGCTGGGGGTGCGGCCCATGCACTCCGGCACCGAGGTGGCCGCAGCCGCCGACCTGGTGATTCTGGCCGTCAAGCCGGGGCAGGTGGCCCAGGTCTGCGAGCCCATCCGCCATGAGCTGGCTGACCCGGACCGCATGGTTCTCTCGGTGGTCGGCGGCATGACCCTTGAGGACTATGCCGACATCCTGGAGGAGGGCACCCACCTGATCTGCGCCATTCCCAACACCCCCATTTCAGTAGGGCAGGGGGTTCTGGTCACCCAGGAGGACGATACCCTGACCGACCAGCAGCGGGAGCTCTTCACCCAGGTCTTCGATCCGATAGCCTTGATCGAACGGCTGCCTCGGGAGCTGGTCTCGGTGGGCACGACCATCGCCGGATGCGCGCCCGCCTACACTGCCATGTACATGGAGGCCATGGCCGACGCCGGGGTGGAGCACGGGCTGCCCAGGCAGGCGGCCTACCGGCTGGCGGCTCGCATGGTTCAGGGGACCGGAGCCCTCTACCTGGCCACCGGCACCAACCCCGGGGCCATGAAGGACGCGGTCTGCTCGCCGGGCGGAACCACCATCAAGGGGGTCGCCTCCCTGGAGAAGCATGGCTTCCGTGGAGCGGTCATCGAGGCCATCGATGCGGTGGAGCGCGGCGACTAGGGGGAGCCACGCCGGGGCAGTCCGGGCAATAGACTGGTACATATGTCGTTAACCATAGGAATCGTCGGGCTGCCCAACGTTGGCAAGTCCACACTCTTCAACGCCCTTACCCGCAACAACGTTCTGGCGGAGAACTACCCCTTCGCCACCATCGAGCCCAACACCGGCATCGTGCCCCTGCCCGACGACCGGCTGCCCGTCCTGGCCAAGCTGGTCCACACGGACAAGATCGTGTCCGCCACGGTCACCTTCGTGGACATCGCCGGCATCGTCAAGGGGGCCTCGGAGGGGGAGGGGCTGGGCAACCAGTTCCTGGCCAACATCCGCGAGGCCGACGCCATCTGCGAGGTGGTCCGCGCCTTCAATGACGACGACATCGTCCACGTCAACGGCAAGGTGGATCCGGCCGACGACATCGACACCATCAACACCGAGCTGATCCTGGCCGACATGCAGACCATCGACAAGGCCCTGCCCAAGCTGGAGAAGGACCAGCGTGGCGGCAAGATCAAGCCCGCCTACCTGGACACCGTTCGCAAGGCCAAGGAGATTTTGGGCCAGGGGCGGACCATCGACCAGGCGGCCCAGGCCGGGGACATCGACAAGGACGAGCTCTACGACCTGCATCTGATGACCGCCAAGCCCTTCATCTACGTCTTCAATGTGGACGACGACGAGCTGCAGAACGAGGACTTGAAGAAGCAGCTGGCCGACTCCGTGGCTCCTGCGCCTGCCATCTTCCTGAACGCCCAGTTCGAGTCCGAGCTGACCGAGCTGGACGAGGCCGACGCCCGCGAGATGCTGACCGATGCCGGTCTCAAGGAGTCCGGCCTGGACCAGCTGGCCCGGGTGGGCTTCGACATCCTTGGCCTGCAGACCTTCCTGACCGCCGGGGTCAAGGAGGTGCGCGCCTGGCAGATTCACAAGGGCTGGACCGCCCCCCAGGCCGCCGGTGTCATCCACACCGACTTCGAGAAGGGCTTCATCAAGGCCGAGGTGGTCTCCTACGACGACTTCGTGGCCGCCGACGGGTCCTACGCCAAGGTGCGCGAGGAGGGCAAGATGCGCCTTGAGGGCAAGGACTACGTCATGCAGGACGGCGACATCGTGGAGTTCAAGACCGGCATTCCCTCCGGTTCCAAGAAGTGAGCGCCAGGCCCGGGTTCGCCATTCGTCGGGGTCATGGGATGCCGCTGATCTTCGTGCATGGGTCCGGCGTGGACCACCACATCTTCGACGACCTGGACTCCGTCTTCGAGCGGGTGGGCGGCTTCGAGCGGATCTATCTGGATCAGCCCGGCTTCGGCCGCACACCGCCCGACCCGTCTATCCTCGATCTGGACGGTCTGGCCCGGTGGCTGGATGATCAGGTGGACATTTTCAGCGGTGGCGGCCCCTTCGCCCTGGTGGGCAACTCCCTGGGCGGGCTGCTCAGTCGCCATGCTGCCGCCGATCGGTTGGACCGCTGCCGGGGGATGGCCCTGCTCTCCTCGGTGGTCGACCCGGTGACCGCACACAGACGTCTGCCCCCGCGTCAGGTGCTGGTCCGGGACGACCAGGGTCTGGCCGACGTGGACGAGTTCACTAGGCATGCCTACCGGCAGATGGCCGTGGTGGAGTCCCGGGAGCATCTTGAGGCCTACCAACGCACCATCATGCCCGGCATTCGATCGGCCGATGCCGATACGGTGGCTCGAATGGAGGGGGGCTACCAGCTGGATATGGACTTCGACCAGGTCTGGTCCGGATTCATAGCCCCTGTGCTCTTCGTCTGCGGCCGCCAGGACGACCGTGTTGGCTACCTGGACCAGTTCGACCTGGCCTGCCGCTTCCCCCGGGCCTCCTACTCGGTGTTGGACCAGGCCGGCCACAATGTGCAGATCGAGCAGACGGCCCTGGTGTGCGACCTGCTGGAGGATTGGGCCAGGCAAGTGCTGAAAGGTTGAGTCCTCCCTATTTCCTTCTGCCGCTAAAATGAACTGTGCATATAGGTTCGTTCGATGGCGACGAAGGGGAAGGACATGGCTGTCTGGGGATTGGATAGCAAACGCCTTAAGCGGCGTGTGATTGCCATGCTCCGTTGGCTGCTGGACCCTATCCGCCGCACACCTGTGGTGGTGACAACCGCCCTGTTGACGCTGTTGTTGACAGTCATGATCGTCAACCTGATCCAGCCGGTGGATGCGGCCCATGCGGAACGTTCAGCTGGTGCGAGCGCTTCCAGCACAGCCACCGTTTCGGCGAGACAATTTCCCAAGGCGCATCATTCCGGTAAATCCGAGTCCTCCGCTTCATCAGCGAAAAAAGAACAAGCAGGGGAGCGGACAAAGGTTCAGAAGACCGAGCCTGCTGGCGCATCTGCTCAGCCTGTCGATTGGCTCAAGCCTTCGCAGCAGGTCGATTACCCGGATCCTGCGGTCCATCCTGGCCTCTCCCTGGAGGTCAGCCTTCAGGATCAGCGGGTCTATGTGCGCGACGGGTCTCAACTGCTCTACACCATGTACGCCTCGACGGGCATGGACGATTCCACGCCCAAGGGCAGCTTCCGCATCCAGTCTGAGCGCGGCGACCACTTCTACAACCCCAGGGAGGGGATGGGCGCCCGTTACTACACCAGCTTTCTGAACCACGGGGTCTTCCTCTTCCACTCGGTCCCCACTGATTCCAGCGGCAGCTACATCAAGGAGGAGGCTGACTTGCTGGGTGTCCGCCCTAGCTCCCACGGTTGCATCCGACTGACCGCGCCCGACGCCCTATGGATCATGCAGTCCGTGCCCGCCGGCACACCCGTCCTGGTCAAGTGAATTTCAGCACGTCCAAAATGTGACCATTCACCTGCGCTCTCGACTTGGGTTTCCTAATTTTGCCCCTACAACAGAGAGAACTATCGAGAGGAAGTGGTCAGGAATCATGCAAAAGGTGCAGCGGTTCAGTGACTGGTTGACTAAGTGGTTCATTCTGGTGGTCCTAGTTTGGGCCGCCATCAACTTCTTTGTCCCGCAGATTAGCATTTGGGCCCGCAGCTACACCAACTACTTCCTGAGCATTATTCTCTTCGGCATGGGACTGACCCTGAGCCTGGACGATTTCAAGCGAATCGTCAAGATGCCGCTCATGGTCATCGTGGGCACCATAGCCCATTACCTGATCATGCCCCTGCTGGCCGTGCTGCTCTGCCGCATCTTCCGGCTGGACGGCATGATCGCTGTGGGAGTCATCCTGGTGGGCTGCTGCCCCTCGGGAACCTCATCCAACGTCATGTCTTACCTGTCGCGTGGCGACGTTGCCCTGGACGTGTCCATAGGCTTGCTTTCCACACTGTGTGCGCCCTTCATGATCCCCATGCTGATGAACCTGCTGGCCAGCCAGTATGTGGCCATCCCCACCAAGCAGCTCTTCCTGACCGCACTTGAGGTGGTGCTGATCCCCATCGCCCTGGGCCTGGCCGTCCACGCCATCTTCAAGGAGAAGGTGCAGAAGGTGACCGTAGCCCTGCCGGCAGTCTCGCAGATTGCCATTCTGGTCATCATTGGTGTGGTGGTCTCGGTCAACCACGCCAAGCTCTTCACCGCTGCCACCGCCTTGGTTCTGCCGGTGGTCATGCTCCACAACCTGTGCGGGTACGGGCTGGGTTTCCTCTTCAGCCGGCTCATGTACCGGATTTACCCCAAAGGCTTCCGCTACGCCCAGCAGAAGGCCATCACCTTCGAGGTGGGCATGCAGGATTCGGGACTGGGTGCGACCCTGGCCCTGCAGGCCTTCGCCGCCGACCCGATTGTGGCCATACCCTCCACCTTCTTCAGCGTCTGGCACAACATCTCCGGCTCGGTGCTGTCCGCCTGGTGGCGTCGGCATGACGACCGTCTGGGGATTGCCGCCGACTCCGCCCAGGGTCGTCCGGAACCGGCTCGCGCCTGATTCCGGAACGCCTTGATTGCTGGCTGGATCTGCTACATGCCCGGTCCGGCCAGCATGAAACCAAGGGCAGTCAGCAGTGGCGGCAGAAAGATTGAAGCTGCCAGATAGCCCAGAGCCGCCAGGTGCCGTCTCTGCCGGGTCAGGGCCAATACTTCGTTGACCGCTGTCGAGAAGGTGGAGAAGCCGCCCAGCAGTCCTGTGGCCAGCAGCAGCCGTCCCCAGGCGGGCAGTCCGTGGAAGGCGGCCAGGGCAGCCACCAGCCCTGCAGCCAATCCGGCCAACAGGTTGATGATCATGGTCGACAGGGGCAGGTCCACCTGCCAGCGGGCCTTGACCAGGGTGTCCAGCAGGTAGCGCAGTGCGGCACCCAGGCCGCCGCACAGGCAAATCAGCAACGTAAACGTAATGGTCATCGCGCACCTGCCTGGATGCGTGCGGCCAAACGCGCTCCCAGCGCTGCCATGGCCAAGGAGACTAAGAGGCCTCCGGCGAAGGAGACCAGCAGGTAGGCAAGGGTTGCTTGGAGTTGACCGCCTGACAGGCCTTGGACCAGTTCCAGCGAGAGCGTGGACATGGTCGACAGTCCTCCACACAGGCCCATGCCCAGGCCCTTGTCGGTCAGCTGTCTTCGGCGCGCATGCCTGCTTTTGGGCAGCCCGGCCAGGAAGGCGGTCAGCAGGGCGTAGCCTGCGCAAGCGATCAGGTTGGCCAGGAGGGTTCCCGGATGCAGTGGGCCGCTCTGGCCCGGCAGCAGGCTTAGGGCGTACCGGCAGCCGGTGCCCAGGGTTCCGCCCAGCATCACCACCAGGGCCGTGGCCATGTCAGGTCCGGTAGGGGGTTTGGTCATGGAAGGTCTCGGTTCCCGACGAATCAGCATCCGCGGGGTCGGGCTGAATGGCATGCGCCTGCACCCGGCCCGCAGACGGGGTCGTCGAATCATGGTGCAGGAACTGTCAGCGGTTTGCGGTTCGGGGCTTAAGCCCCGGGCGGGTTCCATCGCCCGAGGTTCATTTTAGGAGTGCAAGGGGACCGCAGCCGCCACAGCTGTCGTGGCTGCTCACTCGGTGTGGTTCTCCGGGTCCAGGGTCAGCCGGTCGTCGTCGGCGTCGTAGTCGAAGAGCTCGCCGTAGCGGCCCCAGGTGATGGCGGTGTCGAACTGCTGGACGGCCTCCTTGTCCGAGTGGTGGGCCCGCAGCAGGTCCAGGATAAGGGAGCCGTGCAGGCTCTTGTCGTCGCTGTTCTTCAGGGCCCGGTCGATGATGCGGATCAGGGGAACGTGATCCATCAGCATGCGTGAGAACATCTCCTTGCTCTCCAGGATGTCCGCGTCGTGCCAGGCCCGGCCCTGGTCGGTCAGCCTGACGTGCCCGTTGTCCGCCTGGAAGATGCCCAGCATGAGCCCGGCGTCGATCAGGGGGAAGAGGTCGTCCACCTCGAAGGAGAGCTTGGCGGCCAGGTCGGCCAGGTCCATGCCGTTGGGCTGGTTGACCATGACATCGGCCAGACCGGCCAGGCCGCCGGGGGTGGCGTCGGGCAGGTTGCGCTCGGCGGTCTCCTCGTCCCGCACCGAATCCCGCACGGCCTGACGGTTGCGCACCTTGGTCTGCAGACGGCGGCGGATGTCCTCGCTGTCGCGCTGGCCGGTCAGGATGGAGTAGAGGTAGTCCACGCAGGACTGGAAGAGGTCGGACTGCTTGTTCCGAGGCCTGTCCAGGTTGATTGGCACGTTGGCGATGACCCGGCCGGGATGCGAGTCCAGGACCAGGACCCGGTCGGCCATCTCCACCGCCTCCTCGATGTTGTGGGTGACGATCAGGACCGACTTGACGCTGCCTGCCTCCTCGGACCAGACCTTGAGGACCTCCTGGCGAAGATTCTCGGCGGTCAGCACGTCCAGGGCCGAGAAGGGCTCGTCCATGAAGAGGGCATCAGGCTTGAGGACCAGGGCCCGGGCGATGCCCACACGCTGGCGCATGCCGCCGGATAGCTCCTTGGGGTAGGCGCTCTCGAAGCCGTCCAGGCCGATGGCGTCGATGGCGGCCAGGGAGAGTTTCTCGCGCTCCTTTTTGGGCACGCCACGGGCCTGCAGGCCCAGCTCGACGTTGTCCTTGACGGTCAGCCAGGGCATCAGGGCGAAGCTCTGGAAGACCAGAGCCACGCCGGGGTTGGGCCCATCCAGCTGCTTGCCCCGGTATTCGACGCTGCCCTTGCTGGCCGGGACCAGGCCGGCCAGGATGCGCAGCAGGGTGGACTTGCCAGCACCGGAACGGCCCAGGATGGCCACCACCTCGCCCTCGTGCAGGGTGAAGTCGATGTTGTCCAGGACGGTCAGCTCCGCGCCCTTGTCAGACTGGTAGGTCTTGGTCACGTGCTCGGCCGTGATGATCCCGTTGGAATTGATCTTGGTCATTGTCGAACCTTTCAGACTTCTCATGTCAGGGAATAGCGCCGTTGTGCCAGTGATTGCAGGGGAGACCAGAAGAACCGGTCGGCCAGGACCACGAAGATGCTCATCACGGCCACACCAAGGATGATGCGCGGAGTGTCGCCGGTGGCGGTCACCTGGGCGATGTAGGCACCCAGGCCTCGGGCCGTCAGTTCGGTTTTGCCGTAGGAGACCACCTCGGAGACGATGGAGGCGTTCCAGGCCCCGCCGGCCGCTGTGATGCCGCCGGTGCACCATGAGCCGAACAGTGCAGGCAGGATCAGGGTCTTCCATCGTTGCCAGCGGTTCTGGCCCAGGCTGCGAGACATCTCCAGCAGGTCGTCGGGGATGGCTGAGGCCCCGGCGATGACGTTGAAGAGGATGTACCACTGGGTGCCCAGGGCCATGAGCAGGATGCTGCCCCAGTTGATGTCGATCCGCCAGATGATGAAGACCATGGTGACGAAGGGGAAGATGAAGTTGGCCGGGAAGGAGGCCAGGATCTGCACCAGGGGCTGCAGGTAGCGGGAGATGCGCGGATTCATGCCGATCAGAGCACCTATCGGGACCCAGACGATGGTGCAGACCACCATCAGGATCAGCACTCGCAGGAAGGTCAGCAAACCTAGCTGGAAGACGTGCCCGACCTCGCCCAGGCCCAGAGGATGGATGACCATACGGTCCAGCTGCCAGAGACCCCACAGGCCGATCAGAGCCAGGCAGGCCCACCAAACCAGATCGCTTGCCCTCCTGCGTCCACCGGCACGGCTCCAACGCGCTCCAGTGCGGCCCAGGGGGCGGGTGATCCGATCCAGCATGTCCGCCAAGGGGTGGCCAACCAGACCCAACAGGTCCTTGACTCCGGATAGGCGGATGACCGTCAGTACCAGGCTGCGCCGGGGCTCGGTGGATTGGCTGTTCGTGTAGCGGAATTTTTCGGCCCATGCGGTCAGCGGTTTCCAGAGCAGGAAGTCAATCAGCAGGACCACCACGATCATGGTCAGGATGGCCAGACCCACTTTGCCCAGGTCTTGCTCGGCGGTGGCCTCCTCTACGAAGGAGCCGATGCCGGGCAGGGCCAGGGTCCTGTTGTTGACCGAGATCATCTCGGAGGCAGTCAGGAAGAACCAGCCGCCGCCCATGCTCATCATGCAGTTCCAGAGCAGGGGGATCATGGCGTTGGGCACGTCCAGCTTCCAGAAGCGCTGCCAGCGGGTCAGGCGCATCAGCCTCACCGCTTCGTCCAGGTCGGCGGGCTCGCTGGTCAGGGAGTTATAGAAGGAGAAGGCCATGTTCCAGGCCTGGCTGGTGAAGATGGCGAAGATGGAGGCCGCCTCCACGCCCATGATGGACCCGGGGAAGAGGACCAGCCAGATGGAGATGGTGGCCGACAGAAATCCCAACACGGGCACCGACTGCAGGATGTCAAGCAGGGGGATGAGCACGGCGCCCAGGCGGCGGGAGCGCGCGGCGGCCAGTCCGTAGAGGAAGGCAAAGACCAGGGAGATGATCAGGGCCGTGAACATGCGGAAGAGGGAGCGCAGCGCGTAGTAGGGCAGGTTGGCCGGGTCGGTGGAGACGTGCGAGGGTACGCCTGCGGGGCCTATGGGCGCGCCTAGGGCCGGCAGCAGATAGGCCAGAGCCCCCAGCAGGACCAGTGCGCCTATGGCTACGGCCAGACCCGTCCATATTCGGGTGGAGCGCGATGCCTGGCTGCGGTCGTCGTTCAGTGGCGAACGGAGCATTCCTGGCAGTGCGACAGTATTCACGATGGCCTCCCTCCAAGGTGCGGAACATCCCTGTCGGCAGCCTCGAAGACGGCGTGGAGATCGGCCATGAGCCGACCATTGTCATCGTTCAAGCTTCGGCTTCGCATGGTATTTGGCCCTGCATTAGTCCCTGCCTTGATCCGACGGGGACTGTTGACCTGCGCGGGGTGTCTCCACCACTTTGCGGCAGCATGCCTTGTCCATGCGGTAGCTTCACCTACCGACCACCCAATAACATAGATGGGCCCAGGAGCAGTGTCAAGCATTTGCCGAACCAGCGTTGCCGTCCTTGCCAGGACTGACAATGACAAGGGTCTGCACACAGTCAGTGCAGACGCGAAATGGAATGTAAGGAGCGAATCCCCATGAAGATCGTGGCAGTCACGGCCAACCCCGAACCCAAGAGCCTGACCGATGCGGCGGGCAATGCCCTGCTGGACGGGGCGGCCGAGGGCGGGGCTCGCACCGAGTTGATCGACCTTTGCGCAGAGGGGTTCAATCCCGTCTTCGGCATGGAGGACAGGACCCACTACCTGGGCCAGGGACCCATGCCCGAGGATGCCCAGGCCATGCAGGAGCGCATCAAGGATGCGGACGTGCTGGCCCTGGTCTTTCCCATTTACTGGTACAGCATGCCGGCCATCATGAAGGGCTTCATTGACCGGGTCATCTGCCGAGGTTTCGCCTATAACGCTGATGGAACCCCCGGGGCCCTGGCCGGGCGCCGGGTGGAGCTGGTCATGCTAACCGGCGGGGAAAAGGAATGGTACCAGTCCAGCGGCATCGGAGAGGCCCTGGACAACCAGCTGCGCAGGCAGACCTTCCTCAAGTACTGCGAGGTCGCGCAGGTGGAGACCATCTATGTGGACAATCTGGATTCGGGCAACGACGAGCAGCAGGCGCGCGAGGCAGCCGACCGGCACCTGGTGGCCTTGGCCCTCAAGGGTCGCCAGCTGGCCGCAGGGACCGAACCTGAAGCAGGCCAGGACGCTCAGTGACGCTCAGCATTGGGTTCGTCTTCGATGACACCCTGGATGTGTTTGACGGGGTCCAGCAGCACATTCTGACCCTGGGACGTGAGCTGGGCAGGCGGGGCCATAGGGTCCAGTACCTGGTCGGTCAGACCGCCCATCCCCCCGTTGATGGGGTTCACTCCTTGTCCCGCAACGTCATGGTCTCCTTCAACGGCAACAGGATGCGCATACCTCTGCCTGCACCCAAGGCGCCTATCCACCGGGTCCTGGAGGCCGGGCACTTCGACCTGTTGCACGTCCAGGCCCCCTATAGCCCCTTCCTGGCAGGGCGGGTCATCCGTGCCGCAGATCCGGCAACGGCCCTGGTGGCCACCTACCACATTGCCCCCACAGGAAACCTGCAGTTGCTGGGCGGTCGGCTTCTGGGGATGATCAACCGCAGGACCCATAGACGCATCGACAGGGTCATCGCGGTCTCGCCTGTGGCGGCTAGTTACGCCCGGCAGACTGCCGGTGTGTCCAGCAGGGTGGTGGCCAATCCCGTGGACGTGGCTGCCCTGCGTCGGGCCCGACAGGCCGCTGGCGACCAGGAGGTGGCGCGCCTGCACGGCCAGGGGCCGCATCTGGTTTTTCTGGGAAGGTTCGTGGCCCGCAAGGGGGCAGGGATCCTGCTTTCGGCCCTTCAGGCGGGGGAGCGGTCCGGCATCCTGCCCGAAGGCCTGCATGTGACCATGGCTGGCAAGGGTCCGCTGCTGGAGGACTGCCGTCGAAAGGCCGCCACCCTGCGCACCCCGGTGGCCTTCCCCGGCTTTGTGGACGAGAAGGACAAGCCCGCCCTGCTGGCCTCATCCGACCTGACCGTCTTTCCCTCAACCGGGGGCGAGTCCTTCGGTATCGTCCTGCTGGAGGCCATCGCCTCGGGCACGGCTCCGGTGCTGGCTGGGGACAATCCCGGCTACCGGTCCACCCTGATGGGCGACGAGCGGGCTCTGGTCCCCGTCGACTCGCCCAACACCCCCGAACTGATGGCCCGGCGAATTGCCCAGGCCTTAGGGGATCCCTCCTGGAGGCGGAATGTGCGCCACGACCAGCTGACGCTCCTGGACCGCTACGACGTGACCGTGGTGGCCGATCAGGTGGAGGAGGTCTACCAGCAAGCCATTCAAGACCGGCGTCTCATGTAGGCTAGGTACATGTCATTCTTTGATTTCTTCGGCTCCATGTTCGACCCTGAGGGCGGTCCAGGCGGACCAGGTCGGCGTCGCAATGAAGACGACCCGGTCATCCTGCACGTGCAAACCGATGGGGAGGGTTCTGACCAGGGGGGCAGCGGTACACCCCGTTTCCGCTTCCCCGGACCAGGTGACCCCCGGCTGACTTCCCGTAAGAAGTGCAATCAAGGGCCTTCCCGGGGCTCGAGGATCCTGGCCGTGGTTGTGGCCGTCGTCCTGGTCGTCTTACTGCTCCTGTTCGCGCTCAGTCGCTTCATCACCGATGTCATGTGGTTCTCCCAGCTGGGAGCGGCACAGATCGTCTGGACCCAGCTGGGCATCAAGGTGGGTCTGTGGCTGGCCTATGCACTGCTGCTGGCTGCGGTGACCCTGCTCTCGGCCATCCTGGCCATCCACAGCCGCCCTGATTCGCCTGACGGGTCTACCATCAGAGTCAGGGGCGATCTGATCGAGGTGGGCAAGGGAGTCTCTTCACGCACAGCGCTCAAGGTGGCCGTGGTGGTCTCCCTGGTCGTCGGCGTCTTCTTCGGCTTCCAGTTCAACGCCGACTGGAAGCAGGTGCTCCTGCTCTTCAACGCCCAGTCCTTCGGGGTGCGCGACCCCCAGTTTGGCCTGGACAACGGCTTCTATGTCTTCATCCTGCCCGGCCTGCAGCTGCTGGTCTCCTCCCTGCTGATGATGCTGCTGGCGGCCACGATATTCAGCCTGGTCACCAACTTCCTCATGGGCGGCATTCGCTTGACCATGCCCGTGCATGGACGCGGCATTCTGGAGATGACCCGTCCCGCCCGCCGCCAGGTGGCCCTCTGGCTGGTCCTGTTCATGCTGGTCTGGGCGGGTGACACCGCCCTGGGCGTCTTCGGCAGGCTGACCGAGGAGGGTGATCGGATCACCGGCGCCTCCTACACCTCGGTCAAAGCGGCCATCCCAGTGACCCTGATTATGGCCGTGGTCATAGCCCTGCTGGGCATAATCCTGGCCGTCTGGATTCTGAGGTCGCCCACCCTGGAACCCGGTCGTGTCCATGCAGGATCCCTGGGTTCGGCCGTCAAGCAGTGGAGGATTCCCGCTCTGGCTGTAGCCGTTACTATCGTTCTGTCCCTGCTGTTGACCGTTTTCTGGCCGGCACTGGTCCAGCGATTCCGGGTCAACCCCAACGCACAGGAGATGGAGTCCGCCTACATTCAGCGCAACATCACTGCCACCACCACGGCCTATGGGTTGGACAAGCTCAAGACTGAGGCCTACGATGCCACCACCGAGGTCCAGTCGGGCGCCCTTTCCCGGGATGCGGAGACCACAGCACAGATTCGTCTGTTGGATCCCCAGGTGGTCTCGCCCACCTTCCGGCAGCTGCAGCAGTCCAAGCAGTACTACACCTTCGAGGACACCCTGGCCGTCGACAAGTACGACATCGACGGAGTCAGCCAGGATACGGTCATCGGCGCTCGCGAGCTGGACCTGGAGGGCAACGACAACCGCAACTGGGTCAATGACCACACGGTCTTCACCCACGGATACGGCATCGTGGCTGCCTACGGCAACAAGGTCACCCCGGACGGGCAGCCCGAATTCTTCGAGCAGGACATCCCCACCAAGGGCAAGCTGACCGACAGCCAGCACTACGAGCCGCGAATCTACTTCTCGCCCAACGCGCCCGAGTACTCCATCGTCGGCGCGCCCCAGGGCTCATCGGGCTGGGAGTTCGACTATCCCACTGGCTCCAAGGGAGCCACCAACACCTTCAAGGGCAACGGCGGCCCCTCGGTGGGTAACTTCCTGGCCCGGGTCCTCTACGCCATTCGCTTTGGATCCGACCAGATCCTCTTCTCGGACCGCGTCACGCCCGATTCCCAGATCCTTTACAACCGCTCGCCCAAGGAGCGCGTGGCCCAGATCGCCCCCTATCTGACCCTGGACGGGCGCGTCTATCCGGCTGTGGTGGACGGCAGAGTCAAGTGGATCGTCGACGGCTATACCACATCTGACGCCTACCCCTACTCGCAGAAGGTCGACCTGGGTCCCATCACCCAGGACACGACCACCCTGAGCTCAGAGGCCGTCAAGGGCCTGGGTTCCCAGAAGGCCAACTACATCCGTAACTCAGTCAAGGCTACGGTCGATGCCTACGACGGCTCGGTGGATCTGTATGCCTGGGATGCCAAGGATCCTGTGCTCAAGGCCTGGCAGAAGGTCTTCCCCGGCCAGTTCAAGCCGCTCTCGTCCATCTCGGGCGACCTGATGAGCCACATGCGCTACCCGGAGAGCCTGTTCAAGGTACAGCGTCAGCTCCTCTCCCAGTACCACGTCAACTCGGCCAGCCAGTTCTTCTCCGGCGAGGACTTCTGGCAGACCCCCGTGGATCCGACCGGGACCAGCAAGGAACAGAAGGCCGGGATCAAGCAGCCTCCCTACTATCTGACCCTGCAGACCCCGGGGACCGACAAGCCCGCCTTCTCGCTGACCTCCACCTTCATTCCCGCCGGCACCTCCACCAGGGAGATTCTGACCGGGTTCCTGTCCGTGGATTCCGATGCCGGGTCAACCAAGGGTGTGATAGGCCCGGACTACGGGACCATCCGGCTGATGGAGCTGCCCAAGAATTCCAATGTGCCCGGCCCTGGGCAGGCCCAGAACAACTTCAACTCGGATGCCGCTGTCTCCACCGAGCTCAACCTGTTGCAGTCCGGATCCACCAAGGTCAAACGTGGCAACCTGCTGACCCTGCCCATAGGTGGCGGACTGATTTACATCCAGCCTGTTTATGTGCAGTCCAGCGGCGCCACCAGCTTCCCCTTGCTCAAGCGGGTCCTGGTGGCCTTCGGAGACAAGGTCTCCTCCTCGGCCACGCTGGATGCGGCCCTTGACAAGACCTTCCAGGGCAACTCGGGCGCATCGGCAGGCGATGCCGACAACACCGGACGTACCAATTCCGATGCTGACCAGAGCGAGCAATCCGACAAGGCCCCTGACAAGACCGTTGGGTCTGGCGGGACATCGGCCACAGAAGGGCAGGCCCTGAAACAGGCCTTGGACAAGGCCAACCAGGCCATGAGCGACGCGGATGCAGCCCTGAAGAAGGGTGACTTCAGCGCCTACGGTGAGGCTCAGAACCGTCTGCGTGAAGCCCTCAAGGAGGCCTCCGACCAGGAGGGCGGCAACAAGTGAGCGCCACCCCGCGCATCCGGCTCTGTCGTCGCGGGGACCTGGAGGCGGTCACCGCCATCTACAACCAAGCGGTCATGGATGGCGGTTCCACGGCGGATACGGCTCCGGTCAGCCTGGACCAGCGCCTGCAATGGTGGCTGGACCACGATCCTGACCAGGGCCATCCGGTCCTGGTCCTGGAGCAGGAGGGCAAGGTGCTGGCCTTCGGTTCCCTGTCGGCCTACTACGACCGGCCCGGCTACCAGGAGACCTGCGAGCTCAGCTATTACGTGAATCGCGACAGTCGTGGACAGGGCTTGGGCGCCCTGATGGTCCATTCCCTGCTGGAGCGTGCCCAGCAGGTGGGTATGCGTCTGGCAGTGGCGATCATCTTCGATGACAATTCGGCTTCCAAGGCCCTGCTGCACCGGTTCGGATTCAGCCGCTTCGGCTTCCTGCCCCAGGCCGCCTGGGACCGGTTCGCCCTGCATGACGTCTCCTACTGGAGCCTGTCCCTTGAGCGAAACGGGGTCGGGGAGCCTGTGTAGAATCTCACCGTCCCGTTTGAGAGCAGGAGGTATCACCTACATGGCATCCGATTTCTGGCTGATAGCCGGACTGGGCAACCCGGGTGACGAGTATAAGGGCACCAGGCACAACATGGGCTTCATGTGCGCCGATCTGCTGGCCGAACGCTGGTCGGTCAACCTGCGCGACCACAAGGGTCTGGCCCAACTGGGCAGGGGCACCCTGGATCTTGACGGACGCCGCATACCCTTCTTCCTGGCCAAGCCGCTGACCTACATGAACGACTCCGGCGATGCCTTGGCCTCCATCTGCTCTTACTACCACATACCTGTTGGCCGGGTCTTGGTCATCCATGACGACATGGACCTGGAGTTCGGCCGGATTAAGGTCAAGGCCGGCGGATCCTCTGGCGGGCACAATGGCATCCGTTCCATCGACCGCTCGCTGGGTAGCAACGCCTACGCCCGGGTCCGCATGGGGGTGGGGCATGCCCGGAGAGGTCCTGATGCCCATCGGCGTACTGTGGATTGGGTTCTAGGCACCTTTATTGGCGATCAGCGCAAACGCCTGCCTGAGTTCCTGGCCGACGGCGCAGATGCCGCAGAAATCGTGATCACCAAGGGCCTCAGCCAGGCTCAGGAGCAGTTCAATGGTCGATGAGCATACACAGAAGGCGGAACCCCAGGAATCGCTGAACGGGTCTCTTCGTCCTCTTCTGGACGACCTGCAGGCAGATGCTGCCTTCACCAGATTGGTCCAAGGAGACTCCCAGCCCGCGGCCGACACCGACACCTCCCTTATGGTCCAGGCTCCCCAGGGCATCAGGCCAGCCCTGGCCGCCGCAGCAGCCGGTGGGGCAGCGGTTGTTTTGGTGGTCCCTTCCGAGCGTGACGCCCAGGAGATGACCGGCGCCATCCGCTCCTGGTATGAGGGAGACCCTGGCGACGTGGCTCTGCTGCGCTCTTGGGAGACCCTGCCTCATGAGCGGCTCTCGCCCCGAGCAGACACCGTGGCCTCCAGGATGGCCGTCTTCAGGCGACTGGCCCATCCGGTCCAGGACGATCCTGATTTTGGACCCATCCGTATCCTGGTCATGCCCGTGCGCTCCCTGTTGCAGCCCGTGGTCAAGGGCCTGCAGGATGTGGAGCCTCTGGTCTTTCTGCGCGGCCAGGAGCTGCCCCTGGACCAGGCGGTCGAAGCTCTGGTCCGCAACGCCTATACCCGGGTGGACCTGGTCATGGAGCGCGGCCAATTCGCTGTCCGAGGTGGCATCCTGGATGTCTTTGTCCCCACCATGGCCCACCCGGTGCGCATCGAGTTCTTCGGCGACGAGGTGGACACCATCCGCAGCTTCCACGCCTCCGACCAGCGCACCTACGGCCCTGACCTGGACCGGATATGGGCGCCGCCCTGCCGCGAGCTGCAGCTGACCGACCAGGTCCGCGCCCGCGCACGTTCCCTGATCGGGAACATTCCCAACGCCGATGACATGCTGGAGTCCATCGCCCAGGCCATTCCTGTAGAAGGCATGGAATCCCTCCTGCCTGCCCTGGTCGACGACCTGGTGCCGGTAGGGTCCATGCTGCCCGAGGGCGCTCTGATTCTGCTGTCGGAGCCGCAGCTGCTGGCTCGCTCCGCTCAGGACCTGGTCAAGACCGCCAACGAGTTCCTCGCCGCCAGCTGGCATGTGGCAGCCTCCGGGCAGGGTTCGGGCGCGCCTATCAGCTTCGACAGGGCCAGTTTCCTGGACTACGACGAGGTCATCTCATCCCTGGAGTACCGCAAAGGGGAGGTCTGGAAGCTGACCGACTTGTCGGTGGACCCGGACCGGGAGGGGACCGAGCGTCTGGATGCCCTGGCCCCGGACCAGTATCGCGGCGACGAGGATCGGGCCGCCTCGGGCATCGCCTCTCTGCTGGAGCGTGGCGACCGGGTTGTGGTGACCGCTCCGGCCCAAGGGACGCTGAGCCGTCTACGTCGGGCCGTGCAGACCACGGGAATCACCGGGCTGGAGTACCACCGCTCCCTGGCTGTGGACGGCTTTGTGGACCAGTCCGCCCATCTGGCCCTGCTGACCGAGCGTGACCTGACCGGGCGCACCAGCGTGGCTGCCGGAAGCAAGACCTCCAACCGTCGGCGCAAGGCCATCGACCTGGACGAGCTCAAGCCCGGCGACTATGTGGTCCACGACCAGCACGGCATCGGCCGCTTCCTGGGCATGCGTCAGCGCAGCGTGGGCGTGGGCCCCAGCAAGGGCAGCCGGGAGTATCTGGTCCTGGAGTACGCCCCCTCCAAGCGCAACGCCCCGCCAGACAAGCTCTTTGTGCCTGCCGACCAGCTGGACCAGGTCAGCCGCTACGTCGGTGCCGAGATCCCCAGACTCAACAAGCTGGGCGGATCCGATTGGTCGGCCACCAAGGCCAAAGCCCGCAAGCACGTCCACAAGATCGCCCAGGGACTGGTCAAGCTCTACTCGGCCAGGCAGCGCACCAAGGGCTTCGCCTTCAGCCCAGACACCCCCTGGCAGAAGGAGCTGGAGGATGCCTTCCCCTACCAGGAGACCCCCGACCAGCTGACCGCCATCGACGATGTCAAGGCAGATATGGAGAAGCCGGTGCCCATGGACCGGCTGATCTGCGGGGATGTGGGCTTCGGCAAGACCGAGATAGCCATCCGTGCCGCCTTCAAGGCAGTCCAGGACGGCAAGCAGGTGGTGGTTCTGGTGCCCACGACCCTACTGGTTCAGCAGCACTATCAGACCTTTACCGAGCGCTTCGAAGGCTTCCCGGTGGACGTGGCCGCCATGAGCCGCTTCCAGACCGCCAAGGAGAACCAGGCCACCATGGAGGGCCTGGCCAGCGGGGCCGTAGACGTGGTCATCGGCACCCACAAGCTGCTCAACCCGCGTATCCGCTTCAAGGATCTGGGCCTGATGATCGTGGACGAGGAGCAGCGCTTCGGCGTGGAAGCCAAGGAGACCCTCAAGGCCATGCGGACCAACGTGGACGTCCTGTCCCTGTCTGCTACGCCCATTCCGCGCACCCTGGAGATGGCTGTGACCGGCATTCGGGAGATGTCCACTTTGGCTACGCCCCCCGAGGATCGTCTGCCTGTACTGACCTATGTGGGTGCCTACGAGGACGCTCAGGTGACTGCGGCCATTCGCCGCGAGCTCCTGCGCGGGGGCCAGATCTTCTACATCCACAATCGAGTGGAGGACATCAGCAAGGTTTCGGCCAAGGTGCAGACTCTGGTCCCCGAAGCCAAGGTGGGCGTGGCCCACGGCAAGATGGGGGAGAAGCAGCTGGATGGGGTCATCCGCGACTTCTGGCACCGTGACATCGATGTGCTGGTTTGTACCACCATCGTCGAGACCGGCCTGGATATTCCCAATGCCAACACGCTGATCGTGGACCGGGCCGACCGCTTCGGGCTTTCCCAGCTCCACCAGCTGCGCGGACGTGTGGGGCGAGGCCGTGAGCGCGCTTACGCCTACTTCCTCTACGACCCCAGCAAGCCCATGACTCAGACCGCCCACGACCGGCTGGCCACCATTGCCCAGAATACGGCCCTGGGGTCCGGCTACGACGTGGCCATGAAGGATCTGGAGCTGCGCGGCACCGGCAACCTTTTGGGCGACGAGCAGTCCGGCCATATCGAGGGGGTCGGCTTCGACCTCTACGTGCGCATGGTCTCCGAGGCGGTGGAAGAGTACAAGGAGCCTGGGCGGACTGAGCCGGTAACTGTCAGCATCGATCTACCCTTGGAAGCTTCTATTCCGGTGGACTACATTGATTCGGACAAGCTACGTCTGGAGGCCTACCGCAAGCTGGCCTCCGCCCGCAACGAGCAGGATCTGCGCGACCTGCACGAGGAGCTGACCGACCGCTACGGGCGTCCGCCGGCCCAGTTCGACACCCTCTTCGCTGTGGCCAGACTGCGGGCCAAGGCTCGCTCCTTGGGCATAGCGGAGATTGCCTCCCAAGGCTCTAGAGTGCGGATCAGGCCCGTAACCATGCCTGACTCCCTACAGGCCAGGATCGCACGAATATACAAGGGCAGCCAGTACCGCCCTGTGACGCAGACCCTGCTGATTCCGGCGCCATTCGCGGGCTCCCTGGGTTCGGGACCCATGGATTCGGCAGCCATGACCACCTGGGTTGACACCCTGCTGGACGACCTGGCCTGGGGACTGCCCAAGTCCTCCGACGATGGCACGCCAGCGGGTCCCGCGCCCGTCCAACAAAACTAGTATCCTGTAAGAGACATCACAACAACTTATTGAAGGAGCAGTTGTGGCAGCAATTGAAAGCGTGTTCGCGCGCGAAATTCTTGATTCCCGTGGCAACCCGACCGTCGAGGTCGTTCTGCAGACTGAGGACGGCGCCGAGGGGCGTGGTCTGGTTCCTTCCGGTGCTTCCACCGGCGAGGCCGAGGCCTGGGAACGTCGGGATGGCGACAAGAAGCGCTATCAGGGCAAGGGTGTGCTGGACGCCGTCAAGGCGGTCAATGAGACCATCGCTCCCAACGTCATTGGTATGGACGCCACCGATCAGCGTGCCCTGGACGAAACCATGATTGATCTGGACGGTACCCCCAACAAGGGCAAGCTGGGCGCTAATGCCATTCTGGGCGTCTCCCTGGCTGCGCTCTATGCGGCTGCTGAGTCCGCCGAACTGCCTCTCTACCGTTACCTAGGCGGCACCAACGGCCACATCCTGCCCGTGCCCAACATGAACATCATGAACGGCGGCGCCCATGCTGACTTCGCCACCGACATCCAGGAGTACATGATCTCCCCCTACGGCTTCGACTCATACCGGGAGGCCCTGCGCGCCGGCGTCGAGGTCTACCACACCCTCAAGGGCATCCTGAAGAAGGACGGCCATGAGACTGGCCTGGGCGACGAGGGCGGCTTTGCCCCCAAGATGAAGTCCAACGAGGACTCCCTGAAGTACATCGTCGATGCCATTCAGGCTGCCGGCTACGAGCCTGGCAAGCAGATCGGCCTCTGCCTGGACGTGGCCTCTTCGGAGTTCTACAACAAGGACACCGACAAGTACCACTTCGACGGCGAGGACCGCGACGCTGACTACATGCTGGACTATTACCAGGGCCTGGTCGAGAAGTACCCGCTGGTTTCCATCGAGGATCCCTTCGCTGAGGAGGACTGGGGCGCCTGGCAGAAGATCACCGCCGCCATGGGCGACCGCCTGCAGTTCGTGGGCGACGACCTGCTGGTGACCAACCCCAAGAGGCTGCAGAAGGGCATCGACCTGAAGGCCGCCAACTCCCTGCTGGTCAAGCTCAACCAGATCGGCACCGTGACCGAGACCCTGGACGCCATCGAGCTGGCCACCGCCAACGGGTTCACCTCCATGGTTTCCCACCGTTCCGGCGAGACCTCTGACACCACCATCGCCGACCTGGCCGTGGCCAAGAACACCCGCCAGATCAAGACCGGTGCTCCGGCCCGTGGTGAGCGCATCGCCAAGTACAACCGTCTGCTGGAGATCGAGGAGGAGCTGGGCTCCACCGCCGAGTACGCCGGCTACAGCGCCTTCAAGGCCTGCAAGAAGTACACCAAGTAAGGCCTTGCTGGTCGGGCTTAAGCCTTTGCAGGTTTTGACCCGGCCGTACAGTCTTTCACCCGTGGCGGTCCGCGTCGGCTGCCACGGGTATTTTTATGGGTATGGCCAAGAACAAGCGTGACGGCGGCGACCGGCGGACAAGCAGGCGGTCATCGGGACCCATCACCTTCTTTGTGGCGGTCATCATCGTGGCCCTGGGGCTGATTCAGCTGGTCTCCACCTTCCACTCCTACGCCATTAATCTTTCCGAACTCAACGGCCTGCGCAACCAGCAGGCCCAGCTAGTCGAGCATAAGCGTGACTTGGAGAACCAGATCCGGCGCTGGGACGACAAAGCCTATGTAACTGCCCAGGCCAGGGATCGGCTGGGATTCGTCTTCCCCGACGAGGAGGCCATCCGGGTCTTGCATCCGGAGGCGGTCACGGGCAGCAAGGACAAGGACCAGGCCGGAAGCAAGGGGGTCCGGGCCCCTAGGAAGAATTCCCTGCCCTGGTATCAGGAGATGGCCTACTCCTTTGCCAAGGCCGACCAGGACCCGGCGGCCAATGGGAACAAGGGGAGCACAGGTCAGCAACCAGGCGACGGAGCCAGTCCGAATGGGTCCGCCAGTCCAACTGGTTCCAACAGTCCAGGTGGATCTGATAGTCCCTCTCCATTCAAGGGCGGGGGAACGCAGTGAACTCCGAAGGTTCGGATTTCGCCGCGCCAATGGTTAATGAACTTAGCAGTAGCAAACAATCAGGAAAGATGAGGACAGCGTGATCAAGGCCCAGGAAAGGCCCCAGGCAGCAGTGGAAGCTCAAGCCGTAGATAAGGTCCGGGTCGAATCTAAAGCATCCAGCCTGGTTACTGACCGGGACCTGACCATGGTAAGAGATCGAGTCCAGGAGCTTCTGGCGACGCCGGCCACACCGGATCAGATAGCCGCCGTTAACCAGCAACTGGGCCGTTTTCCGCGGGGCATGGTGGCCGTGGGCGCCCGCTGCGTCTGTGGCAACCCCCTGGCTGTGGTTACCCGGCCTCAGCTGGAGGATGGCACACCCTTTCCGACCACCTGCTATTTGACCAGCCCCGAGGCTGTCAAGGCCGTCTCACGCTTGGAGGCCGACGGCATCATGTCCGACTGGAATACCGAGCTTGGTTCGGATCCGGATCTGGCCAGCGCCTATTGTAGGGCCCACGAGCTCTATCTGGCCTTCCGCTCTGCCCTGGCTCAGCGGCTGAGCGACGACGAGAGTCACATAGTCGGAATCTCGGCCGGGGGCATGCCCAAGAGGGTCAAGTGTCTGCATGCTCTGACCGCTCAGTCTCTAGTTATGGGCCCTGGGGTCAATCCACTGGGTGACCGGGTTCTAGGCCTGGTGCGTCAGGTGTTCGATCCGCAGGTCTGCAGGTGCGCCCAGCCCTGGGCCGAGGCATCCATACAAGAGAACCAGCAAGAGAACCAATGAAGGGGGCTTCCATGGATCAGGTAACAGTGGCGGGCGTGGATTGTGGCACCAACTCCATACGTCTGCTGATAGCCCAGGTAGACCGGCAGGGGCTCCATCCAGTGGTTCCCAGGCTGATGCGCGTCATCCGACTGGGGGAGGGCGTGGACCGCAATCATCGCTTCTCCGATCAGGCCTTGGAGCGGGCCTTTGAGGCCTGTCGGCTCTTCGCCCAGCAACTGCAGGAGCACCCGGTGGATGGCCTGCGCTTTGTGGCCACTTCGGCCACCAGGGATGCCGACAACCGGGAAAGTTTCGAAGAGGGGGTGCGCTCCATCCTGGGGGTCACGCCCGAGGTCATCAGCGGTTCCCAGGAGGCTTCGCTGAGTTTTTTGGGAGCGGTCAGTGTGCTGGAGCAGCGGGGCAGCGACGGCATGCCTCCTGCTCCATACCTGGTGGTTGACCTAGGCGGCGGCTCCACCGAGCTGGTCCTGGGCGGGGACGGGAGCGATCTGCCTGTTGACCATGTCAGGGCCTCCTACTCAATGAACATCGGCTCCGTACGGATGACCGAGCGCCATCTGCTGGATGATCCGCCCAGCCAGGTGCAGATCGGCCAGGCGCTTGAGGATGTTGACAGCTGGATCGACCGGGCCTTCGACAAGGTCCCTGTAGCTGGGGTAGGCAGTGTGATCGGAGTCTCCGGCACGGTCACCACCATGAGCGCTCTGGCCCTGGGATGCCAGGTTTACGATCGCCATGCCGTCGATGGTCAGTCCATATCTGTCGAAGCGGCTCGCCGGGTTGACGACAAGGTGTTGAACATGAGCCGGCAGGAGCGTCGGGGACTCAAGACCATCCACCCCGGTCGTGTTGATGTGATCGGCGGTGGCGCCCTGATCTGGAACTGTCTGCTGGAACGTCTGGGCCAGGCCAGTCCGAGTGCGCTGGCTTCGGGAACCTATGTGGCTAGCGAGCACGGCCTCCTGGACGGTCTGGTCATGGATTATGGTCGGACCCTCCTGCGTGAATGATATACTAAGGCGTTATGGGTTATGGCCCCGGTGGCGAAATGGTATACGCATCGGACTTAAAATCCGCCGCCTTCACCGGCTTGTGGGTTCGATTCCCACCCGGGGCACCAAGGCCTCATCGGCTTGGACGGCAGTGTCGCAACTTGTCACCCGACCGACGAACCGATACTCTGGTACGCAAGAAAACCAAAGGAGTTGTCATGAGTGACCAATCCATGCCCGAGGTGAACGCCGAATTCGGCGCCACGCCGACCATAACCTTCCATGGTCCGGCACCCAGCGGGCTGCGCGCCGTGGAGCTGGTCGAGGGGGACGGGCCTGTCGTCCGCAAGGGCGATACCGTCACCGTCAACTATCACGGCGTCGTTTGGGGTTCGGATCAGGTCTTCGACTCCAGCTTCCAGCGTCATCAGCCGGCCAGCTTCGGCATCGGCGTGGGGCAGGTCATTCGCGGCTGGGACCAGACGGTGCCCGGTCACAACGTGGGGTCCAGATTGGTGGTCTCCATTCCGCCGGAGTACGGATATGGTCGTCAGGGGATGCCCCAGGCGGGCATCGGCGGCGACGATACCCTGGTTTTCGTGATTGACATCATATCGACACGGTAGACAAAGGTCTCCAGGCGCCGGTGAGGGCCGGCGCCTTTTTCATACCCTTGACTTTGCAGTTCAGGTCGGGCCACGAGACAAGTGCATCAAACAAGGAGGAATCACATGGCTGAGGAAAAGACGATTCTGCTGACACAGGCCGCTTACGACAAGCTGAAGGAGGAGCTTGACCACCGTCAAGGCGAGTACCGCGACGAGATTACCGAACGCATCGCGGCGGCTCGGGCCGAGGGCGATCTGAGCGAGAACGGCGGCTACCAGGCTGCCCGCGAGGAGCAGGGCAAGAACGAGGGGAGGATCAACGAGCTGATCGTCAAGCTTCGCAACGCAAAGATCCTCAAGGCTCCCAAGGCGGGCACGGTGGGCAATGGCTCCCTGGTGACCCTGACCATGGCCGGCAACGAAATGGTTTATGTGCTGGGCTCCAGGGACCTGACCGTGGCCACGGATTACGACGTCATCAGCCCCGAGTCGCCCATCGGCGCGGCCCTCATGGGCGCCAAGAAGGGTCAGACCGTGACCTACAAGGCTCCCAATGGTAAGGACATCTCGGTCACCGTCAAGGATGCCCAGCCCCTCAAGTAGCGGGACGACCCCTCACCGTCCCAGCTCGGCCTGAATGAAGCCGCTCCTCGCCATGATTGGCGGGGGGCGGCTTCATCTATAGGTGACTGCTCTATGAATGACCACTTGGTTCATAAGGCAGGCCGATGGTCTTTGTTGAAAGGGCGGTTCGGCTGGAGAGCCGCTCAGCGTAGGTTGCAGACCACCAGGTAGATGGCCACGATGTGGCAGGCGTAGCCGATGACCGTGCCGCAGTGGAAGATCTCATGGAAGCCGAATACCCGGGGCCAGGGGTCCGGCCGACGCAGACCGTAGACAATCGCCCCTAGGATGTAGGCCAGGCCGCCGGCCACGATCAGCCAGACCACCGGCGGACCGGCCATGGGGGAGTCCCAGAAGAGCTTCAGGAAGCCCACCCCCGAGACTCCGAAGACCACGTAGACCAGGGTGTAGAGCCAGCGGGGAGCATCGATCCAGAAGACGTGTACGATCATGGCCACCAAGCTGGCCCCCCACATGCCCAGGATGATGATCCGCCGCCAGAAGGGGTCCAGCGCGAAGGAAATAGGCGTGTAGGTGCCGGCGATAAGCAGGAAGATGTTGACGTGGTCCAAGCGGCGTAGCACGTCTGTGGTACCTGGGGTCCAGTCGCCCAGATGGTAGAGGGCCGAGTTGCCGAAGAGGGCCAGTGAGGCGACCATGAAGACCGCGCAGGCCAGTTTGAGGCCAGTGCCGTGGGCCAGGCAGATCAGGACGATGCCGGCGGCCAGGGCCAAAGGGGCGGCCACAGCATGGATCCACCCGCGCAGGAGGGGCTTGGGACGGCCGTGTACATCCAGGCGGACCTTGCGCTCGATCTCCATGTCGGGGATGCCCTCGATTCGTGAGGCTTTAATCTCGGCCTTGGCCATGATCCGCGCAGCCTTGACCTTGGCCTTGGCGCGCACTGCGTCAGCCCTGGCCTGCAGATGGGCCTCGTGAGCCACCTCCGCATCCCGGCGCAGATAGGTCAGCTCCTGGCGGCGCTGCTGGCGACGGCGTTCGAGATCGGGATCGACCTCCTGGTCCTCAGGCGGTCTGCCGTCCTCGCTGGTCCTGGTTGCCATGGCCCTCCCTTGGCCCCTTGACTGGTCCGGGCCTGTAGGGTCCGGTAGCTGGGGCGAAACATCCGTGAACCACCCTACCCCAGACCTGTGTATTGGACGTGCATGTCATCATCGCCTTGGGCATGACCCGCCTGTCTGCTTCCGCGGGCCCTTTGTATGATGGAGGGCATGGCTGATTTTTCCGAGATTCTGGCATCCTGCGACGACTGCAATGAGGAGGACCGCGAGTGGCTCCACCACCTGGTGGCCGACTGGCAGGTCATCGCCGATCTAAGCTTTGCCGACTTGCTGCTTCTGCTGCGCACCGGCGAGGAGGAGTTCACTGTGGCCGAGCAGTGCCGACCCTCTACGGTCATGTCTCTGCGCACCGAAGACGTGGTCGGAGAGCATTTCCCGGCTGATCGCAGCGAGGAGCTGGAGGCGGCCATGCAGTCCAAGGGGGTGCTAAGATCCACCAAGTTGCGGACCATCGGCCGCGCCACGGTCTGCGATGTCTATGCCCCTATCCGTCACCAGGGCAAAACCCTGGGCCTGGTGGTCCGCGAAACCAACATGGCCACGCGCGAGTCCAACGGCCGTTACGAGAGCGAGAGCATCAACGCGGGCAAAGAACTCTTCGAGATGATCACCCGCGGCGAGTTCCCATACGCGGATTCGGTGCTCAACCAGCGTCACAACGCCAGGGTGGCCGATGGTTTCTTTGTGCTGACGGCAAGTGGCGTAGTGCGTTACGCCTCACCCAACGCCATCAGCTGCTTCCGTCGGCTGGGCTCAGTGGAGACCATGATTGGCCAATACTTAAGCGAGATCGGCACCTCCCTGCTTAAGGAGAACGATCCTGTTCCCGACTCTCTGCCGCTGGTCTTGTCGGGCAAGGCGGCTGTGGACTCGGAGCTAGATGCCAACGGGTCGGCTGTCTCCATGCGTTCCCTGCCCCTGTATGGCAAGCAAGGCAGGACGGGCGCCATCGTTCTCTGCCGGGACGTGACCGAGCTCCGTCGCCGGGAGAAGGAGCTGCAGACCAAGGATGCCACCATCTCTGAGATTCATCACCGGGTCAAGAACAACCTTCAGGCAGTGTCAGCCCTGCTGCGGCTGCAGGCCAGGCGCACCAAGTCCGACGAGGTCCGCAAGGAGCTAGAGGAGGCCCAGCGCCGCGTCCAGACCATAGCCGTGGTTCACGAGGGCCTCAGCCAAACCGCCGACGAGATTGTGGACTTCGACAAAGTGATTGCCAACCTGCTGAAGATGAGCGTGGACCTGGCTACCACCAGCGACCAGCACATCACCATCTCCTATGTAGGCAAGTTCGGGATGATGCCCGCCCAGGATGCAACACCCCTGTCCCTGGTGCTGACCGAGCTGGTCAACAACGCTGTCGAACACGGTTTTGAGGGCCGTGAGGAGGGGCATATCACCATATCGGTAGGCCGGGGCGGCAACAACCTCAATGTGGTGGTCGAGGATGACGGCAACGGCTACAGCACCGAGTCGGATCAAGGACAGGCTCGTTCCACCGGGTCTGGGCTGGGCACGCAGATCATCAACACCTTCGTCACCAACGACTTTGGCGGCACGGTCAAGTGGGAGCCTCGTCGGGATGGTGGCACCCGGGTGGTCATCAACATTAAGCTGCGCGTGGCCCAGGACGTGTGATGTCCTGAACCTTGTAGCTCGGAATCCTTTAGTGAAGGGTGTTCTTCAGAAATAGAGAGGGGCGACGGCATCAAGCCGTCGCCCCTCTCTATTTGACGCAATCGGAAAAAGTCAGGACTGCATCTGCATGGCCTGGGACCTGCGCGCACGCATGGCCCGGCGCTTCAGAGCCCTGCGTTCGTCCTCGCTCAGTCCGCCCCAGACGCCGTAATCCTGATTGGTGTCCAGCGCGCACTTCAGACAGGCGTCAATGACCTTGCAGGTCCGGCACACGGCCTTGGCCTCCTCGATCTGCTGATAGGCTGCACCTGTGTTGCCAACGGGGAAGAACAGCTCAGGGTCCTTATCACGGCAAGCAGCCTTGGCGCGCCAATCAAACGCATTACTCATCTACCTAAGCCTCCAAGAAGTTTTTATCGGTGCTTTATCACTACCCTATGCAAGATAAGCACGATGGGTGACTTTTTTCAAGGGTCCATTTGTTTTACGGCTAAAGAGAACACCTGTAGCGGAATGGCGTGACCCGCCTCCAGAACCAGACACCGTCCAGGAATGGTGCTGGCCCGGGTGGATAGGGTGGCAAGCTGATCGGCGGGGATGCCAGCTGCCAGATCGGCCCCCCGTTCGCCACAGGGGAACACCAGACGACGGCTGAAACGCTCCGGTCTGCGCAGAGCGCTGGTCGTATCCACAGCCAGGACCACGCTGGTTCCCTCCTGTCCCAGAGCCTCCTGCAGCAGCTGGGCCAGAGGATCCCGACTGAGGGGATCCAGCAGATCCTGGGCATCGTCAAGAATCCAGACCAGCCGACGCTTGCTATTCTGACGGCTGTGAGGCGGTGCTGGCACTTGACCTGGGAAGTCCCTGCTGCTGTAGCCATGGCTTGTCCGACGAGTTATACGCAGGTCGAAGCTGGACTCTGGCCGGGTTTCCGGTTGCATCAGGGGTAGCAGGGAACGAGCCAGCAGGGCCAGCAGGTTGCTCTTGCCACGGCCGCGAGTTCCGATCAGGGCCGTATGACCTTTAAGCGGCAGGCGATAGAGGTGGAGCAGGACCCCGTCGTCGATGCGTCCGAGAGGTATCAGGGGCCATCCTGACTGCCAGAGGATCTGTCCGTAGGCTGGATCGTGTTCAGGCAGGGGAGGCGAGAAGAGCGGTGCAGGCGGTCGGCTGCCGCAGAAGCGACTGGCCTTGATGATCTGGTCTATCAGGGCCTGCGGGTCAGCTGCTGGGCAGGTGCGGAAGGCTTGTGGACCCCGTCCCCGCTCCAGAAAGCCCTGACCTGGACAGGCTGGGTCAATTGCCGTGGCGCAGGAGGAGCCCAGCAGCTCCCTGGACTGCAGGGGGTCCCGCACTCGCAGGCAGATGCCCAGGTTCATATTGGCCCGCATCTGAGCGCTGACCTGTCCCATGGTCTGCTGGGTGCAGGCCACCAGATTCATACCCAGAGACCTGCCCTGGGAGGCCAGCGAGGTCAGCCTGTCCAGATAGTCAGGCAGAAGTTGGCGCAGGGCCTGGAACTCGTCAATAACCACCACCAGTCGTGCCGGTGGGTCAGCCATAAGGGCAGTATTCTCCACTCCTGCTCCGGCAACCAGGCGCTGACGTCGCTCCAACTCCCGCTGAAGACCGTTCAGCGCGCGCACGGCCCGGTCCAGATCCAGATTGGTCACGCAGCCCACGGTGTGAGGCAGTCGTGCCAGCAGACCGAACCCGGCACCGCCCTTGAAGTCCAACAGGACCAGATTGAGGTGGTCCGGCGGCTGACTGGCGGCCAAGGCCAGACACCAGGTCTGCAGGAAGACCGATTTGCCTGATCCGGTGGTGCCTGCTACCAGGGCGTGGGGTCCGTCGCTGGGTAGATCGATGACCAGCGGACTGTGATCAGGACGGATACCGATGACTGCCGGGGCTGTAGAACCTGATGCGGCAAGCCAGGTGTGGACGATGCTCTGCCAAAGCTGGCCATGTGCTCCCGAAGCCCCTGATCCCAAGAGCCGGGACTCTAGCTGAGGGCCTGGGTAGGATGCCAACTGGGTCATCTCCTGGCGGATTTGGTCCTCTGTGGTCGTCGATGTGAATGCACGACCCGATGCTGTGTTGTATTCCACTTGCGCTCGGGCCGGTGAAGCGGACGGTGGCTGACGATGCGCTCGCAGCAGGCTTAAAAGCACCATGGCCAGAGTGCCCGTCAGGCTGGGCAGCAAGAAGAGAAGCAGCATCCAACGGCCCTGGGCGACCACGTACCAGATCATGCCCGCCTGTGCCAGAGCCGGAGCCGTCTGTGCAACAAGGGTCAGAAAGACCTGTGTTCTGCCCTTGTTGGCAGGGTGCGGATGGTCATTCTCAGTCTCGTTCAAGGTTTCTGGGCCGACCCTCACCCCTTCGGGGGGTGCAGCTGTGAGCGAAGGGGCTTTAGTCATGCTTTCAGCATGAAAGATCCTGCTGCTGATTGCAAAAGCGAATCTGGCATGTGGTCGAATATGGATGGGCCTGAAAGGACTCGAGAAACGCCTGTCGGATGTTGCTGTCAGATGCCACCTACGGTGCCGGGAGCGTGACTGCCCTGGGCTAGCTGTTCAAACAGGTCAGTGTTGCGGGCCTGGTCTAGCAGCACGGTGGAACCGACGCGCCAGTTTGGGTAGTAGTTGGGGTTTGTCCAATAAAGGCTTCCGGTGATGCCCTTTTCACCACTGGCGCTGCGGAAGGCCAAGAGCATGCGCACCAGGTCTATGGCGTTGGTTCGCTCATCCACGATCAAGGAATCCAAGCCAGCCGAAAGGACCTTGCCAGCTGCGGCGGGATTGAGCAAGATCGAAGGTTGCAGGACCTTGGAGGTGATGGCCGAAATGGTCTGACGCTGCCGCTCTGCCCGCCCGAAGTCACCCTTGGGGTCCGAGTAGCGCATGCGAGTGAAAGCCAAGGCCATGCCGCCATCGGCCTGATGGCAGCCCTTGGACCAGACCATGCCGGATTGTGGGTCATTAACGTCCGCGTCATAGCAGAGGTTAATGCCACCTATGGCATCGACTACCTTGCTGAGACCCCCGAAGCGGATCAGAGCAACATGGTCGACCTTATGGCCCGTGATGTCCTCGATCTGGCTGGTCAGGGAGGGGTAGCCCGATGTGTATGCCACGGCGTTGATCTTCATGTATTTCCCATCCTGTTTGACCAGAGAGTCGCGGGGGACGGAAATCAGGGAAGCAGCTCCTTGCTTAGGCTTGGTCAGCACCAGAATGGTGTCGGTCCGGAAACCGGTGATGCTGGTGTCCTGGCCGGCTCCCGGGGAGCCGTCACGCTGGTCTGACCCCAGCAGCAGCCAGGTGGTGGCCCCTGAACCTGGGGCGTCCGTCAGCATTTGCTCATGAGTGAGCTTGGCATTGATCCAGAACCATCCGCAGCCCGCCAGTACGACCAGGGCAAGCAGGATGACCAGGAGCAGTATGGCTACGAACCTGCGCACTGGATGCCTGCGGGTTAGGGCAGCACCGGACAGCATGCCACGATTGCTTCGGTTGCTGCCATTGCCCCAGCCATTCCCGCTGGGAGCAGCCTGGGCCACTGGCCTGCGTGTGGTCCGTGAGGAGCCGCTGGTGCGTCTGGCTGTTCGGGTCGTGCTGGTCCCTGAGGAGGGCGAGAAAGTGGGAAGCTCCTGCTGCCTGCCGCTGCGTCTAGCCGGGGAGGCAGGAGCGCTAGGGGCGGCTTCAGGACGACGATGCCTGGAGGGCATGAAGCTGGGTGGCTCCTGTTCCTGTCCGCCTTGGTCTGTTCCAGTCTGCATGCCTTCGACCTCCATAGCTTTGACCGACTAGGCAAGCAATAGCATGCCTGAACGACCCAAGTGGGTCTATCGGCTATCTCTGCGCCGGAACCGCACAGACTGTGGCGAACAGGTAGCGATCGGCCATGCCAATGTATTGCCCGGTGTTCGCATCCTTGATGGTCCCGTCGTTCGGATCCACGATTCCACCTGTGCTTGGATCGATCAGAGTCTTGTCGGGCATGGTGATCAGTCCCGTGCGTGGATCCGGCTCAGGCAGAGCGCTGGCGGAGGCAGATGGAGTCTGGGTGGCGGCCCCAGTTACAGAGCTCTTGCTAGGGGTTTGAGTATTGTTCTGCGCCCTTTGGGTGTCTTGGGGCTTCTGCTCGTTGTTCGCTTGAGTGTCTGACGAAGATGTGTCTGATGATGAGGTGCGCGACGAAGATGCTGACTCGGCTTCCTCATTGGCCTGAGTTAGTGGCTTGCCCTGACGCAGCAGGTGCCAGATGGTTTCAGCCTTCTCGGTCCATACCACCCGGTTTCTGTCTTGGGACCATTCCTCGACAGGTATGGTCCGGGCGTAGATGTGCGCGGTGTCTATATGCTTGAGCGAGTTGCCCAGGCCTAGCAATGTCTGGAAGCTGCCCAGGCCTTCGCTCAGCTGTAGGGTCGACATGGATGTGGTGGCAAGGCGGTAGGCCTTGGGCAGGTCGGAATAAATATCAACGGTCTTTGCCTCGTTAACCAGGCTCTTGATCAGGTACTGCTGGCGGGTGGTGCGCATGATGTCCGATCCGTCGGCGCCGGTCCCATGTCGCATGCGGGCGTACTCAGTGGCCTGGGTCCCGTCCAGGTGGTGCAGCCCGCGCTTCAGATTGATGCCGGTGTAGCCGTCCCAGGTGTCCTTAGGGATGCACACATCAACACCGCCCAGGGCGTCGATGATGGATTTGAATCCATTGAAGTCGGCCACCACGAACTGCTGGATGTCAAGGCCGGTCAGGGACCGTACCGCAGCCAGGGAGCAGCTGGCGGCTGAGTTCGCGTCGCCTCCTTGGTTGTAGCCCTCAGCGAAAATGGAGTTGAACATTACGTGGCGTCGGGCTGGGATGGTCTTGCCATTGCTGGTGACGCAGGCCGGCGCATTCACGATGGAGTCCCTGGGGATGGAGACCACGTTCACATAAGAGCGGTTGGCTGCGATCTGGACCACCATGGCCGTGTCAGACTGGTGGTTCTCCTCCAGACCATCCCCGCTGCCGCCCACTTCGGAATTGCCCTTGCCGTCGCGTGTGTCCTGGCCCAGCACCAGAACATTTAGGGTTTTGCCCTTGTAGATGTCTTCCGGGGCCTTGTGCGCTTGGGTCAGGTTGATGGGCTCGAGCACGTGCATATGCCCGTTGATGTCGGTCCAGAAGGCTGCCACCGTTGAAGCAAGGAAGCAAAGAACGAAGGTGAGGGCCAGACAGATGCCCGTACGCAGGGAGTGGCTGCTGCGGAACCCGTCGCTGTGCTGGGGCTTGCCGTTCCTGCCCGCCTTGATGTTGGGCAGACCCATCTTTCTGGTTGGGGACGTCAATGGTTATGCCTTCCTCATCGGCTGTCGCTGTAGGGGTCATTCCGGCGGGAAGAACCGGGATGGCGGTGACGCGTGCTTGAACCAGTCACAGTATAGTCTGACCCCCATCCGCAGCTCCTCTTCGGGCGATACGGCCTCCTCGACGTGTTGCTCAGTTGCGCTTGCAGTCATTTAGGGGTTGACAGAAGACCTCCGTAGCGGCTGTAATAAAAGTGTGTAAACACACTAGGGACTGGGGGGTCGCTATGAGTGGTTTTATAGACACTCGATACAGCAGTACAACTAAAAACAGGCTGACGCCGCTAATGCAATGGTTCGAAGTCAACATCGGACCATCTTGGCGAAGCGAGGCGCTCTGTGCACAGACCGACCCGGAAGCATTCTTCCCAGGCAAGGGAGGCTCCACTCAGGAGGCTAAACGGGTTTGCGCCGACTGCACGGTCCGGAAGCAATGCTTGGACTGGGCGGTCGAACACGACGAGCGCTTTGGCATCTGGGGCGGCATGAGTGAACGGGAGCGCCGCCGTTACAAGAAGAGGATGCGCGCGCAGCGTCAGGTCTGAATCGCCGCAAGTGCCCGAGCGAGGCTCCGGTGACCTGGATTGCGTAGACTGGAACGCATGAGTTTCGTCGCGCCTCAAGCCCAGGATGTTCGGCAGGTCCTCTCTGCAGTCATGAACGAATGTTCACCTGCCGCCAGTCCTTATGTTGAGGATGCTGTGGCGGCGGTGATCACGGTCGAGCATGACCTGACCTATCTACCAGACACCCTGCGTGCCCTCTTGCGACAGAGCCTCTTGCCCAGGATCCTAGTTATTGCGGACTGTTCGGGGGCCACTGTGGAGCCTCTCTATGCGCAGTTCCCGGTAGACGGGTCAGCGCGGGTGGAAGTGCAGGTGGTTCGCGCCCGAGGCGCATCCTCCTTCGGCGATGCCGTGGGCAAGGCGCTTGGCTATGCCCGTTTGCCTGGTCGGATTCGCGCTCTTTGGCTTCTGCACGACGACTGCCGTCCGATGGATAAGCATTGCCTGGACAAGCTGGTGGACACCTGGCACAGCAATCCCACTGCTTCCCTGTTGGGTGCCAAGCAGTATGACTGGCAGGGCGAGGGACTACGGGATGTGGGTCGGTATGCCTATCATCACCGAACGGTGAGCCTGGTAGTGGACAGCGAGCCCGACCAGGAGCAGTATGACGCACGCCAGGATGTCTTTGCGGTGAGTCTGGCTGGTGCCCTAGTGCCCATGCAGACCATGAAGGACCTGGGTGGACCAGGCGCATGGGCGAGCACTTTTGGCCAAGCCGACGACCTTTGCCGCCGCATATGCCTGTCAGGGGGACGTGTGGTAGTGGTGCCCAGCGTCCGGATGGCCCATGCCAGTGCTCGGATGAACGGATTGCGCGACCGAAATGGACGGCCGGTGCAGCCCGACCGTCCCTTGGATGCCTCAATGGGCCCCATACTGGCTCGCGAGCGCTACCTGCTGACCGATTTTGCCCTGCCTTGGTGGCTGCTGGTCTGGCTCTGGCGGGTCCTGGCGGCGCTCTGGTTCATGGCCGTTGACCTTATCGGCAAGCGGCCCTACAGGGCCCTCTGCCGTCTGTGCGCGCCCTGGCGGATCCTCGCCCGTCCTGCAGCCTTGCTGACCATGCGTCGCCGTCTGACTTCCGCCTGCCATGGCGGTCCCCGTCGATTGGACGTTCTTCAGGCCAACGGCCAGCAGATCCGGCAGTGGCGTCAGCGCAGGCAGGCCTTCCACGACCAACAGGAGCATCCCATGCTCAGCCACCTGGCCCTGGCTCATCTGCGCCAGCAGTTCCTGCGTCGCCTGGCCTGGGCTTCAGGGATGACCATAGCGGTCTTAGTGGCCTTGGTGGCCACCCACTGGCCCTTGTGCCGTTCCATCTTCTCGGGAGGGGCTATTCATGCGCCCTTCCTGCCCTCGTCAGGAGCCGACTGGTCCCAATTGCTGGCGGCGGCAACCACCTCTTGGTCATGGGCCGGGGGCGTGGGACAGCCCGCCGTTCCTGCTCCATTCCTTCTGGTCCTTCTGCCCTTCGCTCTGCTGACCGGCGGTCATGTGGCCCAGGCCATGGCCCTGATGCTCCTAACGGAGATGGGACTGGCCGCTCTGTCTTTTTGGGCTCTGGCCGGCGTGGTCACCAGGTCCAATCCCATCCGAGTCCTGCTGGGGCTGCTCTGGGCTTGCCTGGCATTCGCCCTGGGCATTGTAGATGGTCTGCAGCTGCCCATGCTGACGGTCATGGCCTTCATGCCTGCCGCCTTTGCCTTCGTTTTCAAGGCCGTGGGGCTGTATCAGACCGAGGCTCCCGTGCACCCCAAGGCTTCGGTGCAGCAGGCGGCTCTGGCCTCCGTCTGCTTCCTGCCGGTCCTGGCAGCCGAACCCCAGCTCATGCTGGCTATAATTCCACTCTTCATCATGGCGATCTGCCTGGTGCCAGCCCATCGGATCATGCTGCTGCTGATGCCCCTGCCTTCGGTGCTGGCCCTGGCACCCACCCTGGTGAACTCCCTGCATCATGCCAAGGATGGGCTTTGGAGGCAGCTTTTCGCAGACCTGATGGTTCCTTCGGCAGACCTGACTGGCCAGCCTCGAACCGGGAGCCTGGGAGAGATGCTGGCCCGCCTGCTGGGCCTGGATGTTTCGGCTCTGTGGCCTATCAGGTGGCGGTCTGAACTCTGGCGTCCGGTCACGCTGGTCTGCTGCCTGCTGGCGGTGGCCCTGCTGGCCTTTGTCGCCCTGGTTGTGTCTCGGGCGCTCAAGGCGGCCAGGATTCTGTGGATCACGGTTCTGTTGGGCCTGGTCCTGGCGCTGGTCTCGCAGGCGGTCTGCACCGGTCTGGATGAAACAGGTCCAGTGGCTGGTTCGGTCCTGCCCGGCGTGATGATGGCCTTCATGGGGCTGCTGACCTGTCTGGGCCTCCTGGCAGGCAGGGCCGTCCGTCCCTTCTCGCCCCTTGCTCCCGGGCATGACCAGACCCCCGACAACGATGCCGATCGTCCGCCCCTGCCTCCTGCGCAGTCCTCCCCGACGTCAGCGGTTGCAGTCGGTGGTGGCGGAAGGGTTTTAAGGCTCCTTCTGGGCCTGCTCCTGACCCTGGTCACTTCAGGCGTGGCAGTGGCCGGTCTGGCTGCGCCTGCCGGCGGGCCCCTGTCGGCTGACGGCCGACGGCTTCCGGCAGTGGCGGCGGACTACCTTGACAAGGACCCATCCCATCGGGTGCTGGTGCTGACCTCGCCCTCCCATGGCCACGTGGCCTACACTGGTCTGCACACTTCACGAGGGGATCTGATCGATGTCTCGCCTGCCCTGCGTGCCCAGCGGGTGAACGGCGGGCGGATGACCGGCGAGGATGTCCTCTCGCATTCGGCGGCGTCTCTGATGGCCAATGCCGACTCCAAGGCCGTAGCCGCGGTGACCGACCTGGGCTTCGGCGGAATCTACGTGCCCGTCGACCGTTCCGGGGCAGCGGGCTTGGGGTCCACGCCCAACGATGACCTGGTATCCAACATCACCGCCAGTGACGGCGCCCAACAGGTTGTGACGAACGCCCAAGGAACCTATTTTCGTTTGAGCTCGCAGTCCGGCAAGGATGTGGGCGTTGATATGGCCGGGGTCGATCAAGCAGAGGCCAGCACCTGGAGGAGGGTCTGGCTGTGGACCCTGGGCCTGATCCTGCTGGGATACTGCCTGGTGGCGCTGCCGCGTCCGGGCTATTTCGGAGGGGAGCAACTATGAGTGGACGAAGCAAGGGATCCCTGGTGGCCGCTCTGGTCACGGCACCCCTGGTGGCGGTTTTGATTGCAGCTCTGCTGATCTGGACGCCTCCGGCCTCCCTGGCCGATGGGGCCAAGGGCTCGACTGTCGTGGCCAGCCGGGTCAGCCAGCGGGAGGTGGCGGCCTACTGTCCGGCCCGCCTGGCGGTGGCGGACGAGGACAAGGTCGGCGATGACCAGTTCAAGGCATCGGAGGGCGATCTGAGCTCCCGTGTCACCGCCGCCGCCTTCGGATCCATCGGCGGTTCCAGCCTGATTCCAATGGGGGGTGGGCAACGCACCACGGTGACTGATCCTGATCTCTTGGACGGGCAGAAGGCCATGGCCGCATCGCTCGATCCCGGTGCCTCGGCAACAGCATTCGATTCCCGGATGCTCAAGTCCCAGCCGGGCACAGGGGCTGCCGTCGGCATGGTCTCATGGGCCACCAAGGGCGATCTTAGGGGGATTCAGGCGCTGGCCTGCCCCCGGGCCGTCATGAATGCGGACTTCCTGCTGCCCGCCACCAGCAGAGGGACCACCCAACGGTTGGTGGCCTACAATCCGTCATCCAAAGCCACGGTGATCAGTATTGAGGTCCAAGGTTCGCACTCCTCGGGCCACCTGTCCCTGGAGACCGGGAAGACCATGACCGTGGCTCCCGGCGGCCATGTCTCATACGATCTGTCTGCTGCGGCCCCTGGCCAGCAGGCTATTTACGTCCGGGCTCGCAGCTCCCAGGCCCCGGTGGCTATGTCGGTCTCCGTTAATGTCATGTCTGGGCTTGATCCACGCGGATCGGATCAGGTGGCCGCCTTGCGGGCTCCCGGCCGTGATCTGGTCATTGCCGGTCTGCGAGGTGCAGACCAGGCCACTCTGCTTCTACAGGGCTCCCATGCCACGGCGGTAGACCTGTCCTGGGTGGATGAAGGCGGTCAGCAATCCTTGCGGCGGGTGGATCTGCAAGGCTCTCAGGCCACGGCGGTGAACCTGGGTGGTGTGCCTGATGGCAAGCTGGCCCTGCAGGTGCATGCCGACCGGCCTGTCCGCGCTGTCCTGCAGGTGACCGGCCAGAGCAGCCAGGACCAGTCGCAGTCCGATCTGGCTCTGATTCCTGCGGGAACTGCTGCCGCCTCTTCGGCCCTTACCATATCCCAGCCCGCCCAGGCTGCGCTGACCCTGGTCAACCCATCGGCGGATCCGATTAAGGCCGAACTGGTTGGATTCGACGAGAAGGGCAACAAGCTGGGGGAGCGCTCGCTGACTATTGAGGCAGGTCAAGCCAATGAGCTTTCGACTCACGATTTGGGCGACCATGTGGCCGCCGTGCGGCTGAATGAGGACTCTGGGCATGGCTCTTCCCGACTGGTTTGGAACGCTCGCTTGAGCGTGGACGCAGTCAACCAGGCTGGCCTGGCTGGTCTGGCGGTCATGGCTCCTGACGGGCTCATGCCCACCACCACTGTGATTCGCTCCGGCCCCGACTCCACCGTCCTGTCCTGAGATCCGGACTTCAGCGTCCCCACATGGGGTCGATTTCCTCGGGGTCGCGCCCGTAGAGGTCAGCCAGCTGCAGGACAAGCTCGTCGCGGATGATCAGCTCCAGCTCCGTGCGGTCTCGGGTCTTGCTCTGGATGGGCATTCGGTAGAGAACGATCCTGGCGGGGATGCCGCGGCCTGCCGGAAAACTGCGTGAGAAGAGGTCTGACTGGTCCTCCCATGGGGTGGGGTCGGAGGGCGGTACGTCCTCGACCGCGAATTGGACGGGCTTGACCAGTTGTGGCCAGCCGGAGCCCAACCGCCGAATCTGGGCTGCGGTCAGATCGTCGAAGATCCCGCATCTGGTGCGATAGCGGGGCAGGCGGGTGCCGAAGGTGGGCCGACGAATCCCCCGGCCATGACTGTCCCGGTAGACGCTACGGGACCAAGGCGGCTGATCGTTGATCATGACACTCACCATAGCCCCCAATCCGGAGGCATTTTTCGATTCAGGGTGTCTTGTAGCATGGAGCGATGATCGACAAGCGGATGGGAGTAATCATGGCGGAGGATGGTGCGGTGAACGTGGCCTGGTGGGGCAGCCAAGACATAAGGTCCATCTGCGCACGGGCAAGGGTGCTGGCCTTCGATCTGGACAACACCCTGGCGCTGTCCAAGACCCGCATGGACCAGACCATGGCTGTCCATTTCGCTGCCCTCACCCGGTTCCGGCCCGTGGCCATCGTCTCTGGTGGGCGGTTCAGCCAGTTCCGCGACCAGGTGCTGGATGCCCTGCCTGAGGATACCTGTTTCAATCAGCTGCATCTGATGCCCACCAGCGGCACTCGCTACTACCGCTGGCAGGATGGAAGCTGGGATTGCGTTTATGCCCACGATCTGAGCACCCAGGACCGGCAAGCCGCCGAGGCCAGCCTGGAGCGCAGGGCCAAGCAGCTGGGAGACTGGGAGGAGCAGGTCTGGGGGCCGCGAATAGAGGATCGCGGCAGTCAGATAACCTTCTCCGCCCTAGGTCAGCAGGCACCCGTCCAAGCCAAGGAGGCCTGGGATCCGGACAACAGCCGAAAGGATGCCCTAGCCCGGGCCGTGGCCGCAGACCTGCCCCACCTGCAGGTGCGATCCGGCGGCTCCACCAGCGTGGACATCTCAGCCAAGGGCATCGACAAGGCTTATGCCATGACCTCCCTGGCCAAGATACTGGGCGTGGATGTCGGTCAGATCGCCTTCGTGGGCGACCGGATGGATCCGGACGGCAACGATTATCCAGCTGCTATGGCCGGGGCCATGGCTCTGCGTGTGCATAATCCGGCCGATGCCCTGGACCTGATCCGGGCTCTTGAGGCAGATCTGGCCTGAACCTACTGAACCTGTCCGCAGACAATCCTGTGGACGGATGGTCTGTTCATGCACATGGCTCTGTCTTGCTTTCCTATCCTCAATGTTTGAGGGTTGGCTAGGCGTTATGCGCAACCTTTCATCGGCATCCGGCCGGTTCCGACAGGCCGCTTGTGCTGTCGCCTCAGCCTTGGCAAGCTCGGCCCTAGACCTGCTGGCTCCTCGAGCCTGCGCCGGCTGTGGCCGCCCTGATCTTCTGCTATGCCCCACTTGCATATCCCTGCTCTTCCGGCCCCTATCGGTGCCTGCGCCCGCCTATGCTATAGGCCTGGCCCTGGCCTGTGCTCCATATCGAGGACCTGTCAGGCGGATCATTCTAGCCTGGAAGGACCACGACAACCGGCCCTTGGACGCACCCTTGGGCCAGGTCATGGCCGATCTTGCCCCGGTCCTGGCTAGACTGATCGATCCTCTGCTCCGGTCCAAGCCTGCAAAGGCGATCCTGGTGGTTCCCGCTCCATCCTCGTCCGCATCCCTGCGCAGGCGGGGGAGAGTTCATCTGCAGCCGATCCTTCTGTCTCTGGTCCAGTCCCTGCAGCAGCAGGGTCTGACTGTCCGTGTGGAACCGGCGCTGATCATGAACTCCGTCAGAACCAAGTCCGTCCAGGCGGGCGGCCGTCGGAACCGTTCACGTCGGCTAGCGGGCCGGATCGCAGTTGCGGATCCCTCACGCCTGGCTGGCCATCCCGTCCTGGTGGTGGACGACATCATCACCACAGGATCCACCATCCGTCAGTGTGCTCGTGCCCTGGAGACTGCAGGCGCCCTGCCGTTGGCTGCCTTGGCTCTGGCGGCCGTTCCTCCAGGCCATGAGGATCTCTAGCGGGCCTGGGCCACGGCCATCTCGTCCCAGCGGGTGGTGGCCCGAGGGGAGAGCATGCCCCGGTTCATGGCCCAGTCGGCCCCCGTATCCTCGTCGCTCCGGCCCTGGCCGCGGATGCCTCCGTAGCCTACGCCCACCCGGAAGGGACCGAAACGACGGGTGGCATCCTCCAGGACATTCCCCAGACCATGGGTGTCCCGGGCTGCGTCCAGACCTTCCAAGGTGTGGAAATGGTCAGCATTGGTCAGGTCCAGCAGAACCACCCCGGCCCGGATCCAGCGGGCGTGCGGATCTACTCGGCCCTTGAGTGCCCGGCTGGCTGCGCCGGCGATGACCAGGGGGTCGTCGCTGGGATCCTCCAGGACGACAGTCCGGCCGGCTGTGCAGAACTGCTGGGGCGCATAGGGGCTGGTGGAGCAGAAGACCCGCACTTTGCCACAGAGGCCGTGCTGCCGACGCAGACGGCGACAGGCCTTCTGGGCATAGATGCTCAACGCCTGGGCCAGGGTGGCGTAGCCCTCGATGGGGTGGGAGAACATGCGCGAGCACAGAATCTGATCGGTGCGCACGCCCCTGGCGGCATCCGTTTCGGGCTCGATGCAGGGCTGCCCCCTCAATTCCAGGACGGTGCGCTGCAGCATGACGGAGAACCGGTGCCGGATTAGGGAAGGCTCAGCGTCGCGCAGATCCAGGGCAGTGGTGATGCCCATGCCCATAAGTCTGCCGGTCAGCCGTCGGCCCACCCCCCAGACCTGGTCAACGGGCACTGATGCCAGAGCCTGGTCGCCATACTGGGACTCCACCTGGCTCCAGAGGGTGATCCCCTCGGTCGAGGGATGGTCCTTGGCCCAGTGGTTGGCTACCTTGGCTAGGGTCTTGGTAGGTGCCACACCCACGCTAACGGGAATGCCGGTGGATCGCAGGACTGCGGCACGCAGCTCCCGGCAGATCTTGACAGTGCATTTGTCGTTCCAGATGCTGTCCATGAAGCACTCGTCGATGGAGTAGACCTCCTGGTTGGGCAGAAAATGGGCCATGATGGCCATCATGCGCCTGGAGAGGCTGGCGTAGAGCTCATAGTTGGAGCTGCGGGCCACCACCCCGTCCTGCAAGGCCCGTTCACGAATGGTAAACCAGGGTGTGCCGTTGGTGATGCCCAGGGCCTTGGCCGGACGGTTGCGGGCCACTACGCAGCCGTCGTTGTTGGAAAGCACGACCACCGGACGGTCAGCCAGGGAAGGATCGAAGACGGCCTCGCAAGAGGCAAAGAAAGAATTGGCATCAGCCAGGACTATCCGGCTTGTCAGAGCGGTTCCGGATGCAGGATCGGCCGGTCTCTGCGCGCTCATGCCGACCCCCAGCCCGTAGAAGGGTAGGTGGGTTTCCGGTCTTGGCTTCCTGTGCGCCCGCGTCCGTGCGGAGTGTGTCCGGGATAGGTGACCTGAGGCAGGGGAGAGCTGCTCCGGGATTCGCCTTTGGTATCCACCCGCTGCCAGTGGTAGTTGCCGATGACCACCCCCCAGATGACCAGTTCCTCGCCCTCCTGGGGCATGAAGTCGGGGTAGGCGGGGTTTTCGGCCCGCAGCATGGTCCTTCCCTTGCGCCTGGCCAGACGCTTGACCAGCAGCTCGTCGTCCAGAATGGCGATGACGATGTCCCCTTCGCGCGGCTCCAGGGAACGGTCGACCACCAGCAGGTCCCCATCGAAGATGCCGGCGCCGGTCATGGAATCGCCGGCCACATGGATGATGAAAGTGGAGTCGGGATGGACGATGACGTTCTGGTCGAAGCTGAAGTCACCGCTGAAGTAGTCCTGGGCCACTGAGGGGAAACCGGCGTGGACGGCCTCCAGGGCCTGGGGGACAGGGCTGGGGTGTCCTCGGAAGAGGCTCAGGGCATCGACCCGGCACTCCGGCAGGGAAGCAGGGGCCGCATCTGGCGACCCATGGATGGTAGCGACCATGGCACACCTCGAACTCGATGGCATTCGAACAAATGTTCGATTTCATTATGAGCCGAAGTGCGCCTCCCCGTCAATGCGGCGCGTCGGAACCGCCGGAGCGGCTCCCGTCCCCCTCGTCCTCGTCGGGTTCGCGATGATATCTGGGCAGGGTGATCTCGAAGTCCGCTCCGCGCGGATCGTCCACCACCTGTACCTGGCCTCCATGCAGTTGGGCCGCCCAGCGTGCGATGGACAGCCCCAGCCCGGTGCCTCCCGACTCGGTGCCTGGTCCGGCCTTGCCCTTGACGAAGCGCCGGAAGATGTCGGTGCGGGCTTCGGGGGGTATCTGCGAGCCGAAGTTGACCACGTTGGTGACTATGGTCTCCTGCTGCCGATCTTCGTGGGCCTGGATCAGCACCGTGGTGCCGTCGGCCGAGTGCTTCAGGGCGTTGCTGATGACGTTGGTGAAGAGCTGGCGCAGCCGGTCCTGGTCGCCCTCCATTCTCAGGCCTTTCTCCAGGTCCACCTGGATGTCGTGGGCGTGCCCGGCGTCGGCTATGGCCAGGGGCTGGAGGGTCTCGTCAATGAAGTCCCCGAAGTCGAAGTCCTCGATCTGCAGGCTGGCGGCCCCGGCCTCCATCCTCGACAGGTCTAGCAGGAAGGCAATCAGGTCGGACAGGCGGTGTGTCTGCTCCAGAATTCCCTCCAGGTTAGCTGGAGTGGGCTCGGTCACCCCGTCCGCCATGTTCTCCACCATGGCCTGCAGGGCCGAGACCGGAGTGCGCAGCTCGTGGCTGACATTGGCCACCATGTCCCGGCGCATCTGGTCGGCGTGCTGGAGCTCCTCGGCCATCTCGTTGAAGGACTGGGCCAGGAGTCCCACTTCGTCATGGCTGGTCGTCGTGGCGTGGACCCGGACCGTGTAGTCCCCGTCGGCCATGGCTTCGGCCGCATCCCGCATCTGCCGCAGGGGAGCGGTGAGCCCTCGGGAGAAGAAGTAGGTAATTCCCAGGGCCACCACCAGGGTCAGCGGCATAGCAATCCAGCCGCTCCAGCCCATCTTCAGCAAGAACCAGGCCATGACAAAAGCAATGGCTGTGGAGATGATGATCAGGACGCTCAGCTCCACCTTCAATGAGGCGAAGGATCCGATAGGCCGTTCGCGATCTACCCGCGCACTCAGACTGGGTCCCTTGCGCCGGCTTCTGCCGTCCTTGCTCATGGCGTGCATCCGTGGTCGTTACCGCTGATCCTGTTCCTGATCCTCGGGCGGCTCGAAGGCGTATCCCACTCCATGCACGGTGCGGATCATCTGCGAGCCCAGCTTGTGGCGTAGGGCTTTGACGTGGGAATCCACCGTCCTGGTGCCCGAGGCATCCACCCAGTCCCAGACCTCCTCCAGCAGCTTCTCGCGGGTGAGCACGGACTTGGGCCGACGGGCCAGCGTGGCCAGCAGGTCGAATTCAGTGGGGGTCAGGTGGATCTGCTCCCCGCGCAGTGTCACGATGCGCTGGGCCGGGTCGATGACCAGGGATCCGAAGTCCAGCACCTTTTCGTTCTCGGAGTTCTTGGCGATGACCTTGGCCCGCTCCACCCGGCGTAGAAGGGCCTTGCAGCGGGCGATCAGCTCGCGCATGGAGAAGGGCTTGGTCATGTAATCGTCGGCACCGGCGCCCAGACCGGTCACCTTGTCGGCCTCGTCGTCTCTGGCGGTCAGAATCAGCACCGGTACCGGCCGCTCGGCCACGATCCGCTTGGTGGCCTCCAGTCCGTCCATGACGGGCAACATGATGTCCATGATGACCAGGTCGGGTTTGATCTGGGATGCGGCCTGCACGGCGCTGGCACCGTCCGAGGCCACCCGGGCCGTCCACCCTTCGGCGGTGATGCGCTGGGCGATGGCGGTGGCCAGGGTGGGTTCATCCTCAACCACCAGGATGGTGCTGGGTGTAGTGTAGCGGCTTGTGTTTTTGATCATGCCTACCTCTGTCTTCGATCACTGATCCGCAAAACGATGCTCGTCATGCGGGGTGGAGCCTTGTCGGCATTCGTTCCACCACCGTCGTTTCTTCCAGAATAGTCTTCAGAGCCTCCAGGGGAAGTGTGCTCGCAGAGAATCGCGTCGCCTCCGAGTCCCCGTCGGCAAGTCCATGCGCAATGACATTATTATATGGTATTTTATCGACTCGTTCTGGAGGACATATGGGTTACAAGGTCGGTGACATGGTCGTCTATCCGCGTCATGGGGCCGCCAGGGTGGACGCCATCACCGAACGGACCGTCAAGGGCGTCACCCGCAAGTACCTGCAGCTGTCCGTGCTCTCCTCTGATGGGCTGGTCATCAACGTCCCCGTCGAGAACGCAGCCAAGGTGGGCGTCAGGGACATCGTCGACGCCAAGGCGGTGGCCAAGGTCTTCGAGATCCTGCGCACCCCGGTGGTCGAGGAGAAGGAGATGAACTGGTCCCGCCGCTACAAGCTGAACGTGGAGAAGATCGCCACCGGCGAGGTCAACAAGATCGCCGAGGTGGTGCGTGACCTTTCCCAGCGCGACGTGGACGAGCACGGGCTGTCGGCGGGCGAGAAGCGGATGCTGATCAAGGCCCGCAAGATCCTGACCTCCGAGATCGCCCTGTCTGAGAAGTTGGACGAGGACGAGGCCCAGCGCCTGCTGGACGTCAACCTGGGCTATGCAGACCCCATGCCCGGTGACGACAAGCACCATACCAAGTCCCCCAAGGAGCCGGCTTCCAAGACCCTGGCACGGGTGGCCCAGGAGGCTGCCAAGAACAAGGGCAAGGGTAAGACCAAGGCCAAGCGCTGAGGCCGGAGCCGGTCATGGGTCATCCAAGCGTCGGACTGGGCTTTGACGCCCATCGATTCGACCCGACTGGCGGGCGCCCCCTCTGGCTGGCATGTCTGTTCTGGAATGACGGAACCCCCGGCCTGCTGGGTGATTCTGACGGCGATGCGGCTGCCCATGCCCTGATTGATGCCATCTTGTCAGCCGCCGACCTGGGCGATATCGGCACTTTATTCGGCCTGGGAGCACAGGCTCCCGGGGCGGGCATGCACGGGGCGGCCATGCTGGAGGAGACCATGGGCTGCCTGCATGAGCACGGTCGCAGGTTGCTTAACGCCTCCCTGGTCATAGTCGGCCAGCGCCCCAGAATTTCCTCCCGCCGTCACTTGGCCCAGCAAGCCATGAGCCAGGCCGTCGGGGCACCGGTTCGGCTGACCGCTACCACCACTGATGGCATGGGTTTCACCGGTCACGACGAGGGCATCGCCGTCATGGCCACCGCCCTGGTGGACTGACCGGCATCAGGCGCGCAGGGCCGCCCACCCCTTGGCCAGAGCCCAGAAGAGAGTGGACAGGGTCACGATGACGAAGCTTGGAGGGGCTGGCACCATGGCCGAAATCACCAGGCCTCCCCAGATGGAAGCCAGGCAGATCAGTCCCGACAGGAGCATGGCCCGCAGGGGAGAGGCCACCAGGATGTTGGCCGTGGCCGCCGGGGTGACGACCAGGGCGAAGATGAGCAGGGTCCCCACCGCCGGCACGGCGATGGTGATGACCCCCGCCATGATGGCCATGAAGGTCAGGTTCATCAGCCCGATGGGCACGCCACGGGCCTGGGCCACCTGCTCATCCAGGGAGCTGAAGAGCAGGGGCCGGTAGATCAGGGCCAGCAGGATCAGCAGGATTGCATCGAAGATTATGAAGCCGATGACCTGCCCTCGGGTGATGGTCAGGATGGATCCGAAGAGGATGGCCTGCATCTGCTGGGAGGCCGAACTGGACATCCTGGCGAAGAAGAGCCCCAGACCGGTGGCGAAGGCCAGGACCGTGCCCGTGGCGATCTCCCTCTGGGAGGCCCGCTTGCCCAGGGCTCCGATGACCAGCGCCCCGCCCAGGGCGAACAGCCCCATGCCGGCAGAGACCGGCAGCCCCAGCAGGACGGCCCCCGTGGCGCCGGGCAGGCCGATGTGGGCCAGGGCATGGGCGGCGAAGGTGGAGTGCCTGGCGATGGTGAAGTAGCCCATGGCTCCGGCGGCCATGGCGATGCACAGTCCAGCAACCATGGCGTTGCGCATGAAGGGGGCGGCGAGGATCTCCATCCAATGGGAGTCGAAGACTGGTGTGGTCATGAGGTCCTTTCCCGGTCCGTCCCGTGTAGGCGGGCCACCTGGCTGGGTTGATAGCGATTGTGGACGGGTCCGATCGGCTCATCCATGTCGGGGGCCACGAATATGTCCCCCTGGGGAGTGGTGACCACCTCCACCTTGGTGCCGTAGAGGTGGGTGAGCAGGTCCGAGTCCAGCACGTCGTCCATGCGGGCGTAGTGGGGGTGCCCGTCCAGCAGGTAGACTGCCCCGGTCAGTACAGGTAGCAGCATGTTCAGATCATGGGCCACCACCTGGATGGTCATGCCCAGACGGCTGTTGAGCTGTGCCAGCAGATGGACGGTGGCGCGTTGACCGGCCAAGTCCAGATTGGCCAAGGGCTCATCAAGCATGAGCAGATCAGGATCACAGACCAGGGCCTGGGCGATGGCCACCCGCTGGCGCAGGCCGCCGGAGAGCTGGGAGAGGCGCAGGTGGGCCCTATCCTCCACGCCGACGAAGCACATGGCCTTTCTAGCGCGCTCGCGGTCCTGCCTGGTGACGGGGTGAATGCCGAACCGGGTGCCGGTCAGCCCCAGCAGAACGGATTGCTCGGCCGTAAGGTTGGAGTCGATATCCGAGGTGTAGCTCTGGGGTACGTAGCCGATGCGGTCGTTGGCCTGGCCGGCCGGCTGCCCCAGGACCTGCAGACTGCCGGCATCCAGGGGGAGCAGACCCAGCTCGGCCTGCATCATGCTGGTCTTGCCGGTGCCGTTGGTGCCCACGATGGCGGTCACGGTTCCCGATGGGATGGTGAAGGTCCCCTCCGACCAGATCAGCCGCCCGGATCGCCGGATGGCGGCATGGTCGAAGACGATGCAGGCCTGCGTGGATGTTCTATCCGTGTCCTTGTCCATGGCGTCCTTCCCGCAGGCATCCCAATTGGTGATCCTGCTCTTATTGAGCATGATTCTCATTATCGCTGGGGAGAGGACAGCGCGCAACTTCATCGCCAAGTCTTCCGTACCGGCTCTTGGACGATGCTTCCGGTCGGGGAGGAATCTGCGCTAGTCTGGCTCAGACGGCTTCGACAAGGGTTTGCGCCCGCTTGGATGATGGAGATGTATTGACTGCAGTGAAACTGGACGGCAAGGCGGCGGCTGCGGAACTCAAGGAGGACCTGCGCGCTCGCGTGGCGAGGCTGACGGCCATGGGACGCACTCCTGGCCTGGGGACCATTCTTGTGGGGGAGGACCCTGGCTCGCTCAAGTATGTGGAGGGCAAGCATCGTGACTGCAGCCAGGTGGGCATCCGGTCGATCAGGATCGATCTGCCCGCCGACGCCGGCAAGGAGCGGATTCTCGCTGCGGTGGATCAGCTCAACCAGGACCCTGACTGCACCGGCTACATCGTCCAGCTGCCCCTGCCCGAGGGCGTGGATACCACGGAGATCATCGATCGTATCGATCCGGCCAAGGACGCCGACGGCATGCATCCATACAACCTGGGCCAGCTGGTCCTGCATACCGACGGCGGGGTGCGGACCCCTCTGCCCTGCACACCGCGGGGGATCCTGTATCTGCTGGACCATCACGGGATTGACCTGGCCGGCAAGGAGGTCTGTGTGCTGGGCCGAGGATTGACCGTGGGCCGCACCATCGGGCTGCTCCTGACCAACCGTGGGGTGGATGCCACAGTGACCCTCTGCCATACCCGCACCAGGGATATCGATGCCCACCTGCGCAGGGCTGACGTGATCATCGCAGCTGTGGGTCAGGCCGGGCTGGTTAGCCCGGACCAGGTTCGCCAGGGTGCCGTCCTGGTGGATGTGGGCGTCTCGCGAATCCGGGATCAGCAGGAGGGGCGTTGGCGGATCAAGGGCGACATTGATCCGGCCGCCAGGCTGTCTGCAGCCGCCTATACGCCCAACCCCGGCGGGGTGGGACCCATGACCCGGGCCATGCTCCTGGTCAACGTGGTCGAATCCGCTGAGCGGGCCGCCGGAATCCCTGCCTGCGACACGCCCGAGGCTCCCCGGCGACAATGACCGTGGTGTCTCCTATCATGGAGAATGTTCGCGCCCGCCGGCGGGAACGCATAACTCAATACGGAAAAAAATATCCACCAACTATACAAGAAACAATTTAATTAATGGCAGAGAACAAGAAGGAAGTCCCCCAGGTCGCAGTCAATGACATCGGATCCGAGGAAGACTTCATCAAGGCAGTCGATTCCACCATCAAGAACTTCGACGATGGGGATCTGGTCGAGGGGACGGTCGTTAAGATCGACCATGACGAGGTTCTGCTGGACATCGGCTACAAGACCGAGGGTGTGATTCCCTCCCGCGAGCTTTCCATCAAGAAGGATGTCGATCCCGACGACGTGGTCCAGGTCGGTGACACCATCGAGGCTCTGGTCGTCACCAAGGAGGACAAGGAAGGTCGTCTGATCCTGTCCAAGAAGCGTGCTCAGTACGAGCGTGCCTGGGGCGACATCGAGAAGATCAAGGAGGCTGACGGGGTCGTCGAGGGCACCGTCATCGAGGCCGTCAAGGGCGGACTCATCGTTGACATCGGCCTGCGTGGCTTCCTGCCCGCATCCTTGGTCGAGATGCGTCGCGTGCGCGACCTGTCTCCCTACATCGGGCAGAAGATCAAGGCCAAGATCCTGGAGCTGGACAAGAACCGCAACAACGTGGTCCTCTCCCGCCGCCAGTACCTGGAGGAGACCCAGTCCGAGGTGCGCGAGACCTTCATGGCCCAGCTCAAGAAGGGCCAGATCCGCGAGGGCACGGTCAGCTCCATCGTCAACTTCGGCGCCTTCGTCGACCTGGGCGGTGTGGACGGCCTGATCCACGTCTCCGAGCTCTCCTGGAAGCACATCGATCACCCCAGTGAGGTTGTCAAGGTGGGCGACAAGGTCACCGTCGAGGTGCTGGATGTCGATATGGACCGCGAGCGCATCTCGCTGTCCCTCAAGGCCACCCAGGAAGATCCTTGGCAGCGCTTTGCCCGGACCCATGTGCCCGGACAGATCGTCAAGGGCAAGGTCACCAAGATTGTGCAGTTCGGCGTCTTCGTCTCCGTCGAGGACGGTATCGAGGGCCTGGTCCACATCTCCGAGCTGGCCAACCGCCACGTGGAGAACCCCGAGACCGTCGTCAAGCAGGGCGAGGAGATCTTCGTCAAGGTCATCGACGTCGACCTGGATCGCCGCCGTATCTCCCTGTCCCTCAAGCAGGCCGATGACTCCGTCGATCCGACCTCCGAGGACTTCGATCCGGCCATCTACGGCATGCCTGCCGAGTACGACGAGGACGGCAACTACAAGTACCCCGAGGGCTTCGACCCCGAGACCAACGAGTGGATCGCCGGCTACGAGAAGCAGCGGGAGGAGTGGGAGTCCCAGTATGCGGCTGCCCACGACCTCTGGGAGCAGCACAAGGCCTTCGTGGCCAAGGAGCTGGAGAACGCCGAGGCTTCGGCCGCCGAGGACAGCCGGTCCTCCCAGGCGCCTGCCGCCGGTTCTCACTCCCACCGTCAGAGCTCCGAGGAGACTACCAACTACAGCTCGGAGTCCAGCTCCGAGGGCACCTTGGCCTCCGACGACCAGCTGGCCGCCCTGCGCGAGCAGCTGCTCAAGGAAAAGAAGTGAGCATTAAGTAGTGAATGGAGGGGTCCGGCCTCGGTCGGGCCCCTCCATTTGTATCTGCCGCCATAAGGTATATGTGGGTATATGTGGGAGGTCGGGATGATACGTGTGGGATTGACCGGCGGGATAGCGGCCGGCAAGAGCACGGTGGCGGCTCGGCTGGCTCAGGACGGGGCCAGGGTCATCGACTACGACAGGCTCTCCCATGAGGTCATCGCTCCGGGCGGACCTGGTGTCGGGCCGGTCCTGGAGCGATTCGGAGCAGACTGCGGGGACGGCCATGGGGGAGTGGACAGGTCAGCCCTGGCTGCACGGGTCTTCGGAGGGCCGACGGCTGACTGGGACCGCAAGGACCTGGACGAGATCATTCATCCGCTGGTCTATGACCTGGCCGCCAAGGCCGAGCAGCCCTGGCTGGAAGGTTCCGAGGTGGTGGTCCATGAGGTGCCTTTGCTGACCGAGGTGCGCTCTGCCATTCCTTTTCATTTCAACAAGGTTCTGCTGGTAGAGGCCCCCAGCCAGGTGAGGATTACGCGCATGGTGAATCAGCGGCATATGACCACGAGTCAGGCTGTTGAGCGCATCGGCTCTCAGGCCAACAGCAGTGCGCGACGCGCTCAGGCCGACCTGCTGGTGAACGGGTCCCAGCCTATCGAACAAATGTTCGAGTCTGTTGATAGAATATATAAAGAATTGAAGGCCTTGGCCAAGGGATCCTCGCACCGTGACTGACGGCCTTGGCGAATGACGCATCCTGGAAGGGAGTTTCATGGGGTTCAACATTGAGCGGACCAATAAGCCCTTCGTGGTCAAGTCTCCCTACAAGCCCTCCGGCGACCAGCCAGAGGCCATTGAGGAGCTGGCTACGCGGATCGAGAATGGCGAGAACGATGTGGTGCTCATGGGCGCCACCGGCACCGGCAAGACCGCGACCACAGCCTGGCTGATCGAGCGTCTGCAGCGGCCCACTCTGATTCTGGAGCCCAACAAGACCCTGGCAGCCCAGCTCTGCGCCGAGTTCAGGGAGCTCATGCCCGACAATGCGGTCTCCTATTTCGTCTCCTATTACGACTACTACCAGCCTGAGGCCTACATCCCCCAGACGGATACCTATATCGAGAAGGACTCGAACATCAACGACGACGTGGAGCGGCTCCGGCACGCCGCCACGGCCAACCTGCTGACCAGGCGCGACTGCGTGGTGGTGGCTACCGTCTCCTGCATCTACGGCTTGGGCACGCCCGAGGAGTATGCCGGACGCATGCTCTTCCTGCACGAGGGGGACCGGATCAACCGGGATGACCTACTGCGCAAGTTCGTGGACATGCAGTACAAGCGCAACGACATCGCCTTCACCCGAGGTACCTTCCGCGTGCGCGGCGACACGGTCGAGATCATCCCCGTCTATGAGGAGCTGGCCGTCCGCATCGAATTCTTTGGTGACGAGATCGATCGCATCTCCACTCTGCACCCGCTGACCGGGGACGAGATTGCCCATGAGAGCTCCGTGCACATCTTCCCCGCATCCCACTATGTGGCCGGTCCCGAGCGGATGGAGCGCGCCCTGAAGACCATCAAGGAGGAGCTGGACTGGCGTGTGGGCCAGCTGCGCAAGCAGGGCAAGGAGCTGGAGGCCCAGAGGCTGACCATGCGCACCACCTACGACCTGGAGATGCTCACCCAGATCGGCACTTGCTCCGGAGTGGAGAACTACTCCCGTCACTTCGACGGGCGCGAACCTGGGACACCTCCCCACACCCTGCTGGACTTCTTTCCTGACGACTTCCTGCTGGTCATTGATGAGTCCCATGTGACCGTCCCCCAGATCGGAGCCATGTATGAGGGGGATGCCAGCCGCAAGCGGACCCTGGTGGAGCACGGCTTCCGTCTGCCCTCGGCTATGGACAACCGCCCGCTGAAGTGGCCCGAGTTTCTGGACAAGGTGGGCCAGACCGTCTACTTGTCAGCAACACCGGGCGACTATGAGATGGGCCTGTCTGACGGGGTAGTAGAGCAGGTCATACGGCCCACCGGTCTGCTGGATCCCGAGGTGGAGGTAAGGCCTGTCAAGGGCCAGGTGGACGACCTTCTGGACGAGATCAAGACCCGGGTGGATCGTCATGAGCGGGTCTTGGTGACCACGCTGACCAAGAAGATGGCCGAGGACCTGACCGACTATCTGCTTGAGCGCGACATCAAGGTGGAATACCTGCACTCTGACGTAGACACCCTGAGGAGGGTGGAACTCCTACGCGAACTGCGCGAGGGCAAGATCGACGTCATCGTGGGCATCAACCTCTTGCGTGAGGGGCTAGACCTGCCCGAGGTCTCCCTGGTGGCCATTCTGGATGCGGACAAGGAGGGCTTCCTGCGCTCCTATCGCTCACTGATCCAGACCATCGGCCGTGCCGCCAGAAATGTGTCCGGCAAGGTCATCATGTACGCCGACGAGGTCACTGACTCCATGGACAAAGCCATCAGCGAGACCAACCGTCGCCGAGCCAAGCAGATCGCCTACAACAAGGAACACGGCGTGGATCCCAAGCCGTTGATCAAGAAGATCAGCGACGTCAACGACATGCTGGCCAAGGAGGATGTGGACACACAGACCCTGCTGGCGGGCGGCTACCGCAACGCCAACAAGGCCGGCAATTCCCACCTGGGCGTGCCCCTCTACGACAAGGAGGAGGCCGACAAGCGGCATCAGGAGATCCTCCAGGCCGGTCTGCCGGCGCAGGACCTCGCCGACCTGATCCGTCAGCTGAGCGACCAGATGCACACGGCTGCGCAACAGCTGCAGTTCGAGCTCGCAGCCCGCCTGCGCGACGAAATCAAGGATCTGAAGAAGGAGCTGAGACAGATGACCGAGGCCAAAAAGTAAGTTTGCTCCTTGGTCCGGAGCTCTTGACCAGTGGCCTGCCCCGGCCATGCTTAGGGCCTGTGATGCCAAGAGCATCACAGGCCCGATCCGCTGACCGCTCTCTGTGAGGATGTTCTGACATGCAGAGGGGCAGATGAGCACGTCATATCTTGCCGCTAGAGTCAGGTGATATGTCCGAGACACCTCTGCCGTTCATGGTTGTGAGCCTGGTTGTGCTGGCCGTTTTCTTCGTGGTTGATCTTCTGGTGATCGGGCGGCGGCCACATGTGCCCTCGACCGGCGAATGCGTGAGGCACATCGGCTTCTTCGTGGTCATGGCCTTGATTTTCGGGGCACTGATCTGGAAGGTGGCCGGATCCAAGCCGGCCATCGAGTTCTACTCGGGCTGGCTGACCGAGTACTCGCTCAGCATCGACAACCTCTTTGTTTTCGTCATCATCATGGGCAATTTCGCCGTGCCCCTGCGGCTTCAGCGTTATGTGCTCAGCGTCGGCATCACCATCGCGCTGCTGCTGCGCGGCGTCTTCATCCTGGCCGGAACGGCGCTGATCACCCGCTTCACCTGGATCTTCTTCATCTTCGGCTTCTTCCTGCTCTACACCGCCTGGAACATGGTCTCCAGCCGAGGCAAGCAGGAGGAGTACCACGAGAACGGGCTTATCAGGGTCCTGCGCCGGGTCATCCCCATCACCAGCCACTATGACGGTGAGCACCTGCGGACCACCTTCGAGGGCAAGCGCTACTTCACGCCCATGCTGGTGGTCTTCCTGGCCATCGGCACCACCGATGTCATGTTCGCCTTTGACTCCATTCCGGCCATCTTCGGACTGACCAAGGACCCCTTCATCGTCTTCACCTCCAACGTCTTCGCCCTGCTGGGCCTTCAGCAGCTTTACTTCCTGTTGGGGTCCCTGCTGGACAAGCTGGAGTATCTGCCCCTGGGGCTGGCTGTGGTCCTGGCCTTCATCGGGGTCAAGCTGATCATGGAGGCTCTGCACGGCAACACGCTGCCCTTCATCAACGGCGGACAGCCCCTGACTGCCGTGCCGGAGATACCGACCTGGGCCTCCCTGCTGGTCATCGTTCTGGCCGTGGGCACCGCGGCCCTGGCTTCAGTGCTTAAAAGCCGCCATCAGTCCTCCCAAACCGATCCACAGGGAGTAAAGCAGTAAGGAAACCATTAAGCCACAAGGGTTGTTAGCGCTAACGGGAAATACTGGTCCACAGCAGCCTGAGTCTGTACAATGGAAAGGTAAGCAAGAAAAAGAACAGGCAGGTAGCATATGCGCAAAGCCAAGATCGTCGATACCATCGGGCCGGCTTCGGAGTCGCTTGAGAACATTACCAAGCTGGTCAAGGCCGGCATGGATGTGGCCAGGCTCAACCGGTCCCATGGCACCCCCGAAGATCACCTCAAGGTTTACAACAACGTGCGTCAGGCCAGCAAGGAGACTGGGCGCAACGTGGCGGCCCTGGTCGATCTGCAGGGTCCCAAGATTCGTTGCGGTTGGTTCAAGAAGAACGAGCAGGGCGAAGACAAGGTCATCCTCAAGGAGGGCCAGGAGTTCACCATCACCACCGACGATGTCGAGGGTGACGAGCACATGACCTCCACCACCTTCAAGGGTCTGCCCGGGGACTGCCACCCCGGCGATCCCATCCTGATCGATGACGGCAAGGTCCGTCTGGAGGTCACCAAGGTCGAGGGCAACCATGTCCACACCAAGGTGGTCGTGGCCGGCCCGGTCTCCTCCCACAAGGGCATCAACCTGCCCGGTGTGGCCGTGAGCCTGCCGGCACTCACCCCCAAGGACGAGGAGGACCTGCGCTGGGGCATCCGCACCGGTGCCGACATCATCGCCATGTCCTTCGTCCGTTTCGCCACCGACATCGATCGCGCCCATGAGATCATGGACGAGGAGGGTCGCCGCATCCCCATCGTGGCCAAGATCGAGAAGCCCCAGGCCGTTGAGAACCTGGAGGAGATCGTCAAGGCCTTCGACGGCATCATGGTTGCCCGCGGTGACATGGCCGTGGAGATGCCCTTCGAGCAGGTCCCCCTGGTGACCAAGCGTTGCATCGAGCTGGCCCGTCAGTACGCCAAGCCGGTCATCGTCGCCACCGAGGTCCTGGGCTCCATGGTTCATTCGCCCATCCCCAGCCGTGCCGAGGCCTCCGACTGCGCCAACGCCGTGCTGGACGGCGCCGACGCCACCATGACCTCCAACGAGACCGCCGTGGGCGACTACCCCGACACCACGGTCTCCACCATGGCCCGGATCTCCGAGTACGCCACCACCCACGGTTTCGACCGCATCCCGGATATGCACAACCTGGACATGTCCAACTCCGGTGCCGTCTCCTCCGCCGCTGTGGACCTGGCCGACAAGATCAATGCCAAGGCCATCGTGGCCTTCACTCAGACAGGCAACACCGTGCACCGCGTCTCCCGTGAGCGTCCGGCCGCCCCCATCTATGCGCTGACCACCGATGAGCACACTTATCATTGGCTGGCACTGAGCTGGGGCACCGAGGCATTCATGTGCGAGCAGGATTACCACGACTTCAACCGTGCAGGCCTCATGGCCTTCGTGGACGCCACTCTGAAGAAGCAGGACAAGGTCTCCGACGGCGATTGCCTGGTGGTGCTGAGCAGCGCCCAGGGCGAGTATGAGCCAGGAAACACCGACTGCATCTACGTGCACACGGTTGGCGCCAACGACTGATTCTCCGGCATGCCGCCTGGCTGTCGACTGAGTCAGCCAGGCGGGTGGCCGTCAGGTTCATTCGGTATTGATAGAGCAAGAAACCGGTGGTCTTTCCCCCGCCCGCCAAGGTAGGGGAGAGGCCACCGGTTCGTCATGCGGGGGTTCCTGCCTCAGTGCAGGTCCGACAGTCCGATTTTCGCCCGCAGGATGGCGATGGTGGTTTTTGCATCCAGTATGGTTCCTGCGATCACCATGTCGTAGGCCTCGTCCACGGTGAAGAGTCGCACATTCTGGTGGGGGGTCTCCGGTGCCAGGCTGGCAGGCTGGACCGGGGTCAGGCCCTCGGCATAGAAGAGGGTGGTGTGCTGCGTGGAGAAGCTGGGGGTGTTGATGAACCTGGCGAACTGGTTGAAGGAGGCGGCCTTGTATCCGGCCTCCTCGCGCAGTCGTCTGGTGGCTACATCGATGGGGGCTTCCTTGTCGTTGAGCGGATGGCCGGCCGGCAATTCAAGGGTCCAGCGGTGGGTGGGCAGACGGTACTGCTCGACCAGTGGTATCCGTCCGTCGTCGGTGATGGCCAGGACGGCGATGGTGTCTCCATGCTTCTCGCTGACGATGCTGCGGTCGAAGGTCTGATTGTCGCTGGATTCAAAGGTGACCCTGTCGACGCTGAAGTAGTGGCTGTCCATAATTTGCTTGCGGGCTTTCTCCTGGACGGGGGAGGTGCGCCAAGGATCGAACCGTCGATAGATCTGAGTGGTCATCATGCTCTCCTTCGACTGCTGATGTGCCTGTATACATAACTGTCTTCATTCTAAGGCAGATTCAACACGGATAACCTTGCGTCGTCGCCAAAGTATGGTAGATTCTCTGTGGTAACGAAAAGCCCCCGTATCCCAATTGGTAGAGGAAACGGCCTCAAAATCCGTGCAGTGTGAGTTCGAGTCTCACCGGGGGCACGATAAAGCGAACCCCATCCGTCATTCATCGGTTTTCGGTGAAGCCAGGATGGACTTTCAGGAAACGAGGTTGAAAGTGGCTTCAGAGAGTAAGAACCGCAGCGATTCCCCAGAAGGGCGGACCGTGGTTGTGGCGGAAGATGAGGCTTTGATCAGGCTCGATACCGTCGAAGCTCTCGAGGATGCCGGCTATGACGTGGTAGGTCAGGCGGCCAGCGGCCAGGAGGCCATTGATCTGACTCGCGAGCTGAGGCCCGATGTAGTCGTTATGGACGTGAAGATGCCCGGCACTGATGGCATTACCGCCGCCACTGAGATCGGCAAGGAGAATCTGGCTCCTGTGGTTATGCTGACGGCGTTCTCCCAGCAGAGCTTGGTCGAGAAGGCGGCTGATGCTGGGGCCATGGCCTACGTCGTCAAACCCTTCGCTCCGGAAAAGCTGTTGCCGGCCCTTGAGGTGGCCATCTCCCGCTTTGACCAGATCAACGCCCTGAAGGACGAAGTCACCGACATGAAGGCCCGTTTCGAAGCCCGCAAGCGTGTGGACCGGGCCAAGGGTCTGCTCATGGAGAGTATGGGCATGACCGAGTCCGAGGCCTTCCGCTGGATCCAGAAGACCTCCATGGACCGCAGGCTGACCATGCAGGAGGTGGCCGACGTGGTCATCAACAACGTGGCCAATCAGAACGACCGTTAGTCCTTCTATGGAAGACCAGACGAAGAAGCAGGACAAGGACGGCCGCACCCTGCTGGTCGTCGATGGACATTCGCTGGCCTTCCGGGCCTTCTATGCCCTTCCCGTCGAGAGCTTCACTACCTCGACAGGGCAGCCCACCAACGCGGTATGGGGCTTTGCCACCATGCTGGCGGATGTCATGGCCAAGGAGAAGCCCACCCACATGGGCGTGGCCTTTGACGTCAAGGGCGGCACCTTCCGCAACGCCATGCTGCCCCAGTACAAGGGCACCCGTGAGGCCGCTCCCAAGGAACTGCTGAGCCAGCTGCCTCTGATCCAGGACTTGCTCAAAGGCCTGGGTATTACCTATATCGAAAAGCCGGGTTATGAGGGCGACGACATCATCGGCACGCTGGCCGCCATGGGGGAGCAGGCCGGGTTCAAGACCCTAGTCCTGTCGGGGGACAGAGATGCTTTCCAGCTGGTGGACGACGACATCACTGTGCTCTATCCAGGCCACCACTTCAAGAACCTCAAGCACATGACGCCCCAGGCCATCATGGACCGCTATAAGGTGACCCCGGAGCAGTACCCGGATCTGGCCGCCATGCGCGGCGAGGGAGCCGACAACATCCCCGGTGTGCCGGGCGTGGGCGACGGTTATGCCGCCAAGTGGATCAACAAGTATGGATCGCTTGATTCCATTCTGGAGCACGCTGACGAGATCGGCGGCAAGAAGGGCCAGGCCTTGGCGGATAATGCCGACCAGGTGCGGCTCAACCGAAAGGTCAATGCCCTGGTGCGCGACCTGGATCTGGGCGTTAAGGTCGAGGATCTGCGTTTCGGCACAATCCATACGGATCAGGTTCTGCCCATCTTTGAGCAGCTGCAGTTTGGCCCGCAGACCCGCAAGAAGATCCTGCGGGGATTCAATACTGTCGCTGATTACGACTATTCGTCGGCTTCCGCCCTGGTCGACGTCAGTAACGAGCAGGAGGAGTTCACCCAGCCTGAGCGTGATAAGGCGGAGTCCGCCGACCAGCTGAGAGACTGGTGCGAGAAGCATCTACCGAACAAGGCCCTTTGTCGGCGCTCGGCGGACCACGTCAAGGCCATGGCTGATTCCCTGGACAAAATCAAGGACATCGGCGATTCCGATCAGAACGCCATGCGCTGCAGCGAAGCCATGAAGGAGCACTGGGTTCTCCACGCCATCGGCTGGGCCAAGCATGGCGACTATGGCCTGGAAGAGTTGGCTATTCTCTCTATGGACGGTCACGGTCTGGTCCTCATGGCAGAAGATATTGACGTAGACATGCGCGGTGCCATTCAGGAACTTATAGACCAGCGGATCGGCACCTGTGTGGTCCATGGCTACAAGGAGCACCTGCATCTACTGGAGAGCCAGGGGCTGCACATGCCATTGCCTCTGTTTGACACCAAGCTGGCAGGCTACCTGGCCCAGCCTGATTTCCATGCCGACAACCTGGAACAGGCCGTCGCCCATTTCCTGGCCATCCCCGTAGAGGAGGAGCCTGAGGCCACCCAGGGAGCCCTGGCTTTGGACGGGCGAGAGGATGAGGACGAACGCCGACGGGGGACTCGGATTTTGCGTCAGGCGCAGTACGTCATGATGGTTTCTGAACGTCTGCAGGAGCTTATGGACGAGCGTCATCAATACGGACTACTGCGAACCATAGAGCTGCCCACCTCCGCAGTCCTGGCGCAGATGGAGACCGAGGGCGCCAAGGTGGACGATGCCCGTCTAAAGGAGATGCACGACCGGTTCGCCGCTGAGGCCCGCCAGGCTCAGGAAATTGCCTGGGATAAGGCCGGCAGCCGTGTCAACCTGCAGAGCCCCAAGCAGTTGAGTAAGGTGCTCTTCGATGATATGGGCCTGGTGCCCACCCACAGGACCAAGACCGGCTCCTATTCGACCAACGTCTCGGTCCTGCAGGACCTGTACATCAAGTCGGTCAACAACGAGCGGGCCAACGACTTCCTGGGCGCGCTGCTCAAGCACAGGGAGACCAACAAGCTCAAGCAGATCGTGCAGACCCTGCGCGAGGCTGTCAATCCCCGGGATGGACGGCTGCACACCACCTACGAGCAGACCGTGGCCGCCACTGGTCGGCTGAGCTCGGTGGATCCCAACCTGCAAAACATCCCCAACCGGGATGCCCGAGGCCGCGAGATCCGTTCGGCCTTCGTGCCTGGCAGCGGGTACGAGGCGCTGCTTTCCTCGGACTACTCCCAGGTGGAGCTGCGGATCATGGCCCATCTTTCCGGGGACCAGGCCCTGATCGATGCCTTCAAGTCTGGCGCCGACTTCCACCGGTACGTGGCCAGCTTGGTCTACGACATCCCTATGGAGGAAGTCACCGGGGACCAGCGCTCCCATGTGAAGGCCATGAGCTATGGGCTGGCCTATGGACTGAGCACCTACGGCCTGGCCCAGCAGCTCAAGATCAGTCCGGCCGCGGCCGATGTGCTGCGCGCCAAGTACTTCGCCACCTTCGGCAAGGTCCATGAGTACTTGGAGTCCCTGGTAGCCGATGCCCGTGAGAAGGGTTACACCGAGACCATGTTCGGTCGGCGGCGCTACTTCCCGGGGCTGCGCTCCAAGCGTCGTCCCACCCGCGAGGCTGCCGAGAGGGCCGCTTTGAATGCGCCCATCCAGGGATCAGCTGCCGACATCATGAAGATCGCCATGATCAAGGCCAGCCGTGCCTTGTCCGATCAGGGGCTGAAGAGCCGCATCTCCCTGCAGATCCACGATGAATTGCTGGTGGAGATCGCTCCCGGCGAGACCGAAAAGGCCACTAAACTGGTCAAGGATTCCATGGAACATGCCGTTGAATTGGCCGTGCCCTTGGATGTATCCACCGGCATCGGCCAGGATTGGGAGCTGGCTGCTCACTGATCTGACATGGGGTGGCCTGGGACTAGCCCGGAAGGATCCGAGGAGGGATCGTCATGTCTGATGAACAGGATGAGGTTCAGAGGCCCTCGTTGCCCCTGGGTCAGGTGGTGGATCTGCTAGAGGGGCTTTACCCACTGGATTACGCGGAAGACTGGGACCATCCGGGTCTAGCCGTAGGGGATCCGTCCTGGCCGGTCAGACGGATCTGGTGCGCTGTGGATCCTCGGCCTGATGTGGTTCAGGAGGCTCTGGACCACAAGGCCGACCTGCTGATCACCCATCATCCGCTTTTCTTCAGATCGGTCCACCAGGTTTCCGGCCTTGACTTCCGCGGGGATATGATAACCAGGCTGATCGAGGGCCACTGCGGGCTCTGGGTGGGGCATACCAACGCTGATGCCGCCTACCGTGGCGTGGCCCAGGCGGCTGCTGATGCCCTGGACCTACAGGAGGCGAGACCGCTGGCTCCTCGGCCGGTCTCAAACCGCGATCTGCACGCCGGTCAGGGGATCCAGGTAGGCCTGGGTCGTTGGGGTCGGCTTCCGGAGCCCATGCCATTTGATAATTTGGTTCATACGGTGGCGGATCTCCTGCCCAGGACGGCTCTGGGTGTTCAGGCGGTCGGTCCGTCCGAGGCCATAGTCTCCACAGTCGCCCTGCTGCCCGGCTCGGGGGACTCCGAGTTCGACCTGGTCCGGTCCACGGGGGCCGACGTCTACATCACCAGCGATTTGCGCCATCATCCTGCCACGGATGCCTACCAACAGGCCCTCTATGAGGCCCGGATGGCCGGTCGGCCCAATCAACCCAAACCTATGCTGATCAACACCCCGCACTCAGCAATTGAGCGCCTCTGGTTCCGCTACGCCAAGGGAGACATTGCCAAGGCCTTGGAGACGGCTACCGGTGTTCGTCCGCAGGTGGAGGTCTCATCCATCGTCACAGATCCCTGGACCATGGTGATGCGTTGACAGCTGAGGGTTGATGGTTGAGGAGGAGTGATTTGATGAGCGATGAAGCACAGGCTCTGCAGGCACGATTGGCTGCCAGGCTGGACGGCCGCGATGGACAGGGACCTAAGGGCATCGATATGACCCGCGCTCCCGAGCTGATGGATGACAGGGAGGTCTTCCGCGGCCCGATATTCGTTATCGACCAGCAGCAGGTGGCTATGTTCCGGCGCGACGGTTCCAAGGAAACCATCGACCGACAGCTCATCTGTCACGACCCCTGCGTGGTCATGCTGGTGCACGACTGCGCTGCTGATGCCTATCTGCTGACCCGCGAGTACCGGGTGGGTGCCCAGGCCTACGTATTCGGCCTGCCGGCCGGCTTCATCGACCCTGGGGAGAGCCCGGCCAAGGCTGCTCTGCGCGAGCTGCGTGAGGAGACTGGTCTGGTGCCTGGACCTGAGGGCGCACCGGCCTCAGAAAGCCATCTGAATCCTGAAGACGGTTGGATCGATGCTGCTCCCGATGTCTACTCCTCCCTAGGCATGAGCGACGAGCTCGGCCACATTGTAGTCCTGCATCTACGTCGCTGGCACCAGGGCTCCACCGACTTCGACCCAGGCGAGCATATCCAGTCTGCCTGGGTCTCCTGGCAGGAGCTCTGCGCAGCTGGAGTCGCCGATGCCAAGGCGGTGGTGGCCATCCAGCATGAGGCTATCCGTCGACTGCAGAAGGATTAAGGTTCCAGACATCAATGCTCGTGATTGGGCGAGCAGAACATACCAGTGGTATGATAGGTTCTTGTCAGAAAAGATGGTCATGCCAAGATGATCAGGCATTGATTGTGCTGACTGGGAAGGGAGTACTGCATGGGCACGCCGAAGGATCCTGAAGGACATCGCAATCAGATCCTCGATGTAGCGCAGCGGCTCTTTCTGGAAAAGGGTTACGACGGAACCAGCATCCAGGACATCGTCGATGGTCTGGGCGGCATGACCAAGGGAGCGGTTTACTACCATTTCCCCTCTAAGACGGCTATTTTCCACGCAGTTACCGAGCGCATGGCCTCGTCCTCATCCCAAGGTGACTGGCTAGGGGACTGGCCGGGCGAAACCGGGCTGGACAAGCTGCGCAACGAGCTGATTGCCTCCTTGTCGGCCTATTCGCGTCTCGATGTCACTTTTTCTGCTAGAACTCTACTGAAGAGTCCCCGAATGGTAGGGGAGATGTACCTGAAATCCATGGACAGGATTGTGGACGTGATCACCCCCTATGTCCGTGAAGGCATGGAGGACGGTTCTATCGCCCCTTGCAATCCCGAAGATCTGGCCCAGGTGCTTTATATCCTGCTCAACATGTGGATAGGGATTCGATTCTCGACCATGACTCGAGACCAGGTGGTCTCCAAGTTCACCCTGCTGGCCGATATGCTCAAGGGAATAGGGGCGCCGGTCATCGATGATCGGGTTATTCATGCAGCCGTGCACTTGCATGCGCATCTGAAGAGCAGTCCTCTGACTGCCACCGGCGGGGAGTCCACGCAAGAGAAATTTGACAAGAATCGAGATCAAGGGGTCTCTTAGAGCCGATAGATCTCTTAAGGCCAGAGGGCTCTGGCTACTAGTAAGATTCGGGTGCTCAACGAGTGAGTGGTTTTTGTTTTCAATAAACATACCGATGGTATTTTATGGAGGGAGTTTCATGAAGGTGCTGGAGGCGGACGGTATCGTCCAAGTATTTGAAGGCAGGGAGGTGCTGTCCGGACTGGATCTGACCCTGGAGCAAGGTGAGATTTTGGGCTTGCTGGGTGCCAACGGTGCTGGCAAGTCCACGCTGTTGAAGATTCTGACCGGGATGCAGAGGCCCGTCGACGGTCGGGTCCGCTTTCTGGGGAAGCCTCTTAGCGAAAGCTACCCAGGCATTCTTGCCAGGATGGGGGTGTCCATCAACGAGCCTGTCTTCTACGAGTTCCTTAGTGCCAGGGAGAACCTGGAGATTGACCTGGCCTACCTTGCGCTGGCAGACGGGAAGCATAGGGTCGCTGGGATCACTGGAATCAGCCAACTTTTGGAGAAGGTTGGATTGACTGCGGATTCAACCACGCCCGTTGGCAGATATTCCATGGGCATGAGGCAGAGGCTGGCCTTGGCCAGATGTATGGGTCATCATCCCGACCTTTACCTACTGGACGAGCCGCTCAACGGACTGGATCCGGTAGCTATCGGACAGTTGCGAGACAGCCTGCGAAGTCTGACCGCCCAAGGCAGTGCGGTCCTCTTTTCCAGCCATATCCTCTCCGAGGTGCTGCGCACTGCCGACCGCGTGATGGTGGTGGCGGACGGCAGGGTCAGCCTGCGAGCCAGCGTGCCGGAACTGCTCAGCAAGGGCCAGGAGACCGCCGAACAAACCCTGATCAAGGCTATGGAGGGCTGATATGAAGACGTTTTTGACATTGGAGCTGAAAAAGACGAGACTATGGCCCTGCATCTTCGGAGGATTGGCGGTGGTGGCTGCAGCCTTGGCCCTGGGTGGCATGTTCCTGGCCATTGGCCACACGAGCGGACGGTCTGATCCGCGGCTGTCCAGTCTGGTCTTCGTGCTGCAGATGGCCATGATCATCCTTCTGGTGGGTTTCTCTTTGGTGGCGGCTGCCCTCTGCAACTTGGTCTTCATCGAACCCTACACAGGAAGGAATCTGGCGCTCACCCTGTCATGCCCTGTATCGCGGGGCCGAATACTGTTGGTCAAGCTGATATTCGTCGGCCTATTCACGGCCCTGTCCTACCTGGTGGGGGCGGTCATCACCCTTGCCGTCATTCTGTTGGTTGACCGTCTTGTGGGCTCGCTTGGAACGGGTTGGCCGGGCAGTCTGCTCGGACAGGTTCTACTCATGTTGGTCACCAGTCTCGCAGGACTGGTGGGACTGGTCGGCATTGCCCTTTCCTTGGGTTTCTGGAAGCGCTCGATGCCTATCATGTTCGGGGTCCTGCTCCTGCTGGACGCTGTGGTGGGCAACCTGCTCTCCCTTTCCCCGCTGCTGTCCGCGTTGGTGCTTATGATCATCTTTCTGGCCTCTCTGCCGGCTTGGTGGCTGCTTCACCGGACCCTCATGAAGATCGAACTGCCCTGATCGGCGGCTGACCATGCAGGAGCTTTTGAAGAACAAGCCTTTCGTGACCATGGTTCTGGCCAGTCTGTTGAATACGGTCGGAGGCGAGCTCTTCAACATCGTCTTCATCGTCTATGCCCAGACCATGTCCTTTGCCGGACTGGCCGTCTCCATAGCTTCAATGGCCTGGTTGGCGCCAACGCTGACGGCCATTCTGACCGGATACTTGGCCGACAGAACCGCGCACAAGACACGGATGCAAGTGGTGATCAAACTGGTTCAGGTTTGTATCTATCTAGTCATTGCCACGGTGATCGGCAGATCCAAGCGCCTACCCGTCTTTCTGCTGCTGGTAGCCATGGACATGGCATCTTCCATGCTTGAGGGATATGCGAGCAGTCTGTGGATGCCGGTCCTCAAACACCTGGTCCGGCCAGGCCAGCTCCATCAGGCGACCTCGATCACCTCCGCTACATCCAATGTCGCGGCTGTCATCAGTGCAGGCGGAGGTGCAGCGTTAATCGCTATCCTAGGCAACAGTTTCACTGTATTCGCGCTGATCAACGCAGCCACCTTTCTGTTGGCGGGGCTTTTGGTAGCCATAGGCTATAGGGAATTCGCCAGGGCGGAGGTCTCAGACAATGGTTCACCTGTGGGCAAGCATGTGGGCCTGTCCTCCAGCCTCCGTGTGACCTTGGGGGAGTTCCGCAGCTCCACCTTCCTGGTCCTGATGGTGGGCTTCGGCTGTCTGGTCAACCTTCTGGGGACGGCTCTGCAGCCCCTGATCAACCTGGGGCTGATTTCCATGCCCGGGGTCTGGTGGGGAAGCTATGGAACGACCATAGCTGCCGTCAACGGCATCTCCTCCCTGGGACTCATCCTTGGTGCACTCCTTGCCTCAGATCCGCTCCGGCGGCTGTCCATGGCCCACCTGCTGACCGGAGTCATGGCCACAGCCGCCATGGTAGGGGTCAACCTGGTCTGGCTGCACATTCCTGCCCTGCTGTTCCTTCTGCTCCTGGTCATGAACTATTTTCTGGGCAAGATCAACCCTCGGTTCATGACTATGCTCATCAGCACAGTGGCCGAGGACCACTTGGCTGCAACTATGGGAGTGGTACAGACTGTCATGATGATAGGGGCACCTCTGGGGCAGATGATCTTTCTGACCCTAGGCAATTTGGTCGGCATCGCCATTACCATGTCTATTTATGCGGGCTTGACAGGCCTGCTGGCTCTGGCGATTTTCTTTACAGGTTTGCTGGGCATGAACACCAAGGATCCGACTCCCGACATGGGACGAAGGCAAAAGTCGGGCTAGCCGGATTTGAACCGGCGACATCCTGCACCCAAAGCAGGCGCGCTACCAAGCTGCGCTATAGCCCGGCGCTCATAAGTATCAACGTATGAGCACAATGTATCAATATAGCACAGGGTCGGGTCCTCACTGGACCTCTAGAGGTGAGCAGGGAGCGGAAACAGCTCTGCGCCTGCGGTTACCATGGTGACCATGACAGTGGAAGAGACATGGGTGGCGCCGCAGGCGGGTGGCCCCCTGGATGCAACGGTGACCATACCAGGGAGCAAGTCCCTCTCGAACAGGTATCTGATTTTGGCGTCCCTGGGAAGTCGCCCTGTCAGGTTGACTGGTCTGCTCAAGTCGCGTGATACGGACCTGATGATTCAGGCTCTAGAGGCCCTTGGCGTGGACTGTCGGGCTGACCTTGACAGCCCTACGGAAGTGACAGTTGTTCCACCGTCAGGCGGACGTTTCCGTGGCGGCGCTCGGGTGGACTGTGGACTGGCTGGAACCGTTATGCGCTTCGTGCCGGGCCTGGCCATGCTGGCTGACGGCCCCACACACTTCTACGGAGACCAGCAGGCCTATCGGCGCCCTATGAGGCCCCTGTTGGACGGCCTGACCCAGCTGGGAGCCAGGATCGAGTACCTGGGCCAAGAGGGCTTCCTGCCCTTTGTGCTCACGCCGCCGACTCATCTGGTTGGCAGAGAGGTGACCATAGACTCCTCGGCATCCTCGCAGTTCATTTCTGGCCTTCTGCTGCTGGCTGCCAGGGCTGATGGCACTATGACCATCGTTCACTCTGGACAGCATCTCCCCAGTCTTCCTCATATTGCCATGACCGTTGAAGACCTACGTCAGGCCGGAGTCCAGGTTCAGGCCAATCCCGACCGCTGCAGGTGGAGCGTTGAAGGTAGGGGAACTGGTGGGACGCAACTGCCTGATCAGGTCCAGGTGGAGCCCGACCTGTCAAATGCGGCCCCTTTCCTGGGAGCGGCTTTGATAGGAGGTGGGCAAGTCAGTGTGCCCAACTGGCCAGACCGGACCACACAGCCAGGTGGCTTGCTGCCCAAGTATCTGGAGATTATGGGCGCGAAGGTAAACAGGGTTCGCGACGTGCAGGGTAGCGCCACATGCAGGGTGACCGGCGGGGAGGCCATCCATGGACTCGGCGACTTCGATCTGTCCCCGGCAGGGGAGATCGTGCCCTCTATTGCAGCCATCTTGGTCTTTGCCGACGGGCGCAGCCGCCTGCACGGCATCGGCCACCTGCGTGGTCATGAGACCAACCGGCTGAAAGCGCTAGTCACAGAAATCACCAGAATAGGCGGCCAGGCTCGCGAGCTGGATGATGGCCTGGCAATCGAGCCTGTGCCTGTTCAGAGCATGCACGGGGCCGTCATCGAGACCTATGCTGACCACCGCATGGCCACCTTTGCTGCCATGATTGGGCTCAAGATACCTGGCATCCGGGTGCGCAATATTGGCACCACGGCCAAGACCATGCCTGACTTTCCGGATATGTGGAAGCGGATGCTGGCAGGCGAGGGCCAAGGCTGAGCCACAGCGATTCAAGCGAAAAGGAGCCGTATTATGAGCATCGTGGCTGAAAGGCAGACCTGGCAGGAGGATCTGGACTTGGCCATTGCCATGGCCGATCAGGCGGATCAGGTCACCGTTGGCTACTTCAAGTCGCCGGATCTTAAAGTGGAACGCAAGGCGGACAATACCCCGGTTACTCAGGCTGACAAAGAGGCGGAGGCGGTAATTCGTCGCGTCCTTGCCCGAGCTAGACCGAACGATACCATCTATGCCGAGGAGCTGGGAAAGCAGGAGTCCAAAGGCAGACGGTGGATCATCGATCCGATTGACGGGACCAAGAACTATGTGCGCGGGGTCCCCGTCTGGGCGACCCTTATCGGTTTGGAGGTAGACCATCAGATGGTGGTCGGTGCGGTCTCTGCTCCCATGCTGGGCACCCGCTGGTATGCTGCGCAGGGTCAGGGAGCCTACATGGCTCGCCAGGGTGAAGTTCCCAGGGCCATCCACGTTTCAAGAGTGGATCGGATGGAAGATGCCTCTATGTCCTTGTCATCGCTGACTGGGTGGAAGGCCATAGGTCGCCGGGAGAGGCTTCTTGACCTGACCGACCGGATCTGGCGGCTGCGCGGATTCGGCGACTTCTGGCAGTACATGCTCCTGGCCCAGGGTGCCATCGACCTGGCGGCCGAACCGGAACTTGACCTCTATGACATGGGTGCCCTGGTCCCCATTGTGACCGAGGCCGGCGGCAACTTTACCGACCTAGCGGGCAATCCGGGTCCCTGGGGTGGCAATGGTCTTGCCAGTAACGGTCTTCTGCACAAGGAAGCCCTGGTGGCCTTGGGCGACTGACATATATGACATATAGAAGGAGGCTGGTGACCACATGTATTGCTGTAGTCACCAGCCTCCTTGGTTCTCAGGACCAGGTTCTCAAAACTGAACCCTGACCTCAGTCATCCATCATCCAACCATCAGTTGGGTTGAGGGGGAAAGGTCCGGTCAACGGTCAGGCCTGGAACTTGTTGCCGTAGGCATCGCCCTGGCTGGCGACGACCTCGGCCTGGCGGGCGATGGAGAGTTCCTCGTTGGTGGGGATGACGCAGACGGCGACCGTGCTGTCGGGGGTGGAGATGATTCGGGCCTCCTTGGACCGCTGGTCGTTCTTCTCCTGGTCCAGTTTCACACCGAAGGGCTCCAACTGCTCGATGACCCGGCGACGCACGATTTCATCATTCTCGCCAACGCCAGCCGTGAAGGTGATAGCGTCCAGGCCGCCCATCTGGGCCGTGTAGTTGCCGATGTAGCCGACGATGCGGTGGATGTAGATATCCAGGGCCAGCTTGGCGTCCTCGTCACCCTCGGCGATCAGCTTGTGGACCTCGCGCATGTCGCCATGGCCGGTCAGGCCGGTCATACCGGAGCGCTTGTTGAAGAGGGTGTCCAGCTCGTCAACGCTCATGTGGGCGTTGCGGATCAGGTGGAAGACGACGGCAGGGTCGATGTCGCCGGTGCGGCCGCCCATGACCAGGCCCTCCAGAGGAGTCAGGCCCATGGAGGTCTCGACGGGATGCCCGGAGACCTGCGCCGAAGCGGAAGCCCCGTTGCCGATGTGCAGGACGATCTGCCGCAGGCCTTCTGCAGGCTTGCCCAGCAGGCCGGGAACCAGCTGGCCCACATACTGGTGGCTGGTGCCGTGGGCGCCATAGCGACGGATGTGGTACTGCTTGGCGATGTCCTTGTTAAGGGCGTAGGTGGAGGCCTTCTTGGGCAGTTCGAAGAAGAAGGAGGAGTCGAAGACGAAGACTTGCGGGGTCTGCGGCATCAGCCGGCTCATGACCTCGGCGCCCTCGGCCTCGGGTCCGTTGTGCAGGGGGGCCAGCACGGCAAGGTCCTTGACCTGGCTCAGGGTCTTCTGGGTCAGGAGGGCAGGCTTGGGGAAGATGGCTCCACCCTGGACGACACGGTGGCCCACGGCGATGATCCCGGCCTTGTCCAGATCAGGGCCATACTCCTTGAAGAAGCCCAGGACGCGCTTGAGTCCAACCTCATGGTCGTGGATGGGCTCCTCAAGCTCATGCTTCTCGCCGTTGACCTCGTGCTTGTAATGGCCGTCGGTGGGCTCACCGATCTTCTCGACCAGACCCGAGGCCAGGCTCTGGCTGGTCTCCAGATCGACCAGCTGGTACTTGATCGAGCTTGAACCCGAATTGATGACTAGGACGGTTTTCGCCATTGGGGCATCCTCCTGATGTGCTTGTATAGAGCCTGCGCTCCTCAATCAGTCTTCAAGATTACTCGTCGGCCCTTACAAGGCGCGGTATATTGCCAGGCCGACATGATTTTGGGGCTGCTACTGGATCGGTTTTGGTGATAGGATCCAGCAGCAGCCCCAGAGGTTTATATAGACGTTATAGGGACGGTGATCAGTCCTGGGCCTCGACGGCAGTCAGGGCCACCGTGTTGATGATGTCGGCCACCAGGGCGCCGCGTGAGAGGTCGTTGACCGGCTTGTTCAGACCCTGCAGGACAGGTCCGATGGCTAGGGCGCCCGAGGTGCGCTGTACGGCCTTATAGCCGATGTTGCCTGCGCTCAGGCTGGGGAAGATGAATACATTGACCTTTCCGGCAACCGGATCGCCTTTGGCCTTTGTGGCTGCCACAGTGGGGGACCAGGCTGCGTCGAATTGAATGGGGCCCACGATGGGCAGGTCCGGCGCCTTCTCCTTGGCCAAGCGGGTGGCCTCTTCGACCAGGTCGACATCCGGGCCCTTGCCTGAGCCCAAGGTGGAGTAGGAGAGCATGCCCACGCGCGCGTCCACGCCGAAGGAGCGAGCGGTTTGGGCTGACTGAATAGCAATGTCTGCCAGTTGTTCCGAGGACGGGTTGAGGTTGATGGCGCAGTCGGCGAAGACCGCCACATGGTCAGGGAAGCACATGAGGAAGGCTCCGGAGACCAGCGAGGCACCCGGCTTGGTCTTGATCACCTGAAGAGCGGGACGGACCGTGTTGGCTGTGGAGTTGATCGAGCCGGATACCAGGCCGTCGGCCTTGCCCAACACCACCAGCATGGTGCCGAAGTATGAAGGATCCGCCAGCTGCTTGCGTGCCTGCTCCGGGGTCATGCCCTTCTTGGCGCGCAGCTGGCAGAGGCGATCGACCATGGGGACCAGCACCTGCTCGTCATCCATGGGCTGGAAGGAGGCCTTACCCAAGTTGTTGAGGCCAAGCTCCTTGCCCCGCGCCAGAATGGAATTCTTGTCGCCTACGATGATCAGGTCGACGATGTCGCGTTCCAGCAGGTAGTCGGCAGCCTTGATGATGCGGTCCTCGCCACCCTCGGGCAGAACTATGGTCTTCTTGTCAGCCTTGGCTTTGGCCAGCAGATCGTTCTGGAAGGCCACAGGCGTGGTGGCCTTGGGGCTGGCGGCTTCGGCGGCCTTCAGTACCTGGTCGACATCCACCTCCTGCTGAAATGTCTGGCTGGTGGCCTGGCGGGCCTGATCGGCGGACGGATCCGTGTCGAAGTCCATCTTGGAGACGGTCCAGGTCGGCAGGTCGTATTCCTGGAAGGCCTCGGTAAGTGGCGCTTTCTGCTCGGGCTGGCATCCGGTGATGAAGACACCGGCAAGTACGGCTCCCTGGGCCTCGATGGTTCGTCGGCAGGCGGCCACGGTCTTCATGACCTGGCCGGGCTCCCTGCCGATGGTGCAGACGGCCAGCATGACCGGGGACCTCAGGTCGGCGGCGATCTGTGCGTTCAGAGCAAACAGACCAGGATCAAAGAGCTTTGAGGCATCGCTGCCCACGATCAGGACACGTTCGGGGTGGGTCGCCTCCACCAGCCCGTCGTAGGCGTTGAGGACATCGGCCCGGGTCTGCATGGGGTCCTCAGTGGCGTGCCCGGGGCACTTGCCACGGCAGATCTCCGGATCAGTGTCGGGGAATGAGCTGGCTGCAACCAGTTCCGGGGTCAACGGGTGCTTCCTGCAGGCGATTGGTCTGAATACCGCCGTTTTGGCCTTGGCGCTCAGGGCCTTGGTCAGGCCGTAGGCCACGACATTGCGACCGTTGGCGGCTTCTGGGCTGATGATGGTGATGCTTGCAAGACTCACTGTGTCTTCTCCTGTCCGGACGTGGTTGCCTTGATGACTGCTTTGTTCACAACCTTGTCCAGTATACAGAAACCGCCCGTCATGCGGGCTGCGCATGACGGGCGGTTCCAGAGTCGGATCAGTATATCACTCGTTGTCTCCGGCGGTCGCGGCGGTGGCGGAGATGGTCTCCTGGCCGGCGCGGTTGGCATCGGGCCAGACCCAATCGGTGTAATCGGGGTGGTCGTAGCCCTTGTCTACGGCGAACTGGAAGGCCTCGTCACGGAACTTGGTCCACTTGTCGATCTGGTCGGCGTACTTGCCAGCGTCCACCAGCTTCAGGGCGGAGGCGGCCAGGCACCAGCGGTCCATGTTGTTGACGCGCACCATGTCGAACGGCGTGGTGGTGGAGCCCTGCTCCTCGTAGCCGTGCACGGAGAAGTTGTCGTGGTTGGGACGTCCGTGGATCAGGCGGTAGATGGAGCCGGGGTAGGCGTGGAAGGCGAACAGGACCGGCTTGTCCTTGCTGAAGAGCTCGGTGAACTCCTCGTCGGACAGAGCCTGATCGTTCTCCTCGGTGTCCTGGATCTTCAGCAGGTCGACCACGTTGACGAACTGGACCTTGAGGCCCAGCTTCTGCAGCATGTCGTCGGCGGCCAGGGCCTCCTGGGTGGGGATGTCGCCCGCGGTGGCGATGACGACATCAGCATCCTCGGCATCCTTGGCGTTGGAGGCCCAATCCCAGCGGGCGGCCCCCTTCTCCAGCTCGGCGGCGGCCTCGTCCACGCTCTGGTAGGTGGCGGCGGGCTGCTTGCCGGCGAAGATGGCGTTGATGCAGTTGGTCGACTTGTAGCAACGCTCGCCCACGTTCAGCAGCATGTTGGCGTCGGCGGGGAAGTAGATGTTGACCACGTGATCGTTGTTGAAGTTCTTGTTCAGCAGGATGTCGACGAAGCCTGGATCCTGGTGGGAGAATCCGTTGTGGTCCTGACGCCAGACGTGCGAGGTGACCAGGAGGTTCAGGCCGGCGATGGGCTTACGCCACGGGATCTCGCGGACGGTGGCCTCCAGCCACTTGGCGTGCTGGTTGATCATGGAGTCGATGACGTGCACGAAGGACTCATAGGAGCTCCAGATGCCGTGGCGTCCGGTCAGCAGGTAGCCCTCCAGGAAGCCTTCCATCTGGTGCTCGGAGAGCTGCTCGATGACCTGGCCGGTATGGGCCATATGCTCGTCGGTCAGCTCCGACAGGTAATCGGCATCCCACTGCTTGTTAGTCACTTCGTAGGCGGCAGCCAGACGGTTGGAGGCCGTCTCGTCAGGCCCGAAGATACGGAAATCGGTGGGGTTCTTGGCCAGCACGTCGCGGGTGTAGTAACCCAGGACGCGGGTGGCCTCTGTGGCGCCCCAGCCATGGCCGTGCTTCTTGACGTCGATCTCGTAGTCGTGGATGTCAGGCAGCTCCAGCGGCTTGAGCAGACGCCCGCCGTTGGCGTTGGGGTTCTCTCCGATGCGCAGATCGCCCTTGGGCATGAAGCTGGTGACCTCGGGACGCAGGGCGCCCTTCTCGTCGAAAAGCTCCTGGGGCTTGTAGGAGGCCAGCCAGTTCTTGAGAACCTGGAAGTGGGCCTCGGTGTCGCGGGCGGAGGTCAGCGGAACCTGGTGGGCGCGCCAGGATCCCTCGGTCTTCTTGCCGTCGATGAACTTGGGGCAGGTCCAGCCCTTGGGGGTGCGGAAGATGATCATGGGGTAAAAGGGACGGGTCATGTCGTCGGTTTCGGCCCGGGCCTTGATGTCGCAGATCTTGTCGAAGACGGTCTCCAACATGTCGGCGAAGCGACGGTGGATGGACAGATGATCCTCGTCGTCGAATCCGGCAACGAACTCGAAGGGCTCATAACCCATGCCATGGAAGTACTCATGCAGCTCTTCGTCAGAGATGCGCGAGAGAATGGTCGGGTTGGCGATCTTGTAGCCGTTCAGGTGCAGGATGGGCAGGACGATGCCGTCGGTGCGGGGGTTGACCAGCTTGTTGGACTGCCAGCCGGTGGCCAGAGGGCCGGTCTCGGCCTCGCCGTCGCCCACGATGCAGGGCACGAAGAGGCTGGGGTTGTTCATGATGGCGCCATAAGCGTGGGAGAGGGCATAGCCCAGCTCGCCGCCCTCGTGGATGGACCCGGGGGTCTCAGGCGCGAAGTGGGAGGGGATGCCTCCCGGGTAAGAGAACTGGCGGAAGAACTTCTGCAGGCCAGCCTCATCGTTGGTGATCTTGGGGTAGTACTCGCTGTAGGTGCCATCCAGGTAGGACTGCGAAGTGCCGGCGGGGCCGCCGTGGCCGGGGCCCATGATGATCACGGTGTTCTGCTGATGGTCGGCGATCAGACGGTTGATATGGCCCAGCAGGAAGTTCAGGCCGGGGGTGGTGCCCCAGTGGCCGACCAGACGATGCTTGACATCCTCCCGAGTGAAGGGCTCCTTCATCAGGGGGTTGCTGCGAAGATAAATCTGTCCGATGGAAAGATAGTTGGCCGCCCGCCAATACTTGTCGACGGCCTCGAGGGTCTCCTCGGCGATTGGGGTCTCCAGCTTCGCCCAAGGGGTGCCGATAACAGGATTCGTCATGTGTACTCCTGCACTATAGTGCGATTGTTTATTTACTTCGGTTACGGGCTCGTACGGTGTCATTTCAGGCATCCGTCGGGTTCGTACCCAATGCCTACATGGTACGTGAACGAGCAGACTTTTCTGAACGTTTTTTTGCAGTGTGTGTTCGCTCTTGTGAGAAAATGCGAGGGAATTGTCTGCTTGCAGATATGAACTTCCATTGGGGCTGCCGATCTGGGCTCAATGACGGTAGCATTGTCGAAAACTGCAACCATACTGGACTTGTTCGAGGGCCTCGAATCGTCGCTCTCGGGCATCCATAGCAGATACAGCATATATATAAGGAGTCTTATGGCACAGGGTCCCGTCCTGGTGGTCGATTTCGGTGCACAGTACGCCCAGCTGATCGCTCGTCGAGTCAGGGAGGCGGGGGTCTACTCCGAGCTGGTGCCTCATTCGATGAGCCTGGATCAGATGCTGGCCAAGGATCCCAAGGCGGTCATCCTTTCCGGCGGCCCGGCCTCTGTCTACGTGGACGGGGCGCCCAACATAGATAAGAGAATTTTCGAGGCGGGGGTGCCCGTTCTGGGCATCTGCTACGGCTTCCAGGTCATGGCCCATGAGCTGGGCGGTGAGGTGGACAAGGCGGCACTGGGGGAGTACGGCAAGACCGAGGCCTTCATCGACAGCGCTAAGGGAATACTACAGGATTCGCCCGCCCGTCAGGATGTATGGATGAGCCATGGCGTTGCCGTCAATCGTGCGCCTAAGGGCTTTGAGGTTCTGGCGCATACCGAAGGTGCTCCGGTGGCGGCCATGCAGGATCCTTCCCGGGGGCTGTACGGAGTCCAGTGGCATCCCGAGGTGACCAACACCCCTCTGGGACAGGATCTGATTGACCGCTTCCTGCACCAGTGCGCCGGACTGCCGTCGGACTGGAACGCCTCAGGCATCATCGGGCAACAGGTGGAGAAGATCCGTCGCACGGTGGGTGACGACCAGGTCATTTGTGGCCTGTCAGGCGGCGTTGATTCAGCTGTGGCGGCCGCTCTGGTCCACAGGGCCGTCGGGGACCAGCTGACTTGCGTCTTCGTAGATCATGGCCTGTTGCGCAAGGGGGAGGCCGAGCAGGTCAAGCATGATTTTGTGGCCGCCACTGGCATCAAGCTGATAGCCGTGGATGCCTCGCAGGATTTCCTGACCGCCCTCAAGGGCGTTTCCGAGCCCGAGCGCAAGCGTAAGATCATCGGCGAGAAGTTTATCCGCACTTTTGAAAAAGCCCAGCGGCAGGTGATTGAAGAGGCAGGCAAGACCGGCAAGGAGGTCAAGTTCCTTGTGCAGGGCACGCTCTACCCTGACGTGGTCGAGTCGGGCGGCGGAGATGGAGCGGCCAATATCAAGTCCCATCACAATGTGGGCGGTCTGCCCAAGGACGTCAAGTTCCAGCTGATCGAGCCTCTGCGCACCCTCTTCAAGGATGAGGTACGGGCCATCGGTACCGAACTGGGCCTGCCTGACCAGATTGTCTGGCGTCAACCCTTCCCCGGCCCTGGTCTGGGAATCCGCATCATCGGCGAGATTACCCGGGAACGTCTGGAGACCCTGCGCGAGGCGGACGCCATTGCCCGCGAAGAGCTGTCCAAGGCTGGGCTGGACCGGCAGATCTGGCAGTGCCCGGTGGTGCTGCTGGCCAATGTGCATTCGGTAGGTGTGCAGGGCGACGAGCGCACCTATGGCTCGCCGATCGTGCTGCGTCCGGTTTCCTCTGAGGATGCCATGACTGCCGACTGGACACGTCTGCCCTATGACGTGCTGGCCACTATTTCCACACGCATTACCAACGAGTGCCCGGGCATCAACCGTGTGGTCCTGGACTGCACATCCAAGCCGCCGGCAACCATTGAGTGGGAGTGAGCATCTAGGCCGACGAGCCATATGGCAATACGTCGAAGACAGTATAGTCACATATGACTTGTCGGCCCAGTTATTTGGTTCTCGGGCTATTGAATTCCGATAGTCGATAGAAGAACTCAGGTGCTGCAATTCATTGTTTACTGCTTTGTGGTTTACTGCTTTGTGATGGCCGCGTTAATCTGGTTGACCAGCTCGCGGGGTTGTTCCACCCCGAGCACCAGTCGGTCATAGCGCTCACCCTTGAGTTGGATGACAATGGGGCTTTCCGGTCTGGTGACATTCCAGATTGTCTTTTCCCCATGCTCAATGTATGTGCCGGCCCATTTACCGGGAACATGAAGGCCGGGCGCACGCAGGCCTTTGGCATCATCAAGAATGCCCGGATCCTCGCTCGCACCCAGAACATGCTCGAGCGGCACCACCAGTTTCCCTGTGAACGACCACATCTTATCCAAACCCTGCGGTTCAACTTCCAGCGTCCGCCCGACAATTGCCACCTTGTTGTTCATGACTTATCTTCTTTCATCATCAGGCTGCAGACGAATATGTGCACGCTGCAGCAGCGTCTCGCCAAGGAGCGTGGCGATATCAAGGGCCACAGCATTAGTATCGTCATATCCCGAGCTGGACAGCTTCGCAAGGTAATCCCTGACCAGCCCACGAACCTCAAGATCATGATCTGACAGCTCCATGAGTGCCACCAATACCAGATTGAGCACTCCTGAATCGCCCGACTCAGAATCCGTTGCATCACGTAACGCAGCCACGAACATGCCGCGCTTGCTGCCGAAGGCACCGTAGAGACTGCCCCGGAGCAGACCCGTGGCCTTGACGAGAGCATCAATCGATGTGCCCTCATAGCCATGCTCCAGGAAAACCTCGCGGGCACGGGCAAGTACCTCATCATCATCGAAACTTCTCTTGCGACCCATGCCCGTCAAGATAGCATTAATTGACTAATCAGTCAAGAATGATAAATGGTTATTTGATGGACGTCTTGAGCGAGCGTTCATATTCCTGCAACCATTCCTTGGTCACTGGTTCGATTCGTGTTCCGCCCTCGCCGTCCGGATTGGCCATGAGTATTCGTATTTGCTCGTCTTTCTTAGCTGTGCAGAAGGTGAATTCTACGTTTGTGGCGACCCCCCATTCTCCTCTCTTGTTGAGAGCGATCATTGAGATCTCGCCTACTTTGCCGTAGCGGTTCCTCAGGAGGTCGTCAAATTTGTAGACTGCAGAATCGCAGGCTTCCTGCGGGCTCAAGCCGCTTCCCATCAGGGCGACGATCCGATAGGAGAGGCACCCTTTCATGATGTCTTCTCCCAGCCCGGTGGCGGCCGCCCCGCCGATGGTGCTGTCCACATAAAAGCCCGAGCCGGGTAGGGGAGAATCGCCTACTCTGCCAGGTTCCTTCATGAAGAGACCCGATGTTGATGTGCCGGCAGCCATCGAACCATGTGCATCCAAGGAGATGGCCCCGACCGTATCGTGCCCTCGATAGGGGCCTGCAGACTCCGGTGTTGTGGTTTTGGCGGCTTCCAGCTCCCAGCGCTTTCTGGCCCTGTCCGTCAGCATATTGCGCATTTCGAACCCGCTGACCTGGGCGTAACGAGTCGCCCCCTGCCCGACCAGAAAGCTGCTGGTATGGCGTCGACTCAGCTGCCTGGCCACGGATATGGGGTGGAGTACATGCTGGATGCCGGCCACGGCTCCCAAAGCCATGCTGTTCCCGTCCATGAAGGCGGCGTCCATCTCCATCTCACCTTCCCGGTTGGGCAAAGCACCATAACCGACGGAGGTGTAATCGGGGTTGGCCTCAACCTCACGGATCAGTGTCTCAACAGCATCGCCCGCATGGCCATCCTCTTCAAGATCGGAATTTGACTTGACCATCCCTTCATAGGCCATCCGCCATGTGGCAATAGAGGCCCATGTGGATTGATCGTGGCTGACTATCTGTGAGGATGAATCACTCATTTCCTTGGTTCTTTCTATCGGTGCGGTCGTTGACTGCTCTTGGGTGGATCACAAAAACTGTTTTTAAGCAGAAGAGCAGGCGAGACCTCAGCCGGTCGATGAATGATCGAGCTGATGGACCATGCTCCTGAGGGGACAGCCGTCAGTAGCGGGCTTACCTCGCCCGCATGCAGACAGCAACGATGTCCTCTGCCTTATCTCTTCTGTCAATGATAATTAATAAAGATACTTTTGTTTCGGAATGTCTTGCCAGCGCTCCTATTGTTTTATCAGCATCAGCTTTTGCGTACATACCTTAAGGCAGGCTTAAAAGGCCGAGTTCCAACAATTTGTTTGGTGAACGCTGGATGGCAGATCCGGCCGATTCTGCGTGACGCAACACCTTCGGCATGTACAGTTTCCAATTTGATATATACTATTAACAAACTATTATCTATTGAAATAGTTCGGGACCAAGATGGTTCATTGAATCTAGTTGTGTGCAGTACATGAGTCAATCAAGTGCTCGCCATCGTAAATGCGAATGCGATGACAGTTCCGAGGAAGGGACTTTCATGGAGTCAAAAGAGAAACAGGTGAACACCAGTTCACCGATTTTGATGTTGGGCATCTTATCCATATCATTCCTGATGTCGGTTTCGAACGCCGTCTCGGGGACCATCCCGCTGATGAAGGAGTACTTCTCCAATATCTCGGAGGCCAACGTAGAGCTATTGGTCGTCATCCCCACGGGAGGCGTCCTGCTGGGAACAGTGGTCAGCGGCCTCATATCCAACAAGCTGGGCAAGAAGTACACGGTCCTTTTGGGGCTCATCGTCTCCTTGGTCTTCGGAGTCATCCCTGCCTTCTTCTACAACTACCCAGCCATTTTCCTGTCGAGGGCCATGTTCGGCGTGGGCATGGGCATCTTCACCCCGCTAAGCGTCTCCTACATCACTGATGTCTTCCCTGAGAAAATCAGGAACAGGCTTTTGGGTTGGAGGAACTCCGTCGGCGCCATCGGCGATTCGATCATGCTCTTCATTGCAGGATTCCTGATCAATATCTCCTGGCATGCCACTTATCTGGTCTTCCTCTTCCTGATCGTTCCAATCGTCCTCGTCTCCCTTTTTGTCCCCAAGCGGCTTGACCGAGTCATCGTGGAGGATGGCAAGGAGGTTGAGGAAGACACTTCCATCAAGCCGTCTACCAACGGCGGCGTCATCCAGCTGGCCATCCTCTTCCTCTTCGTCTGCCTCTTCTATTCGGCTATCTCCCTGAAACTGGCCAGCCATATGGTCGATTCACACATAGGCTCTGCAGCTGATGCCACCAGGATCTTCGGCTTCCTGGTACTCTGCTCGATCATCTCAGGCATCGCCTTCGAACAGCTCGCCAAGTGGTGCGGACGATACACCGTCTTCATCTTCGAGGTTCTGACGGCAGTGGTCATGATCGCTATGCCCTTCACCAACTCCATTCCGATCTTGCTGGTTCTGGTCCTGGTGGCAGGGTTCTGCAATGGCATCATCAATCCGGCTCTGACTGCCCGCATGGTGGCCTATTCGCCCAAGGGCTCCATGAACCTGACCACTTCGATCATCCTAATCGGCATCAACATCGGCTCCCTGGTGGCTCCCTACTTCTTCCAAGCCTTGGGCGGGGTGCTTGGCAATAAAGACCCAGGTTTCATGATCATGTGCGCAGGTATCTGCTACGTGATTCTGGCCCTTTATGATGCCTTCGTCGTCAAGAAGGACAAGCTGACCATCTGAGAGTGGTCATTGCGACTCGTATCAATCAACAGAAACAGAGGCAAATAATGAGCGATACCGTGGAATGGTTCAAGCAAGCCAAGTACGGAATGATGATTCACTGGGGTCTCTATTCACTCCTGGGAGGGGAGTACCAGGGGAAGTCGTCTAGCAACTATGCTGAATGGATCCAATCCAAGCTTCAGATCCCCAACAAGGAGTACGAACGCCTGACCCAGGCCTTCAACCCCATTTATTTCGACGCGGATGCCATAGTTGACCTGGCCAAGCGCTGCGGCATGCAGTACCTGGTCGTCACAACAAAGCACCATGACGGCTTCGCCATGTACCGGTCGCTGGTGGATCCTTACAATGTCTATGATGCGACGCCCTTCCACAGGGATGTGATCGGCGAGCTGTCATTGGCCTGCCGCAAGGCTGGTCTGCGATTTGGTCTCTACTATTCGCAGGACCTGGACTGGCACGAAGCGGATGGCGGCGGATACCTCTCAAACGACATCGAGACGGCAGGCACCACCTGGGACAACAGCTGGGACTTCACAGGGGAGAAGAACTACGACCGGGCATTCGAGCACAAGATCATGCCGCAGATTGAAGAGATCATGAGCAACTACGGGGAAATATCGGTCGCTTGGTTCGATGTTCCTATGACCCTCAGCGATGAGCAGAGCCAGACCATCTACGATACAGTCAAGCGCCTGCAGCCCGACTGTCTGATCAATTCCAGGCTGGGTAACGGCCGCTATGACTATGTCTCTTTGGGGGACAACGAGATTCCCGAAGATTCGGATGCCAGCGACAAGGCCGTCTCGGATGGAAATGTCGATTACAACTCGATCGAAGGATTCAAGCCCTCAAAGCTTGGCCTCTACGAGACCGCCGGGACCATCAACGATTCCTGGGGATTCTCATATCATGACCAAAACTGGAAGAGCCCGCAGACCATTCACGATTACAAGGCCCATCTGAACAAGTACGGCATCAACTATCTGCTCAACGTCGGTCTGGATGGATTGGGACGAGTTCCCATGGCTGCTGAGCAAGCACTACTGGGAGCGCGAGCTTTGGAGGCCTAAGGAATCGGAATTCTATGAATCAGCCAAGGAACCTTGTCGAATGGATACCATTCCCGTCCGACAAGGTCCCTTTGCTAGCTACTTGTTTAGCTTCACAGTCTTGGCGACTTCACAAAATGGGACTTCTGTGTTTGGGGGTTTATGCAGGTTATAGGTTCAGTCATACTTATAGCGGTACTTTACAACTGTGAAAGCAGATGTTTGACGAATACCGTGTTTGCGTGAACCCTTATTTTGGAAGAAATTTGATCGCTTTCGCTGCAACTGAAATAATTGTCTTGCTATTTTTTGCGACGAAACTACCAGCTACCAACAAGCCTCCGCCGATGGCGGTGATGTTTTTCTTCGCATGATCTGCGCTGTCTTTTCTTTTTGCTAGACAGCGAGCACAGTAAATACCATCCGGATTATCGAGGAAAGTGTGGCAACTACGGGATCTGCATACGGCCATCAGTTGTGAGCCGCATTTCGGACAGTAATCGAAGTCTTTTTTATAATGGACGTTCTCTTTGTAAGAGTCACATTCCTGGTTGGTGCAACCTCTAACGCTCTTCATGGATCTCATCCGTTTCAGCAGATAACTTAAGGTACAAGTGTTTCTCGGGCAATGCTAGGGATTTGCTTAGATTGGAAACGTCAAGTTGAAGTGCGGCTCGAGATCGCCAAATTCCCTGTTCTGTTCCTGTATCGGAGCGATCGCATTCTGCTAGAAGGCCGGCATTGTCTCCCACAGTCGACTTGATAAAGTGCGAATATGTTTCCAAGGCTTTCGCCATGGCCTTGGGCTCTCCTTGCTCGCAAAAAATGGCCGCTCTGGCAATTGACGCCTTGTGTATGGCAGGAAAGCAACCGTTGATGCTCTCCATTCTTTCATCGATGAGTTTTGTGCGTCTGCCTTTTTCATGCTCGTAGTCGCCATTAGCGAGATATTTTACGTCAGACTCCATTTCCAACTCGAGTTGGGCCTCTGCGTCCGATAGAGCGCGCAAGGCCTGAGATATAAGGAGCTTTCTAAGAGTTTCATCGTCAACTTCACGGGCTTGCAGATAAAGGCGCATACCGCTCTGTAGGATGCCGAGCCTGTCGTTCTGTTGCCCCTCGAGAACTTCCTGCACGCGCACATCTATGACTGCAATTTGGCGGGCGATGTCTTCAAGCTGACCTTGAATTGCCCTGAGTTGTATTGCGTTCGCCGCTTGAAAGGGATCAACTCCCTCGCTGAAATCCTCGCGCTTGATGGGCAATTTCTTTCCATATCGCCCGTTAGGATCTAAAAGTTGGGCAAAGGTGTTGCCTGCTCTATCGGTAGTTAGCTTGATGTCACCATTAGCGATGGCATCGAGAGTATTTTTTGGAACATCTACCACCAGACGAAAATCGTTATTCATGGCTTTATGAGCCAAGGCAAATCCGGAGGATTCACGTTCCAGTGCATGAACCATGTCTTTAATGGCGGTATTGCTTTTAGAGATGCCATTCCTTATTCCGTTCCGGAAAAATGCCAAGGGCGAGTCCGGATCGGCGCTGAACTCAGATTCTTCAGGCTTCAACGAAACCCCCTATTGAAAGACATGTCGGCTGCACGCTAATAACTGACGATAATTAATTAGATTATAACCGTCCATTGCTCAAAGGCACTTAAAGCAATTGCTTTGTTTGGGGGGAGTCAGTAACTAAGACAAATATCAACGAATTGGCACGGCAAAGTACTTGCAATACCCCAACCCAACGTCGTTCACACGGCTGCCCTCATCAACAGCAGCCTTAGGCAAGGAAAGTGAGGTATATCAGACTCTTGGTATTCCACAGTAGCTAGGTCAGAATTTTATCTCACTAAACTTAAACTTCCTTGCGCACATCTGGCTTTAATTGTGTATCGCTCTGGCATATAGTTTTAGCGTTTAGAGGTCCTTGGCATGGACCATCAGGTAGTCCCAGGCACGGGTGGGGAGCAGGGAATGAAGGGCGATCAAGGGTTTGGCTCCGAAGCCCAGAAGGTAGCGTGGACGAGGATGGCGTACTATCGAGGCATGGACAATGGCCCTGGCGATAACGGATGGCTGGGTCAAATGTCTGCTGCAATAGAGCTTGCGCAGTCCGTTAGCAGCTCGAAACCCCGACTTTTGATAGGCGCTTTTGCTGGTGACTGACTGAAGGTGGTCGGCGGCGATCGCACCCCAGTTGGTGGCAATGGCCCCAGGCTCGATCAGGACCACGTCGATGCCGAAGGGACGCATTTCCATGCGCAGGGCGTCACTGAAGGCTTCAAGGGCATACTTGGTGGCATGGTACCAGGCACCCATATAGGTGACCATCCGGCCTGCCATGGATGAGGTGTTGACGATTCGGCCGCGTCTGGCCCGGCGCATGGCGGGCAGTACCAGCTGGGTCAATCGGGCAAGTCCGAAGAGGTTGACCTCGAATTGTCGACGGACCTCGTCAATGGAGACCTGCTCTACCGGGCCATAGGACCCGTAGCCGGCGTTGTTGACCAGCAGGTCGACACGCTTTTCCTTCTGCAGAATTCGTGCGACAGCCTTCTCGATGGATGCAGAATCGGTCAGATCCATCTGCACAGCCGTCACCCCCTTGTTGCCAAGCTGCTTCAGTCGTTCGACACGTCGTCCTACCGCATATACCTGGTATCCACGGTCGGCGAGAAGTCGAGTAGTTTCATACCCTATGCCGCTGGTGGCTCCAGTGACGAGTGCTACTCGATTGGTCATTTCCTCACCCCTTTTGGCCGACACATCCAAGAATTCTGTCTCTTGTTTGTCTTTGAGGCAAAGTATATGACAGAGACCTCAATGCATGGGCGCAACAGTCGGATATGGAATGGAAGCTTGTAGGGGGGGGGCTATCTGAATATGCTGATTACGGATTCGTGGGCTGCGATTCGCCAGGATGGTGAATGAGCGATTCGAGGAAACATCCCAAAGGAACCTCAACATAAATCTCGGAAAATTTGAGATCAATCTCGTCTGGCTTCGCCTGTCTTGTCATAGGCACGTTTATTTTGGATGCTTGTGGCGTCCGCAAAATGGAAGCACCTGGTCAAATAGTGGTCGCGTTCATTGGATTGCTGGAACTTCGCTGTACGCTTATTATTAATGCTGATTGTAGATTCCACAGGAGGTTTCAGCATGCAGGGCACACGATTTACCTATTGGTGGCACGGATTCGATCTGTGACGCCGGGTGCCTTGTAGGAACGGTTGCACGGATCGGAACCCACCGGCCCTGCAGTCGTCGACAGCATTTCCCATGCATCGTCACCGCATAGTCGGTAAGGCAGCACCAACAACAGTGGTTGTAGTAACCGCATGGGAAAGGACAAGCCAATGACATTGGCGGATCATATGAATGCCAGGGTCAAAGCTCTGGCGCCGAGCGACATACTCGAGTTCAACAAGGAGATCGCCGGAATAGACGGCATCGTGAAGCTGACTCTGGGTGAGCCTGACTTCTTCACCCCAGAGCACGTCAAGCAGGCGGGTATCCAGGCCATCCAAGACAACCACAGTCATTACACCGAGAGTCGCGGCATGCCCAGTCTTCGTAAGGCGGCTGCCGACTATCTTCACGCCAAGTACGGGCTGGACTACGACCCTGACAGCCAGATTGTGATCACAGCCGGGGCCACAGGGGGCATCTTCTCGGGCCTTACCGCCATGATCAACCCGGGTGATACGGTCATTCTGCCAACGCCTATTTTTCCTCTCTATATTCCAATCGCCCAGCTGAGCGGCGCCAAGACCGTCTTCGTCGACACATCCGATGACGGCTTCATTCTTAAGCCGAACAAGCTGGAGGCCGCCATCGAAAACAGTGATGGTCCAGTCAAGGCCCTGGTGCTCAACTATCCGACCAACCCTACTGGCGTGACCTATGCCCGAGAGGATCTGGAGGCCCTGGCCCAGGTGGCACGCAAGCATGGCTTCTTCGTGCTCAGCGATGAGATCTACGCCGAGCTGACCTACCAGGGCACTCATGTATCCATGGGCACTATCCTTCCCGAGCAGACGGTCGTTCTTGGCGGGGTTTCCAAGTCCCATGCCATGACTGGATGGCGGGTCGGCATCGCCGCTGGCTCCGCCGACGTGATTGATCAGATCAGCAAGGTCAACGAGTTCACTGTTACCTCGGTGACCACCAATGCCCAGTATGCAGCTCAGGAGGCTCTGACCAAGGGCATGAATGACACGGATCCGATGCGCGAAGCCTATCGCAAGCGGCGGGACTATCTGGTCAAAGCTTTGCCTGAGGTCGGGCTGGACGTGATCGATCCTAAGGGCGCCTTCTACATCTTCGCCCGACTGCCCGAGGGCATGCGCGACAGCTGGAGCTTCGTCTACGACCTAGCGCGCAAGGCCAAGGTGGCGGTAATTCCCGGAGCAAGCTTCGGGCCCGGGGGAGAAGGCTACGTCCGCATCTCTTATGCCGCCTCCATGGAGGATCTGCACACCGCCGTGGAGCGGATCGGCGACTATATGCGTCAGAATTGCGGATGATTCTCTGGCGATTCATCCGACAACCATCAAAGAAGATAGATACCAAGGACAGGAAAAATGACCAGCATTCTCATGTATTCAGTACGCCCCGACGAGCAGGAGGCCATTCAGGCCTGGGCCCAAGCCAATGACATTCAGGTGGACACCACCGACCGCGATTTTGGGATGAAGACCGTGGACATGATCAAGGGATACGACGGAATCGTCATCCAGCAGCATGCGGCCCTGTCTGAGCCCGAGCTCTACCAGCGGCTCAAGGAGTATGGTCTCAAGCAACTGACCCTGCGAATCACCGGGTATGACATCGTCAACCTGCAGGCCGCTCGGGAGAACGGGTTGGTCGTCACCAACGTGCCTGCCTACTCGCCCCGGTCCGTCTCCGAACTGGTTCTGGCCCAGGTCATGCGTCTGGTCCGGCATCTTGGCGAGGCCAGCGCTCGCGAGGCCAATGACGACTATACCTGGGATGGGCTTCAGGCCCACGAGATCCACAACCTGACCGTGGGGATCATCGGAGCCGGCAAGATTGGATCGGCCGTGGCCAGAATCTTCCGGGCCCTGGGCTCCACCGTCATCGCCAACGATCCGGTTCACCGCCCCGAGCTGGCAGACACACTTGATTACGTGGATTTGCCCACCCTTTTGAAACGGGCCGACATCGTCACCGTTCATACGCCGTTGGACGAGACCACCCATCATTTGATCAACGCGCAGGCCCTGGAAGCCATGAAGCCCTCGGCCTTCCTGATCAACGCCGCCCGAGGCCCCATTGTGGACACCCCGGCCCTGATTGAGGCCCTGCAGACCAAGTCCATCGCCGGTGCTGCCATCGACACCATCGAAGGGGAGGCCGGCATCTTCGAAAAGGATCTGAGCGGGACCAAGGTCGACAACCAGGCCCTGGAGACCCTCAAGGCCATGTCCAACGTGGAGGTCTCGCCCCACATCGGCTTCTACACCGATGCCGCCGTGACCTCCATGGTCAACATCTCCCTGAACGACGTGAAGACCATTCTGGAGGGTGGCACCAGCGAGCATCAGGTGGACTGACCGTATTATTTACGCGACCCAGACCGGACGCCGACCTGCTCAGGCAGGATTGGGAGCAAAGGTAATGGTGCCCTGGTCCGGGTCCATGCTTTCCACAATGGCCAGGGACTTGAGGTTGTAGCCCTCTTTGCGCAGGGTACGGCCACCCTCCTGGAAGCCCTTCTCCACGGCGATGCCGATGCCCTCGATGACGACCTTGGCGTCGTGGCAGATGTCGATCAGACCGTGCAGGGCGTTGCCCTTGGCCAGGAAGTCGTCAAGGATCAGCACGTGCTCGCCCACCTTGAGAAAGCGCTTGGCCACGATGACGGGGTACTCACGCTGCTTGGTGAAGGAGTAGATGCGGGCCGTGTACTGGTCGCCGTCAAGGTTGATGGACTGGGTCTTCTTGGCGAAGACCACCGGCACGTCCCCGAAGTGGCGGGCGGCCAGGCAGGCGATGCCGATGCCGGATGCCTCGATGGTCAGAATCTTGTCGATTTGGTGACCGGCAAACAAGCGGGCCCACTCAGCTCCCATGTGGTCGAAGAGCCGCACGTCACACTGATGGTTGAGGAAGGCATCCACCTTGAGTACATTGCCAGGCTTGACCGTGCCCTGGCGGCGGATTCGCTCCTCAAGTTCCTGCATGTCATCGTCCTTGTCGTCATGAAAGCGGGACCCTTATGGTCCCGACGGATAGACACCAAGATAACCCGGTTCTGGGACTGTGGTCCGGCTGCCCTGATCCGTCAGGTTTCACCGCCAGCGGATTGGAGTGTCTTCCTGGCGTGTCAGCCCGTCAATCCGCGGATTTAAGGCCCTGACTGTTACAGTGAAAATTGACCGCAATGGTCACGCATCGTCGCGGTGCGTTAAAGGACCTAAGGAGGACCATATGGGGATTCTGGATGATGCAAAGGATGCCATGAAGTCTGCCGGCGAGAAGATTTCCGACGTCGCAGGCGATGTAAAAGACACCGTTATGGACAAGGCATCCGATGCCAAGGACGCCGTTGCCGACAAGATGGGCGACGCCAAGGACGCTGCCCAGGACAAGTTGGGTGACGCCAAGGACGCCGCCTCCGACAAGATGGACCAGGCCAAGGCCGATGCCAAGGTCGGCAAGGCCAAGGCTGAGCAGGGCGCCACCGAGGCTGTCAACAACGCCAAGGACCAAGTGCGCAACTGACTGGGTCATCTCGACTTCCCCCGACTAAATCCCGTTCGCTTTCCCTATCTAAGGCGGACGGGGTCTTTTATGTCTGCTGACATCTCTGCTGGCTAACCCTTGAGCCAAGATCCGATGACACCGCTTTGTGGTAGAAATGGTTGTTTGCCGGGTGTGCGCCATCCGGCCTGTGACGGTGACGGAGACCAGATGGCAAGAGGTGGCTTGTGAACGAGGAACCGGACTTGATCCAGCGCAGTGCCAAGGAGCTGCTCAAGGGGCTCAACGATCGGCAGGCCGAGGCAGTACAATACCAGGGGCAGGCCCTGCTGATCGGTGCAGGTGCAGGCTCGGGCAAGACCAGGGTGCTGACCCGCAGAATCGCCTGGATTCTCAGTCAGTTTGGCGCCTGGCCCAGTCAGATTCTGGCCATCACCTTCACCAACAAGGCGGCCTCCGAGATGCGCGAACGTCTGCGCAGGTTGATTGGGCCTGTGGCCGACCGCATGTGGGTGTCCACCTTCCATTCAGCCTGCGTGCGTATTCTGAGGCGAGATGGCAGGGAGATCGGCTTGCGATCGGGCTTCACCATCTATGACACAGCCGATTCCGAGCGCCTGATCAAGCTGATCGGCAAGGATCTCAACATTGATCTGAAGCGCTACACCCCAAGAAACATTCTGAGCCACATATCTGACTACAAGAACAACCTGCAGGATTGGCGCACGCAGCTGCAGGAGTACGCCCCCGACTACCGGCCCGGTCAGCGCGGCCAGCAGATCACCGCCCGCTTCGGCAACGAGGAAGAGCTTTACTCCGTGGTCTACGCCGAGTATGAGCACCGGCTGGCTCAGGCCAACGCCGTCGACTTCGACGATCTGATCGTACGCACGGTCCAGTTGCTCCAGCAGTCCCCAATGGTGGCGCAGTATTACCACCATCGCTTCCGTTATGTGCTGGTGGATGAGTACCAGGACACCAACCATGCCCAGTACGTGCTCATGCGTGAGTTGGCCGGTGCCGATGTCGATAAGCAGGATCCCGCCTGGATCACCGTGGTAGGGGATTCAGACCAGTCCATCTATGCCTTCCGTGGGGCCGATATCAGCAACATCAGGGACTTCGAGAAGGATTTCCCCGGAGCCCGGACCATCCTCCTGGAGCAGAATTATCGTTCCACCCAGACCATTCTGGATGCGGCCAACGCAATCATCGTCAAGAACGAGGGACGCAAGCCCAAGAAACTCTGGACCGCCCTTGGCAAGGGGGAGCCCATCGTGGGCTACGCAGCCGACAATGCTCAGCAGGAGGCAGCCTGGATCGCCACTGAGATCGCCCGGCTGCGCAGTGAGGAAGGCATTCCATACTCCGACATGGCCATCATGTACCGGGCCAACGCCCAGTCCCGCGCCCTGGAAGAGGGGTTGATCAATGCTGGCCTGCCTTATCAGCTGGTGGGCGGTACCCGCTTCTATGAGCGCAAGGAGATCAAGGACGCCCTGGCCTATCTGCACGCCATCGCCAATCCCCAGGACGATGTGAACATGCGGCGGATACTCAACGTGCCCAAGCGGGGTCTGGCGGCACGTGCCGAGGCGGCGGCGACCTCCTATGCGGATCTGCATCAGGTCTCCTTCTGGGAGGGGGTGCAGCATATCGAAGAAGTGCCTGGGGCTTCCACGCTGATGGTCAAGCGGATGAAGGCCTTCAGGGATCTGATCACCTCCCTGACCGGCTTTGCCGCAGAGCACGATACCAAGCCGTCCCAGATTGTTGAGAAGGTTCTGGAGGAATCCGGCATGTTGGACGAGCTGCGCAAGTCGGTCGATCCACAGGATGCCTCCCGGCTGGAGAACCTTGGCCAGCTGCAGTCCGTGGCCGCCGAGTTCGAGCAGAAGACTCCTGACGCTACGCTGGCCGGCTTCCTGGAGACCACGGCACTGGTGGCCGACTCGGACCAGCTGCCAGGCCTGGGCGACGACTCGGGCAAGGTGACGCTGATGACCCTGCACACGGCCAAAGGTCTGGAGTATCCGGTGGTCTTCCTGACCGGCATGGAGCAGGGAACTTTCCCGCACTCCCGTTGCCTTGAGGATGCCGACGAGATGCAGGAAGAGCGTCGGCTGGCCTATGTGGGCGTGACTCGTGCCAAGCGGCGTCTCTACCTGACCCGGGCGGCCGTCCGCTCTCAGTGGGGGCAGGTCAATGAGATGCTGCCTAGCCAGTTCCTGGACGACATCCCTGACGAGTTGATCGACTGGAAGCGTCGACAGGCAGGAAACGAGCGGATGCGCGCAGGTTGGGACCTGGGTGATGACGAGAACGAATTCGGTGGTTTCGAGGATGAAAGCGATGGCCGCGCATTCGGTCATAGTTCATTCGGCGGCTTTGGCTCGGCACGCAATGGGTACGGACGGTCGCGAGCCTCCTCTCAGCGGTCATTCGGATTATCCGGATACGGATCTCGTAGCTCTTCCTCCAGGAATGGAAGGGTCACGACCCGGAGGAGCACAGCAAGCTCATCGTCCTCCGCACACGCTGGCAGGGCCTCGGCCCAGCCCAAGTCGAATGGCCTGTCCATTCAGGATTTCTCCCTGGGAGACAGGGTGGCCCACGACCAGTATGGCCTGGGCAAGGTGGTCGACATTCAGGATAAGGGGCACAACTCGGTTCTGACAGTGGACTTTGGCTCCGAGGGGACCAAGAGGCTGATGCTGCGCTTAGCTCCGATCGAAAAGCTCTGAACACTCGAGACCTTAGAAGCTGTATGCTCACGGCTCTTGCGAGGACAGCCATTCCACGGCGAGCTGGGTCCGGTTGGACAGGTTGGTCTTGGACAGGATGGCTGAGATGTGATTGCGGACGGTGCCCTCACTGAGATAGAGCCGCTTGGCAATGGCCTGGTTGTCGAGGCCGTCGGCCACCAGAGCGACGATTTCACTCTCACGGTCGGTCAGTGTTTGGAAGCGCCGGGTAACAGGTTCTGCTGGGTCTTTTCGTGTTTGCTCCTCCTGCCTGCCAAGTGAGAGATTAGCCACTGCTTCAGCGCCAAGAACCGTCTGTCCCGCCATGACGGCTTGGAGGGCCGGCACCACCGAAGCCACGTCCTGCTTGATCACATAGCCCTTGGCACCCAAGGCCAGAGCACGGGAAATATACTCCTTGTCTGCAAAGGTGGTCAGAAAGAGCACACGGGCAGCCGAATCCATGGCGATGATGTGCTCCGCCGTCTCCAGACCGTCCATGCCAGGCATCTGCACGTCAAGCAGCAGCACGTCAGGCCTCCCACCAGCGGCCTGGTAACAATCCAGGGTTGACTGACCGTCATTGGCAGTCCAGAGCACGTCTGCAGTACCGGTTGCCGTTAAAATCGTTGATAGGGACGAGCAAACGATCGGATCGTCATCAGCGATAGCGACTTTCATGCCATTACCCTCTTATTCTCTAGATGCTTTGTTGCGCTTTGGTTGGTCCAGGGTTCCTTGGGCAAGGATACGAAAACCTTCCACCCTTGTCGGTTGGGTCCGCTGTTGGCCGTGCCTCCCAAGGCTCTGGCCCTGGCTTCCATATCGGCCAGCCCCATGCCACGCTGGAGCCCTGGCTTCTTTAGGTGCGAGCTGTCAGGCTGCGATTGCTGAATCCCGCCGTCGTCCTGCACCACCATCTGCCAGAAGGCCGGGAGGTCGCGCAGAATGACCTGTGCCGTCCTGGCTGAAGAATGCCGGACCGTATTGGTAAGGGCCTCACGAACAATGGTGGCCAGGCAACGACACACTGGTGCAGGGGCTGTCTTAATGCCGTTGTTCAAATCGACCTTTAGCCGCCCCATGGAAGCCTTGGAGCTGGCATCCTCCATCTGGGATGCGAAATCGGTGCCCTCATCCTCCAAGTCATGCACTGAACGACGAATCGTAGTCATGGCCTGGTCCAAGGTCTTGCCGACACTTTCAAAGACCTGCTCGGTACCCTGATCGCCCTTGCTCTGAGCAACCACCCGGCCAGCCTGTGTCTGCATGATGGCTCGGGTGAGCAGGTGGCCCACATTGTCATGAATATCTCGGGCGATCCGGGTCCGTTCCGATAAGTGCGCCATCCGGGTCGCCTGGGCTCTCTCCTCGTCCAGATCGCTGATGCGGCCATGCAGTTGGCGAATCCTGTAGCGCTCGGTGTCTTCAATCTGCCATACGCGACCCTTAGCCACGGCTAAGTGCGCGCACGTCAGTCCGCCGCCTTGCGCCAGTGCCGAGGTCAATGAAGCCAGCAGGGCATAGCGTTGGGGAAGGCCTTTGAAGAGTATGAGGTCGGCCATGGCAGGTATCAGCCAAAAGAATGCCGGCATCAAGGCCAAGAGCAGCCTGGGCCAGGCCAATCCGGAATTCTTGGCTTGGGGATCTTTCATGCCGAATGACCTGGTGACTGGAACCATGGTTCCGAGCCCGACGCCCGCCTCAAAGGCCAGGGCTGGCAGGAAGAAGAGCCAGTCTGGTATGAACGTTGCCAAAAGCGATACCAGAGCGCCGCCCCACATGGAACCTGGCGCAGGCAGCAGCCATTCACACAGGGCTCCTGCGGCTACTGAGGCCAAAAGGCCAGCGATCAGGGTGCCTGATACCCCTGAACCATACCATGATCCGCATAAGGTCCCCAGGCCAAGCAGGACCAGCCAGCCAGCTATCCTGCCCATGAATGTCTCCTCGCCCTGTTGCTCTATTGTCTCAAATAGTAATTGTCGGGCTACCCGTTCCTGAGCCTAAGCGCAGGCAAGACTACCCATGACAAATGTCATAAGTTGTGATTTGACCGTCTACAACATTGATGACGGCTGTCATGGTGTTGGGCCAGCCCTAGCTGGGATGATGGAATCATGAACAGTTCACGTGAGCAAGAGCCGGCCTTGCAGGTCAGCGCATTGGTGAAGCGCTACGGCGACATGGTGGCCTTGGACCACTTCGACATGGAAGTCAGCCGAGGTGAGGTATTTGGACTGCTTGGCCCCAATGGTTCAGGCAAGTCAACCGCCATCAACTGCATACTGGCCCTGCTCAGCTTTGAATCGGGGACGGTTCGGATATTCGGGCAGGAGATGACCCCGACCTCCTACGACCTTAAAAGTCATATAGGCGTGGTTCCACAGAATGTGGCCGTCTTCAACGAACTGAGCGTGCAGGAGAACATCGACTATTTCTGCTCCCTCTATGTGCCCAAGAAGGCCGACCGCAAGGATCTGGTTGAGCAGGCCATTGACTTCGTGGGACTGGGCGACTTTCGCAAGTTCCGTCCCGGCAAATTGTCGGGCGGTCTGCTGCGTAGGCTCAACATCGCCTGTGGCATCGCCCATCAGCCCGACCTCATCTTTTTCGACGAGCCCACCGTCGCCGTTGACCCCCAGAGCCGCAACGCCATCCTGGAAGGCATCGAACGGCTGAACGCCCAAGGGGCCACGGTGGTTTACACCAGCCATTACATGGAAGAGGTGGAGGAGATCTGTACGCGCATCATGATCATGGACCACGGTCGTCAAATTGCCCTGGGCACTGCCGAGGAGCTCAAAGGCATGGTCCAGGTCGGCGAGCAGGTCACCGTCGAGACTCTGGATCTGCAGGACTCCACCCTAGCCCGGATTCGTGCCCTGCCCCTGACCCAATCCGTCGACTATGACGGCAAGGAACTGGTCATCCATTGTCGCCAGGGTGAGCACAACCTGCAGGACGTGCTGACGGTCCTGGAATCCACCAAGACCAGCTACGGCCACCTGACCAGTCGTCCGCCATCCCTGAACGACGTGTTCCTGGAACTGACCGGCAAGGAACTGCGCGACTGAGCGCGGTCCCAAGGCTCAATTGCCGTAAGGAGCACCTATCCATGTGGAACTCATTCCTGATCAACGTCAAGACCTCGATACGCAACACTTCCTCTCTCTTCTGGGTCCTGGCCTTCCCAGTCATTCTGGCCGCTCTGATGCTGGGCATCATGGGCAATCTGCAAGACAGTTACACCGCCGAGGCACAGCACTTCGCCATTGTTTCGGACGCTAACTGGAAAGCCAACCCAGGTACTGACGAGTTGGTTTCCTCACTATCGAAGAAACCCAAGGCAGGATCCGAGGACACTCAGCTGCTTGTCCCGACGACAGTAGCTTCCCGGGACGAAGCAAATACGCGTCTGGATAGCCGGAAGGATATTGGCTACCTGTACGCGGGCCCTGACGGACTGGTCAACATGGTCCTGTCCGACCGCGAAGCCGCCAGTATCCAATCCGATGCAACCGCCTCCGAAGGCATCGCGGTCTCCATTCTGTCTGCCTCGCTGGGCAGCTTCAACCAGGCCAACTCCGCAAGGGCAGCCATTGCCTCACCAAGCAACCAAATTCTGCTGCAATCCGGCGGGCAAATCTACACAAAGCAGATCCGCCTGACGCACATCCACCCTTCAATGACTGCACCCTACTTCTTCGCTGTGCTCGCTATGGCCTGCCTTATCGGTGCCAGCACCGCCGCCGAGATGATAGCCAAGACTCAGCCCAACCTTTCAGCCCTAGGAGCCCGACGGGCCAGCTCGCCCAGCCCCAAGTGGAGGCAGGCAGCGGGCGCCTTCCTGGCCTCCTGGCTCGTCTCCGCAGTCAGCCTCCTGGTCGCCTACATCTTCGTCCGCACAGTTTGCGGCGTGCAAACCGGTGGTCGTGACCCGATAGCCCTCATAGCCATCGCCGTGGGCACCTTTATGGCCACCGCTTTCGGCTCTATGATGGGTGCGATTCCCAAACTCCCCACCGAAACGAAGGTTGGCCTGGTCATAGGCATCGACTGCACCCTGAGTGCCTTTATCGGCCTCTACGGCAGCATGACTATGGACCTCAACAACGCCATCCAGGAGCATGCTCCTATCCTTCACCTGCTCAACCCAGTCAAGCAGGTCTCCAACCTCTTCTATGACATTGTCTACTACGACAGCCTGGCACCCTTCGCCCGCACCTGCGGCATCCTGGCCATTATGGCCGCTATCTTCCTGACCACCTGTGGTCTGCTCCTAAGGAAACAACGGTATGAATACTTGTAAAACAGCACTACGCGTCATCTGGGCGCATAAGTTCTACCTCCTCCTGTACCTGGTGGGCATGAGCCTGATCATGATTGTCGTCGGTTCCGCGAATATGCAGGCCGCGGTGCGTGCCAATGCCTCAAGCTCGGTTGGTCGCTTTGAACCCGCACGTGCGAAGGTGGTCGTCATCAACAGGGATTGCGGTAACCAGGCTGGTTGCGATCTGGGCCAGGGTCTGAAGAAGTATTTGGGCAAGTCGGCCCATCTGGAGACAGTCGACGATAAACCTCAGGCTCTGCAGGATGCCAACGTATCCGGCAAAAGTGATTTAACTGTCATCATTCCTAAGGGATATGGTCAACGGTTCCTTGAGGCACTTGAAGACACTGCTGCCCAAGCTCACAGCGGCGGTAAGACGTCCGATTTTCCCAAAGTTGAAACGGCTGCCTCCTATAATTCCAGCCGTGGCAGTCTGGCACAATTGCAGGTGGACAGTTATTTTGATGCTCTTCGTACTGCCTTGCTTACGGGTCTGGGCCAAAACGATTCGATGGATCTGCATTTGTCTACGGCGGTCAAGGATGCTGCTGCTTATGCTGTGGCCCACTATTCCGGAAACCAGCCACATGTGGGCATCCATGCCAGCCCGAAGACTGATGGCCACGGAGCCCTGTTGAAAGGCTTCGCTACGACAGTCGCCCTGGCTGCTTTTCCCTTAATGACGGCATTGACGGTCTGCGTTGCCACGCTCTTCGGAGCTTTCATTTCTCCTGACCGACATCGACGCCTGCTTGCCTCTCCAATGCGATCAACCAGCCTGAATGGGCAGGAACTCACGGCAGCCCTCATTGTGGCAGGCTTCTCCTGGGCATACTACGTGGCACTTGTTGCCTTCAGTATGGCGGCATCGGGGGTGTCCCTGATCTCGCTTGGCTGGGGGAGGGTGCTGCTGAGCTTTTTCGTCATGCTGATATTTGCTGTGTCGGCGGCCTCCTTTGGATTCATGCTTGCTCAGTTCAATCCTTCCTCTTCTCTCATAAACTCCGTCGGGGTCACCTTCGGCTTGGTGGTTATGTTCACCTCCGGATCGAGTGCCGGCGGCGCCCTGCCTCCGGTCATGCAGACCATCGGCAAACTGACGCCGGGCTGGTGGTACAACACTGCAGTCCAATCAATAATGGATTCAAGCACAACTGGTTTGGCCTCCTGGGGCCTTCCACTGACTGTGGTTGCACTGTTCGCTCTGGCTTATGTCTGTGTCGGTCTCATGGTCTCCCGTCTGACACGCACCCGGGCCACCCTGGTCGCTCCTGTCAGCTCCGACCCCAGTATGATCGGATGACGCCTGATTTTGCCAGTCATTCGTCCGGTTTCATGGCCAGCCTGGCTATCAGACAGGTAAGCAGTGTCACTATGACTACTCCAGTGATAATCAGGGTCATGGGGCAGTGGTCGATTAGTGGGCCGAAGGCGGCCTGTCCCAGCGGAATCGCACACATGCATAGACTGTTGGTCAGCCCTATTACCTTGCCTATCAGCATTGCAGGGGTATGAATCTGCTCATAGGACAGGGAAGTGATGTTGACCGTCTGCACTATTCCCGCAGCCAGAGCTATGCACCCGGTTACCAGGGCGAAGAGGACATATGTAGGCAAATGCAAAAGCAGCCCTGCCGCAATGGGCAGGAGGACCAGGGCGCTGCTCGAGAGCAGTATGGGTATCCGTTGCAGATAGAACCAGTTTGGACGGATGGAAACCAAGATGGCTCCAAGCAGGCTCCCGCAGGCCAGTATTCCTTCAGCCAGCCCCTGCATGGCATTGCTCAGACCCAGCGTGCGAGTGACCATATATGGCAAGGCCACGTTGATGTAGGAGGCAAAGATCAGGTTGGCCGCCAGGCTGAGTCCTATGACCACTTTGAGGTTGCCATGTCTGACCAGAAATTGTGCAGCGGCTTTGGTGTCCTCGACCAGGTGGATAACCAGCGCTCTTGGGCCTTGTGAGGGGCCCTGCGCTGGTTCGGGAATCCTGACGGCGATTTTGATCCAGACGGCGGAAAGAAGACAGACCAAGGCGGCAACCCCGACCACTTGCATGATGCCGAAGAATCCCATGACCATGCCGGCCAATACTGGTCCGATCATTCCTACCAGGGAGATCGCCTGGGAAACCAGCGCTGATGCACGGGTCAGGTCTTTTCTGTCCACCAGACAGTGAAGGGCCGCCTGCACCGTTGGGCTGTAACAGGCTCGGTAGGCATTGACCAGCATCATGCAGGCCACGGTCAAAAAAACCGGGTCGATTTTGTGGCTTATCAGGATGTACAAGAAGGCGGTCAATGCCGACAGAATGTCCAGAACCGCCATGGTGGACTGCTTATGCAGACGGTCGGCCAGAGCCCCGCCCAGAGGGGTCAGGAGTATGGATGGAAGGACTGCCAGAGCGGATGCCATGCCATAGAGGGATGCCGATCCTGAAATATTGAGCAGGTGAAGCGGCAGAGCGAAGACCAAGCATGTTTGCCCCAGATTGGAGAGAATCTCAGTCGTCAGAAGAGCAATGAAGGGCGGTGTCAGCAGCCCCCTGCCCTTGGAGCGGCCTCGACCTGAGTCTTGGTCGTGAGCGGGCGGGTTCATATCGCGACTTCGCTTTCGGTCTTTTCCTTCTCGTTGCCCTTGGTGTCGGTGCCGAAGGAGGCCAATAGGTCGGAGAATCCCTGATCTTGCAGGGGGATGCCCAAGCTTTGCATGATCGAGAAGAAACAGGCGGCTCTGGTGCGCAGCTCTGCCTGCGTGCCCCGGCGAAAGAAGGGCAGCAGCCACATGTTGGCCAGTAGGCGAAGGATCTCTGCGGCTTGTTTGACGTGTTCCACATGCAGAGAGCCGTCCTGGTTGCCCTGTTCCAAGAGGTCGACAAAGTCGTCCCGCTCGTCCACCACGGCGGTGAATTCCATGCCGATCATCTTGGGATTGGCTTTTGGATTGAATTTGCGGAACATCAGATCCGCGGCCTCCAGTCTCTTTCGCGCTCGCTCAGGGGAGAAGAGCGACTGCAGCTGCTCCAAAGCCGTGCCTTGCTTCGACCAGTTTTGGGCTTTGCCGGACGTCTCGCTCATGGTGTTCATCAACCTATTGGCCACGGCGTCGAAGAGATCTTCCTTGGACTGGAAGTGATGGTAGACGGCTCCCTTGCTCAAGCCTGCTGTCGCATTGATGATGTCTTGCATGCTGGTTTTGTCATAGCCCTGGCTGGTGAAGAGCTCAGTGGCGGCTTTGATGATCCGCTCCTGTGTCAGCTCGGGGTGTGCGTTGCGGGCCATGGCCGTCTTCCTTTCAGGTCGCTGAGTTCAATCGTCATTGATCGGTTGGGGGAATCTTCATGCCTTGAATCAATTACATACCGACCGTTGGTATGAATATATCACAACATACGCTCTGCTGTAGGTCGCGCTCATGTGGTTTAATAAACACTTGGTTTGAGCATTTGTGCGCGAACCTATCTGGAGTCTCAGCCCATCAATGGGTCGGCGGCCGCAAGGTCGTTCGTGCTTGGCACGGTGAAGCATTGGAGAGGCCTGACTCGACGGTTTCGGCCGTCTTCGTTCAGATAACGACAGAAGCAAGTAAGGATTGCATCAATGACTAACATTCAGCGTGCGCGTCGCCAGGTCCGCCTGTCCCGCGCTCTGGGCATCGCCCTGACTCCCAAGGCCCAGCGCCTGTTCGAGAAGCGCCCCTATGGCCCCGGCGAGCACGGCCGCAGCCGCCGTCGCACCGAGTCCGACTACGCCGTCCGTCTGCGTGAGAAGCAGAGGCTGCGCGCCCAGTACGGCGTTTCCGAGAAGCAGCTGCGTGCCGCCTATGAGCGGGGCACCCACGAGTCCGGCCAGACCGGTGCCGCCATGCTTCGCGAGCTGGAGTGCCGCCTGGACAACCTGGTCCTGCGCGCCGGCATCGCCCGTACCACCGCCCAGGCCCGCCAGTACGTGGTTCACCGCCACATCCTGGTCGACGGCAACATCGTGGACCGCCCCTCCTACAGGGTCAAGCCTGGCCAGACCATCCAGGTCAAGCCCAAGAGCCAGACCATGGTCCCCTTCCAGATTGCCGCCGAAGGCGTCCACCGGGATGTGCTGCCCGCAGTCCCCGGCTACCTGGACGTGGACCTGGCCTCCCTGAAGGCCAGCCTGGTCCGCAAGCCCGAGCCGGAGGAGATCCCGGTTCAGATCAACATCCAGTACGTGGTCGAGTTCTACGCTCGCTGACCACTAGGAACTTCCACTAGTAACTTTGAGGCCCCGGTCCGTCCGGGGCCTTTTGCATGTCAGGATCTGCCGAGCCTGCTGGGACATGGGTGGGATAATGGGGGCATGTTGCTCCATCTGTATGTCGTCCGCCATGGGCAGACCTATTTCAACCGCTACAACCGTCTTCAAGGCTGGTCCAACTCGCCGCTGACTGCATCGGGGCTGGAGGATGCCGACCGTGCGGGCCATAAATTGAGCAAGGTGAACTTTGCTGCCGCCTACTGCTCGGACACCACCCGCGCCCAGGAGACAGTCCGCAGAATCCTGGACCAGAACCAGTCGGAGAACAAGCCTGAGCCGGTCAGCGACAGCCACTTCCGCGAGCAGTTCTACGGCTACTTCGAAGGGCAGGACATGGCCATGGCCTGGTGGGCCGCAGGCGCGCCTCATGGGGCGGGCACCTACCAGCAGATTGTGGATCAGTTCGGCCTTGCGGCTACCAGGGACTTCCTCAAGGAGGCCGATCCCTTCGGTGATGCGGAGTCCGACAGCGAGTACTGGACGCGCATTGCCGGCGGATTCGCACTGATTGCCGCCGACCCGCATCTTAAAGATGGCGACCGTGTCCTGCTGATCTCGCACGGCAACACCCTGCTCAGTCTGGTCAACCGATTCGGCGGCGGGCGTTATGACACCAGCAGCCGCCCGAGCAACGGAAGCGTCACCATATTCGACTTCGATACGGAGGCCCCCTTTGAGCGCGCCCTGCAGGTTCGGTCCTTCAACCGTTGAACCGGCTTCAACCGGCCGGTCATGGCCTGGTCTGATAGACGGCGCGTGCTAGCGTTGTCCCCAGTATCGTACCAATGGAAGAGAGGTAGCAGATGGACGTAGGACAGATTGCCGGCCTGATAGCGGCCATTGCCTTCGCTATCTTGGCAGGGTTTCTGATCTATCCCCTGATTCGTCTGGGGAAGCTCTTCGACCAGCTGGCACAGACCATCAAGCAGGCGGGCGACCATGTCGTGCCCACCCTGGACGAGTCCGCCAGCACGGTCACCCAGCTCAACCAGACCCTGACCGACGTCAATCGCATCTCCGCAGCGGCTTCGACCACGGCAGGCAACGTCGGCGCCCTGACCGACCTGTACGGATCCATGCTGGGCAAGCCGGTCATCAAAGTGGCAGCCTTCCTCTATGCCCTGCGCAAGACGATCTCGTCATTCCTTTCTGGTGGCCGCAACAGCGCCGAATCTAAGTCCTCCACAGCAAAAAAGGCCAATGACGGCCAAGGGAACGAGGGGAGTACCCGCTGATGTTCAAACGGATCTTCTGGATGGGCCTGGGCGTCACGGCAGGCGTACTCCTGGTGACCAAGGCCGAGGCCTATGTCAGGGCCAATACCCCCAAGCGTGCAAGGGAATTCGTGCTGGGCGAGGACCAGGACCAGGTGGCCTCACGGACCCTGTCCGGCCTGGTACGCCAGTTCACCCAGACCATGCACCAGCGGCAGGATGAGCTGGACCGCCGCTATCTGGACCGTTTCCAGGGCTGAGCCTGGGGCGGACAGGCCAGGACAGATGCGCCTGGCCGGTGTAAAATCACCATATTCAGCTAAGAGTCCGGAGTGCGGGCGACCTGTTCGCACCCCGGACAACCGAGTTATTTGGACGACCCGTTATCCCCTCGGCGTTCATCGGGTCTGAAGGAGCAGAAGCAGCATGCGCACATCGGAAATCGCCAAGCGTTTCCTCGATTATTTCCAGGACAAGGATCATCTGGTGGTTCCCTCCGCCTCCCTGATCTCGCCTAATCCCACCACGCTCTTCACCATCGCCGGCATGGTTCCCTTCATCCCCTATCTGCTGGGGGAGCAGACCCCGCCCAAGAGCCGGATGGCCAGCAACCAGAAGTGCGTGCGCACCCTGGACATCGATGAGGTGGGCAAGACCACCCGTCACGGCACCTTCTTCCAAATGCTGGGCAACTTCTCCTTCGGGGACTACTTCAAGGAGGAGGCCATCCACTATGCCTGGGACCTGCTGACCAAGCCCCAGGATCAGGGCGGCTACGGCTTCGATCCTGACACGATCTGGGTGACCACCTACACCGATGACGAGGAGGCTCGCTCCCTGTGGAAGAACGAGGGCTTCGACCCCGAACACATGGAGATCCTGGGCATGGAGGACAACTTCTGGACCACCGGCGGCCCCGGCCCCGGCGGCCCCTGCTCCGAAATCTATGTGGACCGCGGCCCTGCCTATGGCAAGGAGGGCGGCCCCTCGGCCGACGAAAACCGGTATATCGAGATTTGGGATCTGGTCTTCGAAAACTACGAGGTGGACAATGTCCGCTCCAAGACCGACCTGCACATCGTGGGGGAGCTGGAGCACAAGAACATCGACACCGGCGCCGGCCTGGAGCGCCTGGCCTATCTGCTTCAGGGCAAGCAGAACATCTATGAGACCGATGAGGTCTATCCCGTCATCCAGGCTGCCGAGGGCCTGTCTGGCCGGCACTACGGCGACGACGCCCAGGATGACGTGCGCTTCCGTGTGGTGGCCGACCACGTACGCTCGGCCCTGATGATCATGAGCGACGGCGTCCGTCCCAGCAATGTCGGCCGGGGCTATGTGCTGCGTCGACTGCTGCGCCGGACGATCCGCTCCATGAAGATGCTGGGTGTGGACCAAGAAGTCCTGCCCCAGCTCTTCCCGGTCTCCAAGGAGGCCATGGCCCCCAGCTACCCAGAGCTCAACGACACCTTTTCCGAAGTGGCCGAATCGGCCTATGGCGAGGAGCTGGCCTTCCGCCGGACCCTGGACAAGGGGACCACCATTCTGGATACGGCCGTCAACAAGGCCAAGAGCGGGAAGGGCGAACCTGAGGTCTCCGGCAAGGATGCCTTCACCCTGCATGACACTTACGGGTTCCCCATCGAACTGACCCTTGAGATGGCTGCTGAGCAGGGCGTCAAGGTGGACCAGGACGAGTTCCGAAAGCTCATGAATGAGCAGAAGTCCAGGGCCCGCGCCGATGCCATGAAGAAGCGGCACAACGTCGATCTGAGCGTATACGACGATATGCGCAAGAGCCTGGACGAACCTCAGGTCTTCCTGGGCTACACCGACTTTTCCAGCCGCTCGACCGTCCTGGGCATCATCCAGGAGGGCAAGGGGGCGGTTCCGGCCGTCAAGGCCCCTGCCCAGGTCGAGGTGATTCTGGACCGCACGCCCTTCTATGCCGAGGCAGGTGGACAGCTGGCCGACCAGGGCGAGATTCTGACCGACGATGGGGCCGTCCTGGAGGTGGACGACGTGCAGAAGCCCATAAAGGGGCTGACCATCCACCGCTGCCGGCTGACGGAAGGGACACTGACCCTGCAGGCCAAGGTCACGGCCAACATCGACCGGAACCGGCGCGGGGCCATTGCCCGCTCGCACACCGCCACGCACATGGTCCACAAGGCCCTGCGAGAGGAACTGGGTCCCCAGGCTACGCAGCGCGGTTCCGAGGATGCGCCCAGCAGGCTGCGTTTCGACTTCCAGTGGTCGCAGGCCCCCAGCCGCCAGGCCATGGATGCTGTGGAAGCCCGTGTCAACGACCGGCTGCGCGACAACCTGGCTGTGACCGCGCAGGAGATGAAGTATGACGACGCCATCGCCCTGGGCGCCATGCACCTGTTCGGGGAGAAGTACGGCGATGTGGTCCGTGTGGTCTCCATCGGCGAGGACGGATGGAGCCGTGAGCTCTGCGGGGGAACCCATGTGGACCACGTGGGCAAGATCGGCGCGGTCTCCATCATGTCCGAGGCCTCGGTGGGCACCGGCGTTCGTCGTGTCGATGCCGTGGTGGGCCAGGGGGCTTACGAATACAACGCCCGTGAGCACGCCCTGGTCTCTCAGCTCTCCGACAAGCTCAACGCCCGCCCTGACGAACTTGAGTCCAGGATCTCGGCTCTGCTGGCCAAGCTCAAGGAATCCGACCGTCGACTGGCGGCCACATATGAGCAGCAGATGGCCCAGGCTGTGCCCGAGCTGGCCAACCAGGCCCTGCATGCCCCGGGTGAGGTCAAGGTTGCATCCCGGAACATGGGGCATTTTGGCTCGGTCGATGCTCTGCGCAAGACGGTGACCGACCTGCGGGCCCGCATGGGCGAGGAGTACCCGGTTGTGGTCGCACTGGCCGGTGTCAGCGAGGATGACAAGCCCGTCATCTTCGTAGCCACCAACCAGGCGGCCCGTGACCGCGGTCTCAGGGCCGGCGATTTGGTCAGGACGGCTTCCAAGGTCCTGGGAGGCGGCGGTGGGGGCAAGCCTGACTTTGCCCAAGGTGGCGGCCAGGATGCCTCGGCCATCGATCGGGCCTTGAAAGCCCTGAGCGATCAGGTCCAAGAGGGCTGAGCTTTCCCGTGGGATTACAGACAGCCGTGTGGCTGGGGGTGGATCTTGGTGAGGCCAGGGTGGGTCTGGCCCTGTCGGACCCGGAGCTGACCCTGGCCTTTCCCGCTGGCAACATCAGGGTTCATGGTGACTACTTCCAAGCCCTGGACCAGGTGGAAGACCTGATTATGGACAAATGCGTGTCCAGGGTCGTAGTCGGACACCCCCTGCTTCTGAGCGGCCAGGCTGGTCGCAGCGCCAAAAAGGCGGCCCGTTGGGTGCGTGCCCTGACTGGTCGCCTGCAGGAGGCGGCCCAGGATGCCGACATTGCCCCTGAGCAGCTGCCCAGTGTAGTATTGCGAGACGAACGACTGACGACCGTCAGCGCCCATCGTCAGCTCTACGATGCCCGTGTGGACGGGCGAAGACATCGTCCCGTGGTCGATCAGCAGTCCGCTGTTGTGCTGTTGCAGTCGGCCCTGGACGACCAACGTGCCGACAAGGAGTGCTAATTGGCCGACGACATGCAGGAATTCTTCCAGGATAAGGTCCAGTGGGTTGCCGATGGGCAGGCCCCGGTTTCTGCCATGCCGCCGCGTCCTCCTCGTTCACGCCGTGAGATGCGCCGTCGGCGCGAAAGGCGCAAGCATCGCAAGCAGATCATGTGCATCATCATCGCCCTTGCGGTCGTGCTGGCCACCTCCTGCGTGGTGATTCTGGTAGGTGGGCTGCGCCATGGCGCCCCCCGGATCGTAGCCACCAAGGAGGTCGCCCCCGACTATCCAGGCCCGGGCGGACAGCCCCTGGAGTTCACGGTCGAGAGCGGCCAGGGGGCTGATCAGGTGGGCGCCAATCTGGTCAAGGCGGGAGTGGTCAAGTCCACGGCTGCCTTCCTGCACGCCATAACCAGCACCCAGTCCGAATCAAGGCTCCTGCCTGGTACTTTCGATCTGCGTCTGCGGATGAAGGCCTCAGACGTGGTGGCCATTTTGACTGACCGGAGCAAGGCCGGAGGCTTCCTGCAGGTGAGGGCCGGCGAGCGGGTCCGCGATGTGGTTGCCCGGGCTGCCCAGCTTTCCGGGGTTCCGCAGAGCGAATTCGACGCTCTGATCCAGGCCAAGAGCGAGGACATCCTGCCCCAGGAGGCGCAGGGTAACTTCGAGGGTTGGCTGCAGCCTGGTGAGTACGACGTGCGCAAGGCCGGGTCGGCCAAGGCCATCCTGGGCAACCTGGTCTCCAAGCGGATTGAGCACCTGGACCAGTTGGGCGTTCCCGGAGGCCAGGATCGGCAGACCATACTGAACACGGCCTCCATCACCGAGGCCGAGGTCAACAAGTCGGAATACTACAGCAAGGTGGCCAGGGTCATCGAAAACCGATTGGCCAAGGGAATGCCCCTGGGCATGGACAGCACCGTGGCCTACTCCAACAATGTCTCGGCCTTGAAGCTGACCGATGCCATGCTGAAGAATGCCAACGACCCCTACAACACCAGGATCCACCAGGGTCTGCCACCAGGCCCCATCGGTAGCCCTGGGGACGAGGCTATCCAGGCGGTCATGCATCCTGAGTCGGGCGACTGGCTCTATTTCGTGACCGTCAACATGGACACGGGAGAGACCAGGTTCAGCGACAACCCTGATCAGTTCAACCGCGATGTCAAGGAGTACAAGGCCTGGGAGTCCCAGCACAACGAGCAGGGCAAGTAGCGCATTGTCCCTGGATTCCAGGACCTCGATTGTCCGACTGACTGCCGGTCCTAGATGGCTGCGATGAGCAGGGCCACCACCGCTGCGGCTAGGATGACCGGGACGTAGGCCAGCGAGAGAGGGCCGTCTGTCCTGGCCGACCCGCGGCGACGGGCCAACCAGACCAGAGCCAGGGCGACCAGCCCCAGCAGGCCCATCATCAGCCACCAGACCAGGATGGTGGTCCATCCCAGAACAGACAGGCTCAGGGCGACCAGACCCGTAGCCGTCACGTCGCCCAGTCCCAGGGCACCGGGTCGGACCAGGGCCAGCAAGAGCTGAAGGCCTGAACATGCCAGAGTCAGTAGCAGGCACTGCACCAGCAGCATCGGTTGAGCCTGGATCAGGCAAAAGCACAGCAGGGTCACGGTCTGCAGTATCAGTCCGAAGAACACCAGAAGACGTGGGACTCGCCGGGAACGGATATCGATAAGGGCCAGGAGGAGGGCGGTCAGCAGTCCCGGCGCTGGGATGAGGTAGACCATCTTCTAAGATAATCATAGGTAGCCCTAACCTGGCAAACGAGGAACGAACGAGGAGCTTGAATATGTTGCGCTGGCAGACGGCAGGGGAATCCCATGGAGAGGCCCTGGTGGCCATGATGGAGGGTCTGCCCGCAGGGGTTGCCGTGTCCACCAAGGACATTGAATCGGCCCTGGCCCGTCGTCGGCTGGGCTATGGCCGCGGGGCCAGGATGGGCTTTGAGCAGGACAAGGTGCGTCTGCTGACCGGAGTCAGGCATGGGCGCACGCTCGGTTCACCGGTGGCCATCGAGATCGGCAACACGGAGTGGCCCAAGTGGGAGCGGATCATGAGCGTGGACGAGCTGCCCGCCGATCAGGAGCCCCCGGCGACCGGTCGCAACGCCCCGCTGACCAGGCCCAGGCCCGGCCACGCCGATCTGACCGGCATGCGCAAGTACGGATTTACGGATGCGCGTCCCGTCCTTGAACGCTCTTCAGCCAGGGAGACCGCCTCCCGGGTGGCCCTGGGGTCGGTGGCCGCCGACTTCCTGCGGCAGGCCCTGGGAATACGGACCGTCTCCCATGTCATCTCCATCGCCGGTGTCGGCCTGGAAGGTCATGAAGTCACGCCCGGTCCTGAAGACGGGCCAGCTCTGGATGCCTCGCCGGTCAGGACCCTGGACAAGGACGCCGAAAAGCGGATGATGGCCAGGATCGACCAGATTAAGAAGGACGGCGACACCGCCGGCGGGGTCTTCGAGGTCATCGCCTATGGCGTGCCTGCAGGCCTGGGCACCTATGTGGAGGACGACCGGCGTCTGGATGCGGCCCTGGCCGCCGCCTTCATGGGCATTCAGGCCATCAAGGGCGTGGAGATCGGCGACGGATTCAGGGAGGCTGATCGCCCTGGTTCACAGGCCCATGACGAGATGGAGCCCGGTCCGGACGGCACGATCCGCAGGCTCAGCAACCACGCAGGCGGGCTGGAGGGCGGCACCTCCAACGGCCAGCCCATCAGGGTGAGGGCCGCCATGAAGCCCATCTCCTCGGTGCCGCGGGCCCTGCGCACGGTGGATGTGGCCACCGGCCAGCCTGCCCAGGCCATCCATCAGCGTTCCGATGTGACCGCCGTGCCTGCCGCCGCAGTGATCGGCGAAGCCATGATGAACCTGACCCTGGCCCGATTCGCTTTGGAGAAGTTCGGCGGCGACTCGCTCGAGGAGGTTCGGCGCAACGCCCAGGCCTACCTCCAGTCCTGGCCCGAGCATCTGCGGTGAGGGGCGGTCTTGCATGATTGAAAGCAGCAGTATGCCCAAGGCCGTCGTCATCGGCATGCCCGGCGCGGGCAAGACCCGTCTGGGCAGGGAGACGGCCGCCCTGATCAAGGCGCCCTTCCGGGATACGGACCAGTGCATCGAAAAAGAAGCGGGTCGGTCGGTCAGTGAGATCTTCGACACTCAGGGCGAGCAGGCTTTCCGTGACATGGAGACCCGGGCGGTCCTGGACCTCCTGAAGGATTTCCCCGGCGGCATCCTGTCCCTGGGTGGAGGCGCACCCATGAGTACCGGTGTCTTCCAGGCGCTCCAGGACTATCGGCGGGCAGGCGGTGCTGTGGTCTACCTGCAGATCGACCCCGAGGAGGGCGTAAGCCGGGCGGCTCGCTCGGATCACCGCCCCCTTCTTCGCGGCGGCGCATCAGAGCGCTGGATGGCTCTCTATCGCGAGCGCCGCAGCGTCTACCAGGAGCTGGCCACCATCACCCTCAAATCCAGGAACACCACCCCCCGGGCCCTGGCCAGACGGCTGGCCGATGCCCTGACTGAGCGGGTGGTTCACGTCAGCGGTCCCGACCCCTACGATGTGAGGATCGGCGCCGGGGTGACCGGGCGACTGCATGAGCTGCTTGGCGACCAGACCATGCGTGTGGCCCTGATTCACACCCAGCCGGTCCAGCGCCATTCCGACCATGCCCGGGCCCTGCTTCGCCAGGCCGGGTATCAGGTGGTGGATCTGACCATTCCCGACGCGGAGGCCGGCAAGACCATCCAGGTCAGCCAGGGCATCTGGGAGCGCCTGGCCACCGAGGGCTTCACCCGTTCCGACGCGGTTGTGGGACTGGGTGGGGGAGCGGCCACAGACCAGGCCGGGTTCATCGCCGCCACCTGGATGCGCGGCATTCGCTATGTGAACTGCCCCACCTCCCTGCTGGCCATGGTCGATGCCTCCACCGGCGGCAAAACCGGCATCAACCTCGAGCAGGGCAAGAATCTGGTCGGCAGCTTCTATACCCCTGCCGGCGTCCTGGCTGACCTGCGGACCCTGCGGACCCTGCCCAATGAGATCTTTGTAGAGGGCCTGGGCGAGGTGGCCAAGTCCGGATTCATCATGGACGGCGGCATCCTGCGTGAGCTGGAGGAGCGGGCCGAGTCCCTGCGCGCCTTCGACGGACGGGAGTCCGACCAGTGGTTGGGCACGGTTGTCCAGGAACTGATCGAACGTACCGTAGAGGTCAAGGCCCGGCACGTCTCAGTGGACCTCAAGGAATCCGGCTTGAGGGAGTTCCTCAACTATGGTCACACCCTTGGCCACGCCATTGAGAAGATCGAACACTTCACCTGGCGGCATGGTCAGGCCGTGTCCGTGGGCATGGTCTTCGCAGCCGAGCTGGCCAGGATCACCGGCCACCTGGATCAGGAGGCGGTCGACTACCACAGGAGGCTTCTGTCTTCGCTGGGACTGAGAACCTGGTGGAATGGGGGAGACTTCGATCAGGTGTTGGCCCTCATGCATCGGGACAAAAAGGCCCGTGGCAACAAGTTGAGGTTTATCATTCTTGATGGTTTGGGCAAACCCACCCACCTGGACGACCCGCCGGTCTCGGCACTCAAGAAGGCCTTCCAGGCCATACGCGAGGAGGGATGACAGATGGCGGATGCCGACAAGGGCAGGCAGACGGTTCTGGTGGTCAACGGACCCAACCTGGGTCGGCTGGGTGTGCGGGACCCTGAAGTCTACGGTCGTCAGGATCTGGCGACCCTGACCAGGGATTGCGAAGACTGGGGTCGGCAGCTGGGTCTGGATGTCGAGGTGTTGCAATCGGATGACGAGGGCCAGGTCATCCGTTGGATGCATCAGGCAGTGGACCAAGGCAGTGCCGTAGTGCTCAACCCGGCCGCCTTCACCCACTACAGCTATGGGCTTGCCGATGCCGCCGTCCAGGTCACCCAGGCAGGGCTGCCGCTGATGGAGGTCCATATTTCCAATCCTTCATCCCGGGAGGCCTTCCGTCGGCGCAGCGTCATCTCGCCAGTGGCCACCGGAACCATCACAGGCATGGGCTTCTACGGCTACCGGCTGGCCCTGGAGGCTGTGGCCCACCTGTTGGAGACCGCATGAGTGAGGGCGGGGAGACCGGCAAGAAACTCTCCGCACCGCCCAAGGCCATCCTTGTCCGCGGCGCCAGGGTCCATAACCTGCGCAATCTGGATGTCGACATTCCTTTGAATCGCCTGGTGGGCATCGCGGGGGTCTCGGGCTCCGGCAAGTCCTCCCTGGCTTTGGGGGTCCTCTATGCCGAAGGCTCCCGCCGCTACCTGGAGTCCCTGTCCACCTACACCAGGAGGCGGATGACCCAGGCCCAGCGTCCCCAGGTTGACTCGGTGCGCTTCCTGCCTCCGGCTTTAGCTCTGCGTCAGCGGCCGGGCGTGGGCGGCATGCGCTCCACCTTCGGCACCGCCACCGAGCTGCTCAACGTGCTCAGGCTGATGTTCTCCCGGCTGGCCAGCCACGTCTGCCCCAATGGCCATCGCCAGGCGCCCACCCTGGCCGTGGCGGCCGAGATGCCCGCCACCTGCCCGATTTGCGGCGCTAAGGTGGAGCCCCCCAGCGCCGAGGAGCTGGCCTTCAACTCCCTGGGAGCCTGCCCCACCTGCCAGGGGACCGGGACCGTGCGCGAGGTGGACGACGCCACCCTGGTCCCCGACGACAGCCTGACCATCGACCAGGGGGCCGTGGTGCCCTGGCGGACCTTCGGCTTCAATGTCCAGCCCGACATCGTTCGCGAGTTCGGAGTCCGCACCGACGTGCCCTGGCGGGATCTGACCGATCGGGAGCGGAGGATCGTCTTCGAGGGCCCGGCCGAGAAGAAGCACATCACCATCACTTCGATCAAGGGGGTCCACGAGCTGGACTTCACCTTCCGCAACGCACGGTTGACCGTGACCGAGGAGCTCAAGAGGGCCAACGACGACAAGCGTCTGGCCAAGGTGGCCAAGTTCCTGACCGAGCGGACCTGCCCGGACTGCAAGGGCACCAGGCTCAACCAGCAGGCGCGTCTGCCCGAGATCAACGGGGACAATTTGGCCGAGGTCACCTCCTGGCCCCTGGATAAGGTGCTGGACTGGGGTCGGAAAATGCCGCCCACATTGCCCGAAGCCATGCGGCCCATGGCCTCGGCCCTGTGCAAGACCCTGGACGAGATGGGCAGGCGGTTGATCCAGCTGGGACTGAGCTACCTGACACTGGACCGCTCCAGTGCCTCCCTGTCCACAGGTGAGCGGCAGCGGGCCCAGCTGGCCAGGGCTGTGCGCAACGAGACCACCGGCGTGCTCTATGTGCTGGACGAGCCCTCGACCGGTCTGCATCCTGCCAACCTGGAGGGGCTCATAGGGGTCATGCGCGACCTGCTGGCCGACGGCAATTCGGTGGTTTTCGTCGACCACGACGTCAAGGTTCTGCAATCAGCCGACTATCTGATTGAAATGGGTCCCGGGGCAGGGGAGCGCGGCGGCAGTATACTCGCCCAGGGAGCCCCAGAGCGAATCGCCGCAGACCCGGATTCGCGCATCGCCGGCTTTTTGGACGGACGTGAATCCGTTTTGGTACGGGACCGGCATCCCATGCCTGCAGGGAATGGGTGGATCCGCATGCAGTCAGGACCCATTCACACGGTACACCCTCTGGATCTGGCCATTCCTCGTGGGTGCATGACGGCTGTGACCGGCGTATCCGGCTCCGGCAAGACCACCATGATCCTGGAGTCCCTGGTCCCGGCCCTTCAGGCCCGCATCCAAGGCCACCCCATGCCCAAGCATGTGCATAGCCTGGATCCGGCGGGCATCGACAGGGTTCGCCTGGTGGACTCCTCGCCCATCGGCATCAACGTGCGCTCCACGGTGGCCACCTACTCGGGGCTCATGGACCGGCTGCGCCGCCTCTTCGCGGCCACTGACCAGGCGAAAAGGGAGAAGCTGGGCATCTCGGCTTTCTCCTACAACACAGGATCGCTGCGCTGTCCCCAGTGCGACGGCACCGGCCAGATCAGCCTGGATGTGCAGTTCCTGCCGGACATCCCCATCACCTGCCCCAGTTGCCATGGTCGTCGATACCGTCCGGAGGCCGAGCACTACCGTCTGTCCACGCCGGCACACCTGGAGCCGATGAGCCTGCCCGATCTGCTGGCCATGGAGGTGGGCCGGGCCCTGGAGGTCTTCGCACAGGGCCGTGAGTACACAGCCATCCGCCGAGGCCTGCAGACACTGAAGGACCTGGGCCTGGACTACCTGACCCTGGGGGAGGACACCCCCTCACTTTCTGGCGGGGAGGCCCAGCGTCTGAAGCTGTCCAACGAGCTGGGTCGCAGGCAGAATGGCTCCATGTTCGTCCTGGACGAGCCCACCACAGGCCTGCATCCCTTGGATGTGCGCGTCCTGATCGGAGTGCTGGAGCGCCTGGTCAGCAAGGGGGCCACGGTGGTCTTCATCGAGCACGATCTGGACATGATCGCCAACGCCGACCATGTGGTAGATATGGGCCCGGGGGGCGGTGATCGGGGCGGAAGAATCGTGGCCCAGGGCGACCCTGAATCCGTGGCCCGCAACCCGGATTCGGTGACCGGCCGCTACCTGGGCGACCACCTGCATCTGAGCCGTGCCTGAATCCGTCCCTCCTCCTCGAGTGTTGGCCGGTTTCTGGTCGCTCCTGCCTGATAGGCTGAAGTTCCATGGTCAGAGAACATGGAAATTCGCAAGGGCATATCACCAAACACATTTTCGTCACCGGCGGCGTGGTCTCTTCACTGGGCAAGGGACTGACCGCATCCTCTCTTGGCCGGTTGCTGAGAAGCCGTGGAATCCGCGTTCTTCAACAGAAGCTGGATCCATACATCAACGTCGATCCGGGAACCATGAACCCCTTCCAACACGGCGAGGTCTACGTGACCGAGGACGGGGCCGAAACCGATCTGGACATCGGCCACTATGAGCGTTTCACCGACGTCTTCCTCTCCCAGAAGGCCAATGTGACCACCGGTCAGATTTACCAGTCCGTTCTGCGCAAGGAGCGGGCGGGGGAGTACCTGGGCCAGTGCGTCCAGGTCATTCCCCATGTGACCAACGAGATCAAGAGCCGCATGCGGGCCCAGGCCAGCGACGATGTGGACGTGATCATCACCGAGATCGGCGGGACTGTGGGTGACATCGAGTCCCAGCCCTTCATGGAGGCCGCACGCGAGGTTCGTCGGGACATCGGCCCGGACAACTGCATGTTTGTCCATGTTTCCCTGGTTCCCTACGTGGCCGCCGCCCACGAGCTCAAGACCAAGCCCACCCAGCACTCGGTCATGGCCCTGCGCCAGTTGGGCATCGCCCCTGATGCCCTGGTGCTGCGCTCCGACCGGCCACTCAACCAGGGCATCAAGGACAAGATCTCCCTGATGTGCGACGTGGATGCTGAGGGCGTGGTCAACTGCGTGGATGCGCCCAGCATCTATGACGTGCCCAAGATCCTCTATAAGGAGGGCCTGGATACCTACGTGGTGCGCAAGCTGGGGCTGCCCTTCCACGATGTCGACTGGAACGAGTGGGAGGACCTGTTGGATAGGGTCCACAACCCGCGCACCAAGGTGGCCATTGCCATCGTGGGCAAGTACATCGATTTGCCGGATGCTTACCTGTCGGTTATCGAGGCGCTGAAGGCCGGCGGCTTCGCCAACCGGTCCCAGGTCCAGGTCAAGCTGGTTGCCGCCGATACCTGTGAGACCATGGACGGTGCCCGCAAGGCCCTGGAGGGCGTGGACGGCATTGTGGTCCCCGGTGGCTTCGGCATCCGCGGTATCGAGGGCAAGATCGGCGCCTTGCGCTACGCCCGCGAGACTGGCCTGCCCGCCCTGGGCCTCTGCCTGGGTCTGCAGTCCATGGTCATCGAGTTTGCCCGCCACGTCCTGGGTCTGGAGGATGCGAACTCTTCGGAGTTCGAGCCTGACTGCGAGAACCCGGTCATCGCCACCATGGAGGAGCAGAAGGACATCGTGGCGGGCCATGGCGACATGGGCCATACCATGCGGCTGGGTGCCTACCCGGCAGTGCTCAAGCCTGACTCCCTGGTGGCCCGGCTCTATGGCTCCACCGAGATTTCCGAGCGCCACCGCCACCGCTATGAGGTCAACGTGGCCTACAAGGAGCGGCTGGATAAGGCCGGCCTGCACATCTCGGGCACCAGCCCGGACGGGCAGCTGACCGAGTTCGTGGAGCTCTCCCAGGATCAGCACCCCTTCTATGTGGGCACCCAGGCCCACCCGGAGTTCAAGTCTCGGCCCACCAAGCCGCACCCTCTCTTCACTGGTCTGGTCAAGGCCAGTCTGGAGCACGGAGGCCAGGAGGCCGCCTGAGGTCGATTCGTTTTCAAAAACGTTGACTAAGATCGCTCGTTTCCCTCTTATGGGAGACGGGCGATCGTCCGTATCAGTGCTTTTGTCAAGAGGCGGGCTGGATTCCTTAGAGAGCGTAAGCCCAGGTCTGGCGGTTCACTACGGTCCCGGTTATCCTGTAATGGTGTGAACGGCCGCATATGGCGGCCGTGCGTGTGTTAGGAGGTCTCAGCTCGTGGACAGCACCTCGCAGCGGACAGACACATCGCGGGATGTGGAAATGAGCCAATACGTGGCTGACCGCTCCCGCGTCAACGAAGAAAAAATCAAAAAAGACGACCAGATCATCTCCGAGTTCGGCGACTATACCTATGGCTGGCATGACTCCGACGATGCCGGGCGCAACGCCCACAAGGGCATCGACGAGGACGTGGTCCGGGCGATCTCGGCCGACAAGGGCGAGCCTGACTGGATGCTGCAGATGCGTCTCAAGGGTTATCGGGCCTTCATGGAGAAGCCCATGCCCAAGTGGGGCGTGGATTTGAGCGGGTTCGATGCCGACGACTTCAAGTACTACGTCAAGCCCTTGAAGGAGCAGGCCAAGGACTGGAAGGACCTGCCCGACGACATCCGCACCACCTATGACCGGCTGGGCATCCCCGAGGCCGAGAAGAAGCGGTTGGTCTCCGGCGTTGCCGCCCAGTACGAGTCCGAGGTCATCTACAACTCCATCCGCGACGACCTGCGCAAACAGGGGGTCATCTTCCTGGATACGGACACGGCCCTCAAGGAGTACCCGGACCTCTTCCGCAAGTACTTCGCCACGGTCATCCCTCCGGACGACAACAAGTTCGCCGCCCTGAACACGGCAGCCTGGTCGGGCGGCTCCTTCGTCTACGTGCCCAAGGGCGTCCATGTGGACATCCCCCTGCAGGCCTACTTCCGCATCAACACGCCCAACATGGGCCAATTCGAGCGCACGCTGATCATCGCCGACGAGGGTTCCTACGTCCATTACGTGGAAGGCTGCACGGCCCCCATCTATTCCACCGACTCCCTGCATGCGGCCAATGTGGAGATTGTGGTCGAGCCTCACGCCCGTGTGCGCTACACCACGGTCCAGAACTGGTCCAACAACGTCTACAACCTGGTCACCCAGCGCGCCTATGTACGTGAGGGCGGCACCATGGAGTGGGTGGACGGCAACATCGGGTCCAAGGCCACCATGAAGTACCCGGCCTGCATCCTGGCCGAGCCCTACGCCAAGGCCGAGACCCTCTCCCTGGGCTTCGCCGGCAAAGGCCAGTATCAGGATACGGGCGCCAAGATGATCCACCTGGCACCCCACACCTCCTCCACCATCGTCTCCAAGTCCATCTCCCGCAACGGGGGAAGGGCCGCATACCGAGGCCTGGTCAAGATCATCAAGGGTGCCGAGAAGTCCTCCTCCTCGGTGGTCTGCGATGCCCTGCTGGTGGACGACTACTCCCGCTCGGATACCTACCCGCACGTGGATGTTCGCGAGGACGACGTCTCCATGGCCCACGAGGCCACCGTCTCCAAGGTCTCCGAGGACCAGCTCTTCTATCTGATGAGCCGCGGCCTGGAGGAGAAGGAGGCCATGGGCATGATAGTGCGCGGGTTCGTGGAGCCCATCTCCCGGCAGCTGCCCATGGAGTACGCGTTGGAGCTCAACCGCTTGGTCGAATTGCAGATGGAGGGTTCGGTAGGCTGATGTCACAGAAGAGCGAAATAACCATTCCGCATGCGGATCCCAAGGATCCCTATGCTTTCCCGGCCACCATGCCGTCCAGCGCCGACAAGGAGCCCCGCTCCTTCAATCCTGACGACTTCCCCATGCCCACCCGCAAGCAGGATGACTGGCGGTTCACCCCCATCGACCGGATGGAGGAGTTCTTCACCGTCTTCAAACCCAGCGGTCTGACCAAGGTCTCGGTCACCATGATCGACGGGTCCGAACCGCCCGCGGATCAGGTCAGCGTCAGCCGGATTCCCATGGATCAGGCCCCCTGCGGCACCGTCCTCAAGCCCAGCGACCGAGCAGCGGCTGTGGAGTGGGCCAGCGGCAAGCAGGCGACCGTGGTCAACCTCAGGGGCACCCTGGATCAGCCCGTGCTGGTCCGTGTGGACGGCGGCGGCCCTGAATTGGATGCCTTCCACCTGGTCATCAAGGCAGAGGCGGGCACCAAGGCCGATCTGGTGGTTGAGCACCAGGGCCAGGCACGTCTGGCTGAGGGGGTTGAAATCGACATCGGTGACAATTCGCAGATGTCGACCACCTTCATCCAGGAGTGGGACAAGGGCAGCAAGCATGTAGGCAACCACCGCATCCACCTGGGTGCCGAGGCCTCCCTGCGTCACTCGGTGGTCAGCCTGGGCGGCGATGTGGTGCGGTTGCGCATTGACCAGGACTTCGGCGGCGAGCAGGGCGACCTGAACATGCTGGGCATCTATTTCGTTGATCCCGGCCAGCACATGGAGCACCGGACCATGGTGGTGCACAACCATCCTAACTGCAAGTCCCGTGTGGTCTACAAGGGAGCCTTGGACGGAATCGGCGCGCACACCACCTGGGTGGGCAACGCGCTCATTCAGCCCACCGCGCCTGGAACTGACTCCTACGAGCTCAACCGGAACCTGGTGCTCACCCCTGGAGCCATCGCTGATTCAGAGCCTAACCTGGAGATCGAGAACGGCGACATCATCGGGGCAGGCCATGCAAGCTCGGTCGGACGCTTCGACGATGAGGAGCTCTTCTACCTTCAGTCCCGTGGCATCCCCGAGCAGGAGGCACGCAAGCTGGTGGTTCGAGGCTTCTTCGGCGAACTGGTGGAGGAGATCGATGTCCCCAGCGTCTCCGGGCACCTGATGGGGGTCATCGACCGCAGGCTGGCGGCCGGCGAGGATCAAGAGATGCAGCACGTTTTGGAGGAGAACTGACATGTCCACATTGGAAATCAAGGATCTGCACGTTTCAGTGGAGACCAAGGAGGGTCGCAAGCAGATCCTCAAGGGGGCCACGCTGACCGTCCACTCCGGCGAGACCCACGCCATCATGGGGCCCAACGGGTCCGGCAAGTCCACTCTGGCCTACACGCTGGCCGGCCATCCCAAGTATGAGGTGGATTCGGGCCAGGCCCTGCTGGATGGGCAGGATCTGCTCAAGATGACCCCGGACGAGCGGGCCAAGGCCGGGCTCTTCCTGGCCATGCAGTACCCGGTCGAGGTGCCCGGCGTGTCCATGACCAACTTCCTGCGTACTGCCAAGACCGAGGTCGACGGCAAGGCCCCGGCCATCCGCCAGTGGACCAAGGATCTGAACGATGCCATGAAGCGGCTGCGCATGGATCCCAAGTTTGCCCGGCGCTCCGTCAACGAGGGCTTCTCGGGCGGCGAGAAGAAGCGGGCCGAGGTCCTGCAGCTGGAGCTGCTCAAGCCCAAGTTCGCCGTCCTGGACGAAACCGACTCCGGGCTGGACGTGGACGCTCTGCGCATCGTCTCCGAAGGGGTCAACAGGGCCAAGGAGAACACCGGCATGGGCGTGCTCATGGTCACCCACTACACCAGGATCCTCAAGTACATAAAGCCTGACATCGTCCATGTCTTCGCCGACGGTCGCTTCGTGAAGACCGGCGGTCCCGAGCTGGCCGACACCCTGGAGGAGACCGGGTACGACCAGTACCTGCCCGAGGGTGCCGACTCCGAATCGGCTCTGGCCTGAGGATAAGAGAAGAGGTCCGCAATGGTTATCGATGACAGCATTCGTCAGCAGTTTCCGATTCTGGACCAGCAGGTGCACGGACACCCTCTGGTCTATCTGGATTCGGCCGCAACGGCTCAGAAGCCCCTGGCCGTCATCGATGCCGTTCGGGACTTCTACTTGAAGGACAACGCCGGGGTGCACCGAGGGGCCCATGAGTTGGCAGCCCGCAGCACCATGGCCTTCGAGCATGCCCGCTCCCGCGTGGCCGCCCTAGTCGGCGCGGAGGGTCAGGAGGGCGGAGAGGAGATCGTGGTCACTGCCGGGGCCACCGCCGCTCTGAATCTGCTGGCCACCGCCTTCGGCAATGCAAGCCTGGGTCGCGGAGGCAAAGCGGCCCGTCGATTCGCTCTGAAGCCCGGGGATGAGGTCGTGGTCAGCAAGGCTGAGCATCACTCGGTCCTCCTGCCTTTCCAGGAGCTTTGCTACCGGACCGGGGCGGTCCTCAGGTACTTCGATCTGGATCCGGATGGCCGCGTTCTTGCCGATACTGCCGATCAGGTCATTACGGAGCGGACCAAGGTGGTCGCCGTCACCCACGTCAGCAATGTGACCGGTGCCATCACAGACATCAAACCCCTCGTCCGCCGTGCCCACCAGGTGGGCGCCCTAGTGGTGTTGGACGTTTGCCAGTCGGTGCCTCATCTGCCTGTGGACCTGCACGCCATGGACGTGGACTTCGCCGCCTGGAGTGCCCACAAGATGTATGGCCCCACCGGCGTAGGCTTCCTCTATGGCCGCCGTGAGTTGCTGGAGGCCCTGCCTCCTGCTTCGTTCGGCGGATCCATGGTGGAGCTGGCCTATCTGGACCGCCCAGCCAGCTACATGGATCCTCCTGCCCGATTCGAGGCCGGCACACAGCCGGTGGCACAGATGATCGGGGCTGGTGCGGCTGCCGATTGGCTGATGAATTTGGGCATGGAGAATGTGGCCGAACACGAGAAAGCCATCACCACTGGTCTGTTGAGGCTGGGGGAGTTGGACGGGGTACGCATCCTCGGGCCGACCACTCCCGAGGGCCGGATCGGCACGGTCGCCTTCGATGTGCAGGGGGTCCATCCCCATGACGTGGGCCAGTATGTGGATTCGCGCGGAATTGCCATCCGCGTTGGACACCACTGCGCTCAGCCGGTCCATCGACACTTCGGTCTGATGGCCTCCAACCGGGCCTCGACCGGCGTGTACAATACCGTCGCCGACACGGATGCCCTGCTGGATGCCGTCTCCGGAGTCCGCAAGTTCTTCCGGGTGGCATGAGGGTCTTCACCGGCAGCGCATCGACGGTTTTGGCAAAAACATACTGGTAGGTTTAAGGACATGGCGGATTTCGGGATGGATGATGAGGAACTGGAGCAGATGTACCAGGAGGTGATCCTGGATGCAGCCCGGGATCCTCACGGGCGTGTAGGGGATCAGGCTGATGGGGGAGATGACTCTGACGGCGACGGCGTGACCATCAGGGTGGAGCACGAGGCCTGCCTGGCTGCCGAGTCCCACCAGTTCAATCCCACCTGCGGGGATCAGGCCACCATCCATGTGGAGGTGGCGCCTGGCGAGCAGGGAGGTTCCGACCTCATCCAGCGAATCGTCTGGCAGGGTTCAGGCTGCTCCATCAGCCAGGCCAGCCTGTCCATCATGGTGGATCTGGTCCAGGGGCAGACCGTTGACCATGCCATGGATCTGGCTGCCGACTTCCGCAAGCTCATGGAATCGCGCGGAGCTGGAATCGAGGACGAGAAGGCGCAGGAAGCCCTTGGTGATGCCATGGTCTTCCAGGGCGTGTCCAAGTATCCCATGCGAATCAAGTGCGCCCTGCTGGGCTGGGAGGGTATGAAGGCCTCGGTGGCCCAGGCCCTGTCAGCTGGGCGAGAGAGCGACGAAGGTGAGAAGGAGGATCAGGTATGAGTGGCAATACGAATTTGGTGCCCGAACCCCAGGATTCCATCCTGGCCTCGGTGGGCAGGGCCATCAGCGATCCTGGCACGGCACAGGCTCTGGCCAGCAACCCCTTGGGCGCGGAAACGGTTCTGAAATCGACAGAGGGCGGTTCCATGCGTCAGGTCGATGGCCAGGCGGATAAGAAGTCCGGTTTGGCCAAGTCTGACGATCAGCCTGCCGACCAAGATGCCCCTGAAGTCACCCCTGAAAGTTTGTCAGCGGACCAGGGCTCGAATGATCACACCTCGGGCAGCGAGCCGGTCGCAGATAGCGAGGAAACCGCGGCCCAGAATGCAGCTGATGCTGAGGCTGCCGCTGAGGAGGTCATCCCTCTCAAGGCCGTCGACGACATCGGCCGGGCCACCGCGGAGGATGTCAGGGAGGCCCTGCATCAGGTCATCGACCCCGAGCTGGGCATCGATGTGGTCGACCTGGGGCTGGTCTATGGCATTGAAATCGACGAACTGGGAAGGGCCATCATCACCATGACCCTGACCACGCCGGCCTGCCCGCTGACTGACCTGATCGAGGACCAGTGTGCCAGCGTTTTGGCGGGCCTGGTCGAGGAGTTCCGCATCGACTGGACCTGGTCGCCGCGCTGGACCTTGGACATGATTACTCCTGAGGGTCGCGAGCAGCTGGCCGCCATCGGTTTCAACTTCGAGAACATGCCCACCTATCAGTGAGGCATTCCGTCCTGTAGGCCATTTCGGGTCCTCCCGTGCGAATACACTGATGATTCCGGTCCGCCGTGACCGGCACGGCGCACGAGAGAAAGCACAGTGAAATGGCATTGTCCATGGGCTGGAAACTGCACGGCGACGGGAAAACATTGGCTCCGGGCGAGGTTGTGGAACCCGATGAGCGACTCACATGGCCACGAACGGCTGGCATCGGCGCCCAGCATGTCATCGCCATGTTCGGCTCCACCTTCCTGGTCCCCATTCTGACCGGATTCGATCCCTCTACGACCCTCTTCTTCACGGCCATGTCCACGGCCCTCTTCCTCTTGATCAACCGCAACCGTCTGCCCTCCTACCTGGGCAGCTCCTTCGGCTTCATCGCCCCGGTCCTGGCAGTGACCACCGCCCACAAGGGTCTGGCTGTGGCCTCCTTTGGGATCATGGTCACCGGCGCCCTGCTCTTCCTGATCGGCCTGATCGTCCACTTCGCCGGCTCGCGATGGATCGATCTGATCATGCCCCCGGTGGTCAACGGCGCCATCGTGGCCATCATCGGCTTCAACCTGGCGCCCTCGGCCTGGAAGAACTTCAAATCCGCACCATTGACCGCCCTGGTCACCCTGGTGGCCGTCATGCTGATAGCCGTCCTCTTCAGGGGGTTGATCGGCCGGCTCAACATCCTTCTGGGTGTCATCGTCGGCTATGCCTTCGCGGTCACCCAGGGCCAGGTCGACTTCGCGGCTGTGGAGAAGGCCGCCTGGTTCGGTCTGCCTCACTTCCACACCCCGCAGGCCGACCCGTCCGTCCTGGCCATGTTCATCCCCGTGGTCCTGGTCCTGGTGGCCGAGAACATCGGTCACGTCAAGTCCGTGGCCCTGATGACCGGACGCGATTATGACGATCAGATCGGAACCGCCCTGATGGCCGACGGACTGGGCACCACTCTGGCCGGGCTGGGCGGAGGCTCGGGCACCACCACCTACGCGGAGAACATCGGTGTCATGGCCGCCACCAAGGTCTACTCCACGGCCGCCTACTGGTGCGCCGCAATCTTCGCCTTCCTGCTCTCCCTCTGCCCCAAGTTCGGGGCCATCATCAACACCATCCCCACAGGCGTTCTGGGCGGGGTCACCACCATGCTCTACGGCATGATCGGCATGCTGGGTATCCGTATCTGGGTGGAGAACAAGGTGGACTTCGGCAAGTCCGTCAACATGACCGTGGGTGCCGTCGTCATGATCGTGGGCATCGCGGACTTCACCTTCGCGGTTGCCGGGGTCAGCTTCAACGGCATCGCCATCGGCTCTGTGGCAACGCTGGTCATGTACCACGGCCTCAAGGCCATCGGCCGCTGGCGTGGAACCATCGACCCGGACGACTACATCCATGAGGATTCGCAGGCCGTCTCCCAGCAGAGCTGATTACGCCGGAGTCGCCCGACCCTCCGTGGTTGCCTGATACTCGAACGTTGTCTGCGTTCGAGTATCGCCTGATGCCAAGGGTTGCCCGTTGTCAAGGTTTGCTTGATGCGGGAGATTGCCGGATGTTAGTGCTCGCCCGATACCAAACCGATATTAGGTACTCAGCCATGAAGTGAGCTAGCGGAGGGCAGCAGGAATTTGCTGTATAGTTGAGGGCTCAGTTGGCGAGGCTCAGTCAGCTTGCTGAGGTCTGGTCGCGTAGAAGGCCACGGCGCTCGAGGCAGCCACATTCAGGCTGTCCACGTCATGGCTCATGGGGATGCGCACGGTCAGGTCCGCCCGGGCGATGGTCCTGTGGCTCAGTCCGTCCCCTTCGGTACCGAATATCAGGGCCAGGCGATCGATCCGATCGGGCCCGTGCCCTAGACGCTCAGACAGCTCGTCCAGGCTGATGGCATCCCAGTTCAGGGCCATGGCCGCCGTGGTGAAACCCAAATCATGCAGCTGCTTCATGCCCTGGTCGGGCCAGGCGTGGACATCGTCGCCGCCGATTCTTGTCCAGGGAACCTGAAAGACCGTGCCCATGGAGACCCGTGCGGCCCTGCGGTACAAGGGGTCGGAACAGGAAGGGGTGACCAGGACCGCATCCACCTGCAGGGCTGCCGCCGAACGCATCAGCGCGCCGATGTTGGTGTGGTCGACAATGTTCTCCATGACGGCTATCCGTTTTGCCGAGCGGCAGATATGCTCCACGGTGGGCAGAGGCCAGCGTCTCATGGCGGCCAGTGCGCCCCGATGCAGCCGGTAGCCGGTGATGGTCTTGAGCTGTGCTGGGCTGGCTACGTAGACGGGAATGTTGGGTCCGAAGGCTGCGTCCACCTGGTCGAACATGGAGCGCATCCCCTCCAGCCAGGGCTCTTCCACCAGGAAGGAGATAGGCTCAACCCCGGCATCAAGGGCGCGGGCGATGACCTTGGGGGACTCGGCGATGAACAGGCCCTTGGCGGGCTCCAGACGATTGCGCAGCTGCGGCTCGGTCAGCCTGGTATAGGCCTCGATCCTGTCATCGTCGATCGAGTCGATTCTCACCTTGAGCACGCCTGCCATACCTCCTTCTCGTTCTGACAACAGCATAGGCGGCGCAACCGAAAACAACCGGTCGCGCCGCCTAAGGCAGTCGGAGTTTCAACTCTGCTGAGCTATTACTTCTTCTCTTCTGCAGCCTGACGGTCGGAGGCAGCGATGCGCTTGGCGATCTCGCCTTGAGGGCCGAGCTCGGGCAGGAGCAGAACGAAGACATCGGAGAGCAGGAAGATCATGCTTTCCAGTCCCAGGTTGAGCACGTAGTTGCCCTTGCTGACCGAGGAGATGATGATGGGCAGCAGGAAGGCGCAGAGAAGGCCAACAGTGCTGACCAGACCGCCGGCGCTTCCGGCATACTTACCGCGAATCTCAGGCAGGGCGAAGGGCATAGCCTGGACGATGGGGCCGTTTATGGCACCGAAGGCGCCCGAAACAAACATGATGCAGCAGAGCAGACCCACGACCGGGGCCTTCTTCAGCATAAGCACCACTGCCCAGAAGTAGACCATGAGTGCAGTACCCACCAGAATGGTAGCGAAGAGGTAGCCCTTCCACTTGCCCAGACGAGAGCTGATCATGGGTCCGATGATGGATCCTGCGATGGATCCCAAGGCAGCTGCAGAGGCAACCAGACCGGCTGAGGTCTTGTTGAAGCCGTTGTTGTTGATCAGCGTCTGGGGAATGAATCCAGCGAAGGCGGTGGATGCGGCCATGGAGCAGCCGTAACAGAGGGCGATCAGCCAGACATTGCGGCTCCTTGCCGCGACATTGAAGTACTTGAGCGGAGAATCGGTGGCTGGCGGCAGCTGCACTCCTTCAGGAGCGTCACGAATCAGGAAGACCCAGAGCAGGCTTGCCACGGTCAGGATGATGGCTGCGCTCAGATAGGAGGTGCGCACAGAGAACCGGGGAGCAACCATCTGGGCCAGGATGACCCCGATGCCGGCCGAGCCGTAGAAGAATCCCATGGCGATTTGCGTCTGATCGCCGAACCAGACACTGAAGATCTTGACCAGGTTGGCGTTCAGGGCAGCGATGCCAGCCCCCAGCAGGAACATCGAGAGCATCTGCAAGGGGAAGTTGAGGCCGAAGGTCCTGATGTAGGCGCCGACCACGGCGATGGCCAGACCGGTCAGCACTACCTTCTTGGGGCCGACACGGTCACCGATGGTGCCCATGGGGATGCTGAGGAATACTGCGGTCAGCATGGGCATGAGCAGCAGAGTCGAGAATCCGGCCTGGTCGATGTGCAGCATGGGCATCAGGTAGACCGCAAGGGCGGATATCTGGTACTGCATGTAGTTGGACAGAATGCCGATCAGGCAGACCACGGCCGCGATGACCCAGCGGTAATTGGATGATTTTCGAGTGTTCATGTTCTCTCCCTCCACGATTTACGTGGAACAGGTGACCTAGTGACGGTCTCCGTCCAGCAGGCACTCCTCGAATGCCGGACGGAGCAGGTCGATGTTCTCCTTGTTGACATCGCGGCGCAGGTTCCAGCCGTTCTCGTCGATTACCATGGTGTCTGGATGGTCGACGCTGTAGGACTCCCAGGTATCGCCGGCGCCGCTGGCAGGACGGCCGGTGGTTGCGAAGGAGCACCAGGCGTCGTTCATCTCATCGGACAGGTGCATGGGCGGCACCTCGCCGGTCAAGGTCTCGGGCAGGTCAGGCCGCTGGGTGTTATGTAGTACGAAGGGCAGCTCAATGGCATGGCAGGAGCCCATGCCGGGGATCTTGGAGGCGTAGGTGAACAAATACTGGTAGACGGTGTTGTACTTGGACTGGTACTCGCACATGAGGTTGGTGCCAACCCTGAAGCCGATCTGGTTGGTGTACTCCAGATAGCTCTCAGCGGGGTCTTCTCCGGGGTGAGCCTGCTCCCAAAGCTGCTCGTAGCGCTCGGAGTCCAGCTTGCCGTCGAAGTGGAAAATGGCCTGGTGGTGCCAGAAGTCGGGCATTTCGTTGGCGAAGTCCTTGAAGTAGAGCTTCCAGTAAGCGAACTCGTCGGCGTTGCAGCCCAGCATGATTTCCACGTCCTTTGCGGCACCGTCCTTGAATGCCTGGAGAGGCTTGGCCGGAAGGTAGTCGCCGTCGGTGGTGGGAGCGAAAATCAACGAGATCTCATGGATATGCTTGGCGAAGAAATCTCCGGTGAACTTCATCATGATGTCGCCGACGGGCAGGGCCGCCAGCTCCTGGGCAGTCTTGCAGCCCATCATCTCCATGAATTCTTGGGCATAGGGAGCCGTGGATTCCGGGGTGTTGTAGAGCTGGATGGGGCCGGATTCGCCAATGGCCTTTTGGAAGAGTCCCTTGGCGGCTGGGGCGACGGTCAGCAGCATGGTGGAGCCCGAACCGCAGGATTCGCCAAAGAGGGTGACCCGGTCAGGATCTCCGCCGAAGGCAGCGATGTTCTCCTGGACCCACTGCAGGGCAGCCACCTGGTCCATGAGCCCTAGATAGCCTGACTGCCGGTATTCGTCGCCTCCGGGCAGCCCCGCCAGGTTCATGTACCCGAAGAGGTTGACCCGGTAGTTGATGGTGACATAGACAACATCGTTGCGCTTGGTGAAGTTGCTTCCGTCATACATTGGGTCGGACGAACCACCCTCCACGTAAGCGCCGCCGTGAATGAAGACCATGACGGGCAGCTTTTGGGCGCCCTCATGACCGACCCAGACGTTCAGGCTCAGGCAGTTCTCGCTCTGCTGACGGCGAGAGGCATACATGACGGGATCGTACTTCTGCAGGGCGGAGTCACCGTAGTGAGTGCAGTCGTAGTCTCGGTGCTCAGGATCCAGATGTTCCGGTGCCTTCCAGCGCCGTGCGCCGACGGGAGGCTTGGCGTAGGGTATGCCTAGGTAGGCGATGGTCCCCTGAGGGGTGGTGATGCCATGGTAGGTGCCAAATTCTGTGGTGACGGTTGGCATGATTTTCCTTTCTGCGAGGTAATGATCGGTCGGCGGTTGTGTCCCCGTCGACCCTGGATGAATTTCACCCTATGGCCTGGTGTCAGACGAGGGTCAAATCGAGCAAACAGTCATTGCGGAAGTTTGAATTTGAAGATGTAGGTAGAGGGCAAAACCCTTGCAGGGCAAGGTCTCCAGGCTGATATGATGGATTGTGTCCACAAAAGGTCACGGTGAGAGGGGCATGAAAAACCTTAGGGTGGGACCAGACCCTTGCAGGAGGTAGTTATGGAAGTCAAGGCTGACGACACAGAAAGCCTGATGGAGGAGGGCTACACCATCCGTCAGACGGCACGCTTATACGACATCACGACCGAGACCTTGTATTACTATGAGCAGATCGGGCTGGTGGTGCCTCGCCGCAATCCGGTCAATGGTTACCGTCTCTATGGACCAGATGACTTCGCTCGGCTCAACGTTATTCAGGCCCTTCGGAAGCTGGATTTCAGTCTGGACCGCATCGGACAATACTTGGACAATCGCACTTTCGATGCCACACTGTCCTTGATTGACGAGGAAGTGGAACATGTGGACAGCCAGATGCGATATTTGGCCTCCATCAAGCGAGGCCTCTTGAGCAGCCTGCAGAAGTATACGCAGGCCATGACCTCCATATCCCCGGCACGGACCGTCATCGTCCATCGTCCCCTGCGTCATTGCGCTTTGGTGTCTGACCACATGATCGACTATGACCGGATCCCCTTTGCATTCGCCCACTACACGGCACTGCACCACGAGACACTGCAGATCCTCAATACGCTGACCTGCTATCAAGTGGATGCTTCACGCCCGGTCAAGGGCTGGTTCCCGCCCAAGGCCATCCTGCTCTACTGTCCCGATCCGGGGTTCAGTGGTGATTATGATCTGCCAGCCGGCACCTATGCCTCTTGTACCTTTGTGGGCAGTTTTGCCCGCTGCAGACAGATCCATGGCAAGATGTTGGAAGATCTGAAGACCATGGGTTACCGTGCGGACGGGGATCCCTTGGAGTTCTGTCTCATCGGCGAATATGAGTCCAATGACTTCGATGAATATGTGAGCAGGATGGAGATCCCTGTAGTCCCCAACGACGTGGAATCGAGTGTCCGGAACGGGAGTTGAACCCGTACGCCTGTATATATATAGGCACTAGCACCTCAAGCTAGCGCGTCTACCATTCCGCCACCCGGACAGGTGCGTAATCGCAACGGAGATAATCATAGCATCTCAGGCGGCATTGCGCACTGGGCGATTGGGGGAGCGTGTCGTCATGGGGGGCGCTTTTCGGCTGCGGGCTGTAGCCTAACACCATGACTGCACCCCTCTTCCTGCTGGATCCCGACCACGATGATTCCCCGCTGGCCAGCGATGAGCTCCACACTGGCTGGCGCCTGACCCTGCCCGAGCACATCCGTCGTCATGCCCTGGGCTCCATGAGGCTGAAGAACGGGGACCAGCTGGACCTTTCAGACGGAGTGGGACTGCGCATCAGCGCCCTAGTCAGGGATGCCTCGACCGGCCTGGTGGAGGTCACCGCTGTTGGGCGGCAGGCACCTCCTGAAAAAGAACTGATTCTGGTCCAGGCCCTGGCCAAGGGCGGCAGAGACGAGCAGGCCATCGACATGGCCACCCAGATCGGGGTGGATGAGGTCATTCCCTGGCAGGCCGACCGGTCCATAGCCAAATGGAGGCCTGGCCGCAACGACCGGCACTGGGAGGCCGCCTTGGACGCGGCCACTGAGCAGAGCCGGAGGTCCTACCGTCCTCGACTGCAGAATAAGGTGGACAGCCGTGGTCTTGCCTCCTGGTGCGGGAAGGCGACCGATCAGGGAGGCCTGGTCCTGATACTGCACCAGGACGCCGATCTTGGATGGGATGCGGTCCGTAAACGCATAGACAAGCTTCCAGCGAGCTCGTCGATCGCCGTGGTTGTGGGTCCCGAGGGCGGGATTGCCGATCAGGAGATTCAGACCATGATGAGGCATGGGGCTCTGCCGGTCCGGTTGGGCGGCAACATCCTCCGGGCCGCTCTGGCCGGCCCCGTGGCCCTGACCCTGCTGGCGGACATGCTGGGCCGCTGGCAGTCGGAAGCCCCTGAGCCCAGCGCATGAAGTCGCGCGCAATATACGACCTCGACAATAAGATGGAAAACAGCGAAACACCAAAAACAGCAATGTCGGCAAACAGTAAGGAGTGGTCATGAGCGATGGCGATCGACAGGAGGACTGCATTTTCTGCAGAATCGTGGCAGGGGAGGTTCCCAGCGAAAAGGTCTACGAGGATGAGACCGTCTACGCTTTCAAGGATGCCAATCCCAAGGCCGCCGTCCATGTCCTGATCGTCCCGCGCCGCCACTACGCATCGGTGGCCGAACTGGCCAAGGCTGATCCTGAGACTCTGGCCCACATCGTCCAGGTGGCGCAGCAGATCGCCGACCAGGACTTCCACGGAGCCTACCGACTGATCTTCAACACGGGGGAGGATGCCGGCCAATCGGTCTTCCACGTCCACGCCCATGTCCTGACCGGACAGGTATTGCCCGAGTGAGGCCCATGTTCACCATCGTCATCGTGCAGGAAGGGAACCCGTGGCGGTAACTACGCGAACCCTGGAGATTCCGGAGGGGATCGATCCGGTTCAGGTGCTGGGGCCGGAGGATGCAGTCATCGACAGGATCGAGCGCGCCTTCCCGGCAGTATCCATCCTGGTTCGGGGCAACCGGATCGTGCTGCGGGCCCAGGACCGGAGGGGCGATGTTCAGGCGGCCCAGATCCGGGACCTGCTGACCGAACTCATGCAGACCGCCGATCAGGTTCCCCTGGATGCCGATCAGGTGGGGCGAATACTGGATCACCGTCGCTTGGGGGCCGTCGACGCAGCCGATTACTCCCGTCCAGCAGAGCAAAAAATCACGGGCAGCAATACGCCAGACCAAACCTTCGTAAACTACAAATCGCAGGATCGCAATACGACAGACAGTACTTCTGTAGACCGCAATCATCGGGGAAGAGCCATTGCAGAGCCGGAGAGGGCCAAGGCCGTAGAAGACATCAAGTATCCGGGTCATGCAGCTCCTGCTGCAGTTCGTCGCCGCCCCCTGACCCAGGCCTCCAAGGGTCTGATCAGGCCCAAGACGGCTGGCCAGTCCGCCTACGTGGCGGCCATTGAAACGCATACCATCACCTTCGGCATCGGTCCGGCCGGCACAGGCAAGACCTATCTGGCGGTGGCCAAGGCCGTTCAGGAATTCCGGGCCGGGCGCATCGGGCGCATCATTCTGACCAGGCCTGCCGTGGAGGCGGGGGAGAGCCTGGGCTTCCTGCCCGGCACCCTCAATGAGAAGGTCGACCCCTATCTGCGGCCCCTCTACGATGCCCTGGCTGACATGCTGGGCACCTCGCGGCTCCACCGACTTCTGGCCGATGAGACCATTGAGGTGGCTCCGCTGGCCTACATGCGCGGGCGCACACTGAACGATGCCTTCGTCATCCTGGATGAGGCGCAGAACACCACCCGCAGGCAGATGAAGATGTTCCTGACCCGCCTGGGCTTCAACACCAAGATGGTCATCACCGGCGACGTCACCCAGGTGGATTTGGGTGGGCCTGCATCTGGTCTGGCCACTATCGAACAGGTTCTGCACGGCATCGACGATATTGCCTTCGTGCACCTGCAGGCGGCCGATGTGGTGCGCAATCGGCTGGTCGGGCAGATTGTCCGGGCCTACGACCGCGCCGATCAAGCCCGCAACCGGGGACGGGAGCAGGCATGAGCGTTGAAGTGACCAACGAGACCCAATGGCTGATCGATGCCAAAACCTTCTCCGATCTGGGAGTGTGGGTGCTGGACCAGATGCGGGTGAGCACCCAGTCCGACATGACTATCATCTTCAACGATCCCGAGCCCATGGCGGTGCTGCACGAGCGCTGGATGAACCTGGTCGGCCCTACTGATGTCATGAGCTTCCCTATGGACGAGCTGCGTCCCGGCGACGAGAACCATCAACAGGAGGGCATCCTGGGCGACATCGTCATCTGCCCCTGGGTGGCGGCACAGCAGGCTCTGGCTGCCGGTCATTCCACCATGGAGGAGATGCTGCTGCTGGCGATTCACGGCACCCTGCATCTGCTTGGATACGACCACGCCAGCAGGGAGCAGGAGGCGCAGATGTTCGGACTGCAGCGCCAACTCCTGCTGACCTTCCTGGCCCTGCGCCAGGGGCCCATTGCGGATGCCGCGCTGCCGGCCGGGGCCACCAATGCTCTGGCAATCTACGAGCGGTACGGCCGTGATGCCCACCGGAGAGGCGAATCCCATGAGTGAGCGGACCATCGCCGCCCTGGTGGTCATGGTTTTGGCCGTCATCGCCCTGGTCGTGCTATCCCTGGCGTTGGCAGAGGCCCAGGGGGCGCTTAACCGGGTGACCCGATCCAGTCTCAACAATTTGATCCTGGGCCTGCAGACCGACCAGGAACTCAGCCAGTTCTCCAGGATGAAGCGGATTGACCGCATTCACCGGGCCCAGAGCCTGATTTCCCAACGGCAGGTGACCGGAAGCGCCTGTGCCTTTTTCCGCATCATCTGCGACATCATGGTCGGCGTCCTGGTGGCCTGCATGGCTGCTCTTGGCGGTCTGCCCTTCTGGGAGCAACTGCTCTGCGGAGTGGTCATGGCCATCCTGGTGGCCGCCGTCTCCGTCACCCTGGGTCCTCATGGCCGCTCCCGCCAGCCCATGGAAGCACTGCTCAAGCACGTCCGTCTGGTCGGGCTGGCTGTCCTCCTGACGCCTTTCAAGCGTCGGCGGCAGGCCCAAGCCCGTTCCCGCATAAACCATCGCGGTGACCTTTCCGACGACGAGGAGTTGGAGAAGATCCAGATCGAGCAGGGTCGTGCCATGGTCGACCAGCTGGTGGAGGCCGGCGCCTTCGATCCGGAGATCTCCGAGATGCTGAAGAACGTGCTGACCCTGTCGACCACGCTGACCCGCGAGATCATGGTCCCTCGCACCGACATGATCTGCATCTCCAAGGATGCCAGCCTGGACTCAGCCCTGAAGCTCTTCTCCCGGTCGGGGTTCTCCCGCATTCCCGCCATTGGGGACGACGTGGATGACCTGGTCGGCATCGTCTATTTGAAGGACGTGGTCCGAGCCCTGGCTTTCAACCGGAAGGGCGACAGATCGGTCGCCTCCATCATCCGTCGACCCGTCCTGGTGCCTGAATCCAAGCCGGTGGACGACCTCTTCCACTACATGCAGCGCTCCCGCCACCACCTGGCCGTGGTCGTGGACGAGTACGGGGGCATCGCCGGCCTGGTCACCATCGAGGATGCCATCGAGCAGATCGTCGGCGAGCTGGAGGATGAGCACGACCGGGTCCAGCACGATGAGCCCAAGCAGATCGGACCACACACCTGGCAGCTGCCGGTCCGCACGCCCATTGCCGACCTGGAGGAGCTCTATGAGATCACGATCGACGAGGACGACGTGGATACGGTCTATGGCCTGTTGACCAAGCTGCTGGGTTCCGTGCCCGTTTCGGGCTCATCGGCGGTGACCCGGGGAATCAGGCTGACTGCGGGCGAAGCGGTCGGCCGTCGGAAGAAGATCGCCACTATCGTGGTCGAGCCAGCCAACGGATCCAGCATCGCCCTTGAGGACGGCGCGGAGCAAGAAGACCAACAGACCAACGGGGATCAACCCGAGCAGGACAGTCAGGAGAATTCATGACCAAGGAAGAACACAGCGATGCCAAGGCGCCGGTCCACCGATCGGGCTTCGTGGCGGTAGTGGGCCGACCCAATGTGGGCAAGTCCACGCTCATGAACGCCCTGGTGGGCAGACCCATCGCCATAGCTTCCTCAAGGCCGGAGACCACCCGCAAGGCCATCCGGGGTATCATGACCCATCCCGAGGCCCAGGTGGTCCTGGTCGACACCCCGGGCATCCACCGTCCGCGCACCCTGTTGGGCCAGCGGCTCAACGACGTGGTGGAGGCCTCCCTGTCGGATGTGGATGCCATTGCCGTTTTGTTGCCGGCCGACCAGGCCATCGGCCCTGGCGACCGTCGCATTCTCAGTCGGCTGCGGTCCGATTTCGCCCGCAAGGACAAGGACGGCAAGTGGGTCTGGCGAAAGCCCTTGATCGCCGTAGTGACAAAGATTGACCAGCTGAGCAAGGGGCAACTGGTGGACAAGCTCCTTGAGATTGGCGCCTTCGCCGACTTCTCCCAGATTGTTCCGGTCAGCGCCCTGGAGGCTGACAACGTGGACGAGGTGGCCCAGGTGTTGATGGATGCCATGCCCGAGGGTCCTCAGCTCTACCCGGATGACCAGCTGACCGAGGAGCGTCCCGAGGACATGATCGCCGAGCTGGTCCGCGGAGCCTACCTGGAGGAACTCGACGACGAGCTGCCGCACTCCCTGGCTGTCCGTGTGGAGTCCATCGAGCCGGATCCGGAGGGCGGGCGCGACACTGTCCATATAGGTATCTACGTAGAGCGCGATTCGCAGAAGCCCATCGTCATTGGGCGGGGAGCCGAGCACCTGGTCCGGGTGAAGAAGAAGCTACGCACCGCCGTCAACCGAACCATGGGACGCAAGGTCCGGTTGGATCTGCACGTCAAGGTGGCCCGCAACTGGCAGACCGACCCCAAGCAACTGGAGCGCCTGGGGTTCTGATCGCGCTCAGCGGCGGGGTGCCGGGGTGCGCTTGGCTGTATACATCCGGGTGTTGAGCAGGTCGGCGTAGCGCTCGATGACCTTGGGCCGGATCACCTTCATGGATGGTGTCATCAGCCCGTTGTCCTGGGTGAACTCCTCGGGCAGGATGATGAACTTGCGCACAGATTCGGCCCGGGAGACGCCCTCGTTGGCCCGGTCCACATACTCCTGGACCTCGGCCCGGACCACGGCGTTCTGCGACGCCTCCTGCAACGACATGTTCCGATCCAGTCCCTTGGAGGCCAGCCAGGGCCGTAAAGCGGTCTCATTCAGGGTTACCAGTGCTGAAATGAAGGGGCGCTTGTCTCCCAGAACCAGGGCCTGGGAGACGATCTCGGAACGCTCAATGACCTCCTCGATGGGCCTGGGTGAGACGTTCTTACCTCCTGCCGTGATGATTAGGTCCTTCTTGCGCCCTGTCAGGAAGAGGAAGCCGTCACGGGAGAGCCGTCCCAGATCGCCGGTGGCGTACCAGCCGTCCTCGGTGAATGAATCGCGGGTGGCCTCCTCGTTCTTGTGGTAGCGGTGGAAAACGCAGACGCCCTTGATCTGTACCTCGCCGTCCGATGCGATGCGGATGGTGAATCCTGGGAAGGGGATGCCCACCGAGCCTCTGTGGTAGGGAGTGCCCAGGGGGTTGAAGGCGCAGGGTGCAGTGGTCTCGGTCAGGCCGTATCCCTCATAGACCGGAACATTGGATCCGCGGAAGAACCCCAGCAGCTCCGGGTCCAGGGGAGCGCCACCGGAGACGATCCACTTGGCCCGTCCGCCCAGGACCTGGCGCAGGGAAGAATAAACCAGCGGGTCGTAGAAGGCTCGCCGCAGGGCACTGCGCCTGGTCGGCCAGCCCTGGCGGGAGATGTCCTCCATGTAGGTGCGTGCCGCCCGTGCCGCTCCGTTGAAGATCCTCCCCTTGATGCCATGCCCGGCCTTTTGGGAGGCGGCGTTGTAGACCTTCTCAAAGACCCTGGGTACGCCGATAATCACCGTGGGCTTGGACTCCTGCAGGTCGGACAGCAGGGTGGCCAGTCCGGAGGAGATATAGACGTGCATGGTCCCGTAGACGACACCGTAGCTGATGGCCCGGGCGAAGGTATGGGCCTGGGGCAGGAAGAGCAGGATGGAGCCATCCGGATCGTGGGTCAGATTGGGGATGAAGGCGTTCAGGTTCCTGGCCAGCTGGCAATAATGCTCATGGGTCATCTCCACGCCCTTGGGCGCTGCAGTGGAACCGGAGGTGTAGACGATGGAGCAGAGGTCGGTCTTACGGATGGAGTTAATCCGCTCGTCGAGTTCGGCGTCGCTGACCGACTCCCCATAGGCCTGCAGCTCCTGCAGGGCACCGGACTCCAGGCAGGCAATCCGCTCCAGGGTGGGGCACTCCTTGTCGGCCCCCTCGGCCTTGGCCCGCATCTCGGCGGTCTGCACCACCAGCAGCCTGGCATCGGAGTTGTTGACGATGAATCGGATCTGTTCGGCCGAATCGGTGTCGTAGATGGTGGCGATGACCCCGCCGATGGACAGGACGGCGGCATCAACGATGTCCCACTCGTAGCTGGTCCTGCACATGAAGGCCACGGCATCGCCCTTCTTCAGCCCGTAGTGCAAAAAGCCCTTGGCAGTGGTCCTGATGTCGTGCAGGATCTCTCGGCCGGTCCGGTAGGTCCAGCTGCCGTTCTCTACAAAGTGCAGAACCGGCTGGTCGGGGGTGCGGCGGGCACGATCAGCGTAGATGTCGTAGACAGTCATGTCGTCAGGAACCGGACCCATGCCGGCGGTAGTGGCCGAAAGCAGTCCCGAGGCAGGATCCATGCGCGTGGTGGTGGCGTAGTCAGCTGACCAGAAATGCGTATTGGGCAGGGCGAGGGCTTCTTGGGCGGCACCTGATGGATCCGCGGCCTCCTCGCCAGTCGGTCCCTCCCCATGACCCACCTGGTGTGTCACAAAAGATTTGACCGATGCTAGTAACGACACGTTGTCTCCTTCAATAATCGCGGGATATGTCCAGAATAGCCGCCCACTTGGAGAAGGGCGGGCCCGGTGCTAAAGTAGGCACGTTGCTTTGGCGAGGGAGACCGCACGGTCTCCGTTATCGACTCGGCTGGATCATCGGCGCCCTTTCCTTTGGCGGTCCGGAATCCGACGCGGCGATGCGCCAGGACCGGCCCAGGTCGGTCTTGAGGAACCACTCAAGGAAGGAAGCCAACATGGCTAACACAATTAAGCTCGAGGGCGAAGTTCGCGACCAATTCGGCAAGGGAGCGGCACGCCGCATGCGCGTGGCCCAGCAGATTCCAGCCACCATCTACGCCGGCGGTGCCCAGCCCGACTACATCAAGCTGCCCATGCGTGAGACCACGCTGGCCCTGCGCCGCGCCAACGCCCTCTTCTCCATCAGCTTCGGCGGGCAGACCAAGACGGCCGTGGTCAAGGACGTGCAGCGCAACCCCGTCAAGCGCCAGGTAGAGCACATCGACTTCTATGAGGTCCGCGCCGGCGAGAAGGTCACCGTGGAGGTGCCGGTCTTCGTCAGCGGCGAGACCAAGGGCGCTGCCGTGGCCTTGATCGACACCCAGAACCTGCAGGTCCGGGCCGACGTGTCCAACTTGCCCGAGCGCATCGATATCAGCGTTGAGGGCCTGGCCGAGGGCGACAAGATCCTGGCCAAGGACATCAATCTGCCCGAGGGCTCCGAGCTGATCATCGACGATATGGAGGAATCCATTGTCTCCGTTGAGATCCCCAAGGAGGAAAGCCTGGAGACCCCCACCGAGGAGACCGAACAGGCCGATACGGAAGCTGCTCCGGAGGCCGACGCTCAGAGCGAGTGAATCCGAAGGTTCGATTTGCAAGGCCGTGGGATCATCAGGATCCTGCGGCCTTTTTGTCTAAGACGGTCACAATGCGAAATGCGCCGGACAGGTCAAGGCCTGCCTATGCAATAGTTCGGGTACCGGGCATCGCCATAAGCATCGCACCCGAGCAACCAAATACAGTAGCAAGAAGAAGTGGTAGATAATGGCAGAGCAATCACATCACGACCCGAAGGCACTCAATGAGTTGGCGGACGCTTTCAAGGTCATTCCCAACGATCATCCCGCCTCTGACGAGGAGCGTGCCCGGCTGATTGACAAGCCCGCCTTCGGCCAGCTCTTCTCAGACAACATGACCCATATGGGATGGACTTCGGAAGGCGGCTGGAAGGATCGCAGGGTTGAGCCCTACGGACCGATTAACCTGGATCCGGGGGCCTCGGTGCTTCACTACGCCCAGGAGGCCTTCGAGGGACTCAAGGCCTACTACCACGACGACGGCTCCATCTGGCTCTTCCGACCCAATGCCAACGCCCAGCGCTTCTACAATTCAGCCAAGCGTCTGGCCCTGCCCCCGCTCGAGCCCGATGACTTCCTGGGATCGGTCGCGGCCCTGGTCCGCCGTGACGCGGCCTGGGTGCCGAAGCGGCGCGAGTACACGCTCTATATGCGCCCCTACATGTTCGCCTCCGAACCCTTCCTGGGCGTGCGCGCCCCGCATGCAGTGGACTATTGCGTCATCGCCTCGCCTTCGGGACCCTACTTCGCCGGCGGCGTCAAGCCGGTCAGCATCTGGGTGGAGGACAAGTGGTTCCGCACCGGCCCCGGCGGCACCGGCTTCGCCAAGTGCGGCGGTAACTATGCGGCCTCCCTGCTGGGGGAGAACCGTGGTGCCGAGCACGGCTGCGAGCAGGTCTGCTTCGTCGATGCTGCCACCAAGACCTACCTGGAGGAGCTGGGCGGCATGAACATGTTCACCGTCCACAAGGACGGGCACCTGGAGACCCCCAGCCTGACCGGAACCATTCTTCCCGGCGTCACCCGCAACTCCCTGATCGCCCTGGCCCAGGATCACGGTCGTGACGTGGTGGAGACCATGATCCGTCTGGACACCCTGCTGGACGACATCCGCTCCGGCGAGGTCACCGAGGTGTTCGCCTGCGGGACCGCCGCCATCATTACCCCCATCGGGCGCTTCAAGTCCGAGAACTTCGACGTTCAGGTGGCCGACGGTGGTTCGGGCAAGGTCACCATGGACTTCCGCAACGAGCTCCTGGGCATCCAGTTGGGCGAGATCGAGGATCCGCACGACTGGATGTGGAAGGTCTGCTGAGCACTGACCCCATTCCTGCCTGACAGGTCTTGAAAGGAAGGCGGCTTCAGGGCGACTTTTTGCCCTGGGCCGCCTTCCTTCATCTTTGTGGCCTTGGACACATCCCCGGCCTGTTCAGCCTTGGGGTTGGCTAATCTATAGACAGATTTGAGTGCGGGACGATTACGGGAGGAGAAGCGCGGGATGAAGACGGCCTTGGAGGGGAACCTCATCTTCATGGTCATCGAGTACCTGGGCATCTTGAGCTGCGGGCTTTCGGGCGGTCTGGCTGCCGTGCGCAAGGGCTACGACATCATCGCCATCCTCTTGGTTTCCTGGATCAGCGCCCTGGGCGGTGGGGTGGTTCGTGACGTCCTGCTGGGACAGGTGCCGCCCAGTGGCATCACCGACAAGGGCTCGGTCATCGTCACCCTGGCATCCGGCCTGGTGGTGGCTGTCGCCCATCCTGAAATCAGCCGAATGACCTGGTCCATGCTGGTCACCGATGCCATGGCCCTGGGGTCCTTCGCCGTCAACGGGACCGCCAAGGCCCTGATGTGCGGAACCGGTGGCATGACGGCCATCTTCATGGGCATGGCCACGGCCCTGGTCGGCGGCCTGCTGCGCGACATCCTCCTCAACCAGGTGCCGGCGGTCATCCAGGACCAGCACTGGTACGCGCTGCCCTCCCTGATCGGTTGTCTGCTGACCTTGGCCTCCACGCGCGCCCAGCAGCATGGGCTCTATCCGGCCCGGGTCGATATGATCCTGGACCTGGCCATTGTGGCCCTGGTGGTCGTTTTGCGCATCATCTCGGTGAAATTCGACATCCTGGTGCCCGGGGCAATGGACCGTCGCTCGGCCCGGCTGCCGCTCAACGACGCCCAGCTGGCCAGGGCCATCCGTCACTTGATGCGCGGCAGGTCGAACATCAGCGTCACCATCAAGCACACCGGCGAGGACCCGGACAGGAAATCGGATACGAAAAAGGGCCGGTGACCCAAGCGCTTGGATCACCGACCCCAATGGGGCACCCGGTTCAGAGGGCGTTGACGGCGTTGGCCAGACCGGACTTGCGGTTGGCGGCCTGGTTGCGGTGAATCACGCCCTTGCCGGCGGCCTTGTCCAGACGGCGGGCGGCCACCTGGTAGGCAGCCTGAGCGGCCTCCTTGTCACCGGCATCCACGGCCTTGCGCACGGAACGCACGGAGGTCTTGATTGCGCTCTTGACCTCCTTGTTGCGCAGGTGCGCCTTTTCGTTGGTGATGACCCGCTTCTTCTGCGACTTGATGTTTGCCAATGTTGCTCCAAACGATGAATGTATCTGTACAGACAACCCACCATAGTAGCACCCGACCGGGAGAAGAATCCGCCAGGGGCGGGCGCTTCGGCCCAGGGCATCGTCTAGAATCGTTAGACCAGACGTACGTGAGGAGAGCAGACCGGTGCAGGAAGCCAAGAACCAACCAGGATTCACCGACCAATCGCTGATCCGCAACTTCTGCATCATCGCCCATATCGATCACGGCAAATCCACGGTGGCCGACCGGATCCTGCAGCTGAGCGGGATCGTGCCCAAGCGCGAGATGCACGACCGGTTCCTGGACAGGATGGACATCGAGCAGGAGCGTGGCATCACCATCAAGTCACAGGCCGTCCGCCTGCCCTGGGCCAAGGACGGCGTCGAATACACCCTGGGCATGATTGACACCCCCGGCCACGTGGACTTCACCTACGAGGTCTCCCGGGCCCTGGAGGCCTGCGAGGGCGCTGTCCTGCTGGTGGATGCCACCCAGGGCATCGAGGCGCAGACCCTCTCCAACCTCTATATGGCCCTGGAGGATGACCTGACCATCATCCCCGTCCTCAACAAGATCGACCTGCCCTCGGCCGAGCCTGACAAGCATGCCGAGGAGATAGCCAACCTGATCGGCTGCTCCACGGACGAGGTGCTGCGGGTATCGGGCAAGACCGGCGAAGGTATCCGCGAACTGGTGGACCGCATCGTGGACCAGGTGCCGGCCCCCAAAGGGGACCCCAAGGCTCCGGCCCGGGCCCTGATCTTCGACTCGGTCTACGACTCCTACCGGGGAATCGTCACCTATATCAGGATGGTGGACGGCGAGCTCAAGGAGCGCCAGAAGATCCGCATGATGGGCCGGGGGACCGTGCATGACCCCATCGAGCTGGGCGTGATCAGCCCGGACATGACCCCCACCAAGGCCCTGGGTGCCGGGGAGGTCGGCTATATAATCACCGGCGTCAAGGACGTCAGCCAGTCCAAGGTGGGCGACACGGTCACCACCGAGGCCAACCCGGCCAAGGAGCCCCTGCCCGGCTATCAGGACCCCCAGCCCATGGTCTATTCCGGGCTCTTCCCCATCGACAACGCCCAGTTCCCCGAGTTGCGCGACGCCCTGGACAAGCTCAAGCTCAACGATGCGGCCCTGGTCTACGAACCGGAGACCTCGGTGGCCCTGGGCTTCGGTTTCCGCTGCGGCTTCCTGGGGCTGCTGCACATGGAGATCGTCACCGAGCGCCTGAGCAGGGAGTTCGGCATGGACCTGATCGCCACAGCCCCCAACGTCACCTATCAGGTCACCATGGAGGACGGCAGCGAGCACACGGTGACCAACCCCAGCGAATTCCCCGACGGCAAGGTTCGCCGGATTCTGGAGCCGGTGGTCAGCGCCGACATCATCACCCCCAAGGAGTTCATCGGACCAGTCATGGAGCTCTGCCAGGACCATCGTGGGCAGATGGGGACCATGGAGTACCTGAGTCCCGAGCGCGTAGAGATGCACTACCGGATACCCCTGGCCGAGATCGTCTTCGACTTCTTCGACCAGCTGAAGAGCCGGACCAAGGGCTACGCCAGCCTGGACTACCAGCCCGACGGCACCCAGTCCGCAGACCTGGTCAAGGTGGACATCCTCATCCAGGGGGAGAAGATCGACGCCTTCTCGGCCATCGTCCACAAGGACAAGGCCTACGCCTACGGGGTGATGATGACCAAGAAGCTGCGCAAGCTGATTCCGCGCCAGCAGTTCGAGATCCCCATCCAGGCGGCAATAGGGTCGCGAATCATCGCCCGGGAGACCATCAGTGCCCTGCGCAAGGACGTGCTGGCCAAGTGCTACGGAGGCGACATCACCCGCAAGCGCAAGCTGCTGGAGAAGCAGAAGGCGGGCAAGAAGCGCATGAAGATGCTGGGACATGTCGAGGTACCTCAGGAGGCTTTCATCGCCGCCCTGAGTACAGGCCAGGCCCAGGACCGGGACACCAAGGACAAGATCCGGGCCGCCGCCAAGAAGGAGGGCTGAACGGGTGGGATCCTACCAGGTCTACATCCATGTGCCCTTCTGCATGCGCCGCTGTGGCTACTGCGACTTCAACACCTACACTGCCCGGGACCTGGGCGGGGGCGCCAGCTGGGAGCACTACGCCGACCTGGCCATCCAGGAGATGCGCATGGTCCGGGACTGGCAGACCTCCCGAGGCCTGATAGAGCCGCCCGTGTCCACCATCTTCTTCGGCGGAGGCACGCCGACCATCCTGCCTGCCCAGGATCTGGTCCGCATGGTCGAGGCCGTGGCCGACCTCTGGGGGCTGTCCCCCGGGGCTGAGATCACCACCGAGGCCAACCCCGACACCGTGGATCGGACCTATCTGGAGCAGCTGCTCCGGGGCGGCATCAACCGCGTCTCCTTCGGCATGCAGTCAGCGGTGCCCAGCGTCCTGGCCACCCTGGACCGTACCCACACCCCTGCCAATGTGACCACTGATGTGGCCGCTGCTCAGGATCTGGGACTCAGGGCCAGTGTGGACCTGATCTACGGGACTCCGGGGGAGCGGCTCGAGGATTGGCGGACCAGCCTGCAGGCGGCCCTGGACCTGGGCGTGGACCATGTCTCCGCCTATGCCCTGACCCTGGAACCGACCACCAAGATGGGCCGTGCCGTGCGCCGGGGCCAACTGCCCGCCCCCGATGACGATGACGAGGCGGCCAAATACGAGATGGCCGACGACATGCTCTCCCAGGCAGGCCTTAACTGGTACGAGATCTCCAACTGGGCCCGTCCCGGCCAGGAGAGCCGCCACAACCTGGGCTACTGGCACAACGTGGACTGGGCCGGCATCGGGCCCGGCGCCCACTCCCACTATCGGGGCCTGGACGGCCAGGACACAGGCATGGCGCCGGTGGATGCAGCTCGGGAACAGGAGCCCATGCCGTCCGTCTCGCCCGGTTTCAGGGCCACAGGAACATCAGCGGTGCAGGATGCCGATCCCGGGGCACGCTGGTGGCTGTCGCCGGAGCCCGGCCTGGGGGAGCGGCGTGCCCGGGCCATCCGCTCCTGGGACATCGCCCACCCCAGGGACTGGGCCGCCGCCATGGATGCCGGACACGTGCCCTGGCAGGATGCCGAGCTTCTGGGCTTCAGACAGGACCTGGAGGAGACGGTCATGCTGGCCCTGCGCCTGCCGGAAGGCCTGGGACTGGATCGGCTGACCAGGCAGGCGGGTCGTCCGGCCGACCCGAAGATCCTTAGGGATCTGGTCGATCAGGGTCTCCTGCTGCCCTTGCGTGACAGAATCCAGGTGACCCGCCGGGGCCGTCTGCTCAACGATCTGGTCATCGATCAGGTCCTGGATGCGGTAGGAATTCGTTAGACACTACGGAACGTTACACGGATGTCACCTGTGGATGCATTATCCTGTTGATTCACCATTGACAAGGCTCCTCAAGGGTGGAGCATGCCGGCCCCGCCCCCGTCCACGAATGAGGTGATTGCGGTGTCATTCACGGCCCCTCTCGATTTGCACGTTCACGGCCCGCAAGGGCTCTATGACCCTGATACGGAACACGATGCCTGCGGTTTCGGCATGGTGGCCACCCTCAACCGACGGGACGAAAGACTGATCGTCGAGCAGGGCATCCGCGTCCTGGTCAACCTGGACCACCGAGGGGCCGTGGGAGCCGAGCCCAACACCGGCGATGGGGCCGGCATCATGCTCTCCATGCCCGACGGGTTCATGCGCACCCGTGTCCACCGGGATCTTCCTGAAGCCGGCCACTATCTGGCGGGCATGGCCTTCCTGGACAGGGACCCGGCGCAGGCTGCCAGCCAGGAGGAGGCCATCGCCTCCATTGCCGGCCAGGAAGGGCTGCGCGTCCTGGCCTGGCGGTCAGTGCCCACCGATCCTGACGGACTGGGTCTGCAGGCTCTGGCTTCCATGCCCCGCTTCCTGATGCCCATCATGTGCGACGCCGGGCCTCAAGGCCGTGGAGGGCTGGAGCTGGAGCGGCTGGGCTACCGGGTCCGCAAGCGGGCCGAGCACGAGCTGGGCGTATACTTCGCCTCCCTGTCCTGCCGGACCATCACCTACAAGGGCATGCTGACCACCAAGCAGCTGCAGGGCTTCTTTCCCGACCTGAGCGATCCGGCTATGAAGGCCCGCCTGGCCATCGTCCACTCCCGCTTCTCCACCAACACCTTCCCCTCCTGGCCCCTGGCCCAGCCCTTCCGGATGATCGCCCACAACGGGGAGATCAACACCATCCAGGGCAACCGCAACTGGATGTCGGCCCGAGAAGGAATGCTGAGCTCGGAACTGCTGGGCGACATGGCCCCGCTCCTGCCGGTCAACACCCCTGGAGCCTCGGACTCGGGCACCTTCGACGAGACCCTGGAGTTGCTCCACCTGGCAGGACGGTCCCTGCCCCACGCAGTCTCCATGATGATGCCTCCGGCCTGGCAGCAGGATCCGGACATGGACCCCGACCTGAAGGCCTTCTACGAGTACAACGACACCCTGATCGAGCCTTGGGACGGCCCGGCGGCCATCGTCTTCACCGACGGGACCCTGGTGGGTGCCCAGCTGGACCGCAACGGCCTGCGCCCGGGCCGCTGGCAGCTGACCGACGACGGCCACCTGGTCCTGGCTTCGGAGGCTGGCGTCCTGGAAGACACACCCCAGGAATCCATTGTCGCCAAGGGCAGGCTGGAGCCGGGACGCATGTTCCTGGCTGACACCAAAGAGGGCCGGATAGTGCCCGACAGCGAGATCAAGCACCAGCTGGCCAGCCTGCACCCCTACAGGAAGTGGGTTTCCGAGCGCACCGTCCGCCTGGACGACCTGCCCGAGCGCGAGCATGTCAACTACTCGCGCATCTCGGTCCACCGCCGGCAGCAGGCCTTCGGCTACACCCGGGAGGACCTGACCATGCTGCTGGGTCCCATGGCCGAGACCGGCAGCGAGCCCATCGGGTCCATGGGCAATGACGCGCCCATCGCCGTGCTCTCACGCCGGTCCCGCATGCTCTTCGACTACTTCACGCAGAAGTTCGCCCAGGTCACCAACCCGCCCCTGGACTGGGAGCGTGAGGAACTGGTGACCAGCATCGCCTCGGCCATCGGGCCCGAGCCCAACCTTCTGGAGGACACCCCCGAGCACGCCTGGAAGATCCACATCGACCTGCCAGTGGTGGACTCCGTCCAGATGGCCCAGATCAAGCGTCTGGACCGGGCGCCCGTCCTGGAGGGGCGCTTCCGCCCCCGTCTGATCCGCGGCCTTTATCAGGTGGCTGGAGGTGGCAAGGCCCTTGAGGAGCGTCTGGAGGCCATCGAAAGGGAGGTGGATCAGGCCATCGAGGAGGGCTGCAATGTGCTTGTCCTCTCCGACCGCGATTCCAACCACATCTGGGGACCCATTCCCTCCCTGCTGCTGACCGGGGCCGTACAGCACCATCTGCTCCGTCAGCACACCCGCACCCAGGTCTCCCTGGCTGTGGAGGCCGGCGATGTTCGTGAGGTCCACCATGTGGCCCTGCTGATCGCCTACGGCGCAGCCTGCGTCAACCCCTACCTGGCTTTGGAGTCAGTAGAGAATCTGGCCAACAGCGGGGATCTGCACGTGGATGCCAAAAAGGCCTCAAACAACCTGGTCCGGGCTCTGAGCACCGGGGTCCTCAAAATCATGAGCAAGATGGGCGTGAGCACCATCATGTCCTACCGCGGCTCCCAGCTCTTCGAGGCCGTTGGACTGAGCCAGGAGGTCATCGACCGCTGGTTCACCGGCACCACCTCCCTGGTGGGCGGCATAGGACTTGATGAGATCGCCGCCGAGGTGGCCCGGCGCCATCGGGTGGCCTATCCCATTGAGTGGTCCGCAGGATCCGGGCATGATCTGGAGACAGGCGGCAACTACCATTGGCGGCGCACTGGTGAAGATCACCTGAACGACCCGGAGTCCATCTTCCTGCTCCAACAGTCCACCAAGCGAGGGGACTATGGGCTTTTTCGTGCCTACACGGACCATGTGAACGCGGCGACCAAGCAGGGCATGACCCTCCGTGGCCTCATGGAGCTGCATTCCGACAGGGCGCCCATTCCGCTGGACCAGGTTGAGGCCGCCGAGTCCATCGTCACCCGCTTCTCCACTGGAGCCATGAGCTACGGGTCCATCTCCCAGGAGGCCCATGAGACCATGGCTCTGGCCATGAATCGGCTGGGAGCCAGGTCCAACTCTGGCGAGGGGGGCGAGTCCTCGGACCGGATTGCGGACCCGGCCCGGACCAGCCGCATCAAGCAGGTGGCCTCCGCCCGGTTCGGGGTCACCAGCGACTACCTGGTTTCGGCCACTGATCTGCAGATCAAGCTGGCCCAGGGAGCCAAGCCGGGGGAGGGCGGCCACCTTCCCGGCGCCAAGGTTCCACCCTGGATCGCCCAGGTCAGGCGCTCCACACCCGGGGTCGAGCTCATCTCGCCTCCGCCCCACCACGACATCTACTCCATCGAGGACCTCAAGCAGCTGATCCACGACCTGAAGATGGCCAACCCCCGAGCCCGCATCCACGTCAAGCTGGTCTCCGAGCACGGGGTGGGAACAGTGGCCGCGGGCGTGGCCAAGTGCCATGCCGATGTGGTCCTCATCTCCGGCCAGGACGGAGGCACGGGAGCAGCCCCGCTCAACGCCATCAAGCACGCGGGTACCCCCTGGGAACTGGGTCTGGCCGAGACCCAGCAGACCCTGGTCATGAACGACCTGCGCTCGCGGATTGTGGTCCAGTGCGACGGGGAGCTCAAGACCGGCCGCGACGTGGTCATAGCCGCCCTTCTGGGGGCCGAGGAGTTCGGCTTCGCCACCACAGCCTTGCAGGTGGAGGGCTGCGTCATGATGCGGGCCTGCCACAAGAACACCTGTCCCCAGGGCATAGCCACCCAGGATCCGGAGCTGCGCTCGCGCTTTACCGGTCGGCCTGAGGATCTGATCAACTTCTTCATGTTCATGGCCCGCCAGGTGCGGGAGATCCTGGCCTCCCTGGGCTTCGCCAGCCTGGAGGAAGCGGTCGGCCACGTGGAGTGCCTGCGCCGGGACCCCTCTGTGCAGACCTGGAAGAGTCGGGGTATCGACTTGGATGCCATCCTGCGCAAGCCGGGCCCTACCCCCGGCACTGTGCTCCACCACACCCAGGCCCAGGACCACGAATTGGACAAGTCCCTGGATGTGGACCTGATCAATCAGGCCGTCGATGCCCTGGACGAGGGTCGGCCGGTGGCTATCAAGACAACCGTGCGCAACGTCAACCGGAGCGTGGGCACCATGCTGGGCTACAGAATCACCCGTAAATACGGGGCGGCAGGCCTGCCACAGAACACCGTGGACATTACGCTCACAGGTTCTGCCGGACAGTCCTTGGGTGCCTTCATCCCCAGAGGTGAGACCATCCGGGTGATCGGCGAGGCCAACGACTATGCAGGCAAGGGGCTTTCCGGGGGCCGTCTGATCCTCCACACTGCCCCGGGCGTTCGCTTCGATCCGCACCGGACCGTCATCTGCGGCAACGTGGCAGGATTCGGAGCTACCTCAGGCGACATGTTCGTGGCAGGCCGGGCCGGGGAGCGCTTTGCCGTGCGCAACGGTGGCGGACGCTTCGTGGTCGAGGGCCTGGGCGACCACGGTTGTGAGTACATGACCGGCGGCCTGGTGGTGGTTCTGGGTTCAACTGGTCGCAACTTCGGCGCCGGCTTCTCGGGAGGGGATGTCTACCTGCTGGACATGGATGCCTCCCGGCTCAATCCTGAAGCCTGGAATGACGGCTCTCTGCTGGCCCTGGAGCCCGACCAGGACCAGGCGGCCATGCTCAAGGAACTGATAGCCGAGCATGTCCGGTTGACCGGGTCAAAGACTGCAGCCGCCCTGTTGGGGGACTGGCCAAGAGCACTGGCCAGGTTCACTCATCTGGTTCCCCGTCGTTATCTGGCCATGAAAAAGGCCATGGAAGAGGCCGAACGCGAGCAGGTGGACTTCAACGAGCCCGGCGTCTGGGACGCCACCTACGCCCAGGTCATGGAAGGAGCGCACTGATATGGTCGACCCCAAGGGATTCCTCAAGGTACGCACCCGGCACGAGCTGGCCGAGCGCCCGGTCGCTGAGCGTCTGAAGGACTGGCGGGATGTACACCAGACCACTGGCCCCGGGCCCTGGACTGCTGAACAGGCCGCCCGCTGCATGGACTGCGGCACCCCCTTCTGCATGACCGGATGCCCCCTGGGCAACCTGATACCCGAGTTCAACGACCTGCTGTCCCGGGGCCGCTGGGAGGAGGCCTACGAACGGCTGAGCCTGACCAACAACTTCCCGGAGTTCACCGGACGGATCTGCCCGGCTCCCTGCGAGTCCTCCTGCGTGCTCTCCATCCACCAGCCGGCCACCACCATCAAGCTGGACGAGCAGACCATCATCGATCAGGCCTGGTCCCTGGGTCTGGTCAAGCCCCGGCCTCCGCAGCGGCTGACCGACATGACCGTGGCCGTGGTCGGGTCCGGTCCCGCAGGGCTGGCATGCGCCCAGCAACTGACCCGGGCAGGGCACACGGTGGTGGTCTACGAGCGCGCCGACGCCATAGGCGGCCTCCTGCGTTACGGCATTCCTGCCTTCAAGCTGGAGAAGTCCTTGTTGGATCGTCGGCTGGAGCAGATGGAGGCCGAAGGGACCCGATTCCGCACCGGTATTGAGGTGGGCCGAGACCTGACCTGGGACCAGTTGCGGGCCCGCTATGACGCCCTGGTGGTGGCCATCGGTTCCACCGAGCCCCGCCGGGTGGACCTGCCCGGGCGGGATTTGCAGGGCATCCACTACGCCATGGACTTCCTGCCCGATCCCACACGTAAACTCATGGGCCGCGAGCCCATCAACAAGATCGATGCGGCCGGCAAGGACGTCATCATCATCGGCGGCGGCGACACCGGGTCGGACTGCCTGGGCACGGCCCTGCGAGAGGGTGCCAAGTCGGTCACCGTCCTGCAGATCCGTCCCAAGGAGCCCTCTTCCAGGCCCGATAACCGGCCCTGGCCAACCTACGCCCGGCTCTACAATCCCACCTCTTCCATGGAGGAGGGCGGCCATTATGAGTACGCCGTGGACAGCCTGGAATACCTGGGTGCTGAGTCTGATGACCAGATCAATCTGGACCATACCAGCGCCCCGACCGGATTTGACCGGGACCATGAGGGACGGGTGCGCGGCGTTCGCGTGGTGGACGTCAGCCGTGATGACCAGGACCGAATCATTCCCCATCCCGATACCGAGCGGGTCCTGCCGGCCGACCTGGTGCTGATCAGCATTGGCTTCGCTCACCCGGAGACGGCCACCCTAACAGGGCAGACCGGCGTAGGGTTGGACGGGCGCGGCAACGTGGCCCGGGATGCCGACTACGCTACCGACCGCGACGGGATATTCGTGTGCGGCGATGCCGGACGCGGCCAGTCCCTGGTTGTCTGGGCCCTGGCCGAAGGCCGTTCCTGCGCTGCGGCTGTGGACCGGTATCTGACTGGTTCCACCGAGTTGCCCGCCCCCATCCGAGCCGATGAGCGCGCCATGACCCTGCCCGCGGCCGACCGGCGCCCACGCTAATATGAAAAGGTATGGTGCCGATCGAATGGATGGAGGCAGTGGGATATGACCAACCGCGCTGAACGTAGGGCGCAGGCCAAGCGGAGCCGCCGTGGCGGCAGCGACGACCGGAGAATGACGGTCAAGGGCAGGGCCGGAGTGATGGATGAACGGGCCTTGCAGGAGCGATCCCGTCGGCTGGAGGCTGGCCAGGACGCGGAGTGGAAGCCCACCGGGCACACCGATGACCTGGTGCAGAAGGACTCTGTGGACCCTAACGACCGCAACCCTCGTCTGTTGAAGGCTCCTCGCGGCTTACGCGAATGGCTGCGAATCCTCGTCTGGGCCCTGATTATCTGCTCAGGCCTGGCCTTCTTGGTCTGCATGTGGCTGCCCCACGTTCCCATCTGGGCCACTATCGCCATCGCGGCGGTCTTCTGCCTGGGGGTGCTGGGGCTCTTCCTTGTAGGCGGGAACCGGGACAATCCCCGTCTGGACTCCTACGGAACGGCACTGTGAGCATGACCGAAAGCGTGGTAGAAAAGCAGGCCGTGCTCATGCAGCACGTGGGATTCCGCCGTCAAGGCCGCGTCATACTCGACGATGTGAACCTTGAGGTGGGTCGCGGGCAGAAGTGGGTGCTCTTCGGTCCCAACGGGGTGGGCAAATCCACATTGGTAGCCATGATGAGCACGCGAGGCTTTCCAAGCACTGGCAGCGTAGAGATCCTAGGCAACCGGCTGGGCCAGGTGAACGTCTTCTCCTACCGGCATCGGATAGGGCTGGCATCGGCAGGACTGGCCAAGACCATCAGCCCCCAGGAGGATCCCTACGATGTGGTGCTGACCGCCTTCAGCGACACCACCGGCCGCTGGAGGGAGACCTTCACGCCCGAGCAGGAAGAGGCCACCCTGGCCCTGATGGAACGGTTCGGCATCGCCTACCTCAAGGGCAAGCGCATGTATCGGCTCTCTGAGGGGGAGCGCGGCCGGGTACTGATATGCCGGGCGCTGATGGCCAATCCCGACCTGCTCATCCTGGACGAGCCGACCACTGGGCTGGACCTGGGCGGCCGCGAGCTGGTGCTCAGGGCCTTGAGCGACATCGGCAGGGAGGATAGGGACCGTACGGTCATCCTGGTCACCCACCGGCTTGAGGAGATTCCTCTGGGCTTCGATCGGATAGCCATGATGGGCCGGCGTCCTGCCGACACTGCAGACACCGGTGACCCGGATCCGGGCACCATCGTCTACCAGGGACCCTTGGAGGGTGGACTGACCGGTCCGCGCCTGAGCGAGCTCTTCGGCCTGGACCTGACCGTGGTCCACCGCGACGGACGCTGGGGTGCCTTCGCCGTCTGAACGCCACTGCCTGCGGACCCGTTCTGACACGCCCGTATCAGCTCAAGGAATAGCAGATTCATCAGCCCAGACGCAGGTATAGACTATGGTGGTTTGTCTGCTCGGGGACCGCGGCAGACCTGTATGCGTGAAGGATGTTGACGTGATCAAGATATGGACCCGCTACCTGCGGCCTTACTGGCTCCAGGTGGCCGTTCTGGTGCTCTTTCAGGTGGCGCAGACGGCCTTGAACCTCTACCTGCCCAACCTGCAGGCGGACATCATCGACAAGGGCGTGGCTGTAGGCGACCAGGATGCCATCTACAGGATTGGCTGGGAGATGATGGGCATCACCGCCATCCAAATCGTGGCCAACGTGGTAGCCGTCTACTGCGCCACCCGGCTGGCCATGAGGATGGGCTACGAACTGCGCAGGGATCTGTTCGCCTCGGTGGAGGGCTTCAGCCTCAACGAGATCGAGCGCTTCTCGGCCGGTTCCCTGATCACACGCACCACCAACGACGTTCAGCAGATGCAGATGACCACCATGCAGACCCTCATGATCATTCTGCAGGCCCCGGTCATGCTGATCGGCGGGCTGGTTTTGGCCCTGCGCCAGGACGGCCCCCTGACCTGGTCCCTGGCGGTCATCGTGCCCCTGATCCTGGTGGTGGCACTGGTGCTCATGGGCAAAATGGGACCCCTGTTCACCCGTCTGCAGAACATGCTGGATTCCGTCAACCGTCTGGTCCGTGAGCAGATCTCTGGCGTGCGGGTCATACGTGCCTTCGTCCGCGAGAAGACCGAGGCCGCCCGCTTCGACAAGGCCAACCGCGACGTCTACGGCGTTCTGATCTCCACCGGTCGGCTGATGAGTATGATGGTGCCGCTTATGTGGTTCCTGCTCAACATGTCCAACGTGGCCATCATGTGGTTCGGTGGCCGTCGCATCGACTCCGGGGCCATGCAGATCGGCGCCCTGCAGGCCTTCATCCAGTACTTGATGATCATCCTGTCAGGCCTGATGATGGCTGCCATGATGTCGGTCATGCTGCCCAGGGCCGCTGTGGCCGCCCGAAGGATCAATGAGGTCCTGGAGGCCTCCAGCGAGATCGCCGCTCCCGAGAACCCCTACCGCAACGAGCACCCCCAGGGACTGCTGGAGTTCAAGCACGTGGACTTCAGCTACCCGGGCGCCCAGGACCCGGTCCTTTCCGACATCTCCTTCACCGCCCGGCCGGGCACCACCACGGCCATCATCGGGGCCACGGGATCCGGCAAGTCCACCATCATCCGGCTGGCTAACCGCATGTTCGATGTCACCGACGGCCAAGTCCTGGTGGATGGCCACGACGTGCGCGAATACGACCCCGACCAGCTGGCCCTGATCTTCGGGCCGGTCCCGCAGAAGGCCACCCTCTTCACCGGCACCATCCGCGACAACATGCACTATGGTGACCCCGACGCTGACGACGACCGCATATGGGAAGCCTTGCGCACCGCCCAGGCCGAAGACTTTGTGCGTGAGATCCCTGAGGGTCTGGATGCCCGTGTGGCCGAGGGCGGCACCAACTTCTCTGGCGGGCAGAAGCAGCGGCTCTGCATGGCTAGGGCCATCCTGCGCAATCCCCGCATCTACACCTTTGACGATTCCTTCTCCGCACTGGACATGACCACAGACCGGGCCCTGCACGAGGCCCTGGTTCCGGTCACCCGCGAGGCAACCCAGATTGTCGTAGCCCAGAGGGCGGCATCCATCCGCCAGGCTGATCAGATTCTGGTCCTTGACCGCGGTCGTATCGTCGGCCGAGGCACCCACGACGAGCTCATGGAGGACTGCCCCACTTACCAGGAAATCGTCCAGTCCCAGGGCGGGCAGGGTCCCGACGTGGAAGAGCTCACCATTGACGAGGGGAGGGCCGAGTAGATGGCTAAGAACTTGAGCACGAATACAGGCTCGCAGGCCGTGGGAGGCCGCCGCCACACCGTGGGCCGGCTGGTCTATTATCTGCTGGCCAGTCCCTGGAGGGTCATCGTCATGGTCCTCGCCGGTATGACCGCCGTGGCCATGATCGTCATTGGCCCCAAGGTTATGGGTGAGGCTACCAATGTCCTCTTCGAGGGACTGCTGGGGTCCATGCTGGTCAAGATGGGTGCCAAGCCCGGCACTCCCAAGCCGGCTGTAGTGACCTATTTGCAGTCTCGCGGCCAGGACAAGTTCGCCCGGATGATCGACTCCATGAACGTCCAGGTGGGCGTGGGCATCGACTGGGGGCGCTTCGGCACCATCCTCATGTTCGTCATCGGCATCTATCTGATCTCCATTCTGGTCAGGCTGGTGCAGAACTTCCTGATGACCCGGCTGGTCTCCGACGCGGTCTATACCATGCGTCGGCAGATTGAGGACAAACTGGACCGGCTGCCCCTGCAGTATTTCGACCGGACCCCGCGCGGCGAGGTCATGAGCCGGACCACCAACGACATCGACAACATCTCGGGCACCCTGCAGCAGATCCTGGGCGAGCTGATCTTCTCGGTCTTCTCCATCATCGGCGCCTTCATCATGATGCTGACCATCTCCCCCCTGCTGACCCTGATCGCCTTCATCATCATCCCGGTCATGGCCCTGTGCGCGGGCTTCATTCTCAAGAAGACCCAGCCACAGTTCACCAGGCAGTGGATCCGCACCGGCCAGGTCAACAGCCACGTGGAGGAGATGTTCTCCGGCCATATGGTGGTCCGGGCCTTTGGCCACCAGCGCAAGGCCGAGGAGGAGTTTGAGGAGCGCAACCAGGAGCTCTACCAGGCCAGCTTCAAGGCCTCCTTCTTCTCGGCCCTGGTCACGCCCATGTCTACCTTCTTCGGCAACCTGAGCTTCGTGATCGTGGTCATCATCGGCGGTGTGCACGTGCTCAACGGCAGCATGAGCCTGGGCGGCCTGCAGGCCTTCACCCAGTACACCCGCCAGGCCTCCCAGCCCATCGGCCAGCTGGCCTCCATGGGCACCATGCTCCAGTCCTCCCTGGCCTCCTGCCGCAGGGTCTTCGACTTCCTGGACGAGGCCGAGGAGGTGCCGGACATCGAGCATCCCGACCATCTGGGCCAGGAGACCGGAGGCAAGGTCGAGGGCCATGTCCGCTTCGACCATGTCCGCTTCTCCTACGATCCGGCCGAGCCGCTGATCAAGGACCTTTCCATCGAGGCCAATCCAGGACAGACCATCGCCATCGTCGGACCCACGGGGGCGGGCAAGACCACCCTGGTCAACCTGCTCATGCGTTTCTATGAGATCCAGGGCGGACACATCACCATCGACGGCGTGGACACCTCGAGGGTGACCCGTCACGACCTGCGCAGCCACTTCGGCATGGTCCTGCAGGACACCTGGCTCTTTGACGGGACCGTCCGCGACAACCTGCTCTACGGGCTGGACGAGGGGCAGACCATCCCCGAACAGACCATGATCGATGGCGCCAAGGCCACCCACGTGGACGAGTTCATCCGCAAGCTGCCCCAGGGCTACGACACCGTCCTCAACGAGGACAGCAGCGAGCTCAGCCAGGGCGAACGGCAGCTGATGACCATCTGCCGGGCCTTCCTGTCCGACCCCGACATCCTGATCCTGGACGAGGCCACATCCTCGGTGGACACCAGGACCGAGCTGCTGGTCCAGCAGGCCATGAACACCCTGCGCAAGGGCAGGACCTCCTTCGTCATAGCGCACCGGCTGTCCACCATTCGTGACGCCGACCTGATCCTGGTGGTCAACCACGGCTCGGTGATCGAGCAGGGCACCCACGACCAGCTGTTGGAGCGTGGCGGGGCCTATGCCTCCCTCTACAACTCCCAGTTCACCAAGGGCGAGGAGGACTGAGAAGGCATGAGCCTGAGACGCGGTCCGCTGAGCATAGGGGAGCGGGTCCAGCTGACCGATCGGCGTGGCCGCAAACTGACAGTCATGCTGGAACCTGGCGGTTTGACACAGACCGACCATGGCCTCCTGCCACACGAGGCCATGATTGGCCTGCCCGAGGGATCCGTGGTGGTGACCATTTCGGCAGACAAGTGGCGTCAAATGCGCCACAAGCAGGATGCCGGCACAGACGCAGAGGCGCCTGATAGGGCCAAGCCTTGGAAGTCCTCGCGAGGCATCGGAGGATGGGCCTTCACGGTCATGCGTCCTCGGCTGGAGGACTACATTCTCTCCATGCCTCGCGGCGCCCAGATCATGTACCCCAAGGATGTGGCCAGGGTCATCCTCCTGGGAGACATCCGTCCCGGCATGAGGGTCCTTGAGTCGGGAGCCGGCTCAGGGGCCATGAGTCTGGGCCTGCTGGATGCCATCGGTCCGGAAGGGAAGCTGACCAGCATTGAGCGGCGGGAGGAGTTCGCCCGGGTGGCCATGGGCAATGCCACGGTCTTCTTCGGGCAGCGCCCTGCCCAGTGGGACCTGCGTACCGGCGATTTTGACACCGTTGCGGCCGACCTGCCCGAGGACGGATTCGACCGTATCGTTCTGGACATGCTGGACCCCTGGAACCGCCTGGAGCAGGCCTATCGGGTCATGGCCCCGGGCGGTGTGCTAACTGCCTATGTGACCACCACCACCCAGCTCAGCAGACTTGCCGAGGCCCTGCGCGCAGACGGCCGATGGACCGAGCCAGAAATCATGGAGAGCCTGGAGCGTTCCTGGAAGGCCGACGGGCTGGCAGTCCGACCTGAGCATGAAATGATCGGGCACACCGGCTTCTTCTTGACCAGCAGGGCCATGGCTCCCGGCCAGCAGGCGCTACGCAAACATATCCGGGCCACCAAGGACTACCAGACTGACGTGGATCAGGGCCGGCGGCCTGCAAAGATCAGCGGTTCCAATCACGAGCACGAAATGCAGGACCTGGAGGATCTCGAGGATCTGGAGCTGCGCCGAGTCTCCGATCGTAAGCTGCGCAAGGTGTTGCGTGATCTGGGTCATCAGGTGCGCACTCTGGAAGGCGGCAAAGAGCAGGAAAGCTGATCGCCCATGACCCGCACCTTCAGCCAGCTCTGTCATAATGGAGAAGACGCCTGATAGGAACTTGGGAAAGGAAGTATGCATGGGTTTGCGAAAAGGTCTGAAGGCCGAGGATCTGCGCAGGTGCAGCCGGACACTCATGCTCATGCGTCATGCCAAGACCGAACGCCAGGGGTCGCAGGGTGATCGCAGCCGTCAGCTGACCGACCGGGGCCAGAAACAGGCCCGAATCATGGGTCGTGGATTGACCGCTTTGGGTCTGGTGCCAGACCGCATCATCTGCTCGGGAGCGCCCCGGGTCCGTCAGACCCTGGACGGCATGCTCAAGCCCCTGGGGGACGGGCCGCGGGTCGATTACCGGGAATCCCTCTATGAATCCGGCATGCAGGCGGTCTTCGACGAGCTGGCGCAGACCGAGGATCGTGACCGCCGGGTCCTCATCCTAGGGCATGAGCCCACCATGTCTATCTGCTCACAGTGGCTGGCCGAGGACAACTCCGACCCCGACCTATTGGACCTGCTCAATCTTGGACTGCCGCCGGCCACCATGGTCGTGCTGGGATCTGAGCGACCATTGACCGACTGGGGAACCCACCAGGCCCGTTTGCTTGGCATTCTGGGCCCCCAGGACCTTGAGGACTGACCGGCATAAGAAGCCGTAGACGATCTTCTATAGGCAGTCTTAGCGACCAATAATCCCCTGGCTGCTGTCATGTCGTTATCGATTCAATTTATGGCGACACCTTATTTGCACCAATTACCCGCCTCCCCCCGCCGCTGATAGGCTGACCGGAGACATCAGGACGAAACTGGGAGGTTTCATGGCAGCGATTACATCCGTGTCCGGATTCCCGCGCATCGGTGCGCACCGCGAACTCAAGAGGGCCATCGAGGGCTACTGGAAGGGCGAACGAAATCTGGACGAGGTTCGGCGCACGGCCGCCGACCTGCGGGCCAGGCACTGGCAGCTTCAGCAGGAGGCCGGCGTCGACCTGATTCCCGTCAATGACTTCAGCTACTACGACCAGATCTTGGATACGTCCATCCTTCTGGGCGTCGTGCCCGATCGCTATCGGAAGTTGGGCCTGGGCCCCGAGGACACCCTCTTCGCCATGGGCCGTGGTTACCAAGGGGAGCAGGGTGATGTGACCGCCCTGCCCATGAAGAAGTGGTTCACCACCAATTACCACTACCTGGTTCCCGAGATCGATCAGGACACCAAAATCGCCCTGGAAGGCGACAAACCCTTCAAGGAGTTCCAGGAGGCGCGCGAGCAGGGCATCGCCGCTAAGCCGGTGCTGATCGGACCATACACCTTCCTCAAGCTGGCACGCGGTCCCCAGGGCGAGCTGCTGGATCCTGACCCGGCACTGGTCCAGGATCTGGCCAAGGCCTATGCGACCATACTGGAACGGTTCATCGGACTGGGCGCCGACTGGGTACAGCTGGACGAGCCCTGCCTGGTCCTGGACAAAGAACCGGGCGACCAGGACCTCTTCGATACCCTCTACCAGCCCATTCTCAAGGCCCGCCAAAGTGACCAGGGCAAGGTCCGTATTCTGCTTAACACCTACTTCGGCCATGTGGGCGACTGCTATGACCAACTGACTGACCTGGGCTTCGACGGGATCGGCCTGGATCTGGTCGAGGGCAGGGATGAGAATCTGGCGGCCCTAAAGGAGCACGGCGTGCCCGAGGGAACCACCATCTTCGCTGGCCTGGTCAACGGCCGCAACATCTGGCGCAACGACTATGCAGTCAGCCTGGGCCTCCTGGATGCTCTGCACCAGGTGACCTCGAATGTGGTGGTGTCAACCGCATGTTCCCTCCTGCACGTGCCTTACACGGTGGCCGACGAGGATGGGCTGGATGCCGACACCTTGCGGCCCCACTTCGCCTTCGCCCTGGAGAAGCTGGGCGAGCTGCACGATCTGGCCCAGCTGGCCGATGCCGGCGAAGACCAGCGACGCTCCAGCAAGGCCCTTGCTGACAACCAGAAGCTCTTCGACGGCAGCCGCGTTCAGCCCGACCCCCAGGTGCAACAGCGCCTGGCCGGTCTTAAGGACGAGGACTTTGTACGTAACCCGGCCCGGCCCGAACGACAGAGGATCCAGGCCCAGGAGCTGGGTCTGCCTCTGCTGCCCACCACCACCATCGGCTCCTTCCCCCAGACCGCCGAGGTCCGCGCCGAGCGGGCCCGCCTGCGCAAGAAGGAAATCAGCCAGGAGGACTACGACGACTTCATCGCCCGCAAGATCGACCAGGTCATCGATCACCAGGAGCAGATCGGCCTGGATGTGCTGGTCCACGGCGAGTTCGAGCGCAACGACATGGTCGAATACTTCGGCCAGAACCTCAAGGGCTACCTGTTCACCCGGAACGCCTGGGTACAGTCCTATGGCACCCGCTGCGTCAAGCCTCCCATCGTCTGGGGTGATATCTCCCGCGCCCGGCCCATCACCGTGCGCTGGTCCTCATACGCCCAGTCCCGCACCAACCATGTGGTCAAGGGGATGCTGACCGGTCCGGTGACCATTCTCAACTGGTCCTGGCCCCGCGAAGACATTGACCACAAACAGCAGACCCGCCAGCTGGCCCTGGCCATCCGTGACGAGGTCCTGGACCTGGAAGCTGCTGGCATCCGCATCATACAGATCGACGAGGCCGCCCTGCGCGAGAAGTTGCCGCTGCGGCGCTCCGACTGGCACAGCCGATACCTGGACTGGGCCATCCCAGCCTTCCGGCTGGTTCATTCCGGGGTTAAACCCACCACTCAAATTCATACCCACATGTGCTACTCGGAATTCAACGACATCATCAAGGACATTGATGCCATGGACGCCGATGTGATCTCCTTCGAAGCCTCCCGCTCCGACCTGACCGTCCTGGACGCCATCCAGGAGGCCAAGTTCGAGACCGAGGCAGGCCCCGGAGTCTACGACATCCACTCGCCGCGCATCCCCTCCACCGAGGAGATCGTGGACCGGATCCACGCTATCCTGAAGAAGCTGGATGCGGCTAAGGTCTGGATTAATCCCGACTGCGGACTCAAGACCCGAGGCGATAAGGAGACCTGGCCCAGCCTGGAGCACATGGTGGCCGCCGCCCATCAGGTGCGCGCGGAGCTATCGTCCAGTCAGGAGTCGGATCATGCATGAGCCTATCTTTTCCCTGGAGGTCTTTCCCCCCAAGCGCGATGCCCCGGTGGGCACCATCTATGACACCCTGGATGGGCTGGAAGGACTGATGCCCGACTTCATCTCGGTGACTTACGGGACCGGTCGGCGCTCGGACCGCACGGCCACGGCCCGCATAGCCAAGACCATACATACCGAATATGGCATCCCTGCTGTAGCGCACTTGACTGCCCAGTACGCGGACCGCGAGGTGATCGATCAGGCTCTGGACATGTTCGACGATGCAGGTGTAGCAGCGGTGCTGGCCCTGCGAGGCGACAGCGTGGAGGGTCGTGAGCCTGCCGGAGTCTTCGAACATGCCAGCGACCTTGCCGCCTACATCCGGTCCCGTCGGCCAAATCTGTCGATATACGGAGCCTGTTATCCGGAGACCCACCCGGAGGCCGCCTCGCCCGAGGAGGACATTGAGAATCTGCGAATCAAGGTGGATTCCGGCGTGGATCATCTGGTTTCGCAACTCTTCTACGACAATGCTGATTTTCTGGACTTCCTGGACCGGGCACGGGCAGCCGGCATCCAGGTGCCCATCGAGGCCGGCATCATGCCCATCACCAACGAGGGCCAGGTACGGCACATGAGCGAGGTCTGCAAGGCGCGAATCCCGGCTGCGGTTGAGTCCATCCTGGAGCGTTGGGGCGACGATCGGGCCAGTTTGCGCGAGGCGGGCATCATCTACGCCTCACAGCAGATCGCCGACCTGGTGGCTCATGGGGTGGACGGCATTCACCTGTATTCCATGAACCACTCTGGTGTCACCCGGCGCATCTGGCACAACGTACGCCACCTTTTCTGGCAGGTAGGCACCAAAGAGGAGCCGGTCAATAGCCAAAACTAACTGCATAAAGGCGGAGGAGCACCCGCATCGATGGCTGTAAAAGCGTGATTTTCGGCTTTCAGCGACGCTTTAGGCCTTGGTCATCGGTGCGGGGCCTCAGCCATGGCCAGATCTTGAGCGCAACTCTGTTCAGTGGCGGGATTATGCCAATTACGAGCCCAAGGACCATCGCTCCGATGGTTATCCAGGATACCAGATCGCGTCCCAACAGAATGAGAATCATCACCAGGCCAGTGCCGATCAGGGATAAGACCGGTATCCAGCGTTGCTGCCTGTCGGTCAGGCGGTCGTTTTTCTTAGGAAGAAGTCCGTATATCAGTCCCCATGCCAGTCCTATCAGGGCACAGACGATGGTCAGTAGGGTATCGGCCAGTTGCATTCTAGGATTCCTTCGTTCATGATTGCTGAGGTTCTGTTGTCTGATACGGTCTGTTTTGCCCCACTGGCAGATTCGGCAAGAGTTGGTCTGTAAGGGTCGGGGAGGAAAGAACTACAGGGCCTGACCGGCGTGTCTACGCATGTTGTCGTCATCACGGGAATGGTGATGATCGCACAGTTGTTCGCCGCAGAAGAGGTTAGAGGAGACATCCAGCTTGACATGCTTGGGGGCTTCAGCGAACTTGAAACTGACATATGGGTCGTCCATCTTCGGAAAGACTGCGGTTTCGTGCAATCAGCGTCACCTCCTCTACGATGATCGACCTGCGAATTTTGTGGACACATCAATGTGCTCGTCGACGCCATTGACAGCCATCATAGCCGCCTTAAGAGCGGATCCAGTAATCAGATAGCGGGCAGGGAGCACCTTTATGCAGACTGTGGTGTCGGGGGAAAACATGCCCCGGAGAGTTTCACGAAGGGGCTCTAAGAACACGTATTCGGTTGTGTTCAGGATGCCTGCCAGGACCACCACCTCGGGATTCATGGCATTGCCAATGCGGATGGCTGAGTCACCTATGATCAGCCGGCATTGGCCGTCAGATCCTTTCCGCGGCTGAGGCTGTGCAGGATGGCAGCCGCTGACATGGCCCACTATGATTTCGTACACTGTGCCGTCTGCTCCTTTCGGGAGGGCTGCAAGGGCTGACGACCCGTCACCCCTATAATGCCTGTACCGGTTCCGCAGACATCAGAGCCGTTGCGGGCCTGAGGAAAGGCAGGGGATAAGTCATGGAAGATCCGGTGCGACCGACCACTTCGACCCTGATCCACCTTGGGCTGCACGACCTGGACAAGGCCCGGGTTCGGCTGGATCGGCTTGCCCGTCTGGTGGACGACCAGACTCTGGCGCAAACCCTGGTCCAAGCCCTGGGACAGGCCTGCGATCCGGACGAAGCCCTTGCGGGGCTGACGCGAATTCTCGAACAGTATCCGCAGGGAGTCAGGCCGGACTTTCTTTCCGGTTCCCCACGGGAAAACCATGAGGCCGCCCAGTCGCTGATCAGGGTGCTGGGGGCCTCGGAGGCCATGGGCCGACTGATGCGCTCGCGGCCGGAGTTGGTAGAGGCGGCTGCCCTGGATCCGGATCACTTGGCTGACTGTCCGGCGGAAACCAGGCAGAGGCGGGTCCTTGACGCCTTGGATAAGGTGGAAGCAAAATCGGACTCCGTGCCCTCGCTGGCGGCCTACGCCGATGCACTGCGGTTCGAATACCGGCTGCAGCTGGCTGCAGTCATGGCCCGGGACCTGGCAGCCAAGGATCCTCTGGAGCTGGAGCCAGCAATCAGCCGGGCCCTGTCCGACATGGCCGATGCCGCGCTCCAAGGGGCTCTGAGCATTGCCTGCCGTCAGGTTCCCGATGCGGATTCATGTCGTCTGGCGGTCATCGGCATGGGCAAGCTGGGCGCCCAGGAGCTCAACTACGTGTCCGATGTGGATCTCATGTACGTGGTGGAGCCGGCCTCGGGGACGGACACCAGTCAGTCCGATCCCATCGCCGTGGGCACTGCCATGGCCGTCCTCCTGCAGCGGGTCTGCCAGTCGGTCATCCCCGGTTCGACCGAGCCGCCGCTCTGGAAGGTTGATACCGCCCTTAGGCCCGAGGGACGTGACGGTCCCCTGGTCCGTCGTCTGGCCTCCTACGCTGACTACTATGCCCAATGGGCCGAGAATTGGGAGTTCCAGGCCCTGCTCAAGGCCCGTCCGGTTGCGGGCGACAAGGCCCTGGGACAGGACTACTCTGCCATGATCGCGCCCCTGGTCTGGGGTGCCTGCCAGCGACCCAACTTCGTCTACGACTGCCAGCGGATGCGCCAGCGGGTGGAGAGGTTGATACCCGAGAACCGCAAGGAGCGGGAGATCAAGCTTGGCCAGGGCGGACTGCGGGATGTTGAATTCACCGTCCAGATGCTCCAGCTGGTCCACGGCTCCAGCGACGACGTTCTGCGTTGTCCGGCCACCCTGGATGCCCTGCAGGCCCTGTCCCGTGGCGGTTACATTTCACGCAAGCACGGCGACCAGCTGGACCATGACTATCGGTTCGAACGGGTCATGGAACATCGTCTGCAGATGTGGCAGCTGCGCCGCACCCACCTCTTCCCGAAAATCAACCGTTCAGGCACCCCCGGCAAACGGCCGCCCAGTCTGGAGGAGCTGGAGAACAACCGCGATCTGCGGCGGCTGGCCCGTGCCTTCGGACTGCATGCCGACCAGATGCTGGCCCGATACCAGGCCACCAGAATCGAGGTTCGCAACCTTCACCAGGCCATCTACTTCCGTCCCATGCTGCCCATCAACGCCCAGGTGGACGAGGACGAGGTCAGCCTGCGCCCCCAGGCGGCCCGCGCCCGGTTCGCCTCCATCGGCTTTGCCGACCCCGATGCAGCCATCCGCCACGTCACGGCACTGACCACAGGGGTCACCCGGTCGGCGAGGATCAACCGTATTCTCATGCCCGCCGTCCTCCAATGGCTGGGGGAGGGGCAGGATCCGGACATGGGTCTTCTGGGCTGGCGAACCCTGGAGGAGCACTTCGGCGGCAAGAGCACTTACCTGGGCTTCCTACGGGACTCCACCTCGGCCGCCCGCCGCCTCTGCCATGTCCTGTCCAACTCGCGCTATCTGTCCGGCGCCTTGGCCCAATCCGTCCAGTCGGTGACCTGGCTGGGCCATGACCAGGATATGATCCCCCGTGATCGAGCCACCTTGGACAAGCGCGCCGCAGCTTATCGAACCCGGCATGCGGACTCGCTGGAGGATTTCGCCACCGCAGTGCGGACCATGCGCCGCCAGGAGATCGAGCGGATTGGGTTGGGCTGGATGAGCGGTGTGGACGATCAGCAGGCCTGCCTGGCGGGCATGTCCGATGTTTACGATGCAGCCATCGATGCCGCCCTGGACTGGGCCGTGAACCACCGTCTGGAACAGACTAATGCGCCGGCAGAGATGGCCCTGATTGCTATGGGCCGCTATGGAGGCAGGGAGGTCAACTTCAACTCAGATGCCGACATCATGCTGGTCTACCGTCCCGCATCAGGCGCCGACCAGGACCAGGCGGCTGAATTCGCACGTGGCGTGACTGCGGACCTGCGGGCTGTTCTAGCTGGACCAGCCAGCCTAGAGCCGGGCATCGACCTGGACTTTGACCTGCGCCCTGAAGGCCGTCAGGGGCCTCTGGTGCGTTCGCTGGACTCCTACCAGCACTACTACCGCGACTGGTCGGAGACCTGGGAACATCAGGCCTTGATCAGGGCCAGATTCGCAGCTGGGAATGCCGGCTTGGCCAAGGACTTTCTGGAGGGCATAGCAAATCCGCTTCGCTACCCCGAGCAGCCGCCCAATGAGGAGGAGCTAGGGCAGATTCGCCGTCTAAAGGCCCGAATGGAGGCTGAGCGACTTCCGCGCGGCGTGCGTCGGGATCGGCATCTGAAGCTGGGCAGGGGAGGACTGTCTGACGTGGAGTGGACTGTTCAGCTTCTCCAGCTGCGCCACGCCCACGATCTGCCGCAGCTGCAGGCCACCGGCACTTTGACAGCCTTGGACGCCCTGGAGGTTGCAGGACTTATCGAGGACAAGGATGCTAAGGCACTGCGCCGCAGCTGGGTGCTCTGCACAGCAGCCCGCAACGCCAACTTCCTCTGGTCCGGTCGTGTCTCCCAGGCGGACATTCTGCTGGACGACGGTCAGGTTCTGGGAGGCATCGCGGTCTGCTTGGGCTACCCAGCCCACCGGGGCCAGCGCTTTGTCAACGAGCTGCTGGCGGCCATGCGCCGCTGCAGGCAGGTCATGGAACGACTCTTCTACGGGAGCTGATCCTGGGTCCATCCGGGGTCGTATGCTTGTTCAGGTCACATAAGGTGGCCACCTTGAGGAAGGTGAGCCGTTGTCCCAACAAGTTGATCACGCATCCAACACCTCTTCTGCCGTCGTTCCGCTTCGTGGGCGAAGTGTGGTTACTCTCGACGACATTCCCATGACCCAGATCCTGGACCTGCTGGATCGTGCGGCCTACATCGACACCCATCGCCGTCAGGTGGCCCACACCTGCGACGGCCGGGTCCTGGCCACACTCTTCTATGAACCCAGCACCCGAACCCGGCTCAGCTTCGAGACGGCCATGCTCCGTCTGGGCGGTCAGGTCATCGGATTCGCCGGCGCCCAGCTGGCCAGCGTTTCCAAAGGGGAGTCCATCAGCGACACTCTGAAGACGGTCTCCAACTACGCCGACATCGTGGCCATCCGCCACCCCAAGGAGGGTGCCGCCCTGGTAGCCTCCCAAGCGGCTGCGGTCCCGGTCATCAACGCGGGCGACGGCGGGCACATGCATCCGACCCAGACCCTGACCGACCTGGCCACTATCCGTGCCCGCAAGGGTCGGCTGAACCACCTGACCATCGGCCTGTGCGGGGACCTGACCTTCGGCCGCACGGTCCACTCCCTGATTACCACCCTCTGTCGCCTGGGCCACGTGGACTTCGTCCTGATAAGCCCCGACGAGCTGCGGACCCCCGAATACGTCCTGGAGAGGATCCGCTCATCGGCTGACTGCACCTACCGTGAGACCGGAGACCTGAACGGGGTCATCGGCGACTTGGACGTGCTCTACATGACCCGCGTCCAGCAGGAACGCTTCTTCAACGAGGACGACTACCTGCGTCTGCGCGACACCTACATTTTGGATGCCGACAAGCTTCGGGCTGCGCGCCCCGACATGGCCATCCTCCATCCGTTGCCCAGGGTCAACGAAATTGCCGTGGAGGTGGACGATGATCCGCGTGCAGCTTACTTCCAACAGGTTCGCAACGGCATGCTGGTCAGAATGGCCCTGGAGAGCGCCTTGCTTGGCGACGAGCTGCCCGGTTACCGCAAGCAGAAGGAGGTGGCGGCATGAAGGTCACCAGCATTGTTGACGGCATCATCATCGACCACGTTCGTGCGGGCACAGCCCTGAAGGTCTTGCACTACCTGCGCGTGGACCCGGCGAAGACCCGTCTGGCTCTGATCATGAATACGGACAGCCGCAAGTACGGGTCCAAGGACATCATCAAGATCGAGCAAACCGGGGATTTGGACCTGACCGCCTTAGGGTTCATCGCCCCCGAGGCCACCGTCGACGTAGTCCGGCAAGGCAGGATCGTCAGCAAGCATCAGCCGGACCGACCCAACCATCTGATTAACGTCATCACCTGCGTCAACCCTCGTTGCGTGACTACGGTGGAGACCGGAGTGGACCAACGCTTCCACCTGGATGATGTTGGGGTCTACCGCTGCGACTACTGCGACGAGAAGGCTGAAGACTGACATGCGGTTGTTGGGGTTGACTGATTGGCGTAGCGGCATGACGGTCGATCTGGTGCTTCCCCAGACGGTCGACAGCACGCTGATTGACGAGACCGGCGCCATGTCGGCAGATGTGGACCAGATAAACGCCTCGGGGCTGGTGGTGGCTCCGGCCCTGGTCGACCCCCACGTCCATCTGCGGGACCCTGGCCAGACCAACAAGGAAGACATGGTCACCGGCACGGCTGCCGCAGCCGCCGGGGGCTACGGGCTGATACTACTCATGCCCAACACCCAGCCCGCCATGGACGGCCGTGCGAGGATGGCCGATGGGCGTACGATCATCGACTACCTGGAATCCTACGAGCAGGACCATGGGCTGAGCCTGCCGGTGGACTACGACCTCTGCGTGGCGGCCACTCTGGACCGGGCCGGCCGGGAGGCCTCAAACCCAGACGACTGGTCGAGTCACCTGTCTGGCCACGGATACGACCATCCTGTAGTGGCCATCAGCGACGACGGATCGGCAGTAACCGATCAGACCCTGGAGGCCGTTGCTGCCAATGCCCGAGAATTCGACCTACCCATCCTGGATCACTGTGAACACCACGAGCATGGTCAGGTCAACCTGGGGGCCGTCAGCCGCAGGCTGGGACTGGAAGGGATTCCCGCCTCCACCGAGACCGCCATTATCAATCGGGACATCGAACTGGCGGAACGTACCGGCACCCGGGTGCATCTGCAGCATGTCAGCACTGCCGGGGGATTCGAGGCTGTTCGCCGGGCCAAGACCCGTGGGTTGCCGGTCACCTGCGAGACCGCACCCCACTATCTGGCCCTCTGCGACGAGGACCTGCTGCGTTGCGGCAGCATGGCCAAGATGAACCCTCCACTGCGCTCCCGCGCTGACCAGCAGGCTGCACTTGAGGCCGTAGCCGACGGCACCGTGGACATGATTGCCACCGACCATGCCCCCCACACCAGCGCTGAGAAGGCACTGGGGCTCAAGGATGCCCCCAACGGCATCATCGGTCTGGAAACTGCCTATGCAGTCTGCAACCAGGTCCTGGTCGAGAGCGGACTCGTCAGCCATGACCGCCTGATCGAACTCATGTCTCTGGCTCCAGCCGAGCTCATGGGCATGCGTCGGCTCCTGCCCGAAGACCTGCCCTCGCATACGGCGAACAAGGTCAATAAAGCCGGTCACCTGCAGCTGGAGGCCGACCGTCACAGCGATGCCAATCTGCCACCTGTTGACCTGGTCATCTTGGACCCCGAGGCCAAGTGGGAGGTAGATCCCAGCCGCTTCCATTCCAAGTCACGGAACACCCCTTTCGCCGGAGCAGGGCTGGCCGGACGGGTCATGGCCACCATAAAGGATGGGCGTCTGGTATTCTCCCGCCTGCCCGCAAGCCGCGTCATCACCAGGGAAAGGATCCGAGCATGGACCGACTGACTGCGCTCGTCCAGGACAAGAACAATCCGACCGTGGTCGGTCTGGATCCGCGACCGGAACTGCTGCCCAGCCAGCTGATCGAACAGGCCAGACAGCGCGCAGCCGGGAGCATGGCTCAGATGGGCCTGGACCCTAAGGACCTGCAGCAGACCCAGGGCGAACAGGCTCAGGCTGTCTGGGCGGACCACCTGGCCAGGGCTTATCTGCGCTTTAACCTGGCCATCCTGGAAGGCGTGGCCGACCTGGTGCCTGCAGTCAAGCCTCAGATTGCCATGTACGAGGCACTGGGACCTTGGGGCATCAGGGCCTACACCGGCACCTGCCGAGCCGCAGCCGACCGTGGCCTCTATGTCATCGGGGATGTCAAGCGCGGTGACATCGGCTCCACGGCTGAGGCCTACGCCGCCCACCTGGACGGGCTCCCTCTACCCTTCACTCCTGGGCAGACGATCGACGGGTCGGCTCACAGTGGCGGGAGATTCCCCTGGTACGAGGATGCCCTGACCATCAATGTCTACCTGGGCTCCGACGGGGTGGAACCCTTCCTGCAGGCTGCCGAGCACATCCAGGGCGACTTGTTCGCCCTGGTGCGCACATCCAATCCCTCGGGCAGCCAAATCCAGGAACTGGGCCTGGACACAGCCTCAGGCGGGGGAACCATTTATCAGCGCCTGGGAGATCTGGTGGAATCCTGGGGGCAATCCTCAATCGGAGAATCGGGTTACTCCAGGCTTGGTGCTGTGGTCGGCGCTACCCATCCTGAGGATGGCGCCCTTCTGCGGCAGGCCATGCCCCACACCTTTTTCCTGGTCCCCGGTTACGGAGCGCAGGGCGGTTCAGCGGCCGACGTGGCGCCCATGTTCGACCAGTCCGGCGGCGGAGCTGTGGTCAACTCCTCTCGGGGAATCATCGCAGCCTGGCGGAAGGATCCGGACTACAGCCCGCGGCTCAGCATCCAGGCGGCCCTGGGCATGGTCACTCGCGATGCCCGCCAAGCTGCGCAAGCCATGAAGGACGATCTCAATCAGGCGATCAAGGAGGCCCGATGAAAACCAACCTCTTTATATCCACCAGTCGGGTGGAAGAACAGGCCGAACGGGCAGGTCGGCTGCCTGGACGGCGTACTGCCCAGGTCACCGGCATGGAGCCCCTGGACCGGCAGGTCTGGCGAATGACCATCCGCGACCCTTACCTGGCCGCCCACGCCCCTGCAGGAGCCTTCATCAACCTTTACTCTGCAGACCGCATGACCATGATGCCCAGACCATTCGGCATCAGCCGGGTTCTGGCGGGCGAGCAGATCGAGATTATCTTCGCCGTAGTCGGCCAGGGGACCAATGAATTCTCCCGCCTGCAGCCGGGCATGGCTGTGGATCTGCTGGGGCCCCTGGGCCATGGCTTCGACCTGGAGAAGCCCGCAGACTATCTGCTGGTAGGCGGCGGCTTGGGTGTTCCTCCGCTGATTCGCGCAGCCCAATGCCTCCAAGGCCGGTCCAATGTAAGCACCACCGCCCTGCTGGGCTACCGGGACCGTCGGTTCGCCGATGCCATCATGGGCTCGCTGACCGATCGGCTGGATTCCATCGACAATGCTTCCGGGGATGTCATAACCCTCTTGGATCAGGTTCGCGGCGACATCGATACCGAACGGACCATCATCCTGACCTGCGGACCCTTGCCCATGATGCGAGCCGTGGCCGCCTGGGCCCGCAAGACCGGCCTGCCTGCCCAGTGCTGCATGGAGTCTCGGATGGGTTGCGGCTATGGTACCTGCGTCGCCTGCGTGGTCGATACCGTGGACGGCAGACTCAAGGTCTGCAAGGATGGCCCGGTCTTCGCCGCCGACCGCCTGATCTGGGATGAAGAGGGAAGCAAGGAGATGCCGCGATGAGCCAGCAGACAATCGCAGAGATGCAGACGGCCATAGCCATGGATCCTCTGGAGCCGCACGTCTGGCGGCATGGCACTGTTGTGGCCGGCACGCCTTGGAAGAACCCGGTGGGTACCGCCTCGGGCACATTCAACCTGGATGCCTGCGGGGGTTATTACGACGTCTCCCAGATGGGCGCCATTTCCACCAAGGGGGTTTCGCCGGTTCCCTGGGAAGGCAACCCAACGCCAAGGACCGCCGAGAGCCCAGCCGGCATGGTCAACTCTGTTGGCCTACAGAACCCGGGCGTGGACCATTATCTGGTGGACGAACTGCCCAGACTCAAGGCCCTGGGAGCCACCGTGGTCACCAACGTGGCCGGCCACAGCGACGAGGACTACGCCATCGTTGTGGAACGGCTGGCAGACAGCCCGGCGGATATGTTGGAGATCAACGTCTCCTGCCCCAACGTCTCACATGGAGGGATGTCCGTAGGCACTGATGCCAAGGCTCTGAAACGGTTGATCATCCGGCTGCGGGGTCTGACCGACAAGCCCATGGTGGTCAAGCTGACCCCCAACGTCACGGACATTGTGGAGGTGGCCCGAGCGGCCGTTGATGGGGGAGCAGATGCCCTCAGCCTGATCAATACCCTGGTGGGCATGCGCATCGACATCAATACAGGCAAGCCTATCCTGGCCCAAGGCACCGGTGGTGTCTCAGGCCCCTGCATTCTGCCCATCGCTTTGTCTTTCGTCTGGCGGGTGCGCCAGGCATTGCCCGACATTCCCATCATCGGCATCGGAGGAATCGACTCGGGACGCACGGCCTTGGAATTCCTCTATGCTGGGGCCAACGCCGTGGAGGTGGGGGCTGCGGCCCTGGTGGACCCTGTGGCGCCCATGAGGGTGGCCCGCGAACTGGATGATCTTTTAGACGAGCGGCCCGATCTGGCCGAATTGCTCAAGAAAGGGAAGTGCTGGCGATGAGCGCAACCGCAGCAGAAAACAAGGACCATGACGGGGATGCCCTGGAGCAGACCCGCCGCATCCAGGAGGGTTTCACCAGCTTCCTGCTGCAGAGCGGAGCGCTCAAGTTCGGTGACTTCACCCTGAAGTCAGGGCGGCGCTCGCCCTACTTCATCAACGCCGGGGCCTTCAATGACGGACGGCTGATTGCCCTGCTGGGGGAGTTTTACGCCCGGACCATTGTGCAGGCTGTGAAGCAGGGGACCCTGCCCGCAGACATCGACACGGTATTCGGCCCGGCCTACAAGGGGATTCCCCTGGCCGTCTCCACCGCCATAGCGCTGAGCGGGGCGCACGGCATGCCGGTCGGCTACACCTTTGACCGCAAGGAGGTCAAGGACCATGGCGATGGAGGCCTCATGGTCGGCACCCAGCTCAGGGATGGCATGAGGGTGCTGCTGGTGGATGATGTCATGACCGCCGGGACTGCGGTCCGACAGGTGGTGCCCAAGATCATGTCCCAGGCCAATGTGACCATCGTCGGCCTAGTGCTCTCCGTGGACCGAATGGAGCGCACCGGACAGGGCCAAGGCTCGGCCGTGGAGTCCATCATGGACGAGTTCCACTTCCCGGTTATCAGCATCGTCAACGTCCGCCAGATCTTTGGCGCGGCCGCCTCTATGAAGGGTCCGGACGGGTCGCCCATTCTGGACCAGCGCACGGCCGATGCCGCCAGGAACTATCTGGCGCGCTACGGTGCCTGAGCAAATGCCTGGCTCATATCGATATGTTGATTGTGCGTACCGGCCACATTGACGCACATTCTTCGGATGGTCATTCTGCCGGATGACCCTCGTGTAGATTGGTAAAGGTCCGACGGGCAGGCCGACGGATCATCATCGCAAGGAAGGCCATGGATCATGACGAAATCGCAGGAGCAGAAAGGTCATGAGGAACCGGACCAGACTGAGGTCGACGAGGTGAATGCCGCTTCTCAGGCGAATTCAGAGGAAACGGCCAAGCCTGCCGTTTCTGCCACAGCAATTGACACAGAGAAATCTTCGGATGAGGCAGGCCAGCCTGCTCATCGGTCTCGGAGGCTGCCGCTGACACTGGTTGTGGTGGCTCTTGTGCTGGTGCTTGTAGCTGGCTTCTACATGCTGTGGACTAATCATTCAGGAGACGACCAGTCAGCCCAAAAGCCTTCATCTGGAACATCGACCGTCCAAGCCAATCAAGGCCCCAGCGGGGATGCAAAGGCTTATAAGGCTCTGCAAGAGGTCACCGTCAAGCCATCGGTGGCTGACGACCAGGGAGGACTGACCGTTTCAGTCAAGGGTGTCGGCAGTAAGAAGAAGGTTGCTGATGCGCCCACCCTTGAGATATTCATAGACCCCATGTGCCCATGGTGCGGCAAGGTGGGCCGGGTCATCGATCCCCAGCTGCAGCGCATGATCAGTGCCGGTCAGATCAATGTCACCTACAACTTTTTGAACTTCCTGGATTCGGCATCCAGCGACCAGTACTCCAGCCGTGTGGACAACGCCCTGGCCATGGTGGCCCAGGAGGATCCGGACCATCTGCCGGCCTTCGCCGCCGCTATCTTTGATACCGACTTCCAGCCCAATGAAAAATCCTATCAGGCCGTTTCCGATGCGCGCCTGGCCGACCAGGCCGTGGGGGTGGGCGTGCCCAGGTCCCTGGCAGACCGTTTTGCCCAGGGCACCTACAGACCATGGGTGGACAAGGTCAACGCCTATGCCATCACCCGCAAGGACGCCAAGGACGCCAAGGGGGAGTTCTCGACCCCTACCATCATGATCAACGGCAAGGTCTGGGATCTGACCGCAGCTGCAAAGAGCCAGGGAGGCCTGGAACATCTGGACCGGGCCCTGTTCAAGGCCCTGGGACTCAAATCGCAGGATGTGGGCCACCAAGGGAAGATGCCCTCCATCGGAGCACAAGGAAAAGCGCTGAAGGCAGAGTAAGCGGCAACTGCTGAGCGCCTACGATCTGTGGCAAAATTCAAGGACCGCCGTTATCAGATCAGCTGTTTGCTCGGTTAGTCTTGGTCGGTTCGGCTTTTGTTTGCCTGGCTGTTACTCGCTTGGCTCCTGTTCGATCAGCGAATATCCGTGGTTGGACACAACCTGGCGCAGCTTGTCCAAGTAGAGTCCGGCGGCATGGGACAGCTTGGTCCGGCTGTTGACAATCCAGCCCACCAGCATGGACTCATCCGACTCCAGGGGAACGCTGACGATCTTCTCGTTGTTCAGGTCCTCGTTGTCGATGCCGGTGCAGACCGTGTAGGCGTTGAGCCCGACGATGAAGTTGAGCATGGTGGCCCGGTCGCTCACGGTGATCTGCTTGGGGGAGTAGTCGGGCCAGACTGCCTCCTCTGCGAAATAGAAGGAACCCTCCTCGCCCTGCTCGTACTGCAGGAAGGGGTAGGGCTCCAGGTCCTTCATGGTCACCATGGCCCGATCAGCCAATGGGTTGGTCCGGGCGATAAAGACATGCAGATCTGCACGGAAAAGGGGATGGAAGTCCAGGTGTTTCTCGCGTAGCATCTTGGACAGGACCCGTTTGTTGAAGTCGGACTCGTAGATGATGCCTATCTCGGACTGAAGGGTGGCCACCTGGTCGATGATGTCCCTGGTGCGCGTCTCTCGTATGGTGAATTCGTACTCGTCCGAATCTATGGAGTTGATCATCTCCACGAAAGCTTCCACTGCGAACATATAGTGCTGGGTGGAAACCCGGCAGAGCTGTTTGCGGGGCCTGACCTGCCGGTAGCGGGCCTCCAGCAGGTCTGTCTGATCCAGAATCTGCCTGGCATAGGTAAGGAATTCCGCCCCGTCCACTGTCAGAGCAATCCCCTGGGAGTGACGGGTAAAGATTTCGATGCCCAGCTCGTTTTCCAGCTCCTTGACCGATGAGCTCAGAGCCGGCTGGGAGATGTAGAGCTCGTGCGAGGCCTCGTTCATGGAGCCGCATTCGACAATCTTGACGATGTAGCGCAGTTGGAGCAGTGTCATATAAGCAAATCTATACCCAAGGCCCTATCGGCCCAGGGCCGCGGTTTCAGCTATGCCCTGGTTCGCGGCCTTCTGATCAAGATAGCGACCCGGACCAAGGACTTGAAGGTTGCCATCTTCATCGGTCTCGAAGTTGTAGACCATGGGAACGCCCGTGGGCACGTTGATAGACCGGATGTCCTTGTCATCAACATCTTCAAGGACCTTGATCAGGCTCCGGACCACGGAACCATGGGTGACGATGAGCACAGTCCGACCTTGGGCCAGGTTTGGGGCTATCCGGCTTCGCCAGTAGGGATGCAGACGGAGCAGCAGATCCTTGAGGCACTCGGCGCGGATCTCGGCCGGATTCCGGCTGTCCAGTCCGTCGCTCATGGCCGGGGCATAGCGCGGATCCAGTCCCTGAAAGTAGGGTGAATCGTTTTCGATGGTCGGCGGCCTAACATCGTAGGAACGTCGGTAGATGTCGAATTGCTGCTGACCGTAGCGTCCCAACATGGCCGGTCGCGTCTGTCCCTGGAAGGCGCCATAGTGGCGCTCGTTCAGCCTCCAGGTGCGCTCTACCGGAATCCAGGCCCGATCAACCAGATCCAGCACCGTGTTGGCAGTGACGATGCTGCGGGTCAGCAGAGAGGTGAAGACCAGCTCGGGCAGAAGGCCTGATTCCTTGAGCAGCTGTCCGGCATGGCGGGCCTGTTGCAGTCCGCGATCCGTCAGAGGCACGTCCACCCAACCGGCGAAACGGTTGACCGACTTCTGAGTCCAGACGCTTTCTCCGTGACGCATGACAATAAGCTGCGAGGTCATCAAATCGACTCCTTTTCTGATGAAGCGTTTTTAGAACCAGAGCGAGCTGTTTTCAAAGAAGAGGGAAGCATCGTCCCCTTCCTGGGCGGATTGGTCGATTTGGTCAGCAGTCCCCTCAGCTCTTGACATGACCAGACCTATAGCCATGGGCAGGGCATCGGCTACCTGGCTGGCACGGATCGGCTGCCCCATAAGTCCTAAAGCTGTCCCGTGACCCTCCTGCTGGCTGTCCTGGGCTACCAGATCAGCAAAATCCTGAGGCTTACGCGGGTCGAAGATCAGCGGTTGCTCCCAGCCGGTCTGCCTGCCTCCGCTGGCTAGAGAACCGGCAAGCCCGTGCAGGAAGGCCGCAGCAGCCGTCAGATCCACCATCAGCGTGGCATCATCCTGGATTAGTCCGGCATTTTGTGCCAGCATGGCCCCGATGGTTCCTGAGAGCACATCTCCTGATCCGGCTGTAGACAGCCATGCTGGGCCGAAGCCAGTGGTCATGACGCGGGGACGGTCGGTACCGTCCTCGCCGACGACCAATGTGATGGCCCCCTTGAGCAGAATGGTGGCTCCTGTCAGCTGACAAGCTCGGATTGCCCAGTGCAGGGGTTCGGCCATGACCTGGTCGCCGTCCACGTTCTCGCCATTCGAGTTGAGCAGTGCGGCCATTTCGCCAGCATGTGGGGTAAGCACCGTGCGCGGGCCCAACCGGTCCGGCAGCAGATCCAAAGCACCGGCATCGGCTACCACCGGCGGGTCAGCTGCTGCCTCATCCTCGTCCAGGTCGGCGGCCTGACGGCTGAGTATATCGGCAATCAGACCACGCTGATCGTCCTGACCCTGGGGTCCAGCTGCCTCCTGGGCTTGCCTGGTGGGTACACCAGAGCCCAGAACCCAGGATTCAACCCTTCCGCGGCCCAGGACGGTCTCGGGCAGCTCCTGCAGGATCAGGTCGCCCACCTGCTCGGGGCCGCAGTAACGGATCATGCCCACGTTGCTGCTGGCAGCAGCCTTGCTGGAGAGCAGCCCGGCGCCATGGTAGAGGGCGGAGCCGGTGACCAGGCCGACCACGCCCCGGCTGTACTTGGTGTCATCCACCCGTGGCGCTCGTAGGAGACTGGCGCAGTCTTCAGCGCTCATGCAAGAGACGCTCGGGACCAGGGCCGAGGTGTCAAAACCGAAGTCCACCAGGACGATTCTGCCACAGACATAGGCGGCCGGGGGCAGCATCAGGCAGGGTTTCATGGCCCCCATGGTCACGGTCACATCAGCCGGGATGTAGGCCCCAGGCAGGGTGCCCTCGTCCACGTCCAAACCGGAGGGGGTATCCACGGCCAGCACCAAAGGCCTATCCTGACCGGCGGGGTCGTGCCAGGCTGGTCTGTCGGGCAGACCAGTCTCCATGCCCAATTCTGCGGCCAGAGCAGCAGGAATGCCGCGCAACGCCCCCTTGAGACCGATACCCGTCATGGCATCGATAATCAGATCCGCCTGTCGGCATAGCTCCAAGACTTGGTCCAGATCCTCGGATGCCTGATCCGGTCCGGAGGGGGTCTCGCAGCCGGGGATAGCTGCCTGAGGATCCAGAGCCGTGACCACTCCGCCGGCGCGGAGAAGGGCGTCTAACCCACCCTGATGCAGGCTCCGCCCAGTGGCCACCACAGTCACGTCGGCTCCATGCCCGGCCAGATCGGCCGAGGCATAAAGCCCGTCGCCGCCGTTGTTGCCGGCCCCTGCCAGCAGGACGATTCTGGCGCCTGCAGGCTCCAGCCCGGCCTGGGTGAGCATGACGTCGGCCACGGAAGCCAGAGATCCCGCGGCGACGCGCATCAAGGGGACCCCGTCATCCAAAAACGGCTGCTCAAGTGATCGGATCATGTCGGCGGAATAGGCGCTGGTGGCGAGGGTCCGGCGGGCTTCGCGGCGCTCATCTGATGACGGCTTCATGGCATCACACCCCTCATTCAAAAGGTCCACGTGCGGCGGCGTGGCCGGCCACGTGCTTGCTCCACTCTATCCGATGGCCATGTCCTGCAAGCGTTATAAGGTCTGCCTATTTAAGAGGGCAGGAAGGGAAATCATGCAGGGATTCGCATTGCCGAACCAAGGTCAGATTATGGCGGTGGTCTTGACGGTGGTTCTCTGTGGTCTGATCGGCTTCGAGCGCGAGTTCCTCAAGCACGACGCTGGCATCCGCACTCACATTCTGGTGGGTCTGGGCAGCTGCCTGTTCACCATGGTCTCCCTCTATGGCATACAGGCCGCTGTAGGCAACTACTCCTGGGATGCCTCGCGAATCGCAGCCGGGGTGGCCTCCGGCATAGGCTTCATCGGTGCCGGCGTCATCTTTTTCAACCACGATTCTGTCAAGGGTTTGACCACGGCCAGCGCCATCTGGGTGGCCGCCGCCGTGGGCATGGCCTGTGGAGTCCAGCTCTTCGCCATCGCCATCCTGGCGGTCGTCTTCTACTTTCTGGCCGTTCTGGTCATCGCGCCCATCCTCAAGTGGTTCCTGCGCAACCGTCAGAACACAGTCCTGCGCATCGTATATCAGGACGGCCACGGTTGCCTGCGCGAATCCCTGCTGCTGGCCACCCGCATGGGCTTCGAGTCCCGGGTGCTGACCATCCACGAGCTTCATCGGGATGCCTGGAAGGGCGCCGATGTCACCGTCAACCTGCTGGGCAAGGGGGATGTGACCGAACTGGTCGAATCCATAGGGCAGACTCCAGGGGTCAAAGGGGTTGAGGTCCTAGGGGAGGATGACTGACCCGCTGACCGACACAGACGACCCACAGGCATGGGCCAACCGATGGTTGCCTACTCTTCGGCTACCAGATCCAGATAGTCGTCGCTCCAGAGGTCCTCATCACCGTCGGGCATGAGCAGCACCCGCTCAGGGTTGAGCGCCTTGACGGCCCCTTCGTCGTGGGTGACCAGCACGATGGCTCCCTCGTACTTGGCGATGGCCTTGAGTATCTCGTCACGCGAAGCGGGGTCCAGGTTGTTGGTGGGCTCGTCCAACAGCAGGACGTTAGCCCGGCTGGTCACTAGGGTGGCCAGGGCCAGGCGGGTCTTCTCGCCGCCCGAAAGCACCTTGGTGGGCTTCATGGCGTCGTCCCCCGAGAAGAGGAAGGAGCCCAGGATGGTCCGCGCCTGGGTGTTGTCCAGGTCAGGGGCCACATGCTGCAGGTTCTCCAGAACGGTGACGTCGTTATCCAGTGTGTCATGCTCCTGGGCGAAGTAGCCGATCTTGGCCCCGTGCCCCAGGGTCACCTTGCCCGTGTCGGGCTGCTCGATGCCGGCCAGCAGGCGCAGGGTGGTGGTCTTGCCAGCGCCGTTGTATCCCAGGATGACCACCCGGGAGCCCTTGTCGATGGCCAGATTGATTCCGGCGAAGACGATGTTGGATCCGTAGGCCTTGGAAAGGTCCTCGGCCATGATGGGCGTGCGGCCGCAGGGGGCAGGATCCGGGAAGCGCAGGTCGGCCACCTTTTCGGCCTTTTCCGCCTCCTGGGTGTCGGCCAGCAGGCGCTGGGCGCGGCGCATCATGTTCTGGGCGGCCACGGCCTTGGTGGCCTTGGCGTGCAGTCGGATGCCCTGACGCATGAGACGATCGGCCTTCTTCTCGGCCACCTCCCGTTCGCGGCGACGGCGCTCCTCGTCCACCACCCGCTGGCGCAGGTAGGCCTTCCATCCCATGGTGTACATGTCGATGCAGGAACGCTGGGCATCCAGGTGCCAGATCCGGTTGACGGTCTCGTCCAGCAGCTCGGTGGAGTGGGAGATGATCAGGAAGCCGCCCTCGAATCGGCGCAGGTAGCCCTTGAGCCACTCGATGGAGTCGGCATCCAAATGGTTGGTGGGCTCGTCCAGAATCAGGGTGTCGGCATCGGAGAAGAGGATTCTGGCCAGCTCGACCCGTCGGCGCTGACCGCCGGAGAGGGTGCCCAGTGCCTGCTGCAGGGTCTCCTGGCTCAGCCCCAGGCTCTCGCCCATGACGATGGCTTGAGACTGTGCCGCATAGCCCCCGGCGTTCTCGAAGTCCTGCTGGGCCTTGTCGTAACGCTTCATGGCCTTTTCCATGATCCTGGGGTCAGGATTGGTCATCTCGGTCTCTGCCTTGCGCATCCGCTGGACGATGGATGCGATGTCCCTGGCGCTCATGACCCGGTCCAGGGCGCTTTGCTCGGAATCACCCGCATGTGTGGACTGGGGCAGGTATCCCAGCTGTCCGGTCACCCGCACCTTGCCGGCCGAGGGGAGCATGTCTCCGGTGATGACCCTGGTCAACGTGGTCTTGCCGGCGCCGTTGCGACCTACCAGGCCGATGCGGTCGCCTTTGGTCACATGGAAGTCGGTGGCTTGCAGCAGTAGTCGGGCACCTATTCGGATCTCAAGTCCCTGCGCCTCAATAGCCATGCCGCCTCTGACCCCGCTTTCCTTGTGGATTCAAAACTTGCAAGAAATTATGGTAGCAAGAAGCAAGCCCTGCCAGTGCGTCTCGGCTGACGGGGCAATGGATGAGTCGTGGATGAATCAGCGACGGACCAGTCTGAACTTGCTCCAGGGGAAGTAGACCAGGAAGGCGCCCACGGCCGTCAGGGCGATGACCAACACACCCATGGCGGCCGCGAAGGAGAAGATCCTGATGCCGATGCCCAGGCATGCCCAGATGACCACCAGGCCGAAGACCCAGTCCTTGCCATGCCTATTCATCAGATAGGCGACGGCCAGGAGGGCGCCTACCACGATGATGGTGGCGAATCCCTGGACGGCATTGCCGACCTTGTGCCCGGCGACCACCATGTATCCGGCGTTGACCAGGGTGGCAACGCTCAGCCAGCTGGCGTAGATGGAAAGGGGAATCCAGTCCAAAACCTTGGCGGCGGTCGGGGTTCCGGCCTTAGTGGCGTCCCTGCGCACTAGGGCATAGAGCATCCAGGCCAGCACAGTCAGAATGAGGATGATGACCAGGGCCCAGAAGTTGTGCTCCATGTGCCACAGAGCCAGCCAGGCGATATTCAGGCAGCAAGTGGCCACAAAGAGCAACCCGCTCAGCGTGAAGGGCAGGAATCCCAGGCGTTTGCGGCTGGGGCCCGCCAGGCAGAAGCGGAAGAGCCATATGGCCAGGGCAATGTAGATGACCCCCCAGATGGCGAAAACATAGCCGGCGGGCATGATCCAGAGGTCGACCTTGCGGGCCAGGCCACCTACGGTCGTGCCATTGAAGTGGTAGACCTCCGCATAACCGTTGAAGCCCACCATTGCCACCCAGGCCACCCAGAGCAGGATGTCCTCGAAGAGCTTCCAGCCGCGACCCTTGGAGGATTCCTGTTCCTTTTCAGGCTGATTCTGCTTTTGATACTGCTCTTTTGCTTGTTCCTGAGCCCGATTTGATCCCTGCGTCGCTTCATTGCTGCTGCGATCAGAGCGACCTTTGCCTCCATTGGCGGTCTCATCAGCACTGGTTTTCCCAGCCGCTGCCTTCTTTGACGAATCATCAGACTGCTTGGCTGCAGTACCCGAAGGCGATGAACCCGAAGCAGACAAGTCTGGAGTTGATAAATCCGAAGCCGACGAATTTGAAGATGCCGAACGTGCATCTGTCGAACTCCGAGTTGCCGATGCAGAGCTCGATTTCGTGGAACCTGCACCTGCTGAATTTTTGGCTGATTGGCTGCCCTGCATGGCAGGGGAGGTACGCTTGGCTCTCTCGACCGGATCGTCCTTGTCGGTCCAGAGTCTGCGCGGATTGTCCTTGTCAGTCATGGCACATGCTTCCTCTCCTTGCCGGCCGCAACCGTACTGCCGCCATGGGGATGGCCCCGGGCATGGGCCGACCGGCCTCTGCTTCAACTCTAAATCGGCCAGCCTGTCTCGGTGGTATTGACCACCCGGTCAGGACTGCCGCCGGTGCTAGCCTGAAGCCGAATGCCAGAAAGGGGAGTACAGCATGGCCGAACCTTCACATAGATGCGACTGGGCTCGAGTAGACGACCCGCTCATGCGCAGCTACCACGACCATGAGTGGGGCCGCCCCCTGCATGGCTCCCAGAGGCTCTTCGCTATGCTCTCTCTGGAGATATTCCAGTGCGGGCTCAGCTGGCAGCTGATCCTGCATCGTCGTCAGGCCTTCTTCAAGGATTTCAATAACTTCGATATTCAAGCGGTCGCCGCCTTCGACACCGACCGAATCGACCGTCTCATGGCCGACCCTGCCATCATCCGCAATCGACGCAAGGTCGAAGCCACGGTGGCCAATGCCGTCGTGGTCGCCAGCCAATTCCCCGGGGAGGAATTCGACCGCTACTGCTGGTCCTTTACCGGTGGGCTGACAATCAACCACGACTATCCGGACGATCCCTCCATACCGCGCTACGACCACCTGTCAGCCATCGTGTGCAAGGACATGCGCGACCTGGGCCTGCGCTTCCTGGGCCCGGTGACCGTCCACTCCTTCCTCCAGGCAGCCGGCATGATCAACGACCACCAGCACGACTGCTTCCTCAACGGTTGCAGCCGCCCGCCTCTGAATTCGCCGGACTTGTCCATCTAAGCCGTCATCGAACACCTGTTCGAATTATTCGGCCCCGGCGATATTATGGTCAGGCTTTGGCCTCAGCCTTGGCCATGGGTCTTCAGGGAAGCGGATGGGAAGCACGTGAAGCAGCAGAACAAGCCTAAATCGACAGTGGACGCGGCCATTGAAAACCCGCGCATGATCGAATCCAAGGGGTCCTTGGTGGCGGACCTGTCCATGGTGCCCAACGACCGCAAAATCGTCATCCAGGGCGCCCGGGCCCACAACCTCAAGAACGTTAACCTGTCCATACCCCGCAACCGGATGGTGGTCTTCACCGGCCTGTCAGGCTCCGGCAAGTCCTCCCTGGCCTTCGACACCCTCTTCGCCGAGGGTCAGCGCCGCTACGTGGAGTCCCTCTCCGCCTACGCCCGCCAGTTCCTGGGCCAGATGGACAAACCCGACGTGGACTTCATCGAGGGCCTGAGCCCGGCAGTCTCCATCGATCAGAAGACCACCAATCGTAATCCTCGGTCCACCGTGGGCACCATAACCGAGGTCTACGATTACCTGCGTCTGCTCTTCGCCAGAACCGGCATTCCCCACTGTCCGATCTGCGGGGCCGAGGTGCGCGCCCAGACGCCGCAGCAAATCGTCGACACCCTCATGTCCAGGCCCGAGGGAACTCGCTTCCAGCTGCTGGCACCCATCGTCAAGGGCCGCAAGGGTGAGTTCGTGGAGACCCTTGAGCTCCTCCGCTCCGACGGCTACTCCCGGGCCATCATCGATGGGGACATGCACCAGCTGTCCGATTCCATCAAGCTGACCAAGCAGAAGAAGCACACCATCGAGGTGGTGGTGGACAGGCTGGTCATCCGCGAGGGCATGCGTCAGCGGCTGACCGACTCTGTGGAGACGGCCCTGCGTCTGGCCAAAGGCACGGTAGTGGCCGACTTTGTGGATATGAATGCCAAGGATCCCGAGCGTCGTCAGCCCTTCTCCGAGAAGCGGTCCTGCCCCAACGGCCACGAGTTGGAACTGGACGAGATCGAGCCTCGAACCTTCTCCTTCAACGCCCCCTATGGAGCCTGCCCGGCCTGCACCGGCCTGGGATTCAACTTGGAGATCGACCCCGAGCTGGTAGTGCCTGACCCGGAGAAGAGCCTCAAGGACGGGGCTGTGGAACCCTGGAGCGGCACCAAGAGCCAGCAGCGCTTCTATGGCCACCTGTTGGACGGCCTGGCCAAGGAGATGGGCTTCTCCACATCGACCCCCTGGAAGGACCTGCCCGAGGAAGTCCGCCACGCTGTCATGTACGGACACGACTTCAAGGTGGATGTCTCTTACCGGAACCGCTGGGGCCGCCTGCGCGAGTACACCACCGGGTTCGAGGGCGTGGTCCGCACCCTGATGCGTCGCCACGACGAGACCGACTCGCAGCCTATGAAGCAGTACTACGAGTCATACATGCGCGAGGTACCCTGCCAGGTTTGCCACGGCAAGCGTCTGAAGCCCGAGGTCTTGGCCGTGACCGTGGACGATCTGTCTATTGCCCAGGTCTGCGACATGGCCGTGTCCGCCAGCCTAAAGTGGGTGGAGGGCCTGCATATGGAGGGCGCTCAGGCCAAGATTGCCGGCGAGGTCCTCAAAGAGATCCGCGCCCGCCTGCGCTTCCTCAACGACGTGGGTCTGAACTACCTGACCCTGTCTCGGGCGGCAGCAACCCTCTCCGGCGGCGAGGCCCAGCGCATACGTCTGGCCACCCAGATCGGATCCGGCCTGGTGGGCGTTATGTACGTGCTGGACGAGCCCTCCATCGGCCTGCACCAGCGGGACAACGACCGGCTGATCAAGACCCTGCAGCGGCTGCGCGACTTGGGCAACACCCTGATTGTGGTCGAACATGACGAGGACACCATCCGCCAGGCCGACTGGCTGGTCGACATCGGCCCTGGAGCTGGCGAACATGGCGGGGAGGTCATCTTCTCCGGGCGCTCGCAGGACCTGGTCAAGGCCTCCCGCTCCATCACCGCCGACTACATCGCCGGACGCCGTTCCATCGAGGTGCCCAAGCACCGCCGCAAGACCAGCAAGACCCGCCAGCTGACCGTGGTGGGGGCTCGGGAGAACAACCTGAAGAACCTCAAGGTATCCTTCCCGCTGGGAGTCATGACCCTGGTCACCGGCGTATCCGGCTCAGGCAAGTCCACTCTGGTCAACTCCATCCTCTATCCGGTTCTGGCCGACCAGCTCAACAACGCCCGCATCGTGCCCGGCAAGCACATCCGGGTGGAGGGTGTGGACCAGGTGCGCAAGGTCATCCACGTGGATCAGAACCCCATCGGCCGCACCCCACGCTCCAACCCTGCCACCTACACCGGCGTCTGGGACAAGATCCGTCAGCTCTTTGCCAAGACCCCGGAGGCCCAGGTGCGCGGCTATGGTCCCGGCCGCTTCTCATTCAATGTCAAGGGCGGCCGCTGCGAAACCTGCCACGGTGACGGAACCATCAAGATCGAGATGAACTTCCTGCCCGATGTCTACGTCCAGTGCGAGACCTGCCACGGCAAGCGCTACAACAGGGAGACCCTGGAAGTCACATACAACGGCAAGACCGTCTCGGACGTGCTGGACATGCCCATCGAGGAGGCCGCCCACTTCTTCAAGGCCTATCCCTCCATCGCCCGCTACCTGGACACCCTGGTTGACGTGGGTCTGGGCTACATCCGCCTGGGTCAGCCGGCGCCCACCCTGTCCGGAGGCGAGTCCCAGCGGGTCAAGCTGGCCACCGAGCTGCAGCGGCGCTCCGACGGCAAGACCGTCTACATCCTGGACGAGCCCACCACGGGCCTGCACTTCGAGGATGTCCGCAAGCTGCTCAAAGTCCTGCACGGCCTGGTCGACAAAGGCAACACGGTCATTGTCATCGAACACAACTTGGATGTAATCAAGACCGCCGACTGGATCATCGACCTGGGCCCCGAGGGTGGAGACGGCGGCGGCACCGTGGTGGCTCAGGGCACTCCTGAGCAGGTGGCCGCCAACCCGAACAGCTGGACCGGCAAGTATCTGAAGCCCATGCTGGATCCTGCCAAGGTAGCCAAGGCTGCACGATCATGACCCGCAGCTGCTTCGAGCGTCACACGCCGCAGGTATGGCGACGCACCGCCCAAGCCCTGGAGGAAGAGTCCGCCACCGGCACCATAACCGGCGTCAACAAGAACGGCGCGCCCCTGCTGGGAGACAGCCGGGACCTTTTCCGCCCTAAAACCTCCGACATCCCCGCCCAGCCGGGCGTCTACAAGTGGCGGGACGGCGACGGCCGGGTCATCTATGTGGGCAAGGCCAAGAACCTGCGCAACCGCCTGACCAACTACTTCCAGCCCCTGGAAAACTTGCATCCGCGCACCCAGACCATGGTGCTGACGGCCCGGAGCCTGGAGTGGACTGTGGTGGGCACCGACCTGGAGTCACTGACCCTGGAATATACCTGGATCAAGGAGTTCGACCCACGTTTCAACGTCAAGCTGCGCGACGACAAGACCTACCCCTACCTAGCTGTCTCCGTGGGGGAGGAGTTCCCCCGGGTATGGATGACCCGCGTGCGCAAGCGGCACGACACTCGCTACTTTGGTCCCTACGCCAAGGTCTGGGACATGAAGCACACCCTGGATGCCTTGCTCAAGACCTACCCGGTGCGCACCTGCACCCCCGGCGTCTTCCGCAAGGCCAAGCTCAGCGGCCGCCCTTGCCTGCTGGCATCCATCGGCAAGTGCTCAGCCCCCTGCGTGGGCCGGATCAGCGCCAGCGAACATCGGCGTCTGTGCACTGAGCTGACCGGGGTCATCACCGGTAGGTTGGGCAAGAGCTATCGGGCAGGGCTGACCAGAAGCATGCAGAAGGCCAGCAAGGAGCTGGACTTCGAGAAGGCCGCCCGCCTGCGCGACCAGATCGCCATGCTGGACACAGTCATCGAGCAGAATGCCGTCGCCTTCGCCTCAAACGTGGATGTGGACGTCTTCGGGGTGGCCTCTGACGAACTGGAGGCATCGGTCCACGCTTTCTTTGTGCGCTCGGGTGCCATCCGCGGCGAACGCAACTGGAGTGTGGAGCGGGTCGAGGACGTCTCCGACAGCGAGTTGATCAGCGACCTGCTGGTACAGGTCTACTCAGACCTGATGAATGAGAACGACAGCGAACTGCACAAGCTGCCCGAGAATTCCCATACACCCGTCTCCATCAGCCAGGACAGGGATGCCATGGGCTCCACCCAGAAGGTCACGGCCCTGGATGCCGAGGCCCGGGCCAAGGCCACCAGGAGTCGACACCAGCATCAGGATCAGACTGGACGTGCCGACCTGCTGGCCCCGATTTCGCCGGTGCCTCCCGAGGTCATCGTCCCCATCCAGCCCGATCGGACCGGTGACCTACAGGAGTGGCTGCGGGAGCTGCGCGGGTCGGCAGTGACCATCCGAGTGGCCAGCCGGGGGGAGAAGAAGTCCCTGATGGACCGGGCCAACGCCAACGCCCGCCAGGCCCTGCAGCGCAGCAAGCTCAGCCGCATGAGCGACATGGGCACCCGCACCCAGGCCATGAACGACGTGGCCAAGGCCCTTGGGCTGGATCGCGCCCCGCTGCGCATCGAATGCTACGACATCTCTAACACAGTAGGCGGCCAGTTCCAGGTAGCCTCTATGGTGGTCTTTGAGGACGCGGTCCCCAAGAAGTCCGAGTACCGTCGATTTGCTATCCGCGGCGAGGACGGCAAGGGCGCTGTGGACGACATGAGCGCCATCTACGAGACTCTGACCCGTCGTTTCCGCCACGGCAACATCGCTGGCGACAGCGGTGACAGCATGGAAGCAGAGCGAAAGGCCAGCGACAAGGCACCAGAATTGGTGGAGCAGGAGGAGGGGGCCATCGTTCAGCAGAACACCGCCGCCCGCCACTTCGCTTACAAGCCCAACCTGATCGTAGTCGATGGCGGCAAGCCCCAGGTGACCGCTGCTGCCCGAGCCCTGCACGACTGCGGGGTGGACGATGTGGCCCTGTGTGGTCTGGCTAAGCGCCTGGAGGAAGTTTGGGTGCCTGACGATGACTATCCCATCATCCTTAAACGCCAGTCCGAGGGCATGTACCTGCTGCAGCGCGTGAGGGACGAGTCCCATCGGTTCGCCATCACCTACCATCGGCAAACCCGACGCAAGGGTGCCCTCCGGTCAGCCCTGGACGAGATTCCAGGCATCGGCCCCGCCTACCAGAAGAAGCTGCTCAATCACTTTGGATCAGTGAAGCGCATGCGCCAGGCCTCCCAGGAGGAGCTTGAGGCCGTCAAGGGCATCGGCTCAGCCAAGGCTGAGGCCATCTACCAGGCCCTGCACAGCGACCAGGATCGGGCCGGGGACAGCCAGCGATAAAATGGCTCAAGAGGCGGGCAAAGGCCATGCCCTGAATTGATTGGTGCGTGATTGCAGATATGAATGGACCTGATCGTCGCTGTGCCGTCTTGGGCGATCCTATCAGTCATTCCCTCTCGCCCCTTCTGCACAGTTCAGCCTATGATGCACTAGGCCTGAACAACTGGCACTACGACCGAGCGCGCGTGGACGCTGACGGTCTGGCGAATTTTATCTACGGCCTTGACCCGTCTTGGGCAGGGCTCAGTCTGACCATGCCCTTGAAGAGTGCTGTGGGCCCCTTGGGCAATTTTTGTGATTACTGGTCTAAGACTCTGGAAGTGGCCAATACAGCAGTCTTTGAGCACAGCGGCCCCGCCAAAGGATTGTCTCTGTACAACACAGATGTAGAGGGGATAGTGGCTGCTCTACTGGAGGCTGCCGGCTGCTGCCGCGCTGATGAAGACGCTGACGATCTGGCCGCCCTGCTGGAGGCTGCCGGTCAGGGGCGGCAGGACAAGCTTCCCGACCAACCGTATAGGGGAGCGCGGGCCCTGGTCATCGGCAACGGAAACACAGCTGAGTCCGCCTTCTGCGCCTTGAAGATGCTGGGGGTCGAGCGTGTGGACCTGCTTGCTCGCAATCCGGAGCACTGTGACCATATGCTGGACCTCGCCTCGCGGCTGGGCTTGCCTGCGCCGGCCGTCACCGCCATGGACCAGGCTGGGAAGGCCGAAAGGACTCTAATAAGGGCCAATATAATCGTCTCTACTCTGCCTTCAGGTGCAGCTGATCCCCTGGCCGATCTGCTCAATACCGCTAGGAGTCCAGAGGCCGATGCCGACAGTTGCTTGTGCTCAGTCCTGCTGGACGTAGTCTATGAACCCCGACCCACCCAGCTCATGAAAGCATTCTGTCGCCGGCCGGCTGCTCGGGCCATCAGCGGCGAACGCATGCTGCTGTATCAAGCCGTGCGTCAAGTGGCGCTGATGACCGACCGACCCCTGGCCGCTGTTCCGGCAGCTGCTATGGACCAAGCCTTGAGGGAGACATGACTATGACGACGGAAAAACCGCCCTTCGCAGGCTTCGAGGTACTGCTGATCACAGGCATGTCCGGTGCAGGACGCACTCGCGCTGCAGACTCCATGGAGGACATGGGCTGGTATGTGGTCGACAACATGCCCCCGCGTCTACTTGTACCCCTTGTCGACATGATGACTTCTGCCGGAAGCTCCCTGCACCGCCTAGCTGCCGTTATCGACGTCCGTTCACGCTCCTACTTCGACGACCTGTCGGCTGTGCTCAGCCATCTGGACGACCTGGGCGTGCGTTGCCGCATCCTCTTTTTGGATGCCTCCGACCAGGTGCTGGTCAAGCGCTATGAGTCCGTTCGCCGACCCCACCCTCTACAGGGCTCCGGCCGCCTGATCGACGGTATTCACGAGGAGCGCCGCCTGCTGGGCGGACTCAAGGAGCGTGCCGACATGGTCATCGACACCTCCAACCTGAGCATCCATCAGCTCTCCACCCGCCTCTACGAAATGGTCTTGGGCTCCGGACCGACCACCGTGGGCGTGCACATCATGAGCTTCGGATTCAAGTACGGTCTGCCCATCGACGCTGACTTCATAGCTGACGTGCGCTTCCTGCCCAACCCTTACTGGGTTCCGGAGCTGCGTGATCTGAACGGCCATGACGGCCCGGTCCGTGACTATGTGATGGCCAGCAAGGGCGCTAAGGAGTTCCTGGATGCCTACACGACCGCCATTCTGACCGCGCTCAGCGGCTACGCACACGAAGATAAGCACTATGTGACCATCGCCTTTGGCTGTACTGGCGGACAGCACCGCTCAGTGGCCATGGCCGACGCTCTGGCCGCCCGTTTGCGGTCCCGGGGAATGGAGGTGACCGTCTCGGCCCGCGAGCTGCCGCACCGTCCCCGCGGATAGCCAAAGGCGCAATTTGTCCAAGATATTCGATATCACAGTAATCCGGTGGTCGGCATGGCAGGTGTGTCGTGCGGCCAAGAAGTATTCATTTTTCAGTATTTTTTCGTAGGAGGACGGCTCTTGGCCCTACTTGATGATGTCAAAAGCGAGCTGGCCGCGATTGACAACGAACCCCCCTCTGCCAAGAAAGCACAATCGGCGGCCATGATCCGCTTCGGTGGCGGTCTGCACATCATTCAGCGCCACATTGTGGTGGAAGCGCAATTTGACTCCCTTCCAGCAGCGCAGTGGTTGCAGAACACCATCAGGGACGTCTACGGCCATGATTCCGATCTGATCCAGGTCAAGCGACAGGCCCCCACCGGCAACCTGACCCGCTACTCGGTCCGCGTGCTACGGGCAGGCGGTGCCCTGGCCCTGCAGACCGGACTGCTGGACCGTCGCAAGCACCCGGTTCGCGGTCTTCCCGCCGACATCGTCTCCGGCAACATCGCCCAGGTCAAGGCCGCCTGGCGAGGAGCTTTCTTGGCTCATGGCGAGCTGTCCGACCCGGGCAAGGCCTCCTACCTGGAGATCGTCTGCCCCGGATCTGAGGCCGCCTTGGCCCTGGTAGGCGCTGCCCGCCGTCTGGGCATCAACGCCAAGGCCCGCCAGGTGCGCAGCTCCGAGCGTGTAACCCTGCGTGACCCAGATGTGATTGAGCGCATGCTCAACCTGATGGGCGCCCCCAAGTCCTCCAGGGAGTGGACCGGCAAGCGCAGCGACGGTGAATCCCGCGGCAAGGCCAACCGCCTGGCCAACTTCGACGATGCCAACATGCGCCGCTCCGCCAAGGCAGCTGTGGAGGCCAGTGCCAAGGTCACCAAGGCCTTCGAAATTCTGGGCGACGACATCCCCGAGAACCTGCGTGCGGCCGGCCAGCTTCGTCTGGACCACCGTGAGGCCTCCCTTGAAGAGCTGGGCCGCCTGGCCGATCCACCGGTCACCAAGGACGCCATCGCCGGACGCATCCGCCGTCTGCTCCAGCTAGCCACCAAGGTCGAAAAGAAGAGGGCCGAGGAACAGGCCAAACAAGAGTGAGATAGCTCACACAGGTCGGTCTGCCTGAGTACCATGGCAGGGGAGCGGGCGCATGGACCCGCAGTCAGAAAGGATACGCATGAAAACACTGAAGAGCCTCGGTGATCTCAAGGGCAAGCGCGTGCTCGTCCGCGCGGACTTCAACGTGCCGCTGGACGGCACCACTATTACAGACGACGGCCGAATCCGCGCAGCCTTGCCAACCATCGAGCAGCTTCGTGGCCAGGGCGCCAAGGTCATCCTCATGGCCCACCTGGGTCGCCCCAAGGGCAAGGTCGTTCCCGAGCTGAGCCTGGCCCCTGTGGCCGAACGCCTGGGGGAGCTGCTGGGCGTGCAGGTTCCTCTGGCCGAGGACACCTATGGTCCCGATGCCCATGCCAAGGTGGCTGCCATGAACGACGGCGACGTGGTCCTGCTGCAGAACGTGCGCTACAACCCCGAAGAGACCAGCAAGGATGAGGCCGAGCGTGATGCCTACGCCCGCAAAATCGCCGACCTGGGCGATGTCTTCGTCTCCGACGGTTTCGGCGTGGTCCACCGCGCCCAGGGCTCCAACTACTCTGTGGCCAAATTCCTGCCCTCTGCCGCAGGCCTGTTGGTCGAGAAGGAGGTCAAGGCCCTGTCCAAGGCGACCGAGAACCCCGAGCGGCCCTTCACTGTGGTCCTGGGCGGCTCCAAGGTCTCCGACAAGCTGGGCGTCATCGAGAACCTGCTCAGCAAGGCCGACCGTCTGGTCATCGGCGGCGGCATGGTCTTCACCTTCCTGAAGGCCGAGGGCTATGAGGTCGGCTCCTCCCTGCTGGAGGAGGATCAGGTCGATACTGTCAAGGGCTACATCGCCACTGCCCGCGAGAAGGGCGTGGAGCTGGTCCTGCCCACCGACATCGTGGTGGCTGACGAGTTCAAGGCGGATTCGCCTCACCAGGTAGTTCCTGCCGACGGCATCCCCGCAGACAAGATGGGTCTGGACATCGGTCCTGACTCCCAGAAGCTCTTCCACGACAAGATTGTGGACTCCAAGACCGTGGTCTGGAACGGGCCCATGGGCGTCTTCGAGTTCCCGGCATTCGCCGATGGCACCCGTGCTGTAGCTCAGGGCCTGGTCGATGCCACCAAGGCCGGAGCTTTCACCATCGTCGGCGGCGGCGACTCTGCCTCGGCCGTGCGCAACCTGGGCTTCCCTGAGGATGGCTTCTCGCACATTTCCACCGGCGGCGGCGCTTCTCTGGAATTCCTTGAGGGCAAGGAGCTTCCGGGTCTGAAGGTGCTGGAGTAAAATCGGCAAACAGACGGGCAATGCCGGGTCACCGGGTTTCGCATCCGGCGGCCCGGCATTGCTGTTGTTGCGCGGATGGAAAGGTCTGGTATGGCACGCATTCCCCTGGTGGCCGGCAATTGGAAGATGAACTTCGACCACCTGGAAGCCACCTATTTCGTGCAGAAGCTGGCCTGGCTCCTGCGCGACGCCCACTTCGACCGCAGGCGCTGCCAGGTGGCTCTTATGCCCGCCTTCACTGCCCTGCGTTCCGTCCAGGTGCTTGTGGAGGCCGACAACCTGCCAATTGAATATGGGGCCCAGGCTGTTTCCGTTACCACCCAAGGCGCCTTCACCGGGGATGTGTCCGCGGACATGCTGGCTCAGTTGGGCTGCAGCTACGTCATCGTGGGGCACTCCGAGCGGCGCAAGTACCATCCAGAGGACGATGCCAACATTGTCGACCAAATCCGTGCCGTATTGGCTGCGGACATGAAACCCATCCTATGTGTGGGGGAGAGCTACGAGGAGCGCCGCCAGGGCATCCAGCTGGACTTCGCCGTGGGCCAAGTCAACGACGTCACCCGCGACCTGGCCAAGGAGGACATGGCCAACCTGATTGTGGCCTATGAACCAGTCTGGGCCATCGGCACCGGCATGGTGGCCACTCCGGACACTGCCCAGCAGGCCGCTCGTGCCATCCGCGACCACATCTCAAGCAAATTTGGAGACCCAGCCGGCCAGTCCGTGCGCATCCTCTACGGCGGCTCGGTCACCTCCAAGAACGCCTCCCAGATGATCAGCCAGCCGGACGTGGACGGCTTTCTGGTGGGCGGCGCCTCCCTGGATGTGGAGGAGTTCGCACGAATCGTGAGACTGGCCGCCAAGGGCTGATGCGTTTTTCGCTGGGTATCTGTATACTTGTTCCCAGTTCCTTACATGGAGGTATATGCCGTGACCATTGTCAAGATTGTGCTCGAAGTCGTTGTGATTCTTGCCAGCGTGCTGTTAACCATGCTGATTCTGTTGCACAAGGGCAAGGGCGGCGGCCTGTCCGATATGTTCGGCGGCGGAATCGGCTCCAACGCTGGCACCTCGGGTGCAGCCGAGAAGAACCTGAACCGTCTAACCATTATTGTGGCTCTGATCTGGGTGGCCATCATCATAGCTCTGGACCTCATTTCCAAGTACAAGCTGGCCTGATTCCAGCAACCAATACCTGAAATACCTGGCCCCGGCATCAACCGGGGTTTTTCATATCTGGATGATTTTTCCCTTATAGCTGTTGGTCATGCCGGCCTACCAGCGCCTTTGACATCCTATTTTGCATGCCACTTTATCGTGATTCTATATGGATGTCTTATACACGAGGTCTGTACACAAGACCTGTTTTCTTCATCGATAGTGCAAGGCTCATAGTCCTTGACTGTTACCACAATATGTCATTCACAATGCACCGATAATCCAACGATTCAGCCTCTTGGCCTATAGAGTGAGTAAGGGTGTGCCGGATGAACGGCACATCACACAATGTCGTGCAAGCTAAGCAAGCGAAAGGATGTGCTCATGGCTGAGCAAGCTGCACCGAGCCTGGAGGGCTGGTTCTGTCTCCACCTCTTCTGGAAAATCGATTGGGCTAAGTGGCGCCGAGTGCCGCAAGACGAACGCCAGGAATGCCTGGATGAGTTCAAGGCCCTTGCCGCACAGCTGGACACAGTCCAGTCCCAGGGCCAGGGAAGCCACTACTGGTGCCGGGTCAATGGGCAAAAGGCCGACCTGGGCCTGATGGTCCTCAGGGAGACACTGGACCAGCTCCAGGAGGTCGAGACCTCCCTAGAGAAGCTGCGCATCTCCGATTATTTGGAGCCGACCATCTCCTATGTGTCAGTCACCGAGGTAGGCCTCTACTCGGGCAAGCCGACCACGGACCGCGGCTGGTCCTACGTCAACGCCAGCCTGCATCCCAAGACGCCCGACAAGCCCTATATCTGCTTCTATCCCATGTCGAAGACCCGAGTTCCAGGTGCCAACTGGTACACGCTGCCCTACGACCAGCGCAAGGCCTACATGCACGACCACGGCAAGATCGGCCGCTCCTATGCCGGCAAGGTCTCCATCATCCTGACAGGCTCCATCGGCCTGGACGACTACGAGTGGGGCGTCACCCTGTTCGCTGACGACCCCGTCCAGTTCAAGAAGATCGTCACCGAGATGCGCTACATCGAAGCCAGCTCCATCTACGGCGAATTCCCCTACTTCCTGGTAGGCACCCAGACCGATCCTGAGCGCATTGACAGGCTGCTCACGGACCAGTTGGGACAGTAACACCATGTCTACAAGAGAGAGAAGATCGATCCTTTCCACGCCCATATGGTTCTTCATGGTCATCGTTTTCATCACCCAGCTGGATGGGGGAGCGGTGCCGACCATGCTGCCGTCCATCACACGGACTTTCGGCCTGACCACCATGGGCTCCTCCTGGGTGGTCGGACTCTACACCCTGGGCCTGGTGGTGGGAACCCCCATCACCTCAAACCTCTCTGACGCCCACGGGACCAGGAAGGTCTTCCTCTGGGAATTGGCCTTCTGGTTCCTTGGATGTCTGATGACGGCGGTCTCGCCCAACTATGCGGTCATGCTGCTGGGCCGGTTCATCCAGTCCTTGGGAGACAGCGGCATCATGGTCCTGTCCATGAACGTCCTTCTGCAGCGCGCCCACAGGAACAACCAAGGCAGGAAGGTCTCCACGGTGGGCATCATCGCCGGTCTTTCCGCCATGGTCAGCCCGGTCTTATCCGGCATACTCCTGGGCATCACCCACGGATGGCGGGCCTACTACTTCATGATGCTGCCCTTCCTGGCCATCTTGTTCATCCTGGCTTGGTTCATGATGGGCGACTCCCAAACCGACCGCGCTTGGAAGACCGACTACCTGGGTCTGGGCTCCTTCAGCATCGCTCTGGCCCTGCTAATGGTGGCAATCACCTTCCTCCAGTACGGAACTACCTACCTGGCCCTGATCATCGGGTGCCTCCTGGTCGCAATGGTGGCCGGCGCGGTCTTCCTGGTGCATGAGCGCAACTTGGGCGACGCCAAGGACACCATGCCCTTCCTGCCCATCCGCCTGCTGAAGCTGCCCTCCTATGGGCTGACGCTTCTGTTGGGGACGCTGGGAGGCATGTTCTTCTCCCTCTTCGTCTACATTCCAACCTATGTCCACTCCGTCTTCGGGCTTCCGGTCCGCTCGGCCGGCATGGTCATGGTCGGCGTCGGGCTGGGCTCCGTGGTCGGATCCTGGCTGGGCGGGCTCCTTGTCGACAAGTTCGGCTACCGGACCACGCTCGTCTTCTCCTCATCGCTGATAGGCCTAATGGCCCTGGTGATCACCCTGACCCTGCACAACCTGCAGCTCTTCATGGTCCTGTCCTTCCTGATGGGGGTGGGCATGGGCTCGATGATGTCCTCGCCGCTCCAGGTCATCGCCGGAAGGCTGGCCGGGCCCGAGAACCGCATGCAGGCCATCGGCGGGCTGTCGGCCTGCAAGAAGATCGGCACCACCATCGCCCCCCTGCTCTTCGCCTCAGCCATTGAACTGGGCAAGGTGGGCGGAAAGGCCGGGCTGGCCTCCTACAGGAACATGTTCCTGGTGGTCATCGTCATAGCCCTGGTCAATATCGGCCTGACATACTGCATTCCATTTTCACAGAAAGAAGTTGCTAATGACTGAACCTACAGCTGTCCTCCTCATGGCTTACGGCACCCCCTACCAGGAGTCCGATATCAAGGGTTACTACACCAATATCCGCCATGGGCAGGAGCCGCCCAAACCGCTCATGGACCAGCTGGTCGGCCGCTACAAGGCCATCGGCCTGCCCTCGCCCCTGGCCAGGATCACCAAGGCCCAGCGCGACGGTCTTCAGGCTGCGCTGGACAAGGCCCACCCCGGTGCTTACAAGGTATACGAAGGGCTGAAGTATATCGCTCCCTTCATCAAGGATGCAGTCGACCAGATTGCCTCCGATGGCATCACCAGAGTCATTGGCATACCCCTGGCCCCGCAGTACTCCTCCTATTCGAGCGAGGACTACCACAACCGCGCCCGCAAGGCCGTCGAGGCCCATCCGGGTATGGAATACCTGCCCGTGCGGTCCTGGTGGAACCACCAAGAGCTGATCCATTTCTGGAGCGACCAGCTGGTTGCCAAGAAGGGGCTGACCGACCGGCCGGACACCAAGGTGATCTTCAGCGCCCACTCCCTGCCCCTGCGCATCATCCAGGGAGGGGACCCCTACAAGGATGAGGTCATCGGTCTGTCTAATGCCGTGGCTCAGGCAGCTGGCCTCAATGAGGATCAGTACGTGCTGGCCTGGCAGTCAGCAGGCCGTACCCAGGAGCCCTGGATCGGTCCTGATTTCGTCACCGTAGCCAAGGATCTGATCACCAAGAGCGGCATGAAGACCATCGTCTCCGCCTCCATCGGTTTCATCGCCGACAATCTGGAGATCTGCTACGACGTCGATCAGGAGCTGGCCAAGGCCATCGAATCCGCCGGCGGCACCCTGACCAGGCTGAACATGCCCAATGACAGCCCCGCCCTCATTGCCACCCTGCAGCAGGTGGTCGAGGAGACCAAGGCAGAGTAACTGATACCAATTGTGCCCCGTCCGGTTTGAACCGGACGGGGCACAATCTTTAATGGCGACTACTGACAGTCAGCGACTGTCAGTCAAGCGCTCAACCGTTGACGCGGTCGATACCCTTCTGTACGTCGGAGAGGACCGAATCCCAGGAGTTGATGAAGGCGGCGACGCCATCGGCCTCCAGCTTGTCGGTCACGTCCTTGATGTTGATGCCCAGGTCTGCCAGCTTCTGCATGATCTGGTGGCTCTCCTCGTAGGTGCCCTCAATGGAGGGGGCGCCGTTGCCGTGAGCGGCCAGGGCCTCAAGGGTCTTCTCAGGCATGGTGTTGACAACGTCAGGGGCCACCAGCTCGTCCACATACTTGCAGTCGGAGTAGGCGGCGTTCTTGGTGCCGGTGGAGGCCCAGAGCGGACGCTGACGCTTGGCGCCCTTGGCTTCCAGATCGGCCCAGCGAGGATCCTTGTCGAAAGCCTTCTCGAAGAGCTCGTAGGCCAGGCGGGCGTTGGCCACGGCGGCCTTGCCCTCCAGGGACTTGGCCTCGTCAGAGCCGTTGGCCTCCAGCAGCTTGTCAACCGCAGTGTCCACGCGGGATACGAAGAAGGAAGCGACCGAGCCGATGTGCTTCAGGTCCTTGCCGTTCTTGTCGGCCTGGGCGATGCCTTCAATGAAGGCGTCGATGACCTGCTGGTAGCGCTCCAGGGAGAAGATCAGGGTCACGTTGACCGAGATGCCCTTGGCCAGGGTGGCGGTGATGGCAGGCAGACCCTCCAGGGTGGCGGGAATCTTGATGAAGGCGTTGGGCCGGTCAACCTTGTTCCAGAGCTCTTCGGCCTGCTTCTCGGTTTCTTCAGTGTTGTGGGCCAGACGAGGATCAACCTCGATGGAGACACGTCCATCCACATAATCGGTCTTCTCGGCAACCTCGCGGAAGATGTCGGTGGCGTTGCGCACATCGGTGGTGGTCAGCTCGCGGACGGCCTCCTCGACGGGGATGCGGCCCAGCTGCTTGAGCTGCTCGTCATAGGGACCCACCTGGCTCAGTGCCTTCTGGAAAATCGAGGGGTTGGTGGTCACGCCCACCACATTGCGCTCGGCGATCAGCTGCTGCAGATTGCCCGACTCGATGCGGGTGCGGCTCAGATCGTCCAGCCAGATCGAGACACCTGAATCGCTGGTGCGCTGGGTGTTTGCATTTTCTGCCATCTTGTCACTCCTTATTTGGGTTCCCGATGGAATCACATTCACTATGCACTACCGGGAAGTATTTTGCTGTATTCCCGCAGGCCGCGTTTCGGGCGTGCCTGCAGGGGAGGGGGCCGGCGTCGCGGACGGCCCCCGATTTGTCATGAACGCCGGGTTCAGCGGGCCCGACGGACTTCCTCCAGGGAGGCCTGTGCTGCTTCGACCACATGATCGGCGGTAATGCCCAGGTCGCGCATGTTCTCGTCGCCGCTGCCCTGCAGGCCGAACTGCTCGATGGAGACGGGCTTGCCATAGCTGCCCAGGTACTTGTACCAAGGCGTGGCCAGTCCGGCCTCAACAGAGACACGAGCCTTGACGGAGGCGGGCAGAACAGCTTCCTTGTAGTCGTCGTCCTGCTCCTCGAACCACTCCAGCGAAGGCACGGAGATGACGCGGGCCTTGACGCCCTGCTCGGCCAGGGTCTTGGAGGCGGCCACAGCGTGCTGCACCTCGGAGCCGGTGGCCATGATCAGTACATCCGGCTGGTCCTCGGTGTCAACCAGCACGTAGGCGCCCTTGCGCACGCCTTCGCGTGCCTTGGCCTTGGTCTCCTCAAGGGTGGGCACGCCCTGCCTGGTCAGAATCATGGCCGTGGGGTGGGTGTTGTCCTTCTCGAAGAAGGCGCGGTAGGCCTCAGCAGTCTCATACTGATCGGCCGGGCGCACAACTTCCATCTGGGGGATGGCACGCACTGCGGTCAGATGCTCGATGGGCTGGTGAGTGGGGCCATCCTCGCCCAGGGCCACGGAGTCGTGGGTCCACACATATAGGTTGGGGATGTCCATCAGGGCAGCTAGGCGCACCGAGGGGCGCTCATAGTCGCTGAACTGGAAGAAGGTCCCGTTGTAGGGCCTGGTGTCCGAACCCAGCAGAATGCCGTTGGTGATGGCGCCCATGCCGAACTCGCGCACGCCGAAGTGCAGCTGGCGGCCGTACTTGCTGGCCTTGGGCCACTGGACGGTCTCGTCGGCCTCGGGAGCGAAGGAGACTGCACCGTTGATGTTGGTGTTGTTGGAGCCGCCCAGATCGGCGGATCCACCCCAGAGTTCGGGCATGATGGGGGCCAGGGCGTTGATGACCGCACCGGAGGCCTTGCGGGTGGCCACCTTGGAGCCGGGCTCGAAGCCAGCCTCCAGGTCGTCCAGGGCCTTGTCGAAGCCTTCGGGCAGCTTGCCGGCATGGATGCGGTCGTAGAGGTCGGCCTTGTCGGGGTTGGCCTTGCGCCAGGCCTGGTACTTCTCGTCCCAGTCCTTGTGAGCGGCCAGACCGCGCTGGGCAACCTCGCGTGCGTGGGCCAGGGCCTCCTCGTCAATCTGGAAGCTCTGCTCAGGGTCGTAGCCCAGGGTCTTCTTCAGGCCGGCGACGGCCTCTGCACCTAGGGCTGAGCCGTGGGCTGAAGGATCGTTTGTCTTGCCGGGAGTGGGCCAGGCCATCAGGGTGTCCACCTTGATGAACTTTGGCCGGTCGGTGACCTGCTCGGCCTTCTCCAGGACGGCAGCCAGGCCTTCGACGTCCTCCTTGTAGGAGCCATCGGGCTGGATGAAGCTGAACTCGTCGGTGTACCAGCCGTAGGCCTGGTAGCGCTTGAGGATGTCCTCGCCCAGGGAGATGCGGGTGTCGCCCTCGATCTGGATGTGGTTGGCATCGAAGATGACGGTCAGGTTGCCCAGGCGCTGGTCGCCGGCCAGAGAGCTGGCCTCGGAGGAGACGCCCTCCTCGACGTCGCCCTCGCCGCAGATGACCCAGACCTTATGGTCGAAGGGGGACTGCCCCTCGGGTGCGTCCGGATCCAGCAGACCGCGCTCGTAGCGCTGACCATAGGCGAAGCCCACGGCCGAGGCCAGGCCCTGGCCCAGCGGGCCGGTGGTCATCTCAATGCCGGGGGTCAGGCCGTACTCGGGGTGGCCGGGAGTCCGGGTGCCAGCGGTGCGGAAGCGCTTCAGATCGTCCAGGGTCAGTCCGTACCCGGAGAAGTAGAGCTGCACGTACTGAGTCAGCGAAGCGTGGCCGCCGGAAAGAATGAACCGATCACGCCCGACCCAGTCAGGGTCGTTGGGGTCGTGACGGATGAAGTGCTGGTAGAGCGCATAAGCGATGGGCGCCAGCGAAATAGGGGAGCCGGGGTGGCCGCTTCCGGCCTTCTCGACCGCGTCGGCCGAGAGGACCTTGGCCATCTTGACAGCCCGCTCATCGAGCTCGGACCATGTGAAATCTGCCATATGGTGCTGCTTTCCTTCCAATCTAGAGGTCTCCATGTTCGACTTGTGTCGAAAATGTTCGATTACCTTCACAATGCGTTTCCATCGTATCGGTTTGAGACGACACAATTCGGCTCTTCGCGCGACGTTTTGGCACTCTCATGGCCCGAGTGCTAATAATGAAACCATGACGGAAGGAGCGACATTGCCTAATACCAGACGCATGCTGGTGCTGCGCGCGGTCGTCGAGGACTATATTCGTTCTCGCGAGCCGGTAGGGTCGGGTTCGCTCACCAGAAATCATCAGCTTGGAGTCAGCTCCGCCACTGTGCGCAACGACATGGCGGCCTTGGAGAATGAGGGCTACCTGGTCCAGCCCCACACCTCGGCCGGCCGCATCCCCACCCAGAAGGGCTACCGTTACTTCGTCGACAGGTTGGCCACCATCGTGCCCCTGTCCGCCGCCCAGCGCCGGGGGATCAACGCTTTTCTCTCCGGGTCGGTCAACCTGGAGGACACCCTGCAGCACGCCGCCCAGCTTCTGGCCCAAATCACCGGGCAGATCGCCGTGGTGGCCTCACCCTCCCTGGCCAGTTCCAACCTGCGCCGGGCCGAGCTTATAGGACTGAGCCGGGGGACCGTACTTATGGTGGTCATCACCGACACCGGCCGGGTGGTCCAGCGCACCCTGCATGGGCCCCTGCAGGAGGACCCGAATGCCTTGGCAGACCTGTCTGACCAGATCAATAGGCAGTGCCAGGATCTGCCCCTGGACCGCGCAGCTGAGCGCTGCCGAATGCTGGCCGACTCCCTTACCGAAGGCCGCGACAAGTCCATGTTGTGCCTGGTAGCTACGGTCTTCGACGAGATGGCCACCCGGGAGCAGACCAGCGGCCTCTACATGGCCGGTACCTCCCAGCTGACCCACAGCCAGGCCGTCTCCCTGGGGGATCTGGGTTCACTGCTGGATGCCCTGGAGGAGCAGGTGGTGCTCATGCGGCTCATGCGGGCCCAGAGCGAGCTTTCCCGCGAGAGTAACGGGGTCAGCGTGGCCATCGGCACCGAGACCCGGACTCCAGAACTGGTCCATGCCTCTGTGGTGACCAGTGGATACGGGCACGCCAGGGCCAGGCAGACCGACGGCTCCGAGGCCGACGAGCCGGTCGCATTTGTGGGCTCCATCGGGCCTACCCATATGGACTATCCAGCGACCATGAGCGCGGTTCGTGCCGTGGCCTCTTACTTGACCGGTTTTCTGGCCGGCGACGGGGAGCCGTGACCGTCAAGGCAACGGCACAAGTCATAGGTATCGTGGGCCCATGCAACTATAGGTCGAGAGGGCATCAAACGAAAAGGATGATCGGTGGCAGATTACTACGAGGTTTTGGGAGTCGACCGCGGCGCGAGCGATCAGGACATCAAGCGTGCCTATCGCAAGATGAGCCGCAAGTACCACCCGGACATCGCCGGGCCCGAATATGAGGACAAGTTCAAGGAGGTCAACAGCGCCTACGAGGTGCTTTCCGATCCTGAGAAGCGGCGTATGTACGACGCGGGCGTGGATCCCAACGACCCCCAGGCCTCCCAGGGAAACGGCCCCTTCGACATGGGCGATGTCTTCAACCAGTTCTTCGGCGGCGGCTTCGGAGGCACCACCCAGGGGCCCATTCCGCGCACCCAGCCCGGTCGGGACGCACTGGCCCAGGTCTCCGTGGACATGAAGACCGCCATTTTTGGAGGCGTGGTACGCACCCCCATCAGCACCTATGGCCTCTGCCAGGAGTGCGGCGGCTCGGGCGCCCAGAAGGGGACCTCCCCGGTGACCTGCCCGGTCTGCAACGGTAAGGGCTATGCCCAGAAGGTGGTGCGAACCCTGCTGGGTCAGATGATGAGCCAGGCCCCCTGTGAGCGGTGTGAGGGCCACGGCACCATCATCGAACACCCCTGCCCGGTCTGCAACGGCCACGGCCGGGTGCGCACCCGGCGCGAGGTGGGCGTCAACGTGCCCGCAGGCGTGGCTGACGGTTCCCGGCTGCGGCTTGCCTCCCAGGGCGAGGTGGGCGAGGGCGGCGGCGCAGCCGGCGACCTGTACGTGGATATCACCATCAAGCCCGACAAGCACTACACCCGCAGCGGCCAGGACCTGCACTGCTGGATTGCCGTGCCCATGACCTGGGCCGTGCTGGGCCACCAGGTCGACCTGGAGACCTTCGACGGCCAGCGTCAGGTGGACATCCCCGCCGGCTGCCAGCCCGACCAGGAGATCACCATCAAGGGCCTGGGAGTAACCAGGCTCGGCAACCGGGAGGAGCGCGGCGACATCATCGTCCACGTGCTGGTCCAGATCCCCACCAAGCTGGACGACGATCAGCGACGCCTGATTGAGGACTTCGCCAACAGCCACGACTCCGAGGCCAGACAGGTCCCGCAGAGTGCCAAGCCTGCCGGAGCCGGGGGCCGCAAGGGGATCTTCGGCAAGCTCAAGGACATCTTCAGCTGAGTCGGCTGAGTCAGCCCAGCAGCGACCGGCACATGGACCGGTACTCGCTCACATAGCCGCCGCCGAAGAAGGCGCAGTGCCCGGCGATGGCGTAGAGCTGCCAGAGCGTGGTCCGGTTCTGGTAGCCGGCCGCCAGGGGATGCACGCTCTGGTAGCCGTCCAGAATCTGCCCCAGGTAGGGGATGCCGAACAGCTGCAGCATGGCCAGGTCCTCCTCGCGGTGGCCGCCGTGGGCCGCAGGGTCGATCAGGACGGCCTGGGTGTTCCCGTCGTTCCTGGTCCACATGACGTTCCCGCTCCAAAGGTCCCCATGAACCCGGGCGGGCTTGTCATTGGCGGCCGCGCCCAGCAGCTCCGGCAGCGCCTGGATCACCTCTTCGGTCATCTTCATGTCCTCGCGGTTCAGGGCGCGCCGATCCATGGCCATGCCCACCATGGGCTCCAGCCGTCCCTCGGCCCAGTAGGTGGCCGGGTCGTCCCAGGCGCCCACGTCCATGGGGAGCGGATCCTGCAGGGGTCCGAAGTAGCAGGTGCCCGTGTAGCCCTCGGGCGCGGAGCCGAAGTGGTCGGCCCCGGCATCATGCATGTGGGCCAGCTGGGCGCCGAAGCGGTAGGCCGCGCCAGGCGTGGGGGAGGCGGAGGTCACCTCCTCGATGTCCAGGTAGTCCGGGCCCCAGTCGTAGACGTCCACCACCCGGGGACCGCCCTGCGCCTGGGCCTGGCCCAGCCATTGAAGCCCGCGCCCCTCGCACTCGAAGAATCCCGCTGGGGCCCCGCCCCTGGATTTTCTGTAGGTCTTGGCCATGATGATCCACACCCCTATTCGTCGAGTCGTCGATTCCGACAAGATCCATTGTGGGCATTCTGCGAGACATGCCCGGCCCTTGGTTCTTCCTGCCCTGCGCGGTGGCTATGCTTGCCATTGTTGTCCGACATAGCAAGAGGGGTCCATGAATTTCTTCGAAGCCATTCTGTTCGGCCTGGTGCAGGCCCTGACGGAGTATTTCCCCGTCTCATCCAGCGCCCATATCCGCATTGTGGGCGGCCTGCTGGGCCAGGACCCGGGCGCAGCCTTCACAGCCATCATCCAATTCGGCACCGAGCTGGCGGTCCTGCTCTACTTCCGGCATGACATTGCCCGCATACTGACCCACTGGTTCCGTTGCCTGACCGGCAAGGACGGCTCCTCCTGGCGCGAGCGGATGGGTTCCAAGGACCATGATGCGGCCCTGGGCTGGTACATCATTCTGGGAACCCTGCCCATCGTTGTGGCGGGCCTGCTCTTCCAGAAGATAATCGAAACCAAGCTGCGCAACCTCTGGATCACCGTGGTGGTGCTGATCGTCTTCGGCCTCCTGCTGGACTACTTCGACCGCCACGGCCGCCAGAACAAGGAGATCCGCCAGATGAACGCCCGGGACGCCCTGCTCTTTGGCATCGGGCAGATGCTGGCACTGATCCCCGGCGTATCCCGCTCGGGCGGCACCATGACCTTCGGCCGCGCCCTGGGCTATACCCGCGAGTCCGCCACCCGGGTCAGCTTCCTCATGGCCATCCCCGCCGTCTTCGGTGCCGGCATCCTCGAGACGGTAAAATCCTTGAAGAACATCAACGCGGACGCCGCCTTCCCCGGCTGGGGAGCCACCATCTGCGCCACCATTGTCAGCTTCCTGCTGGGATACATCGTCATCATCGCCTTTTTGAAGATCGTCTCGCGCTTCTCCTACCGGGGATTCGTCATCTACCGGATCGGCCTGGCCATCTTTGTTGCCATCATGCTTATGGTCGGCGCCCTGCCCGCCGTAGGCGGCGTGGCGGCCAACTGAGCCTGCAAGAACTGCCGAGGAATTCGACGCTCTCCTGAATGCGTGATAATATTTTTTTGCATGTTGTCCATGGTTCTTAGGGGTGGAATCAGTCCAGGCCTCTATAAGGTCTGCGGTAAATAAGGCATCATGAGTTTTGGGGAGGTTTGAAGTGGTTTCGTCGTCTACGTCTGCTGATTCTCGCAGTCATAGGTTTGGTCTTCGGTCACTCATATCAACATTGGTGCTGATACCCCTGCTTCTGACCGGCATGGCTGCCGGCACCGTTTTCGCCTCCGACTCAGATGTCAACGGGGGGGGGGGTCGCTATACCGATCCGGTAGATAACGGTTCGCTTAGCAATTTACAACCTACTAGTCTGCCTTCTCCGTCGCCGCTGACGACTTCATCTGTTTCACCGTCGCCTGCTCAATCTCAAACAGACCTTTACAAAACACCGGAATCAACTCCGAGCAATTCCCACGAGGATGCTAAAACCCAGTCAGCTACTGGCGATTCCCACACCGTGGTATTTGATTCTGCCAATGGAGGCAAAGCAGAACGCGTAACTGTGCCGGATGGTTCCTTGGCGTCACCGCCTATTCGCAATCCGCAGCGTGACGGCTATCGTTTTGACGGCTGGGCGGAGCATGACGGAATCATGGATTTCCGCACCCCGATTACCAGAGACATCACCTTAAAGGCCAAGTGGACCGCGGTTACTGATTGGACTCTGAGTCCCGACCATGGTCCGGCTTCCGGCGGCACCAGCATAACCATTTCACCACCAAGTGCAGATTCGCCTTCGTTCAGCGCTTTGGAAGCACATGCTGACAGAGTTATTGGTGTGACAGGCGATGGACGTCTGTTCACGTGGACATCGAACGCTAAGATGCCTGCTCAGGTGCCGTCGCCCCAAGGTGAGTCAGGCGACGTACGATTCATAAGGGGAGTCGTTGGTGAGAACGGCTACGCGGCCTTGAGCCGGGCTCACCGCATCTACGCTTGGAGAAAGAGCGGAGATACACCTGCGTTACTTAACGCAGATTCCACAACCTACACCAGCATTGCCATGACCAATGACCGCCTCATGGCAGTGGATCAAGAGGGCCATATCCACACATGGGTTAGTCAGGTGGAGTCAAACAGTCAGAAACTATTTTGGAAGTCTGCAGTGAAAACTATAAGCCTGCCCAGACAGGCCTTAGCGGTTGAGGCAATAGGCAACGCTGATCATCTTCTCGCCTTGGACCGTCAGGGTAACGTTTGGATTTGCAAGCCAACTGCAACCAATACGGATCAGATCCAACCTATTAAGCTTGCCAATCGTGTTACCCAGATATCGGCCATGGTTCATGGCTTTGTGCTTTTAAACTCATCAGGTCAAATTAGCTATCTTGATAACGGGCAGCCCCAACCAGAGCTACTGGTTTTGCCCGACAGTTCTGCCGCCACAACCATAAACAGTGATGCCACACAAGCAACTGTTGTTAATTCCAAAGGCCACCTTTGGACCTGGCAGCCTCGTGAGACGCCTGTGCGCGCGGACAGAGGGAACCAGCGGTATCTGCAGGCTGTAACCTCCGAAAACTGGATCACAGCAGTTGACCGGCAGGGGAAAATGTCCAAGTGGAACCTTGACGAGCAGGGTCAGTCCAGCAAACCGGTAAGAATCAACACCACCACGATACCCACCGTGGAATCAGCCAACTTGGATAGCGAGCCACTCAAACTCACCAAGACCGGCGACGCCTGGCAAGTGCAGACATCCGCGCACAAGCCTGGGCCTGCCGCTATTACACTCGCCGGCAGGCAGGACGGCCAGCCCTTCACCAGAAGCCTGGACTATACCGTCGACCAGCCGCTGTTACGGAACGCCCGGAAAGTCTCCACCTACCAGGTCACCTTCGAGACGGACGGCGGAAGCACCAAACCCGGAGATCAGAGTGTCTCCTACCCATACGGCAGGGTGAAACGGCCTTCTCCCGACCCCGTACGTGATGGCTACCAGTTCGATGGGTGGTTCATTGGGGAGGTCGCCTACAACTTCAGCAAGCCCGTCACCGAGAACCTCACCCTCACTGCCAAATGGACACCCAACAAGCAGAACAACACATGGAGCATCAACCCCGACAAGGGCAGCCAGCTAGGCGGGCAACAGACCGTCATCACACCGCCAGACAGCAGCAGTGGCATCAAATTCAACCAGGTCAGCGCATCAGCAACTTACGGTAGATTTTCCTTGGCTGTGGGCAGTGACGGGAACGCCTACGCCTGGGGGGACAACATGTACGGCGAGCTCGGCGACGGGACGGAAATCAGCCGGACTACGCCGGTCAAGGTGAAAAAGCCTATAGGCGCGCCGACAGATTTTACCTACGTGCAGGTCAGCGCCGGAGAAGACCATTCGATGGCTTTGGGCAGTGACGGATACGTGTACGCTTGGGGAGATGGCGCGTTTGGCCAGCTCGGTAACAATGAAAAAGGATATGAGAATCGTTCATCTGTTCCCGTGCGCATGCACGATGGCAATAATTCTAGCAAGGGACTGGCTGCTGTACAGGTGAGTGCTGGACCGGCTTTTTCACTAGCTGTCGATAAAAATGGAAACATTTGGGCATGCGGACAAAATCCATATGGCCAGCTTGGTAAAGGTAGTACATACAACTCGTGGTATCCTACGCGGGTGCTATTCCCCAGTAATACAACGAGTGCGGTGCAGGTAAGCGCCGGAGACAGGCATTCGCTGGCAGTCGATACAAATGGTAACGCCTGGGCATGGGGACAGAACAGTGATGGTCAGCTCGGCAACGGAACTACGACCGACTGGCATGAGAACCCTAATCCCATATTGGTTAAGTTTCCTAAGAACACTGGCACCGTTAAAGTTTCGCAGGTTAGCGCCGGATTGACGACTTCACTGGCTATTGACTCGAATGGTAATGCTTGGGCATGGGGAAGCAATGAATATGGTCAGCTCGGCAATGGCACCAAGGGTGGCTATTCGGACCTTCCCGTGCAAATTCAGGACCCAAATGATGTCAGTAAAGTACTGAATGTCGTACAAATTAGCGGCGGAACGAATTATTCGCTGGCTATCGACAATGACGGTAACGCCTGGGCATGGGGAAACAATGAAGATGGTCAGCTCGGCGACAATACTACCAACGATCGGCTTTCCCCTGTAAAGGTGCTAGACTCCACGCAATCCGAGACTTCGGCTGGCCCCTGGCTGAATGCCGCTCAAGTAAGCGCAGGAGAAGGTCACGCGCTAGCTATTGACGCAGACGGGAACGCAAAAGCATGGGGAGAGGGATATGGAGTTCTTGGCAATCCTGACGCAGGAAATCAGAGTCTGGCACCTGTGCCGGTGATGTTCCCGTCGCAGCCAGTAATTACCGCAGTCAGTTTTGATACCAGTCCTGCCACCGATCTGACCCCTGTCAGCAACAGCAACAGTGTCACCGTGGTCACGCCTGCACATGAACCAGGCCAGGTCAAGGTTAGCGTTGACTACAAACTAGGCGACATAGCCCAGAAGCCATACACCTCCCTTACCTATACGTATACGCCGTACACACCTGCTGGCGTGCTCCCTAGCGCCGGCGGAGAAGGTTTTCTACTCGCCCTTGCCGCCGGCACGACCAGCATGGGTGGAGTCCTGGCCTCACGCCGCCACCGAAGAGAACAGCATCTACTTCTATACGCTTCACACGAGTAAGACGGGCCGCGGGCAGATTAATCCCCCTAGCTGCGGCCCTACGGGGGGCATAAGGAGGCATGTGTCACATAAGGCTCATCCCCAAGCGAGCCGACATACCTCCCACCCCCCACACACTACGTTTTCCTCAAGAAATAGGAAGCTCAGCCGGGCAGGTGCCCAGATCTAGATAAAACATGGGCGACCTGCATAGGAATCCATAGTTTCAAGCCAAGTCGGCTGTTGTCGTTCTTTCATAACGAACAGACCTATACAGAACCCAATGCAATGTGTCTATGAAAATTCACCGATACTATGACACGTGATCAGTCTCACATTGTTCTTACATCTTGTCCTGGGCACGCATCAGAAAATGATGCTCGGCTTTAAAGACCCTCGGTTTTCCGTGATTACTAGGCTTCCAATCTCGTTCTGGCATACTTAATCCATGGGAAACAGCTCGGTTATGAAGTTAAGTCTGGACGACTGGCCGAGTTTGCGAAAAGCAAGATTCAGCCGCCTTCTTGCGTTACCATGAAAATTCATTCGGCAATTCAGCACTCCTGCGGTCTCAATAGGTCGTATGTAAAGGACTGAAGTGCACAAAAGAAGGTCTAATATACGGGATTAGAGGAGGCCGATTGGCTGGTATGGAGGTGATGGACCATATCACGCCATCCAATACCTTTCGCTTCCCGCAGCACCAACCGGTGGTTGCAAGCCGCCCTGTTAGGATGTTGAGGATCAGCCATGCATTTCACAGTAGACAACCTTGAAGAGGTATTTCCCCTGGCAGAATTCATAGCCGATTCCTTCGGTCCCATGGCCGAGATTGTTGTGCATGACATCACACGCCCGGAAAATTCTATCGTCTTCATCCGCAACGGCCAGCTCTCCGGACGCTCCCTGGGCGACGCAGTCACAGACCAGACCCGACAACTGGCCATACGGGCCGACCAGGACGGGGCCGACTTCGTCTCCGACTACAGAGGGCGCCGGCTGAACAAGCACGAGTTTCGCGTCTCCTCCTATCTGGTCCGCAACCGGGATCAGACCGTCATTGGTCTGCTCTGCATCAGCATCAACATTACCGAGTTGCAGCAGGCTGCCCATGTGCTGCAGACGCTGTCCTCAATCGACTCCGACGATGTGCAGATCTCCACTGAGACCTCCCGCCGCCACGTGAGCGAGGAGCCCGCGGAGAACATTCGCAGGATTACCAGAGATGAGGTCCGCCAGTTCAACATTCCTATGGACAAGCTGACCAAGCAGGACAGGCTGGAGATCATTCGCAACATCAAGGACCGGGGCATCTTCCTCATCAAAGGCGCGGTGGGAATCGTAGCCCCTGAGCTCAAGATATCAATTCCCACCCTCTACCGGTACCTGCAAGCCCTGAAATAAGGGCTAAAAAGTAAGACCTCCGGCGGCAGGAGAGGGGGGTATATTTCTGTGCCGCCGGAGGAGCTTTACAGCACGGCCGCCGCCATTGGCGACAACCGGAACGTGGCCATACATACAAACCACGCAAGTATCACATAGGTAAAACAGGGAGCCCTCAGTTTCCTCGAGCTGGGGTGCATTGCAGATTCAGCCAGGCTAGACACGTGCCCTCATTGGCCTAGGCCTTTCTTCATGCTATCACCTCTTCAAGGATGCATCAGGTACTCCCGTTTCTGACAGGTCCCCCGACCTGCTGCTAAGAGCAAATTATCACAAGGTCCCGGACATACTCAACACTTCGTTCGCTATCCGCCACGAAAACCGGTAGACAGCCACTGTAATTAAGCATAAACAGCAAACTTCGGTCATGCTGGTAACAATAATTTATTACTTGCATCTTTGCCGGGGGAATGACTGGTGAGGGATTATCGAGCATTCAGAAAGTTCGCAAAATGACAGTCGCTGACTAAGAACTATCCGTAGATGGAAGATAGGGGGGGGGGTAGGGAGAAAATCCAGGTGGGCGATGCAGGAATCGAACCTGCGACCCCTTCGGTGTGAACGAAGTGCGCTAGCCGCTGCGCCAATCGCCCGGATTAGGAAAGACCACCGAAGTGATCCTCGTGGGCGATACTGGATTCGAACCAGTGACCCCTTCCGTGTCAGGGAAGTGCGCTACCTCTGCGCCAACCGCCCGGGTCATTCTCGTTTCGAGAGAGAGGTGGGTACGAGAGTCGAACTCGTCTATACGGCTTTGCAGGCCGCTGCCTAACCGCTTGGCTAACCCACCGTATTGGTTAAACTGCTCGAAACCTCGAGCGGGCAACGGGACTCGGACCCGCGGTCTCGACCTTGGCAAGGTCGCGCTTTACCAACTAAGCTATGCCCGCACATTCAACCTTCACCGTGGTGGTGACTGCCGAAGCACGTTGCACTACTGTAGCGTAGACCTCCGCACTTGGCAAAAAGCGCGTGTCGCCGCGTCATAAAGCCACCCTCCGCTGATGGCAAAGCCGCGCAATACAAGGCTTCCTACCGGTAGGGTGAGAGGTATGAGTGAAGAAGCCAGGCAGCACTGCACCATGGTGGCCGCCTTCGATGGCTGGAACGATGCATGCTCAGCCTCGACCAACGTCATCCGCCACCTGTTGAACGTCTACGAGTCCCACGAAATCGGCAGCATTCCGGGCGACGGGTTCTACGACTACCAGATGTCACGGCCCATGCTCTGCCATGTGCAGGGCAGGCGGCGGATCATCTGGCCCTCCGCCAAGATCTACCGGGTGCGGATTGATGACACCCACACCCTCCTGCTGGAGATGGGCCCGGAGCCCAACTACCACTGGAGCGACTTCTGCCGGCGCAGCATCCACTGGGCCGAAGACGACGAGGCGGAGGCCATCATCACACTGGGCGCCATGTTCGCCGACTGCCCCCACACCAGGCCCCTGCCCATCGACGACCTGGCCGGCGACCAGCCCAAAACCGACACCGACGGCCACTCCGGCCCCATAGGCATTCCCACCGTCCTGGATGCCCTGGCCACCCAGGACGGCTACAGCACCGAGTCCATCTGGGTCTCCGTGCCCCAGTACCTGGGCAGCGACGAGTGCGCCCAGGGTACCCTGCAGCTGCTGCAAAGGCTCTCGGCCATGCTTGGCGTCCACCTTGACGAGGGGGAGCTGCCCCGCAAGGCCGCCGAGTGGAAGGCCCAGGCCGGAATGCTGCTGCGCTGCAACGACGACCTGGCCAACTACGTCCACCGTCTGGAGATGGACGTCGACCAGGCCCAGGTGGACGAGCCGGCCGCCGAAGAGCTGGTCCGGGAAGCCGAGGATTATCTGCGCTCCATGGGCAACAAAGGCCCCTCCTTGTCTGAGTGACGACCTAGGCTATGGCTCGATAACCATGTCCAGCCTGCACCCTGTAACGCGGGCTCCGATAGCAAGGACGGCATTCATGACACAGTCGAGCATCTCCATCATCGTCAAGGGCGAACGGAAGGAGGTGGCGGCGGATCAGACTGGCGTCCAGCTTTTTGCTGACGACAAGGACATCATCGCCGTCGACCTCAACGGGCAGCCACGCGACCTCTACACACCCCTGCACGAGGGCGACAAGGTCGAGCCCATCACCTTGGAGAGCGACCAGGGACTGGCCATCATGCGGCACTCGGCCACCCACGTCATGGCTCAGGCCGTTCAGGAGATCCGCCCGGACGCCAAGCTGGGCATTGGCCCGGCCATCAAGGATGGCTTCTATTACGACTTCGACGTGGAAAAGCCCTTCACCCCCGACGACCTCAAGCAGATCGAACAGCGGATGAAGCGGATTATCAAGTCCTCCCAGAGCTTCCGTCGTCGCGTGGTGACCGAGGAGGAGGCCCGCAAGGAGGAGGCCGACCAGCCCTACAAGCTGGAGCTGATCGGAGCCAAAGAGGCCGAGATCAATAGTGAGGAAGCCACTGAGGTGGCCACCGGTGGCGAGCTGACCATGTACGACAATCTGGACCGCGAGGGCAACACGGTCTGGAAGGACCTATGCCGTGGCCCCCACCTGCCCAACACCCGCTACATCCGCTGCTTCAAGCTCATGCGAACGGCAGCCGCTTACTGGCGCGGGGACGAGAAGAACCCCATGCTCCAGCGCATCTACGGCACTGCTTGGGCCAACAAGGATGATATGAAGGCCTACACCGCCCGTCTGGAGGAGGCCGCCCGCCGCGACCATCGCAAGCTGGGCGCCGAGATGGACCTCTTCTCCTTCCCTGATGAGATCGGGCCCGGACTGCCCGTCTTCCACCCCAAGGGCGCGGCCGTCATCAACGTCATGGAGGACTACTCCCGCCAGATGCACCGGCGCAACGGCTACTCCTTTGTGCAGACCCCGCACATCACCAAGGGCCACCTCTACGAGATCTCGGGCCATCTGCAGTGGTACAAGGACGGCATGTACCCGCCCATGCACCTGGATGAGGAGAAGGATGCCAACGGCAAGGTCACCCGCCAAGGCTTCGACTACTACCTGAAGCCCATGAACTGCCCCATGCACAACCTGATCTTCAAGTCCCGGCAGCGCTCCTACAAGGAGCTGCCCCTGCGGCTGTTCGAGTTCGGCACCGTCTACCGCTACGAGAAGTCCGGCGAGGTCCACGGCCTGACCCGCGTGCGCGGCCTGACCCAGGACGACTCCCACATCTACTGCACCCGAGACCAGATGAAGGGGGAGCTGACCAACCTGCTCCAGTTCGTGCTCAAGGTGCTCAAGGACTTTGGCCTCAACGACTTCTACCTGGAGCTGTCCACCAAGGATCCCAACAAGTTCGTCGGCTCCGACGAGGTCTGGGAGGAAGCTACCAACACCCTGGCCGAGGTGGCCAAGGACTCCGGGCTGGAACTGGTTGACGACCCCGAAGGCGCCGCCTTCTACGGCCCCAAGATCTCCGTCCAGGCACGCGATGCCATTGGGCGCACCTGGCAGGTTTCCACCATCCAACTGGACTTCAACCTGCCCGAGCGCTTCCAGCTGGAATACATCGCCGCCGACGGTTCCCACCAGCGGCCGGTCATGATTCACCGGGCCCTCTTCGGCTCCATCGAACGCTTCTTCGCCATCCTGCTGGAGCACTACGCCGGCGCCTTCCCGGCCTGGCTGGCCCCCGTCCAGGTGCAGGCCGTGCCCGTGGCCGACGAGTTCGCCCCCCACCTGGAGCACCTGCTGGACCAGCTGCGCGACGACATGGTCCGCTGCGAGATCGACCGCTCCGACGACCGCTTCGGCAAGAAGATCCGCAACGCGGCCAAGTCCAAGGCCCCCTTCATCCTGATCGCCGGCGAGGAGGATGCCTCCAAGAACGCGGTCTCCTTCCGCTTCCGCGACGGCAGCCAGCTCAACGGGGTGCCTGTGGAGCAGGCCCGCGCCTGGATCAACGAGGCCATCAAGGTCCGCGCCCAGATCAACTCGGCAGACGACTTCCGAGCGAACACCTCCTGCAGTCAGGACTGACCAATGTTCGAACATCTACGGCGCCCCTGGAAGCGCATCATCGCCCCCATCGCCCGCGGCCTGGTTCGTCTGGGCGTGAGCGCCAACGGTGTCACCATCAGCGGAGCCGTAGGCACCACACTGGTAGCCATCGCGACCGGGTTCACCGGCTGGCTCCTGCCCGGGGCCATCGTCCTGGCCATCCTGGTGGCCTTCGACTCCCTGGACGGTTCCGTGGCCGCACTGACCGGCGGTGGCACCCAGTTCGGGGGCTTCCTGGACTCCACCCTTGACCGGATAGCCGACTGGGCCGTCCTGACCGGGGTCATCATCTACCTGCGCCGCCACGAGCTGGCCTGGGTGGCCGATGGCAGCCACCAGGGTCCCGACATCTGGGCCCAGGTGGGCATGGCTGCAGCCCTCTTCGCCATCATGACCTCCTTCGTCACCTCCTACGCCCGGGCCCGGGCCGAGGCCGAGGGGTTCGAGGCCAAGAACGGCATCGCCACCAGATCGGACCGGCTGGTCATCATCCTGGTGGGCATGGCCCTGACCGGGGCCGGGCTGCCCCTGGCCGTGCTCAGCTGCTTCCTGGTACTGCTGGCCCTGTTGGGCGTCGTCACTGTCTGGCAGCGGATCAGCCACGTCGCCAAGGATATGAGTCGCAACCCACAGCCTGCCAACCCCAACCACGAGTGAGCCTATGCCGGACCGACTGCTCATCTTTCTGGCGCAGCACGCGCGCCTAGTGCCCGAGCGGCTGCTACGCGGCCTCTTCCTGGCGGCAGCCGACCTCTGCTGGCTCTTTCGGATAGGCGGCGTCAGACAGTTGGAGCGCAACCTGGCTCATGTCATGCCAGAGGCCGACCGTCGTAGTCTGAGGCGCACCTCGCGCCAGGGCATGCGCTCCTACTTTGTCTACTTCGTTGAGGCACTGACCGTGGGGGCACGCACCAAGGAGCAGCTGCTGGCACGCATACACGGTGGCGGCAACGCCTACCCGGATCCGGCCAAGACCGATATCAGCCTGCGCTCCCTGCCCATCGGCATGGGCCACCAGGGCAACTGGGACTACGCAGGCTTCTGGGCCTGTTCCACGGTCGGCCAGGTCACCACGGTGGCCGAGCGACTGCGGGACCAGGGGATGCTCAAAACCTTTGCGGACATCCGTGGCCGCCTAGGCATGAACATCCTGCTGACCGGTGAGCCGGACATCATCGGCCGTCTGACAACCCTGCTGCGGAAGCCTGACCAGGTAGTGCCCCTACTGGCCGACCGGGATCTAAGCCGCCGAGGCGTCTTCGTCAAGGCCTTCAACTCCTGGATTCGCGTGGCCGCAGGTCCTGCCGTCATAGCCCTGGATGCCCGTCTGCCCCTCTATACCGTGAATATGCACAGGGAAAAGCTGACGGGGAAGCGCCGGCGGCAGGCCAAGACCCCCTACGGCTATGTCTGCCAGGTGGACGGGCCCATCGCCATCGAGACCTACCTGGACATGCCCCGGGAGCAGGCTATCAACGATCTGACCCAGGCCTGGGTGGACCAGTGGGCCCAGGGTATTCGCGAGCATCCCGAGGACTGGCACATGCTCCAGCCGATTTTCCTTGAGGATCTGGATCTTTCCCGGATGCACGACCTGCCGGACTTCATCCTGGCCCAGGCATCCAAAAACAAGAGAGGTGACGGGCATGAAGGCACCCGAGCAAAGGCCTGAGCAGGAGCAAGAACGGGCCGCCATCAAGGCGCCTCTGCGAGTGGGGATCATCTCGCCCTACTCCTTCGAGACCCCGGGTGGCGTCCAACTGCACATCCGCGACTTCGCCAGGCATCTTATGGACCGTGGCCACCAGGTGCAGGTTCTGGCCCCGGGCCGACGCACCCAGGACATGCCCCTCTGGGTGCAGACCACCGGCTCCTCCTTCTCCATCCCCTACAACGGATCCGTGGCCAACCTGAGCTACTTCGGCGTGGCCGGTCACAAGACCCGGCAGTGGGTTAGGCAGGGCCACTTCGACATTCTGCACCTGCACGAGCCCGAGGTGCCATCCCTGAGCCACAAGCCCTTGAGGCCCGGATTCATTCCCTGCCCCTATGTGGCCACCTTCCATGCGGCCTTCGATTCGACCCCGCTGGCCCTGAGGCTGACCAGACGCTACCTGCGCCGATACCTGGCCAATATCAGCCAGGCCATCTTCGTCAGCCCCTCGGCCATGCAGAACGCCCGGAATCTGCTCGATCCGGGCATACCCAGTCAGATCATCCCCAACGGTATCGAGACCAGTGCCCTGCGCAATGCCCGTCCACGCCCGGAATGGCAGGGGAGCGAGCGTGAACCCACCATCGGATTCCTGGGACGGATGAAGGAGGAGCGCAAGGGGTTCAAAATCTTGGCCCAGGCCGCACCTGCCATTCTGCAGCGCGTGCCCGGAGCCCGCTTCCTGTGTGCAGGGGACGGCCAAGCAGAGGCACGGAAAATACTTGAGGACGCCGATCCCGGACTGGCCCAGCACTTCACCTTCCTGGGTCGGATCAGCGACGAGGACAAGGCCTCCTTCTACCACAGCCTGGGCCTGTATGTAGCCCCGCAGACCGGGGGAGAGAGCTTTGGCATCGTGCTGGTTGAGGCCATGGCGGCAGGATGCCCGGTTGTGGCCTCGGACCTGCCAGCCTTCGAGGACGTCTCCCAGAAGGGCCGCAGCGCGCGTCTGTTCGCCACCGGAAACCCCCAGGACTGCGCCAGGTCGGTCCTTGAACTGCTGGACGACCGACCTGCCCGCCTGAACCTGGCCTCGTGCGGGATGCGGCGGGCCAGCGACTACGACTGGGAGCGGGTCACCGACCAGGTCCTGGATGTCTACGCCCAGGCCTTGGCAGCCCGGCCCGATCATCGCCGGGGCCTGTTGGGCAGGCTGGTGGGTCGGAAGGCTGGTTCTCCTTACGATGAAGCCCCAACGGAAGGGCCTGAAAACCCGTAAAATTGTCGAAGAGCGGAACTAGAATTCCATTCGTTTACGCATTCGTACCGTCAGGAGACATATGTCAGGGCATTCGAAGTGGGCGACCACCAAGCACAAGAAAGCAGCCATCGACGCTAAGCGTGGCAAGCTCTTCGCCAAGCTGATCAAGAACATCGAGATCGCTGCCCGCACCGGCGGCGGTGACCCCGACGGCAACCCCACCCTCTACGACGCCATCGTCAAGGCCAAGAAGTCCTCCGTGCCCGCAGACAACATCACCAGGGCCGTCAAGCGCGGCTCGGGCGAGGAGGCTGGAGCAGCCAACTACGAGACCATCGTCTACGAGGGCTACGCTCCTGCCGGCGTGGGCATCATCATCGAGTGTCTGACCGACAACCGCAACCGCGCGGCCGCCGAGGTCCGTTCCACCCTGACCAAGGGAGGCGGCTCCCTGGCGCAGAACGGATCGGTCAGCTTCAACTTCGAGCGCAAGGGTCAGATCATCGTCCCCTCGGAGGGACTGGACTACGATACGGTCTTCGAAAAGGCCGCCGAGGCCGGTGCCGAGGACGTGCAGGACAACGGCGAGAGCTACACCGTGCTGACTGCCCCCGGCGACATGGTCAACGTCCGCAAGGCCCTGCAGGACGCCGGCATGGACTACGACTCCGCCGACCTGGTCCTCAACCCCAAGAGCGAGGTCACCCTGGACCTGGACTCCGCCCGCAAGGTCTCCAAGCTGATCGACAACCTGGACGACCTGGACGACGTGCAGGAGATCTACAGCAACTGGACTGCGCCCGACGAGGTCATGGCCCAGTTGGACGACGAGTGACTTTATGATCGTTCTCGGCGTCGATCCGGGGCTCACCCGATGCGGCGTCGGCGTCATTGAAGCCGGTGCATCGCGCCGGCTTTCCTTTGTTCATGTGGACGTCGTGCGCTCGGACCCCGAACAGAGCCAGGACCTGCGGCTGCTGGCCATCTACCAGGGGCTGACGGCCGCCCTGGACCGTTTCAGCCCCGACGTGGTGTCCATCGAGCGGGTCTTTGCCCAGTCCAACCACAACACCGTGCTGGGAACCGCTCAGGCGGCGGGGCTGGCCATGCTGGGGGCGGCGCAGCGGGGGATTCCCGTGGCCCTGCATACCCCTACCGAGGCCAAGATGGCCGTGACCGGCAATGGCCAGGCCGACAAGATCCAGGTGCAGCGGATGGTGGCCCGCATCTTGGGGCTCAACCAGCTGCCCAAGCCCGCCGATGCAGCCGACGCTCTTGCCCAGGCCATCTGCCATGCCCTACGGCCTGCCGGGGCCATCCAGGGCGGGGAACGCGAGGAGCATCTGACCCAGGCCCAACGCCAGTGGGCCGAAGCCTCTGCAAAGTACGGCAAGCATCGGGGAGTCCAGCGAGACATGTAAGCTGATTCGAACAGACGTTCGATTCCATCGAGGGGTGATCAAGTGCTGGCAATGCTGACCGGGCGGGTGGCCGCCATCGAAACGGGCTCCGCCGTCATCGATGTTTCGGGGGTGGGTTTCGAGGTGCGCATGCCCCAGTCGGACCTGGCCTCCATGCGGGCCGAATCCACGGTCACTGTCTACACGTCCCTCTCCCTGACCCAGGATGCACTGACCCTCTACGGATTCCTCAGCCGCACGTCGAAATCCCTCTTCGCCCAGCTGCAGAAGGTCAGCGGCATCGGACCGCGCGTGGCCCTGTCCATACTCGCCACCCTGAACTCGGACCAGCTGGCCCAGGCCGTGGCCGACGGCGACGCTGCGGCCCTGTCCCGGGCGCCCGGCCTGGGCAAGAAGGGCGCTCAAAAGATCATCCTCGAGCTCTCCGGCAAGCTGGATCTGGATGCCGGCACGGGCAGACAGGGACCCGCCCACACCGACGACGGCGCCCACCAGGTGGTCGAGGGACTGATCTCCCTGGGCTGGCTGCAGCGTGATGCCGAGCAGGCCGTGGAGCAGACCTGCAGCGAGGGCGGCTACACCCTGCCCCTGCAGCCGGCCGACATTCCCAAGGTGCTCAAGCAGGCCCTGACCCGGCTGGACAGGGGGCGCTGACCCATGGCTGACAAGCAGATGTCCACCGGGTACATCGACTCCCAGAATGGCGATGCCCAGGAGGAATCCCTGCGGATGGTCTCGGCCAAGCCCATCGAAGGCGAGCCGGTCAGCGACGAGGAGCTGCGTCCGGAAACCCTGGACGGATTCATCGGACAGCCCCGGCTCAAGGCCCAGCTGGGCCTCTTCCTGAAGGCCGCCAAAAAGCGGGACGTGGCCCCCGATCACATCCTTCTGGCGGGCCCTCCAGGCCTGGGCAAGACCACCCTGGCCATGATCGTCGCCCACGAGCTGGAGGTGCCCATCCGCGTCACCTCGGGGCCGGCCGTCCAGCATGCCGGCGACCTGGCCTCCATCCTGAGCTCCCTGGAGGCCGGAGAGGTGCTCTTCATCGACGAGATCCACCGCCTGCCCAGGGCCGCCGAAGAGCTGCTCTACATCGCCATGGAGGACTTCCGCGTGGATGTCATGGTGGGCAAGGGTCCCGGAGCATCCTCCATTCCGCTGACCCTGCCCAGGTTCACGGTCATCGGCGCCACCACCCGTGAGGGCATGCTGCCCTCGCCCCTTCGGGCCCGCTTCGGCTTCACCGCCCACCTGGACTTCTACCCGGAGGATGAGCTGGAGAAGCTAGTCGAGCGGTCGGCCAAGGTCCTGGGCATCGTCCTGCAGGATGACGCAGCTCACCAGCTGGCCCTGCGCTCCCGTGGCACGCCCAGGATCGCCAACCGCCTGTTGCGTCGTGTGCGCGACTGGGCCATAGTCCACGATCTTGACCAGGTCGGCCCTGATGACGTCAAGCAGGCCCTGTCCCTCTACCAGATCGACTCCGAGGGGCTGGACCGTCTGGATCTGGCCGTCCTCAAGGCCATCGTCGACAGTTTCGACGGCGGACCCGTGGGCCTGAACAACCTGGCCGCCATGGTTGGCGAGGAGGCCGAGACGGTCGAGACGGTCTGTGAGCCTTATCTGGTGCGCGAGGGCTTCCTGGTACGCACCCCGAAGGGGCGTGTGGCCACCACCAAGGCCTGGGAGCACCTGGGTCGCAAACCGCCCGAGGATGTCATGAAGCTGTTCTAGACTGGGGTCTTCGCAGCAATGCATATCGCCGTTTGATACCCGCCGAAACAAGGAGTGGAAACAGCCATGGGATCCATGATTTTCATGATCGTCATCATCGCCCTGATGATCGCCATGATGTGGGGAAGCTCCCGCAAGAGCAAGCAGCAGCAGGCCGCGGTCCAGGACTTCCGCCAGTCCCTGCAGCCCGGTGACGAGGTAGCCACCACCACGGGCCTTCTGGGCAAGGTCGTCTCCGTGGACCTGGAGAAGGAACAGGTGGTCATCGACTCCGAGGGTTCGCAGTCCCGCTGGCGCATCCAGGCCATCACCAAGCCGCCCATCGTTCCGGCATACATCCACGATGACGAGGTTGACGAAAACGGCAACCCCCTGCCCGAGGACGCGGATGCGCCCGCCGAGGTCACCGCCGCTGAAGAAGACGACAAAGCCAGCGACAATGCCGACGGTGAGGAAACCGCCGCCGATGATGCTGCCGCCCAAAACTCTGCCGCCTCAGAAGGCAAGGATGATGCCGAGGCTAAGTCGGATACCCAGCCGGATCCTGAAGACGAATCGGACAAGGAAGAGACTGCGGAGAAGTCCGATGACACTGACGAATCGGATGCGTCCAAGGCTGCCAAGGCTTCCAAGACTTCGGATTCGACTTCCACCAAGTCCTGAACCTCATACGCGCGGCACACCTCCCGTCAGGCTGACTCCGAACGGAAACGCGGCGCGCGTATGATGGCCCCGCAACCACTTCCAAGGAGCAAAACAGAAAGAAGATCATGGCTCAATCGGACGATATCAAGGTTGGAGAACTTAAGCAGGTGGGCGATGATGACGCCGCTTATCTGATCTCATTGATCCGTACCATTCCGGATTTTCCCAAGAAGGGGATCCTTTTCAGGGACTTCATCCCCGCCATGTCGGATCCCAGAGGGTTGGCCATCATCCTCGACGCCATGAAGCGCACCCTGCCCGTCAAGCCGGAGGACTTCGACCTGGTGGCCGGGCTTGAGGCACGCGGCTTTCTGATCGGCCCCCAGCTGGCCACCGATCTGGGCAAGGGCTTCCTGCCCATGCGCAAGGCCGGCAAGCTTCCCGAGCCCACCTACAGCCAGGAGTATGCCCTCGAATACGGCAACGCCCGCATCGAAATCGAGCAGGGCTCCCTGCGCCCTGGCCAGCGGGTCCTGATTGTCGACGACCTGATCGCTACCGGCGGTTCCGCCCAGGCAGCAGCACGTCTGGTGGAGCAGGCCGGGGGCCAGGTGGCTGGTTTCAGCTTCGTCATGGAGCTCAACGGTCTGGACGGTCGCAAGGCCCTGGGTGCCTACCCGGTCACCTGCCTGATGAACATGCCTGCCTGAGCACGATTGGGGGACCTTCACCATGGATTTGTACGAATACCAGGCCAGGCAGCTGCTCGCTGAACATGGCATCTCCCAACCCAGGGCCGTCTATGCCTCAACCGCAGAAGAGGCCGGCCAGGCAGCCGACGTCATCGGCTACCCATGCATGATCAAGGGCCAGGCCACCATTGGCCATAGGGGACAGGCCGGAGCCGTCAAGCGAGCCGAGAATCACGATCAGGCCGTAGCCTTGGCCGAGGCCATCCTGCCCATGAACATCGATGGCCATCCGGTCAGCGGAATCCTGGTCACCGAGGCACGCAACATCCTGCACGAGTACTACCTGTCCATCTCGGTGGACCGCACCTCCCGGGACTACGATGTCCTGGCCACGGCCAGCGGCGGCACCGAGGTGGAGACCATCGCCCGCGAGCACCCTGAATCAGTCCGGCGCCTGCACATCGGCCCCCTGGAGGATTTCGACAGGCAGGCCGCCCGCACCATGGCCGAGCGCATCGGCTTCTACCATGCGGATCTGGAGCAGGCCGCGCAGATTCTTCTGGGCATGTGGCACACCTTCCAGGACAGCGACGCGACCCTGGTCGAGATCAACCCCCTGGCCAAGGTGGGCGACCCGGACGACGAGGCCACCAAGCACCTGGACGCCCTCGATGCCAAGATCTCCCTGGACGGGAATGCGGCCTTCCGGCACGACGGCTGGAAACGGTTCACGGACCCGGCGCAGGTCGACCCTCTGGAAGCCAAGGCCAAGGCCGCAGGCCTGCACTACGTCCATCTGGACGGCCAGGTAGGCGTCATCGGCAACGGCGCAGGACTGGTCATGAGCTCCTTGGATGCCGTGGCTGGGTCAGGACGCCGGCAGGGCGTTCCTGTTGGACCCGCGAACTTCCTTGACATCGGCGGCGGCGCCTCGCCCGAGGTCATGCGCACCAGCCTGGACGTGGTCCTCTCCGACCCCAAGGTCCGTTCGGTCATGGTCAATGTCTATGGAGGCATCACCTCCTGCCAGCAGGTGGCCCAGGGCATCCTGGCAGCCGTGAACGCTGCGGGCGAGCAAGACCAGAACGACGACCGGCCCATCGTGGTCCGATTCGACGGCAATGAGGCTGCCGAGGGACTGGACCTGCTGGCCAAGGCCCAAGAGCCTCGGCTCAAGGTGGCCCGCACCATGGAGGAGGCGGCGGACCAGGCCGTGGCCCTGGCCGCCCAGGCAGGAAAGGAGACGGGACGATGACCCTCTTCGTTGAAGACGGCGCCCCCGTCATGGTTCAGGGCATGACCGGTCGCCAGGGCATGGTCCACACGGCCCGCATGATGGCGGCAGGCACCAACATCCAGGCTGGGGTCAACGCCCGCAAGGCCGGAATCAGGGTCGACTTTGACGGCCCTGACGGCCAGGCTCGTCATGTGCCCGTCTATGCCGATTGCGCAGCAGCGCGGCAGGCGACCGGGGCTCGCACCTCCGTGGTCTTCGTCCCGCCCAGATTCGCCAAGGACGCCATGGTCGAGGCCATCGAGGCCGGCATCACCCTGATCGTGGTCATCACCGAGGGCATTCCCGTGGCCGATACCGCTTACTGCGTGGCCCTGGCCAGGGAACGCGGCTGCCGCATCGTCGGCCCCAACTGCCCGGGGCTGATGACCATGTCCGACCGGTCCAACGGCGTCGGGGCAGACCTGGGCATCATCCCACAGGGCATCGCCGGTCGCGGCCCGCTGGGTCTGGTCTCCAAGTCCGGCACCCTGACCTACCAGCTCATGGGGGAGTTGTCCTCCATCGGCTTCACCGCCTGCCTGGGCATCGGCGGCGACCCCATTGTGGGCACTACCATGCTGGAGGCTCTGCAGGCCTTCAACCGCGATCCCGAAACCAAGGCCTGCGTCATGATCGGCGAAATAGGCGGCTCGGCTGAACAGGAGGCCGCCCGCTGGGCCTCCACCCACATGACCAAGCCCATCGTGGCCTATATCGCCGGCTTCACCGCACCAGAGGGCAAGCAGATGGGCCACGCCGGAGCCATCATCTCGAGCGGCAAGGGCACGGCTGCAGACAAGAAGGAAGTGCTTGAGTCCGTCGGCATCCAGGTGGGCACTACACCCGGCGAGACCGCCCGGCTGACACTCGACCTGCTACGGGAGCATGCCATCATATGACCGACAGGGTGAAAGTATGGCTCCGGGGGGCCCTAGAGGCCTTCCTAGCCATACTTATCTACACTGTCGCCCTCGGGGCCTGCATGGCCCTGCTCCTGCTCATCATCTCCATCGAGGAGGGCGGGCCCTCCCTGTCCATGGCCACCGTGGCCCTGACAGAAACCATCACCCTGCTCACTCAAGGCTGCGGGTTCACGGCCGGGGCCCTGACCCTGACCATCATCCCCCTGCTGCTGACCGGCCTGCTGATCTGGATGATCCGCTCCCTGGTCAGTCGGCTGGGCATGTCCGTCGGCGGCTGCATTGCCGGCCTGGTCGTCTGGGTGCTCTGCAGCCTCATCCTCATGCAGGGCAGCCAGACCATCCAGGTGGACACCACCCCGGTCATTCTTTTGCGGACCAGCCTGGTCTTCCTATTGGGTTACGGCTGGGCCTGGGTCCGCTCTGAACCGTTCCGCCAGGCTTTCACCAGACGCATTGAAGAGGTTCTGCCGGTCCAGGTCCGCAGGATCATCCGGCTCGGGCTCACGGCCGGCTTGATCCTCCTGGCTGCCATGCTGGCCGCCGGCCTGATCGCCCTGATCGTCTGGATTGTTCTCTATCACGGAGACGTGGGCCGCCTGTTCAAACTGACACGTATGGGCACCGCCTCGGCTGTGACGACCAGCCTGGCGTCCCTGGCCTGGCTGCCCAATCTGATTGTCTGGGCTGCCTCCTGGCTCTTCGGTGACGGTTTCAAGATAGGCCAGCTGGCCGCCTTCACCCTCTGGTCCGGACACGCCTCAAGCCTGCCCTCGCTGCCCCTCTTTGGGCTTTTCCCAGAGCCTGTCTCCCGGCAGGGGGTTCGTCTGCTCCTGCTCAACCTGCCCCTGCTGGCCGGAGTGGTTGTCGGCATTCTCTTGCTGACCGGGCCCTGGGGTGTCAGAATTCACGCTGCCGTGCGCCAAGCAGGTCTGAAATCCCGAGATACCGCAGTTTGCTTCCTGATGGCAACCCTGGCCATGGTCCTGGCCTGGATGTTCGCCCTGCTCGGTCTTGCCCTGCTTTTCCAGCTCTCCAACGGGGCCCTGGGCCGCCAGCGACTGGCCGGAGTGGGCGTGCCCATAGCCTCCTCCCTGCGCATGATCGGGACCTCCCTGGGGGTCGGCCTGCTGGGAATATGGCTGCTGGCACTTGTCATCGCCGCCCTGATCATCATCAAGGACGTCCTGATTGACTATCTGCGCCAAGCAGACGCCAAAAAGACTTCCGCCCAGGTGGAAAACAAGAAAAAACACAACCAATCACGCGGTCAGGAGGGAAAGGAGCCCAAGGCAACCGACCGAGCAGACACACCACGACAGGTCTCGTCCACCCGCAGACCAGGCAAGTAGGTCCGAAGGTGGCGGGGCGCCTCGGCATTCAAGCATAGGAGTAGGAGTTTCCATGGTCACCACGAATCGAACCATCAACCGAGCGCTGGTCTCGGTCTACCACAAGCAGGGCCTTGAGGCCCTGGCATCGGCCTTCCGCCAGGCAGGCACCGAGGTCGTCTCCACCGGCAGCACCGCAAAGAAGCTGCAGGATCTGGGCGTCCAGGTCACCCCGGTGGAAAAGGTCACCGGTTTTCCCGAAAGTCTTGACGGCCGGGTCAAAACCCTGGACCCGCACATCCACGCCGGGCTATTAGCCGACATGACCAACGCTGATCATGTCCAGCAACTCAAAGACTTGGGCATCGCCCCCTTCGACCTGGTAGTGGTCAACCTCTACCCCTTCGAACAGACCGTCCTTGAGGGTGCCGATGCTGACCAGTGCCTGGAGCGCATCGACATCGGCGGACCCGCCATGATCCGGGCCGCCGCCAAGAACCATGCTAGCGTGGCTGTAATCACCGACCCGGACGACTATGCCCTGGCCGCCGAGCGCATCGCTTCCGGCACCGGTTTCAGCCTGGCCGAGCGCGGACGTCTGGCTGCCAAAGCCTTCGCCCTCACCGCCTCCTATGATGCGGCAATCGCCGAGTGGACTGCACGCACATGGGTCGACGACAAGCAGGACAAGACCGAAGATCAGAAACCGGCTCCGGCACTGACTCGCACTTGGCGTCTGACTAGCCAGCTGCGCTACGGCGAGAACCCCCACCAGAAGGCCGCCCTCTACCTGGATCCGCTGAACCGGGACGGCTTCGCTGCAGCAGAGCACCTGGGCGGGGCCAAGGAAATGAGCTACAACAACTATGTGGACGCCGATGCCGCCTGGCGCTCGGTTTGGGACTTCCCCGACCTTCCCGCAGTAGCCGTGGTCAAGCACTCCAATCCCTGCGGTCTGGCCGTGGGGGAGGACATCGCCCAGGCTCACCGCCGTGCCCACGCCTGCGACCCCATGAGCGCCTATGGCGGGGTTATTGCCGCCAACCGCACTGTCACCCTGACCATGGCCCAGCAGATCAAGCCGGTCTTCACCGAGGTAATCGTGGCACCAGGCTATGAGCTCGAGGCTCTGGACCTGCTGCGGACCAAGAAGAACCTGCGCATCCTGTCTGTCGAGCGCCGCCCGCGTCAACGCCCGGTCATCCGTCAAATCGACGGGGGAGCACTTGTGCAGACGCCCGACCTGATCGATGCCACGGGAGACAATCCCTCCACCTGGCGTCTGGTATCCGGCAGCCCTGCAGACCAGGCAACCATGGACGATCTGACCTTCGCTTGGCGGGCCATCCGCTCAGTCAAGTCCAACGCTGTGCTCTTAGCCAACCAGGGAGCCACCGTGGGCATCGGTATGGGCCAGGTCAACAGGGTGGACTCCAGCCACCTGGCAGTCGAGCGTGCCAACACCCTGGACAAGGGCCGTAACCGGTCCAAAGGTTCGGTAGCTGCATCCGACGCCTTCTTCCCCTTCGCAGACGGTCTGGAGTATCTGATTCAGGCTGGCATCAGGGCCGTGGTGCAGCCGGGAGGTTCCATTCGTGATCCCGAGGTGATCAAGGCCGCCCAGGACGCCGATCTGACCATGTATCTGACCGGAACCCGCCACTTCTTCCACTGATAAAACCAGACCCCTCGGTCAAATGTCGCCCTGCGATAAAATCCTTGACCGCGGGGTCCAATACGGTGATATGCTGAATGAACTGACCAGCGATGATGCTGACTAGGTACCCATAATTCGAAGGAGATATTGTGACCTATCAGACAGTCAATCCCTTTAACAATCAACTGATTAAAACCTACCCCGATGCCACCGACGAGGACCTGGAGAACGCCTTGGCCCGCGGCCATGACCTCTACAAGACCTGGCGCAAGCAAGAAGGCCCCGGAGACCGTCCCGCACAACTGCGCCAAGTCGCCAAGCTCTTCCGTCAGAACGAGGACGCCCTGGCAGCCAACCTGACCCTGGACATGGGCAAGCTGGTGGGCGAGGCTCGCGCCGAGGTGGAGCTGTGCGCAGACATCGCCGACTACTTCGCCGATCACGCCGAGGAGCTGCTGGCTCCCGTCCCCCTGGACAACCCCGCTGGCAAGGCCTACTACGTCAAGCAGGCCACCGGTATCGTGTTCATGGTTGAGCCATGGAACTTCCCCTACTACCAGATCATGCGCGTGTTCGCCCCCAACTTCATTCTGGGCAACCCCATGATCCTCAAGCACGCCTCCAACGTGCCAGGCTCGGCTGTGGCCTTCCAGGAGACCGTGACTGAGGCAGGAGCTCCCGAGGGGAGCTTGACCAACCTCTTCGTCAACTATGAGCAGGTGGACCATGCCATCGCCGATCCCCGCGTCTCAGGCGTGGCCCTGACGGGGTCGGAGCGCGGTGGTGCCTCTGTGGCTAAGTCGGCTGGAGCCAACCTGAAGAAGTCCTCCATGGAGCTGGGCGGCAACGACGTCTTCATCGTCCTGGATGACGCTGACTGGGATCTGCTCAAGAAGGTGGCTCCAGGCGCCAGGCTGACGAACGCCGGCCAGGTCTGCACCTCCTCCAAGCGCTTTATCGTCACGGAGAACCGTTACGACGACTTTGTCTCACTAATCGTCGACGCCTTCTCGCACGCGGTTCTGGGCGATCCCAGCAACCCCGAAACCACCTTGGCCCCCATGTGCATGGTCTCCGCCCGCGACAACCTGGCCAAGCAGGTCGAAAGCGCTGTGGCCGGTGGAGCCAAGGTCGCCTACGGCAATAAGCCCTACGATTCGCCGGGGGCCTTCTTCACCCCGACGGTTCTGACGGACATCGACCGCAACAACCCTGTATACAACCAGGAGATGTTCGGCCCTGTGGCTTCCATTTACAAGGTGGCCAACGAGGATGAGGCCATTGAACTGGCCAACGACTCCAGCTACGGCCTGGGCGGTGTGGTCTTCTCCTCGGATACTGACCATGCGGATGCCCTGGCCCGTCGCATTGAGACCGGCATGACCTTCATCAACGGCGGATGGGTGACCATGCCTGAGCTGCCCTTCGGTGGCGTCAAGAACTCCGGCTACGGCCGCGAGCTCTACAGCCTGGGCTTCGACACCTTCGCCAACGAGCATCTGATCTTCCAGCACAAGAACTGATCTGACTGCTCCGGCTTCTTGTTGAAACAGCGACCGTGCCGTCATCGTCCAAAAGCGGAGGCGGCACGGTCGATTTGCGTCATCAGCGCTGGTAGGCTCGAACCTGCAGAGCATGTGCAGCAGCAAGTGGAGGTCGTTGGGAATGCAGAAACTGGGGAGCATGGCAGACACAGACAAGGCCGAGAACCCAGACCTCAAGCCGCCACAGCCGTCCAAGTCATCTGGTCGAGGCCATCCCTTCGTCTCGGAGGCTCAGGAGGGTCGTCCTATATGTGAGGGCGTCATCTTTCTGGTGGTGCTGATCGCCGCGCTTGTAGCTTTCCTTGGATACACCTGGGCCGCGACTGGACTAGTGTCCGTCGCGGCCCTGGTTTGCGGCGCTCTGCGTCTGACTCTCAAGGATCGCAGCCCTTGGAAGGTTCGATCAGTGCCCTTCGATGCCTTCATCAGCATCGCCCTGGGCATCGGCCTTCTGGTCACCTACTTCAGCATTCAGCTGTTGCTGTGACCCCTTTCAGGCTTTTCGGTCCTCAGTGGTTTAGTTTCCAGTGGGCTTGTCTTTGGATGCCTCGTCACCGTCTTCTGTTTTGGATGCAGTGCGAAGGGGCTCTACCTGAAGGTCGGGAATAGTTCCTGCATCGGCAGGGGCAGCATCATCCTGGCCATCCTCAGCACTCTTGTCTGAATTGGCGTCTTGGCCAGCATCGACATCGGAAAGAGCCGATACATCAACAGTCTGAGCCGTGGTGTCTGCAGGAGCATTTTGAACCGGTGCAGGAGATGCCTGGGTCGATTGATTCTGAGCCTGGACACCCGCGGCAGCAAAAGCATCAACCTGTGCTTCAGCGCCCGCCTGAGTCTGGACACCGGTCGCAGCAAAGGCTTCAGGTTGTGCTTGCGCTTGAGCATCTGCACTTGCCTGTGCAAATGGCTGGGCATCAGTAGCGGTGCCCATGGCGCGCATGGCCATATTGTCGGTGATGATGTTGGTCATGATGATGACCAACGCCACCAGAGAGGCAGCCAGCAGGGGGCAGATCCAGAAGAGCCAGAGCTGCGAGATCGGGCTGACGGCCATGTGCTTGGACTGGGCGAAGATGGCGATGCCGGTAGACCGAGCCGGGTTCAGCCCCGAACAGGTGATGGGGTAGGTGACCAGCACGCCGACGCCGTAGGCCAGCCCAGTATAGAGGGCATGGTTGCGACGTGCGCGGCCGTCGGAGCGCAAGGTGGTGATGGCCGCAGCCACCACGATTATGCATCCGATCAGCTCAGCCACGATGGCCATGGGCGCCCCGAAGGCGATGTGTTGCTGGCCCAGGGTGGCTGCAGCAGGCGAACCGCCGGAAAAACCGTTGACAGAGAACATGAGCCAGGTCCTGTCCGGCACGGACTTGCTGACCGGAATAAGGGCGACGGCGATCGCACCGGCGCCAATAGCACCGATCACCTGGGCGACGATATAGATCAGTCCGTCCACCATGCCGATTTGCGAGGTGAACATGGCGGCGACGGTGACGGCAGGGTTGAAGTGTCCGCCGGAGACGCCGCCCAGCATGGCCGTCACGGCCAGGTAGGTCAGGGCGGTTCCCAGGACCGGCAACACCACACTCGGCTGGCCCATGACCAGTTGGCCGAAGCTGTAGGACAAGTAGATGACCGCGCAGATCAAAAAGGTGCCCGCCAGCTCGGCGGCCGCACGAATCCAACGAACATCACGAGGCCTGATCCGCCTGCGGACGGGCTTTGCGGCAACCTGCCCGTCGGCCTTTTCGAGGACCGGCTCAGCACTTGCTTCCATAGTCATGTTCCCCACCTTGCAATCCCTTCGACGACAATGAACAACAACAGTTTCAAGCTTAGGGCAAGCCAACAACACTTCCTTAGGCTCCGATATAGTATGATATGACCTTTCGGCGGCCGCGGCCGCCCAGAACGGTATCCGTTACATATCTATCGGGCCACGTTGGGAGAACGATGCCACATCCATACACACAGGCGATCAGAGCGCGCGAACAGGGGGAGGAGGGCATCCGCCTCCAGAAGGTGCTGGCCCAGGCCGGATTCGGCTCTCGTCGCAAATGCGAACAGATCATCACCCAGGGCAGGGTCGAGGTCGACGGCGAGCTGGTCACCACCCTGGGCAGCCGGGTTGACCCCTCCCACCAGCAGATCCGCGTGGATGGATCCCGCATCCATCTGAACGACAAGCACGTCACCCTGGCCCTGAACAAGCCTCGCAAGGTCCTTTCGACCATGGACGACCCCAAGGGCCGGTTCACCCTGCGCGACATCATCGGGGACCGCTACGAGCGGGTCTTCCACATGGGCAGACTCGACTACGACTCCGAGGGCCTCATTCTCATGACCGACGACGGGGAGCTGGCCCAGCACGTCATGCACCCGCGCTATGAGGTGGAGAAGACTTATATCGCTACACTCAGCGGCCACATTGGCGGCAATGTCTGCCGACGGCTGGTCACCCAGGGTGTAGAGCTGGACGACGGCCTCATCCGCCTGGACCATTGCGCCATCATCGACCACAACCGCGAGCACACCATCGTCAAGGTGGTCCTGCACTCGGGCAAGAACCGGATAGTCCGGCGCATCTTCGGCGCCATCGGCTACCCGGTGACCCGGCTGGTGCGCACCCAGATCGGCCCCATCCGACTGGGCGAGATTCGTCCTGGCTCCTACCGGGTCCTCTCCGCCGCCGAGATCAAGGCTCTGGATAAGGAGGTCGGACTGTGATCACTGTCGCCATTGATGGCCCTGCGGGAGTGGGCAAGTCCTCCACCTCGCGGGCCCTGGCCAAGCATTTCGGCCTGGCCTATCTGGACACTGGAGCCATGTACCGGGCGGTCACCCTCTGGTGCATGGATCGCGGGCTGGACCTGGACGTGGACCAGCCTGACCAGGAGGCGATCACCGAGGCCGTGGCGGATTCCATCACTGGCGGCCACCTGGTCATGGGGCTTGACCCCGAACGTCCCAGAGTCAGCCTGGATGACCGTGACGTGGATGAAGAGATACGCTCAACTGAGGTATCCGAACAAGTCTCCGTGGTCTCTTCGATTCCAGCTGTGCGACATATCCTCATCGCCGCCCAGCGAGCCATCATGGCCGACCAGGAGCGGGGTGTGGTGACCGAAGGGCGAGACATCACCACCGTGGTGGCCCCGGACGCCCAGGTCCGTGTGCTGCTGACAGCCCGTGAAGAGGTCCGCCAGGCCCGTCGCAGCGGCCAGGCTCAGGCCGGATCAGCCGGCGCCGAGGATCTGGCTGCCCGGGATGCCCGGGATTCCAAGGTCACCTCCTTCATGAGCGCCGCCGACGGGGTTACTACTGTAGACAACTCCGATCTGTCCTTCGAACAAACCCTGCAGGTCCTGATTGATCTGGTCTCCTCGGCCATGGAGGAGGACTCCTATGACGAGTACGCTCGCAACCTTGACGACTACGAACTGGACGAAGAAGACCGTGCCCTGCTGGAGGGCGGCTCTGAAAACCAGAATGACCAGGACCAAGGCCCTAAGGCCGTAGGCGTTCTGGCCGTGGTGGGAAGGCCCAACGTGGGCAAGTCCACCCTGGTCAACAGGATTCTCGGACGCCGTGCCGCTGTGGTCGAGGACACCCCTGGCGTGACCAGAGACCGGGTCAGCTACGAGGCCGAGTGGGCCGGCACCCAATTCAAGCTGGTGGACACCGGCGGCTGGGAGAGCGATGTGGAGGGCATCGAATCCGCCATCGCATCCCAGGCGCAGGTAGCCGTATCACTGGCTGATGCCGTCATTCTGGTCGTGGATGGCCAGGTGGGGCTGACCGCCAGCGACGAACGGATCGTCACCATGCTGCGAGCCGCGGGCAAGCCAGTCGTCCTGGCCGTCAACAAGCTGGATGATCGGATGGCCGACTACACCGCTTCCGAATTCTGGAAGCTTGGGCTGGGTGAACCCTATGCCATCTCCGCCATGCACGGCCGGGGGATAGGCGACCTGCTGGATGCGGCGCTAGAACAGCTCAGCAAGGCCGAGAAGACCTCGGGATTCCTCACCCCGGAGGGTCTGCGCCGAGTGGCCCTGGTCGGACGACCCAACGTCGGCAAGTCCTCCTTGCTCAACCAGCTGGCTCACGAGGAGCGGGCCGTCGTTCACGATGTGGCGGGCACCACCCGCGATCCGGTCGACGAAGTGGTACAGGTGGACGGCGAGGACTGGCTCTTCATCGACACCGCCGGCATCAAGCGCCGCCTGCATAAAATCTCGGGTGCCGAGTACTACTCCAGCCTGCGCACGCAGGCGGCCATCGAACGTTCGGAACTGGCGCTCATCCTCTTCGATGCCTCCCAGCCCATAGCTGACCAAGACTTGAAGGTCATGAGCCAGGCCGTGGATGCTGGTCGGGCCATCGTCCTGGTCTTTAACAAGTGGGATCTGCTGGACGACTTCGGTCGGCAGCGTCTTGAGCGACTCTGGCAGACCGAATTCGACCGGGTCACCTGGGCCGAGCGGGTCAACCTGTCTGCGAAGACCGGCTGGCACACCAACCGGCTGGCCAGGGCCATGCGGACCGCTCTGGAATCGTGGGACAAGCGCATACCGACCGGCAAGCTCAACTCCTTCCTAGGCAAGGTTCAGGCTGCACACCCGCATCCGCTGCGGGGCGGCAAGCAGCCAAGGATTCTCTTCGCCACCCAGGCCTCCACCAGGCCACCGCGTTTCGTGATCTTCGCCACCGGCTTTCTGGAGCACGGCTACCGCCGCTATCTGGAACGCTGCCTGCGCGAGGAGTTCGGCTTCGAGGGCACTCCCATCCAGATCTCCGTGCATATCCGCGAGAAAAAGAAGCGCAAATAAAGATGGTAGAAGGTCCCTAGCCCGGCTCTTAAGTCAGCCTAGGGACCTTTTCATACCCCTGCAGATTGGGCGCAGCACATCGATCATCTCACTCCAATAGCCTCGCAATGCAAACTTGGCTGACAGTATTTGTGTCTGTCCCCCAGTTCGGATTTTATTGATTAACCTTTGGGTTACTTAAACAAGATCTCTTGACTATTACTACCGATATTAATTCGGAGTCTGCACATTGAGTAAGGAGTAAATATGATATTTAAGAAAATAGCACACTTAACTCAGGCAAATGCAGACCAGATCGCTAGAAAATGGCACTATGGTGGCCAATACAGCTTTTATGATATGGAAAATGATCTAGAGGATCTTGAAGAGATAATCACTCCGAAGTTGCGCGGAGATAAGTATTACCAGGTTGTGGACGATCAAGATGAACTGGTTGGTTATTTTTGCCTGGAAAGGCTATCAGAGGTAAAAGTAGAAGTTGGTTTAGGATTGAGACCGGATTTGACTGGACACGGGTTGGGATTAAATTTCGTCAAAGGAATCGGAGAATTCATACAGAATAATTTTAATTATAGAATTATTGTTCTTTCAGTAGCCAGCTTCAATAAACGTGCAATTAAAGTTTATCAGGGCGCAGGATTTAAAATAACGGGTTCTAAAATGCAAAAATCGAACGATGGCGTATATGAATTCCTTAATTTAAGCAAGACTATGGATCGGTAATAGGACGTACGAACTTCCCTGAGATCTAAACTGACTAAATGGCTAAACGAATTTTATAGCATGCACGCAGAAGATCGCCGGGTGTGTAGACGGTCGTTATTGGGGTAATTAGATGAGAAAGGTGATGTTAAAGCTCTTACATCTCCAACAATCCCCGATAGGAGCGCACTGCTTTCGTCCTCATTTCGAGTGCATTCAACCTTGTTGCCATGAAATACAGGGTTTGTGCGGTGTCTGTTATTCCAGTTTCTAGGGTGAGAGCAGATAGCCTGTCCAGACTGTTGCAGCTTGGCTCGTGAAATGATACTGATGATGAAGGACCGTGTTGGCAGGTGCTTGATTTGATCTAAATCAGCTTTGAGTCCTTCAACGGACTCAAGAAGTTCTTACTTGTATCCTGAGCTGTCATTTACAGTCTCTTTTAGCTCACGCATTGCATACAGGAACTAACGGTGGTAGATAGGTTCTCCCTGCCCGGCATACTTTCTGCCAGCGTATGAACCATAGGCACATATGAGTACAAGGACGATTGCCAGAGCGGTTCCACAGATCCAGTAGAGCCTGACTCCGCTATAAGCCAGGGCGGCCAGGATCATGACCACGCCCAGAATCATGAAGAGCACCCCGCCAAACTGCTGACAACGGCGCCAAGCCTCGCGGCTGGAGTAGGCACCTGGCACCCGAAAACTGCTGATGCCATTGGGTCCGGTTTTAGGAGCAAGATTGCCGATGACTATGAGAGTCAGACCAGTCAATAGCATGGCGACCTTATCAATGCCGAAATCCGTCGGCCACCATCCCCAATGAGGATCAGCAACAGCTATTTCGAACAGATCTATAACCGCAAAAATAATCTGCATGCATAGACCACCAAGCAGAAAAACGGTCAAGGTATGCCCCGCTTCATCACCACGTTTAATCAAATATGCGCGCAGGACGAGCATGAGGATGGTCCAAATCAGCGCAATGACCAGACAGAAGCAGGGCATCCAAACCAGCTCCTGGGGAGAGCCCCAGCGATCCACCTGGTTCTGTGCATTCCAATGAAGCGGGACGTTTTCATTCGGCAGACGATTGACCACTATGCTGCTTACGCCCAGCATGATCAGCCCCGGTATCCACTGAGCCGCGACAAGGGTCGGGACGAACCGACCCGCTTTGCTGCCATCCGCCATGAGAGTCTCCTTAGGACTCAGAAACCGCCGTCGAACCAGTTTCCTTGCTCACGGTCTGCGGCTCGGGCAGACTTCTCTTGTCGCTGGCGCTTGTCCGCAAGCGGTAAAGCCACTGAATGGTGCTGTCCAGCACGCTCAGATTGAGTTCATAGATGACCCTGGTGCCCTGCTTGTGGCCGACAATCAGGTCTGCTTCTTTCAACTTCCTCAGATGATAGGACAGCTTGGATGGCGTCATTCCCAGCTTTTCGGCCAGACGTCCGGCCTCCATGCCGCCCTGTTCCAAAAGATCCAGCACACGACGACGCAGCGGATCAGCCAGAGCCGCTGTTGTTTCCTGAATAGCCATAAGACTCCTTTTTCGATGATTTTCTCTAGTATTTGCATGCTAACATTGTTTCAACCAATATTGTATATCTTCTTCAATTTTTATGCGCTTTTCACTCACTGAGCGCAAAATAATTGACAATCGCTCGGATTGATGCCTGGCGTGGCGACGTTAAACTATTGAACATACCTACTTTTCTGAAGCCAAGGCTGATTGGCGAGAACATTGGCTCAAAACCGGTGAGCCAGACCCGATCTGAGGTCATGCTACTATAAATAACTTCGGCGAATAGGAGAATTTGCAGCATGGGCGAAAATGGAATAAAAGTCAACATTGGCAAGGCTGCTATCTTCGATCTCGACGGCACACTTCTGGATTCAATGGGAGTCTGGAAGGAAATCGACCAACGATTCTTCGCTCGCCGCAACATTCCCATGCCGGACGATTACGCATCCGCAGTGGCCTCCATGCAGACCGGCGCCATCGCCAGGTACACCATCGACCGCTTCCACCTTGACGAGCGCTCGGAGGATCTAATTGAGGAGTGGAACCAGGACGCGCTCCTGCTCTACGCCACGGCTGTGCAGCCCAAGCCACATGCACTCGATTACCTGCGAGCGCTGAGGGCCAGCGGTGCCGCCCTGGCTGTGGCGACCAGCCTCCCTCCGCGCCTGCGACAGGCTGCCCTGAAACATGCAGGCATGATCGACTGTTTCGACCAGGTCTGCAGCGTGGATGACGCCGAAAGCATCGGTAAGGAAGAGCCGGAAATCTACCTGCTGGCTTCGCGGATGCTGGGCGTATCACCTGACCAATGCACGGTATTCGAGGATCTTCTCGTCGCCGTCGATTCGGCCAAGCGCGCTGGGATGAAGGTCTGGGCCATGTACGACCAGTCTTCGGCCAAGGATTGGGATTCCATCCGCTCTGAGGCCGATGGCGCTATCACAGACTTCGCCCAGGCGCCTGCCGTCCTCTGACTCGCTCCGCGCCGGCTGGAGCCAACTGTTACCATGAAAAGCGTCAAATAATTTTGTGGAGGCGCTATGGGCAATTCAGCCAGAATAAATGCCGGTTGCTCACAGTGGCTGTACTCACGTTTGCTCGCTCGTCTGGGATTGCAGAATTGGTGGCCGGCAGAGACTGACTTCGAAATGATGATTGGAGCGGTGCTGGTCCAACATACAGCCTGGGGAAACGCGGCCATGTCCATCGAGCAGCTACGCAAGGCCGATCTGCTCAACCCCTGCAATATGGCTGATGTCGACCTGACAAGGCTGACGAACCTGATCAGATCCAGCGGCTTCATGAAGGCCAAAGCGCGCACCTGCAAAGCCCTGGCTCAGTGGCTGCTGGCTCACGGCATCCGCACGGCTGATGTCGAGGACTGCGCGGATGAAGGCCTGCGTGACGACCTGCTCACCATTGCCGGGGTTGGACGCGAGACAGCGGACGTCATACGGCTCTATGCCTTCGGCCAGCGCTGCTTCATCTGGGACGCCTATGCACGCCGGATGCTGGACGGTCTGGGACGGGCCTCCTTGCGGTCATACCAAGAGGGTGAAGAGTACGAGGCGGATTTTATTCAGGTTGATCAATGGCCACTCAACGATCTGCGCGAATATCACGGGTTGATCGTCCAAGCAGGCAAAAACCATCGCAATCCCCAGGCCTATGCTGCCTTCCTCAAGGAACTTGGCAGTCCTGAAAGCTCTTCCAAGTGAGTTGATCCCTTGTGGTTCGGCCGAGTCACAAGGCATATGACGGCACCCTTATACGGCATTTATATATGATTTATATATGATTGCATCTTATGACCGTATTCCCGCGCAACAATCTTGTCCGCACCTCGGTGAATCGCGCACAATAAGGTATTGACTTGACTTCAAGCGGATTGAACTCCGTAGACTATGTTTCATCCGCATACTTGGCAGGCGAATACGCCAGGTAGTGAAGAATGGGGAGCAAGAGCATGAAGGCAGCAAAGTTTGTAAAGCCGGGCCGCATCGAGCTGGAGGAATCGCCGATGCCGACCATCGAAAAGCCTAAAGATGCCGTGATTCGGGTCATCCGGGCCTGCGTGTGCGGATCCGACCTGTGGTGGTACCGGGGTATTTCCTCAATGCCCTCAGGCAGTTACGTAGGGCACGAAGCCATCGGCCTGGTCGAGAAGGTGGGATCGGATGTCTCTCATGTCAAACCTGGTGACTTCGTCATAGCGCCTTTCACTCATGGCTGTGGGCACTGCGCAGCCTGCAGGGCCGGCTTCGATGGTGACTGCCTTGATCCGGACAGGCGGGGGAGCGGCGGCTATCAGAGCGAGTATCTGCGATTCACCAACGCGGACTGGGCCTTGGTGCAGATTCCAGGCCAACCTGAGGACTACAGCGACGACATGCTCGACTCCCTGCTGACCCTCTCCGACGTGATGGCCACCGGTTATCATGCAGCCGCTACAGCCCAGGTCAAAGAAGGCGACACAGTCGTGGTCATGGGCGATGGAGCGGTGGGTCTGTGCGGAGTCATAGCAGCCAAGCTGCGCGGGGCCGAACGCATCATCGCCATGAGCCGGCATGAGGACCGCCAGAAGTTGGCGCGTGAATTCGGGGCGACTGACATTGTGGCTGAACGCGGCGACGCTGCTGTGGAGCAGGTCATGGCCCTCACCGACGGAGGCGGAGCCGATGCGGTCCTGGAATGCGTGGGCACCGAACTGTCCACCGATACCGCCGTCAGGGTGGCCCGGCCCGCCGCAGTGGTCGGCAGGGTGGGTGTGCCGCAGCAGGCTACCATGGACACCTCTAAGCTGTTCTGGCGCAATGTTGGGCTGCGAGGAGGCACGGCCGCAGTCACCACATATGACAGGCATCTGCTGCTTGACCAGGTGCTCAAGGGCAGCATCCAGCCAGGCAAGGTCTTCACCCAGCGCTTTGCCTTGGATCACATCCAGGAGGCCTATGAGGCCATGGACCAGCGCACCGCCATCAAATCCCTGTTGCTTGTTGGCGAATGAGGCTGCAGCAGTAATCAGCTGATTCTCGGCGCTGCTGACATTACCGGTGGCGCCGCGTAAGCATACCTGCCTGAACATGCCTCTTATTCCGAAAAATCAGGGCCGAGTCAGGGATAATTCAGGGTAAATCAGGGTATTTCATCCCTTCTTTCGCTGATATCAATGGAATTGACTGATGACGACAAGGATGACCGTCATACAGGGTCAAGCGACGAACGAGGGCACATGACATCTGCGAGGCGAATCAGCATTACTGAGCGTAGATGCCTCGGTCTGGAAGGTAGTCGATGATCATCCAAGGGAAAGATGCAACCATGAATAACCCCAACGTAAGCGAAAGCAGAGGCCCGACACCAACGATTGAAGCTACGGGACTGTCCATGGTGGTCTCCCCGCGCCGCGGCGATTCACTGACCATTCTCAATGACATAGCATTCACTGCCTATCCGGGGGAGATGACCGGCATCATAGGGCCGTCAGGCAGCGGCAAATCGACGCTGCTGTACTGCCTGGCTGGGCTGGAGAAGGCCACTAGCGGCAATGTGCTTCTGCTGGGTAAGGACATAACCCGTCTGGGGCTGTCGGCCATGACCAAGTTCAGACGCCAGCATCTAGGCTTCGTATTCCAGTCCTACAACCTGATCACCAGCATGACAGTCGAGCAGAATCTGGCTCTGCCATTCACCCTTCGCGGATCCCGCTTTCCTAGAAAGACGGCGGATTCCCTCTTGAAGTACTTTGGTTTGATCGATCAGAAAAAGAAAAGCGTCACCCTACTGTCAGGCGGCGAGCAGCAACGTGTTGCCCTGGCCCGGGTTCTGTTATCCGACGCAGACGTGGTATTCGCGGACGAGCCAACTGGCGCCCTGGATCAGGAATCCGGAGAAAAGGTCATATCGGTGCTGAAGGAACTTGCCAACCACGAAAAGAAAACCATCGTACTGGTGACGCATAACAATGAGGTGGCAGGCCAGTGCGATCGGCTTTTTGCCGTGCGCGATGGCCGTATCAGCCAGTCATTCTCTGCGAAAGCGCCCATGGCATGAGAGGCGCTCTGTCCGAACTCAAAGCAGCGCCCATGGTCTGGAGCGCCGTCTTGCTGGCCATGGTCGTATCCCAGACTGTCATCTGCTCCCTCATCGCGATCGCCACGATCATTGATCAGGACTATCAGGGCCCGGAGCAGGTACTTGGATCCACATACACTGGTCCCGCCTTGGCATTCAGCGTGATCATCACCATAGCTGTGCTGCTATGGGTCATGAATTCAGCACTGAATCAACGCCGGCATCAACTGGCGCTCATGGTTTTGCAAGGCGCTCTGCCTTGGCAACTGCTGGCCTGGAATCTGCTGATAGTCATGGGATTATTCATCCTGTCCATTGCAGCCACCTGCCTTTTGCTGCCGGTGATTACGCCCTTGACCTTCGCCATGGTGACAAATCCATTTGATTTGCATTTGACCTATGCCGGCAGCCACCTGTTCGATTCGCTAGGCAAAGGCCTCGCTTTCAGCGCTGCGCCCATCTTCATAAGCACCTTGTTGACTATCCGTTCGCTCTCGAAAATACGACCAATGGAAGCCCTCAGGCAATCCCAGGACCCTCCAAAGCGGATAGGCGTCTTCCGCTTCCTCCTGGGAATCGTATGCTTGATTGGTGCTGGCTGCATGTTGCTGATTCCAGCTTTTGCACTTGCAACTAACCCTCGTGCCAGTCAGATGAGCAGCGCTGCCGCTCCAGATCGGATGACGGTATTTCTCGCCTTCGCCATGGGCGGCATGTTCCTCCTGATATTTTCGCTGGCAGCTTTCGCGCCATATCTCCTGCCCGGCTTCACGGCGATATGGACGCGTATTGTAGCGTTGCCATCCAGAACCTGGAGGCTGGCAGGCCAACAGGCTGTCGGCAGCATACAGCGCCAGGGAGCGACGATAATCCCGATGACTGCGGGTCTATCATTGCTGATGACCGTCAGCGGAGGGTTGAGCACAATGATCACCACCTTGCTAGTCGCTTTTCCCCACACACCAGGCAGCGTTCCGGCGACCACAGACATGTTTGCGAGTCTCTTGGCGCTCACTGGACCGCCAATAATCATCGCGATAACAGGTGCAATTGCAGGCACCTTGATCACTTCCAAAGGCAGAGGACTTGATCTGGCGCTGACCTACGTATCAGGTGCTGGAATCGGCCAGCTCAGAGTATTGGGCGCGCTTGACGGCATCATCACTATGATTACCAGCACACTGTTCTCCCTGGTCATCACATTGCTCTGCACCTCATCCCTGACTTTCATGCTCTCACGCTTCATGGGCAAAGCACAGATGAGCGTGCAATGGGGCGCTTGGATTGTAGTGGTGCTCATCGCATCCCTGCTTGGTGCCGCAGCCACAGGTATCCAAGCCCTGACCACCAGGTTCGAGAACTCTGTCAGTGTCATATCTCATGCCATCGGCGAGTAATAAAGCCTCGCCGCATACACGCGAATACATATTTGAGCCACAGCGAGCCTGCCGACCTCTGTCATTCCTCCATGTCTCTTGTTAAATAAATTAAGTCGATATATGCAGCGCTCGGCTTGATGAATTCAATTGGTAGGTGCAACTGTGAGCACTTGAATTCGCGACGATTTCCTACACGCGAGCATTTGCAAGGCTCATATAGGGTACAGTCGATGACAAACCGAGACAGGTGACGATGGACCAGTCAAATCTTGTCAACAACAGACAAATGGAGGACCGTCATGGCGCGACCTACCACCAAGGAAGAACTCATCAAGGCGGCTGATGATGGCTTCGACAAGCTGATGGCGTTGCTTGAGCCGCTGACACCCGAGGAACGCAACGGCCGCTTCTCCTTCGACCTTAACAAGAAGAAGGAGGCCCACTGGGCACGCGACAGGAACATCAAGGATGTGCTGGTCCACCTCTATGAGTGGCATCAGCTGCTGTTGAACTGGGTGGAAGACAACCAGGAGGGCAGGACCCACGACTTTCTTCCGGACGGCTACAACTGGCGCAATTACGGCGAGATGAATGTGAAGCTGCGAGACAAGCATGATGACACCACCTACGATCAGGCCTTGAACCTGTTTATCGAATCCCATAAGAAGGTCATGGCCCTGGCGCAATCGTTCACCAACGAACAGCTATTCACCAAGGGCGCCCTCCCATGGACCGGAAACTCTACCTTGGGCTCCGCCTTCATCTCTTCGACCTCCAGCCATTACGACTGGGCCCTGAAGAAGATACGGAAGTACTTGAAAGGACGCAAATAAGCGCTAGGACACCTGAAAAGAGCCAGCTTCACTCACAGACAGTAATGGGTTGCCCTGCGACTTTGCGACTAAATTCACAGTACGGGCGACCCTAAAGCAGCATCCCAGTATATTCGTAATAGCAATGGAGCATAACCGCGACAACCGCTTGCATAACAGTATGCAGGACGATATCTAGGATGTAGACAATACGGAGAAGGACATCATCAGTGAAACGATCTCGCATTGATCCAGATGCTGATGATATAAGGCTGATCAAAATGGTGGCTGACGAAAACGAAACGGCCTTTGAAACACTTTACAATAAGTATGCTCATACCGTCCAAGCCTTTATTTCCCTGCGAATATCCGACGATGAGGATGCTAGTGAAGTTTTTGCTGACACATGGCTGGGCTGCTGGCGTTCCTCAAAAACCTTCCGCGCAGACAGCAAGGTGCTTACCTGGATACTCAGCATTGCCCGACGGCAAATCTATATGAAACGTCGCAAACCGAAACCACCTGACCAAATGGATCAGATGGAACTTAACTCGATAACCGATGATCAGCTGGAGCCTGTAGAACTGGTCAGTAAAGATCTGACGATGGAAATAATACGGCAAAGGATTGATGCACTCCCAGCAGAAATGGCATATACGGTGACGCTGGCTTGGCTTCACGAGTTACCCTACCCGGAAATAGCCTCCCTGCTCGACGTTCCGGTCGGGACTGTGAAATCTCGCATTGCCCGGGCAAGACAGATCCTGCGCCCGCAGTTGACCGACCTCGCTCCAGTCAAAACCCAAAAACTGCAGAGCCAGAGATAATTGAAGGGGTGATTATGGCAGACCGATATAAGAGCACAAGCCCAGACAGCACAGGCCCGCTCACCGAAGAATACCGGGGTGAAGTTCAAGAGGCGCTTAGGGAAAGAGAGCAGAATGTTCAGCCGGCAGTTCCAGCTTTTAATAGCGTACTGAAGGCCATCCAACAGAAGCCGTCGCTGGCAACGGATCGACCAATACCATTCATGCGTCGAGTGCGTTCCTGTGGCCCGCTTGTTCTGGCACAATTCCGCCTCATACCGCGATATATCTTACTGGTGGAAATTGCGATAGCAGCGTGCTCCGTTTTAATTAGCAACCTTATGCAAGGTGCACGTTACGGCAGTCTCGGTACGCATATCTTTTCAAATATACTCATGCTCAACATGGCACTGACCATGATCCTGGTCTTTTCCATTAAAGATGATCGTGAATTAATGCTCAGTATGCCCCTGGGACCTCAAGTTGTAGTAGGTTCTAGGCTATTGCTGGCCTTCATCTCCAATATTGTCGTCGGGGGAGTAACCTTATTGATTGTCACTGCAATCAACCCTGGAATAAGACCCCTGACAGTTATTGCCCAAACGATAGCCCCCATAACACTCCTGGCGAATATTGTGGCCCTCTTATGCATATGGCAATGCTCGTGGATTGCACTGCTCCTAGGGGTACTTGCACCACTATTGAGAACTTTGCAGAACTTGAGGCCATCATTTTTCCTACCGGCATGGGTCAATTCGGTACCCACTACAACCGCAGCCTGGGCAGGGACCATCCTACTGACAGTGGGACTCCTATCTGCTGTTATCCTTACCGCTCCTCTTGCCTGGCATACTCGACTCGCCGGTGGAGATAAAAATTAATGAACCTTTTCATCCTCTCTCGCTACTAACTAAGCAGACGGAACGAGTAGCGAACAATGTCTGGCAGCAGCCGAGGCCAAAACCAGATATGAGGAAGGTGGACGAGGTTGGCTTTCGTAGGTATACAGCTCAAGAGGCTTTATAGGCTAGTATTACTGCCGTTCATACTGACTGCAGGTGTTCTTCTTGCGGGCTTCGTACTGGAGGGCATCTGGTCATTGAGCCGCATACGGCCGGTTATGATGGTTCTTACTCAGGTGCCAGTAATTGCTGCTGGCCTATCTACAGCTTTTGTGCTCAATGGTGACCCAATCGTTGAACTTACTGAGTCAACTCCAACTGGATGGCGGAAAGTTCAAGTGACCAGGCTGCTTATCATTACCGGAGCATTTCTTGCTGCCGCAGGCCTTCTTTTTATTGGCTTGCATATGATGCGACTTTGGCCACGCGACATGGGATGGGTGAGCATCATTACCCCGGTTGGCAGTATATTCATTGTCAACTGTCTGGTTTTCCTTATAGCCGTATTTACCATGTCTAAGCCAACCTCGTCGCTGGCTTCCATGGCTATTTGGCTGTTTTTATGTTTTATATGGGATCCATACATAACCGATCCGGTCCGGCAACGACTCATTCCATTGTTTATTGCAGCAGCAGGCGCAATCTTCGGATGGAACATGTGCGGTGATGCGGAGCGCAATGTTGCAAAGGTGGCAGCCCTATGAGGATACTGAGCCTTGTACGCATCACGCTACTGATGTTTTATCGGCGCAAAGCCTTGTGGATAGCCAGCATACCGCTGGCGCTCTTCGCCCTCTTTTTAGCCTACGCCTCTCCCATGTCACCTGGACTCAACACCATACAGGGTCTTGTCTTTACCGGACAGGTTCTTGCCATATTCACCTCGTTGGCATACGCAGCATCATTCAGCAACCTGATGACTGCCGGTAGGCGGACAGGAATGGACGAGCTTGAATCCACCTCCCCTTTACCGATGGCAGCCATCCGCGCAGCTCATGTCATGGGAGCATGGGTTATCTGCATATCATCATCCCTGCTTTTCCTAGTATTGATCGCGGTCTACCAAACCTTCCGCGGCAACGGTATGGCAATGCTTGCGGCCCTGGCAGTAGCGCTTGTCATACTCTCACCGTCAATGCTGATTGCCATGGGGATATCCGCCCTGCTGGGAGCCCTGTTACCCACAATCCTGGCCCGAATTCTCGCCGTCCTGGTATGGGCTTGGCTGGCTTTCTACACCCCCCTCTTACCACTTCCAACGCTCAATGGCGGCCCGCTGGCCGTCATTGGTGATCCCATTGCGCAGGGATGGTTCCATACAGATACTATGTACGTACCGGCGAATGGCCCCTTTACCGTCCAATCTGGGGTCATATCCCTGCTCTGGCAGGTGTGTATTATCTTCCTTCTTTTCACTGGTGCAAACATAGCCTCCAACCACATAAAAGCTCGGGTCTGACTTTCATCTGACTTTGAAAGGAATTACTCACATGTTTATCTCGATTGACCATCTAACCAAGGATTTTCGGGGGAGACCGGCCGCTTTGAACGATCTGACCGTCGATCTTCCACAGGGCATGATAGGGCTCATAGGACCAAATGGTGCCGGCAAAACAACCCTCATGCGTATTCTCACCGGAATAATCAAACCGACTAAAGGTAAAGTTATTATTGATGGGCAAGACCTGTCATCGCCGGCCAACAGGCGAAATCTAAAACGGCACCTGGGTTATCTGCCACAGCACATCACCCCCTACGACAACCTGACGCCACTTGAATTCCTTGACTATATCGGCATCTTGAAAATGATTGACAACAAACACGTGCGGCAGGAGCAGGCGCATACCCTCCTGGAACAGGTGGGATTGGAAGACATAATGAACCAACCCATCGGAGGGCTATCCGGGGGTATGAGGCGCAGGGTAGGCATCGCACAGGCACTTATGGGCGACCCCCGGCTACTGGTAGTCGACGAACCCACAGCGGGGTTGGATCCCGAAGAGCGCATGCGGTTCCGCACGCTCCTTGCCCAGCTGGGGCAGGATCAAACCGTTATCCTCTCCACCCACATACTCGATGATGTTGCACAAACCTGTCCTTGGGTGTGTGTATTACGTTGCGGACGCAACCAGTATGACGGGCCGACAGAGGGGCTGATCCATGAAGCTGCCGGTCACACCTGGGCCACGCCCCCCATCGCAGCCCCACCGGATAATGCCACAATCATCAACGCGGAACCTACCCCACAGGGGACAAGGTACCGCATAGTCACCGACACCCCGCCCGCAGGCTCTGTCGAAACCGCACCCAACCTTGAGGACGGATATATGGCTTTGGCCAGCGAGCGCTAGAAACCGTCCCCAAGTATGAAAGAACGTCGATAATTATGAAACAAATCAAGCAGAGCCTCAGAACCCTTTTCCTGATATGCGCCACAATTATGCTGACAGTAGGGGTTGGCGGCTGCACTGATGGCATGAAGCACCCTGAAGAATATTCCACTGATGGAAGCAACAGGGTTGCAGCTACCAGCAACCCGCAAACAATTTCGAAAGAAGATCTGGGTCACACCTGGCCTCTTAAAGTTGATGAGGGCACCGTATCATGCAAGCTCAGCAAGCAGGGAGACCCCATCCTCCGCTTTACCACCTCAGATGGTGAACAGTACGCGCTGAACCAGGTGCCAGAGAATGAGCATCTCAATAGCATTGAAACATTGAAATCGGATAAGGGTAAGTCAGTAGGAGCCCTGATGAGTTTCGCCTTCTCGGTCTGCGACATACCGAAATAAACCAATTTACAGAGCCAACAGCTAGCCAAACGGCGGGCAACAATGACGACAGGTCAACAAGATTGACCGCGTGGAGAATGTCCTCACATTGCATTGTCTGTCGCTGATATTACTCATTCATAGCGTCAGACGAATCCCGCTCACATTGGCCAGTGGAGAGGGCAGTTGCTCACGGGTCTTCTGGGTAATCTGCCTGCCATAACTATCGATTCCCCCCCCCCACCAATTGGCTTATAAAATCACTCGATAAACTGCGAGACAGTACTTTTCCCAGCATCAGATGGCCCTATAACTCACACAGTCAGATTTTCGCAAACTGTTGCATTGCTGATCTTCTAGCCCCAGCTCTGACACGACTGACATCATGTCATCCGAATGGGGGACAGAGATATAGCGACTGGGATGACATAAGAAGCGAGAAGATCTTTTTACTCTCATGGTGTAGCGCCTCCAAAGCCGATTACAGCGATACCAATTGCGCGAACACGAAAGAGAGACAGCATGCAAGATCGCGAAGTCAAAAGACAAGAAGACCCCTTGCCAGTGATTGAGGGTTCACAACCTCCTATCAATCACAAAAAACTCAGCCTGATCATGATTGGACTTATTGTCGCCGTCTCTATGACCAACATAGATTCGACAATCGTCTCCTTATCGAGTCAGGCAGTCCAATCAGGTCTGGGTCTGACCGCAAGCGGCATACAGTGGATTGTTAACGCCTATATGCTGGCTGCAGCCGCCACTTTCCCCATCTGCGGGCATCTGTCTGATCTAGCGGGCTACAAACGCATCATGCTTTCAGGTACATTCCTCTTTGGAATGGGCAGCTTATGTTGCGGACTTGTTCCTGCAAATTCACTGTCGCTGATGCTGATGATTCTCTCTCGAGCCCTGCAAGGCATCGGTTCAGCCATGATGTTCCCGGCCGCCATCGGTATTCTGTTCTCCTACTCGGGAGAAAACAAGAGGGCCGGAAACATGGCTCTGTTCTTCGCCATCACAGGCGCCATGACATGCTTGGGCCCCATTCTGGGATCTTGGCTGATTCAATACTCCTGGCGCGACATCTTCTTCATCAATCTGCCTCTTGCTCTGGTGGCCATCGTCATGATCGCCTCGATGATTCCAAAGGACTCACCCACAACCGAACACGGTAGTCAGCGTATTGACTGGGCTGGCGGCCTGGCCGTAGGACTCGCCATGATAGCTCTGATCGTGCCGATTCAACAGGGCAGCACCGTTGGCTGGTCGGATTGGCGCATTATTGCCAGTTTTGGTGCCAGCCTTGTGCTATTCCTGGTGTTCGGCTTCTGGGATTCGCACGTTGACAATCCAATCATTAAACTCAGAATCTTCCGCAACCCACCATTCGACATTTCCCAGCTCGCCATGTTGGTAGCCGCCGTGATCTTCCAACCCATCATGTACTTCCTCAGCGTCTATGGGCTCCTTGCACTCAACCGGTCAACATTGATGACCAGCCTATTCATCCTCTACTTTTTCTTAGGTTTCCTGGTTTCCGCCTTGTTAGGCGCCCAACTCTTCAACAGACATGGTATGAAACCGGTATTGCTGATTGCCGGCTTGATAGCCGCAACGGGTTTCTCCCTCATGTCGCTTACAGCCGGTTCACTCGATAAAGGACTTCCCTCCAATACCGTCTGGCTGTCACTTTCCATGGTGGTTGCGGGTGCAGGTATCGGATTCATGTTCTCGCCATCATCCACTGATGCGGTCAATCGGGCCATCAACGCCTCTTATGGCGAAGTCACTGCCATCAATCAGACCTTCAAAAACTTCGGCGGCGCCTTGGGCATGGCAATGCTTGGACCATTGTGCACCCATTATTTTGCCCTGGATATTCATAAAGCTTTGGGCAAGTACGGAGTAAGTGCATCCCGAGCGCAAGCCATCGCAGATACTATTGGATCCGGAACTTCGGCAGGTGCTCAATCACAATTCGCCAGTATGCCCCAATCCATGCGGAATATGATCATGCCTCTGATCAGGGCCGCCTATGCCAGCGGCAGCAGCAAGGTCTTCCTAGCAATGGGTTGTCTGTCCTTGCTATTCATTCCCTTGGCTCTCTTGTATCCCCGAAAAGGCAAGCAAATTTTCGCCGGGAAGACAATCAAAAACCAATGAAGATCCCGGTTTCGAGGCTCGGAAACAGGAAAACCCGACGATTTCTACAGGCATTTTGGCAGTAGGGTGAAAAGTGTGCAAGTCGTGGGAGACATGAGTGAAAATCACTGAGGGAATTAATCGAGAAAACCAACAGCAAGACCAGCTCTCGATGAATCTAAATGGTGATTGCGGCGACGGTCAACTTGACGCGACCGCAAGAACCGATGCCCAGCGTCAACGTCTTCATAACACCTGGAACTGGTATTTCATTGTGGAAGCAGGGTGCGTAATAGGAGCCGATTGCTTCTTCTCGACTGCATCCGTGACCCATAAGCTAGCTTCAAACCTTCTCATCTTATTGCCCTGCCTGTTTTTCATGATCTTGGTTCTGCCTAGGGTATTTGACAAACCTCAAGGGTCTGACCGGCAAACGGCAGATCAATCGGTGAGTAAAACAGGAGCATATGGTTGGATTTTTGCTCTGCTGACGCTGGTCTGCCTGCCCATGGGCGCTTGGTTGGATGGTACCGCTATTCTGGCTCAACTGTTTATCGTGCCACAACTCTTCATTGCTTTTGCCTACCTTCCTGCTCTCGGGTTGGTAGGAGTCCTGAATATAGCCTATTTGGCCATGGCTTTGGCTGGAAAAAGGTTCTTGAGTACAGATCTAACCGGCAACCTTATGCTCATGGTTCTCGTGGTGGTATTCTCGGCAATGATTGGAAAGTCCTTCAATGTCCTGGCTTTGACCAACGGACATAATCAAATGCTGCTGGATAAAATGGAGTCTCAACAAGAGACGATTCGCAGACTCAGCAGAGCCGAAGGAGCGTCCATCGAGCGTGAACGTGTGGCCAACGAAATGCATGACACGATCGCCCAGTCTTTGACTTCCATTCTGGCCTTGGCCAGGGTAGCTCATGAAGAACTGATCGACGACATACCTGCAGCTCAGAAACATTTGGAAATGATCGCCAGCACGTCGAAGGGTTCTTTGGATGACACCAGAAGAATGATTGCGGATTCGGTACCGGCTGATCTTGATGGCAGGGACCTGAAGACGGCCCTGGAGCGGACAGTGCATGCCACCGCAGCAAAGACAGGTTTTCAATCACAGTGTCGGATTCAACGAACCTTGCCGCCCTTGCCTAAGCAGACCGAGGTCAACCTGCTGCGTATAGTCCAGGAGTCCCTGACTAATATTTCCAAGCATGCCAATGCCCAGCATGTACAGGTGAGCTTGCTTTTGAAAGGGCAGGAACTGTTACAGCTTCGGATCAAGGATGATGGTCGTGGTTTTGATATTCAGAACTTGGATTTCCAGGAGATGGAAAAGGCTGGGCATGGCTATGGTCTGCGAGATATGGCCAAACGAGCTCAAGACGCGGGTGGGCGCTGTACGGTAACCTCCGTTCCCGGGGAAGGCACCTCCATAACTGTAAATATTCCTGTCGAAAGACCAAGTAACACTACTCGACCAGATAAGGAGGAAAGATGATCCGACTTGTCATGGCCGACGACCACCCCATGGTTCGGGAGGGCATACGCAGCATGCTGAAACGCCATGCAGACCTTGAAGTGGTTGCCGAAGCATGTAATGGCGCCCAGGCCATAGAGGCTGTAGCGAAAACACGTCCGGATTTGTTGCTACTCGATCTGCGGATGCCTGACATGAACGGTCCTGAAGTCACTCGGAAAGTGCTGGCTTCTTATCCCAAAACCAAGGTATTGATCCTGACTACTTACGATTCTGACGACGATATTCTGCCGGCCATAGAAGCCGGAGCCAACGGCTATCTGCTGAAAGACGTAGAACCTCATGTCTTGGCCCAAGCTATCCGTGACACTGTTGCAGGGTCCACTGTCCTGAATCCGACCGCCGCGGAAGCAGTCAGCAAGGCGCTGCGCCCTGCGACCAAACCAGCATTGTCCGAACAAGAGACACGTGTGCTGCGCGAGGCCGCCAAAGGCATGACCAATCGGCAAATCGCAGAACACTTATACATCAGCGAGTCAACAGTGAAAACATACTTCAGTCGGATCTTCGCCAAATTGGAGGTCAGCGATCGTACGGCTGCAGTAGCGGAAGCCATCGAAACTCTAGGCTTGAAATCCGAGCAGTAAACCTGCTGGCCTAACTTCCATAACTGGACTAACTTCATAACCAATAGCCCGCTAACCGATAGCCTCTTTCGAATCCAGGGGCAAGAACCGGCTTTATACATGAACAAACGTTATAAGTCTTATATATTTTCCATTCGGCCGTTCGAGACATCTAATCGTTGCTCTTTCAATCAAATCACGAGTAGGGGAGGTACTTCATCTTTGTTCAAGACCGTGCGAGTTCAGATAAACTTGACCCTTCTGTTTGTCGACAGCCAAAGCGGCTGTCAGAATAAGAATCAGGCCTTCCGGAGTGTGAATCCTGGCTTCGAGTGAGTTCCACGGCTTACGTAATGGAGCTGAAGTGGAGCCAGGACGGAGGCGCTCGCATGCATCCACAATCTTGCTGATCTGCTTTTCCGTGACTGCTACGCTCAGGCTTCCTATGGACTCCATATCCGTATCAGGGTCGCCAGTATTGGCACCACTCTTACGAATCAGCACATCCTGAAAGGCCCAGCGCCTCAAGTGAATCATCATGCCCGGCATGGTGTATAAATTGATGAAGCCCAATCCCTGCGTCCAGAAAACCTCTGATTCATCTAGATCGTCGCTATACAGGCACATGAACATGGGCATGAGATAGATGCCCCTATAAGGCTCCGGCGGTTCCGCATCCTTCCCCGGCTCCGGCACGGGACTTATGCCTGCACCTGCATAAGCAGTAGTTTTGGGCTGGTCATGGTTGTCCATGGCTACCTCGTTCCTTAGTTGAAGTGTTTTGAATTGGGTAGTCAAACAGAAAACGTGATACGTATATGGAAGGTACTGACTGCATCACTCCCATTTGACGGTTGCCGGATCTATCCCGTTTGCACGCGCTGCAGTTTCGATTGCAACCAGCATCCATTTCGCCAATCCAGGTTCCAGTTGTTCGTAATGGCGCCTGAAACGCGGGTCGGCCACATACATTCGCCCCAGAATGACATGCATGGACGGCGTCACATGGAACCATGACAAAGCCTGCCGATGCTCGTCAATCAGTTCGAGAACCTTATCTGATGTCGGAGCCAGACCTTTTCGTTTGGCTTGTGCAAGCTCACTTTCCACGTCTTTAAGCCGGGTCATGTCCTTTTTCTGTTCTTGTTCGGAGCGGGAAGCTTTTCGCTCCGCATACTCAAGCCACTGCCTGCTAGCACCCCAGCGTTCGTATGCTTCCGAAAAGTACTGGTCCTCCTGATCGATCTTCGTAGGAGCTGAATCATTACCTGACCTTCCCTCGGCAAAGGCTATGAGTCGGTCCAGACGATCCGCAGCTTTCCTAAGATGCTGGATTTTCTCATCAATTCGCGAGCGCTGTCCCTGCAACTCGTCCAAAGCAAGCGGTGTCTTGCAATCGAGCAATGCCTTGATTTGTCTGGCATTGAATCCCATCTCCCTGTAGGTCACAATTCGCTCCAGCCGTGCGAAGTCATCCTGCATATATTGCCGGTAATTCGACAGTCCACGAATGGGATAGATCAGTCCTTCCTCTTCCCAGTGGCGCAGCATTCTCCTACTGACCCCTGTAAGTTCAGACATCTGACCGATGCTCAAGCCGCTCTTGCTGCCTTCGCCACTGAATTCGCTCTCACGTGTCATGCCTTGACCCTAAACCCTGCCATCATGTCAAGGTCAAATCAATTGTTTCCTGGGGATGGATGAGGCAGTGCATGCACACACCGGCCCCAAACGCCCCAATAACAGGTTCTTGAGGAGGCAGCTTTTGATCCTGCTTGTTTGCGAAGTATTCCCCCTCCGATTATGAAAACGACTAAATCCAGCGCGACTCCTTTCTCATGGGTGCAAATTAGCCTCGTCAGCAGCGACGTGTCCCCTGCAGGGGACAGTTTCTTTTCCCGCGTTGAAGGATTGCGCCCGTCGAACTTGCATAGGAATCAGTTGAATTCCGATTGGAAGGGGAGGCGCAATGGCATATACGGACGGAAACAACGAACCGCAACTGGCTGTGTCCACACAGGGGTTGGTCAAGGCCTATGGCGGATTCAAAGCCGTGGATGGACTGAATCTACGGGTGCCGGCAGGCGGGGTCTACGGACTGCTGGGACCAAACGGAGCCGGAAAATCGACCACCATGAAACTCCTCCTGGGATTGACAAAACCGACTGCTGGAAGCATATGGATGCTTGGACAGCAGGTCGGAAAGAAGAGCAGGATTCAGCCGGGCCGTGTGGGCTCCATGATTGAAGGACCCAGCTTCTACCCAGGCCTGTCAGGTCTCGATAACTGCCGCATGGTAGCCGATTATCTGGATCTGCCAGTTTCGGCTGCCTCAGAAGTGCTCACCAAGGTTGGATTGCGGGGATACGAGAAGAGGAAGGCGGGCGCCTACTCTCTGGGGATGAAGCAGCGGCTGGGCATCGCCATGGCGCTGATCTCGCATCCGGAGCTCCTGCTCCTGGATGAGCCCACCAATGGCTTGGATGCCGAGGCAGTGGTCGAGGTGCGACGAATGATTATGGACTTGGCCGCCTCGGAGGGGGTCACTGTCATCATCAGCAGCCATATCCTGTCGGAGATTGAAAAGATGGCTCCGGTAGTTGGCATCATTGCCGATGGTCATTTGCTCTACCAGGGGACATTGGAAAATCTGCGCGAAGAGGGTCATATCGATCTACGGGTGTCCGATCTTGGGCTCGCGTCAGAGATGCTCGAAACTCAAGGCATTCAACACGAATATATCAGGAAGAGCGCAACCCTGCGCATTCCCGAGATACCAGATCCGCAAATCGGGTCGCTGGTAACTCGACTAGTATCGCATGGTCTGCAGGTATACCGTGTCGCCTCCGAACGCAAGAGCTTGGAAGAAGCCTTCCTCGAACTAGTGGAAAACCCGCAGAACCATGTAGCGCAGGGTCCTGTGAAGCCGTTCGGTCATAAACAGAGGAGCGCACGATGAGCTCTGTCGAATCATTCTCCATGCGGCCCAAAGAATTTCGATCGGGAAAGCCCCCACGCTCATCCCATCCAGGAAGGCTGCTTGTTCTGCTTTCGATGGAGCTTCGCAAGTTGAAAGGCTCCTCATTTTGGTGGATGGCCTTGGGCATGATTGCCCTGGTTTCGGCATGGTCGGGCTTGGCCTTCATGAAACGAGCCGAGTCTGCGAACCCCGCCACTCGTACCGTAGCCCTTGCACAAGGTGAGATCTTCCAAACTGTCGGTCTGCTGGCACCCATCCTTGCAGCGCTGCTGACCAGCCGGCTTGCCGTTCTGGAGAGCAGCGAGCGCATGGATCTCAAATGGCGATCCCTAGGCCAGAATGCGATTGGGAGGTTTCTTGCCAAGCTCGTAGTTGCGGGGTGTGTGATTTCGCTATGTTTCGTGATTCCTTTGGTGTGGATACCGCTGGCAGCTTCAGCACAAGGGTTCCATCTCGATGGCAGTCTGGCCGAATACATACTCCTTCCGGCACTGATTGCTTGCTTGTCATCCATGGCTGTCACGGCCATACAACTCGCCCTCTCCCTGACTATCGAAAGGCAGGCCATAGGCCTGGGTCTGGGTGTGATAGCCGGTTTGATCGGGACTGGACTGGGCCCGATGAATATGCCGGCTCTGGGCTGGTTCTTCCCAGCCGGGATCAGTTCCGCGGCCAGCCCGTTCCTGTTTTCAGCCAGCTCTGATGGTTTTGCCAGAATGACCTTGGTCACCAACCCCTGGATGAAGGTCCTGACCAGCCTTCTGGTCTGCATTATCTGGTCGGGAATATCAGCATTCGTCATCAAGGTCAAGGAGTCAGACCGATGAACAGACAGTACTCGACAAACACCATAACCATTAGCCCGATGAATCGCCCAAGGCCATCGATCACTGCCGCCTTCAGATGGGAGATCCGCAAGGCCGGCAATCTCTGGTACTGGCTGGCCACAGTGCTCTTCGACGCCATAGGAATATTCAACGGTTGGGACCAGTACCAGAGCTACAGACCGGACTTCCAGGCTCAAGGAGTGACCTGGGCTGCGGTCTGGGGGCAGGCGATCCTTCTGCCAAGTATGGTCTTCATACCAGTCCTGGTCGCAGCCTTTGCAGCCCAGGTTGAAGCCAACGAGCACAAGGGACGCAACTGGCAGCGCCTTAATGCCTCAGGCATGGTCGGGACTGCCATAGCCGGGAAGATGCTGCACGGACTGCTGGCATCCCTCCTTACCGTCGCCATTTTCGAATCCGAATTCATACTCGTGGGTGTTCTGGTAGGAGGCTTCGACCCTGCGGAACTCGGTCCCTATCTTATGCGTGGCGTACCGATGACGTTGTCAGTGTGGGCCATTATGACTCTGACCCAGGCCATAGCTGCCAGAGCCGAATCCTTTGCCTCAACCATGAGCATCATGTTTCTGCTCACTCTGGCAGGCTGTGCGCTGTCGATTGCCGCACCAGCCTTGGCGCTGCCTTATCCTCTGGCCCTGATCACCACTGCATCCGCCGCCCGCGACATGGGCAATATCGCGTCTACGGCCTCTATGGCGGCCTCGTGCATGACGGCAATCCTCTGGGTGCTGATCAGCCTCCTTATATTCCGGCACGAGGCCCGCAGAGCAGTCTAATTTTGATGCAGAGTCAATGAAGAGAGGATGCAGCACTCGCAAGGTCGCATATCTCAGTGTCTGACAGCATAATGGAATACCGGCAGTTATCAGGAAGAGGCTCACCGATGAGAGCAGGCAAGAAGACTCAAGGCTGGATTCAGTTGTGGAACCGGCCATATATGACCTTCGTGGCAGTCTTTTTCTGCGCCCTCTACGAGACAGGGATGCTGACCAGGCTGATCCTTGCCCCAAGCAGCGCCAACCAGACCCTCTACCAGGTCATGAAGTCTGCCAGCTGGGGCTTGCCCCTGTTTGTGGTCATTATTTTTCTCGCACTTGTCACCCTATGCCTGCGCCGTCTATATCCTATGGCGACCCTGCTGGTGGTCAGTGGCATGCTTGCCCTGACTGCCGCAATCTATGGCTCGGGATGCACCTATCTGATCATTCCCTGGCTCGTCAGCCTCTACGCCTGCGCGGTAGAATATAAGAGCATGGCATCATTGACAGCTGGGCTGGGCAGTTCCGCCATTCTGGACCTGCTCAGCATTGCATTCTCTGCCAATTGGCATCGTGATGTCCACTTCACCGACCTTCTGTATCCGATCGGATTGACTTTCGCCCTCTGCCTGACAGTCGCCTTTTTCTCACGCTCCGTAAGGCAATCACGCATGTCGGAGCAGGCGCTGGAGGAGGAGCGCTCGCATGCTCTAACCCTGGCCCATGAGCGGGACCAGGCCATGCATCAGTCCAGAATTGCCGCCCAACTGCATGACAGCGTGGGTCACGACTTGACCGCCATCATCGCCTTATCCGAAGGACTGGATCATGCCAGCGGAAAGCCGGAAATTGATGAGGCTATATCGGTGATTAATGACCTGGCACGGCAGGGATTGGACGACACTCGAACTGCTGTCAAAGCCCTGCAATCAGAGACAGATCCGAAAAACGACCTACAGCCGGCCACAGGGGAGAGGCATGGCTGGGAAGACATCAAACCCATCCTCGACCACGCCCGTCAAGCCGGCATCAGCACTGCCCTGACGGAAACGGGTCTTCGGCCACAGGATTCCGAACAGGCCGACCTTACCTTCACTGTCACCAGGGAGGCGATCACCAACGCCCTCCGCCACGGACAGGAGGTTAACCGTATTGTGGTCTCCTGGGATCACAACAGCCGGGGCGGCATAGATATCACCGTTCGCGATGATGGACGAATCTTGAATAACGAAGCCGACAATACCAGTAGCAGCGGTACAGGTCTTGCCAGGTTAAGAGCCGAGGTGCAAGCTCATGGTGGCAGCTTCCATTCGGGTCCTGGTTCTGATGGTTGGACCTTGCAGGCCCACATACCCTCGCTAGCCGCAATGGCAGCTAACAATATAGGCATGAAGGAGAACGCATGATCCGCGTCATGATCGTCGACGACCAGCGCCCGACCCGCATGGGACTGGCACTCATGGTCGCTAAGGATCCAACCTTGCAGGTCGTAGCACAGGCGGTCAACGGCCAAGAAGCTTTGGATAACTTGGCCACATCCGCCGAAAATCAACAGCTTCTGCCCGATGTGATTCTGATGGATGTGCGCATGCCTGTCATGGACGGGCTGGATGCCACCAGCCGTATCAAAAAGCTCCATCCTGAAATTAGCATTCTCATTCTGACCACCTACGACGAGGACGACTATGCCTTCACCGCTCTAGGGGCGGGGGCCTCCGGGTTCCTGCTCAAGGATGTCAAGACAGCGGATCTGCACAGAGCCATCCACGCGGTGCATGCAGGCGATGCAATTCTCACGCCGCGCATCACGGCCGAAGTAATCAGGAAAGGAGTTCCAAGGCCAAAAGCCAATGATGAATCTGAGGCTCGCGAGCAATTTGCCAAGCTGGGCAAACGCGAACTTGAGGTCGCTTCGCTGGTCAGCCGAGGCCTGACGAACGCAGAGATTGCCGAGCAACTCCAGCTACAGCCTGACTCTGTCAAAAAGACCGTCAGCCGCATACTGGCAAAACTCAAGGTCAGGGACCGGATCAACATCGCTGTCCTTTGGTATCAGGCCAACATGGCAAACTACTAAGTAGCACCGAATGCGGTCTCTCTCATTCGTTGATGAAAGAGGCTGTATCCGGCTGTATTTTTTGGGTCCTAATCCATATATTGGCGATAGAAGTCCGCCATTTGGTTCATCAACGGCACATCCAGCTCCAAGCCCTTTGACTTGTCGAAATGCTTGGTCGAATATACGTTATAGCTTTCGTTAGAAGGCTTTTGACCCAGTCGTCTCATGTGCTCCTTGTATTCCTGGTCGAATTGCTTTCGGTATCGCACCGAGTCCTGTGAATAGTAGACATAGGCGTGCCCGCGATCCTGGTATTCACGAAAACGGAATCGTGGGTTGGACTGAAATGTCTCATGGAAGAGGTCATAACTATATCTGACCGGGACCACCTGATCGTCACGGCTCTGAGTTATGAAAATTCCCGCCTTGGATTTCTTCAAGCCATCCAAAGCGGTATAGCCCGCAAACTTCCCGAACTTTACATGCTCATATAAGTCCAGGCAGGGCAGGATAAGCGAGACGGCAGGGCCAGCGATTTTTCTGCCGGGCTGACGCATCATATCGATTGAACGATTGAATCCAGAAACCATGACTGCGGCCTTGACCTCTGGGTGAAGATTGAGAACAGCGCCGACCGCATAGCCTCCCCAGCTCTGCCCGAACAAGAAAAGAGAAATTAGACGATTACATATCTCGATGGGAGTAAGGTAAAATACTAAAACCCTGGCGACCCACAGCTATAACACGATTTAAAAGCGCTATCTATCCGAAATACTACGAGACCACATGGGGTGCTAACACAAAGCAATCGAATAGGTCGTACGGGCACAATAAACCGGACTATTGCTCAATGCCCGGCGTTGTTCCTTTACAGGTGTATTACGAAACACTTGACTAACCGACCCAACCCCTTCAGCCTCAAATCCGGCAAATCTAAGCTCGTGCTCATCGCGCTCAACCTTACTAATGTCGTTTAGCTGTATTTGGATGTCGAATAAGACTGGCCCAACCTTCAAGAATTCATCTTCCACGAGCATAATGGTTCCCAAAACACACGTAATAAAACACCATCGAGTTGAAGAAACTTGTTTAGATCACTGACATGGACACGCAAACGTAAAACCTAACACGGAACCCATTAGCATGCTGTCCATGCATCTCGCCTCACTAGGTACCGCCTCCAAAAACCCACCCAGGAAATCGCGTACCACTCCATATAAGTGATTAGAGTGCGTCCTGTCGCACCATTAGTTTAGACAAACGCGTATAAGCCATATAAAACTCGACTCGGCTCCCGCCATCGAATAGTAATTGGAATCTAACTATTAGATGTGGAATTTGAGACAAGGTTGTATATAGAGTTGTCCTACAGTTTTGATCACAATACCTTTATGCAAAAATTGCATTGCTGCAAGACGGGAGGTGGGATATATAGACTAACCATTCTTTTTGAACAAGATTACTCTCTCTCCCATAGAGCTATCTGTAAACCTTCGGTCTGTGCCTCATCTTCTGTGATTGGGAACAGAGCAACAATCCTGTATTGACCGAGATATGTGTATATGTTGCGTCTTGTGTCTTGCTTATACATTATGAAGATATGGCGTTTAAGACCTATAGAATTACCATCACGCTTGGAATTCTCTTCTTTCGGCCAACGTTCAATAATGTATTTTCTATTTGGTGTAGATGAAACAAAGTCCCAGTTATCTTTTCCTTCTTTAAAAAATGATATTTGAAGGCTGGTTAAACCTGGAGAGGCAGCAGTGACATGAGGTGAATTTTTTGCATTTAAACCGGTAGATACCGTTGGCGACCATGAGGAATGCTGATAGAAGCTGTAAACTGACGGAACTTGTTGATTTGTAAAACTAACCTTATTTTGCGCCATGAAAGTAAGTGCTTCTGGAATTGTGTGGAATGTAGCCCCCTCATCAGGAATACGCAATGATTGCGATGCAATACCAATAGGATAGGAATCCATTTTTGTTTTCCTCCATATTCAGTGATCCAAAAATTCATCTAACACCTCACTAGTTTAGGATATGTATCATGTACTAAAAGCTGGTTCGTAAGCAGATTTCCGAGAATTTGCAATAGCATTAATTACGGTCCAAGATTCTTTATATAAAGCTTGTTTTCAATCTTTGTCATTCCTAGCCATCAAAGTTGTCTTCTAGAGTTTTATGGACTCTTCGATACTGCTTACTTTGCCATGCCTAAGTATCGCTATTTGTCTTGTCCTAATAACTTTTATATGATTCCAAGGGTCTTCATAAAATCCTTGCTCGTTGGGATTCTTTGCACGAATCCTTCATTTATATACGATTATTTTGTCTTTGAGAAACTACGACAATTCTATCAATGCCGTAAGAAGTAGCTAATTCCAAAATTGACTTATTAGCAAAACTAGTTTGTCACAGTCGTTATCTATTTTACAATATCTTGATAGCAAATGATGATTGAGCATTTGAAGAATAAGTGGCTTTTTTAAATTTGTCTATTTTGCTACGGGTATCTTTACATTTTTCTTACTTTACCCTCATAAGATATATACGACACAGTCTTACGCACGATTTTTTTATTTTGATCATTACTCTCACAATAGCATTTTATAATGCGTTCATTGTTTTCTCGTCGTTATATCTATTTTAGAAAATACCATCTTTGTGTAAGGCTTCAATAACCTTTACTGTTAATGCATGTGACCTATAGCGACTCAGGTAACAGAAAGAGCCGTTATAGGTATTTGAATCTTGCTGGTTCCATCATCAACGCCTTACCAGTAAATAATCATTGTGTGATATGCGGTACAACCGGCATTTGGCAGCGTCGCCGCTGACTTCGGCGTTTCAACAGCTGTGACAGTGCAGATTGTTACTGTTGTGATGGCCGGTTATCTTATCTGACTGGTACTGCTGGTTCCGTTGGCTGATCGCTTTTCGCCTGGTCGATTAGTTCCCATTCAATTGGTTGGACTTGCCATCGTGCTAGCAGCCGCAACCAGCGCTCCTACTGCAGTAGTATTGGTGGGCGTATTCGGACTTGTCGGGGTCGCTTCCCCAGTCGCTGCAGAAGCCGTTTCCGCCGTCGGGCGGTTCACGCCGCTCGAAGTTCGTGGCAGCCCAGTAGGAATCGTTCTTGCAGGAAATTCGGCTGGTATTCTTCTCAGCCGCTTCGTCGGAGGAGCCTTGACGAGCTTGCTTGGATGGCGCCTGGCATGCTTATCTGCTTCGCAACCCTGCTCGTAGCGACAGGCGTGCTCTGTGCAATCGTATTGCCTCGACATCAGGAACAAACCGGGAACAAAGGCTCGTACTTTGCCACTCTGCGAGCGCTTCCTCAATTGCTGCGCATCTCTCCAGCACTTCGACTGGCATCCGCAACCGGCATGCCCCGGTTTTCTGCTTTCAATCTCGTTTGGGTCAGCCTTTCAATAGCACTCTCCAAACCGCCCTACAGTCTGAATCCTACGCAGATTGGCTCTATAGCCTCGCCGGTGTCTTGGGGCTGCTCGTGACCAGTTGGGCCGGCAGCCTGACCGACCGTCACGGTCCGCATGTCGTCGTCATCGGTTGTCTGATCGCAGCCGCAATCGGCGCGACCATCCTGCTCATCGATATCGGCAACCCCGTACTTTGTGTAATCGGGTTCGCCATCTTTGATGCCGGTTGCCTCGGCACCCAAACAGCCAACCAGGTTGCTGTAGTATCCATCAATCCACCCCAGTCCGGTAAATTACAGCAGCGTGTATCTCACTCTCTATTACGCGGCTGGTGCTATAGGCTCATCCTTAGTGACGCCAATCCTGTCATTTTAGGGATGGACCAGAGTGACCCTCGTAGGAGTTGTTTTGCCCGCCGTTGGCGCGCTCATCCAATTGCTGAGACGTAGATTGAGAAGCTCGGTTAGATAGCGATCTATCAGCTCAACGAGATTCATTGGAGATCCCACCCAGTTTGTGATGCAAGCCGTTTATGAATTGGGCAAGAAACTCCAACTCCCGGCGTAGCATTGCGCCTACAGAACTCGTGGTGTTGAGCAATTTGACGGAAGGGCTGTTCTGAGCGAATCGAGAAGTAGACCCCGACACCATACACACGACCTGTGCCATCTGACCGGTTTTCCTATCAATTTTCGCAACAATCTGGGTGTTGTAGAACTGCGACGCGATTGGATCTGCCGCCTACCGGTTTATTGCGATCATAAAGTAATCACGTTATTTAATTAGTCCCATTACATTTGCTACCTATAACCTAATCACAGCAACGAGACGACCACACACGGGCTCTAGTTCCGCTATACGAATCGGCCAGCTTCGTCTTATATTACTTTTCGCAAAGACGTATACACCAAAGAAGATCCTCTTCAATTTCAGTAAGGCGTCGACAATGGTCATGCATACTTGATGTGACGATACCATAAATAATCAAGGAGCAAGGATAATGAAGACGGCTACGATTAAAGTTGAACGTTCTCCGATCTATTTACTCCAAACCCGTATTTTGTTTCATTCGAGTGGGGGGCTGTCAAAAGCTTCAACGTCGGTACTCGTTCCCTCGCAAAGGTCAATAGGATTCAAAACAATCAGGTTTATCTTAATTTGAGGATCGGTTCACTACCGGAATCGTCTGACCTGACCTGCACTTTTCTTCATTAATATATGTATACTACGCACGGGAACCATCGGATGGACGAACCTTAATATTGTCTGGACTCATAACTGGCAAAACTAAATGTTTTAAGCTCAGTTGAAATTACAATCAACGCAGAAAATCCATAAAGGTATGAAAAGTAATCATATACTTCAACCGATATGAGCTGAATGAGCAAGACAAAACATATATTTCGTCAGTATTCAAGCTATTAGTTGCTATCAAGATTTCAGTGCATCAGAGGGACAATGAACACAATGTGGCAATACGCTATTGCCCCGCAAATGAGACCAATTATCATGTAATGACTTGTTATAGCGTCCTTCCAAGGTCTTCCTACAGCCTAGGGAATCTCCCTTATCAGCAGCAGACAGCATCCTCCGCACTACTGTATAGTCAACAATTTTCTCGTCATATTGGAGAAACGACACCCCTTCGTGCGTTGAATTCCGGCCGAAGCGCAAATATCAATTTTTTCTGATTAGGAAATGAGTCTGTTAACGTTTGCAAAATAACAAGGGCGCAAAGGATTCACAGATTTTTTAATAAATAGACCCGTTTCGCTGATACCTATTAATGATTTTCTACCGAGTGCCCTGTTGATGACATCTAAAAAGCAGATACTAAGGCGTAGACCCGTTGCCATTGCTTATACTTATGTATAACATCAAACAGATCTGACGCAAGTTAGCTTTACTTTATTCTGGTGCTCATTCGGGTCGATAGGTCTGATTTGAGTTCAACAAAAGAGAAACCCATGAAGGACAAGAAGGGCAGCAAAGCAATAGTCGATGAACAACTCAAAATCATATGGTACTGTTCGTTTCGGCTCCCGTTCGCTATCAGCGCTCACAGCCGCTTTAATTCCAGGCCTGGTGAACAGCATCTTTCTGGTAGTCATCCTTGCTGGCTTCATACCGCGGTCAAGTCTTTAATAGATACTACTTTGTCTGGTAACCGTGAGCCTTTGGTGGGTCATTTTGGTGGATCCAAATACCTTAAGAGCCACTGTTATGGAAAACAGAGCAACTTACTGTGTTTTCATCTGGTCGGTGTCGGTCGTTGCCTGCTGGCCAGTTTGGTGGGGGGGCGATCAATGGGCGCTCATGCTCGTGTCCTTTCTAATAGTAATATCCATAGTCCTTTCCTTGACCTGCGATGTCGAGAATTTCTTTAATCACGGATAACCGCCTAGAAAAAGACAACAAAGAACGTGAGTGGTCTCAGATGAAACTCACAAAACTAAGAGTATAGCAACAAACGGTAGTACCGGCTGAAAAGGCCATTTCGTTTCTTCGCTTCAACAGAGCTGCTATATGGAGGACGTATTGGATTTTCACACATTCAAGAAATACTTCAACGCAAAATCGCGTTCTAAACTGTAACTCCGATTGGTTATAGCAGAAACAATACAAACTGGTCCGAGATTTGCTTTGGTCAGCAATGCATAGTCATTTGCACTTACAGAATTTGAAAATTCGTAAGCATAGCAAATTTTTATCAAAATTCAGTTATGCTTAGAATTGAAATTGAAACAAATCCACTTACCATTACTTCTTCGAAAAATAGATTTATGTGAGTTAAGTACAGCATTTATCTGCTTGCTAGCCAAACTCGAAAAGCGCTTAAAAAGATTGTCAAGTATAATCATGCTTATTTTTTCGAATCGCTCCTGCTGATCCTCTGGTCTGTAAATGAGCTCCCCATAAAGAATAAAAGCTATTGCATTTTCAGCTATCACCTTATAGTCTACTAAAGTTTGTAGTCTTAATTTTTGCTCGCCTTGTTTCATCTCTTTTGGCAGCCACTTCGTTCTTACCTGTTCAAACGTTTTCGGATCAATTGTGGGCTTCGCCTTTCCGCCACCATTTATCAATGCTGGATTATCTAATACGAGCATGAAATTCTCATCTAACAGTTCCAAATCGTCTGCTGCTGGAGTCAATGGCGTGACTGAATCTTTCACAACATCCAATAATAGATTCATAAGAGCACTCGCCCATTTTGTATCATCTGTTGAGTCTGTTTGTTGGGACCAATGACTGACACTGAGTCGTGACCTCATTAGACGCACTACATTGATTTGTCCATCAAGTGCATGCAGCCAATTTGTCAGTTGAGGCTGTGCAGTACTACTAGCCTCGATAGCATTAATCAAGGCAATGGAATTGGAGTGAAACATATCTACTAAATAAGTGGTATCTTCTTTTTCCTCAACAATACTGGAAACCAAAGCATGATATGCAGCATATACTTTATCGCGGTTCTCTTGTAAATCCTTTGCAAGATCCCTATGTGATTCTCGTCTATTAAATTGATAGGCTATAAAAGAAATCCATACGGATGCACACGCCGTCCCAATAGAAGCTATTTTGTTAATGATATCCAGCGATAAATCAATATTGATCATTTCTAACTCTTTTCGATGCAAGACTTCTTAATGTTATATCAACTAGTTGTTGACTTATCTGTCTTTCTGAATTTATATATAACCAGCTTGTGACTTTTATAGAATTTTGCAAAATAAATAGAGGGAAAGAAAAATAAATCTATGCCACAGCAACAGTATTAGGAAATAACAATATTCAGGTACAAAGGTAATAGCACTGCAATTATACGCACCTGCAATATTTAATATAGAGCTTGTATAAATCTAATAATTATAAGACAATTCGGAACTCTCATAGGTCATAGGAGGATGTTAGGTACTTTTGAGCACTAGCTTTCTTTCCTTGTATTAGATTTTATCCTACAGAGACGTTCAAAAGAACCAAGAAATAGATAACGCAATATTTCAATTTCTTATTGATTATTATAAATTTTACTCGCTCTGGTCAGTATCGCCTCTATCCAGATGATGCCTTTTCTTCGTTTTTCTCGAAATCATACACTGTCTTAAACTAGGTTCACTTTAAGAAAGCAAAGACAACGGTTACCAAGCAATCATTCCATATCGAAGTAGTTATACTTCTTGTATAACTAAGCGGCATAACTATGAATAGTGGCTATCATAAAGTCTACTTTGCAATTCTTTGTTGCTGTACATGGAAATATCACTGTGAACAAGTAAATATTGCAATAAGATTTCTGTATTCTTATAAAGCTTTTGATTAGATCGAATCAACAGTTTACACAGATCGAAAAAATAAATATGTCTTGAATAATCCAATGGTAATTTAGAGTTTATAAAGGCCCTGATGCCTAGACTCTTTGAACAATAGAACTCAGCAATAATGTCAGGCTGGATGGATTTGAAATCATGACCCATTATTAAGAGAAAGACTAGTAAGCATATATAAGCTGCCCTTCGTCGCTAATATCTATTGCCATGCTGCAAGTGCTAACAAGTTTCCCCCACTAACTGATATGAGCTAAAACCTGTACGTTAGTGTATCCATTTGCCCAAAATGCACCAGATCGGTTTCTGCGTGGTGCCTGGATCACAATAGATGAAAATCTATATTTTTCAATAATTCCTAGCATGGATATGTCCAAATACCTAGAGTCGGAATAATATAGAGGATTAAGAATCAGACGTCTACAGACGAAATTTTCTCTCTATGTCTGTGGACGATTAGAAAATGACATTCAATGAACAAGTCACTCATATTATATTATTAACATAATAATTAAGTCCTGCACTCTGAGAGAGTAACTTTCGGCTATAGCAATCATTGAAAATTATAATGTGCCGAATTCCACGAGCTCTGACGATCTGTATCAGTTCGACCATCCCGCCGCCCGCTCGTCTCCGAACACTACACACCGCAAAAAATTTGCCTCTTAAAGCTGGTGATATCTTGTAAGAGAAGATTCGCAACTTCATTGCCAGATGGGCAGCTTCTGCCAGTTGTTCGGAAAGCCAATCAGTTTGAAAGGAAAGCTGGGATAGCGTTTCATTAGGATTAAGAGGTTCCTGAACCAAAGAGTGACGCCCAGCTGCTTCAGCAGGAAGAGTTCCATGGCCAGGAATCCCGCACGGCCCTTTGACTTAGATCGGCGGAAAGGCTCCCATTCGTTGTCTTACCAATCATTACCTTCAGGTTCCAGCACGGGTTTGGTAGGTGTCATCTTTGAGTCGATGTAGTTCCATAATGTTCATGGTGGACGGTCTTGTTATGAGCGACACGCAAATTCCCGAGCCAGCCACGTAGCAGTTTCTCAATGCTGACCCTGGACTTATTGGACATGATTCCCAGATACAGGGCGAATCTGCTTTTGATGGCAGGGTTGGCACCTTTGTAAACAATTTTCTTAATCTACTGTAGGGCAAGCATACACTAGCGCCCAGATGGGTGGCAGTGAATCGCAGTAGGTGCTCTGGAAATGCTTGAGCTGTGGCAGCGAAGATCGCTTATAATCCTCGGCGATGCCGACAATCGCATTCTTATGCTCTTCGGTACTGAGTCCAGGCAGACCGGCAGGTTCAAGGCAGCCGAACAGGCCAGTTGCTTTGGCAAGTTCAGCAGCCAGGAGCTTTTGATAAAGACCTCAATGCTGATGATGCCATCAAAGATGATGTTGCGCAGCTCCTGGTCGAACACATACCATTCCCATATGGGATACTCTGCGGTGCTGAAGAGAAAAGGCAGCTTATGTATACTTCTACCCGCCATGGGAGTAGGAAAAGGATAGCAGTAGCCTTTGAGACGATAATAGCCTACCAACTCCAAACAATCCTGAGGTCCTACACTCTGATGCCTGTCAACCCGCTGTCCAAAAGCAGCTTAGCCACGTCTGCAGATTCGCGGTAAGGATGGCCAGGGTAAAAGGGCAGCTTGGTTGCGGTTGCGGATTTCATTTGCCCTCTAGATAAAAAAATACCGCCATAGTATGCGGTTCTACCCCGAAAAGCAGTAGAGACAGTGCTGGCTTCTAACACAACTGACTGCGCACCGTGCGAGCGCCAAACGCAAAAACTTCAAAACGCGATTGTGGCTTAGGGCTAAGGCTGAGCGTAGACGACACTAAATGAGATGGCGCTTGGGTCAAAACCAGTGCGGTGGATCTGATTGTGACACTCTGCCATGCTCCCACAGTGGCCCTAGTACACTCCTGGTGGTCCCGGTCAGAACGGGAGGAAACCGGCGACATCAGCTCTGACCGTTCACCAGCCCGACTCGCTTTCGAATCCGCGACGACCCAGCGACGAGAATCAAAATCCTTCCGACATCTCAGACCTATCCGCCACAGGCAACCGGATACCACCATCTGGAGGCAGCTCCATGCAAAAGATGAGATGCTAGGTTAAACTTGAATGTAGAAAGCTATTCGGAGGGACTGCCCCATATGCCAAGGTGGTCCAGTGAAAGAGGACCTCGACTTGCGTTTGTGATGAGACAGTTGCCTATGCGGTCGGTATAGACCGTCGAAATTGGTGAGCTTCGTTTCTAATCCGCCACCCTACTGTGTAGCGGCCAGAGCATGAGGTTCCCAGTTATTTGCGGCGACTGTCCCCGCAGGGGAATCCTCAGGCCAAAACTACCGTCACTCACATTCGCACCATCCACTGCAATTATTCCAACATAAGGTCGATGGCCCGAAGTTGCGCGATGACGGTCTGACCGCCCGACCAGTCACAGCCGACGATTCCCCTGATGATGAACCAGACCGCATCACCATCAGAAGGAAACCCGTGTCGAACCCTAGTATCATTACCATCACCGACCTCGGCTTCGCCTATCCGAGCAGCCCATCCGCCATCTTTGAGCATCTGTCCGCAACCTTGGATCGGGGCTGGACCGCCCTGCTTGGCGATAACGGCTGTGGTAAAACCACCTTGGCTCTGCTCCTGTGCGGACGCCTATCGCCGACCCAGGGAAGTATCAGCCCAAAACCCAACAGCTTGGTCTGCGAATACTGCCCCCAGGACATCGCCGAGCAACCGCATAACCTGGACGATTTTGCCAACGACTGGTCACAGCGGGCCGTTGCCATCAGGCGGACCCTGGGCATAGCAGACGATTGGGTCTACCGGTATCCGACCCTCTCCGGCGGTGAGGCAAAGCGCCTGCAAGTGGCCTGCTCCCTCAGCCGGGAACCTGACCTGCTGATCCTGGATGAACCGACCAACCATGTGGATGAAGTGACCAGGACTCGTATCGGCCAGGCCATGGACAGCTTCGCAGGCATCGGTCTATTAATCTCTCACGACCGGGCCCTGATTGATGCCAGCTGCCCCAGGTCGTTGGTCTTCCGCACACGTCACATGCAGGCCGGCAATGTGCAGACGCTGACCCAGTTCAAAGGCAGGCTGGCGCAGATCGAGGAGCAGGAGAAGGCTGAAGACCGTCACGCCCAGGAGGAATTGGATAGCAACCGCCGGGAATTGAGCAGGCTCAAGCGGTTCAAGGCTGCCCGCTTCCAGAAACTCCAGCATGTAGATGCTCTGAGACAGCAGGGAGGCCGAATCGACCCACACGACCACGACGCCCGGAACACTCACAAACTGGCTAAACCCGGGGCCTCGGGAACGGCAGCTGCCCGCAGCTACCGGCAAGCTGAAGCGCGCATCGTCGCAACCAGCAGAAAGAACGCCGACCTACAGACTGCCGCTAAACGCTATGACGGGAGCATGAGCCTGCAGGCCGAAGCCAGCCACAAACGTGAATTGGTCCGGGTTGATGGCGGCGACCTAAGTGACCGGATGGAAAGGCATGGTGTCGAAGACTTCCGCCTGTATCTGCGCGGGAATGCAGCTACAGACAGAGGGGCAGACAGCCAGCATGGTCCAGCCATAGAGACCATCAGCATCGGGCCGAAAGACCACATCGGCATCAGTGGACCGAATGGACGAGGCAAATCCACATTGCTCGAGCTACTGGTCGCCGGTCTGCCCGCGGATCTACCGCGCCTGATCGTGCCTCAGATCATTGGCTCGGCACGAATACACAAGGCCTTGGAGGACGCGGTCGCGCTGCCGGGGGCTCAGCGAAAGAAACTGATGACGGCATACGCCCAGCTCAACGCTGACCCAGAAGATCTCCTGGCCGGTCACGAACTTTCTGCGGGCGAAGGCCGCAAACTATTGCTGTGCCTGGGATTCTTGAAACACCCCCAGCTACTGATTCTGGACGAACCGACCAATCATCTGGACCTTCGCTCCCAGGCAGCTCTAGCCGAGGTGCTGACACCCTACCAGGGAGCCCTAGTGGTCGTCTCCCACGATGAAGGCTTCCTGGACGCTGTAAGTTCGATTCGCTGGGAGATCGAATGATCGCGGGACATCTGGCAGCCCGATATGGATGTGAAGGGTAGGGGACGCGAGTTAGTGAAATTCCAGTTGCATTGTGCCCTTCATATAAATATGCCACTCCCAATCCGCTACAGCGGGATGCAGAAAAGAACGAATAACACCAGAAGGCCGATGATATACCAAATACACGCCCAACGTCAGGGAATACAAATAATTCCATGGTTTAAAACCTCGGGTTCGTTGTTATTTGGCCGTGCCGACGGGATTTGAACCAGCAACCTCTTGTTGAGAAAAGCTGCTGTACGTGTGTACATGCTAGCTGCCCGTAACTGTTGTTAATAACGACTGGAATACTGCCTACACCATCGTGTCCCAAGCACTAGCTGATACAAGCTGAACTGCTACGTCCGCCTCCGCCGGGGTCAGCAGCTTGGTAATAGGCACCAGGAGGCGGGTGTGGTTGGTGTGGTGCTGATAACCCGTCCGGGGTGTTTCCCTCCAACCTGTGTTTAGGTTGAATTATGCCGATAATCCTTGAAAAACAAGGGTGTCAAAGACTTTTGGCAGGGGAATTTTTGGCGGGTGAGGGGTTGGGTTGATAGCTTGAAGAGGTCAGGCGTGCGCAGGACTCGATGATGCAGGCACACAGGCATCAACCAACAATCGGCCGGCGGACGATGGCCAGGGAAGGCGGGTGGCAGGGGTATGGAGCTGGGCAGTCAGATTCGCCGGTATCGCTCGGAGCGGGGCATGTCCCAGGACGATCTTGCCGGCAGGATATTCGTGTCCCGCCAGACCATATCCAACTGGGAGAACGACCGCACCTACCCGGACGTGCAGAATCTGCTCCTTTTGTCCAACCTCTTCGACGTGACCATCGACCAGCTGATCAAAGGAGACCTCGACACCATGAAGCAGGCACTCGATAGAGACGTACGAAGCATGAAGATCCTGAATCTGATCCTCTATGGCCTGGTCGCGGTCATCTTCATTGTGGATGGGCTGGTGCTGTATGGGGTTGCAGTTGCGAAGCGGGAGTGGCCGTGGCTGCTTTCACTCTTGGTGCTCTTCGCCCTTCTGGTCCTGTTGGGATTGATCGGCGGCCTTGAGGAGAACATCAAACGACGAAACGACATCCGGACCTACAGGGAGATCAAGGCTTTCCTGGCGGGTGAGGAGGTGGACCGGTCTGATCGTGACCATATGCCCAGCCTGAAGAAGAGGCTGGCGCTGCTGCTGCTCGTAATCGTGGTCTGCGCTGTTGCCGGGTATGCTCTTGCGGCCCTGCTCTGGTGACAGCCCCTCCTTGGCTGGCAACGGAAAATAGGGGCTTTACCTGTACCAACTTAACGGATAAGGCCACCACGAGAAGGCATCTCTGTTCCAGCAAGCAACCGGATACAAATCTTCTTCTTGCTTTGACTTCGAGTGCATTTAAGGTTCAGCCATCAGTCATCGGAGAGCGACAGAGGGGGGGGGGGGCTCATACCAGCATGCAGCCTGTTATGCCATACGGCACACTTGACTCCGTGCAGTTCTATAAGCATTGTTTTGGCGTATAACACGAAACACATTGCGGCCGGCAAAAGCTGGGAGAGGACCTTGCATAAACGATGCGCCCGAAATGTGCCCGATTCCGGAAATAAGAATGGTTCCGAGGCGAAGGAGCCTTGGAACCATTGGTTTCTTGTCGGGCCGGCGGGATTTGAACCCGCGACCCCTTGTAAGATAAGCCGCTGTTCTGGTACATGCTAGCTGCCTTTAACTGCTGCTAACTATCCAAGGAATACTGCCAATTCTAGCAGATTCCAAGTATGAACTGATGCAAGCTGATACGGGTACTTATGGGTAGCGATGTGCCCGAAATGTGCCCGATTGGATTAGCCAGAAGGAAGTGTCTGATGACATTGGCACAGAAATCGTCTGACTGCATAAAATGAGATTGCTTGGAACTGATTCAGGGATGAGATGTAAGTGTGTGCCGGATAACCTTGCTGGATCGGTCAGGTTTTCCGCTTATAAAATCCCTGATGGCCTCGGACATTTTTTCAGGCACATAGTCGTGGAGATAATGAGGGGCATCGAAATACCGTATCTGTGAGTTACCTTGCTGCGCTTTGAAGGATTCTTGGATGGATCGCCACTCATCCTTGCTGAAGCCAGTGCCTTTCCCGTTGGAAACCAGTTGCAGCATCTTGATCTGTGGCAATCCAGCTTCCGCAACCTTGCGGGCGTTGGCGTTGACCGTGTTGATCTCTCGCTGGATGTCTGGATCCATGAAGTTCTTGAAGAAGAGGGTCCGGTAGACCGCCTTATCTTCAGCAGACAAATTTCCTGCTTTGATGGCGGGTGACTGGTCCGCGGTCAGTCTGGGCAGGAGACGAGGAAGTCCTGTCCGGCAAAGGGCGCCCAACAGTGCTGTGGCTGCGGCGGGAGGCACCAGGTTGCGCGTCTCATAAGCCTGTGGCGTGGCCATATCCAATCCGATGATGGCCTCCACCTCGGCAGGGTACTTCTTGGTCCAGTAAAGTGCTTCAAGCCCAGACATTGAGTGGGGGAGGAGCACATAGGGCCCAGTCACTCCGGCCCCGTGCAGCGCCGCCCTGGTCTCATCCAACATCGTGTCGATATCTCTGGGGTCCCGAGACCAGTCACTAAACCCGTACCCGGACTTCTCCACCACAATCAGACAGTATGAGTTTTGCAGTCTAGTAATGAGAGCCTTGAAATCATACAGAGGGGAAGGGGTTCCACACCCTGAAAGCAGCACCAGTTTCGGGACGCTACCATGTGTGTCCCCGAACACCGCGACACTCAGTAGTTTATGTCCCACTCTCACCAGCTGACGATATTGTGCTTCGCCCTTATCTTCCAGGGGATTCCTCGTAATTACTTGGAGCATATAGACGAGTCTACAGTAGCTGACAGCTTGTGGCAGAGCAGCAGTAAAAGCATATTGAGGAAGTGCTTTCTCGGCAAAAAAAGGATTCCGGTTCTGCGATCAGTTATTGACTTAAGTCTTGCAGCACACATCCCAGGAAGCGGTCGGGTTCCTCCCATTGGGGGAAGTGGCCGGAGCGATCGAACCAGTGCCAGCTTTTGGGGCTGTCGATTGTCTCGTACCAGTCGCGGGCGACGGCGGAGGAGACGTGGTGGTCCTGTCTGCCCTCACAGAAGGTGACCGGCACCTCGAAGTGGTGGGTGTCGGTGAAGTCCGTGTCCATCAGCTCCTGGTGAAGTGGTCGCACATCGCAGGGTTGGTGGGTTGCTTGGCAGGGGAGAGCTTTGACAAGCCGGACATGAGAACGAGCAGAGGAGCTGGATGACTGGTTGAGGTTCTGATGGAATCCTCTTTGAGATTACTATCGGTGAATCTTGCATTATTGAGACATGGCCAGCGATAACACTATGGAACCGTGCGCTGCCCAAATGGTGGTGGCCTGCGATCTAGTGGTTCGGGTATGTCCTACTTTCTGTGAAAAGCCATCTGACTTAGGTGGGCAGCAAAGCTTGTATCGGGGCGGACACAACCCAAGGGGCTGGATTCAGGATCCGTGAGCGGAAAAACCAGGGGCGAGGGGTGGAAGACACAGTGAAAACCAGAGGAACTTCTCAGGGGCAGGTCGTTGCATCACGGACCAGCACCCAGCGTCGGCGCATCCACACCACATGGAATTGGTATTTCATCGTGGAGGCGGCCTGCGTGGTGGTGGCCGACTGCTGCTTCACATCGGTCCCTATAGGCGCCAGGCTGCTGTCGAGCCTGCTCATACTCGTGCCCTGCCTCTATTTCATGACCTTCGTGCTGGGGCGGGTCTATGACCAGCCTTACCAGATGGACGGGCCGGGCATGGCCGAGCCGGTGAGCAAGACCGGCGCTCACGGTTGGGTCTTCGCCTTGCTGTCCCTGGTCTGCCTGCCTGTGGGCGCTTGGTTGGACGGGGTGGCGATCCTGGCGCAACTCTTCGTGGTTCCGCAACTGTTTATTGCCTTCGCCTACCTGCCGGCCTTGGGGCTGGTGGGGGTCCTGAACGCGGTGTTCGTGGCCATGGCCATGGCCGGCGTCAGGTTCCTGGGCACCGACCTGGCCGGCAATCTCATGCTCATGGGCCTGGTAGTGGTGTTCTCGGCCATGATCGGCAAATCCTTCGATATCCTCGCCCTGACCAACGGGCACAACCAGATGCTCCTGGACCAGCTCGAATCCCAGCAGGAGACCATCCGCAGGCTGAGCCTGGCCGAAGGCGCCTCGATCGAACGCGAACGGGTTGCCGGTGAAATGCACGACACCATAGCCCAATCCCTGGCCTCGGTACTGGCCCTGGCCAGGGTGGCCCGCGAAGAGCTGGACGACGACCTGCCAACGGCCCGGCGGCACCTGGACATGATCGCCGACCTGTCACAAAGCTCCCTGGACAACACCAGGCGGATGATAACCGACTCGGCACCGGCCGACCTGGACGGCAAGGATTTGAGCATGGCCCTGGAAAGGACTGTGCAAGCCGCAGCGCAAGAGGCAGGATTCCAAGCGCAATGCCGCATCCAACAGCCTTTGCCGGCACTGCCGAGGCGGACCGAGGTCAACCTGCTGCGCATCGTCCAGGAGGCTCTGGCCAACGTCTCCAAACATGCAGAAGCCAGGCATGTGCACATCAGCCTGGTACCGCAAGAGAACGGGCCGCACGATTCACATCCGGGCACGCTGGAACTGCTGATAACGGACGACGGTCTCGGCTTCGACGCCGACAACCTGGATTCCATCAGAATGGAACAAGCAGGCCACGGCTACGGGCTGCGGGACATGGCCAAAAGGGCCAAGGAATCAGGCGGGGCCTGCACCGTGACATCCGGCCCCGGGCAAGGCACCCGAATAACCATCACAGTACCGACCGAAGAGCCCGGCGACCACGACCGGGCCGGCAAGGAGGAAGCATGATACGTCTCGTCATGGCCGACGACCACCCCATGGTCCGCGAGGGCATACGCAGCATGCTCACCCGCCACGCCGACCTGGAGGTCGTGGCCGAAGCCGGCAACGGCGCCCAAGCCATAGCCGCAGTGGCTCGGACCAGGCCGGACCTGCTGCTCCTGGACCTACGGATGCCGGACATGAACGGCCCGGAAGTCACCCGCAGGATCCTGGCGGCCCAGCCCGAGACCAAGGTGCTGATCCTGACCACCTATGATTCGGACACCGACATACTGCCCGCCATCGAGGCCGGCGCCAACGGCTACCTGCTCAAGGACGTGGAACCCCACATCCTGGCCCAAGCCATCCGAGACACCGTGGCAGGAGCCACCGTGCTGAATCCGTCAGCGGCGAAGGCGGTCAGCAAAGCCCTGCACCCGCAAGACAGACCGGTCCTGTCCGAACAGGAGACCCGGGTCCTGCGAGAGGCCGCGAGAGGGCTTACCAACCGAGAAATCGCCGCCCGCCTGTACATCAGCGAGACCACCGTGAAAACCTACCTCAGCCGACTCTTCGCCAAACTCGAAGTCAACGACCGCACAGCCGCCGTAGCCAAAGCCATCGAAACCCTGGGACTGAAACCCTGAAAGCAGGACCCTTCTAAGTAGCGCAAACTACTCTTCTTGGTCTTGCTTCGGCCTCAATTGCACATGAGAGGTCCAGCCATCAGTCATCGGAGAATGGCAGGGGACCTCATATCCGAATACCGCATTACACCTTCAATGATGTGAACTTCATCGTCAATGCTGTTGGTGATAGCCAAGGAGAAATGACGAAACAAAAATATGTCAAACACACTTGACGTAAAGCTAGCTTTACATTATAGTCGTGCTCAGACCGGTTTACCTGTTCAACATTCGCATTCGGCAAGGAGCACCCCGTGAAGAAAAACGAAAGCAAGGCAACATCCGACTTGACCCGCTCACAAAGTTTGTCCGAGCCAACGGCACATGCGCGACCAAGACCGTTTGGTACTGTTCGCTTTGGATCCCATTCGATGTCGGCTCTCACTGCAGCATTGATTCCAGGTCTGGTCAGCGGTTTCGTTCTGGGAATTATTGTCGCCAGCTTCATGCCGCAGACTATGCCATGGATTATTAAGGCGCTTATCGTGACTGCGGCATTTTGTCCAGTATCAGTCAGCCTTTGCTGGGTCATCTTGGTGGATACCGACACCTTGCCCGGAGCAGATCAGCATGCCGGGGAGAACATAGAGAACCACTGGTACGGGAAAGCCGAACAGCTCTCATATCGCATTTTTTTGGGAGTTGTTTCTTTCAGCTGCCTGCTGGCCAGTTTGTTGGGTAAGGATCAGTGGGCGTTCATGTTGGTGTGCATTCTGATAGCAATGCTCTTGGTTTTTGTCCTGGCCTACACAATCATGAGGTTCATCAGTCGTGGATAACCATCTGGCAAAGTTGCGAAAAGAACACGGTTGGTCTCAGGGGGAATTATCCAAAAAACTGGGAGTGAGCCGTCAGACCGTAATTTCGATTGAAAAGGGCCATTTCGACCCATCGCTGCCACTTGCTTTCCGCCTGGCGGATGCATTCGATTTAACTATAGAGGACATATTCGAACCCTGAACATGCCCGACGCTCAGACCCTGATTGGAAATAAGGGAACTCACTGGAAATTATGCAAGGGTGCTTTTGCCTAACAACAGGCAAAAGCACCCTTATTTATACTCCGCCATGTCAGATTTGGATATCCTGGCCGATGACTTCGGCCACCTCGCCGGTGCGGTTGGGCCATAGGTCCGCGTAGGTGTCCAAGGTCTCTGTGGCCGAGGCATGGCCCAGGACGGCCTGCAGGGTTTTCACGTCCGCCCCGGCCTTGATCGCCAGGGAGGCGTAGGTGTGGCGCAGGGAGTGGATGACCAGGCCCTCGATATCCTGCATGCCCGCATCCCGCAGTGCTGGAGCCCATACCCGGTTCCGCCAGTTAGTGGTGGTCTGTCTGCCGCCTCTCGGCCCGCGCAGTAGGTAATCCTCGGGGCCATGGCCGTCGAGCAAATCTTTAATTCTGGGCAGCAGTTGGCTGGGTATGGGCACAAACCTGGTCCTGTTTCCCTTTGGCAATGTCTCAACGATATGCGAATCAACATCGACCGACTGGGTGCGTAGGACATTAATCCGGTTTCTCCCCAGATCCACGTCCCCGCACCTCAGAGACAGTGCCTCGCCGATGCGCAGTCCCGTATACGCAAGCAAGTAAATGACCGTGGCATTGGCCTCGTCCATCTGACCCGCCAGGATCTTGATCTCTTGTGGGGTTAGATATATTCGCCGTTGAACCGCTCTGTTATGTGGCACCTTGGCTTTGGCGACGGGATTGGTATCTATCCAGCGGTTTTCCACAGCCACATCCAGAATCGAGCCCAACACAATCTTGCCTACGGAGCGGATTGAGGACGCGGACAGCGAGGAGGCCGAGCCTCGTTCACCTCCATAAGGCGCCGTCCCATCGGCTAGGCTGACGTACCAGCGCTGGATCCTCGCCGTGGAAATGTCCTTCAAAGCTACGTCACCCCATTGAGGCAGAACCCACACGCGCAGCTCACGCCGGTAGCGTCCCTCTGTCGATCCCTTGATAGTGCCCGCCAGACCCTGCTGCCATAAGTCCGCTGCCTGTCGCAACGGCCTGCAGGAGTCTCGGGGATCCATGTATCGGTTCGACCGTATCCGGTCCTCGATCTCGGCCATGAAAGCCTCCGCTTCACCCCGGTAGCGAAACAACTTCCTTCGTGTGATTCCATCAATCCTCCATCGCACCTCCCAGCGTGACCCTTTGCCGAAGTCCTTGGCCCTGTATCGCTCAGGGACCTTGGCGTTCTCAGGGTCGTCGGTGTGCTTGGATAGGGAGTGCTTCATATATGCGGACGGTTCCTCCTTGGAGGTGTGCCCCTGTGCCGTCGTGACCAGGGCGGCCTTCAACCATCTGTCGTTTATCCATGCTTTTGCCATATCAACCTCTATGCGTCAGATAACAATTTGTTCCATTTAGCGATATCCAGCACCAGCTAACGGCGGTGCGCGCTGACGCATAGGAACAGGTATGAGCCAAATACAGCAAACAATGAACGATAACCCGGCTATGACACCGACCAGGCTGCTGACCCCTGCGGAAGCGGCCGAGATCCTGGTGATACCGGTGAGCACCCTGAACGCCTGGAGGGCGCAGAAAATCGAGCTTCCGTACGTGCATATAGGTCGTCTGGTTAGATACCGGCCCGAGGATGTGGCGGCACTTATCCGTCGCAATACGGTGCGGCCGGAATGAGCCGGAATGTGCCCGAAGGCAAGGGCGATGTGCCCGAAATGTGCCCGATTCGGGGCATACAAAAAATTCCAAGGCCCGGAAGCCTTGGAATCATTGCTATCTCGTCGGGCCGGCGGGATTTGAACCCGCGACCCCTTGACCCCCAGTCAAGTGCGCTACCAAACTGCGCTACGGCCCGACAGTGCATCAGCACCGAGTAGAGATATTAGCACAGCGTAGCTGGACCGACAATGGTCCGGCGAGTCCCAGCAAACAAGTCCAGACAGACCGGGCCGCGTGATCAACTTGCTATCATGTTTCTGGACGGTCGACGCAATCCGCGTCGACCGCAAGTCGTCCCAGCCCGGAAGGGGTTCCATGAGCACAGACGTTTTCGACCTTTCGGCCGCGAAGATGCGAGACAAGGGCATGAGCGAAGTCTCCATCAACCAGTTCAAGCAGCTTTACGAAACTTGGGAACGGGGAGACGCCAAGGCGTGCGTGCGCGAGAAGGATGTCACTCCGCTCAAGGACGTGCCCCGTACCAAAGATATCCACGACACCATGGACATGGACATGGCCCTGGATGCATTCTCCCGCACCGCCTTCATCAAGCTTAATGGAGGACTGGGCACCTCCATGGGCCTGGAGAAGGCCAAATCCCTGCTGCCCATCCGTCGCCACAAGGCCCGTCGCATGCGTTTCCTGGACATCATCATGGGCCAGGTGCTGACGGCCCGCAAGCGCCTAGGGGTTCCGCTGCCGCTGATCTTCATGAACTCCTTCCGCACCTCGCGCGACACCATGCGCGCGGTCAAGCAGGACCGCCGCTTTGTTCAGAAAGACGTGCCCGTGGAGATCATTCAGCACATCGAACCTAAGATCGACGCTGACACCGGCCGTCCTGTCGACTTCCCAGCCAACCCCGACCTTGAATGGTGCCCTCCCGGCCATGGCGACATCTTCTCGACCATCTGGGAGACGGGCCTACTGGATACACTCAAGGAGCATGGAATCGACTATCTGTTCATCTCTAACTCCGACAACCTGGGCGCCCGGCCTTCAAGGACCCTGGCCGGTTATTTCGCGCAGTCCGGAGCGCCCTTCATGATCGAGGTGGCCAAGCGCACCGATGCTGATCGGAAGGGCGGCCATATCGTTATCGATAAGGCCAGCGGACGCCTTATCCTGCGGGAGATGTCCCAGGTGGACCCGCACGACCGCAGCTCAGCCATGTCCATCCGCAAGCATCCTTACTTCAATACCAACAGCATCTGGGTCAGGGTCGATGCCCTGCGCGACAAGCTGACCGAATACAACGGCGTGCTGCCGCTGCCCATCATCGAGAACCGGAAGACCGTGGACCCCACCAATCCATCCACCCGCCCCGTGGTGCAACTGGAGACCGCCATGGGCTCTGCCGCCACGCTCTTCGAAGGAGCCATCTGCGTACAGGTGGACCGTATGCGCTTTCTGCCGGTCAAGACCACCGACGACCTGTTCATCATGCGCTCTGACCGCTTCCATCTGACCGACTCCTATGAGATGGAGGATGGCAACTACGATTTCCCAAACGTTCAGCTGGATGAGCGCTACTACAAGTACATCGCCGACTTTGACGAGCGCTTCCCCTATGGGGTTCCCAGCCTGGCGGCCGCCAACTCGGTCACGATCGAGGGGGACTGGACCTTCGGCAGGGATGTGACACTGTATGCAGATGCCCATCTGAGCGATCAGGGACGCTCCTCATACGTGCCCAATGGTCAGTATGTGGGACCCCAAGGAATCGAACCGGACGAGTGGGTCTAAGGCCAGTCTCAGCAGGGTTCAGCCTGTCAAGAAAAGGTACCGTATTTGGGTGTTTGGCTCCCACGGTCCTGAAAATCAATCTATGATAGATAAACGTGCGTTAGGCGCACTGATACACAAATTTTAACGATACGCGAGGACTGATGGCAGAAGGCACGAACGGAAGACGGCGTTTCTCGGATAAATGGGGCAAGCACGAACTTGATGTCCTAGCCGTCTTATCGTCAGCTTTCCCACAATGGCTTACATCTCGGCAAATAGCCCAACGGGTCAAGGCCTATGCCGACTCCTATGGCGAGCTGGCTGACCAGGCCGCCAAGGCAGCCTTCGCCAAGCAGTTCCAGCGTGACCGCGCCAAGCTGGCGGCCATGGGCATAGCCATAGAATCCCGTCAGCCTGAGTATTCCTCCAAGTCAGAGGGGCAGGATTTCGCCTCCTACCGTCTGCAGCTGGGGGATGAGCCCCGCATCCGTATGCACTTCAATCAGGAGGACATGCCGGTGCTGGCCGCGGCCAACTACCTAGCGCGATCCATAGCCATGTCCCAGGAGGCCAGCGAGGAGCCGACCCGACCGGTCTCGCGCACCACGCCCCGGGTACCGCAGGTGCCCATCCCCGGCCTGGGCCTGGACTCCATAGCTCCGGGGCTGGGCACCCAGCGCATTCCCGACGATCTGGTCAAGGTCATCGATTCCCGCCGCTTCGCTGCCACCGTGGACGTAGACGGGGAGAACCTGAACGTGGCCTATGCCGACTCCGACGATTTGGCCATGTTCGTCCTGGAGCACCCCGATGCCTCCATCGTCAGCCCTCAGGAAGCTGCAGATGCCTTCCGGCGCCGTCTGGATGCAGCCGCCCGCTTTAAGCTGGCCGACGAGTCTTTGAGCCCTGGAGCGGCAACGGTCATCTCTCCGGAGATTGCCCGGACCAGCGTCGAGCATTTCGCCACTGACCTAAGCGACGACGACACCGACCTCCGCCACGCCCGTCGTGTCAGTGCATCCTCCTTCCAGACCGGATCCGAGGTGGACCGCCGCCTGCGGCTCATGCTCTTCCTGTCCGCCCACCTGGGTGAGGAGTTCTCCCTGGCCGAGCTGGCCGATCGCTTCATCGGCCATCCCAACAGCAAGGAAGAGCTGCGCAAATATGTCAATACCATTCACAAGGACATCAACACCCTGACTACGGTTTCAGACGACGGGGAGATGGCAGGCAGCCAGTTCTTCGATATCGACTGGTCCCTGCTGGACGACAGTGGCATCGTCTCGGCCACCAACTCGCTGGGGCTGGAACGACTGGCCGGCATTTCACCCCAGTACCTGAGCATGCTGACCGCCTCGCTCAACTACCTGGCCCATTCGCCCCTGTTGCCCGAGCAGTCCCGCACCCAGGCCGAGTCGCTCTACCAGCGCCTGCGCACGCATGTAGGGCCGGGTGAGACACCCTGGCTCTCCCTGACCGGTTATGAGACTGAGCCCAAGAGCTTCTCGGTAGTCCGACGTGCCATCAAGACCGAGTCTTTGCTGGACATGGAGTACACGGACGCCGCCGGCCGCACCCGCCGCAAGGTGGTGGCACCTGCCAAGATCTTCGTGGATGAGGGCGTCTACTATGTCGCCGCCTGGACCGATATAGGCGATGCAGCAGAGGGCACTGAGGCTGCGGATGCTCCCTCGGATTCCAGCCGCCACCTCAAGCAGGGCACCGGACGCAACAGACAGTGGCAAGTTCTGCGAATCGCCAGAATCGAGCACGCAACCATCGTCAAGCCCAGCCATAAGGTGGAGTTCCCGGATGTGCCGGTCAGCGAGCTACGCAAGTGGTCCTTCGACAATGGCACGGCTGCGGTCTTCATCACCGACCGGCCGGATCTGCCCTACATCAAATCCCTGCCGGGCGCCTCGGTCGAGCCATGCGGATCCGGGCAGAAGGTCCACCTGACCGTCTCCTCGGACTCCTGGTTCGTGGCCTTCTGCATTGCCCACGCCAAGCACATCACGGCAGTGGCGCCCAAGACACTGAGAACCATGATTCTGGCCCGTGCCCAGCGTGAGATTACCATCAGCGATGCTCACGACAAGGAGCAGGACCGGCACTAGTCCCGGTCGGAGAGGAGTTCCATGCCTGGATGGATCTGGATCCTTTTGGTGATCTTTATGCTGGCCATGCTGATTGGCGGAGCCGTATACGCCATCCGCCACGCCATGGCGGCCGGCCGCTCCATAGGGCGGGTCTCAGACGATCTGAACCGACACATGCCCCAGCCCCCAGTTACAGGACAGTCCCAGGCAACGGATAGGACTGAAGGTCCGGCTTTCGCCCTGCCCCTGTCGCAATCAACCGAGCGCTACAGCCAGGCTCACGCCCAGGTTCTGCAGCGCAGGGAGCAACGCAGGAGGAATCATGCCCGCGTCTGGCGGCGGTGGAAGCAGTTCAATAAGTAGTTCTTGGAGGAATATGTCAGGTCATCGTCACCACGGACAGGATTCATCAACATCCGAACCGGGGCCGGCGGAACGCTATGCCCGTTTCAGTCGTCACCGTAAGCGAATGACCGGAGCGCCCGCACGTTTTCAGTCCAAGTTGCCCTTCCCTTTGGACGACTTCCAGCTGGAAGCCATCACTGCTCTGGAGGATGGCGACAACGTTCTGGTGGCCGCTCCGACCGGCGCCGGGAAGACCATCGTAGCCGATTTTGCAGTATTTTTGGCCCAGGAGCAGAACGTCAAGACCTTCTATACCACCCCCATTAAGGCCCTGAGCAACCAGAAATACCATGACCTGGTCGACCGCTACGGCGAGGACCGGGTGGGACTGCTCACCGGCGACACCTCCATCAACTCCGAGGCGGACATCGTAGTCATGACCACCGAGGTCCTGCGCAACATGCTCTATGAGCAGTCCTCCACCCTGACGGCCCTCAAGTACGTGATTCTGGATGAGGTCCATTATCTGGCCGACCGCTTCCGGGGACCCGTCTGGGAGGAGGTCATCATCCATCTTCCTGCCTCCATCCGCATTGTGGGGCTGTCGGCCACCGTGTCCAACGTGGAGGAATTCTCCGACTGGATCTCATCGGTGCGTGGACGCACCCATCTGGTGGTCTCCGAACGCAGGCCCGTACCGCTGGAGCAGCACGTCCTGGTCCAGGCCGACAGGCACACCGAGCCCGAGATCCTGGACCTGTATCGGCACGACGGTTCAGGACGGCAGACCCCAAAGATCAACCCACGTCTGGTCTCCCGGCTGGCCCAGCTGGACAAGGCCGGACAGGAGCGCGCCCAGGCCCGCGACCAAGGACACCATCACCACCATGGTCGCGGCGGCAGGCCGGAGCGACGGATGGGGGAGCGGTATCGTCCAAGCCGGGCAGACGTGGTCGATGAGCTGGACTTCATGGACATGTTGCCCGGAATCTACTTCATCTTCTCCCGTACCGGCTGCGACCAGGCCGTCCAACAGTGCATCCGGGCAGGCCTGCAGCTGACTACTGATGAGCAGGCCCGCCGAATACGGCACATCGTGGACTCCATGGCAGCCGGCCAGCTCAGCAAGGAGGATCTCAAGGCGCTGGGATTCTCCCAGTTCCGTTTCGCTCTGGAGCAGGGCTTCGCCGCCCATCACGCTGGCGTGGTCACCCTCTTCCGGCAGATAGTCGAACATCTGTTCGAACTGGGACTACTTAAGGTGGTCTTCGCCACCGAGACCCTGGCTCTGGGCATCAACATGCCTGCCCGCTGCGTCGTGGTCGAAAAGCTGGAGAAGTTTGACGGCACCGGCCATGTAGCCCTGACGCCCGGAGAATTCACCCAGCTGACCGGTCGAGCCGGCCGGCGCGGCATCGACGACATCGGCCATGTAGTAGTGGTCGACCACCGGGACTTCAGCCCAAAGACCATGGTGGCCCTATCCAGCCGGAGAGTCTATCCGCTGCACTCCAGCTTCCGACCCACCTTCAACATGGCCGTCAACCTGCTCAACTCCTCCAGCTACACGCGTGCCCGGGATACCCTGGACCATTCCTTTGCTCAGTGGGAAGCCAACCGATCAGCCTCAGAGCTGGAGGAGCGCATCGAGACTCTGACCAGCGGCCTGGAGGACTACCGTAAGGCCGCCCAATGCAGCCGCGGCGATCTAATCGAGTTCATGCGCATCCGTGCAGCCCTCTCTTCGGCCCAGAAGAACGATCGCCGCCGTTTGAAGCGTCAAAGGTTCACCAGCGAGAAAGCTCGCGACCAGGCATTCCGTGACCTTGACCGGCACATCGACCAGCTGCGCGAGCAGGAGCGCAACCATCCCTGCCGCCAGTGCCCGGACCTGCCCAAGCACCTGCGCTGGGGGAACCGGTGGATCCGCATGGACAAGGAGCTGCAGAGGACTCGAGAACAGTACGAGTCCAAAACAGGATCAGTCTCGCGTCAGTTCGACAGAATCTGCCAGATTCTGGCTGACCTGCACTACACCCGTCCCGTTGACCCTGATGACTGCCGATTGACGCGCAAAGGGCAGCTGCTTCGACGCATCTACAGTGAGCAGGATCTGAGCCTCGCCGAGATTCTGGATCGGGGCATCCTCAACAATCTGGAGCCTGCAGAACTGGCGGCCGCCGTTTCCGGACTGGTCTACGAATCCCGACGTGGGGTAGGGGAGCAGCCGGGGGAGAGGGCCGGATACAGAGCTCCCAGGCTGGTCGAGGCCATGGATGATATGAAACGTCAGTGGTCCCAGGTGCAGGAACGTTGCGATCAGGCCGGGTTGGAACTGCCCCCGGAACTTGATTTTGACTTAGGGCCGACCATCTACGACTGGGCCTGCGGCGACTCTCTGACCACCATCCTGCGTGACAGTGATCTGACGGCGGGGGACTTCGTGCGCAACGCCAAGCGCCTGTCCGATGTGCTCACCCAGATCGTTCAAGTGGAACCCTACCTGGGCAGGGGAGGACATCACCTGGCCAGGGCCGCCAGCATCGCCGCCGACCAGGTCAATCGCGGCATTGTGGCATATACAGGCGTGGAGTGAACACGGCCGCAGACAGGGAATAAGTTTCAGGTCAACACTGTTCTGTAGCTTGGAGGCAGTGACGGACACGAGTAAGGAGGAATCATGGCAGAGCGTAGTCTTCGCGGTATGAGTATTGGGGCGAAGTCCCTGGAATCTGATCAGAATGTGGACTTCGCGGCACGCAGCGAGGTCGCCTACATCTGCCCCAAGGGCCATCGGACCATCCTGCCCTTGGCCGAGGGCGCTGAGGTGCCACAGGAGTGGGAGTGCCGCTGTGGGCAGATCGCTCACCTTGAGGGGCACGACGAGCAGGAGTCCGGCAAGACTGGCAAACCGACCAGGACCCACTGGGACATGCTGCTGGAGCGTCGGTCCGAGGATGAGCTCAAGGCTGTGCTTGACAAGCGTCTGAAAATGCACCGCGAAGGATGGTTCCCCGACTATGAGTAAATCACCGCGCCGCCTGGTTCTGCTGGATCTGGACGGCACCCTGACTGCTTCTCATCCGGGCATTATCGCCTCTGTGGTGCAGACTTTCAAAGAGCTTGGTCATCCTGTGCCCGACGAGAGCGAGCTTCGACGATTCATCGGACCAGCTATCGAAGTATCCTTGCGCAACAACGGCATTAAAGAGGAGGACGTAGATAGGGGCGTTCAAATCTACCGGCGCTATTACAGCGAGATAGCAGCATTCGAGAATCCTGAACACCCAGGACAACACATCCCAGGTCGACTGCTCGCCACGGTCTTTGACGGCATTCCCGATCAGCTGAACCGTATGCACGAGCATAGTCTGACATTGGCTGTGGCCACCTGCAAACCCGAGTACCAGGCCCTGCCGGTCTGTGACCACTTCGGACTGACTCCACTGGTAGACGGCGTCTATGGCGCCAGCAAGGACTCTACAAGGATCACTAAGGCCCAGGTCATCACCTACGCTCTGCAACAGCTTGGTTTCGAAGCCAAACAAGGCGACCGAGCCCTTATGGTCGGCGACCGCTGGACTGATGCCGACGGTGCACTGGAAACCGGCCTGGACTGCCTGGGATGCGGCTGGGGCTATGCCGAGCCCGGAGAACTTGAGTCTCACAGGTGCTACCGAGTCATCGACCAAGTCGGCCAATTGTGCCAAGCTGCCGAGGATTACTTCCAGGAATAACACCTTGTTCAGGATCTGTCTTGTGCCAACGAGCACACACTTTTGAGGCCAAAGACATATGCATGTCAGTATCAGCAAAGATTCGGGAACAGGGTATGCCGGTATGCCCATATATCTATCGATTTAAAGGCAGTTCAGTCAAAAATATGAGTCGATATTGAACTGCCTTAAGTCAGCACTGCAGTATTTACAATAAGCCAATAATGATGTTCCGGCCCTACATAGATGTACCCGCTTAACCCGGCAAATCAAGGAGTAGAACTACGAGAGCTATTCCCGAAGAAACAAATGCTTCAGAGGAAACAACTTACACTTCATCACTAAGGGAATGTGTTAATAAACTGACCTTTAGATGCCAAATTTTAGCTGTCATCGCCACAGCTTCAATAGCCGGTCATGTAGGTGCGGTTTTCGGGCTGTTGTCTTACTTGAATCACTGGTGATAAAGATCAGATTTGAGTTTTGCGATTGTCTGCGCACCAGGTAGTCGACAATCGCAAAACTCAAAGCAAGGACAGTAGCAACCGTGAAATCATAGTCAGCAAAACAAATTGTGGCGAAACACCAGTAAGCCGATAATGTACGTTATGTCAGATTACCCATTTTCTTTTCTCCCCTGTTTCAGATTCCACAAGCCGTTCGCGTAAGTTCCCGGTCATCTAGATTCATGCAGCCCGTTGACGTTGCTCGTGCTGATGCTCCAGCCGCTTGCGCAGACGCATGACCGTCAACTCGTCAATGGGCCGCTCAGGCAGACCCGGGGTCAGCTGTCCAGTAGTCAAATCTACATGGTCGAAGGTCTGCAGTTCCAAATCCATCCGATGCCAGATAGCGCCCACAGAGATGGCGAAGACGGCACGCCCGGACTGCATCAAAGTGAAGACCTGATCTGGGCCTGAGCACTCGGTAACCTCGTCCCCGTCGCAAACCACAGTCACATGCTCAAGCTGACCCACTGTCCGACGCTCAAGATAAGCCACAGTGCTCGTTGCATTGACCAGGTTGACGCCGGCATCCAGGAGTCGCTTGAGGACCGCCAGGATGACCACATCTTTAAAAGAATAGAGCCTGCGGGAGCCTGATCCGTGTGAGGCCTTGATTGAGGGCTCTACAATCCGTTTGCGGGCCCAATAATCCAGCTGCCGATAGGTGATACCGGCCACCTTGGCCGCTACAGTTCCTCGGTAGCCTCGGGTAGTGCCCTCGGCCTGCTCAGCCGAGAAGAGTTCCCCCTGCACCAGCGTCGGCACCTCTTCGGCCATGACATGCCCCCTATCAGCTCTTGGCGATGACTGCCCGATTATCGAAGTAGACCAGCCGGAACTTGCCAATCATGATTTCGTCTCCGTTGTGCAGGTCGGCCTGGTCAACGCGTTCACGGTTGACGTAGGTGCCGTTGAGGCTACCAGTATCCTCGACCCTGAAGCCTTGGTCAGTCCGTACGAATATGGCGTGCGCCCTGGAGACTGTCGAGTCGTCCAACAGAATATCCGCTTTTGGATCACGGCCCACGCTGATCTGATCCTCATCCAGCAGATAACGCGATCCCGACACCGCTCCCCTGGTAGATATCAGCAGGGCTGTACCCTCAGGCAATCGGGCCATAGTCTCCAGGTCGTCCTTGGTCAGTGGACGGTCACCGTTGGAAGTGACTGGAATGTTCAGGGCCGGCATGCCAATGATGGTCGTCTCGCCCGCAGTGGGAATAGGTTCTGTCATAACTGTCTATTCTACAGGCTTTGCATACTGGTAGTCCTGCACGCGTCGAACCTGGTCGATTCTGACACTATCGGACTGCTCCACTGATACCGATGCATGGAATTGCACCTTGATTCGCGAGCCTACTCCCCCGGCAATCTGAATGGCATTCTGCAGGCTGTCCGGGTCCCCGATGGCCTTGACTACGTAGGGACTGTGCAGCTTGGTATGATCGCACTGCAGGCCGGTGCGGGTATCCAGCAGATAGGTGTTGGTGACCACCCGGACATCATTGAAGGATATGACCTCGGCCCCGGCGTTGCGCAGCTCCTCAATCAGGTTGAACATGGTGGAGGCATCCACACGATCACTGTCCTCGGTGACCGTCACCACCACTCCCCTGCCCTGGGCCGGCAGCCGTCCGGACAGGATGCCGCTGCTCTGCTCGTTCTGCTGGGCGATGCGGGCGGCCTCCTTTTGCTTGTCAGCAGCGGACTTGATAGAGGTCAGCTGCTGGTTGAGCTGGCTCTTGCGCTCCTCCAGCTTATCGACCTGGTTGCTGGTCTCGTCCAGCACTCGCACCAGTTCTTCCTCGGATAAACTCTGGTAGGAGGACTGATTGTTGCGCACCTGGACGGCATACCCGAAGCCCAGCAGGGCGCACATAAGGGCCACTAGGACGCTGGTGACCAGCCTGACCCTGGTGGCGTTGGAGTTGAGTGTGCGCAGAGGCCTTCGACGAACCACAGGGAAAGCACCAGTCTGCGTATCGTCGGATGGAGCCCTGACCCGTCCAGGCCGCCTAGGCGGAATGCTCTCGGGCATTCGTTCATCGCGCTTTTTCCTGAGGGTGTGTCTCATGTACTCACCCCTTGAAAATGAACCGTCGAATAGCGGAGACGTTGGAGAAGATGCGAATACCTAGGACCACAATGACGGCTGTGGACAGCTGAGAGCCCACACCCAGCTGATTGCCCAGGAAGACCAGAAGCGTGGCGGTGATCACATTGGAGATGAAGGAGACCACGAAGACCCGATCTGAGAAGCTGCGCTCGAAGTAGGAACGGACTGCACCCATCAATGCATCCAGGGCCGCCACCACCATAATGGGGAGGTAGGGCTGCAAGACGATGGGAATGTCGGGCTTGAGGAAGATGCCCGCCACCACGCCTAGGATCAGGCCGAGAATTGCCGACATGTCAATGACTCCTTCCGGCATAGGACAGATTGGGCAGACCGACTGCATTCAAGTTCAGGCGCCGCTGCTTGTTCACATTGACGGTGATGTTCGCATCTTTCAGGTCACGCAGGCGGCTCTGTAGATCGCTGCGAGACATCAGATCAGACAGTGCACCCTGGTCGCCTATGGCTTCAATCTTGTAGGGTGCCTCGATGGAGGCGGTACCCACCAGGATGGTCTGACCGGCCGTGCGCACTGATGTCTGTGTTCCTATTCTATTGCCGTTGATGGCAATGGCCTCGGCACCCGCAGACCAGAGCTTGGTCAGAAACCACTGCAGATCCTGGTCGGTGACCAATTTAATCTGATCCGTATTGTCTCGGGCATCCTTGGAGGCAATAGGGTTAGCCAGGGTGATAACGATGCCTTGGCCTTGTACCTTACTGGTACCGTTGGTCAGATCATCGGCGGTTTGGGTGCCGTTCTGCCCTTGACCGCCAACTTGACCCGAAAGCGTGTCGATATTTCCGTTGAGATCCGAAATCTGGCCGTTGAGGTCATCGGCACGTTTGCTGACCACCTCTACCTGAGAGATCAGCTTTTCACGTACCTTCTGACGCGGATCCCGGTGCAACACCTGCACTATGCCCGTGCCTGCCAAACCAACCAGCACACAAATGACGAAGACCAGGATCCTATTGACCCAAACGCTCAGCGGTGACCTGCGCTCAGCAGGCAACAGGCGGGCATCCTCGAACATAGGATCCATAGGACGGTTGGTCAGATCATCGATCAGCCTCAAGGACTCATCGGCCATGCGTCGACGAATGGACTCCTGGGATGGCTCAGAGCTCTCTTCGTCAACATAGTGGCGTTGCAGACCAGCGCTGGAATGCGAAAAAGCCGCCCGGCGGTGAATCAGGGCACGGTCGGGCGGCACGGGGAAGGATTCAGGCACTCTCTGCGGTTCAGTCATGATGGCGGTCCTGACGAAGCAGTCCGATACCTTGACGTGCGTATATCAGCCCTGCCAGCCAATAGAGGCCCACCCCCCAAATGACGGCCGCCAGGGCCACCAGATGGAAGAAGCGGAAGAAGGCTGAAGTACCCACATCCGCAAAGATCAGGGCCGGTATGGCCAGCATGAGTACGGCTGTGCCGGTCTTGCCCGCGAAGTGAACCGGCAGAGGGCCATAGTTGTGCTGAGCCAGCGCCAGAACCAGCAGACCCATGAGCACGTCCCGGGCCCCGACCAGGGCCAGAAGCCACCAAGGGAGTATGGATGCGATGCTCAGAGCCAGAACCGAACAGAGAATGAGCAGGCGATCAGCCACAGGGTCTAGAATCTGGCCCAGCTTGCTGACCTGGTTGAACCTGCGAGCAATAATTCCGTCCACACCGTCTGACAGGGCCGAAATCAGCATGACCACCAAGGAGATGATCAAATGCCGGTTGGCCACCAGGTAGGCAATAAGAGGTATGGACAGGATACGAAGCAGGCTGATGACATTCGGGACGGTGAGAATTACGGACCGAGGCTCAGGGCTGTACCTGCTACGTGAAATTCGATCAATCAGTGCCATCCGACTACATTCTAGAAGCTTGTAGGGCTGTTACAAGGATGGCGCGCGCACCAATCTCATAGAGCCGATCCATGAGGTTGTTCACCTGGTCCCTGGGTACCATGGCCCTGACAGCCGCCCACTGCTTGTCGTGCAAGGAGGAGACTGTCGGAGATTCATAACCGGGCGTGATGCCTACAGCCATGGCTACACGCTCGACCGGGATGTCGTAATCCATTAATACATAGCGGCGGGCTGTCAGCACACCCTCCAGCCTGCGGGACATGACCGCCAGACGCTCATCATTCGGATCCAGGTGCGGCGACCTAATAAGAATTCCCTCCGATTTCAGAATCGGGTCACCGAAGACACGGAGCCCGGCATTGCGCAAGGTGGTGCCGGTGGAGACCACATCAGCGATCAGGTCAGCCACCCCGAGCTGGACAGAGGACTCCACTGCCCCATCCAGATGGATCAGTTCTGCCTTGAGCCCCTTGCTAACCAGGTAGTCACCAAGAAGCCGGTCGAAGGTGGTGGCGATCCGCTTGCCGTCCACATCCTGAAGACTGCTGATAGCACTGGCTTCGGGAGCTGCGAACCTAAAGGTGGATGCGCCGAATCCCAGCTGGGTGACCTCGACGGCCCCGGTGCCTGAGTTCAGTAGAAGATCACGCCCGGTGATGCCCAGATCGATGGTTCCCAGGCCGACATAGACCGCTATGTCGTTGGGCCTTAGGTAAAAGAGCTGAATATCGTTGTCAATGTCATCGACCACCAGCTGCCGATCATTGGAACGCAGACGGTAGCCAGACTCTGACAGCAGCCTCCATGCGGGCTGGGACAACATGCCTTTATTGGGCACCGCGACCTTCAACACGGCAACCTCCTAATTACGGAAGCGAATCTACAGCGGGATGGGATTTGGAGTTACAGGTACCTGTAGACATCCTCCAGGGTGATGCCCCGATCGATCATCATGACCTGGATGTGGTACAGAAGCTGGCTCATCTCTTCAGCCGTCCGCTCCTTGCCCTCATACTCAGCGGCGATCCAGGTCTCCCCGGCCTCTTCATTGATCTTCTTGCCAATGAAATGCGTGCCCTTGTCCAGCTCGTCAACAGTCAAGGATCCTTCTGGGCGCTCCTTTGCCTTGGTCGTGAGCTCCTCAAATAGCCCATTGAAGGTCTTCATCTGGCTATCTCCATTCTTCCTGCAAAACCTGTCAGTCCTTGTAGCTTACCTGCGCAGCCTGCCTGATCTGGTCAATGGCTTTAGCCGGGTCGTCGGCACCATAGACCGCTGAGCCTGCCACCAGAACATCGGCTCCAGCTTCTGCCACGATGGGAGCCGTGGTGGGGCTTACTCCACCATCCACCTGGATATGGGTCTTGAAGCCACGAGCAGTGATCTGGTCACGTAGGCGGCGGGTCTTAGGCATCTGATTGTTCAGGAACTTCTGGCCACCGAATCCTGGTTCCACGGTCATGACCAGAATCATGTCAAACTCATCCAAAATATCGAAGATCGGCTCTACGGGTTCGGCAGGACGCACAGCCAGGCAGGCCTTGACCCCCATGTCGTGCAGCTGTCGGGCCAGGCGGACCGGGGCATGGACGGCTCCAGTGTGGAAAGTGACGGAGGCGACACCCAGCTTGGCAAATTCAGGAGCCCAACGGTCGGGATCCTCGATCATCAGATGCACGTCCACCGGCAAGTCGGTTACCTGGCAGATGCGCTCCACCACAGGTTCGCCGAGTGTCAGGTTGGGTACGAAATGGTGGTCCATCACGTCGACGTGGACCATATCGGCATTGGCAATAGCCTTGAGATCCCGCTCCAAGTTGGCGAAATCGGCGGAAAGAATGCTGGGTGCTATCTGAATGCTCATGAAGATTATTCTATGTTGTACGGAAGACCGGCGGTACCGGTTTGTTGCTCAATTGCACAGGTCCCGACCCTCGGGCAACCGACCCCTGTCCTATTTGCTCTGGGACTCGGATTCCTGACGCACCTCAAGCTCGGTAATGGTCCTCAGCTTTTCGGACAACAGGGAGGTCGGCTTGCCCTTGCGCGCTATGAGGACGAAGGCTGCAGCAGCCAGGAAGAAGACCGTCATGGACACCCAGACGTTGATCCTGACACCTAGGAATTCGTGGGCGAAGTCGATGCGAAGGGCCTCGATCCAGGTGCGCCCCAAGGTGTACCACATGACATAGAGGGCGAAGAGGGAGCCAGCCTTGAGGATGTTCACGGCCTTGTGGCCGATCCAGACCAGGAGGGCCGCGCCGATCAGGTTCCAGATCATCTCATACAGGAATGTGGGCTGGAAGAGGGTGCCGGTCGGACAGGTGGCCCCGTCATAGCACTGTTCGCTGCTGCCGATGGCGGAACCTGCGGCGTCGATCTTCAGTCCCCAGGGCAGCGTGGTGGGAGCCCCATAGAGCTCCTGGTTGAACCAGTTGCCCAGCCGCCCGATGGCCTGGGCCACCAGAAGGGCAGGAGCCACGCTGTCAGCAAGCAGGGCGGTCGGGTAATTCTTGTGACGGCACCAGGCCCAGGCTGCTAGAGCTCCCAGGAGAACCGCACCCCAAATGCCCAGACCGCCTCGCCAGATGCGCAGAATGTCTGCTGGGTTGCCATCAGCTCCGAAATACCGCTCAGGAGTGGTGATGACGTGATAGAGCCTTGCGCCGACGATGCCGGCCGGTACCGCGCAGATAGAGATGTCCAGAATCTGATCAGTCCGACCACCCTCCTTCTTCCAGCGTCTAGTCGTGATCCAGGCAGCCACGATGATGGCCAAGAGCATGGTCAGGGCATAGAACCTGATGGTAACCGGCCCAAGATGGAAGCTGGATATTCCCGGCGATGGAATGTAGGCAAGCGTCATAAAGCCCCAATCTAGCCCCTAGGCCTTACAGCCCCACTCACTTCCTGGCCTGGGAGATGCCCCAGCGCAGGTCGGAGCAAACCTCAGCCAGGGCCTCCAGAGCCTTTCTGCGGTCTTTCCGCGGTCTGCCCTCGTCATCCAGAAGGCAGTGGACCAAGGCCGATCCGACGATTACCCCGTCCGCATAGGCGCCAACCTGAGAGGCCTGCTGGGCGGTCGAAACCCCGATGCCCACGCACACATAAGGAGCGCCCGCATGCCTGACTCTCGCCACCAGGTTCTGGGCCGAATTGGACATACTTGTTCGCTCGCCGGTCACGCCCATTCGTGAGGTCGCATAGACGAATCCTCTGGCGGCTCGAGAAGTGATCCGCAGACGTGCATCAGTGGAGTCGGGCGAAACCAGATAGACCCGGTCAAGGCCATAGCGGTCAGACTGCTCTATCCATTCCCCGGATTCGTCGACAATCAGATCCGGGGTGACAAGCCCGGACCCGCCAGCCTCGGCCATACGCTGGGCAAAGTCCGCTACGCCATGATGCAGAATCAGATTCCAATAGCTCATGACCAGAGCCCTTGCACCGTCCGCCTGGACCTGGCGAACCGCATCGAAGACGCCCTCGACCTTAACGCCATTGTCGATGGCGCACTTGCTGGCTGCCTGGATCACTGGGCCATCCATGACCGGGTCGCTATAGGGCAGTCCGATCTCAACGATGTCGACACCGCTTTTCACCATGACCCGCATGGCCTCCAAGGATGTTGGCACGTCGGGAAATCCGTAGGGGAAATAGCCGATGAAGGCTGGCTTGCCCTGCTGCCGGAGGGCCTGCAAAGTGGATGCCACCGGGCTGGCCGTGCGGCTGAACCCTTTGGGCTGGACGGGCTGCACGGGGGCTTTCTGCCATTGCCATAGCTGGTTGACCATCATCGGGCCTCCTCTTCTGCTTGATCACTCTTGCCATGCCCGGCCTGGGCTTCCAGTGCGCTGGCCTCCTGCTCGGACAGGTAGCCGAACCATCTGCCCGCAGTGGCCACATCCTTATCGCCTCGGCCCGAGATGTTGATCAGGATGACAGGATTCCTGATTCCCTTGCGCAAAAGGTCGGTGGCCGCCTTGCTGGCTCCGGCCAAGGCGTGCGAGGACTCCAGGGCAGGGATGATGCCCTCAGTCCGGCAGAGGTCGCTGAAAGCCTGCATGGCCTCCTTGTCTGTTGCGTAGTCATACTTGACCCGGCCCATGTCGTGCAGCCAGGCATGCTCAGGTCCCACCGAAGCGTAATCCAGGCCGGCCGAGATGGAGTAGGTGTCCATGGTCTGGCCTTGGTCATCCTCCAACAGATAGGACTTGGTCCCTTGGAAGACGCCGACCTGACCTGTCCCTGGCGACAGGCGGATGGCGTGCTCGCCCGACTTGGGCCCGTTCCCGCCGGCCTCGTATGCGTAAAGGGAGACACGAGGATCGTCCAGGAAAGTGTTCATGATGCCGATGGCGTTGGAGCCTCCACCGACGCAGGCCACAACCCCATCAGGATGGTCGATGCCATACGCAGACAGCTGAGCTGAGGCCTCTTCGCCGATGATCTTCTGAAAGTCCCTGACGATGGTCGGAAAGGGATGGGGGCCGGCCACCGTGCCCAGCAGGTAGTGGGTGGACTCCACGTTGGTCACCCAGTCGCGCAGGGCCTCGTTGATGGCATCCTTGAGAATCCTGGTCCCTGTGGTCACTTCGACGACTTCGGCTCCTAGCATCCGCATCCTGGCCACGTTCAGCGCCTGCCTACGGGCGTCGACCTGCCCCATGTAGATTCGGCACTTGAAGCCCAGGAGGGCACAGACCGTAGCCGTGGCCACGCCGTGCTGACCAGCTCCAGTCTCGGCGATGACGCGGGTCTTGCCCATGCGCTTGACCAGAAGCCCCTGACCCAGGGCGTTGTTGATCTTGTGGGCGCCCGTATGGTTCAGGTCCTCTCTCTTCAGGAAGACCCTGACCTGGCCTCCGACCCGGTCGCTGATAAGCTTGGCGAACCGAGGCGCAGGCGTCAGAGCCGAAGGGCGCCCTACATAAACTCGGTTGAGTCTGTTCAGCTCCTCACGGAAGGCCGGATCTGCCTTGGCCTCCTTGTATACACGCTCCAGCTCGTCAAGGGCACCCACCAGGGCCTCAGGGACGAAGCGTCCGCCATAAGGGCCGAAATAGGGTCCGTCATGGGTTGAGAGGGGTCTGGCCTCAGCGGCCTTGAAGCGATGGCCGGCCTGGACCAGCAGGCGAACCGTCCCCTCCTGGTCCTGGGAGGTGACCAGACCTTCTCCTATCAGGACTGCATCGGCCCCGGCCCGGGCGTACCGCTCCAGCTCGACCGTCCCGAACACTCCGGACTCAGCCACCTTGACCACATCCTTGGGCAGGTTGGAAGCTAAACGGGCATACTGGTCAACGTCAACGCTCAAGTCTTTCAGGTTGCGGGCGTTGATGCCAATCACCCTGGCGCCGGCCGCGATGGCCCGCTCAATTTCTTGACGATCATGCGTCTCGACCAGGGCGGTCATGCCCAGACTCCCAGCCAGATCGAGCAGGTGCTTAAGGCGGGTGTCATCCAAGGCCGCCACAATTAGCAGGATCATATCGGCCCCATTGGCTCTGGATTCCCAGACCTGATAGTCGGAGACGATGAAGTTCTTGTTGAGCACGGGAATGCCCACTGCCTGCCTGACCTGTCGCAAATCTTCCAAAGACCCCAGGAAGCGTCTGCCCTCAGTCAGGACAGATATGGCTGAGGCACCCCCGTTGGCGTACTGCCGGGCCAGGGCAGCAGGATTTTTGATGTCTGCAAGATACCCCTTGGAGGGCGAGGCGCGCTTAATTTCTGCGATAATCGGAATGCCGACGCTCTCCCTGAGCAGTCGGGCAGCATCCAGAGGTTTGCGCTTCATGCTCCTGACCTGTTGCTTGAGGCTTTCCAAGGGAATCTTCTGTACCCGGCCCCTAGCATCCTCCACGGCACCGGCCACCAGTTCATCCAAGACGGTCATAGAGCCCTTCCCTCCAGTTTCCTGTGTGTTCCCTGCCACAACCTTAGCGTCTTTCTGCAATGGATGGCCCTTCCTCACTATTCATTTCCGCCTGAGTACGATTGCCCTGCACTGCTGGAAGCGGTCCGCCGGCTTCGAAACACGACCTGGTCCCGGTATGGCAGGCCGCCCCTACTTGGTCCACCTCGATAAGAAGCGCGTCCCCGTCGCAGTCAATGCTGACTCCCTTAACGTATTGGACATGCCCGGAGGTGTCACCCTTGCGCCAGTATTCCCGCCTGGAGCGGGACCAGAATGTGACCCTTCCTGTCGTCAAGGTCCGTCTAAGGGCCTCCTCGTCCATGTAGCCGACCATAAGCACCTGGCGACTGTCATACTGCTGGACTACAGCGGCCACAAGGCCCTGATCGTTCTTCTTGAGCCTAGACGCTATGTTCGGATCCAAACGTTCTTCCTGGTCATTCGAAGACTGTGACATTGATCCTCGTTCTCCTTGATTCAGCTAATTGATTCAGCTGGTTTGTCCGACATAACCCTGTCGATTTATTGTTTATGGTATGGGTATAGTTTCCCGATGTCTGCCAACAAGGCCTGCAAACGCCGTGCACCGCGTGGTGCCGAAGTTCTCTGCGGGATTGGTTCAGGCCTGCCATCGAACCGGATACCCGGCCGCATGGAGCGCCTGCTTGACGTCCTGGATGGACACCTGACCAAAATGGAAGACGGAAGCAGCCAAGACCGCATCGGCCCCAGCCTTGACCGCAGGAGGAAAATCGGCGGCCTTGCCTGCTCCGCCACTGGCGATGAGCGGAAGAGATACTGCCCTGCGCACGTCGGCGATCATCTCCAGATCGAATCCCTGACGAGTGCCATCCGCATCCATGGAGTTGAGAAGTATCTCGCCGGCTCCGAGTTCCTGGGCCTGCTTGACCCAGTCGATAGCATCAATGCCGGTGGATTGGTGGCCGCCCATGGTGGTCACCTCATATCCCGAGGTAATGCCCTGTGCGTCGGATCGGCGGGCATCGACCGATAGCACCAGGACCTGGCGACCGAACCGCTGGGCGATGTCGCCGATGACCTGCGGGTTGGCAATTGCTGCTGTGTTGATGCCAACCTTATCGGCTCCTGACCGCAGGAGAGTATCGACATCCTGCGGGGTGCGCACGCCTCCGCCGACAGTTAGGGGGATGAAAATCTGATCTGCAGTGCTTTTGACCAGGTCCACCATGGTGGCTCGCCCGCTGCCCGAAGCAGTCACATCCAGAAAGGTCAGTTCGTCGGCTCCCTGTTGGTAATAGGCGGAAGCCAGTTCGACCGGATCACCCGCATCGCGCAGGTTCTTGAAGTGGACGCCTTTGACCACACGGCCCTGGTCGACATCAAGGCAGGGAATGACACGAACAGCTACCGTCATGCGACCTGCCTTCCTGCCTGAACCCATTTGTTTGAGTCAAAACCTTAGCTTCTGCAGTGTCCGAAGACCATGACATGTCCACACTATGGCATGACCACATTGCAAAACGCGGAATCAGGCCTGGAGCTTGACGGACTTGGCTGCCAGCTGTCCGCAGGCGCCGTCGATGTCCGATCCTCGGGTCTCCCTCATGGTTGCAGTGATGCCGGCCTTGTGGAGGATGTCCAGGAAGCGCTGCTCATCCTCGGGCTTGGAGGCCGTCCAGCGCGACCCCTCGATCGGATTCAGGGGTATGGGGTTGACGTGCGCCCAGTCGTCCCCGTAATGGTTGAGGCGCTTGGCCAGAAGGCGGGCGTGCTCGGCCTGGTCGTTGATGCCGCGCATCAGGGCGTACTCGATGCTGACCCGTCTGCCGCTGGCCAGGTAGTAGTCGTGGGCCGCGTCCAGGACCTGGGTGGTATTGAAGCGGCGGTTCATGGGAACCAGCTCGTCGCGCAGCTCGTCACTGGGGGCATGGAGGGAGACGGCCAGACGGACCGGGATTCCCTCCTTGGTCAGCTTGCGGATGCCGGGGACCACGCCGACCGTGGAGACGGTGATGTTCCTGGCCGAAATGCCGAATCCCTTGGGCGGCAGGGCACTGATCTGCCTGACTGCGGAAAGCACGGCCCGGTAGTTGCCCATGGGTTCGCCCATCCCCATGAAGACGATATTGCTCAGACGACCTGGACCTCCGGCAACCTGTCCGGACTTCATCATCCGGGAGGCGGCCCGGACCTGCTCCAGAATCTCACCGGTTGACATGTTCCGGGTCAGGCCCAGCTGACCTGTGGCGCAGAAGGGGCAGCCCATGCCGCAACCGACCTGGCTGGAGATGCAGAGGGTGGCCCTGGAGGGGTAGCGCATGAGCACGGATTCGATCCTGGATCCGTCGAAGAGCTCCCAGAGGGTCTTGATGGTGGTCCCCTGATCCGCCTTCTGAACGGTGACCGGGGTGATCAGTTCAGGGAAGAAGCGGTGTGCGGCCTCCTGGCGGCTGGCTGCGGGAAAGTCCGTGAAGTCGTCCGGATTGGTGGACAGATGATTGAAGTAATGGTTGGCCAGTTGCGAGACCCGGAATTTCGGCAGGCCCAGTTGAGCGCAGACCTCCTGTCGCTCCTTCTGGTCCATGTCCGTAAAGTGGCGCGGCGGCTTGCCTCGCCGGGCATGGTCGGCCGCCAGAACGTCCCTGAAGGCCCCATCCTTGCCTCCGGGGGTGATGCCGGTCTCAGGCTCGTCACCGGTCATGTCGACATCCGTCATACCTCAACCTCATCCTGTATCAGTCATCCGACCATCAATTCCGGTCACAGGCCGGTAGTCAAAAGAACCAGTGTGATGAACGGTGCGGACATGAGGATGGAATCCACCCTGTCCAGCACCCCGCCGTGGCCCTTGAGCAGGTGGCCCATGTCCTTGATCCCCAGGTCGCGTTTGATCAAGGAGGCACTCAGGTCCCCGAGGGTGCCTGTGGCTCCGACCATGATGCCCATGAGCAGGGCGACCCACCAGATTCGTCCCCAATCCGCCATGGGGTAGGTGGCCGCAAAGATGACCAGGGCGCCGACCAGGCAGCAAAGCATGGAGCCTGCCAGACCCTCCAGGGACTTGCCGGGCGAGATGCGGGGCGAGATCTTGTGCTTGCCGAAGAGCGAGCCGAAGAGAAGACCGCCGATGTCGCTCAAGGCAGGCAGGAAAATCACCATGAAAGCATGTGCGGCGGGATGCCCGCCGAAGGTGGTGGGCAGGGTTATCAGACAGGCCAGAAGGGTGATGTAGACAACGGTCAGGAGGGTGACTCCCACATTGGCCAGGCTGCTTGACCGGCTCTCACCCTCTGCGGTGCCGTAGGAGGCGTCGGCCATGGTCTGAGCATCCTTGCCCGACAGCTTGGCGTTCACCGCCTTGAGCAGACGGCCGCCCAGACGATGGCTGCGGGTGGCCGCAAGGGCCCCGACCAGGGCAGTGATCAGAACACCGGCGGTCATGACCGCCACATGGTCCGGCGCGTAGAACGAGGCCAGCATGGTGGCCGCCGAGCATACCCACAGCTCGACCACCGGTATGTGCAGGCCCGCCGTGGCAAAGTCCACCCTGAGCTCCCAGAGCCCCAGGGTCATGAAGATCACGATCAGATAGATGAATGCGTCGATGCGCACCAGGATGCAGGCCAGGATGATGACCACCAGAAGCGCACCGGTAGCCACCGCCTGCGGCATGTTGCGTCCGGTTCGTTTGTTCAGGGTTGCGACGGCATCCTGACCTGCCTTCTCGGCAGAGCTTTCCTTGGTACTCATGAAGTGTGGATCCTCCCCAGGCGGGATCAGACCTCGAGGATCTCCTTCTCCTTGGCATCCAAAAGCTGGTCGATCGTGTCGTTCTTCTGCTTGGTGACGGTCTCCAGCTCCTTCTGCAGCCGGTTGCCCTCGTCCTCGCCCAGGTCGCCGTCCTTGACCTTGGCCTCCAGCTCCTCCTTGACCTTGCGCCGGATGTTGCGGACGGCCACCTTGCCCTCCTCAGCCTTGTTCTTGGCCAGCTTGACATAGTCCCGGCGGCGCTCCTCGGTCAGCTCGGGCATGGTGACCCTGATGACATTGCCGTCACGATTGGGGTTGACGCCTAGGTCTGAATCACGAATGGCCTTCTCGACTGCGCCTGCCTGGGAGGGGTCGAAGGGGGTAACGGCCAGGGTGCGGGGCTCTGGAACACCAATGGATGCCAGCGACTTGATGGGTGTAGGAGTGCCGTAGTACTCCACCATGATGTCGTTGAGGAAGGAGGGGTTGGCACGCCCTGTCCTGATACCCGAGAAGTTCTCCTTGGTCGCCTCGATGCTCTTGTCCATCTGCCTTCCGGCCTGGTCCACCACTGTGGTCATGATCTGCTCCTTGCTGTATGGACCATCCGCCTGTGGGCGCGAGGTCCGTCATTCTTATACTCTACGGCCATGGGGTCACAGGGGCCAAGCGGCACGGGGTGTGCCCGCTACCGGTCACAGGGTGCGATCGGGACCGCCGTGGACCAGGGTGCCCAGGCGCTGGCCTTTGAGCGCTCCGGTCACGTTGCCTTCACCCTCCAGTCCGAAGACACGGATGGGCATGTCATTGTCCCGGGCCATGGACAGCGCTGCCGCGTCCATGACGGCCAAGTTGTCCACCAGGGCCCGCTGGTAGCTCAGATTGGTGAACATGCGCGCAGAAGCCTGCTTGTGCGGATCAGCCGTATACACGCCGTCCACACCGTTCTTGCCCATAAGGACCTCGACGCAATGTATCTCCAAGGCCCGCTGGATGGAGACCGTGTCGGTTGAGAAGTAAGGCATGCCGGATCCAGCGCCGAAGATGACCACGCGTCCCTTCTCCAGGTGACGTATGGCTTTGAGCGGGATGTAGGGCTCGGCCACCTGGCCCATGGTGATGGCTGTCTGCACCCTGGTGGCCTGACCATCCTGCTCCAGGAAGTCCTGCAAGGCCAGGCAGTTCATGACTGTGCCCAGCATGCCCATGTAGTCACCGCGCGAACGTTCGATTCCGGCCTGACTGAGCTCAGCTCCGCGGAAGAAGTTGCCGCCGCCCACCACAATGGCCACCTGAACGCCGCCCTGCACCGCCTGGACGATCTCCTTGGCCACCCGCTTGACCACCTGCACGTCAATACCGACCTCGCCTCCCCCGAAGGCCTCTCCGGAGAGCTTGAGCAGCACACGACGAGGCGATGCTGGGTTTTGCGTTGAATCGGATCCGGTCATAAAAGCCCTTTCTCCAGACATGATGATGGGCGGAATACGCCGCTAATTAGGGTATCTGGGCTGGGCGACAATCCCTCCCTGAGCAGGCTCAGGGAATAGCCCCAAGGAATTGACCTAGGAAAAAGGGGAGCGGCCACGAAAGCCACTCCCCTACTATCAATACCGATCATCTACCTATTCCTCAGGCAAGATCAGGTAGAACAACCCAGGGCATTGCTGGTCTGCTAACTACTCCTCGTCGCCCTTGCCGACCTCGAGACGGGCGAAGGCCAGAGCCTTGCCGCCAGCCTGCTTGAAGAGGTCGCCAATGGTCTTGGAGGTGTCCTTGACGTACTGCTGCTCCAGCAGGACGGTCTCCTTGAAGAAGGCGTTCAGACGCCCCTCGACGATCTTGGGAATGATCTTCTCGGGCTTGCCTTCGGCCTGTGACTTCTCGGTGGCCACGCGACGCTCGGACTCCACCACGTCAGCCGGCACATCCTCGCGGCTGAGCCACTTGGGGCTCATGGCGGAGATCTGCAGGGCCACCTCATGGGCGACCTGGGCACCAGCCTCATCAGTGGCAATCATGGCCACGATGGATGGGGGCATCTCCACGGACTTGCGGTGGGCGTAGATCTCCACACGGGGACCTTCGACCCGGGCCACCTGGCCGACCTTGACGTGCTCGTGGAAGAGCGCACCAGCCTCCTCCACGGTCTCCTTGACGGTGCCGGACTTGGATGGAGCGGCATCGACCTGCTCGGCGTTGGAGGCATCAGCCTTGGCCACGTCGTCGATGACCTCCTGGCCGAACTCGACGAACTGAGGGGTCTTGGCCACGAAGTCAGTCTCAGAGTTGAGCTCGACGGCATAGCCGATCTGGCCCTGTCCGCCCTCGACGACGGTGGAGGCGATCAGGCCCTCCTGAGCCTTGCGGCCCTCACGGGCGCCTGCGGCCTGGATGCCGGTGGCGCGGATGATCTCCTTGGCGCGGGCCATGTCGCCCTCGGCCTCGGTCAGGGCCTTCTTAACGTCCATCATGCCGGCGCCGGTCTGATCACGCAGCTCCTTGATCAGTGCAGCGGTGATTTTTGCCATGAAACTCTCCTATCTAGACGCCAGATTTCAGGCGGCCTGATCGGCAGCGGGGGTCTCCTGCTGCGGTTGCGCAGGCTGCTCGGCCTGGGGAGCCTGAGAGGTCTCCTGGGCTTGCTCCTGTGGCTGTCCGTCCTTGTTCTCCAGCAGGTTCTTCTCCCACTCGGCCATGGGCTGGTCGGAGGCCTCCTCGGTCTTGGCGGCCTTGCCGGAGCGCTCCAGCAGACCGTCGGCCACGGCATCGGCCATCAGCCTAGTCAGCAGTTCGACGCCGCGAATGGCATCGTCATTGGCTGGAATGGGGTAGGTGACAAGCTCAGGATCCGTGTTGGTGTCCACCAAGGCCACGACCGGGATGCCCAGCTTGTTGGCCTCGGAGACCGCCAGGGCCTCCTTGTTGATATCGACCACGAACAGGGCCGAAGGGGTGCGGCTCATGTTGCGGATGCCGCCCAGCTGACGCTCCAGCTTGTCCTTCTCGCGCCGCAGGAGCAGGAGCTCCTTCTTGGTCAGCCCCGAGCCGTGCACGTCGTCGAAGTCCATCTCCTCCAGCTCCTTCAAGCGGCCGACCCGCTTGGTCACAGTCTGGAAGTTGGTCAGCATGCCGCCAAGCCAGCGCTCGGAGACGTAGGGCATGTTCACCCGGGTGGCCTGGGCCTTGATGGCCTCCTGGGCCTGCTTCTTGGTCCCCACGAAGAGCACGGTGCCGTTGTGGGCCACGGTCTGCTTGATGAAATCATAGGCCTGGTCGATCAGACCGAGCGACTTGAAGAGGTTGATGATGTGGATGCCGTTGCGCTCCATCAGAATGTACTGCTTCATCTTTGGGTTCCAACGACGGGTCTGGTGTCCGAAGTGGACGCCGGCCTTCAGCATTTCGCTCATGGTGATCTGTGCCATGTCCGTACCTTTCATTGTCGGTTATTGCCTGGCCATGTGCACCTGCGTGCAACTCCGAAGAGCCGACCGACACAGGACGTCGCGGACATGGCGCGAATTTACGGCGTGTGTTTGAGAATACTCTTGGCGCGCCTGCCCACCCGTGACAGCGGACCTGCGCAATGACACGCCGAATTATTATGATACCCGAGGCCAATGACCTCAGGTACCATGTTCGTCCTCTACCTACCGGCCGATCTCAGCTGTTGCATAGCCTTGCGGCGGACATCGCTCTCCAGCCGATCCACGTAGACATGGCCGTCCAGATGATCGCATTCGTGCTGGATCATCCGCCCCATGATGCCATGGCCTTCTAGAGTCACCGTCTTGCCGTCCAGGTCGATGCCATGGGCTCGGGCGTAGTCGGCCCGCCTGGTCGGATACCAGAGGTTGGGCAGCGACAGGCACCCCTCCTCGCCATACTGCTCGCCGGAGGTCTTGTCGATGACCGGATTGATGATGTAGCCCACCTTGCCGCCGATATTATATGAGAAGACGCGCAGGCCCACGCCAATCTGATTGGCCGATAGTCCTGCCCTGCCTGGATCGTCGACAGTGTCCACCAGGTCACGCACCAGACTGCGCACAGCCGGGGTGATGCTGGTCACAGGATCGCAGGGGGTACGCAAAACCGGATCGGGAACCACTCTGATTGTACGAATCGCCACTGCCTACTCCTCGTCATCCCGGCCGTCGCGGCCGTCCTTCTCGTCCTCCGGGGCTGCTTCCTCCTCCTGGCGGCCTTCACGCTTGCGTCCGGTCATGCTGGCCAGGGAATCGCTCATGGTGGTCCGTGCCCTGCTGACGATGTCATTCTCCTTGACAGCGGGTTTGACTGGCGTCCTGGGCGCATAAAGGACCTTGTCCACAAGTTCGGCATACTGACGGAGCACCTCGGGGCGCACTACCTTCAGGCTGGGGGTCAGGGTACCGTCCTCCTGGCTAAAGTCCTTGTCCAGCACCAGGAACTTGCGCACCGACTCGGCCCGTGAGACGTTGCAGTTGGCCTTGTCTACATACTGCTGGATGAAGGCATGGATAGCATCGTTATGGCTGGCCTGCTCCATGCTCATATCAGCATCTAGGCCCTGGGAAGTCAGCCAAGATTTTAGCATTCCGGCATCCAGAGTGACCAGGGCACCAACGAAGGGTCTGCCGTCGCCCACGACCACGGCCTGGGAGACTATCGGACAGGTGCTGATTACATCCTCCAAAGGCGCCGGGCTTACGTTCTTGCCGCCGGCTGTGATGATGACATCCTTCTTGCGGCCAGTGATGAAGACGAAGCCCTGGTCGTCGATTTGGGCCAGATCGCCGGTATGCAGCCAACCGTCCTTGTCAAGTACGGTGGAATCCAGCTCGGGCTGGTGGTAGTAGCCCATGAAGACGCTGGGGCCCTTGACCAAAAGCTCATCGTCGTCGCTCAGCCTGACCGTGATGCCCGAGCCAGGTCGACCGACCGACCCAACTTCGTTGGCATCCTCGAAGTTGACAATGCAGGGGGCCGCCGTCTCGGTCATTCCGTATCCCTGAATGAAGGTAATCCCGTCGATTCCGTTGAAGAAGTGGGCCAGGTCTGCGTTCATGGGTGCGCCGCCGCAGGCCAGATAGCTCAGATTGGAGCCCAGGGCGGACTCGATCGTGTTGCCGACGGTCTTGGTGTAGAAGGCATGGGCCAGGCGAGTCAATGGCGAGTGGCCGCGCCCCTCCTGCTCATCCTTGGACCACTTGACGAAGTGCCTGGTGGCCTTGGCAAAGACCTTGCCTGCCAGACCTGCACCGGCCTTCTGTGAAGCGGCATTGTAGACCTTCTCGAAGACGCGTGGCACACCCAGCAGATAGGTGGGCCGGAAGGTGCGCAGGTCAGTCAGCAGGTGTTTGGCGTTAGAGACGTATCCGACCACGCCTTGAGCGCCTATGGCCACGTACTGGATGTAACGGGCGAAGCAGTGGGCCAGGGGCAGGAAGAGCATCAGGCGGGAGGGGGCTGCCAGCATGTGGTAGAGCACATCCCAGCCCACGAAGACGATGTGGACAAAGTTCCGGTTGGAAAGCATGGCGCCCTTGGGCTCACCGGTGGAGCCCGAAGTGTAGACGATTGTGGCAAGATCGTCGGCCTTGACCTGGGCGATGGCCTGATCCAGGCGTTCGTCGTCAATCCCCTGGCCGAATTCGCTGACTGCATTCAGACCCCCCGCCTCGAAATTGAATACATACTTGAGCTTGGGCGATGACCCCCGGACCTGCTCAAGAATCTGCGCATGCTCCGAGTCGCCGGCAAAGGCCAGGACGCAGTCCACATCCTGAACGATCTTCTGGGCCTGGCTAGGCGAGTCGGTCTCATAGATGGGCACAGAGACCGCCCCGATGGCGGCACAAGCGAAGTCCGTGACTCCCCAGTCGTAGCTAGTAGAGGCATAGATGACTACGGTGCTGCCTTTTCTCACACCCAGGGCCATCATGCCTTTGGCCACGGCGCGAACCCGTGCGGACATCTGCCCGGCCTTGACATCGTGCCAGTTTCTGGTCATGGGATCCTGCCACTGGGCAACCAGCTCCTCAGGATCGCGAGCGGTGCGTTTTGCCAGGAGTGAATAGATGGTGTCCTTGTCCGTCGTCGGGTGTTGAAGCTCGACCGTATATTCACGCAACATACCCACCATCATATGGGTCAACCCGCCAAAGCCGCCGCCTAGCCCATGTCGAAGCGCACACAGACCCAGCGCGAACCGCTTCTGGCGACAATCATGTTGGCCAGCACAGTGCGCTCGCCGACCAGGAATCTGATGGTGGTTTCGTATCGGTCGCGGTCCACGCGGTAGATCTCAACCAGGTTAGGAATCAGCGGTAGGTATGTCATGCCGGTATGATCTGCAGTGCGAACCATGCCTAGATGCCGATCATGCAGCAACCGGGCCAGCAGGGCCAGCCGTTCCATGCATACGCGGTTGAGCACACGATCCAGGCTCTTCATCGGCAGACGGCCCCGCAGCACATCGAAGACCCTGGAAGCCAATGCACACAGGTTGACGAGAATTCGCTTGAGACTCCCAGGCAGTCCCTCATTCTCAGCAACATCTCCCGGTCGGACGAAATTGACCGTTCGCACTGTCAGATTGATGTCGCCAAGTCCAAGCGGCACTTGCGTACAGGTGGACGGCCACCAGCCGTCGAACTCCTGTTCTGTTGGATCCTCGTTTGCCTGCTCACTATCCCAGGCCGGTGCTAGATCCATATAATCCGTCATACTTCTCTCCTCGCACTTCGACGTGCATGCTCCCCCTCCCATGCAGGCGAGGCGCAGCGAGCTACTGACGCAACGACAGCGATTACGTTCAGAGCAGGAATGCGCAGAGGGATTTAAATGTAAGGGTTATAAATAAATAGGCTGTGAATGTCTTCTTCTGCTTAGCTGCGGGGAGCAGGAGTCACTGCCACACGGCACTTCTGGAAGTTCTTGACATCCACGTAGCCGGTGGAAGCCATGGCTCGCCGCAGAGCGCCGATCAAATTCAGACTGCCATCGGTGCGATCACTGGGTCCGAAGAGTATGCGCTCCAGGCTCCCCACCTGGCCGACCTGGACCCTGCGACCCCTCGGCAGCTCAGGATGATGGGCCTCGGCTCCCCAGTGCATGCCCTGACCGGGAGCATCGGTAGCCTTAGCCAGAGGCGTGCCCAGCATGACCGCGTCGGCCCCCATGGCCAAGGCCTTGACAAAGGACCCCGAGGTGCCGGTCTCACCGTCGGCGATGACCTGAACGTAGCGTCCGCCGGACTCATCCAGGTAGTCGCGACGCGCCTCAGCCACATCCGAGATGGCCGTGGCCATGGGGGCCTGAATGCCGATGGTGGCGGAGTCAGTTGAGGAGGCTCCCCCGCCGAACCCGACCAGGACCCCAGCAGCACCCGTGCGCATCAAATGCAGGGCAGCCTGGTAGGTGGCGGCCCCGCCAACGATGACCGGAACGTCGAGATCGTAGATGAACTTCTTCAAATCCAGGGGCTCATGGCTGGTGGAGACATGCTCGGCCGAGACCGCCGTTCCACGGATAACGAAGAGATCCACGCCCGCATCAACCACCGTGGTGTAGAACTCCTGCGTGCGCTGAGGGGACAGAGCCCCGGCCACTGTGACCCCGGCCTTGCGAATCTCCTGCAGGCGGCGGGTAATCAGCTCTGTCTTGACCGGCTCCCGATAGACCTCCTGAATGATCCCAGTCGCTTGCTCCGGCGAGGCATGGGCTATCCGGTCCAGCTGCGGACGCGGATCCTCATATCGGGTCCACAATCCTTCCAGGTCAAGCACACCCAACCCGCCTAAACGTCCCAGGGCGATTACCGTCTCCGGACTGCTCACCGAATCCATGGGCGCCGCCAGCAAAGGCAGATCGAACTCGTAGGCATCCACCTGCCAAGCCGTGGAGACATCCTGGGGATCCCTAGTCCTCCTTGAGGGGAGTATGGAGACATCGTCGAGCGTGTAGGCGACTGTAGCCTTCTTGCCGAGACCAATTTCGAATTCCTGTGTCATGTCTGTCAGCCTAGCGCCTCATGATGACGCTCCGGCGTGCTACGAACGGGTTACGAGCAGGGGAACAGAGAGTAACAAACTTGGGATAGAACTGTTCGCGAGCGCAATTGCGGCATCGGGAGCAGGATCCGGCCCCCGACCCGCCGACCGATAGGAGGCCGCCATGGACAAGATCGCCGTGAAGGGACGCATCGTCGAGCTCGACGGTGACGAGATGACCCGGGTCATCTGGAAAATGATCAAGGAACGGCTGATTCTGCCCTATCTAGACGTGGACCTGGATTATTATGACCTGGGCATCCGCAACAGGGATGCCACCGACGACAAGGTCACCGTGCAGGCGGCTCAGGCCATTCAGCGCGAGCACGTGGGAGTCAAGTGCGCCACCATTACCCCGGACGAGGCCCGCGTAAAGGAATTCGGTCTCAAGCGCATGTGGAAGTCGCCCAACGGCACCATCCGCAACATCCTTGGCGGAACCATCTTCCGCGAGCCCATCGTCATCGACAACATTCCCCGGCTGGTTCCCGGATGGACCAAACCCATTGTGGTGGCCCGCCATGCCTTTGGCGACCAGTACCAGGCGACTGATTTCACCGTTCCCGGGCCGGGAAAGCTAAGCGTCGTGTTCGCTCCTGATGACGGGAGCAACCCGGTGAACCGACAGGTGACCATCTACTCAGGTCCGGGCGTGGCTCAAGTGCAGTTCAACCTTGATGATTCCATCCGCGACTTCGCGCGCTCCTGCTTCAACTATGCCTTGCAAAGGCACTATCCGGTCTACCTGAGCACCAAGAACACCATCCTCAAGGCCTATGACGGTCGGTTCAAGGATATTTTCGCACAAGTCTACGAGCAGGAATACCAGAGTCGGTTCGAGGAAGAAGGACTGACCTATCAGCATCGGCTGATCGACGACATGGTGGCCTCCTCGCTCAAGTGGCCGGGCGGATACGTCTGGGCCTGCAAGAATTACGATGGCGATGTCCAGTCCGATGCAATAGCTCAAGGGTTCGGGTCTCTTGGCCTTATGACCTCCATGCTGATGACGGCCGACGGGCAAACTGTAGAAGCCGAGGCTGCCCATGGGACCGTGACCAGGCATTACCGGCGCTGGCTCAAGGGCGAAACCACCTCCACCAACCCGATCGCATCCATTTTCGCCTGGACCGGCGGTCTCAAGCAACGGGCTCGACTGGATGATACGCCCAAGGTAGCTTGGTTTGCGCAAACTCTGGAATCTGTAGTTATCGATACTGTGCGCTCCGGCCGCATGACCAAGGACCTGGCCAGCCTGGTCGGTCCTGATCAGCCTTGGCTGGACACCGAGGACTTCATGGATGCCCTGAACCATGCCCTTGCCGAACGTATGGCTTCAGCTGTGGCGGACTAGCAGGTCGGCAGACCAGCCGAGCAAATAAAGCGCCGTCTGCTTTCTCCACTGTATGCAGTTAAATCGCTCGGATCAGTCTTGACCATCTGCTCCTTGACGAGAACCGTGGGCGCAAAATCATCGACGCTTCATGCGCTCCTGTCCGAGAGCCCATAGAATGGTTGCTCGGGACCCGGCCATAGTCGGGCTCTGTCGGGACTAAGGAGCGAATGTGAAGAAGACCGGCTTTGCACGGCATTTGTCCGGCTTGCTGGCCCTGCTGGCATGCCTGGTCATAGTGGCATCGACTGGTGCTTGCGGTCCGGCCCTAGGCAAGGGGGAACAGTCCCCGAGCGCCCCGCAGAGCCTGGCTACTCCTACTGCCGCTGCCGAAGTACCCGGTACGGTGGCCATTTTCACCCCCTCTGACGGCATCACCCTTTCCCAGCACACGCCCATCAATAAGTGGGCCGCTCTGATTCCTGAGCTCAAGGCGGCACTGTCCAAGGAGCATCTTTCCAGCAAGCGCATCGATGCCTACACCAGTGGGAATCTTGAGGATCAAAGCAAGGAACTGCAGGATTACGTGGTCAACCGTCTTTCGGAGCGCAAGGCCGGAAAGAGCTCAGAGCCGACCACACTGGTGGTGGCACCCATGACCTCGCCAGACTCCATTACCCGCCAGTATGGCGACTATATCAGCAAGTCACTGGATGCCGATGCCAAAGACAAGGCACGCTCACGTCTGGTCTCGTCTCTGCGTCTGGCTGCTGGAGCGGGCATGCATGTGGTGCTAATGGCCAACCAAGTGCCGGGCATTCAACCGGATCTGTTCGTACAGTTGTCTGACGCACGGGCCATTGGTCAGATGCAGGCGGAGAAACTGGCCAGCAAGCTGGAGCTGGACAAGGCCAGCAAGGACAACCCCTGCCGCATCGAGATTCTGTTGCCGAACCGCCCGGCCGATGCATCCTCTGCTGACAAAGGTGCTGAAGCCAGCCGGGCTGAGCAGGGCCAGCAAGAGGATCAGAATTCCTTCCCCTCCCAGGCCTTCGCCGGAATCTGGCAGGTGCTAGGGCCATATTTCAAGGATGGACGGGCGGACAGTCCCTCGGGACGCCTGCAGGCCGACAGTACCGAGCAGGACTGGCAGGCTGTCGCCTTCGATCCAGGCAAGGATGCCTCGGCTACAGGTAAAGAACTGGCATCCCGCCTATCCATGAACGACGGCGCTAAATCTCACACCGAGGTAGACGGCATTCTGGCCATGAACGACTTCATCGTTTCCGGAGTGGTCTCTGAGCTCAGGGATTTGGGATATCGCGGTTCGTCGGCGGACGTCAACCCGGAGATCTCCATATCCGGCATCGTGGGATCCATGGCCGGCCGTCAGGATCTGCACCGTCAGCGCGTGCCCAAACCCGCCCACAGCCCTGCAAACCAGAATTCGACGGGATCGCAAACGGATTCTTCACAAGCCACGGGCAAGACCCAAGAATCCACGTCCTCCGACGACCACACCGCCTGGCCCATCATCAGCGGATATGGCGCCTACGTGGACAACATTCCCCAAATCGTGGACGGGCAGCAGTGGATGACCGGGCTGGAGGACAGACTGGGGCTTGCGGCTGATATTGCCAAGGCCTGTGTCAGTCTCAACAGCCAGGGCAAGGTGCCAGCCATGGATACAATCCAGACCGTCAACCAGGACGGCAAACAAGTGCATCGTCTGTCAAGACCTTTGGTTGCGGTTTCGGCCTCCAACCTCAAGGCGACGCTGATTGATACCGGCTACATCAAACCTGCTGATGCTGGTCTTTGAGCATAGATCTCCTGCTCGATCCGATCCTCATACCGCTTGAGAACCTCCTGACGGCGGGGCTTGTATGACGCGGTCAGCAGACCGTTTTCACGAGTGAAGTCCTGGTCCAGAATCAGATAGCGGCGGATGCCCTCGGCCCGGGATACCTGGGCATTGGCCGCGTCCACTGCACGGTCGACCTCGGTGCGGATGATGGGGTTCTCCCCAGCTGCAGCGGCCTCTTTCAGGGGCTCAGCGCCCTGGTCCCGCAGCCAGCGGTCGACCTCCTCGGAATTGAGAGTGATCAGGGCCGAAATGAATGGCCTGCGGTCTCCGATGACCATGCAGTGGCTAATGATGGGCGAACGTTCAACAGCCGTCTCCAGAAGCATCGGCGAAATGTTCTTGCCTCCAGCAGTAATGATGATTTCCTTACGTCGGCCAGTCAGCCGAACGAACCCGTCCTCGTCCAGACTGCCCAGATCGCCAGTCAGGAGCCAGCCGTCGCGAATCTGCCTGGTGGTGATTTCTGGATGGTTGTGGTAACCCATGCACACGTCGGGGCCTTTGACGCAGAGCTGGCCCTCCTGGTCGATACCCACAGTGATGCCAGGCATGGGAAGGCCGATGGTTCCCAGCCGGTAGTCCTTGGTGGGGTTGACCGTCACAGGACCCATGGTTTCGGTCATGCCATAGCCCTCCAGCAGGGGCAGGCCTATGCCGTTGAAGAAGTCAGCAATGTCCCTCTCCAGTGGAGCTCCGCCCGAAATGGCATACTTGACTCGGCCGCCCAATGCCTCCAGGATGGGATCGTAGACGGTGCCCGTATACATGAGGTGCTTGGTCTTCAACGACATGGGAACGCGGGTGCCGTTCTGCTGATGACGGGACCACTGCCTGGCCACTCCTGCGGCATCCAGGAAAATCCTGCCCATGGCGCCTGTTCCTGCTCGCTGGGAGGCGGCGTTGTAGATCTTCTCAAAGATTCGCGGCACAGCCAAAATGAAAGTGGGCTTGAAGGTCTGCATGTCCTGCAGCAGATTGCGGATGGACCCCGTAAGCCCCAGGGTGAGATCCGTGGAAATGGCGAAGAACTGCAAGCAGCGGGCGAAAGCGTGTGCCAGAGGCAGGCAGAGCAGAAGCCGTCTACCCTCACCCAAGCAGATGTCAGGTACCGCCTGAGCACCCGAACGGACGGTGAAGACAATGTTGCTATGACTGAGCTCTATGCCCTTGGGCTTGCCCGTAGAGCCTGAAGTGTAGACAATAGTGGCCAGGTCGGAGCCTTGCACCGAGTCGGCTCGGGCTTGGAAGTCCGCCTGGTCCACCGCCTGTCCGTAGGCGGTTAGAGTGGTCAGCGCTCCTCTGGTAATCACATACAGGTCGTTCAGATAGGCGCAGTGGGACCGGACAGCGTCCACACGGGCCCTCATGTCGTCATCCTCCAAAAAGGCCATACCCACATGAGAGTCGTTGAAGATGCGCCGAATCTGATCGGGAGAGTCAGTCTCGTAGACCGGCACTGTCACCGCTCCGATGGACAGGATAGCCATGTCCAGGGCAGTCCACTCCCATCGGGTGTGCGAGACGATGGCCACCGAGTCCCCTTGGCCTATGCCCCGGGCCATAAGCCCTTTGGCCAGCGCGACAACGCGGTCCCGGAACTCACGGGCAGTGATGGTGCTCCACTCACGTCCGCTCCGGTATTCGATCAAAGGATCGTCCCCCAGGCGTTCAACCCTGTCCTCAAGCAGGGAAAAGACGCTGGCATCAGCATCTATCGGCTCCTCAAGCGGACGCGTGAATTCTTGCTGCATGTTCTGCATGACCACTCCCTGCTGAAACGGCGTTATGCTTAACGATTCTAACCGCTTCCCCAGGCTGGCGATATACCCGGCTTGCAAACGCGCGAGTCCTGCAAGCAAAACCACATTCCTACAAAGGCTTGAGACGAATGCGATGCCATCCGACCCTGGCGCCGGGATCCAGATAACGGCCTTGATCGTCTTTCAGTCCCCAGTGAAGACACTCCTGAGCACAGTGGTCGGAAATCCCTTCTACCTTTCCCCAGACTGTGCCGGCTTGCAGCCGGGTTCCCGTCGGCAAAGAGCTCTGAGCGGGCTCATAAGTGGAGGTCAGGTTGCCGTGACGAATGGAGACCACGTCCTTGCCTGCTACGGAACCTGCGTAAGCGATGATGCCGTCTGCCGGAGCACGGATTCGTCTGCCTTGCTTCGTTGTCAGATCTATCCCACGATGACCGCTCAGCCATGGACGATCCGGAGGATCGTAGAGGCGCATTACCTGCGGGGCGGCCTTATCTTTCGGGAGAGGTTCAAGAGGCCACAGCCAGCCCCGGCGGCAGGCTGCGGTTGTTGGAGTAACTTGACCGTTCTGCGCCGGGGCTGCAGCCGAAGGCAGGGTCGGCGCAGGCTGAGCCGTGACGGTTGCTGTAGGCCCTGCAGCCGACAGGACCAGCGCCAGCGTCAACACCAGCAGTGTCCTCGGAAACCAAGGGGGCCGACAGCCGGAAGGCATGATGGGCATCCGGCCGGTAATGCGCCTTCTGCCCTTGTTCTTATGGTCACGCGCACAGGCCATAGTCGCACCTTCATTCCGTCATCGTGGATGCCCGGATTGGGCCTCCACCATCATGATGGACTAGATGCCGAAACCTCGGGAATCGAGCAGGGACATGTGGTCGAACATGCCGTCGTCCACAGCACGTCTGTCAAGAAACCAAAAAACGATTACTCATGCAAAAATGCCAAGTTTGGTGGAAAATGACTTATTAAAAGTGCTGACTGATCTTGTATTATGTAAACCGTAAATCCTTTTAGGCAAGGTGCATACGGCCACGTTAATCGATATTGAATGCAGATATACCTTTACTTTTACCGCATCTAGCGTAGATATGCAAAAAAGAAACTTCTGCTAGACTACCAAAAAGAATTGAAAATCTAAGATCAGTCAGCTGGATAGAAGATCAGGCTCAAACCGAACTCACCAGAAGCTGCTTCAGCAGATCATTTCGTTTCTGAGAATTATTCGAGTTACATCGAAGGATTCAGCCGCCTCGGCTTGACTTGTTGGAGTTGCTGCTACAGTCTTTTGTCTTTTGGAAAAGTCAGGGTTGAATCACGCTCTACGAGCTGAAAATCAGTCACAAAGGTCCTCGGCTTGCCCTTGTACCCATTGATGCGCTCAACCAACATATCAATTGCATGCTCAACGTAGTCATTCAGGCTTGGATCTATGGTGGTTAGCGATGGAGTCGAGTAGGACGACTCAGGTACATCATCGAAACCCACAACCTGGACGTCTTCAGGAATGCGTATTCCCTCGTTCTGCAAGCCATGCAATGTGCCCAGAGCCATGGCATCTGTCAGACAGATGATTGCATCCGGTCGTATTCCTTTGGACAACATTTGCGTCACAACTTGTACACCACTGACTCCTTCCATCCAATCCTTGGGTAGAAGCATCCGCCAATCTACGGATAGTCCTCGCTCTTCGAAGGCCTCGATATAGCCTCTTATCCGCAGCTCCTGCGTCCCTTCAGTGGCACACATATATTCATTGCGTGTCTTTGGTTTTTCCGGTGCACCAAATACGGCTATATGACGGCATCCCATATCGAGCAGTCTGCCTGTGACATACCGAATGGCTCTCGTATTAGGCATGGTCACCCAGTCAACCCGATCATAGGATTCGTAATCACCTGCTAGAACGATCGGATATGGCTGATCGAGGATGATGCCCTTGTTTTTTAAAGGTTGATCTGAAAAAAGCAGCCACCCATCTGCTGATAGTTTGGTGATTTCATCCATGATGACAGGCAGACCTGATCCATCCGATCCATAAGTGCTGATTACTGTTCCATATCCATGTTTTCGCGATATGTCTATGACTTTATCTGCCAAGTAAGGGGCAAATGGCTGTGAAAAATCGAAAATTGCCAAACCTATCAGTTTAGTGGCGCCTATTTTCAATGAACGGGCCGATACATTGACCATATATCCAAGTTCACGAATAGACTCCTGCACACGTTTCCTGGTGGAATCACGCATGCTGCCAGTGCCATTGATGACGTTGGACACCGTTTTAATGGAAACACCAGAATGCCTGGCTACATCCTTGATAGTCACTCTGGATGTCAATAGAGCCCCTTACCAATCGGCAGTTACACATATTCCGAATCCACACAACTCCACATTGTGGAATCATGCGAATCCGGAATATGCGACAATATTTTTATTTTCAGTTTATCTCAACAAGAACATATAGTCTGAATACCAAGTCCTTCCTTGGATCATGATTTGACTGATCCAGCCGTCAATCCTCCTACCCAGTACCTTTGCAGGAAGAGGAAAGCCAGAACCATGGGAATAATGGAAATGAAGGCGCCTGAAGTCACCAGATTCCAGATCTGTTCTGATGCTGCTCCGGCCTGGGATTTTGTCTGCCACTGTGTCAGTCCAACCGTAATCGGGAATAGTTTTGGATTAGTGAGAACTACCTGAGGCAGGAAGAAGTTGTTCCAAGCACCGACAACGGAAAGCAGAAAGACTGTAGTAATTGCTGGGGTCATAATCGGCAGAGAAACTTGTGTAAAGGTTCTCAGCTCACCAGCCCCATCAACTCGAGCCGCCTCAATCATTTCATCGGGTAGGGATTGCATGCAGTAGATTCTCATCAAGTAAACACCCATTGGATTAAGCAGGGACGGCAGGAGCACGGCCCAAATGGTGTTGGTCATACCAATGTCAGACATTAGCAGGAACGTCGGTATCACCAAGGCTGTCGATGGGATCATCAAAGCACCGAGAACGATGTTGAAGTACAGATTTCGCCCACGGAATCTGAACTTGGAGAAACCATATCCAGCCATAACCGCCACTACTGTGGCGCCGAACCCTCCTACAAGAGCGTAAAGGAAGGAGTTGAAAATCCAACGCCAGTAAATACCATCCTGATAGGTCGTAAGCTGACTTATGTTCTTCCAAAGGTCGAAATCCTTATCGAACCACATAGAGCCATGGGCGCCGAAGAACAATCCCGAATTTGACTTTGTGGAAGCGACGATCAACCACCATACAGGCAAAAGGAAGTAGACCATGGCCAATATCAGTACTACATAAACGAAAACGCTGGTATTCCCCTGAATGCGTTTGGCGCTTCTGCGAACACCGCTTGTTCTTGTGGCTGACATGTCAGTCCTCCAATCCAGACTGATTGCGAGTCAGTCTCATGAACAAAACGCTGAATATCACCACGACCAGTCCCAGCGCAAATGAAACTGTGGCGGAGTAGTTGGTCTGGTTGTAATTGAAAGCAAGAGCTTGTGCGTACATATTGGGCGTATACTCCGGCGGTATGACCGTCGGCGCCTGATTACGCAGAATGGTGGGTTCAGTATAGAACTGCAGGGTGCCGATAAGCGAGAAGATAGTCACCATGACCAATGATCCTGAGACCATTGGCACTTTGATCCTTGTAGCAATCTTCAGTTCTGATGCCCCGTCTATTCTGGCCGACTCGTAGAGTTCATGCGGAATGGACTGCAAGGCCGAATACAAAATCACCATGTAGTAACCCGTCCATTGCCAAGTCACGACATTGACCAATGAACCGAAGATGCCGTTAGCAGTGAGGAATCCGGGGGTCTGCATTCCAAACAGCCCGAATATCGTAGTAAACGGGCCCATATTCTTGGAGTACATAAATCCCCACATCAACGCACCGATGACACCAGGTATTGCATAAGGCAAAAAGATAACCAGCCGGGAAACTGAGGCAAACTTGTTCTTAAAGGAGTCTAGGAGCAGAGCGAATATCAGCGCCAGTCCCAGCTGGATCGGAACCATGACAACGGTGTAAAGAATAACGCGGCCCATGCCGACCAGGAATATCGAGTCAGTAAAAACGCGCTGATAATTGGCGAACCCCGAGAAGGACTCCCCTTTGACCTGTGTGTAAGTGAACAATGATACATAGAATGCATAAGCCAGCGGTATCACAAGAAACAGCAGAAAGATGACCCCAAAAGGAGCAGTGAAGAACCAGCCCCACATCCCTCTATGACTGCTGCCGACATTGGATTTCGTCTTTCTGGGCTTGCCTATTGCGTTCGAAGCCATTTCAGAACCTCCTAAAAAGGAGGGATACCGATAACGACATCCCTCCAATTAAATGAGCAGTCACTCTACGGTGAAACCTTGCTGCTTTGCATAATTGTTCAGCTTGGTTTCAAGAGCCTTCAAGGTCTCCTTGCAATCATCACCTTTCTTGACAATTGCTGAGAAAGACTTGGTCTGTTCGTCATAGGCATAAGTCTGGAAGGGCAGGAACTCGTCGCCCTTCCAAGCGTCTGCCACAGGAATGGTGACTTCATTGGACTTCTGGTTGCCCAAGAATGGCTCTTGCATGTTCTTGAAAGCGTCAGATGCAAGCTGCTTCTTCCAGGACGGGAACAATCCGCCATCGGTGACACCAATATGCTGTGCTGTATCCGAATCGAACAGATCGTGAGCAACGCTGGCCGCTGCTTTGGTGTCTTTGGCCTGATCAGTCACAGCCCAAGCTGATCCTCCCTGGTTGACCTGAGGCGTGGAGTCATCCCAAACCGGCGCCTTATAGATCCTGAAATTGCCACCTGAGGAGTTATCCAAGCCCTTGATGTAGCCAGTCAGCCAGGAAGCCTGAACATAGGCCGCATACTTGCCAGCAATCATATTGTTGTTCCAGTCGGTCGTATTTGAGTCCGTGGTGTCGACCAGCCCCTCCTTGACCAGGTTTTGCCAGTACTCAAGAACCTTCTGTACACCTGGGGTATTCAACTTGATGCCTACCTTGTCAGGCGTCTTTGACGAATACTTGTATACCTTCTCTCCAGCCTGAGCGAAGAGTGCAGGATTGACAGCAGTGCCGTTAGGAGCCCAATCGCTCAGGAACCCGTCGAAACCGGCAGCTTTCAGATCCTTGCCTGCCTGCTCGAATTCTTCCCAAGTAGTAGGAACCTTGACGTGGTACTTATCGAAAATGTCCTGACGTACATACATGACGAAGGGACCAAGATCGACAGGAACGCCGTAGACGGAGTTGCCGCCGCCCATGCTCACGCTCTTCCAGGCACCTTCCGTGTACTCCTGCTTGTGGTCATTCATGCCATACTTGCTGAGGTCGACCAGATGCTTCTGGGCACCCGCAACGAATTGCGGCATTGCTTCATACTCGAGCTGGATGATGTCAGGGCCGCCGGACTTGGCCTTTATTGCATTATTGAATTTGGTGTACTCAGGACCTCCCTGACCAGCATTCGTCCAGCAAACCTGAATGTCGTCATGGTTCTCGTTGTAGTCGTCAACTACCTTCTGAATGGCCGGGTACCAGGCCCATACGGTAACCTTTTGAGCATTCGGCTTCTTGACCTTGTTCTGGCACTGAGCATTGGCATTCGCGGTTTTATCGCTGTGCTCAGCCTGACTTTCATTCTTGGCTCCTCCGCCGCCGCCACAGGCAGCCATGGAAATCGCCAAGACTCCCGAGAGTGCCGCTGCAATGATTCTCACAGTTCTCCTCATTATTTCTCCTTTGAATATATGTGGAAACCAACAATTTTTAATTATCAATCTATGTGGATAGACGTCCACGAAACCGGGGGAAGTATGATGCTCAATTTACCGTTCTCAAAGGTAAAGTCCTTACGCGTCTGCAAACCAACACGCTTAGGATCTTCAAGCGTATTGCGAGCAGCAACATCCTTGTCATGGATGCTCTGAATAACCACTTTCCCGGCTTTATAGAGTCCAGAAACGTCGGAACGATACTCCACGCTCCGATCAAGACTGCGATTGACAACGAAAATAGTCAGTGAGCCATCGGCTCCTCTGACCACCACAGAGTCCGTCATCGGCACTTCGCCGTATTGACTAGTTTCGCATGAATCAGCATCTTCCTGAGATGCCAGCACACTGCCGCCCTTGGCGTATTTGGCAGTCAAGGCAAAGGGGAAGAAGATGGTTTGTCTCCAAGCAGGGCCACCGGGTTCTGTCATAATTGGCGCAATGACATTGACCAGCTGAGCCAGGCTGGCAGAATGAACGATATTGACATTCCTGAGCAAGGTGATCAGCAGATCGCCAAACACCACTGCATCCGCAACCGAATAAATATCTTCCAAAAGTCTGGAACCTTGAGGCCAGTTGCCTATGCCTACTGGAGGCTTACTCGGTTCTGCATCCTGATACCAGACATTCCATTCGTCGAAAGATATATAAACCTGGTGTTTGCTCTTGAGTCTGCCTCGAACCGCAGCTATGACCGAAGCCACATCGCGGATGAACCCATCCATATCGACGCCAGAAGCCAAGAAACTGGCCATATCGCGATTATGCGGCTCATAATAAGCATGGCAGGAAATGAAGTCGATTTGATCGTAGGCTTCCTCCAGTACAGTCCGTTCCCATTCACCAAAGGTAGGCATACTGTGCGAAGAGGAGCCACAGGCTACCAACTCCAGACCCGGGTCGATCATACGCATGGCCGTTGCAGTCTGAGTAACCAGCCTGGCATATTCGTGGGCAGTCTTGTGACCGACCTGCCAAGTCCCGTCCATTTCATTGCCTAGGCACCACATTCGAATTCCGAAAGGCTGCTCGCGGCCATTGCGTCGACGCATGTCAGACAAGGCCGTGCCAGAAGGAATATTGGCGTATTCAAGTAGATCAAGCGCCTCTTGAATACCCCGTGTACCAAGATTGACAGCTTCCATGAGCTCGTTGCCGCCTAATTCATCCAGCCAATCCGCCATCTCATGAAGACCGAATTCGTTGCTCTCGCCCGAATGCCAAGCCAAATCGATACGCTTAGGGCGTTCAGAGCGCGGCCCGACACCATCCTCCCAACGATAGCCGGAAACAAAATTCCCGCCAGGATAGCGGATGGCAGTGACGCCAAGCTCCTTTACCAAATCAATGACATCCTGTCTGAATCCCGCCTTGTTTGCAGTCGGATGGTTCGGTTCATAGATGCCGGTATAGATGCCACGACCCAAATGTTCGACAAAAGAGCCGAAAACGCGGTCGTTAATGGGAATGGACCTTGTCCCCGTGTCTAGAATCAATCGCGCCTTCCCAGGCTTTGATTGTTGCCGTTCTTCCATGGATCTGGTCTCCTTTCCCCTGCCTTCTCTTTACTTTAAGTAGTGCAGGGTCTTACGCTTTGAGTACAACGTTGTTTTCACTAGGAAATATGCAGTTGGGTCATAATCTACCTCGCTTTTCTTCGTGCAACCCTGCACATCACTTCGTATACTATACAACAAAAAGAAAAAGCATGATCCACAATACATACAACGTTGTTCTAATTGGCCTGAAAATACGCGCGACACACCATCTAAAGCAACACGATGCCTATCGGACTTGCTGGTTTTTATGGCTGCTGTGTCCGTAGACAAAGCTCCAGGCCGACTATCCACGACCATGGTTAAGAAAACACAGGAAGGCAGATTTCTGACCATCTTCAGGGCTATAGGAACTAAACGCGTTGTTTATGTTGGGGGTTTGGCCTTGTGGCTGTAAGCGTGTTGGGTGGTTGTTAATAGGTCGGGTTGTTAATAGGGGTCTTGCAGGGGTGCCCGTTCCTGTTCGATTGGGGAATGAGAACCAGATCGAAGAGGGCCAGGCATTGCCCCATATGCCATGGGCGGATGCGCAAGCATGGGCGCAACAGATCAGGCACGCAGCGCTGGATGTGTCCGTCCTGCTCGATCACGTCCACCGCGCGCAGGCAGGACCGGGCCCGCGCCGCGCAGTTGAGGGAGTTCCTGGACTGGCTGCTGACGGGCAGGACCCAGGAACAGATGGGGGCCATGGGCGCCAGGGCCTGGCGTAAACGGGTCGGCTGGTGCTGGAACATCAAGCCGGCAATCACACCGGACGGGGTGGTCCATCACACGCTCATGGCCGACGGCACGTATATGGCACACGGCTGGTGCCTCCTGATAGCGATCGACGGGCAGACGGGCCAGGTCATCGACTGGCAGTGGTGCCATCAGGAGAACACGGCGGCCTACACGGCCCTGTTCTCCCGCATCCCCGGGCCCGACGTGCTCATCACCGACGGCCTTCGCGGCGTGCAGAAAGCCTGCCATGCCTGCTGGCCGGGCACGCGCATCCAACGCTGCCTGGTGCACGTGCAACGCAACACCAAAACCGACCTGACACTCAAACCACGACTTCAGGCCGGCAAGGAACTCAAGCGACTCTCCGACCAGCTCACCCGGGTCCATACCATCGAGGAAGCGGTGCGTTGGGGTGAGGCCTTGAACGCCTGGCACGAAAGATGGAAAACCCTCATCGACGAACGCACCATGGCCAAGGACGACCCAGCCAACCCCAAAGCCAGCCACCAATCCTGGTGGTGGACCCACCAGGAACTCCGCCGCTGCTACCGCAGGCTCGAACACCTCTTCCAAGACAGGCAGCTCTTCGCCTTCCTGGAACCCGAACTCACCGCCGGCGGGCCAGTGGAACGCACCACCAACCGGCTGGAAGGAGGAGTCAACTCACCCATCAAACGCACCCTCCTGCAACACCACGGCCTACCCGAGAGCCACATGAGACGCGCCTGCGAATGGCACTGCTACATGAAAACCGACAACCCCGACCCCGCCAGCCTGATCAGGGACGAACACCACCAGCCACAACCAGCACCCAAACGGGAAACCAGACAGGAACAGGACGAGCCCGAACACTACGGCACCGCCATCAACTGGAACGAGTTCCACACACCAGTCAGATACCCCAACACCACACTCTGACCAACACACAACCAAACCCACACACAGAACCTAAAACAACGCGTTTAGTTCCTATAGGCCCATCTTCAATCAGCTAGTTAATCGAAACAAATAAGCTAGCCTATGATAACGGCAATCCTGTTCATTGCAAAAGCACGAATACGCCCACATATGGAAAGCCGCCGGCTAACCGGCGGCCATTAGCTCCCGCAGCTGGGCTTGAACCAGCGACATTTCGATTAACAGTCGAACGCTCTGCCAACTGAGCTATGCGGGAATGTCCCGTTCAACTCTTGCTGAACACAATTACCATACTATAGTCAGGACCTTCGTATCCGACAACTTGGCGTGTCGATTACATCAGGATCCTGTCCATAGGCATCGCCGAATCAATGGAGAAATCAGAAGCAGAGGGAGACAGGCCAGCCTGGACCAGATTGACGCCTAGCATGGCCACCATGGCACCATTGTCTGTGCACAGGTTGACCTTCGGAATGCGGATCTTAACGCCTTCCCGGTCGCCGAACTCCTGAAGCTTGCCGCGCAGCTGCGAGTTGGCCGAGAACCCGCCGCCGACGATCAGGGTATCCGTGCAGAACCTGCGACAGGCGGCCATGGCCTTGCAGGATAGGACGGTGGCCACGGAATCCGCCAAGGAGGCGCAGACGTTATCAACGGGGATATCGAGCCCGGCCTGCTGTCTGCGTTCGACCCATCGAGCCACGGCGGTCTTGACCCCGGAGAAGCTGAAGTCATAGGGATGCTCGGCTCCAGCCCGGCCCTTTGTCAGCCCCTGGGGCACAGCGATGGCGTGAGGATCGCCCAGACGGGCATGGCGATCTATGTGGGGACCGCCAGGATAGGGGAAGCCAAGCAGGCGTGCAATCTTGTCGAAGCACTCCCCCGCCGCGTCGTCCAGAGTAGTACCCACCACCTGGACCGATCGCGCCAGGTCATCCACATGCAGCAGCGAAGTGTGGCCGCCGGAGACGATCAGGGCCAGGGCGTTCTGTGGGAAGGGACCGAATTGGAGCTGAGTGACAGCTATATGGCCGATGACATGGTTGACGCCGTACAGGGGCTTTTTCGCCGCCCAGGCCAGTGCCTTGGCACCGGAAACACCTACGGCCAGGCATCCAGCCAGTCCAGGACCAGCCGAGACCGCTATCGCGTCGATCTGGGAAAGGTCCATATCTGCATCATTCAGGGCCTTGGAAACGACCGGCACAAAGGACTCAGCGTGTGCCCGCGAGGCGATCTCGGGTATGACACCACCATAGCGGGCGTGCTCGTTCATGGAGGACGCCACCACGTTGGACAGCAGCCGGTTGCCCTGAACCAGGGCGGCCGCGGTCTCGTCACAGGTGGATTCGATGCCAAGCACCAGAGGCTCACTCATGGTCAATGATCCTTTCCTGTCCCTTTGAAAGCTTGTTGCCGCCAAAGCCCACCGGACCCGGTCCGACCGAGCTTAAGGGCCTGGTCATAGCCCAGGCATCCACGTCTTCGGGCTGATAATAGCCTTTACGCAGACCCGTTTGTGAGAAGCCGAAGTCCTTGTAGAGGTCAATGGCAGCGGAGTTGTCTACACGGACCTTCAGATCCATGCGCTGCAACCCCTCATAGTCGGCTGAAGCGATCAGCTTGGTCAACAGAGAACCCGCAATGCCCCGATTCCGGGCTTCCGGTAGCACTCCCATAGTCATCAGCTCGGCATCCCTTTCGCCCGACCAATACCCTCCGTAACCCAAAATGGCACTCTGGTCTTCCCATACCAGGTATGTGCGTGAAGGTCCAGACAACTCAAATCGCAGCTCCTGCCAACTCCAGGCCTGGTCGCCGAAGACGCGCGTCTCCAGATTGATAAGCTGGTCCAGATCCCCCAAGGCCGCTGCGCGAATCATGATTGGACAGCCACGTGCTTAAGCGGATTGGGAACCGAGACGTCCGGTCGACGAAGGTAAAGCGGCTCCACGGGGTCAATCAGCCCCTGCTGGGCACGTCGGCATGCACAAGCAGCCATCAGACTTGTCCCCTGTGTCCCATCCAACAGGAAGGATCCTTCGTCCAGCATCACCTGTATATCAGAACAATTATCCAGACGCTCCCACTGGTCAGCGTAGCGACCAGCTCCATGGCCGCTAATAACCAGAACAACAGGACCCTGGTCCAGAGACTCCTGCCCTTCTGCAATAACCGCGATTTTCTCACAGACAACGGCTGGGTAGTCGATGCTCATTTCGGTCAGCGGCCGGGCCGGGGCTTCCACATCTCCAAAGTCGTCAAAGAGACGGTAGTAAAGCTGCCGACGTCGAGCATCGTTGACAGCCAGGACCAGAAGCCGGATGTGGTCTTGGCCCTTCTGCTTGAACCGGCTGTAAGCATAGCGGGCCTGCGGCTCCAGAATGTCCTGGCCCAGCAGATGGGCACCCGTGGCAAACGCCAAGGCTTTGGCGGTGACGATGCCTGCCCGCAGACCGGTGAAAGGCGCAGGGCCCAGTCCCACCACGATGGTGCTCAAATCTTCTGCAGACAGCCCGGCCTGGTCCATGACCTTGGCGATATTGACCTGGAGACGTTCCACATGCGAGCGCGAATCGCTCTCTATGCACGGCTCCCGCCCGGGCAGTCCCACAGTCGAGCCATATGAGGTATCGATCACCAAAAGGGGCGTATCGGTCCCGCTCATGCCGTCATCGCCTTTCTCAGCTGCTCCAATCTGGTGGCCCATGACGGGCCTACTCCACGCAGACGTACCATACGCTGACCCTGGGAGCTGGGTGGCGCGTCAGGATCTTCCCGGGCATCCACGTGTCGGTCGATGACCACTTCCAGACGTTGATCGGCTAGCGCTGAGGCCATCTGCTCGCCCCATTCCATCAGCACGATGGTGCTTTGGCCCGGATCCTCCAACTCCTCATCCAAACCCAGGGACTCCAACTCGTCCAGGAGCCGATCAACAGCATCCTCGCCAGGCAGATAGTCCTGTCCACCCAGCCGGTACGCATCCACGTGGATCAGGGTGACCCGCGAGCCGTCGGACAGATGGCCATGCAGCTCTCTTGCGATGGTGAACGTGGGCGAGACCACAGGGCCGTCCACTCCAAGTCCGCTGCCCAGCCCCTGGGCCAGGGTGGTCTTACCCGCCCCCAGAGGTCCGGACAGAAGAATCACATCCCCACCATGCAGACAGGAGGCCAGGTTTCTGCCCAAGCGTTGCATATCCTCGCCCGTAGGCACGGCCAGCTCAAACCCATCCTGCTGCCCGGCGCTGTCCCGCAGGCTCATGCCAATGTCCTTCCCTTGGCGGCAATCATCTCCACTGCGCGTTCCAGAGCATAGCGAGCATCGCCGCTGCTGGTCTTGCTGACCTCATCAGCCTGGGCCAAGGCCTCAATGCAGGCCGCCAGACCGGAGGAGGTCCATCCATGCAGCTGCCTCTTGGCTTCTCGTAACTGCCAATATGCGGCCTTGGCCTCGGCTGTGGTGATGGATCCCGACTCGATGGCTGCCTCCTTGCCCAGCGTTCGCAGCTTCAGGGCCAGTACCCCAATCAGGGATATCGGTTCGTTGCCCTGTTCCAGAGCTGAACGCAGTGCGACGACCGCTTGAGCCGGCCTGCCAGCAAGGGCCCTGTCTGCCACAGCGAATCCGGATACAGCCGGGTTATCGGTCAAATACCGGTTGACGATCTCCAAGGTCATGGGATCCTGGTCAAAATCGAAGCAGAGCTGGGAGCACATGGATGCCAGTTCCGGAGTCCGCTCGCCCAGGACATCCACTAGGCGCTGGGCCGCCCGTGGCTGGATGCGACGCTGATGGGACTTGAATTGCCCATAGACGAAGTCGACCTTGTCATCGAACTTCTTCAGATCCGGCATACGCTCTATGACTGCTCCGGCCCGTTCCATCTGGTCCAGAAGCCTGCGGCCCCGGTTGCCCCCGTCATGACGTGCGATGACGATGCTGGATTCGGACCCTGCCGGCTCGTGGCAGAAATCCACCAAGGCCTGTGTCAAGGCCTCGTCGGCCGCCTGCAGATCCTCCAGAAGGACTACGGCCGTCTGACTGAGCAGGGAGGGTCCAACCGCCTCCTGAAAGGCGTAAGCGTCGCAGTCTGCCGCGTCCATCTCTATGTATTCGCTGTCCGGATGATCGGCACATGCCTTTGCACACAGCTCCTTGACGCGCTGCCCGTTGAGGAAGGGATCGCCGCCGACCACTAGATGGACGGAAAGGTTCTCCTGCTGAGCTTTGGTCATGACTCAAATCTCCCTTCATCACTGGACATTAACGACGGTCGCTTTTTGAAGACCAACTGAGCTAGAAGGCCATAGGTCTGCTGCAACCAGCCCCTGATTGCCGACCAAGCCGATGGCCGAAAGGGAACCCCGGAAGCCACGTTTGTCACAGCCGACCATGAGCGATCTTGCCCCCGGGCACGGATGAATTGAATCAGTCGATGAATGATCACGGCCATAACACCCAAACCCACCAGGCAGGCGCTTCCGACTGGCCCCGATGGCCAAGCCGCCGGAGCAGCCACCTCGCCCAGCCACGTAGAGACAAAAGCCATGACCCCGGTGCCCAGGGAGGTCAACCGGGCCAGCAGGAGTCCCAATGCGGGCCATAGCCAGGAAGTGAGCAGGGCCAGCAGGCCGGTCACAGTCGCGACGTCAACCACAGGAGTGACCAGCAGGTTGGCCAGTGGGGCCAGCAGAGGCAGTCCAGGGCTGAACAGCACCTGCACAGGAAGAGTCCCCGCCTGGGCGCATAAAGTTGTGGCCAATGGACGTGCCAGAAATGCTGGAAGATGGTCTTCAAGAAGGGCCATCACACGCCGGTTGCCCAGGCCGATACCCAACACGGCACCACAAGAGAGCGCGAAGCCGAAGCTTGCGGCCATGGATGGACGCAGAATCAGGACCAACAGAACACACCATGACAGCGTGTTCAATGATTGGGCAGGCCGACAGGCAGCCAGAGCCAACGCTGAAAGAAGCCCCATGACCTGAGCTCGCAAGACTGAATCCCCTGGGACCATCAGCATGCCTAAGCCTGGATAGGCAGCAGACAAAACCAAGGCCGTCAGCAAGGGGGGTGAGCGAAAGGCCCGCATGATCGTAACCAGCAGAGAGGCCAGGATCATGAAGTGCCCGCCGGAGACAGCCATCAGGTGAAGGGTGCCCGATGCCTGGAAGTCATGGGTCAGACGGGCGGCATAGGCGGGCTCCACTGCCGGTCTGCCGAGGGAAGACTCGGACAGGGCCTGGTTGCCCAGGATGCCCATAGTCAACCCAGGCACTAGGATCCGCCCCTGGTCTTCCAGTCTGTTGGTCTGTTCGAGAAAGGCCCCTTGCATGCGAGCGATCAATTGTCTGCTGGGCGCTGGTGGGCTGACCTGTTTCATGCCATCTTCCACAGCCAACCAAGGCATTGGACGACCGTACGCTGAAGGTTTCAAGAGTCCTCGCGCACGATACTGTCCACTCTGCTGCAACATGCATGACCGACCGCGGGCAAAGAGCATGATCCGCTCATTGGAAGGCATACGCACTCCGGCCAGAGTCACCCATTGCAGCCTGAGCTCTGTCTGACAATCCCAACCTCGACGAGAGGAGGCACTCATAGGTCCCACAGCCTCGCCACGAATCTCGGCCAGCGCCTTCCCCAGACGGACCTGCCGGGCTGCCGGCCCGCCACGCACTGACGCATGACCGACTGTGGCGGCCAATGCGGTAGTCAAAGCTACCACGGCCAGGACAGCCAGCGTCGGCAACTTCCTATGAGCAAGCCGAGTGGATGCCAAGGTCCGCAAAGCGGAGACAATCACGGAGGACGAACGGAATGAGGAAGAACCGTGAGCAGAATGGTGTCTGAACGGAGTACACGAACTTTCGCCTGAGAATCGGTACAGCCAATAAAAATGAGCACTCCGATAAGTCATGTTCAAATGGCTGGTGCCTCTGACATTCCAACAAGGCGGATTCCAATGGTTTTTCTTCAAACCTCTTTTACTCCAATGATTCTTGTTCCCAGTGCGCGCACAAACTCGAGGCAGCAGCTTCCGTCGACGTGAACGAAGGGACTGACGAAATACCAGACCCCTGTAATGGTGGTCATCTGTAGCTACCAAGCAGACGAGTTTGATGGCGAGCAGGGCCATTGCAATGAGTAATGAGAGCGCCAGGATAATCGGCATCACCCAGACCTTTAAGTCCATACCTCCAACGACCATGCCGCCTTTGGACTCCCCAGCCGTCTTGGCCCAGTCAGCGCGCTTGGCTGATTCGGGCATTGATCCGCCCATGCTCCTGTCCAGGAGCCAGGGGACCAGCAGCGCAACCGCCCAAGCTACACAAGCAGCGGGGAGCATACGAAGATTGCGATTGCCGTTCTCACGATCTGCTACATCCTGATCCCCTGCATGGACGGCCATCATCGCACAACCAGGTATGGGCGTAATCGAGCCAGGGTCTTGGCACCGATACCGGAAACATCCAGGAGCTGATCGACTGATGTATAGCGGCCGCCGATGGCGCGTCGGTGCTCCAGTATTTTTGCTGCCGTGACCGGACCGATTCCCTTGACGTTTTCCAGATCCTGCTGGCTTGCGGCGTTAAGATTCACGCGTCCGGCCTGATTGGCCGTCTTCGTTGAGTCACTGGAGGCCGACGTAGTAGTGGCATTGTCAGCCTGTTCGGCATTTTGAGCGGAGCCTGAGACTGGATCTGCCTTTTCGCTTTCCGCATCACCATGGGTGTTGCGGCTGTGTTCGTTTCCCAAGACATGCTTGCCTCGGTGCGCAGCACTCTTTACATCACTATTCGCCGAAGCCGATGACCTGGCACCGGATTCGTCATCGGCCACTCCTGCAGCCAGGGCATGTCCCTGTTGGGCCAGCAGGGTCAAGCTGACTGCCAGGGCCGCCACCAGAATAAGGATGGCTGTCAAGGCCTGAATCGGCGTAAACGACCAGACAGGCCGATCCCGTCGTGCCAGAGACTCGGCCATTCCTTGGGCTGGCCCCCTTGATCGAACGGATTGATTCAGAGCCAGAGCCTGGATGGGCGGCGCCGGGGGCTGGGTGATGTTGATGCTCATGAGCCCAGCCTGACACGAAAAAGCCCCCCGGTATGAGGTCGAGGGGTTATGTGGTCGAATGTCGTCATCCGTCCACAGCCTGGCTGCGGACAGCGCAGGGTCAGGCTGGCACGACCGAAACGATCCTAGGCGCCTTAACGATGACTTTGCGCGGCTCCTTACCGCCCAGCCGCTCCTGGACGGCGGGTAGTGCCAGGGCCATAGCCTTGAGCTGGTCGGGCGCGATGTCGGGGCTGACCTGCAGTTTGCCGCGAACCTTGCCCTTGACCTGGACCACGGCGGTAACCGTGTCCTCGCCAAGATATCGATCATCCCAGGTCGGCCATTGGGCATGCGCCAGGGACTCCTTATGACCCAGACGGCTCCAGAGCTCCTCACAGATGTGTGGGGCGATGGGCGAAAGCATGAGCACCAGTGGCTCAATGGCTGCCCTGGGCGTCGGATTCAATCCGGTCAGATGGTTGTTGAGCACGATCATCCTGGCGATTGCTGTGTTGGGACGCATGGCCTCCATCTCCACGGTCACATCGTGGATGGTGGTGTTGAGCAGCTTCAGTGTCTTCTGGTCGGGTTCGCCCTCGTCCAGGACAACCTCGCCGGTCTGCTCGTCCACCACATTGCGCCAGAGCCGCTGCAGGAAGCGCATGCCGCCCACCACGTTGCGCGTGTTCCAGGGTCTGGACTCGTCCAGGGGACCCATGCTCATCTCGTAGAGGCGGAAGGTGTCGGCTCCATAAGTGCGGTACATGTCGTCCGGAGTGATGATGTTCTTGAGGCTCTTGCCCATCTTGCCGAACTCGCGGTTAACCGGCTGCCCCTGCCAGGTGTAGCTAACCTTGCCGCCCTCCTCGTGCTCCTCCACCTCAGCGGCGGGCACGTACTGGCCGCGCTGGTCGGTGTATGCGTAGGCTTGGATCATCCCTTGGTTGAAGAGCTTGTGGAAGGGCTCCTTGGACGAGACGTATCCCAGATCGTAGAGGACCTTGTGCCAGAAGCGGGCATAGAGCAGGTGCAGCACCGCGTGCTCCACACCGCCCACGTAGAGGTCGACACCGCCTGACTCCCCGGCCGTAGCATTGTGCTTGGGTCCAAGCCAGTAGTCATATTCCTCCGGATCAACCATGTGCTGGTCATCCTTGGGATCGATGTAGCGCATGTAGTACCAGCAGGAGCCGGCCCAGTTGGGCATGGTGTTGGTGTCCCTGTGGTAGACCTTGGGGCCGTCACCCAGGTCCAGGGTCACGTTCACCCAGTCCTGGTTGCGGCTCAGCGGGGCCTCCGGGCTGGATTGGGCATCCTCGGGGTCAAAGGTCTTGGGCGAATAGTCGGGCACGTCCGGCAGGGCCACCGGCAACTGATCGTCGGGCAGCAGGTGCGGTAGGCCCTGGTTGTCATAGACAACCGGGAAAGGCTCGCCCCAGTAGCGCTGACGTGAGAAGAGCCAGTCACGCAGCCGGTAGGAAACCGTCCCGTGGCCCACCCCGGCCGACTCCAGCCAGGTAGTGACCTTCTCGATGGCCTGGTCAACCCGCAGACCGTCCAGGCTGAGCGGATCGCCAGCGGCCTGGGTAGCCTGGACCGAAGAGTTGACCACAACGCCGTCGTGGGAGACGAAAGGCGCCTTGCCCCGGTAGTCGTCCAGGGTCTGGCCGGAATCAGCCAGTGGGCTGACCGTGTAGACCACGGGCAGGCCGTACTTGACGGCGAAGTCGTAATCACGCTGATCGCCGCCAGGCACAGCCATGATGGCTCCGGTACCGTAGTCCATCAGCACGTAGTCGGCAGTGAAGATGGGCAGCTTGGCCCCGGTGATGGGGTTGACCGCGTACAGCCCGGTAAAGAGGCCGGTCTTGGCCCCGCCCTCGTCCACGCGATCCTTGGCGGTCTTGGCCTCGGCGGCCCTGCGATAGGCTTGCACACCCTCCGCAGGATTGGCATAGCCACCCTTCCACTGTTCAGGCACATCATCAGGCCAGTCATGGGGCAGATGTTGCAGCAGGTCGTGCTCGGGAGAGACCACGGCGAAGGTGGCGCCAAAAAGCGTGTCGGGACGGGTGGTGTAGACCTCCATGGTCTGATCGCCGTCAGGGCTGGGCACGGTGAAGTCCACCGAAGCCCCGTGTGACTCCCCGATCCAGTTGCGCTGCATGAGCTTGACCTTTTCGGGCCAGTCCAGAATGTCCAGATCCTCCAGAAGCCGGTGGCCGTAGGCGGTGATACGCATGGACCACTGCTTGAGCTCGCGCTGGTAGACCGGGTAGTTGCCCCGCTCGGAGCGTCCTTCGGCGGTCACCTCCTCGTTGGCCAGAACCGTGCCCAGCCCGGGGCACCAGTTGACCGGCGAGCGCGAGATGTAGGCCAGGCGGAAGTCGTTGAGCACCTCGGAGCGCTCAGCCTCGTCCAGCTCCTCCCAAGAGGCGTCGGGATGGCCTGGAATGGGCCTGCTTCCGGACTTGAAGGCCTCGACCAGTTCGCTGATGGGCCTGGCCGAGCCCATCCCCCCGTCGGCACGGCGGTAGTCGGGGTCATACCAGGACTCGTAGATGCGCGAGAAGATCCACTGGGTCCAGCGCACGTAGTCGGTATCGATGGTGGCGAAGGAGCGACGATCATCGAAGCTGAGCCCCAGCCGGTGCAGCTGCCAGCGCATGTTGGCGATGTTCTGCTCGGTGGTGACCCGCGGGTGCTGGCCGGTCTGGACGGCGTACTGCTCGGCAGGCAGGCCGAAGGCGTCGTAGCCCATGGCGTGCAGGACGTTCTCCCCCTTCATCCGATGGTAGCGGCTGACCACGTCGGTGGCGATGTAGCCCAGGGGGTGACCCACATGCAGGCCCTTGCCCGAAGGATAAGGGAACATGTCGATGACAAAGTAGGGACTGCGGCCTCCAGCGTGATCTCCCTGGGCATCCGTCAAGTCACCCTTGGTGTTGGCGGCCCAGAAGGTGCCCTCCTTGTCCCAGCGCTGCTGCCAGCGCTCCTCAATAGTCTGAGCCATAGCGGCATCGTAGCGGAATTGAGGCTGATCTGATTCCTGGGTCTGCTGATGATCCCTGTCTTCGTTCGCGTTCATATGGTGAATTATCGCCATTCACATGGACACGGCCAGGCCGATGTCCAGCATCCGTCATCCTGGCGGAATGCGTGCTCAGTGATCGCCGGGCTGCAGGGTGCGGGCAGCGGCATCCATGGAGAAACCAATCGACTTGGATGCCCGGCTCAGAGCAGCCTTAAAGGATCCGTCCCGCATCATCCTCTTCAGGGCCTGGTTGATGACGTCCACCAGCTCCGGATCTCCGTGGGGCAAACCGATACCGTACCGTTCATGGGAGAAGGGATTGCCTACCAGGCGCAGCTGGCCTCCTCCGCGAACATGAGCCAGCCCAGCCAGGGCGAAGTCGTCGCCACTGGCGGCATCGGTGTCCCCGCTGAGCAGAGCTGTGATGCATTCGGGAAACTCCTCACGCTCCTGGACCTGGGCCTGGGGGGCCAGCGAGCGCACCAGAACCCCGGAGGTGGATCCCGCAGCCACGCAAACCCGCTTTTGGGCCAGATCCTCCACCCCGGCAATGTCAGTCTGGGTGCGGCGAACCAGGAGGTCCTGTCCCGCAGCCAGGTAGGGCCCGGCGAAATCCACCAGCTTCTGCCGTTCCTGGGTGATGGAGTAGCCAGCCACGACCATGTCCACCTGGCCCTGTTCGAGCATGTGCTCACGGTCCGCAGGCTTCACTTGGCGAAAAACGATCTGCGACTCGGCGTATCCCAGCTCGTGGACCACATACTGGGCCACGTCCACATCCAGTCCTCGGTACTGGCCGGACTGGGCGAATCCAAGTCCAGGCTGGTCGAAGGAGATGCCCACGCTGATCTTGGGTCCGATGGAACCCGCACGGTAGGAATCCTCCTGAGATCCGCACCCGCTCAGGGGCGCCGCCAGAACCAGTGCCAGCAGAGCCGCCGCAATCCTGCGTGCAAACATGATCGATTCCTACTTGAACATTTTCGAACGTGTCAGGAACCAGGTTACCAAGGCGGTCACCAGGCCTGACAGAATCACCACGACCGCAAATCCCCAGGGCTTGTCAGTAAAGGGCATGCCGAACATGCCTTGGTTGAAGTTCATGCCATACATGGAAAAGATCAGCGTAGGCACCGACAGGCTGATGGAGATGATGGTGAAGATTCTCATGACGTTGTTGACGTTGTTGGAGACGATGGAAGCGAAGGCGTCGGTCATATTTGAAAGCACGCTTGAGTAGATGTTGGCCATCTCGATGGCCTGCTTGTTCTCCGTGATCACATCGCCCAGAAGGTCCTCATCGTCCGGGTAGCGCTTGATCCGCTCCAGGCCGGTCAGCTTCTCAAGGACGATCTCGTTGGACTTGAGGCTGGTGGCGAAATAGACCAAGGTCTTGTTGAGCTCCAGCAGCATGAGGATCTCTCGGTTCTGCATGGAGTGGCGCAGCTTGAGCTCCAGCCGGTCCGACTCGCGGTCGATGATGCGCAGGTATCGCAGGTAGAGGGTGGCGTTGCGGTAGAGGATCTGCAGGATGAAGCGGGACTTCATGAAGGTGTTGAAACCCCGGATGGTGCCCTCCATGAAGGGGTGGAGCAGGACGGTGTCCTGCATGCAGACGGTGACGATCAGATCCTCCGTAACGATGATGGACAGAGGAATGGTCTCATAGTAGTCCCGGCCGTCGCGCTCCTCGGCCCGGGGAATGTCGACGATGACCATGGTGTACTCGTCCTCCACATCCACACGCGAGCGCTCTTCATCGTCCAAGGGGGCACGCAGGTCAGCCAAGTCTATGCCCGTGGTCTGCGAGACGTTGGCCAGCTCGACATCGGTGGGCGCCGATAAGCATATCCATGAGCCCTTGGAAGCCTTGCCGATCTGCTCGATCTGCCCATTCATGGTGCTGAATACTCTCATCATCGCCATCACCGCCTCTCATGCTCGGACCTGGCCGACGTGTCTGGCCGAACCGATAGTAGCAGATAACCAGTTGTCGCCGTGCTCAATTTCGCAGGGTAGTCCCGGGTCACCCCCTCCATGGGCGCAGGACGGCGGGTTGGATTTTGGAGGCGTCGAAGCGGAAATGACCGGTGATGGGACGATGACCGGGCGATCCCAGGTAGTCGTTCTCCCTGGCGCGCTGGCCCATGTTGTGCAGAAGCAGGGGAATACCCCGGCTGTCCCTTTTATCCGAGGCCATGCCGATGTGCCAGGAGGTGTCGAAGATGACAATGTCGCCCTGCTGCCACTGGTCGGTGGCTGCGATGTCGTTGGTCAGACGCTGGGCGTGCCGGGACAGGAATACGCCGAGGACGTTGGTGCGTCTGAAGTCGATGTTCGGATCAGGCCTGCTGATGACTCCGGCATAGGCCCCGGGAGACGAGGCGATGTCAGCGTCGACCATGGCTTTGAGATCGTAGCCGGCCTGTCGGAAGGCCCTCCAGATCTCATCGGTGCAGGCACCCCGGTCATCGGGTGGATAGCCGCCCTGATAGTAGCCGCTGTCATAACGTGGATGGATGCGTGCCTCCTGATGGGCTCCACGCACCATAGCCGTGTAATCGTCCACACCGTCGTGGTTGTAGTCCACAGGCGAGATCAGAGGCGGGTGGACAGCAGTCTGCTCAGGAGAATACCCGGGAGGGCTATGGGAAGCGGTCTTGCGGCCGTTTGCAGAGGAACTTTGATTATCATGGCGAGCAGATCCGACACCCATCAGCCTGCCAGCCAAGGCCAAGGAGCCCGCCACAATCAAAGCAAGCGCCAGCAGAACGGCCACCCACCGCAGAACAGTCGTCCGCCCACGACTGTTGCCGCTACGGCTTTGCTCTGTCGGCACGGCGGTCACCTCATCCGGTTGCGAAGGGGTCTGCCATCCATGAACCGACGAAGATTATCCAGGCAAATTTCCCGAACCTTGTCCATGTTGGAGGGGAGATGAGCTCCCCCGGCTACATGCGGAGTGAGCAGGCAGCGTGGTTGCCTCCAGAGTGGGTGGTCTTCAGGCAGGGGCTCCGGTTCGGACACATCCAGCCCTGCACCGAAAATAACATCCTTATCCAGGACTTGGGCCAGAGCCATGCAGTCCACGGCATCTCCCCTGCCCGCGTTGATCAGCACGGCGGTGGATTTCATCATCTCCAGACGGCGGCCGTCGATGATGTGCCTTGTCTGCGGCGTTGAAGGCAGGGCCAGGGCCACCACGTCCATCTCAGGAAGCAGGGCATCCAGATCGTCAAAACCAGCCAGACGGTCGAACCCCTCCACCGGCTGGTCGGGATGGCGCCTGATGCCGATGGTCTGAGCGCCTACGGCCTTGGCCAGACAGGCGAACGAGGCTCCGATATCCCCTGTGCCTAAAACCAGGACCTGGCAGCCATGCGGCGAAAGGACGGCCCCGCGAGGTTCCCAACGGCCCAAACGCTGATTGTCCCGGTAGGCCGGCAGGTCCTTCATCAGAGCCCACATCATGGCGAACATGTGCTCGGAGACTGACTGCCCGTAAGCGCCTGAGGCACTGGTCAACATGGCGTCCGGAGGGAGAACCCCCGGTTTCAGGTAGGCATCCACACCCGCGCTGCTGGTCTGCAGCCAGACCAGGTTACGGCAGGCAACCACCTGCTCTGCCGGCGGATTACCCAAAATGATCGTGGCCTCCGATCGGAGGGATTGAGGGACATCGATGAGCCAATGCATGCTCTGCCGCATGTCCGTGTCGACAATGAACTCCTGATGAACGCCTAGAGCCGCCTGGAGGAATTCCTGTCGTTCACTCTGGTCCAAGGGCAGGCAGTTGATGATGAGTTGGTCCCCAGGATGGTTCTCGTTCCGCTTTTCAACCCGCACTCCGGCATCGTTTTTGCTGGTCATGGTCCGCCGCCTTTCTGTTGCTGCCGACCCCCTTGGTCGCCCCTTGTTCATCATGCTAGCGCACTTGCAAGCTCAGGAATGACTCAAGACCATTCGAGGATAAAATCCATCAAATAGCTCACAATCCCAGCAATTTCGGGGCAACACACTGAGTTGCTCCATTCGCCAATCCCGGTGTACTATAAGCAAGGCTTCACCAAGCAAGGTAAGCACGGGGCTATGGCGCAGCTGGTAGCGCGTCTCCATGGCATGGAGAAGGTCGGGGGTTCGAACCCCCCTAGCTCCACAGATAGGATCCCGAGGTCAACTCGGGATCATTTTTCATATCCAGTATCTTTGCCAACGTCAAGGTCCTCTCCTCTTACCTCACGCTTAGCCACAGCCAGTACAGGCCAGGGTCATTACCGATACCTGCGTTTTTGCACAGTCAAACTGCCATTATTGACGGGGATCAATCTGTAAAAACACTGTGGCCTGCGGCTCTTCCAATCGTTTTTGGCATAGCCGCAGCGAAGCATCGCAGACTTGCAATCACGAGCAATGGCTATCATGTAACGTTTTAGACCGCTGCTGTATGCAGATTGATAATAATCCTGGGATTTCGGAAGGTCCAGGAGGCTGCCAAGCAGCACATGGCCGCCTCCGCAAAGTCCAACTACTTGTAGGATAACCGGACGCGTACATGCGCTGCAGCCCTCATGACTAACTTATAATATAGCGGAAAATGGATCTGGCAGGATTTAGATCAGATCCCTGTGGCTTCAGCCAGGCAGAACAGCCTGCGCCAGACCTGAATCATGCGCGCATTATCCCGCCAGTACAGCGCTCCACCTAACACGATGCGACACCACTGCCAGGCTGGTCACCATTCCTGTCAGCCAATAACAGCTTGCCGGTGTCGCCAAAATTCACCCGTGCAGGACGAAGAGAAACCAGGTCTCTTTCAGCCAGAGCCAATACAGGTACCATGTCGAAGCCACATGCCATCGACGGTCGTGTTCCTTTGCTGTATGTCAGCCACGGTCTCAACCAGCCGTTCACCGAGTCGCTCCATGGCATCTTGCTCCCATCGGCCTCGGCGATCATATGATCCCATCATCGCTCACTCAGATGCGTGGTCCTGGTCACATCAAACGGAACCAAAATGGTGGGAATGCCAGATTGCAGCACCAGCCAGGCTGCCACTGGGTCGACGACAAAGTTGGTATCCGGCTCATCGCCGAAACCGATAGCGGGGCTATAGGAACTAAACGCGTTGTTTATGTTGGGGGTTTGGCCTTGTGGCTGTAAGCGTGTTGGGTGGTTGTTAATAGGTCGGGTTGTTAATAGGGGTCTTGCAGGGGTGCCCGTTCCTGTTCGATTGGGGAATGAGAACCAGATCGAAGAGGGCCAGGCATTGCCCCATATGCCATGGGCGGATGCGCAAGCATGGGCGCAACAGATCAGGCACGCAGCGCTGGATGTGTCCGTCCTGCTCGATCACGTCCACCGCGCGCAGGCAGGACCGGGCCCGCGCCGCGCAGTTGAGGGAGTTCCTGGACTGGCTGCTGACGGGCAGGACCCAGGAACAGATGGGGGCCATGGGCGCCAGGGCCTGGCGTAAACGGGTCGGCTGGTGCTGGAACATCAAGCCGGCAATCACACCGGACGGGGTGGTCCATCACACGCTCATGGCCGACGGCACGTATATGGCACACGGCTGGTGCCTCCTGATAGCGATCGACGGGCAGACGGGCCAGGTCATCGACTGGCAGTGGTGCCATCAGGAGAACACGGCGGCCTACACGGCCCTGTTCTCCCGCATCCCCGGGCCCGACGTGCTCATCACCGACGGCCTTCGCGGCGTGCAGAAAGCCTGCCATGCCTGCTGGCCGGGCACGCGCATCCAACGCTGCCTGGTGCACGTGCAACGCAACACCAAAACCGACCTGACACTCAAACCACGACTTCAGGCCGGCAAGGAACTCAAGCGACTCTCCGACCAGCTCACCCGGGTCCATACCATCGAGGAAGCGGTGCGTTGGGGTGAGGCCTTGAACGCCTGGCACGAAAGATGGAAAACCCTCATCGACGAACGCACCATGGCCAAGGACGACCCAGCCAACCCCAAAGCCAGCCACCAATCCTGGTGGTGGACCCACCAGGAACTCCGCCGCTGCTACCGCAGGCTCGAACACCTCTTCCAAGACAGGCAGCTCTTCGCCTTCCTGGAACCCGAACTCACCGCCGGCGGGCCAGTGGAACGCACCACCAACCGGCTGGAAGGAGGAGTCAACTCACCCATCAAACGCACCCTCCTGCAACACCACGGCCTACCCGAGAGCCACATGAGACGCGCCTGCGAATGGCACTGCTACATGAAAACCGACAACCCCGACCCCGCCAGCCTGATCAGGGACGAACACCACCAGCCACAACCAGCACCCAAACGGGAAACCAGACAGGAACAGGACGAGCCCGAACACTACGGCACCGCCATCAACTGGAACGAGTTCCACACACCAGTCAGATACCCCAACACCACACTCTGACCAACACACAACCAAACCCACACACAGAACCTAAAACAACGCGTTTAGTTCCTATAGGCCCGATAGCGCCACCTATGATGCTGATTCTCTCGATATGGCTAACAACCTGCGGCTCATCTCTGATCAGCCTGGCTATTGGTGAGAGGGCCTATGGCGGAAATGGACACCGGGCTGCCGCAAGCGAGTACATCCCACGCAGCTGATCAGGCCGGAAACCTTCGAGATGGTGGATGCCATTTTTGAGCTTGATGCCTCGGATCCTGCCTGCGCATCCACAGCATTCCTCCATACTTCTGGCTCCTCAGGCCAGCAGCTGCATTCAGCCTCTTCCTCAGCCACGGCTGACGTGATCCCTGCAGCGGGCCGTCCGCTCCTCGAAAGACAGGAACACCCATGCGTCCCATGGATCTCAGCAAAGCCTCTGCACTTGAATAACCAAGATCAGAAGTGGTGCTGTTGAACACGGTCTATATTGCTCTGATCTTAAGCTTTTTGGAACGCAAGGCGTAGGCAATGGCCAGGGCATCATCGACATTGGCTCTGGACACACCGTTGCCCGAGTCACAGCCGACAATAATGTTGACTGCTTCCACAGCTGCGACCTATGACCAGCGGCGGTATCGTCGGAATTGTGTCTACCCCAGTGCGGCCAGCAGTATCCGAATGATGTGTTTGAGCGACGGCAGTCTCGCATCCATCTGGATTGTCGGCATCTTCATCGCCATTGTCCTGATAGGCTCCGTCCGGTTCCAGCAGCACCTTGGCAATCTTATTTACTATCTCATCTTCGGAAAATTGGACGGCTGTCAGTGACGGAATCAAATATGCGGATTGATCAGTCTCATTCATCGCCGCCAAAGCCACATCAAAGCCACATCATCAGGCACCTTTTTGCCGCGCTGGGCCATGCCTGCCAGAAAACCCATGGCCTGAAGCTCATTTGAGGCAAATACAGCTTCGACCTGATCGTCTACCAGCTCCACCGCCTCGTATCCCCTGGTAGGTGTAAGGAACGAAGATCCCTTGCTCTGGCTCCATACCAGATTCACGTATGGCTCTCTTCCACCCACGGATTCTTTCCCGCAAGTTGAGACACGCTCCCGGGGCCAGCGATAATGGCTAGCCGCTGATACCCATACCCTATTAGGATGGGCTGTGGCCATCCTGGCATCTTCGCTTTCATCAAGGCCCAACCGAATTCAGGCCCCTGCAGAGGAACTCGGCTTCTGCCCTTCCGGTTGGTTGAGCATTACTTACCACCGTCCCCGGGTATGCATCGAGCGCATCCAGGGGAAGGGGCTGATTCACGCCATACCAGACCAGGCCTGAGACCTGCTGACGCTGAAAGGATTCCAACAGATCCATCTGGCGACCAGGGTCATCGCTGGAATTGCCCACCAGAAGGGTCTTGCCCGAGGAGAAAGCTTGTGCTCCAACCCCTTGGTCATCTAAGCAAGGAAGGGATTAGCCAGGTCTGTCGCCAGCAGAGCGTAAGTATCGCTGTCCCGTTGGCCAGTAACGTGGCGATATTGTTAGACACATAGCCGGTTCGCCTGTGGCCTCAAGGACCCTCTGCCTTGTCTGCTCGGAGACTGGACGTGGACCATAATTGATCACATAGTTCACCACAGCGGATGAGACACCCGCTTCCATGCTCATATCATCCCTTGTCGGACGCCTTGTCATGATGCCCCTCCTTGCAACTGGTTTCCTATCAGATTATCGATTCAATGGAGATTCATCAGATCGCATCGACAACCAGGGTCAGGTCTCTGCCACGGAACTCAGGAGCGAAGAATGTCGTTCAGACCGATCGAAGCCATCAGGCAGCAGTAGACAGCCAAGGGCGTCCAGGAGCTGAAGGTCGTCAGCAGCTTCGAGGCGACCATCGGAGCTGTGCCGCTGAGAGAATGGAACCAAGCTCCTTGGCGACTGCCATCCGGGATTGCCTGTGTTGAATGCCGAAGAGCTCGACTCCGTAGGTTGCTTGGACCCCGAAAATGCTCAGCAAAGCCAGACCCATGCCGACGATTATCACCAGGCTGACAACAATAGTGTTCTTTGACTCCAGCAGGGCAAAGGCCGGGAAGGCATAAAGGACCAGCAGCAGGCAGAAAACGCGGTAGACAATCCTGTGGCTGAACCGGTCGGAAAGCCATTTGGAGAAGGGGAGGATCAGGAAACCCAACAAAGAGGCAATCAGTAAGGCTGTATTGGGCACCGAGTTGTTTTTACGTATAGTACGACTACGTATCCGATAAGGAAACTCTGCGAAAGATACGAGGGACCATTCTCTCCTATGCGCAGGCCCAACATGTTCTCTTAAAAGAGAGTCTTAAATTTCTGTAAGACAGAGTAATATCAATCATCTTATAGACAATTCAGTGTAGCTTAAAAACTCAAACATATACGAAAACGGTCACCCCTCTATTGGAATAGAATTTCATTCTTTCCTTCGAAGAGTGACCGTACTTGGGTATCCACAAGACAATCTGACTTAGCCCTTGAACTGGAGACTAGGTTACATGTCAAATAGAATACTGATAAACGTAGGAACAATGCTCAAGCATCATTGTCCTGTTAATCCTTAACCGCGGTCATGGTCATTAGATAGCTTAACGTAAGCATGAAATCGATGTCCGGCAACCTTATTGATGGGCATCCAGGTGATTCCATCGACTGTAACCTTACCTTGGTCAATCCACTGACGGTGATTCAGCTCAACAGCTGCTTTCACATGAGAAGGTTCAACTTCAAGGAAATCCTGTTTATCAGATATAGCCGCCATGACATCGGGCCCATAAGCGAGGCTGATAATTTCAGGGTCATCAGGACAATGGTGAACGCGAAACAGTGGAACCCATGATATTAATATCATATCGTCGGTTTCCCAAGAACATTCTATGCTGACGTATCCGTCAGAATCGGGCTCTACGTTATCCTTTTCCTCGCTCTTACCATTCGCGTGTTTGATGTTAAGACTAAAGGCTGTTGCATAGTCTGGGTAGCGTAAACGAATCAAGAAGTTTCCTGGTCGGCGTATGGACAAGGTAAATGCGATTCGACGTCCTGATTGTTGATTGCTTATCACTTTTTCAAGTTTGAATGATCCCGCTGTTCCTTGTAGAAGTGCGGGTATATATAAATTGATACGCACATCGTGCCCTTGACACGTTTCGGTGGCGATCATAGATTGAAACCGAAAAGCATTTTCTAATCCCGAACCATGGCAGCAAGTGTTTTCACTAGTGTCGTAGGTGCAAATTCCACCCGGCCTTAATGGAAAGAAATATGTTGAGCCCCCATCCTTTTTACGGCTGAAAGTTGCGGTTATGTGGTTTCTTAGGACACGAGCATAATAATTCGTATAACGGGAATTAGGAGTACTTTCAAACAAACCCTGAGTTAACTTCATCATAGAATAACTAGCACAATTCTCAGCAGACTTATCAGTAATATTTCCCGCTTCTTCATCCGGTTTGCGGATCATTTCTGTTTCACCTATGCCGCCTTGGCAAAACGTATGGTGCTTGACGCATATTTCCCAGAAATGTTGTGCAGCCTGAAATGAAGTTGAGTATGCCGGCAATGATCCTCCCATTTCAAGATCGTCAGCATAAGTAAATAAGTCCAAAGCTCCAGTTACTTGTGGGATGTGCTGATTCGCATGCATTCCGGCTAAAGTATCTACATCGCGACTCATTGGGTATAGCAATTTGTCATTGTGCAAATATGTAGCAGTTTCTGCGAACGTAGGGTTACCTGTGAAACGATATAACCGGACCAAAGCAGAGCAAAGACCTCCGAATTCTCCCGCAATGTAGGTAGCCCACATAGTCGCCCGATGTTTTGGACTCAATCGTTTGAGCCGATTCGCGATCCACGTACCCATACCTGACGCAACGGACAAAGCCTGCGATTCTTGGGCGTACTCGTATGCGTCTAAGAGGCCAGACAGTATTTTATCCTGTGTATAGTAGGGAGCCCATACATCTGGATAATGGGCTCCCTCTTCCAAGAGTTCAAAGGGACGTTCGTCGTATGCAGCGAGGAATCCTTCTTCGCAGTTCTTTTTCAAATGCAGTTGTTTCTGGCATTCCATCAGAGCAGATACAAGATAATGAATTTTTTGTTTGAATCGATTGTTATTTGTGCATTGGTAAGCCAGCGAAAGTGCTGATAAATAATGTCCTGTTGTATGACCACGTAATTTAGAATCCGGAGCATCCCAGCCTGTCATTACTGAAGCAGCATGGGTGTCTATACCTGCCGCCATCCTAAAATTCACTAAAATATGGTCATCGTCTACACCAAGCAAATACTCACTCATTTCCTGAGCAATGTACGCAAGATCGCTATCTTGGATCAGCGTTGCTTTTATCGGTCGGTTTCCTAGCCTTGATAGGCGTGCTCGGTGAAGGTCTTCTACTCGGTTATCAATTGTGTGTTTAGTGATAATCGCCTTAACAGGGAATGTTTTTTCGTTGTCATAGGCAGTTCCATTAAGAATGTAATTGTTTTGTGAACCAGTTGTGTTATTGCTAGTCGTCGCATTTGCTTCTGAAACAGGCTGCCATTGGACTGGCAAAGTCGAGTACGAACCATCGGCACGTTCTGCCACTGCTACGTTGGATGGATGTGCGTCTTTCCCATTCATGACATCGCACGCAACGTCTTCAACACGTACTACTTCAGAAGTAGTTTCTTGCTCAAGCACAGTTACATCAAATATCTTGCTGGATTGGTTTTTATTTAACTTGGCTTTGACAGTGAGATGGATGTGTCGATTTCCTACCCCAGGCAAAGGTCTTGTCACTGTACCGTCGTCGGAAAGATATAGTTTGTCATCGGAAGACCATATGAACTCGGATCCCCTATGTCCCGTATTTGGCAACTGTATGTTCGCATCTACTGTGCCAAGGTTTCCTAAGTATATTTCCTGTATATCTGCTTCAGCGGGGTTGACAAAAGAATTAGAATCTCTCTTTTGAATTTTAGTCATAACAGTGCTCCTTAATGTTGTTGATTAATTGTTGTGATGGTTGATTAGTGGATGTAACTTGTGGGTCATGATGTATCTACTGCTGGACGGTGGATTGCATAGATAGTTGTTTCCCCAGCCAATGAGGCCCCTCGGTAAATCTGGATATTGTCATCGACAATGCTGGTTGGCTGGTGACTGAAGTCATCGTGCAGAACGGATCTGTTAGACTTCCCATGATGACAATAATTGGTACCACGCCAGTCGGAAATCCGAAGCTGGAGCAGATAAAGAGCTCTCCGATGAAACCTCCAGTGGGAATTGTTCCTACAATTACTCCAGATATTACAGCGACTACAATCGCTAGAAGTGCTGACTTAACGGTAAAAGACCGACCGAATATTCCGAAGAGGAACAAAATTTTAAAAATCTGTACAGCAACAACACCATTCTTATGAATCATGGCTCCAACGGGAACTGTGACATTCCCGATTTCGTCTGGTACGCCCATATTGTGGGTTACCTGCTGATTAATTGAAATCGTAGCTGATGAGCTGCATGTTCCCATAGCCATGGTCAAAGATGGCCAAACCATTGTCCAATAACGTTTTACACCCTGCATACCGGCACCGATCGCTGCATATAAAGTACCTTGCAAGACAGCAAAACAAACACAAAATAGCACGTAAATGATCGATAAACGTATAATCCCGCTGACGACGGTGGAGCCAACGTTTCCTACTAAGGAGGCGAAATAACATGCTATTCCGACTGGTGCCATATACATTATTATTTCTACCACTTTCGTTAGCACGGTTGTAGCGCTTGACAAAAAACGCTTAAAAGGCTGAGCTGCTTCACCAATACTGGCTGCTGCTACACCCATCAACATGGAAAAAATGATTAATGGCATCATATGCTTCAAAGATAAGAGATTTATAAAGTCATTCGTAGTCAACATTCCAACTATATCGATGGAACCACTGGCTTTATACTTCGCGGATTCTACCCCGATATTGCTCATATCGAGGTGTACGCCTTCTGCTGGATTCCAGATCAGACCGACCGCAAGAGCTAGCAGAGAAGTCACAATCCCACCGGCCACTATGGCGGCTAACATTACCCCGAAGATCTTTCCAAGCTTCGATAAATTCGACATATTTGCGATTGCGCTGGTAATTGAAACCATGATCAACGGGACAATTACAGTGAATACCAAGTTGAGAAAGATGTCTGCAACCGGCTGTACAACCTTCGCTTTTGAGCCAAATATTAGCCCTCCCAACGCCCCAACTATCAAGCCCAGAATCATTAGGATTGAGAATGAATAGTTTTTGATAATTTTCCTTATGTTCACAATGTCTGTTCCTTTCTGCAAAGCTGTTTCAGCGGCGGTTCTCCGTTGAAGTGCATTCATAGATTAATGAAAGGAAAACTATATATTTCAATCGTGTATGAAAAAACATGCATGAAAATAGTACGATTTGGGACATACTATTCATACTATTCTCACCTATTTATAGTTTTGCCAGGATTCACTGAATCCTTCTTTCATGCCTTTGGTTCTCAAAGTGATATGGTGGGCAAAAAGAAATCAATTGTACAAAGTAGCACAATACTTGCATTGGAGAGAATCTATGTGGATTAGCATTAAATGTCCACCGTTGCCTTATTGCATTGTGGGCGGAACATCATACTTCCGTACAGGTGATATCCATGAAAATCGTTGCCTTGAAAATGTTTTTGATCTGTTATTGGTAACTAAGGGTGAGCTATACATGCGTGTAGGGAAATATGATGTCACGGTTAAGGAGCGGCAATATTTAATGCTGCCTCCCGGAATTCGACATGGTGGTTATAGATATTGTATTGAGCCTACAGAGTTTTATTGGCTACACTTTTGCTCGGAAGGACGTTTTTCGATCTCATCAGACGACCGACCAGATGTACGTGTCCAGGCAAGCAAAAGTAAATTTTATCGGCGAGATCCTTTTCTCATAACAACATCGGTTTACGGGAACCTTGATCTTCATGCTTACGTAATGGCTCGTCAATATATGCAAATACTTAGCCAAGTTAAAGTAAGCCGTGCAACTCATCGAAAAACGTATTCGACAGGAATAGTGCCGATTGAACAACAGAGTACTTTTTTCGAATTACTTGATTTATTGAGCAGGAATAGGCAACATTCTGCAACGAGCAATAATTTGGCATCACATATCAGTGAATATCTTCGACACAACATATCGCGGCCTGTCTCAATGAATGAGCTTTCTACAGAATTCTCTTACAGTGCAAACTACATCAGTCGCGTCGTGAAGCAGCAATATGGCATGCCCCCCGTAAGACTTAGTTTGGAGATTCGTCTCGACCAAGCTAAAAGGATACTTGAGGAATCACAATGCTCCATTAAAGAGGTAGCTAAAAAAACAGGCTTTCAGAGCAACACATACTTTTCCAGACAATTTAAGAAATATACGGGTATGACGCCTAAAGAATATCAGTTAGCGGCATGGGGCTCAGTGTACTTGTGACATGGAGAAAGTTAATAGGCATTATATTGTTAGGCACCTTGTGGCTTCTCCAATCTATAATCTATAAATATCATCGGTCTTCTTGTTGCCGTATTTTCACTGTATTTGTGTTTTTATTCATTTTTGTCTAATCAGCATATTGCTTGTCAGCAATAGCAAGCTGCGCATAAACCGCATTCCTTATGTTGAAGATATACTCTCTGATATAATTAATAATCAGGATATCCTTTTACCTGACTTTCGGTGTTTGTTGTACGGAATTTCCTATAATCTTTATCTTGGATAGAAGTCATATATATATTTGAAAATATTCTTGATTTTGATCCTGATGTCTCTAAAGTTATTCATGCGTACTTAGTGGATAACCACACTGATCAATGAGATTTGGATGATAAATCTAAAAAACAGCTCTCGTGCAAAGGTGAGAGAGATAGACAGTGTCCTTCCATGAAAATAATCGTGATAGTTAAAATTTGTCAGATTAAATTTGGAGAGGAGCGATATTTATGTTTTTGAGATTGATTAAATTCGAATTAACGAAAAGGAATATCTCGTTACAATTCATCTTTTAGATTTTGAGAACTTCGGAAATTGCAGAACTAAAGAGATTGTGATAGGTTCGTTGGGATTCGTTTAGGTTTGGAATATGCCTAAATATTTTTGTGCGTAGTCTTTTATAATTTCTATCTATCCTCTTCTAACTTCTACCGCTTAATATATGAGCAAATCCGGAATGTTGCAGTTTTATTGCATTATTTCCAACCTACAAATGTCAGTGTCAGTGATGCTAAACAGGTAATTAGGTTAAAACAGTTACAGCAACGAAATATCCAGACCAATATAGAAGTATACTTAATTAACTTTGGAAAATTAAGATTTGAATAGTCGACGATCTTGAGACAGTAAAAACTGGTTGAAATCTATGCATAAGGGATAAAGATACATTCTTTAAGTAAATATGACCTTGATCTGTACGGTAGATTGACCTCCAGGCTGTGATCGCCATTTGACGCATATGAGCAAAGTTCATAAACCGATGCTTGTATAGTTGAGAAAAAGTTGTGGCGTTGAGCTCATAGATGAAGGAGCCGAAAAGGCGAACGAGGCAATAGACGGATGTAAATTGATTGGTGATTTTTCATTTGTTTCTCTTTTGTGTGCGCTATAGGACTGGCAACGAAGTGGCTTTTGCATGATCTGAAAAAGGCCAAGGCTACAATTATGCACATCGAACGTAGCACATGCTAAATATCAGTTATAGCGCCCTTGGTGGCCAACCAATCATATGTACCCAGAGCAGGTAGGCAAGTTTGTCATCCTGGTAGGACTACGGGATCGATGATGCCGTATGTGCCACTGGTTGGCGGTGACATCTGGAACACCGATTCAGCCGGTGTTCCACTTTCTATGTGGAAGGCAAAGATTGAAGCCTTAATGGCGGTAGTGGCCGATCATCATGTGGTTTTTGAGCAGCTCGAGCTGATGTTCCATACGCTTTATGACAGCGCATGACACTTGTCTGATGGGACGGGGTTGCAGGCGGCTAGTAAAAGATGCTGGCGTGTGAGGGGCGGCCAGTTGGCTATCGGCCGACACCATGCTATCAAGCAGACGACTACGTTCACTTCCGAGTTCTAAGCGTAACGTTGATCGTCTATTAAAAGAAGCCGTGCATACTTGTTGAAGATGATGGGGCCGGCGCTTTCTGCCCACTTGTCATAGCAGATGGTCAATGTGTTCCCAGTCGTTCTTGACGATTGGCTACTGCGATTTGTCACAGGTAAGGAGACAAATAATATTGTTCCCTGGTTATGTGAAGTATGTCTACTTCAAAAACGGACGGCAATCCGCTCAGCCAAGTGTGCTATGCAGCAGATAAGAACTGCATTTCCATTCATGTTTTGGAAGATACGCCGGAGATAACCCTTGACATGTATGTAAATCTAGATTGCGCAGAAAACTTGACTTAATGAACCTCTACAAGCGCACCAAGAATTAGCCTCTCGGTTCTCGACTATGTTTAAAGTATCGAATTTCCGATCGTTTGAATCGGAAATTTCCTGGAGATAGGTGGTTCGAGCCCCCTATCTTCACGGATAGAATCCCGAGGTCACCACGGGATTCTTTTTTATATCCGATATGCTGACTTATGCTGGAGCCCGAACTATGCAACACTACCAAACGCCGTTACGGCATCAATCGACAATCCTGACCAATGGCCGTCCCCACTCTATAGAACCCACACTTCAATCAAGTCTTTGACCTTGACTTGTCTGCATTTTTTCATTTTCCGCTTCACAAGGTGAAATCCGCTCAGATTCCCATTCTTCATTGCGAATCATGCCTGCTACAACTACTGTAGCAACAATCTTCCATGGGACTTACAATGATTCTGATTAAAAATGTCGCAGTTCATCTGCAAACAGATTAATGGGCTCATCGCAACGACTCCGGAGGCTTGCGCAACAATGACCAGAACTGACAAAGGCGCACTGGGTGCTCTTACCGGGCTGTCCTTAGGGGATGCGCTGGGCATGCCCACGCAGAGCATGAGTCCAGCAGCCATCCATGAGGCCTACGGCAGAGTCGACACCCTTCGTGATGCCATTGCGGATCAGCCGATAGCTCCCGGTATGCCTGCGGGGGCTGTGACCGATGACACCGAGCAGGCGCTGATCGTGGCGGAACTGATCATCGATGGCAAGGGACACATCGATCCGAAAGAGTTCGCCAAGCGCCTTCTGGCCTGGGAGGACGATATGAAGTCGCGCGGATCGCTGGACTTGCTCGGGCCCTCCACCAAGCTGGCCCTGGAACAGGTTCGCCAGGGCGCAGACATCATGACCACGGGAAGGACCGGCACCACCAACGGGGCCGCCATGCGAGTCACCCCGGTAGGGATAGCCAACAGGCCCAAGGACACCAGGAGGCTCGCCAATCGCATCTACGAGTCCTGCCAGGTCACCCACGACACGATCGCAGGCTTCCAAAGCGCCGCGTTGATCGCTACGACAGTCAGTCTGGGACTTGAGGGAATGACCGTTCGCCAGGCGTTGCAGGAGTCCCTGCGGCTGGTGCCCGCCATGGAGACCTCAGGGGCTTGGACCCCCAAGGCATCGGTTCCCGCACGGGCCCGCCAGACAATACGGCTGTCTGAGGAATTCAGTGATGAGGGCGACTTCGAACGCCACCTGATTGAAGACTGCGGCACCTCGGTCGAATCCAATGAGTCTGTGGCAGCCGCCTTCGCCCTGGCCTGGAGGTTCGCCGACGATCCCCAATCGGCTCTGTTCGCCGCAGTCAACCTTGGTGGCGATACGGACACCATCGCTGCAATGACCGGCGCAATGACCGGCGCGAGTGCAGGTCCCGAGGCCTTTGACCCCACACTCTGTTCCCGGGTGGCTTCGGTATCTCACCTCGACCTGCAGAAAACCGCCCGTGGCCTGATTGCTATAAGGCAGTAAAGCGCAAACCGACAAGACTGATTCCGTCAGGAATACAACAATGTAGAATCCAGTCCCCCCCCCAAGATTACGGGGACCCCACGGACCAGGCCAACTGCCAGAACAGCTGATCCATCGCTACATTCAGTACAACGTGAGTCAAAGGAGACAATCCATGTCAACTGCGCCAAAAGAGGGCACCATCCTCTCCAGGGTTGAGCAAAGGGGCATCGAGCCTGTGCCCGAGGACCAGAGGAACGGGTCGCCCGGCCAGCTCTTCTGGGTCTGGTTCGCCGCCAACATCTCAATCCTGGGGATCCCTCTGGGAGCTACCCTGATCGCCCAGGGCCTCAACCTCTGGCAGGCCGTGCTCGCCACGACCATCGGGGCCTTCGGATCCTTCGCCCTGGTCGGCATCATCTCCATAGCCGGCAGAAGGGGCGGCGCCCCCACGCTGACCCTGTCCAGGGCCATTTTCGGCGTCAGAGGCAATGCGGGCCCCACCCTGGTGGCCCTGCTGTCCAGACTGGGCTGGGAGACGGTGAACACCATGACCGGCGCCTTTGCGCTGCTCTCCCTGATCGCCATCATCTTCGGCACCTCGGCCGATGCCAGGCGCTCCCCCTTCCTGACCTTCGTCTGCATCGCCGTCTTCGTGGCCCTGACCGTGGTGGTCTCGGCCGCCGGTCACGCCATTATTCTCACCGTGCAGAAGTGGGCCACCTGGATATTCGGCGCCCTCACCCTCCTGGTGGCCATCTATCTGGCGACGACCGTCGACTGGTCCTCCTTCATCGGCAATGCCCCCGGCTCAGCCAGCGCCTTCCTGATCGGTGTCGGCACCATAGCCGCGGGGACGGGCATCGGCTGGGTCAACTCCGGCGCAGACATGGCCCGCTACCAGAAGACCTCGGTGAAATCCGGCTCTCTGGTCCTGACTGCAGCGGCCGGCGCCGGCATTCCACTGGTGGTCGTCATCGGCCTGGGGTCGGTCCTTACAGCCGGCAACTCCACCATTGCCTCCGCCGCCGATCCGGTCGCCGCGGTTCGAAGCGCCCTACCCGCCTGGGTCTCCATCCCCTATCTGATTGCCGCATTCGCCGGGCTGCTCATGTCCAACAACCTTTCCGTATATTCTGCCGGCCTGACCACCATCACCCTGGGCATCAGAATCCCCCGCGTCTACGCGGTCGTGGTCGACGTGGTGGTGACCACCTGCGGAGCCCTGTACTTCACGCTGGGTTCCGACGGGTTCTACGGCCCCTTCGTCACCTTCATCTCCCTGCTGGCAGTGCCTCTGAGCACCTGGGCAGGCATCTTCCTGTCAGACATGATCTTCCGCAAGCGATACGATTCCGACGGCCTTCTGAACCTTCGAGCCGACTCCCCCTACTGGTACTGGCACGGCGTCAACCTCCCAGCCATCATCGGCTGGCTGGTCGGAATAGCCGTCGGCTTCCTGTTCGTGACGGCCCAGGTCTCCAAGGACGAGGTCTGGTTCTCGGGGCCGCTGGCCGACAGCTTCCTGGGCAGGAACGGCCTGGCATGGCTGGTTTCCCTCCTGCTGGGAGGAATTCTCTACGCCATTCTGCACCTCCTCTCCGAGGATTCCATGGCGGTGAGGAGCAGTGGCGATGACTGAGCCAAGGATCCTCCATCTCGGTCAGGTGGTGGTTGACCTGAGCATGGACATCGACCACCTACCGGAGCGCGGAGGGGATATTTTCGCCAGGCGAAGCGCCATAAACGTCGGCGGCGGGTACAACGTGATTCGCGCAGCCAGGCAGATGGGGGCGCCGATAGCCTATATGGGGGCGATCGGCACAGGTCCGATGGCGGACATGGCCCGTGGGGCCCTTGCAGCCCTGCGGGTCTCCGCCCAAGGGCCTGTGCTGGATGACTGTGATACCGGATACTCGGTAGCCATGATCGAGCCCTCGGGCGAACGCACCTTTGTGTCGGCAAGGGGCGCAGAGACCCGCGTACCGGAGGGCACCTACGAAGGCATGGACCTGGTTCCCGGCGACGTCGTCTACCTGAGCGGGTATTCCTTCTGCCACAAGGACAACACCCGGAGCCTGGTCGGATTCGCGCACTTACACCAGGGCGAAGGATTCCCTGTGCTCTTCGACCTGGGACCCATGGTGGCCGATATTGCACTGGATGTGCTTGATGCTGTCAACGGACTGCATCCGATCTGGTCGCTGAATGAACGCGAGGGACCAATCCTGGCGCAACGTCTGGAGTGCCGACCCGAAACCGGCAATGCAACCGAGCCGGAATCCGTCTGCCGTTCGCTCTCGCTGAAACTGGACAGTCCGGTGGTTCTCAGGGCCGGCGCCCGTGGTGCCTGGTACTGCCAACCCAAGGATGCAAGGCAGAGCCAATACATTCCGACCCCGCAGGTCCATGCCATAGACACCAACGGTGCCGGCGATGCCCACTCGGGCGTCCTCTGTGCGGGCATCTTCCAGGGCCTGCCCATCGAGGAGGCACTGACACTGGCCAATTGTGCAGGTGCCCTTTCCACCACGCAGCCAGGTCCAGCCACATGCCCAGGCGAGCAAGCCATACGAAAGGCCGCTGCCTCCCTGCAGGAGTGACCAATGTAAACCCAAGCAAAATACAAGCGACCGCCGACTTCATGCCGACGGCCGCTTGGCAACCCACAGAGGGATCAGAACAGGAGAGCTCAGAGCTGCTTGCCCAGCTGATCGGCTGCGCGCAGAGCGTGAGCCACATCGGCAGGGGTCACCTTGAAGGGCATGTTGCCCATGGTCTCGTCAGGACCGCAGGCATGCTCGCCGACCTGGAGCAGATCCTCCTCGCTGGCCTGGCCGATGCCGATCTGCTCCAGGGATGTGGGCAGACCCACGCTACGGAAGAAGTCGTAGACCTGGCGGGTCTCCTCCAGGGGACGATCCTCAAGGACAAGCTGGGCCAGGGTGCCGAAGGCCACCTTCTCGCCATGCAGCATGGAGTGGGTGCCCTCCAGAGCGGTCATCCCATCATGAATGGCGTGGGCTGCAGCCAGGCCGGAGCTCTCGAAGCCCAGACCGCTCAGCAGTGTGTTGGCCTCGATGATCTTCTCCAGGGCGGCTGTGCGCACACCGGCCTTGGCAGCGGCCACGGCCTTGACGCCATCCTCCAGCAGGGTGTCGCGGCAGAGACGGGCCAGGGCGAAGGCGGCCATGGTGGCGTGTCCTCCGGTCATGGTCACGGCGTTCGACTGCACGCAGGCGGCCGCCTCATAGTATGTGGCGAAGGCATCGCCCAGCCCTGATACCAGGAAGCGCACCGGAGCCTTGGCGATGACGTCGGTATCCATAAGGACCACGTTGGGGTTGGCAGGCAGTGGCAGATAACGGTCGAAGACACCCTCAGGCGTGTAGAGCACGGACAGCCTGGAGCAGGGCGCATCCGAGGAGGCCGCCGTGGGCACAATCATGACAGGCAGATGGGCGAAGTGGGCCACGGCCTTGGCAGTATCCAAGGTCTTGCCGCCGCCGATGCCGATCACCGCGTCGCTGCCGCCCAAATGGGCACGATGACGGTCGATCTCCTCCATGGAGCACTCGCCGCCGAATTCCATCAGTTCGTAGGGGATCCCATCGTGCTCAAAGGAGGCGACAATGTCGTCGTGGTAGAGCCCGTCGATGACAGGATCGACGATCAGATGGGCACCCTTGGCGCCCAGAGCCGCGTATTCTCCAGCCAGCTTTCCCATGGCGCCCTCCTGCTGGACATAGGAGCCTGGAGAGCACAGAACCTTGCGCATATACACACCTTTCTCATTGCTGATCCCGCCTTCGGGACCAGATCCTTGGGGACGGGCCTCTTGGACCGCCCGAAAGTGACCCTAGTCACATTACATGGTGGGATGGGTGTGCCGCGCCGACCGACAGGTCAGTTACGAGGAGATGGACTGGTCGTGCTCGTCGGTGACGACTGTGGCGTAGGAGCCGTGCTTGAGGGACTTGGCGTGGAGCTGGTCGCGTCGGCAGACGGCGAAGGCGAGCTCGTGGGGTTCCCTCCCTGCGGTTGACTCTGCCCGGATCCCTGTTCGTTGCCTTGGTTCTGATTCGAGCCAGAAGGCTGGTTCTGAGGGGCACTCGGGGTCGTCTGATATTCAGGCTCCTCTGTGCGCCGCGCTGGCTTGGAGGGGGTCTCCTCCTCGCTGGGGGTTACCGTCTGGCTGATCGGCGGGCTGACCACGTTGCGAACCACCTTGTCGGTGCCTTCGCCCTTGGTCAGGGCATTGATGGCCAGGGCGGAAAGCAGTACGGCCACCAGGGCGCTGACCACGGAGACGATGATGACGTTGCGACGGCGCTGATCCAGCTTCTTCTTGCTGGTTGCCGTCATGGAGGCCGCATGGGTCCGTGGACCATTGCTGGACGAAACGGTCCTGCCGGTCTTGGCTGCCGACTTTTCGTCACCGACAGGGGGCATGACCTGGGTGGACCCATCCACCGGGGCCATGACCTGGGTGGATCCGTCGGCAGTATCGCTGGAATCGTCAGAACGACCCTTACCCTGAGCCGGCAAGGTGGTGGTCTTTCCATTGGCGTCCGAATCGGTATTCGAGTCAGTCTTGGAGTCGTCATCGTCCTGGCCAGCACCGCCGACCACGGACTCCTGCAGCTTTTGGCCAGAGGCTTCCAAAACATTCTTGTAGATCTGCGAGGCCACAGCAGAGACGATGGAACCGATGGCCACGCCGATGATGGATCCCGCCACGCCGATCTTGGCGGCCAGCCAGAAGGAGGTCATGGCTGCAAGAGCGCCGGCGATGATCTGCGCCCAGGAAATGTCATGAAAGAACTGCTTCACTCCGACCCCTTTTGATCCAACGGCTGGTTGCTGCGCTCTTATGGTAGCTGGTGGTCATGGCGATACTGTGATGGTCGGCCAACCCCCAAGGACCTCAGTCGGTCTGGACCAGCCCCCGGGGATTATCCCAGTCCCCCCGCATGGCGATGGCCGGACCGCGATTGTAGTCGATCATGGACCAGCGCAGACCGCCGTCCGGCAGATCCCGTGGCATCAATCGGGCCCAGTGGGCGTTGCGCATGGTGACCAGGCCCAGGTATTCGGGATATGCAGTGGCCATGCCCAGCAGGGCCTGAAGGGCCTCGGCGATGAAGGACCCATGGGAGAAGACCATGAGATCCGTGTCCGGGCCGGCCCGATGAATCCATCGGTTCAGGGTTTCCAGGCCCCGTTTGCCCACCTGGGGCTTGGTCTCGGCACCGTGGCGCAACTCTCCCCCGGCGCCCCTGGACCAGGATTCGTAATCCTCGGGCCAGCGTTGACGAACCTCCTCGGCGCTGGCTCCCTCCCACTCGCCGAAGCTGCGTTCACGCAGCCCGGGATCAAGATGGACCATCTGGCCCAAGGGGTCGGCGAAGGCGTGGGCGGTGGCGGCAGCCCGGCCCAGGTCAGAGGAGACCACCAGTAGGTGACGGTCTTCAGGGGCATCATCCACGTATTCAGCGCGAAGCTCCTCGGCGGTCCTCTCCACCTGCCAGCGGCCAACGCTGTTGAGCGGGATGTCGATCTGACCCTGCATCCGATGCCCTGCGTTGTATGAGGTCTGGCCATGGCGGACCACGGTCATGGAGCGCACATGCCGTCCATCCCCGGCGGCGGTATCCGAATCAGTCATGGTTTTCCTGAGGGTCAGCGAAACGGCTGCGCAGATCATCCCCGTTCAAATCGTCCGCCTTGGAGGCCAACCGGCCGTCCGGGTCATCATTCTTAAGGGTGAAGGGATGCTCCAGTTGCAGGTCCACCTGGGGACAATCCTTCCAGAGCCGTTCCAAGTCATAGTAGGCGCGGGCCTGCTTGTGCATGATGTGGATGACGAAGTCACCGTAGTCCAGCAGAACCCACTGGGCCTCCTGGACGCCCTCCCGCGAACGGGGGTCCAGATTCTTCTGTAGATGGAGCTGCTTTTCCACCTCCTCGGCGATGGCCAGGACCTGGCGTTCGTTGCTGCCGGTGGCCACCATGAAGATGTCGGTGATGGCGATGGGCCGGGAGACGTCGAAGGCCACGATGTCCATGGCCTTGACATCGTTGGCGGCCCGAGCAGCCACCTGGACCGCGTCGATGGATTCCTGCAATGCTGGCACTTGTCACGCCTTTCCTTGTTGTGAAGCAGATGCTGTCAAGGTTACCGCTCCCAGGCGGGCTTCCAGTCCGGAACCTCATGCTGGTCGTTGGTGGAATAGACCATGGCCCCGTCCTCGACCGGATGACGGATGACCGATCCGGCTCCGGTGGTGACCCCGTCGCCCACCTGGACGGGTGCTACGAAGAGGTTCCCAGCGCCCACATGCACTTCCGATCCGATCTCGGTCCGGTTCTTGTGCACGCCGTCGTAGTTGGCCGTGATGGACCCGCCTCCCACGTTGCTGTCGTGGCCTATATGGGCATCCCCCACATATGAGAGATGGGGCACCTTGGTCCCGTGGTCGATGGTGGCCTTCTTCATCTCCACGAAGGCCCCGGCCTTGGTGTCCTCGGCAAGGACGTTGCCGGCCCTCAGATAGGTCCATGGGCCGATGTTGGCCCTGGCTCCGATCCGGGTCTCCTGCACGCGGGAACGCTCCACCTTGGCCTGCGGCTCGATGATGGCATCAATCAAGGTGGTATAGGGGCCGATGACCGCATCCGAGGCGATCTCGGTATGACCCTGCAGGAAGCATCCGGGCAGAATGACTGCATCCTGCTGGATGACCACATCGTCCTCGATCCAAGTGGTGGACGGGTCCAGAATGGTCACCCCCTGGCGCATGAACTCCCGGCAGACCCGCAGGTTATGGGCCTTGGCCAGATCGGCCAACTGGACCCTGTCGTTGACGCCTTCGACCTTGAGCGGATCAGGGGCAGCGAAGGCCCCGACCCTGCCCAGGCGGCGGGCCGTCTCCAAGGCATCGGTCAGATAGAACTCGCCCTGGGCGTTGCTGTCGTCCAGACCGCGGACCGCCTGTCGCAGCAGGTCAGTCTCGAAGACGTAAACGGAGGTGTTGACCTCCTTGACGGCCAGCTCGGTTCCGGTGGCGTCCCGCTGTTCGACGATGCGCAGGACCCGTCCATCCTGGTCACGGATGATGCGGCCGTATCCGGTGGGGTCGTCCAGGTTGACCGTCAGCACCGTAGCCCCGTCGCCGGAGCTGACATGGTAGTCGAGCAGGCTACGCAGCGTGTCCGCATCCAGCAGGGGCATGTCCGAGGCAACGATCAGCACCTGGCCGTCGTGCCGAAGCTCCCCATCCAGCTGGTCCACGGCGCACTGGACCGCACGCCCCGTTCCCGGTCGGCTGTCCTGGCGCACGATGCGCACCTGGGAATCATAAGATCGTGCAGCCTGCGCCACCAGGTCGGCCTGATGATGAACCACCACAGCCGTCAGCTCGGGATTCAGGGCAGTCACCGAAGTCATGACCCTCTGCAAGAAGGTCTTGCCGGCCAGGGTGTGCAGAACCTTGGGATGGGCAGAGCGCATGCGAGTGCCCTCGCCTGCGGCCAGAATGATGCCAGCGGTCAGCGCCTGCCCGCCGCTCAAAACTCCACCACCCCGCTCTCGGCGATATCGATCAGATCCTGAATGGAGTCCACCACCTGGTCAGGGCGGTAGGGGAAGGTTTCCACCTCGGATCGTGTAGTGATACCGGTCAGCACTAGGAAGGTGTTCAGGCCAGCTTCGACTCCGGCCACCACATCAGTATCCATACGGTCGCCAATCATGGCCGTGGTCTCGGAGTGGCCGCCCACCCTGTTAAGAGCCGTGCGGAACATAATAGGATTGGGCTTGCCTACAAAGTAGGGCTCCCGGTTAGTGGCCTTGGTCACCAGAGCTGCGACGGCTCCCGCCGCAGGCAGGACGCCGTTCTCGCTGGGGCCTGTGGCATCCGGGTTAGTGCAGATAAAACGAGCCCCACCCAGAATCAAACGGATGGCTGTGGTGATGGACTCGAAGGAGTAGGTCCTGGTCTCGCCCAGAATCACATAGTCCGGGTTGATGTCGGAAAGAATGAACCCGGCCTCGTGCAGGGCCGTGGTCAGCCCGGCCTCGCCAATTACGTAGGCCGATCCCCGCGGCATAGTCCGTGATACGAAGTCTGCGGTAGCCAGCGCAGAGGTCCAGATCCGATCCTCGGGCACGTCGATGCCCGAACGACCAAGACGTGCCGAAAGGTCACGAGGGGTGTAGATGGGATTGTTGGTCAGCACCAGATACTGGCGGTTGTTGCGCTTGAGGGTGTCGATGAATTCGGCAGCGCCAGGCAGGGCGGTGTTCTCATGCACCAGCACGCCGTCCATGTCAGTGAGCCAGGTTTCGATCTTCTTGACTGCCAAGACAGTTCCTTTCGGTTGGTCACCGACCCCAAGGAGGCCGTCTCCGACCGGAATCGGCGAGCGTAAGCTCCCCCACCTGGATTCGAACCAAGACTAAGGGTTCCAAAGACCCGTGTGCTGCCTTTACACCATGGGGGAAAGGCGGAACCTTACGGCCCCGCCAAATTTATTATGCCACAGACGGACGATTACGCCACGCCATGCCGGGCAGGCAAGACTTTAAGCAAAGAGGAAGCCCTGACCATGATGGGCTGGATAGGTGTCGAAGAGCCGGGCCACCGAGCCGTCCTCGAAGACCGCCTTGATAGCCGAGGCCAGCAGGGGCGCGATGGACAGGACGGTCAGCCCATCCCAGCGCTTATCCTGGGGAATGGGAACCGTATCGGTCAGAATGACCTCCTTGGCCTTGCAGGACTTGAGCCGCTCCACGGCGGGTCCGGACATGACGCCATGGGTGGCCACAATGGTGATGGAGTTGGCGCCAGCCTCATCCAGCACATTGCAGGCCTCGGCAATGGTGCCGCCGGTGTCGATCAGATCGTCTACCAGCACGCAGTCCAGGCCGCGCACGTCGCCCACCACCCGATGGGCCACAGCCTTGTTGGGCTGAGTGATGTCGCGGGTCTTGTGAATGAAGGCCAGGGGCACGCCTCCCAGACGCTGGGCCCACTGCTCAGCCACCCGGATGCGGCCCGCATCGGGAGAGACCACGGCCACCTTGGACAGGTCCATCCGGTCGCGCACATAGTCCACCAGCACAGGCATGGCGATCAGGTGGTCCACAGGCCCGTCGAAGAAGCCCTGAGACTGGGCTGCGTGCAGGTCGACCGACATGATTCGGTCTGCACCGGCCGCCTTGAGCAGGTCGAACATAAGTCGGCAGGAGATGGGCTCGCGACCCAGATGCTTCTTGTCCTGACGAGAGTAACCCAGGAGCGGGCAGACTGCGGTGATGGACCGCGCCGAGGCCCTCTTGAGGGCGTCGATCATGATCAGCTGCTCCATGATGGACTTGTTGACCGGATCGGAGTGGGTCTGCAAAACGAAGACATCTGCTCCACGCACTGACTCCGTATAACGCACATACATCTCGCCGTTGGCAAAGTCATATGCTGTCGTCTCCAGGACGTCGATGCCGAGTTGATCGGCCACGTCCGCCGCGAGTTTGGGATGGGTCCGGCCTGTGACAAGTATGAGATTTTTTCCTGGTCTGCCTTTGAGTATCGCGCTCACCATATCTCCAAACGTTGTTTTCGCTGAAGCGGACAGCCTCCATAATAATGGCGCGCGCTGACACAGCAGGGCAGTCCGTGTTGGCGCGTCCGACGGTATGCGAAGCTCAGGAAGCCGAGCGGTATAGCCCGTGCTTGTTGATGTACTGCACCACCCCGTCCGGGACCAGGTACCAGACCGGCATGCCCCGGGCCGAACGACGCCGCACGTCCGTGGACGAGATGGACAGGGCCGGAATCTCCAGGGTATCAACGCAGTGGGCAGGCACCTGGAGGTTGTCGAGACTGGAGGAGTAGCCCGGCCGGGAGACGGCGACGAACTTGGCCAGATCCCACATTCTGTTGGCATCCTTCCAACGCATGATCTCGGCCACGGCATCCGCCCCGGTGATGAAGAAGAGGTCGCTGTCGGGACGCATCCGCTTGATGTCGCGCAGGGTGTCCACCGTATAGGTGATGCCAGGACGCTCAATGTCCACCCGGGAGACCGTGAACTTGGGGTTGGAGGCCGTGGCGATCACGGTCATCAGATAGCGGTCCTCGGCATTGGTCACCGTCTTGTTCAGTTTGAAGGCCGGGCGGCCGGTGGGCACAAAGATGACCTCATCAAGGTTGTAGACCCAGGCCACCTCCGAGGCAGCCACCAAGTGGCCATTATGGATGGGATCGAAGGTGCCGCCCATGATTCCCACCCGGGGCCGACGGTTAGGGTGGGCCGGTCCACAGGCCCCGTCAATATCTGATGGCTCCTGCCCCGATTCCCCCTCCTTGGACAGTTCAGACATCATCCGGTTCACGCCTGCTCACCCTCCCGTCTGGCTTCCGAGGCGTTCTCCTCGTTCTCAGACTCGGCCTCCTGGCGCATCTGTTCGGCGCTGGGGTTGACCCGGTCAGGATCGATCCGCTCCATGTCGGCATTCCACTCCTCCTGGACCACACGGCGGATCTCGGAATAGGTGGGCAGAGGGAAGTCCGGCTGGTAGGCCCGACGGACCTGGGCCACGCATCCGGTGATGGCTACCAATGAGTCGGACAGGTCGGCGATGCGCCCCTCCTGCTCCTGCTTACGGAAGACCGGCACCCGCTCCTCCATGACGGTGATATCGTGCCTGACCTGGTTGAGTTGGTCCTGATCCAAGTCACGCACATCATCGGCATGTTCGTCAGGCCAACCAATCAGGACTGCATCGGCGTACTCCAGGCAGGAGCGCTGGTCTGCATCCGGGATGCCGTCCTCGATTTGCACCAGAAAGACGTACCGCAACAGACTCAACCGCTCTGAAGCCACCCTCAACCAGATACGCGGATTGTCGTGTTCGCGTTGGAAGAGCTCTTCGATCTTCTCGTTCACGGCCGCACCTGCCCCCTGCCGTAGCCGATCCATTTGGTGGTGGTCAGCTCCTGCAGACCCATAGGCCCTCGGGCATGCAGCTTCTGGGTGGAGATGCCCAGCTCGGCACCCATGCCGAACATGCCGCCATCAGTGAATCGTGTTGAGGCATTGACCATGATCACAGCTGAATCCACCCGGCGGGAGAACTCCTCCACAGCCTCGTAGTCCCGGGCCAGAATGGCCTCTGTATGTCCGGTGGAGTGACGGTTGATGTGCTCAATGGCCTGATCCAGGGAGTCCACCACGCGGACCCCCATCTTCAAATCCAGATATTCGCGATCCCAGTCAGCCTCTTCTGCACGGACCAGCAGGTCTTCAGGCAGACCATGGCCGGCAAGGATGTCCATGGAGACCGTGTCCAGGTGCAGCTCGACCTGGGCCCTTGTCAGCGCATGGGCCACACGGGGCAGGAATTCAGCGGCTACATCCCGGTGGATGATCAGCTTTTCGGCGGCGTTGCAGACGCCCACCCGCTGGGTCTTGGCGTTGACGATGATGGGTATGGCCTGATCCATGTCCACCGAACGGTCCACGTAAATATGGACATTGCCAGCCCCGGTCTCGATGGTGGGCACTGTGGCCTGCTCAATTACGCTGCGAATCAACCCGCGGCCACCCCTGGGCACCAGCAGATCGATATGACCACGTGCCTTCATCAGAGCCTGGGCCCCTTCGCGACCGTATCGGTCCACGGAAGCCACCAGAGCCGGATCCAGCCCCTGCTCACGAAGAACCCCACCTATCAGTTCCACCAGGGCCCGATTGGTGCGATCGGCCGCGTGGCCTCCTCGCAGGAGGGCCGCATTGCCGGACTTGAGGCAGAGGGCCACCACATCGATGGTGACATTGGGGCGGGCCTCGTAAATCATGGCCACCACACCCAGTGGAACCCGCACCTGATTGAGCCGCATGCCGTTGGGCATGTCATGGCCGCGAACCACCTCGCCCAGGGGATCGGTCAGCCCAGCCACCATGCGCACGGCCCGGGCGGCATCAGCGACACGAACCTTGTCCAAGCGCAGACGGTCGATCAGACCGGCGCTCATTCCTTCTTCAAAAGCCTCGGTGCAGTCCTGCTCATTGACTGCGGCAATTTGATCGGCCTGGTCGACCAGTGCATTGGCCAGGGCCAGCAAGAGGGCGTTTCTGGCCTGACCGGTCATGCCTGCCAGACCTGCCTGTGCAGCGGCCGCCGCATCGGCCATGGTACAGACCCGATCGAACACATCCTGGCGACCGGAGTTATCGCTTTCACTCATGTTCGTCAGATCCTTTCGCCCTCACGGGTCCGCCAGACCCATTTCTGTACCGATTGTAACCCTCAGCAGGGGCAATGACGACAGGAGGAGGGAGGGCATTGCTGCACCTCCCTCCTCCAAGGGCCAATCAGTGGGTCTGGTCCAGCTCAGGATAGAGCGGGAAGGCCTCGACCAGCCGGTCCACCCGGGCCTTGAGGGCATCCAGATCCGCCTGAGAACCCTGGGCCAGCGCAGTGCCGATCACGTCGGCAACCTCCTCGTACTGGGCCGGGCCGAATCCGCGAGTAGCCAGGGCGGAGGTCCCGATCCGCAGACCGGAGGCCACAGAGGCCGGGCGCGGATCGAAGGGCACCGTATTGCGGTTGACAGTGATGCCGATCTTGGCCAGCAGGTCCTCCCCCTGACGACCGTCCATCTCGCTGTTGCGCAGATCCACCATGACCAGGTGGACGTCCGTCCCTCCAGTGAGTACGGTGATGCCGTTGTCAGCCACATCCTTGGCCATCAGACGCTCGGCCAGAATCTTTGCGCCCTCCAAGGTGCGCTCCATACGTTCCTTGAATTCAGGCGTGCCGGCCAGCTTGAAGGCCACGGCCTTGGCGGCGATCACATGCATGAGCGGTCCGCCCTGGTTGCCGGGGAAGACCGAGGAGTTGAGCTTCTTGGCATACTCCTGACGAGCCAGGATGAACCCGGACCGGGGTCCGCCAAGGGTCTTGTGGGCCGTAGAGGAGACCACATCGGCATAGGGCACCGGGCTGGGATGCAGACCGGCTGCGACCATACCAGCGAAGTGGGCCATATCCACCCAGAACTTGGCTCCCACCTCGTCGGCGATCTCCTTCATGGCTGCAAAGTCCTCAATGCGCGGATAGGCGCTCCACCCGCCGATGATCAGGGCCGGATGGGTCTCCAGGGCCCGTTGACGGATGATCTCGGGCTCGATGCGGAAGGTGTCCGGATCGACCCCGTAGGATTCGGCATGATAAAAGCGTCCGGAGAAGTTGATCTTCATGCCGTGGGTCAGGTGGCCGCCATGGTCCAGGGCCAGTCCCAGCACGGTGTCGCCGGGCTTGATCAGAGCCTGGTAAACGGCGGCATTGGCCTGGGCGCCCGAATGGGGCTGGACGTTGGCGTACTCGGCGCCGAAGAGGGCCTTGGCGCGGTCCCGGGCCAGGTTCTCGACCTGGTCCACCCACTCGCAGCCGCCGTAGTAGCGTCTGCCAGGATAGCCCTCGGCATACTTGTTGGTCAGCACGGATCCCTGGGCCTGCAAGACGGCCTTGGGCACGAAGTTCTCAGAGGCGATCATCTCCAGACCGCCGCGCTGACGCTCCAACTCTCCATCCAGCAGTGCAGCGATCTTCGGATCCACCTGCGAGATCGAAGAGTTCAGGACATCGTAGGATTGCTGTACCGGGTTCTCTTCGACCATGGGTCGCTCCTTTGTCTTTCACCTACAGCCTCGGATATAGGGGCTGGTGGGCTATACTGTACGCCATGCCGACCCTTGGCAGGCCCTCGCGTCCATAGATGGTTTCCTCCGCCAGCCGAGCAGGACCATGGTTCGGACCCAAGCACGGGGTAGAATGCCCTGGTAATGATCAGTTCGGCGACATGGCGGAGGGGCAGGCAACCATGAGCACATACCACAGCACCCGAGGCGGCAAGGGGCAGCTGCAGTCCAAGCAGGCCATCAGACGAGGCCTGGCTCCTGACGGAGGACTCTACGTCAGCGATGAGCTGGATGCTCTAACCATTGACCCCGCCTCGGTCGCCGGTCAGGACTACAGGGGCACAGCCAAACTGGTTCTTTCGGGACTGCTGAGTGATTACTCCTCCGCTCAGCTGGACTCCTGCCTGGATGCGGCATACGGAGAACAGTGGTCCGATCCGGCAATCACCCCTCTGGTGGACCTGGGCGGCAACGACTTCGTACTGGAGCTCTTCCGCGGGCCCACCTCGGCCTTCAAGGACGTGGCCCTGCAGCTTCTGCCGAGACTGATGGCCCTGGCCGGTGACGATGGCGAACGGATCATGGTGCTCACAGCCACCTCCGGAGACACGGGCAAGGCTGCGCTGGCCGGATTCGCAGACGCGCCGGGCACGGGCATCACCGTCTTCTACCCGCAGGGCAAGGTCAGCCAGATCCAGCGCCTGCAGATGGTCACCCAGGAGGGCGGCAATCTCCAGGTCTGTGCGGTTCGGGGCAATTTCGACGATGCCCAGTCCGCAGTCAAGTCCATCTTCGCCGACACTGATCTGGCTCGCGAACTGAGCGAGAAGGCCTCGACCGTGCTCTCATCGGCCAACTCCATCAATGTCGGCCGCCTGGCCCCGCAGGTCGTCTACTACTTCCGGGCCTATGGGTTCCTGATGGAACGGGGGGTGATCGGACCTGGGGATCCGGTCGAATTCTGCGTGCCCACCGGCAACTTCGGCGATGTGCTGGCCGGATACTACGCCAAGATGATGGGACTTCCAGTGTCCCGCCTGACCGTGGCCTCGGACCGTAACCGGGTCCTCAACGACTTCCTGACCACAGGCATCTATGACCGCAACCGTCCCTTCTACACCACCACTTCCCCCAGCATGGACATCCTGATCTCCTCCAACCTGGAGCGGATGCTCTACTACATGGCCGACGGCGACACCGAGTTGATTGCCTCGCTTATGGCCGACTTGGAGTCCACGGGACGCTACCAGGTGCCCGAAGCCGTTATGACCAGAATCCGCAGGCTCTTCTCCTGCGGTTGGGCCGACGAGAACCAGGTGGCGTCGGCCATCAGCAACTGCTGGGAGGACCGGGGATACCTGATCGATCCGCACACGGCCTGCGGATACCAGGTCATGACCGGGCAGACCGACAGGGATCCTGCAGTGCCCCGGGTGCTGCTGTCCACAGCCAGCCCCTACAAGTTCCCCCGGGTGGTCTGCCAATCCCTGGGCCTGGAGACCCCGGACAGTGATTTCGACTGCATGGACATCCTGGCCGAGGCTACCAACACCAGGCCCCCAAAGGCTCTGCGCACCCTGGAAAGCGCACCTGTGCGCTTCCGGGACTGCATCGATCCCGGGAACATGTCCGACTACGTCCGCCACGCGGTCATGCAGTTCTGAAGCCTGAGCGAATTGGCTCAAATCTCCTTCCTGGCATAGACCTTGCGAGATAGGACTATCGAAACCATATCAACCGCCAGAATCAAGGCCAGCCCGAGGAGCACTGGCCGCCACAGGTCGGATGTCAAAAATCGCATGATTGAATTCCAGAAGGTCCCCCAGTCCAAGGGCAGCAAACTGCCGATAAGGGCCATGATTGGCACCAAACCAAGAAGCGCCAGGAAGACTAGCATTGCTTTAACTGGTTCCAGCCAATAAAACAAGGGTGTAGCTACTGCAAAAAGCAAAGATTCCAACAGGAACAACCCCAGAGCAAACAAGACAGTGTCGCGCCAATGGTCCTGACCATGCAAAAATGAATCAGTAGCGTAGAAGAAGAATATTGCATAGCCGCAAGACTGAACTAGGACCAGCAGAATTACAGCAGCATAGCGTCCGAATACCTGGTGATCACGTGTTAAAGGCAGCAGACCATTCAACCGAATTGCCGTATTGTTGAAATCGACGAACATACCAAATACCAGGCCTACAAGCAGCCCGATTCCCATGCTGGTTACTGCCCCCGTCAACGCAGTCCGTGCATCTTCCCCGTCATTGCCTGTCAGGGCCATGACTAGATTCAGCAGAATTCCGATGAGGGGCACGGACATGAAAATCAGCACACCGACCCAGGTTCTCCCTGCTCCTGAGAAACGTTGCATGTCCAACCTGATCTGCTTGGCTATCGCCTTCATGACTCCACATCCTTATTCCTGTCGGTCGCGGCAGGTGAGCTCGCGGTCAGTCTGATGATGTTGTCAAAGTCGGCCCGCTCCACCAGGTAGCGGTCCTCTGAAGGCTCCACGGCGGCAGGAGAAGCCGATGCCAGAAAATCCGTCAAGTGTTCAGTGGGCACCAGAGCCTCGAAACCTGTGGCGGAACGTTGCAGGCCCATCAGATGCGGCATTTGAGCTCTAGCCAGATCATCCGGCCCTCCTCTCACAACCTGGAAAGCCTCCATCAACTCGTCCTTGGGACCGGTGTAGAAGACAGACCCCCGATTGATGTAGGTAACGAAGTCAGCCACCCGTTCGAGATCTTCGGTGATGTGCGTGGAGAAAAGCACCGAGTGACGACCATCGCCGATGTAGTCCAGGAGAATATCCATGAGCTCGTCCCTGGCCAGGACATCCAGACCACTGGTGGGCTCATCCAGAATCAAGAGCCTTGCGTCGTGGCTGAGCGCGACGGCCAGCATCAGTTTCATCTGCATGCCACGGGAGAGCTTGCCGATTTTGCGGTTTTCTTGCAGACCGAACCGATGCAGATAATCCTGATAACGATCACTGTTCCAAGCGGGATACATGGGTGCCATCACTGGCTCGACAGCCTTGACCTTCCATGTCTCCAGGAAATAAATGGAATCGAAGACCACACCCAGGTCTGCTTTGACCTCCTCCTCCTGTTTCAGGGGATCACGGCCCAGAATGCTGATTTCTCCGCTGTCTCGGCGGGTCATATTCAGCAAGAGCCGAATCAGGGTGGATTTGCCTGCGCCGTTGGGGCCTATCAATCCCATGATGTAGCCCATGGGCAGGTCCATGGTGACCTGGTGCAGACGGAAATCCGTGCCGTCGGCCTTGGCGTAGCTTTTCCCCAGGTCACTGACGCGCAGGGCATAGTCGACATCTTCGCCAGAGGTTGTCATCGCCGGTGATGCGCACATGCTGCTATTCCTTTCCCTCTTCGGACGCGGGTGCAGAACCCTTGTCGCCCAGCAGGCCGTCGAGCAGGCCGCGAATACGGTCCGGCTCCATGCCGGCCCGACGAGCCGTATCGACCGCCTCGCCCAGCAGGGACTGCACGCGGTCCTCCATATGCCGCCGCATGACCTGGTCGCCACTGTCAGCCACGAAGGTCCCCTTGCCTTGGATGTTCTCCACCAAGCCCTCTTGAGCGAGTTCGGTATAGGCGCGGGTCACGGTCAGCACGGACACCCTGAGCTCCTGCGAGAGATGTCGCAGGGAAGGCAGTCCCTCCCCCGCTTGCAGGTCTCCGGTCAGGATGGCCGAACGTATCTGGTCCTCGATCTGCCGATAAATCGGCTGCCCGGACAGGGATGAGATGATCAGCTTCATCCAAGCCCCTTTCATTGATTGTCGGCACGACCCTGGCTGAGCTGTACCGGTGTTCATGTATACACTATAACAGTTTCACCATGAAGGCAACTCGCCATTGATCTTCTGTCTGTGCGATTCAAGAATCGACAGAAACGGTGCTGCAGTGCTGAAATCCCGGCCGATCACGACTTCGGAGAAAATCCACTTGGAACAGATCATCGCCACATTGCTCATGTCCAGGGCGGGTACGGTGTCATCAAAGAAAATCCGGCACCTTCATTGATACAGGCTCATTGACAGCCGATTGCATACAGTCAAAGCATCAGAATGAAAAGCAACGGAATGACGGATGTCGAGCATGCATCGCACGGCCACAAAAGGCGGCAAAGCCGCCAAAGCTCGTCAAATTCGCTGAATTGTCGGACTTAGGTACAGCAAAGAGCAGACGACAACCAGACTTATCTGGTCTGGAGTCTGCTTGAGGCCAGAAGCTCTCGGGCGTGCTTCAGGGAGGTTGCAGACTCGCTGCCGGCCAGCATCCGTGCGATCTCCCGCTCCCTGTCTTCGCCTTCTACCTGGCGGACCAGAGTCTCTACGGCATCGCCGCCTTCGCGCCCTTTGGCCACGACGAACTGCCGATTGGCCCAGGAAGCCACCTGCGGCAGGTGGGTGACCACAATCACCTGGGCGGTGACGGCCAGCCGGGCCAGACGACGACCAAGCTCTACAGCAGCCCGTCCGCCTACACCAGCATCCACCTCATCAAAGATGAAGGTCATCGTCGGGTCGCCAACCTGAGAATCAAGGCCAATATGCCCAGCATCAGCTCCGTCAGACCCCGATGATGTCCGGGCTTCCGCGGCCACCAGCTCCAGAGCCAGCATGAGCCGGCTGAGTTCGCCGCCCGAGGCGCTCTTGCCCATGGGCAGAAGATCCGAACCTGGATATGGTCTGAAGAGGAAGTCGATCTGGTCCAGACCATGCCCGTCCATGTCTTGGTCCTGACGTGGCCTGACGCGAATCTCAAGCCCGGCACCCGCCATGGCCAGGGAGTGCAATTCGCCATCGACAAGATCGCTCAGCCTTCGTGCAGCCTTGGCCCGTGACGCAGACAAATTCCGTGCCGCCTTCAAGGCGCTTCCGCGAAGCTGCTCAACTTGACCTTGAAGCTCCTCCAGTTTCTCGGGTGAGGCATCCATGTCCTCAAGTTCAAATGCAGCCTTCTTGCGCCAGGCCAGAACATCGTCGATGTCCGGTCCCCAGCGTCGGGTCAGCTCATCCAGATCGTGGATGCGGGCGTTGATCTTGTCCAGATCGCCCTCCTGGCCTTCGTCATCCAACTGGCTGCTCAGGGTGAAGACCAAGTCAGACAGATCAGCATTCAGCGACCGCAACCGCTGGGCCGACTCCTGAAAGATCCCCTCCACACCGATGCCCTCCAGGGCGGCAATAGCTCGTTCCACCAGGGCCGTAGCCGAAGGTGCATCGGCATCCGGGTCTATCTGACCGGAGTCCAAGGCGGACAGCGCGGACATTACTCCCTGACTGATCTGGGCAGCATGCTCGATCCTGTCCCGCTGAGCCTTGAGTTCGCGATCCTCGCCGGAATGTGGGTCAACGCGATCGATCCGGGCAATGGATTCACGGAGATAATCAGCCTGGGCCATAGCACCGGACTGCTGGTTGCGCAGCTCCTCCAGATGGTCCTGGGCCTGTCGGTAATGCCTGAAGGCCTTGGAAAAAGCCTCCAGCTGCGGGCCGTCACCGGCATAGGCATCCAAAAATTCGCGCTGCCGGGCCGGACTGGCCATACGCATCTGATCCGCCTGGCCATGAACAGTGACCAGCATCCCAGCCACCTCCTCCAGCAGGCCACGAGGGGCCGTCCTACCATTCAGAGCGGCACGGGAACGCCCCTTGACCGGCATGGTTCGGGCCAAGAAGATCTGTCCCTCATCCTCCACAGGCAGGCCAGCCTCGGTTATTGCAGCAGTCACTGGATTCTCAGCTCCAGCGGCTCCAGCATCGAAAATCCCCTGGACCCACGACTCGCGTGCTCCAGGCGACACCAGTTGCGGTCGGGCAGTGGACCCCGAGATCAGCCTGATGGCGTTGAGCAGCATGGACTTGCCAGCCCCGGTCTCCCCTGTGATGGCCGTCATGCCAGCAGCAGGCCGTAGCAGGGCATGATGGATGGGACCCAGGTCTCGTACTTCCAGCTCTTCCAGCATCAGTGCTCCTTATTCGACTCCGGCAGCTCCCCCTGGTCCTGCCCGTTCGCAACCGCCGAAGCGCGATGCTGCTCCCTCCAGCCGACCACAGGCAGGTCGAACTTAGAGACCAGCCGTCTGGTGAAGGGCACCCCGGACAGCCTGGCCAGCCTCAGGATGTCGTGGGACTGTCGCACCACAATGCGGGACCGCTTGGGCACTGGCCGCTGACGGCGCCCGTCATTGCAAATCCAACCAGCCGACTGGGAATCACCCAGAATGTCCAGGGTGAACTGCGACTTTGGACCGATGATCAGGGATCGGGCGAAGAGTGCATGGGCAGCTATGGGCACCATCTGTAGCGACTGTGCATCCGGCCAGACGATGGGCCCGCCCACTGAAAAGGCATAGGCCGTCGATCCGGTCGGGGTAGCCACAATCATGCCGTCACAACCGAAGGAACTCATCTCCACATCGTCCACTCGGACCGATACCTCGATCATCTTGCCCCGATCATATCGTTCCAGGGTCATGTCGTTGAGGGCCCAGTCGCTCAGTGGTCGATCGGCCCCAGGTATCCACAGGTCCACATGGGCCACCATGCGCTCGTCGATGGAATAGTCATGATCAGCCACCCGACGAATGGCCTCCCCTATCTGGAAGCTCTCGAACTCTGCCAGGAATCCCACATGGCCTAGGTTGACCCCCAAAATGGGCACCTGGGTGCCCTTGACCAGCTCTGCGGCCCGCAGAATGGTCCCATCGCCGCCCAGAACGATGACAATCTCGGTGTCGTCGGCCACCTTCTGGCTGGGGCTGCCGAATTCCGGGGCGGCAATGTTGTCGACGATCGAAACGCGAAACCCGTCCCTGCGCAACTGCTCCTCGACCTCGTCCACCAGGTGGCCGCTTGCCCGGACCCTGCTGTGCGTGACTACGACAGCGCTACGAGCACCCATGGGGCCTCCCTTCCGGCAACAATGATCATCCTATCGGGCCCGGTCAACAGCGGCACTCGTCGTGGCGGGGTCAAGCCAAACGACGACCAGCAGCTGCGGCCACGCCCTGCCCGGTCTCATACCGGGGCGATCCGGTCCCTTCCACGGCATCGGCATCCACCACAACACGGGAGACATCCGTCCTATCGGGCAGCTCGAACATGGTCGCCTCCAAGGTGTGCTCGATGATTCCACGCAGCCCTCGGGCGCCGACCTTGCGCTCCAGGGCGATGGCAGCAACACGGTCCAGGGCGGCATCGGTGAAGACCAGATCGGCCCCGTCATCCAGGAACATGCGCCGGTACTGGTCGACCAGGGCATTGTCCGGTTCGGTCAGCACCCGCCGCAGCTCACGGGCGCCCAGCGGCTCCAAGGTGGATATGACCGGCAACCGCCCCACGAACTCGGGAAGCAGGCCAAACTGTTCCAGGTCCTCGGCCCTGACCTGGCTCATGACCCGGTCGCCGGGCACCCTATCGCTCCCCTGGGTTGCCGAGAATCCGCTCTCCCGCAGGCCCAGCCGTCGGCGGACGATCTCCTCAAGACCGACGAAGGCGCCGCCGCAGATGAAGAGGATGTTGGCCGTGTCCATGACGACCGTGCGGACATCGCCGTGCCGACGCGAACCCTGGACCGGCACACGGGCCTGGGTGCCCTCGATGATCTTGAGCAGGGCCTGCTGGACCCCCTCGCCTGACACGTCCCGGGTGATTGAGGTGTTCTCCCCGGATTTCCTGGCGATCTTGTCGATCTCGTCGATGTAGATGATCCCGCGCTGGGCCAGGTCCATGTTGCCGTCGGCAGCCTGGAGCAGCCCCTGCAGGACGGATTCCACATCCTCACCCACATATCCAGCCTCGGTCAGGCTGGTGGCATCCACGATGACGAAGGGGACGTTCATGATGGTGGCCAGGGTTCGCGCCAGGTAGGTCTTGCCCACGCCGGTGGGACCCATGAGCAGGATGTTGGACTTGTCCACCTGGACGCGTGGGGCCGCGTCCTTTCGCTCAAACGCAGTGTCAGCAATACGTCCACGGTCGCCCAGGTCCATATTGACGCGCTTGTAGTGGTTGTAGACAGCCACCGACAAGGTGCGCTTGGCAGCCTCCTGGCCGATGACATAATGGTTCAGATAGGCGAATATCTTTGAGGGCGCAGGCAGGGACACCCGCTGATCGGCGGCATCCTTGGCCATGTCCTCCTGGATGATCTGGGCGCATAGGCGTATGCATTCGTCGCAGATTGCGCAGGAAGGCCCCTTGACCAGACGACGCACCTGGTGCTCGTCCTTGCCGCAGAACTCGCAGCGATTCAGTCCGTCATTGTAGCTGACCACACGGCCCATGGCTCTCCCTTCCCGGAGAATCCGCAAGAATCGCCGAAATCATATGTGAGCGGCATCGTCCATGATGCCAAAAACGTCCGGAGGCCGTGGACCCCAGGGGCCCGCCGCCATCCGGACGATCAATCATGTGCGCAGTCACCGGAGCTAATCGCGGTGCTCCAGGACCTCGTCCACCATCCCGTAATCCTTGGCCTGCTGGGCGGTCAGAATGGTATCCACCTCGATATCCTTGCGGATCTTTTCCACATCCTGGCCGGTGTGCTTGGCCAGTGTCTCCTCCAGCCAGGTGCGCATGCGCAGCATCTCCTTGGCCTGGATCTCAATCTCGGTGGCCTTGCCGAAGTCCTGCTCCATGGCCGGCTGGTGAATGAGCACACGGGCATTGGGCAGGATCAGGCGCTTGCCCTTGGTGCCGGCGGCCAACAGAACGGCAGCAGCCGAGGCAGCCTGGCCCAGGCAGACAGTCTGCACATCGGGCTTGATGTACTGCATGGTGTCGTAGATGGCGGTCATGGCCGTCATGGATCCCCCCGGCGAGTTGATGTAGATGATCACGTCGCGGTTGGGATCCTGGCTCTCCAGAACCAGGAGCTGGGCCATGATGTCATCCGAAGAGGTGTCGTCCACCTGGACGCCCATGAAGATGATCCTGTCGTCGAAGAGCCTGGTGTAAGGGTCCTGGCGCTTGTAGCCGTAAGGGGTGCGCTCCTCGAACTGCGGCAGCACATAGCGATCGGCGGGCATGGCGGCCAGGCCACGAGGGCCGGCCAGTCGACGGGCCCGTGCTACAAATTGCGCTTCTTCAGATGCCATGTGGAGTGCTCACTTCCCTTGATCCGCGGTCATAGTGCCATGGGTGGTCACGATCCGGTCGACAAATCCGTACTCCAGGGCCTGCTGGGCCGTGAACCAATGATCGTATTCGTTGTCCCGGTAGATCTCTTCCAGGGTGTGGCCGGTCTGCTCGGCCGTCAGCTGGGAGAGCGTGCGCTTCATGTCCATGATCAGCTCGGCGTTGATCCTGACGTCAGTGGCCGTGCCTCCTACGCCGCCCGAGGGCTGATGCATGAGCACCCGTGCATGGGAGGTGACGAAGCGCTTGCCCTTGGCCCCGCTGGAGAGCAGGAACTGGCCCATGGAGGCAGCCATACCGACCGCGACCGTAGCCACATCGGGCTCGATCAGCTGCATGGTGTCGTAGATGGCCATGCCCGCCGTAATGGAGCCGCCAGGCGAATTGATGTAGAGCCAGATGTCCTTTTTGGGATCCTCGGCCGCCAGCATCAGCATCTGTGCGCAGATGACGTTGGCGTTGGCGTCCTTGACCTCGTCCCCCAGCCAGATGATCCTGTCCTTGAGCAGTCGGTTGAAGATGGGATCGGTCGGCGTAGGGGCCTCCCCCTCCTCCATCACGGGACTGGTTGCCAATGAGTTGTTCACCCTGTCTCCTTCGATAAACGTATCTGTATTGAGAGTAGCCCCCGCAATCGACGCGGCCGTGGTCTTTCCGCTCTTTGCGCAACCGCTACGACAGGGCCGCACCCAGGCTGTTTCGCCACTGGGTGCGGCCCTGTTCTTTGCGACTTGTGAGCTACTCCTGATCCTGGGAGAGCTGGTCGGCCACTTCAGCAGCGGCGGAGGCAGCCTGGACGCTCTCGTCCTGCTCCTCCTGGGCCTCGGGCTCATCTTCGCCCAGGAAGCGGCTCAGGTCCACCTCCTGGCCATCGGGATCCTTGAAGGTGACGGCCCGCATGCCGGCCAGCATGCCCTTGGAGCGGCCAACCTCCTGCACAGCCGAACCCAGCTGGCCGTTGCGAACGATGCCGTTGATGAAGGCGCTGGGATCCATGCCGTACTGCTGGGCGATGGAGGCCAGGAAGTTGGTCACATCGGCCTGGCTGACCGTGATCCCCAGCTTCTCAGCCAGGGCGTCCAGGGTCATCTGGTCGCGCAGTTCCTTCTCCACGCTCTCCTCGGCCTCGGCCTTCTCGTCCTTGCTGGCCTTGTCCGGGTCCTTGCCGGTGTTCTTGAGCTGATCGGTCACCATGGACTGCTTGATGCCCTTGGGCACCGGGATGTCCAGGCCGTCCTGCAGCTTGGCGATGAAGGCGTCGCGGGCGTCAGTGGCCTGCCGACCCTCGGCATCCACCTGGCACTGCTTGCGCACATCCTCGCGCAGCTCCTCCAGGGTTTCGAACTCCGAGGCCTCCTTGGCGAACTCGTCGTCCAGGTCGGGCAGCTCCTCGGCCTTGACCGAGTTGACCTTGACCTTGATCTGGGCCTTCTCGCCCTGGTGCTCGCCGGCCTCCAGGGTGCCCTCGAAGGTGGTCTCTTCCCCGGCCGACAGCCCGTCAAGGGCCTCATCCAGGCCGTCCAGCATGGTGTTGGAACCCAGCTCGTAGCTGACCCCCTGCTGGGAGTCCACGGACTCGCCGTCGATGACGGCATCCAGGTCGATGTTGGCATAGTCACCCTTGGAGGCTGGGCGATCCACACTGACCAGGGTGCCAAAACGCTGACGCAGGTTGTCCAGACGCTTGTCCACGTCCTCGTCGGTGACGGCGGGCTTGGGGACCTCAATCTCCATGCCCTCGATGTCGGGCAGCTCGAACTTGGGACGAATCTCCACCTCTGCGGTGAACTTGAGCTTGGTGTCGTCCTTGGCCGAGGAAGGAATGTCCTTGACATCGATCTGCGGCTGCGCCATGGCGTGCAGCTGCTTCTCCTCCAGAGCCTTGGAGTAGAGCTCAGGCACGCCGGCGTTGACGGCCTCGCCCGCTACGCTGGCAAAGCCCACGCGCTGATCGATGATGGGTCCGGGCACATGGCCCTTGCGGAAGCCGGGGATGGTCACCTGCTTGCCGATCTCCTTACGGGCCTGATCCAGGTAGGGGTTCAGCTCATCGGGATCGACGGTGATGGTGAGCCTGACCTTGGTGGGCTCGAGGTTTCTGACGCTGATTTTCACGCTGCGCTCCAATTCATCCAAACCGTTTGATCTGCCAGTAAGGCAACCGTTACATAATAGCGCGAGTCAGGGACTCTGACAGGAGCGAAACCTGCCAGGGGCGGGCACCCTCCTGACGCAGGAAGTCGGCCACATCCCGCTTCTCCGGTTCGTCGGTCCAGCAGAGGTTGCGCAGGTAGCGGGGCTTGATCAGAATCTCGTCGGGGGTGTTGGTCCGGCGTCCCACCTCAGTCACCGCCTTGCGCGCTGCCTCCAGCCTGGCATATCGGTCCGGGTGGCGGTGCCGCCAGACCTGCATGGACTTGGGGGCGTTGGTCTCCTCACACCGCGGCTTGGGCGGCACCGGCAGTTCTTCGGTGGGCAGACTCAGCGCTTCCAGGATGGCCTGTTTCCAGACCGAGGGCCTGACCCGGCGCTGGATGGGCGCATAGCGCTCAAACATCCGGTCCTGCTCGCCGCCGGTGTGGATCCTGACCCGCTCATTCAAGGATCGGATGGAGCGGAATTGGGCGTTGTTGTGCGGCTTGAGCCTGCCGGCCTCGATGATGGCCTTGTCAGGCAGGAGGAGCGTCGGAGCAATGTCATTGCGTCGTGCCAGCTTGTCACGGGTGGTCCACAGGGAACGGGCCACAGCCAGGCCTCGACGGTCATTGCGCAGGGCGTTGATATGCGAGATATGCCGCCAGGGCTGCTCAGGCTCCTGCTTGGGGATTTTGCCCTGCTGCAGCAACCAGGCGAATTCCTGCCTTGCCCATTCATCCTTGCCGTGATGGCGCAGATCATCCAGCTCGCACGACCGCACCCGATCCAGCAACTCCACGTCCAAGGCGGCATAATTGCGCCAATCACGGGGCAGCGGGCGGTAGGACCAGTCTGCAGCAGAATGCTCCTTGGCCAGCGTCAGCCCCAGGTAGTGCGCAGTCACTGCAGACAGGCCGTAATGACCCAGGTTGAGCATCCTGGCCGCCAGCTCGGTGTCGAAGAGCGATGAGGGCCTCATGCCCAAAGCATGGAAGCCGGGCAGATCCTGAGGGGAGTCGTGGATAATCCACTGGGCACCATCAACAGCCTTATTGAATTCCGACCAGTCACAGCCCGCCTGCCTCAAAGCCGGTGGGTCCAGCAGGAATATCCCCGCCCCCTGGCGCTTGAACTGGACCAGGTAGTCGTCGTGGCCATAGCGGAAGCCAGAGGCGCGTTCAGCATCAGCAGCCAGCGCACCGCTCCCCTGGGACAGTAGCCGGCAGGCCCGGCGGTATCCGGCCATATCGTCGATGACCGACGGCACACCCTGGGCGGGCTCTGAAAGCAGCTGCGTCTTAGGTTCCGTGGTCACCTGCGCTCAACCTCTTTTTTAGTTTGTCTTCCAAAACTCCACCGGACCTACCGGCCCGGAAAACACACGCCTGAAAGCATAGTCCATGGCCTCAACCCACCGACAATTTCTCACTGTGAATGCCATGTCGGGAATTTATCGATTTTTCAGTGTCGGTCATCCATTGAATCCGTCACCCATTGAATCTGCCAATCATTGAATCTGCCAATCATTAAGCCGGTCATTCGGCGTGCCATTCATCTGATGATTCTGTCATTCAGCGAGTCGGTCACTTGCTGATTGGCCGGCTGGCCTGCGCCCGAGCAAACAAAACTCCCCACGACATCTGCCGTGGGGAGTCACAAGAGAATTATTCGGGTTTCTCCTGGATCCGCCCTGGAACCAAATTGGGTTCCACGCCTCAGTAGACCACGAAGCCGTGGGCCTCCAGCTGCTTCTTGACCCGATCCTTCAAAGCAGCAGAGGGGCCTTTGGCATCCTCCAGCGGGTAGGGGATGCGCAGCTCATGCCACTTGGGCCGTCCAAGCTGATGGAAGGGAAGCACATCAATGTGCTCGATGGCATCCTTGAACTGTTCGCACACCCGAGCCACATTCTCGACGTTCTCCTCGGAGTCGGTCAGCCCTGGCACCAGCACAAAGCGAACCCAGATCTTGCTGCCACGGGTAGCCAGACGCTTGCCGAATTCGATTGTGGGGGCCAGCGTGCCGCCGGTCACCTTCTTGTAGGTGGCCTCGTCGCCGGACTTGACATCCAGCAGGCACAGGTCGATATCGTCAATCATGGCATCGGTGTAGTTGCGATTGAGGAAGCCCGAGGTGTCCAGGCAGGTGTGAACGCCCATCTCCTTGGCAGCACGAAAGACGCGTGAGACAAAGGCTGCCTGCATCATGGACTCGCCGCCGCTGAAGGTGATTCCTCCGCCCGTGCTCTTGAAGAGGTCCTGGTAGCGGGCCACCTTGTCGATCATGGCCTGCAGATATACGGGCTGGCCATCGCGCATCTTCCAGGTGTCGGGGTTCTGGCAGTACTGGCAACGCAGGGGGCATCCGCTCATGAAGACGGTCATCCTTGTGCCCGGCCCGTCCACTGAGGTGTTGATGTCCCAGGAGTGAACAAATCCGATGTCGCCCGTGCGTAGGGCATTCATACGGTCGTGCCGGTCCAGTCCAATGGGCGATTCGAACCCCGAAAGGCCGCCCATCAGGGTCTGGCTCTGGTAGACCTTGGATTCCTTGAGCATATGCGGCTGGGTGGTATGGAAGGTGGTGGTCTCCGTCATCGGATCCTCCTGAAAAAGACGAAAAGGGGGCAGGGCCTTGGTGCGCCCCGCCCCATGATTCACCGTCTCATCAACGGTTGACTATCGCACGAGGGCGATCAGTCGGTCACCGCGCCCTGGTGGAAGGTGCGGGAGATCACGTCGAGCTGCTGCTCGCGGGTCAGCTTGACGAAGTTGACGGCGTAGCCCGAGACGCGCACGGTCAGGTGCGGGTACTTCTCGGGGTGCTCGACGGCATCCTCCAACTGCTCCTTGCGCAGAACGTTGATGTTGGCGTGGTAGAGCCCGTGGCCGTTGCCGGCGTCCAGGATACCCACCAGGTTGTTGATGCGCTCATCCTCGTCGCGGCCCAGGCCGTCGGGGGTGATCGTGTTGGTCAGCGAGATGCCGTCCAGGGCGTCGTTGTAGTCAATCTTGCCCACGGAGAACATGGAGGGCAGCATGCCGTGCGAATCCATGCCGTTCTCGGGGTTGGCACCGGGAGCGTACGGGGTGCCCTTCTTGTGGCCGGAGGGGAAGGACCCGGTGTTCTTGCCATACTCCACGTTGGAGGTGATGGTCAGAATGGACTGGGTCGGCACAGCGCCACGGTAGACAGGCAGGCGCTTGATCTGGCCCATGACGGTGGACACGGTCCACTTGGCCAGGTCGTCAGCGCGATCGTCGTCGTTGCCGTAGATCGGGAACTCGCCAACGGTCTTGTAGTTGACGATCAGGTCGTCGTCAGCGCCCTCGACATACTCAGGGGTGCCCTTGGCATCCTTGTTGTAGATCGGGTAGACCTTGGCGTACTTGATAGCCGACAGGGAGTCAGCGGCGATGGACAGGCCGGACATGCCGCAACCCAGGGTGCGGTAGACCTCCTTGTCGTGCAGGGCCATCTCAATGGACTCGTAGTCGTACTTATCGTGCATATAGTGGATGATGTTCAGAGCCTCGACGTAGGTCTCGCTCAGCCACTGCAGGGCCTTCTCGTAGTTGTCCTTGACCTCCTGGAAGTCCAGAGAACCGTCTTCCTTGGGGGTGACAGGCTTGATTACGTCCTTGTCGATGACCTGCATGCCGGTCATCTCGTCACGGCCGCCGTTCATGGCGTAGAGCAGGGCCTTGGCGGAGTTGACACGGGCGCCGAAGAACTGCATCTGCTTGCCGACCCTCATGGGGGACACGCAGCAGGCGATAGCAGCGTCATCGCCCCAGTGGGCGCGAATGTCCTTGTCGGACTCGTACTGGATGGCGGAGGTGTCGATGGAGATACGGGCGCAGAAGCGCTTGTAACCCTCAGGCAGCTTCGGATCCCAGAAGATGGTGATGTTGGGCTCGGGACCGGGTCCAAGGTGCTCCAGGGTCAGGGTTGCCAGCAGACGGAAGGAGGTCTTGGTGACCATGGGCCTGCCGTCGTCGCCGAAGCCAGCGTCGGACCAGGTGGCCCAGTAGGGGTCGCCCGAGAAGATGTTGTCGTAGTCCTTGGTCCGCAGGAAGCGCACGATGCGCAGCTTCATCACGATGTTGTCGATGATCTCCTGGGCATCGGTCTCGTCAATCAGGCCAGCGGCCAGATCACGCTCGAAGTAGACGTCGAAGAAGGCGGACAGACGACCGATGGACATGGCGGCGCCGTCCTGGCTCTTGACCGAGGCCAGGTAGGCCATGTAGGTCCACTGGACGGCTTCCTTGGCGTTCATGGCAGGACGGCTCAGATCCAGGCCGTACTCCTTGCCCAGGTTCAGCAGCTGCTTCAGAGCCTTGATCTGCTCGGCGTGCTCCTCGCGGAAGCGAATCCAGTGCTCGATCTCTTCCTCGGTGAAGTCGTTGCGGTAAGGAATCGAATCCTTGTCGGCCTTCTTGCGGGCGATCAGCTCATCGATCCCGTAGAGGGCCACACGACGGTAATCGCCAATGATGCGGCCACGGCCGTAAGCATCGGGCAGACCGGTCAGAATCTTGTTGTGGCGGGCCAGCTTGATCCTCTTGGTGTAAACGTCGAAGACGCCATCATTGTGGGTCTTGCGATACCGGGTGAAGATCTTCTTAACCTCTGGATCGGGCTCCTTGCCGGCCTCCTTGAGGGCCTGCTCAACCATGCGCCAGCCGCCGTAGGGCATCATCGCACGCTTGCAGGGAACGTCGGTCTGTATGCCGACAATCACGTCGTCTTGGGTCTCGCCGGCAGGCTTGCCGTCGATGTATCCGGCCGGGAAGGCGTCAATGCCCGCCGGAGTGTGGGTGTCCACGTCGTAGACGCGCTGCTTGCGCTCTACGGCAAGGAAATTGTCATCCAGGTAGTTCCACAGGAACTTGGTCTTCTCTGTAGCCGGTGCCAGGAAGGATTCGTCACCGGTGTACGGAGTGTAGTTCTTCTGGATGAAGTCGCGAACGTCGATATCTTTCTTCCAGTCCTCGCCCTTGAAGCCCTTCCAAGCCTTGGCTTGCAGCTCTGCGGGAGAGACGGTATTGGTCTCAACTGCTGTCATAGTCAACTCCTTGTTGATATGGTCAATGGCGCTTCCTCACACCACTGTCACTTTCAAGTATAGGGGGCGCGTTACCACGGGAAACCGAATCGCGACGTGAGCTATATCACACTGCACGAAGACTCGCAATGGGCGTCACAACAATATCTTGCGAGCAGGCCCGGCACACCGCCTGAGTCCCGATCCGTTCTGACGGTATGGCCGACTGATCGCCAAAGATAGTGGGCGATCCAGCGGGAGCTTCATCTGTCAGCTGATGACTGCCCCTGCCCGGGATCACCCTCCCAGGCCTGCCGCCAACGGCGGTCTTCTTCATCCCATTCCTTGTTGCGGCGCTTGGCGATCTTCCAGGCATCAAGGGCCTCCTGCCTGCTGCGGTAGGGGCCCATCCGCCTGTCCTGCGGAGACAGCTTGCCCTGCTCGGGCCTGCCGGTGACAGTGTTGAAGTACCAGGCCGGTTGCTCCTCTTGGGGATCCATGGCAATCACTCTTTGAAGGCGTTGGTTACGGGCAGCCGGCGGTCACGGCCGAAGGCCAGGGAGGTGACCTTGGGCCCCAGCGGGTACTGGCGCCGCTTCCACTCGGCCCGATCCACCAAACGCATGACCGTGTCGACCGTGTCGGGATCGAAACCGTCGGCCAGAAGGTCGGCCCGACCATGCGCATGCTCGATGTATGCCTCCAGGACCTTGTCAAGCAGGCTGTAGTCAGGCAGGGAATCAGAGTCCTTCTGCCCTTGGCGCAGCTCGGCCGAGGGCGGCTTGACGATGGAGTTGACCGGGATGGGCTCACGTTCACCCCGTGCATGGGCCTGGGCGTTGCGCCAGCGGGCCAGCTGCCAGACCCGGGTCTTGAGCAGATCCTTGATGGGCGCGTAGCCACCGACCGCATCGCCATAGATCGTTGAATAGCCGCAGGCCAGCTCGGACTTGTTGCCGGTTGCCAGTGCCAGAAGCCCCTCGGCATTGGCATAGGCCATGACGATGACCCCGCGTATCCGGGCCTGCAGATTCTCTTCAGCCACCCCTTCCAGATGCAACTGCCCTTGGAAGGCGTCGAATTCAGGGCCTATGGCTTGCACCACGTAACGCACGCCCAGACGCTGGGCCAGGTCAGCAGCATCATCCCGGGAGCCCTCCGAGGAGTAGCGGCTGGGCATGGAGATGCCACGCACGTGCCCCCCTCCGCAGGCATCGGCGGCCATGGTGGCCACCAGGGCCGAGTCGATCCCGCCTGACAGCCCCAGGCAGACGCCCGTGAAATGGTTCTTGGCCATGTAGTCCTTTAAACCCAGCACGCAGGCCCGATAGACCTCCTCATCCCCAGGCATCTCTTCAGCCATGCAGGATTCACTGGGCAGAGGCCGCTCCCCTGGTGCAGGCAGGGTCCAAGTCGACAGATCCTGGACGAACCTTGGCGAGCGCTCCATTAGAGTGCCATCCTGGTCCACCACAAAACTGCCTCCGTCAAAGACCAGATCGTCTTGACCACCCACCTGGTTCAGATAGAGCAGAGGCGCGCCGACCTGCTTGGCCCGACGAGTCGCCCGCTCGTAACGGACGTGCCCCTTGCCCTCCTCGAATGGGGAGCCGTTGATGGTCACCAGGAGGTCGATGTCCCGGTCAGCCAGGTCGCTGATGGGATCGCCATCCTGCCAGATGTCCTCGCAGATGGCCAGCCCTATCCGGTGCCCCTGCACCTCCAGGACCACAGTCCTATCTCCCGGGGTAAAGATCCTGTACTCGTCAAAGACACCGTAGTTGGGCAGGAAGTGCTTGTCGTAGCCAGCCTCGACCCGACCCTGATGCAGGACCACCAGCCGGTTGCGGGGCCTGTCCTGATCCGTGTCGGTGCCGACGGTTCCCACGATCACATAGAGATGGCCCAGACCCTGCTCCTCCAGCTCCCTGGCCAGACGGTCGGCCCGAGACCAGGCGGCCCGACGGAAGCTGGCCCGGAATGCCAGGTCCTCGATTGGGTAACCTGTCAGGCTCATCTCGGGAAAGACCACCAGGGTCGCCCCCTGCTCAGCTGCCTTTCGGGAGTAGTCCATAATAATGTTGGCGTTGCCGTCAAGATCGCCCACACAGGTGTCGATCTGAGCCAGAGCCACCAGCAGATCGCCATCCCGCCGCGGCTGTTCCTCTTGTATGCCCATACCCATGATTCTAAACCGTGCCAGGGCCGGCCCACGGGCAGACAGTCCCGAATAGGGAGCGATACAGAGAAGTCGGGATTGCGGACGCCTCAGACCTTATCGGCACCAGCCTTACGGGCGGCCCGACGCACCAGTACCGAGGCGACCAATCCCAGGAAAAGCAGCAGGACTGCAAAGCCCATGGCCCACTGGGCACCTTGAGTAAACCCCTCGGTCAGGGCGTTGGTCACCTGAGGTCCCAGGACTCCCAGTCGGCCCCGGGTGCCCTGGGCCCGCATGCCGACAATGGCGTTTCCGGCTGAAGACTGGACAGATCTGACCAGGCCATCGGCTATCTGTGCCGAAATCCCCTTGAGTGCTGTCAGATGCCTTGGCAGCACCAGACTCAGAGCCAGGGAGAGGGCAGAACCTGAGACTGCAGCGCCCAAGGCGGTCCCCCACTGGCGGATGGTGGATTGGGTGGCCGAAGCCTGGCCGGATTGGGCCACCGGAACACCGGAGAGCACCAGGCTGGTCAGCTGTGCCGAGGCAAAGCCCAGACCGGCACCGTAAATGATCAGAGTCAGGGTCATGGGCCAGACCGGTACCGACCCACGCATGAGCAGAATGGACAGGGCCACGCCGACAATCTCCATCAGCAAGCCCGTCTGCACCGTGCCGCCGGCTCCCAGACGGGCTGAGGCCACCCGGGCCAGACCGCCCGAAACAACTGACCCCAGGGCCATGACACCCAGGATGGATCCGGCCCCCAGGGGGCTCAGGCCCCTGGCGTTGATCAGGTAGAGAGGCAGGATGAACATGACCGCGAACTGACCAGCGTTGACAATGGCGGCCGTGAGATTGCCCCAGCCGAAGGTGTCAATGGCGAACATGGACACGTCCAGGATGACCATCTTGCCCCTGCGCGCCCTGGCCAGCTCGATCAGCGCGAAGGCGGCCAGCAGGGCCAATCCAAGGATCAGACTGACCGGAACCGGCGACAGGGGTGCCGATGCAGACCAGTGCAAGGGGCCCAGTTCAAGTGCAGCACGGGGGCGCCACCAGCCGTAGGTCTGCCCCTCGATCAGCGCAAAGACCACCAGGGCCGATCCCAGGGCCGAAAGAAGTATGCCCTTCCAGTCGGCAAGCATCCCCCAGCGGTTGTCAGTCTGCCCGGGCGCTGACTTGGTTTCGGGCACAAAAACTGCACTGGCCACAAGAACAATCAGCCCCAAGGGCAGATTGACCAGGAAGATCCACCGCCATCCGATGGTGCTGGTGAAGACCCCGCCCAGGAAGGGGCCGACCGCCGCAGCGGAGGACATGACGGCCCCCCAGATGCCGAATGCAGTAGCCCGATGACGACCCCGGAAGGTTGCGGACACGGTGGACAGGGTGGATGGCATGACCAGGGCGCCGCCGATTCCCTGAACAAGTCGCGCCAGAAGCAGCAATGTACCGGAGGATGCCGATGCGGCGAAGACGGATCCCAGCACGAAGATGACCGTGCCCACCTGCAGAATCCGCTTGCGCCCGATCATGTCCCCCAACCGACCGGAAGGCAGGAGCAGGGCCGCCAGGACGATGCTGTAGAGAGCGGTCACCCACTGGGCTTGAGCCAGGTTGATGTGGATGGCAGCGATGATGGAAGGAATGGAGACGTTGACGATGGACGAATCCAGCACAATCATGGCCAGACCCAGGGCCAGCACCCAGAGAGCACGCCAGGGCGGTGCCGCCTCCTGAGACTCCTGGCTGCCTTTCTGACTGCCCTTCTTCACGTCTATGCTTGCCGATCCGGTCATCAGATCTCCCCTCACCATGGTCTGCGATTTTTTGCGACTATACGTCGCTAAAACCAGCCTGGCAAGTTCACTCAGCGCGGACAAGCCGCAGGCTAAAGAGGCTTTGGCAGCTTGGCTCTGTTGCAAATAGGCCATATCATATGTCCCAAGACCGGCCGAACCCGATTCACAATCGCAGCACCCGGCTGGCCAGACCAAGGAGGACCATGCCCAGGATTCGCGAATCCACGCTCCAGGAGCACCGAGCCAAAACCCTGGACCGGATCATCGCCGCCGCCGAGGCCATCCTGCGCACCGGCGGACGCGACCAGCTGACCATGGCCGAGGTGGCCCGACGAGCCAATCTGGCACGGAATTCCCTCTACCGCTACGCCCGAGACGCCGATCAGCTCTGCGACATGGTCATGGAGCGGCACCTGCCTGACTGGGGTCGTGCCCTGGACCAAGCCCTAGGCAAGGCAGAAGACCCGCGCCGAACAGTCGAGATTTGGACCCGCACCAATCTGGAGCAGGCCGGACTGCACGGACACGGTTGGCTGATGAACCTCTACGCCGAGCAGCACGACGAACAGCTACGTCAGGCCCTGATCTACGGGAGCACCTCGAATCCACATGAGAGCGCCCCAAGGAGCGATCGGTCCACAGACCGGCAGGTCCAGGCTCTGCTGGACTTCCACCGGCAGGTCAACCAGCCGCTGATCCAGGCTTGGACAGCCCTGCGACCAGCGGATCCGGCCATGGGCGTGGAAGTGACGCGAGGCATTGTCCAATCCGGTATGCGATTGATTGATGCCCTGGACCAGGAACTCGCCCCCGAACAGCGGCAGAAACGACTGACCACAATCATCGAGAAAGTGACCGACTGTGCTAAGGCCGTCACCGCCACCCTGACGGAAGGAACTACATGCGCCTGATCGGCAACATCTGCTGGCTGCTGCTGGGAGGACTGGCCATCGCACTGGCCTGGACACTGGTGGGCATCGTGCTCTGCCTGACCGTGGTGGGCATCCCCCTGGGTCTCCAGGCCTTCAAGATGGCCAGACTCACCCTGACCCCCTTCGGCAGGCAGGTCATCTATGGAGGCGGGCTGGGATCCTGGCTGGCCAACCTGCTCTGGATCATCCTTGGCGGCTGGTGGCTGGCTCTGGCCTATCTGGTGGCCGGTCTGGTCACCATGCTGACCGTGGTGGGCATACCATTCGGCCTGCAGGCCTTCAAGATGGCCCGCCTGGCCCTGATGCCCTTCGGGTCCTCGGTTCGCGTCGCCGTCTTATGAAAGGATTAAGGACATGAGCACAGTCATCATGCATACCTCAGAAGGCGACATCCGCCTGGACCTCTTTGACGATCAGGCCCCTGAAACCGTAGCCAACTTCCTGGATCTGGCCGCCGGCCGCAAGGACTGGACCGACCCCGAGACGGGCCAGAAGCGTCAGGATCCCTTCTATGACGGGCTGACCTTCCACCGGATCATCAAGGACTTCATGATCCAGGGCGGCTGCCCGCTGGGTACCGGCACAGGCGGTCCCGGTTACGAGTTCGATGATGAGATCGATCCCGCCCTGACCTTTGAGGAACCCTACAAGCTGGCCATGGCCAATGCGGGGCTGCGCCGGGACCCCGCCACCGGGAAGACCCACGGCACCAACGGATCACAGTTCTTCATCACCACCGTGCCAACCCCTTGGTTGAACGGGCACCACACCATCTTCGGCCAGGTTGCCGACGAGGATTCCCGGAAGGTGGTCGACAAGCTGGATGCCGTGGCCACCGACTCGGGCGACCGTCCCCTGGAGCCGGTCTTCATCAACAGCGTCGAAGTCCTCTGAGCCGGGCCGGGGATGGTTTCGAAAAAGACATCCAGCAGATTCCAGCCCGGCACACGCAGCTACACCATGTCCCGAATCAGGAGCACGGAAACATCAATAGAGCGCCAGGTCCGGTCCTACCTCTTCTCGCGTGGTCTGCGGTTTCGCAAGAACGACAAGAGGTACCCGGGCCATCCTGATGTGGTTCTGCCCAAGTGGCGAGCCATGGTATTCGTCAATGGCTGTTTCTGGCATATGCATGAGGGGTGTGCCAAATTCTCCCTTCCCAAATCCAATGTGGAGTTCTGGACCACAAAGCTGACGAGGAACCGTCTACGGGATCAGGAGCAACGCAAAAAGCTGAAAGCCATGGAATGGCGGGTCTTCACTGTCTGGGAGTGCCAGCTGGATGCCCACCATACTGAGGAAACCCTGCAGAAATTGTATGAGGCCATCACAGCAGATGGCGATCCAAACGAAGGAGTCAAGGATGAGCAGATTGAACGGCAAGCGGCAAGAGGCTGAGCAGAAGGGCATGCGGGTCAACTTCGCCATTCTCGGTGCCGGAAGGATAGCCAACGCCCTGGCCAAGACGGTGGTGATGATGGCTGGGGATCAACGGTATAGCCACCTGGTGGCCCCCTATGCTGTGGCCTCCAGGGATGGGGATCGTGCAGCCGCCTTCGCCAAAAAATATGGATTCCAGCATTCCTATGGCTCCTACCAGGAGCTCCTGGATGATCCCCAAGTGGATCTGGTCTACATCGCCACGCCTCATAGCCTCCACGCCGAGCAGGCCATCGCCTGCATGAAGGCCGGAAAGAACGTGCTGGTCGAGAAGTCCTTCACCGCTAACGCCGATCAGGCCAGGCGGGTCATGGAGACATCCGAGAGCACCGGCCTGCTCTGTACCGAGGCCATCTGGACCAGGTATATGCCCTCGCGCTCCATCATCGACGACATCATTTCCTCGGGAGAAATCGGCACAGTCAGGACCGCCACCGCCAATCTAGGTTACGTGACCGTAGGCAAGGCCAGAATGACCGATCCGGCCCTGGCCGGCGGCGCTCTGCTCGACGTGGGCGTCTACCCTCTCAACTTCATCGACATGGTCATGGGACCCAAGCCCATTGAACGGGTCTGCACAGATTGGGTCCGTAGTCCGGAGGGCGTGGACAGCCAGAACTCCACGACCATTTTCTACAAGGACGGATCCATGGGCGCGGCGACCAGCTCCATGGTCTCGGACAGCGACCGGACCGGCAGCATCTGGGGAGACCGGGGTTACCTGCAGTGCGCCAATATCAACAACGTGGAGTCCATCGACCTGTACGACGGGGACCACAAATTGAGGAAGAGCTACCCCATTCCCGAACAGCTGACCGGCTACGAGTACGAGGTGGCCAGCGCCGCACAGGCCATCCTTGACGGCAAGACTGAGTGCAACCAGATGCCTCACAAGGACACCCTGCGAATCATGGAACTCATGGACTCCCTGCGTCGCCAGTGGGGGCTGGTCTACCCCTTCGAATCATGAATTAGCAGTGCGAATGGGGGCTGATGCCGCAATCATCACGGCATCAGCCCCCATTCAGATCATCCGGAAAAACTCTGCTTCATTCCTTTCTTACAAAGGTCACCAAACGCTGGAGGATGACGAAGACCAGAATCATCAGACCAACCACGATGGTGACAGCCTCGGCTGGGACGCCGAAGTCCGAGGTCAGAGGGTCAATGATCGAACGGACTAGCGCACCTATGACGGAGCCCAGCACGTAGCCGTAACCTCCGGTGATCAAGGTGCCGCCGATGACCACCGCCGCCACAGCGTCCAGTTCCCAGCCGACGCCCATGGTGTTCTTGGCTGAACCGATGCCAGCGACATAGACGATGGAGGCAATGGAGGCCAGGACAGCCGAAGTCAGGTAGATGACATACTGCGTCCGCTTGACCGGAAGGCCCATCAGCTCCGCCGAGGACCGGGAACCGCCGATGGCGTAGATGGTACGGCCTGTCCGCGTCTTATGGAGGATGACATAGCTGACTGCCACAACCACCAGGGCAATGACCACGCCGAAGTTCAGCGAAAGGTCATTGGAAATCTTCGGATTGTCGATGATCTTCAGGCCCTCACCGCCTATCCAGCTGAAGTTGTTGTTCTCCGGCATATTGAGCGAATCGGTCGAGATGATGGAGGCTATGCCCCTGGCCAGGAACATGGTGGACAGCGTGGCGATGAAGGGCTGCATATTGAACTCTTCAATAAGCACACCGGCCAGAAGTCCGAAGACCGCACCGATGGCGATCATGATGACGATGACCAGCGGCGCTGGTACGCCGGCAATCATGAGCTTGACACCGACCACGCCGGTAATGGCTACTATGGCCCCTACACTCAGATCAATGCCGCCTGTAAGGATGGGAAAGGTCATGGCTACTGCCAGGATCACCAAGTAGGCATGGTCCATGAACAGGGAGGACATGAACCCCAACCGAATATAGGTGCCGAAGAGCACCTGGCCCATGATCAGCATGAGCAGGAAGATGACCACGGCAGCTACTGTAGGAATGGCCCTGGGGCTCAGACGGAATCCTGCTTGTCTACTTGCACTCTTTTTCATCATGCCACCACCTCTGCAGACTGCCTCATAGCTCGCCTGCGTTTGAACTCAGCGACCGCATTGTGCACCTTGGGCGCCTGCATAACGCAAATGATGATGACCACCACAGCGAAGAAGGCTGGCGTAGCGGCTGAATCAATACCCAGGGTAATGATGGTCTTGCGAATCATCGCGATAATCACGGCGCCAAAAGCGCTTCCCAGCAGCGAGAACTTGCCGCCCAGCAGGGAGGTACCTCCAATGACCACAGCCAGAATGGCGTACATCTCAAGGTCCTGACCGGTCTTAACCACGTCGACCCTCATTACTGATGCAGTGGCGAAGAGTCCTGCTACAGCCGCCAGCAAGCCGGAGATGGCGTAGACCAGGAAGAGGATTCGCCGGGGCTTGATACCGGTCATTCGGCTGGCTTCCTGATTGATGCCCACCGACTCAATCATCATGCCGGCGGCCGTTTTCCTCATCAGAAGGCCGACCAGACAGACGATGATCACTGCTATGACGAAATTGGCTGGGATTCCCAAAATGAAGCCATTAGCCATCCAGCGCAATGGACCGCTTCCGGCTACGCCTGAAGCGTCGGCATTCTGTCCGTTGGTGATGACCTTGGCCAGTCCTCTGCCTGCCAGCATCATAATCAGCGTAGTGATGAAAGGCTGGAGTCCCAGAATGGAAACCAGGGCGCCGTTGATGCAGCCCAGAACCAGGCCTACGGCCAAGGAGATCAGGATGGCCAGCCATACGTTCACCCCGCTGATCAGCATCTGCATAGCTGCTGCTCCCGCCACAGCCATGACTGAGCCGACCGAGAGGTCAATGCCTGAGGTCGAGATGACCAGGGTCATGCCGGTAGCAATCATCAGATATCGCGCAGACTCCTGAATCATGGTGATCAGAGGTCCTGCCAGACCGCCTGTACGCGGATTGTAGGACAGGCTGAGAAAGGAATGATCGACCATGGTACAGACCAGAATCAGAGCGAGGAAGGCGACCACGCTCCAAATCAGCTGATTGCCAAATATCCGGCGCAGGAAGGATGGACCTTCATCCTCCGATTGCTTCTTAGCGGGCTTGCTCATCTTTCCTCCTTTCCTTTAGATTGTCCAGAGACCGAGGTGTTGGCTATGTCTTCCACGATGGTCTGCTGGGAAACCGTATCGTCGTTATTCATCAGGTCGATCTTGTGACGGTCCTTGAGAACGGTTATCTGATCAGAGAGACGGACAACCTCATCCAGCTCGGATGAGATGAAGACCACACTCATGCCCTGAGCGGCCAGATCGAGCACCGTCTGCTGAATCTCCGCCTTGGCGCCGATGTCGATTCCTCTAGTCGGCTCGTCCAGGATCAGCAGCTCCGGATTCGTGGCCAGCCACCTGGCCAGAAGAACCTTCTGCTGGTTACCTCCCGACAGGTTCTTGATCAGTCTGTCGGGATCAGCAGGACGAACATTGAGCTCCTTGATGTACTTGTCGACTATCCGGTCGGCTTCCTTCCTGGGAATCGGCCTGAACATGCCTCGGGTGGCTTGAAGGGCCAGAATGATGTTCTCCCTGACTGTCAAATCTCCGATGATGCCTTCATCTCTTCTGTTCTCTGTGGAGTAGGCGATTCTGTTCTTCAAAGCGGTAGCCGGGCTGTCGATCGAGATTTTCTTCCCCTCAAAGGTGTATGTCCCCTTGTCAGGCTTGTCTGCTCCAAAGAGCAGACGGCCGATTTCGGTTCTGCCGGAACCCAGCAGGCCAGCCAGCCCCATGATCTTCCCTTTGTAAAGATCCATGTCGAAGGGGAAGATGGTGCCCTTTCTTCCGAAACCACGAACGCTGGCCAGTGGCCGATCCGTTGCCACCTGGGGTGTCCCTTTCCTTGACTTGGTCCCGATTAGCGAAAGCTCATCGGCGTTCTTGCCGATCATCTTGGTAATAAGGACATCGCGAGGCATGTCCTTGACCATGGTCTCCTCGACGAATTTGCCATTGCGCAGAATGGTCATTCTGTCGGCAATCTCGTAGACCTGATCCAGGAAGTGGGAAACGAACAGTATGGCGATGCCCCTGTCCCTGACCTTGCGCATGATCTGGAAAAGATCCTGAACCTCATTGGCATCCAGCGAAGATGTCGGCTCGTCCAGGATCAGGACTTTGGCATCGATGACCATGGCTCTGGCGATGGCCACCAGTTGCTGCATGGCTATGGATATCTCATTGAGCGGAGTGTGGGGATCCAGATTCGTCAGGCCCATCTGGGCCAGAAAGCCTTTGGCTGCCTCATGGGTCTTACGCCAGTTGATGCCCAAGTGCCCCCTCTCCTCGTGCCCAAGCATGACGTTTTCGCCCACGCTCAGGTTGGTGCACAGATTGACTTCCTGGTAGACCGTGGCGATGCCGGCGTTCTGCGCATCAGCTGTGCCGTTGAAAATCCTGTTCTGGCCGTTGACGGTAATGGTTCCCGCATTGATTTTGTATACCCCGGTGAGCGCCTTGATCATGGTCGATTTGCCTGCGCCATTCTCCCCCATGAGTGCATGAACCTCACCGGGGAACAAACGCAGATCGACATTGTCGAGCGCCTTGACACCAGGGAATTCAATGCTGATTCCCTTCATGGAGACCAAGGGTTCTTCTTTTGTCATTGTCTTGCCTCATCCAAACTGAATGCTGATCGAAGGGCGGTACCGCAGCCTCAAGGCCCTTTCCCACCCATGAAAAACGGCGTACCGCAACCTTCTCGGGTGCGCCGTCCTGCGTCCTATACGATCAGCGATATATCAGTACGCTCTGGAATCGATGACCTTCTTGGCCTCATCGGCGGTGAAGACCTTCGAATCAATGACGATGTTCTTCTTGACCTTCTTGCCGTCCAGGTAATCCTTAACGGTCTTGGCGGTCGTTTCGCCAAAGAGCGGGTTGTACTCGATTACCAGTGACAGATCGCCGTCGATTAGTGCCTTCAGAGCAGGCTTGGTGCCATCGATGGTGATGATCTTGACTTTGCCCTTAAGTCCTGCAGCATCAACAGCCTGTGCAGCGCCCAGGCCCATCTCATCGTTCTGCGAGAAGATGAACTGGACATTCTGGCTCTTGTACTTATCCAGCAGGCCTGCCGTGACGGTCTTGGCCTCGTCAGTGGACCAGTTGGCTGACTGGCTCTCCAGAACCTTGATGTTGCCACCAATCTTGGAATCCCAGCCCTTTTGACGGTCCTTGACCACCGACAAGCCGGCAGGCCCCTCCAGGATCAGGCCATTGGCTCCATCGGGGAAGTTCTTGTTGACGAACTCTGCCGCCTGCTGCCCTGCCCACTCGTTGGAAGGTCCGATGTGGGAGGCGACCAGGCTTTCGTCCTTGGTCTGCACGTTGCGGTCGACCAGGAAGACCGGGATCTCGGCCTCCTTGGCCTTCTTCAGCGACTCATCCCATCCGCTGTCCTCGGTGGAGGACAGGACGATGGCGTCCACCTCATCATTGACGAACTTGTTAAAGGCCTGGATCTGCTTCTGCTGATCGTTGTTCTGAGTCGGCGAATAAATCATGTTGAATCCGGCGTTCTTGAAGGCCTTCTTCAGATCGTTCTCGTTGGCCGTGCGGAAGCCGCCCTCGGGACCTACTGCAACAAACCCGATGGTTTTCTGCTTGTCACCGCCCTTGCTGGAGCTGGATCCGGAGGACCCGCAGGCTCCCATGGCCAGGACCGCAGCCGAGGCCGTGGCGATGGTCAGCACCTTCTTCAGTACCTTGTTCATTGTTCTCCTCCTTGAGTAGTCAGCATCGAGGCCACAGCATTATGATCACCGATGATGACATCCACGATTTCAGTATCGTTTTTCCTCTTGCCGAGCTCAAGGCGCAGTGATAACAAATCGATAACAGTTCAGCCACATGAAGAATCAGCCACAGCCGACCCTGCGCGTTCACGGCTTTTATCTGCCGCTGGTGACCGTCTCCACCTGGGAATCAATGATGTACCACATGCCTTCCAGAGCCCCGGAAAGGCAGTGAACGATGCCCGAACGGTCCAAGGCGATCAGACTTTGCATCTGATTGACCTGCCCTGCAGCCAAGTCCGTGGTCCCGGCCGGCAGATGCTGGACCATCTCCGGCCCGGGAGCGATCTGGGAATGGCCGCCCGCCTCCATATCGCCGTCCTTGTAGACCAGGGTGTTGTCGTTGTAGAAGGTCAAGGCCTTGATGTCCCGATGTCGGGCGATGACCTGGATCTGGTCGCTCAAGCCCTTCGGCCGCTGATTCTCGCCTCGGACGATTCCAAGCATGACCAGGGTGCTCATACCCTGCAGGCCGTCATCGAGCACCAGGCATAGACGCTGCCCCTCAGGTGCCACAGCTAGGGCAACCACGCGCCGCCCATGCAGCCAAGGCAGGTTGAATTCCAAGGCACCCGGCTTGCCTGTATCGACCAGAATGGCAGAATCACTCTGTCTGACAGCCCAAACCTCATCGGTGAAACTGCCGGCTATGGCAGTAATGGGTGTGTCGGCAAACAGCTTCCCACAGGATGAGGCATCGGGCTTAAGACAAGTCACCAGACCCTGATCGGACAGCAGCGCACCACCATTGGAGGAAAAGACCAGCCCCCTAGGCTCATGGAAGACGGGAGGCTGACCGACCCTGATCAGGTTCGAGGAGTTGAAACCTACAACCCCGCTGCTGCCCAGGCTGTAGATGCGGTTAGAAGTTTGCCCTGAAGCCATGGTTAGGTCATCATCCGCGTGGGAGTAGTCAATCCCTGCCGCATCGACCACGCGCAGATCAAACTCGCCATTGCCATCGCCCAGCAGCATCCTCATTTGATGAACCAGCATGGCTTTGTTCTCATTGCTCAGGGAGGCGAAGGAAGTGCTGACCCTGATCTCCATGCGCCCCTTGACCTGTTGCACGGCATCCACTGCCAGGGAGACCTTGGCAGTATTGAAGTTTGTCACGGAATCACCCAGCCAGGCCGGAGGGCCCTTCAACAGCTCTTTTAGGGCCAGGGTTCTCCAGTTTCGCCAGCCGAACCAGCGGTTGTCAGGGACAGGCACACCCTTGGCAAAGGGGAACTGATAGATAACTACCTGACGATAGACCTGCAGGAAGTCATCCGAAGAGATCACTATCACCGCTGGAGCCTTGCTAATCCGCCATTGGCCGCGAACTTTAGCCAGTTCAAACCGGTCGGTCCTGTCCACTGAGCCGGCATCCTGGTCGGTAGCGGAGAATATCCCATGGGCATCCAGTGATCCGACGCACTTGGTAGTCAGGTCGAGGGCAGCCGTCTTCCCACTGCCCTCGCCATCCACACGGTCATAGACGGGGGATTCTCTGTAGATGGAGACGGATGCATTGAAGTCCCAATCCGCAAAGGCCCGTTTAGTCATATATGACTTGGCGACGGCGAAGCCATCGCTTTGAATACCGGTAGGCAGAGCTGCTATGAAGCCTCTGACGATGCTCTCTGGTCCCGCTCCGTCCGCAGGGCCCTCCGGGGAGGAGAAGACGCGATGGGGCTGATTCTCGATGGGACTGAGTTGACGGACTGATCCGGAGGTAGGTAGCCCGAATGGATTGGCGCATCCTCCGGCGATCAGTGCAGCCACCATAGCGACACACAGACCGAGCACCCGCACAGGATGAGGGGTACTAGCCCAGCGGAACTGTCTGAAAATACTCACGATGCAGCCTCTTCAAAAGAGCCTTCCACATCCAGACCTTGGCCAAGCTGAAACCGGACCGGAACGCTCCCCTTGTCCAGCTGCTCGGAGACATTCCGGGGCAGGGTCAGCAGAAACCAAGTGCCTTGCCCGACCTGCGAGCGCACCTCCAGCAGGCCATGCATGAGGTTGGTGTTGTCCAAGGCTATAGACAGCCCCAGACCCGTACCGCCCGTCAACCGAGACCGTGAAGGATCGGCCCGCCAAAACCGTTCGAATATATGAGTCAGGTCTTCGGGTGCAATGCCGGTTCCCCAGTCACGCACACTGAACACCACAGTGTGCTCCGATGCAGCCAGCCGCAGCTGCACGGGATTGTCATCGGCGAAATCGATGGCATTGTTGACCAGGTTGCGCAGAATTGAAGAGCAGCGGCTGGCATCGACGGTCATCATTATCTTGTGATCGGGAAGGAGCGCATTGACAGAAACCCCCCTCGTACGGGCTATCTGGGCGACCTGCTGGACGACATTGCGCACCAAGTCACAGGCGTCGCACAGGTCTGGATTCAGGGAGGTCTGGCCAGCCTCGTATCGGGAAATTTCGAGAAGATCCTCAAGCATGCTGGCGAAGCGCGACACCTGCTTGTCCAGCAATTCCACGGTCCTGCGCTTGCTGGGATCCAAATCGTTCCGACTCTTGAAAAGCAGGTCTGTGGCCATGCGGATGGTGGTGACCGGCGTCCGCAACTCATGGCTGACGTCTGATACGAATCTGCGCTGGTAGGCCTCGGCTTCCTCTAGCTGGCCGATTTTCTCATTGATGGAATCGGCCATGACGTTGAAGGAACGCTGCAAGATGCCCAGCTCATCGGTACGGTCCTCGGTGACACGGATGTCCGACTCCCCCTGAGCCAACCCTTTGGCGGCCCCTGCCACCTTGGTCACCGGGCGGATGACGGAATGCAAGGCCAGGAACACGATGATCCCCATCATGACGCTGGTTACCACGCTGACCGCAAGAAGGGCCATCTGCACGGAGAGGACGGACCGCTGTTGGTCTGCGAAGGAGTAGATGGCGTAGAACTCGATTCCGCCTGTGGTGGCCGGCCTCAGCATGGACCCCATGACGATGCCTGGGATTGGGTACTGCCCCTTGTCGGCAGTATTGATCATCTGCGAGTAGGAGTGGCTGCCATTGGAGACGACAGCATTCCTGATTTCTGGGCTGATCAGATCGCTGTCCCCCGGGGCCGTTGAAACAGGGACGAACCTGCGGGCCGTGGAATCATCCGGCCAGATGAAGACCCCGACCATGTTGGGCGCCCCCTCGTTCTGGACGTTGGCCGCCATATTAACCACCAGTTTCTGATAGCTGCCCTCATCGCCGGTGATATCTGCGGAGTCAAGACCCCCCTGAGCCCTGGTCAGCTCTGCAGCAAAATCGGCCTGTGCCTGCCGCAGGACCTGGTTCAAAAGGGAAGCTCTGACCGAGTACAGGGAGGCTGTCATAAAGACGATGCCGATCAGGAGTGCCGAAACCGTTGCCATAAGGACCATTCGTATCTGCAGGGAGCTCTTGACTGCCCTGTAGAACCTACGCAGGAACATACCGACTGCAGACACACCCCTGTGCCTCGTGTGACTGCTCATGATCCTGGCTGCTCAGCCGCATACTTATAACCGATTCCCCGAACCGTCTCGATGATTCTGGGATTTTCGGGATCGTCTTCGATCTTCTGCCTGAGACGCTGCACGTGGACGTTGACCAGACGGGTATCGCCCATATCCTGGTAATCCCAGACCTTTCGCAGCAGCTCTCCCCGACTGAGCACCTCACCGGGATGCGAGGCCAGCACGTAGAGCAGCTCAAACTCCGTAGGGGTCAGAGAAAGCTGCCTGCCCCGCTTGACTGCAGTGTGCTCCTGCCGATTGATCTCTATCAGGCCATGGATGACGGCCAATGATTCCTGCCCTTCCTGATCAGTGCGGACCGAGACCGGGCGCAGACGTGCATGGATCCTGGCCAGGAGTTCATCAGTACTGAAGGGCTTGACCACATAGTCATCTGCTCCGGCTTCCAGACCCTCGACAATATTCTTGGTATCGGATTTGGCCGTCAGCATGATGATGGGGACATTAGATCTGGACCTGATCCAGCGAGCGATGCCAATCCCATCCATGCCAGGCAACATGATGTCCAACAGCACCAGATCAGGTTCCACCGTAGGGAATATCTCCACCGCTCTGGATCCATCCGTGCAGGTCACTGGCCTATAGGACTTCGTCTGCAGCACTATCGACAACATCTCGCCCAGATCCCTGTCATCGTCGACAATCAGTATCGTGGCCGGCTCTTTCACAAGAAGCCCTCCCTCGTTCTCAGCATGCCATTATGCTCACTTGCTTCTAAGCAGAACGATAGCAGGGTTACTCCGTGCCGAACCCGCCGACGAATGATGACAGGAATAAGAAGGGTTGGCTTATTTGAAGGGTTGGCTTATTTGATGCGGCGGACATTGCCATGCTCGACCAGATAAGCCCGCCGGGCAAGATCAATCATGGGCAGATCGAAGGCCGAATCGGTGTAGAAGGCATCAATGGCTGTCTCCTGGCCGAGGATCCGCTGAAAGTGCAGGGGCTTGTCAGGTCCAAAGTTAAGGTAGCCCACGGTCAGGGATTCCATATCCAGGGTGGAGCCGATACAACGGGTGATGCCTAGTCGGTGGCAAGCCTCCCCCGCCACTAGATCGAAGGATGCGGTCACCACCACGTCGTCGGCCTGAGGGGTGTACCAATCCATGATCTTATGCATGTTGACATCCCAGAACTGGCTGACCAGTCGGTCCATGTCAAAGCCGGGACGCGAGGTCAGCCGACGAAGATAGCGCGAACCTACCCGACGCATGGCCGAATCCAGCTGCTCTAGGGTGACCCGGCCCAAGCGGTAGCGAACGGCATAGAATAGGGCAACCGGCAGGTAGTGCAGCATCCGCGGATCCTTGCGGGCAGTGAACAAGTAGAAGTCAAGCAGACTTTCGCCATCATAGATGGTGCCGTCGAAGTCCAGTACCCGCATGCCAATCCTTTCCAGATCCCGTTACGAAAAGGGAACATCTTAGCATACCGTGGAGCAATGACGGTGATAGTCCCCGACTTCGGCCGAGCAAAGAGGCAATCCCTTTTAACCCAAAAGCCTGATGTAGACAGAAAATTTCTGGATGATCGAGTGACATAGACATCGAGTAGGAGCAGAGCCTGAGGAATCATGATGCGCCTGGCCCCTGTTCCGATTGTGGACCATCCTCATGGTGTCGACGGTATTGATATGATGAAAAATGCGTCGTCCGTGCTGGGCCGAGGCTAGGGAGTTGCCGGAAATAGGCCTGGAAGGGGAACGGCGCCGAAGGGGTCCCTGCGGTTATCGGGTTAACCATGCCCGCAGAATTCTCCGATCTTCCTTACCAGCTAGGGGGCAGCAGAGATGTTAAAGAAGAGCCACTACCACAACTTGAGCAGCTGCATAGCCGGAATCTACCGGCATGCACGCAACGATGCCAGCCGATATACAGGCGACTCCACCTTAAGGGGCACACAGGGTGACCTGATTGTATACCTCTATGATCATCCAGGCCTCAGTCAGCGCCAGATAGCCCGGGACCTGTGCGTAGATCCCAGTCTGCTGGCCCGGGATCTGAAAGCCTTAAAAGCCCTGGGCCTGGTCAGCCGTGAACAGAACCCTGCAGATCACCGCGTCAATATCATTACCCTGACCAGATCGGGCGCAGACATAGCTCGCAAGAGAATCAGGTCAGTCAACAACTGGTGGATCGACCTGTTCAAGCAGAATCCGGATATCGACCCCGAAACCTTCCAGACCGAGCTACGCTGCGTCTACAACCGGCTCCTGGCCAATCAGCTCTGATCACTCTTTGCTGACAAAGGAGCCTTGCTAAGAAGAGAAACTGGCCGAACTTTTCACCACCTCTCGACGGCTCCAGGCTCATGCCAGGTCCCTTGCTTTTCAGATGCTTGTATCAGCCCACCGAGCGGCCGGAAGTCTCCCAGCCCATCAGGCCCACAACCAGCATGGAGGCAAGAGCAACCAGGCTGATGGTGATGAAGATTGAGGTGCTCCCCCACTGGCTGAGCATGGCCCCGATCAGCACAGGCATGAGAACGTTGCAGAGCTTAGCGACGGCATTGGCAATGCCCACGCAGCGGAAACGGACCGTGGTCGGGAAGAGCTCAGGCGCATAGACGGCCACAACCGAAGACATGAGGACGTAAAGGCTGGCCATAAGCAGGATACCCACCAGAATGGCCGTGACCTGGCTGGTCTGCGCAGCGTAGAGCAGACCGAAGACTGCTGTCAGCAGGAAGGCCGTGACGATGATCCGCTTGCGGCCGATCCGGTCCAGAAGCAGGGATCCGATCAGGCAGCCCAGGGGAGCGCCCAGCATCATCAGCGTGCTGATCCACAGGGATCCGCTCAGATCTATGCCCCGCTTGAGCAGGATGGTGGGCACCCAGGAGGTGAAGGCATAGGAGCAAACGTTGGTGGCCGAGACAGCCACAGTGGCCACAATCAGGCCGCGAACAACGCCACCCGACGCCTTGGCAGCTGTCTCAACCCCCTCATTCTTCCCAGCGAGGGCGGAACCACTGACAGAGTCAGAGTCAGACTTTCTCTGACCATTATCGGCCTCCAAAAGCTGGACCACCCGGACGGCCTCGTCCATCCGCCCGTGCAGGGCCAGCCAACGAGGGGACTCAGGGATGTCACGCCGCAAGTACCAAATCAGCGCCGCCGCTAGACCAATGCCCACGAAGAGCGGCCGCCAGGACCAGCGCGGAATGATCCAAGCACACAGGAGCATGGCCAGAGGCACTCCGGTGTTGGCCACCAGCGAGACGATGGCGCTCCAGCGGCCGCGATGCCGGATGGGAGCGAATTCGTTGACCATGGAGAATCCGGTGACTATTTCGGCCCCAAGGCCCAGACCAGCCCCCAGACGGCAGGCCGAAAGGACGGCCATGTTGGGAGCCAGAGCGCCCAGCAGGGTAAAGCCTCCGAAGAGCAGCAGATTGATCTGATAGGCGGTCTTGCGCCCCCGCAGGTCCCCGACGAACCCGGCCAGCAGCGAGCCGACCAGAAGCCCCAGAAAACCCGCCGACAGGAAGAGGGAATTCTGGGCGACCGTGGACCACCCGGTGCTCAGCGCCGAACTGGCTACTGCGCTGCCCACATAGACATCGATGCTGTCCATGAGCATTCCCGCGGCCACCAGGGCCACGATCTTGTAAAAAGTAGCCGATTCACGAGCATTGTCTACTCGCCGGGTAATCTCCCGGACCGCCAGGCCGTCCCCGGCAAGGCCGGGATTCTTGGATTGCTCGGATATGTCTGCATTGTCAATGACCGCTGTCGACATCGTCACCCTCGCGCCCGTGCATGAGGCAGGCATGCCCCATGCGTCCATGCCAGACCTGCCGACGGCGACAGGCTCCTTCTGGGAGCATGGCGACCGTCAATATGGAAGGCCTGGACCCTGCGGCGTTTCGGTCATTGTGTGGCTACTCAACGTCTATTGGGTGACCAGTATAGGAGTCCGGACGGTCATTGCCCAGACCCGGCGTTTCCCTCCGGCCCGACGGCCCTGTCCAGGATGGCCCTGATCGCCTCCAGACGTGGGCCCAGCTGACGCTCATAGCCCCGATCATTGGGGTGATAGTAGCGCCGTCCGACCAGTTCGTCCGGCATGTACTGCTGGGGTGCCACTGCATCCGGCGCATCGTGGGCATACTGATAGCCCTCGTGGTTGCCCCAGGCCTTCATCAGCTTGGTGGGAGCGTTGCGCAGATGCAGGGGAACCTGACCGATATGCCCGGCGTCCACGTCCTCCAGTGCCTGGTTGATGGCCAGGTAAGACGCGTTGGACTTGGGTGCGGTGGCCACGGCGATGACCGCCTCGGCCAGAATCAGACGGGCCTCAGGCATGCCCACCATGGCCACGGCCTGGGCAGCCGCGACCGTGATCTCCAGCACTTCAGGAGAGGCCATGCCCACCTCCTCGGCGGAGGCGATCATGATGCGTCGGGCGATGAAGCGCGGATCCTCGCCGGCCCGGATCATCCGAGCCAGGTAGTGCAGGGCCGCATCCACGTCGGACCCCCGCATGGATTTGATGAAGGCCGATGCCACATCGTAGTGATCGTCGCCCTTCTTGTCATAGCGGACGGTGGCCACGTCCATGACCGAGGAGACCACCTTGGCGTTGATCAGCGGGCGACGCGCACCCTTGGCGCGAGACCCGTCCTCGGTGACCGCCCCGGCCGCAGCCTCCAGAATGGTCAGGGCCCGACGGGCGTCACCTCCGGCAAAGCGCACAATTTGGTCCAGGGCCTCTGGAGCCAGCCGCACCTGGTCCTTGAGCCCACGCTGGTCCTTGACGGCCCTGCGGACCAGCTTGGCCAGGTCCTGGTCGTCCAGGGCCTCCAGCTTGACCACCACCGAGCGCGAAAGCAGGGGCGAGATGACCGAAAAGCTGGGATTCTCCGTGGTGGCTGCGATAAACGTCACATCCCGGTTCTCCACGCTGGGCAACAGGGCATCCTGCTGCGACTTGGAGAAGCGGTGGACCTCATCGATAAAGAGGACCGTCTCCCGCCCCTGGCTGACCAGCCGCTCCCGGGCCTGGGCTAGGACCTGCCGCACCTCCTTGACCCCCGAGGTGACGGCCGAAAGCTCCTCGAAATGCCGCCCGGACTGTCGGGCCACAATATAGGCCAGGGTGGTCTTGCCCACCCCGGGAGGACCGAAAAGAATGACCGAACTGGGAGCGGTCAGACGGTTGTTCGGATCCGAGCGGGCCAGCCGTTCCAAGGGGGTTCCAGGAGCCGTGACCTTGTCCTGGCCGACCACCTCGTCCAGGCTTCTGGGCCGCATCCTGACCGCAAGAGGGAGGGTGTGCTCCTCGGGGGGATCCGCCGCCTGGAAGAGATCATCAACCATATGCACTACCTCATTCCTCGGGGCCCCTGTGGCTCCCCGCCCTCACCAGCATAGGCCTGTGCCTGCCACAAACAGCAGGACGAACGCGCTAGACTGGGAATCCATATGGCCGTATCGCCCAGCGCGTAGTTGGGTCCCGGAAACACGGTGTGTGTACAGTTTACTGGTCATCCGCCTGAATATATCTTCAGGTTGGCCCATGGACGGCAGCAAGGCCTGCCGCCTGAAAAACCCGGGACCGGCACAGTCGGAACAATAAGGAGAATCGCCAGTGATCGCCAAGCATGTTCGCCAGGGATGGACATCGGGTCCAGGCAGGTGGGCCATCGGCCTGCTCGCCCTGGTCCTGGGGCTCTCAGCCCTGATCGTCGCCCCCCTGGCCACGCCGGCGCAGGCGGCCGAGGACTCTCCCGCCGCTCAAGCGGTCCAAGGACGCACCTTCCGTGTCGCCACCGACACCACCTTCGCCCCCTTTGAATTCAGGGACTCCTCCGGCAAGCTGGTCGGCATCGATATGGATCTGATCCGCAAGATCGCCGACATCGAGGGGTTCTCGGTGCAGATCCAGTCCCTGGGCTTCAACGCCGCCCTTCAAGCCTTGAACTCCCAACAGGCCGATGTGGTCATAGCCGGTATGACCATCACCGACCAGCGCAAGCAGGTCTACGACTTCACCGACCCCTATTTCGACTCCGGCGTGCAGATGGCCATCGCCAAGGACAACGACCAGATCCACAGCTACAAGGATCTGCAAGGCAGCGTGGTGGCCGTCAAGACGGGCAGCGAGGGCGAGGCCTTCGCCAAGCAGCGTGCGGCCCAGTACGGTTTCACGGTCAAGGCGGTGGACCAGTCCTCCACCATGTATGAGATGGTCAAGTCCGGCAATGCCCAGGCGGTCATCGACGACTACCCGGTCCTGGCCTACGGCATCGCCCAGGGCAACGGGCTGAAGACCGTGACCAAGAAGGAGCCTGGCGCCTCCTACGGGGCGGCCGTCCGCAAGGGCGAGAACAAGGAGTTCGTGGCCGCCTTCAACGAGGGTCTGGCCAGGATGAAGGCTGACGGCAGCTATAAGAAGCTGGTCGATTCCTATGTAGGCAGCGGCCACTCCAGCAAGAGCGCGCCCGCATCACGGCCCGGATTCTTCGAACTGGTCCGCCAGGCATTCCCCTCCCTGATGCTGGGCCTGCGCAACACCCTGGCTATCACGGCCATATCATTCGTCATCGCCCTGGCCATCGGCGTCATCCTGGGACTGTGGAGGATCAGCCCCAACCGGATCCTGTCCTGGATCGCCCGCATCTACGTGGCGGTCTTCAGGGGCACACCCGTTCTGGTCTGGGCCTTCTTCTTCTACCTGGGTGTCCCCCAGCTGATCGGCCACCGCATCAGCATCTGGCTGGCCGGCGCGCTGACACTGTCCCTGAACTCCGGAGCCTACCTGGTCGAAATCGTGCGCGGGGCCATCGAATCGGTGGACGTCGGGCAGATGGAGGGAGCCCGCAGTCTGGGCCTGACACGTCGCATGGCCCTGCGCCGGGTCATCCTGCCCCAGGCCGTCAGGTTCGCCACGCCCTCCATCATCAACCAGCTGGTCATCATGCTCAAGGATTCCTCCCTGCTGCTGGCCATCGGCTTCGGCGAACTGCTCTACCAGGCCCAGCAGATCTACGCGGCCAACTTCCGCGTGACCGAAACCCTCTTCATGGTGGGCGTCATCTACTTCGTCGCCATCAGCGCCCTGACCTGGATGGCCAATATGCTCGATAGGAGGCTGCATCGATGAACTTCGAGGACCCGGACATGGACACCGGACGACTGACCCGTCGCATCCGCCAGAACCAAAGTCGCCTCAACCAGGGAACATCCCAGATGGCCGTATCCATCCGCGACCTGCACAAGCGCTACGGCGACACCGAGGTCCTCAAGGGGATCGACATGGAGGTCAAGCCGGGCGAGGTCATCTCCATCATCGGCCCCTCGGGCGCGGGCAAGTCCACCCTGCTGCGCTGCATCAACGCCCTGGAGATGCCGACCTCGGGCACAATCAGCGTCTATGGAATCGACATTTCCGATCCAAAAACCAACATCGACAAGCTGCGCGAACACGTGGGCATGGTCTTCCAGCACTTCAACCTCTTCCCCAACATGAGCGTGGCCGACAACATCATGCTGGCCCCCCACATGTTGCACAAGACACCCAAGGAGGATGCACGTCAACAGGCCCTGGACCTGCTGGAGACCGTAGGGCTTCAGGAGAAGGCTGACGCACGGCCCACGGACCTGTCAGGCGGGCAGCAGCAGCGTGTGGCCATCGCCCGCGCACTGGCCATGCACCCGGACATCATGCTCTTCGACGAGGCCACCTCGGCCCTGGATCCGGAGATGGTGGGCGACGTGCTTGAAGTCATCCGCTCCCTGGCAGAGGGCGGCATGACCATGATTCTGGTCACCCACGAGATGGCCTTCGCCCGGGAGGTCTCCTCCAGGGTGATCTTCACCGATGCCGGGATCATCGAGGAGGAGGGCACGCCCGAACAGATCTTCGGCCACCCGCAGAGCCCTCGGCTGCAGTCCTTCCTCTCCAAGGTCCTATAGAGACTCAGGCTTATAGGTCCATCAGTTCCTCGATGGGCCCCACCCGGTATTCCTTGAACACCACCTGACCGCTCTCCTGGGTGGCATCCAGGTCCACGATGCCGGCGATGCCCCAGTCGCGCTCCCCCTCGACGTCGTCGAAGATCTGCCGGACCCGCCAGGTGTGCCCCTGGCGCTCGTCACGGTCATCCAGGCTGAAGAAGTCCGAGGACCTGGCCTGGGCATCGGTAAGTATCTGCTCGTGGTCCTCGTAGAGGTCGTCCAGCGCGTCGCTCCAGGCCCGCAGGCCGTAGCCCCAGTCCGCATCCAGGTCGGCCAGGGCCTCCGGCCGGTCGGCGGCAACCAGTTCAACCCGCTGGAACATGGCGTTGCGCACCAGCAGGGTCAACCCACGCCGGTCCGCCACCACCTGGTTCTCCACCTTGGGCGGAGCGGCATCCAGGCCGCTTGCGACTTCGCCATTTTCGACCCTGCCTGCGGCCTCCCACTCATCAACCAGGCTGGAATCCACCGAGCGGACAATCAACCCCAGCCAGGCCAGGATGTCATCCAGCCGCTCATCCATGAACTCTTCGGGCACCGTCCTGCTCAGAGCCCGATAGGCATCGGACAGATAGCGCAGCAGGGTCCCCTCCGACCGGGATATTCCGTAGCGGGCGATGTAGCCGTTGAAGTCCGAGGCCGTCTCGATCATGTCCCGCAGAACGGACTTGGGGTGGATCTCATAGTCGTTGGCCCAGGGGACATCCCGGCGGTAGCGGTCGAAGGCCTCCCCCAGCAGCTCCTCCAGGGGCTTGGGCCAGGTCACCTCCTGCAGACGCTCCATCCGTTCCTCGTACTCCAGGCCATCCTCCTTCATCTGCTGGATGGCCGCGTCACGGGCCTGCCGCTGCTGGGCCTTGAGTATCTGCCGGGGATCCTCCAGGGTGGCCTCGACCATGGAGAGCAGATTCATGTCGTAGTCAGGGTCCTCGGGATCCAGCAGCTCCAGAGCGGCCAGCAGGAAGGGCGAGAGGGGCTGGTCCAGGGCGAAATCCTCGGGCAGGTCCACGGTCGTGAAGTAGTCCAGGCCGCCGTCGGGGTTCCGTTCGGTCTCGATGACCCCGGTGTCGGTCAGGGTCTGGAAGATCTCGTCGGCCCGGTCCTGCAGATGCTCCTTCTGCTGGGGCGTCTGACGGGAGTCCTCGATCAGGTCCTCGACCCGTCTCCTGGCATCACCGCCTTGATCGACCTCGTTGAGCACCATGGCGTGGGATATCTTCAGGTGCGGTGTCAAGGTCTCGGGACGTGCCTCGATCAGCTTGTCAAAAGTCCCCTTGCCCCAGGTTACGAATCCCTCCTGTGGCTTCTTGCGTTTGATCCGCTTGAGCTTCTTGGGGTCGTTGCCAGCCTTGGCCACGGCCCTGGCGTTCTCAATCTCGTATTCGGGAGCCTCGGCCACGACCAGCCCGCTGGTATCGAAGCCCATGCGTCCGGCCCTGCCTGCGATCTGATGGAATTCCCTGGCCCGCAGACGGCGCATCTTGTAGCCGTCGAACTTGGTCAGCCCGGTAAGCAGGACCGTGTGGATGGGTACATTGATGCCGACCCCCAGAGTGTCCGTGCCACAGATGACCGGTAGAAGACCATCCTGGGCCAGCTGCTCCACCAGACGCCGGTACCTGGGCAGCATGCCCGCATGGTGGACCCCGACCCCGGTGCGCAGCAGCCGCTGCAGAATCCTGCCGAAGGCCGTGGTAAAGCGGGTGCCGGCCATGGCCTCCTTGATCCGGTCGCGCTGCCCTCGGTCGGAAACCCCCGTGCTGGACAGGGCCTGGGCCGTCTCCAGGGCGGCATCCTGGGAGAAGTGAACGATGTAGACCGGCGAATCCCCATCGGCCAGCAAGGACTCCACAGTGTTGGGCAAGGGGGTGTCCACATAACGGTAGTCCAGAGGCACCGGTCGGGGGGCGTCGGCGACGATGTCCACCCCCACCCCGGTTTTGCGCTCCAGGTCCTGGGCGATCTGATCCACGTCGCCCAGGGTGGCCGACATGAGCAGGAACTGCACGTCGGGCAGGGTCAGCAGGGGCGCCTGCCAGGCCCAGCCTCGGTCCGGGTCCCCGTAATAGTGGAACTCATCCATGGCCACGCAGCCGATGTCGGCATGTCTGCCCTCCCTGAGCGCCTGGTTGGCCAGGATCTCGGCCGTGCAGCAGATGACCGGGGCATCTGTGTTGATATGGGTGTCGCCGGTGATCATGCCAACACGGTCGCGACCCAGAACCGAAACCAGGTCGAAGAACTTCTCGGAGACCAGAGCCTTGATGGGAGCCGTGTAATAGGAGCGGCGCCCGGTACACAGTGCAATGAAGTGCATGGCCAAGGCCACCATGGACTTGCCCGAGCCGGTCGGGGTCGACAGAATCACATGGTCGCCAGAAACCAGGGAGAGGACGGCCTCCTCCTGATGCGGCCAGGGGGTGATGCCCCGGGAAGCCACCCAGGAGAAGAAACGGTCGTAGATCTGATCCTCGGTCAGATTGCGGGGGCCTCCCGCCTCGGGGACCAAGTCGCCCAAGGAGACTGGTTGGTCGGTTGAGGCGGTTGAGGAATCAGCATGTTCTTGGACCATGTCCACCAGTCTATCCGGCCAGGCACACAAGTCCGGCCGGAGACTGGCTTCGTCCAGGCAACAAAGCAGCCGGGAGATCTTTGTCAGCCCCTGTTCTTGCCGTCTTTGTCGCTGCCGCCTTTCTTATCCTTCCTGGTCTTGCCCTCGGCCTTCTGATCACCAGCGGAACGGCTACCACGGCCCGGCTTGAGGAAGTCCGGAATCTCCAGGCTCGCCTTGTGCGGATCGACCAGCGTGTCGGGCTGGGTCCGGTCATAGCCCTGGATGTAGCGGGTCTTCCTCCAGTGCTGGATGGAGGCATTGGATCCACGGTGATGGGCGTGGTACTGCAACGGCGCACCGCCGTACCGGTCCTCGTCCACCTCCTTGGCTACGGCTATCTGGTTGACGTTGGAGGGATCCATGATGGCCACGGGCGCGGCCGGCTCCACGAAGTCGGCGGGGGCGGCAGTGCGCTCCTGCATCTTCTTGGGCAGCCAACGGGCGAAGTGCGACAGCAGGAAGCAGACGAAGAAGTAGACCACCGAGGCCACCACCAGGGTCTGCAGGATGTTGAAGTACATGGAGCCCAGACGACGGGACTCCTGCAGCAGATCCGTGTACATGATGATGGAGCCCAGAGCCGTATCCTTGAGGACCACGACCAGCTGGGTCACGGCCGCCGGTAGCATGGCGTAGACGGCCTGCGGAACCTCGATCTGCATCAGCGACTGGGTCCTGGTCAGCCCCAGTGCCAGGGAGGCCTCACGCTGGCCGTTGGGCAGGTTGCCCACCCCCGAACGAATCAACTCAGCCACCACGGAGCCATTGTAAAGAATGAGGCCCAGCACGACGGCCCAATAGGAGGCCTGGCTGACTCCGGCAAAGGCGAACCAGCGCCAGAAGAAGATCATCATCATAAGAACCGGGACGGCCCGGCAGAACTCCACGATGATTCCTGAGACTGCCCTTACCAGCCAGTTGGGCAGCAGACGGCCAAGGCCGAAGACAAACCCAAAGATGACCGAGCCAATCACTGCAACCACCGAAGCCTTGATGGTCAGCCAGAGCCCAGGCAGATAGAAGTCCGACCAAGCTTCGTAGTCCAGGGCCGGACGCCAAAGCTCCCAGCTGAGCTGGTTCTCCCCATCAGGAGGATTGTGCAGCCTCATCAGCACCAGAATGACCACTATGGCGAAGATGATAGCGGCTATCCAATTGGCGATTCGTATGGTGCGCCGACCCTTGGGACCGGGCTGATCGAAGAGCAGCGAGCTCTCATTATCTGGTGCCATGGCCGCTCACCTCCTCACTGCCAGCTTGTTGGACAGGTACGTGGTCAAAGCTCCGATGGGCAAAACCAGAATCACATATCCTAGGGCGAAAATCAGGAAGATGGCCACAATGGCATTGGCGTGGAACTCTATCATCTCGCTCATCAGGGAGGAGCTCTCGGATGCCACGGAGGCTGCTGCAGCCACGGTGGAGTTCTTCAGCAGGGCGATGAAGGTGTTACCCAAGGGCGCCACCGAACCACGGAAGGCCTGCGGCAGTATGATCTGCGAGGCCGACTGGAAGAAGCTCAGCCCCAGAGCGCGGGCCGCCTCAGCCTGGCCCAGAGGCACCGTGTTGATGCCCGAGCGCAAGGACTCGCAGACAAACGCTGCCGTATACAGGGACAGGCCGGTCACTGCCAGCCAGAAGAAGTTGACGGAGAATTCCGGCGAGAAGCTGATCTTGAGCTGTGCGAAGGCACCCAGGACCATGAAGACCATGATGATGGTCAAAGGCATGTTCTGGAAGAACTCCACATACCCTCGGCCGACGGCCCGCAGGGAGGAGATGGGCGAGATGCGCATGATCACCAGGATGATGCCCAGGATCAGCGAGAAGAGGGCCGACCAGAGGGTCAGCTGGATGTTGACCCAAAAGGCTGCCGGGATGTCGTAGTCGGTGAACAGTTCGATGATGGTTGACATCTCACTCCCCCTCCTTGGGCTTAGGTGGGTTGTAGCGCGGATCGGGTTTGTAATGGGTGCCCCGGGTGTTGTTCTCGAGCGCCCGCTGCCAGGAGCCGTTGGCCTCCATGTCGGCCAGAGCCGCGTTGATCTTGTGGGCCAGCTTGGTATTGCCTTTTTTGATGCCCACACCGTAGTACTCCTGGGTGAAGGGCTTGCCCACCAGCCGCAGCCTTCCACGGGAGGCAGAAGCCAGACCAGCCAGGATGATGTCGTCAGTGGTGACTGCATCGACGATGCCGGAGAAGAGGGCGGTGGCGCATTCGGCGTAGCCCGGCTGCTCCATCAGCTGGACCTCTTTGGCGAACCGTTTCTTGACGGTGACGGCCGAGGTGGATCCGGTCACTGAGCACAGTCGTTTGCCGTTGAGGTCTTCGGGGCCACGGATATGGTGGTCCTCCTTGCGCACCAGCAGGTCCTGTCCGGCCACGATGTAGGGTCCAGCGAAAGAGACGGCCCGCTTGCGCTCATCCGTTATGGAATAGGAGGCCAGGATCATGTCCACGTCGCCATTCTGGAGCATGGCCTCACGCTGCTTGGAGGGGGCCTCCTTCCAGACGATGTCGTCGGGGCTATAACCTAGCTTGTCGGCGATGTAGGCGGCCACGTCCACGTCAAAGCCCACATAGGTTCCGGCCTTCTTGAAGCCCAGACCAGGCTGGTCGAACTTGATGCCCACCCGAATCTTGCCTGCCTCCTTGTCGGAGCCACAGGCCGCCAAGGAGATCAGGCAACCCAAAGCGCACAGGATCGCGGTCAAATTCCTGGCAAGCCGTTTCAACGGCTGGCCCATGCCATGCATGCTTGCATTCATGCGGATACGCTTCCCTCCTGCTTCAGTGGGTCAGAATCTTGGACAGGAAGTCGGCGGCCCTCTGGGTCTTGGGGTGATCGAAGAAGTCGTCGGGGTCGTCCTTCTCCAGGATCCGTCCATCGGCCATGAAAACGATATGGTCGGCGGCCTGGCGGGCAAAGCCCATCTCGTGGGTCACGCAGATCATGGTCATGCCCTCCTGGGCCAGCTGAATCATCACATCCAGCACCTCGTTGACCATCTCCGGGTCAAGAGCCGATGTGGGCTCGTCGAAGAGCATGATCTTGGGCTGCATGGCCAGGGCGCGGGCTATGGCTACACGCTGCTGCTGGCCGCCTGAGAGCTGGGAGGGCATCTTGGAGGCCTGGGATTCCACGCCCACCCGGGCCAAGAGGTCCATGGCCAGGTCCTCAGCATCCTTCTTGGGCATATGGCGCACCTTGATGGGCGCCAGGGTCATGTTCTCCAGGATGGTCTTGTTGGCGAACAGATTGAAGGACTGGAAGACCATGCCCACCTCGGCCCTGAGCCGAGCCAGGTCACGTCCCTCCTGAGGCAAAGGCTCTCCCTCGATCCTGATGACACCGGAGTCGATGGACTCTAGACGATTGATAGTCCGGCACATGGTGGACTTACCGGAGCCTGAGGGGCCGACCACCACCAGCACTTCGCCGGTATCAACCTGCAGGTTGATGTCCTTGAGGACGTGCAGGTTGCCAAAATGCTTCTCGACGTGCGCCAGCTCGACCAGCGGCCCGGAGTTATCCTGGACGGGGCGATCCGAGGCCGGTTTCTCCGGCAGAATCCGCTCCGACGGCTGTTTGGTTGTTTCGCTCATATTGGGCAGTTTACTCATCATTTGTTGCAGAGCGGCCATAGAAACGGTTCTCCTGAAAAGCAGAGCCACTGGCCGAACGCGACCGATTGACCTGCTGCGCATAAACTGGCCTAAACAATAAGGGCCGGAATCCCGCAGAATTCCAGCCCTTTTAGACTCTCGTCGACCAGTGACGAAGTGCGCTCAGTCGGTATTCTCCTGATCCGGTTCCCAATCCACGCCGGTCTCGGCGCGTTGCTGGTCGGAGATGGGCGCTGGAGCCCCGGTCATGGGATCCTGGCCGCCACCGGACTTGGGGAAGGCGATGACATCGCGGATGGAGTCCGCTCCGGTCAGGATCTGGGCAGTCCTGTCCCAACCGAAGGCGATGCCTGCGTGGGGCGGAGCGCCGTACTTGAAGGCCTCCAGCAGGAAGCCGAACTTCTCCTGGGCCTCCTCGGGGCCGATGCCCAGCACTTTGAAGACCCGGTCCTGAATGTCATCGCGGTGAATACGCACCGAGCCGCCGCCCATCTCCTCGCCGTTGCAGACGATGTCATAGGAGTCGCTCATGGCGTGTTCGGGATCCTTGTCGAAGCGGTCGATCCAGTCGGCCGAAGGCATGGTGAAAGGATGGTGCATGGAGGTCCACTTAGAATGTCCCACGGCCACATCGTCGTCGTCCGGGTCGTCGGTGGGCTTGAAGAGCGGGAAGTCCACCACCCAGGTCAGGGCGAATTCGTCGGGTTTGAGCAGCCCCTGGCGACGGGCGATCTCCACACGGGCCGCGCCAAGCAGGGTTTGCGAAGCCTCACGGGGACCGGCTGCAAAGAAGACGGCATCCCCGTCCGTGGCGCCTACGGCCTTCTTGAGGCCTTGACGCTCGGCATCAGACAGGTTCTTGGCCACCGGGCCCTTGAGAGTGCCGTCGCCAGTGAACTGGACATAGGCCAGACCCTTTGCACCACGCTGGCGGGCCCATTCCTGCCAAGCGTCGAACTGCCTGCGGGGCAGGTTAGCCGCACCCTGGTAGACCACGGCGCCTACGTAGGGAGCCTGGAAGACCCGGAAGGGGGTGTTCTTGAAGTAGTCGGTCAGTTCGACGATAGGGTTGCCGAAGCGCAGGTCAGGCTTGTCGGAACCATACTTGTCCATGGCCTCCTGCCAGCTGATCCTGGGGATGGGCAGGGTGACCTCGAATCCTGCAGCCTTCCAGACCTCGGCAATGACCTGCTCAGCCATGGCCATGACGTCCTCCTGGGAGGCGAAGCTCATCTCGATATCCAGCTGGGTGAACTCAGGCTGCCTGTCGGCGCGGAAGTCCTCGTCGCGGTAGCAACGGGCGATTTGGTAGTAACGCTCAAAGCCGCCCACCATCAGCAACTGCTTGAGCAGCTGGGGAGACTGCGGCAGGGCGTACCAGGATCCGGGCACCAGGCGGGCCGGCACCAGGAAGTCACGGGCGCCCTCGGGGGTGGACTTGATCAGGGTCGGCGTCTCGATCTCGCAGAAATCCATCTTGTCCAGGGCAGCACGGGCGGCACGGTTCATGGCGGCCCTCAGACGGATGTTGTGCTGCATGGAGGGGCGACGCAGGTCCAGATAACGGTAGCGCAGCCGTACATCCTCGCCGGGCAGCTTGTTCTCGGCCTCGTTCTCCAGGGCTGTAGACACCTGGAAGGGCAGGGCTGCCGACTTGGCCAGAACCTCAATCTTGTCTGCAACGATCTCGATGTGTCCGGTGGACAGGTGTTCATTGTCATTGCCCTCAGGACGTTCGCGAACCTTGCCGGTGACCTGGATGACGTACTCGCTACGCAGGGGCCGGGCCTCCTCCTCGTCATAGATAACGATCTGCACCAGACCGGAGCGGTCACGCAGGTCGATGAAGGCCACGCCTCCGTGATCACGGCGGCGATCCACCCATCCGGCCACCGTCACCTGGCGACCGACCATATCTTCAGTGACATTCGTGGCGTAGCTCGTTCTGTAAGCCGACTGGCCCATGCTTTCCTGTACCTCCATAATGCTCGACCTGCCCCTGCGTCAGGCCTGGTATTCCACACTCTGCCGGGCATACAGGCTATCCGGCGTCCACGACACCAGGTCAGCCGGAGTCTGATCGCCGGTGATGATGTTCTTGACCTGGTCGCCCTCCTGCTGGCCCTCCTTGGCAGGGAACCAGACATAGGGGATGCCCAGGTGGTCGGCATAGCGGATCTGTTTGCCAATCTTGGCTGCAGTAGGCGCCACATCAGCGGCAATACCCCTGGCCCGCAGATCCTGGGCGATGTGGTTGCTGATGGTCCGATCCTCTTCGTCCCAGACGGCGACCATGACCGCAGCCGGAGAAACCCTGGAGGCCTGAACCCCGTGGGCCAGCATGTAGGAGAGCAGGCGAGAAAGCCCAATGGACAGCCCTACGCCTGGATAGGTCCGGTTGCCCTGGCTAGCAAGATTGTCATAGCGGCCGCCGGAACAGATGGATCCCAGGGACTGCGCCCCCTCCAGGAAGGTCTCGTAGACAGAGCCGGTGTAGTAGTCCAGCCCGCGGGCAATCTTCAGGTCGGCGATGACCGAGCCAGGCCGAATGCGGGCAGCCTCGTCGATGATCATGGCCAGCGTCTTTAGCCCCTCAATGGCTAAGGCGTACGAAGAAGACTCCTTATCGATGCCAACCTTGTCAACCAAGGCATCGAACCGCTGGCTCAGCTGCTTGCCATCGTCGGCGGTCAGCTCGGCCAGATCCAGGCAGGCCTTGGCCTGATCCTGATTGGCGCCGCACTCACTGACCAACAGGCTGGCCACCTCGTCAGGGCCAATCTTGTCCAGCTTGTCGATCTCACGTAGAACGCCCTCGACATCCTCCAGACCCAGACCCCGGTAGAATCCCTCGGAAAGCTTGCGGTTGTTGGCGTGCACAGTGGGCTTGGGCAGGCCAAAGGCCCGCAGCTCTTCCAGGGCGCTCAGCATGACCAGGGGTACCTCGACCTCATAGTGGTCGGGCAGCTCCCCGTTGCCGATCACATCAATATCAGCCTGGACGAACTCCCTGAACCGTCCCTCCTGAGGGCGCTCCCCCCGCCAGACCTTCTGAATCTGCCAGCGCTTGAAGGGGAAGGTCAAGTCGTTGCTGTGTTCCACTACATAACGGCTCAGCGGCACAGTCAGGTCAAAATGCAGGCCCAGCCGACGCTCCACTGGCACATCCTTCTCCTGCCCCAGATCCTGCAGTCGGGAGAGCAGGTAGATCTCCTTGCTGGTCTCCCCCTTCTTGAGCAGGCTGGAGCCCTCTTCTACAGCTCTGGTCTCAATGCCGATGTAGCCGTTCAATTCGAAGACCTTACGGAGCGTGTCGATGATGCGCTGCTCCACCACTCTTTGCGAAGGAAGCCATTCTGGGAAACCGGATAGAGATGTGCCTTTTGCCATAAGAACCTATACTATAGGAGGTCAAGGAAAATGGTATTGCCATATTTTGCGATCTCTCCAACACACAAGCCTAAGGAGCTGGCCATGGCCGACAACACCGCCGTCACACCCGAGAACACCTCGACACCACAGGAGGAGCACACCGCGGACGCGGAGGGCCAGGTCGCCGCTGCGACAACGCCCGAAGCCGGGCAGGAACAGGCTGCCCCCGGACAGACCGCATCTACTGAGGATGCACCAACCCAGAGCGCACAGGTACCGGCTGAGCCACAGCCTGCAACTGCTGAAGCGCCCGCGCCGGTAGCTACACCTGCTGCGCCCAAGCCCAAGGCGGTTCCCTCCCCCGCGGCTCTGGCCCACAAGGCCCCTCACGTCAAGGCCGCCCCGGCCGCTCCCACCTACAGTCAAGAGGAGATCGACAAGGCAGAAGCCTTCGGCCGGGTGGACGAGCAGGGCAACGTCTTCGTCCGCGAGGGTGATCAGGAGCGTCAGGTAGGCCAGTTCCCCAATGCTGATGCCAAGGAGGCCCTGGATCTTTACGCCCGCCGATACTTGGACCTCAAGGAGAAGCTGAACCTATTCGCCTCCAGACTGCGCAGTCCCAAGATCAAAGTCCACGAGATTGACGAATCCATAACCTCACTCAAGGAGGAGACCAGTCAGCCTGAAGCAGTCGGCGACCTTGCCGCCCTGCGCACGCAACTGGAGCAGCTGGCCGAAAAGGGGCAGACTCGCAAGGCTGAACTGGCACAGGCACGCAAGGACGCTATGGCCAAGGCCATCAAGGAGCGGACCGCCATTGTGGAGAAGGCCGAAGAGCTGGCCGCGTCCCTAGGCGACTCCACCAACTGGCGATCCACAGCGGACAAGTTCCGTTCCCTCTTCGAGCAGTGGCAGCACCACCAGCGCACCACCATCCGCATTGACAAAGCCGACGCGGACGCGCTCTGGAAGCGTTTCTCCTCCGCCCGCACCACCTTCAACCAGGCCCGCCGCAAGTGGGCCCAGCAGCGTGATGCCCAGCGGTCCGAGACCAAGCGGATCAAGGAAGAAATCATCGCCGAGGCCGACCAGATCAAGGACTCCACTGACTGGGGACCCACCTCCCATCAGTTCAACGAACTCATGGACCGCTGGAAGCAGGCCGGGCGTGCAGGACGTCAGGATGACGACGCCCTCTGGGCTAGGTTCCGTCAGGCCGCGGATGTCTTCTTCAACGCCCGTCAGGCCGACCGGGACAAGACCTCGGTCAACGAGCGCGAGAACCTGACCAAGAAGGAGGCCCTGGTGGCCAAGGCCGAGGCCTTGCTGCCCGTCAAGGACTCCAAGGCCGCCAAGCAAGCCCGGCAGGAGCTGGCCAAGATTCAGGAGGAATGGGACGCCATCGGTTTCGTCCCCCGTGACGACGTGCGCCGAATCGAGGGCAGGATGGATGCCGTGGACCGGCAAATCAAGGCCGTGGAAGATGCGGCCTGGAACCAGTCCGACCCCGAGGCCGATGCCCGCGTCTCCAGCTTCGAGCAGCAGCTGGCCGCCCAGCTTGAGGACTTGAATCGGCGGATTGCCGCTGAGCAGGATCCGGCCAAGAAGCAGGAGCTGGAAGCCGAAAAGGCCACTAAGGAACAGTGGATGAACGCCGTGCGCTGATTGATTGCAGCTGTTCCCGCTAAGACCCCCGGCCAGGTCATTGACCACCGGGGGTCCTTCTATAACCACCGTTTATAACCATCTATCAGACTTTAGTCCAGCGAATTTTCAAAAACTGAAAGCAAGTGATCGCTTCGACAAAACAGTTGGAACATGCCGTCGTCAGTGTATGAAGGAAAGGATGACATAGTGGTGGTTGGGGGAAAGGTCAAATGGCCCGCATATGAGGACTGGTCGAGCCCTTGGCTCCGGTCAGCCGGTAAGCATCGAAGACACCGTCTATCTTCCTGACAGCCGATAAGAGCGTGTTCAGATGCTGGGGGTCACCCATCTCGAAGACGAACTGGCTGACCGCCACCCGGTCCCGGCCGGTAGACTGGCTACCAGACAGGATATTGACGCCGTGGTCGGACAGCACCTGGGTGATGTCTGAGAGCAGATGGGGCCGATCCAGGGCCTCCACCTGGATCTGGACCATGAAGGTGCCCTGTTTACCCGTCCAGGAGACCTCGATGATCCGTTCGGGCTGCTTCTTACGCAGGTCCAGAAGGTTCTGGCAGTCGGACCGATGAACCGAGACTCCCTGATTGCGGGTGATGAACCCGGTGATGGGGTCTCCAGGTACTGGGGTGCAGCAGCGTGCCAGCTTGACCCAAACATCATCCACGCCCTTGACCGAGATCCCCTGGGAGGTCTCCGGCCGACTGGATTTGGTGACCCGCTGCAGGGGAATGGCCTCCTGCTCCACCTCGTCCTCAAGGGCTGACCGACCAGCGTCATGGACCAACCGCGAAATCACGTTTTGGGTGGATACCTGTCCGTCACCAATGGCTGCGTAGACCGCCTTCTCATTGGGATAGTTGAGCTCGTCGGCGGCCCCCACCATGGCTTCGGGCGTCAGCAGGGTGGCCACGGGAAGGTTCCGCTTGCGCATGGCGCGGATCAGCTCGTCCTTGCCCTCTTCGATAGTCTCCGAACGGCGCTCTTTACTGAACCATTGACGGATCTTGCTACGTGCGCGAGGGCTCTTGGCAAAGCTGAGCCAGTCGCGCGAGGGCCCATCGGTGTCCGACTTGCTGGTCAGGATCTCCACCGTGTCCCCGTTGCGCAGCTTGGTATCCAGAGGGACCAGACGGCCATTAACACGCGCGCCCATGGTTCTGTGGCCCACCTCGGTGTGGACGGCATAGGCGAAGTCCACGGGCGTGGAATCGGCTGGCAGGGAGATGATCTTGCCTTTGGGCGTAAACACGTAGACCTCGGCCGCGCCCAGATCGTCCTTCAGGGAACCCAAGAACTCGTTGGAGTCCGGAGTCTCGCTGGTCCAGTCGGCCAGCTGCTGAATCCAAGTCAGATTGTCTTCTTGGCTCAGCTCTCCCTCCTGGCGCTCACGCTTGACATCGGACTTATCGGGCTGGGAGAGCTCACGGCCGGCAGAACCGTTCTCCTTGTACTTCCAGTGGGCGGCGATGCCGAACTCTGCGCGGCGATGCATCTGCCAGGTGCGGATCTGAATCTCGACCGGCTTGCCGCCCGGGCCCACCACCGTGGTATGCAGGGACTGGTAGCGATTGGTCTTGGGCATGGCAATGTAATCCTTGAACCGCCCAGGCACCGGGCTCCACCGGGCATGGACTGCACCTAGGGCCGCATAGCAGTCGCGAATGGTGTCCACGATGATGCGCACCCCGACAAGATCATAGATGTTGGCGAAATCGTGCCCGCGCACAATCATCTTCTGGTAAATGCTGAAGTAGTCCTTAGGCCGTCCGGTCACCTGAGCCTTGATGCCTTGGGCGTCCAGATCCTCGTGAATCTCGTCCAGGATCTGCTGCAGGTAGACCTCCCGCTGGCCGGCCCTGCGGGAAACCAGCACTACGATCTCGTTGTAGATCTTAGGATAGAGGGTCTTGAAGCTGAGCTCCTCCAGCTCGGTCTTGATGGCGTTCATGCCCAACCGGTTGGCAAGGGGTGCATAGACATCCAGGGTCTCACGGGCCTTGCGCTGGGCTGATGCAGCCTTGACATAGCGCCATGTTCGGGCGTTGTGGACCCGGTCGGCCAGCTTGACCACCAGGACGCGCACATCCCGGCTCATGGCCACAATCATCTTGCGGATGGTCTCGGCCTGGGCCGAATCGCCGTAGTCCATCTTGGATATCTTGGTGACCCCGTCCACCAGGCCGGCAACCGTGTCGCCGAACTCGTCCCGGCACTGCTCCAGGGTGTAATCGGTGTCCTCCACGGTGTCGTGCAGCAGACCGGCCGAGACCACGGTGGGCCCCATGCCCAGGTCGGCCAGAATCTGTGCCACAGCCAGTGGATGGATGATGTAGGGCTCGCCGGACTTGCGCCTCTGGTCGGCATGCTGGACCACGGCCCGGTCGTAGGCGCGCTGGAGCATGGACAGATCCTCGCCGGGATGGTGGGCGGTGCAGATCTCCCAGATGGGCATCAGGGGGTTGAGCGGATCGTCGCTGACCTCGCATCCCAAGGCTCTGGAGGACAGGCCAGATGGGGCCTGGTCGCCGACATCATTGCTGCAGACGCTGCCCTCCTGAGTGACCATTCAAGCCTCCAATATCCCGATATAATGCACCAATCCTACACTTGCGTCTGGCCCATTCAGGCCGCCCGTGTCCGAAGGGTGCCTCAGCGGCCGGTCGAGCCGAATCCGCCATCCGAACGCACCGAGCCGGGCAGGCGTTCGGCGGGCACGAAACGGGCCTGCACGTAGCGCTGGATGACCAGCTGGGCGATGCGCTCCCCAGGCTCGAAGTGGACCGACTCATGCGGATCCAGGTTGATCAGCGGCACCTTGATTTCGCCCCGGTAGCCGGCATCGATGGTCCCGGGCGCGTTGAGCACGGTCACCCCCATTTTGACCGCCAGCCCCGAGCGTGGATGAACCAGGCCGACGTAGCCGTTGGGCAGGGCCAGAGCCACTCCCGTGGGCACCAAGGCCCGCTGGAAGGGGGCCAGATCTACAGCCACCCTGGCTCGCAGATCGGCCCCGGCATCGCCAGGCATGGCGTATTCGGGTACGTCGGCCCCATCCAAGGACTTGAACAGGACCTCGACTGTTTCGGGCTCGTTGTAGGACTCGTCATAGGCCATCAGGCGGCGCATTCCTTGCAGACGGGCTTGCCGTCGGGGGTTGTGTAGGCCAGCTGGCTCCGGTGCTTGACCAGGAAGCAGTTAGAGCAGATGAATTCATCGCCCTGCATGGGGATGACAGTCACCGAAGAGTCCTCATTGCTCAGGTCGGCGCCAGGCAGCTCGTAGTCCTCGGCGATGGCGTTCTCGTCATCGTCCAGGTCAGCCCCGGCATCCTGGCCGCTTTTGCCAAGCTCCTGCAGGGATTCCTCGTCTTCGTCCTTGTCTCGCGGGGTATCGTAATCCTGTGCCATCGTGTACCCTTTCCTTGTTCGACCAGCCACCTCGTATACCGGTCATTTCACACGATATGTACTGCGCATAGGATACACGATTTCAAAAGCACGTAAAATACCAACCGTAGGGCACAATGGAAATACCTGAGGCCGTGTAAAGGAACCGTAAGAGGATAGGGGCGTGCATGTCTGAGAATGGGACCAGGATGGCCAGCTTTGACCATGTCGACGACAGGGGCGATCTGGTCTTCGTCTGTGACCACCGGCACTTCGCCGTAAAGGTCGACGATGCGCTTGATCGCGCCATTCTTGAGGCCAAGCAGGTCAGGGAAGAAGAGGACGTGGACCCCCAAACTGGCAAGTCCAAGCCACTGCCTGTCTCTGCCATTCAGGCGGCTGTGCGCGCCGGCGCCCGCCCCGAGCAGGTGGCACAGCAATACGCTGTCAACGAAGCGCTGGTACGGCGTTTCGCGGCTCCGGTGGAGACCGAGAAGAAGTACGCCATCGAGCAGTTCCTGACCATGCCGGCGCCCAAGGGGTCAGGCGGGCGTAACTACCAGGAACTGATAGGCAAAGTACTGGCCCGTGCGGGGGTCAGTCTGGCACAGGTTTCCTGGCAGGCCACCAGGCGAGGGTACGAACCTTGGAATATCAACGGGGTGTTTACCTTGGACAAGCGGATCTTCAACGCCCACTGGGCCTGGAACATGCATGACAACACCGTGACCTGCCTGAACGGGGCGGCCAGGATGCTGCTGGACGATTCCGCAGACGACCATGGACAGGAGCGGCCCGCCTGGGACCAGGGTCGCGCCGAAGAGATCGACGACCAGACCGACAGGCGCCCTCCAACCCAGGACGATACCTTTGCCAAAATCGAAGACGAGGAAGATGACCGTGAAACGGGCGACCAGGAAAATGGTGAGCGTCAGGCGGCGCTCACGGCCTGGCTCTATGGCAAACCCAAGGAAGGCCAGGAGCGGACAACCGAACGAGAGCTCAACCACCCCCGTGCCGAGCTGACCGAGGACCCTGACACGGCCGAGCATCCCCCAATCAGGGACACCGAGTCCACTATGGTTTTGCCCGTTCAGAACCATGGACAAAGCCAAGCTGACCAGGAGCAGCTTCAGCAGCCGGATCAAAGCGATGATGCCAGTCAGGACGATCAGGAGGACGAGCCCAAGGAGGGTCGCCGCAGCAAACGGGCCAAAAAGCACTCCGGACGGTCGGCCGTACCCAGTTGGGACGAGATCCTCTTCGGTAAGTAGCTGAGCACTTTATCCCAGGCGGTCAGACCAGATCGATTAGGCAGGGAATCTGCGTCTCCAAACGGGTCCAAGAGCCGTGGACGCCAGGCAGCCTGGTCGCCGCATCAGTCTGATCGGCCGAATTCACCAGAGTGACCCGGTCACCGGCCAGAACCAGAAGGTCGCCGATCATGGGGCGAATCCGAGCGTCCACAGGGCCAAAGATTCCCTGTTCGATGGCTTGGTCCCGGGTCATCACCCAGGCCCGCTCCCCCAGTCGCTCCTGCCAACGGGCGGCCACGACCCGAGAATCCGCCCCCTGGTCCAGATAGAGCATGACCGCCCTGGGCTCGCCGCCCACCAGTCGCACATCCCGATTCAGCTCCGGGTCCTGGGCGATGTCAATGCGCTGATCCGGATCAGTTTCGATCATGCCGTGATCGGCTACGATCACTGTCAAAGTCCCGGCTGGCAGGCGGCGATGAAGCTCGGCCAGCTGTGCATCGGTCACTTCGAGAGCGGCCACCCATTCTTCGCCCTCCCAACCGCTGTGGTGGCCCACCTTGTCCACATCGCGAATGTAGAGGTAGGTCAGCCCTGGCTGGCGGGCAGCCTGACAGGCGGCCAGGAGACGCTGGCGGGAGTGGTTGTGGGCCAGGTACTCCCCGCCGCGCAGAGCCGCACGGGTCAGGGCGGAGTCACGAAAACGAGGCAAGCCCGAAGAGGTCACCCTGACCCCCTGCGCCTGGAGGGTCTCGAAGACAGTTGGACGGCGTTGCAGACGTTCGGGGTCCTGGGCCCCTCTGAACTGGATCATCTGGCCAAGCTGGCCGGTGTCGGGGTTCAGCTGGGTATAGCCGGTCATGCCGGTCAGCCCAGGGCTGGTTCCGGTGCCGAATACCCCCATAGCCGCCACAGTGGTCGAGGGCAGACTGGTGTAGAGGGGACGCTGATTGATGGGTTCGGACAGCAGCGAGCGCAGGTAGGGCACATGGCCCTGACGGCTGACCAGGTTCCAGAATCCCAGCCCATCCACTAGGACGACGACAACCGACCGGGCATCAGGCAGTTCCAGGGCCTCCTGGAGGGCCTTTGCAGACGGATGCACGTCGGTGGCCACAGGCACTCCCAGGCATGCGCTCAGGGCGGGCAGGACGGCAGACAGATGCCGAGGTCCGCCAACATGATTGTCCCCCGCCTGGTCCCCGTATTGGATAGGCAGACTCGGCTCCAGCAGTTCCTTCATGTCAGGTGTATCCAGACCCATGTCTTCCATTCAAGCACGGTCAGACCCCAGGCCGACACCGAACCCAGCAGGCACGCTTTGGCGGACCGTCCGGTTATCATAAGGCGGAACGTGAAGGAGCAGGAGCTGGAGCATGGCAACTCATCGCAGGAGCAAGGCAGCGGGGTACGACCCCCGGCAGGTCAAGGAGCACATCGTCGAAACCCCTCTGAACGAGGAGATGAGCAAGTCCTTCCTGGAATACGCCTACTCGGTCATCTACGCCAGGGCCCTGCCCGACGCCCGTGACGGACTCAAGCCGGTCCAGCGACGGATCATCTACCAGATGGGCCAGATGAACCTCAACCCGGACCGCCCATACATGAAGTCAGCCAGGGCAGTGGGCGAGGTCATGGGCAAGCTGCACCCCCATGGCGACTCATCCATCTACGAGGCCATGGTCCGCCTGGCCCAGCCCTTCGCCATGCGCCTTCCCCTGGTCGACGGCCACGGCAACTTCGGATCCCTGGACGACGGACCGGCGGCCTCCCGCTACACCGAGGCCAGGCTGGCCCCGGCGGCTCTTGGCATGAATGCCGACATCGACCAGGACACGGTGGACTTCTCTCCCAACTACGACAACAAACTCAAGGAGCCCCAGGTCCTGCCCTCGGCCATCCCCAACCTGCTGGTCAACGGAGCCTCGGGCATCGCCGTGGGCATGGCCACCAACATGATCACCCACAATCTGGGCGAGGTGGTGGCCGCCGCCAAGTATCTGATGGCCCACCCGGACGCAGGGCTGGATGAACTCATGCGCTATGTACCCGGCCCGGATCTGCCCGGCGGCGGGATCATCGTAGGGCGGGACGGCATCCGCAAGGCCTACGAGCACGGCCGGGGGGCCTTTGTGACCAGATCCGTCACCCACCTGGAAAACGTGACCGCCCGAAAGAAGGCCATAGTGGTCACCGAGCTGCCCTTCATGGTGGGCCCTGAGCGGGTTCTGGAGCGCATCTCCGAGGGGGTGCGCAACCACAAGCTGGAAGGCATCTCCAGCGCCATCGATCTGACCGACCGGCACAACGGGACCCGCCTGGTCATCGAAATCAAGACAGGATTCGACCCGGCTAAGGTCCTGGGCAAGCTCTTCAAGTACACGCCCTTGGAGGACTCCTTCACCATCAACAACGTGGCCCTGGTCCACGGACGGCCCAGAACCATGGGGCTCAAGGAGCTGCTGGAGGTCTGGGTGGAGCACCGGCGCACGGTCATCCATCGGCGCAGCGAGTTCCGCCGCAAGAAGGCCCTGGAGCGTCTGCACCTGGTCGAGGGGCTCCTGCTGGCCCTGGTCGACATCGACGAGGTCATCCAGGTCATCCGCAGTTCGGACGACGCGGATGCGGCTAAGGCCAAGCTGATGGCGGTCTTCGACCTGGATCAGACCCAGGCTCAGTATATTCTCGACCTGCGGCTGCGGCGGCTGACCAAGATGAGCAGGATCGAGCTTGAGGGCGAGCGCGACGACCTCAAGAAGCAGCTGGAAAAACTGGAGCGGATTCTGGACTCCTCGGCCGAGCTGGACCGGGTGGTCATCCAGGAGATGGATCAGGCGGTGGCCCAGTGGGGCACACCCAGGCGCACGGTCATCCTGGACCAGGAGCCATCCGGAGATCTGGCCCCTGTGCAGTCGGCGGCCAGTGATCAGCAGACCGCTCAACAGACCACCAGTAAGGCCAGTGCTGGCCGAAAGGTTGCACTGGCGGTCAACGGAGGAACCAGCCGCAGCGAAGATGGTGGCGATCTGCACATGGAGGACAAGCCCTGCACGGTCATGATGAGCGCCACCGGACTGCTGGCACGCAGCACTCCAGGCGCCCTGGATGCATGGCGGTCCCGGCCACGCAACCAGGACCGTGGGCATGACGACCAGATCATCGCCATATTCGCCACCACCACCCTGACCACATACGGCCTGGTCACCACGGCTGGACGGCTGATCACCGCTCCTGTGGCCGACCTGCCGCAAATCCCGGCCACCGCCAACCCCAACCTGAGCGGAGGCATCGTGGCCGACGAGCTCCTGAGCGGAACGGCTAGCACCGAACCCCAGGCCGACGAGCACGCCGTCACCGTCATCAACATGACCGACTCCCGGCCTCTGGCACTGGGCACACGCCTGGGCAAGGTCAAGCGCTGGAACCGCGAGTCGCCGACCACCATGGACTCCTGGTCGGTCATCGACCTCAAGGATGACGACCAGGTGGTCTTCGCAGCCCCCTGCCAGGACGGGGACCGCATGGTCCTCATCTCCTCGGATGCCAGCCTGCTGACCTTCACCGGGGACAAGGTCCGACCCCAGGGCCGCAATGCAACAGGCATGGCGGGCATACGTCTGGCCCAGGACTGCCAGGTCGCCACCTTCGCGGTCGTACCGGCCGGGGAGATCGGCTGGACTTACCAGGAGACCGGCGAGGATGGCATGAGCACCCAGGCCGGGGCCGTGGTCCTGACCGTGGCCGGCGACTCCGAGGCCCTGCCAGGCACCGAGAACGGATCGGCCAAGCTGACGCCGCTGGAAATGTATCCGGTCAAGGGCCGTGGCACGGGCGGTGTGCGCTCCCAGCGCTTCCTCAAGGGTCAGGACACCCTGCTGCTGGCCCGGGTGGGCTCCTGGCCCCTGCACGCCAGCACTGCTGCCGGATCGCCGGTCGAACTGCCCGACGTGGACATGCGACGGGATGCCTCCGGCCAGGAACTGGCGGCACCTATCGCCTTCGTGGCATGAGGACGCTCAGCAAAGGCTCAGTAGAGGGCCATGCCGCCCGGCCCGGCCGTGAATCCGGCAGCGGACATGGCCATGCCCACCGGTTCGCGCATAGTCAGGGGTCGGCCATTGGCATCACTGAAGAGAATGCGTCCCTGCCCGCCCCGCCTCAGCCATGAGGCCAGCTGGGCGAAGGCAGCCTCCAGCAATCCACGGTCCGGCTTGCCGAAGACCAGTAGATGATGACCCTTGGGCGCCGCATAGACCAGGGCGCGGCCTCGATTCTGCACCATGAGGTTCCCCATACGCCGAATGGGCCGACCACTGCCATCCCCCGATGTGGTTGGCCAGGCAAGAGCCGTGCCATATAGGTTGGCTGGATCGGTCACGTCCATGACCACGGGTTCGGGGGGCCGCTGCTCGGAATCATCGTTAGCGCGCTCATCCTCTTGGAAGCCTCTGAGCTGGTCAATCACCTCCCGGGGGGCGAACTGGGCGCCGCCGAAACCGTCAACGATGACTCCGCGCGTCAGCTGGCCGGCCTCCTCCATGCGTCTGCAGACCTGATAGAGGGCCGAGAATCCGCCAGGGAGGGACCGCACTTCAGACAGTACCGGAGACAGGAGCCCATAACGGTCCAGGATGGCTTGCTCCTCGTGGACCAGGCGGACGGTCCGCTGCCGGTCATCGTCCTGGCTACCTCTGAGCTCGTCGCTTGAATCAGCCTTGCGAGTCCCTGACGCACCTCCCGCTGCTCCGCGCTCATCCGCAACCAGAGTCCAAAACCCCTCCGCAGCCGCTGACAGCGCTGATGAGCCGGTTGTCCGCGTCAAGGCCGAACGACCCAAGGGCCTGCCTCGTCCACGCAATCCATGGGGCAAACGGCGGGTCCTACCTGAGGTCTGTGAGCCTGACCCTCGGACAAGGCGCCGTACTGGAGCCAAGGAGGCGTTGGTGACCATTCCACGCCTGACCAGCCACCAGAGCGACCGGGCCAGAGCCTCCTGGTCGGGGGCCTCAGAATCAGTAGAATCAATGTCACTCCTGCCCCGACCGGCGCAGGCTCGCAGAAGCCGATCGAAGCGGTAGGCTCCGCCATCAGCCAGAACACCCAGCAAGGCCCCTTCCAGATCGCCCACGTTGCTCGAGTTGCTCGACTTGTCGGCCTCATCCGTGACTGGTAAAGAACCGGCAGCTTGTGCTGGCAGCTCCTCATCTAGGTCCTCGGCCAGATAAAAGGTCATGGCGCCCAGAGGCCCCTCGCCCTGTTCGGAACCCACCCAGACCACCTGGCCCGCGGCCAGCAGATCGTCCATCAATGCGGGACCATAATCACGCACCCTGGCCGGGAAGATGGCCGATTCCCAGAGCGCAGGCGGAAGAGCCAGCCCTTCCAGTTGCCCGACTACCTCCAGCAGCCCATCAGTGCCCATCAGGGGTTCCTGACCGAGGGGGGCCAGACCCTGCCGATGAAGAAGAAAGTCGCTGTAAACATGGCCGGGAACGGGGCTGGCGGCCTTGCTCGCCTTGGCCAGGGACCTCGAGCGCAGCCGACGGAAGACCTCTGGATCCAGCCATCCTCGACGGGGTTCGCCTCCCTCCCATCCGGGCTCACCATAGGCACTCAGGTCAGGACGGGGGAAGACCCCGGTCATGAGTAGCTCGCGTGCGACCATGGAACGCAGTCTGTCCTCCAAGAGGGCACTGCCCAGGCCCAGGTGGCCAGCCAGGTCCGCGGTGGTGAACGGCCCATGGACTGCAGCGTATTGCCTGACCAGCTGGTCGAAGGCCTCGCTGTCTGATTCCTTTGTTGACTGGACGAATGGCTGGATACCTGGGCCCAGGACCGCCGTAAGCCGCCCCGCCTGACCAGCCCATACCCAGCAGTCGCGAGCGCCTAGCCTGATCTGTACCACCCTGTGCTGGGCCTTCAGCTCTTCCAAAATGACACGAACCTGTGCCTCCGTCGCCGGTTCGTCCTCCTGCCCGTGCATGCGCCGACGAATCCCCGCCAAATCCATGGGGCCCAGGATGCGTAGCAGGTCGGCCAATCCTTCGACCCCCTTGGCCCGGGTCCTGGGCGAGAGCCGCTGCAAATCAGCGGTCACCTGGTCTACTGTCTCCTGGTCCAGAAGGTCGGCCATGTCCACCTGGCCGACCATCTGCTCCAGCAGGTCGGAGTCGATGGCCAGCATGGCGGCATCGCGCTCGGCCTTGGGCATGTCGTACTGGTACATGAAGGTACCCAGGTAACCGAAGAGCAGCCCTGAGGCCATGGGAGAGGGGGTCTTGGTGGAGGCCGGGACCAGACGGACGCTCCCCTGCTCCAGGTCGGCCATCAGCTCGCGCAGGGCAGGCATGTCGTAGACGTCCTGCAGGCACTCGCGCATAGTCTCCAAGACCAGAGGGAAGTCATCCTCCTTCAGGGCTGCATCCAGCAGACGGGAGGCCCGTAGACGCTGCTGCCAGAGCGGAACCCTGCGGCCGGGCTCCATCCTGGGCATGTAGAGCGAGCGGGCTGCGCACTGGCGGAAGCGGGCTTGGAAGAGCGCAGAGCCAACCAGATGCCGTCGAACCTCGCGTTCCACCTGATCGGGGGTGAATCCGAATATTCGCTGATCTTCCAGGAAGGCATCCGTGTCTGGAATCTGCACGACAATGCCGTCCTCGCCTGCCCAGACGGATCCGTCATAGCCACGCTCGCGGGAGAGCCGTGCGGTGATGGCCAGAGCCCAGGGCTCGTTGACCCTGCGTCCGTATGGCGAATGGAGGACCAGCCTCAGGTCGCCCTCCTCGTTGGGGCAACGCTCGACCACCAGATGGCGGTCGTCGGGCACCTGGCCCGTAGAGGCCTGCTGCTCGGCCAGAAAGGCGGCCAAATTGTTGATAGCAGGATAGTCCAAGCCGTCCTCCAACAGACGAGAGCAGACGGCTTGAGTGAAGCCTGGCCGACCGGAGGCGGTCTGGACCGCCGGTATCAGACCCTGGGACAGTTCCCTGGCAAGCTTGCCCAGGCGACGGCCGAAGGCAGGGTCACGTCCAGTGCCTTCACCATGCCAGAAGGGCAGTCTGGCTGAGCGTCCCGGAGCGGGTACCACCACCACACGATCGCGGGTGATCTGCTGGATCCTCCAAGAGGTGGTACCCAGGGTGATCACGTCTCCCTTTCGGGACTCATAGACCATCTCCTCGTCCAGCTCTCCTACTCGACGGGGTTTGCCGCCGGCGGCCTCTGAAGGCATGACCACACTGTAGGAGCCACGGTCGGGAATGGTGCCTCCGGAGGTGACCGCCAGGCGTTGCGCGCCGGGGCGGGCCGTCAGGGTACCGGTCTGGTGGTCCCAGACCAGGATGGGGCGGAAGGCGGTGAAGTCCTGGGAGGTGTAGGCCCCGCTGAGCATGCCCAGCACCGCCCGGTAGACCTGCTGGTCCAGGTGGGCGAAGGGCGCGGCCTGTCTGACCGTGGCCAGCCAGTCCCCCTCCTTGAGCGGCCCCATGGCGGCCGCTGCCACCGTCTGCTGGGCCAGAACATCCAAGGGGCTACCGGGCATGACGGTGGGTTCGATGTCGCCCTGGACCATGCTTTCCATGCTGGCCGTGCACTCCAGGATCTGCCCTCGGGTCAAAGGGAAAAGTCTGGCCTGCGATACCCGTCCCACTTGATGGTCGGCCCTGCCGACCCGCTGTAGCCCCGAGGCGGTCGACAGCGGGGCGTTGACCTGGATGACCAGATCGACCGAGCCCATATCGATGCCCAGCTCAAGGCTGGAGGTGGCCACCACGCACCGCAGCCTGCCGGCCTTGAGATCATCCTCCACGTGGCGGCGGCGCTCCTTGGACACCGAACCATGGTGGGCCATGGCAATGGGTTGGTCGACAGGCTGGCCGGATGTTCTCTCGGAGGTGGACCCGGTGGCCGAATCGTAGTGGGCGGGCTCCCTGGCCTGCACAACCCTGCCCGTGGTCCGGTCTGTTTCAGGGCACAGACCTGGCTGGTCCTGCCCACTGCTGCCTCGCCTACAGTGGTTGGGCGCTTGCAGATCGGACTGGTGCAGGTCATTCAGCCGGGCGGTCAGGCGCTCGGCAAGACCTCTCGAGTTGACGAAGACCAGGGTGGTGTGGTGGGACAGGACCTGGTCCAGAATGGCCCGTTCGACGGCTGGCCAGATGGATCCGCTTCTTTGGTCGCCCTCCTGACCCTTCTGGCCGGATTCGCCGGGCGGTGCAGCCAGATCGCCCATGTCCTCCAAGGGCTCGATCAGCCGCAGGTCCATGGCCGTGGACGACTTGGGCTGGATCAGGCTGACCGGACGGCTGCCGCCCAGAAAACGTGCCACCTTTTCGGGCGGCCGTACCGTGGCCGACAGGCCGATCCGCTGCACGGGCTGCCCAACCAGATCGTCCAGCCGCTCCAGGCTCAGGGCCAGATGAGCCCCGCGCTTGTTGCCCGCCAGAACGTGGATTTCGTCCACAATAACGGTCTGCACATTCTTCAACGTGCTGGCTGCCTTGGAGGTCAGCATCAGATAGAGGGATTCAGGGGTGGTGACCAGAATATCCGGGGGATGGGCGGCCAGGGCCCTGCGGCCGCGGGCGTCGGTGTCCCCGGTGCGGATGCCCATCCGGACCTTGGGCGCTTTGCGTCCCTGCTGTTCGAATCGCTCGGCCATACCGTCCAGCGGAGCCTGCAGGTTGCGGGCCACATCCGTCCCCAGGGCCTTCATGGGCGAAATGTAAAGCACGGCGACCCCAGGCTTCCGGGAGCGCCGAGGCATGGTCATGAGCTCGTCGATGGCCCAAAGAAAGGCAGCCAGGGTCTTGCCTGACCCGGTGGGCGAAATGATCAGTGCATCACCGCCTGAGCGGATGGCCGGCCAGGCCTGCATCTGGGTCGGCGTGGGCCCGTCGGGAAAGGCCTGGCGGAACCAGCCGGCCGTCTGCGGGGAGAAATTATCCAAGGGATCGCCCATATGCGTCACACTCCTCTCCCCGTCCTTTGGGCCTTGCTGAAGGTCGATCAGGTGTCGATCTTGCTCCGGTCGAAGTCGTCGGCATTGTCCACGATGAACTGCTTGCGGGGCGGCACGTCGTCGCCCATGAGCAGGGGGAAGATGCCGGCCGCCTGAGCGGCATCCTCCATGCGGATGCGGCGCAACATGCGGGTCCGGGGATCCATGGTGGTGTCGGCCAGCTGGTCGGCGTCCATCTCGCCCAGACCCTTGTAGCGCTGCACATCGGGATTGTAGTCGATGTGCTTGGCCCGCAGGTCGGCGAGCTTGCCCTCCAGCTCATCGTCCGAATAGGTGTAGATGAACTTCCCCTTGTTCTTGCCTGCAAGCGCGATTCGATGCAGGGGCGGCACGGCAGCGTAGACCCGCCCATTCTCGATCAAGGGCCGCATGTAGCGGTAGAAGAGGGTCAGCAGCAGGATGCGGATGTGGGCACCGTCCACGTCGGCATCGGTCATCATGATGACCTTGTTGTAGCGGGCCTGGTCGATGTCGAAGCTGGCCCCCGAGCCGGCGCCGACCACCTGGATGATGGAGGCGCACTCCTTGTTGGTCAGCATCTGGGACAGGGAAGCCTTCTGCACGTTGAGGATCTTGCCTCGGATGGGCAGCAGGGCCTGGAACATGGAGTTTCGGGCTGCCTTGGCCGTACCCAGGGCGGAGTCGCCCTCGACGATGAACAGCTCGGCGATGTCGTCGTTGCCAGGCATGGAATCCGAGAGCTTGGAGGGCATGGAGGCCGACTCCAGGGCGTTCTTGCGTCTGGTGACCTCCTTGGTCTTGCGTGCCTGGACGCGGGCGTGCATCTCGCCGACGATCTTCTCCAGCACCTGGCCGGACTGCTCCTTGAAGCCGCGCTTGGAGCCGCTGATCATCTGGCCGAACTGGTCGTCGGTCATCCGGGTGACGATGGGCTTGACCTGGGCCGTACCCAACACGTCCTTGGTCTGGCCCTGGAACTGCGGCTCGGCGATACGCACGGTGACCACGGCCACCAGCCCGGCCAGGACATCGTCTCGCTCCACCTTGGTGTGGGAATCCTTGAGGTTGACCTTGAGGCGGCGGGCGTTGGCCTCCACGGCCTTGCGCACCTGGCGGGTCATGGCGTTCATGAACCCGTCCACATGCATGCCTCCGCCGGGCGTCTCCACCACATTGACAAAGCTGCGAACGACTGAATCGTAATCGTTGACCCAGCGCAGGGCGATATCCACCCCGCAGACGCGTTCCACCTGCTCGGCGTGCAACTCACCGTCCGAGCCCACCCGCTGGGTCTCCTCCTGGTAGGTGTCCTGGCCGCTGATCCGCCAGATGTCGCTGACCGGCTCGCCCTTGGACAGGAAGTCCACGAAGTCCGTCACCCCGCCGGTGTGCAGGAACTCCTCCACGCGCTGATGGCCGGACTCGTCCTCCGGCTGCAGCATGGCCCGGTCGGCCCGCTCGGTGGCCGAAAGGTCGGCATCATCCGGCTGCGCGTCCTCGGCACGTTCGCCTTCGGTGCCTTCTTCAGAGAGATCGTCGCTGTTGGAAGATCCATGAAGGTTTCCCCGATCGTCCTGAACGTTCTGATTGTCCGGCTCCGCAGCGGATTCGCCGTCAACCTCCAGGCGCAAGTCCTGTTCGGCGCTTCCTGTGGCGGGGATGCGGTCGTCAATCACGGTGATCTTGAGGCCGGGCACCAGGAAACTGGTCTGGCGCACCCGGTCGATCAGCTGGGCGTAGCTGAACCGGGCCGTGGGGTTGAAGATTTCCGGGTCGGCCCAGTAGCGCACCCTGGTCCCGGTCCGGGACTTGGGCACGCTGCCCACTACTTCCAGGGGTGTAGGCCGGTTTTTCCTGGTGCGCTTGAAGGGCGAGTCAGGCGAGGGCCGCTCCGGATCAGGGTCCTGGTAGATGCCGGGATGACCCTGGTGGAAGCGCATCCGGTGGGTCTTGCCATCCCTGTCCACCTCCACGTCCAGTCGGGAGCTCAGGGCGTTGACCACCGAAGAGCCCACGCCGTGCAGGCCGCCCACAGCCGTGTAGGAGGAGTTGCCGAACTTGGCACCTGCGTGAAGCTTGGTCAGGACCACCTCCACGCCGGTCAGCCCGGTTCGAGGCTCAATATCGACGGGGATGCCCCGGCCGTTGTCGTCCACCTCGATGGAGCCGTCCTTGTGCAGAATGACCTTGATATGGTCGCACTGGCCGGCTAGGGCCTCGTCCACGGCGTTGTCGATGATCTCCCAAAGGCAGTGCATGAGCCCCTGGCTGTCCGTGGTCCCGATGTACATGCCTGGACGTTTGCGCACTGCGTCCAGGCCATCCAGGACCGTCAGACTGCCGGCACCATAGGACTTTCCCTTTTCAGGCTTTTTCGCCACCATTTACCTCGCCGTTCACCTCTTGGCGCCCAGGGGACACGGGTCCTCGCATGGGCGGTCGCTTACGCACCGATGACCATTTCTAGCAAGGAGGCCTCGACAGCATCCGGACCTCCCCGCCGGGCGCAGAGGTCACTGATCCAGGAAGTCACGCAGGGTCTGCGAGCGCGAAGGATGCCGCAGCTTGGACATGGTCTTGGACTCGATCTGGCGGATGCGCTCACGGGTGACCCCGTATACGCGGCCGATGTCGTCCAGGGTCTTGGGCTGCCCATCCTCCAGGCCGTAACGCATCTTGATGACGCCGGCCTCGCGGGGGCTCAGGGTCTCAAGCACCTGCTGGAACTGCTCCTGCAGCAGGGAGAAGGCCACAGCATCCGAGGGGGCGATGGCGTCGGTGTCCTCGATCAGATCGCCGAACTCCGAGTCACCGTCCTCGCCCAGAGGGGTGTGCAGGGAAATGGGCTCGCGCCCGTACTTCTGGACCTCCTGGACCTTCTCGACGGGCATGTCCAGCTCACGGGCCAGCTCGTCGGGGGTGGGCTCGCGACCCAGGTCCTGCAGCATCTGACGCTGGACGCGGGAGAGCTTGTTGATGACCTCGACCATGTGAACGGGCACACGGATGGTGCGGGCCTGGTCGGCCATGGCACGGGTGATGGCCTGACGAATCCACCAGGTGGCGTAGGTGGAGAACTTGTAGCCCTTGGTGTAGTCGAACTTCTCCACCGCACGGATCAGACCCAGGTTACCTTCCTGGATCAGGTCCAGGAAGAGCATGCCTCTGCCGGTGTATCGCTTGGCCAGGGAGACCACCAGTCGCAGGTTGGCCTCCAGCAGATGGTCCTTGGCCTTCTTCCCGTCGTTGGCGGCCCACTTGAGCTCGCGGCGGCGCTTGAAGTCCATGCCCTCGCCTTCGGTGTCCAGCAGATGCTGGGCATAGAGGCCGGCCTCGATACGCTCTGAGAGATCCACCTCCTGTTCGGCGTTCAGCAGGCTGACGCGGCCGATCTGCTTGAGGTAGTCCTTGACGGGATCGGCAGTGGCGCCGGCGGTGACCACACGACGCTTGGGGTTGCCTGAGGGAGTGACATTCTCATCGTCATCGGAATCGTCGACGACGAAGGCGCCCTTGACCTTGGCGGCGAGGGCATGGGCGGCCTTGCGGTCCTCCTCGGCCTCATCCTCGACCTGGTGGGCCTCGTCCTCCTCCTGATCGTCCTCGTCGGGCTCGTCCTCCAGCTGATCCTCGCTCTTGTCCAGCTGGTCGTCGTCCTCCTGGTCCTCGAGCAGGTCCTCGTCGGGCTCCTGCTCCTCCGGCTGCAGGATGGGCTCCTCTTCGACCTTCTTCTTGGTCTTGGAGGCCGGGCGACGGTTGGTCTTGGCCGTCGAAGTGCTGGCAGTGGCGGTCTTGCGGGACGCGGTCTTGCGGGACGCCTTGCTGCTGCTGGTCTTGGACCTGGTGGCGGTCTTGGTCTTGCCGGCGGTTGAACTGGTCCGGCCCTTCCCGGTATCCACTGCGGCTGTCTTGGCTGACTTGGTGTCCTTCGTGGCCAAATTCTCCTCCTGGATCATCCCACCCGCCGACACTGCTTTCAAGGCACAGCTATGGCAAGGTCAAATCTTAGACTCACTAAGTGAACCACCCCAGGGGGACGATTATTCCCGATTCAGCCCGATTGCCTCCAGGCCGGGTCGATGCCGCGGCCGATCAAAGCCAGGACGATGGCGGCCAGACTGCATGAGCGGTCGTCGGAAAGAGCTTCCTTGGCGAACCCGGATGCCCGGGATCCCCCATTCCACCAGTCGACGTAGGCCGCGACCGCCAGGGGCTGGGACCGAAACCCCAGCGGAACCTGATCAGCTATGGCTTGAAGCATGGCCAGCCCGGCCCGGCAACGCGGATGGTCCGGCCGCGTGGCAGGGTCCTTGAAGACCGCATCCAGAATGTTGCAGAGCGCCGTCACATTGGACGCATCGTTGGGACGCACACACAGGTCCAGCAGCCGGTCAGCGTGCAGACCAGGCTCAGGCGCCAGGATTGACAGAATCAGCCCGTCGCGTATGGCCAGGGTTTCCTTGACGGCCACAGCCAGACGGTCCGCCGAGTCGGAGTCCAGAGGCGGGTGCGCCTGCTGCCGCCCCCTCAAGCCGGCAGTCCAGTCTGTCAAGGGTTGCTGGAGCCATCGCCTGTCAGCATTTTCCACACCCCATCGTCGTCGACCCTCTCGATAGTTCTCCACCAGTTTTGTCATGCCGTGTTCATATGAATCGTTCATGCCGTCATCGCCTCCCATCCGCTCCCGGTCTGTGGTCCGGGGAGCCTAGGCACCATCCTGAACCAGTTGGAACCGTTAGGAAGACCACAGCCGATCATGTGGTCAAATGGGGTCATCCATCCACCATGGTCCTTGCAGCCATGGGCCTTGCAGCCTGCCTGCTGGGCAGATATGCGGATAGGCTCTAAGGCATGAAGAGCGTGACTGCAGCACGGGTCGAACAACGCATGGAGGAACTGCTCCGGAGCCGATGCGACCACCTGACTGCTCCAGAGCCCGGACCGGACCATCCCCTGGATCAGAACCCCTCACAGGGGGCTTTGCAGGAGGTCATCCACCAGGCAATCGAGGCAGGCCGTGGCGGCAAACGACTGCGCGCCCTCCTGCTCTGCGATGTCTGGCGGGCTCTGGAATCCGAGCAGAATCCGGACCGTGAACAGGCGGCAGTGGACCTTGCCTGCGCCTTGGAGGTCTATCAGACCAGCGCCCTGGTCCACGACGACATCATCGACGGCTCCCCCCGTCGTCGGGGCCGTCCTGCCGCCCATCTGGCCCTGAGCCGGTCGGCCGCCGGAAACGATCCAAGCGACCGGCTCCCCGCAGGCCCCGATGCCCGTGGCACCGGCCTGGGCATCCTCCTTGGCGACCTGCTGGCATCACTGAGCACAACCATGGCCCTCCAGGCGGCTGCCGACCTGCCTCAGGAATCGGCCATCGGCAGAGCCTTTCAAGCCATGCAGACGGCCGTGGTCACCGGCCAGATCCTGGACATGGGTATGGAAGATGCTCCACTGGACGATCCGAAACGCCTGCGCAGTCAGGCCCTGCACACCATGGCCTGGAAGACCGCCTCCTACACCACCATGGCCCCCCTGGCCCTGGGCCTGCTGGCTGCCGGAACGGACCTGGAGGGACACAAAGATTCGGTACGCGCCCTGGGCCTGGATCTGGGTCTGGCCTTCCAGCTGGAGGACGATCTGCTGGATGTGGCAGGCGACGACCGCCACACCGGCAAACCTGTGGGAGGCGACATCCGTGAGGGCAAGCGAACCGTCCTCCTAGCTGACACCCTGGCCATGGTCGATCCTGATCAGGCCAAGGAGGTCCGCCGGCTGTACAATTCCCCCTCCCAACGCCGCAAGGATACACAAGTGAATATGGTTCGTGACCTGATGCGCTCCTGCGGGGCCGTGGAAGCCAGTCGTCGACGCATTGCAGGCCTGTCCTCCCGAGCCCAGGCCCGAGCCCAGGCCCTGGCCGATGCTCTGCAGCTGTCGACAGAGGGCCGAGCCATCTTCCTCAAGGCCTGCCGACGCTTCCTGCCGCTTGCCACCACCGCCGGGTATCATGAACGTGTATCTTCCATTGATGCCGAGGCCGGTCAGGCCTCCGAGGTGCAGAGGGCCGGACAAGACGAGCATGAGTGAAGCAGACGAGAGGACCAGCGACCGGATCATAGACGGGCGCTACCGCATTCTGCGCGAGATTGCGCAAGGTGGCATGGCCACGGTCTACGAGGCTCTGGACCTGCGGCTGTCCAGACATGTGGCTGTCAAGATCATGCACACCATGCTGGCCCAGGGGCCACATAGGGCCCAGTTCGAGGAGCGCTTTCGCCGGGAGGCCAGGTCAGCGGCTGCCATCGCCAACCCCCACATCGTCCAGGTCTACGATACCGGTGTCGACCAGGGGCTGGACTACTTGGTTATGGAGTATGTCCACGGAATAAGCCTGCGGCGGGACATGGCTCGGCAGGGCGTCTATCCCCTGAAGGAGACCCTGCGCATCGTGGGCGAAATCCTGGACGGCCTGGCCTCCGCCCACCGAGTCGGCGTCATCCATCGCGACATCAAGCCGGAAAACATCCTCATCAACGACCGCGGCCACGTAGAAATCACCGACTTCGGACTAGCCCGCGCCGCCGCTCAAGCCACCCTATCTTCGACGGGTATGCTCATGGGCACGGCCGCCTACCTGGCCCCCGAAACCATCGAGAACAACGAGGCCTCCCCCCAAAGCGACCTTTACGCCGTAGGCATCATCGCCTACGAGATGCTGACCGGCACGGTCCCCTTCGCCAGTGACAATCCGGTAACCATCGTCTTTAAGCACGTCCACGAGGACGTCCCCTCGCTGGCCAGGGTCTGCCCCGGAATCGACCCATCCGTAGCCGCCCTGTTCTCCGGACTGACCGACCGCTCCCCCGAAAATCGCCCAGACAACGCAGGCAAGGCCCTGGAAAGTCTGAGAAAGGTGGTCAGGGGGCTGGACCGGCAGGCCATGGACTACATGTTGCCTGCAACAGCTGCAACAAGCGGAGAGCCCGAATCCGCCATCGCCGGAACCCCTGGACACCACCCTGAGATGCCCGAATCGCCAACTCAAAAAGCTACAGCACCTAGCGACGATGCCGAAGATGCAGCCACACAGACCATTGCTGCAGCAACCGACCCGGAGGGTTCAGATACGGTCCCGGCTGTGCCCGCACCACCTGAAACCGATGCGAACGCAGCAACCAGACGCTATAGGCTCAACGACGTGGACACCCCCTCCAGGGCCGAAACTACAACTGTTCTGCAGCCTCAGGACATAACAGCTTCCCCCGCCGATATGGCTGCCGTACCGGCTTCCGTCCAGACAATGCAGCAAGGCGCTGCAGAGACCAAGCCCAAGCACCGGCATCACGGCTTGATCATCGTGCTGGTAGTTCTGCTGGTGCTGGCCCTGGCCGGAGGCGGCGGTGGCGCCTGGTGGTACTACCTAGGCCCGGGCAGTTATTACGCCCTGCCCAAGCCAGATGACATCTCCTGCTCCGAAAACCAGGAGTGCAAGATTATCGGTGCCGACTACGCCAAGTTCGCCCGCACCCTCAAGGTCGCAGGCATCGATGTCGACACCGACTACAACTTCAGCGACCAAGTGCCCAAAGGGGCCATCATGGCCGCGGATCCCGATACCGTTGGAGCTCGCATCAGCAAGCGGGGCGGCAGACTCAACCTAACCGTCTCCAAAGGGGTTCGCCAAGCCACGGTGCCCAAGGACATCCTCATTCCGGACACCTCCAACGGCAAGGACCCCTTGAAAGCCCTGAAGGCGGCTGGATTCGACAAGATCGACCATGACTCCTCCAAGGACCAGTACTCCATGGATATACCCGAGGGAGCGGCGATTTCGGTGGAGCCGGCCCCAGGGACCAGGACCCGACACGATACCAAGGTCAGCCTGGTCCTGTCCAAGGGTCGGATGCCGGTGGCCATGCCCGACATCATCGGCAAGGCCAGGGATGATGCCAAGGCGGCCTTGGAAGCCCTCCGGCTCAAGGTCAACTACAGCGAGAACTGGTCAGACACGGTCCCCCGCAACCAAGTGATTTCCGCCTCCCACCAGGCCCAGGAACAGCTTCACTGGGGTGATGCGGTCAACGTAGTGATCTCCAAGGGACCGCAGTCCATCACCATGCCCGACGTGAAGGGCAAGAGCCAGGACGAGGCCACCCAGATCCTGCAGGGATACGGACTCAAGGTCAACATCTCAGCGCCGCTGGGCAACCTGACCCACACGGTGCGAATTCAGGACCCCAACCCCGGCACCCAGGTCAAGGTGATCAATGATGACGGCTCGCCGGCTGTCGTGACCCTGACTGTGGTCTGACTACGCTACTCCTTGCAGTTCGTCGTCAGCCCAGTTCTTCTTTGCTCTCATGTGCCTTGATGACCTGGGCATACACATCCACGTAGCGCTGCCCGCTCATCTCCTGGATCTCCTGCATGATCCTGTCGGTCAGGTTGCGAATCTCCTCGTGGGTGAGGCTGTTGACCGGCATGTAGGGCACAGTAATGGGCTTGCCGAAGATGACCTTGGTCCTGCCACGATGCGGAAGCACATGGCCGGGCTCCTGAAGCTGCCGGGTACCGATGATGGCGGTGGGCACCACTGTCGTTCCAGTCTCGAAGGCAAGCCGCGCCGCCCCGGTGTGCCCTCGGTAGAGCCTGCCGTCAGGGCTGCGCGTACCCTCCGGATGGATGCCGAAGATGTGCCCGTGCTCAAGGATGGAACGTGCGGTTTCCATAGCTCCCAGCGACTTGGAGCCGCCCGACCTGTCGACGGGGAAGACTCCGACCGAACTGAACCACCACTTCTTGAACTTGCCCTTTATTCCCTTGCCGTTGAAGTACTCGGCCTTGCCCATGAAATGGATCATCCGCGGGCAGGTAATGGGTAGGAGGGCATCGTCGATGACGGCCAGGTGGTTGGAAGCGATGATGGCAGCCCCCTGCTTGGGAATGTTCCCCGTGCCTTCAACGGTCGGTTTGAACCATGTACGCGCCAACGGACCGAGCAGTTTGACGAAGAACCAGTACAGCACAGAGACTCCTTGGTAGCGAATGCGTGCGGCCGAGGTTACGATGGTTCTATGACCGAGCACAAGCATAACGACGCCGGGAATCAGTATAACAGCGAGGCGGGAACCGGGTCCTCACAGGGGAACGATGAGTGGGCGGACTTCCTGAACTCGCACGCTGACGAGCTAGGTTCCCTGGAATCGTCCAGGACAGCCAAGGAATTCGAAAAGAAGGCTCGAAAGTCCGAGAAGAAGGCGGCGCTGAGGGCCGAGGACTTGAAGCGCGACTCCTTCGTCGGCGGCTCCGGACCGCGCGATTTCCAAGGCAGGAGCTGGCTTGACACCGAGGAGGTCATGGACCAGTCGTCGAACTTTGTTCCGCCTAACCCCGACCTGAGCGACCTGGGCAAAAGGCGGATGGCTTTCATCATCATGACGGTGCTGGGCCTGGTCTGCTTCTTCCTGACCATCTTGATCCCCCGCTGGTCCAGCTTGACCGGCCTGCTGGCGGGCCTGCTCCTGCTGATAGGCATCGCAGGATTGATCATCGACCGGAAGAACTTCCGCGATGCCTCAAGCGGCCTCTTCGATGATGACAATCGGTTCTATCGGCAATGATGCTGTGGGCCGCCAATACGTTCGGGCCTCGCTGGCAGAAACATCAGCCAGCGAGGCCCGAACAGTTGTGGCAGCCGCGAACTTACACCAAGACCGGACGATGTGCCCGTTCCTCTTGCTGGCAGCGGGTTTGCGCTTCCTGGGCTCCGTGAATCCAGGCGGCAAGCAGGTCGGCGGCCCTGCCCTGGTCCACAACTTCCGTAGCCAGTTGGTAGGCCTGGGCAAACCGGACGCTCAGGTCGGCTTCCGGACCAGCATCAATCTGCGTGCCGTCTGCCACGATGGCCGACGCTGCATTGAGCAGGGCCGTTGAACGGGAAGGAACCGACTTTCCACCCAGGAAGTCCCTGACGACACTGGCGTTGAAGGCTGGATCGCCGCCGCGCAGGTCATCCAGATCCACCGGGTCAATACCTAGCTCACGAGTCGGGTCGAAGGACCGCTCTTTCACCTTGCCCTGGTGGATCTCCCAAATGGAAACCGGGCCTGTCGGGGCCATCTCGTCAAGGCCTTCGACCGAGGTGTAGACCATGCCCTCCTGACCGCGTGAGGCGTAAACCTGGGCCATCATGGGGCTCAGCTGACGCTGGGCACATCCAATGGCCACATAGCGCGGGTTTACCGGGTTGGTCAAGGGTCCCAGCAAGTTGAAGACGGTCGGGATGCCCAGCGACGAGCGGACAGGTCCTGCAAAGCGCATGGCAGGGTGGAAGGTCTTAGCAAAGACGAAGGTGATGCCGAAGCGGTCAGCCATAGCGGCAACCTCCTGCGGCGGCAGATCCAGGGGAAGACCCAGCTGTTCCAGACAGTCGGCGGTGCCGCTCTTGCTAGATGCGGCCCTGTTGCCGTGTTTGACGATTCTGACCCCTGCTGCGGCAGCCACGATGGCGCCCATAGTCGACAGATTGACCGTCGCCGCCCCATCGCCGCCGGTGCCGACGATGTCGGTCACGTCGCCACTGACCTTCAGCGGCACCGCATGACCCACCATGGCCTTGGCAGCCCCTTCGACCTCCGGGCTGGTCAGCCCCAGGGTGGACTGCATGGACAGGACGGCGCCTACCTGCACCGGGTCGGCATTCCCATCCATCAGGTCGTTCATGCACCACTCGGCCTCATCCGCGCTCAGGTGTCGACCGGACACCAAGGAGTTCAGGACGGATTTCCAGCTAAGCGGCCGCATGATGACTCTTTTCCTTTGAAGAAGCGGGGCCGGATGCCCCGCTATTTGCTCTAGGTTTACTGCCCAGCCCCTCCCCTGCACAAGGCCATCCCATATTTTGGTCACTTTGCTACCAATATATGAAAGTTTACAATCCAATATATGGAAACGGCCACCGCCTTGCGTGCGATGGCCGTCAATCAGATCAGCAACCCTGCCTGGGCAGTTCGCTGGCGATTACGCGTACCTGTCATTTCTTTTCGTTCTGGCCGTGGCACATCTTGTACTTGCGTCCAGAACCGCAGGGGCAGGGGGCGTTGCGAGGTGTACCTGGGAAGGTGCGGCCATCGGCCCAGGGCGAATGATCTTCTACGGCCTTTGGCCTCTTATTGGCAGGAACCTTGCCCTCGGCATGACTGATGGGCGCAGGCCCGACTGGGGCCGGGGCGCTAGCATCATCAGCCTCGCTAGCGTCAGCGACATCCTCGGAAGAGTCCTTATCGGAATCCTCTTCCGAATCCTCCTGGATGCTGCCAGCAGGAGCACCTTCATCACGCTCCTCGGCAGTCTCGTCGATGTCAGTGGTCTCGTCCTCGGCATCAGGCTCTTCAGGCGCCTGATAGTTGACCGGCTCGGATTGGCTCTCCTCGTTCTCCTTGCGCTCCTCGCGGGCCCGCCGCTCGTTCTCCTGGCTGGCCGCTATCTGTTTGAGGTCCACGTTGAAGAGCAGCTGCACGGTCTGCTCCTTGATGGCATCGATCATGGAGTTGTACATCTGGTAGCCCTCGCGCTGGTACTCCACCAGAGGGTCACGCTGACCCATCCCGCGCAGGCCGATGCCGTCCTTCAAATAGTCCATCTCATAGAGGTGTTCACGCCACTTGCTGTCCAGTACGGATAGGACCACCTGGCGCTCCAGTTGCCTGGATCCCTTCTCGCCCAGCTCATCCTCACGCTCCTGGTAGATGGAATCGGCATCCTCCACGACCTTGTCAGCCAGGGCCTTAACGGCCTTGTCGCCTTTCAGGTCCTCCAGAGAGTCCATGGTCTCATCCTGATCAAGACTGATCGGATACACGGAGGCCAGCGCCTTCCAGAGCCCGTCGGCATCCCATTCCTGTGGCTTGTCCGAACCGTTCTGAGCCCCGCGGATGTATGAGGTCACGGTCTCGCGGATGAAGCGGAGGATGTCCTCGTGAATGTCCTCACCCTTGAGCACGGCCTGACGCTCGCCATAGATGACCTGACGTTGCTTGTTCATCACGTCGTCGTACTTGAGCACGTTCTTGCGGATCTCATAGTTGCGGGATTCAACGGACTTCTGCGCGTTGCGCACACCTTTGGAGACACTCTTGGTGCCAATGGGTTGACCTTCGGGCAGGCTCTTGGAGGACATCATTCGGGCCACCAGCTGGGTGTTGAACAAGCGCATCAGGTCATCCTCCAAGCTCAGATAGAACCTGGATTCACCGGGGTCGCCTTGACGGCCGGAACGGCCGCGCAACTGGTTGTCGATTCGGCGGGACTCGTGCCGCTCGGTGCCCAGCACATAGAGGCCGCCCAGCTTGACGACCTCCTCATGCTCGTCCTTGACCTGCTCCTTAACGGAGTCCAGCATCTTGGGCCAGCGCTTCTCATACTCCTCTGGTGTGTCGTCAGGCGAGTAGCCCTGCTCCTTGAGCTTTTGATCGGCAAGGAACTCCACGTTGCCGCCCAGCATGATATCGGTGCCGCGTCCAGCCATGTTGGTGGCCACGGTCACGGCCCCCTTGCGCCCTGCCACTGCCACGACCGCAGCTTCACGCGCATGTTGTTTGGCGTTGAGAACCTGGTGGTCGATGCCGGCCACGTCCAGCAGGGAGGAGACCACCTCGGAGGACTCCACGGATGCGGTACCCAGCAGGATGGGCTGGCCCTTGGCATGTCGCTTGGCAACATCGCGGACGATGGCGGCCAGCTTCTCCTTCTTGGAGCGATAGATCAGATCGTCCTGATCCTTGCGGATCATGGGCTTGTTGGTGGGGATCGGCAGTACGCCTAGCTTGTAGGTATTCATGAACTCAGCGGCCTCGGTCTCGGCCGTACCGGTCATGCCCGCCAGCTTGTCGTACATACGGAAGTAGTTCTGCAGGGTGATGGTGGCGAAGGTCTGGTTTTCGGCCTTGACCTCCACACCCTCCTTGGCCTCGATGGCCTGGTGGAGACCCTCGTTGTAGCGACGTCCCTTAAGCAGACGGCCGGTATGCTCGTCCACGATCAGCACTTCGCCGTTCTGGACGACATAATCGCGGTCGCGCAGGAAGAGCTCCTTGGCCTTGATGGCGTTGTTCAGGTACCCGATCAGAGCGGTGTTAGCAGGCTCGTAAAGGTTGTCGATGCCCAGGTAGTCCTCCACCTTGGTGATGCCGGGATCCAGGATGCCGACGACTTTCTTCTTCTCGTCGACCTCGTAATCCTCATCCCTGGTGAGCTTGGGGACCAGCTTGGCGAACTGCCGATACCATCGGGTCACGTCGCCCTCGGCCGGGCCGGAAATAATCAGAGGAGTTCGAGCCTCGTCGATCAGGATGGAGTCCACCTCGTCCACGATGGCGAAGTGGTGTCCGCGCTGAACCAGCTCGTCCTTGTCCCAGGCCATGTTGTCACGCAGGTAGTCGAAGCCGAATTCGTTGTTGGTGCCGTAGGTGATATCCGCCTGGTATTGCTTGCGGCGCTCGGCGGGACGCTGATCGGTGATGATGCAACCCACGCTCATGCCCAGGAAGCGGAAGATGCGCCCCATAAGCTCGCTTTGGTAGGAGGCCAGGTAGTCATTGACTGTGACCACGTGCACGCCCTTGCCCTCCAAAGCATTCAGATAGCTGGGCAGGGTAGCCACCAGGGTCTTGCCCTCGCCGGTCTTCATCTCCGCGATGTTGCCCCAGTGCAGGGCCGCTCCACCCATCAGCTGGACATCGAAATGCCGCTGGCCCAGGGTGCGTTTGGAAACTTCGCGGACCGTGGCGAAGGCTTCAGGCATCAGGGAATCGAGGGATTCGCCGTTCTCCAATCGCTGCTTGAACTTAGGCGTCTGCGCCTTGAGCTCCTCATCACTCATGGCCGAGATCTGATCCTCGAAGGCGTTAGTCGCCTTGGCCACCCCCTGAAGCTTGCGAATCTGACGACCCTCGCCCATACGGAGGACCTTGTCCAAGACTGCTACCACGTTGCGCTCCCTACCGTTCCTTTATGGCCTTCACACGCCCTCAGCCGGCGTAGGCCCAGACCTTGATTATCTTACGCGAATGCACCGATTTTCTCGAAACGGATTGTTCCAGAAACCCAACTGCGGTCTTGGCAGCCGGACCGGGCATTGAAGAAGGGCCATTCTCCGGAGGTCAGACAACCTGCCGCCGAGGAATCGCCCCACAGTTCAATATCTATTCTTCGGTTACTGCTTACCGCCTACATGCTCAGGCGTATCGATCTCGAAGACACCGTAGCTCCATCCGTGCCGACGGTAGACCACTGATGGGCGCTTAGTCTCCTTGTTGACAAAGAGGAAGAAGTCATGACCGATCAGCTCCATCTCGTATAGGGCCTCGTCGATACTCATGGGCTCTGCGATGTGCAGCTTGCGGCGAATGACGATAGGGGTGTCTCCCACCTGCACTTCGACAGACTGGCCGGGCGCCAGGTCCGAGGCCACGGCGCTCTGAGCGCTGTTGTCGGGATTGGGCTCCTGGCCCTGATCTCCCTGATCGCCTGCCTGATCGTCCACGGACAAATCGACGGGCAGGGGCGGATGCTCCAGTCCACGGCGGTGGTCCTTGCGGCGGTCGCGGACTCGCCGCAGACGCTGGGTCAGCTTGTCCAAGGCCATGTCCAGCGCGCTGAACTCGTCGGCGCTGGAAGCCTCGGCGCGAATCACGGTCTTGCCGGCCTGGACAGTGAGCTCCACCCTCTTGGCGCTGTCAGCCTGGCGGGGATTGCCTTCATGTGTCAGAACGACCTGGATGCGCTGGGCATCGGGGGCGATGGCCGTCACCCTGTTCATCTTGCTGTCCACGACATCGCGGAACCGCTGCTTGATTTGGGTATGTCGACCGGTAATGACGATCTCCATGGGAATCTCCTTGCACTTGTGAGCGGATGAACCGCTGGTGCGATGGCGGACTTGGTCACCATCGACTGTGCTTCCGATTGTATCCGAAGAGCATGGCTGACTCACTGATTGAGCTTGTGGCCAGAGCGGGATCTTGACCGCTGGTCCGGTCGTTCAGTTCCGCTATGCTGTATCCCCGAGACCTCTCGGATGGCCGCGGCCCCTCCTCCTGGGAAGGGCTGAGGAACTTCCGGGCTCCACAGAGCACGATGGCGGATAACGTCCGCCCAGGGCGACCTGAGAGATAGCGCAACAGAGAACAGACCGCTCGCCTTGTTAAGGCGAGCAAGGGTGAAACGGCGGTGTAAGAGACCACCGGGTCGACGGTAACGCCGACCGCATGGCAAGCCTCATCGGGAGCAAGGCCAAGCAGAAGGCATTCAGGGGCTGCTCGTCCCGCCTTCGGGTAGGCCGCTAGAGCCTGGCGGCAACGTCAGGTCGAGATGGATGGCCATCCATTGTCCGGATTTTATCCGGTCGATGACAGAACCCGGGGTATATGAGAGGTCTCATCTTCTCTTTTACCGCGTGGTGCTTAGGCAGCAATCGGCTCAATCGAGAGGGTCGTCAGAGACGAAAAGGTCTGCTGCCACCTGGTTGAGGAGGCCGGGACTGTGGCCCTTGCGGGATCCAGCACTCCAGAATCGCCGTTTGCGCACCTTGAGATCAAGTCCGGCTGTCTTTCGGGCCACCTTGCGACCAAGCTCGTAGGCGGAGTCAACAAAGAGTCCCTCGCGAGAGGCCCGGGCTACCACCTGCGCAGCCAGTCCTGGATCCAATCCCTTGCGGGTCATCTCCGAGAGTACGCCCCGCTCCCCCATGGTGCGATGCAGGCAGGAACGCAGAAGATCCTGGGCATAGGCCAGGTCATCTACCAGACCCAACTTGGTCAACCGGTCTATCACCTGATCGACCACGTTCGTATCAAACCCCTTGTCGACCAGACGACGAGCCAGAGCCCCGCTTGAACGTGCTGCCGCATCCAAAAGGGTCAGAGCAGCCTCCCGGCAAGCATCCGCATCATCGGCATCTGCTCGCGGAGCTGCAGGCGCGGAACCTCCGCCAAAGCCGCCAGCACGTGGGCGACGGCCACGACGGCGGGTCCTTCTGTCGGAACCACGGGCAGAATGGCGGCCATAGGAATGGCGACCTGCCAGGGATTCATCAGCCATATCAGCATTGGCAGAACTGTCTACCTCTTCCAGACTGCCTCCGAACCGGGCGCTATGCCCCAGACCCAAGGCAGCAGCCCGCACTGGGCGGCTGTCCTCCTTGAAGCTGTCATCCTTCTGCTCAGGAGCAGGATCAAGGACTGTCACTGAATCTGCTGGACCATCCGATCCCACAGAATCTGTCTGTAACTGGTCCGACCGAGAATTCTTCGACTCTGTACTAGAGTCGGTAGAATCCTCGGCCTGCGCCAGGCGGACAGGATTATCCTTGAGGAAGTCCTCGGCCGAGATCATCGGGTCATGCAGCTTGGGCCGTGGGCACGGTGCTGTTGACATCGACCGGAGCCGAGTCGTCTTCCTTGCTGTCTTGGTCAGAGTCATCCGGATCAGCCTTGTCGTCCTCGGAGGGGGCGGGAATAAGGCCGAAGGCAACCTTGACCTTATCTTCAATCTCCTTGGTCAGGCCGGGGTTGTCCTTGAGGAACTGACGGACGTTCTCCCTGCCCTGACCCAACTGATCGCCCTCGTAGGTGAACCAGGAGCCCGACTTCTTGACGATATTGGTCTGCAGGGCCATGTCCAGAACCGAACCCTCCTTTGAGATGCCCTCCCCGTAGAGAATGTCGAATTCAGCCACCTTGAAGGGCGGGGCCATCTTGTTCTTAACCACCTTGACCTTGGTGCGGTTGCCCACCGCCTCGTCGCCGTTCTTCAGGGTCTGGATACGGCGGATGTCCAGGCGGACCGAAGCATAGAACTTCAGGGCCTTGCCGCCGGTAGTGGTCTCCGGGCTACCGAAGAAGACGCCAATCTTCTCCCTGAGCTGGTTGATGAAGATGGCCGTGGTATTGGCCTGGGATAGGGCACCGGTCATCTTGCGCAAAGCCTGGCTCATCAGACGGGCCTGCAGACCCACGTGGCTGTCGCCCATGTCGCCCTCGATCTCGGCCTTGGGCACCAGGGCGGCCACCGAATCGATGACGATGACATCCAGGGCGCCGGACCGGATCAGCATATCGGCGATCTCCAACGCCTGCTCGCCATTGTCCGGCTGGGAGACGATCAGGGAGTCCGTATCCACACCCAGCTTCTTGGCATACTCGGGATCCAGAGCATGCTCGGCATCGATGAAGGCAGCCACTCCACCGCCGGCCTGTGCATTGGCCACCGCATGCAGGGCCAGGGTGGTCTTGCCCGAGGACTCAGGACCGTAGATCTCGACGATGCGGCCGCGGGGCAATCCGCCGATGCCCAGGGCCATGTCCAAGGCCAGGGAACCGGTAGGAATGACCTCCACATCCTGGGCGGGCTTGTCGCCCAGGCGCATGGCCGAACCCTTGCCGAAGCTCTTCTCCACCTGCGCGAGGGCCGTGTTCAAGGCTGCCTGGCGACGAGGGTCGATCCCGCCCTCCTCTTCCTTCTTCGCCTTGCCACTGTTGCTCTGACGTGCCATATGGCTCTCCTTCTTCGTAACCGACCTCACGATGACGACATCCTGATTAACGACCTCACGATTGACAGCCTATCCGCCGTCGAAACCCGTCTGCGGTCCAGGCGCCCGATGTGGTCGAACATGCCGGTGGTCACCGGACCATGGGTATCAGTATACCCGACCATGCGAACAAATGTTCGAAAATCGCTTGGAATGGGGAATAAGTTCGCGGAGAATAAAACCCGTCGATCACGCTGCCGGCATGGGCGGCGCATTGTGGTCCTTCCCCCAGCGGCGGGAGTCGGGAATCTCCATCTGATCGCAGAGCACGTTCCAGACCACGCGCGGCTCCACGCCTGCATCCAGAGCCTCTATTACGGTCATGGCATCCAGGGCGGTCAGCCTTTGGTCACGGGCCAGACTGCGTCCATAGACTCGGCCGAAGACCTCCTCCAGCAGCTGCCAGAATTCCCGTTCACGCACCCGACATCACCTTTCGTTCAAGACCCACCCTGTCACACCCCTTCTACGGCAGCAACCGACAGTCAGCAGAAGAGGGCGCCTGGTTCATCAGAACCGGACGCCCTCAAGAACGGTCCACCGGATCAACCGGCTAGATCTGACATGCTTACTCCTGGGTGGACTCCAGGTAGTCCGCTACCATCCGCAAGGTCTGCGGCACACCCAGGCCCAGCGCGTCGGCGATGGAGCTCAGCAGCTCGGAGCTGGCCTCCTTCTGGCCACGTTCCACCTCGGACAGGTAGCCCAGGGACACGCCAGCCTTCTCGCTGACCTCACGCAGAGTCTTGTGATCATTGGTCCTCAGCTCGCGCAGCACGTGGCCCAGGGCCTCACGCAGGGAAACGGTATGGGTGACGGCCCGACCGTCGTTGGTGGAGGCTGCCCGCTGACGGCTGGCTTCCATGCCGTCCTCTTCCATCCACATCTTGTTCAGGTTTGCCTGGCGTTCCTCCTTGGCCTTCTTGGCGGCCTTGGCACGGATCACCTGCTGCTGCGCGAAGACGACGGCACGACGCTGGGCGGGTGTCAGATCACGAACCCGCGCATTGCGCTCCACTCCGGGTGCGGCCGGCTTGACATCATAGGTATCGTTGGTTCGAGTCATCACGGTCTCGGTGCTGGCCATAGCAGCCCCTTTCGCCATTATCGTGTTCAACTTCTTACACATTGATCAACAGACGAGCCAGTAGATTATTCCAGGGGAGGAACCCGAAAGGCCTGCTTTGTGACCAAGGTCACGTATATGAAAGAAAGGAATCAAGAGGCAGGAGCAATGACTCAATAAAGCCACCCTCTTTCCCTGGCCTGCTGGCTACAGCAGACCCCGCAAACGCAAGGTTCGGCATCGGCTTGCAGAAGCTGTAAAACCTCTAAAACGACCTACGGCATAAGGCCGTTAGCCGCGCGAGTGCAGGGCCCGATCCAGCTGGTCCAGAATCCGCATGACCGTACCCCGGCGCACCTGTTCGCGGTCGCCGTCCAGATGCAGCTCGTAGGCATAGGTCCGGTAGGCGTGGGACTGAAGGCCGGTCTCTATACGTCGACCCATCACACGGACGGGCAGGGCCAGACCGATGTAGACCAGCCCGGCAGGATCGTCCCCGTCAGGGCCCGGACCGGCCACACCCGTAGTGGCCATGCCGATGACCGTGTCCTCGTGCCCTGGCCTGGTGTAGAGCCTGGCCGTGCCCTCGGCCATCTCCTGGGCGACCCGTGGATGGACCGCGCCCTGGGTGGCCAGCAGATCCTGGTCCACCTTGAGGATGGCGGCCTTGGCGGCGATGTCATATGTGACGGCCGATCCAAGGAAGACGTCTGAGGCCCCGGGGATCCTGACGAAGGCATCGGCCAGCAGCCCTCCGGTCAGCGATTCGGCGGCGGCCAGAAACAGGCCCGAATCACGGCAGGTGTCGATGATCCGTCCAGCCAGGTCGTCGCAACGGCCCTGCACGCTCTTGCCGATCATCGCCGCATCCCTATCACGTATTCCGCGCCCGAGTAGAGGCAGAGGGCCAGGGCCACCAGGATGACCACACGGGTGGCCACCAGGTACCAGGGCCAGACGGCCGACAGGGGCACCATGAGCATGCCCAGGCCGATGCATTCAAACAAGGTCTTGTACTTGCCGGCCTGGGAGGCGGCGATGACCCGGCCCTGCTTGTTGATGACCAGGACCCGCAGCAGGGTGATGCCCAGTTCCCGCACCAGGAAGAGCAGGGTGACCCACCACCAGAGCTCGCCGAAGACGGAGGCCACGATCAGCGCCGAGCAGATCAGCAGCTTGTCGGCAATGGGATCCATGAGTTTGCCCAGCTCGGTCACCTGGTTGTACCGGCGGGCCAGCCATCCGTCCAGCTTGTCGGTCGAAGCGGCAAGGATGAAGAGCACGGCGGCGGTCCACCGCATGCCAGGCCTGCGCTCGCCCCAGGGACCGGCCATCAGATCCAGGACGATGAAGACCAGGACCAGGAGGATACGGGTGTAGGTGACCAGGTTTGGGGGTGAATTCCATCCTTCGAGAAGCCTGCGCCTCTCACGACCGGTCTCTGACTCGGCATGCTCCTGCATTGCCACTCCTTATACGCGATACTCGTGCGCTTGGGCCGTCCAACACTACATGCCGGGCGGCAGTTTCATCATAACGGTAGACCAGGCCTGGCTTTTTGGGCAGATGTTCAGCCATGCGCTTGCTCATCCGGGGCGGGATCCATGGAGGTGATGTCGCCTCGGATGAAGGCCAGGGCCTGCTGCAGCTGCGGCGGTTGGATGAGCACCTCGCGGGCCTTGGAACCCTCCGATGGCCCTACGATTCCCCTCGACTCGAGTAGATCCATCAGCCTCCCCGCCCTGGCGAAGCCCACACGCAGCTTGCGCTGGAGCATGGAGGTGGATCCGAACTGGGTAGTCACCACCAGCTCGGCCGCCTGGAGCAGCTCGTCCATATCGTCGCCGATCTCCTCCTGGATCTCATTCTTGTGGTCGGCCTTGTCGGCCATCTGCTCAATGTCCTCACGGTAGTGGGGCTTGCGCTGGGTGCGCACATAATCCACCGCCTTGCGAATCTCGGACTCGGAGACCCAGGCTCCCTGAACGCGGGTGGGCTTGGCCTGGCCCATGGGCAGGAAGAGGGCGTCGCCCTGGCCGATCAGGGTCTCGGCACCAGTGGCGTCCAGAATGACCCTGGAATCCGTGGATGAGGAGGTAGCGAAGGCCAACCTGGAGGGGATGTTGGCCTTGATCAGGCCGGTGACCACGTCCACCGAGGGCCGCTGGGTGGCCAAAACCAGGTGGACGCCGGCGGCACGCGCCAGCTGGGTGATTCGCTGGATGGAGCTCTCCACGTCGTTCTTGGCCACCATCATCAAATCGGCCATCTCGTCGACCACCACGACCAGGTAGGGGTACGGGGCCACCTTGCGATTGGAGCCCGCCGGGGCATGGACCTTGCCCTCGCGCACGGCCTTGTTGAAGTCCTTGATGTGCCGGAATCCGAAAAACTGCAGATCGTCGTAGCGGGCGTCCATCTCCTTGACCACCCACTCCAGGGCCTGGGCGGCCTTCTTGGGTTCGGTGATGATGGGCGTGAGCAGGTGGGGAATGCCGGCATAGGCGCTCAGCTCCACGCGCTTGGGATCCACCATGATCAGGCGGACCTGTTCGGGCGTGGCCCGCATAATCAGCGAAACCAGCATGGAGTTGATGAAGCTGGACTTGCCCGAACCCGTAGCGCCGGCCACCAGCAGGTGGGGCATCTTGGTCAGGTCGGCAGTCACATAGTGGCCTTCCACGTCCTTGCCCACGGCGGTCATCATGGGGTTGTCGTCCTGCTTGGCCTTGTCGGAGCGCAGCACGTCGCCCAAATGGACGATCTCGCGGTCCACGTTGGGAATTTCGATGCCGATGGCCGACTTGCCGGGGATGGGAGATAGGATGCGCACATCCGAGCTGGCCACCGCGTAGGCGATGTTGCGCTGAAGATTGGTGACCTTCTCCACCTTGACACCCGGGCCCAGCTCCACCTCGTACTGAGTGACCGAGGGGCCGCGCAGGAAGCCCACCACCTTGGCGTCCACGTCAAACTGCTGGAAGGTCGATTGCAGGGCTTTGATGACCGCGTCGTTGGCCGAGGTCCTGACCGCGTGGGGCTTGCCCTTGACCAGCAGGTCCGTGCTGGGCAACACATAGGGCCGACTCTCGTCCACCTCGCGATCATCTGAGGAACTTGAAGCGTCAGTACCCTGGGCTCCGGCCGTGTGATTCCCTGCTCCCGGAGCGGGTTGGGCATCCATCTGAACAGTGTCCGCCGCAGCTGCGGCAGCGGCCCAGGGGTCCGAGGCCCCCACGCCGGACAGGGCAGCCGGATCCACCTTGGGATGCCCCTGCTCTCTGGCATCCAGGAGGGCAGCCGTGGCCGGGGCCTCCACTGCGGGCATGCTCTGCGTGGACACCTGGTCAGATTCGGCATCCTGCGCCGACCGATCACCCTGGTCAGCCCCTTCAAGAGAAGCCGCCTGGGAAAAGGGCTCGTCAGCCTCGTAACGCTCCAGATGGGTGTCAGTATCCTTGCCGATGCGGCCATGCAGCAGCCGGCTGAACCAGCCGGCCACCCCGCCCTTGCCGGAGTTCTGGACATCCTTCTGGTCCGACTCCTCGTGGGTGGGCACGCCGGGTGCAAGGGGCAGGGTGTCATCCCCCAGCCTGACCTCGTTGGGGGCAGTCTGCGCCGAGACCGAGCCGGAGCCGTGGGTCCTCTTCCCGCGCAGCCAGGCCATAAGGTCGCTCATATGGAATCTAAAGGTGATGAAGAGGCCGAAAATTGCCACGAGGACGAAGATGATGACAGCGAAGACCTTGGACAGCCCCCAGGCCAGGGGCGAACCCAGAAAGAACCCCAGAAGACCGCCTGAGTCGCTGATGGCTTTCATGTCGAAGCCGCGATAATCCGAGGCCATGAGCACGTCCAGAATGGAGCAGACCGACCAGAGCACCACCATGAGGCCGCCCACCACAGGCAGGTTGCCCGCCTCTCGTTCGGTGTAGCAGACCAGCCGGAAGGCTGCAAAGAGCAGAACCACCGGCAGGATGATGCTGCAGAGTCCCAGAACGCCCGCAGCCAGGGCGTGCAGTCCCCGCCCCAGGAAGCCGTTCACACGGAACCATTCGCTGGCACAGAAGAGCACGGCCAGGATGACCAGCACGAAGCAGAGCCCGTCCTTGCGGTAGGCGGAGTTGTCGCCGTTCTTGCCGGCCACGGCACGCACCAGGGATCCCATGCCCCGGGGCAGGGCCAGCAAGGCCTTGTGCCAGAAGGGTTCCGGGTCCTGGCTGTCCTTGGATGCGGTCCGACCGCGACCGCGTGCGTCTGCTTGCTGCTTACGTGTCATAACCCTTTCAGCCTACCCAAAACTCCGGTCCGCATCGGGCCCGCCGGGTCAGTGTGCACAACTCTTTCAGACGGGGGCCGCCGGGGCTAACATCGTTGACATGACACCAGCAGAACGTCAGAGCTCCGTGGCTTTCGCCATGCGCAACCTGCTTCTGGATGTCCGTCAGCCCAGTCCCACGGCCCTGCAGACGGCAAGCGACTTTATGGCGGGCAGAAAGCAGGCCGAAGCGCTGGCTGACCACGCCCGGCGCTTGGAGGCCAAGGCGGATGCCCTGACGGATGCACTCTTTCTGCGGACCATCCTGATCTGTCAGCGGCCTTGGGCGACTGAGGGCGATCTTGAAGAGCTGCGAGCCATCCACCGCCGACTGCTGCCCAACCTGCCAGAAGAGCGGATGCTGCGCCGACCTCAACCGGGGGACGATGCCAGCCTGTATCCGGCGGCCATGCTGGATCAGGGAGCTGCGGCCATCGGTCAGGAGCTGGCGGCCGAACGCAATCTGGCCAGCCTGGACCGTCCGGTCTTCGTGGAGCGTCTGACCCACTACTACGATGAACTCTCCTACCTGCATCCCTTCGCCGACTGCGACGGCATGACCCTGCGCATCTTCCTCTCGCGCCTGTCCCACAATGCCGGCTGGGACCTGGACTGGGGATGGGCTGATCCGACCGCCCACCGCCGGGCCATCCGGCGAGCGCTCCGGGGCAACACCGACGACCTGCAGACCCTGATTGCAGGCATGGTCCGCCCGGTCAACCCAACCAGAATATTTCTGATTGCCGGGTGGGACCAGGGTCCCGCCCACTGAGCCGACAGCCTCAGCCTGCCAACCGCTCGTTGCCGCTGCGCTTGGCAGCCTGGATGATCTGGGCACTCTGATTGATCAATTCTGTCGCCCCGGCCTGGTCGTGGTCGCGGACGTGCCCCCAGTATTGTATTTTGAGCTGCACATACCGCTTCCTTGCGCGCAGGTCGGCCATCCGCTGGTCCAGCCGTCGTCCCTGCTCGTCCAGGAGTTCAATCTGCCGCCCGGCGGCCTCGGCTCCCCCTGCGCGGTTGCCCAGATACTCCCGCATATGCTCCAGGGACATGCCCGTGGCGCTCAGGCAGGAGATGGTCTCCAGCAGGTCCAGATCCTCCTGGTTGTAGCAGCGGTGGCCGCTTGAGGGGTCCCTGGCGATGGGCGGAATGATGCCGATGGTCTCGTAGTAGCGCAGGGTGGTCTCCGGCATCCCTGACATGAGCGAGGCCTGGCGGATGGTGTACCAGGGCCCTGATTCCTGGTCGGCTTGGGTTTGGGCGGTCTGGGTTTCAGCCTGGGGCTGCATGATGGTGGTCATACCCGTCCAGCCTAGGAACTTCAAGTACTTGAAGTCAAAGCGCACCCAGATGGTGTCTGGTCACCCTCCCCTGGTCCGACTGGTCGGCCTGGGCATCCGCCTGGTCGAAGCGGCCTTGGTCGGCCTGGTCCACCAGATTCAGGGCCTGCCGGGCCAGGTCCGGGGCCAGGGCATTCAGCCAGTGGATGCGCGGATCCCGGCCGAACCAGCCCATCTGCTTGCGGGCCAGGCGCTTGGTCTTCTGCGCTATCAACTCGAAGGCGGAATCAAGGTTGGTGCGGCCATCCAGGTAGTCCAGAATCTGCTGATAGCCCAGGGCGCGGGCCGCTGTGGTCCCCAGGCGGTTCCGTAGCCTGCTCACTTCGTCAACAAGCCCCTGGTCCCGCATGGCCTGGGTGCGCTGGTCAATCCTGCGGTCCAGCTCCTCCCGGGGCAGGTCCAGACCCAGCTGCAGGGCGGGCAACAGGTAGCGGTACCGGGGCAGGCTGGCCGAATAGGGCCGTCCGGTGATCTCCATGACCTCCAGGGCCCGCACGGTCCGCCGCACATTCCGAGAATCCATCCGGGCCGCAGCCTCCGGGTCCCGCTCCTGCAGCTCACGGAAGAGCAGCCCGGGGCCCTCCTCCCGAGCCCGCTCCTCCAGCCTGGCCCTGACCGCCGGGTCGGTGCCAGGGAAGGACAGATCGTCGATGACAGCCCGGGTATAGAGCCCCGAACCGCCCACCAGAATGGGACGAATCTTCTGCGCCCGCAGGTCGGCTATCAGGGACCGGGCCATGGCCTGGAAGCGGGCCACGCTCATGGCCTCTTCCGGCTCGATGATGTCGATCAGGTGGTGGACCACCGCCTGCCGCTCACCTACCGAAGGCTTGGCCGTGCCCACATCCATCCCCCGGTACATCTGGTAGGCGTCGGCATTGACGATATGAGCCGTCTGCCCGCGGGCTTGGAGAACCTGTGCCAGGGCCACGCCCAGGGCGGTCTTGCCCGATGCTGTGGGACCCACGATGGAGACGATGCGGGGCCCCTTCCCGGCAAGCTGCTCCGGTTCAGCGGATGTCATAGACCTGCCCCGCCCGGGGATTCGGGTCAGCAATCAGATAGTGTGGCCCGGCCTGGGTGACGGTGCAGGTGACCAGGTCCCCGGGCTCCGGCGCAGGCATCCCCTGGGGCACGCCGACGTGGACCAGAACCCCGGTGCGCTCATGTCCGGTCACGCGGTGGGTGCTGCCGTCGTGCCGACCATGCCCGTCGCCGATCAGCACCTCCACATCTTTGCCCAGGAAGGCCTGCATGTGCTCCAAGGTGATGGACTCCTGCAGGGCCTGCAGCCGCTCGAACCGGTCCTGAACCACGGCCTTGGGCAGCTGCGGCATGCGCGCGGCCGGAGTGCCAGGCCTGGGCGAATACTCAAAGATGAAGGCCGACGAAAAGCGCGCCCGGCGCACGACGTCCATGGTGGCCTGGAAGTCTTCCTCGGTCTCCCCGGGGAATCCCACGATGATGTCGGTGGTGATCAGGGCATCGGGCATGGCGGTCCGCACCTCGTTCAGTATCTCCAGAAAGCGCTGGGACCGGTAGGAGCGCCGCATGGCCCGCAGAATCCGGTCGGAGCCCGACTGCAGGGGCATGTGCAGCTGGTGCATGACCGTGGGCGTCTCGGCCATGGCCGCAATCACGTCGTCGGTGAAGGCCGCTGGATGGGGCGAAGTGAAGCGGATCCGCTCCAACCCAGGCACCTGGCCGCAGGCGCGCAGGAGCCGGGCGAAGGCGTAGCGATCCCCCGTGGACCAGCCGTAGGAGTTGACGTTCTGCCCCAGCAGGGTCACCTGGCGGGCCCCGGAGCGCACGCAGTCCTCAACCTCCTGCAGGATGTCGTCCATGGACCGGTCCCGCTCCCGTCCGCGCACCGAGGGCACGATGCAGAAGGTGCAGGTGTTGTTGCAGCCGACCGATATGGACACCCAGGCCTGCGAGCGCGAGGCCCTGACCGCCGGCAGCCGCCCGGGCAGATCCCGCAGTTCCTGCGTAACCCCCACCTGGGGCCGCCCATCCTTGCGGGCCTTGTCCAAAAGCCCGGGCAGCGAGCCGATGTCCCTGGTGCCGAAGACCGCATCCACCCAGGGCGCCGCCTTCACAATCCGCTCCCGGTCCTTCTGGGCCATGCAGCCGCCCACGGCGATGCGCGTGTCGGGCTTGTGCTGCTTGAACCTGTGCCAGCGCCCGATGGTCCCGTACATGCGCTGGGTGGCGTTGTCGCGCACGGCGCAGGTGTTGAGCACCATCACGTCCACCTCGCGCGCGCGTACCTGCTCGGGCGTGGCCTGCTGGTAGCCCTGAGCCCGGAGCACCCCGGCGATCCGCTCGGAATCATGCTCGTTCATCTGGCAGCCCAGGGTCCGCACATAGTAGACGCCCCTGCTGTCCTCACGCTGAGCGGTCACGCTCTTGCCCTCGCCTGCTTCCATAAATCATGATTGTATGCGCAGGTCGGGTCCCGCTGCCATCGGGGCCTGTGCGTACCATGAGTCATGGTTACGAACGGCGGCATGGGAGGTTCATGTGATACTCGACCGTAACAGTGCCATGAGCGCATCCGAAATGAAGCAGCGACTGTCGGACTTGGACGAAAAGGACCGTCCCAAGCTGGACATCGACGAGATAACAGAATTCGTCAATCTCATGCAGACCTACGAGGGGGCCATGTACGAGATTTCGACCAAGCTGGACGTGCTGGACACCGAATTCCAGGTCCGGTTCAGCCACAACCCCATCCACCACATGGAGCGCCGGCTCAAGAGCGTGGACTCCCTGATCGGCAAGCTGCACCGCAAGAACCTGCCCGTCACCATCCCCTCGGTGCGCGATCACATCTTCGACGTGGCCGGCGTGCGCGTCATCTGCAACTACCGGGACGACGTCTACTCGGTCTCCCGCTACCTCTCCGACCAGTCGGACATCCAGGTGCTGAGGGTCAAGGACTACATCCGCAACCCCAAGATGAACGGCTACCGCAGCCTGCACGTCATCTACGCCGTGCCGGTCTTCCTGACATCGGGCCCCCACTACACGCCGGTCGAGGTGCAGTTCCGCACCATCGCCATGGACTACTGGGCCTCACTGGAGCACCAGCTGCGCTACAAGTCCGACCTGCCCGACGCCCGCCTGGCCGAGCATTCGCAGACCCTGCTGGACTGCGCCCGCTCCCTGCAGAACATCGAGGTGCAGATGCAGTCCATCCACCGCGACATCTCAGGTTCGCCCCAGGAACAGGAGACCGACGACGAAGCCATCAGCGGCAATACCGATTAGCTGAATCCTCACAAATCCTTTACCATAGGAACCAGGCCAGGTGGAAGGGTTGGGGCTTCCGCCGGGTCCCAGGAGGAGGCCCCGCCTGCAAGGTCGGGTCTCCTCCTGTACCACCATTACTCAGAAGTCGAATTTGTCGGGATCCGCGCCGGTGCGCTCGTCCCTGTTCATGGCGGTGATGGCCTTCATATCCTCATCGCTCAGCTCGAAGTCGAAGACCTGCGCGTTCTGCTCAATCCGCTCCTTGTGGGTGGACTTGGGGATGACGATGACCCCACGCTGCAGATGCCAGCGCAGCACGATCTGCGCCGGAGAGCGGTCATAGCGCTCGGCCATGGCCTTGAGCCTGGGGTCGGCCAGCAGGTTGCCGCCGGTGCCTCCCAATGGGCTGTAGGCCTCCACGTCCACACGCAGGGTACCGTGGCAGTAGTCGATCAGGTCGTCGTTGACGAACTGGGGTGAGGACTCGATCTGGTCGACGGCAGGCTTAGTGCCGCTGATGGTGTGCAGCTCGTCCAGGTGGTGCTTCTGGAAGTTGCAGACCCCGATGGCACGCACCCGCCGCTGAGTGTAGAGCTCCTCCATGTCCTCCCAGGCCTGCTGCCAGCCCTTGGCGGGCCAGTGGATCAGGTAGAGGTCCAGGTAGTCCACGCCCAGCCTGTCCAGGCTCTCCTTGAAGGCCTCCTTGGCCCGCCCTGCACGGATGTCGTCATTCCAAAGCTTGGTGGTCAGAAAGACATCCCGCCGGTCAACTCCAGAACGGCGCAGACCCTCCCCCACTGACTGCTCGTTGCCGTAGATCATGGCGGTGTCGATGTGGCGATAGCCCGCCTGCAGGGCCCAGGTGACGGCCTGACTGGTGGCCTCTCCGTCGGGTGTTTGGAAGACCCCGAGCCCCAACTGGGGAATGCTGATCCCGTTGTTGATGGTGACGACGGTATCGGTGACGTTTCCGGTCATATAGGCATACTCCTTGTCGGCCGATCAGAGGCCGTGACGTGTTGTCTGTTCATTCTATCCGGCAGGCAAGATGGAATCAGCTGTTGTTTAAGGCCTACCGTCGCGCTTCTGCATTTCGTGCGTTCTCTGTTGGCTTGGTGGTAAAGTGAAAAGTGGGGATGTTGGGAGATAACTGGCTTCTGCTTTATGGGCGATCGACGCCCACAGTAGCGACGGTTCATCGACTTGAAAGACGTTAATGCTGATAGGCAGGCGGCCTTGATACCGCTTGGCATTGGTGAAGGGGATTGATTTCATGCATCTGGATACCCGCCTGCGTCGTGCATCGGCGACGGCGATCGTCATGCTGGGTCTGTTGGCAGGCCTGAGTGTCGCGTCCGCCAACGCGGACGATGTCGTGTCCGCCAGTCCGGCGGGCACTCCTGTATTTAGCGGGGGGGGGGGGGGGTCAGACCCCTCGCGTAGCTGAGCAAACCCCCGTCACACTCCCCTGCCTTCACCCTCGCCGCTGCAAACCGCATCACCCCTGGATCCCACGGCACCAAGCCCGGGCCCGTCAACGCCGAAGGATGCCATCAACAGCACAGAATCCTCTACAACCAAGCCATCCGGCAAGACGGACGGTCACGCCTCGCACACAGTGCGCTTCGACCCAGGCGACGGCAACACGCCTACCCGGTCAACTGTGAAAGTCGGCACCCTCGCATCCCCTCCGGAAAACAACCCCGTGCGTGAAGGCTTTCGGTTCGACGGGTGGACACGCGAAGGCCAGCCCTATGACTTCCAGACCCCCGTCCTGCAGGACACAACACTGAAAGCCAAATGGAGTAAAGCCACGGACTGGACGCTGAGCCCGGACCACGGGCCCGCCTCCGGCACCCGGTTGACCATCAGCCCGCCCAGCCGGATCCTCATCGTGGACTCGGACGGGCAAGCCTGGATCTGGAACACAGGCAAGACCGCCAACGTCAAGCCCGAACGCATCAGGCAGGACCAGGGCATGCGCATCAGGCAAGCTCAAACCCTCGGCCAGGGGTTCATCCTCCTGGACGCAAACGGGCAGGCCTATTACCTGGCCGACGGCAAGACAAGCCTCGCAACCACCGGCCTGCCGGAAAACATGAAAGCCAGCCGGATCACCACCAACAAGAACCAGGCCGTCACCGCCGGCACGGACGGCCACATCTGGACCTGGAAGCCCGGTGAGTCGCCCACGCGCGCGGACAACGGGAGCCAGCCCTACACGCAGGCCGCCATTACGGGCGGCAGGATCACCGCTATCAGCAGGCAGGGCAGCCTATACCAATGGAGCATCAACACCCAGAGCCAGCCAGACAAGCCAGCAAAAGTCAATACCACCCAGGCGGCCATTCTCGAATCAGCCAGCCTGGACGGCCAGTCGCTGACACTCAACAAAACAGACGGCTCCTGGCAGACGGAAATGCCAGCAAGCCAGCCCGGACCAGTCACCATCACACTGACCGGCAGGCAGGACGGCAAGCCCTTCACCCGAAGCTTCAACTACACGGTCGACCAGACGCTTCTGAAGGACATCCGACAGAGTTCCACCTACACGGTCACCTTCAAGACGGACGGAGGAAGCCCCAAACCCGGAGACCAGCAAGTCACCTATCCCTACGGAAGAGTCCAACGGCCCTCACCCGACGCGACCCGCAGCGGCTACCAGTTCGACGGATGGTTCATCAACGAAGTCGCCTACGACTTCAGCAAGCCCGTCACCGACAACCTCACCCTCACCGCCAAGTGGACCAGCAAACCCCCCAACACCTCCTGAAGGATCAGCCCCGACAAGGGCAGCCAGCTCGGCCACGAAACCACCACCATCACCCCGCCAGACAGCACCAGCGGTATCAGGTTCAGCCAGGTCGGCGGAGCAAAATACTATACCTTTGTTTTTTCCTTGGCCGTGGGCAGCGACGGGAACGCCTACGCAAGGGGAGACAACACCTATAGCTGGCTCGGCGACGGGACGACCACTCAACGGATTACGCCAAACATAGTGAGGAAACCTGCAGGCGTGCCGACCGACTTCACCTATGTGCAGGTCAGCGCAGGAAAATGGCATTCGCTGGCTTTGGGTAGCGACGGATATGTATACGCCTGGGGCAGCAACCAGCATGGTCAGCTCGGCAACAACACCGCAACGAATTCCTCTGTTCCTGTGCGCGTGCGCGACCCCGCCAGCCCCACGGATCCGAACAAAGGACTCAAAGCCATACAGGTCAGCGCCGGAGACGATCATTCACTGGCATTGGACAGCAACGGATACGCATACGCCTGGGGAGAAAACATCTATGGCCAGCTCGGCGACGGCACTACTGACGACTCAAACGTTCCTGTGTCGGTGTTGTTCAACCTGCAGCCGGTGATCACTGCAGCCAAGTTCGACACCGGCCCAGGCACGAACCTGGCTCCTGTTAGCAACAGCAACAGCATCACCGTGCTCACGCCCGCACACCAGCCAGGTGCGGTCACGGTCAGCGTCGACTACGCAATGGGCGGCGCAGGACAGGTTTTGACTGACAAATCTCTGACCTACCTGTATCTGCCTGCAGGCGTGCTCCCAAGGGCCGGCGGGGAAGGCATCCTGCTCGCCCTGGCCACCGGCATGACCGGCATGGGCGGGGTCCTGGCCTCGCGCCGCCACAGGAGAGAACGGCACAGGCTATTGCATACTTCGCACGAGTAAGACAGGCCGGAGGCTGATCAATCCCCCCACCTCCGGCTTACAACAGGGGCGCACGGAGGAATGCCACTTAAAACTCACCCCCAAGGGAGCCGGCACTCCTCTTGCGCCCCCACCACCACACTACTGTCAACTGCCGCTGACAGAAATTAGGAGCAGGCATGCGCGCCCCGCCTCTGCCCTCGAAAGGGAAACTCGGGCACGTGAATCAAAGGGCACAGAAACCCTAGTCCGCTCGGCCTTCGTCCGTGCTCCCAGTACCAGACAATCGCTGTAAACAAACGCTATTCCTCAACAAAAAATTCATTGTCGTCAAAGAGCTGATTTGACTTGTATGTGTTGTCTGTGGGCTGGGTGGTAGGATGAGAGACAGGGGAAGTCGAGAAGACGACTGGGTTCCGCCATGATTCGTGCAGTCTGTTGTGCGGACTGGCCTTGAGCGATTAGCAGCTTTCCGACAGGGAGAACCTTATTCTGCAAGCGGCGTTTGCTTCGCTTGGTGTTTGGTGAAGGGGCTTATGAGTCATGCGTCTGGGTAACCGGCTGCGTCGCATCCTGGTGATGATGATCGTCCTGCTGGGCCTGCTGGCAGGCTTGGGTATCGCATCCGCCCAAGAGAACGCTCCCATCCCCTCCGGGGAAGGGGGTCTTCAGACCCCTCGCGTAGCTGACGGAACCTCCGCCACTCCCCCCAGCAACGCAACAGACACTCCACTGTCCTCACCCTCACCAATACAAGCCACTACGCCACTAAGCCCCACGCCAGGCGCCCAGCCATCGACGACGGGCACGCCGTACAGCACAGACCACGCTCCGGCCAAATCAGGGGAGAAGACAGATGATCAAGCCGTGCATACAGTGCGTTTCGACCCGGCCGACGGCAGCAAGCCCACCCAGGCGAGCGTGAAAACCGGCACCCTCGCCACTCCCCCGCAACAGAACCCTCAGCGTCAAGGCTTCCGATTCGAGGGGTGGACGCTTGACGGCCGGCCCTTCGACTTCCGGACCCCCGTCCTCCAGGACATGACCCTGAAAGCCAAGTGGTCGAAGGCCACGGACTGGACGCTGAGCCCGGACCACGGGCCCGCCTCAGGAACCGTCCTGACCATCAGCCCGCCCGACAGGCAGGAGCCTCAGTTCGCCAGCATCCAAGCCGCAGGAAACCAGATCCTCGGCCTGACCGGGGACGGCAGCATCCACACCTGGACGCAGGACGGCACGCCCAAGCAGGTCCCCTTCCCAGCCCAGTCTGCCGACGGGTTCCGCTACCTGCAGGCCGCAGCCGGCAGCCAACGGCAGGCGGCCCTCGGATCCGACCAACGGATCTACACCTGGAACAACCAGCAGTCGACGCCCGCCATCCTCGACACCGGCCAGGATGCCGGGTTCACCAGCATCAGCATCACCGATAATCGGCTCCTGGCAGTGGACCGGCAGGGACAAATTCTCGTCTATCAGGCCAGGGATGCCGACAGCCAGGACCCGAACCCGAAACTCATACAGCAGGCCACAACCAGCCTGCCCGGAAAAGCACAGGCCGTCACCGCTGTCTCTTCTAGCAGCCGGATCCTCGCCCTGGACACGGACGGACAGGCCTGGACCTGGGACGCGAGCGATACCGGCAACGCCAAACCCGCACACGTCAAGCAGAAGCCGGGCATGCGCATCGTCCAAGCCCAAGCCCTCAACCAGGGGTTCCTCCTCCTGAATGAGAACGGGCAGGCCTGGTATCTCGCCGATGGCATGAGCAGCCCCACAGTCGCCGGCCTGCCCGACGGCACGCAGATCAGCAGAATCAACAGTAGCGGCGATCAGGCCACAGTCCTTGACAAAGACGGCCACGTATGGGCCTGGAAGCCCGGCAAGACGCCCGTCCGCGCGGACAACATGGGACAGGTTTACGTGCAGGCCACGGCTGCCGGCAGCGGGATCACCGCCATTGACAAACAGGGCAGCATATTCAGATGGAACATGGACGCCCAGGGCAAGCCCGGAAAACCAGCCCAGCCCGACACCATCCAAGCGCCTATCCTGGAAACAGCCAGCATGGACGGCCAGCCACTCAAACTCACCAGAGATAAGGATTCCTGGCAGACGGACGTGCCCGCCCACACTCCCGAGTCGGCCATCATCACTATCACCGGGAAACAAGGCAATCAGCCCTTCACCAGAAGCCTCGACTACACGGTCGACCAGACCTTGACCAGAGACGTCCAAGAGGGCTCCGCCTATACGGTCCATTTCAATACGGGCGAAGGAGGCCCGACCCCCCAGGACCAGAGCATCCAGCCGGTCTACGGCAGGGTCCAGCGCCCCTCCCCCGATCCGACGCGCCAAGGCTGCCAGTTCGACGGATGGTTCACCGGCAACATCGCCTACGATTTCAGCAAGCCCGTCACCGGCAACCTCACCCTCAGCGCCAAATGGACGCTTGTAGACCCCAACAACACGTGGAAGATCAACCCCGACAAGGGCAGCCAGCTCGGTAAGGAATCCACCACCATCACCCCACCAGCAACGAGAAACGGCATCAGGTTCAACCAGGTCAGCAGCGGAGGATACGTATATGGTGATCTGACGGGGTATTCGCTGGCTGTGGGCAGCGACGGGAACGCCTACGCCTGGGGCAACAACAAGTCCGGCCAGCTCGGCAACGGTACGACCGTCCAGCAGAACACGCCCGTCCCGGTGCCAAAGCCTGCGGGCACACCTATGGATTTCACCTACGTGCAGGCTGATGCCGGCGGCTATCATTCGCTGGCCATCGGCAGCGACGGGTACGTGTACGCCTGGGGGCTCAACGACCACGGGCAGCTCGGCAACAACACCACATCCAATTCGTCGCTACCTGTGCGCGTGCACGGGCCAAACAACTCCAGCGAAGGGCTGAAAGCCATCCAAGTCGCCGCAGGAGCCTGGAACTCCATGGCATTGGCCGCCGACGGCACCGTATACACCTGGGGCGGCATATCCAAAGGAGGCGGCTATGACTGCTTCAGCCCGCAGAACGTGCCCATGGCGGTCAAGGACCCTTCGGATGCGAGCGGCGTCCTCCACGCCGTGCAGATCAGCACCAGCTGGTCCTTCGACATGGCCCTCGGCCAGGACGGGTACGTGTACACCTGGGGCTACAACCACCATGGCCAAATCGGCAAGAACACCACCGACAATAGTGTCCACCTCACGCCCAGCCGCGTGTTCGCCTCAAACAAATCCACGGCTGCTGCGGGCCCCTGGCTGAAAGCCGTCCAAGTGAGCGCCGGCGGATGGTTCGCATTAGCTATCGGCGAGGATGGCAACACATGGGCATGGGGCTACAATCAGTACGGTTCGCTCGGCAACGGCTACAGCAGCACAAATACAGACACGAATTATGTTCCCCAAAAGGTGCGATACCCCGCGAATGCGGGCGCAGTGACAGCCGTGCAGGTGAGCGCAGGACTTTACCATTCATTGGCCGTCGACACGGACGGGAACACCTGGGCATGGGGACGCAACAACTACGGCCAGCTCGGCGACAACACCACCAGTGACCGGCATTCCCCGGTGAAGGTGTTTGCCTCCGCGCAGTCCACGAGCTCGGCCGAACCCTGGCTGAATGCCATGCAAGTCAGCGCAGGATGGCAGAATTCACTGGTGATTGGCACGGACGGAGTCGCCTACGCCTGGGGACAGAACTGGTATGGCCAGCTCGGCAATCCCAATGCAGGAAGGCAGAGTCTTGTTCCTTCACCGGTGGCGTTCAACCTACAGCCGGTGATCACCGGCGTCACCTTCAACACCAGCCCCGGCACGAACCTGATCCGCGGCGATGGCAGCAGCGTCAGCGTCACCACGCCCGCACACCTGCCGGGCACAGTCACAGTCAGCGTTAAATACACAACGGGCGGCGCGGGAAATAACCTGACCGACACTTCCCTCAGATACACGTACATGCCCGCAGGAGTCCTTCCCAAGGCCGGAGGGGAAGGCATCCTGCTGGTCCTGGCCACCGGTATGACCGGCATGGGCGGGATCCTGGCATCCCGCCGCCACCGGAGGGAAACACGCCAACTGTCACAAGCTTCGCACGAGTAAGACGGGCCGGGCGGCGTATCAATCCCCCCGCCCCCGACCCATATAGGGGGGGGGGGGGAGCAGGGAGAAACGTGTCATTTAAGTAAGGCTCAACCCCAAGAGAGCCGACACCCCTCCCGCGCCCCCACCACACTTCTGCCTGTGAGGATACAGGCAAACCTCTCTTGTTGCCGCCCAGGAATGGAGATGAACACAGAAGAGTCGACCATAGAGTTTGCAAAGTTTGCAACTCGAGCCGGCCCGGACGCTGTCCGTGCTCCCGTTCTCAAATAACGCTGTCAACAACGACTCTCCTTGACCGAGAGGATCACTGCCGCCAAGCAACTGCCTCTGGTTCGTGTGTTGTCTACTGACCGGGTGGTAGGGTGAAAAATAGGGGATGTCGAGAAGACAGCTGGCTTGCGCCATTGGCTCCTGCGATGTGATGCAGGGTTGGCGTTGGCAGGAAGAACTTTATTAGGCAGGCGGTGTCGATCCCGCTTGGTGTTTGTGAAGGGGTTTTGGTTTCATGCATGTGGTTTCCCGTCTGCGTCGCATCATGGCGATGACGATCGTCCTGCTGGGCCTGCTGGCGGGCCTGGGCGTCGCATCCGCCCAGGCGGACGCTCCCATTCTCACCGGGGGGGGGGTCGTCAGACCCCTCGCGTAGCTGAGCAAACCCCTGCCACTGTCCCCGGCAACGCATCAAATATTCCACTTTCCTCGCCATCGCCGATACAAGCCACCCCACCGTTGAGCCCAGCAACGCCAAGCCCGCACACCCCGTCATCGCCGACGGGAACACCTGAGGGCACAGGCTCCGCTCCGGCCAAGTCAACAGAGAAGACGGCTGATCTCGCCACGCACATGGTGCGTTTCGACCCGGCCGATGGCAGCAAGCCAACACAAGCGATCGTGAAGACCGGGACACCCGCCGCTCCCCCGCAGCACAATCCTCAACGTGATGGCTTCAGGTTCGACGGATGGACACGTGACGGCCAGCCCTATGACTTCCAGGCTCCGATCCTGCAGGACACGACCCTGAAAGCCAAATGGACGAAGACCACGGACTGGCGGCTGAGCCCGGACCATGGGCCCGCCTCCGGCACCAGACTGACCATCATCCCGCCCGACAGGCAGGAGCCCTATTACACGAGCATCCGCACGGCAGGAGACCAAACCGTCGGCGTGACCGGCGACGGCCGCATAAACACATGGACGAAAGACGGCACAACAACACAGGTGCCCTTCCCCGTCCAGGCTCCCGGCGGGTTCCGCTACCTGCAGGCCGCAGCCGGCAGCCGACGGCAGGCCGCATTGGGATCAGACCAGCGGATCTACACCTGGGCCAGCCAACAGCTCGTACCCACGCTCCTGGATACCGGACGGGATGCCGGGTTCACGAGCATAAGCATCAACAATGACCTGCTCCTGGCCGTGGACCGGCAGGGACAGGTACACGCCTATCAGGCCGGACAGGCCGACAGCCAAAATCCGAACCCGAAACCCGCAGCACAGGAAGCCATCGGCCTGCCCGGGCAGGCGCAGGCCGTCCTCGCCGTCGCATCCGGCAGCCGGATCCTCGTCGTGGACACACACGGGCAGGCCTGGACCCGGGAGACAAGCAACACCGGAAAAGCCAGACCGGAACCCATCAAGCAGGGCCCGGGCACGCGCACCGTCCAGGCCCAGGCCCTCAACCAGGGGTTCCTCCTCCTGGACGCGGACGGGCAGGCCCGGTACCTGGACGACAACACAGCCAGTTCTGCAGCCCTCGGTCTGCCCGAAAACAGAAAAGCCAGCAGTATCGCCGCCAACAAGGACCAGGCCGTGATCACCAGCACGGACGGCCGCATCTGGACCTGGGAGCCCGGCGCAACAGCCGTCCGGGCAGACAATGGGGAACAACCCTACACACAGGCCGCCGCTGCCGGCAGCAGCATCACCGCCATTAACCGACAGGGCGACATGTTCACGTGGAGCCTGGACGCTCAAAACAATCCGGGCAAGCCAGCCAGAACCGACAATGCCACCGGACCCACCCTGGAATCAGCCAGCATGGACAGCCAGGCACTGACACTCAGCAGGAAAGACAACTCCTGGCAGACGGAAATCCCCGCCCGCAAGCCCGGGCCAGCCGCCATCACACTCGCCGGCAGGCAGGACGGCCAACCCTTCACCAGGAGCCTCAACTACACCGTCGGCCAGACACTGACCAGAAACAACCAGCAAAGCGCCACTTACAAAGTCACTTTTAATGCGGACGGAGGAAACCCCGAACCAGCAGATCAGAATTTCTCCACCCCGAACAGCAGAGTGAAGCGGCCCTCCCCAGATCCGACACGCGAAGGCTATCAGTTCGACGGATGGTTCACCGGCAACATCGCCTACGACTTCAGCAAGCCCGTCACCGAAAACCTCACCCTCACCGCCAAATGGACCTTCCAAGACCCCAACAACACGTGGAGCATCAGCCCCGATAAGGGAAGCCAGCTGGGCAACGAGTCCACCATCATCACCCCGCCTAACATCACCAGGCGAAACATCAGGTTCAGCCAGGTCAGCGGATCGAAAAACGACAGTAGTACTACCTATGGCTTTTCCCTGGCCGTGGGCAGCGACGGGAACGCCTACGCATGGGGAGACAACAGGTATGGCCAGCTCGGCGACGGGACGACCACCGAGCGGCATACGCCGGTCATGGTGAGGAAACCTGACCGCGAGACGTATCCGGACCTGCCTGCGGATTTCACCTACGTGCAGGTTAGCGCCGGAAGCTATTACTCGTTGGCCTTGGGCAGTGACGGATACGTGTACGCCTGGGGATACAACAACTATGGCCAGCTCGGCAACAAGACCAAGTCCAATTCATCAAAACCAATACGCGTGCGCGACCCCGCCAACCCCGAGGATGCAAACAAAGGACTGCAAGCCACACAGGTGAGCGCCGGATACTCTCATTCGCTGGCCGTGGGCAGCGACGGATACGCCTACGCCTGGGGATACAACGAATATGGCAAGCTCGGCAACAACACCAGCGACGATTTGTCTGATGTTCCCGTGCACGTGCGCGACCCCGCTGACGTAAGCAAAGGACTGAAAGCCACCCAGGTGAACGCCGGATGGCGGCATTCGCTGGCCATCGGGACTGACGGATACGCCTACGCCTGGGGATACAACAAAAATGGCCAGCTCGGCAACGGGAAGACCAGCAGTACTAACGCGAATCCTGTTCCTGTGCGCGTGCGCAACCCCGCCAACCCTGATGACGAGAGCAAAGGACTGCAAGCCACACAGGTGAGCGCAGGATACTCTCATTCCCTGGCCGTGGGCAACGATGGATGCGCCTACGCCTGGGGATTCGACTACTGCGGCCAACTCGGAAATAACAGCACAACGGATTCGACGGTTCCCGTGCACGTGCGCGACCCCGCCAACCCTGATGACGAGAGCAAAGGACTGCAAGCCACACAAGTGGACGGTGGATACGAGCATTCATTGGCCCTGGGCAACGACGGATACGCCTACGCCTGGGGAGAGAACGATAAGGGCCAGCTCGGGAACAATACAACCAGCGGCTACTATTACCCTGTAAAGGTGCTCGCCTCCGAACAGTCCACAAGCAAGGCAGGCCCCTGGCTGCACGCGGTGCGAATAATCGCCGGTGACCAGCATTCGCTGGCCATCGACACGGACGGGAACACCAAAACATGGGGACGCAACGACTCTGGTCGACTCGGCGACGGCACCACAAACAATAAATCGGCTCCTGTGCCGGTGGTGTTTAACCTGCAGCTGGTGATCACCGGCGTCAGATTCGACCAGACCCCCGTATCAGGCTTGACACGCAGCGATGGCGGCAGCGTCACCGTGCTCACGCCCGAACACCTACCGGGCACAGTCACGGTCAGCGTCGACTACACATTGGTAGGCGCAGCCCAAAAGCCGGACACCTCCCTCAGATACACGTACCTGCCTGCAGGCACTCTTCCTGAGGCGGGCGGGGAAGGCATCCTGCTCGCCCTGGCCGCAGGCACAATGGGCATGGGCGGGGTGTTGGCATCACGCCGCCACCGGAGAGAACAACACCAGCTGCTTCACGCTTTGCACGAGTAAGACAGGCCGGGCGGCGTATCAATCCCCCCGCCCCCGGCCCTACATAGGGGGAGCAGGGAGGAAAATTGCCACGTAAGGCTCAAACCCCAAGAGAGCCGACACTTCCCTCCCGCGCCCCCACCACACTCCGTCCACCCTTCCAAGGGCTGGGCGGCACATCATTAGAGGGGTGGCCGCCATGGCGGGATGTGGGTATGCAACCGCCCTGCCATGGCGGCCATCCCCGCCTGATTCCAGCCAGAGCAAACACCCTTTATACCGCCAAACCGGCCATGTAGACTTGAATAAGACGACCATCCGCCACAGGCGGGAAGACAAGGAGGAGCAGATGGCTTTCAACGGGAATCCGCGGCCGCAGGCCCCATACGGTCAGTACACACAGCAGCCGATGCCGACCATGCAGGGTGGTGAGCCCTACGGCATGGGTTCGCCCATCGACACCAACGCAGCATACAGCTTTGAAAAGGCGGAGCGGGTCTCCATGTCCCGCGCCTATGCGGAGATGGCGGTCGGCCTGCTGGTCACTGCCCTGACGGCCTATCTGACCGCCCGGACTGGACTGCTCATGGCCTTCATGCAGGCCACGGGCGCCCTGGGCTGGATTGGCATGGCCGTGGTCCAGGTGGCCTTCGCCATGATTCTGAGCGTCCGGGTTATGCGCATGCGCACCTCCACCGCCCGGATCATGTTCTACATTTATGCGGCCCTGATGGGCTTCACCCTGAGCACCATCTTCATCACCTACTCCCTGCCGTCCATCATGCTGACCCTGGTGATCAGCGCAGGCTTCTTCTTCGTCCTCAGCATGCTGGGGCTGACCACGCGGCGCAACATGCTGGGCATGGGGTCCATCTTCATGGCCGGCCTGCTCATGCTGATCCTGGTCCAGGTGGTCATGCTCTTCGTGGCCCCCTCCAACACGGCCCTGCGCGTGGTCTCGGCCATCGGCATCATCCTCTTCGCCGGGCTCACCATGTATGACGCCCAGCAGACCAGGGTCATCTTCGCCACCTACCGCAGCCAGGGGCCGGAGGTCATCAAGCGGGTCTCCATCCTCTGCGCCCTCTACCTCTACCTGGACTTCGTCAACCTCTTCCTCTACATCCTGAACCTGGTCGGCGATCGCAACTGATAAAAGAAAATCCCCGCCCCTGACGTTGGGGGCGGGGATTTTTTATATCTTCAGTCCTCCTGGTCGGCCCTGGCCAGCAACCCGCGCAGCACGTACTGCAGGATGCCGCCGTTGCGGTAATACTCGGCCTCGCCAGGGGTGTCGATGCGCACCTTGGCCGCAAACTCCACTCTGCTGCCGTCGGGCCGCTGGGCCCGCACCTGGACCTGCCCGGGCAAGGAGTCGTTCAGGGCATCAACGCCGATCAGGTCATAGGTCTCCTGGCCGTCCAGCCCCAGGCTCTGGGCCGACTGACCCGCCGGGAACTCCAGCGGCAGCACGCCCATGCCGATCAGGTTGCTGCGGTGGATGCGCTCGAAGGATCTGGCGATGACGGCCCGCACGCCCAGCATCCTTGTGCCCTTGGCCGCCCAGTCCCTGGAGGAGCCCGTACCGTACTCGCTGCCGGCCAGCACCACCAGGGGCGTGCCCTGCCTAGCGTAGTCCTGCGCCGCCTCGAAGATGGTCGTCTCCTGGCCGTTCAGGAAGTCGTAGGTGAACCCTCCCGGCCGCACATCCAGCCCCACCGAGGCCAGAAGCTGGTTGCGCAGGCGGATGTTGCCGAAGGTGCCCCGGACCATGACCTCATGGTTGCCTCGCCGGGAGCCGTAGGAGTTGAAGTCCCTGGGGACTATGCCGTGCTCCTGCAGGTAGCGGCCGGCCGGGGCGTCGGCCTTGATGGCCCCTGCGGGCGAGATGTGGTCGGTGGTGACCGAATCCCCCAGCAGGGCCAGCACCCGGGCCCCGTGAATGTCCTCCAGGGGGTCGGGCTGGGCCTTCATGCCATCGAAGAAGGTCTGGCGGCGGATGTAGGTGGAATCCTGATCCCAGTGGAAGAGCTCGCCCTCCGGCACCTCCAGCTTCCGCCAGCGCTCGTCCCCGCCGAAGACGTCCGCATAGTCGCGCAGGTACATGTCCCGGTCCAGGGCGGTGCCCACCACGGACTCGATGGCCTCCTGGGAGGGCCAGATGTCCGCCAGCATGACCGGCTTGCCCTGGCTGTCCTGGCCCAGAGGGTCCCGCCAGGGGTCGAAGTCCATGGTGCCGGCCAGGGCGTAGGCCACCACCAGGGGCGGCGAGGCCAGGTAGTTCATCTTCACATCCGGGCTGATGCGCCCTTCGAAGTTCCTGTTGCCCGAGAGCACGGCCGTCACCGTCAGGTCGTGGTCGGCGATGGCCTGGTGGATGGCCGGGTCCAGGGGGCCGGAGTTACCGATGCAGGTGGTGCAGCCGTAGCCGACCAGCTCGAAGCCCAGGGCGTCCAGGTCCTTGCTCAGGCCGGTCCGGTTCAGATAGTCCGTCACCACCTGGGAGCCGGGAGCCAGCGAGGTCTTGACCCAGGGCTTGGGCTTGAGGCCCCGGGCGCGCGCCTGGCGGGCCAGCAGACCGGCGGCCACCATGACCGAAGGGTTGGAGGTGTTGGTGCAGGAGGTGATGGCCGCAATGACCACATCCCCGTCCCGCAGGCTGAACTCGCTGCCGTCGGCCTTCTTGACCGGCACAGCCTCGCCCTCGCCCTTGTCCTTGTCCTGGTCGCTGTAATCCTTGAGGTCCCGCTGATAGGTCTTCTGGGCCTGGTCCAGCAGGATGCGGTCCTGGGGCCGCCGGGGGCCGGCGATGGACGGACGCACCGTAGACAGGTCCAGCTCCAGCACCTGCGAATACTCAGGCTCGGGGCAGTCGGCATCCTCCGGGTCCATCCACAGGCCGTTGGCCTTGGCATAGGCCTCCACCAGGCGCACATGATCGTCGCTGCGACCGGTCAGACGCAGGTAGTCCATGGTGATTTGGTCGATGGGGAAGATGGCGCAGGTGGAGCCGAACTCGGGGCTCATGTTGCCCAGGGTGGCCCGATTGGCCAGGGGTACCTGGGCCAGGCCCTTGCCGTGGAACTCCACAAACCGGCCTACCACGCCCACCTCGCGCAGCATCTGGGTCACGGTCAGCACCACGTCGGTGGCGGTGACTCCCTCGGGTATGGATCCGGTCAGCTTGAAGCCCAAGACCTGGGGCACCAGCATGGAGATGGGCTGACCCAACATGGCCGCCTCGGCCTCGATGCCGCCCACACCCCAGCCCAGCACGCCCAGGCCGTTGACCATGGTGGTGTGGGAGTCGGTGCCCACGCAGGAGTCCGGGTAGACAAGGGCCGGCCCCTCCCCCTTGGTCCTGTCCCTGCGCATGACCACCTGGGCCAAGTACTCCAGGTTGACCTGGTGGATGATGCCGGTGCCCGGTGGCACCACGCGGAAGTTTTGGAAGGCCTGCTGGCTCCAGCGCAGGAAGCGGTAGCGCTCACTGTTGCGCTGGTATTCCATGTCCATGTTGTGTTCCAGGGCGCCCGGCACGCCCGAGCTGTCCACCTGGACGGAGTGGTCGATGACCATCTGGGCGGGGATGAGCGGGTTGACCAGGGAGGGGTCGTCGCCCAGGGCCTTGACGGCGTCGCGCATGGTGGCCAGGTCGACCATACAGGGCACGCCGGTGAAGTCCTGCATGAGCACCCGGGCGGGGCTGAACTGGATTTCCCTGTCAGGCTGGGCCTTGGGGTCCCAGTCCAGAAGCTGGTCCAGCTGGTCCCGGGTCACCGTGGTTCCGTTCTGGTGCCGCAACAGATTCTCGGCCAGGATGCGCAGGCTGTAGGGCAGGTGGTCGATCCCCGGCAGGTCGCTGATCCGGTAGTATTCGAACTCCTCGGAGCCCACCTTGAGCTTGGAACGACCGGCATCTTGTGCGGATTCTGACATGCACCACCCCTTCCTTGGACGCTCGGGCCCTGCCCTGGCGCCCATGCGGACCGGCGGCGGGAGGACCCCAGGCCGTCAGTGACGCTATCTGTGCTTGTGAGGTTCATTCTTAGCGCCCATGTGTTACCTGACGGATGTAACGTGCGCATGCCGGATAGCCCAGTACGGCCAGGACCATGAGCAGGGCACCCGCCAGAGCGAAGGCCACAGTGGCTGCCAGGGCCGGACCGGTGGGCAGGCTGATGGCGAAGAACTGCGCCACCAGGGGGATCAGGGCCCCGATCACCCCGGCTGCGGCGAAGAAGAGGACCAGCAGGCCCCTCCAGGAGCGCAGGGGCCGGGCCACCTGGGTCAGGACCAGCACGCCCATGCAGAAGAGGACGATGGCGCAGACCGACCGCCAGCGCCCCAGGTCCCCGGGCCGGGCCAGGTTCAGGCCCAGCAGGCCGGGCAGGCTCCAGGCCGCCGTCAGCACAATCAAAGCAGTGGCGATGCCCGAGGGCAGAGCGAAGGTGACCACCCGCTTGAGGAAGCCAGGCCGGTAGCGCCTGGTGTTGGGGGCCAGCGCCAGGAAGAAGGCCGGCGTGCCGATGGTCAGGGCGCCGATGTAGGTGATGTGCCTGGGCAGGTAGGGGAAGGGGATGCCGGTCAGGACCACGCCCAGGGAGATCAGGGCCGAGTAGACGGTCTTAACCAGGAAGAGGCCGGCCACACGCTCCATGTTGGCCATGACCTGCCGACCCCGGGCCACCACGTCGGGCAGGTGGGAGAAGCGCGAATCCACCAGGACCAGCTGGGCCACGGCCTTGGTGGCGGCCGCCGCATTGCCCATGGCGATGCCCAGGTCCGCCTCCTTCAGGGCCAGGGAGTCGTTGACCCCGTCGCCGGTCATAGCCACCGTGTGACCCTTCAGGTGCAGGGCCTGGACGATGGCCTTCTTCTGGTCGGGCAGAACCCGACCCAGCACGTCCAAGTCCTCCAGGACCTCGGCCAGGGCTGCCGTGTCCTTGGGCAGCTGACGGGCATCCATGGCCCGGGGGGCCCGGTCGCCAGTCAGGCCCACCTTGTTGGCAATGGCTGCCACCGTTGCTGGGTTGTCGCCCGAAATGACCCGGCACCGCACGCCCTGCTGGCGGAACCAAGCCAGGGTCTCGGCGGCGTCGTCGCGAATGTGCTCCGAGCAGGTGATCAGGGCCAGGGGCTTCAGGTTCCCGGGCAGGTCGGGGCTGCTGGTGAAGTAGTCGGGCCGGTCGGTGCCCGGGTACCCGTCGGGGGCGGCCAGCATCAGCACCCGGTAGCCGCGGTCGGCCAGGGCGGCCACCTGCTGGTCCACCTGGGGCCAGCTGCCCGCCTGGGATGCCAGGAGCACCTCCGGGGCGCCGAAGTACCAGATTTTGCCGGACTGGTCGGCCACGGCGCTCCACTTGCGGGCCGAGGAGAATGGCAGGCGGCTGACGGCCCTGCCCGGGTGCAGGTCGTCCATCCCCTTGAGGATGGCCCGGCCGGTGGCGTTGGGGCTCTCCTCCGCGCACACGTCCACCAGGGCCTGCCGGAGCTGCTGTGCCGGCAGATCCTTGGCCAGCGGGTGCAGGTCGTCGTAGACGATGCCCCCGTCGGTGATGGTGCCGGTCTTGTCCAGGTTCAGGGCATCCACCCGGGCCAGGGTCTCCACGGACTCCATCTGCTGGACCAGGGTCTGATGCCGGGCCAGGCGGATGGCGGCCAGGGCAAAGTTCAGGGAGGTCAGCAGGACCAGGCCCTCGGGGATCATGCCCACAACCCCGGCCACGGCAGACACCACGGCCTGCCGCCAGGCTCCGGTAGCCAGCGCCGTCTGGAAGCCGCCCACGGTCCGCATCTGGGTGAAGATGAGCAGCAGACAGAGGGGAATGACCACCACGGTCATGACCTTGAGGATGGTGTCGATACCCTCGTTCAGGTCGGAGCGGACCTTTTTATAGACCTTGGCCTTGGCAGTCAGTGTGGCGGCGTAGGAGTCGGCGCCCACGGCGGTCACCTGGGCCAGAGCCATGCCCGAGACAGCTGTGGAGCCCGAGTAGACCTGATCCCCCGGCTTATGCTTGACCGTACGCGATTCGCCGGTCAGCATGGACTCGTCCAGCTCCAGGCCGTAGGTGTCGATGATCTGCGCGTCGGCAGGCACCTGGTCTCCGGAGCGGATCCAGAGCAGGTCCCCCTTGACGATGTCATCGTGGGGCACGGTCAGGTTGCGCCCATCCCTGCGCACTGCATAGTCGGAGGCCACCAGGATGGACAGCCCGTCCAGGGTGTGCTTGGCCTTGAGCTCGGTGGCCACGCCGATGCCGGTGTTGATGATGATGACCAGGCCGAAGACTGCGTCCTTCCACTGGCCGGTCAGCAGGACCACCACCATGGCGGTCAGGATGATTCCATTGAAGAGGGTGAAGACGTTGTCGCGGACGATCTGGCCCAGGCTGCGGGAGGTTTGGTCCTGGGAGACGTTGACCAGGCCCTTGGCCTTCAGCTGCCCCACCTCCTGGGAGCTCAGCCCCGGCCGGTCGGTGTCCGGAAAGCCTGTGCCCGCTGCTGTGCCCGCTGTCGTCTTTTGCTCACTGCCTGTGCTCATCCTCGGCCCCCCTCTCAGTCGGCGCTCAGGCGCACGGCCATGATCCTGGCATGCGGTCCGTCGTCCACAATGGTCTGCAGAGCGTCAGCCAGCAGGGGCGCGTGCGAATGCCCGGCAGGATCCACCGGATGGACCGTAGCCGCATAGTAGAGCTTACCCGGGTCAGGGGTCCAAGCCTTGGCGCTTTGAGCGAACTCTACCACAGGGATGCCCGCCTTCCGGGCTGCCTTCAGGGCGGGGGTCCAGTCGCCGGCGCCGGGCCGACGGATCAGAATCAGGCTGACACCCCGGTTGATGGCATCCTGCACCCCATCCTGCTGATCGCCGGTGGTCTGCGCTGAGGAGAAATAGCCCTTCATGCGCTCGGCCTTCAAGGATGCCAGGATGCGGCTGTCCAGACCGGCATCTGGGTCCTTTTCGCCCTTCTGCGGGCATCCAATCAAAGCCACGAGCGTGTCGGAGCGATCCACGCCGTCGTGGGGCACGGTGCCCTCGTGCCAGGAGTCGCCCACGGCCCTGTCCTTGGGGGCGCATCCGGTCAGCATGGGCAGGCCTGCCAGCAGGGCGACCGCCAGCAGCAGACCCGCCAGCCGCCTGACCACTGCCAAGACCCGCCCGGCGCGGCTCATGTCAGCGCTGCCTTCCCGCCGTGCGGGTGAAGACCGCCACGGTCTCCACGTGGTGGGTCATCGGGTAGATGTCAAAGGCCTCAAGGTGCTTGGGGCTGTAGCCCAGGGAGATCAGGGTGGCCGTATCCCTGGCCAGGCTGGTCGGATCGCAGGCCACATAGATGATGGTCCCGGCCCTGCTGGCGGCCAGCAGTCGGCAGACATGGGCCTTGGCGCCGGCCCTGGGCGGATCCAGCAAGATCAGGTCGGGATGGCCCAGCCCCTTGGGCGCACCGCCAGCCAGGACCTTGGCCACGTCCCCTCGACGCAGGACCACCCAGTCCAGTCCGGCCTGCTTCACGTTGTGTTTCGCGCTGGCAATGGCTCCAGCGGATCCCTCCACAGCCAGGAGCCGGGCCCGTCCGTCGGCCAGAGCGGCCAGCGGCAGGGTGAAGAGCCCTGATCCGCAGTAAAGATCCCAGATGACCGGTTCGGCGACCCCGTCCAAGGCCTGCCTGGCCTGGTCCAGGACCGCCTTGGTCAGCACGACCGGTGCCTGACGGTGAACCTGCCAGAATCCGTCAGCCCTGACCTGGTACTCAGGTCCTTCCCCGGCCTCCAGCCGCTCTGTCAGCAGGCGGCTCCCTTTATTCAGGCGGCCATCCACCAGCAGGGCGTAGTTATCGCCGACCGGTCCCCCATCGCGTGACTGTGGCACGGCCAGGCGTATGCGTGCACCGGCGGGCAGGCCGCCTTCCCAGATACCCAGGTCCTCGGCCAGCTTCAGCAACTCCTGTGTGGCAAGGGGCATGGTCTGAATCGGTAGACGGTCATGCGATCCCCGCCGACGCATGGAGGGACGGCCCTGGTCATCGGCCACCAGCTCGATGCGAGTCCTCCAGTGTAGGCCGCCCAACTCTTCATCGCCCGGAACCCGGGCTACAGGCACCTGGACATTCATCCCGCCCAGGCGGGCCATCTGCTGGCCGATCAGATCGGCCTTCCAGGCCAGCTGACCGGGAAGGCTCACGTGAACCAGATCGGCACCGCCCAGGCCTCCTCCCCAGGTCAGCGGTCCAGCCAGGGGCCAGACTGGCTCACGGCGGTCAGGGTTGGCCTCCAGCACCTGGGTGACCTCGCCCGTAGCGAATCTATCGGTCCGGCCGTGAGGCTCGTCCAGAAGAACCTCCACCAGCTCCCCAGGCAAGGCGAAGCGGACGAAGACCACCCGGCCGTCCTCCAAGTGGCTCACACAACGGCCCTGGTCGGCATAGCGTTCGATACGCAGACGAACCTTGCTCTCAGTCATGATCGGCGTGGACCTCCTGGTCGACCTGGCGACGATGGTAGGGACCTCCGATCAGCAGCCAGCTGATCCAGATGCCCAGAGCGAACAGGGGCAAACCCAGGATCAAGCGCGCTGCGCCGAGAAACCCAACAGAGCCAGCTATGTAAAGTGGCACCTGGACCAGCAAACGAAGCGCGAAGACGGCGATCCAGACCAGGGTGGCCTGGGTGTAGGCCCGTACCAGCTCTGGTTCACTGCGCCAGGAGGCAAGCCATTGTCTCCACCCGGAGACGACGGGTCGGCGCAGATACTCCACCAGCAGGCCTATGCCGGGCATCCGTGCCAGCAATGAGGCGCCCAAAACGATAATCCAAAATCCGTTCGTCAAAAATCCTGGCAGATAATAGTTGCGGGCATCCCGGGTCAGCCATGCAGCCACCAGGCAGATACCAACCGAGAGCAAACCGGTCAGGGCTCCCAGAAAGGACTGCCGCTGGACCAGACGAATCAAGAGCTGCACAACGGCCAGAGCCGCCGAAACCGCCACAGTCAGCCCCAGACGGCCGGTAAGCAGAAAGAAAACCAGAAATACCAGCCCCGGCAGCAGGGACTCGACAACCCCCCGCCATCCGCCGATGGCCTCCATGACGGAGAAATCGTCGTCAGCCAGCGCTGCCAGTCCGGAATGCTTCTGCTTCACAGCCTTAGCGGACCTCCGAGAACATAGGTCCGCGTGACAGTGTGGTCTTCACCTCGGTCTGCTGATCCGAGTTGAAGGGGCCCTCCGGCTTGTCGGGGATCTGCGCTGCCTCATCGTCCTTGGACTCCGTATCTTCGGCTTCTCCTCGGCGCTGATTGGGGGTGATGGGCGCATGCATGGGAACCAGGTCACGGGGGGCCAGGGGCTCATCGCCACGGACCACCACCAGGTCGGCCAGGTAGCCGTCGAGAACATCCTTCTCCTTGCCTCCCTTGGCTGCAGGGCCGGAGAAGATGCCTCGCAGCATCCAACGGGGTCCATCGATGCCCACCACCCGGGTCAGCAGGTTCTTGCCTTTGACCTTGACGGGCAGGGTCAGCTCCTTCCCAAAGACGCCGTCCACCTCCTCGCAGGAAGGGTTAGCCTTGAGCAGGTCGGCCCGGACCTCATCCCACAGGCCCAGGGACTTGGGTGCCGCGAAGGGCTCCAGCTCCAGACTGGAGGACCCGTAGGTGATGGTGGCTCCCAGCACGTCTCCAGTCTGCGAGTTGGCCTTGAGCCTCAGCTCGCTGCCCTGTAGGAAGGGCAACATCAGGGCGCCGATATCAAGGTACTCATCGGTATCGGGGGCCTCGGGATCCATGCTGTCCCAGGGACCCTGGCCGCTCTGCTCGGCTTCGTCCTGCTCCGCAGCCGTCTCGTCACGGTCCTCCTCTGATGTCAGATCGGATTTCTCAGTGGATTCCTCAGCGCCCTCGAACTTGTCGAGCCCCTTGGACTGGTCCTCCTGATCCTCGATGTTCTCCTCAGCCTGCCTCTTGGCGCGTTTCCTGCCGAAACCGAACAATCCCATGATGCCTCATTTCCTTGTGAGTCTGTACAAAGGATACCTAGTCAAGACCCAGGCGCAGCTTGCCGCCGGGGATGGCGTCCAGCAGATCCTTGGTGTACTGGCGCTGCGGGTGGTCGAAGACCTCGTCGGTGGTGGCGTGCTCCACCAGCCGGCCGTGCTGCATGACCACCACCTCGTCGGCGATCTGCCTGACTACAGCCAGATCGTGGGTGATGAACAGGTAGCTCAGACCTTGCTCGGCCTGCAGGTCGTTGAGCAGCCGCAGCACCTGGTCCTGGACCAGCACGTCAAGGGCAGAGACTGCCTCGTCGCAGATGATCACATCCGGATTCAGTGCCATTGCCCGGGCGATGGCGATGCGCTGACGCTGTCCACCGGAGAGCTCGTTGGGGTAGCGCCCCATGACCGACTCGGGCATCTCCACCATGTCCAGCAGCTCCCTGACCCGCTTCTGCCGGGACTTGGCGTTGCCGATCTTGTGGATGCGCAGGGGCTCCTCGATGGAGCGGTAGATGGAGTACATGGGGTCCAGGGAGCCGTAGGGGTTCTGGAAGACCGGCTGCACGTGCCGACGGAACTCCATGAGCTGGTGGCTGCCGAAGTCGGCGATGTTCTGGCCCTCGTAGGTCACCCGACCTGAGGTGGGCTTGAGCAGGTGCAGAACCATGTTGGCCACGGTGGACTTGCCCGAGCCGGACTCCCCCACGATAGCCAGGGTGGTCCCCCGCTTGACCGAGAAGGAGACGTCGTCCACGGCCTTGAACATTTCCTTACGCCGCGGCAGCCTGAATTCACGGGTCAGGTGCTCCACGGTGATGACATGCTCACTGCGCTCCAGGGTGCTCTCGCCCTTGACGTGATGCTCCAGCAGGCCCTCGGCATCCTGACCGCGCTGCTTGGCGGAGATGATGCGCTGGGAGGCCAGCGAGGGCGCGGCCTGGACCAACCGCTTTGTGTAGGGGTGCTGGGGGTGCTGCAGGACCTCCAGGCTGGGCCCTGACTCCACCACCTGGCCCCTGTACATGACCACGATGTGCTGGGCGCGCTCGGCTGCCAGACCCAGATCGTGGGTGATGAAGAGCACAGCGGTGCCCAAGGACTCAGTCAGGCTGCGCAGGTGGTCCAGAATCCGCTTTTGGACGGTCACATCCAGAGCGCTGGTGGGTTCGTCCGCAATCAGAAGGTCGGGCCGGGAGGCCAGGCCGATAGCGATCAGGGCACGCTGACGCATTCCGCCCGAAAACTCATGCGGATACTGCCGCGCCCTGGTGGCGGCCTCAGGCAGTCCAGCCTCCGACAGCAGGCCGGCGATGCGGTCATTCATGTCCGAGCCGGTCACATGCTCCTTGGCCAGCTCCCAGGCCTTGTCGTCATCCACACCGGCGTCGATCAGGGACTTGGCCACGCCCCAGCGGGTCTCGGAGCCCACATCCCACTCGGCCTTCATGGCCTCCATGGTCTTGTCCACGTCGACAACCCCGGCATCACTCAGGGCCTGGCGAGCAGCCTCGAGCAGACCGGGCAGGTCCTTGGAGGAGATGAAGAGCTCGTCGTCAGACTTCTTTACCTTCACCTCTTCGTCGCCAACCAGGGCCTTTGCCAACCGGGAGCGCTTCTCCCGTGAGACATCCATATGGTTGGCGGTCAGCGCTTCCTTGACCTGGGAGCCGATGCGCCAGACCGGGTTCAGATTGCTCATGGGGTCCTGCGGAACCAGGCCCACCTGGGAACCGCGCAGCGCCTCGTAGTCCTTGCGGTCCAGGCCCACCAGCTCGCGGCCCTTAAGCCGGATGCTACCCCCGGTCACCTTGCCAGTACCGGGCAGAAGACCCAGCACAGCCATGGCCGAGGTGGACTTGCCCGAGCCGGACTCCCCCACGATCGCCACCCACTGGCCGGGATAGACGTTAAAGGAGGCGTCGCGAACTGCATGAACGGTGCGCCCATCGGCGGTGAAGTCCACCTGCAGGTCCCGTACGTCGAGCAAGGGCTGATTTTCCTGATTGGTAGTCATGTTCTTGTCTACTTCAGTCATGCTTCCTCCACTCAGGCCGTTCTGCTCTTGGGATCCAATGCATCCTTGACCGCGTCACCCATCATGATGAAGGCCAGCACAGTGATGGCCAGGGCTGCGGAGGGATAGAAGAGGACCGAGGGATTGGTGGTCAGCAGGCTCTGGGCCGTTGAGATGTCCCCGCCCCAGGAGACCACGGTGGAGGGCAGGCCGATGCCCAGGAAGCTCAGGGTAGCCTCCGAGACGATGTAGCTGCCCAGCGACATGGTGGCCATGACGATGACCGGGGCCAGTGAGTTGGGCATGATGTGCCGGAAGAGGTTGCGCAAGGGCGTGGAGCCCAAGGCCGTGGAAGCGGTGTTGAACTCCAGGTTCTTGGCCTCCAGGACGGCACTGCGGGTGATGCGCGCCATGTTGACCCAGCCGAAGAGTGTCAGTGTCAGGATGATCTTCCACAGTGAGGTGGAGGTACGGAACATCTGCAGGAGCACGATGGCTCCCAGAATCATGGGGATGGCGAAGAAGATGTCGGTGATGCGGCTGAGCACTGCGTCAACCCAGCCCCCGAAGAATCCAGCAATTGCGCCGATGAGCCCGCCGAAGACGGTGACCAGAATGGTGGTCATGATGCCGATGGCCACCGAAGTTCGAGCCCCGTGGATGACGCGGCTGTAGACATCGCAGCCCTGCAGGTCAAAGCCAAAGGGATGTCCCGGACGGCCCGGCTCCAGGGAATTGGAAAGATTGCAGGCCATGGGGTCCTGCTTGGCGAAGAGGTTGGGGAAGAGGGCCACCAGGATGACCACGATCGCCAGAATTGCAGAGATGATGAAGAGCGGGTTGCGCCTCAGGGTCTTCCAGGCGTCGGCCCACATACTGGTGGGCGGCACGTCCTCATCCACCGAGTCCACCTCGCGCAGGGGCGTCTCGTCAATGGGGGCCACGAACCGCTCCTGCCCCGGCAGGGGGCCGGGGAAGTAGACGCGGGCCTGGCTTTCGTTCTGTTCGCTTGACTCGTTCATTGCCGTTTCACTCATAGTCGGTCCCTCTCCCTCACGCATACCGGATCCGCGGATCGAGCACTGCGTAGAGCAGATCGACCAGGAGGCTGGTGATGACGAAGATCAGGACCAGAATGGTCACGATGGAGACCACTAGGGTGCCTTCGCCCCTCAGGATGGCCTGGTAGAGGGTGTTGCCCACGCCCTGGATATTGAAGATGCGCTCGGTGATCATGGCCCCGCCCATGAGTCCGCCGATGTCGGCGCCCAGGTAGGTGACCACGGGAATCAGAGAGTTGCGCAATACATGCCGGACGATGACAGATCGGTTGCTCATGCCTTTGGCCCGGGCCGTGCGCACGTAATCCTCGGAAATGTTTGAAGTGATCTCCGTCCTGGTCAGACGGATGATGGAGGCCATGGATACGGATCCCAGCACGATGGCCGGCATGAGCAAATCAATAAAGCCCGGATTCGCTCCGGCCGTGGCTGGCAGCAGATGCCATTTAACACCGAACAGGTACTGCAGAATGAAGCCGGTGACGAAGGTAGGCACCGAAATCAGCAGCAGGGAGAGGACCAGGATGATGTTGTCCGACCACTTGCCCTTGGTCAGGCCGCCGATGATGCCGAAGATCACGCCGAAGATGCCCTCGAAGACGAAGGCCATCAAGGCCAGCTTAATGGTCACTGGGAAGGCCCTGCCGATAACGCTGATTACAGGCTGACCGGCGAAGGTATTGCCAAAGTTCAGGGTCAGTGCGTTCTTCAGAAAAAGCACGTACTGCACGATGAAGGGCTTGTCGAGATTGTATTCCGAACGTATCTGTGCGGCAACGGCCTGATTGACCGGCTTGTCCCCGAACATGGCGGCCACAGGGTCACCAGGAAGCGCGAAGACCAGCGCGTATATCAGAAGCGTCGTGCCGAGAACGACGGGGATCATCTGCAGAATACGTCGCAGAAGATATTTACCCATCGGCTATTCTCCTTTGTCATCCGCGACCGGGATCGGCATGGGGATCGGGGCCGCCGCAAAAATTCTTGTTTGAGTCTACCAGCACACCTCAACAGGGGTGCAAAAACACCAAGGCCGACGCGGAGTAAATCCTCCCGCGCCGGCCCAGGCAGTATCAGTTTTGGGGTGTGGGATTCAAGCTCCCGTCACCTCACTTGCTGATGTTGTAGTAGGCGGGGGTTCCCTTCCAGGTGAAGGAAAATCCTTTGATGTTCTTGGCGGCCACACCGTTGGAGTTCTGGTAGTAGAGCGGGACTGCAGGCAAATCGCGGAAGAGCACCTCCTCGGACTGCTGGTAGATCTTGTTGGCCTCGTCGATGCTCTTGGCGGAGGCTGCTTTGTTCAACAGGGCGTCAAACTCGGGGTTCCTGTAGGTGTTACCGTTGGATACCGAGCTGGAGAAGTTACTCGACAGATAGCTCTCAGGCGAGGGGTAGTCAGGCTGCCAGCCAGAGCGGAAGGCCGAGTCATTGAACTTGCCGTTCTGCACGTTGGAGCGGAACTCGCTGAAGGTGGGCAGAGGGTTGCCCGCAGCCTGGATGCCCAGGGCGTTCTTGATGGAGTTGGTGACGGCATCGTAGATCTCCTTGTGAGCACCATCGGCGTTGTAGGCGATTTTGAAGGTGTCGCCCTCGCCCCAGGGGGAGATCTTGTTGGCCTCGGCCCAGAGCTCCTTGGCCTTGGACGGGTTGTACTTGAGCACGTCGGATCCCTTGATGCTGGTTGAATAGCCGGGGATGACGGGGGCCGTGAAGTCGTGGACCTCCTTGGCGGTTCCGGACAGCACCTTCTTGATGATGCTTGCTCGGTCGATGGACATGGAGACGGCCTGGCGACGTAGCTTGCCCTCCTGATCCTGGCCGAAGTGCTTCATGTAGGTCGGGATGGTGAACATCTGGATGACCGAACCCGGGTCGTTGACGGCCTGGACCGTGTTGTCGGTCTGGAAGGTTTTGCGAGCCGAGGCGGGCAGAGTGTCGAGTACATCCAGGTTGCCGGCCTGCACGTCGCGGTAAGCCGCGGTGGGATCGGTGTAGGACCGGAACTCAACACCGCCGTTCTTGACCTTGATACCGCCCTTGTAAGTGGAGTCCTTGACCAGCTTTATGGACTTGTTGTGCTCCCAGGACTGGAACTTGTAGGGCCCCACGGTCACTGGCTTCTCGCCAAAGGCCTTGGTGTCCTTATAGAAGGACTCAGGCAGCGGCGCAAAAGCGGTGTAGCCCACCTGAATGGGGAAGGTGGACGAGGGCGAACTGAGATCCACAGTGAAGGTCTTGTCATCGATGACCTTCAGACCGGACAGCTGGGCCTCGCCAGGGGTGCCCTCCTTCTGCAGGTCGTCATAACCCTTAATGTTGGCGAAGAAGCTGGAGGCCAGCGGCTTGTTACCGATGTTGGCCGCCCAGGACCAGGCTTTGGTGAAGGACTGTGCGGTGACCGGGGTGCCATCAGAGAACTTCCAGCCGTCGTTGATGGTCACGGTGTACTGGGTGTTGTCCTCATTGGCCTTGATCTGCTTGGCGATCTCGTTGACTGGTTTGCCCTTGTCGTCGAAGCGTACCAGCTTGGAGAACATGAGGTCGATGGGGTTGCCGCCCCCCACTTCGTTGGTCATGCCAGGGATGAGAGGATTGGTCGGTTCAGGGTTGAAGAACGAGATGACGGCATCCGAGCTGCCGCCGTTGGTACTATTGGCTGAGGAGTCGGACCCACCGGATCCGCCGCAGGCGCTCAGCGTGAGCGCCATGACGCACAGTCCGGCGCCGGCAATGGTCAGGGCCGATTGCTTCTTCATATATGCTGCTCTTTCCTTTGGTTGGTTTCCCGAATCCGCCGCCAGTACACAAGACCCGGGCACGAATCCGCTTTGCTGCGGATCCGGCCGGGTCGACGACGGATTATGCTGTTTTCGGCACGATCATCACTTCTTCTTAGACAACTCCGCGAGGTTCGGATAGCTGTTCCAGCCCAGAGTCAATCCCTGCACATTCTTGGCGGAGGCACCCTTGTTGTTGGCGTAGTAGAGCGGAACCGCTGGCATGTCCTGCAGAAGGATCTCCTCAGCCTGCTGGAAAAGCTTGTTGGCCTCGCTGGTGTCCTTGGCCTTTGCGGCCTGCTTCAGCAGGTCATCGAACTTGGGGTTCTTATAGTCGCCATCGTTGGACCCGTTGCCGTCAGCCGCCGAGCTGGCAAAGTTGCTCAACAGGTAGCTCTCAGGAGAAGGATAATCAGGTGACCAGGCCGACCGGAAGGCCGCGTCCTTGTAGGCGCGCTTGTTAACGTTGCCACGGAACTCGCTGAAGGTGGGTACAGGAGTGGCCTCAGCCTTGATGCCCAGCGTGTTCTTGATGGAGTTGGCCATGCCGTCATAGAAATCCTTGGCACCGCCGTCAGCATTGTAGACCATTTGGAAGCTCTTGTCGGCAGGCCACTGGCTGATGGCATCGGCCTTGGCCCAGTACTCCTTGGCCTTCTTAGCGTTGTACTTCAAATTATCGGAGCCCTTGAGGTTCTTGGAGTAACCGGGGATGGCCGGCGCGGTGAAATCAGTGGGCTGCACACCCAGACCACCCAGGACTTTGTCGATCAGCATCTTGCGATCCAAAGCCATGGAGATGGCCTGACGGCGCAGGTGACCCTCCTCGTCCTGGCCAAAGTGCTCCATGGTGGTAGGGATGGTGAACATCTGCAGGACGGAACCAGGCTTGTTGTAGCCCTGAACCAAGTTGTCAGTCATGAAGGTCTTCTGGGCTGAGGTGGGGACGGTATCGATCGCGTCCAGGTTGCCCGCCTGCACATCGGAGTATGCCGAACCGACGTCGGTGTAGACCTTGTAGTCGATGCCGCCGTTCTGGACCTTGACATCGCCCTTGTAGGTGGTGTTCTTGCGAAGCTTGACCATGGTATTGTGCTGCCAGGAATCGAACTTGTAGGGGCCCGAGCTGACCGGGTTCTCGCCATAGGCCTTGGTGTCCTTGTAGAAGGACTCGGGCAGCGGCGCAAAGGAGGTGTAGCCCACCTGGATGGGGAAGGTGGACGAGGGCGAACTGAGGTCCACGGTGAAGGTCTTGTCGTCCACGACTTTCAGGCCGGACAGCTGTCCATCCGCGGGCGCGCCCTGCTTCTGCAGATCGTCATAGCCCTTGATGTTGGCGAAGAAGCTGGAACCCAGCTGGCCGTTGTTCACATTGGCTGCCCAGGACCAGGCCTTAGTGAATGACTGGGCCGTGATGGGAGTGCCGTCCGAGAACTTGCGCCCATCGACCAAGGTGACCTTGTACTGGGTCATGTCGTCGTTGCCCTTGATCTCCGAGGCCAGATCATTGTGGGCCTTGCCTTGGTCGTCGAAGCGGACCAGCTTGGCATTGATGGCGTCCACCACCTGCCCGCCGCAGCTCTCCACTGTGTTGCTGGGAATGAGTGGTTTGGCCGGCTCACACCCATGGACCGAAACGACGGTATTGTTGCCTGACTGGCTGCTGGACGATTGCTGAGCGCCCTTGGTGTCTGAACCACTACCGCAGCCGCTTGCCAAAAGCGCCAAGGCACAGATGGTCGCGGACACGAGCGTGAGCTGTGAACCCTTCTTCATTGCTGCTGCTCCCTAATATTCATATATTTACTAACTGTCAACTTCACGTCTGCAACCAGAGACACTAGGATGACCGAACCTCAAAGATCCCTGACAGACGCGTAAGCCACAATACGCCATATTCTGGTACGAAGATATTTCGTAAAGCAAGTCTCGTCTCACTTGCCGAATCTCAAGCCCGCGGAAAAGCTTGCCTGTACCGGTCCCGCAGCTGCTCGATGGAGACGTGGGTGTAGCGCTGGGTGGTTCGCAGGGAGGAGTGGCCCAGCATCTCCTGAACCTCGCGCAGGTCGGCTCCCCCATCCAGCATATGCGTAGCGGCCGAGTGCCGCAGGGCATGGGGGGCGATGTCAGGCACCCCAGCCTGACCAGCCGCCTGATGAACCACCTTGCGAACCTGCCGCTGGCCAACCCTGCCGCCTAGTTGACCCAGGAAGAGGGCCTGACCTGCCTTGCGGGCCGATTTAGCCGTTGCGCCCGCCAGGACCGGCCGCCCCTCCCCCAGCCAGCGATCCAGGGCGCGGTCGGCGGGCAGGCCATAGGGCAGAACCCGCTCCTTGGAACCCTTGCCCAGGACCTTCACAGTGCGGCTGTGCCGATGCACATCATCCAGGTCAAGTCCGCAAAGCTCGGCAACACGCATACCCGTGGCGTACAGCAGCTCCAGCATGGCCGCATCCCGCACCTGCAGGGCCGCTTGAACTTTCTCGTCCTCCCTGGGCTCGACTGGATCCTGGTCAACCGTATCCATCAAGGTGCGGGCCTGATCATGCGTCAGGATTCGTGGAAGGTGCTCGGACTGCTTGGGACTGCTCAGGGCCAGAGTGGGGTCGGTCTTGATCCGGCCGTGCCTGCTCAACCAGCCGAAGAAGGACCTTAGTGCGGCCGTCTTCCGGGCCATGGTCGAGCGGGCGTGAGTGGCTGCCTCACGGGCCAGCCAGGACCTGATGGTGGCCAGGTCGATCTGCGCAGGGTCATCGATGCCGCGCAAATGCATCAGGTGCAGAAAGCCCGCCAGGTCGGCCCGGTAGGAACGCACGGTGTTGGGACTCTTGCCTGCCACCCGGGAAAGATAGTCGGTAAAGTCCTGCAAATCCTGGTCCACTACGGGTGCTCCCTTCGCTTAGCTGTGCAGTATGTGCAATACAGTCTAGGCGTTTTTGCCCTCGTCGCAGCTGCAGGCGATACTGACGAAGGAGGTGGATGGCCATGCGTTTGCCAGCAACCATACCGGCCGGAGCACGTCTGGTGGTCAGGATTGCCCTGGGGTTGAATCCGGAAGATGGAAGGCCAAAGTTCCGCGACTACGTGGGCCATGTAGTCGACTGGGACGGACATCGGCTGATCCTGGACAGGGATCCGGCGGCCAATGGGTCACGCCCCGGGGAGCGCGTGACCCTTCAGGCGGCAGACATGGTGGCGCTGAAGCCGGTTCCGGAACGCCGTTCGCCCCGCCCGGACCATCCGGATCTCAGTCGATGACCGGCGGGTGCAGCACGCGGGCCCTGCTGGTGGTCAGGAAGGCCGAGACCTGCTCGCCGCGCAGGGCCGAATCCAGCAGCTCCTGCCGCCAGTTGCCCTCCTGCGGATCCAGTTCCAAATCAATTGTGGGCATCTGCTCCTGGTCGCCCAAGGCAGCCTTGTAGCGCCGGAAGGGATCGGCCTGGAGAAAGAAGTCCCTACGCTTTTCAGCGGCCTCCGGCTTCGGATTCCTCAAGAGGGAAGCCATGTCCTGCAGATTCTCGACCAGGGCATCCAGAAGGTCGGCCACCTGGTCGGCGTTCTCCTCCACCATGGCCCGGGTCCGTTCCGGATCGGTCAGGGCCACACGTGTCATGTCCCGCCAGGATCCGGCCGCCAGAGCCGAAGCCACACGACGGTCAGGCGACCTCGTCAGGATGTTGGCCAGAGCGGTGGCCACCACATGGGGCATGTGCGAAATCAGTGCCGCGGCCCGGTCATGGGTGGCATTATCCAGGACGATCAGCCGGTTGCCCAGCCCCTGGGTGACCATATCGGCCACGGTCAGGAAGCGGCTGTAATCCGTATGCTCATCGACACAGAGTGCCCAAAGGGCATCTTCCAAGAGGGCCGGGTCCGAGTCCTCATAGCCAGAGCCCTCGCTGCCGGCCATGGGATGGGCGCCTACATAACGATCGGCCAGACCGGCCTGTTCGACCTGCCTGCGGACCGGACCCTTGACACTGCCCACGTCCGTGAGGGTGGTGCCACGGGTCAGCACCGGGGCCAAGGCCTGGAGCACGTCGGGCATGACCCGCAAGGGGGTGGCCAGCACCAGAACGTCGGGCTTGCCCTTGGCCAGCTCCTCCAGGGTGTCCACGCAATGGATTCCCTGGCTGCGGGCCTGCTCATAGGGACGGTCGTTATGGTTCCAGGCGATCACGAACCGACCCCGGGCGGCCAGGCGGCGGGCCAACGATCCCCCGATCAGACCCAGTCCCGCAACGGCGATCTTGTGGGCCGAGGTCAGCACCGGTGAGGCGGCCATGCCCGCTATCGGGTGCATGTGCTCGGGCCCGGACAGATCCAAGTGTGGGAAGGGCGCGGATTCATCTACCATAACAACTCCTTGCTGATTGTCTCGGAATCGGGGTCCTCACCCCGGAAGGCCCCCGCCCTGGGCAGCATCCATTCACGGATGGGGGGCGCTGGATGCGGGGTGCGCGGATGGACCGCCAGGGTCTTGAGCCAGTCCCCCCTTTCCAGCAGGTCGGCCAGCACCTGATGCAGACCCTTCTGCCACGGTGCGGCGTCGATGCTGGCTACGAAGCTGTAGGTTCCGTCGTGTCCCTTGATGGGCCGGGACATGAATGAGGTCATGTTCAGGCCCGCATCGCGCAGACGGTCCAGCAGGTTGGCCAGCACGCCCGGCCCGGTATTCAGGGGAATGAAGGTGACGATGGACTCGAAATCCCCGCCCGGCGCCAGGCGGCGCGCCAGCCGGGCTGCCTGATCCCGGGGTGCCAGCATAAGAAAGTCGGTGCGGGCCCCCTGATAGTCCTGCACCTCACGCCGATAGGTCTCCAGCCCGTAGAGGCTCCCACAGATGCGCGGACCCAGAGCCACCTGATCGGGGCCCAGATCACGGCAGGCCGCAGCGTTGGAGTTGGCTGTCACCGGATTCAGGCCGGTCTCTTGGATGAAGCCCTTGCACTGGGCCAGTCCGTGAGGGTGGGCGCCGACCTGGCGCAGGGTGCCATGGTCGGCCCGGACGAAGGCATCGAAAACGATGGGCAGACGGACCATGCCGAAGCCCGCTACCGCTTGAGCGTCAATCAAGGCGTCCATGTTGGGCACCACATGGCCCTCCACGTTGTTCTCCCAGGCCAGCACTCCCCAGCCTCGGCCCTCCTCCACGGCGGCCACAATGGCAGCTGCATCCGTACAGGGCCTCAGATCCGCCTGGCAGCCCAACCTTGTCTCCATGAGGTTGCTGGCCTCAAGGGCAGCCTGGTGGGTGAAGGTCCCCTCGGGTCCCAGGAAGTGCAAGGGTATTCGGTCGGGCAGAGTTAACGAAGTTCCTGATAGAACCTGGCTCATGCGGATCGCCCCTGACGACGCAGGGGGCCGTCAGCAAACCAGGAGGCAGGCAAGCAAATGGCCAGGGTCTGGATCAGGACCAGCCCGCCCATCCAGAGAAAGACCGCATACTTGGCAAAGAACGTAGGGAAGTTGGCATAAGGCATGAGCACATCGCCACCCGGCCCCCGCATGGAGAGCAACCAAACCACGACCGTCGATGCTACCAAATGCAGGGCCAGACCCATGGTGCCGCTGTCGCTGCGGACCCACCAGGCGGCCAAAGCCACCAGCAGATAAGCCAAGGCCATCCCCCAAGGCAGACCCTGAGCGGCCCCGGAGCGCTGGACTAGGGTTCCCAGCACGCCCACCGCCAGGCCAATAGGCAGGCCCAGCAAGCAACGGAGGGGACTTGTCTGACCAGACTCCTCCGCCAAATGGGAAGGATCCTGGTCATTGGATTTGGAAACCTGAGACTTCATGGGTTCAAGACTAGTCCGACCCGGTCACCATGGGGCGGCCGGGTCACACTGTTCTGATTGTGAGAGAAGGCTTACTTCTTGTTGGCCCTGCGCTGACGGGCGTTCCACTTGTACCAGGCATCCCTGTCCAGGATGATCTTGCGCACGCGGATGGACTCGGGGGTCACCTCCACGCACTCGTCATCGTTGGCGAAGTCCAGGGACTCCTCCAGGCTCATGTCGATGGGCGGGGTCAGGGTCTCCAGCACGTCGGCGGTGGAGGAACGCATGTTGGTCATGTGCTTCTCCAGGGTGATGTTGATGTCCAGGTCGCCGGGCTTGTTGTTGATGCCCACGATCTGCCCCTCGTAGACGGGCGACTGGGGCTTGACGAAGAACTCGCCGCGGGCCTGGAGCTTCTGCATGGCGTAGGGGCTGGCCTTGCCCGAGCGGTCGGAGACCATGGATCCGTTCTGCCGTGTCTTGATGTCGCCCGCCCAGGGGGCATAGCCGGCGGAGATCGACGAGGAGATGCCGGTGCCACGGGTGGCAGTCAGCAGGGCGGTACGGAAGCCCAGGAGGCCACGGGATGGCACGGTGAACTGCATCCTGACCCAGCCGGAGCCATGGTTGGTCATGGTCTCCATGCGGCCCTTACGATCGGCCATGAGCTGGGTAACTGCGCCCATGTACTCCTCGGGCACGTCGATGGTGTCGGACTCCATGGGCTCCTGAACCTTGCCGTCCACGGTCTTGGTAACTACCTGGGGACGGCCTACGGTCAGCTCGTAGCCCTCGCGGCGCATCTGCTCAGCCAGGATGGCCAGGGCCAGCTCGCCACGACCCTGAACCTCCCAGGCATCGGGCCGATCGGTGGGCAGCACCTTGATGGAGACGTTGCCGATCAGCTCGCGGTCCAGACGGTCCTTGAGCATGCGGGCGGTCAGCTTGTGGTCCTTGCCCTCGGTGCCAGCCAGTGGCGAGTCGTTGGTGCCAAAGGTCATGGAAACGGCCGGGTCGTCAACGTGAATCAGAGGCAGGGGGCGGGGATCGTCCTGGTCGACGATGGTCTCACCGATCATGATGTCCTCAACACCGGCTACAGCCACGATGTCGCCGGGGCCGGCCTCATCCACTGGGGAGCGCTGCAGGCCCTTGGTCCGCAGGATCTCGGTCAGCTTGAAGTTCTCAATGGATCCGTCCACACGCGACAGGCCGTACTGGCGGCCCTTGGTCAGGGTGCCGTTGTAGATGCGTACCAGACCCAGACGGCCCAAATAATCGGACGCGTCAATGTTGGTCACATGGGCCTGCAGGGGGGCGCCTTCCTCATACTCCGGGGCGGGGATGTTATTCAGGATGGCCTCGAAGAGAGGCTCCAGATCGTCGTTGTCTGGCACAGCGCCGTCGGCCGGCTGGTTGACGGACGCCTTACCAGCCTTGGCAGCGCAGTAGATGACCGGCAGGTCCAGGAGGGAATCCAGATCCAGGTCCACCCCCTCCTCGCTCACGTCCTGAGCCAGACCCAGGAGCAGATCGGTGGATTCTGAGACCACCTCGGAGATGCGGGCATCGGAACGGTCGGTCTTGTTGATGACCAGGATGACGGGCAGCTTGGCCTCCAGGGCCTTGCGCAGGACGAAGCGGGTCTGGGGCAGAGGCCCCTCAGAGGCGTCCACCAGCAGGACCACACCGTCGACCATGGAGATGCCGCGTTCCACTTCGCCGCCGAAGTCGGCGTGGCCGGGGGTGTCCACAACATTGATGGTGATGCCGTCGGGCTGCCCCAGCTTGGCTGCCAGAGGGCCTGTGTACTTGACGGCGGTGTTCTTGGCCAGGATGGTGATGCCCTTCTCCTTCTCCAGGTCGTTGGAGTCCATGACCCGGTCGGGCACCTCCTCCCGCTCGGAGAAGACGTGCGACTGCTGCAACATGGCGTTGACCAGGGTGGTCTTGCCGTGGTCAACGTGTGCCACAATCGCCACATTTCGTATATCGCCGCGTACCGCCATCAAAACCTCATTCTCGTGAATGCTATCCATGCCCCCACCGGCCTAGCTGCCGGCTGGCGTGGTCCAGGAATTGGACAAACAGAGACAAGTGTAACCGCCTTGTGTGACAGGCGTTCACTCCTCCTCGCCCTGGGACGAACCATGGGCAAGATCCGGGGATTCGGGCTGGCCAGACAGCTCCTGGCGGGCCTGGGCCAGAGCAGAGTCCTCATCAGGCAGGAAGGGGGCCAGGGAGGGCAGATCCTCCAAGGATTGCAGGCCCATCCGTTCAAGGAAGAGGTCGGTGGTAACCAGCAACGCGGCGTGGGTCTGCTCGTCCAGGCCTTCCTCACGAACCAAGCCGCGCACCAACAGAGCCCGGATGACCCCATCTGAGTTGACCCCGCGAATCTGGCCCACCTGGGCACGGGTCATGGGCTGACGATAGGCCACGATGGCCAGGGCCTCCAGGGCCGCCTGGGAAAGTCTGGCCGTCTGACCGTCCTTGACGAAGGCCGCCACCACGGGCTGGTAAGCGGCCCGACTGGTCAGCTGCCAGCCTCGGGCGGTCCGACGCAGTTCGAATCCTCGGTCGCTATAGGATTCGGCCAACGATTCCAGGGCGGAATTGACAGGCCCCGGATCCACGGCAAGCACCCGGGAGAAGTCCTCTGCAGTCAGCGGCCGATCCGTGGCCACCAAAATGGCCTCCAGACAGGCGGCCAGTCCGCCGGGAAAGTCCTGTACGTCGAAGTCAACGTATTCAGGACGGGTATCAGGAACCGAGGATTGGCTCATGCGAAGTCCCCCTCACTGATCAAGGCCGTTTCCGGCTCCTGGGTAGGCCCAACCCAGCGCAGGTAGAGCGGCTGGTAGGGACCATCCTGACGATACTGGATCAGCTCCTGCCTGAAGAAAATCAGCACAGCCAGAAATCGGGCCACCACCTGCGCCCGGCTCTGGGAGGAGGCGACCAGATCGGCGAAGGCCACAGGCTGCCCGGGCTGCGCCAGCAGGGCTTGGCGAACCTGGTCGGCCTCCTTGTTCAAATCAACCAAGGGTATGTGCAGCTGGTCCAGACGAACACGGGAGGCCGGAGCGTTGACCAGGGCATTGGCACAGAGCAGGGCCAGATCCTCTGGCTTCAGGGTCCAGACCAGATCAGGCAGCAGATGGGCCAGCTGGGGCTCCAGATACCCGGGATGCGGGTATCGGCCCGAGTTGGCGGCCAGCCTAGCTTGAAAGTCCCGTCCAGCCTGCTTGAATGCCCGGTACTGCAGAAGCCTGGCGAAGAGCAGATCACGCTCCCGAAGGGCATCCATGGAGGCCTGGTCGCGCATGGATTCGTCCTCAACAGGCAGGAGGGCAGCGCTCTTGGCCTCCACCAGAACAGATGCCACGTCCAGGAAGGCGCTGGCCTGGTCCAGACCCTGACTGAAGTCCAGTGTGCGTACGTAGTCCAGAAACTCCCCAGTGATGGAGGCCAGCGAAACCTCCGTCAGGGAGAGCTTTCGGTTGGCCAGCATGGCCAGCAGCAGGTCGAAGGGCCCCTGGTAGACATCCAGGTCGACGGCGAAGCCGTCCGCTGATCCGCTCACGCCACGATGCCGCGGGCGATCAGCTCGCGGGCGACCTCCCGATACTCCTTGGCGGTCTTGTGCTCGGGGGCGAACATGGTGATGGGCTCACCTGCCACCGTGGCGTCGGGCAACTTTATGGACCGGCTGATGATGGAGTGCAGAACCTTGCCTTTGAAGGCCTCGTAGATACGCTGAAGCACCTCGTCCGAATGCAGGGTCTTGGTGTACATGGTGACCAACACCCCATAGATCTGCAGGTCGGGGTTGATGCGGCTGCGGACCTTCTCTATGGATTGCATGAGCAAGGCCACGCCACGCAGGGCGAAGAACTCGGCCGCCACGGGAATGATGACCCCGTCCGCAGCAGTCAGTGCGTTGACGGTCAGCAAGCCGAGCGAAGGCTGGCAGTCGATGATGATAGCGTCGTACTCCTGTCGCAAGGGCCGGATGGTAGCCGCCAGGGCCTGCTCTCTGCCGACCTCGGTGACCAGCTGAATCTCAGCGGCCGATAAATCAATGTTGGCCGGAATGATGTCCAGACCGTCAAAACGGGTGTGCCGGACTACCTCGTGAACATCCAGGGAAGGGTCGAACATAGCGGTGTAAATGGTGTTGTCCACACTGTTGGCATTGATGCCCAGACCCACGGTGGCCGCGCCCTGAGGGTCGAAGTCCACGATCAGCACCCGTCGCCCATACTGACACATGGCCCCAGCGATATTGATTGATGAGGTGGTCTTGCCCACGCCGCCCTTCTGGTTGCACATAGCGAGGACACGGGCCGGGCCGTGCTGTTTCAAAGGCTCCGGGGCAGCGAACGTCTCATACTCGCGCCCTAACAAATCCGTAGGCATGCCTCTACCCTATCAAGTTTCCAACCGCTTTCGTGGGTTGGCGGGTCAGCGGGCGCGGGGATGGGCCGTCTGGTAGGTCTCCATCAGGGCCTGGGGACTGACGTGTGTGTAGATTTGCGTCGTAGTTACCGAGGCATGGCCCAGCAGCTCTTGGACCGAACGCACGTCGGCGCCTCCCTCTAGCAGATGAGTGGCGAAGGAGTGCCGCAGAGTGTGGGGGTGCAGAGGTCTGTTCAGGCCCGCCCGGCGACCGGCGTCCCTGACCACCTGCCAGACGGTCTGCCTAGTCAGCCGCTTGCCCCGCTTGTTGAGGAAGACTGCCCTCAGCTCCCTGCTCTTGGTGGCTCGATCACACAGGCGGGACCGCCCCATATTCAAGTAGGCCTGCATGGCCTGGCATGCGTAGGACCCCATGGGCACCAAACGCTGCTTGTCGCCCTTGCCGGTCAGACGGACTACTCGCTCGTCCAGGTCCATGTCCTCCAGGTCGGTGCCGACGGCCTCCGAGACCCGGCAGCCTGTGGCGTACATGAATTCCAGCAGGGCCTTGTCCCGCAGGACCACCGGATCCTTGGACCCGCCCATGGCGGCCACATCCAACAGCCGGGTCACCTGGTCCACGTCCAGCACATCCGGCAGGGCCGAGGTGCCCTTGGGAGCCTTGACGGTACGAGAGACATCCTGGTCGGTCACCCCCTGCTTGAGGGCGAACCGGTGCCACTCATGGACAGCGGCCATCCTCCGTGAGCGGCTGGCTGAGCTCTCATCGGCCAGATGGGCCAGAAAGCCCTCCACATCGGCAGTTCGAATCTGCTCCACGCTGGTGATGCCTCTAGCGGACAGCCAGCGAATGTACATGTTCAGATCGGACTTATAAGCCTTGACCGTAGCGGGGGCAAGACCCCGCTCCAGACCAGTGTAGGCCAGGAACTGATCCAGCAGAGCGGTCAGCCCCTCCTGATGATCACCGTCCACTACCGCTTAACCTCCGGTTCTCTTCATCAGTGCTGGTCTTTAGAGCATATTCTAACGCGTTGTGGATTGGAGCGAACGCTCAAGAGACTTCCCGAATCAGCCCTTGAATCCCTTCTTGCTGAAGAATCCGTCGATAGGGGCCGGCCTCCCTGCTGATGATTCCGTCAATGGCGTGCATGCCCAGCAGCTCCACTGGCGCATTGTCATCAGTCAATACCCTCCCATTTATATCCCCAACCGTGCTCAGGCGGGAGCTGACCTGCTCCATCATCTCGGACAGGTCCGGATCAGGGCTGACCCTGGCTGCCTCCTCCGCCAGTAGTTCGGAGGCCGGATAGTCCCTCATAGCCTTCCTCTTATCCCCTCCCGCTTCCGAGAAATCTGCGGAAACAGGGCGACGTGCAAAGAGCTCGCGGTTGGTGGTCTGGGGCACATCGGCCGTCAGGATGGCATCGGAGCCGAAGACCCTGGTGATGGTATTGGTCAGGGCCGCATTGATGGACCCCTGACCGTCGTCGATCATGTTCATGTTGACCACCATGACCCCGCCCGGATTCAGGTGGTTCCTAACCAGGGTGAAGAACTCGGTGGAACTCATCTGGAAGGGTATGGTGATGTCCTGGTAAGCATCGACCATAATCAGGTCGTAGTGCTGGCTGTTGGCCGCCAGCCAGGCTCGGCCGTCGTAGGTGGAAACCTGAATATCGGAGGGCTGATCAAAATACTTGATGGCCAGGTTGCTGATGGCCTGGTCAATCTCCACCCCCTGGATGGCCATCCGTGGATAGTACCGCCTCAGTTGCCGGGCATAGGTCCCGGTCCCCATGCCCAGGATCAGAGCCGAGCGGGACTGATCGGCCATGAGCGGTGCTGCCAGAGCCGTGTCGTAGTACATGCCGGTCATCCCGGGATGCTTCATAGTCACCGACTGGACGCCGAAGAGAACGTTGGTGGAAAGGATGGTTCTATCCGCCAGGGTTTTGACCTGCAGATAGTTGTAGATGGACTCGCCCTCATAGGCCAGGCCCTTCTCCCAGAATGCGAATCCCGTCATTGGCGAGAGGGCAGCTGAGACTACAAAGGCCACAGTGGCGATCAGGCAGGCCAGGCGGTGCGCATGGGAGGAAAGAAAATAGACCAAGGCCACCAGAAGCAATATCCCCGAGAAGATCAGAAAGGTAACGAAGGTCCCCACGGCAGGGATGGTCACAAAGGTGGGCAGGAAGGTGCCCAGGATGGATCCCACGGTATTGCAGGCGCTGAGCCGGCCGACCACCGAAGCGTTATCGTCCAGGGAGTCGGTGGCGCTCTTGACCAGGCCCGGTGTGATGGTGCCCAGGAGGAAGAGGGGCGGAACAAAGATGATCAGGCAGGAGATAAAGGCCGCCAGGACCAGGAAGTTGGTAGAGACGGCCACGATCAGCAGTCCCGAAATCAGAATGATCAGATACTTGCCGACCAAAGGAATCAGGGCGATCCAGACGGCCGCGGCCATAATGCTCAGGTAGAGCCTGTCCGGGTCAGGGTTCCGGTCAGCCCAGCGGCCGCCGACGACGGCACCCAGGGCCAGGGCGATCATGATGGTCCCGATGATGATGGTCCATACAATCTGAGAAGACGAGAAGTAAGGAGCCAGCAGGCGGGAGGCCCCCAGCTCAGCGGCCATAACGGCCATCCCCGAGAAAAACTCCGTTACATAGAGAAAGATGCGCGACCGAAGGATGGGGCGCGACTGATTGATTTTGGTTAGCTTGGATCTACCGCTGCCGCGAGATGGACTGGCTTGAACTGCTGATTCTGCCGAGACAGCCGACTCGACTACGCTGTGATCATCGTTCATGGCGGCTCCCGGCATCATTGTCGTCAATCAACTTACCGTCCCGCTGATAAATGGTCAAATATGCAAAGAACCCCGCCAAAGGCGAGGTTCTTGAAATACGGTATCCAGATCCGCTGATCAAGCAGTGACCGGAGCGTTCACATCGGCAGGCAGGGCCTTCTTGGCCTCAGCCACGATGGCGTTGAAGGTGTCGATGTCGTTGACGACCAGGTCGGCCAGAGCGCGGCGATCCAATTCGATCCCGGCCAGGCGCAGCCCTTGAATAAAGCGGTTGTATGTGATTCCCTGGGCGCGGCATCCGGCGTTGATGCGCTGGATCCACAGCTTGCGGAAGTCACCCTTGCGGGCCTTGCGGTCCCGGAAGTTGTATGTATATGAATGGAGCAGCTGCTCCTTGGCCTTGCGGTAAAGACGAGAGCGCTGGCCACGGTAGCCTGACGCACGCTCCAGGACGACCCGACGCTTCTTATGCGCGTTGACTGCCCGCTTGACTCGTGCCATAGATATTCCTCAGCTTTCTAAAATCTCACTCGACGCGACAGCACCCGCTCAGCGGGCCAGCATCCTCTTCATGTTCTTGGACTGGGTCGGAGCGAGCACCTCGTCAGTAGACAGGTGGCGACGCTTCTTGGCCGACTTGTGCTCCAGATTGTGGCGCATACCGGTCCCGGCGTGCATGAGCTTGCCCGAACCCGTGGTCCGGACGCGCTTGGATGCGGCGGAGTTACTTTTCATCTTCGGCATTGCTGCCCTCCTTGGATTTCATCTGCTTGGAAGAAGTATTGTTGGAGCCCGCAGTCTCCTTTTCGTCGGCCTTGGCAGCCAGATGGGCCGCCTGACGGGCTTTGCGCTCGGCGCGGGCCTGGCCGCCCCGCCGACGCTGCTCGGACTGGGTGTGAACCTTCTTGCCCTTAGGCGACAGGGTCATGATGATGTTGCGCCCCTCTTGCTTGGGGGCAAACTCAATGGAGCCCAGATCCGCGACATCGTCAGCAAGCTTGCGCAGGAGCTCCACACCGCCGATGGGCCGGGACTGCTCGCGCCCACGCAGCATGATGGTGACCTTGACCTTGTCTCCGGCGGACAGGAAGCGGCGCACGTGCCCCTCCTTGACCTCGAAGTCGTGGTCGTCGATCTTCAATCTGAAGCGGATCTCCTTGATCTCCGACATGCTCTGGTTGCGGCGCGCCTCACGAGCCTTGATCTTCTCGTTGTATTTGAACTTGCCGTAATCAATGAGCTTGGCGACCGGAGGCTTGGCCTTGGGTGCAACCTCGACCAGGTCAAGGTTGGCCTCCTTGGCCAGGTTGAGGGCGACGGAGGTCGCAATGATTCCCACCTGCTCGCCGTTGGGCCCGATCAGGCGTACCTGAGACACTCGTATATCGTCGTTAATCCTTGGTTCGTCGCTAATGATGACTCCTTCTCAAATACCACAACATCCACTGCTCGGCGAAGAACCCATAGGTTTCGAACATAGCCCTCGCAGCCGTACGGCAACGAAACAGCCAATGCCTGCACCGCACATAATGACAACCAGCCGTTACCGGCGCAGGTCGAACCCGAAGCCATGGAAGGCTCCCAGGTGGGATCATCCGCTTTCTTGATTTCTCAAGCCGGATAATAGTATAACACAGCCCTCAGGACAGATCCCTAGGCATGAAGATCCAGCAACCCTGGCTTGGCCCCGTCGTGGTTGAAGTAAACGTCATACCAGGTCAGGAAGGAGTAAACAGTCCAGATCTTCCGGCGGGCATCGTTGCGCTTGGCATAGTTGTCATCCAGCATCCGCAGCAGGGCCTCCTGGTCGAAGAACTCGGACACCCACTCCTGCTCGAACAGGCTGCGGACCAGCCGATAGTAACGCTCCTGATGCAGCCAGTCCCGGATTGGCACGGGAAAGCCCAGCTTTTCTCTGGCGGACCACTCTCTGGGAATATGACGGTCAGCAGCCTTGCGGAAGGTGAACTTGGTGTTCTGATCAGTGATCAGGTATCTGGTAGGCACCTTCTCGGCCACATCCATCAGCTTGCGGTCCAGCAAGGGAACCCGCAACTCCACCGAGTGGGCCATGGTCATCTTGTCGGCCTTGAGTAGGATGTCCCCGGGCATCCACTGATGTATGTCCAGATACTGCTTCTTCTTAATCTCGGACAAGTTGCGCCCCTTGAGTCGGGCATATATCCTTCCGGTGATCTCAGAGACTCTGGGAGCCTTGCGATAGGCCGGCTTGAGCAGTTTTCCGGCCTCGTCCTCGCCGAAGACCCTGGCCTGACCGATGAAATTCTCCTCAGCAGGGGCCAGGTTGGCATACAGGTGCCAGGCTCCGTGGAAGTGCTTGCCCTTGGCCCAGCGTCCGATAGCGTACCGAGCCTTGCGGGGCAATCGTCCCAGAAGGCGGGTGACATCCTTGATGATGCGCGAGCGCGTATGCACCCCGTAGTCTATATAACCGGCGAAGAGCTCGTCGGCGCCCTCCCCGCTCAGTACTACGCGCAGGTCTCGGCTGGCCAGCTCGGAAAGGAAGAAGAGCGGCACGCAGGAGGGATTCGAGTCAGGTTCGTCCATGTACCACTGGATCTGTGGGAAGTAGCTGAAGGCCTGGTCGCCGTCCAGGGACTCGCTGGTGTTGTTGAGATTGAGCATGGAGGCCAGTTCGCTAGCCTGGTCGGACTCGTTGTAGGTCCCCTTGCCAAATCCGATTGAATAGGTATGCCGGGGACGTGCCAGGGCTGTGACATAGCTGGAGTCCACCCCCGAAGAGAGAAAGGAACCCACCTCCACATCGGCTACCTGGTGGGCCTTGACAGAGTCCTGAACGGTCTTGTCAATCGCGTCGACCAAGTCCTTCAGGCTCTGCTTGCTCTCTCCAAATGCCGGATCGTAATACTGGTGGATGTCCATCTTTCCATCCCGAAAGGTGAACCAGTGACCCTCGGGAAGTTTGAATACGCCCTTGAAGAAAGTCTCAGGGAGCGCCGAATACTGGAAGGTCATGTAGGGACGCAGGGCCTGGTTGTTGAGCTCCTTGTGGAAATCTGGATGCTGCAAGAGACTCTTGATCTCCGAGGCATACATAAAAGTACCGCCCATCCGGGCGTAATAAAAAGGCTTGATACCGAAATGATCCCGGGCCCCGAAGAGCTCGCCGCGGCCACGGTCCCATATGACGAAAGCGAACATGCCACGCAGACGGTTGACAACCTGGTGGCCCCACTGCTCGTAACCATGCAGGATGACTTCGGTGTCCGACTCGGTGGAGAAAGTATGGCCCAGGTCGATCAGTTGGCGGCGCAGTTCGCGGTAGTTGTAGATCTCCCCGTTCATGGTGATGGCCATGGAGGAGTCCTCATTGAAGATGGGCTGGTCGCCGCCCTGCAAATCGATGATGCTGAGGCGCCGAAAACCCAAGGCTACCCGCTCATCCACGAAATGGCCCTCGCTGTCAGGCCCACGGTGGGCGATGATATCTGTCATCCGCTTAAGCACTGCCGTCTTTTCCTCAGCAGAGGCGTCGTTGACGAACCCAGCAATCCCGCACATAGGCCTGACTCCTTATTAGTTCACCAAGAGCCCACAATAGACCAAGAGGGCAACAGAAACAGGAAACAAACGAACCTTATGAGTAGACTGCGCCGGAACCCCCATGGGCTGAAAGCTCCGACGTGCCAATGACAGCAGAACTGTCATTATATTGCTGCATCCACCAGGGGCAGGTAATCTCCGTAGCCCTCCGCCTCCATCCGGTCCCGCGGCACGAATCGTAGGGCGGCGGAATTCATGCAGTAGCGCTGCCCGCCACGGTCAGCCGGGCCATCGTCGAAGACATGCCCCAGATGGATGCCGGTCTGTGCTGTCCGTACTTCGATCCGGGGCCGACCCAGCAACTTGTAATCCTTGCGATTGACCAGCAGTTGAGGGTCAATAGGCTTGGTAAATGCCGGCCAGCCACAGCCCGAGTCGTACTTGTCGGCCGAGGAGAAGAGCGGCTGCCCGCTGACCACGTCCACATAGATGCCCGGACGGAACTCTCCGTCGTAGACGTTGGTGAAGGGCCGTTCGGTGGCCGAGTGCTGGGTCACCTCGTAGCTTTCAGGGTCCAGGGACCAGATGCGCTCGATGTAGCGTTGGCGGGAAGCGGCATTGGCGATGGCCTCCAGGGGGATGTGGCAGTATCCGCCAGGGTTCTTGAGCAGGTAGTCCTGGTGGGACTCCTCCGCCGGATAGAAGTTGATCAGGGCCTCCACCTGCACAGCGGGATGACGGCCGGTCCGGCGCTCCAACTCCTCCAAGACGCGACGGAAGACGGGCTCCTCCTGCTCGCGATGCTCGGGATCCCAGTAGAGGCCGCTGCGGTACTGCCTGCCCCGGTCGTTGCCCTGCCGATCCACCGAGAATGGGTCGATCAAATCCAACAGAAGCAGGGTCAGGGTCCGTAAAGTGACGGTTTGGGGATCATAGGTCAGCCGCACACTCTCCACGGCGTCGGTGACACCGCTGCAGACCTGCTCATAGCTGGGGGCGGGCACTGTGGACTGGGCGTATCCTACCTGGGTGTCAATGATCCCGTCCACCTCTTGGAAGAACCGCTCGATGCCCCAGAAGCATCCCCCAGCCAGGACGACCGTGGCCAGGTTGTTGGTCGAAACCTTGTTCTTGTCCATGATTCCTCCTCACGTACCGGTGCCTATCGTTAGGTTCAACAAGAGCCGGAGAGCCCCTATTCCGCCCTTCCAGCCTCTTGACAGCCTTCTCACATTGTCGACCAGTCTGCCCCTGCGGCGCAAGAGGCAATTATCATATGACCATTTCCAAATCGAAGCCAGGAGGTTGACCATGCAGCGAGCGCAGGAAGAGGCAGACGACGATGCGAAGTCCTCCGGGACCATCCTCGACTCCCTGGCTGCAGCCTTTCCACGGACCCTCCCCATCTTGGCTGGATTCATGGTGCTGGGAGCCTCCTACGGTTTTCTGATGACCAGCCGTGGATTCCCGGTGATCTACCCGCTGGCTATGAGCGCCCTGATCTATGCCGGGTCCATGGAGTTCGTGACCGTGGACCTGCTCTTGTCCACTTTCAACCCCTGGGGTGCGCTGATGCTGACCCTAATGGTCAATGCACGGCATCTCTTCTACGGCCTAGCCATGCTGCCGGTCTTTCGAGGGACGGGCTGGAAGAAGCCCTATCTGATTTTCGGGATGTGCGATGAGACCTTCGCCCTGGAGTCCGCCGACCCTCACCCGGCCGGAACCGACAAGGGCTGGTACCTCTTCTTCGTCACCCTGCTTAATCAGATCTACTGGGTGGGCGGAGCCACCCTGGGCGCTGTGCTGGGCAACCTGGCGAACTTCGACACCCGGGGGCTGGATTTCGTGCTGACTGCCATGTTCCTGGTGCTCTTCCTGGAGCAGTGGCGGCAGGCCGAGGCCCGCGTGCCGGCCCTGATCGGTCTGCTGGCTTCGCTGGCCTGCCTGCTTGTCTTCGGACCCGACCGATTCATCATCCCGTCCATGGTGGTCATCCTGGCCATCTTCATCTTCTTGGACTTCCGCAGCCAAAGGGAGGCCTCATGACCACTGCACAGCAACTAATCACCATAGGCATTGTGGTCCTGGGAACCATGGCCACCAGATTCCTGCCCTTCATAATCTGGCCGGAGGGACGTCGGCCACCGGCCCTGGTGACCAGGCTGGGACGTCTACTGCCAGCCGCCGTCATGGGACTGCTGGTGGTCTATTCGCTCAGGCACACCAACCTGGTCGGAGGCGACCACGGGCTCTACCAGGCCCTGGCTCTGCTGGTCACAGCCCTGGTCCACCTGCGCTGGCGAAACATGATGGTCAGCATCGCCTGCGGCACCCTGACCTACATGGCCCTGGTGCAAGGGTGGCTGCTCTTCCTGATCCGTCTGGTTGGTCTGGGATGATGAGTGTGCGTCCAATGGGCGAGCGCAGAAAGAAGAATCTTATGCAGGATGACGGTCAGTCGGACCGTACAGGCCAGGCGAGTCAGGCACCGCTCTGCCGGATTTGGGGCGCAGGACAGTACTTTGGCGAAGAGACGGCACGCGGCGGACAGGCCATGGTCATCGCAGCGGACGGCGGGCTGGAGCCGGCCCTGGAGCACGATGACGAGCCGGAACTGGTCGTGGGCGACTTCGACTCCCTGCCCGCTGGCAGCCAGAAGCTGCGTACAGACATCCCCCGCCGGGTCCTGCCTGCTGAGAAAGACGACACGGACCTGCTGGCCGCAGTCAAGGTGGGCTGGCGGTACGGTTGCCGAAGATTCCTTATATATGGCGGCCTGGGCGGGCGCATGGACCACACGCTAGCCAACCTGAACCTGATCCATCTGATTGCTGCAAGCGGTGGCCGGGCCGAACTCTGGGGCCAGAGAATGCTGGTCACAGCTCTTGGCCCTGGAAGCCTGGACTTTCCCGCCTGGGACTGCCCGCCCAGGTCCATGGTCTCCGTCCTGGCGGCCGACGACCAGGCTCTGGGTGTGGTTGAGCAGGGCCTCAAATACCAGACGGACGGCATGACCATGACCAACCGGCAGGTCACTGGTGTCAGCAACGAGTTCCTGCCCGGTAAACCGGCCCACATAGCACTGAAACAGGGAACAGTGTTCGTCGCCTACCCCACCTCGGCGCCCGAGCCGGTCTGGAGCACCAACCTGGAACCCAAGGCCGACCTAGGCTCCCTGGAGACTCGACCCTCCCGTCGGCTGGCGTGAACCCTCTTTGACTTGGAATCCCACTTGGAAAGGAAAACCTATGGCGGAATCATCAACCACACTATCAACAGCACCAACAGCCGAACACCCGCTCTTCATCTGCTACAGCCGCTGCTCCACCTGCGCCAAGGCCCGCACCTGGCTGCGTGACCACAATGTGGACTTCACCGAGCGCGACATCAAGGAGGACCGCCCCACTCAGGATGAACTGACCGCTTGGTTGGACATGAGCGGCCTGCCCGTCCGGCGATTCTTCAACACCTCAGGTCAGGCTTATCGCAGTCAGGGGTTGAGCAAACGCTTGCCGCAGATGGATACGGAGCAGGCTCTGCAGCTGCTTTCCACCGATGGCATGCTGGTCAAGCGTCCCATCCTGCTGGATGGCCGCCATGTCCTGGTCGGATTCCGTCAGCAGCAGTGGGAGGATTGGCTGGCCAATACGAACGAAAATTCTCACAATTCCTGATCGTTTTGTTGCGCAAACAAACAACAAAATCTACCATTTTTTTTGTTCGTTTTTTCCTCGGCACAACCCGCGTAATCGCTTGCTATAAGTACACAGGGTTCTATAAACTATGAGATGTTATCAGTAATCGGCCATATACGGTCCGGTAATTTTTGTGCTGTATACGGCCAATCTCCAAGGGAGAATTGAATGACAGTAAAGATTGGCATCAACGGATTCGGACGTATCGGTCGTCTGGCCTTCCGGCGCATCTTTGAGCTCCAGGCCCGTGGCGGCGACGCCTCCAACATCGAGGTTGCCGCCATCAACGATCTGACCACCCCGGCCATTCTGGCCTATCTGCTCAAGTACGACAGCACCCAGGGCACCTTCCGTCACGACGATGGCACCCCTGTCTCGGTCACCTCCACCGACACTGCCATTGTAGTGGATGGCAAGGAGTACCCGGTCTACGCCGAGAAGGATGCCAACAACATCCCCTGGGTCAAGAACGACGGCGTGGACTACGTGCTGGAGTGCACCGGCTTCTACACCTCGGCCGAGAAGTCCCAGGCCCACCTGAACGCCGGGGCCAAGAAGGTTCTGATTTCCGCCCCAGCCAAGGACGACACCACTCCTACCGTGGTCTACGGCGTCAACCAGGAGACTCTGAAGCCCTCCGACAAGATCATCTCCGCCGGCTCCTGCACCACCGGCTCCCTGGCCGCCATGGTCAAGATGCTGGATGACAACTTCGGCATCCGCATCGGCTACATGACCACCATCCACGCCTACACCGGCTCCCAGATGCTGCTGGACGGCCCCAAGGGCAATAAACCACGCAACACCCGCGCAGCTGCCATCAACACCATCGAACATTCCACAGGTGCCGCCAAGGCCATCGGCAAGGTTGTTCCCTCCGTTGACGGCAAGCTTCAGGGCCATGCACAGCGTGTGGCCGTTCCCTCCGGCTCCGTCACCGAGCTGACCTGCGTCCTGGACAAGAAGGTCACCGTCGACGAGATCAACGACGCCGCCAAGAAGGCCTTCGAGGGCAAGGACTACTTCGGCTACAACGACGAGGGCATCGTCTCCTCCGATGTGATCGGCGACACCCACGGTGGCGTCTTCGATCCCACCCAGACCGATGTCAACACCCACGGTGACGACCAGCTGGTCCGCACCGTTGCCTTCTACGACAACGAATATGGCTTCACCAGCAACATGATCCGCACCCTGCTCTACTTCGCCAAGCTGGGCGACTGAGCATCCGGCCGGTTCTTCCGGCCATAGCGTTTACGGGGTCCGTTCCCTATACGGGGGACGGACCCCTTGTGTAATCAGCGCCTCCGGGTGAACGCCCGCATGGCCAGGTCGCAGACCAGGCCGACGACCATGCCCACCAGAAAGCCGATGGCCATGACGGCCAAAGGGTTGTTCTCCAACCAGGAGGCGGCCAGATACCCCAAGGTCCACATATAGATGGACCAGAGCAGACCGGCCAGTGCAGCCAGAGGCAAATAACGGTTCAGCGGATACCGCGCCGCCCCGGCAGTCAGATTTACCACGGTCCGGCCCGAGGGCACGAACCGCGAGGCCAGTGTGAAGAAGCCGCCTCCCTGCAATAGCGCCCGGTGGGCCCATGATGTCACAGCCTTGCCTGCGGCACCTCGAAAGACGGCTAGACGATTCAACGGGACAAGCCGCCCCAGCCCATAGGTGCAGGCATCGCCGCCCACGAAAGCCAAGGCACAAACCAGAAAGACCAGGACGGGAAAGGGTCTTCCTGTGGCCCGAAAGGCCGAAGCCGTGGCCAGGACCATAAGCTCCGTAGGTATGGGAATGATCAGCGCATCCAGAAAAGCTGCCAGAAAAAGTACGGCCAGCCCCCAGCCGCCTGTCACCGCATCGAGCAGCCAGGCATTGACAGCGGTCATGGACTACCCTTTCCGCGCAAATGGGGCCAAAGACACCCCTCAGCCAACCTAAACGGTCAGTACCTTAGCATGGAGTCATGAGCAAGAAGAAGCGAGCGGATTCGGATGCCGCGACTCCAGCCATGGCCCAGCTGGAGCGTCTGGGGGTTCCCTTCACTGTCCATGAGTATCATCACAGTGCCGACCACATGGACCAGGGGTACGGCATCGAGGCAGCCAAAAAACTGGGTCTGGATCCGCACACGGTCTACAAGACCCTGATGGCCGACACGGGCAAGGAGCGGGTCATCGGCATTGTTCCGGTGACCGGACACCTGATCCTCAAGCATCTGGCAGCAGCCGTGGGCGCCAAAAAGGCCCGCATGGCCGACAAGGCCCAGGCCGAGAGGGAGAGCGGATACGTTCTAGGCGGCATATCGCCCTTCGGACAACGCACCGCACACATCACCGTGTTGGACCAGGGCGCATTGGATTTCGACACCATCATGGTCTCCGGCGGTAAGCGCGGCATCAGCCTGGGTCTGGATCCTCGGGATTTGATCCGTGTCCTCAAGGCCAAGACCGCACCCCTAGCCACCGACTGAGAGTTTTAGCGCTGGGGCTTAATCCTGTGGCTGTGGAACCTCCCTAGATGCGCGTGCTGAGCGCAGGGCAGCAGGTAGGACGAAGTGCATGTGCTCGTCTACTGCTCGCTCCCGGGTCACCTGGGTGAACCCTCGGGAGGCCAGGGTCTCCAGTACCCCCTGAACCAGGTTCTCGGGAACCGACGCACCCGAGGTGAGCCCTACCGAATCCATGTCCTGCAGCCAGGTCGGGTCCAGCTCGCTCGCGTCGTCGACTCGGTGGGCCCTGCGCTCACCCTGACCAGGAAAGCGGACATCCAGGGCCTGACGGGCCACCTCGACCAAACGCACCGAATTGGAGGAGTTGGCCGACCCCACTACAATCATGCAGTCCGCCTGCCCGGCCACCAGCTTGACCGCCTGCTGCCTGTTCTGGGTGGCGTAGCAGATGTCTGAGCCCGGTGGCTCTTCTATCCAGGGGAAGCGTCGACGCAGGGCCGCAGCCAGGTCGGCGGTCTCATCCAGGCTCAGGGTGGTCTGGGTCAGCATGACAAGAGGCGTGTCCGGCCCGAAGTCCAAAGAGTCGATATCGGCCTCATGCTCCACCAAATGAACCCGGTCCGGGGCCTCCCCCATGACTCCAATAGCCTCGTCGTGCCCCCGGTGACCTATGTAAATGATCCGGTAGCCGTCCCGAACGAAGCGCTGCACCTCCCGGTGGACCTTGCTGACCAGGGGGCATGAGGCATCAACCACACGCATTCCCCGCCGCTGGGCCTCCTTGACGACCGAGGGAGCGATGCCATGAGCTGAGAAGACCACAGGCACCCCGGCACGGACGGCCTGGTCGGGAATCTGGTCCAGCTCGTCCACGAACACGGCCCCACGCCGGGACAGGTCCTCGACCACATGCCGGTTGTGGACTATCTGTCGGCGCACATAGACCGGGGGCAGGCCCTGGTGGGGGTTGTCCGCATCCAGGATGGTCTGCACGGTCTGGATGGCACGGTCCACCCCCGCGCAGAACCCGCGCGGATCAGCCAGGACGACCCGCCCATGCCCCTGTGGGGTCGGCTGTTCGCACACGGTGGTCCGAAATCCTGCCACTGCCGCTCCTTAACGATGTCAATCCGGACGGTTCCGGACACTGCAAGTCCATGGTAGAAAGCCAGGACGGCCCCCGGTAGTCCATCCGCCACTCTTTCACCAAGAACCCAAGACCACCCAGGCGCTAGGATGGTGGCGTACCAAGCATCAACGGCACTATGGAAGTGGGAGCATGCATACGAACGAGATGATGGGCGGGGCCGTGCCCCGGACAGGACAGCAGTACAGCATCCGTCATGGGGACTACGAAGCGGTGGTGACCGAGCTGGGAGCCATTCTGCGCGTCCTGAAATACCGGGGAAAGGACCTGCTGGCTTCATTCGACCCGGATGGGACCGTACCCTGCAGCAACGGGAACGTGCTGGTACCCTTCCCCAACCGGATCGAGGACGGCACCTACGAATTCCAGGACCACACCTATACCCTGCCCATCGACGAGCACGACCGGAACACCGCCATCCACGGGTACGGATACCGCGCCTACTGGCGGCTGCAAGCCCTGACCGAGGACTCCGTCAGCCTCTCCTGGCGGGTGCCCGACATGGGTGGATACCCCTTCGACGTGGTTGTCACCGTCACCTACACCCTGGACGACCAGGGGCTGACCATGACCACCCGGGCTCTGAACCTGGGCGACGATGCTGCACCCTGGGCCTTCGGCATCCACCCCTGGCTAGCCAACGGCAAACAGGGGGTTGGTGACCAGATTCAGAAAGACAACGCCCCCTGCACCCTGTCCATTCCCTGCCGCACCCACGTGGTGGTCGATCCCGACAGGCTGCTGCCCACCAGTACCGAACCCGTCCAAGGGCGAACAGATCTGCGCCAGGGCCCTTCGCTGGGTGAGGATGCGGACTTCGACGATGCCTGGACTGATGTGGAGCGGGACGACGACGGCACCTGTTCGGCCTGGTTCACCCGGCCGGACGGCATACGCATTCAGCTCTGGGGCGATGAGACCATCACCTCATGGCAGGTCTGCACTGGAACCGGCTTTGACGCGGGCATGCGCCCGGCCGGTGTTGCCGTGGAGCCCATGACCGCCTACGCTAACGCCTTCAGAACTGGTCGGAATCTGGTCATTCTGCAGCCTGCCGCCGTCTATACCACCCAGGTGGGCTACCGGGCACAAGAGGTCTGAACAGCGTCTGAGCAGCCTGGCTGGTCGACAAAGGTCAGCCCGGTGTGCGATAATCGGCAAGGCTTATAGGTTCATCAGTAGCAAAGGAGTCCAATCATGGGCATGCGCGGACGCAAGCGCAGGGATCGCCGCAAGAAGGCCGCCAACCACGGCAAGAGGCCGAACACCTGATCGTCTGCCCCGGCACCAACGGTGCCGGGGTTTTGCATATATAAATAAAAAAACCATGGCTGCATAGGCATGGCCATGATCCCTGCAATAGCCTGAACAGTCGGATAGAACCGACGTTTTGCCAAGAAATCGACGGGGTCTACCTAACTGAATCTACTTGTCCGTAGTGCGTTCCGTGGTCCCCTGCTCCAGTTCATCCATCTGATCGAACATGTGCCTGAGCCGGTCCAGCAGACAGTCCGGTGCACATTCGGGACGCAGGTACCGGCGCAGCTCCTCGATGACCATGCGCTCCCGCTCGTCGCAGCAGGAATCCGGATCGAAGCAGTCGCTGGGGTCAACGCAGGAGGCATCCTGGTAGATGCGAAGGCTGGTGTGGGTCACCCTGACAGAGCCGCCGCCATCGTATGCGTAGTGACTCATCTCCACGCGTCCGTCCATGCTCCTGCCCACTTCCTGATACCCGATCTTCGGGGGCCCTCAATGCCCCTTGCTACTGATCCCTTTTTTTATACTAGGCCTGGCCTCAACAGGTCCACGGCGTTCCGCTGAGGGCTTGCCTGCAACCCCGCGCTCCTGCTGATAGCCGCGCTCCTTGGCATACCGCTCCAGCTCCTGACGCAGCTGCGAGCGCGCACGGTTCAGTCGGCTCATGACCGTGCCGATCTTGATGCCCTCCTCGTCGGCCACCTGTTGGTAGCTCTTGCCATCGATGGCAGCGTCGATGAAGACCCGTCGGCGTTCCGGACTGAGCCGGTTCAGGGCAGCCATGATCTCCTCGGGGGCGAAGGTCTCCATGTACTCCTGCTCGGCGGATTTGAGCCCCTCGGACCCGTGCTCCGATGCCGAATAAATATCCCAGTCGTTGTACTCGCCAGTAGAGTCGTTGGCCCTTTGTGGGCGCCGCTTGGCCTTGTGGTACTGATTGAAGTAGGCGTTGCGCTCGATGGTGGTCATCCAGGCCTCGAAATTGCTGCCGGGCTGGAAGCGGTCGAAAGCCTTGAATCCTCGCTCGAAAGTGTCCTGAACCAGATCCTGGGCGTCGTCGGGGTTGTTGGTTAGGCGCATGGCCTGTCGGTAAAGCACATCCACCGCAGGCATGGCCAGGGCCTCGAATTGACGTTTTCTGCTTTCGAGTTCGCTGGTATCTGCCACACCCCTATTGTGCCATCCCCCCTCGCCCGTCGCGGTTCCGACCTGGTCGCGGGCCGGTCGGTCCTCGGTTACCATAATGACTGAGGAGAAATCACGCTTATGGAAAACACCGAGTACACAAGCATGGAGCAGGCGCTTCAGTCCGCTCCCCAACAAAGGGGATCGACACGCCTAGGGGACTCCTGGCTTCTGGGGTTCGACACCGAGACCACGGGCACCAAACCGGGCAAGGACGGCATTGTTTCGGCCAGCCTGGTTCTGCGCGACCCGACCAAGGGCTATTCAGGGGATGTAGTAGCCACCTGGATAGTCAATCCGCACCGACATATCAGCAAGGGGGCCAGCCGGGTCAACGGGTTTACCGATCAGCAGCTGACCGCCGAGGGCATGGAGCCTGAACTGGCGACCAAGCAAATGGCCGGATTCATCGCCCGCGCCCAGGACAAGTGCATCCCCCTGCTGGCCTACAACGCCCCTTTCGACGTGCAGATGCTGGACGGGGACATCGCCCACTGGTGCGCAGGCTCAGTCAAGCCCCTGAGCGAGGGGGATCTGCTAGTGGTGGACCCTCTGGTCCTGGACAGGGAGATCTCCCACCGGTCGGGCCGCCGCACCCTGGGGCTGACCAGCGAGTACTACGGCGTCATCCCCCATGGAAACTTCCACGATGCCACGGCGGATACGGTGGCGGCCGTGGACCTGATCAAGCCCATGACCACCCTATTCCCCCAGGTAGCGCGAATCACCATGGACTCCCTTATGGACTGGCAGCGGCAGGCACAGGCCAAGTGGCGGGAACACTTCAATCAATACCTGCTCTCCCAAGGCCGCCGTCCAGTCACCGACTCCTGGCTCTGAGGCTCAGATCCGAGGCCGACCCGCCGCCCGCTTTTGTCCATTCAGTCAAGGGGTCGCCGGATCCTCCTGCCTTGGCTCCAAGGCGGTTTAGACTTGGGTCTGGTCTCGATCAAGGTCACCAATCGGGGCTGGACAAGTCAGGTGACAATCAACAGACAAGGGGAAGACGGGCATGGCGCTGACGATGACTTCAACCCTGGAGTTGCTGCGCGAACAGGGCCAGCTACGCGAGGTAATCCAGGGCGATCAGTGGACTTTGAATACTCCAGAGGACACCCAGTCATCCAAACCATTCACAAATATCACCTACGACACCCGTCAGGCTGGAGCCGGCAGTCTGCTCTTCTGCAAGGGCCGTTTCCTGCCCGAATATCTGGATGCCTGCAATCCCGAAGGACCGGCTGCCTATGTAGCCCAGCAGGATCTATCCTCCCACACCAGAGCCACGGGGATCATCGTCAACGACGTGCGCAAGTCCATGAGCCTGCTGGCTGCCGCTTTTTACGATTATCCCCAGAAGCAGCTGACCCTGGTAGGAATTACCGGCACCAAGGGCAAGACCACCACCGCTTACTTTCTGCATGCCATGCTGGGCAAGATCTCCGCAGGCCGAGCGGCTCTGCTCTCCTCAGTGGACAACTGTCTGGACGGCCGCCATTACCAGGAGTCCCAGCTGACCACACCCGAGTCACTGGACCTCTTCCGCATGATGCGCCAGGCGGCAGACGCCGGCATGCGCTACCTGGTCATGGAGGTCTCCTCCCAGGCCTACAAGGTGGATCGCGTCTACGGGCTGACATTCGACCTGGGGGCATTCCTGAACATATCCCCCGACCACATCAGCCCCATCGAGCACCCCAGCTTCGAGGACTATTTCTACTGCAAGCGTCGCATAATCTACAACAGCCGGCAGCTGGTCCTGGGAGCTGAAGCCTGCGGAGCCGACCTGATCCGTCAGGATGCCCAATTCGTCGGCATTCCAGTGACCACCTTCGGCGATGGTTCCAAGCATGACGACATCTTGGTCCACAGGACTCCTGGCGGAGGCGACGACTATCTGATAGGGCCTTCGGGCGGAGTCATGATGCCAGTCAGCCTGTCCATGGACGGGGATTTCAACGCCCTGAACGCGGCTGCCGCCCTGGCCATGCTGATCCGTCTGGGTCTGGAACCTGACGCAAACGTCCTTCAGGCCATGGAGAGGGTCAGGATAGCCGGGAGGATGGAACGCTTCAAGGCCGACAACCGGGTGGTCTACGTCGATTACGCCCACAACAAGGCCTCGGTCACTGCGCTGCTGGACTTCGTGGACGAGCGCTACGGCGAGCGCAGACCCCTGATCACCCTGGTCTCCGGCTCTGCAGGCGGCAAGGCCATCGACCGCAGGAAGGGCATCGTCAATGCCGCCCAGGACCGCGTCGACCGGCTGATCCTGACCGCTGATGACGAGGACGGAGAAAGCTCGGACCAGGTGGACAGGCAGATGCTGGGCTTCGTGACCAACCCGGGACTGGAGGCCAGTATAGTGCCGGACAGGGCCCAAGCCATCAGGCAGGCCCTGGGAGATCCTGGCCGGCCGGAGGATCGTCTGCGAATCACCTTGGTCATCGGCAAGGGTGAGGAGCGCTGGTTCAAAAAGAACGGCAGCCATGTACCTTACGAGGGCGACGACCACGTTGTGGCACGTCTGTTGGGTACGGAAAGCTACGACCTGGGAGCCACAGGCGCAGCCCGCAGCTGACGATCCCGACGGTTCCCTAATATGGAAAGCCGAATGCCCCACAGCAGAATGGGGTGCACGAGTACATGGTAGGTGGTTTCAGAAAGATGAAAGAGTTCCAACCGGTCATACTGGGCACCGACATCAACGCCTACGGGATGGCGCGGGCCTTCCACGAGGCCTACGGACTGGTCTCCACTGTATTCGGCCACTACCAGTTATCCCCCACCAAGTACAGCCGGATCCTCGACGTGCACCTGGTTACCGACTTCACCAATCCCAAGGTCTTTGTGCCCGCCCTAAATAAATGGGCAGACGCCTATCACCGGGACCATCCAGGGGCCACCCTGCTCCTACTGCCCTGCGGGGACAGCTACGCCAACCTGCTGGACAAGTTCGGCAATTCCCTGCGCGACCGATTCGCCTTCAACGCCATCGACCAGGAGCTGAACCGGTCCCTCTCGCTCAAATCCTCCTTCTACGAGCTTTGCGATCGCTATGACCTGCCCCACCCGAAGACAGTGTCGGTAGATGCTGAGGACGTGAAAGCCGGCCGCCACCGGAATCTGCCCTTCGACTACCCGGTGGCCATGAAGGCAGCCGACAGCGACGAGTGGCTGAATATCAGTTTCCCCGGGCGAAAAAAGGCCTTTATATTCAGCGACCCGGATGAGCTAGACACCATGATCCGCAGGTCCTACCAGGCCGGGTACACCTCGCAGATGGTCATCCAGGACTTCGTGCCAGGAGGCGATGACAACATGAGGGTGCTCAATGCCTACGTGGACCATCACCACCGGGTGCGCATGATGTTTCTGGGCCATCCCCTGCTGGAGGATCCCACTCCCGAAGCCGTGGGCAACTATGCGGCCATCATGCCCGACTACAACCAGGACATCTTTGACCGGATCAAGGCCTTCCTGGAGGACATCAATTACAGCGGTGTGGCCAATTTCGACATGAAGTACGATCCGCGTGACGGCGTCTACAAGCTTTTCGAGATCAATCTACGCCAAGGCCGCAGCAGCTATGTGGTCACCTTGAATGGCTTCAACTTGGCCCGCTGCTTTGTGGACGACCTGGTCCTGGACACCCCCTTCAACGGACGCACCGTCTTCGGACGGGGGCATCGTCTATGGATGGAGATCCCCAGGGACATCTTCCGCAAGTACTGCGCAGACTCCGAGGACAAGCGACAGGCCATGGCCATGATCCGACGCGGGGACTGGGGCACCACCCTGGAGTACAGCAAGGACCTCAATTTCAAACGCTGGATGCTGATCCGTCACATGTTCTCAATCTATCGGCGTCGTTACCGGCGCTATTTCCGCGACAAGAGGACGCTGGCATGAAAAATTTCTTCGTTGTTCTGGGCGGCATGGGTACACTGGCCACCGAAAGCTTTGTCAGGGTGCTGGACCGTTTGACCGGGGCACGCAGGGATCAGGACTTTCTGGACTATGTGGTCTTCAATCATGCCAGCGTGCCCGACCGCACCGAGTTCATCCTGGGCCGCAGCAAGGATGATCCCTTCCCCTATCTGGCCGAGGACGTGCGTCAGGCCACAGCCATGGGGGCCTCCTTCATGGTCATGGCTTGCAACACGGCCCACGAGATTCTACCCAGACTCCAGGCTCTGACCCCGGTGCCCATTCTGGACATGCCCCAGGCCACCATCGACTGGGCAAAAAAGCGATATCCGGCGCAAACCCATCCGCGCATGGGGTACATGGGCACGGAGGGATCCCGTCATGCCGCCATCTACCAGGGCCCTGCCGATAGGGCCGGCTATCTGCTGGTGGACCCGGACCAGGCCCTACAGGACCGTGTAAGCGCGCTGATCTACGACGACGTCAAGGAAGGCCGCCTGGACCGGGATCGCTACCTGGGCGTCCTTGATGCCTTCCTGAATGACTACCACTGCGACTCGGTCCTGCTGGGCTGCACCGAACTCTCGGTGCTCAACGAAGCCTACCCCATGCCGCAGCTGCCCATCGTGGACTCTCAAGAAGTTCTGGCCCGGGTCACCCTTGATCGTGCTCAGGCTCTTCGCGACCTGAAGGATCCGGATTCTTCAGCCGCTGAGAGATGACGGCCGTCACCCCATCCCCTCGCATAGTGACCCCGTAGAGGGCGTCAGCGATGCCCATGGTCCGTTGTTGGTGGGTGATGATGATCAGCTGTGCATGCTCGCGCAGCTGCTCGAAGGCCTTGAGCAGCCTGGTCAGATTCACGTCGTCCAGGGCGGCCTCAACCTCATCCATAACGTAGAAGGGGCTGGGTCGGGCCGTGAAGATGGCCAGGAGCAAGGCCAGAGCCGTCAGTGACCGCTCTCCTCCCGAAAGCAGGGAGAGCCTGCGGACCTTCTTGCCGGCCGGGCTGGCCTCGACCAGAACGCCTGTGGTCAGCAGGTCGTCCGGGTCCTCCAGCCGCAACCGCCCGCGTCCACCAGGGAAAAGAGTGGCGAAGATGTGCTCGAAGGCCCGGGCAGTGTCGTCAAAGGCCTCCTTGAAGACCGTGACCATGGTCGAATCCAGATCCTTGACCAAGGCCATAAGATCGTCCCGAGACCCTACCACATCCTGACGCTGCTCGTGCAGGTAGCGGTTGCGGGACTCCAGGGCCTCGTATTCCTCAGTGGCCAGCGGGTTGACCTTGCCTAGGGCAGCCAGGTCCCGCTTGGCCTTGGCCAGCCGCTTCTCCTGCTCACCGCGCTGGTAGGGCACTGTTTTGAAGGCTGGCGAATCCCCGTCTTCCTTTGTCGCTTCCTGGTCAAGGGGCACCGGGTTGCCCTCGTCATCAAGGACAGGCACCGGACGGTCGGGGCCGTATTCGCGGATCAGCTCCTCCGGTTCCATGCCTAGGTCATCCTGGATGCGCTGACGCAGACGGCCGTCCTCGCCGGCCAGGCGCTCCCGCTCCAGATCCAGACCGTGCTCATCCTGTCGCAGACCTGCCACCTTCGGCTCCAAAGCGTCCCTGCTGGACCGCAGATCGGTCAGCTCCTTGTCGTGGGCCGAGGCCTTGGCTCTGAGATGATCCCGACGGCGAGCCGCACGCTCCATCCTCTCCTTGATCAGCTGGGCCAGCAGATCGGCCCTGAGCGCAATAAGCTCCAGGGAGGCCATGCCAGCCTTGCGCCGACGGTTCTCCTTGCCTATCCGCTGACGATGGCGTTCTGCTTGGTCGGCCTGATCTCGCAGCAGATCAATCTGACGCAGCAGTGAGGCGTGCCGCCGGTCGCTCTCGGTCCAGGTCAGCTTGGCCTCCATCTCGGCGGTGCGGGCCTGATCCAGGTCTGTTTCCAATTCATGCTGTCGGTCTTCCAGGCCCTCCGGGTCGTCAGAGTCAGACCCCCCGTCCTCCTGGGCACGGGCTAGACCTGCCTTGAGATCCTCCAGTTTGAGTTCGTGGGTGCGCACCTGGTCGCGCACCTGGGTCAACCGGTCATCCAGATCCTTGACCCCGGCCTGTGCCCGATCCGATTCCTTGCGGGCTGCTGCCAGTTCCCTGGCGGCCTGCTCGGCCTTGACCCGGGCCTCTGTGCACTGGTTGCGCGCCTCCTGCAGCTGTTGCTCAGCCTGCTCGAGGGCGGCACGGGCCGCATCCATCTGCGGCTGCAGGGTCTGGGACTCCTCCTGGAGGGCCTCCACCTGCACCAAGGCCTTATCCCTGCGCGCAGTCAGCGCCAGGTCGCTGGTTGCTGGAGCGGATCCGCCTACAGCACCAACCTGGTCATAGAGGTCGCCTAGGCGAGTCAACGCCTGCTGCCATCCGTCCTTCAGGGCACGGCGGGCCTGATCAGCGTCATCAACCGCAGCTGTGGAGGCCAGTAGACTGCGGACAGCCGCCAGCACCCCCTGGGCCCGGTCAGAATCGACAGGATGCTCCCGCAGGGCCACTAGGTCGGCGGCCGACCGCCATGGGCCATCACCGGATCTTATGTCTGCCCCCTTGAGCGGGCCTGATGCCAAAATCAGCGCGGCTCGTCCCAGACGGTTCCGGCGGGCCCGCTCCAGGGTCTGGTCGACCGTCTGGCCATCCTTGGCCACCAGGGCCGAGGCATAGTCGTGCAGAGCCTGAGCCAGGGGCTCCTCCCAGCCCTCCTCCACGCAAACGAAGTCGGTCAGCTGACCCAGCAGGGCCGGATCACCGGCCTGGGACAGGGCCTCGCCCGCGCCGCGATGGTCCAGCGTGTCCGCCAGGGCATCAGCCTTGGCCTGGGCCGAGATGGCATCGGACTGGATCCGGCGTTCCCGCTCCTGCAAGTCGTTGAGCATGCTGCGGGCCTGGTCCCTGACCTCGCCTGCCTGGTCCAGGGCCTGTCTGCCGTCCTGGTCAGGGCTCTCCTCCTGGCTGTCCAGGTCCCGCACCCGATTTCTGGCACGCTCCAGACCCTCCCTGACCTGATCCTGCTGTCGGATCAGGTCACGCTCGCGCTGCCTGGAAAGTTCCAGGGCCGATTCCTCCTTGGCCACCAGCTGCGTCAGGTCGCCCAGCCGAGCCTGCCGCTTTCTGGCAGCCTGCCGCAGCTCGGTCATGGTCTGCCGGTGAGCGGCCAGCCGCCGCTCCAGATCCGCACGGGCTTGAACGCAGCCATCCAGGGCGATCCGGTCGGCTCCGACCTGGCCCTCCTCCTGGTCGGCCTGGCCCCTGAGTTCGTCGGCCCGCCGCCTGAGCACCCCGGGATCCTGCCCCTGGTCGGCCACCATGCCGGCCTCCAGCGAACGGCTGCGCTCCCTGGCCAAGGATGCCAGGGACCCGGCCCGCTCACCCAGCTTGGTCAGGTCGTTCCACTGCTGGTTGACCGCCTCCAGGGCCGGACTGGACTGTCGGTCCAGCCCCTCCAGCTGTTCGATGCGCAACTTGACCCTGGTCAGGTCCTCCTGCCCCCTGGCCAGCTGCCCCCGAGTCTGAACCAACCGCGATCGCAGATCTTCCAGCTTCTTTTTCGAGGTCAGGGCGTCGTCGGCATGGATGCGGGCCTGGGCGTCCCGCAGACTGACCTGGATCATGTCGGCCCGGCGGGAGACCTTAGCCTGGCGACCCAGCGGCCCCAACTGCCGATGAATCTCGCCGATCAAGTCGTCCAAACGGGACAGGTTGTCCTCGGTGTTGGCCAGCTTGTGCAGGGCCCGTTCCTTGCGCTTGCGGTGCTTGAGGATGCCGGCCGCCTCCTCGATGAAGGCCCGATGGCCGGCCGGATCAGCCCGCAGGATGGCATCCAGCCGCCCCTGACCGACGATCACGTGCATTTGCTGGCCCAGCCCGGTGTCGCTGAGCAGCTCCTGAATGTCCAGCAAACGGCAGTCGGAACCGTTGATGGCATATTCGGACCCGCCGTTGCGGTAGATGGTCCGGCTGATGGTCACCTCGGTGTAGTCGATGTCCAAGGTCCGGTCGGTGTTGTCGATGGTCAGGGTGACCTGCGCCCGGCCCAGCGGCGGCCTGGAGGAGGTGCCGGCGAAGATGACGTCCTCCATGGATCCGCCGCGCAGGCTCTTGGCCCCCTGCTCGCCCATGACCCAAGCCAGAGCGTCGACTATGTTTGATTTGCCTGATCCGTTGGGACCCACCACAGCGGTGATGCCCGGCTCGAAGCGCAGGGTGGTAGCCGAGGCGAAGGACTTGAAGCCCTTGAGGGTCAGCTCCTTGAGATACATCAGGCGCGCTCCGCCTTAGGTTTAGCCAGATCGGGGTTGGGACGCTCGGCCAGCAGGATGCGGGCATCGCCGGCAGTGACGAAACTGCCGCAGATCAGCACCCCCCGGCCATAGCCCACTCCGGTTTGATCCTCGCTGTCGACCATGTCGACGGCCGTCTGGATGGCATCAGGCATCCGGTCGCGCCGGACCACCCGGTCTGGCCCGAATACCCTCACGGCGACCCGCTCCAGATCCTCGGCCGGCATGACCCGGCCCTTCCAGGAGTTCTCGGTGACTACGACGCTGTCCAGCACGGGCTCCAGTATGCCCAGATAGTCCTCCACCTGCTTGTCGGCCATCATGGAGATCACGCCCACCAGCTGCTTGAAGTCGTAGTTCTCCTCGATGGCCGCCCGCAGGGACTGGGCCGCGTTCAGGTTGTGCCCGCCATCGATGATGATGGTGGGCGAAGTGCGCACCTGCTCGATCCGTCCGGGGATGCGCACCTGGCTCAAGGCCTCGTCCACCAGATCCTGGTCCAGGGCCCCGTTGACGGGGATGACCGTCTCGGCCGCCGCCAGTGCCGCCAGGGCGTTGTGGGCCTGATGCTCGCCGAACTTGTCAATGGGTACATCCTTGTAGAGTCCCTGAGGCGTGCGCAAGGTGGCCACCTGACCGCCCACTGCGGGCATGCGGGAGACCACCTCCAGCTCGTTGCCGTCCCTTAAGAGGGTGGGGGCGCCCTGCTCGCGCACGGCCTGCTCGATGATGGGCATGACGGCATCCTCATGGGGCTGGGCACCGACGATGACCGTGGACTTGGGCTTGATGATCCCGGCCTTCTCCCCTGCTATCTGCTCGACCGTATCCCCCAGCCACTGCATGTGATCCATGTCCACCGGCCCGATGATGGAGGCATCCCCGTCGAGGACGTTGGTGGCATCCCAGCGGCCGCCCATCCCAACCTCGACGATGGCCACGTCCACGGGGGCGTCGGCGAAGGCCCAGACAGCCATAGCAGTCAGGACCTCGAAGAAGCTCATGGGAGCCCTGCCCTGCTGGGCGAAGCGGTCATCCACCATGGCGATGAAATCCTCGATCTGCTGGTAGAGATCCACAAAGTCCTCGTCAGAGAGCTCCTTGCCGTCGATGGCGATCCGCTCGTTGATCCGCTCCAGGTGGGGCGATGTATAGAGCCCAGTGCGCAGACCGTAGGCCCTCACCAGAGCCTCGGCCATCCGCGCGGTGGATCCCTTGCCGTTGGTCCCGGTGACGTGGATGACCCGGAAGCTGTGCTCAGGGTGGCCCAACAGGTCCAGCATCATCCCCATCCTGTCCAAGTCCAGATTGGGGCTGTCATGCTCGGCGGGACGCGCCATGATGGCCCGCTCGACATCGCGAATATTCTGACCCTTGCTGTTGGGGTGTTCGAATGACATATTCTGCCTGTGCCTCCTGCTGGCTGTGGATGCTTCCCGCCTATTCTATGCGCGACCGGCCCCGATTGAAGGCCGAAACAGCCGACTGACACATTGGTGAAACGCACTACCATGGAATCAACATGGTCGGAACCGGAATTTCAAGGAGGCTGGACGTGACCGCATCCGCACAGGAGCATCTACAAGGAGACATCGATCCGAAGAATGTGGACCTGGATGAGCAGAACATGGAGGATCGGGTGAACAACCGCACCCTGCGCCCCAATTCCCCCGCCTTCCAGAAGTTCATGACAACCGGCTGGCAGGCCCAGGAGCCGCAGATCGAGCCGCTGGAGTCCAGCAAATACACCGAGCGTCGCCTGCGGGAACTAGGCCGGCGTTTCCCCGGCGAACGGCTGGTCATCCCCGCCGGATCCTACAAGACCCGAAACAACGACAACGACTACGCCTTCCGCCCAGACACCACCTTCGCCTACTACACGGGTCTGGGCGAAGACTACGAACCCGGAGCCATCCTAGTCCTGGACCCGGTGGACCCCGACAGTCCTGAGGCTGCCAAGGGCCTGACCCATACCCCTGAGCTCTTCGTCCATCCCCGGGCCGATCAGTCCACCCGCGACTACTACCGGTCCGCCCAATACGGGGAATACTGGGTTGGTCCCCGAGCCGGACTGCGGGAGCTGGCCATCATGACCGGCATCCCCACCAAGGACATCGCCTCCTTCCCTGATGCCATCGCCAAGGATCTGGGACCGGACCAGGGAGCGGTCAAACTGCGTGTGATCCGCACAGCCGACCAGGAGATCTTGAACCAGGTGGAGGCCGCCCGCAAGGCCAACGGCATCGGGGGTCCGGACCGCAATGAGGAAGCCGACGACAAGCTCGAAGAGTTCACCTCCGAGGCCCGCATGATCAAGGACGACTACGAGGTGAACGAGCTGCGCAAGGCCATCGCCGCCACCAAGGACGGGTTCGATCGGATTCTGACCCATCTGCCCCAGGTGATAGGCAAGCCTCGTTCCGAGCGGATGCTGGAGGGCGTCTTCAACGCCAACGCCCGTGAGAAGGGCAACGACGTGGGCTACGGATCCATCATCGCCTCTGGGAAGCATGCCCCCATCCTGCACTGGATGCGCAATGACGGGACAGTCCAGAAGGGCGACCTGCTCCTGATCGACGCTGGCGTGGAGGTAAACAGCCTCTACACGGCCGACATCACCCGCACCTTCCCTGTAAGCGGCACTTTCAGCCCCCTGCAGAAGCGGATATACCAGACCGTGCTCAAGGCCCAGCAGGCCGGTTTCGAAGCCGCCAAGCCAGGTGCCACCTACTCGGACATCCATCATGCCGTCATGCGTGTGCTGGCTGAAACCCTGCACGAGTGGGGCATCCTCAAGGTCAGCGTGGAGGAGTCCCTCTCCCCCCAGGGCCAGCAGCACCGCCGCTGGCACGCTTGCGGATGCGCCCACCACCTGGGCCTGGACGTGCACGACTGCGCGGAGGCCAGGTACGAGTCCTACCAGGGTGCCCCCATCGCCCCTGGGATGATCTTCACCATCGAGCCCGGACTGTACTTCAAGGAGAACGACCTGCTGGTGCCTCCGGAGTTCCGCGGCATCGGCGTGCGCGTAGAGGACGACGTGCTCATGACCGAACAGGGGCCCCAGTGGCTGTCTGCGGGCATCCCCAAGACCGTGGAAGAGGTGGAGGCCTGGATGGCGCAGCGGGCAGCGCTGGCCGACCCGGACCGGGACTGACATATGCCCACTCCTGACTTCATACTCAGACTGCGCCGGTCCATAGGCCATGACCTGCTCTGGCTGAATGGTGTGACGGCTTTCGTCACCGACGACCAGGGCCGGGTCCTGCTGGGCCGGCGCTCCGACACCAGCCAGTGGGCTCTAGTCTACGGAATCAACGAACCTGGCGAGGATCCGGCCGACACCGTGGTCCGCGAAGTCAAGGAGGAAACCGGGGTGGATGTGATCGTCACCGACCTGGCTGCGGTCACATCCTCCCGGGAGGTGGTCACCTATGCCAACGGGGATAAGACCATGTACATGGATCATCTGTTCATCTGTTGGCCCGACCCCAGCGGTAATGCCGACCCTTATGTGGGTGACGAGGAGAGCCTGTCAGTCGGCTGGTTCGACCCCGGTCGACCCCCAGCCCCGCTGGCCCAAACCACTGTGGAACGCATGGCCCGAGCTCGAACCTATCTGAAACGCCTGCAAGGCGGAGATGCCCACGCCCTCTTCAAGGTCGGCGGCAGGGAGTTGCCTGCATTATCAGAAAAGCGCTAACCCACATTTAATGGCTGAGTGACCTTTCAGACAACTGCTGAACCGGCTCGTAGTTAGAAATTAGCAACCACTTTTTCCAATTGAGTGGCCCGCTCCTACTTTGCATTATTACTAGGGGTTGTCCCTTAGTCGTTAGAGAAGACTCTAATCACCTTTCCTGCATTGCATTCTGGCGAAAGCCTGCACTAAGCATGCCTTCTACACTCTTCGCCAAACTTCCAGCGCCGCTAATCACGTATCATAAAAACATGTTTCGCGTCGCTGTAGTAGAAGATGATCAAAATTTTGCAACACGTATGAAAAACTATTTGCGTCGTTATGCCAGTACTCAGCATCTAGCCCTTTCGTACGACTTTTATTCTGATGGACTCAGCTTTCTCGATGAATTTGCTGGACAGTATCAGCTTGTTTTCATGGATATCGTCATGCCTGGAGCCAACGGTTTGGAGACGGCTGCGAAAATGCGTCAGAAAGATCAGGATCTCTGTCTTATCTTCATTACAACCCAGCCACAATTTGCCTTACACGGATACGAGGTTTCAGCCTTCGACTTCATTGTTAAGCCGTTGCATTACAACTTGTTTGAAATCAAGATGAACAAAGCCATGCGATCCATTCATCCGGATGAAAGCATCGTAATAAACCAGCCGGGGGATGATTTTCGACGACTTTCCATTCGAGATATTTTCTATGTCGAAAGCCAAAAGCATTACCTTATTTTTCATACTTCACAAGGTGAATACAGAATGCGCGGTCGCATGTCAGATGTGAATGAACGTTTGCTTGTCCAAGGATTCGTGAATATCAGAAAATCGATTCTGGTAAACATGGCTTACATCACCCGCGTTGATAATGACACTGTTGGTTTGGATGGGACTTGCCTGCCCGTTGCACATTCCCATAAGCAAGAGTTTCGTCAGCAATTAGCTGTTTATTTGGCTGGAAAGGCGTAGAATACTTGAATTCTTATCTGGCCATCACCGTTGCTCACGGATATATTCCACAAATCCTCCTAGCTGAAACGCTCTTCACTTATCGCTTGAGCAAACGCACGCATTTTTACAGCCGATTGATTATCGGGCTGATCGTCGTTCTTCCATTGATGGTCGTCGTCCCCAACTGGATAAACAACCACTGGTCAGGTCTTTTCTCGCTGACGGTATTTCTTTTGTCTCTAATTTTATGGTGGGCTTGTCTTCTCCAAAGCTTCAAGGATATTTTGTTCTGTTGTGTTAGTGCGCAACTGGTGCAAAATCTGTCGTATAACCTCGAACAAGCACTGTATCAGCCTTTTGCCCAGCATTTCAACGCTGTTGGGAGCCTGGCTCTCTCAATCACTTGTACCTGTTTGACATACGGTCTGACCTATCTAGTCATAGCAAAACGCTCTGGGCCGCACCCTACAGCCGAAATTAACGATACATACGTCTATTCCTTCGCCTTGATCACAGCCGTGTTTGTGTATCTCATGCAATATCAATATCAAATCACTGGAATCGGAAACTATTGTGTATCTCATCTGCCCTTGATGCTGTGCTGCGTAGCAGGTCTCTGCGTGCAATACGGTTTTGTCGCCCTGAAAACTGCAAGCGGAGAGCGAATTGCACTGGAACGCCTTATGAGGCAGGAAGCCAAACAATATGAACTGACCAAGCAGAATATTGATCTAATCAATATGAAGGCACACGATCTCAAACATCAACTCTTGCGCATACAGGAAGGATTGGGAGAAGATAAGGATGACCTGTCTGAAATTAGTTCGATTCTTGACAGTTACGACAACAGTCCCCATACCGGCAACAAGGAATTGGACCTGATTCTGAGCCAAAAGGAAATGCTATGCAGACAGGATGAAATTGTCTTTTCTATCATGGTTCAGCCTGATTCCCTTTCTCGGCTCGATCCTGGTGATATAGCGTCAATATTCGGCAACCTTCTTGATAATGCGATTGAATACGAACGTAAAGTAAGTGATCATACTCAAAGATACATAGGTCTTAAAATTCGCACCATCGATGGCTTAATAGGAGTTCGAGTGGAAAACTACTGTCGAAGCAAGCCAATCATGAGCAATGGCCTGCCTGTCAGCACAAAGGACGACAGGAAAAACCACGGATTTGGCCTGAGAAGCGTTGCATACACTACGAACAAATACAAGGGCACTTTGCATTTGGGCATGGAGGGCGATCTTTTCGTTGCCAGCCTCCTTCTATGATTCCTTGCCCGAAAGCGGCCGATATTTGCCAAATGATTTTCCTCAGATTATGTATGTCATAGTCTGGCCGTGGTTCAGCCTAGTGGAACCGTGAGGAGAATACCGAAATGAGCAAACACAGCGCCGAACGAGCTGTGCGTGTTGCCACGGCGGCAACGAGCATTGTACTTGCCCTTTCTTTAGGAGCAGTATCTGGTGCCAGGACATACAGCTCTTATGTGACCACCGTACTTGGTGGGAGCCCTTTCACAATAAAGGATACAGAAAAAGCCAATAAAATTTACGAAGCCAGGGGCAATGGAATGCCCCTCTCCAAATGGAAGACCAAAGCAGACTCGCTTGTACAGACGGTTGCCGGTGAAGGCATCGTGTTACTGAAAAATGATGCGAACACGCTACCACTGGCAAAGGGCTCGAAGGTTACTCTGTTTGGCAGATCATCCACCGATTTGGTCCTGGGTGGTACTGGAGCTGGAGGCATAGATCCCGACAGAGCCGTCGACCTCAACAAGGCTTTGACCGCAGAAGGGTTCAAAGTCAACAAAACTATGTGGAACTTTTATCAATCCTACAAGGGTAAGCCTGGTTATATTCGTTCCAATGGAACATACATGGGCACACTACCCAAGGATGTGCATATAGCCGAACCACCCGTCAGCGAATACACAGCAGCCGTTCGCCAATCATACGATACCTTCGCAGACGCAGCCATCGTAGTGTTCTCACGCGTAGGCGGTGAAGGCTCTGACATGCCAACTGGTAAATTCGGCGACGGAAACCGATACCTTGCCCTTCAGGACAGTGAAAAGCAAGTGCTCAAGGAAATCCATGACAGCGGAAAATTCGGGAAAGTCATCGCGCTTATCAACACATCCAATGCCATGGAACTCAGTTGGATGGATCAAAACCAATACGGCATCAATGCATCCTTGTGGGCAGGCGGACTCGGACAAAGCGGAGCCAGAGCAATAGCCAGGATATTGGATGGCACAGTTAATCCTTCAGGCCGCCTGGTTGACACCTATGCGTCAAATTCGTTCTCGGCACCTGCCATGCAAAATTTCGGAGACTTCACCTTCACCAACGGCCAAGCTATCAACAAACGTATTGGTCCTGCCAACAAAGGCGACAAATATCTGGTTTATCGCGAAGGAATTTATACAGGATATCGTTATTATGAAACCCGATATGCTGACAGTGTCCTCGACCCGGAAGGGACAAAGGCCAATTCGTCCTCTGGCGCCTTTGCAGACAAAACTTGGAATTACGATCGTGAAGTAGTGTTCCCGTTCGGATATGGTCTCAGTTATGGCAATAGTGAAGGTCATCCTTTCCAGCAACAACTTGTTTCCTCTTCTGCAGACGAGCGGGGAGCGACTTTCGAAGTCAAAGTGACCAACACAGGCAATGTTTCCGGCAAGGACGTCGTACAACTGTATGCACAGCAGCCGTATCAACGTGGGGGCATCGAAAAATCGGCAATTCAACTTGTTGGCTTTGACAAGACACCGGTTCTTCAACCTGGGCAAAGTACTTTGGTCACTATCAAAGTGAGAGCACGCGATTATTCCTCCTACGATGCGCATACTTTGAAAACATATGTTCTTGATCAGGGTGATTTCTACTTTGCTATTGGCAACAATGCCCACCAAGCACTGAACAACATCCTTGCTAGCCGTGGAGCGAATCCCGCAAGAATGGATGAGCATGGTGATCCAGGATGCGTACATCTGTGGCACAACGAAAAGCCTATCAAGTTGGACAAAGCCTACTCAGGCAAAGTCATCGGCAACATATTCCAATCAGCCGGGCTGGAGCATTATGGAAAGCGAACAGGGTATCTGACACGCAGCGATTGGACAACATTCCCGAAACCATACAACAAGCTCAAAGCCACCGATGCGATGATTCATGATATAGATGCCGCTGGCGGATATCAAGCCGGAGACAAGGATACATCATCGATCACCACTAAGGCCAAAAATGGCTTAACCTTCGCTCAAATGCATAAGGCTCGGTTCAATGATCCAAGATGGGAAAAACTACTTGATCAAATGAGCGTGGATGATTTGGTGACTTTGGTAACACGTTCTGGACAGGTCGCAATTCCATCAATTTCATTCCCTGCTCAATTCATGAAAGACGGGCCTCAAGGCAACAACGTCAGACCATATGTAGAGGATGGAAGCAAGGCAACTGGATATTGTGGTGAGGTTACTGATGCTTCTACATTTAACCGTTCTCTGATACATCAGGAAAACGAAGCAAAGGCAGAGGATTGGATAAGAACGGACACAGCAGGTGCTTATGCTCCTGCGATGAATATCCATCGCACACCGTATTCTGGGCGCAACTTCGAGTATTACTCAGAGGATGGCTACTTGTCAGGCGAATTTGCCTATGAAGCAGTCACGGGATTGCAAAAACACGGTGTTGTGGCCTTTGCCAAGCACTTCGCCATGAATGATCAGGAAACCAACCGACAAGGCGTATGCACATTTGCCGATGAGCAAACCATCAGAGAGATCTACCTCAAAGCTTTTGAACGACCTTTCACTGATGGCCACGTTAAAGCCACAATGGGCTCGTTTAACCGCATTGGATGCATATGGACCGGAGCGCACCAAAAGCTGATCAAAAACCTGGTCAGGGGTGAATGGGGATCTATGGCGATTGTAGATACTGATATGGCTATTAACCCAATCCTGCAGAATGCCGGCGCCGGGTTGGAAGCAGGCAACACCATGTGGGCGACCTCAGCATCCACCTTCCACGACCAGATTGTCAAGCAAGCAGCACACGATAAGAAAATGCTGTCCAATTTGCGCCAGTCCGGACATATCATTCTTTACACCTTTGTCAACAGCAATGGCGTCAATGGTCTGTCCACAGCTTCAAGGGTGGTAAAAGTGACTCCGCCATGGCTGAAATTGGCTTATACGGTAGTTGGGTTGCTATGCGTGATCGATCTTGCACTCTTCATAACCCTGATTCGAAAGAGCAGAAATTCCGCTCATATCACTATTGAAAGCGACAATTGAAATGAATAAGGCGATAACCAATTTTGTTTGCATAGCAACAGCAGCAATCGCTCTTATCACATCACTGGTCTATATAACCTCCAAGGCCCAAGGCCACGTTATTGCGATAATGCTGTTCCTTATACTCGGGGCACTGCTTGAAATACTCTTACTGTTCAACCCGGGCTGGAAGTTTGTGGAGTATATCCCCTTCTTAAGTCTACTTGCAGCCGGATTATTATTTACCAAGTCAGGAGCTGATGAACTTTATGCGATCTTCTCAAAGATGAACATGGAGGGACTCAGCACCTCCTGGATTGTATCAGCCGTGCTCATTGTGGTGACTCTGATCCTAGCTGGTGCTACCACGGTTATTTACCCATACAGAAACAAGTGAAACCTGGCTATGTTCGTTCATATCCGTTCCCTTTTGAACACTCCGGTAGACTGCATCAATGTTGTTGGGACAGGCGCAATTACAATAATCTCGGTACTCGATGTTCTGAGATATGTAACATACGGATCGTTATTGCCTGTATTGACAATCGCATTCGTCGACCTGTGCTCCATACTCCTATGCGTTCTGACCGTAATGACACATTGTTCACCAATACTGATCCTGGTGGTTGGCATAAACCTTGCACTTGGAGATTTTATGAACAATCGGGGAACGGCTATGGACAACATAGCTTTCTTCGTTATCGCAGGTATTGCATTTCTAGCAGCTTGTATGGGCAGTTTAGCTATGGCAAAAGGCCATACCAAGATTGATTTGGTTGCCTGCCGGAAAATCCTGGCTGTATTGATTGTGCTTTGTGTAACAGCGGCCACCTTATGGCAGACATGCATGACCCTAGCCAGGGACAAAACTCAAGCCGGGCCAAGTATATGGTCGGTCCCAAGTGAGTTCGAATCAACGTCCAATCACCCTGGCACTGTCCGGCCCCTTAGGTATCGAACCCATGCCTACAGCAGCGACGGACGCGAAGTTCAGAAAACAGCCTACGTTTACCTTCCTTTCAAATACGATCGGCACAAGAGCTACGACATCCTTTATCTCATGCATGGAACAGGAGATAGCGCTAGTTACTGGCTTAAGAAGCATCCCGAAAATGTTCACATGGTTGATCAATTGATCGATCATCGAATCATCAAGCCAATGATTATCGTTACCCCTTCTTTTTATGTTCAAAATGATGCAAAAGACCATCTGGATACCTTGACGTATTCTTTCGCAAAAGAGCTCCGCAGAGATCTTATGCCTGCGGTCGAGTCCCGCTATTCCACTTATGCAAAAAAAATCGATGACCAAGGATTCCGAGCAAGCCGTAATCACCGAGCGTTCGCTGGCCTGTCGCGAGGAGCAGTCACCACCTACCATTCAGCAATAGAGCAAAATCTAGATTATTATTCCTGGTTCGGCACATTTAGCGGCAGCCGAACCAGTGCACATGAGTTCAAAACAACTGCCTGTGCTTACCCGTTTAGCACATATCCAATCCATTACCTATATGCATCAAGCGGTAGTTTTGATTTCGCTTTGGCAGGACAACTTAATGACTACCGTAACCTGCTCAAGGTTGACAACAGACTGGAGCCAGGCAAAAATACCCGATTCGATGTATTTCCTATGCGATACCATTCCTCTGGCAATTGGCATTTGGCCCTATACAATTTTTTACAGTGTATTTTTCACAATTAAACCGATTAAGAGAGACATATACAGATCGGTCATGCCGACAAAAAGTCCAATGGATTGTCAATGAACCTGCGCAAGCCCACCTGGGCCGCTCCCCTCAGAGCCGGATAATCAGCCGCCAAGGGCATCAACACACGAATATTGACCGCATCCCGTCCAAGAGAAAGCTCATTCAAACGTCGCTCAAGACGATCAGACAATTCAGAGCCAAAATTAGACCAGAACCCTCCTAGAATCACGGTATCGACATCAACTATGTTAATTACGGTAACAATTACAGAGATCATGGCATCCAATCCACGATCTATGGCATCAACTGCGTTGGCATCGCCCTGCTGCCAACGCTTGTAAAGTTCATCCATCGATTCAGACTTCACGGCATCATCCCCGGAAGCTATGCAAGCTGCCTCAACGAGAGCTCGCCGCCCTGCATAGGTTTCTAGGCATCCTCTACGCCCACAACGACAAGTAGGACCATTTAAATCCACAGAAACATGGCCAAGCTCGCCGGCGAAACCGTGATCTCCCGTCTCTACAGAGCCACGACGGACCACCGCACCTCCAATGCCGATATCCGTGGATAAATAGATAAATGAATCTGTAGGGGCAAGTGTGCACTCATGCGAACTTGTCAATCTTTGCGTTGCCTGTCCTGGAATCTGCGATAATGCGGCAAGTCTTGCCTCGTTGCCCGCTCTTGGTTTTAATCGTCTGACCACAGAAAACTGAGTCAGATCCAAGCGTTCCCATCCGAGATTCCTCGCCATGAGCAAGGTATTATCATCGGTTACCAACCCTGGCAAAGCCAGACCAGAACCCACCAGGCGATAGTGCTTATGATTCAGAGTCTTCTCAATAGGTCTAGACAAATCATCGAGTTCATCGAAAATATCCTTAGGATTAGTTCTTCGCATATCGTTATGAATCCATTTGGCATCGATAACCCTGCCATCCAGATCCAAAGCCATGCACCCGAAACCGTCAGTGTTGATCTGCAGACCTAAACCAGCCCATCTGCCATGAGCCACCGAAAGCGGTGTGCTTGGCCGTCCATGGGTCGCCTGAGAAATATCAGGTTCACCTTCACGAACAACATGATTATTGAGCAGTATGTTTGCCAGGAGCGACATGGTGGCCTTGGTCAGCCCGGTGGCCTTGGCCAGATCCGCCCTGCTGAGCGAGGTAGGCGACCGCAGAATGGTGTCGATGATGACCGAGAGGTTGTGGTTCCTCAAATCATCCTGATTGATAGAGCGCAGGGCAGTCACGGTTCAACAACCTTTCATGAACGAACATAGGCCCGCTGAATCCTGGGCCTCTTCAACATCTTACGTTCGAATCGGACGGCAGGTCAGCAATTGGAGGGCCCGGACCAAGGTCATTTAGTTTATCGATTTAATAATTGAGATACTATGGTGGAGTACTCCAATGACCGGAGCCCAGAAAGCAAGGAGGCTGACATGAATGAGATCCTGGTGGCGGGAGTGGACACATCGACCCAGTCCTGCAAGGTAAGGGTCACCGAGGCCCGGACCGGTCGGCTGGTCCGTTTTGGCAAAGCTCCTCACCCGGCAGGCACCAGCGTTGATCCCATGGCCTGGTGGAAGGCCTTTCAAGAAGCTTCAGCACAGGCGGGAGGTCTGAACGACGTTTCAGCCATCAGCGTTGGTGGCCAGCAGCACGGCATGGTATTGCTGGACCGTCAAGGGCAAGTGATCAGAGATGCCCTGCTCTGGAACGACACCCGTTCGGCTCCTGATGCCGATGAGCTCATCATCCGGCTAGCCAAGTCAAAGACCGGAGAGGCTGGAAGCGCTCAGGCGGAAAATGACGGTGCAAGCAAGAACCCGGACTCGGACCGGGACCTGGCCATGCGCGGCAAACAAGCCTGGGTGCGGGCTGTAGGCTCTTCCCCCGTAGCCTCGCTGACCATAACCAAGGTGGCCTGGGTCAGCCGGGTTGAGCCCGATAATGCCAGGGCCATCGCGGCCATATGTCTCCCCCACGACTGGCTAAGCTGGGCCATCGCCGGTCATGGCCCAGCAGCCAACCCGGGGACCGAACCCGGGCTGGAGGATCTCTTCACCGATCGCTCAGATGCTTCCGGCACCGGCTACTACGACCCCGCCGCCGACCGCTACCGGCGTGACCTTCTGGACATGGCCCTGCCTGAAGACATGGCCGAACGGGTGATCCTACCTAAGGTTCTTGGCCCCCACCAGGTCGGAGCCAAGGCCGACCCCCGCATCGCCGGCAGGGATGTACCCGGCGGCTGCATCATCGCACCGGGTGGCGGCGACAACGCTATGACGGCACTAGGACTGGCCATGCAGGTGGGCGACGTCTCCATCTCCCTGGGAACCTCTGGTGTCGCTGCAGCGGTCAGCCCGGTTCCAGCATATGATATGAGCGCCTCGGTGACAGGATTTGCGGATGCGACCGGCCACTGGCTGCCCCTGGCCTGCACCATCAACGCATCACGCATCCTGGACGCGGGTCTGGCCGCCCTGGGCACGGATTATGACGGTCTTGCTGAGCTGGCGGAGAAGTCCACGCCGGGTGCCGAAGGAATCACTCTGATTCCCTATTTCGACGGCGAGCGCACCCCCAACCGCCCTGATGCCCACGCCAGACTGGAGGGGCTGACCCTGGCCAACACCACGCGCCCCAACCTGGCCAGAGCATTCGTGGAAGGACTGCTCTGCTCCCAGCGCGACTGTCTGGAACTGCTGAAACGGCTTGGCACCACGGTCTCCAGAATTCTCCTGGTCGGCGGCGGCGCCAAGTCTCCAGCAGTCAGAGCCTATGCCCCAGGAATCCTAGGGATGGATGTCCAGCTGCCGCGGCCGGACGAGTATGTGGCCATCGGTGCGGCCCGCCAGGCAGCCTGGGCTCTGACTGGAGAAGAGGAGCCCCCCGTCTGGTCGGTGAACATCGACACCACGCTGACGGGAGACCCGTGCGAGCAGGTCTACCAGCAGTATCTGCGCTGGCGGGGATGAAAGGCCCCGCAAGCCTGGGTCACTTGGAATGGACTCGCAGATGCAGTCCGAAGACCAGATCGGTTTCATTCAAGCGGTAAGCTGGATCCAGCTCAGGTCCGCAGCTGTTGGAGCCTACGCCGCTTGTGGCATAGTCCAGGCAGAGCACGGTCGAGCCGCACTCCTCCAGCTCGTAGTCGTGCCCTTTGGCGGTCAGCTCCTCCTGCGTGTAGGGGGAGCAGTTGAAGCTAATGGGTCCATCCCCCGCTGCCTGCAGCAGGGAGCAGTCATCCTCCACCAGGACGTAGTCGCAGCCATAATGGGAGCCGTTCTCCTGGGGACGCAGGTAGTGCTCGACCATGCCTGACGCAGTGTCACGGAAGACTCCGTAGTGGCTGGCACGGTGCATGTCCCGGTAGCTCTCGTAGGGCCCATAGCCGCAGTAGGTGACCCGCTGCAGGCTCTTGGGCAGGAAGAGTCGCAGGCCGAACCTGGGCAAATAGGGGAACTCAGGATCCCGATGCAGCTCCATCTTCAGATCCAGCCCACCCTGGTCGCTCAGGGCCCATGTGGCAAGGATACTGCCCATGGGCTGGATGGAGGGTGCCACCAGAGACAGTGCAGCCTTGATGGTTGTCAATCCCCTGTCCTGATCGGTCTGCAGCTGACAGGACAGGGCCCTGGTACTAGCCCGGTCATACTCGGCTTTACGCCATTCCTCCTTAATGATGGCATCGTTGTCGATAGGCGCCCGCCAGAGGTTGACCTCCATAGGGGCAGTCAACAGGGAACGGTTGTCGATGCTCATGGATTCCACCATGCCGGTGCGGCGGTTGAAGACGTAACGCCAGTCGGACCCCTCCACATCGAAGCGGGTATCAGTCTGCCTAATCACCGGCCGGTGAGCACCCCGGGCTCCACTACCAGGATCGGCACTGATGACCCTGGCCACGCCATTGGGGCGTTCAGGCATCCCCATATCCGCAGCTTCAAGCTGGTCAAAGCCCAGCGAATGCCCTTGTGGAAGCACGGGATCGGTCTTGGCCAGGATGTACTCCACCAGCAGGGTCAGACGGCCATGCTCGGGCGGATCCATGGGCGGCAGGCCTACGGTGCCCTCAGCATGGGGTGCGATGTGCAGGCCGGTTCCCCGATCCAGCTCCGGCGTCCCGGAAGCCACCGGCTCCCCATCACACAGGAGGGTCCACGTCAGACTCAGGTATTCATCCAGGAAGGTGAAGTCCAGGTAATTGTGCAGGGTGAGCAGCTTAGTCTGCGAATTGTATCCGACCAGACGGGCCGGGCGGAAGACATTTTTGAACTCCCTGAGGCCGGTGTGGGGCCGCCGATCGGGATAGACCAGACCATCCATGCAGAAGTTGGCATCATGGGGGTACTCGCCGTGGTCTCCCCCGTAGGCGTAGATCCGATGGCCCTTGCGGTCTCTGCCCTGGTCGATGGCATGGTCTGCCCACTCCCAGATACAGCCGCCCAGAAGCCCGGGATGTGCCTGAATGACCCGGAAGTAGTCTTCCAGATCCCCTGGGCCCAGCCCCATGGCATGGCAGTACTCACAGAGGAAGTAAGGCTTCCGACCTCCATCTCCGTCATCCCCGTGGCTGCTGATGCCGTGAGGACCTTCCGGCGTGAAGTAATCCTCAATTTTCTTGATGCTGGGATACATTCGCGAGGTGATGTCCAGATTACTGTAATCCAGATCCTTCCGGGGCGAGCCGTGGATGGCCGACTCGTAGTGGGTCAGACGGGATGGGTCCCGAGATTTGGTCCAGGCCAGGGCTGCTTCGATGCCGCAACCGTATCCGCTTTCGTTGCCCATGGACCAGATCAGAATCGAAGGATGGTTCTTGTCCCGCTCCACGCTGCGCTGGACCCGGTCGACGATGGCCTTAGTGAACCGAGGCTCGTCGGTGATGCGACCATTCCAGTAATCGGGCTCCTTCCATTCCGGACTGTGATAGAGGGTCTCGATGCCATGGGTTTCCAGGTCGGCCTCGGCGATCAGATAGAAGCCCAGCTGGTCGTAGAGGGCGTAATACTGAGGGCTGTTAGGGTAATGGGAGGTGCGGATGGCGTTAACGTTGTGCTCTTTCATCAGGGTCAGGTCGCGCATGATCTGCTTCTGATCGATGGCAAAGCCGGTGCGCGGATCTCCGTCATGCCGGTTGACCCCGTGGATCTTGATGGAGCTGCCATTGACCTTGACCACCTGGCCGTCCACGCTGATGGTACGCAGACCGATGTACTCGGTAATGACTTCGTCGGGGTGCTCCCCCGGAATGGGCTCATTTGAATCGCCGGCGTCAGATGTGCTGGCTCTGGTCGATAACGTCAGCCGGTAGAGTTCAGGGTCCTCGGCATTCCAGAGGTGAGGATGGTTGACTTTCAGGACAAATTGCGCATGCTCCTTGCAACCCGTCAGCTCGGCCCGGGCCACCTCAACCCCATTGGGATCGTTCAGCAAAGCCTGAATGTCCAGAGCGGCATCGTCATGACCAGATACGCCGGTCGGATCCAGATCCACGGTCACACAGGCATGATCCATGTTCTCATCGAGGTCGGTGTGGACGAACCAGTCGCGCAGACGTACCTTGGGCCGACGCAGGATGTAGACATCGCGGAAGATGCCGCTCATGCGGAACTTGTCCTGATCCTCCAGATAGCTGCCATCGCACCACTTGAGCACAAGAACGGCCAGCTGATTGCGGCCCTGCCGCAGATGGTCGGTCACATCGAACTCGCTGGTGGCGTGCGAGACCTGGCTATAACCAATCAGATCTCCATTGACCCAGAGGTAGAAGCAGGAGTCCACCCCCTCGAAATTAAGCAGGGCACGAGGAGCCGAGGGATCGGGCTCGTAGTCGAAGGCGCGCAGGTAGATGCCGCAGGGATTGTCGGCAGGCACCCTAGGCGGATCGAAGGGGAAGGGATAACGCACGTTGGTGTACTGGGGGTTGTCATAGCCCTGGGTCTGCCAGACTCCTGGCACATGGATGGGCTTGTAAACTCCTCGGCCCGCATCCCCAGAAGGAATGTAGTCGCCTTCGAAGAAGACCGGATCCTCAGCCTCGATGGCGGACTGGACTTCGGCATCCAGCTGGTCGATGCTGGCGTAATAGCGGAAGTCCCAGTCTCCATCCAGATCCAAGTACCGGTCGGAGCGCCTTCGCAGGTCGCCACGCAAGTCCATGGGTGCGCCGGCCGGCACATAGTAGGCACGGTTGGGTTCGGTCCCCACATGCAGTGTGGCTGGATCCTCGTAATAACGTGGTATGAACATGACGACTCCATCCTCCTCGGTGGCCTTGGCAGCAGACGTTTCACAGGTATGACTGTTTACGCTCACATGCGACCATGATACCGGTGCCATGGCACACAATTTCCTACGCCTGTCACAGGCGTCATTGAACCGGACGTGCCGTGCTCTCGCGAATGACCAGCTTAGGTGTCAGGATGCGACGGTTGCCCCCCACCTGCTCCCCTCGGAAGATCTTCAGCAGGAGGTTGGCCACCTTGGTCCCGTAAAGCCCGGCATCACGGTGGACCGAAGTGATGGAGGGATAGGTGCTCTGGCAGATGAAACTGTCCTCGAAGCTGACCATGGCAGGAAGACTCATATAGACCGAAACAGGGGCCGCAATCTTATTGTCAGACTCCTGACCTGCCACAGACGCCATCCTGCTTTCCAGCATCGCTCGCAGACTTGCCGCAGCCATGATTTCGTTCTCGTAAATAAAAGCCGTATACGGATTCTTACCCGATGACAGAAGAAGAGTGAGGGCTGCAGCCTTGTCTGGTGTGAAGTCAGTGAACTCCACTTTCGGCTCCCCCAGGTTCCTTCGACGGACGAACTCTTTGAAGGAGGAGACACGGGCGCGGCTATAGTCAAGGTTTTCATCCCCCGACAAGTAGGCAATCCGTGCATGCCCACGCGAGCTCAAATGGTCCATGATCGTCGTCATGGTTCGCGAATCGTCGATTGACAGTGAGGGCAGGTAGTTGTTCGAGTCTGGCCCTCCGGCCAAGACTGCGGGCAGACCCAGATTGTGCAGGAGCCGGGGCCTGGGATCATCGGAGAGAAGATCCACCAGCACCACCCCATCGACGCGCTTGCGCCGGGCCCAATCCCGATAGGTGTCCAGTTCCTCATCCAACGTGGCGCAGGGGCGAAAGAGCAGGCCGTAGCCCGACCGGCTCAGGGAGGCGTGGATGCCGGCCATGAAGTGCAGCATGAATCCTTCAGTCTGGAAGGCATCCATGGACCTGGCGGGAGCGAAACCGACAGTCATGGTCCTTGAACTGCCCAAAGCCTGGGCAGCATATGCTGGCTTCCATCCCATCCTGGCAGCTGCTTCGCGAACCCTGCGCTTGGTCTGGACTGAGACTCCGGGCTTGTCATTGATGGCGAAGGAAACCGCGGTCTGGGATATCCCCAGCTCGTTGGCTATGTCCTTTAGGTTGACCCTGGCATCGTCCATTTCCCTATGAACAGACGAGCCCTTTCTGGCTTCTGTTTCTCCGCCATCGGACTCGCCGTCCATGCGCCACCTCATATCAACCATCCTCGTCGACACCCGTGATCCGGCTCGGCCGACTCAGCAGAACAGACTGCCTGCCACACGCTTTGGGCTTATACGAATATCGGCCTTTAACCCTAATTTAGACCCTCATCCGCACAAAACCATGGTCAACAACTTCGCCTGAGGCCAAAGCGTTTGTTATCGCTCACATTCTAGCCTCAGACAATACCAAGAGTCGAATCTGGAAACCGCGGGTATGCAGCAGTCAAGATGCTTGGGTGGACCGCTTGGGCAGATAGACGGCAGCATGCCTTCGATCGGGCTTGATCAGGACTTTTTCCGTAGAAGGGAGGGATCGGATACAGCGCTGTAAGAGCTTCCGCCAACAGGTTTGATGGCGATGCACTCACTGATGCCCCTGTCCTGCAGCCAGCTGCTATCCGCCGCGTGCAGGGATGTGACCAGGGCCGGCCTTGCACCTTGACGGCTGAGTTCCATCCACTTGTTGAAGATGGACCCGCCAGGCGCACAGGCAGATCTCAGCAAAGGATCATCGTGCTCGTTCACGTCCACCACCAGAGCGGTGGACCTGGAACGAGAGGCCTCCTTGCCGGAGTAGTCCTTCGCCACCTGAGCGAAGGCCTGGCCTATGGGCTTGAGACGCTTCTCTTGATCGAACAGACCCAGCTGATGCTCAAAGGGTGGAAAATCACCGAATTGTTGGTCGACGTCATGCGAGCACCACCAGGTGATGCCGAACATGTCGCTGCAATCGAGAGCATGCTCCACTGAAGACCTGCAAAAGTCAGCGGCCTGATCTGCTCCCATTACATTGAGCGGGGCACCGATCTCCTGCAGCCAAACCTGCCGATGGGGCTGATTGGCAAAGGCCTTCGACAGTTCCACCAGGTACTCGGCATGACGCGTGCTCTCCTCGGCCAAGGGACCGCACTCCTGCGCGGCGCCGTTGAAAACCCAGGAATGAATGCAGGTCATGTCTCCGATGTTGGACGCATATCGAGGAAGAAAAGCGTGGCCATCCTGATACCAGGCTGCATCATTTTCGGAATGCAGAAGCACCCGGCCTTCCTGGGATGCCTTCTCCCTCAACGGGGTCAACAACTCCAGCAGCCAGTCTTCAGCCTCCTTGGAGGTGGAGGGCATTCGACGCGGATGGACACGGTCAGTGAACTGGTTGCATTCGTTGCCTATGGTCAGACCGCGGAAATGCGGCAGGTCCGCCAGGGCTTCATAGACTGATGCGACCAGCCGGGCCTGAGCCTGAACTGCATCCGGATCCGTGAACATATTGGTTTCATGCCATGAGACAAGCCAGGAGGGCACGAAATCAAAACTGGACATGTGCCCTTGAATCACATCCGAATAGACATCCAACCCTCGTTCATCCGCCAGGGTGGCCATATGCCTCAGGTCGTCCAGAGCGGCACGGTTGATCCAGGTTCTGTTGGGCTGGAGCAGCGTCCACAGCGGGAAGATGCGGATATGATCCAGCCCAATGGAAGCAATGTCGTCGAGGTCTTTGGCGACGGCATCCCAATCCGGATGCAGCCAGAAATAGAACCAGTTATGGGAGGGGGTGTAATTGACTCCAAATTTCATGATGATGCTATTCCTTGATGCCACCCTGTTCCAGACCACGGAAGAAGTAGCGTTGGAAACAGGCGAAGAAGACCAGGATCGGTATCAGGGAGACCAAGGCACCCGCTGCTATCAATCTGGGATCCGAAATGAACATGCCCTTGAGTCGATTCATGCCCAGTGTGAGCGTGTAGTTTGACTCGTCGGAGATGACGATCAGGGGCCAGAGGAAATCATTCCAGGCGCCCACGAAGGCGAATATGCCGACGACAGTCATGGTACCTTTGACCTGAGGCACGCAGATCCGGTAGAACCGCTGCCAAAGATTGGCGCCGTCCACTTCTGCCGCCTCCTCCAGCTCGTCCGGAATGCCTTTGAAAGCATTGGTCATGAGCAGAATGTTGACAGCGCCCACCATGCCCGGCAGGGCGACAGCCAAAAGGGTGTTCTGCAGTCCGACGCTTCTGACGATCAGGAACTGAGAGATGACCACGCCCTCGACGGGGATGACCATGGTGCCCATGAAAATCGTAAAGAGCAGATTGCGCCCCCGCCACTTAAGCCGACCCAGCGCATATCCGGCCATGGTCGAGAAGATGACGTTGCCGCCTATGGAAAGGATGGCGACAATTACTGTGTTCATCATATACCGGAAGACCGGGACCTGCCTGAAGACGGATATGTAATTGTCCCAAGTGGGCGTCTTCGGGATGATATAAGGCGGAACCGCATAGACGTTGTCGCCCTTGCCCTTGAAGGAAAGCGACAGCTCCCAGACGAAGGGCCCCACCAGCAGGATAAAGACCAGTATGAGCACAAGGTACTGAATGACCTTGCCAACAGTGACTTTGGAGTGACTGCTTTTCATGAGTCCTCCCCCCGCTTCTGGATGATCTGCTGAAGAATCAGCATGGCTCCAACCACAACCAAGACAATCAGCGACAGAGCGCTGGCATAGCCCGTTCTGGCCTGGATGCCCGTGCCCTCCTTCTGGATGAGCATGGACATGGTGATGTCCTCGCCGCCGGGACCAGCCGTGCCGTTGGTGAGCACGTAGATTTCGTTGAACACGCGGAAGGCCGCGATGGTCGACAGCATCATGATCAGCACGATGGTGGATCTCACTCCTGGGATGGTGACATACAGGAATTGTCTTACCGGTCCTGCCCCATCCAGCGAGGCGGCCTCGTAGAGTGAGGCGTCGATGTTGGCCAGGGCGGTCAGGTAGATGACCATGTAGTATCCCAGACCCAGCCATATGGTGACGAACATGGATGTGAACAGTATCAGCCAGCGATCACTGAGGAATGGGATAGGGCTGTGGATGATGTGCAAGGACTCTAGAACCGAGTTGACCAAGCCCTTGGGGTCGAGCAGGTTGGTCCAGATCATTCCCACCACTACGGCCGACATGACCACGGGAGTGTAGAAAGAGGTCCTGAAGAACCCCATGATCCTAGAGTTCCCCTTGACAAGGTTGGCCAAGATCAGTGGAAGAATGACCATAAAGGGGACCACGCAAACCACGTACAAGGTGGAGTTGAGCAGCGCGGTCCAAAAATAGTCGTCATGCACGATCTTTACGAAGTTCTCGATGCCTACGAACTTGCCCGGTCGCAACAGCGTGGAATCGGTAAAGGCCAGCCGACAGGTATTCAGCGCAGCGACGATGACGAAGATGAAGACGATGGCAAAGGCCGGGAAGACAAACAGGTAGGGGGCCAGGGTCGTGGTCCAATGGGTCCCCTTGCCGCCTTGGACTCCGGCCTGGGGCCCGCCATGCCGGCCGAGGGCAGAAGCCTTCGGCCGAATGGCGGAAGAGTCAGCGCGGCTCATAGTTACTGCAGCTTCTCGTTGGCGTACTTGACGGCCTTGTCCAAAGACTCCTTAGCGGTCTGCTTGCCCTGCAGGGCCAGAGCGGCCTGCTGTTGCAGATAGTCCTTGCCATTGGCATCGGTGAACTCGGCAGGACGGCTTGAGTACCCGTTCTTTACGGAGTTCAGAGTAATTTTCAGGGCCTTGCCCTGAACATCGCTGGTGTCGATGTTGGCGTAGTAGGGATCATCAAGACCGCCCTTGCTGGAGGGGAAGGTGTTGGACTTCTTGGCGAATGCTAGCTGGTTCTTGGCATTGGTTACGTACTGGACGAAGTCCAGGGCGAGCGTCTTGTTCTTGGTCTGGGCGTTGACGGCCAGCATCTCATAGGCCAGGCTGGCAGACTTGCCCTGATCGCTGATCTTGGTGCCCACAGCCAGATGCTTGTACAAGTCAGGAGAGTTCTGCTTGAAGTCAGCCGCCGAGTAAGCGCTACCGCCCATGGCCACGATGGAGCCCTTCTGGAAGAACTCGCCCTGCTGAGACCATTGTGCGCTCAGAGCCTCCGGCGGGATTCCCTTCTTGTTGTAGAGGTCGACGAAGCGCTGCAGATGCTTGACAGCCTCGGGGGAATTGAAGATGTACTTGGTGTGGTCCTTGTTCATGATGGGGATCCCGGCCGATGCATAGTCATCGACGGCGCCACCCAGCATGGTGGACATATAGGCCCCGCAACCGCTATTGACCATGGTGTCTGCCTGAGAGAAGTAGTCGTCCCAGGTCACAGGCAGCTTGTTGGGGTCCAGTCCGCACTTCTGCATGAGCTCGGTGTTGTAATAGGTCGGTCCATCGTTGACGTACCAGGGGAAGCCATAGGCTCCCTCCTCGATGTCCTTGCCCTTGAAGGTGACTGCATTCCAGGCATTCTTGTAATAGTTGTTTTGGGCCTTGGGAGCTTCTTTACTGATGTTCATCAGGGCCCCGGCCTTGGCCAGGCCGTACATCAGTGAGGGGCCGGCATCGATGATGTCGGGCAGGGAGTTGGCTGCTGCGTCGGCGGACAGCTTCTGCTCATAGTTGTCCGAGGGCTGATCGATCCACTTGATAGTGGTGCCGGGATGCGACTTCTCATAGGCCGCAATCAGGTTTTTGAAGTACGGAGTGTACTTGTCGTTCTTCAGGTTCCAGGTCTGGAAGGAGATCTCGCCTGACGGCTTGCCATCTTTCGACCCGCCTGAACTGCTGCTGCTTCCTCCGCACGCCGCCAACGAACCCGCCATGGCAGTCGCGCAGATCAATACTGCTACCTTCTTCAGTGCTCTCATCGGAGCTTCCTTTCTTTTTACTACTCACTTCTTTGTGGAGGCTTCCGACCGGTCCAAATCGACGAACGAACCGGCCGGACAGACACCCCCGGTCAGGCGATCAGCGCCTGGAGAGTCTCAAGGTGGTGAACTGGAAGGGAACGAGATCCAGCAGGGCCCCGTCAGCTTGCCCACCCTGTTCGGAGCACAGGCCAGGCCGCACGCCTTCGGGCACAAGTCCGTCCTCCAAGGAGTTGGTCTCTTTCACAGTCGTGCCCTGCAGGACGGACCCAGTGTGCAGCCTGGCCTTGGAGGGCGACGAATCCGGGTTGTAGACCCTGACAATCACATCGCCGCTGTCGTCATCAGCCGTCTTGATCCAGTCGATGACGGTAGTACCCTGGATATCCTCGACGCCAGCCAGGGGCTCAACGGCAGGCAGTCCATGATGGAAGACCGGAGTGTTGAGGGCATAGGCTGCTTGCAGGATGTCGGCCTGGGTGTCCCCAGGGACGATGGACCAGGCAAAGCTGTGCTTGCCCCTGTCGGTATGCGGATCGGGAAAGACTGGAGCGGACAGGAGGGTCAGTCTGACCAGGGTACCCGCCTCTTTGCCGACCTTCTCGTCATAGTGGATCGGCGTGGTATCGCCGCCGTATGTCGAGGCGTTGACCACGCCGACGGCAAGGTCGTCGTCGCTGATCCTGACGAATCGGTGCGTGCAGCTCTCGAACTGGGCCTCTTCAGCAGCGTTGTTCTTCTGAATGGGCCTGTCGATAAAGCCGTACTGGCACTCGAATTGCGCATATCTGGCCTGAACGGCGACGGGAATATCCACCTTGAGCAGCTGCTCATCCTGGTGCCAATCCACATCAGCCGTAAAGTCCAACTGCCTGCCGCCCGGGGTCAGCCCGATCGTGGTGACGATTGTGGTTTCGCCATGCCGGCGTGATACCTGAACACCTGAATCCAAAGCCTCCATGGTGACTGGATCATCGACCGGAGAAGCAGTTAGCAGAGCATCGCGCTCCAGATCCCAGGCATCCCACATGTAGGGCTCATCCTTGAAGAGCTCGTATCCACCCACCGAGGAGCCCTGCGGGACCAAGTCCCTGCCGGAGGTCCTGTCAAGAATGGAATGGACTTCGCCATCCGAAGCGACGACGGCACGAATAAGACCATTATCCATAACGAATCCGTCGCCCTCTTGGCTGACTTGGACAGGCCTGATGTCCTCAGACCCCTCCTGGGCCTGGACTGGCCCGACGGCCTCCCAAGCCGTCTGGCCCTTGCCGTCCATAGGTACCAGCTTGGCATCAGACACCATGGAAGCCTGCGGCTGGGCGGAAGCTATAGCGCGGGCAGCCTCATCGCCAATCTGCTCCAGGCGAGCGATGTCCCTGCGGTAGTCTTCCCTGGCCAGCCTGTGCACCCAGGAGATGGCGGAACCTGGAAGAATGTCATGGAACTGGTTGAGCAGAAGCGTGCGCCAGATTTTGTCCAGCTCCTGACGCGGGTAGGTGTACGAGTCATCGACCAAGCCGGCGTAGGTGCACAGGTATTCGACCGTGCGCAGCATGGCCTCCTCCTGCCGGCAGCCCCGCTTCATATCCTGCTGAGAAGTCAGGGTCTTGCGGTGCAGCTCCAGGTAGAGCTCGCCCTTCCAGACGGGCATCTCGGAACCGGCCTCCGCGCGGATCTCTTCCTCGGACTGGCGGAAGAAATCTGCTGGAGCCTGATATCGCACCTTGGCCGACCCCTCTACATCATGCAGGCGCTCATAGCGTCCAAGCATCTCCCTGGTAGTGCCGCCGCCGCCATCGCCATAGCCGAACAGAACCAGGGCCTTGGTTGAGATGTCCTTGTCCTGGTAGTTTTCCTGAGAATGGTTGAGTTCACGGGCCGTCATGCTGGAGGCATAGGTATCCATAGGAGGGAAATGCGTGAAGATGGCCGTGCCGTCGATACCCTGCCAATCAAAAGTATGATGCGGGAATTTGGTTGTATCATTCCAGGAGATCTTCTGCGAGAGGAAGGAAGTCATTCCCGCACGGCGGGCAATCTGTGGGAACTGGCCCGTATAACCGAAGCTGTCCGGCTCCCAGACCACGGTCGTGTCTACCCCCAGATGCTCCCGGTAGTACCGCTTGCCATAGGTGAACTGGCGGGTCAACGACTCCCCTGATGGCAGCATGCCGTCGGACTCCACCCACATCCCTCCGACGGGGATGAACCTGCCTTCTTGGATGCGTTGCTTGACACGAGCGAAGAGATCAGGATGATCCTCCTCCAGCCATGCATACTGCTGGGGCGAGCTCATGGCATAGATGAATTGAGGATCGCGCTCCATCAGCGCAAGCATGTTCGAAACAGTCCGCGCAACCTTGCGTCTGGTCTCTCTCTTGGGCCAGAGCCAGGCGGAGTCAATATGGGAATGGCCCACTGCCGCATGGTCCAGGGCACTGGGGGTCGCCGGCACTGCCAGTACACCAGCCAGGGCCTGCCGAGCCGGTGCGAGTGTGGCGAGGTCACGCTCATCATAGATATTCAGCGAGCGCTGCAGGGCCTTGCCCAGACGCCAATACCGAGGTTGGCTCTCGTTGCATTCGCGGATCAGCTGGGCCGTGACCTCGAGATCCATGTAGTAGTTCCATGCCTCATGGTCAAAATGGCAGACATCCATCTGCTTGAGGACATTGGGCTCATCTGCACGACCTGTGGTTCCCTCGCCCAGCTGCGTCTCCACGAATGCGGGGGTGCCAAGCAGGAGCGGATTGCAGGCCGCTTCCAGATAGATGGTAAAGGTTCCATCAGGGTTAATAACCGAAGCCTCGTCACGGGTCGGATTCCCGTCCAGGTCGGTCCCGTCGAGCGGAATCCAGCGGTTGCGAGGATTAACGGCCTTGATAATCGATCCATCGCTCCTATAGGCCTGGGCTTCAAAATGGCCGCCGGGCGCATCAGGATGCCAACCCAGGTCGACCACCAGCTCGATCGGGGCCCTTGTCGCCCAGTCGGCATCGACGCGGCCGGTCACCTCCATCCAGGTGGTCCCCCAGGTCGTGCCCCAGGTATCCCCCAGGGAGAGAGGCCGAAAGTCCACGCTCTTGCTCTGTACTTTCTCGAAGAACTCCGATGACGGTATCGGTTCCCCGGAAATGACGAAAGAGCGGACTTGGACCTTGCCCATGGGCCGCTCAATCTTCGGTAGCACGCGTTGACGCATGACACGGTCGCACTTGTCAAGCACGCGTTCTATCTTCAGCTGCATCCTCACAACCTCCTCGTAGGTCCGCTTCGCATCTCTACTAAAGCGGTTTAGTTTAATTGTACCTTATCCAATCTCTAAACGATACCGTCTCGGAGAAAATGGCGTGTTAGCTGTTCACAAGTTCGAAATGTGACACAAGCCTGCCTTTCACAAGGATGCATTACTGGCAAAAGCGATATAAGAACATTTTCGAAACCTGCTCACGCTTCATGAAAACCCCAAACTTATGACAGTTTGCATTCTTCGACCACACTTTCAGCATTATGCTGCAGCTTCTCAAAATGGACTCTTGTTCACCGTTCGCGAATCGGCAACTTCCAGCGGTCAATGTCCGAGATTGTATCTTTACCGCCTATATGTTGAAGCGGCATTTTGCAATCAACGGTCCCCCTTAAAATCCGAAATGCAGCCTAAACAATCGGGACAGGCTATCAACAATAAAAGAGGGTCCAGGTGCCGGAACGCAGAAGGACCCTCAATCTTTCAAATGGCCGTCACTCCTTGTTCATGGCAGCCGAGAGGGCCTTGGTCCATTCGAAGGTTGTAGGTTGAAGCTTGTCGTCGCCACGGCGCACTCCATCCCTATCGACGGCATACTCAAAAATGCCGCCTTTTTGTGCGCCATCAGCCCCGTTATCAGGCTCCCAAAGAGCGTACTGCATGGCCCTGCTGGTCGACATCGGCTCTTCGGTGTCATACCACCATCCGCCACGCTCCTCATAGAACGAGAAACCCGGAATGTACTGTCTGCTCTTAATCGTGCCCTTGTAGGTCTCCCAGTCCCGCTGGAGGGCCCCGACCGAACGCCCATAAGCGTCGGCGAATACGTAAGAGACCACGTCGGACACTCCTCTATAGAGGCTGTTGGTCCCAGGTTTGTTGGTGTTATAAGCAAAGATGGAACTCGGCTCAGGTGACTTGGGCCCGTAGTAGCTCGACATGGCCCTGAGAACCCCCGTGGCTCGTTGAACATCAGTAGAAGTCATGCTCGCCTCGGCATTGACGACAAAGCCGTCAAGTCCAGGGAAATAAAGATAGGACTTCTTGAGCTCGCTGGCGCGTTTGGCGTATCCCTCTGCATTGCTCTCCATGGGCGAGAGAGACTGATGGTCATGAGGATCGTTGAAATCATCCTTATAGAAAAGGCTGATATCCAGACTCCTGATCACTTTCGTACCCTGCTTGTGCAGGGACTCAATTTGCCCAGGAAAAGTGTCCCAGAAGGCCTGAGTGGTCTCCGGGTTAGGGAAGGCGATAGCTATGTCCACCTGCTTGGGCAGATCCGACATCGAATTGAAATTGACCGTCGGATCCGAATGCGTATCCCTCCAGGCTCTAAAATAGGCAACCGTCATCTCGTGGGTCTTCCCCTGAACAGCAGGCTCAGCCCAAGCAGTAGCCGCTCCTACCGCGGACGTTCCGGCTAAGGCCAGAATGGCTATTGATGCCGTTATCAATCTCCGGATTTTCATGGTTGATCTCTTTTCAAACTTGCCTTTGCTTTAACAGAAGCAGATAAAATGTCGATTCCCTCCTCTCCATAGCATCGACGCTTCGCTTCTACTCCTTGACTGCACCTGCAAGCAGGGTTTGATTGCCAATGTATCTATTCGTAACTTCGTAAATAATCAGAATAGGTATCGAATACAGCAGCGAGAAAGCTGCCAGCTGGCCATAGGCAACCGTGCCATGCTGCCCGAAGAAGGTGTATATGCTGACGGCTGCCGGTTCCTTATCCGGAGACATCAGAAGCATGAAGGGAACAAAGAAGTTCCCCCAGTTTCCAGCGAATTCCGAAATAAAAATAACCAGAAGCGATGGAACCATCAGAGGCACGACCACATGGAACAGGGCCTGCATTCTCGTGGCTCCATCCACCCAAGCAGCTTCCTCCAAGGTAACCGGGACAGAATCCATGAAATTCTTCATCATGAAGATGCCCTGCGGCAATCCGCAGGCAGTCATGAAAAGGATGGTCCCGGTCAGTGAATCAATCAGGTGAAGCTGAACGAATATCCCGTAAACAGGGACCATCATGGCTGTAATCGGCAAACAACTGGCGAAGAGGATGGCGTTAACGGTCCGGTTGGTGGTCTTGGAACGGAATCTGGAGAGAGGATAGGCTGCCAGGACCGAAAAAGTCACCACCAGGACCGATGTACCAATACTGATAATCAGCGAGTTGACAATAGGCAACCCGAAGGTCTGCATGTTGAATACCTTCACGAAGTTCTGGAAGGAAAAACCCAAGTTGAACGAAGACAGGGTTGCATGCGTATTGAAGGAGGCCACCAGCAGCCAGAGCATAGGCGCAGCGAATAGAAACCCTATTAGGGCTGTCAGTACCGCAGCGACCAGCTTCATCCAGTCATACCTGTGTGGCGCGTTCATCCGTGGATCAAGAGTGGCTTCAGTCTTCATCATTCGTCCTTAGCAGCTTGATATAGAGCACCGAGAAGAGGGCACCCACGACGACCAATATCACCGAGATGGCGGTTCCATATCCCAACTTCGAGAAGTTGAAAGCCTCCAGGTAGGCAAGAACGGGAAGGGTGCTCGAATTCGTGCCAGGTCCCCCGCCGGTCAGCACAATGATGATGCTGAAGACAGAGAGCGTCTGCAGGGTGATCAACATCAGATTGGTAAGAATCGAGTGCCGCATGATAGGCAGCTTGATTCTGAAGAAAGACTGCCAGGCGTTCGCGCCGTCTATCTCAGCGGCTTCGATAACATCCTTGGAGATGTCGTTCAGTGCAGCTTGATAGATGAGCATGGAAAAGGCAGTGCCGCGCCAGACGTTCACAATGATGACGATGGTCATTGGATGGTAGTAAAGAAGAGCCGACCAATCAGCTCCCACCACCTTGCCCAAAGCGTCAAGAGTGCCTCCGCCAGCAAAGAGCGCATAGGCGCAGTAGCACCCGACAATGTCCGGAATGACCCAAGCCAGAACCACTATTGAGTCCACGACCTTCGTCAGTCTTCTGGGCGCTTTTTGACTGAGCAGAGCCAATACCATGCCCAGAATGTTCTGCCCAATTAGTGCCGAGGCTAGGATCAGAAGAATGGTAAGCCAGAGGGACTTGGGAAAAACAGGATCCGTAAAGAGCGCTACATAGTTCTTCAGGCCGACAAAGTGTGGGTTGACAGCCGTTGAGCCAACCATTGAATAGTCGGTCAGCGACGCATATAAGGACCATATGATTGGGCCAAGCAGGAAAAGCACCATCATCGCCGCTGCTGGCAGAATCGGGGTGTAGTGCTCAGCGTTTATCAATTTCTTTCTTGTGCTGCTATTCATTTTCTTCTCTCAGTCACGAAAGAAAACCAGCGAATGGAATTCGGTTACTTCGCGGCTTCTGTATGATCGGCACCTACAGTTTTGGTTATCGCAGAATCGTATTCGGCTGCTGCATCCTTGACTGACTTCTGGCCGGTCAATACGCTTTCCGTGGCTATAGCGACCTGGTCGGAAACCTCTTTGTACTGGGAGTTCGCCGGCCTGTACTGACTGTACTTGGCCAAATCCGTGAAGAACTTGATAGTGGGATTGGATCCCAGGTATTTCTTGTCTTGCTCTACATCCTTGCGTACTGCGATTGATCCGGAGATTGTGTCGTACGCTGCAGCGTGCTTCTCATTTTGGAAAACTTTAAGTGCTTTGAAAGCAAGATCAGGATTCTGCGTATGGCTGGACAGCGCCAGGCCCCAACCGCCAGACATGGAGATCAGACCAGGCTTCTGCCCGTTCTGAGTTGGGAATCCACACCAGCCAATATGCTTCTGCCAGTCAGCCCATTCGCTGTCGCCGCCGGGCATCCACGATGAAGCAAGCCAGTTGCCCTCGATCGACATCCCTAGTTTGGACTGAGGCATCCACTGTTGCCCGACCTTGTCACCAAGCTGAGGATCCAGAGCCTGCTGAGGCGTGGGTGCCAGACCCTTGCTGTAAATATCCTTGATGAACTGGAGGGAGTCTTTGAATTGCTTGGAACCAGTGACCCACTTCTGAGTCTTGGTGTTGTACAGTGTGCCGCCCTTGGTGCCATAAAGAAGCATATCGAAGCCCTGCATGACGGAGACCTCACCCAAAGGACGGCCGGCATAGAGGTTCATCGGTATTACATCGGGCTGCGTTTTCTTGATCTTCGTCGCCGCATCGATTACCTCATCCCAGGATTTAGGCTGCCAGTTGTCACTCAGGCCGGCCTTCTTGAGAATGTCCTTGTTATACCAGATACCCCTGGTGTCAGTGCCCAGAGGGACTGCATAGATTTTTCCATCATCGGCTTTGCCGGCATTCTTCGAACTTTCAAAATACTGCGACCAATCCTTCCACCCCTTCAGTTGATCATCAATGGGCTTCAGGTAACCAGCTGCGACATAGGGACGGATCATTTCCGTGTCAAGGATCATGAGGTCTGGAGCAGTTTTTTCGGATTTGCTCATCAAGGCCAGCTTGCTACCGTAGTCATCCCCGTTCGACTTGATAGGCTCCAGCTTCAGAGTAGCGCCTTTGTTCTCAGACTCAAACTGGGCTTTGACGTCTTTCATCCACTTGCTTATGGCACTGGTGTCTCCGGTGGCCTGGTAGGCAAACTTGACTGTTTTCTTATCCGATTCGGAAGAGCCGCACGACGATAAAATCCCGACGCTGGTAGCCGCAGCCAGCAACATGACTGATATTTTCCCTAGTTTATTCATGAGAGACTCCTTTGTTCTCCAATTGCTCTTTTACATAGTGCATAGTTTTAAAATCGGTTCGCCTCAACCGATCGTCACCTTGGGCAACCCCATCGCGATCTATTGCATAGGCGAACAGTCCTCCTGTGCGGTTCGAACCAGCCGGATGCCAGAATAGGAGGTCTTTGACCCTGCTTCCTTCAAACGGATATGTGACATCACCCCATCGAGGGCCTCCTTCTTCATAGAATGAAAAACCAGTGACGAATTTTGAAGCGGGGACAAAGTCACGAACCTGCTCGAAAAGTCCCTGAATACGACGAACATCCATGCCATAGGTGTCAGCAAAGTAATAGGAGCAATCCTTATAGACCTGAGCAATCAGACTGGTCTGAGGCAGAAGAATATCCTGATCGAAAATCATGAGGCGCGAGGACGCTGAACCAGGTCCCCACTTTTTCGCCAAAGCATGAAACACCTCGGCTGTGGCAGCCATTTGCTCGGACTCAGGTTCATGATCGACATCGATCACCAGGCCGTCGTAGTCAAAGGGCTTCAGGTAATTGGCAATTATCTCGTCGGCACGGCGATCTGGTCCGCCGTTTTCTTCGCCAAGCCTGCTGAAAATGTGGACTTTGCCGCAATCCTCGTAGGTATCCTGATAGAGGCAGTCCAAAAACAAGGTTCTGACTACCTTTGTGCCTTGCGAATGGAGTTTTTCGATGTAGGCCGGCAGAGCAACCCAAAAATCATCATCGACTTCTCCATTGGTGATGATTGACACAAGATCCAGATCTGCGGGCACATCGCCAAGCGAAATCGAATCCCCTCTCGGCTTTCCGCAGTTATCGTGCCAGGCGCGGTAATAACCGGCCAAAATAGGTCCTGGTTCATCACTTTCGCGATTACTGTCTGGCCTGCCCTCAGCCTCATTCGACATCGACAACCTCCATGTTGTTCGCAGTAGTTCTTCAATGATTTACTAAAGCGATTTAGTTCCATTATAGCCCCTTACCACATAAGAACTACAACAATCCTCGGAAACACAGAAAAGTCGCTTAAAAGAACAGAAATGCGAATACTTCCGGAATGGCTATTCCTCAAGCCTTAGGCATTACTCAAATCAGAAAATCCCCGCTTTATTTTTCCGCAGACATATCCGAGTGTCTCCTCACCATGACACGCAGCAATCCCGGATAGCCCAAAGCGCATAAGAAACCCCTGCACGACGGGGCGAATTCCCTCGCACAGGGTTGAGCGATGCTTGGTTAGATCTCAGGCCTGAGCCAGAGCCTCGACGATATAGTTGTTGATGGTGGCCTTGACCACTTCAAGATGGTCGGATTTGTCGGCGGCGATCAGTTCAGCCTGCGGCTTGTCAAGGCTGTACTCCTCCAAGGAGGCCAGTGTGGCTGTGCCATCCTTGACCGTCGAGCCGATACCGGACTCGAAGGAGGAATAGCGATCCTGCTGCAGCTTCTCTATATAGCCATCCTCATGCATCTTGGCCGCGACCAGAAGACCGGCGGCATATGTGTCCATACCCACGATGTGGGTCCTGAAGAGGTCCTCAGGCAGGAAGGAGGAACGGCGCGGCTTGGCGTCGAAGTTCAGGCCTCCGCGGGGCCCGATGCTGCCATTGGCCAGCACCTCCCACATGACGGCGGTGGCATCGTAGAGGTCCGAGGGGAACTCGTCCATGTCCCAGCCGATCAGCTTGTCGCCCTGGTTGGCATCCAGGGATCCCAGGAATCCGGCCTCGCGGGCCACGCGGACCTCATGCTGATAGGTATGCATGGCCAGGTTGGCGTGGTTGCCCTCGATGTTGAGCTTGAAGCTATCCTGCAGGTCGTAGGTGCGCAGAAAGTTGATGGTGGTGGCCGCGTCGTAATCGTACTGGTGGAGAGTGGGCTCCTTGGGCTTGGGCTCGATCAGGAACTGTGCGTCGAAGCCGATCTCCTTGGCGTAGTCCACGCACATGTGGAAGAGGGCAGCCATATGGTCCTGCTCCTCCTTCATGCGGGTGTTCCAAAGGGATTCGTAGCCCTCACGGCCGCCCCAGAAGACGTAGTTCTCAGCGCCAAGCCGCTTGCCGATCTCCAAGCTGTGCTTGAGCTGGCCTGCCGAGTATGCATAGATGTCAGCAAAGGGCGAAGTACCGGCGCCGGCCTCGAAGCGGGGGTTGGTGAAGAGCGACGAGGTGTTCCAGAGCAACTTGACGCCAGTGTCCTTCATGGCAGCTTCGATGCGGTCGATCACCTTGTCAAGATTGGCATCGGTCTCGCGCAGGGTGTCGCCCTCGGGAGCCAGATCGCGGTCGTGGAAGCAGAAGAACTCGACCCCAAGCTTGGTAAAGAGCTCGAAGGCGTAGTCCACCTTGGCCAGCGCCTGATCCATGGGATCGGTGTAGCGGTAGTAGGGCCTCTGCGCGGTGGGATCGCCAAAGGGATCCACCAGACCCTGGTTGAAGGTGTGCCACCAGGCTACGGCGAAGCGCAGCCAGTCCTTCATGGGCTTGCCGGCCACCACCTTATTCTTGTCGTAGTAACGAAAGCCCAGGCCCTCCTTCACGCCCTGGCGACCCACGTATTCGATCTTGTCGACGTCCCACAGACCCATACGAAATGCTCCTTTGCCTATTGCATTTGCTTTTACAGCGTTCACAGGGGAGGAAACCGGTTCCTTCCTCCTGATCAACAAGATTAGAAGGATGGATCGATTTTGTCAATTCGTTGAATTATATCCTTCACTGGCCTTTCCCCGAGACTGTCTGCGGCTTGCCCTCAGGGAAGATGATGGCGTACACGGGAAAGTAAATGACCATCTGCACGCCACCATTGATCACGGTGATCAGCACGTTATAAACCGACGGCGGAAAGAAACGTTTGCAGACGGGCACGTATAGCCCCATCAGCACAGAGCAGACGACGGTGATGGCGACAAAGGCGATGATATACCAGAAAATCTGATACCAGACATTGCCGTGCGACTTGAAAGTGACATTGCGCTGCATAGGAAAATTGACGCATTGGGCAACAAAAAGGGTGAACGCAAAGGCAGCGAAATATCCCATGCCGCCAGTGGCATCGCCGGTCACCGGGTAATCGAACACATAGGTATCCACAACGCCAATATGAATATGCCCAAGCTGAGCAGGTATCGAACACCAATCCGTAAACCGATAGACGACCTCCGGCAAAAAAGTCAGCATCAAATATTGCAAAAGCGTCACCAACAGGGAGAAGGCATAAAAGGTGAGAAACTGCGCGATCCGCCGATGACGGGATGCAAATCGTCTCCAGCGCAGGACCACAACCGAACGGATGTCACGCATGGCTCTCCTCCGCTGTCAACTCCTCATCACGTATCGGAATGCAGATGGCGCTTTGATGACGGCCGTCGGAAATCTCAAAGTCAAGCTTTGACGGACTCTGAAGGCTAACTGACCGATCGGCCTGCACCACTGCCAATGCCTGGCCGTAATAGCTGCGCGTATGCCCCTTGAGAAATCCCTCAGGATTATATGGTGCCGCACATCCAAGGGCCAGCAGCCGACCGCCCTGCACATGGCAGGCCAGCTCCCCATGGACCATCGGCTTATCGATTCCTTGATCATCCGTGTATCTCACCCGCAGGAAACACAGCCCGCCTGGACGTACATACTCTCGATCGGCATCCAAGGTAATTATCGTTTCTGTACCGGCAGAGCGTAGCTCCTGTCGGCCAATCAACTGACCGGACCGGTCGTATGCCAAAGCCTCCAGCATCCCGTGCTCATAAGGGCAGGAAAAGCGGAACCTAGTGCTTCCATGCGAACGCGAGCGCCCTACGCAACGTCCATTGAGCCTCAAGACAACCTCATATGCTCGGGCATATACCTCTACTTGTGCAGTCCGGCCCTCGCATCCATCCCAGCTCCACGAATCCAGGGCATCGGTCATCTTCCAAGCGCTGGGGGAATGCCGCTCCCCCGCATGGTTGATGGGTCGAACCGCAAGATAGGGACCAGTTTCAGCCCCTAATGCCACACGGGTATACAGGGCCTCGCCCAGTGGCCTGCCGGTCAGGTCCAGACGTCCGGAACCTGCAGTAAGCCAACCGAAGCCGCTGAACCGCGGCGCCTCCTGCCGATACTCCCAGGCTCCTACGCCGACTTCGCCCAGATAGTCCATTCCCGCCCAGACGAAGTCGCCGATCAGACGCGGATTCCGGTGGGCCAGACGCATGAATTCGTCAGCATCACTGCAGAAGGTCTCGGTGCCCAAAATAAGCCTATGAGGGTACCGGCGCAGATCATTTGCGTATCGTTTGATGCCATAGTTATATCCAGCAACGTCCATGCAGGCGAAGGCTCCGCGCGTCCGACGGTCGCAGGCTGGCAGGGTGGCCCCGGTCTTCATGAAATTAGCCCCCATGATTCCCGCCATGTCGTTGAAGAACTGGCTGCCTACCGCACCACGGTGCCGGCTCTGTGCGGAACCTGTATTTCGTTTAGCGCCTTGTGCAGCCTCCTTTTCGGCTTTTTTATCCGAATACACCCCTAGTCCGATGGAGCTCAGAAAGTTGAAAAAGATATTAACGCCGCATGTCACGGGGCGACCGGCATCCAGCCCGTGCAGAACCTCAACCATGCGTTTGGTCAGTTCAATCCCCTTCGGCTGTGCGGTTTCGCTGACCTCGTTGCCGATAGAGTACATGATGACCGATGGATGGTTGAAGTCCTTTGCCACCATGTCGGCCAGATCCCGACGCCACCATCGCGGAAAGTACTGCACATAGTCATGCACCGTCTTGTGTATGTACCAGTGGTCTATGTACTCGTCCAGGACCAGCATACCTAGACGGTCGCAGGCCTCCAGAAAGCTCTTGGAACAGGGGTTGTGGGCACTGCGGATGGCATTGTAGCCGTTGCGCTTGAGCAGCCTGACCTTCCGCTCCTCGGCCTCAGGCCAAGCACAGGCGCCAAGAATCCCGTTGTCATGGTGGACGCAGGCCCCTTTGAGGATTCTGCGGACACCATTGATGAGCAGGCCCTGATCTCCCCAGGCGACAGTCCGTATGCCGAACCTAGCCCGCGCGAGGTCCTGGCAGCCCGAGGAAGAGACGAAGAGGACCTGGCATTCATACAACGTCGGGCTCTCAGGACTCCACGGGCTCGCATCAGGAAGATCGATATCCGCCTGGGCCTTTCCTTCCGCATCCACAGGAACCTCGACATCAGCCAAGAATTCTCCCTGTTGCGCATCGGTGGGCAGAATGCGAATCTGCGCAATCCCTGCGGACGAGGCCTGCAAAGACACGTGAATGGCGCAGGGGTCGGTGCCCAGGGTGGAGACTTTGATGCCGCCGGGGCGGATGCATTGCGCCTCAGCGGTCCACAGCGTGACGGGGCGGTAGATGCCCGCCCCTGAGTACCAGCGGGAATTCGGCTGTTCAGCATTGCGCGCGACAACACGAATCGTCCCCTTGCCGCCTGGCTGCATTTTCCCGCTCAGATCGACGAAAAACCCCGTGTACCCATAAGGATGGAAGCTCAGTTTGCGATCGTCCAGCCAAACTTCGCTGTGTTGATATACCCCCTCGAACTCAAGAATCATCGTCTCATGCGGACCCAGTCCGTCCGTGCGGATTTCCTTGACGTATTCGTAGTCACGCCCCACAAACCATCCGCTGTTGGCCCCACTCGGGGCATCGGGTCTCCTGGGTTCCCCCAGCATGGCATCGTGGGGAAGCTCCACAGACGTCCAGGGCTCATCCCTCTCCTGCAAATGGCGGTATCGCCACCCCTGGTTCCACTCAGTTGCTTTCATGAAGTTCCTTCACTGTGTCGTAAGGTCTTGCCAACCGCCATCCTTTGAAGCCGGAGTGGCAGCCGACAAGACCAGTTCGAGAAAAGGCCGGCTGATGCCCAAAACTGGTGCCGACCCTTACTGCGTCCTTAAAAATCAGACCTTAGACCCAGAGCCTGCGGAAATGGCGAGCGGTCGGGGCTCACCGCAGAAGCGGACAATTACTGCCACGATGGCCACCGCATATCCCGCAACTCCGAGAATGGACCAATTGAGCGCCGTCTGCTCAGACGGGGGGTAATTGACCGGGATGAAATAGACATCCGCCGCCAATCTGACCCGCGACATGGCAAATACTGCGAAGGCAATCAACAGGAGCACCTCAGCCGCAAGAGACCTCATGGAAGCTACAACACTTTGCTCTCCATCAAGCCGGGCCAGCTCGACCGGTGCCAGGCACACCCATGCCAGCAGTGTGCAGACGATCACTACTGCGCTCAATCCTTTTCCAGCAAGATACCCCGTCATTGACGAGGCCAGGTAAATAGCCAAGCCCGCCACGGAACACACCAATGCCGTCCAGAGGCTGCCTTTACGTTCCATGTGCCAGCTGATCATCGAGCACCTCCTTCGTCAATATCTGCACCAGATGGAAGCGATTTACCTGACGAACGCCGCCAATCAAGTACGCAGCCAACCAATCCAAGCAAGGTGGCCAGAGCTGTAAGGGTGATGCCCGCAAGATACAATCCACGCCACCAGGTAAGCGTGTTCTGTGTATGTGTAGTCTCATTGACACCATTCATCGCATTGGAGTTGGCCAGTGCCCACAAGGCGTAGTGGATATCCTTCCGAATTGCCGACAGCATAGCTTTGTCGGAGCTTAGGGTTTCGGGATTCCAATATTCGACTCCCTGATTGCCGAATCCGCAAAAGGCTGTGGTTCCTGCCAGCAGAGACTCCTTGGGAGACGCATGAGGCGAGACCGAGGTGAAGTCAGTCACCGAGTAGCCTGTGAATCCCCACTCATCCCGCATGATGTCGTTCATGACACCAGCATTGGCACTGGATGCCACGGCGCCGATGCGATTAAAGGAAGTCATTACACCCAAGGCTCCTTGACGATAGTCGCCATGGGGGTGAGCACGGCCGTCGAAGTCATCCGGTTTGCCCTTGGCCTCGAAAGCCTGTTGTATATTGCGCAGATCCATCTCGCGAGCCTTCTGCTCGCTCATGAAGACCGCAATGCCAGAACGATTGATCTCCTGATCGTTGAAGGCAGCATGCTTGATATTGACCAGAGTGCCCTTGGATTGTGCCCCTTGAGTGACAGCGCTTCCCATGTATCCCGAAAGGATAGGGTCCTCGGAATAATACTCGACAGCACGGGAATTGTAAGCATGCCGATGCAGATTCATGGCCGGGCCGATCATGATTGGAAGATTGAAGACCAGGCTGCTTTCGCCCAAAGTGATTTGACCGTGCCGGTAGCCCAGAGCCTTGTTCCATGAATATGCCAGGTTGACGGGAGATGGAGCTACACGAGAGCTCTTGTCTGCATATTGGTCAGCATCGGCGTAAGGCTTGCCGCGATAAGTGCCCTCCTTGAGGTAATGTGAGTCCGATCCACCAGGACCGTCATCAGCCGTCATTGCCTGAAGTCCGACGGAAGGTATGGCGCCGATGGCATGTAAGGCCTTTTCAGCGAATGACATGAATTCTTTGACCGGAACCTTGTCTACGACTTCTTTCCACCGAGGATCATCGAATCGAGCGTTCTTCATATCATTGATAGTCAGGGAACTCGATCCCTTCCCCGTCTGAGTCTCCTTGGCATCAGCATCGTGCTTTAGAGGCACAAAATCGTTGTTGAGCAAAGTCGCCAGTCGTCCATCGGCCTTGAACCCCTTGTAAGTTGATGGGAAGGTGCCAGACCAGTCGGATCTGGTCAGATACTTGACGCTCCCTGGCTTAAATGCGTTGTAGTCCATAGAGTAATCGCCACGGGAAAGATGGTTGACGATCTTTTTGCCGGTCTTCGCTGTGGAGAAGGTCTTGTCGTCTATTCCACCCTGCCAGGACCAACGGTAGGCCTTGGCAGAATCTGCATGTCCTCCAGGCACCGACGTTCCCTGGGCAGCAAGTACTGAGTTCAAGGCCTGGTGTGCGTCATCACCAATGGCAACGAAGTAGTCGCCTGGATCCAAAATGTAAGTGCCGGCGCCAGAGGTATCATAGCTGGCCAAGTTGGCCAAGTCGACTGTCATGGTCACAGTCTGGCTTTCTCCGGGTTTGAGCGTGTCGGTCTTTGCAAAGTCAAGCAGGGCTATGGCCGATTTCTCAACATGCTGCCGACGGTCATAGTCAGTGTAGGGCGCAGAGCCATAGACTTGGACCACTGATTTGCCTTTACGCCCGCCTGTGTTGGATACGGTTACGCGCACCTTGGCGGTTCGCTTGTCGCCAGCAATTGTCACAGAATCCAAATGCTGACGGAAGCTCGTATAGCTCAGGCCATATCCAAATGGATACACGACCTCATGGTCGTAGGACCACTCCCCATCAGCTGTGGCCGGAGCACCGTCACGGTCGGACCAGGTCCCCGCCTTGGCCTGTTTGCCGCCCTTGCCGCCAACTATGTCCGCATACCTGGTCTCGTAGTACCGATAACCGGTATAAATGCCCTCAGCCTCTATAAGATAGGAATTGACCGCAGCTTCTTTCGAGAAGTCGTCTGCGTTGGCCCAGGGGATATTGCCGTAATTGCCCATGGCCGGCGCCAAAGCGCTGTTGCGGGCCATGACATCACCCAATCGCGCCGAGGGCGACACCACTCCGGTAAGCACATCAGCCAGGGACTCGAAGCCATAAGCTCCAGGGAAGCCGATCCACATGATGGCGCTGATCCGCGGGTCATCCTTCAGATCGCCTATCTCCATGGGGTTGACCGAGTTGATGAGGACAACGACTTTCTTGAAGTGAGACTCCGCCTCGCCTATAATCTCCTTCTCTTTTTGAGACAAGGCCAATATATTGCCGGTCGAAGTCGAGACACCGGGCGCAAGGCCGCGCTTGCCTGGATAATATCCGTCGCCGTTTTCTCCGCCAGGTCGGCCTACAACGACAATAGCCGCATCGCCGAACTGTGCATATTGCGATCTGAAGTCCGGATTGAGGCCTGTCAATTCATCAATCGATAATTCACATGGGTCGTTGTATTTGGTGATTTCCGCGTATTCAGGCAATATACCACCGCCGAACTTGGGAACCGTCCACTTCTTGCCTTTGAAATACTGCTGATATGCCTGGAGCGTGGATGGATTCAGCCGCAGTCCCTTCTTGGTGAAAGCCTGGGTGATCTGCTCAGTGGAATGCCCGTCAGTGACGGAACCTCCCGAACTGCCATAGATTGGCGCGAAACCTCTGACGCCCAGCATGGTCACCTTCGCATGCTCGGCAAGCGGGAGAGCCTCATGGTCGTTCTTGAGCAGGGCGAAAGTTTCCGGCGCCTCCTGAAGAGCTTCTTTTCTGAAGCCCTGATATGCGCTTCTTGCACTTTTGAATTCGGAGGCATAGGTCCAGGCGTCCTTGCCGTGGGCGGATTGATCAGTGACGATTCTCTGGCTCCTTGTGCCGAAAAAGGCATCGATCGATGTTCTATAAGTCTCCAAGACGAGGCTCGCCATGATTACCAAAGCGAGCAACAGGGCTCCGACGGACGTCATCGCCCTCCATAGCCGCGATTTCTTCGACATTTATTCTCCTTTTCTCGCATTGGCCGCGAGTTATGGCCGTCACCTTCATTGGCCAACGCATCATCCCGGCCGCTGCAGATTTCATTCTTCAACTGGCAGGTTCCACCGGCAAGACCAGGTGCCTGAATGGTCGAATTACGGCCTCGAACGTCAAGAAGCGCTCGGCAAGACAATGGTAAGAATGAACAAGTGATCCTCAGCCTTGATGAACAGCTTGCCATGGTATCGCTTAGCAATCATCGACATAGAACGTAGGCCAAAGCCATGATCACGCTCATCGCCCTTGGTGGTCATAGGCAGCCCATTGAGGAACCTGATTTCGCCAGGAAAGGGATTCTCGACCCGGATAAGCACCATACCCACGCGTTTTTTCACATCAAGGCTGATATATCGGCCATCTTTGGGCTCGAAACCAGCGAGCGCCTCCAACGCATTATCCATGGCGTTACCGAAGAGCGCATAAACATCAGTAGGATTCATGAACCCGAGCAGAGCCCCGTCTATCATCCTGTCGAACCTTATGCCACGACGTTCACAGACCAGAGCCTTCTGAGTCAACAGCACATCCAGAGCATCATTGCCAGTGTGCACCGAAGCATCATAGACATCTACCAGATTGGTAAGGCTGTTCATCTGATCGGAGGATAGCGCTTGGCCATACTGGGTGATCTGTTTTTTCAAATCATGCGCTTTTACATTGACCAGTTCAATGGTTTCCTTGGATGCCGACATCTGCCTGCGTTGCTGACGGAGGAGCTGACGAAGCAGCTCCCCCTCGTACCGCGCCTCCTGCTTGTCTTCCAGACCAATGCACAGCGAGAGCAGAAGAATGCAGGCCAGCATGTCGAAAGCGCTAAAAACACCTGTAACTCGAGGTCCAATGGGCGGCCTTATGGCATTGATTACATTAGTGAAGACGCTGACGCACAGAAACATACCTGCCAGCGTTGCCAGCAACGATTGCCCTTGGATGCGGATTTCACGATGATTTTTGAGCTTTCTCGCCCAGAGCAGGTACGAGCACAGCAGCATGGGTATCAAGGCAAGACCATAGACCGATGGCCGAAAGGACGCGCTCACTCGGTCTGTGGATATCAGGGTCACCATCGTTGCACCGCGATAACAAAGATGCTGGGTTGTGCCTCCAAGCACGAAGTACAGGAGGTCCTGCCGCAAATCCACTCGCCAGATGACCGCGATCCATAGAGCCAGCAGGAGGAAGACCACCAGGTTATCAACCATAGCCAACCAAGGAGAATCACGCGCGTATCTGTTCCATACGACGGATTGTGCGAGCATAACCACCAGCACCACACCGCCCCAAAAGATGCCCCGTCGGCGCCGTTCCAAGCGATAGGTGTAGATCAGTGTGGCAATCACGATCTCGAAGATAAAACCGTTCCGCTGCAGAAACAGAAGAACAAGATCCAGCACCCATTGAACCGTCATGTCAAACCCATAGCGGTTGGGCGCACCATCTCATTTTCCCTGGCCAACTCTAGAGCCAGGGACTGCATGAACTGCCTGCGATGCGATCTGCCAATAGTCAGATGACAGTTTCCTGTAACAATCACCTGCGTACCTTTGACAGCCAGGATGTGACGCACATTGACCAAATAGGCCTTATTACATCGTAGGAATCCACGATCTGCCAGTTGACCCTGGACGGCTTTCAATGTACCGGTGGCCTCCACCGATTCACCGTCACCGTGATAGATCAGCCTGTGACCACGGACTTCAATATAAACTATGTCCGCTAGACGTAATCGCCGTATACCGTCCCGCCTACTCACCGTGATAGTCGAGGCGCCCTGCTGAATAAGAGCGACAGCCCTATCCAATTTCCGGCAAAACTCGGTGTAGCCAACTGGTTTGACCATGTAGGCCAAGGCATCCACCTCGTAGCCAAGAACCGCATACTGGGCCATGTTCGTCACGAATATCAGCACCACGTATCGATCCAAATCCCGCAAGCGCCGGGCCGCTTCCATGCCATCCATGTTGGGCAGCTGGATATCCATGAGGACCAGATCCCAATTCGGACGGTATCCCTGGAGAAAAGCGGTGGGTTCAGAGAAAACCACAACCTTGATGCCTAGACCGCACTCGTTTCCGTACCGCCGCAAGTACTCCGACAGGGTGCTGGCAGCAGACGGGTCATCTTCGACCAGAGCCACCCTGAGCATAGAACCTCCTGTCAACCCCGCCCTGGAATAGCACCATTGTATCGGACCAAGGGACCATCGCGGCCGATCTAGTCAGCAGTTTGTCCCCCGTCGCAACATATCGGCAAAGCCCCAGACTATGGAGGCGATCCGCCCCAGCTCCGATTCACGGCTGACCTGACGCCAAAGCTTGGCGTAAGACTCGAACCAGATCTCCAGAGCATCCGCCAGATCCCGGTCGGCTCTGGCATCCGGAGCTCCAGGCAGAACATTATGGCGGACGGCCAGACTTCGACCCAGTGCATTGAAGAGGCGTTGGCCATGGACAGCCATCAACTGGGCCTGCAGGGTTCTGCGCGCATCAGACCGGCATCCGACGGCGGCTCTGCCCATGCGCACAGCCGCGTCAAGCAGCAGAGCGTCACGCTGATCCACCTGCTCAAGACGAATGCGCAAAGCCATGAGCAGGCTCCGTCGAGCTTCGCATGCATCAGCAGACGAATCCAGCCCAGGCATGCCTGGCAATGTGGAGACAAGGAAGTGGGCCACATCCTGGTTGAGGCCCCCATGGCCGTCATCAAGCTCCCAGTAGCGCACCATGTCGTCCCAGCCGAAAACCGAACTGGAGCCTGCCTGGATCAGTGCCGGCAGATAGTCTCCCGTCGCATCCCCGTAGATCAGCAGGCCCAGATCCCTGTCCACTCGGTCCCGATTATCGTCGTTCGGGTTCCAGAAGCACTGGGCGGCGTAGGCCATGCCAGGCAGGCTCATGCGCGGATCGTTGATGTGCCCGTAATCGCCCCAGTCGGTGACCATGGCCCCGACGGCACCGTACTGGATCCCGTATCGACTCAGACGGCTGATATTATTCCATGCATCGTCGATTCGAGGAAGGAGAAGATTCCAAGCGTGAACGGCCGAGCAGACTATCTGCCGCGCCCCGGTAGAAGCCACAAGGGCAACCTTTTCCGGCCCTACCTGCGGGTCATAGAGCCAGTTGAGCAGCGTACAGTCCTTGGGCAGCCTGTCCAGGACTCTGGGCATGGACACAGCAACATCGCACCAGAACATGGGATGACGGCCCTGCGCGTGCAGGTGATCACACAGGCCGATCATATAGTCGGCATACATGTCAGCAGGCTCCTTGCTGGAACCATCCTGCCGCGAACGCCCCTTGCCCAGATCGAAGGTCTCGTCCCCACCGATATTGAAGTTTCGCGTACGCATAAGCGGCGCATAGGCGTCAATCAGCTCAGTCGAGAAATCTAGGGCCTGCGGGTGGTTGACATTGATGGTGTGATGCTCCTGGCGCTCTATAAAAGAGTAGGGCCGGTCCGCCTGCTCAGGAAACTCGCCGAGATCTCTGAATCCGCGAGTACGAAGGTTGGTGTAATGGTGGCCGAAGGTGGAAATCGAAGGCACCAACTCGATGCCTAGGCGGGCGCAGTAGTCATCGAAGTCGGCGATCTGCCCGGGCTTCAGAGGGCTTGTGCCCCTCCAGGCTTCGCTCATGCCCGGGAAAGCCATGGTATGCTCAACGTAGAGCTGCAGCTGATTGAACTTATACAGAGCCAATATATCCGCACAGTGCCGCAGCCAGTCCATGGTGGGCACCCGACCCCGGGTCACATCCAGACTGTAGATGCGTGTTGGATAGGCGGGGCGATCCTGGATGCGCAGAGCCGGAAGGACCGGACCACATTGCATGACGATCTGGCGAAGGGTCTGCACCCCCAACCGCAGTCCCTGACCGTCTCCGCCGCGGATATCCACAATCGGGCGACGATCCCTCTGATCAGCGATGCGCAGAAGATACTCTTGGGGACCAAGTTTCTGGTCCAGATCCAACCCAATCGTGCCATTCCACGCCTGCCCTCGCGAATGATCCCAGACCATCCCAGTAGCCTGCTGAATGGTATCTATCAACTGGTCACTCAGAACAGAACCCAGCTCCTTGTCAACTGCTGCACCGCAGACAATTCGGCCCACCACCGGCAACAGCAGCTGGCCTCGATCCCTTTGCATGTGGATCGGCCGGGGAATCAGAGCTAATGGCCGCTCTCTCGGCGGATCGGCGACGGCGTCGATGCCATTATCAAGACTCATTCTCCATACCTTTCCCGCAGCAGATTGATGCCGATGACAACCGTATCGTCGGCATGTTCCAGCCATGACCATCGATGGTCACCCATCAATCTACCCATTTACCTGGGACGAGAAGAGACCCCGGCATCCATGGTGAACGTGCACTGGCAGAGTCGAATATTCAACGCATAAGCAGCTCACACATGGCGGTGAGCCTGCAAGAACCTACGATCCATCACACTGGTAAAGGAGACGTGGCCAACGATGGAATTCCCTTTGTTGAGAAACCCTAAACAGCTTTGAAAGGGTTTGCGGAAGAATAATAAACAGTGTTAATATATAAACGTTGTTCATAAAGTACGCGAAGTTCACGTGACTGCACCACTCAAGGAGGAGGTTGACATGCATGGCAGTCCATACGCCAGCACGCCGAAGGCCCTCTCCGAGCTCAACCAGTCACGCATCGTGCAGTATCTGCACCAGCACGGCACCAGTTCGCGAGCCCAGATCGCCCGGGACCTCAATTTGACACCAGCTGCGGTGGGCAAGCTGGTGGGCCGTCTGATCGGGTTGGGTCTGATCAGCGAGACCGGCAGCATGGACTCAGGGGGCGGCCGTCGATCTATAGGCCTGGCCCTGAACGCCCACCGCTACCAGGTCATCGGAGTCAAGTTCGCCCGCAGCCTGGTCACCATCGGACTGTTCGACATCAGCGGCCGCCTGCTGGACTCGGAAGGGCTGCCCCCCGTCGACCCAGATGACATTCCCGCCGCCGTGGCAGAGGTCAGAACCCGCGTGGAGGGACGACTGGAGACGAACCCTGCCATCGTGGCCGTGGGCATGGCCGTGCCGGGGCCTTATCTGCGCGAGACCGGCCGTATCGCCCTGGTCACCAGCATGCCCGGCTGGCGTGGTGTGGACTTTATCCACGAATTCGGCCAGGCCTTCCGTGTTCCCACGTTCATTGAGCAGGATGCCCGAGCCGGCGCACTGGCACATAGCCTGTTCGATCCCCGCGTCAGCGCATCCAGCATGGCATACTTCCTGGTGGGCGAAGGCGTTGGGCTGGGAGTCATCGACAGGGGCGCCCTGGTGGACGGAAGCCAGGGAGCGGCTACCGAAATCGGCCACGTCAGCATCGATCTGAACGGCCTGCACTGCGAGTGCGGCAACCGCGGCTGCCTGGAATGCTACTGCTCGGCGGTAGCCATCCATCGCCGCATGTGCCAGCCGGATATGCGGGATCACTTCCCTGGAGTCGAGGCCATGACCCACGCTGAGGCCTGCGCAAGTCTGTTCGACCTGGCCCGCACGGGTCAGCAGGTCGCCCAGAACTTGGCGGATCAGATCGCTGACTACGTGGGCTACGGCTGCGTGACCATCGTCAACGCTTACAATCCTGCCCAGATCGTCATCGGAGACATGGTGGGCGCCGCCGGTACCCGCCTGCTGGAACGGGTTCGAACCATTGTGTCCCAGCGTGCCCTGCCTGGGCTGCGTGAGCACACGCAGATTCTGCTCTCCAACCTACCTGCCGATGCGACGCTGACCGGGGCCGCCGCGGTAGCTGCCAGCCAATTTTTAGAACATCCGGCCAGCATCGGTCGCACAGCTGTGAAATCAACAAGCACAAGGCGGGCGCATCGCCCGTCATCAGGAAAGGAACACCATGACCAGTAAACCCGTGGTCCTCAGCATCGGCGAGATCCTCTGGGACGTCCTGCCAACAGGCAAGCGGGCCGGTGGCGCACCGGTCAACTTCAGCTATCACGCCGCAAAGAACGGGGCGGAAGGCTACGCCATCAGCGCCGTGGGACGCGACGACCTGGGCCGAGAGCTTGAGGAGGCGGTCCAGAAGGCCGGCGTCGATGCCGTCCTACAGCACAACGACCACCCCACCAGCACCGTCGAGGTCCAGCTGACCGACGGCATTCCCCAGTACGTCTTCAAGCCCGATGTGGCCTGGGATCATCTGGAATATACGGATGACCTGGCCGGGCTGGCCAGCAAGGCCGACGCCGTCTGCTACGGCACGTTGAGCATGCGCAGCAGCGGGTCCCGCGAGACCTGCCTGCAGGTCCTGCGCCACACCAAGAGCCATGCTATGCGCTTCTTCGACATCAACCTGCGCGGCACCTTCTACAGCAAGGATCTGATCCAGGAGCTGCTGGACATGGCTACGGTCTTCAAGCTCAACGACGAGGAGCTGGTCACCCTGCGCGACATGTTCCACGTCCCCGGAGCCACCGACGACGAGCTCTGCAGCTGGTTCATGGACCAGTGGCACCTGGACACCATCGTGCTGACCGCCGGCAACGACTACAGCACAATCTATCTGGCGGACGGCCAGTCCTCCCACCTGCCCACGCCTGAAATCACTGTGGCCGACACTGTTGGTGCCGGCGATGCCTTCTCCGGCACCTTCGCCATCAACCGCCTGCTGGGAGCCTCCCTGACCCAGTCCCACCGGGCTGCCGTCAACACCGCAGCCTTCGTCTGCACCCAGCCGGGCGCCTGGCCCGAATATCCCGAGCATATCCCCGACTACCTGGGCCAGCAGGGTCAATGATCCCCCACCTCTCCCTCTGAACATGATTTGGTCCCGCCCGTCGAACTGTCGACAGGACGGGACCAAACTTATATCTACACCAAACCTATATCTACGGTATCGGGATTTACCAGATGCCGATGAGCCGCCACCAGCCCAGACCCACGGTCAGGAAGATGGCCACGGTCACCAGTCCGCAGATCAGACCAATACGCAGGAACTCGGAGGTCTTGACGTATCCGGCACCGTAAATCAAGGCCGCCGGTCCGGAAGCGTAATGGGTCATGGCGCCGATCAGTCCGCTGGCGCATCCCAGCATCAGCGCTGCGGGCATGGCCGGGACCCCGGCAGCCACGGCCACGCTGACGAAGAGCGTGTAGATGGCCGCCACCTGGGCCAACTCGGAAGCGAACATGTAGTGGATGAAGAAGTAGAAGATCGTCAGAATCATCAGGACCAACACCCAAGGCATACCCTTGACCAGGCCCGCGATGATCTCCCCCGCCCAAGTTGTGACGCCCAGGGTATTGAGCGGTTCAGCCATGCCTACCAGAACGCCAAAGAAGATCAGCGTGGACCAGGCCGACTTGTTGGCAACCATGTCCTGCCAGGTGATGATCTTGGTGCACAGCAGCACGGCCACGCCCAGGAAGGCCACGGTGGTGGAATTGATATGAATCACCGAGCCGGTCGCCCAAAGGACCAGCATGACCAGGAAGGTCACGGCCATGATCCACTCGTGCATGCTCAGCGGACCAAGTCCCTTGAGCTCATCCTTGGCATCCTCCTGAGCCTGGGGCACGTTCCTCAAGGTGGGCGGGAAGATGCGATAAATTAAGGCGGGAATGAGAATCAGGCAGATAAGGCCAGGCACGATGCCGGCCAGGGCCCAGGTACCCCACCCGATGTCCACATGGAACTTCTGGGCTAGCTGTCCGACGACCGGGCCGGCTGCCATAGCCGTCAGGAACATGGCCGATGTGATGGCGTTGACGTTGTTGGCCGTAATCGCCAAATAAGCGCCGATGCGTCGCCGGGATTCATCAGTGTCCGGCTTCGAATCCTGCACATCGCTGATTGACGTAATGATCGGGAAAAGGATGCCGCCCAGACGAGCCGTGTTTGACGGGGTGGCCGGCGCCAGGACCAAGTCGGCAGCCGAGAGCCCGTATGCTATGCCTAAGCTGGACTTGCCCAATCGAGACAGAAAGACCAAGGCGATCCTGCGGCCCAGTCCGGTGGAGACAAATCCCTGAGCAATGAAGAAGGCCGCCACAATCAGCCAGATGGAGGCGCTGCCCAGTCCATTGAAAGCCGCCTTCTTGGGATCCAGGGCGCCGGTCAGCATCCCCACTGTCATGCCGATGATAGCCACCGCTGATGTGGGCAGGGGCTGCAAAATCAGCCCCAGGATGGTGCCCACGAAGACTCCCAGCATGTGCATGCCCTGAGGAGTCAACCCCTTAGGAGGCGGAATCAGGAAGATGACCAGCCCTACCGCTACACAGATCAGAGCCTTGACCAGCTGGCCCGTATTGAAAGGCTGACTGGCCCGCGTCTGGGGGTCTCCCCCGCCCCCGCCTGTTCGTACTGTTTCACCCATCATTGCTCCTTCGCTCATGGTCCGGCGTATGACCGCCTGAAAACCGCCGACCTCTTCGTCGGCTTGCTCATGTGGACTTATGCTATGCGGCAGACGACAAGGACGACAAATAAGCGCCTCCTATATGTAGGAAGCCATAACTGGCAGCCGTCTATGACTTCTCAGACCCGCCAAAGACCGGTAAATAGGCGCTTGACGCATATAGGCAATGCTTATTTGCCAGGCCACCAAGGGCTTTTCTAGGCTGATTGCAGAGGTCCGGCAACGCGGCCGGCCCCAATCGTGAAGGACAAGTGAGACCATGACAGGATTCGATACCATCAACGATTCCTATGCCAACCGGGGACTGGGATTCGACTATGAGCAACGGCGCGAGCTGAAGCTGGACGGGCTGCTGCCTGCCGCTGTGCAGGATGACGAACAACGCGAGCGCATCGTTTACCGCCGCTTCCTAGCCCAGCCCACCGATCTGGACAAGCGGCTCTACCTGATGAGTGTCTGCCGCACCGACCGTCGGCTCTTCTACAGGAGCATGGACAAGCACCTGACTGAGTACATGCCCATCGTCTACGCCCCGACTGTGGCCCAGTCCATCCAACGCTACGACGAGTTCTATTCAGGCAGCGACGTGGCCTACATTTCCATTGATCACCCCGAGGGGATTGGCGACGCCCTGGACCAGTACGCCGGCGACCGACCCATCGACCTAGTGGTCTGCACTGACGCGGAAGGCATTCTCGGCATCGGCGACTGGGGCGCCCAGGGTGCTGAGATTCTGACGGGCAAGCTGGCCGTCTACACTGCCGCTGCCAACATCGATCCCTCGCGCGTTTTACCAGTGATGGTGGATGTCGGCACCAACCGTCAGGCTCTTCTGGACAATCCAGACTACGTGGGCAACCACTTCGCCAGGGTCAGAGGCAAGCGCTACGACGACTTCATCGATGACTTCGTCCAGCAGGTCCTGCAACGCTACCCGGAGGCCCTGATCCATTGGGAGGACTTCGGCAGGCCCGAGGCGGCGCCCGTCCTCAAGCGCTATCAGGATCGGATCCTGACTCTGAACGATGACATCCAGGGCACCGGCGTAACCGTACTGGCCGCTCTGATCGCCGCAAGAAAAATCGCCGGAGCCGACCCCAAGGACACCAGGATCATGGTCTTCGGCGCAGGGACCGCCGGTGTGGGCATCGCCGACCAGATCGTGGACGACCTGATCATCCGCCAGGGCATGGATTCAGAGACCGCGCGGAGCAGGGTTCTGCTCTTCGACCGTCAGGGTTTGATCGAGCAGGGACAGGATGATCTGACTGAGGGGCAAACACGATATGCCCGCAAGCCGGATGAATTCGCCTCAGTCACCGACAAGACCTCGCTGGCACAGGTCGTCGACGCCTTCCAACCCACGGTGCTCATCGGCACCTCGACCAGGGCAGGAGCCTTCAACCAGGACGTTGTCGAGGCCATGGCCAAGCATGTGGAGCGGCCGCTGATCTGCCCCATCTCCAACCCTACGGAACTGGCCGAGGCCAAGGCTGCCGACGTAATCGCCTGGACCCACGGCCGCGGCTTCGTCATCACCGGCACCCCCTCAAAGCCTGTTGACTACCAGGGGGTCACCTATTCCATCGGACAGGGCAACAACGCCCTCATGTATCCCGGCATCTGCTTCGGGGCCATCGTCGCCAAGGCACGGCTGGTCACCAAGGGGATGCTGTTGGCCGCAGCCTACGCCATCTCCGACATGATCGACGTGGACAAGCCCGGAACCGCCGTATTGCCGCCGGTGGCCGATCTCAAGGAGATTTCACGTCGGGTCGCCACTGCTGTAGCTGCACAGGCGGTCCAGGAAGGCCTGAACCGTGAGCCGATTGAGGACGTGGATGCCGCCGTTGCCAAGGCACAGTGGCACTACGACGCCTGAGCGAAACCTGTACCTTCGCTTCTTGCGACATTGAAATTGGGGTCCGGCCGGCACGATTGATAATCGATAATCGTGGCGACTGGACCCCAATCATGGGTCAGGAACTGTAAATATTTTCAAGGGTCAATCTTCTCAAGTCCAGATGATAATGATATGGTTCTTATAAGTAGTCTTTCGCCAAAGTTGACGGATAAGCAATAAAGACAAGCAATAATCTGAGCACCAATCAAGGGAAGCGGCTCATGACCTATATGGATAATGTCCGCGACCTCGAGCTGCTTACCATGCTGGCCCGGTACGGCAGTTTCACCGACGTCGCGTTGGAGGCGGGCATCTCCCAGCCTGCCGTCTCACAGGCCATCAGAAGACTGGAAAAACGTCTGGGAACCAGGCTGGTCCAAAGGCAGCGCTTCGGCGCAGGTGACGGCACACAGCTCACCCAGGCTGGAAGAACAGTGGTGGACCATGTCGGCCAGGCCTTGGACCTGATCAACACCCTGCCCGAGGCCCTGGCTGCGAGGACCGGGATTCGACGGCGAACCATCGGCCTGCCGCCCATCATCTCATCGCTACTGAGCTCCGGACAAGAGGAGCAAGAGCGGTGCGGACCAGACAAGAACACGACCGTAGAAACCATAGGATCCCAAAAGCTCTTGAGCCAGATAGAGGCCCACCGTGTGGACTACGGGGCGGTGGCCAGCGTCGATGAATCGCTGAGCGTGGATGGCGTGGAGACGACCAAGCTGGCCTCCTTCCCCTTCGGCATGGTCTGCACCCAGTCCATGGTCGAACGACTGGGCACGGCGGGAATGACCAGCCTGCACCCCGAGGATCTGTCCATGCTTCCCGGGGATGTCCCCTTGGCCACCCTCAACCGAGATTTCGTCCATGCCCAGGCCGCCCAACGGCTGATTCACCTGTCTGAACCGGTCAGTCACCTGATTGAAGTCTCCGACGTGGAAACACTGAAAATGGTGACCACATCCGGCCTGGTCTGCAGCCTGATCACCTCGGCCGGCGTGCATCCTGGCGACGGCCTGCGCTTCATCCCCTTTGCCGGTGATGACATGCCTCGCTTCAACATCTTCCTCTTCAACGACACCAAGCGCGAGGCCTTCCACGAGGACGTGGAGGAGGTGCATGCCTTCAGCGACTATGCCACCAACCGACTGGGCTCTGTGGCTTGACCAAAATTGGAGTCAATGCCGAGGGAGAAGCGGGAATATCCGCAGCGTCCATCTGTTGTATACTGACGAGGCTGGCCCGAATTGGCGCCAGCGGAGCTTGATAATTCAAGATTGGGGCTGATCGGTTTCGACGGTGACCTGTTCGTCGCAGGGAAGCGTGCCGAGAACGCGGGGGTCCGCTCGTTAATGTCCTCCCGCAAACAACAAGTGCTAAATCTAACCGCACTGAGTTCGCTCTCGCTGCCTGAGCTTCGCGCCAGGATTAACCAGTGAGCAGCTGCTCCGTTCACTCCCCTTCGCCTTCGGGGGGATGCTGAGCGTCATTAAGAAGACTTGCCTGAACTGCCGCGCCACAGGGCGGTTCGGGGACTTTTACTGCGGCTATGCCCGCCACCGGTTGTCTGCGACACAGGTGGGGGCAGACAGATAGCCACAAAGGCCAGCAGACTACGCACGTAGAAGACTGAGGGTGCGGTCACCGGACCGGGGTTCAATTCCCCGCAGCTCCACAAGACAAGGGCCAGCCGGGGGTAACTTGGCTGGCCCTTTTCATACCGCTTTACGGTTCAAGATTCCATTTCTCCGCATTTTTTAGTGCATCACAGTGTCAACAACCTTATTCATGAATCTCAGGTCAACCTCGTTTCTTTATTCGTAGAGTTAAAATGACTCCAGAATAACTCCACTTGGAGCACTAATGGTGTAATTTTGGAGCTAAAGAAGACTAATAGAGCAATTGGAGCAGGTGAAAGTAATGAAAGAGACAGTGAGAATTCAAATTCGTACCAGCGAGGATATGAAGCGTCGAGCCTCACAGCTTTTCGAAGATTTAGGCCTTGATCTCGGCACGGCTATTAACATGTTTCTCTCTCAGTCCCTGCGCGAAGGAGGACTTCCATTTCGCTCCCAACTTTCCAAATTTGACAGGGAAATGGAGGAAGCCGAGGCTTCACCGGTCATCCACACGGGTGGCGTAGAGAATATGAAAGATATCATCCATCACGTATGAGTTTGCATATATGCAAAAATTCCTGCGTGATGTCAAGAAAATCAAGAAGAAGCATTTCGACTTAAGCAGACTCGATCAGGTACTCCACGACTTGGCTGACTACAATTCAGCACTGCTTAAGCGCAAATACCGAAATCATTGGTGGAAAGGACGCTGGTCTAAATACGAGGAGTTGCATGTCGACGCGGACAGGCTCCTTGTGTACAAGCGCGACAAGAACCGAACGATTCTTACCTTGATGACAACCGGCAGTCATGGCCAAACATTGTGACATTACTGAAAGCCTCGGCAATCGAGCCTTGTTCCGAATGACACGAATCACTGTAATCGTGGCCCAAATTTGACTGTACATTTGTATCTACTTCAAAGTTAAAAGTTAATCGTCCACTGAACCCTGAGAGATTGATTTATCATAACGAGGACCGGTATTTTCGAGCATTCAGCATGCATTTAGTGCATTGCCTAGGGCTGGCCTATCCCACGGAGAACTGCCCGTTGATGAATATGTCACACTCAGCCATGGCCGAAATCAATGCTTGGCAAGACCGCTCAACTACACATCGCGGACCCAACAATTAAAGCTCGCTGCCGATCATTCGCCTATAGCGCCTTGCAAAATGGCCATGGGCGAGCGCTTCAAAGCAGGCCGCGCCGTCAGCATAGTCGCCAGTGACCCGACGACGATGATCGGCAACCCGCATATAAGGAAGAACTGCCAAGGAAAGACTATGAACAAACTGTGGACAAGAGGCCAGTAGACCATAGCTGTGCTCAGTCCGACCAGTCCGGTGCCGCCTGCTGCGATGATAATGCCTGTAGTCATCACGATGGTGCCGTCCAATGTGGATATAGCAGTAAGCTGCTGCGGGTTTGCCCCAGCGATTGACAGGAGCGCCAAATCAAGGTCACGATCCCGAGCGGCGATGGCGAACCCCGCGATCACGCCGACCAGGGCGACCAGCAGCGCTGCCCAGAAACCATAGAGCAACTCCAAAGTCCCGCCCGCTGTGGCACTCGGTATTCCCGGCACCTTGTTTATGGCGACGGTACTGGTGCCTCCGGCAGTCAGCAGACCGCCGACCAAAAACATGCAGGCGGTCAACGCTATGACCGTTGAGCCGAATGTCGTGTCTTTGCTTCTGACCACAGCCTGTGAACGCGCTACCCGCCAGACGGCAGACGATGACGGCACCAGAGCAGTCCAGAGTTGAGTGACCCTGCCTATAACCGGCCCACCAGCGCGAGCCAAGGCTATCAGCAGCAAGAGAATGGCGAAAAGCGGTCCACTTCCAACGGCACTTATGACCGCCCGGACTTGCTTAGGATCCAAGGATACAGAGCCGCTGTGCGAAAGATAGGCAAAGACAGGCAACGGCAATAGCAGCAAGGCCAGCCCAAGGAAAAGGGCCACAAGACCACGTCCATGTCTCGGCCGTTCAACCGATTCGCTCTCCTCAGCACGGTGCACCATCCGGACTGGTGTCATCTTTCCCAAATCCCGCAATGTCCGGCTGGTCGCCAAGACGGCCGTGGCCAATCCCACTGCAAGACCAGTCAGGGCAGACCTGGGAAATCTGTGCCAGGTAAAAGCGAAATGTACCGACATTCGCATCCCGGTGGAATACCAATCGAGGATCCTTCCAGCCAGCGCAGGTGAAAGAGCCACGGCAATAAGGGAGGCCGGCAGAAGCAAAATCATCACCTGCAAAAGCGTAAGCACCAGGACCTGCTTAGGCGTAGCTCCCAGCAGCGAGAGAAGGGCCAGCCCCTGCCGACGTTGGCGAATTGATGCCTGCAGGGTTTGCTTGATCACCAGACAGCCGAGCACAATGACCGTGAGGAAGACCAGACTCAGGGCCGAAGCCAGACTCTTAGCAGGATCCCTGGTCTTGACCGACAGACCTTGGTAATAGCTGTTGACTCCCATGCTCACACTCATGGCACAGAGCAGAGTTTGCGTGACCACAAGAACGATAAAGACGCCAGCCCAAATGCCGCTATTGGCTTTCAGATCACGTAAGGCCCAAGTCATGATTCATTCACCTGCCACATCCTCGTGCGTACACCCTGCTAGATCCCTCTATTTATATGAATAGCCGATCGGCGGGGGAGACAACATCCGGCAAACCCCTGAAACGACCCTGAATTAACCCTGATTCCTTCTTACAATGAACCCTCGGCCGCTCCCTTGCTATTCAACTATCAGGGTGTTGCCCCGTGCTATTCTGATGGCCAGAATCTGATTCAGGTTCCCGGACGATGGTCAAGTACCCGGACAGCGACAAGACTTGCCGGAAGGGAACCATGTCCTCGTGGATCATACTTATACTCGCTGGCATCTGCGAATCGGTCTGGGCCACCGCCCTAGGCAAGTCTCAGGGTTTTACCAAAATCGTCCCTGACATCGTATTTATCGTGGGATTGATTCTGAGCATGGTGGGTCTGGCCTTTGCCATGCGCAGCATCCCTACCAGCACGGCCTATGCGATCTGGGTCGGCATCGGAGCTGCCCTGACCGTTCTATACGCCATGGCTACTGGATCGGAGCCTGTTTCACTCGCCCGCATTCTGCTCATCATCGGTCTGGTCGCCTGCGTGGTCGGACTCAAGATCGTCAACTGAGAACAGCCTATCAAAGCAGAAATATCCAGCAGCAGAATCAATGAAGAAAGGAATCGCCATCATGACCGCAACAATACGGCAATGCACCTCGGATGATGCCGGGCTGATATGTTCCTTGGGCATGACTACCTTCCGTGACACCTTCGCCGCCGACAACAGCCAAGAGAACATGGAAGACTACCTCCTGCATTCCTTCTCCTCCGAACTGGTCAAGTCGCAATTGTCTGAATCTGAATCCGTCCTTCTCCTGGCCAGCGTGGATTGCACGCCCGCAGCTTACATGCAGCTCAACACAGGGAAAGCCCAGACCGAGCAGTTCGGTGACACTTCAATAGAAATCGAGCGGCTCTACGTCCTATCGGACTTCAAACGCCAGGGACTGGGCACACTGCTGGTCAATCAGGCCTTCGAACGAGCCAGGAACCAGAGACTGAGCAAAATTTGGCTGGGTGTATGGGAGCACAATGAACCCGCTCAACGTTTCTACCAAGCCATGGGCTTCAAACGGACCGGCGAGCACACTTTCACCTTGGGCGCTGACATTCAGACCGACTGGATCATGACCGCAGCAATCAATTAATAGCTACCTCTGTGCAAACACGAGGCACCGAAAGCCACAAAATTGCGGATGGCCTCCGGTGCCGCTGTTGACAACAGCAAAGGGCTATTGCGAAACTGCTTACCTCTTCACTATCACCCGGTCTTTGTAGAGATCTTCGCTCGACAAAGACCGATCCATTCACTAATCATCGAGAATCATGGATTCGAAACGCTTGCTGAACTTCATTACCACAACCGCAACAACAATTTCCAAAGTGCCAATGATCAGGAATAGAGGAAGTTGCTGATCCAGCGACTTCAACCTTCCATAGACGACCAGCATGATGGCGGTACCGATGGCTGCAGACAATGTTAGTGAGGTCTGCATCTGCGTCTCGTAAGACTTCGGAGCAATTGCAGCAACAGTTGAGTTAGCTGCAACACCGTAGGGGAATCCACCGAAATTGCTGACCAAGTAATAAACCAGCAGCCATACCACCGAGTATTTTCCGGCGTGAGGATTGAGCACGACAGTCGGCACAATCAGGAGGAAATTGGCGATGCCGGTGAAGAAGAAACCAAAGCAGAGACGACTGCTCGACTTCCAACGCTTGCCCAGGTCGGTGACCCAGAACCAGCTGAAGAAGAGTCCTGAAAGCAGAGAAATAATACCCACAATAGTCGTGAAGGATCCTGGTGCGATTTCGATACCGCCAAACTTACGGTTGATACGCTGATCCAGGAACATCAGCAGGGTGGTGCCTTGGATGGCGTAGTCCACACCAATTACAATTTGCATGATCAACAGGGGAGTCACTGCGCGCAACCTATGCCGTTCAGTACTGCTGATGCGCTTGGAACGCCAGATAATGGCAAAGAAGAGAATCGCCACCACGAATGTGCACGAACTGACAGTATTGGCCAGGCTGTTCACACTGACCTTCTTGGACAAGAGCAGCACGGCTATGAAAGCAGCAATGACAACCAGGGCCACCAGTGCGATTAGACTGTAGCGCTTCTTTTCTTGGGCGCTCAAGGGCCTGGACGGCTTTGAACCCAAGGATCCGAAGAAACGATTACCGGGCAAGCCGATAATAGCGGCATAGAGTAGGGCCGCGACCGCCCCGATAGCAAAGCCGTAATGATAGTTGACCAGCCCCAGTTGAGCAGAAATCACAGGAGTGATAAAGCCCGCTATGTTGTTGGCGATAGCATGAATAGCGAAGGCCCCGTCACGGCGACTGTCATCGCGATGGAAGAGCATGCCGGTCAACGAGGCGTTGGAGGCACCGACGATAGGAATGTTCATGAGGACCATGCCCACTATGGCAAAAGCCCGACCCTGACCGATTGAGAATGCAGGGATAGCAAGAAGGCCACAGGACAGCCCCTTGGTGATATTGCCGATGACCAAAGCCTTGCGAGCGCCAAAAACTCGATCAGCCAACCAGCTGCCCAGTATTTCGAACATGGAATTGATGGCCGCCACGATGGCTATAAGCTGGGCCGCCTCACCCTGGGTGAATCCCAATCCCTTGGTCCAAGGCTTGTAGAGATAGTAAATCATCACAGCCCCGTAAGAGGCCCAGCAGATGGAGTTAAAAAGGTTGCCCGTGGCCAGTATGCCAATACCCTTGGGGTAACCGAAGAAGGAACGATCTGCTCTTAGATGTTCCAATTCCTCCTCTTGATGATGGTCGACCTTGAGACCGGACTCATCGACCACCAGGTTCGAATCCTGCTGGTCCTTGTCTGACTGCTCGTCGACATGTTCCGATGATGTTGCCATACGCTTCTCCTCGCTTCTCAATGGTGTCGACCCTCGTTGTTCGGCACCCTTTTGCTCTGCGTGGAACCACAGGCTGTTCCACTTGGAACGGTAAATCTTCAGCCCTTTGGACGTAGGTGCAAAGAGAATGGGAAAAGGTGGACATTTCTCGGTAATGCCATCTGGCCAATACCCGACAAGGCTCCCCTGGCAGGTCGTTCCTTGCTCAGAAAGCGCACCATTGCAAGGATTAGGAAGACATAGAAGCTAGCCAGAACAACTCCAAACCAAAGGCACAAGATTGTCCACCCATTCGACGATTTCCCCCACCTTCATAATCAGGCTTCCATCCATAGACTGATGAGGTAAGGCGCACCAAGGCGTCGGGGCAGAGCGGCGCCGACGGATCGGAGACGACCCGACGGAAAGCATGACCGACAAAATCCGCCTGTCAACGGAGGAAGTAGGTAATTCATCATGACATCATCCATGCACACTGATCAGGACTGCGTCGATGAGGCGGCCCGTCAGATCTACATCGGCAACACGGGCACCGTGGACTTCGACCTGAAACTGCCGACCGAAGGGGTGGAGGGAACCACCATCGAGTGGACCAGCAGCGACGATCGATGGGTGAACCCTCAAGGCAAGGTCAATCAGCCCGAATACGGCCTAGGCGACCGGAACGTAACCCTGACCGCGACCGTCACCAAGGGCGGCGGCGAGGCCCAGCGCAGCTTCGATGTGACCGTGTTGCAGATGCCCAACAAGATTGAAGTACGCAAGGTCTACCCCATCGAGATCAAGGCGCGCAAGGGCATCACCTACTATTTGCCCATGTTCACGGCTGTGCTGACCAAGGACGGCGAGAAGGTCTCCCAGCGGGTCAACTGGGACGAAGGTGTTGAGCAGAGGGATGAACAGACCGGCGAACATGACTTCCAAGGATCCATCGACGGCAGCGATATCCGTGTGCAGTGCAAGGTTCAGGTGATTGACGAAGACCCCGAACAGCCAGTGGATTCCAGGCCTAAGGTCCGCCGCGTGCCCATCTCCCGGGTGCGGCTCAACGGTGATGGAATGCTTGCAGGCAACCAGCGTCGGCGGATAGCCTTCCTGAAAACTCTGGACGACGATCAGCTCTTGGTGGAGTTCCGCCGGGCCGCCCACCTGGACACCAAGGGAGCCAAGCCTATGATCGGCTGGGACGCTCCGGACTCCAACTTGCGCGGCCACACCACCGGCCACGTCCTGTCCGCATACGCCTTGGGGTATGCCGCTACCGGCGACGAGGACATTCGGACCAAACTGACCTATCTGGTCGACGGGCTGGCCGAGGTCCAGGCCGCCTTTGCAAAGAGCGGAGCCACCAAGCCGGGCTTCCTGTCGGCCTACGACGAGAGCCAGTTCGACAAGCTGGAGCAGTACGCGCCCTACCCCACTATCTGGGCGCCCTACTACACCCTGCACAAAATTCTGGCTGGGCTGATCGACGCCTACCACTTCGCCGGCAATGAAACGGCTCTGCGCGTGGCCTCGGACCTGGGCGACTGGGTCTATGACCGCGTCCACCGTCTCCCCCACGAGCAGCTGCAAAACATGTGGAGCATGTACATCGCCGGCGAGTTCGGAGGCATGAATGAATCCCTGGCCCACCTGTACGCCATCACCGGACGTAAGGAGCACCTGGAGGCCGCTCGCCTCTTCGACAACGACCGTCTCATGGTCCCCATGCGTCAGAAGGTGGATGCACTGGGCGGGTTGCATGGCAACCAGCACATCCCCCAGGTCATCGGTTCGGTGGAACTCTTTCGCCAGACCGGGCTGCCCTACTACTTGCAGCAGGCCGAGTTCTTCCTCAAGTCGGTCATGGGCCATCACATCTACGCCATGGGCGGCACCGGTCAGGGCGAAATGTTCCAACAGCCCGACGTGATCGGCGCCCTGCTCAAGGACAACACCGCTGAGTCCTGCGCCTCCTATAACCTGCTCAAGCTGTCTGCGCTCCTGTTCTCCTTCGACCCCGATCAGGAGTATGCAGACTACACCGAGCTGACCACACTCAACCACATCGCCGCCAGCACCGACCATGTACCCCAGGGCGGCAGTCTCTACTTCTTCCCCACTCAGCCGGGCGGCCACAAGGAATTCGATGAGGAGAACAGCTGCTGCCACGGCACCGGCCTGGAATCGCACTTCTACTACGCCGATGGAGCCTTCTACACGGACGAGACGACCCTGTGGATCGAGCAGTATCTTCCTTGCAGCCTGAACGACATCGACCAGAAGATGGCCCTGAGCGTGGATGTGGACGACCGCTACCCCGAGAAAGTGACCATCACCATAGAGGCCCTGGACAGGCCGCGCCTGGCCCTGCGCATTCCCGCCTGGACCCGCAGCAGGGTCCACATTGACATCGACGGAACCCCGGTGTCCCAGGTTCTCATGGGCGCCGACCCGGCTGTGGCGGTCCTTGATGCGAGCGCCTGCGGTCTGAATTCCTGGTCAGGAACCACCATTACGCTGACATTCGATCCGACCATCCGGCTGATCGGCACCCCGGACCGGCCTTCCCTGGCCGCCGTGGCCTGGGGGCCCTACGTGCTTGCCGCCTTGAGCCCCAGCACTGATATGCAGAGCCTTGACATCGACCGGAAGGATCCTGGGTCCGCCTTCGAGCGCCAGGGCGAGAAGCTGGTCTTCCGTCACCGGGACAGCGGCCTGGAATTCGTCCCCCTCTGGACCATTGACGAAAGCCAGCCATATCATGCCTACGTCGAAGTGGCCAGCCACTGACCGCGTCCTAATAAGGCCAAGGTTTCAGCTACAGGGAGGACGGTCAGCACGGATCAGGCAATCATCACCAGTTTCCCCAACGATGCGGCGGTCTTCAAATCCGCAGGGCGCTTTATCGGCACCCCCGGATGGATCCACGAGCGCCGCACCGTCGACAGCTTTGAGCTGATCCTGGTTGAAGAGGGCCTCCTCCCGCTGACGGTAGCCGGGCGGCATCATGATCTGAAGGCAGGCGGCCTGTTGCTAATTCCGCCCGGAACTCCTCATGAGGGCAGTCGACGGCTGGGACAGGAGCCGCTGACCTTCTACTGGGCCCACTTCACCTTGCCTGACTGGCACAAGGTTCAAGGCCTGCCTGACGAACCGAGGGATGGAAATGACCAGGGAGCGGCACGCGTGGTGCTGCCCCTGGATTTTCGTCTGGCAGACAACAATCGGTTAACCGTCATGTTCAACCAGCTGCTTGACATCTACCAGCGCACCTACCCGGATCCCAGCCCCTACTGCAGCTATTTCATGACCTGCCTGCTCATGGAGATCGCCATGGGAAGGCCCGCGCCCAAGGGCCGTCAAGAAGCTGACGACGAGGACAGCACCCTCCAGAAGGTCCAAGATTGGATCCGTATCAACGCCTGCGACCGGATCAGTGTTGCCAGCGTAGCAGAAAACTTCAACTATTCGCCCTCGTACCTGTCGACCATCTATAAGCGGCGGTTCGGCATCGGTATCACCGGACAGATCAGGCGGATCCGCATCGAACGAGCTCAGGAGCTGCTCCTGTCGACCTCCATGGGCGTCAGACAGATAGCCGAAGCCTGCGGATATGACGACCCCAAATATTTCATGCGCGTCTTCAAACGGTTCTCCGGCCTGACCCCAACCAGATACCGATCCAGCTTTTCCCAGCGACACTACAACAACGCCTGAAATCTTTAGACTAAAAGCATGAGAATCGTCATACAGCGGGTCAGCCGTGCCAGGGTCGATGTGGTCGACGAGCAGGGGCAGCAGGATCCAGATTTCAAACCCCAGAGCATTGGCATGGGCCTCTTGCTCCTGGTGGCCGTTCAGAACGGGGACGGGGCTGACCAGGTGGACTATGCCGTCCGCAAGCTGACCCGGATGCGCATCTTCGCCGACGAGAAGGGCCGGATGAACCGGTCAATCCTTGATTGCGGCGGCTCCATCCTTTCCGTCTCCCAGTTCACTCTTTACGCGGATCTTCGTCACGGCAACCGTCCCAGCTTCATGGCTGCGGGAGAACCCCAACACGCCCAAAGCGTCTGGAAGGATCTGAACCGAGCTTTGGAGGCAACCGGTGTGCCGGTTGCCGCCGGACGCTTCGGCGCCCACATGCGAGTGGATCTGGTCAACGACGGACCGGTGACCATCCTGCTGGACACCGACAGATTGATGAAGCCGGCAGCTCCTTCAGCGACTATTTGACAATGGGCCTCAGGGGCGCCGACACATCCAGCTGATGCTTGTCGCCGATCTTGGATGGATCGTTGATGATCTTGTCGACTACGGCCTGCTTGAGCTTCAGGTCAGAGCCGTCGCCCCAGATGATGACATGTTTGCCCTGGTCCAGCTCGGTGGTAATGGAGTCTTGGGTTTCCGCAGTCACCTTGGTCACCGAATGGCGCATGGCCTCGGGCATGGTTGACAGAATCCGCAGGGTCTGCCTGACCGCCTGATCCTTCTGGGCACGCTTGACGGTAGCCACCTGGATGACCGGCACCCCCCCGACCGGCTTGGACACAGTATTGAGCACCCTCCCCTGTCTGTCGACGGCCGTCAGTTTGCGCTGCGCATCCTTGAAGACCGCAGTAGGCTCCTGGGCATCGAAGGTCACCTCCAGACCGTGCGGAAAACTCTTGCTGACCTTGGCATCGGTCACCCCGGCCATGCCGCTGATCTCCTGCTCTACGCCATTGGTGGAAATCAGCAGCAGAGAGCGATCCCCCTGATTGGCCACGATTGAGACCACTCGATCGTTGGACACCCAGGCATTGCCGCCGCTGACATTGATCTTGTCGGTCTGCAGGCGAAAGACCGGCGAAAGAAAGAGCAGCCATGCCAGTCCTGCTATCAGAGCTATAACCAGGAGGACTACACCTGTCCGGATCAAGACCAGCCTGCGGCTGACCTTCTTCTTTTCGCGCACTCGGGCCTGAAAATCCAGAACCTTGGGCCGGACGAAGATCCCCAGACCCTGGTCCTCCTGGTCGGTGCCTATTCTGCCCGAGACGGGTCGGTCCGGCGGTATGGCCCGGGCATCGACGAATCCTTCGGCCGAACTTGTCGAATGAGAAGTCGCGGATTTGGATGCCACAGACTTGGAGACTGATGCGCTACTGCCTTTTACCAGCGAGCGGGAGGATGATGAGGCGGATCTGGCGCTACGAGTCCGTGAGCCGCTTGTATTCTTGGAACGACTCGGACGACCCTTGAGACGCTTCGAACCTTTGAGAGACCTTGACCGCCTAAGGCGTCTGCCCTCACTGCCTGTTTTTTCAACCTTGGACCGGCTGGCCTGTACCGAAGCATCTGAGACGGTTGACTCGCCCGATCTAGCTGTTCTGCCAGTCCGCAGTCCTTCTTCCAAAGGCTTGGTATGTCCAGACCTGGCCGTCCGTGCGGCCTTGGCAGCCCGGACGGCCTTGGTTCTGGACGAGGCTCCGCTGGAGGCGCTGCGGCCCTTGCCGGTCTTCACTGCTTGTCCCGTTCAGCCAGCCTGTCAAGAATGACCGGCCCCATGTCTGTGACGTCACCGGCGCCTACGGTCAGGATTACATTCCCCGGCTCCGCCCGCTCGGCCAGATCCAGAGCTGCCTGATGCATATCCGGGCAGGCCCGGAAGACGGCCCCGGTCGACCTATTCCCAGTATTCTGAGACTTCTGGTCCGATGCCTTGCGGGCTGCGGCAGGGATGGTTCCGGCATCCACGCCCGGAAAATCGCTGGCCAGCTCACGGGCGGGGAAGATGTCAGTGACCGTCACATCGTCCGCCAGGGACAGAGCGGCAGCGAAACGGTCGGCGAAGATGGCGGTGCGCGAATACAGGTGGGGTTGGAAGAGCACCCTGATGGTCCGGCCCGGATAACGTCGTCTGGCGGCGGTCAGCAGGGCGGCGATCTCCGTAGGATGATGGGCGTAATCGTCCACTACGGTGACCCCATGCTGGCATCCGCGAACCTCGAAGCGTCGAGAGGCCCCACGGAAGTCGGCGGCGGAAGCGGAGGCCGTATCAGGATCCATCCCCAGCAGGATGGCGGCGATGATGGCTGCGGCGGCATTGCGGGCGTTGTGGATGCCGGGAATCGCCAAATCCACCTGCAGATCGAGAGGCTTGCTGACATCCAACCCTGCCGCCTGGAGCACTTGCGCGGGGAGAGCCAGACGGCAATGTTCACGGCCGCTGCCGCTGCTCTCGGACTCGGACCCGATGCGGACCAGGCCCAGAACCCCAGGCAGGGAGTCAATGCTCAGCCGGGGATCTGATGCATAGACGATGATCTTGGCGCGGCAGTCCCCTTGCAGCCGCCGCAACACCTCCAGGGCCCCCTGGTCGTCCCCGCAAACCACCAGGAAACGTCGGGCATGCCGGGCATGTTCCACAAAGGCCTGGTGGAAGGCATCAGCCGTGCCGTAGTGGTCCAGATGGTCGGGCTCCACGTTGGTGATGACGGCGATGTCAGGAGTGTACTTGCCAAAGCTGCCGTCGGACTCGTCCGCTTCGGCCACTAGAACCCGTCCGGCTCCCACGTGCCCGCCGTCCATGGGTCCCTGGCTGCTCTGGAGGCTGCCCCCGATGGCATAGCTGGGATCGGCCAGATCTCCTCGGCCGCCATTGGTCAGCAGGTGAGCCAAGAGCGCACTGGTGGTGGTCTTGCCATGTGCTCCAGCCACGGTGACCGAAATCCTGGAGGCCATAAGCAGGGCCAGAATGTCGCTGCGATGGACCAGCCGGGCACCCGCGTCACGAGCTGCCAGAATCTCGGGATTGTCAGGTTTGATGGCACTGGACCAGACCACCGTGCGGGCCCCGGCCACATTGCAGGCTTCTTGACCGATGGCGACCCGGATTCCCAGCTGACGAAGGCGTCGGGTCTTGTCCCCCTCAGCACGGTCGGATCCGGAAACTTGCACCCCCTCTTGGTGTAGCATCTCGGCCAGTACGCTCATCCCTGCCCCGCCGATGCCGATGAAGTGTGTAGGTCCCAGATCCTTGGGGTCGCGCACTCCGGCCTGAGCCAGGGCAGGAAGGCAGGGGTTCAGGACCGGCAGGGACCGGTCACCGCCATCCTGCCGACCGGGCACTGTATTCAATTCATGCTTGGGCACAGTAGTTGCATCTCCTCCAGCAGTTCATGACCATCCAGGACGGTCGCCCGTCGCCTGCCTCCATTATGCCCGATTAGGCCCTCCCAGATTCCTTGCGGGCAAGGTGTTGGTCAGCCATGGTCAGGATCTGCTCGGCCATCACCTGGGCGGCATCGCGAATCCCGTACTCCCAAGCCCCTCGGCGCATGTCAGCCAGCCTATCCTCGTCGGCCATAAGAGCAGGGACATGATCAGCCACCCATTTAGCATCCAGGGCCGCATCGTCCACCATGAGCCCTCCCCCGGCATTAACGACCGGCTGCGCGTTGAACCGCTGCTCACCATTGCCGATGGGCAGGGGCACGTAGACGGCCGGCACGCCCAGGGCGGCCAGCTCGCTGACAGAGCCTGCACCAGCTCTGCAGACCACCAGATCAGCACAGGCGAAGGCCAAATCGATCCGTTCCAGGTATTCAGCCATGTGATAGTCCCCTTGGCCCCGGTGAGCCGGGTCCAGATCGTTGATGGCCCCATCACCCAGGTCAGCCGCAACCTGCTCCCTGACCTGGTCGGCCTTGCCACGACCGGTCAGATGGATTACTTGGGTTCGGTCCAACAGCTGCCGGGCTGCGCCAGCCACCGCCTTGTTCAGGCTGAGCGCTCCCAAGGATCCCCCAGTCACCAACAGGATGGGCCTATCGGGATCCAACCCCAGAGAATGCGCAGACTCCCGGCGGGCTCCTGCAGGGTCAGCCTCCATCTGCTTGACCAGTCGGGCGATGGTCGGCCGCAAAGGCAAACCCACGCGGCGCACTGGCACACCGGCTCGGGCTCGAATGCCTGTGTTCTCATAGGCAGTACCTACGAAATCGGCCCAGCGGGCACCCAGCTTGTTAGCCATGCCCGCCCGGGCGTTCTGCTCATGGACGACGATGGGCAGGCCCAAGTTCCGTGCAGCCCTGTAGGCCGGCGCTGAGGCATAGCCGCCAAAGCCGACCACCAGTTCGGCCGACCGATCCTGCAAATACCCTCGGACCCGCTGCACCTCACGTCGCCAACGTCGGGGGAAGTCCAGGGCGGCCTTGCCGGGACGACGAGGGAAGGGAACCTTCTCAATCAGGTCCAAGGGAAATCCAGCAGCTGGCACCAGGTCATGCTCCAGCCCGACAGCGGTGCCGATCACGCTGACAGCCGCCTGGGGACAGCGCTCCCGAATAGCCGCAGCCACACTGAGCAGGGGGTTGACATGCCCTGCCGTCCCCCCGCCGGCCAACACCAGATGGGGACCAATGCCTTTTCCGGCATGCTCCTGGGCAACCCCAGGCATCCCTTTCTCGGTCCTCGTCGCTGTCGTCATCCGCGAATCCGCTTCCTTTCCGCCATGTCCATTCCGCATCTCAGGACCCGTCCGTGGCTGCCATCACGTCCGGTTGGGTCCGAATCATCTTCAGAGCCACCCCGGCCGAAGCCAGACAGGAGATCAGGGCGGTCCCTCCGGCCGACACAAAGGGCAGGGGCAGCCCGATGACCGGCAGCAGGCCCAGAACCACGCAGATGTTGATCAGAGCTTGGCCCACCAGCCACACATCCAGGCAAATCAGCACCATGCCCGCATACCGGTTCCTGGTAGTCAGGGCGATTCTCAGCATGCACCAGCCCATGACCACGAAGACCAGAATAAGCATGGCCGCCCCTACAAAGCCCAGCTCCTCGCCGATGACAGCAAAGATGAAATCATTGTGCGCCTCAGGCAAATAGTTCCACTTTTCCCTGGAGTTGCCCAGTCCGACCCCGGTCAGACCCCCCGAGGCCATGGCGTACAGTCCGTGGATGGACTGGTAGCAGACCCCTTGAATGTCATCAGCCGAGCACTTGCCGTAGGCGGCCATGATCCGCTGGGTCCGGTTGCTGTTACCGTAAACCGAAAAACCGATGACTGCAGCCATCCCCAGGACTGCCAGGCTGAGCAGCCAACGCAGGGGAAAGCCCGAAACCAGGAAGGCCACGAAGCCAATGATGACGATAATCATAGCCGTTCCCAGGTCCTTGCCCAGCATGATCAGCAGAAAACTGACCACAAATCCAGTGGCCGGCTTGGCATAGGCCTTGGCCAGGCTCTTCAAGTTGGAATCCTTGCCGACCTGCCGCTGGGCTTCGATTAGGGCCTGGGGCAGCCACAAGCACAGGGCCAGCTTGAGCAGCTCAGCTGGCTGCATGGAGATGCCCCCCACCGAGATCCACCCCTCATTACCGTTAGCAGAACGCCCAAGCGGAGTGCGGGTCAGCAGCTGGACGCCCTGGCTGGCGATCAGGAACCAGGTGCACCAGCTCCTGTAGTGGTCGATGCTGATCCTCAAGGCCAGTAGAGCCAGCAACAGCCCTATCACTGCGTATATGCTCTGGCGAATGACCTGGCTCCAGGGTGAGCTGCCCTGGGCCACCAGATCCACAGCCGAGGAAGAGAAGACCATCATCAGACCGAAAACGGTGGTGGCGACGACCGTAGCCAGAAAGCCGTAGTAGCACCAGAGCGGATTGAGTATAGCCCGCCAGCCCCGGTAGTCCCCCTTGCCGCCAGATACCCGGGAGGGAGCCGTGTGCGGATCAGTGCCGCGCTTCATGCTCGTGGACCCATTGCGTTGCCTGCTCAGCAAACTGGTCGCCCCGGTCGGCATAGGATGCGAACTGATCCATGGAGGCGCAGGCAGGTGCAAGCAGAACCACCTGACCGGGCCGCGCATAGGAACCGGCCGCACGAACGGCCCGGGCCATGACCTGGTCACCGGCATCAGGATCAATCATGGTAACCGGCAGATCGGGCGCCTGGTCCTTGATGGCCTGGACCATAGGCTGCTGATCCTGGCCGATGATCACGGCTGCTGCCAGCTTGGATCTGCGAGACCGGACCAGATCGTCGAAGCGAGCGCCCTTGGCCAGCCCACCGGCCAACCAGATCACCTGGCCGTCATGATAGCTGGCCAAGGAGGCCTCAGCGGCATGGGCGTTGGTGGCCTTGGAATCGTCTACAAATCGGATGGCCTGCGAACCCTGGCCCAGGGTGGCCACGGTGCTGATCCTGTGGTCGCCGGGCGTGAAAGCGCGTATGGCCTCGATGGCCGCGCCGACCCGGGCCCCAGCGCCCAGCGCCAGAGCCAGAGCGCAGAGCGCATCAGCCAGCAGATGGGGATAGACCGTGCCATCAGGCTCGCACAGGTCCGTCAGATCGGCCACCCGGACCAGCCTGACGCCCTCCTCAAGGTCCTGACCGGTCAATCCGCTATGGTCCACGACCCAGCCGTCCTCCACGCCCAGTTGTCCAGACTCGGGCCGGCCTAGGGTGAAGCCCGCCCGTCGGCAGCCTGGGGCTGGCTGTGCCTGTCTGGCCAGGTCGGAGACCCGGGAGTCGTCGGCGTTGTAGACCAGGGCCTTGCGCACCCCCCGGTAGATGCGCGCCTTGTCGGCCGCATAGGCCTCGAAGCCCCCGTGCCAGTCCAGGTGGTCGTCGGCCAGATTGGTGATGGCCGCGCACTCCAGGGCCGGCGAGAAGGTGAAATGCAGCTGGAAGGAGCTCAGCTCCACGCAGAGCATGTCATTGTCGGGATCCAGGACGGCTGTGGAGACGGCCTTGCCGATGTTGCCAACCGCAGGGGCCGTAACCCCGCTGGCCTGCATCATGGAGGCGACCATCCTGGTGGTCGAGGTCTTGCCGTTGGTGCCGGTGATCCCGATCCAAGGCGCTGGCCGACCGGTTCGCGCTGAGGGCACCCGCAGCATCCAAGCCATCTCCACCTCGCTGACCACGGGGATGCCGCGACGCTGCGCCTCAAGGATAAATGGGGTGCGCGGATTGAAGACAGGAGAAGCCATGACCAGGTCCACCTGGCTCCAATCCACCTGGTCGAAGTCATGGAGATCGGCCTGCGGAGCGCGCTGGTCCACAGTGGTCACCCCGGCCGCCCGACCTTGCAGGGCTGCGGCCACGCTCCGTCCGGAAATGCCCAGCCCGGCGACCAGTACACGCTTCTGGCTCAAGTCCATATTCATGAATACCTCATTCCGCTAGCTCCGGCACCTGCTTGGCATGATACCGGCTGCCGAAGTCCGGTACCGTGAATGGACGCGCTCAGATGGGCAACCCGGAGCGGACCACCCAGTCGGCATAGAAGCAGACCAAGGCCAACAGGACGAAGATCAGGTCCACCATCCAGAACCGGACAACCACCTTGGACTCCTGCCAGCCCATCAGCTCGAAGTGGTGGTGGATGGGCGCCATCTTGAAGACCCGCTTGTGGGTGAGCTTGAAGTAGCCCACCTGGATGACATCGGAGGCGGCCTCTCCCACGAAAAGCCCGCCCAGGATGACCGCCAGAAGCTCGGTATGGGTGGCGATGGACAAGGCTGCGAAGAGCCCACCCAGAGCCAGGGATCCGGTATCGCCCATGAAGATGGAGGCTGGGTTGGTGTTGTACCAGAGGAAGCCGAAGCAGGCCACAGCCGCACAGCAGGCGATGATGGCCAGGTCCAGGGGATCAGAGACCGCATAGGCATGGCCTGGATGGCCGCCACCCTTCAAGTGATAGCTCTCCCAGAAGGCGATAACCGTGTAACCCACGAAGGCGATCATAGAGGAGCCTGAAGCCAGCCCGTCCAGACCGTCAGTCAGGTTGACCGCATTGCTCCAGGCCGTCATCAGCAGATTGACCCAGATGATGAAGAGCACCACGGACAGGACGCTGCCCGCCATTCGGAAGTCGATGATGGGCTGCTCTACGAAGGATATGCCCGCTTGGGCGCTGGGGTAGCCGTTTTTGGTGGGCAACTTCAGAGCCAGCACCGCGTATATGGTGGCCAAAATAAACTGGCCGATGAACTTGGCCCTGACCGACAGACCCAGGTTCTGCTTTTTACGCACCTTAGCGAAGTCGTCGATGAAGCCCAGGAAGCCCATGGAGAGCATGGCGAACAGGACCAGCAAGGCCGACAGGGACACGGACTCCCCCCGCGACAGGTAACGGTAGAGCGCCGAGGCTGCCCAGCCCAGCAGAATAGCCAAGTTGATGACCAGCCCGCCCATGGTCGGGGTGCCGCGCTTGACCAAGTGGGACTTGGGCCCGTCCTGGCGGATGTACTGGCCGTAGTGCAGGCGGTGGACCAGTCGTATCAGCAAGGGGGTCCCCGCCAGCGTCACCACCAGGGCGACCAGGATTCCGATGATGAGGGCAATCACAGTGTGTACTCCAACTCTTGGATTCTGTCCTTGAATATTAGACCCCGCTGCGGGGATGCCAGTAGATTCATGGCTCAGCCCTGCCACCGGTCGGCCAGATCGGATAGGCCGGACATATGCGAGCCCTTGAGAAGGACAAGATTCTTCCCGCCCGAATGCTTGGCGCACAGGCGGCGAACCATCTGGTCAGCCTGGTCAGCGTCCTGGGCAAAGAGGACCCGCATGACCCCAGGCTGATCCTCGCTTGGATCGGATGGGCCGCCGGCACCACGGACCAGGGCTTGGACCAGACCGTCCATCTGCTGATTCCGGCAACCCACTGCGACCAATGCATCAATGCCCTGACGACGGCAGTAGGCACCGATCTCCTGGTGCAGCTGCTCCCCTCGATCGCCCAGTTCAAGCATGACCCCCAGTACTGCTATCCGATAGACCGTGCCATCGGATCCTCTCCAAGCGGCCAGAGCGTTTAGACCGGCCCGCACGGAGTCGGGATTGGCGTTGAAGGAATCATCAATCAGGGTGAAGGAGGCATCCGGCAGCTGGACCGAAGATACAGCCATCCGATGTGGGCTGATCCGCTGTTGTCGGCCCAATTCATCGGCGATGCGCCCTGCGTCCAGCCCTAAGGCGTGGGCCACCGTGGCGGCGGCCAGGGCGTTCATGACATTGTGCCGTCCCGGAATGCCTAGACGCAGCCGAATTGGTTGCTGACCACGCAGACGCAGCTCGAAAGCCGGCCTGTCCAGGCTGTCACTGTCCAGATAGCGAGCCGAACCGTCCAGGTCGCGGTCCTGCCCGCCGTCTTGAGCGGCCATGCCAAACTGCAGAACGGGCCCAGAGGCCAGGTCAGCCATGGCGGCCACCCGGGAATCATCTGCATTGAGCACAGCAGTCCCACCCGGCACCAAGCCTTGCACAATCTCGCTCTTGGCCTGGGCGATGCGCTCCACGGAGCCGAATTCGCCCAGGTGGGCTACTCCGACCTTGAGGACCAGGGCCATGTCCGGGGGAACCATTCGGGTCAGACCTGCTATCTCGCCCACGTGGCTGGCACCCATCTCCGCCACCAAGTAGCGGGTGTCCGGCCCTACCTCCAAGGCGGTCAGAGGAAGGCCGATCTCGTTGTTGAAAGACCCAACCGGGGCCACCACAGGGCCCAGCATGGCCAACAAGGAAGCCAGCAGATCCTTGGTCGTAGTCTTGCCGACAGAACCGGTGATGCCGATGACCGTGAAGGGGCCCGGGGCATCACGCCGAAGGTCCATGTTGGTCCGTGCCAGCATCCCCAGGGCAGCAACCGTATCATCCACAAGAATCTGCGGCAGGTCAGCGTCCGGAACGAGATGGTCGACCAGAGCCGCGCGACAGCCTTTGGTCCCCAAGCCGGGAACATAGTCATGCCCGTCCACGTGCTCGCCCTTGATGGCTACGAAGAGTCCATCGGCCCCCGCCTGCCGGGAGTCGGTCACCACCCGCATGCGCACGGACCGACGGTCGGGTTCGCGACCAGGATCGGCCTCAACCAGCCGACCGTGCACATATTCGACGACCTCTTCCAGGGTCATGGGCATGGACCCGGCCCCTACAGACTGACTCATCCTCACCTCTCAGGACATTTCGCGGGAGACGCGCAGGGCGCTCCTGATGTTGTTGCGTTTGACACCGGCGGCCATGGTCATGGCGATGCACAGGGACAGATCGTCGCTTTCTGCATCCGCGGGTAGTGACTGGCGGGCCAGCCCATCTGATTCCTCGTTGCGCCGGGCCACGATGGTGTGCCCGCCCAGGTTGAACCCGTATCGACGGGCTTTGGAGATCAGGCGCACGTGCCGCATATCACGGGTGGAGCCTTCTTGGGCACCCAGGGCCACCACATCCAGGTCCACAGCCTGGAGGGCATCCCTGGCCAGAGTCTGCTCATCCACGGAGATGACCATGGCGGCCGCCCCGTCCTCTAGAGCTATGGAGAGACTGCGTTGCACATCGAACATGCTCAGGGGGTATTCCAGGTCCAGTCGCCGATCCAACGAGTATGAACCCTTAGAGCTGAGAATGCCAACTGGATTGCCCAGCACGTGCAGAAAGTCGGCCAAGAGATCCACCTGATCCTGCACCTGAGAACCGACCAAGCCGAACACAGCCAAGGCTCCCGAAGGGTCCCCTGCGGTATTGGCAAGCAACTGGCCCATCTGCCAGGCATGCATGGTGCCGAAGAGCAGAGGTATGCGGGCTCGTCCCACCTCTTGACGGGCCGAAGTCGGTAGCAGAGCTGCATAGGCCCCACGACGCTCGGCCTCCTCGATCATGCCCTGGTCCACCTGTTGGCCTGCAGGTACGTACAAGCTGCCAGGCCGCACTGAAGGCAGATCATCCACCAATGAGGTCACCGTAACTGGTTCAGCGAAGTCGGGGACCAAGGTAAGCCCATAGCGCCCTTTGAGCTGACCCAGGGTCAACCGTCGGGAGATTGATTCACTCAGCGCACTCATGCTGCAATCTCTCCTTTGTCCGGGAACGCCATGATGCCTGCCGGTATCACCATGTTACCGGGATAGCATCGGTTCTGGGCGTGGACGTAGGGACCTGGTATTTCTGCATAAGGAATTCACCGATCTGAGCGAAGATGGGACCAGCGGTGACGCCGCCGAAAATCCCGGCACTGCCCTGGGGATTCTTCAGCACTACGGTAATCACGAAGCGGGGATCGTCAGCGGGCAGTATACCCACCCAATCGCTGACGATGCCACTCAGTTTGCCGGAACTGTCGGCCACCTCGGCGGTTCCGGTCTTGGCAGCTATCCTGTAGCCTTCTACCTTGACCATCTTATCGTATTTCTCTGACACTGACTCCATCGCGTTCATGACCTCAGCGGCCACCTTCTCGTCCACGACCCTGACCTGATTGGTTTTTACGGCGCCCTGACCACGGATGATGGTCTGGTCGGAACGGACCCCCTTGTTGGCCAAGGTGGCGATGGCATTGGTCAGCTGGACGGCATTGGTGGCATAGCCCTGACCGAACAGAACTGTGTTGCGGGTGCGCCGGTCCCAGGTCTGAGGCGTGGTCAGCAGTCCCTTGGACTCCCCCGGCAGACCCAGGGCCGATACCTGGCCGATGCCGAAGCGGGTCAGATAGTCGTAGCGCTTCTGGTCCGGGTAGTTTTGGCCTGCCATGACCATGCCCACGTTGGAGGAATTCTGCAGAATGCCGGCCAACGTCCAATGCTCGTCCCCATGGTTGAAGGAATCCTTGTATTGCTGCTTGTCAACGGTGATGTGATCGGGCACGGTAAAGCGGTCGGTCATGGAGTGCACCTGCTCCTGGAGCATGCCCGCAGCTGAGATGGTCTTGCCGACCGAACCGGGCTCGAAGGTCTCCGCCACCGCCCTGGAGGAGTTAACCTTGGCCTGATCGCTGCCAGCCTGGTAATCGTCGGTATCGGCCAGCGCCAGGATCTCGTTTGTACGGGTGTCCTGAACAACTGCCAGAGCCCAGTCCGCATGATAGTTCTGGCAGCCTGACTTGAGGGCCTGACGGACGTACCAGAGCACGTCCTGATCGATAGTCAGTCTCACATCCTTGCCGTTGACTGGATTGCGCTGACGGGTCATGGTTCCAGGAATCTCCTGGCCCAGCATCCCCTGCTGATAGACCGTATAGCCGTCAGTGCCGGTCAGCCGCCGATTCTCCATCTGTTCGATCCCGGCCACACCCTTGCCGCTGTCGTCAATGCCTCCGATCAGGGCTCCCATCAGATCCGCATGCGGATAGGTGCGTTCACTGCTCAGTTCGGCTGTGATGATCCCCTGCAGCCCCAGTTTATCGATGGAACGCTTGACCTCAGGAGTCACCCGCTTGGCCAGGACCACGTACCGTCCAGGGACGCTGAGCTTGCCGCCCAGCTCCATGGCGTTCATCCCCAGAGCCGGCGCCAGGAGGCGTGCTACGCCGGCAGCACCGTCAGCGCCAACCGGATGGCCCTTGATGCTGTGGCAGTCGCTGCCGGTGCGCTTGGTGCAGTTGATAGGTATGAAGGAGGCAGCCGCCTCGGGGTCACCGATGATGTTGTATCGCTCCAGGTTCTGTGCCAGCACCCGGCCATTGACATCCAGGATCCGGCCACGCTGGGCCTTGATGGTGTGCGGCACAGTGCGACTCGCCGCAGCAGCCTGGGCCATGGACCTTCCGTCAAAGAGTTGGATGTAAGCCAATTTGCCCAGGGCCAGAGCAGCCACCAGGATCAGAATCAGGCCCACAGACAGCGAACGCTTACAGAAGGACAGGTGCCAGGAGCGCTTGGTGCCCTTGCCGCTCATGGATGCCCCACCCTGCCCTGAGCATCCTGAGGGGGCTTGTAGCCCTGCAAATCGATGGAGTTCAGACCCTGCTGGGGCTGCATGCCCAACTGCTGGGCCTTGTCCGGCAGGGAGGCCTGGAGCTGGTCGAGCTTGTTCTGGTCATCCTGGACGTCCTGGTTGAGATTGCTGATCTCACGCTGGATCCGGGTGGCTTCGAAGGAATCCTGGACCATCTGGGTGCGCAGCATCAGGGAGCCGAACATACAGGCCGCCAGGAAAACCACCGAGGTCATGATCCGCAGCAGGGGATTGCCCCGGGTCCGAGTCCAGCCGATCAGACGCCGGGCCCCCTCAGCCACTGGACCTCGTTCCGGCTGGCGCGCCTTGCCGGTCTTGCCTGTGCCCTTGATCAGACTGAGCTCGGGCCTGGTGGGCATCTCCTGGATACGGGGATGGCCCTTGTCCGGGGAGGCCTTGGAACGGACCGAACGTGCTGGCATGGTCATGACCGGCGCCTCGATTCCGAACCGTGACCCACGCGGCGATGGCGATCAGCTGAGACCTCACCACGGGCCTCGGCCTGAAGCCGACGACGACGCTCTTCAGGGATGGTTCCGATCATCTCCACGGCCCGCAGGCGCACGGAGGCGGACCGGGGGTTGCGTTCCCGCTCCGCCGCGTCTGCCTTGATGGCCCCATGAGTCAGATCCGACAGATAGGGACGGGCCTGATCGGGCACCACCGGCATGCCAGCCGGCAGGTCCACATGCAGACCAGGTGCCATGAAGCGCTTGACCATGCGGTCCTCCAGGGAGTGATAGGACTCCACGACCAGACGACCTCCCTGGGCCAGCCGCAGAATGGCCTGGGGCAGGGTGCGCCTCAGACGGTCCAGCTCCCCGTTGACCTCGATGCGCAGGGCTTGGAAAACCCTCTTGGCCGGATTGCCCGGAGGACGGTGGCCGCGCGGTACTGTCCTGTCGACCAGACGGTCCAGCTGGGCCGAGGTGGTCAGCGGCTGCTCCTGCCTGGCCTCCACGATGGCCCGGGCGATGCGTCCTGCATAGCGTTCCTCCCCATACCGGGAGAAGATGTCGGCCAAGTGCTCCTGGTCATACTCGTCCAGGACCTGTGCGGCCGTCAGCTCCTGGCTGGTGTCCATGCGCATGTCCAACGGAGCATCCTGCCGGTAGGTGAATCCCCTGTCGCGCTGATCGATCTGCAGGGAGGAGAGCCCCAAATCCATGAAGACCAGGTCCACCTGGCCTACTCCCAGTGCGTCCAATTGCCGGTCCAGCTGGTCAAAGGGTGCATGCACCGGGGTGAAGCGGTCAGCCAGGCCCTCGTCGCGCATCCGGCCTGTAGCCAGATCCAGGGCCTCAAGATCCCTGTCGATGCCAATAAGACGGGCCTCAGGGCAGGACTTGAGGAAGGCGGTGGCGTGACCAGCCAGGCCCAGCGTGCAATCCACAGCCACGGCCCCCGGGCGCTCCAAGGCGGGCCGGGCCAGCGCAAGGCAGCGCTCCAGCAGGACCGGACGGTGGACCATGCCCCTGTCCACGGCCTCCTGATCGGGAGGATTGCGATTTTCCATGAGGGCCTCCATCAGCAATCCACCGCCGGAAGAACATCGTCGGCAATATCGGCGTAGCCCTGCTCCTTGCTCTCCAAGTAAGCGGTCCAGGAATCCTGATCCCAGATCTCAGCGCGGGTGCCCACGCCGATGACCACGACGGGGCCGGTCAGCCGTGCATAGGAGCGCAGCATGGGCGGAACCAGGATGCGGCCCTGCTTGTCGGGGACCTGGTCGACGGCACCGGACAGGAATACGCGCAGGTAGTCCCTGGCCGACTTGTCGCCCATGGATGTGTGTTGGATGCGCACTGCCATCCGCCGGAATTCGTCTGTTGGCAGCAGGCTGACGCAACGCTCCTGGCCGCGGGCCATGACCAGGCCCTGACCCAGCTGGGCGCGGAACTTGGCGGGCAGCGCCAGGCGGCCCTTGGAATCCATTTTGGGGGTGTAGGTGCCCAGAAGCATGAGCGGCAGGGAAGGCGAGGCGGCATCTGCGTCGTATGTATCGGCCATGCCCCACCTCCAATGCCAGTTCGGTAACCATGGGACGACCCCATCGGGTAGCGTCCCCTACGCAGTGCTCCCCACTTTACCCCACTTATCCCCATTGCTCACCACCTTGACACCACTTCAGGCCCAAACCCAACCATCCGACTCGCCAAAGGGTCCGCCCCGGCGTTTCGCCACCCGGCAAAGAGGGCGCGGCCAAGGGTCTGCCGGGCCGAAAAAGTAGAGGTCGAGCGGTATATTGGATCATCCGATTTTTGAACATTGGACAGAACGGACGCACATGTCGAGCTATTCCTCACAGCTGCATGAAGAGCAGACGGCGGTGGACAGGGCCTACGGCCGTCTGGACGAGCTGCGGACGCAGGCCAGGACCAGACTGGACGCGGTCCGGGCCGCCGGCTCCCACGGATCGCCCACCCAGCGCACCGAGCGGGATTCATTCGCCAACATGTATGAGGACCGGCTCACCCAGCTGCGGGCCGTGGAGGACCGTCTGGTCTTCGGCCGACTGGATACGGCCCAGGGCGGCCGACGATATATCGGGCGACTGGGCCTGCTGGACAGCAACCACGAGCCCATCCTGACCGACTGGCGTGCCGAGGCCGCACGCCCCTTCTACGAGGCCACCCCGGCGGACCACGGCGACATCGTCATGCGTCGGCACATCACCCTCAACTTCCGCCAGGTCACCGGCATCGAGGATGAGGTTCTGGACCTGTCGGCCCCCGAGGTGGACAAGGCGGCCCAGGGCGGCACGCTTGCCGGTGAGGGCGCGCTCATGGCCTCCCTGTCCAGCCGCCGCACCGGGCAGATGACCGACATCGTAGCCACTATCCAGGCCGAACAAGACCGGATCATCCGCTCCCCCATGACCCGCCCGCTGGTGGTCCAGGGAGGACCAGGCACTGGCAAGACGGCCGTGGCCCTGCATCGGGCGGCCTATCTGCTCTACACCCACCGGCGCAGACTGGAGAGTTCGGGCGTGCTGATCGTCGGTCCCAGCAACGCCTTCCTGCACTACATCGACCAGGTCCTGCCCTCCCTGGGTGAGACCGGAGTGCTCAGCCGCACCATGGGCGACCTCATCCCCGGCATCAGCACCGAACGCCAGGAGGACCCGCACGTGGCCCGGCTCAAGGGAGACATCCGCATGGCCGAGGCCGTAGCCAACGCCGTCGCATCTCGGGAGCGGGTGCCTGCCGCCCTGCCCACGGTCAAGGTGGACGGGGTTGCCGTACCCATGCTGGCGGTCGATCTGGAACAGGCCCTGGTCGATGCCCGACGCAGCCACCAGCCCCATAACAAGGCCAGAAACACCTTCGTACGCTCGGCCCTGAACGCCATGACCGCCCGTTATGCCGAGGGAGTGGACTACGAGCCCGGAGCCGAGGAACTTGCCCGGGTCACCTCCCTGTTGCGGCTGAACGACCAGGTGCGGCGGACCCTCAACCTGGCCTGGCTTCCCATGAACCCCCGCTGGCTGGTCAACGACCTCTGGTCCAGGCCGGACCGTCTGCACCGGTTCGCCCCCTGGCTGACCCCGGAACAGATTGACCTGCTGACCCGCCAGGACGGCGCCGAACTGACCGTATCCGACATCCCCATCCTGGACGAGGCCATGGAGCTGCTGGGTCCCGACCCACGCCAGGCTGATCGTGATCAGGCCGAAAAGGCCCGCCGCGATGAGGAACGCCGGTTTGCCAGCGACACCTTGGCCCAGAACGGCATCGGCACAGGCATCGTGACTTCGCAGATGCTGCTGGATTCCATCAATGGCGAGGACGAGAACCAGGCAGCCACCCAGGCGGCCGCCGACCGGGAATGGGTCTACGGGCACATCGTGGTCGACGAGGCCCAGGAGCTGACGGCCATGGACTGGAGGATGCTGGTCCGGCGCTGCCCTTCCCGTTCCTTCACCATCGTCGGGGACGTGGCCCAGACGGCGGCCCTCGGTGGCACCCGGTCCTGGGCCTCCACCATGGACAGGCTTTTCGGCCCGGACGGATGGGATCTGAGGCAGCTGACCATCGACTACCGCAACCCTCGCCAGGTATCCAACCTGGCCTCCTCCTTCGCAGCCTCCGAGGGTCTCGAGGTTTCCACGCTCAAGGCCGTTCGCGAGGTTGAAGGATCGGTCAGCCACCTGCGGGCCGACGATCAGTCCAGCCTGCTGGACCGGCTGCCTGACCTGGTTGACGAACTGGCGGAGCGACATCTGGGCAAGGACGGTACCGGACGCCTGGCGATCATCGTTCCCAGCGCCCTGGAAGCCGGGGTCAGCTCACGGCTGCATATTGATAAGGCTCAGGAGCACCAGATCACAATCACGACCACCAGTCACACCAAGGGTCTGGAATTCGACGCCGTGGTTCTGGTCGAGCCTGGAGCCATCCAGGACGAAGCCCCCTCCAGGCTGAGCGCGGCGGCCGACCTTTATGTGGCCATGACGCGACCGACCCAGGAGCTGATCATCGCCCAGACATCCGAGGATCAGAGGCTGCTGGACCTGGGATGACATGTCTAGGCGCCCGAGTGTCTAATTTCAGGACTGCGCAGTCGCAGACTGCTCCTCAACTGACTGGTCTTCGGCACGCAGGGTGTCGATGGCCTGCTGGAAGTCCTCCAGGTTGCTGAAGTTGCGGTAGACCGAGGCGAAGCGCAGATAGGCCACCTCGTCCAGCTCCCTGAGGGGCTTCAGGATGGCCCTGCCGACCTCTTCCGAATCCACCTGAGCCAGGCCGCGCGAACGCAGATCCTCTTCGACCTGCTGGCCCAGGAGCTTCAGGTCATTCTCATCGATGGGCCTGCCCTGGCAGGCCTTCCTCACGCCAGAGATGACCTTGTCGCGGTTGAAGGGCTCGGCATTGCCTGAGCGCTTCATGACCAGGAGAATCGAGGTCTCCACCGTGGTGAACCGACGCGAACAGTTCGGACACTCACGGCGGCGTCTTATGGCATGGCCGTCGTCGCTGATTCGCGTATCCACAACCTTGGTATCGGGATTCTGGCAGAAAGGACAGTGCATATGCATTATCATAGCGCCAAAGAACCTCAAGACCCACGTATACCGGGCCTATCAGCGTATAACCCTGGACAAACTCCTTGAATTCAGCTAGTACCTTTATCCAGACGACAAGTCATTGAAGCCCCGTCGTTGAACCCCCCGGATCGAAAGTCCCTGCCTCAATCGTCGCTGGGAATCAGGATTCGGTCACCAACGCGCAGGTTGGGCGAAGACATGTTGTTGATCTGCATGATACGGTCCACATTTTTTGTGACATCCTCGCCTTGTGGGGTGATCGAGGCCGCATAGGACCAGACATTATCGCCCGGACGAACCGTCCTGGTGATGACCTCCTGCGGTCCTGGAGCGGAGCTGGCAGGTCGAGCCATCCATCCGAGCCCAGCCAGTGTCAGCGCGCCGACAGCCAGAAAAACCGCGAATCCACGCAGGATGATACCCGCAAAACCCTGCTCGGACACACAGGCTTTGGCTACTCTGCGAAGGCTCTGCATGACGGACGAGAACAAGGAACTGACGTGCGCCAGGCAGGCCGAGGGCAGGTTCGACGACGTAGACATGCGGGAACTGGCACAGGCACGAACAGCCACGGTACACCTCTTTCGAACATTTGTTCTATCGAACAGATGTTCTCATTCTGGCATCTCAATCATCGTTTGGCAAGGCTGATTCGAACATTTGTTTGATTTTTCACTTGGGGCAGGTTAGACTGAGTTCAGTTTCCAAGGAAAGGAGCCCATCGTGAGTACCATCCCCTTTACAGGGTCCACGGCCACGAGCTCCCTCAACCAGTCCACTGCTGCCAACAGCGAAACCTCCCGGGAAACCGCTGGAAACTCAGCCAGCACCGAGAGCCTGAATCAAGGATCCCGGCCCAAGCTGACCGATCGCCAGACCAGGGTGTTGGAAGCCATTAAGCGGCACCTGTCGGAACGCGGATTCCTGCCCTCCTACAGGGAGATCGGCAAGGACGCGGGACTACGCAGCACTTCTTCCGTCAAGCACCAGCTTCAGGTCCTGCAGGATCTGGGCTACATCCGTCTGACTGCCAACAAAGGACGCGCCATAGAGCTGGTCCAGGACCAGCCTGAGCCGACTGCGGGAACCGCCAGGATCATGCCCTTCCCCGACACACAGGCCGACGAGGCCATCATGCAGTCGCGTGACGTGCCCCTGGTCGGCAGGATTGCCGCAGGTCAGCCCATTCTGGCCGAGCAGCATGTGGATGATGTCATGCGCCTGCCCGAGCGCCTGACCGGATCCGGCGAGCTCTTCATGCTTGAGGTCCATGGGGATTCCATGGTCGACGCCGCCATATGCGACGGGGATTTTGTGGTCGTCCGCCGCCAGCAGGAGGCTGAGAACGGGGACATCGTCGCGGCACTGCTGGACGATGGGGCCACGGTAAAGACCTTCCGTCGCGAGGAGGACCACGTTTGGTTGATCCCCCACAACCCCGCATACTCCCCCATTGACGGCACCCACGCCGTCATCATGGGCAAGGTGGTCACAGTCCTGCGCAAGGTCTGAAGGCTACATGTCCAAATGCTCGCCGCTGCTGTCCCGGTGACCCTGCGGTTCTATCTGGAAGGTCGTGTGTTCGACCGAGACCGGAAAATGATCGCGCAAGCAGCGCTGCATGCTGGTCAGAATTCGTTCGTTTTCAACGGCCGTCGTTCCCTGACGCACCACCACATGTGCCGTCAGCTGCGGCAGACCAGTGGAGACGCTGTTGGCATGCAGGTCGTGAACCTCCAGCACGCCAGGTACGCCCTCCAGGTGCTTCCTGACCTTGGCCATGTCGAGGTCCGCCGGGGTCTCCTCAAGAAGCACGGAGACACTGCTGGCCAGCAGTTTGATCGCGCGGGGAATCATCAGCAGAGCAATCAGGGCTCCCGCCACGGCATCGAATCCGGCCCAGCCGGTGAGCATCATAACCACGGCAGATACCAGGACGGCCACCGAGCCCAGTGCATCGTTGACCACTTCGAGAAAAGCGGCACGCATATTCAGGTTGTCCTTATGCCCAGAGGCCAGGACCAGGATGGACCCCACATTGGCAGCCAGACCCAAAATGCCGAAGAAGAGCAGCAACCCCTGCTGATGAACCTGGTCCCGCCCGGGCGACCAGAGCCTCAAGACGGCCTCCACAATGGCATAGATGCCCACAGCCAGCAGAACCAGAGCACCGCCAGCCGCCGTGATGACCTCCAGACGGGACCATCCCCAGGTCCGCCTGTTTGTGGGACGGCGCTCCATCAACACAGCAGTGACTGTGGAGGCGATCAGCACGGCCATGTCGGTCATCATGTGCCCAGCGTCGACCAGTAAGGCCAGGCTGCGGGTGACCAAGGCGCCGACGACTTCAGCTACGAAGACCGATCCAGTTAGAGCCAAGGTCGTCAGCAACTGTCGACGATGGGCGGATCCGCCACCCTGAACAACACCTTCATGAGCGCTCATGCATACCCCGTTTCATCAATCACCAAGGTATGCCACCAGGGACTGCGAGGCAAGAGTTTCCTGTGAAATACTCAGAAACCGAACTTGCTTGCCGTCTCCTTGAGGGTCTCGGCGGAACGCTTCAGAGCGGCCAGCTCGCCGTCGCTCAGCGGGGTGTTGATGTGGGTGTTGACCCCTTCGCGGTTGAGCACGCTGGGCACCGACATGCACACGTCCGATATGCCGTGGAAGTCTTCCAGCAGGGAGCTGACCGGCAGGATCCGGTCGGTGCCGTTCAGGATGGACTCGATGATGTCCACGCCGGACATGGCGATGGCGAAGTTGGTCGCCCCCTTGCCCTCGATGATCTGGTAGGCAGCGTTCTTCACCTCCTGGTGGATCTCCTCGCGCTTGGCCGCATCCAAAGGCTCATGGCCGGGCAGTTCCATCCAGTCGCACATGGGCACGCCGCCGATGGTTGCCGAGCTCCAGAGCGGGACCTCGGAGTCGCCGTGCTCACCAGCGATGTAGGCATGAACGTTCTTGACATTGACCCCGGTCTGCTGACCGATAAGGTAGCGCAGGCGGGCGGAGTCCAGGTTGGTGCCCGAACCGAACATCTGGTTGACAGGCAGTCCGGACAGCTCCAGCGAAACCCTGGTGACGATGTCGACGGGGTTGGTGATCAGCAGGAAGATGGCATTGGGAGCCACCTCGACCATCTGAGGGATGATGGACTTCATCATATTGATAGTGGCGCCTGCCAGATCCAGCCGCGTCTGCCCCGGCTTCTGCCTGGCTCCGGCCGTGATGACCACCATGTCGGCATCGGCGCAGATCTGCGGATCGTCCGAGCCGTCGATGGTGACCGTGGGGTAGAAGCTGGATCCGTGCTGCATGTCGCGAACCTCGGCCTCAACACGCTGGGCGTTGATATCCTCAAGAACGATCTCTCGAGCCACGCCACGCTGGGCCGCCGAAAAGGCCAGAGTCGACCCCACGGCTCCAGCTCCCACGATCGCTAGCTTGGTTGGCTTGATTGATGATTCCGCCATATTTTATGGACCTCTCTTATCGGAACCCGAGAAACGGGTTTGCCGCTGACAACATACGTAGTCTACCCAGCATAGGTGACCTGGTTCGCTTCTGCCCTTAAGAGTTCAGTCCGGCCGATGGCGTGTCACCCGCTGGAGCCTGCAAGGGCTTCTGATCAATGGCCTGGTCAAGCACGGCAGCCGCTAGCCGGTCATCCACGTCAGCGCTCAGCGCAACCCCATCGGCCCGGTATTCCAATGAATCCACCCGTCCCAACTGCCGTACCTGCTCCAGCAGGGAGCCGCTGGTATAGGGCAGGATGGCCTGGACATGCACAGCAGGGGCGGGCAACAACTCCTCCACCCGCCTGCGCAGAGCTTCCAGACCCTGACCCTGCCTGGCCGAGACCAGGAAGGCCTCCGGCTCAAGATTGGCGAGCCGCTGTCGGGCATCCTGGTCGATCAGATCCACCTTGTTGAAGACCAGCAGGCGGGGAATGGACTCGGCGCCGGGGATGTCTGCCAGCACGGCGTCCACAGCTTTGATCTGGCCGAAGGGATCTGGGTGGGAGCCGTCCACGACGTGCAGAATCAAATCGGACTGCCCCACCTCCTCCAGCGTGGATTTGAAGGCCTCGACCAGCTGGGTGGGCAGGCGGCGGACGAACCCAACGGTGTCCACATAGACGTAGAGCCGGCCGTCTGCCGCCTTGGTGCGCCTGACGGCCGTATCCAGAGTGGCGAAGAGGGCGTTCTCCACCAGTTCCTCGGAACCGGTCAGCCGGTTGGTTAGCGAGGATTTGCCGGCATTGGTGTACCCCACCACAGCCACAGCCGGCAGCTGGTAGCGCCGCCGGGATCCGCGCTTGACCTGACGAGAGGGGGCCATCTGGGCGATCTGGCGCTTCAGCCGGGAAATCCGCCGTCTGATGACACGCCGGTCTGTTTCGATCTTCGTCTCTCCTGGGCCGCGCGAGCCTATGCCGCCGGCCTGCCCGGCAGCCTGGCCACCAGCCTGGCGGGAGAGGGATCCACCCCAGCCACGCAGCCTGGGCAACATATACTCCAATTGAGCCAGCTCCACCTGGGCCTTGCCCTCGCGGCTTGTTGCATGCTGGGCAAAGATGTCCAGAATCAGGGCCGTCCTGTCGACCACCTTGACCTTGGTGACATCCTCAAGGGCACGTCGCTGGGAGGGATGAAGGTCGTCATCGGTAATGATGGTGTCGGCGCTCAGCCGGGCCACAATATCTGCCAGCTCCCGCGCCTTGCCCGAACCCAGGTAGGTGGCCGGATCCGGCTTGACCCGCTGCTGAAGCAGTCCGTCAAGCACCTCGGCCCCGGCAGTCCTCGCCAGGGCGGCCAGCTCACGCAGGGACTCCTCGGCCTGACCGACCGTGGTCCGCGAACCCGACCAGACGCCGACCAGGACCACCCGCTCCAGACGGACCTTGCGGTATTCCACCTCGGTCACGTCCTGGAGCTCACCCAGCCCCTCGACATGGCGGAAGGCATTGCGCTGACTGCGCTCCTCCCACTCCTGATCCTGGTCCTGCCCGGCCTGCCCTTCACTGCCGGTCAGTACCTCGGATTTGTGAGAGAGCGGGTCCTGATGGGCATCGTCAACTGCTGAACCATGCTCTTGGGTCGGTTTTTCTTGGGTCAAAGGCACCTCTGCGTTGATCTATGGACTGGGGAACGAATCCGGTATAGGCGGAATCATGACACAGTCTTTATTATCATCTTCTTAGCAGACATCAGCGGGTGCCCGAGGGACGGGCAGACTTCAAAGACGGATGGGATGGACATGACGCACAGGGACCATGGCAGCAGCCGGGGGCAATCCTCCAGGACCGAGACGGACGGAGGCGAACAGTACTTCGTGGCCCGTCCGGCCTCCCCCGACCAGCGGCGGACCATCCGGGTGGAGCTGGCCGGCCGCACCTGCCAGGTGGAGGTCTCCCACGGGGTCTTCTCGTCGGGCAGGCTTGACCTGGGCACTTCGGTCTTGCTCAAACGCGTCCCTCAGCCACCGACAGAGGGCGACTTTCTGGACCTTGGCTGCGGATGGGGGCCCATCGCCCTGAGCATGGCCATGCAGTCGCCCAAGGCCAACGTCTACGCTGTGGACACCAACCTGCGGGCCCTGGATCTGACTGCCCGCAACGCCCGATCCCAGGACCTTGACAAGGTGCGCACCCTGACCCCGGAGCAGGTGCCGGACGATTTGCGCTTCGATCTGATCTGGTCCAACCCGCCCATCCGAGTGGGCAAGACGGTCCTGCACGACCTGCTGATGACCTACCTGCCCAGACTGAAGCCCCAGGGCCGGGCCTATCTGGTGGTCCAACGTAATCTTGGTGCCGACTCCCTGATCCCCTGGCTGGCTGACGCCCTGGGCCCCGGCTGGACGGCCGAGAAGTATGCCTCGGCCAAGGGCTACCGAATCATCGAGGTGGGCCGGGCATGAGGTTCGAGTATCCTGCCGAGCTGCCCATCAGCGCGGCCAAGGAGGACATCGTCCATGCCGTGCAGTCCTCTCAGGTGGTCATCGTCTCGGGTCAGACCGGCTCGGGCAAGACCACTCAGATCCCCAAAATCCTCCTAGAGATGGGTCGCGGCGACCACGGCCGCCAAATCGTGCACACCCAGCCCAGGAGGATCGCCGCCAGAACCGTGGCCGAGCGCATCGCCTCGGAGACGGGCACCAGGTTGGGCGACCAAATCGGCTACCAGGTGCGCTTCACCGATAAGTCGAGCCGAAGCACCCGCCTGCGAGTGGTCACCGACGGCATCCTTCTGGCACAGATCCAGGGCGATCCCCAGCTGCGGGCCTACGACACCATCATCATCGACGAGGCCCACGAGCGCAGCCTGAACATCGACTTTCTGCTGGGGTATCTGACCGCCCTGCTGCCCAAACGGCCCGACCTGAAACTGATCATCACCTCGGCCACCATCGATTCGGTCAAGTTCCGCGATCACTTCGCCAAGGCCTTGCACACTAAGGTGCCCGTACTCGAGGTCTCGGGGCGCACCTATCCGGTCCAGACCCTCTATGAGCCCGCCGGGTCAGCTCCGGCCCTGATGCGACACGTCCCCGGGTTCGACTCCGAGGATGGCCAGGACAGGGAGGATCCGGACATCCCCAAGGCGGTGGCCCGGGCCTGCGCCGAGCTGGTCATTCACTCCACCCACACGGACGGCCCCAGGGACATCCTGGTGTTCGCCGCCGGCGAGCGCGACATCCGCGAGTACGAAACCGCACTGCGGCGCCATTTCGGCCCGCGGACCTCCGACATGCGCCGCCCGGACGCTTTGGAGATCATCCCACTCTTCGCCCGCCTGTCGGCCAAGGAGCAGCACCGGGTCTTCGAACGCCACGGGCATCAGCGCATCGTCATCGCCACCAACGTGGCCGAAACCTCCTTGACGGTCCCAGGCATCCGATACGTGGTGGATCCTGGGCTGGCCAGGATCAGCCGATACTCCAAGTCGGCTAAGGTCCAGCGGCTGCCCATCGAGCCCATCTCCCAGGCCTCGGCCGATCAGCGTGCGGGCCGTTGCGGACGTGTGGCCGACGGCATCGCCATCCGCCTCTATGCCAAAGATGACTATGACACCCGTCCCAAGTTCACCGACCCAGAGATCCTGCGCACCTCCTTGGGTTCGGTCATCCTGCACATGCTCTCGGTGGGCGTGGCCCATACAGCCGAGGATGTCACGGACTTCGGCTTTATCGATCCGCCCGACACCCGTGCGGTCAGCGACGGTCTGCGGGAACTGACCGAGCTGCAGGCCATCTCTCGGCAACAAGGCCTCATCCGGCTGACAAATCTGGGACGACGGCTGGCCAGGATTCCCATCGACATCCGCCTGGGCAGAATGATCCTGCAGGCCGGCCAGGATGCCACCCCGGATACCCTGGCCGCCGTTCTGGTGATCGTGGCCTTCCTCTCCCTGCAGGACCCTCGCGAGCGCCCGGAGGAAAAGCGCGAGGAGGCCGACCGGATCCATGCCCGCTACGAGGACCCCTCCAGCGACTTCCTGACGGCCCTGAACATCTGGAACCGCTTCTTCCCGCAGGACAAGGAGCCCTCCAACGGAGCCCTGCGCAAGGCCTGTAAGCAGGAGTACATGGCCTTCCTGCGCATGCGGCAGTGGCATGACCTCTACCGGCAGCTGGCCCAGATGTGCCGGGGCCTGCACATGAAGGTAGGCTCCCCTGTACCCGTCAAAGCACCGGATCAGGCCCTGCTGGCCCTGCCTATTGGGCAGCAGGCGGCACATGCCCTGGTCTGCTCCTGGGACGACCAGGACATCCACCGGTCCATGCTGGCCGGTCTGCTCTCCAGCATGGGCATGCAGGTGGTCCACGAGCCCAAGGCCTCCGATTTCGCTGGCCTGCATGGCGCAGCACGGGCCAAGGCCATGAAGCGGGCGCGCCGGCAAGCCAAGAACGACTATCAAGGGGCGCGCAGCACGCATTTTGCCATCTTCCCCGGTTCTGCCCTGGCCAAAGCCAATCCGCCTTGGATCATGGCCGCCGAGCTGGTGGAGACATCACGGCTCTGGGCACGTTGCTGTGCGGCCATCGATCCGGCCTGGGCCGAACCCCTGGCCAAGTCCCTGACCAGGACCACCTACGCCGAGCCCCACTGGTCGGCCTCCCGTGGTGCCGCAGTGGCCACTTCCAAAGTGCTGCTCTACGGCCTGCCCATCGTGCGCGACAGGACGGTCCAGTGGGCCCGGATCAACCCAGGCCAAGCCCGGGACATGCTGATACGCCAGGGCTTGGTCCAAGGTGAGGTGCGCGAGCGCTTCCCGCATGACGGCTTCATCCAGGCCAACCGACAGGTGCTCAGCGAGGCCGGCGAACGGACCAGCCGGACCCGCCAGGTCACCGGCACAGTCACCGAGGAGGACCTCTACGATTTCTACCAGGAGCGCATTCCCCAGGAGGCCACCTCACTGGCCGCACTGGGCTCTTGGTGGCGGAAGCACCACGATACGGACCCGCACCTGTTGGACTTCGATCCTGACAAGGTGGAGCGTCTGAACGACCAGTCCGCCTCCTACCGACCCGGGGACTACCCCGACCACTGGCACACCTTGGGCATCGACGACCGGTCCATGGATCTGCCCCTGACCTATCGCTATCAGCCGGGAGAACCGAACGACGGCATCACGGTCCACATCCCCTTGCACTGCCTGAACCAGCTGACACCGGGCCAGTTCAGCTGGACCGTGCCAGGCCTTCTGGACGATCTGATCACAGCCACCATCAAGTCCCTGCCCAAGGCCCTGCGAGTCCAGTTCGTTCCCGCCCCTGACGCTGCCCGGACCATCCGCGCCTGGATAGACGGTCACTATCCCCTGCTGCCCGGCGCCGATCCTGCGTCGGCGGAGCAGGCAACCTACGGATCGGCGGACAAGCAGACTGCGGACGAAGACGAAAACAGTACCGCAGTCATCCCCGCCGGGGGATGGCCGGACTTCGAGCAGGCCTTCACCGCAGCAGCCATAGATACGGTCGGTGCCCAGTTGCACCCTGAGGTCTTTACCCAGGCCAGGCTGGAACGACTGCCTGACTACCTGCGGCCTACCTTCCAGGTAGAGGAGGATCGACGCCAGGGCCACAGCCATGGCCGCAAGGGCCAGGGCCACCCCAAGGTCCTGGGCCGGTCCAAGTCCCTGACCGACCTGCAACGCGACCTGGCCGGACAAGCCCGGCAGTCAGCCCGGTCCCGGGTGGATTCCCAGGCCAGCAAGGCTGCCCGTCAGGGGCAGGTGGTCAAAAGCGCCGACCTGCTCCATCAGTCCGGCGCCACCACCAAACCACGCGAGGAGCTGATCTGGCAGGCCGCTCTTGACAAGCTCCACCTGCCTGCGCAGCGGATCTCCTCGCGCTGGCTGAGCCGGGAGGCCCTGATGCTGGCCTCAGCCCCCTACCCCGACACCTCCGCCCTGGCCGAGGACTTGCAGATGGCCGCTGTCAAGCGCCTGATCCCCCACACTGAGGCCATCACCGACGACCAGACCCTGCAGGAAGCCGTGGCCGGCATCAGCCAGATCTACGAGGACACTGTATATCAGGTGGCCAAGGATGTGGTCGCCATTCTGGAGACCTCGGCCCAGGTAGATAAGGCCGTGTCCGGCCCAGCCGATCTTCCCCTGCTCTCTGTCCTGCAATGGATACGACAGCACGCCGGCGGATTGGTGGCCAAGGGCTTCATCGGCACTGATCCACCCTATGCCCTTCCCCGTCTGCGCACATACCTTAAGGCGGACCTGATGCGCTTGGACAAGGCCCGCAGAGACAAGGACCGTGACGTACGATGGGCGTGGCAGGCGCAGACCGCCCAGGATTTGGTGGACCAGGCGGCCAAGGCGGCCCAGGCTCTGCCCGCCGGTCCCGGACGAGACCAGGCCATGGACCGTGCGCGAAGGGGACGTTGGATGATGGAGGAGTACTTCGTCTCCATCTGGGCCCAGGAGCTGGGGACGGCCATCCCTGTCAGCCTGCAACGAATCAGAAAGGCGCTGGAAGAAAAACCATGAGTACAAGGCCATCGGGACGAAGACGAGGGGGCGGCACCAAACGCGGACGAATGACCCTCCGCCGCGCGCAGACCCTGGGGACCACCCTGATGGCCATAGTCCTGGTCGTCGCCCTGTGCATCCTTGCCGTCCGCTTCGTCTCCTACCGGCTGATGGTCGGCCGCGTCATCCGCCACCAGGAGCAGCTCTCCCAGGAGTATATCTTCAATCCAGGCAGAATTATCACCGATCACCGCTTCCATGACACTGTGGACATGAATGCCGACGATGTCCAGGCCTTTTTGGACCAGAAGGGGGCATCCTGCAACGGATCCACCTGCCTGCGCAGCCTGCATATGGATGTTCCCGACCGTCACAGTGACGGTCTATGTGATGCCTACAAGGGCAGCAAGGGGCAGAGCGCGGCTCAGATCATCGACGGGGCCGCCCGGTCCTGTGGGATCAGTCAGAAGGTCCTTCTGACCATGCTGCAAAAGGAGCAGCATCTGGTGGCCACCGACCAGCCCGCCACCCAGGTTCAGCTCCAGTCGGCCATGGGCCTTTCCTGCCCTGATGATGCACACTGTGACGCCAACTATGCCGGATTCTTCAACCAGGTCTATGGGGCCGCCCACCGATTCCGCTACTACCAGGCCCATCGAGACCAGTACGCCTACCAGACCAAGGCCCTGAACGATGTGCGCTTCAGCCCCGATGCCTCCTGTGGCAGCGGCAAGGTCTACATCGAGAACGATGCCACTGCCCTGCTCTACATCTACACGCCCTACCAGCCCAACGAGGCAGCGCTACAGGCAGGCGACGGCGAGGGCAACCGCTGCTCAAGCTACGGCAACCGCAACTTCGTCATCATCTACAACAGCTGGTTCGGCCGATCAGACCAGTAAGACCCGGATTCAAAGCCTGGGCAGGTAGTAGGCCAGCTCGTAGGGTGTGACCTGACGGCTGTATCCGGCCCACTCCCGGTGCTTGTTGCGCAGGAAATACTCGAAGGTCTGCTCGCCCAACACCTGGGCCACGAAGTCCGACTTCTCCATGACCTTAAGCGCCGCGTCCAGACTGTCAGGCAGGGGCTCGATGCCCATGGCCTGCCGCTCGGCGTCGGTCAGCTCCCAGACGTCGTCGCTGGTAGGCTCGCCCAGGGTCATCTTTTGCTCGATCCCGTCCAAGCCGGCGGCCAGCAGCACCGAGTAGGCCAAGTAGGGGTTGGCCCCCGGATCCAGCCCGCGGAACTCCATCCTGGCCGAGTTGCCCTTGCCAGGCTTGTACTGCGGGATGCGCAGGAGGGCAGACCTGTTGTTGTGCCCCCAACAGACGTAGCTGGGCGCCTCGGCCCCACCCCAAAGCCGCTTGTAGGAGTTGACATACTGGTCGGTCACCGCGCAGATCTCGGCTGCATGGGCCAGAATGCCGGCGGCGAACTGCCGGGCCGTCTGGGACATGTTGAACTCCTGGCCCACCTCGTAGAAGGCGTTGGTGTCCCCCTCGAACAGGCTCAGATGGGTGTGCATGCCCGATCCCGGCTGATCGGTGAAGGGCTTGGGCATGAAGCTGGCGTAGATTCCCCGCTCCAGGGAGATCTCCTTGACCACGGTCCGAAAGGTCATGATGTTGTCGGAAGTGGTCAGAGCGTCGGCATAGCGCAGGTCGATCTCGTTCTGTCCAGGTCCGGCTTCGTGGTGGGAGTACTCCACCGAGATACCCATCTGCTCCAGCATGTTGACGCAGGCCCGACGGAAGTCCATCCCCGGGCTGCGGGGCACATGGTCGAAGTAGCCGCCTTCGTCAATAGGGGTCGGGACCTGGGACCAGTCATCCTGGTTCTCAAACAGGTAGAACTCGATCTCTGGATGGGTATAGAAGATGAAGCCCTTCTCCTTGGCCTTGGCAAGGGCCCGCTTGAGCACGTGCCTGGGGTCACCGCTGCTGGGCTCGCCGTCCGGGGTGAGCACGTCGCAGAAGATCCGCGCTGTGCCCTGGGGTCCGCCCCTCCAGGGAAGTATCTGGAAGGTGGACGGGTCGGGCTTGACGATCATGTCATCCTCGGAGACCCTGGTCATGCCCTCGATGGCCGAGCCGTCAAAGCCCAGTCCCTCCTCGAAGGCCACTTCCAGCTCGGTGGGCGCTATGGCCACCGACTTCAGGGTGCCCAAAACGTCGGTGAACCAGAGACGAATGAACCGGACATCGCGCTCCTCGACAGTGCGCAGCGCGAACTCCTCTTGCTTATCCATAGAGCCTATGCTCCCATTCCTATATTTCGCAGACTTGCTTATAGCGTTAACAATGCCCCGCGACCAGGTCCAGCGCCTGCTCCAGGGTGAAGGCCCCCTCATAAAGGGACTTGCCCAGGATAGCGCTGTCCACGCCCCGATCGGCCAGGTCCAGAATCCTGCGCAGGTCATCCAGGCTGGATATGCCCCCAGAGGCGGTCACCTTGGCCGGAGTCCGGTCAGCCACTTGACCCAGCAAATCCAGGTTGGGGCCGGTCATCATCCCGTCGCGGGTCACATCGGTGACCACGTATCGGCTGCACCCGTCCCGGTCCAGTCGCTCCATGGCATCAAAAAGGTCCCCGCCCTGTCTGGTCCAACCTCGGGCGGCCAGGGTGTGTCCGCGTACGTCCAGACCCACACAAACCCTTTCGCCGTAGCGACCCAGGACCTGGCTGGTCCACTCCGGATCCTCCAGAGCCGCCGTGCCGATGTTGACCCGGGTGGCACCTGCGGCTAGGGCGGCCTCCAGGCTTGCATCGTCGCGGATGCCGCCGCTGAGCTCCACCTTGACACGATCCCCCAGCTCGTTGACCAAGGCGGCCAGCTTGTCACGGTTGTCTCCGGTGCCGAAGGCCGCATCCAAGTCGACCAGGTGGAGCCACTCAGCACCTTGGTCGACCCAAGTCTTGGCTGCATCGGCAGGCTCCCCGTAGACCTTCTCGGAGCCGGAGACCCCTTGCCTTAGGCGAACCGCTTTTCCGTCGCGGACATCGACAGCCGGTAGAAGCGTGAGCATCTCATTCACCTTTCTCGGATGGGAGTCCGGAAGCCCCGGAAAGGGTCCGTACCCAATTGGTCAGCAACCGTGCTCCGGCCTGGCCGGACTTTTCAGGATGGAACTGGGTAGCGCTCAATGGACCACATTCGTAGGCGGCCACGAACCTGCTGCGTCCATAGGTGGCCCAGGTAACCAGTGGTTCACCGAAAGAAGCGCCCTGTGAAATCTTGTCAGACTCTGACTGGGCTAACCTTGGCTGGCTGTCACTCGTTCGAGTCAATGCTGACACTTGTAAGGACAAATCGGGCTTCATCCAAACGGATCGGTCATCCCCCTTCGCCGCCATTGCGGCATAGGAGTGGACGAAGTAGAAGCGTTGATCCTGGACCCCTGCCAAGAGTCGCGTTCCCTGAGGTGCCTGGACATGATCCCAGCCCATATGGGGCACTACATCAGCGTCCAGTTTCGTCACACGACCAGGTATCAAGCCCAGACCGGGCTCGCTGCGGCCGTCCTCGTCCCCGAACTGGAACATGACCTGAAGGCCTATGCAGACCCCAAGAACCGGCAGCCCCTGGGCCAGTCGATCCAGGATGATGCGGTCGCCGCCGACAGCCCGTAACCCCGCCATGCAGGCCCCGAAGGCCCCCACTCCGGGAATGACCAGCCCGTCGGCGTTCATGGCCAGGTCCGGGTCGGCGCTGATTTGCGCATCAACCCCCAGCTGGGAGAGGGCATGCACCATGGATCTGACATTGCCGAACCCATAGTCAAGCACCTGTATCCTGGTCATGTTCCTCCTAGCCAAGCCTTTTGCTTACGCGATTACTCGACGCGACCCTTGCGAGTCGATCCTCCGGCCCCGAACCTGGTGTGCGAGGCGATGATGCCCATGGCCTTCTCGCGGTTGTACTCCCCCGAGTCGAAGATGGCGGCCCCATCCTGGCGCAGCCTATCCACTGTGGTGGTCCCGATCATCAGGTCCTCTACAAAGTCGGCAGTGGCGGCAAAGAGGATTGGCGGCGCGAGCGTCTGTCCCGACTGCCCGCTGATCCATAGGGTCACCTCGAGCTTGTCCGCCCGGTTGACGGCCAGGATGGCGCTGAGCCCGGATACGACCGTGGTCAAATCGCGGATGGCTGCCTCGGGTCCGTCCCCGTCCAGATTTCTCAGGACGGCCACAGCACCCTCACGGGCCTGGATGCAATAGGCGGAGATATCGGATATCTGGCAGAAGGCCGCCAAAAGCTCTGCCGAAGCCAGGCGTGTCACCATTACGGCGGCCTTGGCCCGGTTGCCGATCAGACCTTCAAGCTCTTGGTCGAAATCGGCAGCAACGCCATCAGCCCCGTCTGGTTCAACCGAAGATTCGTCAGCGGGCGCGGAATCCAAACCAGCCTCGTCATCCACGCCTGATCCGGAGTGATCAACGGGCTGATCCGCTTGATTCTGTCCCTCATTGAACTCAGCCTCAAAGCTGGCCAGAGCCCGCTCGACCTCTTCCTCACTCAGATGATGGCCGGAATCCGGCAGGTCTTGATCCCTGCTGTCATTGTTGTCGTATTCATCCGCGCTCATAGCGACCCCTTGGTGCTGGGGATGCCCTTCACCCTGGGATCAGGCTCCACCGCGAAGCGCAGAGCCCTTGCTACGGCCTTGAACTCTGCCTCGGCGATGTGGTGCGGATCCCTGCCCGACAAGAGGGTCAGGTGAAGGCAGATGCCGGCATGCAGGGCGATGGACTCCATGACGTGCCGGACCAAGGAGCCGGTGAAATGCCCGCCGATCATGGCGTACTGGAACCCCTCAGGCTCGCCCGTGCAGACCGCATAGGGCCTGCCGGAAATGTCGACCACGGCTCGTGCCAGGGCCTCGTCCAGAGGGACGGTGGCATCGGCGAAGCGCTTGATGCCCCGCTTGTCGCCCAGGGCCTGAGCCAGGGCCTCTCCAAAGACGATGGCAACGTCCTCGACGGTGTGATGGACGTCGATCTGGGTGTCCCCGCTTGCCTTGATGGTCAGGTCGATCAGGGAATGCCTGCCCAGGGCCGTCATCATATGGTCATAGAAGGGAACCGAGGTGTCGATATCGGTCACTCCGGTGCCATCCAGATCCAGACTCAGGCTCACATTGGATTCACTGGTCTGGCGGGTGATGGTGGCTGTTCTGCCTGCCATTGCTGCTCCTCCGCTTTCTGCCGCACACTCCAGTTCTCGCTGTATCTTCTGCGCGGCGTCTAGACCACCAGCATAGCCGTGCCGCTGGTCCGCATCCTCCTAGAACCGCTTGAGGACATGGACCAGCGTTTGGCGGAATCGCTCCATCTCCGCGTCCGTGCCCATGCAGACCCTCAGGTAGCCCTGGGGACCCACGGCCCGGATCAACACGCCTTCATCCTTCATGGCCTCGAAGACGGCATCCCGGTCGGGGAAGGTGCCGAAGAGGATGAAATTGGAGGCCGAGGGAACCACAGTCAAGGGCTGACCATGGAACTTCTGCCCGGCCAACCATTCGGCGGTCTTCTGACGGGTCTGGCGAAGCTTATCCACCCGGGCCAGCTGGAGGTCGGTGTGCTCCAGGGCAGCCAGGGCCGCAGCCTGGGTCAAGGCGCTCAGGTGGTAGGGCATCCGGACGATGCGGACTGCATCGACTATTCCTTGGGATGCGGCCAGATAGCCCACCCTGGCGCCAGCGAAGGCGAAGGCCTTGGACATGGTCCGGCTGACTGCCAGATGGTCGTACTGCCCGATCAGACTGACCGCCGAGGGTGTGCCCGGATCGCGGAACTCGATGTAGGCCTCATCTACGACCACGATGGGCCGCGCGGAAGGATCCGCACCCGCTACGGGGACCTTAGAGCAAACCTCCAGGAGCTTGGTCAGCTGATCCATGGGCAGGGCCGTCCCCGTGGGATTGTTGGGGCTGGTCACCAGGACCATGGCTGGCCTCAAAGCCTTGATGCGCTCGATGGTCGTTTCAATATCAAGGCTGAAATCGGGCAGCCGGTGGGCCAGCTCCCAGTCAGTGAAGGTGTCACGGGCGTACTCCGGATACATGGAGTAGGTCGGATCGCAGCCCAAGGCGGTCCTACCCGGCCCGCCGAAGGCCTGGAAGAGCTGAAGCATGATCTCATTGGACCCGTTGGCCGCCCAGATCTGCTTGGGTTCAAGCGAGGCACCAGACTCCTTCTTCAGGTATGCAGCCAGGGCCCGCCGCAGGTCCTCATGCTCCCTGTCCGGATAGCGATTGAGGCTGGGGGCCACCTGGCGCACACGCTGGCAAATGGCATCGACCACCTCCTGGTCCAGGGGGTAGGGGTTCTCGTTGACGTTCAGGCAGACCGGAACATCCAGCTGGGGGGCGCCGTAAGGCTCTTCCCCGATTAGGTCCATGCGGAGGGGAAGATCAGCTGGTATGGCACTCACAGCAGACCAGCCTTCTCTTCGTTGGCTTCCAGGTCGGCTTTGTTGTAGGGGTCGTCCAGGAACCGGCTCAAGATACACTCGCCATGGGCGGGCAGGTCTTCGGATACGGCAAAATCATTGATCTTGGTCGCGATGGGCTTGAGCCCTTCCTTGTCATATTCGATGACTTCGACAGGCTTCATGAAGGTGTGGACGCCCAGGGCCACGTCGAACCGGGCTGTGCCGCCAGTGGGCAGAACGTGGTTGGACCCGGACATATAGTCGCCCAGAGGCACAGGAGAATAGGGGCCGCGGAAGATGGCGCCGGCATTCCGAATCCTGTCGATGACGGCATCAGGATCGGCCGTCTGAACCTCCAGATGCTCGGCGGCATAGGCATTGGCCACGTCGATGGACTGGTCGATCCCGTCGGTCAGGATGATTCCCGACTGGTTGCCGCCCAGGGAGGTGCGCACCCGGTCGGCATGCTCGGTTCGAGGCACCCTGCGCCCCAAAGCCTCCTGAACGCCCTGGGCCAGTTCCTGGCTGTCGGTGATCAGCACCGAACCGGCAAGCTCGTCATGTTCGGCCTGGCCGATCAGGTCTGCAGCAACCCAGTCGGGGTTGGCCTGCCCGTCGGCAAGAATAGCAATTTCCGTGGGTCCGGCCACGGCGTCGATTCCCACCATGCCGGAGACCATCTGCTTGGCTGTCGCCACAAAGATATTGCCCGGGCCGGTGATCTTGTCGACCGGGTCGCAGAGAATCTCCCCGTCCTGGGGCTCGGATCCCCTGGCCCCGTATGCAAACATGGCCACGGCCTGGGCACCGCCCACGGCATAGACCTCGTCCACTCCCAGAATGGCACAGGTGGCCAGGATGATGGCAGCCGGCAGACCCCGAGGGTCGTCAGAGGCGGGCGGAGTGGCCACGGCCAGGGAATCGACGCCGGCAATCTGAGCGGGCACCGCGTTCATGATGACCGAGGAAGGATACAGGGCCTTGCCTCCCGGCACGTAGAGGCCTACGCGTTCGATCGGAATCCACCGCTCGCTGACCCGAGCGCCAGGCGCCAGGTCGGTGGCCATGGGCTTGGGCACCTGGGTAGTGCAGACCTTGCGGATGCGGGTAACGGACTCCTCGATTGCCGCCCTGACCTTGGGATCCAGCTGCCTCAGGGCCTCCTGCATGGCCGATGCCGGAACCCTCAGATCATGGGGACGCACATGGTCGAACTTCTCCTCCAGGTCGCGCAGGGCCGCTGCCCCATGCTCACGTACTTGGTCAAGTATGGGCTGCACCTGGGCGCTGGCCTCCCGTGTACCCATATCGGCTCGGGGCATGGCGGCAAGGAGTTGGGCGCGGGACATGGTTTTCCCGCGCAGATCCATGGTTCTCATCATGAGCTTTGACATACTTTGATGGTAGTGAACTTTTGTGTCGCCAAAGCCAGCGACTCACCACCGTCCCAAATGGTGAGACGGTTCCGAGCGCGTCTTAGGCCGACGGCAGGCAGGAGGGTCCGAAGACCGACTTGATCTCGGCCATCATGGAGGTGTCGTGCCGGGTGCGGAATCCGTCGCCAAAGGTCAACAGACGGACGTTGCCCCGGTCGTCGGTGACGGCCAGACGGACCTGGCAGTAACCGGGGTGGGACTTGAGTATCCGAGCCAGCCGCTCCATGTGCCCCCGGTCCAGAGCCTGCTTGGGCAGGGTGATGGTCAGTGGCCGCTCATCCGCCGACTCCAGGACGGGCACCTCCATATCGTTGACGCGGATGTTGGTGGCCTCGTCACGAAGCTCGACCACTCCCCTCACCCTGATGACCGAGTCCAGGGCCAGGTCGTCGGAGTGGGCGTCGTAGACCTTGCCGAAGAACATGCATTGGATGGAGCTCTCCAAGTCCTCGATGGTGACGATGGCCCAGGGGTTGCCCTTCTTGGAGACCCGGCGGTCCACAGCAGTGACCAGCCCGGCCAGGGTCACCGCCTTGCCGTCCATGCTGTTAGACCGGTTGAGCAGCTGGGCGATGGACATGTCTCGCATGCCAGCCAAAACCGAGGTCATGCCGCTCAGCGGGTGGTCAGACACATACAGGCCCAGCATCTGCCGCTCGAAGTTGAGCTTGGTGGACTTGTCCCACTCGTCGATGTCGGGCACGGTCACCTGGGCGTCGCCCAAGGCATCCTGCTGGGGGGCGTCCTCATCGGCGTCGGCGAAGAGGTCGAACTGGCCCTCGGCCTGCTTGCGCTTGATGGGCATGACCTGGTCGACGGCTTCATCGTGGATCTGGAAAAGCGCCCTCCGGTTGGGGTCAATGCCGTCGAAGGCACCGCCCTTGATCAGGGATTCCACGGTTCGCTTGTTGAGCACCTCCATGGGCACCCGCTTGATGAAGTCCATGAAGTTGACATACTTGCCCCGGGGTCCCTGGCGCTCCTTGATGATGTCCGCCACCACCTTGTCGCCCACATTGCGGATGGCTCCCAGGCCGAAGCGGACCACGTCGCCGACAGCGGAATACTCGGACACGGACTCGTTGATGTCAGGCGCCAGGATGCGGATGCCCATCCTTCTGGCCTCGCCCAGGTAGAGTGCGGTCTTGTCCTTGTTGGTCCGCTCGTTCTGCAGCAGGGCGGCCATGAACTCCACCGGATAGTGGGTCTTCAGATAAGCGGTCCAGTATGCAATCAGGGCGTAGGCCGCGGAGTGCGCCTTGTTGAAGGCGTAGCCCGAGAAGGGCACCAGGACATCCCAGACCGCCTGGGCGGCCTCCTGGGAGTATCCGTGCTCCTTCATTCCCTCGAAGAAGGGAACCTGCTCCTTGGCCAGGACGTCTGGCTTCTTCTTGCCCATGGCCCTTCGCAGCACATCGGCTCGGCCCAGGGAGTAGCCGGCCAGAATCCGGGCTGCGGACTGGACCTGCTCCTGATAGACGATCAGGCCATAGGTCTCGTCGAGCACGCCCGCCAGGGGCTTGGCCACTTCGGGATGGATGGGCTCAATCTTCTGCAGCCCGTTCTTTCGCTTGGCATAGTTGATGTGCGAGTTCATATCCATGGGCCCCGGCCGGTAGAGGGCGATCAGGGCGGAGATGTCGTTGAAGTTATCGGGCTTGAGCATACGCAGCAGGGAGCGCATACCGTCGCCATCGAGCTGGAAGACGCCAAGGGTGTCGCCCCGGGACAGCAGCTGGTAGGTCTCCTTGTCGTCCAGGGGGACCTTCTCGATGCTGATGGCCTCCTTGCCGTTGCGCTTGATGTTGTTGACCGTGTCCCTGATGACCGTCAGGTTGGACAGCCCCAGGAAGTCCATCTTGACCAGCCCCAGGGTCTCGCAAGTGTGGTACTCGAAGGTGGTGGTCACCGTGCCGTCGGTGCGTTCCATCAGCGGCGAGGTATCGGTGATGGGATTGGAGGCCATGATGGTGGCGCAGGCATGCACGCCGGTCTGGCGGATGATGCCCTCGATACCCTTGGCTTCTTCGGTGATCCGCTTGACATCCGGGTTGGACTCGTATAAGTCGCGGAACTCCTTGGCCTCCGGGTAGCGCTTGGACTGGGGATCGAAGATCTCCTTGAGGCTCATGTCCTTGCCATTGACCGTAGGCGGCAGGGCCTTGGTGACCTGGTCGCCCACGGAATATTCGTAGTCCATGATCCTGGCTGAGTCCTTCAGGGCCTGCTTGGTCTTGATGGTGCCGTAGGTCACGCACTGGGCCACCTTGTCGGAGCCGTACTTACGACCCACGTAGTCCAGGACCTTCATGCGCCCCTCGGGGTCGAAGTCCACGTCGATATCAGGCAGAGAGACGCGCTCAGGGTTGAGGAATCGCTCGAAAATCAGCCCATGCTTGAGCGGGTCCAGCTCGGTGATGCCCATGGCGTAGGCCACCATGGACCCTGCCGCCGATCCACGGCCCGGTCCCACCATGATTCCGTGGTTCTTGGCCCAGTTGATGTAATCGGCCACCACCAGGAAGTATCCGGTGAACTGCATCTGGCAGATGACCCCGCACTCGTAGTCGGCCTGGTGGGATACCTCCTCGGGCACCCCGTCCGGGTAACGGTTCTTCAACCCCTCGTCCACCTTCTTCAGGAAAAGGGAGGTCTCGTCCCAGCCTTCCGGGCAGTCGAAACGGGGCATGAATGCCCCGTCCTCGTGGTCGTCGAACATGACGTTGCAGCGTTCAGCGATCTCCAAGGTGTTGTCGCAGGCTTCGGGGAACTCCTTGAAGATCTCGCGCATCTCCTGGGCCGAGCGGATGTAGTAGCCGCTGCCGTCGAACTTGAAGCGGCCGGGGTCGGTCAGCCGGGATCCCGAGTTGATGCAGAGCAGGGCGTCCTGGGCCGAGGCATCCTCCTTGCGCACGTAGTGCGAGTCGTTGGTGGCCACCAGGGGGGCATCCAGACGACGGGCGATCTCCAGCAGATCCTTGGTCACCCGGTGCTCGATCTCCAGCCCATGGTCCATCAGCTCGACGTAGTAGTTCTCCTTGCCGAAGATGTCCTGGAACTCCCCGGCGGCCCGCAGGGCCTCGTCGAACTGGCCCAGCCTCAGCCTGGTCTGGACGATGCCCGAGGGGCAGCCGGTGGTGGCGATGACCCCCTTGTGATAGGTGGATAGCAGGTCCTTGTCCATGCGGGGCCACTTGCCGACCAGACCCTCCAGGTTGGCCACAGATGAGGCTTTGATCAGATTGACCAGGCCCGTGTCGTCACTGGCCCAGAGGGTCATGTGGGTGATGAAGCCGCCGCCGGAAACATCGTCAGAGCGCTGCTCGTCGGTTCCCCAGTGCACCCGGCTCTTGTCCTGGCGGGCAGTCTCAGGGGTCACGTAGGCTTCAATGCCGATGATGGGTTTGATGTCAGCATCTACAGCCGTGCGCCAAAGCTCATAGGCCCCGTGCATGTTGCCGTGGTCGGTAATGGCTACGGCCGGCTGCCCCAGCCGTCCCACCTCGGCAACCAGGTCGGGGATCCTGCTGGCCCCGTCCAGGGTGGAATAGTGGGTGTGGGTGTGAAGATGAACGAAGTCTGACCGGGTTGAGGACATATCTCCAACTTACCCAGGACCCTGGCCGAATCGCCGGCGTCCGCTAGCTGCGTATACCACTGGCGCTCTGGCGCTCGATCTGCAGAGAGCGGCGCAGATCAACCGGGTAGGAGGAGACCACCTTGGTCCAAATCTTGGTGCGGGGATGGCGGAATTCCAGGCGCATGGCATGCAGCCACTGCCGCTTCAGGCCCAGCCTGTCCGCCAGGTCGGGGTTGGCCCCATACATGTGGTCGCCCACCAGGGGATGGCCTATGGAGGAGAAGTGCACGCGTATCTGATGGGTGCGCCCAGTCTCCAGATTGACGCTGACCAGGGTGGCCGAGCCGAAACGTTCCAGCACATCCCAATGGGTGATGGCCTCCTTGCCCGCAGGGGTGACCGTGAAGCGGAAGTCCGAGACCCGGGCCCGGCCGATGGGGGCCTCGATGGTGGCCTTGTCCTCGGTCAGATTGCCCTGGACCAGCGCATGGTAGATCTTGACCACCTCATGTCGGGCGAATTGCCGACGCATCTCCTTATAGGCCAGGTCGGACTTGCAGACCAGCATGAGGCCACTGGTGCCAGCGTCCAGGCGGGAGACGATGCCCTGGCGGCCCTGTGCCCCCATGGAGGTGATGTGGGTGCCCCGCTGCAGGAGGCTGCCCAGAACGGTTGGCCCGGTCCAGCCTATGGAGGGATGTGCCGCCACCCCAACTGGCTTATCGACAACGACTACGTCCTCGTCCTCGTAGACCACGGGCATGTCCTCGGCCACGGGCTCCACCTGTTTGGCTTGCTCAGGCTCGTCCAGCTCTATCAGATCGCCACTCATCAGGGTGGTGGCCTTGTTCACCCGGCGGCCCATGATCCGCACATGGCCCTGGGCCACCAGTTCGCTGGCCTTGGCCCTGGACAGGCCCAGCATCTTGGACAGGGCCATGTCCAGGCGCCGACCCACCAGGGCATCCGGCGCAGGAAGAAGCCGGGTCACTTGGCCGCTCCACCATGTTCTTTGGGCCTGTCCCTGTCGCTGAATCGCACATTGCAGATGATGAGCACCACTACGGCCACGCCTGCCAAGGTCAGATAGACATCGGCCACATTGCCCACTGACCAGCCGTAGTCCAGAAAGTCGACCACGGCACCGTCAAGAAAACCGGAGGCATAGGCCACCCTGTCGATCAAATTGCCTGCTGCCCCGGAGAAGGCCAGTGAAAGAACCAGGGTCCATACCATGGAGGTGGTGCGCAGAGCCAGAACAATGATGAGCAAACAGGCTGCCAGGGCGATCAGGGATATGATCCAGGTACTCCCCGACCCCAATCCAAGAGAAGCTCCGGGGTTGCGTACCAGACGCAGTCCACGCACTGGTCCAGGCAGAGTCACCCTCACGCCGTTGCCCAGCCACACCAGAGCCAGGGCCTTAGTCAGCTGATCAAGGGCTATAGCCACTGCCGCCAGAGCGACGAAGACGGCCACGCGCCCGCGCAGCCGTCTCATAGATGTGTTCTTCGTCATTACCGGATGGAATCAGTGGGCCTGTTCGGACTTCTTTTCCATGGACTGGTAATTGCTGGTGTCCGAGATCTGGTTGATCAACTGGTTGAGGAACTCGGTCAGCTTGCTGCGGTAGCCCGCCTCGAACTGCTTGAGCCCCTGGATGTTCTCCTCCAGAACCTTGGACTGATCCATGAGCTTGTTCTTGACATCGGCGGCATAACGGTCGGCGCTGTCGCGTGTGTTCTTGTCGTACTCCTGTGCCCGGGTCTGCACCTGGGTCTCGTACTCGTCGGCCTGGGTGTGCTGGCGCTTGGAATAGGCGTCAGCATCGGAACGGGTCTTAACTGAGTACTCGTCGGCCTGAGAACGTACGCGCTGCGAGTAGCCATCGGCCTCGGAGTGCACTCGCTTGGAGTACTCGTCCACCTCGGCGCGGGTTCTCTTGGAGTAGTCCTCAGCCTTCTTGACGATGTCGTCGTGTTGGGCGTGGCCCTCGGCCACCAGCTGGGAGGCGTTGGCCTTGCCCTTGTCCACGTACTGATCATGCAGTTGCATAGCCAGGGTGAGCATGGCGGTGGCTCTTTCGGGTTCGCTGCTGGCCTCGGCGCCAGCACCTGCAATCCGCTGCAGACTGCCCGTTTCGGTGGAGGGCTCAGCCTTGGAAACCTGCTGGCGCAACTGCTCCTCGCGCTTGCGCGACTCCTCCAGCTGCTTGTTCAACTGTTCTGTGCGCTGCTGCTGCTCCTGAGAGGCCTTCTGAGCCTGGGTGATCTGCTGGCGAGCTGTAGCCATGCTCTGCTGGGAGGCATTGAGCTGGTTGGTCAGAGCCTGGACCTGCTGGCGGGCCTGATCGCGTTCCTTTTGCATGGCCGTCAGCTGGTTGGTCAGAGCCTGTGTGTTGTTGCCCGCGGCGGCCTGAGCAGTCAGCTGGTCGATCTGGGAGTTGAGTTGCTCGACCTGACGCTTGAGCTGGTCGTTCTGGGAGGCCAGGGTCTTGACCTGACTCTGGGACTCGGCCAGCAGCCGCTTGGTCTGCGCATCCACGGCCGGTTGCTGGGCTGCGGAGCCTTGGGCCTGTTTCAGATCCCCATTCTCCTTTTGCAGCGATTCCACCTGAGCCGTCAGATCGGAGATCTTGGAGTTCAACGAGGCCACATCGGTGCCCAGAGACTGGGTTGAAGCGGCGCTGCCTTGCACGGCCTGCTTGCCCAGGGCTTCAACCGTATCGGTGACCTGATCCAGGAAGTCGTCGACCTCGTCGACGTCGTAGCCTTCCTTGAACCGCACTGTCTGGAAGGTATGCTCCCTTATGTCATTAGGCGTCAATAGAGCCATATGTTTCTCCACCTCGCTTCAGGCCAACCAGCCCGATTGTGTTCTCTTACTGCATGCTAGCACGGAGTATGCCGTATCCGCGGTCTTGTCTTCTACCCCAGAAGCACCTGGATGATGATCAGTGCGGCGTAAAGCACCATGAAGGAGACATCAAGCTGGATCCTGCCCATGGGCAGGGGCGGAATGTACCGGCGCAGCCAACGCAGCGGCGGCTCTGTCAAGGCATAGATCACCCGAATGAGCGAGGCTACGAAGCCACGAGGGTACCAGCGAGGCGACAGTACCAGAACCCAGTCCAGAATCATCCGCACGAAGAGAACCAGCAGGTAGGTCTCGATAAGGATGTCCACCAGATAACGAACAAAAGGAACAAGCATGCGTCTTCAGGCTCCTGCGGATACGACTGCCAGGGCGTCAGTCACTGGGCGAAAAGCCCCTTGGCCGAAGAGCCCGACTCAGGCTCCTCCACCTTGATGTTGACCTGTGCAGGACTAAGCAGGAAGACTCTTGGAGTGACCCGCTCAATGGACCCGCGTACCCCGAAGACCACGCCGGCGGAGAAATCGACGATCCTGTAGGCCACAGACTCGGACACGCCAGTCAGGTTGAGGACCACTGGCACCCCGTCCCGCAGGGCCCTGCCGACCATCTGGGCATCCTCGTAGGACTTGGGGTGAATAGTAGTAATGCGGTTGATCCGGCTCTGGAAAGGTGTGGACTCGGGCTCCTGGCTGTTGGATGTGGATTGCTGAGCCATGGGGGTCACAGAGTGATCGGTGTCGAAACCATCACGGGCCTCGTCATCGTCGTCCAGATCGTCGTCATCGTCGTCCACAACGTCCGACATGCCGAAAAAAGACATCGCGTTTTTCATCAATCCTGCCATATCTGCTCCTTCGCCTGATTACCGCAGAAAGTCAGGGATATCCAGATATCCCGGGTCGGATGTGCCGTCGTCGCCGGAGGCGGGGGGCACCACATCGTGTTCGGAGGTCTCATCGGACTCCGCCTGGACGGACGAATCCGCCATAGGCTGCTGGGGCTGCTGGGGCTCCTGGACCGGGGTGGCCGCTGCCGGTGCAGTAGTCGAGTCTGCTGCGGGAGCTTTGGTCTCATCCTTCTTTGGGGTGGGATCGAATCCGGCGGCGATGACCGTGACCCGCACCTCGTCCCCATAGGCGTCGTCCAAGGCCAGACCCCAGATGATCTGCGCCTCGGGATGGATGGCATCCTGAACCAACTGGGCGGCGGCAGATGCCTCCTGCATGCTCAGGTCGCTGGGACCGGCCACATTGATAAGAGCTCCATGGGCGCCCTCGATGCTCTCCTCCAAGAGCGGGGAGGAGATGGCGATCTCAGCAGCTTGCGTGGCTCTATCCTCACCCCTGGCTGCGCCGATGCCGAAGAGGGCGGTGCCGGCATCCTTCAAGATAGCGGTGACATCGGAGAAGTCCACGTGAATGTAGGAGTTCATGGTAATCAGGTCGGTAATGCCCTGAACGCCGGCCAGCAGGGCCGTGTCGGCGGTTTTGAAGGCATCCATGACCGAGACCGTGCGATCCGAGAGATCCAGAAGCCGGTCATTGGGGATAACGATAAGGGCATCGACCTCCTTGCGGAGGTTCTCGATGCCCGATTCGGCGGAAGCGGAGCGCCTGGGCCCCTCAAAGGTGAAAGGCCGAGTGACCACGGCGATGGTGAGCGCGCCTTGCTGACGGGCTGCACGCGCAACCAAGGGGCTGGCGCCGGTGCCTGTGCCGCCGCCCTCCCCTGCAGTGACGAAGACCATATCGGCACCCTTGAGGACCTCTTCAATGTCAGACTGATGATCCTGGGCGGCTTTGGCACCCTTCTCCGGATCGGCGCCGGCCCCCAGGCCGCGGCTGTTGGCATCAGAAAGGGAGATCTTCACATCGGCATCTGAGCGCAGGAGATCCTTGGCATCGGTATTGATGGCCACAAATTCGACATTCTGCAGACCCTCGGCGATCATGCGATTGACAGCATTGCCACCGGCTCCACCAACACCAACGACCTTGATGTTGGTCTTGTCATTGAAATTGTCATTCTGGGCAATCTCGCTCACAGTATGCTCCCGTCACTCACGTTACGCTCAACTCTAGCGCAGGTCATATACGCCAACACGCATTTGCCCACAGGCGTTCCGACCCTCCCTGACGGCCGTGGGCCTAGGGTCCGGGAGGTCAGAGCCAACCGCCCTGGTCTTCCGAAAGAACCTCCACGCCGTTCTGTCCGTATTCTAAACCCTGATTCTAGACCCGGATGCACATGCTTGGCGAGAGGGATATTTCCGGCTTCAGTAGGAGGCGTCCATGGGATCATTGCCAAAGAGCGTTTCGCGCTCCTGATGGGTGGTAGTCCGCGAATCCAGCCAGCCATAGGGCAGGCGAACCTTCTTGGCATAGCGGACCCGGCCCCGGGGCTTGCCGGCCACGGCACGCGGATAGGGCATGTCCTGGTCCAAGTCGGCGATGCAGCGATCCAGATCCTCCAGGTTCTCGCATGCCATGAAGTCGCGGCGCACCTGTCCCCCCACGGCGAAACCCTTGAGGTACCATGCCACGTGCTTGCGCATATCATGGACGGCCATGCGCTCGTCGCCGTCGTAGAACTCGACCAGGAGCCGGGCATGGCGGGCCATGATGGCCCCGACCTGACCCAGGGTGGGTTCCTGCCGTTCCGGCGAGCCGGCCAGGGCCGCAGCGATGTCGGCGAAGAGCCAGGGACGGCCCTGGCAGCCCCGGCCGATGGCCACGCCTGCGCAGCCGGTCTGAGCGAACATATCCAGGGCGTCCTCGGCTGTCCAAATGTCGCCGTTGCCAAAGACGGGGATGTCGACGGCCTGGACCAGCTGAGCGATCCGATCCCAGTCGGCATGGCCGCCATAGTATTCAGCCGTGGTTCTGGCATGTAAAGTCACGGCGGCGCACCCCTCTTCCTGGGCGATGTGCGCCGCTTCCAAGAAGGTCTCGTGCTGGTGGTCGATGCCCACCCGGATCTTTGCGGTGACGGGGATTCCGGCAGGCGAGCAGACAGCGACTACCCGATGGACCAGCTCGGAGAAGAGGTCGGTCTTCCAGGGAAGGGCGGATCCGCCACCATGTCTGGTGACCTTGGGGACTGGGCAGCCGAAGTTCATGTCGATATGATCGACCCAGCCCGCATCAAGCACCATTCTGGTGGCCTGCTCCATGATTTGAGGATCCACCCCATACAATTGCAGTGAGCGCACCTTCTCTTGAGGAGCGAAGCGACACAGCCGGAAGGCCTTGGGGTTGCGCGCCACAAGGGCCCGAGCCGTAACCATTTCCCCAACATACAGTCCGTCGGGTCCATACTCCCGGCAGAGCAAACGGAAAGGCCAGTTGGTCACGCCCGCCATGGGCGAAAGCATGACCGGCACAGGCACGGTTATAGGGCCCAGCTGCATCGGAGCAATCTTCTGGGTCGAGTGATCAGTCTCAGTACCGGCCACCGGCCTCGGCCACCTTGATGGGTTCGCTCTCGTCCGTGCCCGGCTCGCTGGCTAGGTCCGTGTAGCCGTCGGCGGCGCGCGCGCCGGTCAGGTCGGAGGGGCCCATGGGATAGCGCACCCGCTGTTCGCCGACGACCCGACGCACGTAGTTCTCCACATGGTCCAAGGCCACTCGGTCCTGCTGCATGGAGTCGCGGTTGCGGATAGTGACCGCCTTGTCGTCCAGGGTGTCGAAGTCCACGGTGATGCACAGGGGCGTGCCGATTTCGTCCTGACGACGGTAGCGGCGGCCGATAGCGCCGGATTCGTCATAGTCCACCATCCACTCGTTCTGGCGCAGGTCTGCGGCCAGGTCATGGGCTATCCGCTGTAGATCCGGCTTCTTGGACAGAGGCAGGACGGCGGCCTTGACTGGGGCCAGCCTTGGGTCCAGACGCAGCACGGTGCGCCGGTCGACCCCGCCCTTGGTGTTGGGAGCCTCGTCCACGTCATAGGCATCCACCAGAAAGGCCATCAGCGAGCGTGTCAGACCGGCCGCAGGCTCGATCACATAGGGGATGTAGCGCTCCCCGCTGGCCTGGTCGAAGTAGCTCAGGTCCTCGCCCGAGTGCTCGGCATGGGCCTTGAGGTCATAGTCGGTGCGGTTGGCCACGCCCTCTAGCTCGCCCCACTCGGAACCCTGGAAGCCAAACCGGTACTCAATGTCCACGGTCCGCTTCGAGTAGTGGGCCAGTTTCTCCTTGGGGTGCTCATAGTGTCGCAGGTTCTCCGGCTTGACACCCAGGTCCACGTACCAACGGGTCCTGGCATCGATCCAGTACTGATGCCATTCCTCGTCGGTACCGGGATGTACGAAGAACTCCATCTCCATTTGCTCGAACTCGCGGGTGCGGAAGATGAAATTGCCGGGCGTTATCTCGTTGCGGAAGCTCTTACCCATGTTGGCGATGCCGAAGGGGGGCTTGGAGCGGGAGGAAGCCATGACGGACTTGAAGTCCACGAAAATGCCCTGGGCAGTCTCGGGACGCAGGTAGTGCAGGCTCTTCTCGTCCTGGACTGGCCCCAGGTGGGTTTGCAGCATCATGTTGAAGTCGCGCGGCTCGGTCCACTGGCCCTTGGTTCCGCAGTCCGGGCAGGGGATGTCCTTGAGGCCATTTTCCGGATCATGGCCGTGCTTCTCGACGTAAGCCTCCTCCAGGGTGTCAGCCCGGTGCCGCTTGTGGCAGTTCAGGCACTCGATCAGGGGGTCGTTGAAAACGGAGACATGGCCCGAGGCCTCCCAGACCGCCGTGGGCAGGATGACCGAGGTGTCCACGCCGACCACGTCGTCGCGGGTGACCACCATGGTCCGCCACCACTCACGCTTGATGTTGTCCTTGAGGGCCACACCCAAAGGACCGTAGTCCCAGGCCGAGCGCGTCCCGCCATAGATCTCCCCTGCGGGAAAGACGAACCCTCGGCGCTTAGCCAGGGAGATGACCTCATCCAGTTTCGATACTGCCACTGATCACACCTTCTGTTCGGGAGCCCCTCCTGGGGGGCATACGACCTGATGACCGGCCTCCAGCATACCTTCGGCGGATGACCTGCTGTCAGCGTAGAGGCCTACCATCGAGGCAGATGTGGGAGGCCGCGCAGATGACCGCTGAGGACACCGGGCATCCTGCCTACGAACACCAATCGATGTGGAAAGGTTCCCGATATGCCTGATACGAATGACCAATCTTATCTAAACGCCGTAGCTGAAGTCACTATTGCTCCCTCTGGTCAGGGTGAGGAGCTGTCCACCTATGTGGCCCAGGTCATCAAGGTCATCAGGGACTCAGGTCTGCCCAATCAGACCAATGCCATGAGCACCGTCGTCGAAGGGGATCTGCATCGGGTCATGGAGGTTGTGGAAGAAGCTACACGGGTCCTGGCCGAACAGGGGTATCGGACCGGTGTCAGCCTCAGGCTGGACATCCGTCCCGGGAAGCGGGATCAGATCCACGAGAAGGTTGAGCGGATCGACCGGATCCTGGGCGGGGAAAACCGCTGAAAATTCCCTGTCACCGAAGATCGGCCGGGCTGAAATCGCCAGAGCAAGTTAAGGTGTGCCCATGATCACGATGAAGCAGATCGCCGAACGCACGGGCGTATCCGTCTCCACAGTCTCTCTGGTGCTCAACGGCCGCGACAAGGGCAGAGTCAAGTCGGAAACCGCGCGAAAGGTGCGCAGCACAGCCAAAGCCTTGGGTTATCGGCCCAATCCCATGGCTAGGTCGTTGCGTACCAGCAAGACCGGCATGCTGGGCTTCATCAGCGAAGAGGTAGCCACCACACCGTACGCAGGAGCCATCATTCAGGGCGCGCAGGATGCGGCAGCCGAGCGCGGCTATGTGCTTCTCACCGTCTCCACCGATGGAGGCGCCCGAGAATCCGAACAGATCCAGGCTTTAAAGCGCTATGGGGTGGACGGCTTCCTCTTCGCCAAGATGTACGACCAGAATGTTGACCTGCCCCAGGCCCTACGCTCCTACCCCGCCGTAGTGGTCAACGCTGTGGAACGCGGCGACCGCTGTCCCAGCATCGCACCTGACGAGTTTCTAATCGGCTACGATGCAACCCATCACCTGATCGAATCAGGCTGCCGACGTGTGGCCTACCTAGGCACCACACAGAATCTGCCAGCGCAAGAAGACAGAATTCGCGGATATCAGACCGCCCTGGAGGAAGCCGGCCTAGCTGCAAGTAAGGCCTTGATCCGACTGGTGGGATTCAACCAGGAAGCCATGGACCAAGCAAACGATCTTGTGGACAGCCAACACCCCGATGGGGTCTTCTGCTTCAATGATTCGCGCTCTTTCTACCTATACCAGGCCGCCGCAGCCCGTCATCTGGTCATCGGTAGAGATCTGAACCTGGTAGGCGTGGACAACCATCAGGTCATCGCTGAAACCACAGCACCCCCACTGACCACGGTCGAACTGCCCCACTACGAAATGGGATTCTGGGCAGCGCGGCGACTGCTGGCGCAAATCAACCCCCGTCGCGTTGTCCTGCCTCTACCCGATACCCGTGCCGTCCTGCCGCCGCTTGATCAAGCTGGCGGGGTGCGCATTCATTGCGCCCTGATCCGCAAGGGTTCCACCCGTCTCGATGCCGCCTCGGACCCGGTCCCAGCCAACCCCTAAAGCAAGAATCACATCTCCCCCTTCCCCATCGCAAGATGGTGAACCAAGGTCAGATTCTGGCTGGCTTGGCGCCAGTCACCAATCAGTCAGCATCCTCTGCTAGTTGCTCATCATGTTCGATAGGAAGATACAACAATCGTCAATCGTTTGACGTAAATCGATTGACGGCCTACTATACCTACCAGGATTCGCTCTGCACACAGTAAGTGCATCAGACCGGGAGGCACTGCGGGGAAGCGGTGCACAACAAGTGAGGGAGGGGCAGCATGGCCGCCAAATCATCAGCATGGAGGAATCCATCATATTTGGAATCCTCTACCGGAATATTCTTCTTCTTCTGCGCCTGGGGCATCTGGTGGTCCTTCTACTCGCCCTGGCTGATCAACGGCCTCGGTATGACCAACGCCCAGGTCGGCAACATCTACTCCATCAACTCCTTGGGCACACTGATAATAATGTTTGTCTACGGGGTCATCCAGGACGAGTTGGGGGTCAAGCGTAGGCTCGCCATCTTCATCTCGGCCATTGCGGCGCTGGTCGGACCATTCGTGCAGTTCATCTACGCCCCCCTCATGCATTCCAACCTGATCCTGGGCGCCGTAATCGGTTCAGTCGTTCTATCCGCAGGGTTCATGTCAGGTTGCTCCCTGATCGAGGCCATCACCGAGCGGTACAGCCGCAAATTCGGATTCGAATACGGTCAGTCCCGCGCCTGGGGCTCCTTTGGCTACGCCGTTGTGGCCCTGATTGCCGGGTTCGCTTTCAATATCAACCCGATGATCAACTTCTGGCTGGGATCCGCCTTCGGCGCGTGCATGCTCCTGGTCTACGCCTTCTGGATCCCCGATGAGCAGCGCGAAGAAATCAAGCGGGAGTCCACCCCCGAGGGCGAAAAGTCCCAGCCCTCCCTGCGCGACATGATCCACGTCCTGGGCATGCCCGCCCTGTGGCTCCTGATCGTCTTCGTGATCTTCACCAACACCTTCTACACGGTCTTCGACCAGCAGATGTTCCCCAACTACTACGCCAACCTCTTCCCCACCCCGGAACAGGGCCACGAGGTCTATGGCATTCTCAACTCCTTCCAGGTGTTCTTGGAATCGGTCATGATGGGCGTGGTTCCAGTCATCATGCGCAAGATCGGCGTGCGCAACTCCCTCTTGCTGGGGGCTACGGTCATGTTCGCCAGGATCGGCCTGTGCGGTTTCTTCCACGACCCGGTCATGGTCTCCATCGTCAAGCTCTTCCACTCCATCGAGGTCCCGCTCTTCAGCCTGCCGGCCTTCCGCTACTTCACCCTGCACTTCAACCCCAAGCTGTCCGCCACCCTTTACATGGTGGGCTTCCAGATCGCCTCTCAGGTCGGCCAGGTGGCCATGTCCACCCCGCTGGGCATCCTCCATGACCGCGCCGGCGACCGGGTCACTTTCTACACCATCTCATTGGTGGTGCTGGTTGCCCTGATCTACGGCATATTCGTGCTTAAGCGCGATGACCAGCAGGTGGACGGCGATCCCTTCATCAGGGACTCACAGAAGTCCGTCGTGACCCAGGGCTGATCACCACGTCAACCATAATCAGCACCCATCCAACCCGAAAGGATTCAAGGATGAACCAGTCAGTAACCAAGGAAAACGCCGATATGAGCGCTCAGCTGGACAAGGCCCAGAAGAGCATCGATCGGCTCTTCGCTACCCGCAATGACCGCTGGTATCCCCAGTGCCACATCGCCTCCAAAGCCGGATGGATCAACGACCCCAACGGTCTGAGCTACTACAAGGGGCGCTATCATGCCTACTTCCAGCTCAACCCGTACGGGAGCGAGTGGGGAAACATGCACTGGGGGCATGTATCCAGCACCGACCTGGTCACCTGGCGGCGCGAGCCCCTGGCCATGGCGCCCACCCTGGAGGTCGAAAAGGACGGGGTCTTCTCCGGATCAGCCGTGGTGGGCGACGACGGCCGTCTGACCATCTACTACACCGGTCACCGTTGGCGCAATGGGGTCAACGATGATGAAGGCAACCTCCAGGAACAGTGCATGGCTGTCTCCTCCGACGGCATCCACTTCGAAAAGAAGGGTGTCGTGGTCCCCTGCCCCGACGACAAAATCCTGCACTTCCGCGATCCCAAGGTGTGGAAGATGGGCGGGCTCTGGTACATGGTCTTCGGAGTCAGCACCCCTACCCATCGGGGCGAGATCTGGATGTATACCTCCAATGACATGGAGCACTGGACCTTCGACCGGGTGATCTACCGGCACCCCGACCCAGAAGTTTTCATGCTGGAATGCCCCGACATGTTCCCCCTAGAGGACAAGTGGGTGATCTGCTACTCGGCCATGGGCCTGAAGCCTCACGGCTTCGAAGCCCGCAATCATAACAACGCCGGCTATGTGATCGGCAGCTGGCAGCCCGGCGGTGACTTCCATCAGGAAACCGAGTTCCACCTCTGGGATGACGGCCATAACTTCTATGCACCGCAGACCTTCCAAGCCCCTGACGGCCGCAGACTGGTCTTCGGCTGGATGAGCCCCTTCACCGAACCTATTCCCATGCAGGAGGATGGCTGGTGCGGCCAGTTCACCGTGCCGCGCGAAGTCACTCTGGCCGGTGATCATCTGCGCTGCCTGCCGATACGCGAGTTCTCCAACCTGGACCAGGACCAGAAGGACTTCGGGCACATCGAGCTGGAGGTCAACGGCAGCCAGGATCTGGTGGACGACGCGCAGACCGCTGATATCAATATGGAGATCGATCTGAACAAGTCCCAGGCCGAGCGCATCGGCCTGGAGATCCACAGGACACAATCCGGCGACCATACGCTGGTCTGCTATGACGACCAGCTTGGCCGCGTGGTGCTTGACCGCCACTGCAACACCTACGGGGACCGAGGCTACCGCACAGCTCCCGTCGACAGGTCCTCGGGCAAGCTCAAGCTGCATATCATCGTGGACCGGGGCTCGATCGAGGTCGTCGTCAACGACGGGCTGGAGATCATGTCCTCCTACTCCTTCCCCGCCGAAGGGCCGCGCGGCATCCGCCTGATCGCCGAGTCCGGCGAGGGCAAGGCCCTGATTGGCTCCCTCTCCATCGCCAAATTGGACACCATCTGGGAGCAGCCGGATCGCTGACCCAACTCATATAGTCGGCATAGAAAGGCCCGTCCCTGAAATTACTCAGAAACGGGCCTTTCTCTTGCAAAACTCAATTTTCAGCATCCGTGGTCAGAACCGAAGAATCTGAGATCCCGGAAGAAGCGATCCTTTGGCAGTGACTCCTTGCCATAAATCGGCAGTCATGACTCGGCCTCAGACGTTTGATCTTCGGAACCGATGCCTGAACGAGGCCACCTCAACCTCGGCTTTACTTGCCTACCTTGACCAGCAGAGCCATCAGCCCTGAGGCGATGGCTGCCGCGCCCATGAAGAGGAATGCTCCGACGAAGGAGCCGCCGGCTGCCTTGACCAGGTAGCCGATGATCATGGGAGCCAGGAATCCGCCCAAGGTGCCGCCGGTGTTGATGATGCCTATGGCGGAGCCGATGATGTGCGGGTCCATGATCTTGTGCGGCCAGGTGAAGATGCCGGTGAAGGCCACCACAGAGACACAGGAGACCAGGATCAGCAGCAGGAGGGAGAGCCAGATGTTGCGCGAGAAGACAAAGCAGACAACCAGGACGGCACTGATTACCCCGGCGCCCAGGATGGCCACCTTCTCCCTGCCCAGGAAGAGCTTCGAGAGCAACTGACCGGCATAGATGGTGGCGACGGTCGTGAATACCGAATTGACCGCCAGCAGGATGCCGGCCTGACCAATCGAGAGTCCGAAGGTGTTTTTGATAAAGGTGGGCATCCAAGAAATATTGCCGTACAAGAGGATGTTGAGCAGGAGCATGGCCACGAAGAGGACCAGCACGTTCCGGTTCTTCAAGACCTCGAGGAACCCTGCCCCCTTGGCTCCCGGCTTCAGGTCGACTTCGGGCTGGCGAGGCTGGAAGGGCACAAAAATCAGGATGCAGACAAAGGCCAGCAGATAGAGGGTGCCCAGCACCGCGTAGGCCAGATGCCAGTTGATCGCAACCAGATTGGCTCCCAGAACGAAGGCCAGAATGCCGCCGATGCCCGAGGTCGACAGGATGAGGGACTGTACGAAGGTTCGCCGTTCCTGGGGGAAGTTCTCCGCAATCGACTTGGAGCAGGAGGGCGGGTAGCCGCCGTGGCCCATGCCAGCGAAGAACCGGACGATGATGAAGAAGACCAGACCATTGGCCAGGCCGAACAGGTAGCTGAACAGGCCGATGATGATCATCGAAGCCATCAGCACACGCTTGGCCCCAAGCCGGTCGGCCAGCCAGCCGCTGGGTATCTGCATGAGCGAGTAACCCAGGAAGAAGGCCGACATGATGATGCCTGTCTGCCCCGAGTCAAGGTGGAACTGCTCGGAGATGGGGATGATGGCGGTCGAGATCATGTTCTTGTCCATGTACACGATCGAGTAACCGGCCATCAGGGAGAAGATCAGTGTTCCGCTCGCCGTTTTTGAGGATTGCTTGATTGCCATTGGTCTGTCATCCTTCAGTCGAAGCCGACAGCCGCCGGGCGATGTAATCCGCAGGGATCAAAGGGCACGGCGACAGCCGAATAGTAGGTCAGTGGGGCATCACATCGTCAGGGATGACGACCTTGTACTCCTGGCCGGCGAATGTCTTGTCGAAGTCCTCCTTGGCAGCCTTGACCAGGTCCGGATCGGTAAAGGCATCATAAGCAGTCAGAGCCAGGGTTTTGCCTGCCGCAAGCAGACCCTTGTGGGCCACCGAGGACTTGCCGTTTGCCGCCCACTGCCAGGAATGTGGTGAGGTTCCCTGGGGCTCGAAGCCGCCGCTGAACTGGGCGGTCGGTGTCTGCCAGCTGACATCGCCGACGTCTGTGGACCCCGATGCCTTATCGGTGAAGGCCAGTGGATACTTCTTCAGGGCCATGGTGGACTCGGCCATCTTCCTGACTTCCTCATCCGGAAGATCAGGGAAGGCGGCCTTGGTGCGGCTGAGCACCCGCTGTTTGCCGGCCTCGGGGACCGTGTCGGTGTAACGGCGTTCGTAGTCCAGCTCCTGCTGGTCCAGAGGCAGGGGGCCGACAACGTCCAGATTCCTGTCTATGGCCTCGGTCAGGGGATGGTTGGGGATGAAGTTGTAGCAGGCCGCGTCGAACTCTTCCTTGACCTGGGTCTCGGTCATCAGGGCCGCACCCTGGGCGATCTTCTCCACACGTTTGAACAGATCCTGAGCCTGATCCATCCTGGGAGCGCGCACGAAATAGTAGAGCCGCGCATGGGACTGCACCACATTAGCCGACTCGCCGCCTGCGTCGATAAAGGCGTAGTGCACGCGGGCCTCATCGATCATGTGCTCACGCAGGAACTGCACTCCCACGTTCATCAGCTCTGCGGCATCCAAGGCGCTCCGGCCCAGCTCAGGGGCCGCAGCCGCGTGCGCCGGCACACCGGTGAAGTCGAAGTAGGCCTGCAGGACAGCCAGGCTGGAGGAGCCCCAGGCCTGGGTCACGTCCGAGGGGTGCCAGGACAGGGCCAGATCCAGCCCGTCGAAAACCCCGTCCCTGGCCATGAAGGCCTTGCCGTAACCCGACTCCTCAGCCGGGCAGCCGAAGACCTTGATGGTCCCCTTAAGCCCCTTCTCTTCCATGAAGGTCTTAATCCCAACTCCGGCCGCGACGGCCGCCATACCCAGAATGTTGTGGCCGCAGCCTTGCCCGTTGCCGCCTTCGACCAAGGGCTTGTGCTCACCTAGATCAGCCACCTGGCTGAGGCCTCCCAAGGCATCATATTCACCAGTGATACCGATCACCGGGCGGCCCGAGCCCCAGGTCGCCACGTAGGCATAGTCCATATGGCCCACGCCTTTCTCGATGTCAAAGCCCTCCTGCTCCAAAACCTTGTAGTGCTGCTGGACCGACTCCTTCACGGCAAACCTGGTCTCGGGGGTGCCCCAGATATGATCGGCGGCCTCGATGAACTCCTGTGACTTATCTTCGATGATCTGCATGATGCGTTGCTTGTCGTCCACGCCTGTCACTCCCTTGCTTCGTTTGCTGCCCTGATTTCCACAGCGGATATGGATTGCTCCGCTGCGATAAGACACAGACTACCTTTCAAGGGCATTGCAAGAGTGTTCAGACATGTAAATTTGGACGACTATGGTTAACTTCACAATTGTGAGGCCTTGTTTTCTCAGGCATTCTCTACGCCACCGAAGCGCCTGTCCCTGTGGATGTAATCGTCAATGGCCCGCCAAAGCACCTCCCGCCCGCAGTCGGGGAAGAGCTCAGGCACGAAATCCAGCTCCGCGTATGCCGCCTGCCAGGGCAGGAAGTTGGAGGTGCGTTGCTCGCCTGAGGTGCGCAGAACCAGGTCACAGTCCGGTATGTCGGGGTTGTAGAGGTGCTGGGCGATCATCTTTTCGGTCACCTTGGAACCTTTGATCTGCCCGGCCGCCACCTCCCGGGCGATGTCGGTGGCTGCATCGGCCAGCTCAGCCCTGCCACCGTAGTTGATGCAGAAGATCACATCGATCCTGGTGTTGTGCCGGGTGCGCTCCATGGCCGCCTCCAGCTCGTCAATGACCGACTTCCAGAGCCGGGGCCGACGGCCCGCCCAGCGCACGCGCACTCCCCAGTCATCCATCTGGGCCACCCGACGGTGGATGATGTCTCGGGAGAAACCCATCAGAAAGCGGACTTCGGCCGGCGAGCGCTTCCAGTTTTCTGTAGAGAAGGTGTACAGGCTCAGGTATCGAACCCCAGCCTCAATGGCCCCGGCTATGGTATCGAAGACCACCGGCTCGGCGGCCCGATGACCCTGGGTGCGCTCCATGCCCCTCTGCTTGGCCCAGCGGCCATTCCCGTCCATGATCACACCCAGATGACGCGGGACTGAACCCTCGGGAAATTGTGGAATTCGTCCTGGGTCGGAGAAGGGGGCTGCAGGCACGTCCAGGGAGGTGTAGTCGACAGGGTCAAAGCTCATGCTTTAAGAATCTAATAGCCGCAAGGACCTGATGGGCCGCTCCAGGTAATATTCGCCCCATTTCTCGACAAGACCATCGCAGAGGGGGGTTGAGCCCTTGCCGTCCAGCTTGGACCAATCCCCGCTGCTCAGCGCCCGGAAGCGGGCCAGGGTGGCAGGATCCACAGCCACGGCGTCAGTAGGCCTGTCCCGACTGCAGACCACCCCGCCGCCGGGCACAGAAAAGTGGGTCAGCTGGTCTGTCCGTCCGCAGACGATGCAGGAATCCAGCCGGGGCCGCCAGCCCGCCAGCGCCAGGGAGCGCAGCAGGTAGGAGGAGCCAATGTCACGGGGGTCATGTCGATGACCTGCCAGGCTGGCCAGGGCGGAGACCAGCAGACGGTATTGCTCCGGGGCCGGCTCGTGCTCGCCCACCACGAGCTTGTCGGCGGTCTCAAGCATGACGCCCCCGTTGGCGTAGAGGTCATAGTCGGCGCATATGGCATCCGCATAAGGGGCTATGCAGACCGCCTGTGAGACAATGTCCAGATTGCGGCCGCGGGAGATGAGCAGATCGTCACGCATGAAGGGCTCCAGCCTCGCGCCGAATCGGGACTTGGTCCGTCGCACCCCCTTGGCCACGGCCCTGACCTTGCCGTGCTTCCTAGTCAGAATGGTGACAATCCGGTCGGCCTCGCCCAGTTTGACCGTTCTGAGGACCAGGCCCTCGTCACGATAGATGGCCACGACGGTCCCGTCCTTTCATTGGTAGATGAACAGGCCCCAGAAAGCGAAGATCAGCAGGACTCCGAACATGGCCAGGGTGGTTACGATGAAGATTGCAACGCCAAAGCGGGTGGAGGCCAGAACAGGCCTGGGATCCAGGTTGCGCATCTGCTGGCGCAAAGTGGGGCCGCCGGCCTTGCTTGTGCGGACCTGGTCGGGCAGCCGGTTCAGTCCCCTCAGGGAAGCTACTTCAACCATGCGGGCGAAGGTGCGCGACCAGGCCCAGATGACCAGTGCGCAGACCACCTGGATGACCGGCCAGCTCCAGTAGCTGACCCCCGCCTGGTCGGGCACGCCACCCCAACCCAGGCGTACTACGGCCATGATGACCTGACCCAGACCAGCTCCGAACAGGACCAGGGTAGCCAGGGTGGTGCCAGTGATAGTGACCAAGGTGCCGCCGAAACCATGGCTGAAGCCCAGAACCGGGTCCTTGCGTCGGCGCAGACGGAACAATTTCATCAGACCGGCCACCACTGCCATGATCAGGGACGCCAGCAAAAGAACCAGGGTCAGCATATGCAGGACCAGCATATAGATAGTCAGCGAGCGCCGCCCCCGCAGGTCAGTAGGCACGGCAATGGACTGGTGGATGGTGGCCCCTCCCACACTGGGACTGGTCTGATGCAGGCCATGGACCTGACCCACTGCCCAGTCAACCATGTCCTGCTGGTAGTGGTCGGCCAGGGGTGTGCCGGTCTGGGCCTCATCCCCCAGCCGCAGCACATGGTTGGAGACGGGGTAGGACCGCACAGTTACGTTCTCATTGCCGGAGGCGTGGGCCTGGGAGAGCACGCGTTGCACCCCTTCCACCTGGGCAGTCATAACATCTTTGGCCCCATAGGCCAGCAGGGTGGGAATGGCATAGGTGTAGCGGTCGGTGGGGTCAATGTCCAGATTGTTTAGGCCCAAGAGTGTGGCATCAGTGCTGAAGAGCCGACGGACCACCGACTGATAGCCCTGGTTGGCCCCGGCAATGGCAAAGTCCTGGGCCACGAAGAAGCCCATAGCGTGCCGCGGGGAATAGACCATGGGACTCAACAGGATCTGGAAGGCGATGCGGTGGTCCATGGTCAGCAGCATGGCGGCAATCCAGGTGCTCTCGCTGGTTGCATAAATGCCTACCTTGGATGCATCCACATCTTCCCGGTCGCGCAGCAGATTGGCAACCCGCTCGTAGGCCCTGGCCGAAGCGGGATAGTCCCGGTCGGCATCCGTGGTAGACCAGACCGGCTTGTCCAGCACAGCGGTGACGAAGCCAGCAGAGGCCAGGGTCCGGGCCACGTCTCCGAAGGAGTTGTCGCAGGTGCCGTAACCGGCGCCGTGCATGAAAACTACAGCCGGCCTATGGCCTGAAGCCCCCTGAGGGGTGCGAATCAGTATTCGGATGCGTTGGTGCTCACCTGTGGCGTGCCTCTCCACGCTCATTTCCTGGTGGCGGGATTCGACCTGGTACTGCCCCACGGTATCCCTGGCAACCCCGGCAGGCCAGTCGAAAGTAACCGCGGTGTCTGGAGTCAGGGTGGGGAAATTCTGATCCACTGGGTCGTATTTCCAAGGGACAGCAGTCAGGTGTGAGACAGAGACCAGCAGACCCATGAGGATGACGAAGACGGGAAGACTGGTCATCAGCCGCCTGACTCTGCTCCACCGGCTTGCGGGGAGGGAACGTTCAACCTCTTGGGACACGACGGCCATTGTAACCGGTGGCGAGGATGGTGCTTACGCGCTCAGCTGGCACGGCCGGTGACCGGAACTACCATGGGCCCTACCTCCGGCAGGGTTTCACCCTGGACTGCCGCCTTGGCATCCATCTGGGCGGCGATTTCCTTGGCTCGTTCCAGCAGGGTGGGGACGATCTGATCCTCAGGCACGGTCTGAACCACCTTGCCCTTGATGATGATCTGGCCCTTGCCGTTGCCCGAAGCCACACCCAGATCAGCCTCCCTGGCCTCACCTGGCCCGTTGACGATGCAGCCCATGACGGCCACCCGGATGGGGGCGGTGATGTCCTTGAGGCCCTCAGTTACTTCCTTGGCCAGCTCGATCACATCCACCTGAGCTCTGCCGCAGGAGGGGCAGGAGATGATGTCGAAGTGACGCTGGCGCAGCCCCAGATATTCCAGAATCTTGCAACCCACCTTGACCTCTTCCACAGGCGGTGCGGACAGGGATACCCGGATGGTGTCGCCGATGCCCTCAGCCAGGAGCGCGCCGAAGGCCAGACAGGACTTGATGGTCCCCTGCCAGGATGGTCCGGCCTCGGTCACGCCCAGGTGCAGGGGCCAGTCGCCCTTGGATGCCAGGAGCCTGTAGGTCTGGACTGTGGTAACGGGATCGTGGTGCTTGACGGAGATCTTGAAGTCGTGGAAGCCCACATCCTCGAACATGTGGGCCTCTTTCAAGGCCGAGGCCACCAGGGCCTCAGGGGTGGGGCCGCCGTAGCGGGCGTAGATGTCCTTGTCCAGGCTGCCGGCGTTGACTCCGATGCGCAGGGAGATGCCCGCATCCGTAGCAGCCTTGCAGATATCTGGACCGACCTGGTCGAACTTGCGGATGTTGCCCGGATTGACCCTGACGGCTGCGCAGCCCGCATCGATGGCCTGGAAAACGTACTTGCTCTGGAAGTGGATGTCGGCGATGACCGGGATGGGCGACTTCTTCGCAATGATGGGAAGCGCGTCGGCATCATCCTGGCTGGGCACGGCCACTCGTACGATATCGCAGCCGGCGGCGGCCAACTCGGCGATCTGCTGCAAGGTCGCATTGATGTCAGCGGTGACCGTGTTGGTCATGGACTGCACCGAAATTGGGGCACCCCCGCCGACCGGCACAGGCCCCACCATGATCCGACGGGAACGGCGACGAGGATGCAGCGGAGTCTGACTGATGGCCTGCCCGCCTGTCTTGCGGAACCCTTGGGAGGATGTTGACTGTTCGGTCTTGAGAATGCTACTCACGCTGTCATGTCTATCAAAGCATCGGCCCTTTGGCGTGCCTCATGCTCGACTTGCTCCATTACCTCCACGGATGTGAATGTTCCCGGAAGATGCGTTTCCATGGCATCCATGACCGAACGGATGGTTTCGACGATGTCCAGGTAAGGCAGCTGGTGATTCAGGAAGGCCCGGACCGCCTGCTCGTTGGCGGCATTGAAGACCGCAGTCATGGGCTCGCAGCTTCCCAGAGCCCGCCTGGCCAGGTTTACCGCCGGGAAGGCCTCGTCATCCAGCGGCTCGAAAGTCCAAGTGCTGGCCTTGGACCAGTCACAAGCCACAGCCACATTGTCAAGACGGGCGGGCGCCGACAGGCCCAAGGCAATGGGCAGACGCATGTCAGGAGGCGAAGCCTGGCTTATGGTGGCCCCGTCCTGGAACTGGACCATGGAGTGGACCACGGACTGGGGGTGGACCACCACGGTGATCCGCTCGGGCTCGATGCGGAAGAGCCTGCTGGCCTCGATGACCTCCAGGCCCTTGTTGACCATGGTGGAGGAGTTGATGGTGACCACCGGACCCATGGACCAGGTCGGATGGTTCAAGGCCTGTTCAGGGGTGACCTCACGCATGGCTTGACGGCTCCAACCCCGGAAGGGACCTCCTGAGGCAGTGACCACCAGACGGGCCACCTCTCCGTGCTGCCCCGAACGCAGGGATTGCCAGATGGCCGAATGCTCGGAGTCGACTGGGTTGATCTGGCCTGGTCGTATCTCGGCGTCAAAGAGCAGATGTCCTCCGGCCACCACGGACTCCTTGTTGGCCAGAGCCAGTTGGGATCCGGCCTGCAGGGCCGCAATGGATGGACGCAGACCGACAGATCCAGTGATGCCGTTGAGGACCAGATCACTGCCGGAACCGGCCAGAGCCTGAACCGCCTCCATGCCTGCCTCCACCTGGATGCCAGTCAATCCAATGGCTTCGAGAGCCTGCTGCAGAGCCGGAACCTGGGCCTTGTCAGCCAGAGCCAGACGAGTCACGCCAAAATCGCGGGCCTGGCTGGCCAGAAGCTCGACGTGCGCGCCGCCAGCGGCCAATCCAGTCACCTGAAACCGATCCCTATGACGACTGATTAAATCCAGAGCCTGCGTGCCGATGGACCCTGTAGATCCCAGGATGACCAGACTGCGAGGCTCCTGGTCATCATCCCTGGGCGACCAGTCCGCCAAGGTGCGTTCACGACCGGCCAACAAATCGATCTGCCTGCCTTCACTCATCACTGCGAGATGACTCATCGACCGCCTTTATCCTGCTCTCCCTCGTCGCCGAAGGCGGGGAAAGAAATATCGGGGATGTCCAGATCCATCTTGGGCAGATCCTGATTGAGCAGGGAGGCCAGATAAGAATCCGGATCTTGGTCCTGTTTATTCCCACGCGTGTTTTGCGAATACCGGGGCTTGGCCCAGTCGGGCGTATCCGTGCTGCTTGCGGCTGTTTCTGCCCAGGGACGTTCACGGGTCTCAGGCGCTGCAGGTGCCGGTTCCTCATAGCTGCCCAAGGGTCCGCCCGCGCCCAGATGGCCATCGACGAATGGCGAAGAGATAACCGAGGCGGCACCTGGTGTAGACGAAGTGGCAGCGTCAGCATCTGCCGAGGCAGACGCTGGCGATTCTGGCCTTGCGGAGGGGACGAACGCAGTCCCAGCCGAGTTGGAGGGGGCGGATGCGACAGGTGCCGATTGGGTCTGCTGGAATACCGTCGGCTCTGGAGTCTGCAGTGCGGGAGAAGAGGAAGAAGGTGCCACAGAGTTGAACGGCACTGATTGTGCAACCGACGCAGGTGCCGCAGGAGTGGTACGGGCTGGTGCAGATACCGGGTCTGTAGCCGCTGGCGGCGCCGAAGCGGGCATGACCGATTCCTGTTGACCGGAGACTGCGGGATTGGCAGGGGCAACAGCAGATCCACCGCTGAATCCGGATGATGAGGCCGACCTGGCAGAAGAAGAGACAGGAGCTACTGCCGCCGCGGCCGAAGATGGTGTACCAACACGCGTTGCACCAACAGCTGTGGCGCCAGCACCTAGGGCTGCCCCAGCGCCTTCCTGGGCAAGCCGCTGGTTGACCGCCGAAGCCAGAGCACTCAGAGAACTGTTGGGCTGTGCCGTCGGCGTCGTAGGTGTCGTCTTCGTGCTGGCGGCCGGAGCCTCGAAGATGGCCCGCTCTGCCTGGTGCAGTTGAGCGAAATCATCCTGACTGCCCTGGTCATTCGCAAGAGCGGAAGCATCCGGAGTGCTCCAAGCGGGTGCCTGGCTCTGTCCGATAAGCGGCTGAACGCCGGAAGCCGAAGAGCCCTGCACCGGAAGCTGCGGCTGCGCAGGAACAGCAGCGGGCGCCGTTGAACTCTCGCTGGCTCTCTTTGCCCTCTCGCTGACCCGCGCAAAGGACTCCAGCTGCTCCAGGAGCTCAACTGCCTTGGCCAGGAAGAAGTCCACCTGACGCTCGTCATAACCCTTGGACCCTCGCCGCTGAGTGAAGATGACATTGGAGACGCGGTCAGCCGTGATGTCGGTGTTCTTCGACTTGCCCGAGTCCGTCTTCCGACCCTCCTGCAGGTTGAGCTGGTCAGAAGTCTTGTTGAGAACCTGCTCGATCAGCCGCTCCACCTGCTTGCAGTCGTATGAGGGCATACCAGCATCCCCGCGCTTGAAGACGCTACCCGAGGGTCTGCCGGCATGAGCGGTCAACTCTGATTGCAGACTGACCATTCTGGTCGTCCAACCATCCACCCCCACCCGGGCTATCTCCAGACTGGTCTGCCTATCGGAAATCACCCTCTCCAGTCGGGAGAGGGCAGCATCTACCTGGGTGATGATATAGCCGTTCTTGCATAGGTCAAAGGAGGCATTGGCTATCTCCTCCTGGGTCAGATCAGGATCCTGGCTCTCATAGAGTGAGTGCGCCCGCTCCAGAAAGGCATCCACCTGCTTGGTGTCATATCCCCACTTGCGCTTGCCCGAGCGCGCGATGGTCGCCTCGGTTCCACGGGCATCAGGCTTAGCTGACATCAGGCATCGACCTCCTGACCTTTCTTGCCAACGATCGTCGTGCATCGATTCTACCTGAGCGTTAAGACTCGACTTCGGGCACGCCCCCCTAAAGACACTTGTGGTCCCGCCCGGACTCGAACCGGGGACATCCACCGTGTAAAGGTGGCGCTCTAACCAACTGAGCCACGGGACCAGCGCACTACCTTACCAGAATACACGCTGACAAGACCCACGGTGCGGCTATAATCCACTAGGAATTCGCGGCCATTGTCCGCAAACAAGAGCAACACACCATACGATAGGGGGTTCGGATTGTCACAGACAGTCGATACAGGCAGTGGCAGGAAGACCAATCGCACCCTGGTGACGGTGGCGGTCTTCATTGCCACCTTTATGACGGCTATCGAGGGGACCATCGTCTCCACCGCCATGCCCACCATCATCGGGGACCTGCATGGGCTGTCCATCATGAATTGGGTATATTCCATCTATCTGCTCATGACGGCGGTTACCACGCCCATCTACGGCAAGCTTTCAGACCGCTTTGGCCGTAAGCCGTTGCTGACCATCGGCCTGCTGGTCTTCGTCATCGGGTCCACCCTGTGTGCCCTGTCCCAGTCCATGCCCCAGCTGATCGGCGCCCGTTTTCTGCAGGGCCTGGGGGCAGGTGCCATCCAGCCGCTGACCTACACGGTTCTGGCCGACATCTATCCACTGGACAAGCGGGCGGGCATGATCGGCCTGAACGGCTCGGCTTGGGGCATCGCCTCCATCATCGCCCCTCTGCTGGGAGGCTTCATCGTCCAGCAGATAAGCTGGCACTGGGTCTTCGCCATTAATGTGCCCATCGGTCTGCTGGTCATCATCATGATCCAGCTCTTCCTGAGCGAGCATATCCAGGCGCGCGAAACCCGCGTCGACTACTTGGGCATCGGACTGCTCAGCATCTGCCTGATCTGCCTCATGCTCTGCCTGCAGAGCCTGGGTTCGGCGGGCGATGTGCGTATCACCCTGATCCTGGCTGCCGGCACCGTGGTCACCTTTGCCCTGTTGCTTCATGTGGAGGGCCACCAGGAGGATCCCATCCTGCCCCTGCGACTCTTCCGCATCAGGACCTTCGTCATCCAGAACATCTGCATGCTCCTGGTGGCCGGATTCCTCATGGGCTTCGACACTTACATGCCCATCTGGATGCAATCCGTGCTGGGGATGAACCCCTCCCTGGGCGGCTTTGTGGTCACCCCATCCTCAATTCTCTGGCTCCTGGGCGCCTACCTGGCAGGACCGCTGACCATGCACCATCCGCCGCACCGGGCCACCAACATCGGCCTGGCCTTCATCCTGACGGCCTGTGTCTGCTACATCGCCGTCCCCCAGGCCACCGCCTACTGGGTCTTTCTGATCATCTCGGCCGTGGTGGGCTTCGGCTTCGGCCTTACCATCACCACCTCGACCATCACCGCCCAGAGCGTGGTGCCCGCGGGCGATGTGGGCGCCTCGACCAGCTTCAACACCCTGGCCCGTTCCCTGGGACAAACCCTGATGGTCTCCATCTTCGGCATCGTCATGAACACGGTCATCGCCCGCGAGGTGCCTCAGCATAAGGGCCTGACTGAGGACATGATGAACAGTATGATCAATCCGGCCACGGCTGGGAGCATCCCCTCCCGCCTGCTCGGCCCGGCCCGCACCATCGTCTTCGACGGCCTGCATTGGATCTTCCTGGTGGGCCTGGTCATCCTGCTCATGGCTCTGGTGGCCAACCTCTGCGACATCCGCTCGCGCACTCTGCTGGCCGAATATCAGAACAAGGCCACGACAGCGGCTCCTGCCATTGATGAGAAAGGCGCGCAGTAAGGGCCGAGGCTAATCGAATTCCTCCGGGATTCCTTATGAAAGACAGTGAGGTTGTGGGCATCAGTTGATCCCAATGTCCACAACCTCGTTCATTGGCGCTTGCGCGATATGCCTGGCTGCCGTAAGCGCCGGGACGGCTAGAAGTCTCTTACTTACCCTTGCCGAAAGCTCGCAGCTGGGTTGCGTTCCAATCCTTGCTGACGGTGGTAGGCATCAGGGCATTCATGCCCGCGGTCTTGGCTGCATTGGAGACGACCCCTGGCGCCGATGCCCCCGGTCTGCCGGGTTTAGGAGTCAGCACCCAGAAAGGCGCACCCTTGTTGACCATGGCCGAGGCATCCATGATGGTATCTGCCAGATCGTCCTCGGCGTCGCCGTCTCGCCACCAGATGATGACCCCATCCACGGCTGCGTCATAGTCCTCGTCCACCAGCTCTTCGCCGGTCAGATCCTCGATCCTGGTCCGGATCCCGTCGTCGACATCGTCGTCCCACATCCATTCCTGGACGATATCGCCGGGATGGAAACCGAACTCTTCCGCTGTATAGGTTGTAGTCTCAGCCACGGCTTCAGCATAACAAGAGTGCCGGAATTCACCAATTGGACCGGCCTTGTCTTATTTGCCCTTGGTGGCCGTGCAGTGGGGCAGCCCCTCCCCCTGGCCATGGCCGATGGCCACCAGGACCTTGTAAGCCTCGTCCAAGGTGGACACCCGCACATCACGCAGCCCCTGTGGCACATGGCCTGCCACCTGTGAGCAGTTGGCCGCCGGGGCCAGGAACCAGGTGGCGCCGTCCCGCTTGGCGCCCAGCATCTTCAGCTGGATGCCGCCGATGGCACCGACCTGTCCCTTTTGGTTAATGGTGCCGGTTCCGGCGATGGTCAAACCGCCGGTTTCCTGCTCAGGGGTGATCTTGTCGATGGCCCCCAGGGTGTACATGAGCCCGGCCGAGGGACCACCGATGTCGGCCACCCTCATGCTGAACCGCAGGCCTGATACGTCATATCCCCGAGCCTTGAGGAAGGCCAGGGCCTGGGCCGATGCGGCCTTCTGGGAGCCGTGCATATCGCCCTGCTCCTGGCGCTTGTATTCCTCGACGCTCTGTCCGGGAGGGACCACGGCCTCCTGGGGAAGCACCGTGGCGTGGGGGTCGGCCCAGCCCACCAACGCATCCAGGTTGGATGCCGGGTAGCCGGGGATTCCACGGGCGTTGACCGTGGTCATCAGCAGGTGGCCCTTGTCATGGTGGACCTGACCACCCTTCACCTTGATGACCGGTGAGCCCTTTGAACTTCCCAGCACATCCTGAGTGGGTCCGGGCGTCTCGATGGTATAAGGCGAAGGAAGGAGCAGCACCAAGAGAGCTAGAATGATCAGAAGACCGCCGACCAGCATTTTGCGGGTGGGTCCGCCAAGCGTCCCGATTCGCCTTTCGGGTGCGCCTGTGGCGCAGTGATCCGATTTCCCGTGCGGAAGTGTCATAGCTCCAATATTATGGTTGATGAAGACGATAATCCTGGCAGGTGCCAACCTTGACGGTGAACGACCTGCCTTGGCGAGGACTGGAAACAAAGCAATGGACGAGAATGCAATCCACCAATGGCTCATCGAGTGCTTCGGCCCGGTGCAGGGCGAGCTGGCCTGGAGTCAGTTCTCTCAGCTGCCTGAGTCCATCCGCTCCCAGATGGCGGCTCAGGGAGCCGATCAGCTGCCCAAACCCGCCGAGGTCCAGGCCCTGATTCAGGCTTTCACGGCCGGAGGGCTGAACACTCCGGCTGACATGCAGGCCCAGGCCGATCAGGGGCCCATCAACATTGCACTGGCCAAGAACATCGCCCTGGGGCGCACTAGGGCCGACCAGTCCGATACCACAGTTACAGCAGAGGACAGCGACCGGGTGGCCCGGGTCATGAGCGAGGCCAACCTCTGGCTGGACACCGTCTGTGCCTTTGACCCCGCCCCGGGCCAAACCGAAGCACTGACCCGTGCCGGATGGATCGAGGGCAGCATAGACGCCTGGGTAAAGTTCGCCTCCCCGGTGGCCCAGGCGGTCAGCGACGCCTTGACCTCCGTCATAAGCCAGCGCTTCCAAGGCTTCGACCAGGGCGAGATTTCTGGAATGTTCGCCGGACCTGTGCCCATTCCACTACCCGACAACCTCAAGGATCCCACCACGCTGATGAAGCTGCTGGGAAACACCTCTTTCGCCATGCAGCTGGGGCAGGCCGCCGGCGAGCTGGCCAAGGAGGTCCGAGGAGGATTCGACCAGGGCATCCCGTTGCTGAAGAACCCCGCCGGAGCCCTTATACCGCAGAACATCAAAGCCTACGCCAAATCCCTTGAATTGGATCTGGACGAAGTCACCCGCTACATGGCCCTCAAGGAGGCCGCCCACGCCCGGCTCTACGCCGCCGTCCCCTGGCTGATGCCACGCTTCGAGGCCCTGATTGGCAAGTATGCCCGTGGAGTCTCCATCGACTTGGACGCTGTGGAGGACCAGCTGCGCGATGCTGAGCAAATCAACCCAGAATCCATCGCTGGCGCCATCAACCTCAGCAATGTCGGCATCGAGGACACCCCTGAGCAGAAAGAGGCCCTGCACAGCCTGGGCGACCTGCTGGCACTAGTCGACGGCTGGGTAGATTGCGTGGTCTGGAACGCCGGCATGGCCCACCTGCCCCATTTGGAGCAGCTGCGGGAGATGACCCGACGCGAGCGCGCCGTGGGTGGGCCGGCCGAACAGACCTTCGAGTCCCTGCTGGGCCTGCATCTTCATCCCAAGCAGCTACGTGAGGCCGCCGACCTCTGGGAGCGCATCACCGCCGACGAAGGGGTCCAGGGCCGTGACAGCCACTGGTCCCATCCTGATTTGCTGCCTTCCCTGCCCGTCAAGGAGGAATCCGACGAGGGTGGAGCATCGACCTCTGCAGAGGGGCAATCCGAGCAGAAGGCCGACACTCCCGCCACTTCAGTGGATTGGGATGCCGAGCTGGACAAATTGCTGAATGCCGAGGAGAAGGAATCCTCTACCAATCTGACCACCCCCGCAGACTCCGGAACTTCAGATTCTCAAGCTGCAGACTCCGACGCTTCTCATGACCAGGAACATTCGGACCACCAGACTCCCGGCAATCAGAAGAGCGCTGGCGCGGATTCCAAGGACACCGACGACGGTCACCCGGATCAGAACGACTCAGACAAGGGCGATTCAGAAAAGAACTAAATCTGAATCGCACTCCCAATCCCCTGCGATTCGAAGATCAAGACGATAGCGCTCAGCGGTGAATGAACCGGCTGGGGGCGCGTCGGACGAAGGCGCTGCCGTCCTTGTGCTCCGCATAGGAAAGGTGGAGGGTGTCCTCGGCCCGGGTCACCCCTACATACATAAGACGGCGCTCCTCCTCCAGGGCATCCCCTTCCGGTGGTGAGCCAAAGGGAATCAGCCCCTCAGCACAGCCCACGATAAAGACATGGGCGAACTCCAACCCTTTGGCGGCGTGAATGGTGGAGACCGTGACCCGCCCCTGGCCCATGCCGCCCTCCAGCTGCTCCAGCACCTCCTGCTTGCTCAGATCGACCGACTGGTTCTGCCAGCCTGACTCCGTGCGCACCCGGTAACCGATTCCACGTTCGTGCAGAGCGCGGCAGATCAGGGTCTGTTGGGCGTTGATCCGCGTCAGGATTGCAAACTGGCCGGGCCGGGCCCCTTTCCGGATCATGGAGAATATACGAGAAACCACTGCTCTAGCCTCATCACCATCGTTCTCATAACGGGTCATCGCGACCCTACTGCCCTCCTGACGGGCTGAGGTCAGCTTCAGATAATCGTCACGCACCGGCGAGCGCGCCAGAATGCCGTTGGCGTAATGGACCACCCTTCCCGTGGACCGATAGTCGGTGGACAAGTCCAGGTCAGCCCTAATGCCCGGGAATTCCTGGGGGAAGTTCAGCAGGTAATAGGAGGTGGCCCCCGCGAATGAGTAGATGGTCTGGGCCGGGTCCCCCACCACGCACAGGTTCTGCCTGCCGTTGAGCCAGAGTTTGAGCAGCCGGTGCTGCAGTGGCGAGACATCCTGGTACTCGTCCACGGTCAGCCAGCCGATTAGATTTCGAATATCTGCAGCAGCCTGGCCATCATCTTCCAAAATGTGGCACACCAGCAGGAGAATATCGTTGAAGTCCATCTGGTTGTGGGCGGCCTTGGAGCTCTCGAAGACCGTGTACAAGTCGGCCATCCGATCAGCCTCCAGACCGGCCGGCGGCAGACGGTGACTGGCCGAGCAGACCCGAACATAGTCCTGGGGGGCGATCAGCCCCACCTTGGCCCAGTTGATCTCAGCAGTCAGGTCCCTGACCTGGCCCGGGTCGGCTTCCTGCCCGCAGACCCGTTGGTAGGCGGAGGACACCAGGGGGCCCACATCTTCAATCAGATCGGGAGGGTAGGTCTCACTGACCTGGGGCCAGACCCGCCTGAGCTGGTGCAGGGCCGCCGAGTGAAAGGTCGCCGCCTGCACGGAGGACGACACGCCAAGCTTGGTCAGTCGATCGCGCATCTCGGCCGCGGCACGGACCGAAAAAGTCACTGCCAAGGTTCTGGAGGGCTCCCAGCTACCGCTGGCGCAGGCATAGGCCATCCGCCGCGTTATTGTTCTGGTCTTGCCAGCTCCGGCCCCTGCGACGATCCGCACAGGTCCGTCAAGCACGGTAGCCGCCTGCCGCTGGGCGGGATCCAGACCCTCCAGCAATCGTTCCTCATCCTCATGCACACCCCCATTGTGTCAAAGGCCGGTACCGGAACCAGAGGCGGCGTGCCCATGTGGTCAAGTGGACAACCGTATCCACAACAGTCCTTGTATTATCCTTGAGAATGTGAGTGAACGTACGAAGCTGACCCTGGCCGCACTGGCGTCGGCCGCCATGCCCGAGGTGCCCATGACCGGCGCGCGGGACTGCGACCAGCTCAGCAGCCTGGACCGTGCACAGGGCGTGGATTGTGCCGTGGTCCAGGACGCGACCGGCAACGTCTACGACGTCTGGGCCACCAGTTCGGAGGCCGGCAAACGCCGACTGGCCGCTCGGGTTAAGGCGGCTCAGGCCCTGGCCGATGCCAAGGAGATGGCGGCCATGGGCTTCCGGGTCGAGCGCATCCTGGCTTACCAGCCCGGCGAGAAGGCCGACAGTCCGACCGGTACCACAGCTGTTGCCGTCATGACTCACTGCCCAGGCCGAATTCGTCCCCTCCACCTGCTGACCCTGAACGAATGCACCGCCGCAGGCACAGCCATCGGCGCTATCCATCGGGTGCGCCCCGATTTTTTGAAAACCCACGGCTATCCGGTCTTCTCCACTGCCCAAATCGCAGCCCAACTGCGCGGATGGATCAAACGGCTGCGCATGGACGGCCACGTGCCCAAGGAAATCACTGATTCCTGGGCTTCCATTGTGGCAACCGACGGACTCTGGTCCTTTGAAACTTGCACCGTGCACGGAGGCTTCTCCGACGGCGATCTGCTCTATTCAGGCTCCGGACTCAGCGGGGTCTACGGCTGGCAGAACATGCAGGTCAACGATCCAGCTCGTGATCTGGCCTGGATCTTCGCCAAGCTGGACGGGTCCCGCCGCAACGCTGTCATTGCAGCCTACGGCAGGATGATGGGGGCCCGGCTGGATGACCTGATCATGCTACGAGCCAATCTTTGGCTACAAATGGAGCAGGTAGGCGAGTTCATCACCGCCCTGGATCATGCGGACAATGAGCGGATCATCCAATTCAAGGCCCAGGTTGAGCGTCTGGCCCAGCAGCTGGGCGATCACGAACAGGATCAACGCGCCCGTCGGCAACAGAAGACGCCTAGTCCGTCACCCGCAGACGCACCTTCCACCATTACTGTGGGGACTCTGCTGGGTGATGATAAAGCTGAAGACTCCTCTGCAACCAAAGCACAGCAGAATCCGGCGCCAGAGCCGGACCCCGCCTCGGCAGATGCATCGGATGAAAGCTCTGTCACCATCGCCATCAGCAGGGTGGAAATGGCGGACCTGGCTTTAGCCCAGACCACTATGGACCATTCCGATGCCAGGAATAAACCCATCAGGCAGGACCAGAGCACAGACCTTGGCTCCGACGATCAATCCAAGCCACCAGCTGTTGCTTCCGTCCCCCAGGAGGAGGAATCAGGCCTGAGCGATCACTTCCGCGGCATCGGCAATCCAGTCACCGACGACGAGGATGCAAATGGCGAAGCGAATCCAAAGGTTGCAATGAGCGACCCATCCAGAGATGACCAGCCCTCAAACGCCGATAAGGCGGGAGAGGCCGCTTCCCAGCCGCATGATGCTTCGTCAGCTCAGGCTCTTGCAAGCGATCAGGCAGAGACCATCGTCCTTCCCAGAAAGCCCACACCCGAACAGACTCCCACGCTCACTACAGAGGGACAGACATCGACATCGCCGCCGGAGACCGGCTCTGCCCAGGAGGGGCATCACGGGGACGCTTAGAGCGTAATCACCCGGGTCAGCGAATAATGAGACCGGAAGATCCGTGGACCGGCAGGTCTGGGCAACGGAGAAAACCTTGGAGGTAGCAATGGATATCGAATTCGGCATCAAGAATGTGGCCCGCACGGTCAACTTCAGTACCAATGCCAAGGCGGATGAGGTGGCTGCACACATCGCCCGGGCCCTGAACGAGGGCGGACCCATCGATCTTGTGGACGACAAGGGTCGGCACATCATCGTCCCCAAGGAATCCTTGGGCTATGCAGTAGTTGGTTCCGACACGACCCACCCCGTGGGCTTCGGCGTCCTGGGAGGCTCCTCCGACTGAGGCTGTGATCGCCTGACGGGGGCGGCAGAATCCTTCTGGTCCGGCCGCCCCCGATCTGTATCCACTAACCCTTCCAGGCCACCGGACAGCTTCCCCGGGCCCTGTCCACGATTTGGGCCACCACCTGGTCACTGGTGCAGTTCTCCCCCATGCGATTTGGCTTGCCTTGACCGTGCCAGTCCGATCCTCCGGTCACCAGCAATCCCCAGCGTTGGGCCAGGGCCAGCAGTCGTCGACGCTGCTCGGGCGGATTATCCCGGTGCCAAACCTCCAGACCGCCCAGCCCATCCCTGGCCAGCTCGGCGATTTGCTGGTCGGAGAGCAGAACGGGATTGCGGCTGATGGCACCGGGATGGGCGATAACCAGGACGCCGCCTGCATGGTTGACTGCTGCCAGCACCTGGTGGGTAGTCGGCGAGGGCGTAGGCAGATAGTATGCGCTTCTGGAGGAGCAGACCCCAGCGAAGGCCTGGCTCCGGTCGGCATATACACCGGCTTTGACCAGGGCATCGGCGATGTGCGGACGGCCCACCGTGGTCTTTGATCCCTCCTTGACCTGGTCCAGCACATCCTGCCACGTGATCGGATAATCCCGTGAAATCCGTTCGACCATAGTCCTGGTTCTGGTCAGCCTGGCTTCCCTGGTCTTGGCGAAGAGCCCGGCTATGACCGGATCCTCAGGATCGTAAAGATAGGCCAGCATGTGAACCGATACGCGGCCATCCTGCGCGGTGATTTCGGTGCCAGGCAGCAGGGGCATCCCCAAGTCCTGGGCCGCCTTACGAGCCTGATCCCAGCCCGCATTGGTGTCATGGTCGGTGATGGCCAGACCTTCCAGACCCAGCTGCTGCGCCTGCTCAACCATCCCCCTGGGCGTCACGGTGCCGTCGGAGAACACGGTGTGGCAGTGCAGATCCCAGCCGGAGGCCTTAGCAGTATCCTCATGCGTCATGCCTCCATCCTAAACTCGTGAACGATTCAGTGTCCCAGAGAACCTTCCCGACCATTAAGGTGATGGACTCCATGAGCGAACCGACCTCTTCAACATCACTGCAACAAGGTGACAGATCCTTCTTCAGCTATCTGATTGCCGCCCTGGCCTCACTTGCAACCCTCTACGCCAGCCTGGTCCTGTCAGCGGAAACCCTGCAATTGGCACGGCACCCCCAGGGCCAGCTCAGCTGTGACATCAACTCTGTGGTCTCCTGCTCTGCCGTGGCCCAGTCCCCCCAGGCCGAACTGATTCGCCTGGGCACCCTGCCGGTCCCCAATGCCTTTCTAGGATTGATGGCCGAATCTGTCTTCCTGACGCTGGCCGTAGTAGGCCTCTGCCGGATCAAAATGCCGGCGCTGCTGGCGGCAGGAACCTGGCTGGCCTCACTTGCCGCCTTGGCCTATGCGCTCTGGCTGTTCACCCAGTCGCTCTTCGTCATCCACGCCCTCTGCCCCTGGTGCCTGGTCATGACTTTCGCCACCAGCTTGCAGTTCATGGCTTTCAGCCACGCCACGGTCATCCAGCAGGGTCTGCCGCGCAAGAGGCCAAGATGGTTGCAGACCTACTATCAGAGGCACTTCGATTTGATGGTCGACCTGATCTGGCTGGTCGCCATGGCAACCATCGTCCTGGCAGTAGAAGGATCCGCCCTTTTCAACTGATCAGCAGCCAGGAATATTTTCCAGGGTCAGACGGGCCACCATTCTGGCCGGTCCCGTAAGCCACACATCCTGCGGATCCACGTCCACCTTCAGACGGCCTCCACCCACCTGAATGGTCCAGTGATCGGCCCCGGTCAAAGCTCGAAGCAGCACGCCACTGGCGCATAAACCGGTCCCGCAGGATAAAGTCTCACCGACACCACGCTCATAGACCCTCATGCTGGCCCGACCGCTGCCATTGTCCGCATCCAGGGCATCCAGACGCAGAAATTCCACATTCTGCCCCTCAGCCAGCCCGGGCCTGACCTGCGGCGGAGCTGACAGGTCCAGATCGCCCAGGTCAGGCAGATCAGCTCTGGCCAGCAGGTCGGTCACGGTCCCAGGCAGTCCCCCGGTCTCCAATTCGGCAGCGGCTGAAGCCAAAACGACTGCATGGGGATTGCCCATATCCACCAAGGTGCCAGGAGCCGAGCCTCTTAGAACCTCGCCGTCGACCAGCTGTTGCCCCACCGGGCCCATCCGCCAGGCCCCGACCTTGACCTTGAAGACATGCTCGCCATCGCACTTCATCGGACTGCGCGAGACAATCCGCTTGACCCCGGCCCGGGTCCCCAGCAGAAAGGAGGATCCCTCCATAGTCGGCGTCAGCCCCTGCTTCTGGGCGAAGAGGGTGACGGCCCGCGTCCCGTTGCCACACATCTGCGCCAATGATCCGTCCGCATTGCGGTAGTCCATGAACCACTGACAGCCGAAACGGTCGCAGGCATCCACCTGCTCCTGGCTCAGGTCACTGACATCGGCTGGATGGGTCAGCCGGATCACCCCGTCGGCGCCGACCCCGAAATGTCGGTCGCACAGCCATCGCACTTGGTCGGCCGTAGGTTCCAGATTCCCCCGGGGATCGGCGTAGACCACGAAATCGTTGCCGGTGGCTTGCATTTTGTAAACAGTCCGGGGAATACTCATGCTTGTAGCGTACGGCCCTTCGGCGACAGGCTAGGCTGGTTCTTCGGCTGCGAAAGGAGCGGATCACATGGCATCAGATGCACCGATCGGGATCTTCGACTCCGGACTCGGCGGTCTGAGCGTCACCGCAGCCATCCAGAAGCTTCTGCCCCAAGAGAATCTGCTCTATTTCGGCGATTCCGCCTACGCCCCCTACGGCACCAAGGAGCCGGTCCAGATCGCCCAGCGCTGCCATGTCATCGGCGACCGGTTCATGGACCTGGGCGTCAAGGCCATGGTCATCGCCTGCAACACTGCTACCAGCGTCTGTGTGGATGAGATGCGCCAACGCTACCCGGTCCCTGTCATCGGCATGGAGCCAGCTCTGAAGCTGGCATGCACGCGAGGCGGAGGCCGACCCCAACGGGTTCTGGTCACGGCCACCCCGCTGACATTGAAGGAGGCCAAGTTCTCACGCCTGATGGCACGGTTTTCTGGCAGGCACACCATCCTCACCCAGCCCTGCCCAGACCTGGTAACCATTGTGGAGTCTGACAGGCTGAATGACCAGGCCCTGGTCGATGCCACCTTGCACCGTTACTTGGATCCCTATGATCTGCAGACTTTGGATGCCCTGGTTCTGGGCTGTACCCACTTCGTCTTCTTCCGCCAGTCCATCGCACGCATCTGCCCACCGGACCTGGCACTGATCGACGGCAACCCTGGAACGGCCCGCCACCTCAAGGATCTGCTGGCCCAAGCCGATGCCCTTAACCTGGGCCCTGGCCCCGGCAGAGTACAGATCGCCAACTCTGATTCCTCACCGGACATGCTGGATCTGTCCAAGCGGTTGCTGGCCTCCTGCCACCCCTGAACGGCTTGTCCAACGTTCACGCATAAGCTGTCATCAAGCTTGGATATCTGTCAGGAATCGAGGTGCCCATGGCACGCAAAAGAACAGCCGTCATTGACGTAGGCGGCGGCTACCGGTCCATCTTCGGCGCCGGCGTCTTCGACCGCTGCATGGAGCAAGGCATCACCTTCGATCACTGCTATGGGGTCTCGGCCGGCAGCGCCAATCTGGCCTCATTCCTGTCGGGCCAGCTCAGACGCTGCTACCGCTTCTACACCGTCTACTCCTCCCGCAAGGAGTATGCGGGCGTAAGCAACTTCCTGACCAAGCACACCTTCGTCGACCTGGACTACGTCTACGGCAAACTTTCGGCGCACGATGGGGAATGCCCGCTGGATTACCAGGCTCTGAAGGCCAACCCGGCCCTGTTCACCGTAGTGGCCTGCAGGGCCACTGACGGATCCACCGTCTACTTTGACAAGTCCGACCTGGCACAAGACAACTATGACATCCTCAAGGCCTCGTCCACTGTGCCGGTGGCCAACGAGCCCTACATCATCGATGGAGTGCCCTATCTGGACGGCGGCATCGCCGACCCAGTCCCGGTCCGCAAGGCCATGGACGAGGGCTATGAACGCATCGTCCTGGTTCTGACCCGCCAGAGGGATATTCTGCGCGAGCAGAAGAAGGATGTCCTGCCGGCACGGATCCTGGCCAAATCTTATCCAGCGGCCGGCGAGCGCCTGATGGAGCGCTACCGCACCTACAACGACGAGGTTGCTCTGGCCAAGCAGGCCGAAAAGGAAGGCCAGGTGCTCATCCTAGCCCCGGACAGCCTGTGCGGGCTGACCACGCTGAGCAAGTCGCTCAAGGGACTCAACGCCATGTACGACAAGGGCTATCGGGCCGCCGAGGCCATAGTCGACTTCCTGGAAAGCTGAACCCCGTCCCCGCACGACTCTCCATGCGGGGTTTCCTTTTCCCGTTTTGGTCGAACTCTTTTACAAACCTTACAGTATCGGCGCCCCGGTCTCGCTCTCTGTGCCTGCGCTCCTGCGACCGTGGCGGGGATCCGCACTCCCCTGGCTGCTCTGGGCAGTCATCAGCGCTGCGGTCATCTGGTTGAAGAGCTCGTTGTAGCCGCCGGGGGTCGCCGCAGGCAGAACCAGAGTCTTGGCATTGTCGGATTCGGCCAGCGAACGCATCACATCCAGATATTGGTTGAAGAGCACCACGTTGTTGACGGCATCGATATCCATACCTACGGCCCGAAGACTGTTGATCTGATCCACAATGCCGTTGGCGATCTCCCGCCGGTAGTTGGCCTGGCCCTCGCCCTGCATCCTGGTCTTTTCGGCATCTGCCCTGGCCTGGGTCTCAATCTCGATCCGACGGGCCTCGGCACGCTCCCTGGTGGCCTCCTTCTCACGCTGGGCCGCATTGATGGAGTCCATGGCCTGCTTGACCTGGGTGGAAGGATCGATGGCGGTGACCAAGGTCTTGATGACCGAAAATCCGAAACGCTGCATCTCCTGGCCCACGGTCTGTTGCACGTCGGAGGCGATGTCGTCCTTGCGGGCGAAGGCGTCATCCAGGCTCAGGGCGGGAATGGCCGACCTGAGGGCGTCCTCCATATAGGAGCGCAGCTGGCCCGCCGGATCGACCAGCTCATAGTATGCCGTAGCCACGTTGGCCGCCTCCACACGGAACTGTGCGGAAACCTCCACGGTGACGAAGACATTGTCTTTGGTCTTGGTCTCCAGCTTGACGTTCAGCTGGTTGACCCGCAGGTTGGTCTTGGCGGCTATCCGGTCCACCAAGGGGATCTTGGCATGGATGCCCGCCAGCACCACACGGTGGTACTTGCCGAAGCGCTCAATGACATCTGCCTGCTGCTGGGGAACCACGAAAATCCCTAGGAGGAAGATGATCAGCGCCAGAACCAGCACGGCGATCACAATGGCGATGCCTAGATGCATGAGTGTTCTCCTTCGAGCTTAAAACCCTTGGATACCGGACCTGAAAACCGCACCATTCCAGCCTTTCCTCTCATCACCATACATGATGGACTCGTCTGAATAATCGGCTCGGGCACTGAAGCCGTAATAGACTCGGCTTAACAAGACTTCAACCCGAAAGGACGAACATGGCAAAACTACGCGGCATCAACGCCGAAATCTTCCCCCTGGTCCTGGGCGGCAACACCTTCGGATGGACCAGCGACGAATCTGTGTCTGACCAGGTCTTGGACGCCTACACGGAAGCCGGAGGCAACCTGATCGATACAGCTGACGTCTACTCAGCCTGGGCTCCCGGCCACTCTGGCGGCGAATCCGAGATCGTCCTGGGCCGCTGGTTGGCCAAGAACGGCAACCGCAACAAGGTTCTGGTGGCCACCAAGGTCAGCCAGCACCCCCAGTACTCCGGTCTTTCGGCCAAGAATATCGAGGCCGCTGCCGATGCATCCCTGCTCAGGCTGGGCCTGGATGTAATCGATCTCTACTACGCCCACTTCGACGACAGCTCCACCCCCTTGGAGGAGACCGCAGCAGCCTTCGACAAGCTGGTCAAGGAGGGCAAGGTCCGGGCCATCGGCCTGTCCAACTACACGCCAGACCGGATCCGCGAGTGGTTCAGCATTGCTCGCAAGGAAGGCTTGACCCTGCCGGTGGCCCTGGAGCCGCAATACAATCTGGTCTACCGCAAGGACTATGAGAATGGCCTTATGCCAGTTGCCAAGGACGAGAATCTGGCGGTCTTCCCTTACTTCTCACTGGCCTCGGGCTTCCTGACGGGCAAGTACCGGACTATGGACGACCTCAAGGGCAAGCAGCGTGAGGGCATGGTCAAGGACTTCTTCACCCAGGAGGGGCTGGATGTGGTCGCCGCCATGGACGGCATCGCCAAGACCCACGGGGTCGAGCTGGCCACAGTAGCCCTGGCCTGGCTCAACCACAGGCCTGGGATTGCGGCCCCTATCGCCTCTGCGCGCACCCCTGAGCAGCTGCCGGCCCTCCTGGCCGCTGCCCATCTGGAACTGAGCGACGAGGATATGCAGACCCTGGACCAGGTCAGCGACAAGGTCAAGGGCTGATCTGCAAACTTCGCTGCCCGCTGCACGGCCAAGTGTGACACAAGCGGACACCCAACCAGGCAGTTCGAATGGAAAAGGGCTTCCATCCAATACAGGATGGAAGCCCTTTTGTACAGCTACGATCAGGCCTTGACCAAATTGACCTGCGGCTGATCCAGATCGCCGGCGTTGACGGTCAGGCTGGTGGCCAGGGTCTCTCGGGCGATCAGGTCGCTGAACTGCTGGGCCTTGGGGGCATCCTCTCCGGGCAGGGTCAGGGTCAGATGAATCCGGTCAGCGATGTCCAGATCTGCGGTCTTCCGGGCATCCTGAACCTGGCGTATCAGATCCCTGGCGTAGCCCTCAGCCAAGAGGTTATCATCCAGCTGGGTGTCGAGGATGACGAAGCCGCCAGTGGGCAGGGCTGCAGAGGCCGAACGGTCGGCCTGGGAGCCGTCCTCCTGCTCGATCCGATTGTCCAGCTCGTATTCGCCTGGCTCCAGGACCACCGGTCCATCGGGGGTAGTGACGACCACATGGCCGTCCTGCTCTGACCAGTCGCCCTGCTTGGAGGCACGGATGACGAACTGGACCTGCTTGCCCAGTCGGGGTCCGGCCACGCGCGCATTGACCTTGAGATCGTGGATGATTCGCAGACCATGCTGGCCGGCCTGGTCCAGGGTGCAGAACTCTACATCCTTAATGTTGAGCTCGGACTTGAGCACGTCCACATAGGAGCGGGCCGCATCAGGGTCACGAACCACTACGGTCAACCGGGACAGAGGCTGGCGGACGCGGATCTGTTCGGCCTTGCGCAGGGCCAGGGTGGCCGAAACCACCTCGCGGACCTTCTCCATGGCAGCTACCAACGCAGGATCGTCGCACAGGACCTGTCCCAGCTGGGTCTCCTGCCCTGTTGCCTCGTCGGCCAGGAAGGGCCAGTCGGCCAGATGTACCGACTCACCGCCGGTCAGCCCTCGCCAGATCTGCTCGGCTTCCATGGGCGCCAGCGGGGCCAGAACACGGGAGAAAGCCTCCAGGACTGTGTAGAGGGTGTCGAAAGCCTGGTGATCCTCGCTCCAGAAGCGGTCGCGGTTGTTGCGGATGTACCAGTTGGTCAGCACATCGATGAAGTCGGTCACCGCATCGCAGGCTTCCGAAATGGCAAAATCGTCCAGGGCCTTCTGCACCGACTGGATCAGTCGACGGGTCCGTGCAAGCAGGAAACGGTCCATCTCCGGCAGGTCGACCACACGGTCCGGTGTCAGCGCCTGGGCCTGGTAGCCGGCGCCCTTGTTGGCCGCATTGGCGTAGAGCGTGTAGAAGTAGTAAGAGCTCCAGACCGGCAGCATGACCTGACGGACCGTGTCGCGGATGCCATCGGCGGTGACGACCAGGTTGCCGCCGCGCAGGATGGAGGAGCTCATCAAGAACCAGCGCATGGCATCGGATCCGTACTTGTCGAAGACCTCATTCACATCCGGATAGTTGCGCAGGTGCTTGCTCATCTTCTGTCCGTCGGAGCCCAGGACGATGCCATGGCAAATCACGTTTTTGAAGGCCGGCCGGTCGAAGAGGGCCGTGGACATGATGTGCATGGTGTAGAACCAGCCACGGGTCTGACCGATGTACTCCACCACAAAATCGCAGGGATCCCTGTCTTCGAAGTACTGCTTGTTTTCGAAGGGGTAATGGAACTGCGCGAAGGGCATGGAGCCCGACTCGAACCAGCAGTCCAGCACATCGGTGATCCTGTGCATGGTGGACTTGCCGGTCGGATCGTCGGGGTTGGGCCTGGTCAGCTGATCGATCCAAGGCCGATGCATGTTGATCTGCCCCTTGTCATCGGTCGGGTAACGGCCAAAGTCCTGCTTGAGCTCATCCAGGGACCCATAGACATCCACCCGAGGGTACTTGGGATCGTCCGAGACCCAGACCGGAATGGGCGAGCCCCAGAACCTGTTGCGGGAGATGGACCAGTCACGGGCATTGGCCAGCCACTTGCCGAACTGGCCGTCCTTGACGTTCTCAGGGATCCAGTTGATCTGCTGGTTGAGTTCCAGCAGGCGGTCCTTGATCTTGGTCACGGAGACGAACCAGCTGGAGACCGGCTTGTAGATCAGCGGGGTGCCGCAACGCCAGCAGTGGGGATAGGAGTGGACGTAGCTCTTCTCCTGGAAGAGTAGAGCCCGGTGCTCGGCAGGGATCTGTGCCAGGGGGCCGTCGCCTGCGCGCAGGTTGCGCACGATAGGCATGTTGGCCTCGAAGGCCTGCATGCCCTGATAGTCAGGGCACTGCGCGGTGAAGACCGCGCCTGCATCGAGGACGTCCACGCTACGAATACCCTTAGCGTTCAGGGTATTCATATCGTCCTCGCCATAGGGAGCCTGGTGGACCAGGCCGGTGCCCTCCACGGTGTCGACGTAGTCGGCCGTGTAGATGGTATAGGCGTTGGGGCCTGGGGTGCCGCCCTCGGATTCGGCCTGCTCGCCGGCGAAGTAGGGGAAAACCGGCCAGTACCGCCAGCCCTCCATCTGGGACCCCTTGAGGGTGCGGACCACCTGGTAGCCCTCCCCCAGCTGCTTGGCGTAGTCGCCCAGGCGAGCCGTGGCGATGTAGAAGCGCTTGCCAGCGAAGGGCCCGGACACCGGGCTGACCTCCGAATACTCGATGTCAGCGCCGACCACGATGGCCAGGTTGGTGGGGACGGTCCAGGGGGTGGTGGTCCAGAAGACCGCATAGGCATCCTCGTCCCTGAGCTTGACGGCCACGGAGACGGTGGTGTCCTGCCGGTCCTGGTAGACATCGGCATCCATGCGAAGCTCGTGGTTGGACAGGGGCGTCTGATCCTTCCAACAGTAGGGCAGCACCCGGTAGCCCTCGTAGGCCAGACCCTTTTCGTAGAGAGTCTTGAAGGCCCACATGACCGACTCCATATAAGAGACATTCAGGGTCTTGTAGCCGTGGTCGAAGTCCACCCAGCGAGCCTGACGGTGAACATAGTCCTTCCACTCGCTGGTGTACTTGAGTACCGAGGCACGGCAGGCGTCATTGAACTTCTCGATGCCCATCTGCTCGATCTGATCCACGCTGTCGATGCCGAGCTCGCGCTGAGCCTCCAGCTCGGCGGGCAGACCGTGGGTGTCCCAGCCGAAGACCCGGTTGACCTTGTGGCCCTTCATGGTCTGGTAGCGGGGAATGACATCCTTGACGTAGCCGGTCAGCAGGTGCCCGTAGTGGGGCAGGCCGTTGGCGAAGGGCGGGCCGTCAAAGAAGACGAACTCGTTGTCGGCATGGTCGCCGGACGGACGACGATCCACCGACTTGTTGAAGGTGTCGTCGTGATCCCAGTAGTCCAGGACGGACTCTTCCATGTGGGGGAAGGAGGGATTGGGCGTCACCTTGGCCAGAGCCGGGTCCACCACCGCCTTGGGATAGACTTCACCGTCCCGACTTGTCACAACTGAGGTATCAGTGGTCTGATTCACCGTTCACGCTCCTCGCTGGTCGTTCATGTCGCCATGTCGAGGACGAGGGACCTATGGGGTCCACCGCGGTACCACCTCGCTTGCCCGGCCAATGACCCGCGCCGGACCGCTTGAACTGGGCTATGCGGGCCCACCCGTCGGTTCTACTGAAGACCGCCGCATGCGATCCTGTTCTTCCGAGGGCTCCCCGCTGATGACGGATCAATGCCCATTGGTGAACAGATTATACCATCCTCAGGAAACTGGTCTCGCCCGTTCGCATAACGAAACAGTCGTCAGGACTGCAAGAGATCGGGATGGCGTGGATCGCCCGGCAAGTTCTCCAGAGTGTCATCGGCACCTAGGGCCTGCCGCCAGAAGTCCAGGGAACGGCCATAGGGGCTGGCCTGGCCGCCACGGACCTGCAGGTCGGCCTTGACTGCAAGCACATCCTCCTCGCTCACCCCGTCCAAGAGCCTGAGAAGGCTGGCAAATCGATCCGAGTCGTAGAAGATACCGCCGACGACATCAAGAAGTCGGCTGGCACGTTTCATGGGCAAGGAATCCCAGTGTCTGAGCTCGATGTAGTTCTTCAGACGGACGTCATTGAAGTGCGTGGTCAGGATGTGCGCTATCTCGGCATCATTGAGCCGCCGATCCGGATAAATCTCCCCGGCGTTTTCATGCCAGGCTATGAAGACCTGCTGCCCCTGCGGCCCTTCCACCTCCGGGGTGTGGGAGACATCGGCCACCATGAGCGGGGTGGAGAGCATATCCACGGCATAGTCTTCCCAGCCAAAGCCATCCTCGAATAACCCAGGAATCAGTCCTGTGCGCTGGGTGTCGAGCCAATCCCAGATCCGCTGACGCCTCAGGGGCATATGGTTGAGCTTCCCCTCAAAGATTGGAGTGTTGCGGAAGAGGTAGGCCAAAATAGGCCCGATAGCCGTGCCCAGACGAATCTTGGCGATGGCATCGTCCTCGTCCTGATAGTCGATGCTGATCTGGGTAGAGGCAGTGCTGCGCATCATCATGGGTCCGCACTGGCCTATGCGACCCAGGTAGGTGTTCATGACCGCGTAGCGTTCCTTGGGATTGACGCCCACATCTGCGTAGGACCCAGCTGGACGGTACCCGTATTCGACCAGGCGGAACCCCAACCGCTCGGCAATGGGGTCGACCTCGGCACGGAAGCGACGGTAGAGGTCTTCGAATTCACGACTGTTCCGCACCACGCCCAGGGAGCACTCCACCTGGCTCCCGGGCTCCAGGGAGACCGCGCAGCCCGGCCTGCTCAGTCCTACCAGGTGACCGTCCTCCCGGTATTCCTTATCACCGTCATAGCAGGGCTCCAAGGCCAACAGCAAGGCCTCGATGCCCCGCTCCCCCTCATAGGGAACCGGGGCATCGGACCCGTCGTTACGGACCGGCAGATGCTCGATCTCAATGCCGAAACGCCACTGGGACCGCGGCTTGGATCCACGTGTGAAGTAGTCGACCAGGCTGGTCACATGCCGCGGATTGGGGACCGTCAACAGGTGCGCATACCCAGCGCCTACGCTTTTCCTCATGCTGTCATGGTAGGAGCGGGCGAGGCCTCTGGGCAACCAACACGCGAGGAGTTCCGCTACCGGATGGCGGTCAACCCACGGTCACCGTCACAGCCTGCAAGTCTTCCCTGCGTGAGGAGGATCCCACCAGCACCTGGAACTGACCGGGCTCGACCCTGCGGTTGCAGTCGGCATCGACCAGGGTCCACTCGGACACCGGCAGATCGAAAACCACCTTCCGGGTCTGCCCTGGATCCAGCTGAATCCTTTGGAAGGCCTTGAGCTCGCGGTCAGCCCAGCTGACTGAGGTCACCAGGTCGCTGATATAGGCCTGGACCACCTCTGTGCCTGGCCGCTGGCCGGTGTTGGTCAGGTCCACAGTCACCCTAACCGTATCCTCGGGTCCAACGGTATCCGGCCCATCGACCTGTGGCTTTCCGTATGCAAAGGTGGTGTAGCCCTTGCCCTGACCGAAGGCGAAGGCCGGATCCTGGGTCAGATCGGCATAGCGGTATCCATGCTGGCCCCGGATCTGGTTGTAGTAGACCGGCAGCTGCCCGGCATGCCTGGGGAAGGTGATGGGCAGTCTGCCTGTGGGCTCAACCTTGCCGGTGAGAATCCTGGCCAGGGCACGACCGCCCTGCATGCCCGGATCGGGCTGCCAGATCAGAGCCTTGGCCGACTGTGTGGACGGCGGCAGGATCAGCGGCTTGGAGGACATGAGCACGATGACCATGGGCTTGCCCGTCTGTGCCAGGGCATCCAGCAGATCGCGCTGAGGACCGTAGAGCTCCAGTGTGGCGGTCGAACGGCCCTCGCCCACCAGTTGAATCACGTCGCCGACTACGGCCACCACCAGATCGCTTTGCTCGGCCAGGTCTACGGCCCTGTCGAAGCGGCTCTGATCGATCCTAGCCGGGGCCGCCACCTTGGGCCTGGGCTGACCGTCGGGGAAGAGTGGACCCGCTGGGTCGTCAACCAGACGAACCACGTCCACGCCCTGCTCGCAGCTAAGCTGCCAATTTTCAGGCAGCTCCTGACGCAGGCCGTCGGCCACGGTCGAGATCATCTCCCGCGGCTGGTCCTTGATCCAATCGCACTGACCGGATCCGCCGGCCCAGTCCCCGAGCTGGTTCTGGGCATCGTCGATCAACGGACCCACTAAGGCGATGCTATGCACTGAATCATCACTAGAACGGCCATCAACACCCATCCCACCGAACAAGGGCAGAATGCCGTCGTTCTTCAAAAGAACCGCCGACTCCTGGGCCACCTGAAGATTGAGCTCCTGGTGCTCCGGTGAGTTGATGACCACCTTCTGGGCTTCAGGATCGGGCAGACGCGGATCCTCGAAGAGCCCCATGCGGAATTTCAGGGCCAGGATGTGCTTGACCGCCCGGTCAAGGTCCTCCTCGTGCAGAAGCCCGGCATCCAGTGCATCCAAGGCTCCCTGGTAGAAACCGGGCGTTGTCATGATCAGGTCGTTGCCAGCCTTGACGGCGGCTGCGGCGGCCCTGGTGTAGTCGGGCTGCACCTTCTGCTCCCAGACCATCCGGCCCACGTTGTCCCAGTCGGTGATCAGGGTGCCCTGGTAGCCCCACTGTCCGCGAAGCACGTCGTTGAGCAGCCAGTTGTTGATTGTAACCGGTACCCCGTCGATGGATTCGTATCCCAGCATGAAGGTGGCCACACCCTCCTTGGCCAGCCGCTCGAAAGGCGGCAGGAACCAGGAGAGCAGCTTGCGGTGCGAAAGGTCTGCCTCGGAGGCGTCGCGCCCGCCCTGGGTCTCGGAGTAGCCGGCGAAGTGCTTGGCCGTGGCCAGCACAGCGTCCTTGGGCAGGGTTCCGGTCATGGCTGATCCGCCCTGATAGCCGCGCACCATGGCCGAGGCCATCTCGCCGATCAGGAAGGGGTCCTCGCCGAAGGTCTCATCCACCCGGCCCCAGCGGGTGTCCCTGGCGATGCAAAGCACCGGGGAGAAGGTCCAGTGGACGCCTGTTGTGGCGACCTCCTGGGCTGTGGCCCGCCCCATCCGCTGAACCAGTTCAGGGTCGAAGGAGGCCGCCATACCCAGTTGCTCGGGAAAAATGGTGGCCCCGCGGAAGAAGGAATGGCCGTGGATGCAGTCATCGCCGATCAGCAGAGGAATGCCCAGACGGGTGCGATGAACGGCCTTGTCAGCCTTGATCATGTTCTGCGGAGAGACATGCAGCAGGGACCCGGCGTGCTGATCCACCACCTCCTTGTCCACTCCCGAGCGGGCATCAAGCTGCATCATCTGGCCCACCTTCTCCTCACGGGTCATCCGGCCCACCAGGTCGGCCACCCGCTCATCCACGCTCAGGTCGGGATTGCGGTAGGGCAGGTCCTCCGTCAACTTCCTTGATGCCATCTGGGCACCTTCCTTTCTTGCTAAGCACTAAATCCACTCATATATTTGCGTCCGGTCAGCCTGAAGCAGATCAGACTAAAGCCGGTCTATCGAACGATAATTGCCAGGTCCCAGGGTCCAATGATCATCGGCTGGCCCTGGTCCACATGCGCCTGAGGATCAGCCTGCCCGTCAGCTACCAGCAGATGCCCCCCGTAGGGCGCGTCCAGCTCGACCTTCTTGGATGAATAATTGAGCAGATAGGCGACCTGCTCTCCCAGGGCGTTGATGCCCTCCCGCACGGTGACCAAGCCAGCCAGGTCTCGGGCAGGACCGCTCAAGCCAGCCGCATCCGCCGCATCCGAAAGCAGCATCCGCATGCCCTCAGCCGAGGGTAGAGTGCCGATCCACTCAGCAATGCCGTTGCCGTAATCATGACGGGTCACAGCCGCATACCGCCCCCAGACTGGATGGTCATAGGAGGCCAGGACCTGAGTGCCGGGGCGCGCATTCAGCAGCTCAATCAGCCCCTGGCAGGCCGGTCCGGCCTGGTCGGCCTCATGCAAATCCAAGCTCAGATTATTGCCGGGACGGGTGAACTGGTTGTAATCGATGCCGAACACGTCGGTCAGCAGATGCGGCGCCTTGTCGTGCCAGACCTTGAGATTCTCGTCCGCCACAAAGGAGCGCAGCGTGGCCACCAAGTGACCTCCCTGATGAACGTAATCAGCCAAGGCCTTCAGCGTATCTTCATTGGTGCTGTACAAGGCTGGAATCACGACCATTGCGTAAGAGTCCAGTTGGGACTGGTCAGCCTTGTCGCTGATGAAATCACACTCGATGTTGAGCTCGAAGAGGGCATCGTAGACCCGTCTGACCACATCGTTGTACGAGATCTGCCCCTGCTGACGGGGGAAGCCGGTCTCCAGGGAGAACCAGTCCAGGGCGGTCAGGGAGTCGTTGTCCACCATGATGGCGACCTTGTTGCGCTTTTGAAGGTTGATCAGGTGCTCCCCCACACCCTTCTGCGCTATCTGCCTGCCGAACTGGCCGGCCTCCTCATAGGTTGGGTTGGGTTCCATATCCTGCGAAAGCAGACCCTTCCAGTAGGTCTCAAAGGAATTGTGGATGGAATGCCAGTGCCAGTACATGACTCCGTCAGCCCCCGAGGCCAGATGGCTGTACGCCTGAAGCCGCAGCTGGCCCGGATAGGGAAGCCAGCCGTTCTGCCCCTGGGCATCGGTTTCCAGAACCAGATAGTTGGCACCACCCTTCAGGCTGCGGGTCATGTCCCCGCCGAAGGCGATCTCCTTGCCGGTCAGGTCATCCTCAGTAGGATGGTAGATGTCCACACCGGCCACATCCAGGCATTCGGCCGCTTCGAAATGATCGACAGCTGGCTGAAGGCCATATGACCAGCCTGGACCCCAGTCGAAATCGAAGTTGTGGGTGACGAACTGGTCCTCGCGAGCATATTCGCGCACGATGCCAGCTTGCCAGGCCAGGTAGTGGCTGACCTGGCTTCGGCGGAAGCGGTCAAAGGCCGAACCCAGGGATGCATTGATGGTCCCGGTCAGATCGGGAAAGTCCTCCCAGGAGTCAATTCTGTTGGACCAGTAGTCCAAGCCGAAGGCAGCATTGAGACGATCCAGATCATCGTCAAAGCGCCGTCGTAGATCCTTGACGAAGAGCCGCTGCATGTCGGCCGATACGCAGTCGTAGTATTTGGTCTCGTTGTCGACCTGATAGCCGATCACCTGAGAGTTATCGGCCACATGGCTTATTAGCTTGCGGATGACGCGCTCGCCATAGTATCGGTAGGAGGGGTTGACAATGTCCATGATCTGGCGAGCGCCATACCGGTTGTGGCCCTTGGGTGTGTCCGCCAAAACATCCGGATGCATGGCGACCAGCCAGGCGGGGACGGCATAGGTGGGCGTGCCCACGATGACCTGTATGCCGAAGCGGCCAGCCGCTTCCAGCACCCGGTCCACATGGCTGAAGTCGAATACGCCGGGTTGAGGCTCCAGGGTGCTCCAGGTGGATTCGGCGATACGGATGGTGGTAATGCCAGCGGACTTCATCATGGACATATCCTTGTCCACCCGCTCATAGGGCATGTATTCGTCGTAGTAGGCGCACCCGAAGATGAGCCTGTCCGGCAGACGCGTGCCGCCTGACGAAGCTGAGTGGTCCTTGGTTCGGACTGCCTTGTCTGACATGATGAACTCCAATCTTAATCTACGGGACTCAATTCATAGGACGAAGGTGTTGAAGGATCTTGGCTCCAGGGTCACTTGGAAACCTTGGCTCCCCTCGTCGTCCCCTCCCGGCCCGCAGAAGGAGAAGGGCATGGCGCGGTCCAGGGCGTTCTGGGCAACGACGACGATCGACCCATCCGGGTTTTCGAAGGCTGTGGCCATGGAGCTGAAATGGCCACGAGTATCCAGCAGGCGAGCGCCCGGGCGCACATAGTGCGAGTAGTGGCGCATGACGTAGTACTCGGGGTTCCGCCTGACCTGGCCGGTGCTGGTGTCTATGGAGAAGAGGGAGTTCTGCCGCCATCCCCAGGTGGATATGCCCTGGCCCAGGACCATGTTCCAGTAGGTATAGCAGGTGGCTCCGGCCCGGAGATACCTGTTGACCAGCGAGAAGACGTATTCGGCGTACTCCCAGCTGTTGCCGCCCATGCCGCATTCGGACTCGGTCTGCTCCAGCTCAATCTCAGGCCAGGACTGGTGGGTGCGCTCAATGTCATGCTGGCCGGCCCACTGGTAGCCGATGCCGGCGATGTACCTGCGGCAGTCCTCGTCAAAGAGGATGTTGTCCACGTACCGGTTATAGTTCTCGAGGATCATGCCTTCGGGACCGAATTTCATATCTTCGGGACCATTGAGCGTCCCCAGGAAGATGGCCGTGTCCGGTGCCTCCTTGGCGAAGAGGGGACCCAGATAGTCCCGGATGAAGATGCGCATGTCCTCGCTGGACCAGAGGCAGGAGGGGAACTTCTGGTCCGCAAAGACCTCGTTCTGCACATGCAGCTGGTCGATGTGGATGCCGCGGCGGTCATACTCGCGCACATACCGCAGAAGGTAGCGGGCATATGCAGTGAGATTGCGCTCACTCATGTCGATTCGCCCGAAATTGTAGACCTTGGGTCGTTTCATCCAGGTGGGCGGACTCCAGGGGCTGGCGAACAGTCCCATGTCCGGCTGATACTTCTGGGCCTGTCGGATGTATGGAATCAGGGTCTGCTCGTCGTGGTCGACGCTGAAATGCTCCAGGTCGTAGTCGCCGTCGGTCTCGTCGTAGCTGTACCAGCTCGCGGCGAAGTCGTTGGCACCGACCGGGGTCCTGTTGAAGGTCAGATTCAGCTCATCAGGGCTGAAGAGCTCACGGATGACCCCCTCACGTTTCTCCTCCCCCAACTCCTGCAAGGGCAGCCACCCCAGCTCATTGAAGCAGCCGCCAAACCCTCGCAGAGCCTGCAACTTACCGCCGGTGTATTCCAGATCAGGCGATGACTCCAGAGCGGAGACAGCCAAGTGCTGCTCCTGCATGGCCTGCTGCCGAGTGGTTGTAACCCAAATCGGTTCTGCATTCCTATTCATGGATCTTCTGCTCCTTTGCATATTTTCCCTGTATGACCGTAGAGGCCAGGATCACTTGACGTTTCTGATCATCAGGATAAAGACGCATCCCAACAGGGCAAAAACGATGGCCGTGGGGAAAGCCGCCGCATAACCCCAGTTCAGAGTGATGAAAGACATGACCAGAGGACCGGCCATTTGCCCCAGTGTGGTGGCCAGGTTCAGGATGCCAAGATCCTTGCCGGCCTCCTCCTTGCTGGGCAGGACATCGACGTTGAGCGCCTGGTCGACGGACGAATAGACCCCGTAACCGAACCCGGCGATGCCGGCGTACAGATACATGCCCATGACCGTGGGGCTGATCCAGGGCATGGCGATGCCGATGGCAAACATAACTGAGGCGACGACCACTGGCACCTTACGCCGCCCGATCAGGTCGGAGACAGGTCCGGAGACCAGCGAACCCAGCAGGGAAACCACCATGGTGATGACTGACATGACCGAAATGGTTGCGGCTGCTTGGGTTACGGTTTGGCCCACATACTTTTCGATGATGTAGAGCTGATATGCGGAGATCATCTGATAGCTCAACAGCATGCAGAGCCTTCCGGCGAAAGCCTTATAGAAGTCGTGTGCCCCATGGAAGCGCGGAGGCTGGAAAGACTTGAGCACATCCATAAGGGTGCCCTCATCCTTGGGCAGGTATGCAGCCGAACCTTCCCTAGGCATGATAAGAATGGCTACGACACCACCCAGGAACATGAGTACGCCGGCTAGAACGAAGCCAGTGAACATATGGGTCACCAGGGCCGCGCCGATCAAAGAGCCGATGGGCGAACCGATAGTAGAGCCTGCTCCATAGAAGGCGGACAGGGTCCCGCGCACACCGGATGGCACACGATCGGACAGAATGGCCACCATAGGGGCGATCATGCAGTTCAGTCCGAACATGCAGAGGCAATACACAATAGTCAGCAGAACGGGGTTAGTGGTCATGCCCGTCAGGAACAGGGTTACACCACCAAGGACTGCACCACCTAGAATCCATGGAGTTCGACGCCCGTACCGGGAGCGGCTGCGATCTGAGAAGTTGCCGAAGAGCAGATTGGAGACCAGTGAAGCCACGGCCGTGCAAGCATTGACTATGCCCATCAACGCCTCGGGAGCGATGCCGGGGACCAGCTTGAGATGTTCGGGAAGCAACACGATGCTGACGATTCCCAAGCCCGACATCCACAGAATGCCGAAGGCCAGGAAGCTCGCACCAAAACGAAACAGGGTCTTCTTAGGAACCGGTCTACCAGTCTCAGGCGATAATAGTGGATCACTCTGTGCTGCAGCAAGGGCAGCCTTATGCGCCTGCAGAAGTTCAGAATCGTCCGATGCAGGGGTTGTTGAGTCGCTCATGGTGTCGACCTCTTTCAACTAGTCTTCTCTGACACGTCCAATGTGTGGCGGACAACCATATCTACCACCCATTAGATAAATATATATCTAACAGGCATTCGATATATTTGTCAAATCAATGACCCAGCGCGGATTCGCGAACGACAAGGACTTACTTGTCCAATACCCTACCGAGTCGAGACCCTGTCGAGCCTACGGGCGTCACTGTTATGAATCCGGCCACCATGTACCATGAGTATCAAACGACCGGCAGCACCCAGGCCTTCAAGGACAGCGAAAAGGAGCCGCAAGACCAGACAATGGCGAGCCGAACCAGAAAGTCACCCGAGGTGAGACGGGCGGAAATCACACATGCCGCCGCCCATCTCATCAGCCAACATGGATACAACGGCATATCGCTCAAAGATGTCGCTGACATGGTGGGGATGTCACAGCCGGGCGTCCTCCATTATGTGGGCAGCAAGGAAGGCCTGCTCTCCCTCCTGGTCACGGACATTTATGACGTCAATGGCACCCCGGAGGAATTCGTACAGACAGGACTGCCCGGGTCCGACCCCGATCATCCCCATCTTCCGGCCTATTTTGACTATCTGGTCGCCCACAACGCGGGGCGGCCCGAACTCACCCAGCTATATACGGTCCTGGAAACCGAGGCCATCTCCACCAACCATCCCTTGCATGATTACTTTATCCGCAGGCCGACAGAGGTCTGGGAGCACTATTCCAAATTCCCCTGGCTGCTTCCTGATGGCATAGGATGGGCGACAGAGATGCCAAGCAAGGTGAGGATGAGCCTGGAAGTGATGGACGGCATACAGATACGACTGCTGCGTGAGCCGAAAATCGACTACGTCCGGGAATGGAGCCGGTTCAAGGCGCTGATCTTCCCCTCCCCGCTCTGGGATGGATATTGCTGATCAAAACCACGCCCGCAGGAGTCAAGCCGACAAAGTGATGCCGGGCACCAACCGGCCCGACTAATCCATCCTGAAAGGCCTGGCATCATAAGGCGCCTGATACCGCCGATCCCTCCAGAAGTATTCATAATCGTGGTCATTGATCGGACGGATGACCTTGCAGGGGTGGCCGTAGGCGACCACGTCGGAGGGAATGTCCTTGGTGACCAGGGACCCTGCCCCGACGACTGTGTTGTCGCCGATGGTCACTCCCGGCATGACGATGGCACCTGCTCCGATCCACACATTCCTGCCGATGCTGACCGGAACCGTGAACTGAGGCGTTCCATAGGCTCGTATATCGGGGCGAATGGTGTGCCCGGTGGTCACAATGGTGACGTTGGGCCCGAACATGGTGTGGTCGCCTATGTCAATGCGGCCGTCGTCGACCAGAACCAGGTTGAAGTTGGCGTAGCATTTGCTCCCCCAGTAGGTGTTGCAGGCCCAGTTGGCCCGTATCGGCCCCTCAATCCAGCTGCCTTGGCCGAATGAGCCGAACATCTTCTTGCAGAGGTCCTGCTTCTTCTCCACCTGGCTGGGACGGCAGGCGTTGAAGTCGAAGACCAGATCCTGCTGGGCGTCCTGGACCTGCTTCATTTCGGGTGTATCGGCAATGTAGATCTGGTCGGTGTCCAGCAGAGCCTTGATCTCCTCGCGGCTGGTCATGGTGACCCCCTCTTTCCTTGATCCTCGTGGTTCATCAATTCCGAGGCCGCCGCATTAGCTTCGAACTCCGGCCCCGTCATGGTGGCTACAGGCTCTCCAGAACCTTCTCCCCGTCCTGGACAGGTGCTGCCTGCCCAGCATCCAGGCCGGTCGATTCCGCAGGCTGGGATTCAAGGGCCGCCTTGTGGTCCTGGCTGAGCTTTTGCTGGTCGCCCGGCTTCTTGGCAGCGGCGATCATCAGCTTGATCCTGTTGAGCTGGTTGGCCTCAGAGGCGCCGGGATCGTAGTCGATCGAGACGATGTTGGCCTCGGGGTAGGTCCTGCGGATCTTGCCGAACATGCCACGCCCGGTCACGTGGTTGGGAAGGCAGGCGAAGGGCTGTGCGCAGACGATGTTGGGCGCGCCGGACTGAATCAGTTCGATGATCTCACCGGTCAGGAGCCAACCCTCTCCGGCCTGAACACCCAGGGAGGTGACCGAGGCGGCCTTCTCCCTCAGATCGCTGATGTGGGCGGGAATGTCGAACTTTCCATGGGAGGCCTTGAAGCCGGCGATCATGGGGGCACGGTAGACATCCGCAGCCTTGAGGACGATCTTCTTGACACCCACCTGGCCGCCGGTGCCCAGCATCTCCTCGTTCCATTCAGCGTTGGAGATGCCGTTGACCATGAAGTCACAGACGCCAGGGAGTACAGCCTCGCAGCCCTGGCTCTCAATCAGGTCGACCACGTGGTTGTTGGCATCGGGATGGTACTTGACCAGGATCTCCCCGACTACGCCCACCCGTGGCTTGCGGGGGATATTGCGCAGAGGCAGCTGGTCGAAGGCCCGGATCATCCGCTTCATCAGCGTGCCATAGGGCAGATAGCCATGGCCATAGACCATCTTGGCGGTCTTGGAGTACCCGTGGTGCTCGATGGTCTCCTTGCAGATCGTGTCCCAGAGCTTGTAGAGCTTGTTGGCTGAGCCGGGCTCCTGCTCGTAGGGGCGGACCCTGAGCAGGCACTCGATCATGGCGTCGCCCAGGTAGAAGGCCTTGACGGCGCGGTGCAGCAGAGCCGGAGTTACCTGAAGGCCGGGATTGGCCTTGAACCCCTGCACGCTCAGCGTGATGATCGGCACGTAGCCATAGCCGGCATCAGCCATGGCCTTGCGCAGAAGGCCATAGTAGTTGGTGGCCCTGCACATGCCGCCGGTCTGGGTGACGATGACCGCGCACTTATGCGGGTCGAACCTGCCGGACAGGAAGGCGTTGACCAGCTGCCCCACCACGATGATGGCCGGGAAGCAGGCATCGTTGTTGACGTACTTGACGCCGGTGTTGATGTCTTCGGGCGTGGCATGCTTCAGGAGTTCGAAGTGGTAGTCGGCGCTCGAGAAGACCGCCTCCAGGAGGGAGAAGTGCACTGGGGACATCTGCGGTGCCACCACTGTGAATTTGTGCCCCATCTCCTTGGTGAAGCGATGCTCTGTGGCGTACTTGGACAGGGTCGGCTTGGCGGCGGCTCCGTTGGCCTGGACATCCTCGACCTGTCCGGCCGGGCGCTCTGCCGACTTGCTTTCGGCTTCCTTCTGCCGCGATGCCATGGTCTCCCGGATGGGTCTGATACCCATGGGGTGAAGACCTATCAGACCCTGATCGCTTTTGTCGTGCAGGGCCACGAACCGGGCCAGAGCCACGATGTCGGCCTTGCGCTGGGACAAGTTGATCTTCTGCGCGTTGGTGGACCGGAACCCATCGGATTTCGGCTGGTCAGGCGCATCCGCTTCCACTGCTTCAATATGGCTTGCAAGATCTTGAGAATTCTGAGAATCAGACGAATCCTCCACCCGAACCAGGTCAGGCGATGAACCAACTTCCTTGACCGCGACCTTCGCAGGCACCTGTTCCATAACGGGCGCTTCCTTCCGGTCTTCGCTGTCCTCCTGGGCCAGATCCCGCTGATGGCGTTCGTCCATGGCGGCCTTCAGCGAGCGCAGACGGATCTTGGCCGCACCCAGGTTGGAGACCTCGTCGATCTTCAGCTGCGTGTAGACATCGCCCTTATCGGCCAGGATCTCCTGGACCTGGTCGGTGGTGATGGCATCCACGCCGCATCCGAAACTGACCAGCTGGACCAGCTGCAGGTCGGGATACTCGGAGACGAACCTGGCTGCCGAGTAGAGCCTGGAGTGGTAGGCCCACTGGTCGGTCACCCTCAAGGGCATCTTCTGATGGTCGTCACCAAAGCCTGGCACGGTCTTGCGGAACTTGGCGGCTGTGGGGTTGTTGGAGGCCAGGGCCCGCTCCCCCGCCGCCGGAATGATGTAATCGCTCAGCTTGGGCAGTTTATGCACGTCCAGCTCGCAGATGGAGTCCTCGGAGAGCACAGCCATACCCAGGGAGCAGATAGTCTCGGGAATGCCGTGGTTGACCTCGGGGTCCACATGGTAGGGTCGTCCGGACAGGACCACGCCCTTGACTCCGTACTCCTGCATGTAGGCCAGGGCACGAAGCCCCTCCTGGCGGACATCCTCCTTGAACCGGGCATCCTCACGGTAGGCCTCCTGGACGGCCGTCCGGGCCTCCTCCTCGCTCACCTTGGCCCAGTCGAAGACCTTGACGATCCGCTCGACCATCTTCTCCTTGTTGGACAGGTTGAAGTAGGGCCGCATGAAGCGGACGCCGTTCTCCTTGAGCTCGCCCATGTTGGCCTCGATCACCACCGGGTAATTGGCCACGATTGGGCAGTTGTAGTGATTGTCCGTATCGGGAACCAGCTCCTGCTCATAGGTGACGCAGGGGTAGAAAATGGTCTTGATGCCCTTGCCCACCAAGGAGTGAATGTGCCCGTGGACCAGCTTGGCCGGGTAGCAGATGTTCTCGGAGGCGATGGACTCCATCCCGCTCTCGAAGAGCTCGTGGTTGGACCGCCCGGAGATCATGACCCGGAAGCCCAGCGAGGTCAGCAGAGTGAACCAGAAGGGGTAGTCCTCATACATGTTGAGCACACGAGGAATGCCGATATCACCCCTGGTGGACTTGTCAGGGGTCAGACGGCGGTAGGCGAAGGCCCGCTTGTACTTGAAGTCGTAGAGGTTGGGCCTGTCGGAGCGCTTACGGTTCTTGTCCCCGCCACGTTCGCAGCGGTTTCCGGTCACATAGCGGCCGCCGTCCTCGAATTCAGTAATGGTCAGCTTGCAGTGGTTCTGGCAGAGCTTGCAGACATCGTGGGTGGTGGTCATGGAGAGGTTGTCCAGATCATCCCCCGCCAGGATGGAGCTGACTACATGGCCGTCTTCCACCCTCAGATCGGGCAGAGTCGTCTTGAACCCCTGATCATTCTTGGAGGCAATCTTGTTGACGGCGGCCGGTGACAACCTTGACTTGGTGGAAGCCGGAGCCCTGTTGGGCGTAGTGGGGGTCCTGCCCACGGACTTCGTCCCGGCGGCCATGTGGGAGCTGGCCGCAGCGAAATCCTCGATCTCGTCATTCTGCGGGCAGTGCATGCGGGCCGTCAGTGCGGCACCGTAGGCTCCCATGAGCCCGGCGATGTTGGGCCTGGTCACCTTGCGACCGGTCAGGAGTTCGAAGGCCCGCAGGACGGCATCGTTGAGGAAGGTGCCTCCCTGGACCACGACCACCGGCCCCAGGGCGTTGGCGTCACGCAGCTTGATGACCTTGTAGAGAGCGTTCCTGACCACCGAGTAGCAGAGTCCTGCGGCGATGTCCTCCGGGGAGGCACCCTCCTTCTGAGCCTGTTTGACCGAGGAGTTCATGAAGACCGTGCAACGGGAGCCCAGATCGGTCGGGGCCTCGGAGGCCAGCGCCTGCTTGGTGAACTCCTGGATGCTGATGCCCATGGACTGGGCGAAGGTCTGCAGGAAGGACCCGCAGCCGGCCGAGCAGGCCTCGTTGACGCAGATCGAATCGATGACCCCGTCGTTGACGGCGATGTACTTCATATCCTGCCCACCGATGTCGATGACCGAGGTAACGCCGGGGCTGATCTCCTCGGCGGCCCGGTAGTGGGCCATGGTCTCGACCACGCCCTCGTCAACATGCAGGCCGGCCTTGACCAGACCCTCACCATATCCGGTAGCGCAGGCACGGGCGATGTAGGCGCCCTCGGGCAGGGACTTCCTGACCTCCTTGACGATGTTGGCAGCGGCAATCAGGGGGCTGTCCTTATGCACCCCGTAGGTGGACCAGACGATGGTCTTATCGTCGTTGATCAGGACGGCCTTGATGGTGGTGCTGCCCGCATCGATGCCCAGAAAGTGCGGCCCCTTGGCTCCGGACAGGTCCCCGGTGGGGATGACCTGGGCACCATGCCGGTCATTGAACTCCTTGCGCTCCTCCTCGTTCAGGAAGAGCGGGCGGATCGTTCTGGCTGTGGAAGGCATGTTCTCCAGGCCCTTCAGGGCGGAGAGGACGCCATCCAAGGAAGTCAGATCAAAGTGCATGTCCTGGTTTTTGCTGGCATCCTTGGTGGCCTCGGTCGCCTGAACCTTATTCTCACCGTTCACCAGGGTGGTGGTGCGGCCATCCTGCATGGCATCCTGCAGAGCCATCTTGTCCAGGTTCGAAGCCTTCTCGGACCGTGCCTTGTCGACCTCCGCTTGGTCCAGTCCCCAAGCAGGACCGAAGGGGTCGTTCACATCGGTTTCTGGCGAGTAGTCGGTCTTGACATGCGCAGCGCTGTCCTGGCCATCCTGGTCGTGACGACCAGCCATGATGGCGGCGCCATAGGCCACGTAGAGGTGCGCATTCTCGGGAATGATATAGCGGCTGACCCTGTCCTGGAGGATCCGCTTGAAGGCTTCCCTCAGCTCGCTCATGAAGAAGAGGGGCCCGCCCAAAAAGATCACGTTGCCACGGATGGGACGCCCGCAGGCCAGACCGGAAATAGTCTGTGTGGCAACGGCATTGAAGATTGATGCGGCCAGATCCTCCTTGGCGGCTCCGTCGTTGATCAGAGGCTGGAGATCGGACTTGGCAAAGACCCCGCAACGCGATGCGATGGGATAAATGGTCTTGTATTTGGAAGCCATATCGTTCAGGCCGGAAGCATCGGTGTTGAGCAGAGTGGCCATCTGATCGATGAAGGCTCCGGTTCCGCCTGCGCAGGACCCGTTCATCCGCTGCTCCGGAGTGGGCTTCAGATAGGTGATCTTGGCATCCTCGCCGCCCAGCTCGATGATCACATCCCCTTCGGGATAGGTGACGTTGATGGCCTCGGTCTCGGCAATGACCTCCTGGGCGAACTCAGCCTGAAGCTGGCTTGCTAGCTCCAACCCGCCCGAACCAGTGATCACCAGGCTGATGGGATTGCCGGCCAGGCCAACCCGTGACAGTGAAAGCTTGATATCGGTGACCAGTTCCGCTACGCACTGCCGCACATTGGCGTGGTGACGGCGATAGTCGCTGAAAAGCGCCTGATCCAGCCTGTCTCTTGTGCCAAGAACCACGGCCTTGACTGTGGTGGAACCGATGTCCAAACCCACACGCAGGAGATCCCGCGGTCCTGTGCCCTTATATCGACCCGCTATGTCGACGCCATCAGACATGAAACAACCTCAATCCGTGAGACCGCCGCATGATGGGTTTTAAAAGCAGACACCACATCATATCCGGCTTACTTTATTCATGCTACCGCCAGAGCGTGAATAACTTCTGCGGTATGGGAGAATCAAGACTGTATGCTTTGACACAGCCGCCAGCAAAACCACCTTTGCTACAAGCAAGCCGCTGACGATAGCAGGTGCATCAAGGCGTTGGTTCCAACCCTTCTCCTCCACACTTTCGCCTTAATCCCAACCTTCTTGTAAACAGGAGAAATGGCACTGTGCCCTCGGCGAAATCGGCTCAGAAGCAATCGGCGGAGGGCCTGTAACGAACTTACAGGGCATATGGAATTGTCCCCGTATTGAGAGACCCTGAAAGAACGTTTCCTTCGCTGACCAACCCGAATACCATCCTGTACAGGCTATGCCGGATGAGTTGGTCATGCTGGCGGAACAGATGGTCAGGAGGCATCAGGTGCAAGCATACATGGGTTCGAACATGCAGGGGGCAATGCGCGCACCGGCTGGCCCAGCCTCGTCAGGACTGGCCCCCAAACCCTTGGATCAGCTGCCCCGCCTGGCACGAGATACCACCGAGGAAGACCCCTGGCCGGTCAGTGTGCTCAGCCAGAAGTACCATGACGCAGTGGCCCGTTGGCCCGGAGCCTGGGTGGAGGGCCAGATCGTGGAGATCAACACCCGCCGGACCGGTTCCGCATATCTGACCCTGCGAGACAACTTCGAGGACATCTCCATCAATGTCATGGGCTTCCGGGCCTTCGCCACCCAGGCCAGGGAATTCCGCCAGGGCGACCGGGTGGTGGTGCACGGGCGGCCCGACCTGTGGATTAAACAGACCCGTTTGAGCTTCATGGCCGACCGGATCAAGCGTGTGGGCACCGGCGACCTGAAGGAGCAGATCGACCAGCTCAGGCGCAAGCTCAAGGGCGAGGGGCTTTTTGACGCAGAGAACAAGGTTCCCCTGCCCGAGTTTCCCCGGCGCATCGGCCTGATCTGCGCACCCAAGGCCAGAGCCGAGGGGGATGTGATCACCAACGCTCGCCTGCGCTGGCCTACCATAGAATTCTCCGTGGTGCACGCCCACGTTCAGGGTCCTCAGTGCCCGCCCGAGGTGGTCGAGGCCATTCAAAAGCTGGATGCTGATCCTGCCGTGGATGTGATCATCGTGGCCAGGGGCGGCGGCAGCTTCGAGGATCTGCTGGGCTTCTCGGACGAGTCAGTGGTTCGGGCCACGGCAGCCTGCATCACCCCCATCGTCTCGGCCATCGGTCACGAAGACGACTGGACCCTGATTGATCTGGCCGCAGATCTGCGCGCCTCCACCCCCACTGACGCAGCCAAGCGGGTGGTGCCCGACCTGGTCGAGCAGGAAGGGATTATCCAGGAGGCCCGAATGCGCATAAACGCGCGTATTGAGAATATGGTCGAAGGCGAGACGCGTTTGATTGAGGGATACGCCAACCGCCCCAGCCTGACCAGGCCGCAGACCATGCTGGACAAGCCCCAGCGGCTGGTTGACGAGTCGCTGGTCCGCCTGGACATCGCCCTGCGACGGATCGTGGACGACGCCTCCCTGACCGTGGAGAAGCTCCAGTCCTCGCTGACCGCCCTCTCTCCCCAGTCCACGCTGGATCGCGGATACGCAGTCGTGCAGACCCTGGACGGGAAGGTGGTCGTCAGCCCCCAGCAGGTTCAGACTGATCAGGATCTGACCCTGACTGTCAAAGAAGGCCGGATAGAGACCAGGGTCGTCAGCGGGCAGTGACCGGTCCAACGGGATCTGCCGCGTATGATCATCCGCGATAATCATCCACATCACCAGAAATTTGATAACGCACCAGATAGAAATCAGATAAGAAGAGGAGCAGGCATGAGCGACACCGACGAGGCGCAGACCAAGGAGCAGCCGGTACTGGCTTCGGCCTTGAGCCAGAAGGAACGCGATACCATCGCCAAACTGCCCTATGAGCAGGCCCGGGATCAGCTGATCCAGGCGGTTCAGGCGCTAGAGGCCGGCGGCCTGGACCTGGATGCCTCCATGCGTCAGTGGGAGATTGGCGAGGCCCTCGCCAAGCGTGCCCAGGAACTGCTAGGCCAGGTGCGAGCCAAGCTCGATGCCGCCCAGCAGGAGCAGGCCAGCGCCGGAGCCCAGGCTGGCACACAATCCAACTTGGATGCCTGAAGTCCCCTACTCCACCATCACCGTGGCCAGCAGGGCTGCATGATCTGAACCCGCGATAGGTACGGCCTGCAGCTGGTTGGCCCTGATGTCACGGTCCACCACAACATGATCGATGGCCACCAACCTGGGCAATGGAGCCCTGTCGGCCGGCCAGGTCATGCTCATGCCATGCCCGGCCTGACGTGCCCCATCGCTGAACCGCTCCCCTAACATGTCTCGGAAGACCGCATGGTCATAAGTAGCGTTGAAGTCTCCCATCAGTACGTATCGAGTGTGCTCGTGGTTTCGCAGCTTTCCCAGGTCGGACACGCTGCGTCGCCAGGCATTCCAACTGCCAGGTTGCGGCGAGGTGGTATGGACCGAGACGAATCTGACGCTGGTCTTGCCTCTGCCGAAGTCAATGCTGGCCGCCGGCATCATGGAGGAGCGAGATCCCACGTCGTCCTTTGAAGGCGACTGCATTGGCGCGGCCGTCCAAAGACCGTTGGCGTATTCCTTCGATGATGTGGAAAGCTGCTCGTGGGGCAGATAGCGGTCGATGCCGGCCTTGTGCAGACGGTTCACAAAATCCTTGCTGACCTCCTGCAGAGCCAGCACCTCCACTCGGTTGTCGCTGACAGTCTTGACTACCTGATCAGCATCGGCCTGACCCTTGTAGACGTTCAGCGTCATGACCCGAGCCACATCGTCGTAGCGGTCGGGATGTTCAAGAGCCTTGAGCTGATCAGCCTGCCCGCTGAGCTCGGATCCTTCCTGATAGAAGGGGTACTGCCAGTAGACATTCAGAGCCAAGGAGGTGATAAGAACCAAAGCCGTGAACCATCGTGAAGACATCAGAGCGAGGAGCAGGGCCAGCAGACCCAAGAGAATGAACCAGGGCGTCAGAGCGGCCAGATCCGGCAGGTATGGGATCGACGACAGCCATGCCGGACAGGCACGCGCCGCCAGAGCCAGCAAGCTGGCCAACGCCAGCAGCCTGGCCACCCACCCAAAGACGTGCTTCACCAGGAAGGACTGTCTGAATCTCGCCATGGTCTCCTCCAGAAAATCATCGCCGACCCGGTCCCCCTTCCAAGGAACACACAGTCAGCTCGACCGTTGAGCAATTGTAAACCACGACCATATGGCGGACAGGTATATGAACCTAACTTCTCCAGAAAGGGAACGGTGCTAGCCCGCACACCAGCGACCTGCCCAAGTCCCACTTCGTGGTACAGTAGTTTCCGTTGCCCCGGTAGCTCAGGGGATAGAGCACTTCTCTCCTAAAGAAGGTGTCGTGCGTTCGAATCGCATCCGGGGCACTCTAAAGGTTCAGGCATAAGAGTACTTGGCCCTGCTCTCCGCAACCATTTCCCAACCCTATGGCTTTCCATATTCTGGCACATCGCCAACGGGTATCCCCCGCTACTAGCTTCCACACATGTACATTGGAGGAGGTTTCGGTACCGTTAGTCGAGCTTATACGCGGTCCGGCTGATACAGCTGCCGGGTATGCTTCGAAGTCAGAGCAGTCGATGAGGTCATGTCTGACTAACACCATGTGCTGATCACTGTGCTCGTTTGACCATTACCAGCCCAAGGCGAGAGGACGTTACAGGTCAGGGACGTCCATCTGAGGATGGCATATCGTCCCTGTTATCCCAATGCTCAGCCTGCAATACATGCTGCCTGTTCCACTTGGCCAAGTGGCGAATGATCGTCTGATCGCTGTTGAGATAATAAGCGGCCAGCTCCCGGTTGAACCAGGTCCTGTCCTTATCACTGGTGGGCACAGTGAGCGGATGCCGGTCGCCATGCGCGATCAGCAGCCCATTGCCAGCGAGCAGCGCAGTCCTCTTATTGCCGTCGCCAAATGGCTGCATCTTGGCCAGTCCGGCAAAAAGACGCACCGCATCTTCCAGGATGTCTTCTCCAGTTGCTCCCCAAACGGCGCTTTTTATCAGGGATGCAATGGTGGCAGAATCAGGCACGGGTGGCTCGTACCTCCCCAAAGGGGTGCTGACCATGACGGGGGTGCGTTCGTCGCGCAGCTTGCCTGGTTCCATGGCAGCAGTCCTTGTCAACTGCGCGTTGATGGACTTCACGTAGGCCAGGTCGATCGGCTCGCGAGCATAGTCGTAGTGCAGGGTGTAGTCCGCGGCCTGCCGCAAATCTAGCAGAAGGTTGTAGTCGGCCTTGGAATTGACGACCTGGGGATTGCCGGTACGCAGGAACTCCTCAGTGGCCATGAAAGTCGACTGCAGCCCATCAAAGGTGCGGCCCATGGAGTACAGGAGCCCGGCAAGTTGTTTGGTGCTCAGCGATCCGTACTCGCACATGTGCGTTTCCTTCCGTTCCTGTTCTGCTTAGATTCTCTCATGCCAGCCGTATTCTGCATCAGCTGTTCTCGCCCGGCTTCCGACCGACCAGCCGCAAAGAGTTCAACTCCAGTGGGCAAATCCTCAATGTGGCGGTGACACTTACTATGTCCAGGAACCAGTCGCTCGAACATGTTTGCCGGATTCTTGCTCATGGTATTCACGTGTTCCTCTTTCCTGTTGTGTTGTGCCGCGTATCGAGCATCCCATTTTCAGGTGTCACGTATACAAGACGAGGAAACCGAAAAGTTCATTGTCGAGAGGGCTTACATCCCCCTACCCGTGCCTGGACTCGTAGCACTCTGTGTCCTGCACAATGCTTTCAAAAGAATCCAGGGGGGGGGGCTTGCGTGGCGTGGTAGCCGATAAGATGTTGTATCCCATAGTTCATGACACAGCATCGATAGACTTGTTGACACCATAGCAGAACCTGATATAAGGACCCTAACGCAATCAATAGTCGGGAAAGACTCAACTCAAAGTTAAAAATACGATTGGATTACGCGAATCGCTCCTAGGCACCCCGTATTTGCCGACGCAGTGGATATTGAGGATAATAAAAAAGTTGCATATTCGTGCGTGACTGACAAACCTGCACAAATTTGCACTTGAAAATCTGTTTTGAACATTGACCGGCTCGATCATTGTCGATAAGCCTCATCCGAAAGGAACCCCATGTCTCATCAAATGCACCAGAACGAGGATGTAGAGGATAATCTCCTCAACTGGAATGACAGGGCAGTTGTGCACGCCAACGGTGGCTATGGAGACCTTGACGCTTTTGCGGATGATCCATCGGCCCTGTCGCCAGTGACCTTGCGCGATCTGGAGGTTTTGAAGCCCCATCTGCCCGAACACAGCATCAAAGGGTTACGTCTTTTGCATCTGCAATGCCACATAGGCTCTGATACCCTATCGTGGTGGCGCTTGGGAGCACGAGACGTATATGGCCTGGATTTCTCTCCCACCTCACTGGATTATGCCAGGAAGTTATCTGAACGCGCCGGCGCAACCATAACCTATGTTCAAAGCGATGCTCGTTGTGCTGCCGATGCCATGCCTGATCAGAAAGGCTCATTCGATGTAATCGTCACCAGCTGCGGAACCATCACCTGGCTTCCCGATCTAAGGGACTGGGCTCGTTCAATTGCCTCCCTGCTAGCAGACGGTGGAATATTCATGATCCGCGATAACCATCCTCTGCTTTTTGCCTTGAACAATGAGGGCTTGTCGATAGTTCAAGATTATTTTGGCGGAACAGAAACGACTTATGAGACGGATCAAAGCTACACGTCAGCAGCCGGCTCGCTTGAAGACGGGACAAAACCCCGAATTACCCACACCACCAATCACAATTGGGCTCATGACTTCCAGGAAATAAGCGGTGCTCTCCTAGATGCCGGACTTACTATAGAGGCCATCGGCGAGCATAATGTGGACGACTGGCAGTCACTGCCAATGCTTGAGTACAGCCCAGACCTCAGGGGATGGATCATGCCCCACAATCAGCCTCAGATCCCCCTAACCTTCTCGATGGTAGTTAGAAAGAAAGCCTGACCGAGTAAGTACGAACATGGTCTGGCTTAGCACGGCGCCCTATCCGGCAGATTTGCTGCTGCTCCTATTCCATTACCGCAAAAGTTGCGTAACGGAATAGGAGCAGCATTCCATACCGAATTGCGATAACGAATTATCGTTCACCTTTGATCCCGCCAATGTCGAGGAACAGATCCATGGAAGCCCGGACTTTGTGATTGCGTAAAAGGCGGATTTTAGAGATACTTTTATACACATACGACACTGGAGCCAATAGTCCAATCAATAACGTGTCAGTTACTCGCCCTGCTTGAGTCTGCGATACTTCATGGGTGTCATGCCCGTGCTCTTCTTGAAAGAGGCGCATAATGAGGATTCGGATGTGAAACCGCACTGCTGACAAATCTGACGTATGGACATCCCGGTATTCACCAGCAAATACTGCACAGCATGGATACGGGAGTCCACCAGGTAGGCATGCGGCGTGATGCCGGTTTCCTGCTTGAACAATCGAATGAAGTGGTATTCGCTCAGAAAGACTCGTTTAGCCAGCCCGGAGACGGTGAGCGGCTCATACAAGTGGGAGGACACATAGGCAATCGTGTCCTCCACCACCTCCTCCTGCTTCCGTTTGAAGGAGCGCGGCTGCTCATCGGCAAACTCGGTGAGCAGGTCGGTGATGTATTTGGACATCCTCGCTTCCGAATAGCCGTTTTCCGCCGTCATCAAGGAGGTAATGGTCCGCATCCGCTCCAAGGCGTAGGTCTCGGAGGAAAGCATGAAAACGTTGCTCAGCTTCCTGATGATGTAGTCGTAGTAGGGCCGAGCCATGATGCCGTCGAAGTGGAGCCACTGGGCTGTCGTTGGGACATCGGTGCCATAGGCATGGTGTGCGTAGCAGTTGACCAGCGCAAACCGGCCCTCCTCAGCTACGAACGAACCTTCGGGCAGATCCAGCGTCAGCCTGCCGCTATCGATATGAATGATCAGATAGCTGTCAAAGGATCGTCGCTCCAACCTGTAGCCGGGTTCATAGGAGAATTTGCCCACCCTCAACGGATAGAAGAAAGTTGTTCGCGCAATAGCCGAAGGAGTGTGAATCAAAAAGTCAGAGGCATTGACATCGATGCCGTGTTCAGCAGGCTTCGCCATGACGTACCCTCCTTTCCGCACAAACCAATTTCCCCACGAATCACGACAGCCGCGCCTGACGACCTTTAAATGAAGCCAGGAATACTCAAGCAACCGGCAGCTTCGTCCTTGCCAATACGGCAATGCCGTTACCTCATACTCAAACAATACAAGGCAACGGCAGAATTCCCATTACTTTATGAAGATCAGTGCACGTTGAAGCCCTGCTGCTTACCGTATTCCTTCAGGTGCTTCTGCCAGGCATCCACACCCTGCTTCAGAGTGATCTTCTTGTCGGTATAGGCAGAACCAACGTCGTCAGCGAATACAGTCCGAGCATAGACCTCGAAGGGCAGCGTGGCGTGACCAGGGATCACATCGCTTGCCGCCTTGGCCAGGACCTCGTTGTATTTCTGACCGCCGAAGTATTCGATGTCATCACCCTTGGTGTTCTTGACGGTGGTGGCCTCCTTGAACTTCTTCGATTCAGTGGTCTTCACATCGTCCGGGAATGAACCGCCTGCCACACGAGCGTCAATGCTGGCCTGGTTCCGCGAAATGAAATCGATGTACTTATAGGCTGCATCGGTCTTCTTGCTCGAGGCCATAATCGCCAGCGACGAACCGCCATGGTTGGAGTTGACCGCAGACCCATCCTGGGTGGGCATAGTAGTGACCCTCCACTTGCCTGCTTGGTCGGGTGCCACGTTGACCAGCGTAGTTGGGATCCAGCAGCCGATCAGCGCAGAAGCGAGCTTTCCATTGTTTAGGCTCTTGTTCCAGTCCTCGGTCCAGATGACGGTCTTGGTATCGACCAAATCCTCGTCGATCATCTTCTGCCACCACTTGATGAAATTCTGAGTCCCCTTGTCGGAATCGAGGTTGATGGACAGATCCTTGCCATCTGCGGACAGCTTGTAAGGATGCCCGTTGGCCTGCCATATCATGGCGTCGAAGAAGCCCGCGTCACCGGAATCGGCAGCGATGTAGGAACCCACCGCCCGAATCTTCTTAGCAGCCTCGTAATACTGATCCCAGGTCTTGATCTGGGTCGCATCAACGCCAGCCTTGTCAAACACATCCTTGTTGTAGAAGAAGGCCATGGCTCCAGAGCCAAAGGGCAGTCCGTAGGGCTTTTTGTTGACCAGAACCGAATTCCAAGTGCCGGGATTGTAGAACTTCGAGTAGCCCTTGGTCCTGTCACTCAGATCAGTCAGCCGATCATTGATGGCATACTGGCTGAGGGCATAAAGTTCGATTTGCGCCACATCGGGTGCCCCCTTGCCTGCCTGGAAGGCGTTGTCAAGCGCCGTGTATTGCTCCTTGGCTGTCCCGGCGTTCTGCAGCTTGATCTTGATGTTCGGGTATTTCTTCTCGAACTCCTTGGTTGCGGCCTTCAAGGTGGGCTCCCATGCCCAGACGTTCAGCTCCACATTCTCGTCGCCACTGCTCTGCTTGCTACCGCCGCAGGCGGTGACGCCGAGAAACATGGCCAGCACGCCGGCACAAGCCACTAGACGCTTCAGCCCTTTTGCATGTTTCATTACATCACTCTTTTCTCTTAGTACTTTTCATCAGCTTTTATTGGCATGAATCCTTGCCGCATGACGACGAAAGACTCCCTTCCCGGCCACTCACCCTGCGATTGGTTTAAGTGGCCGCAACCGCAAAAATTCATTCATTCCTTGACCGCACCTGCAGCCAATCCGGACTGCCAGTACCGCTGGAGAATCAGAAAAGCGATCATCAGAGGAATGACAGTGATCAGCGATCCGGTGATGACGAGATTCTGTATGGCGTGACCGCCGGCAGTGTTGGCCTGGTTCTTCCATTGGTTCAGTCCGATGGTCAGGGGGTACCAATTGGCATCCTTCAACATGATCAGGGGCAGGAAGTAGTTATTCCAGGTGGCCACTATGGCGAACAAGGCCGTGGTGACGATTCCAGGAGCCAGCAGGGGCAGACTGATGGTCAGGAAGGTTCTGAACTCCCCCGCACCATCAACCCTGGCCGCCTCCAGGAGCTCTGTAGGAACAGCCTGCTCGGAGAATATCCACATGAGGTACAAGCCGAAGGGACTGATAAGGCTAGGCAGAATCATGGCCCAGGGCGTATTGGTCAAACCCATCTTGGCAAACAGCAGAAACTGCGGAACAGCCAGGGCAATGCCGGGCACACTGATGGAACCCAGCACGACAGCGAAGACTGCCTTGCGGCCAGGAAAAGCGAACTTGGCCAAGGCGTATCCGCCCATGATGGCCAGTACGGTTGCGCCACCCGCTCCCACTACCACGTAGAGCAGCGTGTTCAAAAGCCAACGTCCGAATATGCCGTCCTCATAGGTGAAGACCGTGGTTATGTTGTCCCAAAGCGCGAAGGTGTGACCAAACCAAAGACCGAAGGTCGAGGTGAAGTCGGACTGCGTCTTAGTGGCGTTGATGATCAGGTAGGCGAATGGAAACAGGCAGTATAGCGCGAAGATGCCGGTAACCAGCGTCAGGGTCATCGAGCGACGAGGGTTCGCGGGATTGGAGAATCCGTTTTTTGCGGCGCGCTTGCGTTCCGCCCTTTCATCCCTGGCTACTCGCTTGGCGCGTCTGCGTTCACGCGCCCGAATCGCTGAAGGCGACTCATCCAAAATGTCAGAGGTCATTTCATCTGCTCCTTCAGACTGTTCAACTGGACCGCGTACGCAATCGCCATGGTGATTACGGCCATGACAATGGCAAGGGCCGCAGCGTAATTCGACTGGTTGCCCGCGAAGCTCAGACTGTAGGCGTACATATTCGGCGTGTAGTAGCTAGTGATGGTGTTCCCAGGCACCATGTTCTGCATGATCGAGGGTTCATTGAAGAGCTGGAAGGAGCCGATGATGCTGAAAATCACGGTGATTGCCAGACTTCCACGCAACTCCGGCATCTTAATCCGTCTGACGATCTGCCATTCGCTGGCCCCGTCGATTGCCGCCGCCTCATAGAGTGAATGTGGAATCGTAGACAGGGAGGAATAGAAGATCAGCATGTTATAGCCGGTGTATTCCCAGGTCACGATGTTACCGATAGACACCAGAAGAATATTGGAAGCCAGCAGGTCCAGGTGCAAGCCAGTCCATGAATTGAAAGAGCCGACCAGTCCATACTTGGCTCCGTACATGAATCCCCAGATCAGCGTGGACACCACGGCAGGAACGGCATAAGGCAGAAAGGTGGAAATCCGGAAAAATTTGGTTCCATGCAATCTCATGGAGTCAATCGCCAAAGCCAATAAGGCGGCCAGAAAGAGGCAGAGCGGCGCCTGAATCAGCGTAAAAGCACTGACGCGGCCGACCGAACTCCAGAAATGACCATCTGCGAACAAGCGTTTGTAATTGCTGAGCCCGGCGAAAACCGTACCGCCGACCATTCGTTTTTCAAAGAAGGAAATATAAATTGCATAGATGATCGGGATTATGAACACCAACAGGAAAGCCACGGCGAAAGGCCCCATGAACTTCCAGCCGCGCCAATCACGCCTGTGCTTGTTGACGGTGCTCGGTTGCTGATTGTTCGCAACATCAGCTGGCCCTGCCGCCGATTTGGAAAATGTCATTATTCTCCTTTGAGATGTCTGATGCGTGAACCCAACTTCCACCGTCAACAACGACGAAGAAGAACTGGGTCAACAAACCAGAATTGAGGGACGGACGCCCCACCAATTGGCCGTTGAGCATCTAGATGTCAGAAACTGTCAACCATTCAGACAACTCTGTTGAATGTAGATGTTTTGCTGTAAACGGTCACGACTGTTTTCCACATGCACACATCCTTGTGCCTCTTTTCATTACGCTGATAGTACAATCATTAACGTACTTTCAGTCTATAAACAAATACAAGGCTCCGTACATGAAAACTGCTATCTAATATCGAAATATTGCTTTCGCTGTATTGCGTCTGCTTTCTGACCGCCGAGGACGAGACTGGTTCACCAATGACAACATTAGTGAACCAGAACCTCCCATAGTGTGAGAAGCTGAGACACCAGAAGTGCCCTTATCGCTTGCTTGACTGATATCGTCTGCCAAACAATGCTCCGAATGACGTCAGTACAAGAGTCCCGACCAGTGAGGCTACCGAGATTATTGAAGTTCCTAAATGTGTCATGACCGTATGTGAAGGTCCATCAAGCGAAGAATGCTTCCCGTGCAAACCTTCAGTTTCTGTACCAGACGCGTTCTGCCCGCGGGCCTTTGCCCAAATACCGAAGCTGGCGTTCGCTCCGCAGTAAGCAACGATGATGGTCTTTTTGCCCGCCACAGTAGAGTCGAAGCCCGTCAGCAGATGTGACGGTAATGAAGCTCTTACCACCAATATTCGTTCTTTCATCAGTCTGAACCACCTTAGCTGCATTGTCCCAGCTGAAGGCCTGCAAAACGGGGTTGCTTTGGAAACCCGCCGGCAAATCGACTACATAATCATTGCGCTCAGCTGAGAAATCTTGAATAGTCTGTCCATCCAAGCGCAAATCAGCCAGGTCGGCATCATTGCCCAGTTAAGGCTCGAAGTCTGAGAGACTCCCCGTACCGTTTACCTTAATCCCGGCCACGTTGATATACGTTTTGGCATCCTGAAGATTGTTGACAAGCCGCACTGCCTTTGCCTCGACAGAGCCGGACAAGGCGAAAGCCGCCGTCGGCGCATCGGCTTTAGTAGAGGCATCAGCACCACTGGCCTGAGGAAGATACCATCTCGTCTTGTTTGCTAGTCGGTGCCAGCTGCCGGATCGATCGCAATATTCCATGGTCTGCGCCTTCGGCCAAAATACTGACCCACCCCAGTGGAAGACGGTTTTGACTAGGCTGATAGTCCGGATTTTGTCGAAAGTGAAGGTGACTGTCGGATCGACATCCGAAGATGCCGCTTGGTGGACCTGCCCGAGGCAAGGTATCCATCAATGGATTTCCTAGCCGTATCATCATCTTGGACGTTGACTGAGCAGTGGTTGCCAACACAACAAGCCAGATTTCTGACCAGGCTGCGGGTTGTTGGCGACCTTCCGCAGCGGCTTCCAGTTCGCCCCATCGTCCGCGTATTCAACCTTGGTCAGCCACGTTCTATGGTTTGGCTGCAACCAGGTAAAGGCTGAAAGACAGGGCAGGGAACGCCCTCAACTTATTTATGACCAGAGTACCCTTCACAGGCACCACAGCCCCCTCATGCGCTCGGTCCACCTTTCCTTGAGGATCAGTCCAATCCCAGCTGACAGTATGAGGGTCAACCTTGATGCCTGACAAGGGATTGTGTTGCCGAAGAAAAACAGTGGCAACGCCTTGAACCTGATAGGTTCCCTCTCTGCCCACATCAACGGCCTCAGTTTTCCAAATCAAAGGTACCGGCTCCCCCTGACCCCAGGGTAATAGGGAGTCACTGTTTGAGGCATGGCCGCGGATCCGCCAAGTGGCACCTGGGCCGTAGATCGGAAGTACCAACCTTGGTTGTCAGCACCGGTCGGTTCTGCCACAGAGATCGCCGCATCCGCATCGGTTCGCTGGCCAGTCACGTCCCCAGCGCCTTGTTGGCCTGAAGCTGCGACAGACGCCGGGTTACCGCTGGATTGACTGATCGAACTCTCTTCTCCGTAGTTGCTTGTGGCGTTGGCAAACCAAGCTAAAGAGGTCCCCCTATCTTTGGAAGGACCATCGATATGCTAGGAATTTGGCCTCACCCTTGACCGTTTGCTCATCTTCCGATGCCACGGCTGGAGTCGCCATCGATGCACCAGTCAGGAGAACAGCCCCTGCCATCAATCCGGCAAGGATTTTGTGGGATACGCTCATGTCTTGTACCTTCATCCTTCTCTGAATAGTCAGACTGTCCGCCTATCGGCTCATCCCAGGGTCCTGGAATTAAGGCGCCATTGCTACGGATAAAGACCCTGTCCGCTTACATGATCGCGGACACTGCTCTCTCATAGACCACGTCATGCAGGAGCAGCTAGCTTCCAACCAACTACATATGAGCCAGACGAGAGGACTTCCGTTTGCTTGTACGGTAAGACTGGAAATCGGGTATCCTCCTTGCATAGCAAGAAGATGATATATGTTGCCGAATTCCGACAATACGAGCCGGCCGCAACATTGGGCCAGTTGAACCTTGAATCGACTCCGTACATGGTTTTGCACGGGGGATCCAGTAAAGCCACCAATTATCTGAGTCTAAACAGCTTGTCCATACCCGGGAGACTATTCATTAGGTAGCTAACAATCTAACTGAGGAGAGCCTTTGAGCGAAGACTACGGCAAACGAATCAAACGGGCAGCCAACCTCATGTCACGATCCATGGATGCTTACGCGGCCCAGTACGGACTGACCGGCACTCAAATGTCCATCATCGACTTTCTGGGCGAGTCCGAGGACCACACCCAGCGGGACATCGAGATGGAATTCGACATCCGTCCGTCCACAACAACAAAAATCCTACAGCGAATGGAGGCTAGCGGACTGGTCGCCGCCAAACGCGACCCCAGGGACGGCCGCCAACGCATCATTGCTCTCACCACCAAAGCTCGGGGCCTGCAGAAAGCGGTGCGGAGCTATATAGAAAGTCAGCAGAATGCCATGGAGCGCCGGTTCAACCAGCGTGATTTAGCTGCTTTCGACCGCGTGCTGGCCTATTTCATCGCCTTGAATTCCGATGATCCGTCCCAAGCCGGAAAGGAGTCTCGCTCATGAGTAGAACTCAAGCGCAAAGCACTGCAATCCCCCGCAGGGTAATAGGCGCGGTAGTAGCCACCGGCATCATGTCCTTCTGTGGCGTGATCGTGGAAACGGCCATGAACATCACTTTCCCTGCCCTCATGAGCCATTTTGGCATCGGGACCTCCAGTGTCCAATGGATGACCACCCTCTACCTGCTGGTTGTCGCCTCCGTCACCCCGCTCTCGGCGGCCCTTAAGCGCCGATTCCGCAGCCGTACCATCTTTCTGTGCGTCAACCTGCTCTTCCTGATCGGACTGATCATCGACGCGCTAGCTCCGGTCTTCCCCCTCCTATTGCTGGGAAGAGCAATACAAGGCTGGGCACCAGCATCGCCCTGCCTCTGATGTTCAACATCATCCTCCAGGAGGTTCCAACAAAGCGTATCGGCACCATGATGGGCGTGGGTACTCTGATCACAGCTATTGGACCAGCCGTCGGCCCCACCTTTGGCGGGTTGGTAGCGACCACCATCGGATGGCGTTTCGTCTTCATCATCCTGATCCCCGTACTGATCATCTCGCTGGCTACCGGCCTGGCCTGCATACCTTCGATTCCGGTGGCAGCAGACGGGGAAACAGCCGGACTGGATCCGCTTGACGTGTTCCTGATGGTCCTGGGCTTCGCAGGCTTGATCTTCGGCATTAGCAACGCCTCGGCAGGATTGCTCTCCTGGAGATTCAGCGGAGCGCTGGTCCTGGGGCTTATCGCCCTGGCAGTGTTCACCCTCCGAGCCCGGCATCAGGCCCAACCGATCATCGACGTGCGTCTGTTCACGGACAGCCGCTTCTCCCTGCATGTCGGCCTACATCCTCTTTGAGATCAGCGCCCTGGCCCTCTCATTCATCCTGCCCAACCACCTGCAGTTGGTTAATGGCTGCACCTCGCTGCAGGCCGGATTGGTAGTGCTGCCGGGCGCGGCGATCGGAGCCATTCTGGCCCCGCTCTCCGGCAGGCTCTATGATCAGCTGGGTCCGCGCATATCCATCATCAGCAGGAGCTGTGTCGCCTTGATCGGCCTGCTGGGTTTTGCCCTGACGGCCCGCCATCTGACAACCCTGGCCATCCTGATACTCTATATTTTCTTCATGCTGGGTATCGGGCTGAGCTTTGGGAACATCATAACCAACGGCCTACACCGGCTGAGCCAGAAGCAACAGGCCGACGGCAACGCCATCTTCAACACCGTCCAGCAGTTCGCCGCAGCTATCGGCAGCAGCCTGGCAGCCACCATCGTCGCGGCAGGCCAGGCTGCAGTCACAGACCGTCGTCTAGGCACCATCAATGGCTCCCAGCATGCCCTGATCCTGTTATTGATCGTCGGCTCTCTGGAGGTTCTGCTAATCCTAGCCGCCCTGCGTCGCTCTCGAAAACCGCAGCGAAATTAATACCCACTACCTGAATCATTTCGTGGCCATCAGGGAAAGACCAAGCTCCTTGGGCACTGACCAAAACAGCAGGCCAGGCAAGGTTGCGCCTCCGCTTCTGAGATCAATACCAAGGCGGGGCAGGAGCCATCATGCCCCTGCCCCGCCTTGGAGACCCGAATCGTTAGGATTCCTGCTGTCCATTCTGGCCCGTCAGGTCACCACGACCAGAGACGACCGCGTCAGCCTGCGAGCGCCGACGCAGATAGCGTCTAATGAATAGAACCTCGGCGGCAATCGCGAGTATGGCCGTAAGGACATCCACGCCGATCACTATCTTCTTCCAGGCCGGCATGGCGTTCGCCTTCGCTCCACCGTCGTCGTAAGCGCCACTATTCACCACCGTATAGAGGATGTGCTTGCTGGCACGGCGCAGGTACTTCACCGATGACGGAGACTTGGGATCGTCGACCACGTTGGGGCCGTTCCCATAGGTTGAGAGCATGGCATCCACTCCATTGGGCAGAGCGTTGTCTGCATTCATGAAGCCACGACCGTCAGCACCGAAAGAGTCCGTAAGAGCCATGCCCTTGAAGCCCCATTCGTTGCGCATAATCGTGTTGATCCATCCCTGTTCTCCGGACCACTTGGTGCCCACGTAGTCCCAGCCGACCATGGTGGCGTCGGCCTTGCCCTGTTTGACGGACATCTCGAAGGGCCGTAGATAGACCTCCCTGGCCGCCTGCTCATTGGACCAGATGCTGACCATCATTGCATTCGAATCGTAGAGGGCGAAATGCTTGATGTAGGCGTATACCCCCTTGGATTTGGCTCCTGCCACTGCATTGGCGCCAATGACGCCGGCAAGTTCGCCATCCTCCGAGAAGTACTCGAAGTTGCGGCCGCCAATGGTGGTCCGATGAGTGTTCATTGCCGGAGCATACCAGCCGACGATACCCATCTCACGTGCCATCTTCCCCATGATTTCACCGTACTGCCGTGCCAGGTCTGCACTCCAGGTGTTGGCCAGAACCACGGCTACCGGGAATCCAAGCGAACCCTTCTTGGTGAAGTTGTTGTTGATGGCCGCAGGACCATCCGCATCCGTTGTCGCCACCTTGCCAATGGAATCAACAGCAGCCGTCTGGAAGCCGGCCATCGAGGTGAGCTCGGACATATCCTTGACTGACATCTGATCAAGCAGCTTGTCCCAGCGAGGGTCATCAGCCGATGCGCCGCGCAGCTGAGCCAGCTTCAAATGGTTCTTGGCACCCGTGGTGGGCATGGCATCCTGCTTGCGGCTGTATGTAGCCCTGTCGAAATCAGCGTTCGTATGGTACTGGTCGACATACTTCTTAGGAAGCTCCTTCAGCGCAGGGGCAGCAGTCGCCTGCTCATAGTTAGCGAAATGATCCTTGCGGGACAGGTAGTGGACGTCGCCGGCGACTTCGTCGATATGATTGGTCGCCACCGTCTTGTCGCTGGGCCTGGGATTGCCTTTTCCATAGACCACGTCCTTGTCGACCGTATATTCCTTATGATCGATCGCGTGATGTGAGTCGGACTTGATGGAGATTTCGTAAGCACCGCGTTCAAGCACATAAGCCTTGTGGCCCAGATAGTCATAGGATGCCAGCTGTTCCTTGGGAATGGACACCTTGACGGTCTGGGATTGCTTGGGATCCAGCAGACGGGTCTTTTTCAAAGCGATCAGGTTGGCTGTGGCTTTCTCCAGGCCGCCGTTGGTGTAGGGCGGATTGGAGTACACCTCGACCGTATCCTTGCCTGAAGCGGATCCGGTATTGGTGACAGTGACGGTGAACCCGAGCGAATCGCCCTCGTCTTTGATGTCGGACATTTGCTGGCTGAAACTGGTGTAGCTCAAACCGTAGCCGAATGGGAACTGAACCGTGGAGTCGTAGTCGATGGCACCTTCGGAGGCGGCCGTCTCGTAATACTTGTACCCGACGTAGATACCCTCCACGTAGTTGATGTATGACGGCTTGAGCTTGAAGGTGATGCCCTTGGCCACCGGTAGGCTGACGGCCTTGCTTTTCAGATTCTCATAGTCCGTGGCTGCGGCATTGTTCCACCATGGCGCCTTGCGCATGTCATAGAGGAAGGTGTCGGTAGTGCGTCCAGACGGATTGATGCGGCCGGAGAGAATTTCCCCCAGGGAATCGAATCCGACATTGCCGGGCGCAGGAACCCAGAGGGCGGCACGAATCTGAGGATGATCCCTGAGGAATCCCAACTGCATGGGGTTTGATCCGTTGTAGAGGAAAATGACCTTGTCGAAGTTTTTGCAGACCAGGTCGATCATGTCCCGCTCTGTGCGCGAGGCCTCCAGATACGATTCCCCTGATTGAAAGTCTGCATATTTGTCGGAATTGTTGCGGTACTTGTCGGCAGGCAACTGGCTCATGTCCTGAGGCATGTCGTTGTAGCCCTCACCGCCGACCCTGGCCAGCGTGATCACCGCCGTATCCGAGAAGGCCTTGGCCTTGGCCATGACATCATCGGTGTAGCGGTCGGCAGTGACCTCTGGCAGGGACCAGCCTTTGTTGAAGGTGCTGTTGGATGAATCCCGCTTGCCTAGCTTGGAATAGAGCGAACTCAACTCATCGTTGGTCTGGAAACCGGCCTTATGCAGACCATCCTTGAGGGATTGAATATCATAGCTGGCATTGATGGCGCCCGACCCCGTCCCTCCGTAAACTGGATTCTCAGAGGCCCAGCCGAAGAGGTTGAGCTTCCTGGTTTTAGTGAGCGGCAGAAGGCCATCATCGTTCTTCAACAGCACGAATCCTTCTCCCGCGATGGATCTGGCCACCTTGCCGGCCTTGGCGGTAGTGGCATCCGAAATCGTCGCCTTCCCTGCAGCATCCGAATTCATGGACAGATTCAACAGTGTGGACATGGGCCCTGTCAGTATCATGCTGACCACGGCAACCAGAGCCACCAAGGGCACGGCTATGGCATTGGACCGAACCAGTTTGCGAACTGGAGCAGACCAGATGCGGGTAACCGCCGCAACAATAATGGCAGCAAGGACGATGAGCGCGAAGACCACCAGATACCATTTGATGGCATCCATGACCCCCACCACGTCCGACCATGCAATCTGAAGCATGTGTAACCTCCTCGTTGAAACGAAGCTCCCTGCGGGCGGACCAAGGCAATGTCACGGCCCCGAAGCCATCGACACAGATGGCCAAGGCACTCCGATAAGTTATGTCTTTATGAGTCAACAGTATCCGGAAGCGGATGCCTCCATCAACGCCTAGACATAACCTGTCATTATGCAGGCATGATCTGCAAAGGTCCCGAATGGCCTTCAATCCACGTCCAGGAAAACCCTCATCTCGTTTTCGCCACGGTTGGACCAGGCGAAATAGGGAATCAGGGTGGCAGTGATCGGCATGCGACGGACCGGTTGCCATTGACGGTAAAGCGGAGCAGTATCAGCTCCCTCTGCTGACTCCCGCCAGGCGGGTATCTGCAGTCTGACCATGCTGCGGCTGATCTTGTCGACATGGCCTTCGGCCTGAGGATCGTCGAGGTACGCTCCTGCCTGGAAGGTGAAGGGCTCGACTTTCACACGGCTTGCATCATCCAACAAGGCGCTGCCGTCCAGATGCAGCAGGTGCAGGTTGGCCCCGTTATCCCTTTCCTCAACGCAGTAGACAATAGGCCCCCTAGTCACCGCCACCTTACCTGCATCCTGGCTGACCAGAGGGTTGGCGGCAACGACACGCACTGGCATGTCGAATTCGATGTCGATCCGATCGCCCTGCTTCCAGGGGCCGGAAAGGTAGAGGTACCCCTGTTCCACACGTCGGCTTATGACAGCCGAGGAGCCTTGGCCTGTGTGGACTGTCACCGCATCGGCAGCTGCATCGCCGCCAGCCCAGGAAGGCAGACGGAGGGCCAGAGTGGTCTGGCCGTGGCCAGAAGCCTCCACATCCAGGCTGATTCGACCCTTCCAAGGCAGTTCCGAATGCACCCGCAGTGCGATCGACCCCTCCCCCAGGTCCGTCTGGATCCTTCCGCCGATGTAGAGATGTACAAAGAGCGTGGACCCATCCTCGGCCAAGGTGTAAGCGTAATCCTGCACCGATTCGACCAGCCGTGCCAGGTTGGGCGGGCAGCATGCGCAACCGAACCACCGTTTGCGCACGATGGGCACGTAACTGTAGCGGGGATCCTTGTTCCGCTTGGTCTGTGGCCTGACCTCGAGGGGATTGCCATAGAAGAAACTCTTGCCATCCATGGCCATGCCGTCAAGCACTGTGTTATAGAGGGCCAGCTCCATCACGTCGGCATATTCGGACCTGGGCTCCAGCTGCAGCATTCTCCGCGCAAAGAAGACCAGGGCCACAGAGGCGCAGGTCTCACAATATCCAGTATCGTTGGGCAGGTCATAGGCATAGGAGTGCGATTCGGCATCCGCGTCGGCACCCACCCCTCCCGTGACGTAGAGTTTCTTGTCAACGATGTCACGCCAGAGGGCATGCACCGCCTCATTCAGTGCAGGATCCTCGGTCAGCCTGGCCACATCGGCAGCTCCGGCGTACAGATACCCGGCCCTGACCGCATGACCCACGGCTTGACGTTGCTGAGCCACCGGCTCATGGGCCTGGTAGTAGGCATAGGGTGCTGGCCTGCTGTCATCGACAGTGAAGTCGGCATGCTCATAGGCTGCCCTCTGCCGGTCCTCCTGCTCGAAATAGAGGGGGCTTGTTCCCCGCTGATTGACAAAGTAGGCCGCCAGGTCCAAATATCGCTTGATTCCGGTGGTCTCGTACAGGCGGATCAGAGCCATCTCGGCGATCTCATGACCCGGATAGCCATGCAGCTGATTGTCGCCCGGCCCGAAGGTCGCGGCCACATAGTCGGCGAACCGCTCGGCCGCATGCAAAAGCTTGGTCTTGCCCGTGCCCTGGTAATAGGCGATGGCACCTTCAATCAGATGGCCCAGGCAGTAGAGCTCATGATGATCCTTGAGATTGGTGAAGTGCCGGTTCATCCCGTTGAGGATGTAGTAGGTATCCAGGTATCCGCTGTTGAGCTGTGCCTCACAGACGATGTCGATGGCCCCGTCGGCCAGCCGCTCCAGCTCGGCATCCGGATGATGCGCCAACGAGTACCCCACGGCCTCCACCCATTTGGAGAAGTCGGAGTCCTGGAAAACGTAACCATAGAACTTGTCCGAATCGGGATGAGCCGGGTCTTCCGGCAGGCAGTGGAATCCCTGATTGGTGTAAGTCGGCGGCTGGAAGTCTTCGCCCCCCTCCTGCCCATTCAACCTCTTATTGAGCGCGGCGGCGGCGCGGAAGTTGTGCATGCAGTAGCTGGGCGAAGCGCCAGGCACCCGGTCGTTGAGGGCCCTCCATTGGTAGGGCAGGACCGCTGTTTTGACCAGCTCCTGCTCGGCTGACCAGAAGGGGTCGTCAACGCTGGCCTGGTTGATGTCAATAGGCCCGCTCATATTGAATTGTTGACTCATGCTGCCATCTGCCTTTCTATGCGACGACTGAAAACGGCCAGCACCAGCGCAACAGTCACCAAGGCCACAGCCACGATGGGGAAGAGATAGACCTGCTGGTCGGCCGTCTGGAAGAATTTGAAGAAGATGATGGCAATGGCATTGCCGATGGCTGCGGTCTGGTTCCATGCGGTCTGCAGCTGGGTCTCGTAGGACTCAGGAGAAAGTCCCGAGACCAGAGAGCTGCCGATCGGACCAACGAGCTGGTCAGACAGGGCCATGAAAGCGTAGTAGATGAGCACCCACCAAAGGGAGTAGCCGGAGGATCCACTTCCGCCCAGAATCAGGGAGGGTATGGTCAGCGTGAAGAAGGCCAGACCCGTGACCAGCAGCCCCATACCGTACTTATAGGTGGTCCGGATTGCTCCGGCACGAGTCTTGGTCCACAGGAAGATGAAGACGGGACCGGCTATCAGATCCATGACCATGTAGATGACCTGGAGCGAGCCTGGAGCGATGGTGATGCCGAAGATCACCCGGTTGACCTTCTTGTCCAGGAAAATGGCGATGGCGCTGGTAAGCAGGGTGGCGCCCAGGGCCATGACAATCTGAGCGAAGAAGAACCAGAGAAAGGCCCGAAGATGGGTGTGGTCACGGGCAGTCAGGTCCTTTTTGGCGAACAGGTTGACCAGGAAGCAGATGGGCACCACGAAGGCGAAGGTGGTGACAGCATTGATGATGGCATTTAGGTTGAAATGCTTGGTCATCACCAGGGCGGCGATGACCAGTGCCAACACAACCAACCCGATGACCAGACCCTTGAGTATGCGTTGGCGCTCCCTGGCCGACAGGGGCTTGATTGGAGCCTCGCCCAGGGGTCCGAAGAAGCGGTACTGGGTGAAGAAGATGGCCGCGCCGTAGAGTAGGGCGAAGACCCCGGCCACAGCGAAGCCGATATGGTAGTTGCTCAGACCGATCTGGCCCACCACGACCGGAGTGATGATCCCAGCCACCGTGTTGGCGAACTGGTGGATGGTGAAGGCCGCGTCGCGCCTGCGGGCATCCTCCTTGCGGTAGAGTTGCCCGGTCAGGGAGGCATTGGACATTCCCATAATGGGCATGGACAGCAGCACCAGGGCGATGTAGGCCATGGTCTGCCCGAAGACCTGACTGGTCGGCGGTATAGCCAGGATGAAGAAGGCTGTGGCCTTGAGTAGGTTGCCTAGTATCAGTGCCTTACGCATTCCCAGGACCCTGTCAGACAGCCAGCTGCCCACGATATTGAGCAGTCCGTTGGCTGCCCCCATGGCCGCGATCATCAGAGCCGCATCCCCCTGCGAGAACCCCAGCCCCTTGGAGAAGGGGGTGTAGAGGTAGTAGATCATCAGGGCGTAGAAGGCGCCCCAGGCGGCCGAGTTGCAGAAATTGCCCAGAGCCAGGGTTCCGATGGCGCGAGGATGTCCGAAGAAGCCCTTGTCATCCCTGACCTCTTCCAAGGTGCTCTCCGTGTGTTTCATGATTGCATCGCTCCCGGAATGGTGGTGTATTTATAGAAAAGGTGGATGATTTTGAGGTATAGATTCTTTACAGCCACCTGGGTCACCAACCCCTGCGCTGGTATGGTCCAATCTGCCACAGTCGTTCCGTCTCCTTCTGACGTGCTAGGCCCCACTGCCTACGCTGACTTCAATGGTAACGACGGTGCATTTCATGTCTGGTGGCTTAGAATTCACAATACGTGGAGCATTTTTACCGATTCTTCCCGATGAGAGGTCGACTTTAATGACTTTGTTCTATGACCAGGAAAGCCGGCCCCAGCCCGAGCTGGTCTCTGCCGGCACCTTCATCGGCGACCCGGGCTGGCAGCACAGCAGACGCATCATCAGCACCTTCGAAATCATCTGCAACATCCAAGGCATGCTGCCGCTGCAGATTGGCGATACGCGCTACATGGTCGGGCCCGGCACCTTCCTAATCGTCCCGCCCAACCTGGAGCATCAGGGGTTCCGGACAATCACTGAGAGCCTGAAGTTTGATTGGATGCATTTCAGTCTACCCGGCCTGACCACAGTCGAGGGCACTGGCGATGACCCCGGTGTAGATGAGACTTCGAGCATCCTCCTGCCCGCCTATAGTGAGAATCTGCTCATGGATCGAATCACCGTCATCACCAACCAGCTGCTGGACGTCTGCCAGATGCACGGCGACCAACGCTATCTGAACGCCATCCTGGCCTGCGTGCTCTATGAGGTGACTATGCAGACCAGGCAGTTGCTGCACACCCAATCCATGAATCTGCACGAGCTGCAGCCGGTGCGCGACTGGATACGCATTCACGCTCTGGGACCCATCAGCCTGGGGCAGATCGCCAACTACTTCAACTACAACAAGAGTTACCTGTCTCGCAAATACCGGCAGAAGTTCGGCATCACCATTTCACAGGAGATCGAACGCTTCCGCATGGAGGCGGCCAAGTCGCTGCTGGTGGAGACCGACGACACAGTGGAAAGCATTGGGGCCATCGTCGGCTACAAGGACGATAAATACTTCATGAAGGTGTTCAAACGCAGCACCGGCATCAGCCCCACCCGCTACCGCAGAACCTTTCACCAGCGGCATTTCAATTCCCACTGAACCCGGCCGTAGGGTTAAGCGAAGGGAACAATAGGTGGTTTTTATTGACTCAATGGTCCCCGTCAAAGAGGTTTCGCCCACAAGTCCCATAGGATGAAAACATCAAGGTGATTCCGCGATGAAGGGAGATCCCCCAATGCCTCATACCAATCCACCTCGGGTGATTTTTAGCCAGATGATCGATTCTCGACGCATCGAACTCTACTGGGACCAGGAGGTGAAAGGAGCCGCCGATCCCCAGCACTTCCGCCTTTCCCTGGACGACCATCCTCTGCCGCTGATGGAGAGTACCGACGTGGAGTGGAACCTACTCAATGTCTATGAGCCCATCAAAAAACGGTCCACGCTAATTACCAAGGAACCCTTGGATTTCACTGTCTTGGGACGCCTGACCATACGTGCGGACGCGGCCATCGTCAACCGCCAAGGCCAGCAGGCCGACCCGGAGGTCGAGATCGTGGTCAACAACTGGCACTACCAGTACACCCAGTTCACCAACTGCCACTGTGGCATCCCCATCGAATCATCGGACGACGTCAAGCACCACACCCGGCTGCTGGCGGCCGATCTGATCGACACCATGCTGTCCGCATCGCCGCAGGTAGCCAAGACCATGATCGCCGAGGGCGCCAGGGTCGCCATCTACGGGCTGCACGAGGATGTCTATGACATACCCGAGCACCGCGGCGGCGCCCAGATCATGGAGCGGCCTGTTGAAGGCTATGGAGGCATGATCGGCGACCCGGTCACATCTATCTCCGCCGCCAAGATCGAACGCATCACTGAGGGCGTACACCAGACCCGCTACCCCAATGAGTCCATACTGGCCCATGAATTCGGCCACGCCATCCACCTGCTGGGCATCAACCGCCTTGAGGATCAGAGCCTGGCTCACCAAATCCAAACCGCATACAGCCATGCACAGGAGACGGGTCTCTGGCCCCACACCTACTTGATGGGCAACATCGAGGAGTACTTCGCCACTCTGACCTCCATGTGGTTCAACGTCATGGCCGAGAGCGCCGACGATAACTGGGACGGCGTCCGAGGCCCGCTCAACACCAGGAACGAGCTACGCGAATACGACCCGACCGGCTACGACATGCTGGCGGACATCTATCCGCAGACCGCACTGCCCTACCCCTGGAACACCAACCCGGTCAACCATGACTACAGCGGGCATATGGACCAGCTGCCCTGAGAGCACCCGCTGTGGCGTTTGGCCTGCAGAAGGTGAGGATCGCGCCCGTGAGGCTACCCGACTAAGAGGCAGAGTGGTGGCTAACCAGGTAAATACGGCCAGCATTCGACCGCGAATGATACAAGTCGGCAAATATCGAGTCGGCAAATATTTTGTATACTTAGAGAAAGAGCTAAGCTTGCCTTAGCCAATAACCGCTCTTCTGGGTTATGAGACTTAAATCTAATGAACAATGTTGTGAGCCCTCCCCTACTTGCCTAAGGAGAACTGATGAAGGAGACAAAGGCTTTTGGACAGGCAGACTTTGATCCGGCAGAGGCGCATGAGCGGGATTCCCAGGTACGCGTGGGACGGCTCACGGCATTGCCAGCCCAATTCCACAGCAACGCAAGAACAGCTGGGGCTATCTGGAAAAAACAAATAATCGCTCTCGTAGCAGTATTGATGAGTGTGTCCCTGTTCTCGGGTTGCCAGGGATCGAACAGGTCAGAGCCATCAGTGAAACAGGTCTCCAATTATCTTTCATCGTTGACAAAGTACAACGTTTCTGGTGACGGCAGTGTCAAAACCATCTCTGCGAACAAATCGGGAACCCTGTATGTACTGGCACAGCGAGCCGATCTCAAGCGGGCTGAAGCCGCGCAATGCAAGGTGAACGGGCAAGCCATGCAGCGTTCTTCTTCTGACATAAATTACCCAGCAGGTGACGGAAAGAATTTCTTCCCATTCGCACAAATCGAGATCGCGCAAGGCAACCCACACAAGCTCTCTTGCAACCAACCGAGTGGGACCAAATTAATTGCGTTGCTCGACCCGCATATCCGAAACTTATGAAGGCTGGGTCAACGAGCAATCGAGCAGCAGGAAGTTGACCGAAAGCAGCTACAAGTAAAACAGCAAACGTGCGTCCCATTCTGCCTGCTGTCCAGAGCCTCCGAAGTCGTGGAACGGTAAGCAACGAAACCCGATATTCATCAACCTTCACAACCCAAATATTGCCGTTAAGAAGCCCCACTGCAGCTATAGCCTGAGTGCTACAAGGCCAGGTGTGATAAAGTTGTTTCAGATTGTCAGGATTGTACCTGGCCTACGGCTGGCTTGAAAGATGGGGATATCTGATAGCTTGGCCGCTGTTCCTGGGGAAGGGGATCGTAATTAGCATGCGTCGGCATTCGTACACAACAGGTAGACCAGCTATGGCCGTCAGTATTCTGCTCGCCATAATCCTGCCCGCAAGCCTTATCGCAGGCAGTTTTGCCACAGCTGACACTGCTGCAAGCGAGCCTAGTGCTGCCGACACTGCCGCGCCAGCCGCACTAGGAGGCACCGGGGGGGGGTCGTCAGACCCCTCGCGTAGCTAAGCAAAATTCCGGCATTTCCTCCAGCAAGGCAACATCGCTCAGCACACCGACAACACCTGAATCTCCACTAGCTTCACCATCTCCGCTAGCTTCACCATCTCCGCTAGCCGTATCCTCCCCACTAGCCACATCCTCCCCTCTTCATTCCATGCCAGGGAAAACAGGCACCGAAGGCAGCTCCCACCATAACCTCCCACAAACGCGCTCAAACACCCAATACACCGTTACTTTCAGCAATCCCCTAGGCACCGATACAACCCAGACAATCACAGATGGCGAGCGCGCAATACGGCCAACCGACCCGACCAAGGACGGCTACCTTTTCGACGGATGGTTCATCGGCGATACTCCGGTTGCCTACGACTTCAACCAGCCGGTCACCGACAATCTCACCCTCACCGCCAAGTGGACCAAAGGCTCTGAAACCTGGAGCATCAGCCCTGATCACGGGCCCGAAACCGGCAATACCAAGGCCACTATTACGCCGCCTACAAGGCAAGACATCAGATTCAGCCAAATCCAAGCAGGCAACAGCCACTCTCTGGCCATAGGCTCGGACGGGAACCTCTACAGCTGGGGCAGCAACCAAAATGGACAGCTGGGCCGCAACATCGGATCGGCCACATACGATGCCAAGCCAGGCCTGGTCGCCAAACCCGCAGGAGCATCAGGCGACTTTACCTGGGTGCAGGCCAGCGCAGGATACGATCATTCCCTGGCCATAGGCTCGGACGGCAACCTCTACAGCTGGGGCATCAACAGCTTCGGTCAGCTGGGCCGCAGTATTGATTCAGCCAATAGTGTCCAGCCAGGTCTTGTCGCCAAACCCGCAGGAACTTCAACAACCTTTACTTGGTCGCAAATCAGTGCAGGCGGCGAATTCTCTCTGGCAATCGGCTCCAACGGCGTTTTGTACAGCTGGGGATGCAACCAATGGGGACAGCTGGGAATCGGAATCCGGGACTCGCAGACCCATATCACGCCAAGCCCAATCAAGAATCCATCAACAGCAACAATCACATGGAGCAAGGTCAGCGCAGGGTACGACCATGCATTGGCCATAGGTTCAGATCGCAGCGTCTACAGCTGGGGTGGCAACAACCATGGACAATTGGGCAACGGCGACTCAAGCTCCTACTGGAGCACTACACTCGTAAAACCTCAACTGCCCGATACCGTCACCATTACCCAGATCAGCGCAAAAAGCGACTCCTCCCTCGCTCTCACCTCTGATGGCACCCTGTACGCCTGGGGATGGAACGACAATGGACAGATAGGACGAGGGGCTACCGGATCCAGCGCCTTCTATGTCAATCCAGACAAGCTCACCGTGAGCGGAGTCAGCTTTACGCAGGCCGGCGCCGGAAGAGGAACCACCCTGGCATTGGGATCCGATGGCAAGCTCTACGGCTGGGGAAAGTATGGGGGAACGCCCATAACCGGCACTCCCAGCCAGGTCAGCTTCACACAGGTCAGCGCTGGCGACGATTACCTTTTGGTCTTAGGCTCGGATGGCAACCTCTACAGCTGGGGCAACAACAAGTACGGCCAATTAGGACTCACTGACAGTGTCGACACATCAACAGGTATCCGAACCCCAAAGCTCACACCCTTCCCTGAAGCAGCCACTCTCAGCTCAGTCGACTTCGGCGGAACGGCGGGAACGAATCTGACTGCGAATACGGACGGCACTTGGAGCGTCACCACACCCAAGCATGCAAGAGGCAAGACGGATGTCACCGTCTCCTGGAGCATGAACGGCCAGCAGCCCGATGTGCACCTGACCTACCGATACTTTGGTATTTACAATATCGCGTTCTCTTCCGATGGCGGCTCCTGCCCAGCACCCTCAGGCATGCCCAAAGATCAGTCCGCAACTGAGGGCGAGCAGGTCAAGCGCCCGTATCCTGACCCGCAGGCGGCCGGCTGCCTGTTCGACGGCTGGTTCGTCAAGGACGCCAACGGCGATTCCAATGTGGCTTATGATTTCAGCCAGCCCGTCACCAAGAATGTTGGACTGGTCGCGCATTGGAGCCTAGCCGACACTCGCGGCTGGTCGATCAACCCTGATAAGGGCAACGTGCTGGGCGGCCAGCAGGTGACCATTACGCCTCCCAAAACCAGCCGTGGCGTCCGCTTCAACCAGATCAGCGCCGGCGGATCCAAAAACAGGGAGATGCGCGGCTTCTCGGTGGGCGTGGCCAGTGACGGGAATGCCTACGCCTGGGGCAACAACAATTACGGGCAACTGGGAACCGGCGACAACAAGCAGCGAGACAAACCAACCGAGGTCCTCAAGCCAGAGGGTGTAAAAGAAGGCTTCACCTACACACAGATTTCGTCAGCGGGATCTCACACTCTGGCTATCGGTTCCAACGGCATCCTCTACAGCTGGGGGCGCAACGATTTCGGCCAGCTGGGCAACGGCAACACGGACACGAGCGTCCACACCAAGCCGGAAGCTGTCATCAACCCCAGTACGGGCCAGCCGTTCCAGGCCATCCAGGTCAGCGCCGGAGCCTGTGACTCGGTCGCCATCGATACCACAGGCAAGGTATACAGCTGGGGAAGCGAAACCACAACCCTCGGCGATAGCATCAGCACTGCAAATTCCGTTGCCAAACCGAAGCCCACCCTAGTAGCCGATCCGGGCGGCACCGATCAGGGTCTGCACGCGGTCCAGGTCAGCGCCAACTGGAGCTTCATCATGGCTTTGAACGCTGATGGCAACATATACGCGTGGGGATACAACAACTGGGGGCAGTTCGGCAACGGGTCCTCGACCAACGGAACTTGGACCACTTACTCCTCCACCCCTACGCTGGTGCGCGATCCCACGGATACCAGCAAAGGATTGCAGGTCACCGGGATCAGCGCGGGCGCATGGCACGCCTTAGCCATAGGTCAGGACGGCACGGTATGGGCATGGGGAATGGACAACAATGGCCAGCTTGGTTTCAGCACCGACTATCAGACGTTGCCCAAGCAGGTGCCTAATCTCAAGGCCCAACAGGTCAGCGCAAGCACATGGAATTCCTTGGCAATAGGTCAGGACGGCACAGCCTGGGGCTGGGGCAACAACGCCAATGGACAACTCGGCGACGGCACCACCAGTAAGCGGACCACGCCACGGCCGGTCTCATCCCCTGCAGATCAGAGCGGATCCGGCACTGGATTCGCATCCGTACGCATCAGTGCAGGATGGGGCCATTCCGTGGCCATCGGCCAGGACGGCAAAGCCTACGCCTGGGGCGACAACCGCTACAATCAGCTTGGAGCCGAGCAGAGTCTGACGCAGAGCCGCACCCCGACCCTAGTCGCCTTCAACCCCACGTTGCTGATCACCGGCGTCAAGTTCGACCAGGCGGCGGTCAGCTCCCTGCAGCAGAATCCTGACGGGTCCGTCTCTTTTGCCACGCCTGTCCACAATCCGGGGCTGGCCGATGTGATCGTGTACTGGACCCTGGACGGCGTCAGCCAGACCCAGGCGCACCTGTCCTACACCTACGAAGGCGTCCTGCCCCTGACAGGCGGCAACGGCACCATGATAATCCTTCTCGCCGCCGGTCTGCTCGCCACGGTCGGCGCCGCCGCAGCCGGACGCCACCGGCGGGAAACCCGCAGCCTGCACGTCTAGAATCTTCACCCGAGTAAGCAGCCGGACTAAACCCCAAGCTAGCCCAGCCGAAGGGTGGCCCCGCCAATCCCCCAACACAACGGAGCCACCCACCACTTTCGTCCCTAGCTCACTCCTGCTCAGTTATAGATAAGAAATCAAAGAGCCTTGGTGAATTCATCAAATCAGTGAGCACTTTTTAGGCTGTTACCCATATGGACCGCATAAATTGGAGTTTTGCAAGGCAGAGGTTTCCCCTAGCAAACACTTGCAAAAACAGTCTTCTACCGAGCTCGCTACTGTCATTGCCTCAACCGGACCCTAAAAGCTGGTGTTCGTAAAATTGTAAGTCCTCAGTACAGGACCAGAACAACAGCGAACTCGAGGCAGAGTGGAGCGCACAAAATCGTGCCCCGGTGAGCAGAAAGAGTGTCTGGTCCACACTTGAACAATCCCACTGCTGAAATTCCCCACCGTCCGCGGAGCAAAGACCGCTCCAGCTATCTAAAGCAGTTCCCTTGGCGACCGGAGTCCAGATCTTCAAACCCTTCAGCCAGATAAGGAAGATCAGAACCATAAAAGACCCGACCACCATCAAAACCGCAAGAAAGTCAGCTTCTGATTCGTACGCGAGGATTAATCGAACAACGTAGACCAGTAATTGTGTTTGCATTCAGGCAAGATCCGATTACTAAACAGCTTGCTACCAAGCTTCCAGTACCTGTAAAAGTAGGCGGTGACTGCGGAGAAGACGGTGTCAATAGCATCCAACAAGCCGGCACCCGTAGACATAAATCCCCTATAATTTCTTCGTCGAAGAGTAGTTATCGGATTCCCAACACTGCTAACGAAAATCATAGTACTCACTGCAATAATGAGGAAAAACACGCTCTCCCTAACGTCTATGGACAAAGTGTCTGCGAGCGCGCCGAGACCGCCCGACACAGATCAAAGGCGCTTTGCTGATAAATGCCGCTGATAATTACTGCAGATAAATCAGCATTGATGGACCATACTGCGCGAGAGAATGCACAAATCCTCAACAGATCCTCATTAAAGGATGAAATCCCTACTCGGTTTCATATTCATAATCACCACCAAGAGCCGATGCGGCAACACAATGATGCAAGATTAATTGTTAACGATGTTATTATAGTTAACATTGTTAATTAGCAACAATCATCAGGAGGTATACCTTGCATCCTGCAAGAACCAATTCAGGGGAATACGCCCTGTCCTGTCAACAGGTGCGTAAATCATTCGGGAGCAGGCAGGTGCTCAAGGGTGTGGATCTTCAGGTCAGACGCGGAATCATCCTGGGTCTGCTGGGCCGGAACGGAGCAGGAAAGTCAACCCTGATCTCGGCCTTGACCGGACTGGTTGAGCCGGACTCGGGCCACATCACAGTCGAGGGATACAACCCTTATCGAACCTCTTCACGCATCGTCGGCCGGGTCATCGGACTCGCGCCACAGGACCTGGGCATCTATCCCCACCTCAGCGTCCGAGACAATCTGCGTGGCCTGGCCGGTCTGCAAGGACTGAGCACCAATCAGGGCAACAAAAGAGCCGACGAACTGATAGAGCTCATGGGGCTGGCATCCCAGTCAGGAACATCAGCCGAGAATCTATCGGGAGGGCAGAAACGACGCCTCCACACCGCCATGGCCATGGTCCACAATCCCCCGGTGCTCTTCCTGGACGAGCCCACTGTTGGGGCGGATGTGGAGGCCCGCGCCAGAATACTCTACATGGTCAAGGCCATGAGCCAGCAGGGCACCACCATCATCTACACCACCCACTATCTCAAGGAGTTGGAAGAGATGGGCGCGGACCTCGCCTTCCTGATCGACGGGCGAATCCAGGTCCAGGGCTCCCTGCAGGAGGTGCTCCACAAATATGCCCGGGCATCCCTGCGCATCTCCTTCGTCGGTCAGGCACCAGGCCAGATCCCAGGATGGCAGATGACAGAGGGCTTCCTGGAGCCCGATCACCCGGTTTCCAGCCCAGAGCAGGAGCTGGCCCGCCTCTTGCAGGAGCCGGTCATGAAAAATGCCCGTCTGGCGTCAATCACCATCGTCCAGCCTGACATCGAATCGGCCTACATGACCGTCATGGGTACATCCTCAAGCGACCCGGCCGGGTCACGAGCATGGGAAGACAGGTGAGCGCCATGCATTTCAACGGATATCTAGCGGCGTTCCGCCTGAATTTCAAAATCGAGTTGCGAAGCATCTGGCTGCAGGCGGTCATCGTGGCCATTCCCCTGATCATCATCCCCTTCATGCTGCCCTCCTACCGGGACTCACTGCGAGCCCAGGGGCATCTGGGCGCGAACGGATCCGAGCAGGCGCTGCCGGGGTTCGCCATCCTTTTCTCCATGTTCTCCCTGCAACTGGTCCTCCAGCTTTTCTTCCAGGAGCACGAATGGCACACCTGGGACAGAATGCGGGTGTCAGCGGTCTCCGTCCTCGAACTGGTCATGGCCAAACTGAGCGTGTCCTTCATGGTGCAGGTGATCCAGGTCGCTCTGGTCATGCTGATCGGGTCGGCGCTCTACCACTATCGACCCAATGGATCAGTCCTGGCCCTGGCCGCGGTCTGCCTGGCCATTTCAATTGTGCTGACCCTCTTCGGCCTGCTGCTCTACATCTTCTCGTCCTCCCAGAACATGGCCATGTCCTTCAACAACATTCTTGGCATGCTCCTGGCTGGCATGGGCGGGGCACTCAGCCCTGTCTCCGGATTCCCGGACTGGGCCCAGAAATTGGCCAAGGGCAGTCCCATTTACTGGGCCATGGATGCCGTAGGAAAAATCAATTTCAAACATGCCGGGATGGCAGAAGTCTGGCCTGATCTGCGCATCCTGCTGGCCTTCCTGGTCGCCCTGGCTCTCCTGGCAACGGTACTATTCAAGAGAGGAGTACAGCGGAAGGAGTGAGGAAGGCATGGCTGACCCACCCAAGGCACCCGTCAAGACGACGCTCAACCGCGACTATGTTCTGCGTTCCGCCCTCTATTTCGTCGATGAACATGGACTGGACGCCTTGAATATCCGCGCCCTGGGCAAGCAGATGGGGGTGTCCGGGCCAGCCATCTACCGCCATGTGCCCAGCAAGGCCGCCCTGCTTGATGGGATCGTCGAGCTCATCTGGCAGTCAGCCACCGACCTGGACTCCATACCCCAGGGCATGGGATGGCGGCAAGCGCTTGAAGATGTCATGCTCCAGGTCCACCGGACGCTGCTTTCGCATCCCCGGGCCCTCCCTCTCATGGCCACGCATCCCATCAACACCGACCAGTCCTTCCACATGGTCAGCACCTGGTTGAACCAGCTGACCGCCCATGGGCTCAAGGTCGATTCCGACACCATCCACCTGCTCAATAGCCTGGCCGGACTGACCTTGGGTAGCGCCATCGCCCAGGCCTCTCCCCCGGTCGGCGGTGCGGGTGGCCGGACCAATACGGAACTTGCAAAAAAGCTGGCCGAGGATACCCGAGGATTTGATGATCTGAAGAGGCTGTTCGATTCTCCGGGCGACGGAATCAGTGCACTTATGGAGACCAGCTACCGCAAAGGCCTGCACGCCCTGATCGCCGGTTGGTCTGCCTGATCCGGAACTGCCGACCAATTCAGCGGGCCACTGCATCAGAAGTCCTGCTTGGCGATGTTCCCTCGACATTCCATCTGAGAGGATTTTATCCTCAGGTAGTATAGTTGGAGGATGCAGGGCTTTCTGTTCAAACTCTCATGAAAAGGGATGGGGACGCGCAAAGCGTCTAGGAAGCCTCCGAGGGTGTCTTACCGGCAGGGGTCGGCAGCGTCAGCCTTTGGGGAAGGGGATCATGCTTAATATGCGTCAGCATCAGCACATGTCGATCAGACCAGCTGCAGCCGTCAGTTTTCTGCTATCTGTCATCCTGCCTCTAGGCCTCATTGCCTGCACCAGCGCCGATGCCAGCACTACGGCCAGCGAGTCTGCTGTGGCCGGTGCCAACGCGCCGACCACATCAGAAGGCACCGGGGGGGGGGGTCGTCAGACCCCTCGCGTAGCTAAGCAAAATTCCGGCACTATCTCCAGCAAGGCAACGCCAGCCACCATATCAAAAACACCCCAGTCACCACTGGCCACCCCATCACCCTTACACCCGACAAACCCGACGCCGTCCGCACAACCCACGCCCAGCGACGACAGCCGTTCCCTGCTGACGCGATCCTCCGCCACGCACACCGTCACCTTCTCCGACGAGGACCAGCACGCCAGTTCAACCCAGAACGTCAACGACGGAAGCCGGGCCACAAGACCGGCCGACCCGACCAGGGACGGCTACCTGTTCGACGGCTGGTTCACCGGCGACATCGCCTACGACTTCAGCCAGCCCGTCACCAAAGACATCACCCTGCAAGCCCACTGGACCAGCAAAAAGGGTTCATGGAATCTCAGCCCATGGCACGGGCCATCCAAAGGCGGCAATGAATTGCAGCTCAGGCCGCCCACACCGCGTGGCCTCAAATTCACCCAAATCAGCACAGGCGACCGACACACCCTGGCCATCGGCTCAGACGGCAACACTTACGGATGGGGAAGCAACGACTACGGGCAGCTGGGCGACGGCACACTTCAGGACCATTACACGCCTCAACTGATTACCTTCCCACAGTCGGTCCACATCATCCAGGTCAGTGCGGGCATGCGCAACTCCCTGGCCTTGGATGACCAAGGCCACATCTGGGCTTGGGGCCGCAACGACTCCGGCCAGCTTGGCCTGGGAGACAGGACCAGAAGAACAACCCCGACAATGCTCGATGCCAGCACAGGTACACACTACGAGCAGGTATGCACCAGGGAGCAGCATTCCATGGCCTTGGACAGTGACGGCAACGCCTGGTCTTGGGGCGCAGGTCTCTATGGACGACTGGGAATCGGCGATACAACGAATTCCTATTCGCCTGTCAAAGTACTGAAGCCGGATAATGTACCGTCCTCATTCAAATTCACCCAGATCAGCGTGACCTACTACCGCTCGCTCGCTCTTGGCAATGACGGGAACGCCTATGCCTGGGGCGATGCCCGGTGGGGACAGATAGGCAACGGCAGTTCCGACGGCAGCTACAACAAGCCGGTCAAGGTCTCCAAACCAGCCAACGTGGATGCTTCGACCTTTTCCTATACGCAGATCAGCGCCGGTTACGTGCACTCCTTAGCGCTGGGCAGCAACGGCGAAGTATATGCCTGGGGAGTCAACGACAATGCCTCACTCGGCGACCCCAGTCACCCGGTCAACAACAACTCTGAAGCAGATGGCCCCCATGCGTATGTCGCCATACCCAGCAAGGTCGTCCATCCTGCCGGGGCCCCAAGCACCTTCCGCTTCACCCAGGTCAATGCGGGATACAAGTACTCCCTGGCCATCGGCAATGATGGCGAGGTCTACGGATGGGGATCCGATGCCGACAGGCAGCTGGGCGTCGACGAAAGCAAGAAACCCTCCGGAGGCTACAATTGGGACACTCCTTTCCGTGCCATGCATCCTGCAAATGTGAGCGAGCCTTTCACATACCAAGCCATCAGCAGCTTCGGGAACACCACCCTGGTAATAGGATCCGACGGATATGCATACGGTTGGGGAAGGAACGACTTCGGAAACCTGGGCAACACCAACAACCGCACACCATCAACGCAGGTAATGCAGGCCAGCCGGGTCATCTTCCCTGAGTCTGCGAACCTCATTAGAGCCCTGTTCGATGGCGCATCTGTCAGCTATTCAGCAATGCAAACAGACCAGCAGGGCAATTACTGGTCGCTCAAGCCTCCTGCACATGCCACGGGATGGGTAAAGGTGGTCATCTCCTGGAGCATGAACGGACCGCAAACCGATGCCGTATTGTCCTACAAATACGACGGTGCGGATCATGCGGTCAACTTCGCCAAGGGATGTACCGACTGCACGGTTTCCGGCATGCCCGCTCAACAATCGGTTACAGATGGAAATCAGGCTTCACGTCCCTATCCTGATCCGTCCAAGGACGGCTTCCTATTCGACGGCTGGTTCCTCAAGGATGCCAATGGCGGTTCCAAAGTGGCGTATGATTTCAGCCAGCCGGTCACCGGAGACATCACCCTGGTCGCGCATTGGAGCCCCGCCAACACCGGCGGCTGGTCGATCAGCCCAGACAAGGGCAACGTGCTGGGCGGCCAGCAGGCGACCATCACCCCGCCCAAGCTGAGCCGCGGCATCCGTTTCAGCCAGATAAGCGCCGGCGGCTACCAGTCCGGGGGTTCGCCCGGCCTTTCGGTGGGCGTGGCCAGCGACGGGAACGCCTACGCCTGGGGCAACAACCAGTACGGGCAGCTGGGCCAGGATCCAGACAAGACGCCTACGCAGAAGACGCCGGCCAGGGTCCCCCTGCCCGACGGCGTGGCCTCCGGTTTCACCTACACGCAGGTCGCGGCAGGCGGGGCTCACGTGCTGGCCATCGGCTCCGACCAGACCGTCTACGCCTGGGGCGCCAACGACCAGGGCCAGCTCGGCAACGGCAGCCAGGACAGAAATACCCATCCCAGTCCGATGCCAGTCAAGGGCGCGGACGGCCAGCCCTTCAAGGCCGTCCAGGTGAGCGCCGGCGCCTACGACTCGGCGGCCATCGACCCGCAGGGGCGCGTCTACACCTGGGGCAGCGAAGGAAACAATCACTACAACTACAGCACGTCCAAACCGACCCCGACCCTGGCCAGGGACCCCAACGGCTCCAGCCAGGGGCTGCACGCGGCCCAGGTCAGCGCCAACTGGGGCTTCATCATGGCCTTGGGCACGGACGGCAGCGTATACACGTGGGGATACAACAACTACGGGCAGCTCGGCAACGGCCAAAGCACAGGAGAAGGCAGCACCACGTACGCCGCCGACCCGGCACGCGTGCCCGATCCCAAGGATGCCAGCAAGGCCTTCAAAGCCGTGCAGATCAGCGCCGGAGGCTTCCACGCCCTGGCCATCAGCCAGGACGGCACAGCCTGGGCATGGGGGTACAACGACTACGGGCAGCTCGGCGACAACACGGAAATTAGCAGGCCCACGCCCACGCAGGTAGGAAACCCCACAGACTCCAGCCAGCCATTCCAAGTCGCACAGATCAGCGCCGGCGTAATCCACTCTCTGGCCATCGACAAGAGCGGTGCAACCTGGGCATGGGGAAGGAACACCAACGGCCAGCTCGGCAACAACACCACCAGCACCCAGCCCACCCCCAGGCGCGTGTCGCCGCCCGCAGGCCAGGGCAGCGCCGGCACCGGGCTCGCAGCCGCACGAATCAACGCAGGACGAGGCCAATCTCTGGCCATCGGCCAGGACGGCAACACGTACGCATGGGGCGACAACCAGTACGGCCAGCTCGGCAACACCAGCATCCCCACCGGAGAATACGTAGACGCTGCTAAAAGCCTCGTACCAGTACCAGTAGCACTCGATCCACAACTGCTGATCACCGGCGTCAAGTTCGACAAGACGGCCGTGGACCACCTGCGGCAGAATTCTGACGGGTCCGTCACCCTGGCCACGCCCGCCCACAGTCCAGGACAGGCCAGCGTAGCCGTGGACTGGACACTGGGCGGCGTCAGCCAGACCCAGGCGCGCCTGTCCTACACCTACGAAGGCGTCCTGCCCCTGACGGGTGGCAACGGCAGCATGGTCCTCCTGCTCGCCGCCGGGCTGCTCGCCGCAGCCGGCGCCGCCGCAGCCGGACGCCACCGGCGCGAAACCCGCGCCCTGCACGTCTAGAATCTTCACCCGAGTAAGCGGCTGGACTAAACCCCAAGTTAGTCCAGCCGAAGGGTGGCCCCGCCAATCCCCCAACACAACGGAGCCACCCGCCTCTTTGCATTCACCCTTTATATCTACTCTCTGGAATGAGTCAATAAGGTGTGAAGCGGTCTTCATATAGTGTTCAGCCAAGCAGCCCGGCAGGCTAGCTGACGGGCACTTGGAGCATGCGGACGGACCGTGATAGCCTATTGTATATACGTGGGGATTGTGTCTGCCATCTATCGGGGAGCCGGACCAGGGGAGTTCCAAGCACGCGGCAACAGTTCCTGGGAAGGGGATCATGCCGATCATGCGTCAGCATGCAAACACGCACAGCCGCAGGGCCATCCTCATCAGCATGCTGCTCGCCTGCAGCCTGATCGCCGGAGGCCTCGCCGCGGCTGACACTGCTCCCAGCGAATCCAGTGTGCCCGAGCCGACCAGCCTGGAGCAGACAGCGACGGGCCAACCGGCGGACCCATCAGCCAATCCACCAACCCTGCCGGCCACCCCGGCCAGCCCCAAGTCTCCGTTGCCCTCTCCCTCGCCCCTGAACACCGCATCCCCCCTCATCAGCGCCCAGGCCACGCCCAAGAAGCCAAGCGACACCGGCATCCAAAGCAAGACCACCGACAGCCAGCCCCAGACACGCGCAGCCTACACTGTCACCTTCAACGACCCCGACGGCAGAACCAACACACCCGCCCAGAGCGTCCCCAGCGGCGGACAAGCCTCCAGGCCCGACAAGGACCCGAGCAGGGACGGCTACCTGTTCGACGGATGGTTCACCGGCAACACCGCCTACGACTTCACCCGCCCCGTCACCGGCAACATCACCCTGACCGCCAAATGGACCAAAGGCGCCAGCTCCTGGAGCCTCTCGCCCGCTTCCGGCCCACCAGCCGGAGGCACCAGGATCACCCTCACCCCGCCCACCACACCCGACATACGCTTTAGCCACGTCGGCACAGGAACCTACGCTTCCCAGGCCATAGGCTCCGACGGCAACATTTACAAGTGGGGAGATGCCTCCGATGAAAGGCCAGTGATCGTCACCCCGCCGACAGGCGTCCACTTGACCCAGACCAGCGCAGGAATGAACTTTACTCTGGCCCTGGGATCGGACGGCAACCTCTACAGCTGGGGATTCAACAACCAAGGCCAGCTTGGCAATGGTACCACTACCAATAGCGGGCTGGGCAAAGTGATCATGCCGGCAGACGGCACGAAATTCACCAAAATTAGTGCCGGATTTAACTATTCCTTGGCCATAGGATCGGACGGCAACTTATACGGCTGGGGAGACAACAGCTACGGGCAGCTCGGCATCGGCAATCCCAGTGCGAGCCCTAATCAACAGCCGATTAAGGTGATCCTGCCAACAGGGATCCCAAAATTCACCCAGATCAGTGCAGGAGACAGTCATTCCCTGGCCCTGGGAACGGACGGCAACCTCTACAGCTGGGGATACAACGACCACGCACAGCTCGGCATCGGCGCTAGCGATTCTGATGCTCATGCCGCTCCGAGCAAGGTGAACCTGCCAACAGGGGTCCCAAAATTTACCCAGATCAGCGCAGGATACAAGCATTCCCTGGCCCTGGGAACTGACGGCAACCTCTACAGCTGGGGAACCAACGAGAAAGGCCAGCTGGGACGCAGCATCAATGGGGCGGAGGACGGCACGCCACGCAAAGTGAACCTGCCAACAGGCGTCAGCCGATTCACCCAGGTCATCGCAGGCGGCGAGCATTCCTTGGCCCTGGGATCGGACGGCAACCTCTACAGCTGGGGCGACAACACCAGTGGCCAGCTGGGACGCAACCCCAGCGCAACGAAAGACGGCACGCCACGCAAAGTGGCCATGCCGGCAGGCATCACAATCACCCAAGCCAGCGCGCCCGGCACTTTGGGTGGGGACTTCTCCCTAGCCCTGGGCTCGGACGGCAACATCTATAGCTGGGGATGGAACGGCAACCAGCAGCTGGGACGCGACGCTAGCGGTTACTTCGATGGCCAACCCGGGATAGTCGACTTCCCTGAGAAGCCAAAGCCGACCGGCATCAGCTTCGGCGATAGGCGGGGTACGAGCCTGGCCGACAACAAGGACGGCACTTGGAGCGTCGTCACACCCCCGCATGCAGGAGGCAAGACGGACGTGACCGTCTTCTGGAGCAGGAACGGCTGGAGGCCCGACGCACACCTGGACTACACGTACATCATCACCTATACGGTCGCCTTCGACAGCGCCGACGGCGATCCAGTCCCGGACCAGCAGCGAATCACAGGAGGCCGGCAGGCCACACGCCCAATCACAGACCCGGCGAAGGACGGCTTCCTGTTCGACGGCTGGTTCCTCAAGGATGCTGAGGGGGATTCCAAGGTGGCGTATGACTTCAGCCAGCCGGTCACCGGAGACATCACCCTGGTCGCGCATTGGAGCCCCGCCAACACCGGCGGCTGGTCGATCAGCCCAAACAAGGGCAACGCGATGGGCGGCCAGCAGACGACCATCACCCCGCCCAAGCTGAGCCGCGGCATCCGCTTCAACCAGATAAGCGCCGGCTCTCTGAGCGGCTTCTCCGTTGGGGTGGCCAGCGACGGGAACGCCTACGCCTGGGGATACAACCAACACGGGCAGCTGGGCCAGGGCAGCGCCAGCAGCACTCCGCAGAAAACACCGGTCAGGGTCCCCCTGCCAGACGGCGTGGCCTCCGGTTTCACCTACAAACAGGCCGTGGCGGGCGGCTACCATGTGCTGGCCATCGGCAGCGACGGCATCGTCTACAGCTGGGGGGCCAACGACCGCGGCCAGCTGGGCGACAACACCACCAGCGACCGTTCCAAGCCGCAGCCCGTCAAGGGAGCGGACGGCCAGCCCTTCAAAGCCGTCCAGGTGAGCGCCGGCGCCTACGACTCGGCAGCCATCAGCCCGGATGGGCGCGTCTACACCTGGGGCAGCGAAAACAACAACTTCACCGATTACAGCACATCCAAATTGGCGCCGGCCCTGGCCAAGGATCCCAACGGCTCCGGTCAGGGGCTGCACGCGGACCAGGTAAGCCTCGGTTGGAGCTTCGTCATGGCCATGGACGCGGACGGCAACGTATACACGTGGGGGTACGACAACTATGGGCAGCTCGGCAACGGCACAGCCACGGGAGAGCACAGCACCATATACGCCGCCGACCCGGCACGCGTGCCCGACCCCGAGGACACAAGCAAAACCTTCAAAGCCACGCAGATCAGCGCAGGAGCCAACCACGCCATGGCCATCAGCCAGGACGGTATCCTCTGGACGTGGGGGTACAACTACCGCGGGCAGCTGGGCGACAGCACGACAACCAACCGGCCCTCGCCCACGCAGATAGGAAAACCAACAAAAGCCAGAGTCACGCAGATCAGCGCCGGCGCGTACCATTCCCTGGCCGTCGACCAAAGCGGCACAGCCTGGGCCTGGGGATGGAACATCAACAGCCAGCTCGGCACCAACAGCAGCGACTTCTATCAGCCCGCGCCCACGCTCGTGTCGCCGCCTGCAGGCCAGGGCAACGCCGGCACCGGGCTCGCAACAGCACGCATCACCGCAGGATGGAACCACTCCATGGCTGTCGGCCAGGATGGCAATGCCTACGCCTGGGGCGACAACGCATCCGGCCAGCTCGGCACCGGAAGCGACACGACTCCAATCAGCACCCCGACCCTGGTGGCCCTCAACTCGTTGCTGATTACTGGTGTCAGTTTCGACAAGACGGCCGTGGACCCCCTTCAGCAGAACCCTGACGGGTCCGTCTCTTTTGCTACGCCTGTCCATAATCCGGGACTGGCCGACGTGATTGTGGACTGGACGCTGGGCGGTGCCGGCCAGACCCAGGAGCACCTGGCCTACACCTACGAAGGCACCCTGCCCCTGACGGGAGGCAACGGCACCATGATCCTCCTGCTCGCCGCCGGGCTGCTGGCCACAGCCGGCGCAGCCGCAGCCGGACGCCACCGGCGCGAAACCCGCATCCAGCACGCCTAGAATCTTCACCCGAGTAAGTAGCCGGGCCGCATCCCAAGACGACCCGGCCAACCAGGGTGGCCCCGCCAATCCCCTAACACAACGGAGCCACCCACCTTTTTGCTTCCGCCCTCTATATCGCCAATAAGACGTGAAACAGCCTTCATGTCTTGTGCAGGCTGGCTGACAGGTACTTGGAGTATGCGGACGGACCGTGGTAGCATTTTCTACATAGTTGGGATTGTGCCTGGCATCTATCGGGGAGCCGGACCGGGGGAGTTCCGGATACGCGGCAGCAGTTCCTGGGGAGGGGATTATGCCGATCATGCGTCAGCATGCGAACATGCACAGCCGCCGGGCCATCGTCGTCAGCATGCTGCTCGCCATTATCCTGCCAGCCAGCCTGATCATGGGCGGCCTGGCCATGGCCGACACAGCCTCCGGCGAATCCAGTGTGCCCGAGCCGACCAGGCTGGAGCAGACGGCTGCAGGCCAACAGGCCGACCCATCAGCCAGTGCACCAATCCTGCCGGCCACCCCGGCCGGCCCCCAGTCGCCGCTGCCCTCGCCCTCGCCTCTGGACACCGCATCCCCCCTCATCAGCGCCCAGGCCACGCCCAAGAAGCCCGGCGACACCGGCATCCAAAGCAAGACGGCCGACAGCCAGCCCCAGACACGCGCAGCCTACACCGTCACCTTCAACGACCCCGACGGCAAAACCAACACACCCTCCCAGAGCGTCCCCAGCGGCGGACAGGCCTCCAGGCCCAAGGACCCGGCCAGGGACGGCTACCTGTTCAACGGATGGTTCACCGGCAACACCGCCTACGACTTCAGCCAGCCCGTCACCGGCAGCATCACCCTGACCGCCAAATGGACCAGGAGTTGGAGCCTGACCCCCGCCTCCGGACCAGCAGACGGAGGCACCAGAATCACCCTGACCACGCCCACCCAATCCGGCATACGCTTCAGCCACATCAGCACAGGGATCATGAATTCCCTGGCCGTGGGCTCCGACGGCAACCTCTACTACTGGGGAGCCTACGGCGGTAAGACTGTATCCTCCAACCGACCGGTCATCGTCAAGCCGCCTGAAGAAGGCGACCGCTTCACCCAGGCCGGCTCCGGCAATGGGTTCTCCGTGGCCCTGGGCTCGGACGGCAACCTCTACAGCATGGGAGGAGGGAACGAACGCGGCCAGCTGGGCAACGGCACCACCACCACCTCTTATGACAAACTGGGGAAAGCACCCCTGCCGACAGGGGTCAGGCAATTCACCCAGATCAGTGTAGGATTCGGCCATTCCCTGGCACTGGACTCGGACGGCAACCTCTACAGCTGGGGGCGGAACGATTGCGGCCAGCTGGGCTATGGCACTACAGATGATAATTCTCATGCCACGCCGAGCAAAGTGAACCTGCCGGCAGGGGTCACGGAATTCACCCAGATCAGCGCAGGCACTGATTATTCCCTGGCCATGGGATCGGACGGCAACCTCTACAGCTGGGGAGAAACCGTTTTCAACGCACTGGGACGCAGCAGCAGCACCACGCCAGCCAACCAACCAGGCAAAGTAACCATGCCGGCAGGCGTCAGGCAATTCACCCAGATCAGCGCAGGATACACCCACTCCCTGGCCATGGGATCGGACGGCAACCTCTACAGCTGGGGAAACAACACCAGCAGCCAGCTGGGACGCAACCCCACTAGCACCATGCCAGCCAATCAGCCAGGCAAAGTGACTATGCCGACAGGCGTCAAGCAATTCACCCAGATCAGCGCAGGAAACGGTTATTCCCTGGCCATGGGATCGGACGGCAACCTGTACAGCTGGGGAGACAACACCAACGGCCAGCTGGGACGCAACCCCAGCGCAGCGAAAGACGGCACGCCGGGCAAAGTGGCCATGCCGGCAGGCATCACAATCACCCAAGCCAGCGCGCCAAACATGATTAATGGGTACTTTTCCCTGGCCCTGGGCTCGGACGGCAACCTCTACAGCTGGGGAGACAACAGCGCTAGCCAGCTGGGACGCGACACCAGCGGGAAATTCGACTCCAATCCCGGCATGGTCGACTTCCCTGAGAAGCCGAAGCCGACCGGCGTCAAGTTCGGCGGGACAGCGGGCACGAGCCTGACGGACAACAAGGACGGCACCTGGAGCGTCTCCACGCCCCCGCATGCAGGAGGCAAGACCGACGTAACAATCAACTGGAATATGAACGGCCAGCAGCCCGACGCGCACCTTACCTACACCTATATCAACCCCTACACGGTCACCTTCGACAGCGCCGGCGGCAAGCCGACACCGGGCCAGCAGCGGATCACCGAAGGCCGGCAGGCCACGCGCCCGACCAGCAGCCCGTCCAAGGACGGCTTCCTGTTTGATGGTTGGTTTCTCAAGGATGCCGAGGGCAAATCCGATGTGGCTTATGATTTCAGCCAGCCGGTCACCGCGGACATCACCCTGGTCACGCATTGGAGCCCCGCGGACACCAGCGGCTGGTCGATCAGCCCAGACAAGGGCAACGTGCTGGGCGGCCAGCAGGCGACCATCACCCCGCCGAAACTCAGCCGCGGCATCCGCTTCAACCAGGTCAGCGCCGGTGGCTATGAAATCGGAATGGCCAGTGGCTTTTCGGTGGGCGTGGCCAGCGACGGGAACGCCTACGCCTGGGGCAGCAACCAGTACGGCCAGCTGGGCCAGGGCAGCACCAGCAGCAGGCGGCAGAAAACACCGGTCAGGGTCCCCCTGCCCGACGGCGTGGCCTCCGGTTTCACCTACACGCAGGCCGTGGCGGGTGGCTACCATGTGCTGGCCATCGGCAGCGACGGCATCGTCTACAGCTGGGGGGCCAACGACCGCGGCCAGCTGGGTGACACCACCACCACCGGCCGTTCCAAGCCGCAGCCCGTCAAGGGTGCGGACGGCCAGCCCTTCAAGGCCGTCCAGGTGAGCGCCGGCGCCTACGACTCGGCGGCCATCGACCCGCAGGGGCGCGTCTACACCTGGGGCAGTGAATGTAACAGCGGCGGCTCATACAGCCTGTCTAGATCAACCCCAACCCTGGTTCAGGATCCGAGTGGTTCGAACGAGGGGCTGCAAGCAGTCCAGGTCGCCGTCAAATGGAGCTTCATCATGGCACTGGACAAGAACGGTACCATTTATACATGGGGGTACGACGACTACGGTCAGCTCGGCAACGGCACTAGTGACTCCTCCTATACGAACCAACCCACGCCAGTACAATACCCAGGCAAAACAGGTCAGCCGTTCCAAGCCAAACAAATCAGCGCAGGAAGCTGGAGCGCTCTGGCCATTGATACGACCGATACAGTCTGGGCATGGGGATGGAATGATCGCGGTCAGCTCGGCAATGGCTCCACTGCCGATCGTCAGTACAGCCCCGTTCGGGTACAAGATCCCACAGGCACCAATCAAGGATTCCAAGCCAGCCAAATCTGTACTGGAACGAATCACACCCTGGCCATTGACAAGGAAGGCACAGCCTGGGCCTGGGGGGACAACGGCAACGGTCGGCTCGGCAACGGAACCGTCAAAAACGCTCGGACACCAACACAGATAAATGGCTTTCTGCAACAGAACAATGCCGACGCGGGATTCAAAGCTGCACGCATTAGTGCTGGAAGCCAGCATTCCCTTGCGATCGGCCAGGACGGCAACGCCTACAGCTGGGGCGACAACCAGTACGGCCAGCTCGGCACCGGAAACGACACGGCACGGAGCAGCAACCCGACCCCAGTGCCATTCAATTCGATACTGATCACCGGCGTCAGCTTCGACAAGACAGCCGTGAACCCCCTGCAGCAGAACGCTGACGGGTCCGTCTCTTTTGCTACGCCTGTCCATAATCCTGGGCAAGCCGACGTGGTCGTTGACTGGACCCTGGGCGGCGTCAGCCAGACCCAGGCGCACCTGGACTACACCTACGAAGGCGTCCTGCCCCTGACGGGCGGCAACGGCAGCATGATCCTCCTGCTCGCCGCCGGGCTGCTCGCCGCAGCCGGCGCAGCCGCAGCCGGACGCCACCGGCGTGAATCACACAGCCTGCAGGCCTAGAATCTTCACCCGAGTAAGCGGCTGGACTAAACCCCAAGTTAGCCCAGCCGAAGGGTGGCCCCGCCAGTCCCCAACACAACGGGGCCACCCACCTCTTTGCACCCACCCTTTATATCCATTCTCTGGAATGAGTCAATAAGGTGTGAAGCGGTCTTCTTATAGTGTCCAGGCAAGCAGCCCGGCAGTCTGGCTGACGGGCACTTGGAGCATGCGGACGGACCGTGGTAGCATTTGTATATAGGTTGGGATTGTGTCTGCCATCTATCGGGGAGCCGGACCGGGGGAGTTCCGGATACGCGGCAACAATTCCTGGGAAGGGGATCATGCCGATCATGCGTCAGCATACGAACACGCACAGCCGCAGGGCCATCCTCGTCAGCATGCTGCTCGCCATTATCCTGCCAGCCAGCCTGATCGCCGGAGGACTCGCCACAGCCGACACAGCCGACAGCCAGCCCGCTACGGGCGCCAACGCGCCCGCCATACCGGAAAGCACAGGCCAGGAGGGCCGTCACACCCCCGGCACGGACCAGCAAAACCCCGGCGACACCCCCGCAACGCCCACACCAACCCTGCCGGCCGGCCCCAAGTCGCCGTTGCCCTCTCCCTCGCCCCTGGACACCGCATCCCCCCTCACCAGCGCCCAGGCCACGCCCAAGAAGCCCGGCGACACCGGCATCCAAAGCAAGACGGCCGACAGCCAGTCCCAGACACGCGCAGCCTACACCGTCACCTTCAACGACCCCGACGGCAAAACCAACACACCCTCCCAGAGCGTCCCCGGCGGCGGACAGGCCTCCAGGCCCAAGGACCCGGCCAGGGACGGCTACCTGTTCAACGGATGGTTCACCGGCAACACCGCCGTCGCCTATGACTTCAGCCGGCCCGTCACCGGCAACATCACCCTGACCGCCAAATGGACCAGGATAACCAGCTCCTGGAGCCTCAAACCCACCTCCGGGCCAGCAGAAGGAGGCAGCAGGATCACCCTGACCACGCCCACCACATCCGACATACGCTTCAACCACATCGAAACAGGAAAAGACTTTGCCCTGGCCATGGGTTCCGACGGCAACCTCTATAGCTGGGGAAACAACGGTACCGGGGCGCTGGGACGAGAAACCAACCAAACGCCAGAAAACCTACCAGGCGTTGTCACCCCGCCGACAGGCGTCCGCTTCACCCAGTTCAGCGCAGGCAGTGGTTATTCCCTGGCCCTGGGCTCGGACGGCAACCTCTACAGCTGGGGAGACAACAGCTCCGGCCAGCTCGGCACCGGCAGTACTGATTATTCTCCGCATAGCACGCCGAGCAAAGGGTCCATGCCGACAGACGGCACGAAATTCACCCAGATCAGCGCAGGAAACTATCATTCCCTGGCCATGGGAACGGACGGCAACCTCTACAGCTGGGGAGACAACGGTGCCGGGGCGCTGGGACGAGAAACCGACCAAACGCCAGAAAACCGGCCAGGCGTTGTCACCCCGCCGACAGGCGTCCGCTTCACCCAGTTCAGCGCAGGCGGTGGTTATTCCCTGGCCCTGGGCTCGGACGGCAACCTCTACAGCTGGGGAAACAACGGTATCGGGCAACTGGGCATAGGCGCTACTGATTCTAATCAACATAACACGCCGAGCAAAGGGTCCATGCCGACAGACGGCACGAAATTCACCCAGATCAGCGCAGGATACTATCATTCCCTGGCCATGGGAACGGACGGCAACCTCTACAGCTGGGGAGACAACTCCCTAGGTCAGCTGGGACGCGCCCTCACCAGCACCAGCACGTTGAACGACGGTACGCCGCACAAAGTGAACCCGCCTGCAGGCGTCACACGATTCATCCAGGTCATCGCAGGTGGCGATAATTCCCTGGCCATGGGATGGGACGGCAACCTCTACAGCTGGGGAGACAACAGCAAAGGCCAGCTGGGACGCAGCGCCAGCAGCACGCAAGACGGTACGCCACGCAGAGTGGCCATGCCGGCCGGCATCACAATCACCCAAGTCAGAATCGAAGGCGGCTATTTAGGGGGCTATGCCCTGGGCTTGGGATCGGACGGCAACCTCTACAGCTGGGGAGACAACAGCGAAGGCCAGCTGGCACGCACCCCCGCCAGCGCCACGCCAGCCAACCGGCCAGGCATGGTCCCCTTCCCCGAGTCCCCCAGGCCGACCGGTGTCAGCTTCGGCGGGACAGCGGGCACAAATCTGACTGCAAACACGGGCGGCACCTGGAGAGTGATCACGCCCCCGCATGCAGGAGGCAAGACGGACGTGACCGTCTCCTGGAGCAGAAACGGCCAGCAGCCCGACGCGCACCTGAGCTACACCTACATCAACCCCCACACGGTCACCTTCGACAGCGACGGCGGCAAACCGACACCAGACCCGCAGCGGATCACCATAGGCAAACAGGCCACACGCCCCAGCACAGACCCGACCAAGGACGGTTTCCTGTTCGACGGCTGGTTCATCAAGGACACCAACGGCAAATCCGATGTGGCGTATGATTTCAGCCAGCCGGTCACCGCTGACATCACCCTGGTCGCGCATTGGAGCCCTGCGAACACCGGCGGCTGGTCGATCAGCCCAAGCAAGGGCAACGCGATGGGCGGCCAGCAGGCGACCATCACCCCGCCCAAGCTGAGCCGCGGCATCCGCTTCAGCCAGATAAGCGCCGGCGGCTACCAGTCCGGGGGTTCGCCCGGCCTTTCGGTGGGCGTGGCCAGCGACGGGAACGCCTACGCCTGGGGCAACAACCAGTACGGGCAGCTGGGCCAGGATCCAGACAAGACGCCTACGCAGAAGACGCCGGCCAGGGTCCCCCTGCCCGACGGCGTGGCCGCCGGATTCACCTACACGCAGGTTGCGGCAGGCGGGGCTCACGTGCTGGCCATCGGCTCCGACCAGACCGTCTACGCCTGGGGCGCCAACGACCACGGGCAGCTGGGTGACAACACCACCGGCCATTCCAAGCCGCAGCCAGTCAGGGGTACGGACGGCCAGCCCTTCAAGGCCGTCCAGGTGAGCGCCGGCGCCTACGACTCGGCGGCCATCGACCCGCAGGGGCGCGTCTACACCTGGGGCAGCGAAGGAAACAATCGCTACATCTACAGCACGTCCAAACCGACCCCGACCCTGGCCAGGGACCCCGACGGCTCCGGCCAGGGGCTGCAAGCAGTCCAGGTTGCCGTCAAATGGGGCTTCATCATGGCCTTGGGTACGGACGGCAGCGTATACACGTGGGGATACAACAACTACGGGCAACTCGGCAACGGCCAAAGCACAGGAGATGGCAACGCCACATACGCCGCCGACCCGGCACGCGTGCCCGACCCCAAGGATGCCAGCAAGACCTTCAAAGCCGCGCAGATCAGCGCCGGAGGCTTCCACGCCCTGGCCATCAGCCAGGACGGCACAGCCTGGGCATGGGGGTACAACGACTACGGGCAGCTCGGCGACGGCACGGAAATTAGCAGGACCACGCCCACGCAGGTAGGAAACCCCACAGACTCCAGCCAGCCATTCCAAGTCGCGCAGATCAGCGCCGGCGTAATCCACTCTCTGGCCATCGACAAGAGCGGTGCAGCCTGGGCATGGGGAAGGAACACCAACGGCCAGCTCGGCGACAACACCACCAGCAACCAGCCCACGCCCACACGCGTATCGCCGCCCGCAGGCCAGGGCAGCGCCGGCACCAGGCTCGTAACAGCACGAATCAACGCAGGACGAGGCCACTCCCTGGCCATCGGCCAGGACGGCAACACGTACGCATGGGGCGACAACCAGTACGGCCAGCTCGGCAACACCAGCATCCCCACAGGAGAATACGTAGACACTGCTAAAAGCCTCGTACCAGTACCAGTAGCACTCGATCCACAACTGCTAATCACCGGCGTCAAGTTCGACAAGACGGCCGTGGACCACCTTGTACAGAACTCTGACGGGTCCGTCACCCTGGCCACCCCCACCCATAATCCGGGACTGGCCGACGTGATTGTGGACTGGAGCCTGGGTGGCGCCGGCCAGACCCCGGCGCACCTGGCCTACACCTACGAAGGCACCCTGCCCTTGACGGGCGGCAACGGCAGCATGATCCTCCTGCTCGCCGCCGGGCTGCTCGCCACGGCCGGCGCAACCGCGGCCGGACGCCACCGGCGCGAAACCCGCATCCAGCACGCCTAGAATCCTCACCCGAGTAAGCAGCCAGGCCGCATCCCAAGACGGCCCAGCCAACCAGGGTGGCCCCGCCAATCCCCCAACACAACGGAGCCACCCACCTCTTTTTTAGCCCTTTCTAAGCAGAAAGCCTTACAATTCGGAATTTGACATAACATTTTTTACTTGATTTATCCGGGTGTTGCTTCCGTTCTGGACCGACCCTTTATGCTAACGTTTGTCTAGCTACCGGGAATGTGCCCGGCACGCAGTAGATGAAAAACTTGGGATTTTCATCATTTGACCGCCTTATCTTGGGAAAGGGGTTTGTAGCGATCATGTGCCATCCGGACGCATCTTCCCGGTCAGCCATTGTTGTAGACCTTTTGAAGGTCATCGTCATTCTTCCAACCAGCATGATCATCGGCGGCCTCACTGCGACCGAAGCCACCGCGAAAACAATCAACCCACCCCAGCCGACCAAATTGGAAGAAACCGCAACAGGCCAGCAAAAAGACACATCCTTCAGCACAGCAACCCCCGTGGTCACACCCACGCTGGCGACTGCGACATCCGGCCGTCCGCAAACAGCCTCAACGTCGTACCAGGTCATCTTCGACAGCGCTGACGGCAGCAACGTCGACTCGCAGACCATAGCCGAAGGCACCCAGGCCAGCCGGCCCGCCAAAGACCCAACCAGGGAGGGTTACCTTTTCGACGGCTGGTTCATCAAAAACGACAAAGGCGACTCCAACGTGGCCTACGATTTCAGCCAGCCGGTCACCACAGACCTGACCCTGACAGCCCACTGGACCAAGGGAACCAGCGCCTGGAGCCTCTCCCCCACCTCTGGGAAAGCCACAGGAGACACCAAGATCACCCTGACCCCGCCCACCAAACCAGAGATACGCTTCAGCCATATTATTCCCGCAAAAATAGAAGGTTCCCAAGCCATCGCTTCGGACGGCAACCTCTACAGCTGGGGAGACAACAACTACATACTGGGAACCCCTGAAGAAGAAAAGCGCACGCCGAGCCTTATCACTCCGCCAGATGGTGTCCACTTCACCCAGGTCAGCACAGGCTACTACCACTCCCTGGCCATCGGTTCGGACGGCAACCTCTACAGCTGGGGACACAACAGTTACGGCGAACTGGGGCGCGAGACCGTCAGCAAGTCCCCGAAAGACGACCCCGAGATAGACAATCAGCCGGGCCTGGTCACTGCCCCGGCCGGCGTCCGCTTCACCCAAGCCTGCGCAGGAAAATGGCATTCCCTGGCCCTAGGATCAGACGGCAACCTCTACAGCTGGGGAGAAAACAAGCACGGTGAACTGGGGCGCGACACGGGTTCGGCCGCATACGACGTCAAGCCAGACCAGGTGCCCATGCCAGCAGGCATTACGAAAATCACTCAGCTCAGCGCAGGAACCTTCTACTCAATGGCCCTCGACTCAGACGGCGATCTCTACACCTGGGGGGACAACAGTTATGACGAACTGGGACGCGACACCGCTTTGGCGGGAAAAGACGGCCAACCGGTCAAAGTGCCCACCCCGGAAGGCATCACAAAATTCACTTGGATCGCGGCCGGAGAGTGGACGTCCCTGGCCACCGGCTCAGACGGCAGCCTATACAGCTGGGGATGGAACGAACACGGCCAGCTAGGACGGGACACCGGCGGTTATCCCTACCGTGACGGCAGACCGGGCAAGGTGACCATGCCGGCAGGCGTGACGAAATTCACCCAGGTCAGCACAGAACTCAGGCATACCCTGGCCCTGGGATCGGACGGCAACCTCTACAGCTGGGGAGAAAACAATCGGGGCCAGCTGGGACGCGACACCGGATCAGCTTTATACGGCACCAAGCCAGGCAAGGTCACCGTGCCGACAGGCGTCGCAAAATTCACCCAGGTCAGCGCAGGCTATTCCCATTCCCTGGCCATCGGCTCCGACGGCAACCTCTACAGCTGGGGAGAAAACAAGTACGGCCAGCTGGGACGCCGCACCAGCGGCAACTACGACAGCCGTCCCGGCATGGTCGCCTTCCCCGAGAATCCCAAGCCTGACAAGGTGAGTTTCGGCGGGACGCCCGGCACCAACCTGACCGCCAACACGGACGGCACCTGGAGCGTCACCACACCCAGACATGAGCATGGCAGGGTGGATGTGGCCGTCACCTGGAAGATGAACGGCAAGCGTCCAGACGCACATCTGCCCTACAGGTACCTGGGCACTTACCTTATTGATTTCGACCCTGCCGGTGGCATTGGGTTCTACCTCCAACTCGTGACCGAGGGCGACCATGTGAAACGCCCCGCCAAGGATCCGACCAAGAGGGGCTACCTGTTCGACGGCTGGTTCACCGGCGATACAGCCTACGATTTCAGCAGGCCGGTCACCGGCAAGGTGAACCTGACCGCCCACTGGAGCAGTGCCGACACCAAGTGGAAGCTCGACAAGGCCAGCGGTCCCGAATCAGGCGGCCAGACCGTCACACTGACCCCGCCGATGAAACGCGGCATCCGCATCAGCCAAGTCGACGGAGGAGACCTCCATTCCGCGGCTGTGGGCTCCGATGGCAGCCTCTACACCTGGGGCGACAACAGCAGCCATGGGCAACTGGGCCGCGACACCGCCGACAAGCAGGACAGCCATCCCGGCAGAGCGGAGGCCCCTGCAGGTGTCAACTTCGTACATGTCAGCACAGGCTATGGATTTTCCGTGGCCCTGGGCTCCGATGGCAGCCTCTATACCTGGGGAGACAACAGCCGAGGCCAGCTGGGCCGTGCCGTCACCAGCAGCAAACCAGCCAACAGGCCCAACAAGGTGGAGTCCACGGCAGGCATCACCTTCACCCAGGCGAGCGCAGGCGAATCGCATGTGGTAGCCGTGGGCTCGGACGGCAACCTCTACACCTGGGGAGACAACAGCGCCGGCCGACTGGGCCGCGACACCAGCAGCATCCCGGCAAACAAGCCTGGAAAAGCCGACACTCCGGCAGACGTCACTTTTAGTAGCGTCAGTGCAGGCTGGTGCCACACAGTGGCTCTCGACACTCAGGGGAATGCGTACACCTGGGGTGGCAACACCCACGGCGAACTCGGACGCAGCATAACCAGCACTCCGGCAGACAAGCCCGGTAAGGCCGACGCACCTGCAGGCATCATCTTCACCCATGCGAGCGCAGGCAGAAGCCACTCCGTGGCCGTAAGCGACGACGGCAGCATCTACACCTGGGGCAATGCCGACAATGGACAACTGGGCCGCGACACCAGTGGCACACCTGCTGACAAGCCAGGCAAAGCCAACATCCCGGCAGATCTCGCCTTCACCCAAGCCAGCGCAGGAGACGAACATTCCATCGCCTTAGGTTCCGACGGCAACCTCTACACCTGGGGAGACAACAGCCATGGGCGCCTGGGCCGCGACACCAGCAAAACCCCGGCAGACATGCCAGGCAAAACCGATACGCCGGCAGGCATCACGTTCACACAAGCCAGCGCAGGCGCATGGCACAGTCTGGCCCTGGGCTCTGACGGCAACCTCTACAGCTGGGGAGACAACACTAACGGACAGCTGGGCCGCGACACCGGCAACACCCAGGCCGCCAGCCCAGCCATGGACAACTTCCCCGGGCAAGGCACCCCTACACATGTCATGTTCGACAATGTGGAAGCCTCCGACCTGACTAGGAATCACGACGGCACCTGGACGGCGACCACGCCGGCACACATGCCCGGTACGTCATCCGTCACCATCGACTGGAGGCTGAATGGAGCAGCCCAAACCCCCGATATCAGCAACACGTATCGGTACACCTCCATCAGCCTGCTGCCCTCGTCAGGAGGAGGCGGCCTGCTTCCCCTGCTAGTCGCCGGGCTGCTCGCCTTCGCATGCGCTGCAGCAGCCAGACGCCACCGGCTGGGAACCCTTAGCCGACAACAATAAAGACTTCTCTTGTGTAAGAAGGTCCGGGTTATCACTATCCCCAACACAAAGCCCGGACCACAGGGGTGGCCCCAACTCCCCCGACGCAATGGGGCCACCCATATACTTCCTTCAGAGCGGCAATGACATCGCATAGCAACATTGCCAACATGGACAATGGCTTATACCCCGACATTACCGTATATGTAGCGCTACAATTATCGTCAGCAACGCCGACGACTCAGCCACCGCAGGCCTGTCCGAGCGGCACCCCAAACACAGCCGTCGAATCGTCGCAGGGAGGAGCCATGACCGACGCACGCCATCAATCCCAATCAGCGCAAAACAATCCTGAACCGGATGTCCGCTTCACACCATCCCAGGTCCGACTGACCCCCGGCAACATCTACGCCAATGCACAGCAGGCCGGCTCAGACTGGGTCAGCCTGCTGCGCGGTGTCAAGGTCATGGCCGCCCGCAGCGACGATGCCGACCTGATAGGCCTGAAGGCTGACGACTCCCGTGCCGGACACATCGCCTCCGGCCCCCTGCGCCCGCTGGGCGACCTGCCCGTGCTCCAGGGAGCACCCCAGGACTTCCTGCTGCCCCACCCCCAGGACGACGGCGCCATAGAAGTGGCCGTCTCCAGACCCAAGACCGGAAAACAAGGGTGGACCGATTCGCGCCTGCTACTGGTCCCCTTCACTTCCATCGAAGCCTCGCGATACTCGGTCTACCTGCCCTGGGCGAAGGATGGCGATAAGGACCGTGTTCGCCGAGCCCTGGAAGAGATCGATGCACAGGATCAGGCCCATGAGCTGCGGGTCCCAGCAGTCCGAAATCGACCACGAGTATCAGGGCAGGAATGACCGGCAGGAGCTGATTGAGGGAACCAACACCCGTCACGCCCTGGCTGGGGGCTACTTCTCATACCGGCTGCGGGATGCCACCGGCGGCGCGAAAATGCTGGAGGTTGCCATGCGGGACCAGGACAGCGCCGCACCCTACTGCCTGCGGACGGAGGGCCTGGAATTGGGCCAGCCCGTAAGAAGCCGCGAAAACGGCAGAATACTGGACCGCTACCCCCTGACCGGTCGTGGATTGGACGCTCTGCCCGACCGGGCTGTCAGAGTACAGGTCCAAGCCGGAGACGAAGGTTCCACCCCTGACCTGCTGACTCTGGCACTGATTCGCGGTTGAAGAATTCAGGACCGGGCTGTACTGCCAGCCTCCACCAGCGTGAAGGGCAGGTCCACCTGCTCGGGCTGATGTCTGCCGGGCGGATCCTTCATCCGAGCCATGAGCAGTCGCAGGCACTCGGCCGCCACCCGGTCAGTGTCTACGCGAATGGTCGAAAGGGCAGGTGTGAGGAAGCGGGACACTTCCAGCCCGTCGAAACCAATCAGGGCTACCTGCTCGGGCACTCGCACACCATGTGCACCCAGCGCGTGCAGGGCCCCGATGGCCACCACATCCGTCAGGACAAAGACCCCGTCAAAATCCCTGCGGCGAGTCAACAAAGCGGCCATGGCCTGGTCGGCGCTGCCCTGATCCCAGTCGCAGTCGACAACATCTTCAGGCCCTAGGCGGATTCCATGACCTTGTGCTGCCTGCATGGCACCCAAGAGCCGCTGTTCCCGCCCTAGGATGGACTGAGCCAGCTGGTCTGGAGTTTTATGAGGTGCCAAGAACCAGAATCCGCCGGCAACCATGGTCTATCAGATGCTCCACTGCTGCCTGAGCACCCCGGCGGTTAGGACTGCGCACAGTGTCTACGGACCAGTCCAGCCGCGGACCGTCGAAAACCACCAAGGGGTAGCGCCGATTGAGCGTGGCAACAGAGTCGGCGACAGGACCGGAGCGGACAGGATGGTTCCCTCGCAAAATTGGGTGGCGATGTCTGCCACCATGGATGACTCGTAGCTGGCCATCTGCCGCGTCTGCTGAATTAGCGTCTGATAACCCATGCTGAAGGCCTGATCCGATACCGCCGCCGCCAGGGCCGCCGAGAAGGGCGAACGGTCCAGCTCCACAGTGGAGAAGCCGATGATTCCGGATCTGCCCGAGCTGAGTCGCCGGGCCGGCAGATTGGGCCAGTATCCCTGACGTTACGCCGCCTCCAACACCCGACGCGCCGTAGCAGGTTTGACTGAGGATTTGCCCCGTAGGGCATTGGATGCAGTCATTCGCGACACCCCGGCCTCACCGGCCACATCGTCCAAAGTCGTCACTATGGTTGTCGCTTCCCTCACGCCTGATATGTCAGTTCATTCTATCGTCGGGCAGACAAGGACTTAAAGGTGAATATTAGTTGACGGTGCGCCGCTTACGCGTCGCTTTCGCTACTACCGCGGTTGGTTAACAATACAGCTATATTTTCTTTCGATGGTATGTTCAATGCTGAAGTGGTGAGGATCTGAGCGCTTTTCGTCATGGCCTTTTCGACTGGTGCAGTGCTGACGCTGGCACACCGGGCAGCTTTTCGCCAGACAAGACGTTTATAGGCAAGCGATGATGGCTTCGCTTGCCGTTAGTGAAGGGTTTTGATTTCATGCGTCTGGCTTCTCGTCTGCGTCGTGCATCGGCGATGATGGCAGGGCAAGCCAGGCAGAATCAATGCCAGCACGGCACCCACCGTGGAGACAGCCAGCATGGACGGCCAGCCACTGACAATCACCAAACAGCGACACCTGGCAGACGAATATACCTGCACACACGTCCGGACAAGCCGCCATCCTCATCACCGGCAAACAACACAACCAGTCCTTCACCAGGAGCTTCGAATACATGGTCGACCAGACTCTGTCCAGAGACGCCCAGCCTGGCTCCACCTACACGGTAAGCTTCAATACAACCGGAGGAAGCCAGGCACCCCAACCCCAACAGATCCTCTACCCGTACGGGCGAGTGCAACGGCCCAACCCAGATCCGACGCACAACGGCTACCAGTTCGACGGATGATTCACCGGCAACACCGCCTACAACTTCAGCACACCCGTCACAGAAAACATCATGCTCGCCGCTCGCTGGACCAGCAAAACCCCAGAAACACGTGGACCATCAGCCCCAACAAGGGAAGCCAGCCAGGCGATGAGACCACCACCATCACCCCGCCATACAGCCGCAGCGGCGTTAAATTGAAACAAATCAGCAATTCAATTGGATCTGGCAAGATGCACAATAGTGTTTCCTTGGCTGTGGGCAGCGACGGTAACGCGTACGCATGGGGACACAACACGTCTGGTCAGCTTGGCAACGGCACCAGCAGCGGCTTCAACGGTGCGAATCCTGTTCCTGGGTGTGCATGCGACCCGAACAATCCCGAAGATACAAGCAAAAGCTTGAAAAGCGTTCAGATCAGCGCCGGTTTTGAGCATTCCATGGCGATTGATGCCCAAGGAAACACCTGGTCTTGGGGATGGAATTATTGGGGCGAACTCGGACAGAATACGACGAATGATGATATTCTTCCCCCAGCCCGAACATATAATCCCGACAATCCCACTATCCCCTTCAAAGCCAGCCAGGTCAGTGCGGGATACGACACGTCCCTAGCTGTCGACAGCAATGGAATTTCATGGTCGTGGGAACGAAACGATTACGGCCAACTCGGTTATACCAACTATGACAGTTCCACTGTTCACAGACAACCAGCAAAAGTGCGAAATCCTGCGTCCCCAAACAACACTGATCTAAGTCTAAACAGCACTCTAGTCAGTGCAGGAAATTGGGATTCTCTGGCTATCGGCAAGGAAGGATACACGTATGCATGGGGATACAACGGCTATGGTCAACTCGGCAACAACAGCTACAAAGATGCCTATGCCCCGGTGTTAGTGGAGTTCAACCTGTCTCAGGTGATCAGCGCGGCCAGGTTCGGCACTAGCCCCGGCAGGAATCTGACTCCTGTCGGCAATAGCAATAGCGTCACCGTGTTCACGCCTGGACACCTGCCGGACACGGTCATAGTCAGCGTGGACTACACAATGGGCGGTTCAGGACAGACTTTGACCGACACCTCCCTCAGATACACGTACCTGTCTGCAGGCGTGCTCCCCCGGGCCGGAGGGGAAGGCATCATGCTCGCCCTGGCCACCGGCATGACCAGCATGGGCGCGATGCTGGCCTCCCGCCGCCACCGGAGAGAGCAACACCATCTATTGCACGTTTCACATGAGTAAGGAACAGGCCGGGGGGCGTATCGATCCCCTCGCCCCCGGCCAGAACAGGGGGAGCAGGGAGGCCGGTGTCATGTAAGGCTCAATCCCCAAGAGAGCCGACATCCCTCCCGCGTCCCCACAAACTTCTGCGAGCAGGAGTTGAAGTCAAACGCACGCATTCACATTCAGGAGAAGAAATAGCGAGATGCGCAGGCAGACGCAGGAAGCTCACAACCCCGGCCAGCCTGGCCGCCGTCCGTGCTCCAGTCTCGGCATAATTGCTGTAAGCAGCCGACTTCCTCAGTCAAGGAGATTATTACCGCTGATTGGCTACTTCGGCTTGTGTGTATAGTCTATGTGGTGTGTGGTAGGGTAAAAACCGAGGGACTGTCGAGAAGTCAACTGGCTTTCGCCATAGTTTCTGCATCCCGTTGCAGGATTGGCACTAGCAGGTCGCACGGTTTTCCGACAGAAAGAACTTTAAATAGGCGGGTGATATTTGCTCCGCTTGATGTTTGGTGAAGGGGTTTGGTTTCATGCATCTTGTTTCCCGTCTGCGTCGCACGTTGGCGATGACGACCGTCCTGCTTGGCCTGCTGGCAGGCCTGGGCGTCGCATCCGCCCAAGCGGACGCTCCAATCCTCACCGGGGGGGGGGGGTCGTCAGACCCCTCGCGTAGCTGAGCAAACCCCCAGCATTTCCCCCAGTAGCGCAACCAGCACACCACTGCCCTCACCATCGCCAGTACAAGCCACCACACCATTAAGCTCGGCAACACCAAGTCCAGGCACCCCGTCGTCGAAGACGAACAATCCAGACAACACAGCATCCGCCTCGACCAACCCATCCAACAAAGCGGACGGTCAAGCCATGCACATGGTGCGCTTCGACCCGGGTGACGGAAGCAGGCCGACACAATCAACTGTGAAGAACCGTACTCTCGCCGCTGCCCCGCAACAGAATCCGCAGCGTGATGGCTTCCAATTCGACGGGTGGACATATGACAGCCAGCCCTTCGACTTCCGGACCCCCATCCTTCAGGACATGACTCTGAAAGCCAAATGGACCAGGACCACGGACTGGACACTGAGCCCGGACCACGGACCCGCCGCCGGAGCACATCTAATAATCAGCCCGCCTGACAAGCAGGAACTTTACTACGTCAGCATTCAAGCCGCAGGAGAGCATACTATCGGCCTGACCGGCGACGGCCGCATCTACACATGGACACAGGACAGCACACCGAGGCAAATTCCCATCCCCGCCAAGGCTCCCCAAGGGTTCCGCTACCTGCAGGCCGCAACCGGCAGCCAATGGCAGACGGCGCTTGGATCCGACCAGCGCATCTACGCCTGGAACAGCCAGCAGACTATGCCCACGCTCCTTGACACCGGCCAGAACACCGAGTTCACCAGCATCAGCACGGACAATTGTCTTCTCCTAGCGGTGGACCAGCAAAGCCAGGTCCACGTCTACCAGGCCAGCCAGGCCGATAGTCAGGACCCGACCCCGAAATTCACCGAGCAGGCCACGACCCGCCTACACAGACAGGCGCAGGCAGTTCTTGCCGTCGCCTCCTCCGGCAGGATCCTCATCGTGGATACGGACGGGCAAGTCTGGAAATGGCAGCCAGACAACGCAGGGAGTGCAAAACCCGAACGTGTTGAGCAAAACACGGGCATGCGCATCGTCGATGCTGCATCTCTTAACACAGGAGACCTCCTTCTGGATTCAGAAGGACAGGTCTGGTACCTGGACAACAGCACCACTAGCATGACCCCGGTCAGCCTACCGGAAAGCACTAAATCCAGCAGGATCACCACCAACAAGAACCAGGCCGTTATCACCGGCATGGACGGCCGCATCTGGACCTGGAAGCCAGGAGAAACGCCCATGCGCGCGGACAGCGGGAACCAGCCCTACACGCAGGCCACCTCCACCGACAACAGAATCAGCGCCATCAGCAGGCAAGGCAGCATGTACACGTGGAGCCCGGATGCTCAAGGCAATCCAGGTAAGCCAGCCAAAATTAACGCCGCGACCGCGCCCACCTTGGAAACAGCCAGCATGGACAGCCAGCCTCTCAAACTCAGCATGAAAGACGAAGTTTGGCAGGTGGACATGCCCGCCCGCAAGCCCGGGCCAGCCGCCATCACACTCACCGGCAGACAAGACAACCAGCCTTTCACCAGAAGCCTCGTCTACACCGTCGACCAGCCGCTGTTAAGGGACACCCGGCAAGGTTCCACATACCAGGTCACCTTTAAGACGGGCGGAGGAAAGCCCGAACCAGGAGTCCAGAAATTCTCCACCCCGTACGGCAGGGTCAAGCGTCCCTCACCCGACCCGGCGCGTGAAGGCTACCTGTTCGACGGATGGTTCATCGGGGAGGTCGCCTACGATTTCAGCAAGCCCGTCACGGCCAACCTAACCCTCACCGCCCACTGGACGCCCAGAAGCCAGAACACCCAGTGGAGCATCAATCCCGACAAAGGCAGCCAACTGGGCAACGAAACCACTGCCATCACCCCGCCAGACAGCACTAGCCGAGGCATAAGGTTCAGCCAAGTCAGCGGAGACAAAGGAGACAACTACTCTTATGGGTTTTCCCTAGCGGTGGGCAGTGACGGGAACGCCTACGCCTGGGGAGACAACACATATGGCCAACTCGGCAATGGGACAACCAAACCCCAGACTACACCGGTCATGGTGAAGAAGCCGGATACCAAGACGTATCCCGACCGGCCAACGGATTTCACCTACGTGCAGGTCAGCGCCGGATATCAGTATTCGCTGGCCCTGGGCAGCGACGGATACGTTTACGCCTGGGGATATAACAACTATGGCCAGCTCGGCAACAACACTACCAGCGGCAATGATCCGAATCCAGTTCCTGTACGCGTACGCGACCCCGCCAACCCCACAGATAAAAGCAAGGGGCTCAAAACCACACAGGTCAGCGCCGGAGGTGATCATTCGCTGGCCCTGGGCAGCGACGGATACGTTTACGCCTGGGGAAACAACTACTATGGCCAGCTCGGCAACAACACCAGCGGCGACAATGCGGATTCGCATGTTCCTGTGCGCGTACGCGACCCCGCCAACCCCGACGACGCAAGCAAAGGACTCAAAACCACACAGGTCAGCGCCGGATACTCTCATTCGTTGGCCCTGGGCAGCGACGGATACGCCTACGCCTGGGGGACCAATTACTATGGCCAGCTCGGCAACAACACCAGCAACTATAATGCGAATCCAGATCCTGTACGCGTACGCGACCCCGCCAACCCCACAGATAAAAGCAAGGGGCTCAAAACCACACAGGTCAGCGCCGGAGAAAATCATTCGCTGGCCCTGGGCAGCGACGGATACGCCTACGCCTGGGGAAGGAACTACAGGGGCCAACTCGGCAACAACACCAGCAACTATAATGCGAATCCAGATCCTGTACGCGTACGCGACCCCGCCAACCCCGACGACGCAAGCAAAGGACTCAAAACCACACAGATCAGCGCCGGAGGCAATCATTCGCTGGCCCTGGGCAGCGACGGATACGCCTACGCCTGGGGAAACAACGAGTATGGCCAACTCGGCAACAACACCAGCAACTATGATGCGAATCCAGCTCCTGTACGCGTACGCGACCCCGCCAACCCCACAGATACGAGCAAAGGACTCAAAACCACACAGATCAGCGCCGGAGAAAAACATTCGCTGGCAATCGACACGGATGGGAATGCTAAAACATGGGGAAACAACGATAATGGCCAGCTCGGTGACGACACCACTAGCAGCTCGAGTGTTCCGGTGCCGGTGGCGTTCAACCTGCAGCCGATGATCACCAGCGTCAGGTTCGATCAAACCCCAGCAGCAGGACTGGAACGTGGCGATGGCACCAGCGTCACCGTAACCACGCCTGCACATGAGCCGGGCATAGTCACCGTCAGCGTCGACTACACGCTGGGCGGCGCACCCCAGGAACCGTACACCTCCCTCCAATACACGTACACGCCTGCAACGCCTGCAGGCGTGCTCCCACAGGCTGGAGGGGAGGGCATCCTGCTCGCCATGACCACCGGCGTAATCGGCATGGGCGGGGTCCTTGCATCCCGCCGACACAGGCGGGAAATACACCGCCTTTTGCGCGCTTCGCACGAGTAAGACAGACCGGGTGGCATATTAATCCCCCCGCCCCCGGTCCATATAGGGGGAGCAGGGAGGCCAGTGTCACACAAGGCTCAAACCCCAAGAGAGCCGACACCCCTCCCGCGCCCCCACCACACTCATTAATGAACCACACGACAGCAACAGAAAAGCAGTTGCTCTTGAGGGTGAGAGTTATTGTTTCATGTCAAAAACAAAACCTACAACTGTTTACTACTTGTTATCACGCTTGTCATAGATAGTCTGCTTGCAGGCTATATACATAACCAGGCCAAGCAAGGGCACGGCAGAGCCAATTAAGGCAGAGCCAATTAAGAATGGGTGGCTGTAGCCTGCTGCCCTAAGATACTGTCCCTTCCCCCCCCCCACAGATTATGTTGTTTTATCAGTGTTCTATAGCCAAGCAGTGACGAATTTCGTGAGGAGATGAGACTCACCAGGGCATTGCTTACGGCCCGCTTTCGCCAAAAATGCGATTCAATCGGAATTGCTGTTTTGCCATAAAAACCGACGATTACACGGTCCATACTGCAAATAATTCCAAATGACTTACCACCAATTGCTTCGTGTGTTGCTTTTTAACTTGGTGGTATGGTGAAGATAGGGGTGTCGGGAAACGGCTGGCTTTCCGCTATGGCTCGTGCAATCTGATGCTGAGCCGACATTGAAAGACAGAAGGACTTTCCGACAGATAAGACGTTATAGGCGAGCTGTTGGCTTTGCTTGGTGTCGGTAAGGGGTTTATAAGTCATGCATCTGGTTTCCCGTCTGCGTTCCGTTTCGGCGATGATGATCGTCCTACTGAGCCTGCTGGCAGGCTTGGGCGTCGCGTCCGCCAACGCAGCGGACGCTCCTATCCTCACCGGGGGGGGGGGGTCGTCAGACCCCTCGCGTAGCTGAGCAAAATCCCGCCTCTTTCCCCAGCAGTGCATCAAATACTCAACTTCCCTCGCCATCGCCTCTGACAACAGCATCGCCATTAAACGCCGCAACAGCAAGCCCAAATGCTCCCTCATCGCCGACGGGCAGTACAGGCAGCGGCGAATCGGCTCCGGCCAAATCAACAGAAACAACGGATGCTCAGGCCGCGCACGTGGTGCGCTTCGACCCGACCGACGGAAGCAAACCAACACAGGCGAGCGTGAAGAATGGGATTCTCGCCTCCCCTCCGGAACGGAATCCGCAGCGTGAGGGCTTCCGGTTCGACGGGTGGACATATGACGGTCAGCCTTTCGACTTGCAGACCCCCATCCTCCAGGACACGACCCTGAAAGCCCAGTGGACCAAAGTCACAGACTGGACGCTGAGCCCGGACCACGGGCCCGCCTCCGGCACCCGCCTGACCATCAACCCGCCCGACAAGCAAGAACCACGTTTCAGCAATATCCACGCCGCAGGCGAGCAGACTGTCAGCCTGACCGGCGACGGCCGCATCTACACATGGACGAAAGATAGCCCGCCCAAGCAGGTGCCCTTCCCCGCCCAGGCTCCCAGCGGGTTCCATTATCTGCAGGCCGCAGCCGGCAGCCGGTGGCAGGCGGCCCTCGGCTCCGACCAGCGGATCTACATCTGGAACAGCGGACAGACTGAACCCGTAATCCTCAACACCGACCGGAACACCGGGTTCACCAGCATCAGCACGGACAATGACCTGCTTCTGGCGGTGGACCGGCAGGGACAGGTCCACGCCTACCATGCTGACCAGGCCAGCAACCAGGACCAGACCCCGGAATTCACCCAGCAGGCCGCAACCGGCCTGCCCGGGCAGACGCAGGCCGTCACCACCGCCGCCTCCGACAAGCGGATCCTCATCCTGGACGCGGACGGGCAAACCTGGACCTGGAAAACGGCCTCGGGAAACGCCGGGCCTTCACGCATCGAACAGGAACCGGGCATGCGCATCATCCAAGCCCAAGCCCTCAACAAGGGGTTCCTCCTCCTGGATGCGGACGGGCAGACCCAGTACCTAAACGACAGCTCGACCAAAATAACAGCCGCCAGCCTGCCGGAAAGCATGAAAGCCCGATCAATCACCACCAACGGCAGCCAGGCCATCATCAACGGCACGGACGGCCAAGTCTGGACCTGGAAGCCCGGCAACAAACCCGAGCGGGCGGACGACGGCAGCCAGACCTACATGCAAGCCTCCGAAGCCGACGGCAGAATCACCGCCATCAGCAGACAAGGCAGCCTATACCAGTGGAAACTTGATGAGCAGGGCCAGCCTGACAAACCAAAAAGAACCATCATCACACAGGCACCCACACTGGAATCAGCCAGTATGGACGGCCAGACACTCACACTCAGCAAGACCGGCGACGCCTGGCAGACGGACATGCCCGCACACAAGCCCGGACCAGCAGCCATCACCATCACCGGCAACCAATACGGCCAGCCCTTCACCAGGAGCCTCAACTACACGGTCGACCAGACCCTGACCAGAGACACCACTCCGGACACCACCCACACAGTCACCTTCGACACGGGCGAAGAAGGCACCAAGCCTGAAGACCAGAGTGTCCCCTACCCGTACGGCAGGGCCAAACGGCCCTCCCCCGACCCGGTACGCAACGGCTACCAGTTCGACGGATGGTTCATCGGGCAGGTCGCCTACGACTTCAGCAAACCCGTCACCCAGAACCTCACCCTCACCGCCAAATGGACCCTCAAAGACCCCAACAACACCTGGAAAATCAACCCCGACAAAGGCAGCCAGACAGGAGGACAACAGACCACGATTACTCCGCCAGCGGCTGCCAACAGCACTAAATTCAGCCAAGTCAGCAGCTCAGGCACCAACAACTTCTCCTTGGCTGTGGGCAGCGACGGCAATGCCTACGCCTGGGGATTCAACAACTACGGCCAGCTCGGCAACGGAAACACCAGCAACCGAAATACACCAGTCATAGTGAAGAAACCTGCAGGCGTGTCGGCTGACTTCACCTACGTGCAGGTCAGCGCCGGAACCGATCATTCACTGGCCGTGGGCAGCGACGGATACGCCTACGCCTGGGGAAACAACAACAACGGCCAGCTCGGCAACAACACAACAAGCTTTTCGTCCGTCCCCGTGCGCGTATGCGATCCTTCCACTGGATCCAACGTTGATACGGGGCTGAAAGCCATACAGGTGAGCGCCGGAAGGTTGTTTTCGCTGGCAATCGACCAAGATGGGAACATATGGGCATGGGGAAACAACGACAACGGCCAGCTCGGCAACGGAAATACCAGGGGCACTAACACCCCTCAGTCAGTTCTGCTCGATCCCAAGCATGCGAGCACGGTGCTCAAAGCTGTCCAAGTCAGCGCCGGGGATTTTCATTCGCTGGCAATCGACCAAGATGGGAACACATGGGCATGGGGACGCAACGACTATGGCCAACTCGGCAACGGAAATACCAGCGGCACTAACGCGAATCCTACTCCCAGCTCGGTGCTGCTCGATCCCAAGCATGCGAGCACGGTGCTCAAAGCTGTCCAAGTTAGCGCCGGAGGCTCTCTTTCGTTGGCAATCGACCAAGATGGGAACACATGGGCATGGGGGCACAACGACTATGGCCAACTCGGCAACGGCAGCACAAGCAGCCTAAGGAATCCTGTCCCCAGTTCGGTGCTTCTCAACCCAAAGGATACAAGTACAGTGCTGAAAGCTGTGCAAGTGAGCGCCGGATGGGCTCATTCGCTGGCTGTCGACACGAATGGAAACGCCTGGGCATGGGGACAAAACAACTATGGAAAGCTCGGCAACAACACCACGAGCGATCAACATTCCCCCGTGAAGGTGTTCGCTTCCGCTAAATCCACGAGCACTGCTGGATCCTGGCTGAACACAGCGCAAATCAGCGCCGGAGGGAATCATTCGCTGGCAATCGGCAAAGACGGTAACACAAGCGCATGGGGATTCAACCGGTACGGTCAGCTTGGCAACGGCACCACCAGCGGCAACGACGCGAATCGTGTTCCGGTGCCGGTGACGTTTGACCTATCTCCAGTAATCACCGGCGTCAGCTTCGACGGCAAAGCCATCAAGGATATATCTAAAAGCCAGGACGATGGCAGCGTCACAGTGACCACGCCCCCTCATGAACCGGGCGAGGTCACGGTCAGCGTCGACTACACGCTGGGCGGCACAGGAAGCACCCTGACCTACGACTCTCTCAGATACACATACACACCCTTGGGTGTGTTGCCTAAAGCCGGCGGCGAAGGCGTCCTGCTCGTCCTCGCCACCGGCATGACCAGCATGGGCGGGGTGCTGGCATCCCGCCGTCATCTAAGAGAACAGAGACAGCTGCTACACACTTTGCACGAGTAAGAAAGGCCAGGACGGATCAATCCCCCCGCCCCGGCTTACAAGGGGCGCGCGGAGGCACGTCATACAAGGCTCAACCCCAAGTGAGCCGACACTCCTCCCGCGCCCCCCCCCACCACACTATTGTCAATTACTGCCGACAAAAAATCGAAGGCGGTTATGCGCTCCCCGCTTCTACACTGCAGATAGCGAAACGCGGGCAGGCAGGCCGCTGGCACATGAGCACAAGTCAGCCCAGCCACTGCCCATACTCACATCCCAGATAATTGCTGTAAGCAGCCGTCCTCCCTAGCCGAGAGGATCATTGCGACCGGGGGCCGACTCTTACTTGCTTGTGTTGTTTGTGTGCTGGGTGGTAGGGTGAGAAATAGGGGTGTCGGGAAGACGGCTGGCTTTTGCTATTGGTTCCTGCAATCGGGGATGCAGGACTGGCGTAGGCAAGCGGTAGGGCTTTCCGACAGGAATGACGTTAAGATGTTGCAAGGCAGGCGGCGTTGCCACCGCTTGGTGTTTGGTGAAGGGGTTCTGGTTTCATGCATCTGGTTTCCCATCTGCGTCGCATGTTGGCGATGACGATCGTCCTGATCAGCCTGCTGGCAGGCCTGGGCGTCGCATCCGCCCAAGCGGACGCTCCAATCCTCACCGGGGGGGGGGGTCGTCAGACCCCTCGCGTAGCTGAGCAAACCCCCGCCACTGTCCCCAGCAGCACAACCAATGCTCCGCTTCCCACGCCGTCACCGTTGACAACAGTCTCGCCGCTGAATCCCACGCCAAGCGCTACAACATCGTCATCGCCGACGCGCAATCCTGACAGCGCGGGCTCCGCTTCAGACGAGTCATCCGATACGACGGATGGCCAGGCCGCGCATATGGTGCGCTTCGACCCAGCCGACGGGAGCAGGCCGACACAGGAGAGCGTGAAAACCGGGACTCTCGCATCTCCTCCGGAACAGAATCCTCAGCGTGAGGGCTTCCGGTTCGACGGGTGGACATATGACGGTCAGCCCTATGACTTCCGGATCCCTGTCCTCCGGAATATGGCCCTGAAAGCCCGGTGGATCAGGATCACGGACTGGACGCTGAGCCCGAACCACGGGCCCGCCTCCGGCGCCCGCCTGACCATCAGCCCGCCCGACAGGCAGGAGCCCCGCTACACCAGCATCCACGCCGCAGGCGAGCAGTTCCTCGGCCTGGCCGGCGACGGCAGACTTTACACTTGGTCGCAAAACGGCACACCTGCACAGGTGCCCTTCCCCGCCCGGGCTGTTGACGGGTTCCACTACCTGCAGGCTACAACAACAGGACGCTTGCAGGCGGCGCTTGGCTCCGACAAGCAGGTCTACACGTGGTCCAGCCGGCAGGCCACGCCCACCATCCTCGACACTGATCAGAACATCAGGTTCACCAGCATCAGCACGGACGGTGACCAGCTGCTGGCCGTGGACCAGCAGGGCCGGGTCCACGCCTATCAGGCCGGCCAGGCCGGCAGCCAGAGCTTGAGCCCGGAATTCACCCGGCAGGCCACGGCCAGCCTGCCCGGGCAGGCGCAGGCCGTTCTCGCCGCCGCCTCCGACAAGCGGATCCTCATCGTGGACGCAGACGGGCAGGCCTGGACATGGGACGCACGCAAGATTGGAAACGCCGAACCCTCACGCGTCAAGCAGGAAGCGGGCATGCGCATCATCCAAGCCCAAGCACTCAGCCAAGGGCTCCTCCTCCTTAACGCAGACGGGCAGGCCCGGTACCTGGCCGACAGCACGACCGCCATGACCCAGGTCAACATGCCGGACGGCGTGCAGGCCAGCAGGATCACCGCCAACAAGGACCAGGCCATCATCACCGGCACGGACGGCCGCATCCGGGCCTGGAAGCCCGGCGAGTCGCCCAGGCGAGCGGACGACGGCAGCCAGCCCTACATGCAGGCCGCCGAAGCCGACGGCAGGATCACCGCCATCGGCGCGAAGGGCGCCATGTTCACATGGAACGTGGACGCTCAAGACAAGCCCGGCAAGCCAAGCAGACTCGTCACCAGCACCGCGCCCACACTGGAATCAGCCAGCCTGGACGGCCAAGCATTGACGCTCACCAAGACCGGCGACGCCTGGCAGACGCAGGCTCCCGCCCACAAGCCCGGACTAGCCACCATCACACTCGCCGGCAAACAAGACAGCCAGCCCTTCACCAAAAACCTCAACTACACCGTCGACCAGACCCTGACCAGGAACGCCGAACGAAGCTCTGCACTGACGGTCCACTTCGACGCAGGAGAGGGAAGTCCCAAACCCGCAGACCAGAACGTCTCCACCCCGTACGGCATGGCCAAGCGCCCCTCCCCCGACCCGACACGCGACGGCTACCAGTTCGACGGATGGTTCACCGGACAGGTCGCCTACGACTTCAGCAAACCCGTCACCCAGAACCTCACCCTCACCGCCCACTGGACACCCGAAAGCCGAAACAACACGTGGAAAATCAACCCCGACAAGGGCAGCCAGCTAGGCAACGAAACCACCACCATCATCCCGGCAGACAGCACCAACGGCATCAGATTCAACCAGGTCAGTGGATCAAAAGACAATTATAGTGGTTTTTCCTTGGCTGTGGGCAGCGACGGGAACGCCTACGCGTGGGGCGACAACATGTATGGCAAGCTCGGCGACAGGACAGGCACCAGCTACCGACATACGCCGGTCATGGTGAGGAAGCCTGATCGTAAGACGTATCCGGACCTGCCTGCGGATTTCACCTACGTGCAAGTCAGCGCCGGCGGCCAGTATTCAATGGCCTTGGGCAGCGACGGATACGTATACGCCTGGGGATGGAACTACTATGGCCAGCTCGGCAACAACACCGACACGGATTCGTCTGTTCCTGTGCGCGTGCGCGACCCCGCAAGCCCCACGGACGCAAGCAAAGGACTGAAAGCCACACAAGTCAGCGCCGGAAGCGATCATTCGCTGGCACTGGGTAGCAACGGATACGTGTACGCGTGGGGAAACAACAGCAGTGGCCAGCTCGGCAGCAACATCTACAGTAACTTTTCGTCTGTTCCTGTGCGCGTGCGCGACCCCGCAAGCCCCACGGACGCAAGCAAAGGACTGCACGCCACACAGGTCAGCGCCGGATACTCCTATTCGCTGGCACTGGGCAGCAACGGATACGTCTACGCATGGGGAGACAACATGTATGGCCAGCTCGGCAACAACACCAGCGGCTACGGTACGGGTTCTACTGTTCCTGTGCGCGTGCGCGACCCCGCAAGCCCCGCGGAGGCAAGCATGGGACTGAAAGCAGTACAGGTGAGCGCCGGAAGCCGGCATTCACTGGCTCTGGGCAGTGATGGATACGCATACGGCTGGGGAGAGAACAACTATGGCCAGCTCGGCAACAACACCACAAAGGACTCGTCTGTTCCTGTGCACGTGCGCGACCCCGCAAGCCCCACGGACGCAAGCATAGGACTGAAAGCCACACAAGTCAGCGGCGGAGGCTATCATTCACTGGCATCCGATGCGGATGGAAACACTTGGGCATGGGGAGAGAACAACCATGGCCAGCTCGGCAACAACACCACAAAGGACTCGTCTGTTCCTGTGCACGTGCGCGACCCCGCAAGCCCCACGGACATAAACAAAGGGCTGAAAGCCACACAGGTCAGCAGCGGATACCGGTATTCAATGACCGTTGGAAGCGACGGATACGCATACGGCTGGGGAACAAATGACTCTAGCCAGCTCGGCGACGGCACCACCAACGACTCGAATGCTCCGGTGCACGTGGCGCTCAACCCGCAGCCAATGATCATCGGCGTTAAGTTCGACCAGACTGCCATATCTGACCTGAAGCACGGCGATGGCAACAGCGTCACCGTGACTACGCCTGCACATGAGCCGGGCACAGTCACCGTCAGCGTCGACTACACGCTGGGCGGCGCAGGAAGCACCCTGACCTACAACAACCTCCAATACACGTACATGCCTGTAGCGCCTCCAGGCGTGCTCCCCCGGGCCGGAGGGGAAGGCATCCTGCTCGCCCTGACCACCGGCATGACCGGCATGGGCGGGGTGCTGGCATCCCGCCGCCACCGCAGAGAACAACTACAGCTGCTGCACGCTTCACACGAGTAAGACAGGCCGGGGACGGATCAATCCCCCCGCCTCCGGCCAGAACAGGGGGAGCAGGGAGGCGAGCGTCAATAAAGGCTCAAACCCCAAGTGAGCCGACACCCCTCCCGCGCCCCCACCACACATAGTAATCGACCGCCCAAGCGCAACACAGGAAGCAACTCCTCTTATAGCGCTCGGACGGTCGACTACAACTGTTCTACTGCTGGTCTGCAGCCGTGGCGTAGATGGTCTTCTTGCAGACCAAATACACGACCAGACCCAGCAAGGACACAGCGGCCCCGATCAGCAGCAGGTTGCTGTAATTGGCGGCCGGCCCGGTGGCACCCATGATGCTGAAGCCCTCCAGGCTGGGCTTGCCCATCAGACCGCCGATGATGGCGATGCCGATGGAGCCGGTCACGTTCATGACCAGATCGTTCATGCCCACGCCGCGGCCCGACTGGTCCTGAGGCAGGGTGTCAAGCACCGTGGAGACGATGGGCGAATACATCAGTCCGACCCCGGCATAGTAGACGCAGGCAGTCAGTGTCAGGGCCAGCAGGCCGGAATTGACCACCAGTGCGGACCCTGCGAAGCCCAGAATCATCAGGCAGGCGGCGATGATGATGGCGGGCTTGCGGCCGATCCTGTCCACGATGGCGCCCGATGTGGTGCCCAGCACAGCGGCCACCAGGAAGGCCCAGACCACATGCAGGGAGACCGTGGTGGTCGACACCTTGTAGACGTCACGCCCGATGGCGTTGAAAATGGGCGACATGCAGTAGTTCATGAAGTAGAAGATCAGGATCAGCCCGATGCCCATCAGCCAGCGCTTGTTGCGGAAGAAGTCCGGGGTGATGAAGGGGCTCCGGGCCCGGCTGATGTACAGGGCGAAGATCAGGTAGCAGACAGCGGAGGCAGCCAGCAGCCACCATGCCGTGTAAGAGAAGAAGAGGGTCAGCAGGGCCGTGGCCAGTCCGAAGATGACAAAGCCCAGCCAGTCCACCTTCTCGCCGTTGCCGCCGCCGGTTGGCAGGCTCTTGAGCAGGATGGGCAGGAAGACGATGGTGACCGCGGGAATCAGGAAGAGGTACTGCCAGGCTATGGAGCTGAGCAGACCGGCGGCGAAGATGCCGATGGCTGCAGACACCTGGTAGCCTGCCGTGAAGATGCCGAAGAAGATCACCTTCAGGGAGGGCTTGAGATACTTGGTGGCCACGACCAGGTAGGCCGAGCCAGCCACCTGCTCACCCGCAGTCTGCAGCAGCCGGGCCGCAATCACATTCCAGATGTTGGGGGCCATGATCGTGTTGGCCACGTACCCATACACGGACCCGACGAACAGTATGCACAGGCCGAAGGTGACCAGCTTGCGCAGGGATACAAAGTCGCCCAGGGACCCGTAAATGAAGCAGACGATGCCCAGGACGATGCTGGGCAGGGCCGTGATCAACGAGGCCTGGTCGGGGGCGCCGGCATCCTTGCCGACCTGCTGGAAGACCAGGTTGAAGCCCTGCAGGCACAGGGTGCCCAAGACGAAGGTGATCAGCAGCAGGATCAGCGATCGTACGGCTGTCGAATCCTCGGTGGATTGCTTTTCGGACATGATGTCTTCAATTCTCTTTCTCTTGCGTGAACTTGCCGGGGATGGCGGACCTCAGTCAGCCCTGGAGGCCAGCTTCGTGATGCGGGTCATGAACTCCTCCAGGAAACGGGGCACGTCCACGCCGACGGCCACGCGCATGGTCTTGTTCGGATCGTTGAGCCGCTGCTCGTCACCGATGGTGCGCCCGCGAGTGGCCCCTTTGGTCTCCACCTTCATGTTCATGGGCAGGGTGGTGACCAGGGTCGGATCCACGGCCACGCCCACGGCCAGCGGATCGTGCAGGCCGCAGCCACCCAGGTGGGGCGAGGTGGTCTCGTAGGCCTTGATGTAGAAGTCGGTCATATCCGCCAGGAAGGTGCCTGCAGCAGTACCCAGCTGCCGCCAGCGGGCGGTCTCCTTGTAGGTGAGCAGGGTCTGTAGCGTCACGTCCAGGCCGACCATGGTCACGGGCGCACCGGAGCGGAAGAGCACGTCGGCCGCGTCCGGATCCTGGGAGATATTGGCCTCCTGCCAGGCATCAACATTGCCCGGCACGGTCAGGGCCCCGCCCATAAGCACGATGGAGCCGATGCGCTGGGCAATATCAGGCTCCTTGGCCAGGGCAGCAGCGATGTTGGTCATGGGGCCGGTGGGCACATAGACCAGATCCTTGCCGTAGGTATTGACCGCATCGATGATGAAGTCCACGGCCGACTGCGCCTCCGCCTTACGGTCAGAGTCTGGGATGGCCACGTCGCCGATGCCGTTCTCTCCGTGGATGAAGGCGGAGACAGGCAGCACCTCGAAGGAGTCCGCCTTGGAGGCATGAGGCAGACCCGGATAGACCTTGACCTCGGGGTGGCCCAGCAGGTCGGTGATAGCAAGATCGTTGCGGATGCCCTGCTCCAGCAGCACGTTGCCGTAGGTGCCCGTTATGCCGATCAGCTCAACTTCGGGGCTGCCTAAGGCATAAGAGATGGCTAGAGTGTCGTCGACACCAGTGTCCAGATCGAGAATCAGCTTGCGCATACAATATTTCCTTTCATTGCCAGGCTGTATGAAACCATGGCCGTATGCATCCACGATGTCCTTGTGATGGATGCTTGTTTATCATATGCGAAATTGAGCAGTTTCGCTGCCCATGACAGGCGCAAGTCGTGGACAATATCCTCAAATGTTCATGTAGCCGGCAACTAAGGCCTGTATAGCGAATCCAGAAGCTGGTTTTTCGGGCGATTCTCTGGTTCACCATGGCGAGCCGGATCGCCGGGCCACTCCCCCAGGTGCCTATGATTACTCTGATTCTGCCCGGATGATCTGGCGAAAGGGGAACACATGGCTGCAATGCAAGGACGACGGCGCAATCTGCAACTGATGACCGCCCTGGGCGTGCTGGCCGGCGGCCTCTACGGCTATACCCTGACCGTCATCTCCGGGGCGCTGGTCGGCATGAACCTAGGGTCTGACTCGGGTGGACATCTGACGGCCGGCGAACAGGGCATGGTCACCTCAGCCCTGCTGATAGGCGCCGCGCTGGGATCCTACCTGGCAGGCAAGTTCAACGACCGCTTCGGCCCCAAGCGCATCATCCTGGCCGGCGCCCTGCTGGCCATCCCCGGAGCCCTGGTGAGCGCCTTGGCCCCCAGCCTGGCCCTGCTTGGATCGGGAAGATTGATTATCGGGGCTGGCATCGGCATGACCTCCACCATCGTGCCCATCTACCTGGCTGATATGGTCGGCACGGCGGAACGCGGACGGGTGGTTTCGGTCAACTCGGTCATGATCGTGGTCTGGCAACTGCTGGCGGTCAGCGTCAACGCCATCCTGGACCGGGTGGGTGCCGACTGGCGAACCATGCTCTGGGCGGTAGTGCCACCCGCCATCCTGCTGGCCCTGCTGGCCTGCTTCCTGCATGACAGCCCGGCCCATCTGATCCGCCGGGGCCAACCGGACCAGGCAGAGGCCTTCCTTGAATCCACCCGCGACGAGGCAGAAGCCCGGGTGACCATGCAGGAGCTGTCGCAGACGGCGAGCGCGAGGGCCGCCAGCTTCAAGGCCCCTTGGCTCCGGCGGGTGCTGATCGTGGGCATCGGCGTGGCCATGATCAACCAGCTGACCGGGCTGAACATCGTCAACTACTACGCGCCGACCATCTTCACCGACACCCTGGGCTTCGACCCCTCCCTGTCCATGGTTGCCACCGTGCCCGTCATCCTGATCTCCGCCATAGCGGCCACCATCGGAGGGCTGGGACTGATCGACCGCTTCGATCGCCGCGTCATTCTGGCTGTGGGACTTGCAGGCACCATCGTCTTTCTAGCTGCCATCGGGGTCTGCTACCGGTTCGTCGGCGCCCCCGGTAGCGGGTCACGCACGGCCGCCTGGATTATGATCGGCATGATGATGATCTACGTGGTCTTCGTCCAGGGCCTGGTGGCCCCGGTCACTTGGCTGCTCCTGTCCGAGATCTTCCCTCAGCAGGTCAAGAGCCGCGGCATGGGCTACGCCAACGTGGCCATGAACCTGACCAACTTCGGACTCTCCCTGGTCTTCCCCACCCTGCTGGCCCGGCTGGGCGGCACCGGCACCTACCTGCTCTTCGCCCTGATCAATGTGTGCGCCTTGGTTTTCGCCTGGGTCATGGTGCCCGAGACCCGAGGCAAGAGCCTGGCCCAGATCGAACAGGAGGCCCGGGCCCGGGCATGAAAAGAGGGCGGAACCGGATAATGGCCCGCCCTTATGGAATCTGATATCTCAGCTTCTGATGCTTCAGATGTTGAAGACCTGCTTGGCCAGCTTGGCGATGGTGTCGCCGCCCAGCTGTGCGACATCATTCTTGCACTGGTTGATCCTGCCGAAGAGCTGGTCCGCATCGTTGTATGACAGGGGCTGGCCGATCTCCTTGGACAGGTCAACCAGCTGGTCGATGGTCTCCAGGTTGCTCAGCTTCTCTACCAAGGTCTTCTCGTCCATGAATTACTCCTCTATAAGCGGCGGTGCAGACACCGGGGGCCTTGCGCCATCGATGCCCACCTTTCTCTTCCCATCATAGCCAGCGACCGGATGAACCGGGCGCGCAAAGAGGCTTAAATCAGGTCATAGGAAAAATCGTGGATCTGATCCAGGGCCTGCCGACTCTCCTCCAGCCAGGTCATGGCCACCGGATAGACGTGTCCCAGGGTCTGCAGACGGTTGGGCCTCAGGTCGTGCAGCTCGAAGTCACGGCCTTTCCTGCACAGAATCTCAGCCATCTTGAGCGCGTCGCCCTGCAGAAAGTCGTCGGCGCTGGTGTTTAGGAAGACCGGAGGCAGGCGGACCATATCAACCATGGTCGTCAGGTCGGCCACTTGATCGCCCCCAGCCTCCACGAAGCTTCTAAAGAAGGATGGAGCAACTATAGTCAGGCCATCGGTGGGCGAACCAGTCGGATGGAAGCCTTCCAGATCCACCGACAAGTATGGAGTCAGATCGAGCAGGCCTGAGACCAAGGCAGCGCCCCGAGGCCGCAAACCGGCAGGCTTCAGCCCCAGCCTTTGTGCAAATTGGTTATCGGACTCCACTGCCAACGTATAGAGAGCCAGCGTGCCTCCGGCCGAGTCGCCCGTCAGAAAGATCCGATCAGGCGAAACCGGGTACTCGTCCAGGTGGCTCTTGATCCAGGTCAGCGCCGTCAGCACATCACCCAGCTGGCCCATGAAGTCCGTGCTGGGGATCAGCCGATAGTTGACCGAGAAGACTGCAAAGCCACGCTGGGCCAAGTGGGTGCAAAAGTTCCGGTTGAGCTCCTTGTATCCGTACATGAACCCGCCGCCGTGGATGTCGATGTAGACCGGGATCACCCTGCCGTTGCGCAGCAGGGCATCGTGAGGCAGATAAAGATCCAGCTTGTGTGCGCGCAAATCATCGTCCACATAGGCGATGTCGTTGAGACAGTCCACCCCCTCGGGCACCTGCCAGTGACGGGAGCGGGGAGCATCCATACGCCCAAATGTCAACCGGGAGCCCAGAACAGCCCGAGCAATATCCGGACTGCAGCCATCCAGGTCCCCGTCGACCTCGGTCCAGCCCTCCAGCAGTTCGCGTTCCTGGTTGGTTACCGTCATCTCTGAATCTTTGCTCATTATTCAGCCCTCATCGCTCCAACCCGCAGATCACGTTCTCACATCCGGTCGTGTGGGTTTACAGCCAATATACATTACCGGCAAACGGACATTCTTGCCCATGATCGCGCCCCTGTCGGTAGAATAACGGAAACAGCGACAGAAAGGCCAAGGATGACAATCGCAACCTACCAAGGCGTGTCCGCGCTCTCCCTGGGCCTGCCGCCCACCACTGCCATTCCAGCAGCCAAGGGCGAACTGCCCATACGAGCTTTCACTACGCGACCGCCCGTCTCTTCACGGCTGCGCCAGCACTTCTCCACCAGCGTCGACAAGATCGTCATGCTGGCCCTGCTGCGGCCCGGAACCATTCCTGTGACAGACGGCGCGCACTGCCATGAGGTACTGGTCATGGCCATCGGGCTGAAGATCCCCGATGTGCCGGAGGATGTGCTGGAACATATCGCCGCCATGCGCTCCTCAGGCATGGTCTTCATCACCGTTCACCAGGGTGAAAAGGGTCTCGTTTGCACGCCGGCCGTCCGCCGAGCCCTGCCCACCAAAGCAGGTCATGAAACCAGACATACGCTCCACCTGGGTAGGCCTCGCTCAGCCGATAAGACCAATCTGACCCTGGTCGGCGACGATATGGACCAGCTCTGGGACAGCCTGTGCGCGCAGGTAACCTTGGACCAGACTGACGGCAGGGATCTGGACAACCGACTTGCCGTACGCGAGCGCATCGTCCTGCTCAAGGCCCAGGAGGCAAAACTGACCGGAGACCATGGCCGGGCCAGAACCACCCAGGATCGCAACACAGCCTTCGCCAAACTCCAGAAGGTCCGTGCCGAGCTGAATCAGCTTTCCTTCGATGACCAGACAACTGAGGTTTAGACGGCAAAGCCGAGCCAGGCCTAGTCTGACATAGTTCCAGCCCAGACTTGCCCAAGCAGATCGCAAACCTCATCCAAGCCATGTGCGTGCCTGGACCTATGCTGGCACCCATCGCCAGCATTCTCATAGCAGCCGCCATCTCCGCAAGCGCCATCCTGGGCAGCAGCTCCTTCGCCAAGCCCGTCAACATGACCCTGGACGAGCGAATGAAGGTAGTCCCCCTTTGAGTTGCGGTAGACCTGACCATGACACTGGTGGCCATGCTGGTCTATCTGGTCTTCTGAATCGACGAGTCAGGAAAGGTCGCAACCATGAAAATCATCATCGCACCCGATTCTTTCAAGGGCAGCCTGACCGCCAAGGAAGCCGCAAAGGCCATCGAACGCGGATTGCAACGCAGCCCCCTCAAGGCTGAAATGGTCCTGGTGCCCATGGCCGACGGCGGTGAGGGCACGGTCCAGTCTCTGGTCGATGCCACCGGAGGCCATATGATCCAGACCCAGGTCACCGGACCCCTGGGCCAGACCGTGAATGCCAGCTATGGCATCCTAGGCGACGGGCGGACAGCCGCCATCGAGATGGCTGCGGCCAGCGGCATCCAGTTCGTCAACGAGCAGACCCGAAATCCGCTGGTCACCACTACCTACGGTACAGGCGAGCTGATCAGCAAAGCCCTGGACCAGGGCGCGCAGGAGATCATCTTGGGCTTGGGCGGATCAGCCACCAATGATGGTGGCGCCGGCATGGCTCAGGCCCTGGGTGCCCGGCTCCTGGACGCTGACGGACGCGCATTGTCCCAGGGAGGAGCGGCGCTGGCCCGACTGGACCGGATCGACGTCTCCGGGCTAGATCCCCGTCTTGCCCGCACCCGGATTCGTCTGGCCTCAGATGTGACCAACCCCCTGACCGGCCCCGAAGGAGCATCGGCCGTCTTCGGCCCGCAAAAGGGGGCGGACCCATCCATGGTTGCCATCCTGGATGCGGCCCTGGCTCACTATGCATCTGTTATTCGCAAAGACCTGCACCGAGAGGTGGAGACCAAGCCGGGCGCAGGGGCCGCCGGAGGTCTGGGCGCAGGATTCCTGGCCTTTACTCCGGCGGTCATGGCCTCGGGCGTCAATATTGTTGTGGACACCACCCACCTCAAGGAACTGGCCCGTGACGCTGACCTCTGCTTCACTGGCGAGGGCGACATCGACTTCCAGACCGCTTTCGGCAAGACCCCCATGGGTACAGCCCAGGCCGTCAAGGAGTCCTCCCCCAGCTGCAAGGTAATCGCCCTGGCAGGTAACGTGGGCGCCGGGACCGAAGAGCTCTACAAGGTGGGCATCGACGCCATCTTCAGCATCAGCCCCGGGGCCGTCAGCCTTGAGGATGCCATGGCCAAGGCCGCTGACAACCTCGCCGCAGTGGCCGAGAACATTGGTAGACTCCTGGCCTGATCGGCTTTAGGTTGTCAGAACGACATAAGGGACTCCGGATGTCTTTCGCACCCGGAGTCCCCTGTAATCCAGAACTCCTGTCAGGACCCCTGTTCGGCATGACCTTCAGCAGTCATGCCGAACAGCTGGAAGTGATCAGTCGAATTCGGTGATGACCGAACGGACGACCTCGCCATTGATCAGCTGCTTGTAAGCCTCGTCGATCTGGCTCAGCTTGATGTGCTGGCTGACGATGTCATGCATGTTCAGCCGCCCATCCACAGCGAAGTCGGCATACATGGGGATGTCGTGCTTGATGTTGGTGGAGCCCATCAACACACCCTTGAAGCCGCGCTGATGATTCAGCAGGTCGGCCGGGTTGATCTCCAGAGTGATTGTGGCATCCGGCTTGGCCATGCCGATCGCGTAGGCGGTGCCGCCCACGCCCAGTATGTCCCAGGCCTGCTTCATGGTGACGGGCAGACCGATGGCCTCGAATGCCTTGTCCACGCCGCCGTTGGTCAGCTCGCGCACCTTGGCCACGGGGTCCTCATTCTTGGAGTTGATTACGTCGGTGGCACCGAACTTACGGGCGAACTCCAGCTTGTTGTCCAGCAGGTCGATGGCGATGATCCGCTTGGCGCCGCAAATCCTGGCTCCCGAGATGATGTTCAGACCGATGCCGCCGGTGCCGATCACGGCCACGGTATCGCCGGGGCGTACATGGGCGGTGTTGATGGCCGCACCTGCTCCGGTAATGGTGGCGCAACCGATGCAGGCTGCCTCATCCCACTTGACCTGGTTGTTGACCACAGCCAGCTGGTTCTCGTGGACCAGTGCCTTCTCGGCGAAGCCGCCGATGCCGAAAGCCTGGGTGATGGGCCGGCCGTCGGGGAAGGACAGACGGGGCTTCTCACCCGCGCCGCGTACGCACTCCTGCTGCTGAGTGCAGGACTGAGGCTGACCCTTGAGGCAGTTGGCGCAGTGTCCGCAGACCTGCTCCAAGGAAGCCACCACGCGGTCGCCAACCTTGATGGCGGACACCTCGGGGCCCACAGCCTCGACGATGCCCGAGATCTCATGGCCGATCACAGCCGGGAACGGGAAGGCCTTGTCGTCATCCTCCACCAGATGCAGATCCGAATGGCACAGACCCGAGGCCTGCACGTCCACAAGGACCTCCGCGCCGATAGGATCGTCAATGACAACCTCCTCGGGCTGGGCGAATCCCTTGCCGATACCGTAAGCAATCGATGCCTTGATCTTCTGAGGCATAAGCCATCTCCTAATAACCATGTTCCTGTCGGTTCATTCCGGCAGGACAAATGTATATCGTTAAATAATGTACTGTAGCCACGGTGGTCTTCAATGCACACGCCATTGTTGCAGAACACCTTATATTATAGCAGGGAAAGGCCTCAACTGCCATGTAAACTTTTCCCAGTAGAGGCCCTCCGGCGTTTCCTCTACGCTGGCTTCAAACCTCCATAGAATGAGGACCATGTGTGGACGATTCGCGGCTGACCTAGACTACTCCAGCCTGGCCGAGCATTATGGTGCCCAGCAGGCTCCGGGACTGCCCAAGCCCTCCTGGAACATCAGTCCTGGATCGGCCATCGCCCTGGTGGCCCAGGACCGACATGGACGACGGCACCTGCATACGGCCCGCTGGAACCTGGTCCCGTCCTGGTCGGACAGCGATCAGATGGCCTATCCCACCCACAACGCCCGAGTGGAGAGCGCTCTGACCAAGCGAACCTACGCGGACTCAGCCAGGAGTCAGAGGGCCATCATTCCGGCCAGCGGCTACTACGAGTGGACACCTGACCACCAGCCCTACTACTTCCAGGCTCCCGACGGCCACACCCTGAACATCGCCGGTCTCTACTCCTGGTGGCGGGCCAGACCCGGCCAGCCCTGGCTGCTGACGGCCACCATTCTGACGACGCAAGCCACGCCAGAGGCCGCCCGGGTGCACGACCGGATGCCCCTGCTGATCACCGATGAGAACCTGGAGTCATGGCTGGATCCAGGCATGGATGGTAGGACGATTCTGCCAAAGGCTGTGGAGCCTGGCCGTCATGCCTCCGAAGAATTGATCATGCACCCGGTGGCGCCCTTGAAAGGGGACGGACCGGAACTGACCAAGGATATGGCTCTGAATCAGAGTGTCAAAAGGAGTCAGATTTTCAAGTAGCTAGTGCAGGCATCTTAATAAGATTATTCACCGAGCAGTCTACAGTAAGATGGACATATAGCTGAGGAAAGAACCGGCCAGCAGATTTCTTTCGGTTGGATACCGTGTTCGTACTTTCGGTAGACGTTGGAGAAAACATGCCAGCCAAGAGGACCACCATAAAGGATGTTGCCAAAAAGGCTAACGTATCCATTAGAACCGTCTCAAACGTCATCAACAACCGTGATGACCAGATGAGGCCAGGCACTAAGTCACGTGTCGAAAGGGCAATTAAAGATCTTGGTTATCAGGTGAATCGCTCGGCTAGGGCACTGAAAACCGGTAAAACCAAGGTGCTTGGTTTAGCTATGCCAGACTTCGACCAGCCTTTCATCGGATTCCTGGTGAACGCTTTCGACGAGGCTGCTCGCCGGAGGGGATACGCCACGGTAAGCAGTCTTTTCGGCTTCTCCAACGAGAGACGCAGAGACTTCGCTGATAGTATTCCTAGGATCAACGCGGACGGTTGGGCTTACCTCTTTGAAGAGCCCATTCACCCCGACTCACCTCTTTTCCAGCAAAACGTGCCTCTAATCTTGATCAGTGACTATTCCTCCGCCGGCATGTATGACATCATCACTATGCCTAATGCGGAATCCTCTCAATATCTCACCAATACTCTGTTCGACCAGGGGTGCTCTAGCATTGCCTTCATAGGCGCTCCCGAAAGCTTGTATGATGAATCAGCAGCAGATAACGATAAACTCAAGTACCTCATCATGAATGCAACGGACGGGAATGGCACCCTTCGTTTGAAAGGGTATGTGCTGGCTCATCTTCAACGTGGAAAGGAAATCCCCTGGAACCAGGTCATACCCACCAAACACATGACCAGCTTCAGTGGAGTGACAGCTACGTATAATCTTCTTAAAAACAAGGTGCTACCTGATTCTATAGTCTGTGTCAACGACGCTGTAGCTATGGGAGTTATCTCCACACTAACCCGTAATGGTTTCTCTGTCCCTGAACAGATCCGCGTATGCGGTTTTGATAATATTCCTGAAAGTGAGATCTCAGTTCCGCCGCTGACTACGATCAACTTTCATATAGATCAATATGCTCAGCTTGCAGTTGATGCTCTAGTGAGCCGGATCAACGGGAACCATGAGCCCGCGAATACCTTCACGTCCGGTTTCAATCTTATCGAGCGTGAATCGACTAGGATTTTCTCATAATCAATAGGACCCCAGAGGCTTGATAAGCACAGTATCTTTTGATGTGATCTTACGGACTCGTTGCGGTTTACGGCTCCATAATCCTTATATATTCGTATCGATAAGCAGCACTGAACAATATATAAGTGTGGCTCAATATTCTGATCCTCTTCTATTATTAGCAGGGAGGGCTGTTAATCCAGGCCCTCCCCGTAAATAGAGATGATCCTACCTATTTATTCCCTGACTTCGAATCCCTGGTCCTTCCCATATTTCAAAAGGCCTTTACGCCAGTTGTTCAATCCTTCTTTTAGTGTTACCTCACCAACAACAGCTTTACCGGCCGTATCTCCGTAGGTCGTCTGCGCATAAACCTGATAGGGCAAGAATTGCCATTTTGTATCAACGGTATCAGGCGCCTTGGCAAGAACTTCGTTTATCTTTTGGTCGCCGAAATAAGGATCAGAACGATCTAAAAAGTCTTTGTCCTGTAGCGTCCTTTTGTCAGCAGGGAACTGTCCCTTCTCAACGCGTGCTTTGATACCAGCAGAGTTATGGCAAACGAAATCTATGAACTTATAGGCTGCATCAGCCTGCTTGCTTGAAGCGAGGATGGCAAGAGAGGAGCCGCCATCTTCACCATTTGAGGGATGCCCTTCATCAAGCATGAGCATGGGGGCGACGCGCCATTGGCCCTTAGTATCAGGAGCGGAATCATCCAACATCGAACCCATCCACGCCCCGCACAAAAGCGAGGCGATGTGCCCATTATTTAAACTATGATTCCACTCATCTGACCATTGCACGGACTTAGTATCAAGCAATCCTTCGTTGAGCATCTTTTGCCAGACATCCAGTAGCCTGTCCAGGTTAGGGTTATTGTCAAAATTAATACCGAGCGTTTTGTCTTTGACTGTAAATGGATGGCTTCCTACGGCCCACATCATCTCCTCTAAAGGAGCAAATGCACCACTGTCATAGGAGATGTAATAGTCACTGCCAAGCGCATGAATCTTCTTAGCGGCTTCATAATATTGGTCAAATGTCTTAGGAGCCTCAGTCACACCCGCCTTATCAAAAATATCTTTATTATAAAAAAGTGCCATAGGACCTGTATCGACAGGCAAAGAATAAATATCCCCATTCACGTTGACGGAATTCCAAGCACCTTTAGTATAAAAGTCCTTGTACGAGTTGGCCCCATAGCCGGAAAGTTTCTTCAGCGAGCCCTGCATGGCGAACTGAGGAACTGCACCGTATTCTATCTGAGCCACATCCGGGGCTCCGGAACCCGCGGAGATGGCATTGCTTAGAGCTTGGTAATGCTTGTTGCTGGTGCCGACATTCGTTATCTTAACCTTGATAGATGGATTCTTTTTCTCGAAGAGTTTGGCGGCATCCGTATAGGTTGGTTCCCAGGCCCAGACATTCAGAACAACCTGGTCACCATTACCTCCCGCGCTGCTTGAGTTACCGCTCCCGGATCCACAAGCTGACACCGACAGAAGCATTGCACCCGCAATACAACCAGTCACTAATTTCTTCGTTGAAACCAATTTGTTATCTCCTTCTTGCTATTTGCTTCTTTAGAAATGCTAAAAATGCCAATTAATGCCGCCTGTTTATTACTCTTTGACTGCACCGGCAGCCAGACCAGACTGCCAATAACGTTGCAGGGTCAAAAAAGCAATAACCAGAGGTATGATTGTGATTAGACTCCCTGTGATAACAAGGTTCTGGATGGCCTGTCCCCCAGCTGTGCTTGCCTGATCTTTCCATTGATTTAGGCCGATGGTCAGCGGATACCATTGCGCGTCTTTGAGCATGATCAGGGGAAGGAAGTAGTTATTCCAAGTGGCGACAATGGTAAAAAGCGAACAAGTCACAACACCAGGCGCAAGAAGCGGAAGGCTAATCTGCCTGAATGTGCGCCATTCGGAGGCACCGTCCACTCTTGCCGCTTCCAGAAGTTCAGAGGGTACAGCTTGTTCTGAAAAAATCCACATCAAGTAGAGACCGAATGGACTAATCAGACTGGGAATGATCATGGACCAGGGAGTATTGGTCAGCCCGACTTTGGCAAAGAGAAGGAACTGAGGCACAGCAAGCGCTATACCGGGTACGCTGATTGAACCAATGATCACAGCGAATACAGCCCGCCGACCAGGAAACCGGAACTTGGCCAAAGCATAGCCACCCATTACAGCAAATATCGTGGCTCCGCCAGCACCAATGACGACGTACACAAGAGTATTAAGAAACCATCTTCCGAATATGCCATCCTGATACGTGAAGACAGTTCGGATGTTATCCCATAAAGCGAATGAATGCCCTAGACCCAAGCCAAAAGTACCCGTGAAGTCAGACTGGGTCTTGGTGGCGTTGATAATCAAATAGACAAAGGGAAACAGACAATAGACAGCAAATATACCGCAAACTAGCGTCATCCACATGGACCGGCGAGGGTTTGAGGGATTGTAGAAACCTTTAGTCGCCGCCCGTCTCCGCTCAGCTCGTTCATCTTTGGCAATTCTGCGCTGACGTAGCTGTTCCCGTCGCTTAGTCGTTCGGGCGTCTTTGATCAAAGTAATATAACTACTCATCGCATCTGCTCCTTCATGCTGTTCAGCTGGACCACGTATGCGATGGCCATAGTTATAGCAGCCATCACAATAGCCAAGGCTGCCGCATAGTTGCTTTGATTCCCCGAAAAACTCAGATTATATGCATACATGTTCGGGGTGAAATAAGAAGTGATTGAATTCCCCGGCACCATGCTTTGCATAACACTAGGTTCATTGAAAAGCTGGAAGGACCCGATAATACTGAAAATCACGGTGATTGCAAGCGAGCCGCGCAGCTCAGGCATCTTAATATTTCGCACTATCTTCCACTCAGATGCTCCGTCGATAGCTGCAGCCTCATAAAGGGAATGGGGAATGGTAGATAAGGAGGAGTAGAAAATCAGCATGTTGTATCCCGTAAACTCCCAAGTCACGATGTTGCCTATCGAGGCAAGAAGGACCGAAGGCTGCAATACATCTATATGGGTCCCAAAAAAGGAGTTGAATGTACCCACGAGGCCATATTTAGCCCCATACATGAAGCCCCAGATCAGAGCTGAGACCACAGCCGGAACCGCATAAGGGAGGAAGGTCGATATCCGGAAGAATTTGGTCCCATGCAAGCGCATGGAATCTAGCGCAAGGGCCATCAAAGCCGACAGACAGAGCATGATGGGAACCTGGACGATGGTGAATACAACGACCCTACGAACAGAAGACCAGAACTGGGCATCACGGAAAAGGCGGGTGTAGTTTGCCAAACCAACAAATGAATTGCCACCAACTAGACGTTGCTGGTAGAGCGAAAGCCAGATTGCATAGACGATGGGAATGACAAAGACCAGGATAAACATAACTGCGAATGGCCCCATGAATTTCCACCCGCGCCAATCTTTATGGTGACTTATTTCACCAACCACATGGCCCTCGCTACTTTCTCCCCTGGGAATCGTCGGTGAGGTGCTGACCCTATCCATCACGTCCTCCTCTTTGAAGGAAAAGCCTACAGTGTTGTAAGCACAACAACGTTATAGAAGTTAGAGCAGATTATTTATCTTGAATCAAAAGAAATCGCTTGATTCAAGGTAAAAATATCTGTCTTTGTTTCTATAACGTTATAGTTATAACACCTGCTTCTCAGTTTTGCAAAGCACATGGTCGTTTATAAAATCGTTAGGCATCGTTGCATAGAAGAATAGGAACGTCCTGAATAGATATTCTTCGGCCTTCGCGCGTCTGTGCGTTCAATGCCCGCTTACCTGGTCCAAGTTGGACATTGCTCTCGACTATGACACGAGTATTCGCAGGAACTGAGGTCGCGGCCAGTACAAGATGAGATGGATCTAAACAACCTAAAAGATAGGCTGACTTAAGAACGTAGTGATTTTGCTGTACCCTCGTACCGACATGTAAGAATATTCCGACTAGTAAGTAAATTTAAAACGAAAATCCCAACTCCATAGCAGCCTCGGTAGGTACCGGATCAAAAGCCCAGTATTCACTCAGGTTATCGTCTGAAGAGAGGCTGCGGATCTCAGCCTGGTCTATATACACCTCTCCTGAAAGATGGTCGGTCTCATGTTGAAAGATACGGGCCGGCCATCCGTGCATGGCCTCCCGATGCTTCTTGCCAGTCTCATCCTGCCAGTTGGCGGTGATGTCAAGCCAACGACCGCGGACAGCCTGGTACCCCTCCAGGGAAAGGCATCCCTCATAGAAGGCCTTCCTGGCAGTACCCACAGGTTCATATGAGGGATTAATGATGGCCCTAAAAGGTAGTTCTGCAATCTCGCGTGGGTCGTCTTCGTCATCACGCAAGTGGTCCTCAACCACCGCAATGGCTAGACTCAGACCGATCTGGGGAGCAGCCAATCCCACGCCCGGAGCCTCAAGCATTGTCCTGCGCATGGCCTTCACCAGACGGTTCAAGGTCTTTCTGGAGAGTTGACCAGTATAGGTTTGCGTCTTCTGACGCAGTACCGGCTCTCCCATCTGGACAATGGGTAGGGTACCCTGTCTCCCAGCGCTAGAGAGCATGGTATCGACCTGACGATTCAGGGAAGTGTCTATTCTGCCGTTTCTTTCGAACATGGTGTCCTTCCTGGATTCCAGACAGGCGAGTCATTGGCCCTACTAAGCTTTAGATGGCCAGCTCGTCGGCCACAACTGATGCCAGCCGCTGGCAGACCTGGTCGGCCTGCTCCTGGGTGGCCGCCTCGACCATGACCCTGACCAGGGGCTCGGTGCCCGAGGGCCGCAACAGGACCCGGCCGGTGCTGCCCAGCATCCGCTCCTCCGCCTCGACCGCATCCTGAACCTTGGCATTGGTGCGGGCCGCGTTCTTGTCCACGCCAGGCACGTTGATCAGCTGCTGAGGCAGCTGGGGGAAGTCAGCAGCCAGCTCCTTTAGGCTCTTGCCCGAGCGCACGACCTCCTTGGCCAGGGTCAGAGCCGTCAGGGTTCCGTCGCCGGTGGTGGCGAACTCCCGGTTGATGACGTGCCCGGACTGCTCGCCGCCCAGGGTGTAGCCTCCGCGCAGCATCTCCTCAAGGACGTAGCGATCGCCCACAGCCGTCTGGACAGTGACGATGCCCATCTGCTTCAGAGCCAGCTTGAGTCCAAGGTTGCTCATGACCGTGACCACCAGGGTGTCGTTGGCCAGCTTGCCCTCGCGTTGCTTGGCGCGGGCCAGGATGCCCATAATCTGATCGCCGTTGACCATGTTTCCCTCTTCATCCACGGCCAGACAGCGGTCGGCATCCCCGTCGAAAGCCACGCCCATGACCGCGTCCGAGGCCTTGACCATGGCCTGCAACTGCTCGGGGTGGGTGGAACCGGCGTGCTTGTTGATGTTGTATCCGTCGGGCGAAGCATTGATGACCACAACATCCGCACCGGCCCGGCGCAAGGCCTCGGGAGCTACCACCGAAGTGGCTCCATTGGCGCAGTCGGCCACGATCCGCAGACCGTCCAAGGGCTTGGTTTGGGTCTTGTCAGGGGCTACAGGGGCCACGGCCTCCACCAGATGGTCGATGTACATGTTGGTGGCGGTCACCGTGTCATGGGAGACGCGGCCCACACCTTCGCCCACCGGGCGCTCCCAGTCCTGGCCCAGGACCGATTCGATGTCGTCCTCCTTGGAATCCTGGAGCTTGAAACCACCCCGGGCGAAGAACTTGATGCCGTTGTCGGGCATGGAGTTGTGGGAGGCGGAGATGACCGCCCCCATCTCCACGTTGAGCACGCTGGTCAGGTAGGCGATGCCCGGAGTGGGAATGATACCCACGTCGATCACGTCAAAGCCACCCGAAGACATGCCGGCGGCCAGGGCCGAGGCCAGAAAGTCCCCGGAGACCCTGGTGTCGCGGCCGATCAAGGCCCGTCGGCGGCCCGCGGACCGATCCGCGCCACGGCCCAGGACGCGGACTGCTGCATCGCCCAAATCCAGGGCCAGTTGAGCAGTCAGGTCTCTATTGGCTAAACCGCGTACACCATCGGTACCGAATAATCTGGGCATCGCTCTCCTCCAGCTTCGCGCAAAACCGGACCTTCTAGGACCAGTAAAGATATACGCAAACCAGCTTAGTCTAAGCCTGTTCATTAGATCTCACAGAGCTAAGGGTCTGCCGAAGTTTTCACTTGAAGCCATCACCCAGAGTATTGGGACCGAGAATCCAGTGACTACTTAGGTATTCTATTTTCATTCAATTTCACATATTTCTCAATATCACTCCAAGAAGGCAGAGACGGCTGAGCTCCACGCCGGGTAACTGTAATACCAGCAGCCATCGATGCGATACACATGTTTCTTTCGAGTGACCAAGACTTGCTGAGCCCATATGCGAAAGCCCCGATGAATGAATCTCCAGCTGCCGTAGTATCGACTGCCGGTCCAAATGAAATTGCAGGAACCCGAAACTCTTCGCTACCCTTACGCGCATATGATCCTAGGCCGCCCATGGTTATTACAACACCACCATACCCAGCGTCCAAAAGATACTCTGCAGAAACGCGAGCCGAGTCCATATCAATAGGATGTATTCCGCTAAGTCCTTTTGCCTCGTGCTCATTCGGTATGATCCAGTCCACCATGGCAGAATAGGCCTCATCAATACGCTGGAATGGCGCTGGATTTAACACAACTGTCGCACCAGAGGTCTTCGCTATCCGTATTGCTTCATAAGTAGTTTCCATAGGAATTTCGAGCTGCAGCACAACTATGTCGCTATCCTCAATGAGAGTTCGAACATGACGTATATCTTCAGGGGTGAAAGTCATATTCGCACCAGGAACAACAACTATACGATTGTTGCCTGCCCTATCAAGTTGAGGATTACCGACACCAGATCCCACCTGATCAGTGAAAAATACATGAGAGCAATCAACCCCATTAGCCCTCAATGATGTCATCTGCTGCTTGGCGAATTCATCCTTACCCAATTTTCCCAAGATAGTGACACTGCCGCCCAAACGCGCTGCAGCAACCGCTTGGTTCGCCCCTTTTCCTCCCGGATATTGGCTAAAGGAGTCACCTTGTATAGTTTCTCCTTCCCGCACAAAGCGAGATGCCGTCACTACTAGATCTGTCATGAAACTGCCGATTACCAATATGCGTTTCATGACTGTGCCTCCTTAAGTACACCCTTTGCAATTAGTTTTTTACCGAGGGCCCCACCAGGATGATTGAGACCAAAGCCCTGCTCGTCAAAGCCCAGCAAGCGCGAAGCAGTCAAAGCTAGCGCATCACCGACTACCAAAACCGAAGTAGATGAACTCGTAGGCGCCAGGTTAAAATCGTCAGCCTCACTATTAACATGCACCTTCAAACTAATATTGGCAGCCTGAGCTAAAGGCGAGGAATCGTCGCCCGTAATCGACACCATTTTTATTTTCTTTGCATGCAATACCGGCAGAATTTTCAAGACCTCGGAGGTCTTGCCACTGTTGGAAATAGCTATCACCAAATCCTCGCTGGTTACCATCCCTAAATCCCCATGCACCGCCTCAGTAGCATGCATAAAGAAGGAAGGAATACCAACGCTAGCGAAGGTCGCCGCCAGCTTTTCAGCGATATGTCCTGACTTGCCGACACCAGTAAACACAACTTTTCCGGAACAGTCGACGATAAGCTTTATTGCCTCAACGCAGTTCTGCTTAGGCAATAAAGCCGATGCAGTTCGAACGGCTTGTATCTCATCGCTAATCACTTGATCCATCGACTGAACAATCTGATCGTTCGTATAGGTTATATTCATGATTTTTTCAACTTCGTTTCAAATAAATATTACAAATAAATACCCGGAAAAAGCAGTACGCTATTAATTCGTTTTGGTTTCTAGTGTTCACGCACACCGACTGTCAGCAGGATGTTGCCAAAGGTACGCATATCCCCTGTGCCTACTGCAACAACCACATGAGGATCGTTCCTGACTGCTCTATAAAAATCCGTTCTACTTAAACGCAGCAATTCTTCATAATTGAGCAGAGGTTTAAATTCATCGTAGATAGGCGGTTCCGCCATGGAATCACTTGGTTCCATGACCTCGACTTTTTCTACCGGTATCGCTGTTAGAACCACTTCCAATACCTCAGTGACTGTCGGTAAATTGGGTCGCAACGCCAGGTATACCCGATCTGCATTAGGCATGGATTGTGTCATCAGAGGATAGTTGCCATCTGCAATTAATACCTTATCGCCATGTCCACACCTAGATAAAGCTGATATGAGAATTGGATTAAGCAAAGTCATACGAAGCATCACTGCACTCACTCTTTTTTCAAAAAAATCCGCAACAAGGGTGGCGCATCTTTGAGATGCGCCAGTGCATCAATTGGTTAGGTCAGACACCTAAAACGGAACGCGGCACACGAGCTACGACAATCGCGCGACGTTGCCATGTGTAACTCACGAGCAATGATCCATCAACTGAAACAATCATCGTCGGATAAGAATATTCATTAATTCCAGAAGTAGCGATACCAGCATCGCCTGGTTCATATCCCTCAGAGGCATCTGTAGACACCTGAAGATGAGGCATCATTACTCCCGTCGGCAACAGGGGAAGACGCTTACCGTCCTCAATCGTGACCCTACTTTGCCAAGTCACACCGTCATCATCGCTTGTTGATACGATCAAAGGACACCGAGGTCCCCATGGGTTTGATCCTGGATTATGGGCAAGAGCGACTTTAGAACCGACCTCGTCCAGCCCGGCAGCGCAGAAACCTGAATTGTTCTGTGCCAGCCTAATGGCTTTAGCCGGCGACCAATGCTCTCCATCATCGTCAGAAGTTGTACGATAAGCATGCCCCTCAGAGGACCTGCATATGGCAACTAAACCATTCCGAGAACGCCACAGGGTGGGCTGAATTATACCCGCTCCTTGCAATGCTGCATGATCCAGCGGCACTTCGGTAAGCCTCCAGTGGCGGCCACCATCGCTGCTGAGATCAAAACGACAATTCCAGATAGGATTCTCGCCACCGGACTCCACTGAATTAGGGGCCACCCATAAACCCGACTTAGTGATTATTGGCGGATTCTTCACCGGGCCACGACCTCCTCGGTCGTCACCCGGCACCAGCTCTCGTTCTGGACTCCAGGTCTGCCCCCCATCTTGCGAAACTCTAAACCAGGTCTTCCAACGAGAGATCTTCGGCCCATTCTTAGCGAACAACCAAAGGGCTCCATCAGGCGCAAACGCCAGAACGGGGTTCCACCAAGAACGCTCATGACCTCGCAGTATCACCTTTGGCGGATCCCAAACCCCTCCAAGAGTTCCTCTGGTCACCCATATAGCATTGTCAAGTGCACCCTCCTTGTCACCAGCGAACCAAGCTGCTGTAATGACACCGCTATCAGCGGATTGAACTATGGTTGATGCATGGCATTGACGCCAAGATGCACCATCACCTGAAACAACCCAACGTTCAATCTCAACGTCAGCCATCAAGACACATCCTTAATAGAATTCAAATCGACTCTGTAGGTCTCAGGGGTCTTCCATAAAGCCACAGCCGTAATCACTGCGCCAACCATGACGTATGCGGCTACAAGATACCAACGGGCACCATTCGCTCCAGCAAGCGCCGTAGCGATGAAGGGCGTCAACCCGCCAGAGAGAATAGAAGCGACCTCACGACCAGTTGCAGCGCCGGAGTATCGACGATCTGCGGGGAAGAGTTCAGCAAAGAAAGCAGGTTGGACTGCATTGATCGCATTGTGCCCTAAATTAAGCACGACAATGTACGCCAAAAGAATCAATCCGAAAGATCGCGTCTTAAGCATCATGAAGAAAGGAAAAGCGGTTACAAATACCACAATTGTGCCAATTAGATAGACGGGTTTACGCCCAATGCGGTCAGACAATGCAGCAAAGAGCCCATGAGCAGGAAATGCTAGAACAGATGCAATAAGAATGGCCATATTCAGCTGCTCTTTAGGAACTCCTAAATGCTGAGGCCCATATGAGAGCGCAAAAGTGCAAAGAAGAAAATAGGGTAAAGATTCAGCGAAACGCAAACCCATAATTCTCAACAGATCGCGCCAATCTTCCACAAATACTTTATATAAAGGCCCATGTTCTTTAGTGTGATGCTCTTGAACCGCCGCCTGAATGTGTTCGTCCTGCCCCTCTTGCGCCTTAACCGTCGCTTCAAAATTCTCAGCTGTCAGAGCACGGTTTCTGGTTCTCTTCTCCTCAGCGGCCTTAGCGTTTGTAAAGACGGGGCTTTCTTCGAGCGAACGCCGCATCCACACGCCCAAAAGCATGACCACTGCCGACAGCCAGAATGGAACTCTCCAGCCCCAGCTAATTATGGCATCCTTAGGTAGCGTGTAAACCCATGCGAAAATAAGGGTAATAATAATTTGCGAGGAGAAGCCGCCTGTATTGGGCCAAGCGGACCAAAATCCTCTGTGCTTGGTTGGAGCGCTCTCCAGTACGATGATCATAGAACCGCCCCATTCACCACCAACCGCAAAACCTTGAATCAGACGCAAAATTATAAGGATAATTGGTGCCGCCAAACCAATAGTGGCAACCGAAGGAATGCATCCGACCAGAAATGTTCCCACCCCCATGATCATCAAGGTCATAATCAAAGTGGACTTTCTGCCCGATTTATCACCTCTATGCCCAAAGATCATGCCTCCCAATGGCCTGGCTAGGAAGCCGACGGCGAAGGTAGCAAATGACGAAAGCGTAGCCACAAAGGCACTTTCATGGGCGAAGAAAACCGTCGGAAAAGCGATGGCGGATGCTGTGCCATATACAAAATAGTCATAGTACTCCAACGTGTTGCCGATGAAGCTTGACGCTACGACCTTGAATAGGTTTTTTCTTTGTTCTGGACTAGACTTCTCTTGCGAAGCTTCTGCTTCACCAATTACCTGATTCATAGATCCTCCTCGATCTGTAATCGCTACGGTAATTGACCCTCCATCCCATGGTCGTGCATGGGATGGAGACTCATGCTTGTTGGCTGTTCACCGTCCCGTCAACATCATTAGGCGATGTCGCCGTGTTCCAGCACCTGCCGTATTTCCTCCTTCTCAAATTCGGTGGGTTCGTCTATGGCCATTCTGCATTCCCCAACCGGCATACCCAGAAAATCGAGAGCGTACTTAAGCCTCCCGATGCTTGGGCCTAATACTTTCACCAGCTCTTGCACACGCTGTTGTGCGTTGACCATTGCATTTTCTTCGCCTGCTGAGTATGCATCACGCAGAACCGCCCAAGCCTTCGGAGCAACGCCAGACACGCCTGAAATGACACCAGAGCCTCCAGCGTCCATGACATGCGGTAGATCTGCATCATTGCCCGACCACAAGGAGATTTCTGGGGCTGCTCTCCGGTAGATCTCAACCCTCTGAGAAGCAACGCCGGATAGCTTTACCCCATTAATTCCTATATCTGCCAATTTCGCTAATGTCTCAGGCTCCAGATCAGTATTCGCGACATCCGGAAATATATACACATATAAATCCCCATCAATAGCTTCTCGAAGCGATTGATAGTAAGAGTAAATACCCTTCTGCGAAGCTCGAAAATAATAAGGTGTGAGTGCTGCAAATCTTGTAGCACCTGCGTCTACAGCATCTTGGGCCAACCGAAGAGCTTGTCTTACAGACGGGGCACCTACTTGAGCGATGACACGATCGGTTCCGAAAATATCAATCGCCAAAGAAACTAGCTCTTTTCGTTCATTAAAGTCCAAGGATGGGAACTCGGCATTGGTGCCAACCGCAAGCACTCCGTCAACGAAAGGCTCAATTCGCTTCAAATAAGCCTTGTTGCGACCAATATCCAACCCTCCATGATCATTGAAAGCCGCGATGGATGCAGTAATAATTTCCGGCTTACGCAACATTTCTCCTCTGTGATGATTGTTAACCGTCAACTGTTGACTGATAACTGTTGACCGTTATAACATATATCTATCGTTCACGCAAGGAAGCACCTGCTTGAAGCCAATCGGAATAATTAGAGAGGAATTCAGATGGGATCCAATCGAAAAGAAACTAGCAGGCCGGTAGAAGCCGAGTATAAGACCAATTCCATTCCTTACCGGATAATAGGGCTTTACCCCCTTGCTGAGCCAGATCCAACCCAGCAAATCGAGCTAATTCAGGCCGCTTTCAATGAACACCTCTGCAATGGGCTTGAAATTCCTTATCTGTCAAACAGCTATCGAGCTAATCAGGATCGGCTCTGGTCCTCGCTCCCCACAGGTACAAAACATGTGTTCACGATGATTACAGCAACCATGGAATGTATAGCCAACAACCCCCAGTTCGGTCTGGCTTCAATCGATAAAGAAGGCAGGGATGCCGCCTTAACAATGATGGAAAGAGCATGCCAGACAGTCAAGGCAATTAATACAGCCGGCAATCACAAAATCCTCGCCGTGGAAATCCAGAGCGCGCCAAGTAATTCGGTGCAGATCCAGGAATCGATTTTGGCTTTCAAACACTCACTGGAAGAAATCACGTCCTGGGACTGGTCAGGTGCAATAGTCTGCATCGAACATTGCGATGCAGCCGTTAGATGGCACCTTCCATCTAAAGGCTTTCTGCCCCTTAATATGGAATTAGCAGCGCTATCAGCAGTCTGCGGTACCAGAGTAACGACACCAGCTGCAATGTCTATTAATTGGGCAAGAAGCGCAATCGAATTACGAAATCCAAATTTAGTTGAGAACCAAATACGCCAATGCAGCATTAATAATGTTCTGCGGGGAATGATGTTCTCGGGGGTAGCGGACGAACCAACCAAGTTTGGACCTGCATGGTCTGATTCCCATTGTCCGCCAAATTTACATCGTTCAGTCGATTTAGATGAACCAAGGTCTTTACTCACTGGGCAGCGCATAGCCGCAGCCAAGAGGGCCGTCGGGCCCAATCTATTGTATGAAGGCGTAAAAATTTCTGCACGCCCGCTAAACGCTCCAATTGGAAAAAGAATAGCCTTATTACGTAGGACAATAGAACTACTCGATAACGCAAACAGCGAGTAAGCCACGCTCAACGCTTTAATTTCTTCAACGCTCTTATCATTCTATTTAAAGAGCCATTTAAATGGCGGTCGACCAGGCTTTTCACATCCGCAGGCTTACCTGATTTCAATGATTTTAAAATTTCTTCATGGTCATGGAATGAAGGATTCAGATCAATATCTTGTGCATTAGTGACCTGTAGCATAACGGAGAAGGTTGGCATGAAAGTCGACCAGAAGTCAATCACCCGCCTATTATGAGAATTCTTGATCAATGCGTCATGAAAATCTAAATCCTGCTGTGCATAGGTATCGGAATTCCCCACTTCAAGAGCTTGCCTCATACCAGCTATACATTGTTCCATACCAGCCCAATCGGTCTTATCTGGATCCCTGACCACATGATTAGCTGCTATCTCTTCGAAAGCTGCACGCACCTCATACATGTCTCGTACGTCTTTTTCTGATAGACCGCGCACCACACAGCCACGTTTCTTACGTACGACAAGCCCTTCATTCACAAGGCGGTTGAATGCATCACGAACTGGACCGCGACTAACCTCATATTGGTCAGCAATATCGGTTTCAACCAAATGGGAGCCCTGAGCAATCTCACCGTGAATTATCTGTGTCCTTAACTCATTGACAATTTGTTCACCCAAAAGTTGAGTATTCAATGGGCGTGCTGCCATACCTTTTCCCTCTCTCATCTCTCGTAATAATATGAGTATGATTCTCCAATACGCTCAAACTACCAGTCACGCCGCATTTCCTCCATAAATCTACTTTGCTCTTAAGCTTATAAATCTGATTGATTTCCAAATGCTATGGTCTTTACCTACAAGAATGAGGTTGTCTGTTGAATGCCGCAAAGTAGGTTAACCGCAGCTTTGAGGGCCTGCACCAATAACTAGATCACTGCAGCCTTCTCACCACGTCGAAGATCTGCATGGCAATGACCCTGTCAATCTAGAGAAGTTATCCCACAGATTGTAATAGAGCATGAGAACCGGTTAATGTTCTTTCAAAATCGTCAATTTTAATCACAGCTATTTGGGCTCAGATTCTTCTTGTGGCAACTTGCTTCCGATCATTCAGACCTTGTTTTATGACTGAATTTCTTTCTTAGAACAGTCTTCAGAGTGACAAATTATCCCTAACATTGTGTCGATCGTTAAGGCTTACAACCACAGACAGAGCTATCGGCCTATGGACAGTATTTAAAAATTTATTTGAACGTTGCCCAAAAGTCAATAAAAACAAAACCGGCAAGAACTTTTAGAATATCTTAAAAGTTCACAGAGGTATATGCGCATTTATATATATAAATATCACAGCGTTAGGGGTGACTATACCTCAATTAGCCACCCCGCGAGAAGCAACGAATTTATAATAACCGAACTTTTCTAATGAGAATTATTAAATTCTATCAACTTCCAACCGGATAGTCCAGCCTCTGCCCCCCTGTTCGTCTCTAACTTTACCGTTAGTTGCTTGTTCACTCTCTCAAAATCAACGTTAAAAAGACCACTGGAAAGTCCACTCGCGGAGAACTTCGAATTCCCAATCCAATCAAAATCAGGATCATGATATAAACGGTAGACCAATACAACAGCATCACGTACCATCGACAGATTCGTTATGGCCCGCCCCTTACCCATCGCCACTCTGGGCGGGGCGGGCAGGGCGCTCAGCGCAGACGCTCGTTGTATTCGCGAACCTTGAGGATGCGCCTAGAGGACTCCGTATTCTGGATGATCATCCCGCGCAGAGCCTTGGGAGCCTCGGCGTGGTCGGCCAGCCAGGCGTCGCCCGCCTTGACCAGGGCAGCCGGATCAGCCTTAGTCGGGTAGAGCCCGCCTGCCGACAGGGGGTTGAGCAGGGTCTCAGCGATGTGGAAGGTCTTATGGGCCCAGACCTCGTCTACGGCCGCAAAGAAGCGGTTTACGTAGGGTGCGAAAAGCTCCTGGTCCCCGGAGCCGGAGAAGCCGTCGGCCAAGGCCTCGATCTGCGAGTTGGTCAGATCCTCGTTGTGCAGAGCCTGATCCCAGGCCCAGGCCTTGGTCTCAGCCGTCGGACGGGCGGCCCGGGCGCCCATGGCGAACTCGCGGTTCTCCGTGGTGTCTTTCGCGGCCAGCTCCCGGTCGATCTCGCCGTCAGCCAGCAGGTCGTGGGCAGACAAGGCGTGGATGATCAGCCAACGGGTGTTGTTGTCGATGGTCAGCCCCTCCAGCTTCAGGTCGCCGCTCAGCAGACCCCGGGCATGATCCTCGAAGTCGGCATCGTCCCCGTAGCCCAGGTAGGCGCGGACCAGCTGGAATTGCTCGTCCGAACCCGGTTGGGCCTTCATGGCCAGATCCCAGAGCGTGCTGGCCACCAGCTGCAGCATGGGCTGACGGCGACGGGTAGCGGTGAAATGGTGGGCGGCCGTGGAAATCTGGGACAGGGCGTAGCGGAAGGTGGTGGACTGGTGCTCAGTGGCTAGTGCCTTCAAGCTCAGGCTGATGAAGCGCTCAGCAGGGAACTGCGCATCCCTGGTCATGTCCCACAGGCTGAGCCAGACCACGGCCCGAGCCAGACGGTCCTCGATCCGGTACAGGTTCTGCGTGGCATACTCCAGGGAGTCCTGATCCAGGCGCAGCTTGGCGTAGGTCAGGTCGTCGTCGTTGATCAGAATCAGGGCCGGTCGCTTCTTGCCAACGACCTGGGGCACTTCGGCTCCCTGACCGTCCAGATCCAGCTCGAACCGGTCTGTACGCACCACCTTGCCGGACTGATCCTCGTCATAGAAGCCCACAGCCAGGCGATGCGGACGCAGGACGGGATGCTCCTCGGGAGCGGTCTGGTCGATCCGCATGGCGGTGATGCTCCCCTGCTCGTCGGTCTGCACCTGGCTGGTCAGCGTGGTGATGCCAGCCTCCTCAAGCCAAAGCCGGGACCAGTTGCCCAGGTCGCGGCCGCTGGTCTTCTCCAGCTCGGTCAGCAGATCCTTCAGGGTTGCGTTGCCGTGGGCATGGGCCGTCAGATAGTTGTGAATGCCTTGGAAGAAGCGATCACGGCCCACGTAGGCGACCAGCTGCTTCAACACGGAACCGCCCTTGGCATAGGTGATGCCGTCGAAGTTGACCTCGGTATCATGCAGGTCACGGATTGGGGCCACCACAGGATGCGTGGTGGGCAGCTGGTCCTCGGTCAGGGCCCAGCTCTTCTCCCCGGAGCAGAAGGTGGCCCAGTCGTCAGTCCACTCGGTGGCCTCGGCAGTGGCCAGAGTCGACATGAACTCAGCGAAGGACTCGTTCAGCCACAGATCATTCCACCACTTCATGGTCACCAGGTCGCCAAACCACATGTGGGCCAGCTCGTGCAGGACGGTCTCCACACGGCGATTGATCTGTGCCCCTGTGGCCTTGGACTCGAAGACGTATGAGTCACGGAAGGTGACCAGGCCGATATTCTCCATGGCGCCCGCGTTGTATTCGGGCACGAAGATCTGGTCGTACTTAGCCCAGGGGAAGGGCAGGTCCCAGGTCTTGGCGTAGAAGGCGAAGCCCTTCTTGGTCACATCGAAGAGGTATTCGGCATCCCCGTCCAGGGAGTCCTTCAGCGCCTGGCGGCAGTACAGGCCCATAGGGATGGTCCGTCCATCCTCGTTCTGATACTCGCTGGTCCATTGGGCGTAGGGTCCGGCGGCGAAGGCGGTCAAATAGGAGCTCATGACCGGGGTGGTCTGGAAGACCCAGCGGGTCACGCCCTCGGTGCGGCCGCCCTCCAGGGTTCCCTCGGCGGTGCGGCTGTCCAGGTCCTGATGGGAGGCGGGAGGCATGTTGGACAGAACAGTCCAGGATGCAGGGGCATCCACGGTGAAGTCGAAGACGGCCTTGATGTCCGGCTGGTCGAAGACGGCATAGACCCGGCGGGCGTCGGGCACTTCGAATTGAGAGTAGAGGTAGACGTTGCCATCCGAGGGATCCACGCTACGATGCAGACCCTCGCCTGTGCGCGAATAACGGCAGAGGGCCTCTACCCGCAGCTGGTTATGCTCGCGCAGGTCATTAAGCTCAATCCGGTCGTCCCGGAAGGCCAGGGCCGGGTCCAGACGCCGACCGTTGAGCTCGATCATACTGACCTGGTCAGCAATCAGATCCACAAAGGTGGACTCCCCCGGCCGGGCATCAAAGGCGATCAGAGCCGTGGAAGGGAAGGTGGCAGGCCCCTTGGTCAGGTCAAGATTGACCTTGTAGCTGACATTGGATACGACGACGGCTCGCTCTTCGGCTTCCACACGAGTCAAATTTGCTCCAGGCATAGGTTCCTTTCCTTATTATGCGGTTGGTTCCGCTAGGCGTACGGACCGACAAGGGGGCCGAGGCTCCCCCGAGCCAATCACTGCTCATGTAGAACAAGTTTAGCTAACCGTATCGAGCGAGAAACAGCGCATCAGAAACTAATTACTGATCCTTAAGCATCGTTGAGTATCGGCACTTTAAACCTGCTTAAAGTAAGAAACTTCAGGAAAGGCATAGTTTTGACTTTGTTGACTGAAAGGGTCTTCTGTATATAGATGAACTCCTGTACGCTCAAAAGAACATTGAGGTTAAAACTTGAACTTCTCGATACGATCCTCGCTGGTCAGGATTCATCAGTCTGAGATCCTGCTAGGGCTATTTCTTACTCACCTGTATCAATTAATTTGCTCATATCATCTGGTTCAAGCTTCATAATGAGATCTTGAAATCTCACTAAATACATCAATCTCTCAACTGCAACTAAAAGTGCAAGGATTTGGCAACTGGATCAAATCTTTGAAAAATACCTGGTGAAAAAATACTGACAGTCGAGTAGACACCGATCGGGTAAATTATACGTATAAAATTGTTTAGCAGCGCGGAATGTTACAGTTGGCAACTCCACTGAACTGGTATGCGATTGATCTATCCTGCATTCCTCAAAACACAATCTGACCATTATTGACCACATGAATTAAGTATGCTATCGTCGGTGGTTGAAACGTTTCGACGGATCTTTAGAGGTGAAGATGCCTGGCATAAAAGACGTAGCTCAACTAGCTAACGTATCAGTAAGCACGGTCTCATATGTCTTTTCCGGCAAACGTACCATTTCTCCGAAAACGGCTGAAAAAGTTCGGCAAGCTGCAGATAGACTCGGCTACATACCTGATGCTAGCGCGCAGGGCTTGCGAGGGGGGCATAACCGGATCCTCGCCTTAAGCGGACCTATTCACGATGGCATGAACCAGGACCAATACAATACATATTTCCTGGAAACAGCCAAGCGGGCAAAAGATGCTGGGTACGACGTACTCATGCTGACCAGTGAAGATGCGGTATTCGACATTCAGCGAGTGACAGGCAGCAACTTAGTCGAAGGAGTGATTCTCCTTGATTTGAAACACCACGACTTACGCGCTGCCCTAGCTAACAAGTACAACAAACCATGCGTGGCCATCGGTTACCCAATGGAGCATCAAGACTGCGCTTGCATCGACATCAATTTCACTAAGATGGGGCAGAAGGCCGCTCGCACTCTCTACGACCTAGGCCACCGGTCTATCGCCTTCCTTAGAGGACCGGAAGATGGTTATAAGCGTGGAGCCGGGTATATGATTCTTTTCTATAGAGCCCTTTTTCAAGAGACCGAACGCTTAGGCATTAAGTTAGTTGAATCAGGACCCGTGGATTACAACAACTTCGATGCCGATCAGTTTACCCAAACCATTCTCAGAAGTCCGGCGCATCCCACAGCCCTCATCAACCAGTCTGGATCGGATGTACTCAACGCAGTGCTTGATTCCATGGAAAATGCCGGAATTTCCGTTCCTAATGACTGCTCTATTCTCTCCTGCGGAACCACGTTAGAAAAAAAATTAATTCGACTGCCCATCAGTGAAATGCCACTCACCCCAAGTCGGCTTTGTACAGAAGCTGTGCATCTACTTCGCGAAGCTATAGAGAAAAAACGCGACATTAGGGGCTTGGTTCGTCTTTTCCCGCCAGAGTTAGTCGATCGTGGATCCTTGGCCAACATGAGATCTTTGCAGAATGGAGGTTCAATATGACATAAAACTATGATTATGCAAGCAATAAAAGGCGAAGCAACGATGCTCGTCATACTTCAAACCGAAATCCATCAGTAGCGCAATCTAAGTGAACAAAACAGATAATAGATGTTTCACTATCGAAACGTTTCAATATTTGAATCAATGCATTCACGCGAGAATAAGGGAAAGAGAAAGATGAAAATAAGAAAAGCACTGGCTACGATACTAGTTGCCACGTCAGCGGTAGCCACCCTGACTGCTTGCGGCAGCAATGGGAGCCAGCAGGAAGAGGAAAAACCTGAGAGCATCTCGTTCTGGCACTATGATAAGGAAACCTCCGCCCAAACCATAGCTTGGAAGCAAGCAGCTGCCGATTTCACCAAGAAGACCGGGGTTAAAGTTAAATTTGAAGTGAAGTCCTTCGCTCAGATAGCTCAAAATAGCAGCCAGTTTCTGAATTCGGACCAAGCTCCAGACATCATGGAATCCAACAGAGGCAACGGCAGCGCTGGGATGCTATCCTCTATGGGCCTCCTGACAGACCTAAGTCCCTATGTCAAGAAGTACGGATGGGACAAAAGAGTAACCCCTGCTGATGCATCTATGGCCAAGTATGACGATAAAGGAGTCATGGGTGGCGATACCTGGTACGGTGCCCCTAACTACGCCGAGTATCAACGCGTGTTCTACAACAAAGACATGTTCAAAAAGTACAATATCAAAGAGCCTACCACTATGGCAGAGTTTGAAGAAGCCTGCCAAAAATTTAAAGATGCCGGGGTGACACCGATTGCTGCTGACGCTGGCGAATTCGGTGTGATGTGGCTCTGGTGGCAACTGGTTTCAACTAAGGCCGACAAAGGTTTCATCCAGGATTGGCAAATGTACAAGCACCCGGTAAATTGGAAGGACGAATCTCTTACATACGCTACAGAAACCCTGAATGACTGGCTCAACAAGGGTTACATCTCCCGCAATGCCACTGGTCTAAAAGGGGAAGATACCACTGTTTCCTTCATCAAAGGCGAGTACCCGATCTACCAAACCGGCACCTGGGATCAAGGCCGTTTTGAGGAGCAAATCAAATTTGACTGGGATGGTTCTATCCTGCCTGGTTCTAAATTCGCTCAAGGATGCACCGGCAATCTGCTGACTATTCCCGAAAAGAGCAAGCATAAGGAGTTAGCCGCCCAACTGATTGATCTCGTACTCTCCAAAAAAGAGCAGAATGGGATCGCCAAGCATGGGGGAATTCCTGTGGCAGCGGATAACGGCAGCATCGACAACCCCAAGAACAAAGCCATGGCTGAGGAGTATGCAAAGTTCTCCAAGAAGAACGCACTCTCCTATTACCCTGACTATCCTGCCGCTAATCTGACTGATGCCATACCGGCTGCTTTCCAGGAGCTTGTCAATGGCACCAAGAACCCGGATCAAACCCTGAACGCCATCAAGGATGCCTATATTTCAGGCGTCAAAGACATGGACGTCAAGGACTAGGCTCCACGCAATCCAATCATTATCTGGGCTGGACGGTGCTTGTCTTGCGCGGAAAGCACCGTCCATCCTTTTCAATACCAACTAGCTAATAAGAAGATCGGGAGGCTGCCATGTCACAAGGCGCTAGCAGTAAACAGTCGACAGCGTCAAGACTGCCCGGCAACAAATCGACTAAGTTCATTCCCTATCTGATTCCAGGAATATTGTCCTTGGCCGTAATCATCATTGTTCCCTTCATCTGGAATATTTACCTCAGCTTTACACGCTGGCGTGGTGTCGGTCCGGTTCGATTCGTGGGCCTGCACAACTGGCAACGGCTGATCGGTGACGCGACTTTCTGGAAATCATTCATCAACTCTTTCTGGATCATCGTGGCAATAGTCGTCATCCCCACCATTTTGGGTCTACTTATTTCATCTGTCCTGACAGATGTGATTCAGAAAAAGTTCAACTCCGGCAGTGCCTCTTTCATCCGGGCGCTCTACTATCTACCCCAGTTGCTTCCAGTGGCAGTGGCTTCCATCATTATGGGCTGGATCTTCCGGCCGGACGACGGCGCTTTCAATGCAGTCCTTGAAAGGATAGGACTTGGCGGTCTCCAGCACAACTGGCTGGGAGACCCAGGCAGCGCATTGCCCGTACTCATGTTCATCTTGATCTGGATACAGCTGGGCTACCCAATTGTCATCTTCATGTCCGGGCTGCAGCGCGTTGACCCCGAACTCTACGAAGCCGCCAGCCTAGATGGGGCCAACTGGTGGCAGAAGTTCAGAGTAGTAACCCTCCCATCCATTATCCCAGAACTCCTGGTAGTCATTCTGACCGCCACCATTGGAGCCTTGAAAACCTTCGGGCCAGTCTACCTGCTGACCAAGGGCGGACCCGGCACAAGCACCATTGTGCCTTCCTACTACTCCTACAATCAGTTCTTCCAACTTCATCAAGTGGGTTACGGTGCTGCAATCTCCACAGCCCTGACCATTGTGATTATCGTCTTTTCTATCGTGTTCACCCTGATTCAGGGACGCGTCGAAAAGAACATGGACTAGAGAGGGGAAACCATGACACAAGCAAATGCGGAAATGGTAACCGAACAGTCAGGCTCCAGACTTCCAATCACATCCAATGACAAGAAAAGCAAGCATATTCGTAGTTGGGGCAACTGGCTGGCTCTGATCCTCCTTGTTCTGGGCGCGGTCATCATGCTCTTCCCTCTGCTCATCTTAACCATGAATGCCTTTAAGACCATCGGAGACTATAACGCAACAGGGCCGCTCTCTCTTCCAGCGCACCCGACAATGAGCGGCATCACATCTTTCTGGGTCAGCAGCAACTTCCCCATGAAATTTGTCAACAGCTTGGTCATCTCTCTTGTAGTCGCAGTGATGGGGGTTGTGCTCTCGGTTCTCAACTCGTTCGCCCTGGGCATCGGGCGCGTCAAAGGTAACCGGTGGATCATACTCTTGATCATGCTGGCCAATATGCTGCCTCAAGAGTCCTTGCTCTATCCGCTCTATACTGTCTTTAAAGACATCGGTCTCTACAACACTCAGCTCTCCATAATCATCATTTTCACCGTGATTCAGAGCGCATACGGCACCTATCTTCTCTCGGCGGTATATGGCACTTTCCCACAAGCCATTCTTGAAGCAGCCTCCATAGATGGCGCCAACCGCCGACAGGTGCTGAGCAAGATCGTCCTTCCCATCTCGTGGCCAACCATCAGCGTACTGTTCGTGTTCTTCTTCGTATGGACCTGGAACGAGTACATGATTCCCATGGCTTTCCTTATGGACGACTCAGTGCAAACCGTCCCTCTGGCCTTGGCCACCATTCAAGGACAGCACACCATGGATGCTACTTCCCTGGCTGCAGCTTCACTGCTCAGCATCATCCCAACCATCATCTTCTACGTGATCTTCCAGCGCAAGCTCAACCAAGGGATCGTAGCAGGCGCAGTCAAGTAGACGACGCTTCTTCTGTTGCATTTTGGGACGATCCCCCTCATCGGGAACCGTCCCAAAACTCCCCTTACTGCGGCAGCGTATCAGCGGTAATATGAGAATCGGGCGGTCTCCAACGAGAGAGCGTCACCCGCCCGCAGGGATGTGTCATGTTTGGGTATTCAACTTCGTCCATGCAGGGCATACACGCATATCAGAGAAGATATACGCTATGAGAGCATTGATGTACTACGGCAAGGAGGATGTACGTCTGGAGGACATTCCCGCGCCTGAGCTCAAACCGGGAACCATTAAGATCCACCCCGCTTTCACTGGCATTTGCGGTTCAGATGTTCATCTTTACTACGACGGAGCAGTCAACGGGGGCGGGAATTCGCCTGACCATCCCCATCCGCTCACGGGAGAGACCCTACCGGTAGTCTTCGGCCATGAGATCTCGGGTACCATCGAGGCCATCGCCGACGATGTGCACACGGATATGAAGGTGGGCGACTCGGTGGTCGTCGAGGCTGAAATCGCATGTGGCGAATGCCCGGCCTGCAAGGCCGGCAGCTACAATGACTGCGACAAGCTGGCCGGTATCGGTATCAACGGAGGCGGCGGCGGACTCAGCGAGCATATCGTGGTTCCGGCAGAGCATGTCTTCCCCGTGGGTGACATCCCCCTGGATCAGGCTGCCATGATCGAGCCCTTCGCCGTGGCCCATCACGCCATCCGCGCCATGGAACCCCGCGAAGGACAGACCGCAGTGGTCGGCGGCGCCGGACCAGTGGGATTGCTCATCGGCACCATTCTGCGCGCAAAGGGAGTCCGGGTGATCATGTCCGAACTCTCCACAGCCCGCAAGGAGAAGGCCCTGCAGTCGCATTCGGCCGACATCGTGGTCGATCCCAGCAAAGAGGACCTGGCGGAGAGGGTCCGCCACGAGACCGACGAAGCCGGGGCTGACCTGGTCTTCGATGCAGCAGGAGCCGAACCTGTTGACCACCAGCTTTTGGAGGCCTTGAAGGCCACTGGCGGACTCATGGTCGTGGCCCTGCATGGCAAGCCCATCACGCTGAACCTGACCAAGGAGCTGGGCTTCGGAGAGAAGTTCGTCAGAGGCAACATGGGATACGCCAACGATCATGCCGATGCCATCAAGCTCATCCATGACCGGAACATCGACCTGTCCACCTTCATCACCGACCGGATCAAGGTCGAGGACATCGTGGACAAGGGTTTCCGTCAGCTGCGTGAGGACGCGGAAAACCACGTCAAGATCATCGTGAGCATGTAAGCGTTACTGTCTACTGATAACACTGAAGGCTCCGGCCGTCCGTCTGGGCGACCGGAGCCTTCGGCATCAGTACGCATGCAGCGACGGGTCAGTCCTGCGGCTGCACGTCGGTGGCGATGTCGGCCACCACGGGCACGATCATGGGCCTGCGGTGCAGCTTGCGGGAGATCCAGCCGCCAAGGGTGCGGCGCATCATCTGCTGGAGCTGGTAGGTGCCGGTGGTTCCCTTGGACATGGCATCCTCAAGCTGATCAACAATCTGGGCGTTGATGGACTTGAACTCGCTCTCATCCTCAGCCACGGCGTTCAGGTAGAGCTTGGGGCCGGAGACGACCTTGCTGGTCTCGGTGTCGACCACGGCGAAGGCGGAGACGAAGCCCTCGGTGCCCAGAATCCGACGCTGCTCCAACTCGTCGTCAGTCAGCTGGCCCACGGAGTCGCCGTCCACATAGACGTATCCGCAGGGCACGGACCCGACCACGGCGGCCTGGCCATGATAGAGGTCCACCACATCGCCATCCTCGGCAAGGACCACGTTCTGCGGATCCACGCCGGTCTTGACGGCGATCAGACCGTTGGCCACAAGGTGCCGGTTCTCGCCGTGGATAGGCATGGCACACTTGGGCTGCACGATGTTGTAGAAGTGCAGCAGCTCACCCTCGTCGGAATGGCCGGAGACGTGGATGGCCGCGTTGTCGCGGTTGACCACCTTGGCGCCAAGGCGCACCAGCTTGTTGATGACCTTGTAGACCTCGTGCTCGTTGCCGGGAATGAGCGAGCTGGCCAGGATGACCGTGTCGAACTCGTTGATGGTGATGTCACGGTGGGTCCCGTCGGCGATGCGACCCAGAGCCGCCATGGGCTCGCCCTGGGATCCGGTGCACATGTAGACGATCTTCTCGTCCGGAATGCTGTGGGCATCCTTGAGGTCGACCACAGTGTCCTCAGGCAGGTGCAGGTAACCTAGGTCTGAAGCAATGGACATGTTGCGAACCATGGATCGGCCGGCGAAGACCACCTTGCGGCCGAACTTGTGGGCGGCGTCGACCACCTGCTGCACCCGGTGAACGTGGCTGGAGAAGGATGCCACAATGATCTTGCGCTGGGCCTCGGCGAAAGCCTTGTCCAGGGCGGGGGCGATGGAGATTTCGGGCTTGACGAAGCCGGGGACCTCGGCGTTGGTGGAATCGACCATCAGCAGGTCCACGCCGGACTCGCCAAGCTTGGCGAACTCGCGCAGGTCGGTCAGGCGGTGATCCAGAGGCAGCGGGTCGATCTTCATGTCGCCGGTGTCGATGATGTGGCCTGCCGGAGTGCGCACAGAGACGGCCAAGGCATCGGGAATGGAGTGGGTGACCGCCACGAACTCAAGATTGAAGGGGCCTACCTTGAGCTTGTCGCGGCCCTTGACCTCAACCTTAGTCGGCTTGAGATGATGCTCCTCGCACTTGGCGTCCACGAATCCCAGGGTCAGCTTGGATCCGATCAGGGGGATGTCCGGACGCAGCTTGAGCAAGTAGGGCACACCACCAATATGGTCCTCATGCCCGTGGGTCAGAACCAGGGCATCCACCTGGTCCAGCTTGTCCTTTATGTAGCTGAAGTCAGGCAGAATCAGGTCCACACCCGGCTGCTCCTCCTCGGGGAAGAGCACGCCGCAGTCAATCAGCAGAATGTGGCCGTTGTACTCGATCACATTCATGTTGCGGCCGATTTCGCCCAGGCCACCCAAGGGAACGATGCGCATGGAGCCCTTGCGGTACTTGGGGGGCGCCACCAGATGCTGCTCGGTCTGGGTGCCCTTGCCGCGGGCGATGGCGCCATTACGGCGGCTGCGGGATTCGCCCCGGGACCTGCCTGACCCCTGCTTGCCGTTCTTGGATGAGGACCGACGATTTCTGCTCTTGCCGTTCGTGTTTGATTCTTCTTGTTTTCTTGCCATTGTCACTTGTGTTTCTATCATCTGTGCCCCTGCCTATACAGGGGCGACGTTGCTTTCAGGACTGATTCAGATCAGTCCGGCAGCCTTCATGCCCTTGCGGGCGAGCGCCACCTGGTCCTCATCTGGACCCAGATTGGGTAGCCTCATGGCGGTCTGGTCCAGCCTGCCGGCTGCTTTCAGAGCAGCCTTGGCCATGACGGCCTGCTGGCCTTGGCCGTTCAGAGCCTGGACCAGTGGGTCCAGACGCACGGCCAGATCCCTTGCGCCATCCAGGTCACCAGCATCGAAGTCGTCGGCCAGGCGCTTCATGGGTCCGGATGCCACATGGGCGATGACCGAGATGACGCCCACTGCGCCCACAGCCAGGAAGGGCAGATAGAGCCCGTCATCGCCTGAGTACCAGGTCAGGCCGGTCTCCTGGCGTTTGCGGGGCATGGAGGCCAGGTCGCCCGTGGCGTCCTTGACGGCGGTGATCGCATCCAACTCGGCCAGGCGCCGGTAGGTGTCCAGCTCGACGTGCAATCCGGTCCGTCCGGGCACATCGTAAAGAATGATCGGTCGCTGAGCCGACTGGCATACCGAACGGAAGTGGGCCACCACCCCATCCTGGGAGGGCCGCGAGTAGTAGGGCATGACCACCAGCAGGGCATCGGCCCCGGCCTCCTGGGTCATCTCCACCATGCGTACCGTGTGCGCCGTGTCGTTGGATCCCGCTCCGGAGATGACGGGCACATCGACGGCATCCTTGACGGCCCTGACCAGGTTGACCTTCTCCTCCATGTGGGTGACGGGAGACTCGCCTGTTGTGCCGTTGACCAGGATGCCGTCGGCCCCATCGGCCACCAGGGTGCGGGCCAGATTGGCGGCAGCCCCATAATCCACGGATCCGTCCTTATTCATAGGCGTGATCATGGCGGGGATCACCCGTCCGAAGGGTGCGGGAGGAAGCAGATGGGTAACGGTCTCAGTCATACCTTCACGCTACTTGCAGATGGGGACGCTCTTGCGGATATCAGAATAGGTAGTGGTCCAGGCCAACGGTCAATCCTGGAATGCTTCCAACACGGCGCACGGCCAGGAGGACTCCGGGCATGAAGGAGACACGCTCGAAGCTGTCTGCGCGAATGGTCAGCTGCTCGCCGGGGTTGCCCATGAGCACCTCTTCATGCGCGTTGAGTCCCCGCAGCCGGACGGCATGGACGTGGACACCGTCAACCACCCGACCCCTAGATGCATCAGGCTGCTGGGTTGCGTCGGGCATGGGACCCATGCCAGCCTGGCGACGGGCTTCGGCAATGGCGGAAGCGGTCCCCAGGGCAGTGCCGGAGGGGGCGTCGACCTTATCGGGATGGTGCATCTCGATCACCTCGGCCGACTCGAAGTAGCGGGCCGCCATGGCTGCAAACCGGTCGGCCAGCACTGCAGAGATAGCGAAGTTGGGAGCGATGAAGACGCTGAGCCCAGGATGCTCGTCCAGTGCCTGCTCGACCTGGTCCAAACGCTCCTTGGTCCAGCCGGTGGTGCCAATGACGGAGTGGACGCCCTGCCCTATCAGGGTCAGAGTATTGCCCAGGACGGCATCGGGGCTGGTGAAGTCGACCGCCACATCCGTGTTACTCGGATTAATGGCCGCCGGATCGTCATCCGGGCCCAGCAGCAGGGCCGTCTGCATATCCTGCGCGTCATTCAGAGCATGCACCACCTCGGTTCCCATGCGTCCACCTGCACCCAGCACCGATACGCGAATCATCGGCTGCCTCCTTCTCCACTGTTCATTTCACTATGCATTTTCGCTCTTTTTCACGACGATACCTCTCCCGCGGCTCCTGGCCCAGCCCAGCAGTGCCAGGGGGACAGCGCAGCAGGTGACCACCGCCGGAATGGTCATGCCGCCGTGGGGCCCGAACTGATCCAGAGCGACTCCGGCCAGGGTCGATCCCAGGGAGGTGCCAATGGACCCGCCGGTGGACAGCCAGGAGAGTCCCTCGGTGAGGGCCCGGGCATCCACGTTCTCGCGCACGATCAAGTTGCCGGTAGCAAAGATGGGCGAGACGCACAGGCCAGTCAGCACCTCGGCCAGACCCAGCAGGACCAGGTTGTCCATGACCAGGCGGAAGACCACATAGCCCAGGGTCAGCAGCACCAGGAAGGTCGTCAGATAGCGCCAGCGGGATCCCTTGAGCCTGACCGAGCCGAAGATCAGCGCCCCGCACAGGGAGCCCAGGGCGAACAGGGCCAGCTGCAGGCCCACCGCCCCCTCGCGGCCCATGGACTTGGTCAGGGCGGTCACCGAGACGTCCACCGCAGAAAAGCTCATGTTGAAGACAACGAAGATCACCACCAGCAGGAGGATGCCCGGGTAGACCAGAGCCGAGCGCGAGCCCTGATGGCCTTCAGTATCATTTGGCAGGACATCTCCATGGGCATCCACCGGGGAGTGATCCGCTGCCGACTGGTTGACCGCCTCCATGCGAACGACGGCCGGAGGCTCGGTGGAACGCATGGCGAAGAAGGTCAGTCCGCCGATCAGCAGGGCCAGGGCAGGCAGATAGAGCTGGGAGACCGGGCTGACCGAGGTGGCCAGGTAGGCGGAGAGGATGGGTCCCAGGATGAAGACGCACTCGTCCAGCCCTGACTCCAGGGCGTAGGCGGTGTTGAGCAGATTGGTCTTGTCGTCGCGCAGCACCCAGGCCCAGCGGGTGCGCACCAGGGCTCCGAAGGCGAACTGGGTCAAGCCCATCAGAGCCGCCAGCACAAAGAGCACTCCCAGGGGAACCCGGCGCATGGCGCCCACGGCAAATCCCAGGATGGCCAGAGCCTGCACGATCAGGGCGGTCACCCCGACCCGACGTTGGCCGAACCGATCGAACAGGCGGGCGTAGAAGGGGGTGACCAGGGCCGCGCAGAGCGTGTAGACGGCACTCATCAGCCCGGCCGAAGTCCAGTTGTCATAGATGTGGTTCAAGGCCAGCACGATGCCCAGACCCATCATGCCCAGGGGCAGACGGGCCAGAACGGCCGACAGGCAGAAACCGGCGGCGCCCGGGTAGGTGAACAGGCGCAGGAAGGGTGATTTAGCGGCCGCCATGATCACCATCCTTGCCCAGCTGGTCGCTCACACGGCCTCCGTAGATGAAGATGTCGTCAATACCCTCAAAGAACTGCGGATCGTCCGAGGGGTCGCGCCCAGCGAAGGCCGCATGGTCCCGCCCCTTGAGCTCGGCCAGCCGCTCCATGCCCTGATGATCGTAGAAGCCCACGTCGCAGGAGGAGTCCGTATGCAGGTAGAAGCGCTCGATGCCCGCCTGGTCCAGATGCTCCAGAGTGTCCCGCCACAGGGCACCACCCACACCGCGTCCCCGGGCACGACTGGAGACCAGGAATAGCCTCAGTTCAGCCTGGGGCGGGACGGCCAGCCCGCACTGCTTTTCCAGCCTGACCTCGGTCAGCTGCCACTGACGGGCCCGGTCCAGGGTGTGGGCACCCAACGTCGTTGCAGACAGTTGCCGGTCCACTCGCTCCAGCTCCTCTTCAGCCTTGGGGAAGCAAAGTTCGCCACGCCCCTCGGCCAGCAAAGTTACCCCTAGAAAGTCCTGCCCATCAACAGCTATCCGAGCCCTGGTGGCATCTACTAGATAATGCAGGATGAAATGCGCGGCGCTCAGCCGGGACACGGTTCCCTCGGGATCCTCCTGCACCTTCCAAGTGGCGTCGAAGGTCCCTACCAGGTCGGGCATATCCGCCCAGACCATGGGTCTTATTGCCACGCTCCCCTTCCGCTGGAAGACCTGGTCGTGATTACTGGACGTTGTCATCTGTCTCATTGCTCCATTCGGGCGTGCCCGGCCCCACGACGGCCCCTGGCCGTCTGCCGATCGCCTGCTGTTCATGATTGCCGATGCGCGGCACCCATCGCCCTTATCTGGCGGGGTCTGTCGCAGACTCAGTCCTCGTCCGACTGCTCGGGTACGCCCTCGGCTAAGGTTGCAAGAATTTCTTCTTCGGTCCTGGCACGGGCACTGATGAGTCGATCCTGGGGCTGGTCTTCACTTACATAATAAAGGCAGGCGTCGATGGTCGACAGGCCGATACCCTCCAAGCGTGACAGGAGCAACCGGTAGAAGTCCAGCTGGACCAGACGGCGGTTGGTCGACTCCTCTCCATGCGGTCGGGCTCCGGTCTTCCAGTCCACGATGGTGTAGCGCATATCGGTGCGCTCAGGGTCCAGCCCACCTGCGAAGACCGCATCCAGCTTGCCCTTGACGATAGAGCCAGCCAGCACCGCCACGATGGGCCGTTCCACCCAGACAGGAGTGCGCTGGGCCCAGTCAGACTCAGCCAACCTCCGCTCCCAGGTCAGCAGACGGGCCTGTACGGGATCGGCCTTGGAATCCAGGGACTCCCGCTCCTGGTCAAGCCCGGCCAGCATTCGGGCTCGCTCAGCCATGGCCCCGGGGCCCAGCGGACCATCGAGCAGGTTCGGTGCTTCCGCCTGGTCAGGCAGGTCTACCAGTCCTTGAGGGGCAGAGATCTCGGGCAGAATGAAACGCCTGGCCCAGTCGTGGAAGCGGGTGCCCGCCTCGGCCTGCGGAGAAGCTACCTGAGGTATGGGTCTGACCAGCCCCTGCCAGTAATCCCTCTCCATCTTGGGATCGCCCCCTGCCGAGCTGGCCTGGATGGCGGTGACGCTGCTAGCCCCATGTCCCAGGATTCGGCGGCCGGTGCGCCGCAGCAGATCCAGATCCGTGAGCAACTGGTCGTCAGCCACCCCTAGGCGGCCTGTGCTGACCTGCAGGACGCGGACCGCATTGGCGTAGAGCCCGTCATCGCCCTCATCAGGGATTTTGTGGTCGTCTGGTTCCCCGGCGCGCACCCAGGCGGCCGAGCGATCCAAGGCTTCACGGGTCCGCGCACTCAGAACAGGAGGCCAAAGCGCCTGCTCACGCTCACCGTCTCGGGCGGCGACCTGGTCCACCTCCTCCAGGGCACGGTCGACGACAGCCTGGCGGTAGGACTGGGCGTTCTCACCGACAAAGAGCCCCAAGGGTGGCGTTGGCTCGCCCTCATGTGTATCCTCTGCGTGCTCCAGCTTGACCGCATCGGGCTCTTCCTGGAAGAGCTCCACCAGTTCGGTCCAGAAGTTGGAAGCCTTGTCCGGGTCCGGTGCCGGCGTGTTCAGGGCCGCAGACTCCGCTTGGGAATCCTGGCTGAAGGTCAGCAGCAGGTCATGCCGGGCCCTGGTCGCCGCCACGTAGATCAGCCGCCGCTCGTCATCCAGCAGCCGTCGGCCATACTGCTCTCGCTGAGAGGGAGCAATGGCATCGGCACGCACCTGGCGGGCCTGATCGTCCAGCCCGCTCTCACGAGACAGGCCCATAGCCTCCTCCTCCAAGCCCGCCAGGTCCATCCGACCCAGCAGATCCTCAGGGTCAGCTCCCAGGGGGGCGTCGTGTGGAAAACGGGGCAGGATCATGGCATCAGCCCGGACCGGCACCGGCACGGACTGGGGATCGACCAGCCAGGTACGGGCCGTGCAGCTGTACTGGTAGACCGGGCCGTCCGGGGATGGGACCACCGGCTGGTCCAAGGCGGGCTTGACCGTGAGCCGGTCGCCCTGGCTGCTTGGGAAGGCTCCACGCTTGAGCCCGACAACCGCCACAGCATCCCACTCCAGTCCCTTGGCCTGGTGGACGGTCATCAGGGCCACGTCGGCCCGGCGGTCGTCCCCGTCAGTGGGCATTTCTGGACTCTGATCCAGGGAGGACAGCCAGGAGACGAACCCGCGCAGGCTGGGCCCCAGGCCCTGGGGCAGCTCAGACAGGTAGACATCCACCTGATCCAGCAGGGCCTGGATGCCCGCCTTGGCCTGGCTGGGCTCCAGTGGCCGTTCAGGATTGGCCAGGGAGCGGGCCAATACCAGGTCCACGTCCAGGTCCAAGGCACGGATGGCGGCGATGACCACCTGGCGCAGGGGGGCCGAGGACTCGGCCTGGACCTGGCAGATGACCCGGGCGGCCTCGGCGGCCAGGACCCGTCCCCTGGGGGAAAGCCCGGAGTTCTCCAAGAGATCTGGCAGATCGTCACGCAGCAGCAGGTCCACCAGGAAGACGTCGTTGGGGACCTGGTCACGGTAACGGTGCAGATCCTCACGACGACGGCGAGGATCGGAATCGGACTCGACCAGACCGGCACGGACCAGGGCCCGATACTGGCTGTCCTCGTTGACCTTGGCGGCCAGGGAGGCCAGGGCGCTCAGGTCGGCCGCGTCCATGCCGAACCGGGCCGAGGCCAGCAGACGCATCAGGGAATCGCTGTCGGTATGGTCGCAGATCAGGGAGAGCAGGGCTCTAAGGTCCATGACCTCGGGCCTGTCGAAGAGGGAGGAGTACCCGACGACCTGGCAGCTTAGCCCTGCGGCCTCCAGGGCCTGACGGCACCTGGGCAGGGCGGCCTTGGAGCGGAAGAGAACAGCCACGTGCGGTGCGTCGCCCTGATTGCCATAGAGCTCGCGGGCCCTGAGGGCGAACCTGACCACGCCATCGATCTCCTGGCCGCCGGTGCTGTAGCCCAGGAGGCCCACGGTACCCGGGTCGGCATCCTCACGGGGACGGAGCCTGGCCACGTCCACCTCGCGCAGTTCCGTCTCCGATCGGCTCTCCTGGCCTCGATGGCGCAGGGGGACGGTCAGCTGGTTGGCGGCCTTGAGCACCCAGCTGGAGTTGCGGAAGGTGCGCGACAGGGTCAGCGGGTCCTGGTCCTGCGAGCGCCCAAAGGCTGTCACGCCAGACAAGGGGCCGCTGCCGGAGTCGGGTCGGTCGGCCAGCATGCCGAACTGGGCCTGGAAGGTGCGAAAGGCCCCGGGACTGGCCCCGCGCCAGGCATAGATGGACTGGAAGGGGTCGCCCACGGCGGTCACGGCCGACCTGCCGGGAGCCTGGTCAGCACTCCCCTGATCCTCCTTGAGACGCTGCGGATGGAAGATGGCCGCCAGAAGCAGGGCCTGGGTGGTGGAGGTGTCCTGGTATTCATCCAGAAAGACGTGGCTGTAGCGGCGTCGCAGCTGGGCGCTGATGGAGGGGAAACGCTCGACCAGCTGGAAGGCGGCCAGGGTGAAGTCGCCGAACTCGGCCATGTTGGCCTGACGCTTGGCCCGCTGGTAGTCCTGGACCAGGGTCAGCAGCTTCTCACGCGTCAGAACCGCCCGTCGCATGGTATCCACCCGGTAGAGGCGAATGCTCCGCCGTTTGTCTCGGAAGTCCTTGATTTTGCCCTGGTAGTGCTCGTCGGTCTCCTTCTTGCTTCGCTTGGGCGGCGAGGTGCTGACTGTGGGCTCGGTGGCCGGCACGGGCTGGTCGCCAATGAGCTGGTCCGCACGATCCACAAAGGCGCGGTCCCAGGCACGGATCCGCTCCACGGCCTGGTCGAAATCTGGGCAGTCGCTGCTGATCATGGAGGTGGTCACCGCCCCGGTCAGCCCCAGGACCCGGTTGACGGTGGTCGAGAAGGTCGCGGAGCCCAGGTCGTCGGATTCGCCATCCTGCGCCAAGGAATCGGCGGGAAAGATCAGATCCAGATGGTCGGCGACCACCTGGGAGGCCAGCTGGTAGGCCCCCGCCGAGCTCAGGGGACGGGTGTCCTGGTCCATGCCCACCAGCAGGCCGTACTGGCGCACGATGGACTGGAAGAAGGCGTCATAGGTGGACACGGTCGGCTTGAGGAAGTTGCGCTCGGGGTCCACGCCCGAGGCTCCTCTGCCCTGGTCGCGTCGGATGACCGCCGCCCCCACCCTGGACTGGAGCTCGGAGGCGGCCTTGCGGGTGAAGGTCAACCCCAGAATCTGCTCGGAGGGCACTCCCCGACGGATCAGCGCGATGATCCGGCTGGTCATGGTCATGGTCTTGCCCGAGCCGGCCCCGGCCACCACCAGAAGATCCTCGTTGACATCCGCATCGACGATGGCGGACTGTTCGGCAGTCTGCTTCATTCCTGATCCTCCAGTAGATTGGGCGCCACCAGTTGCCATGCCTGACATTCCTGACCATTGCCGGCCCGATGGCAGCGGGCAGGGTCGAAGACCGCGTCATCCCGGCCAGCCGTCAGCTTGACCCCGGCAGCGAAGAAGACCCTGGCTATCATGGTCAGCCCCCACACAGCCTGGGAGGAGACCCGGGCGGCCCGGACCATAGCCCACAGGTCCGCATCCACCCCGGGCGGAATTTGTTCGGACAGGTCCGCAGGCTCGGCCTTGGACTTGAGCGGGGAGGGCATGCCGGTTCTGGGCTGGGCGATGGTGACCAGCCTGTCGCGCTCGAACAGTGGAGGCTGGTAGGCCATCTCCTCCCGGCGCAACCCCGTTTGCGCATCCTTGGGCGGGGTCTGCAGCTGCAGGAGCAGGGACTGGCTCAGTTTCATACCCTCGGTCCTCTCCAGGTCGGGGGCCTGGGGCAGACTCCAGGCCGCCCCCACCTCCGGGCTGCTGCCGGGCGTGGGTGGGAAGGCCAGGCCCAGTTGATAGCAGACCAGCTGCAGGTCGTTGAAGAGCTGCCCCTGGGTATAGGGGACTCTGCCGGTCTTGTAATCCACCAGTCGCAGACGGATGCCCTCGGGCAGGGACCTGACCTCCAGACGGTCGATACGGCCGGTCAGCCTGACCGTCGTCCTGGCATCCAGGGCTGCGGGGAAGCCGTCGACCAGGCCGGACATCAGGGCGAAGAGCCCATCAGCATCCAAGGGCCTGTCAGGGAAGGTGGCCTTCCAAAGAGGGACCAGGTCCTCCACGGACAGGCTGACATCGAAGGAGCGCTCGCTCTGCACCCCCAGCAGGTCGCCGACCGGGACCGGGCTCTTGCCCTCCAGGCCGTATTCGGAATCCGAGGAGCGGACGAAATAAGAGGCCAGGTTGTCCAGGATGGACTCCACCCGGCTGCTGCGGCCGCGCTGGTCATAGAGCTCGTCCGGGTCCCGCAGGCGTTGTTCCTGGGGAGCCAGATCCTGGTAGATGCCCAGAAGCGCATCCCGCACCTGCTGCTGGCGGGCGTCCGGATCACCCTGGCCTGGACGATCCAGGCCCTGGGCTGTGCCCTCGCTGGCCACCTTGTGGATCAGGGAGCCGAACTCCGTAGGCACCCTGGATGGGGATGGGCCGGAGAACTGATCGCCCAAGGCCCACTCCAGCGGACAGTTCCAGATGGCATCGACCGCCGAGGGCGAAAGCAGAACCACCTGGCGGTCTGACCGGTGTTCATGGCGCTGCTCATGACCCCGGTCACGGTCTTGTATTCGATCTGCCTGTCCGGCTTGATTGATGGAAGCAGGCGCGGGCCGGGAGGCATGGTCTCTTTCAGTAACCGATGCGACGCCCGCGGCAGCGGCCACAGTCCTTGACCCGGCAGCCTGTTCAACCGAAACCTCTTTATCCGGGACTTGGCCAACTGCGGACTGTTTATCTGGGGCATGCCGATCCGAGGCCGGCCCAACCGTGGACTGCTCGTCTGGGACATGCTGATCCAATGTCGGCTCGGCGGCACCCTCCTCACCATTGTTGTAGAGGAAAGGCCAATGCCGTGGATCGGCCGAATCCTGGCCCTGGTCGGCCAGCAGCCGCAGGGTTTGCACGGCATCGTCTACTCGGTCACGGTCGACCTGGTCCTGCGGAAGCAACGCCTGGACAGCCAGAATGGACCGGGCGGCCGCAGTTAGGCCCCTGGGAGACACCTCCAGCCCTCCGTAGCGCTCACTGCCGCCTGAGCCAGCGCCGACCATGCTGAACTCCGCCTGGCTCATATCGGCGGTGCGTGGATAGCGTTCGGGCAGATAGCCGTAAAGGAAGTCCGATGGAACCAGGTCATCGTTCCAGACCGCACTGATGCGCACCTGGGTCCGGGCCCGAGTCAGCGCCTCCAGAAAACCCTTTTTCTCGGCGTAGAGGATGGAGCGCAAGGCCGGATCGTGGCTGAGCGTGTCCGCCAGGGGGTCGCCGATGCGGTCGTGCAGAACCAGGTCGGCCAGCTCTTCGGCCCCGAACATGGTGTCGCGGGGAATCAGGTTGGGCCAGACCCCGTCCTGAACGGCGGGCAGCCAGACCAAGGGCCAGTCAGTGGCCAAGGCGGCAGCGCCGGCGGGCGTGGTCAGAGTGACGGCATGCTCGATGGGCCCGATCCGCGCCAAGGAGTCGGCCTCGATTTGCATGGTGCGCACCTGGTCCATGAAGGCCTCAACCGTGGGGAAACGACGGGAGCCAGCAGCGTACTGGAAGAGCCGCATGAGCGCGTCTAGACGGTCGTTGGCCTCCTCCCCCTCCTGGGTGGCCATCAGGGCTCTTCGCTGCCAGTCATCGGCCAGGTCCAGGCTCCGCCAGGCCTCCCAGAGCACGTATTGAGGCTGACGGTCCTCCAGGGCGCTGATGCGGTTGGCGGTCAGTCGCAGAACCTGCAGGGCCTTGTCCAGAACTTGAACGTCAGGATCCTCCCGGCGACCTCCGGCGATGGCGGTCATGACCTCCAGGATGATTCCCGAGGATCGGCCATCCGGATCCAGAACCAGCAGGGTCTCCAGGGCCTGAACAGACAAAATGGCTGGCCGTTGGGCATCCCGGTCGCCCAGATCCACTGGCTGGTCGGGGGCCGAAGCAGTCGAAAAGAGATCTGACCCGCCCCTTTCCTGGGAGGAATCATGCCTGGTCAGCAGGGAATCGTCGACGCTGACGCCGGATGAACGGTCCCGCTCAGCACGCCGCTGGGCCAGGTCCTCGACCCAATTCCGCCAGGCCTGTCCCAGGAGAGGCAGGTCGTCCAAGGAGCCCGATGAGTCCGCCCCGCTCCCCTGCTGACCGGACAAGGGGGCCAGGGCGGCCATGGTCTCCATGATGGACTCCAGGCGCTCCATTCTGACAGGACGCTCTGCACGAGCGGCAGTAGCAGGAACACGGAAGAGCGGGCCGGCCATCAGGGTGCGCAGGCGCGAACGGATCCAGGCGGCCACCTGGGCAGGATCGTCCGGGGCGCTGCCAATGGTGTCAGGGGCCAGTACCGACTGGGCCAGCTCGACCAGGGCAAAGAGACCCTGGATGGCAGGCTCCTGGCTGAGCGGACGGGTCACTGAGGAGTAGCGCACCGGCACACCTTGGACGCGCAGCTTGCGGCCCAGGGTGCGCAGGGTTGTGTTGTCGTGAGCGATGACGGCCATGTCGTTCCAGTCATGCTTGTTGGCCAGGAACTCATGCTTAATCTGCCAGACCAGATCGTCGTCCTCCTGGTCGGGGGTATGGAAGAGCCTGGTCTGCACGCTGCCGTCACTGATAAGACTGTTGTCGGCAGTCAGGGGTGCCACCGGTCCGGCGCCGGGCCAGGCGGGCAGCTTGCCCGGTCTGTCAGGCAGGGGGGTGTCGCTCTCCTCAACCCCGGCGATGCCCAGGCTGACCCTGGCAGCCACCAGATCGGCGTAGGAACCTGGAGCTGCCGAATCGGAACCTTGGACGCTTTCGGTATGTTCTGCGGCCGCTTCAGGAACCACCATCCTCCGGGGTTTCAGGGTCACTTCGGCGGCATCCAGGCAGGCGAAGTCCTGAGCCAGAAGGGGGGCAGCGGCGCCTGGCATGGACTTGGACAGGGCGGTCAGGCGCGTGGCCAGAAATTCCGGATAGGAGCCGCGGAAGGACTGGACCGACTGGTCGGGATTGCCCACCAGAAGAAGTCGGCAGCCGGCCTGATTCAATCCCTGCAGCAGGCCCATCCCGGCCAGGGTGATGTCCTGCCAGTCGTCCACGACCAGCAGGTCAGGCAGGTCGTCATCAGCCAGCCCATCCAGGCTTCGAGAGGCTTCGACCATAAGCATGGAGGGGTCCAGACGGAACTCGTCCGGATAGCTCTCGGTAATGCTCTGGCGGTATTCATCTTCCAGGGCGAAGGCCAGCCTCCACTGCAGGCCCAGCCGGTCGCGGCGATCAGGGTCCATGGGCTGGACGGCCAGAGCATCCAGAAGCTGGTTCCGGTCCCCTTTGTCAAGGCCCAATTCCGTCATGCGGGCGAACATGTCCCGCAGCTGGGCGATGAACCTGTCGGCGACCCCTACGACTCGTCCCTGTCCATCGCCGACCAGGACGGAGGACCAGCCCGCCCCGTTGCGAAAGTAGCGCTCCAGAAGTCGGCAGACCGCGCAGTCGTCACCGGCCTGGACATGCTCCAGATGGACGGTCATGACCTGCCTGAGCAGGGCATCCTCTTCAGCGCCGTTGAGCAGTCTGGGCAAGAGCGGATCGTGACCCCCTCGGGCCAGCCGAGACCTCGTCAGCAGACGAAAAGCCAGGGCTTGCAGTGTGCCCACAGGTCGGGTGCGGTCGGACCTGCCCCGCTCCAGAATGACCTGGCGGCTGACCTGGTCGGCCGCGGTACGACCTGATACAGCCATGCTGGCTCCGTCGCCGAAGCGTTCCATGCCTGTCAGGAGGGCACGAGTAGCCAGCCTGGTCTTGCCGCTGCGGGGAGGACCAGCCACCACCAGGGCCCGGGTGGACCGATCCTCTTCGTTCTGGAGCCGATCGCCGATAAGGGCGCGGACCGGTTCCATGGCCTCTTGCGGATCCACCGGTGGCTGCTTGCTCATAGCTACAAGAATAGGGTCCGGCATGGTCCAGCTGCAGGCCCTGGAACCCGCTGGTCCGGGACCGCCTGCAGGAGGCTCAAAGGAAGCCTGATCAGGAACGGCGTGCTGTTATCGTGGATAGCAGTCCTAGGAGGTGATGGCCCTTGCAGCAGAATGGTTCCCAGACCCAGCGCCCGGGTGCGGTTCCAGCCATAGACCAGGCTCCGGCGCTGCCCGGATTGCGGCCCCTTCGCCCCCTGGACCTGGGAGGCACCGCCGCCGTCTACCTGTATGAGCAGGAGGGGCTCAACCGACCTGTAGCAGTCAAGGTAGCCCTCCAAGGCAACGTGGACCAGCAGACCCATCTGCTCTTTCTGCGGGAGGCCAAGGCCCTGGCCAAGCTCTCCACCCACCCCTGCATCCTGAGCATCCACCAGGCCCTGATCAGCGATGACGGACGGGATTGCCTGGTGCTCGAATACGCTCCGGGCGGCAGCTGCAAGACCATCATGCTCAAGGGGGGCATGGACCAGGAAGGCGTGCTGGACCTGGGAGTGCGCATGGCCTCGGCCCTCTGCTGCGCTCATGAACGGGGAATCCTGCACCGGGACGTCAAACCCAGCAACTTCCTGATCACCGACCAGGGCCTGCCCGTCCTGGCCGACTTCGGCATCTCCTCAGGCATCTATGGAAGCGAACAGGCCGGCGGACTTTCCGTACCCTGGGCGGCCCCAGAGGTTCTGGCAAGCCGCTCGGGAGGATCTGAGGCCAGCGACATCTACTCCCTGGGTGCCTCGCTCTTCGGCATGCTGGCCGGCCGTTCCCCCTACGAGTACGCCTACCGGGCCCGGGATGAGAATCACCTGACGCAGCTGATCCTTACAGCGGAAACCCCGGTTCTGCATATGGGCGAGGCCTCCCCGATGCTGGCCGCCGTCCTGGAGAAGGCCATGACCCATGACCGGGACGATCGCTACTGCTCAGCACTGGAATTCGGTCGTGCCCTTCAGGAGGTCCAGCAGCAGCTCTACGGCCATGCGACACCCTTCATCGGCGAGGGAATCGACCCCTACCCCACGACGGATACACGCTCGCACGCCCAGACCGGAGCCATTGCAGGCCGAAGAGAAAATCGAACAGAAACCGGGGACTCCGGCCACTCTTGGACCGAGGCAGAGGCTGGTTCCCAACCGCGTCTGCGCCCAGGCAGGGAGGCGTCCGCTAACCATGAAGGCAGCCGGGCCAAGCGGGTTTTCGGCGGCCGCCGCCGTGTGATCCTGATGACACTGATTCTCGCTGCCGTCCTAGCCCTAGTCCTGGCCTGCGCCCTGGTTGTCGGCCTGCCGAACGGTTTCAGACGAGATTCACAACAAACTACAGGTTCCTCCCAGGCACAATCCCCACAGGTACAGTCCCCGGACCCGACGGATTCGAGCGACCCCCAGGATCTGCAGGAGGGACCGGTTCCCTCGCCCACCCAAGGTCAGGGCCGCTATCAGGGCACAACGGCCGTGTTCACTTGGACCAATCCCGACCCCAAACCGGCAGACAGCTATGTTTGGCATCCCCTGAACCAGGATGGCACCGGAGAGCGTGGACGCAGCGTGCAAACCCGACAGCCGACCGCCCGCATCGACAACCCACAGGGAAGCCAGACCTGCATCAGCGTCGCCCTGGTTCGAGCCGATCGGAGCATGTCCCAGGAACCGACCATCATCTGTGCTGTTCAGTGAACCCCCTGTGGATGAATTTGCACACTTGACCACCTCGACTTTCACAGAGCGCCAAGACCCTGCAAACCGGTTAAAATCAGTCGTCAGAGAAAGCAATGACGGCGGTCCGGGACAAGTTAAAACGCAAAAACATAGGTCAGGCATCCTGGCCTATGCGGCAGGACAGGAAAGGAACCCAGGGGATTATGGACTTGCAGGGACGATTCCTGCGGATGCGCCGGGCCGGGCTGCATCTGCGGCATGCTCTGGCCGTCCGCGCCAAGAGCCCTGCCGCCATCCTGACCGTCACACTGACGGCGCTGGTCCTGCTCATCCTGGGCGCCTTGTTCATGCATGGGGTGGACCGCCGTGCCGTTCAGGTGGACGACGGCAGCATCTGGATCACCTCCCAGAACGAGCGCAAGGTCGCCAGGTTCAAGCCCGACATCGGAGAAACAGACGTGGCCCTGTCGACGGGCACCGACCACTTCGACCTAGCCCAGAGCGGATACGCGGTCATCCTAGGCCATGAGGGAGGCATGGCTCCCATAGCGGCCTCCACCGCCACCCTGGGGGACACTACCCGGTCGGATGCCAAGGTCCAGCGGATGATCAACGGGCCCACACTGGTCCTCTTCCAGGCTCGGACCGGCAAGGTCTGGGTGGGTCAGGCCACTTCGCCTGGGGATTTGGATCCGCAGCGCCGAGACCCTGTGCTGACCCTGGGCTCTGGGGCCGCCGTCACAGTGGATGCCTCCGGAGCTGTTTACGCCTACCGGCCCTCGGACGGGGTTGTGCTAAGGATCGACGGACCGGACTCCCGGGCCCACCGTGAACTGGACTCCCTGACGGACCACGCTCCCGTCCGGGCCACTGCATTCAGCGTCATTGGCGGAAGACCCGTCCTTCTGGCGGGCAATCGGCTTTACTGGCCCCAGGGAACCACCCGGATACCGCACCGGGGAGACCTGCAGCTTCAGTCCACTCCAGTGGATATGGACCGCCAGGGACCTTGGGTAGGCCTGACCGATCAGGAAAGCGTCCACCTGGTTCAACTGGATCACCCACGCAATCAGATCGAGACCGTACGTACCGGCGGCAGCGGCCAACCAGCCCAGCCGGTCTCCTCGGGTGGATGCCTTTGGACGGCTTGGGCCTCCTCAGGGCGGAATTTCCTGCGACTATGCGCAACAGGGTCAGCCGCGCCCAAGGTCCAACCGCAGCCGAGTCCCACCACCCTGGAGGCCATCAGCCCCACCTCGGACCTGGTCTTCCGGGCCAACCACCGGAGGGTCATCCTCAACGACGTGCTGACTGGCGATGTCTGGAATCCCAAATCATCTACCAAGGTGATCCGGCCACAGTGGCAGACCATGGAGGTCAAACACACGGACAGCAACGATCAGCGTCAGGACTCGGCCGACAACCGCCAGCGATTCGCGGCCACCTGTCGATCAGAATCCCAACCCATCCAGGCCGAGGACGACAGTTTGGGCATTCGGGCCGGATCCAGGACCCTGCTGGATCCCTTGCGCAACGATCGCCAGACTGACTGCTCGGTTCTGCGAATCGAGGATGCCCGCAGCTCGCAGGGGAATCTGCGCCTGACTCCGGTCATGAACGGCCGCTACCTGCAGGTGGATGCCAGCGACGCACCTACCGGCCGGACCCGAATCAATTACTCAATCACCGACGGACGCGGCCAGGTCTCCTCGGCTGGCATCGACCTCAACATCGCCCCGGCCAAGATGGACCGAGGCAACCAGGCGCCGGTCCAGAACGATACCCCGCCTGAGTACGATGTGGAGCGGGGCGCCACGACCACCGTCAACGCCCTGGTCGGCTTCGAAGATCCAGACGGGGACCCGCTGACCCTGGTCGGCGCCGAATCGGTCAACTCCGATCGGATATCCTTGTCCACCAGGGCTGACGGACAGCTGACCATGAGTGCTGGGTCAGCCACCTCCGGACGAGTGGCGGTCAAAGTCACTGTCTCGGACGGAGTCATGAGCGGTCAGGGACTCATATACTTCACCGTCAGGCCCGTCAACACCCTGGCCCCACTGGTCGATCCGGTCATTCGCCAGGCCACTCCCGGCCGAGAGGTCACCGTTGACCTCAGCAGGAGTGTACATGCCAATGCCGTTCAGCCCCTCCGCCTGGTCCAGGTCGACAAGCCCGATGGAATCCGGGTGGAGGTCAACGCTGAGAGCTTTTCCTTCAACGCCACCGCAGTTAACCCGGGCACTTATTATGTGCCCTACCGGGTGGCCCAGGGTGACCAGGAGACCCAAGGTCTGGTCAGGCTGGAGGTGGAACACGATCATGGCGGATCCGCACCGCCGGTACCCGTCAACGACGTGGCCCTGCTGGGGGCCGACCAGACCGCCATCGTCGATCCGCTGGACAACGACCTGGATCCCATGGGCGGTGTACTGGCACTGACGGATGTACGCGTGGATCCGAACTCCGGCATCAAGGTCGGCATCGTGGACCACCGACGGGTCTACCTATCCGCCAGGAAAATCCCCACACGTCCACTGAGTATTGCCTATACGGTCACAAACGCCGAAGGCAGCGCAAAGGGGACCATCGTCCTTCAGCCCCCTTCCTTGAGCAGGGCAGCCTCGGCACCCAAGGCTCCGAATCTGACGGTTGGGGTCCGCTCATCGGGCCTGGTCACGGTTTCAGTCATGGACAAGGTCGCCCATGCTGACGGGACCAGCGTCACTTTGGACCAGCAGCTGACTACGGATCAGCAGACTTTTACGGGCCTGGCCTTCGTGTCCGAGGATACGGTCAGGTATCAGGCCAGCGAGCGCACCGGGGACTTCCCGGCAACCTATACGGTCAGGGACGATCTGGGCAATACGGCCTCTGGCACCATCACCTTCAGGGTCCATGCCTCCGACCCCGCCAGCAAGCCCGCACCCACCCCCAAGGATCTACGGGCCCAGGTGGCTGCCGGAACCAAGGTGCGCATTCCCGTCCCGCTGACCGGCATCGACCCCGATGGAGACTGCGACACCTTGTCAGGCTTGGGCAACCTGGCGCCAAAGCTGGGCAGGATTGTCAAAGCCGGAGCCGACTACTTGATCTACGAGGCCTATCCTGATTCGCACGGCACCGACGAGTTCACCTACGCAGTGGAAGACTGGGTTGGGCAGCGCGCCCAGGCGCGCGTCCGCATCGGCGTCTTCACCGACTCGTCAGTGGCCGGGGTCTTCGCCCGGGACGACAGGGTCAGGCTACGGCCTGGAACCGTTGCCGATGTGCCGGTCCTGCTCAACGACATCGCCGGGGATGACGATCCCCTGAGCCTGGACTCCCACCTGGAGCTCCAGGGCTTGGACCGGGCCAGCGTAGAGGACGGCATGATCCAGCTGACCGCCCCTTCGCAGCCAGGCACCTCCTATCTGGTCTACCGGACACACAACCGAGCAGGACTGAGTGATCAGGCCACCCTGACCGTGGTCTCGGATCCCCAAGCCCCTATACAGCCGCCCATAGCGCAGGATTACCAGGTGGCTCCGGAGGACACGGTGGACAAGCGCAGCGTGGAAGTTAATCTGGCCGACTCCACCAGCAATCCATCCGGCACCCTCGATGACCTGCACCTTGGGATACATCCCAGCGCCCGTGCCCATGCCAGAATCGTAGGCGAAGCCGGCTCCACCAAGCTGGTCATCGACCTGACCGACCAGGCCAGAGCCGTGCCCTACACCGTGACCAACACCCGGTACAAGATCACTTCAATGGCCTTTGTGAAGGTCCCCGCCTATGGGGTGTTCCCACCGGTGCTAAGACCCCGGGCTCCGGCCCTCAAAGTGCAGGCTGGGCAGAGCATCACCATCGACATCGCCGACCAGGTCAGAGTGGGTGCAGGCAAGACCGCGCAGATCGCCTCGCGCCAGTCTGTCTCGGCCACCAAGTCCGACGGATCCGATCCCTATGTGGACGAGCACACCCTGAGGTTCACCGCAGCCAAGGATTATGCCGGTCCTGCCTCACTGACCTTTGCCGTCCGTGACGGGGATCCAAGCGGACGGGCCATCGTCAACGAGTCGGTGCTCACCCTGCCCATCACCGTGGTAGGCGGCAAAGCATCACCGCCGATCCTTACGGCACCGGTCATCGATCTGGTAGCCGGGGAACCGGCGCAGGCCATCTCCCTGCCCGCCATGACCCGCTGGCCCCAGGGAAGCGATCCGGCCGACAGCACCTTCTCCTCTGGAGACCCTCATGGGCCGATTCATACCAAGCTGAGTCCTCGGGGCCAGCTGAAAGTGGCCGCCGACAAGACCGCAACACCGGGCACCAAGGCCAGCCTGCCGGTGGCCATCACCAGTCCATCCGGCGATGTGCATACGGTCCTGGCCTTCCGCATCATCGCCACCACCCGACCTCTGGCTTCGGTCCCCTCGCGCCAGGTGGGGCTCAAGGCTGGACAGAGCCTGGAGCTGAACCTGTTCGAGGGTGCCCTCAACCCCTTCCCCGACACCCCGCTGCGCCTGGTCGGTCTGGTCAGCGATGACACCTCACGTCTGACAGCCACCAACCTGGGCGACGGAAAGATCACCATCAAAGCCGATCGCGACATCGGCGCCTCCACCAACACCATTATGGCCACGGTAGAGGATGGCAGCCAGGATCCGGGACGCCGGGTCAGCGCCACCATCACCGTGGGCATCATCGACCGCCCGCAGGCCCCCAGAATGCTGTCGGGCGCCGCTCAAGCAGGCGACGGAACAGTTCTCCTGGCCTGGGAGCCAGGCGCAGCCAACGGCAGCCCGGTGGACGAGTACCGGGTCTCCTACTCCTCATCGGCAGGCTCGGGGCAACACTCCTGCGGCACTGCTGCCACCTGCCGAATCGACGGGCTGGCCAACGGTCATGACTATTCCTTCACCGTTCAAGCCCACAACCAGGTAGGATGGTCCCCCGCCTCCTCGCCGGCCGCAGCCAGACCGGACGCGCTTCCCGGAGGCGTGCAGGCACTGACCGTGGATGGCGGCAGCAAGGAAACCTTGACCGTCACCTGGCGCCCGCCGGAGAATCACGGCTCGCCCATCCAGGGATATATGGTCCACGGCGAAGGTTCCGGCTGCGGTTCGCCACGATGGCGCGCGCCCACCTCCACCAAGGCGGTCTTCGACGTAGGCCATGACGAAGCAGGAGGCATCTGCACAGTGAGCGTGACCCCAATTGATATGACCGGCTCGGGGCCCGAGGTCTCAGCCTCGGGCTCTACCTGGTCGCATCCGGATCCTCCCGCGTTCCTAGCCATTGAGTATCTGAGAAACAGTCGAGCCAAGCTGGTCCTGGCCCCCGGGGTCGAACACGGTCGACCTTGCGCAGACATCCAGGTGGGCATCAATGGCCTTGACCCTGACAAGGCCTCCTGGACCCTGCCCTGCAATCAGCCGGAAGTGAGTGAAGTCATCACCCTTCCCGCGCAATCTGCCAAGCCGGGCACCACCCTGAACTTCTGGGCGGTCGCTCGCATCCAGGGGGTAGGTTCCGAAGGCCATTCGCCCGCCGCCACCAAGAATTTGACCCTGCCCAAAGAGGCCGACAAGCCGCGCGATAAGACTCTCGCTCGTCAGGGGTCCTCTCAGCAGAAAAGGATGAACGACCATGGATGAACGAAACGCGCAGGAACCCCTCCAGCAGGACGGCACCATCCCGGATGACGCGACCAGAAGGAACAACCCCAAGTCCGCGCATAAGACGAACAGCGAAGGCCGCCAGACCCCTACCGACCGATTGGATGTACTGAAGCGACAGCGCCAGGCCCTCATGGCAGGTCTGAGCCAGAAAGAATCCGCTTCGGCGGCGAGTGATGACCGGACCCTGCCCGGCCGCATCCCCGTGGCTGCCAAGCAAGGAACGAACCAGGAGTCCGGGGCGGAATCCGTCCCATCGGACAGCACCATGGTGGAAGACGTGACCGTCCGCGGCCGCCAGCCGGTCCGTGACCGGTTCGCCCGGTTCTCATCAGATACTGCAAGGCCCGAGGTCGTCAACCTCACCAATGAGTCCCGTCACCCCCGGCTGGAGCAGACCTCGGCCACCACTTACGAAGTCGGGACTAACGAACCTGGGGATGAGGAAAAGACCGGGCAGGACCAGTACTCTGCCGTCGAATCAGGAGACCAAGCAGCAGAGACGAAGCAGCAGAGACGATCAAAACAGGCCGGAAGCAGCAGACAGGCCGCCGTGGATGTATCTACCTTCGCCAGCCTCTTCCGCTCCATCGTCGACAACGTCGGCCAGGCGGTGCTGGGCAAGGAGGAAACCATCACCCTGTGTGTTACCGCCCTGATTGCAGGGGGCCATGTGCTCCTGGAAGACAATCCGGGCACCGGCAAGACCCAGCTGTCACGCGCTCTGGCTGCATCCATTGCCGTGGACTGCAAGCGGATCCAGTTCACCCCCGACCTGCTACCCTCCGATCTTCTGGGCGTGACCTTCTATGACCAGTCCCAAGGACGATTCTCCTTCCGGCCCGGTCCAGTCTTCGCATCCCTGGTTCTGGCCGATGAAATCAACAGAGCATCCCCCAAAACCCAATCGGCCCTGCTGGAGGTCATGGAGGAAGGCCAGGTAACTGTAGATGGCCGCACCTACCATCTCCCCCTGCCATTCATGGTTATAGCCACCCAGAATCCCATCGAGCAGCTGGGCACCTATGCCCTGCCCGAGGCGCAGATGGATCGCTTTCTAATCCGCACCTCTCTAGGGGTACCGGGGCACGATGCCAGCATGCGCATCCTTGAAGAGGCCGACATCCGCGACCGGGCCGGCCTGGTCGAACCGGTGGTCGACGCCGCCCAGGTGGGGGCCATGGCCGCCTGTGCCTCCAAGGTCTTCTGTGATCCATCCATCATGGAGTATGTCATCCACATCATCGAAGCCACACGGCACAGCCCCGCCATCCGGGTGGGCTCATCCATCAGAGGCGGACTGGCCCTGGTCCGTTGCGCCAGAATCCGGGCCTGCGCCCAGGGTCGCGACTACGTGATCCCTGACGATGTCAAACAACTGGTCGATCCCATCCTGGCCCACCGACTGATCCTGACGGCCCAGAGCAAGCTGGCGGACATGGATGAACACCAGGCGCTGGCCGAAGCCCTGGCCAAGGTCCCCGTCCCCACAGGAGAGCAGTGAGCCATGACCGCCTTTGCCCGCCGACCTGCCCCGGAGGAAATACCGGCATCCTCGGCCGGATCCAGACAGGGCATGCGAGCCCAGACCGCTGACCTGTGGAAGTCGGTCACTGCCCTGGGCCGAGCCATGGCCCTGGCCGCGCTCTTGTGCGCTCTGGCCTTCGTCCCTACAGGCTGGCGTGAATTGCTGGCAGGGGCTCTGCTGGGCGCGGGCATGCTACTTCTGGGATTGCTGATGAGCCTGGGCAATCTGTCCTGTAGCGCTGAAACGAGTCTGGACCAGGGACATCTGGAAATGGGTGGCCAGGCCGAGCTGATCCTGGTTCTGACCAACCCAGGCAGCCGCTCCACCCGCCGCGGCCGAATCGGTCTGGCTCTAGGCCAGGGAGCCGTCATGGCACCTTTGCCTGCCCTGGCTCCCGGCCAGAGTCATCAGATCCGCTTGAAGCTGGAAGCCAGGTCCCGTGGTGTGATTGACCTGGGCCCGGTGACCATGGAGGCCGGGGATCCGCTGGGAATCATTCGCCGCCGTCGAATCCTGGCAGGCGCCCGAAAACTCTATATCCATCCCCGCACGGTTGCCTTGCCGCCCCTTGAAGCCGGACTGGAACGCGACCTGGAGGGGGATCCTGGTCCCGGCATTGTCGACGACGACCTGGAATTCCATGCCCTGCGCCCCTATGCTCCGGGCGACGACATGAAACGGGTCCACTGGTTGTCCACTGCCCGGGCCGGCACACTGATGGTCCGTCAGTACGAGCCCACCTTGCGCACTAGGACCGAACTGATCCTGGACGGCCAAGCCGCCTCCTACCGGAACGCGGATGAGTTCGAGCTTGCAGTTGCAATCTATGCCTCCTTGGGTTGCCGATGCCTGCTTGATGGCCATCGGTTGCAAGCGCTGGCCCCGGAACCAGACAATTCCGATACCCATGGAACCATCCTGCCCACGGAAGATCCCCGTAGCTTTCTGGACGCCTGCAGTGCCATCCACCCCCGCCAAGACGGCTATGACTTACTTGACCGGACTGATGCTTCCAAACAGATCAGTCTGACCATTCTGGTGACCGGTTCGCTGAGCGACTGCCAACCCTCAGCGCTGATGGGTGAATCGGCTCAGAGCGCCTCCCCAGTCATGCTGCTGGCTGCTGACCTGGATGCTCATCCAAGCCTGCAGGCACAGCCGGGCCTGGTCAACGCCGTTTTGGGTAGTATTCGGGACCTCCCCATCCTCTTGGAGAACCAGCCATGAGTGCATCATCTGCATCATGGATGGATCGAGCCCAGAGGGAGCCGATTCGTCTGATCGACCGGACTGGTCTGCAATCCAGAGTCGACCCCACCAGGCGCCGCTCCCCTATCATTCTGGTCGCCGCACTGGCGCCCCTCGATCTGCTGGCCGGACTGCAGCTGCTGCCGGTCTACGGCAGCATGTCCTTCTGGCTGACAGTGGGAGCCGCAGCTTGTCTGACCGGACTGCTGATCGCCATGCTCCCTCGCCGTAATATTGCTACAGCCCTCCTCCAGCCTCTGCTGCTGATCGCGGCCCAGTTCCTGCTCGGCCCCATCTTCACTCTGAACGGGACCACCTTGGCACACGTCCTGCCCACCAGGACAACCCTGGCACAAGGTTGGTCATCCACCTTCGGCGCTTTCAAAACCTTGGTAGCCATCGATCCGCCTCTCGGACAGGAAGCCTGCGGACTGATGGCCCTGTGGACGCTGATGCTCTGGACCTGTTGTCTGGCCGTGCTGCTGGCCCGCCATGGCCTAGGCCGCAATCTGGGACGGCCGGCACACCCAGTGGCCGTCCTGGCAGCCACCCTGCCCATCCTGGCCACCATGGCTGTGTCAGCAGCCCTAGGGACCAGCGGAGGCCTCTATCCGGCATTGACGGGCGGCATCCTCTGGCTGCTTCTGCTGATTTGGAGCGCAAGTGGACTGGGTCTGCTGCGTCTGCAAGGACTCGCATCCACTCTTCTGACCCTGGCCCTGGTAGCCGGAATGATTTTCTCCGCTGAAATCTTGCCCGCTCCGACCCGGCTGGTTATCCGCGACCATTATCAGCCCCCCATGGACCCCTACCAGTTCACCAGCCCCTTGAGCGATTATCGTGCCTATGTCAAACGACACCGCGACGATACCCTGGTCACGGTACGCAATCTGCCCGCCGGCACGCCGGTCCGAATGGCAGTCATGGACCGCTATGACGGCAAGGTCTGGAATCTGTCCGACTCCTCAGGCGCAGGAGCCGCCGACTACCGGCGCATCGGCGCCCAGATCCGCACAGAAAGGCAGCAGGAGAAGACCAAAGACGGCGAACAAACCGGACAGCCCTTTACCGCAACCTTTCTAATTAGGGAAGGATTCGACCACGCCTGGCTGCCCTCCGCCGGACAGGTCGGCAGCATCGATCCGGACCAGGACCTGCAACGGAAAGACCTCTACTTCAACAAGGCTACGGACACTGCTCTGACCGATCAGGCCCTACAGGCAGGAGCCAGCTATACAGTGCACGGCGTGGCCCAAAACCGACCCGCAACGCGTCGCATAGCCGACAGCGATCCGGGAGATGCGCAGGTGCCTCCCCTGTCGGATGCCCCTGAAAGCCTGCCCAAAGCGGCTGCCTCCATGACCTCCATGCAGGTGCGCGGCGGCGCCAGGGCACTGGCCATCGAGGAACGGCTACGCAAGGAGGGATGGTTCTCCCATGGTCTGGCCGGCGACTATCCCTCGCCCTCCGGCCATGGTGACTATCGAATCAACCAGCTCCTGCAGGGCCAGGCCATGGTGGGCGACAGCGAGCAATACGCCTCAGCAATGGCACTCCTGGCCAGGCAGATGGGTCTACCATCCCGGGTGGTCTTGGGATTCCTGCCCAAGAACCATGACGGTTCCATCAGCCGAGCACGGACCAGGACCCAGGCGGACGGGAGCACCCGAGTCGACTTCACGGGACGTGACGCCCAGGCCTGGGTGGAGGTCAATCTGAAAGGACTCGGATGGGTTCCCTTCTACCCCACACCACCAGAGACCAAGACCCCGGACAAATCCCTGGACTCCACACCGCCCGATCCGCGCACCTTGGTCCGCCAGCCACCGCCCCCGCTGGTCGACCCTCCCCACGACAACCGCACAACCCAGGGCAGGACCACCGTCGGCGGCCAGGAAGCATCCCCGCAGTCTTCACCCTCCTTCTGGAAACGGCACGGACCCTTGATAGCCAAAATGACGCTCTGGACCATGCCGGTTTGGCTGCCGACTCTCCTGATTCTGCTCCTGCTGGCCGTCAAGGCCTCGCTGCGCAGACGGGCACGGTCGACGGGTGACCCAAAGACACGTATCCGCGCCGGCTGGCGACAGATCGGCAACCTGAGCAGGCAGACTGGCCTGTCCTTGGACGGCACCCGTAGCGAGCAAGCGGCTCTGATTGCCCAGACCCTTCTGACCGATCCCCCAGGGTCCTCGGCGGCCGGACTGCGCGGGGATCTGGATCGACTGCGCAGCATGGCCGATCAGGCCTCTTTCGACCGGCACCCCTCCGATGAACAGGAGGCCGAAGACTGCTGGCAGCTGGTGGACAAGCTTCGATCTGCCATCCTGGCATCCCTGCCACGAACCCGACGTTGGCGGACCCTGCTTTCCACTCGGCATTTGCGCTGACCTACCTGCCATGCTGGTCTTGCCGAAACGATTCTTCCCTGACCAGATATGGCCACCAAATAGCCGTCATCTACAGCCATCGTCGTCACTGTCTGCCTGCAATCTTGACCGCGAGAAAACAAGATGAGGGCCCGTACGATCGCTATGATCGCACGGGCCCTCATCCTTTATCGCATATCCTGCAGCCGAATCCTCGAGGCCAGATCATCTGGCCCAAGAGGATCTGCGGCTACTGGTCGTGCAGGCACTCACTGGTTGGAGTGCTGATCCTCCGAAGAGGAGAAGGTGGCCGAACCAGGCTGCTGGGACGGCTTCTGATCGGAGTCACTGCCATCGGCGGCATCCGAGGATCCCGCGCCTGTGGCAGCCGTCTGATCGCCGGTCTCAGCTGACGGATCCTGCACGTTAGGGGTGTCCAGATGACTCTGGCCGCCCTGGTCGTTGAGGAAGTCGTCCGGGTTGAAGTCGTCGCCCAACTTCAGATCTCCGAAGTCGATGTTGGAGAAGTCCACATCGTTCAGGTCGGCGTCGCTCAAATCCACGTCGCCACCGCCCAGACCGAAGTTGGGGTAGATGGTGTCGCGGATGGCCTTGTCGGGCTCCACGGTGGCGTTGCGGTACCTGGCCAGACCGGTGCCGGCCGGAATCAGCTTGCCGATGATCACGTTCTCCTTGAGGCCCTTCAGGTCGTCGACCTTCTGGTTCAGGGCGGCCTCGGTGAGCACGCGGGTCGTCTCCTGGAAGGAGGCGGCCGACAGCCAGGAGTCGGTGGCCAGGGAGGCCTTGGTGATGCCCATAAGCTCGGGACGTCCCGCGGCCGGCTTGCCTCCGGCCTTGACGGCCTTCATGTTGGCGGCCTTGAACTTGGCCTGATCGACCAGCTCGCCGGGCAGCAGGTCGGTGTCACCCGAGTCGATGACCGTCACGCGGCGGAGCATCTGGTGGACGATGACCTCGATGTGCTTGTCGTGGATGTCCACGCCCTGGGAGCGGTAGACCGTGTGCACCTCGTTGACGATGTTCACCTGGGCGGCGCGCGGGCCGAGGATGCGCAGGATCTTCTTGGGATCCACGGAGCCCTCGATCAGCTGGGTGCCGGCCTCGACATGCTGTCCGTCCTTGACCATCATGGGCGCACGGCGGGTGACCGGGTAGGTCAGCGCCTCCACAGAGGTGTCGTCCGGGGTCAGGGTCACCTGACGGCCGCGGTCGGTGTCCTCCACCTTGACGGTTCCGGGGAACTCCGCGATGGGAGCCTCACCCTTGGGGGTACGGGCCTCGAAGAGCTCGGTGACACGGGGAAGACCCTGGGTGATGTCGGAGGCCGAAGCCACACCGCCGGAGTGGAAGGAACGCAGCGTCAGCTGGGTGCCGGGCTCGCCGATGGACTGGGCGGCCACAATACCCACGGCCTCGCCGACGTCCACCAGCTTGTTGGTGGCCAGGGACCAGCCGTAGCACTTGGCACACACCCCGCGGGTGGACTCGCAGGTCAGGACCGAACGGGCCTTGACCTCCTCCACGCCGTGGGCGACCATGTCGCGCAGCACATCCATGGACAGGGCGTCACCGCGCTTGTAGAGCACAGTCTTGCCGTCCTTGGGATCGATGACGTCGGCGGCCAGGAGCCTGGAGTAGGGTCCGCCGTCGGCGGCCTTGACCAGGACCAAGTTGCCCTGCTCGTCGCGCTCGGCCACCTTCATGGTCAGACCGCGCATGGTACCGCAGTCCTCCTCGCGCACGATCACGTCCTGGGAGACATCGACCAGACGACGGGTCAGGTAACCCGACTCAGCGGTACGCAGTGCGGTGTCGGCCAGACCCTTGCGGGCGCCGTGCTGGGAGATGAAGTACTCCAGCACCGACAGACCGTCGTGGTAGTTGGACTTGACCGGTCGAGGGATGATCTCGCCCTTGGGGTTGGCCACCAGGCCTCGCATTCCAGCGATCTGACGGATCTGCATCCAGTTGCCTCGTGCCCCGGACTGGACCATGATGTTCACGTTGTTGTCCGGAGTGAAATGCTCCTGCATGGCATCAGCCACCTTGTCGGTGCACTCGGTCCACAGGTTGATCAGCTCCTGGCGGCGCTCCTCGTCGGTCAGCAGACCCATGTCGTACTGGGAGTTGACCTTGGCGGCCTGCCCCTGGTACTCGTTGACGATCTCGCTGCGCTCGGGCGGCACCACGATGTCGGAGAAGGCCATGGTCACGCCGGACCACTGGGCCCGGGTGAAGCCCAGGTCCTTCAGGGCATCCAGGGTGGCCGCCACCTGTGCGGTCGAGTACCGGGTGGCGATGTCGTCCACGATGCCGGACAGCTTGCCCTTGGGCACCTGCTCGTTGATGAAGGGGTAGTCCACAGGCAGCGTCCGGTTGAACAGGACCCGCCCATAGTTGGTGGCGAAGAGCCTGGAGCCGTCCTTGAAGACCTCCTCCTTGACCACGTCAGGGCTGCCGGGCTCAGGGTCGACGACCTTGAGGTCACCGGGCTTCCAGTCCTTGGGCATGACGAAGTCGGCGGGCACCCGCAGCAGGATCTTGGCCTGCATGTCGATCTCGCCCAGGTCCAGAGCCATCCGGGCCTCGGCCAGGCTGGAGAAGATCCGGCCCTGGCCCTTGGCGCCGTCAACCACGGTGGTCAGGTAGTACAGACCCAGAATCATATCCTGGGAGGGCATGGTGACCGTGTGGCCGTCGGCGGGCTTGAGGATGTTGTCGGAGGCCAGCATGAGGGAGCGGGCCTCAGCCTGGGCTTCTGCCGACAGGGGCAGGTGGACTGCCATCTGGTCGCCGTCAAAGTCGGCGTTGAAGGCCGCGCAAGCCAGCGGGGGCAGGTGGATGGCCTTGCCCTCGACCAGGATGGGCTCGAAGGCCTGGATGCCCAGACGGTGCAGCGTAGGCGCACGGTTGAGCAGGACGGGGTGCTCGGAGATGACCTCCTCCAGCACGCCCCAGACCTCGGGATCGCCACGGTCCACCAGACGCTTGGCGCTCTTCATGTTCTGCGCGTAGTTGAGGTCCACCAGCCGCTTGATGACGAAAGGCTTGAAGAGCTCCAGGGCCATGGGCTTGGGCAGGCCGCACTGGTGCATGCGCAGGGAGGGCCCGACCACAATCACGGAACGGCCGGAGTAGTCCACACGCTTGCCCAGCAGGTTCTGGCGGAAGCGGCCCTGCTTGCCCTTGAGCATGTCTGCCAGGGACTTCAGGGGACGGTTGGAGGCTCCGGTGACGGGACGCCCACGGCGGCCGTTGTCGAAGAGGGAGTCCACTGCCTCCTGGAGCATGCGCTTCTCATTGTTGAGCATGATCTCGGGGGCGCCCAGCTCGATCAGGCGCTTGAGCCTGTTGTTGCGGTTGATGACGCGCCGGTAGAGGTCGTTCAGGTCGGAGGTGGCGAAGCGGCCGCCGTCCAGCTGCACCATGGGGCGCAGGTCGGGCGGGATGACCGGGACGACATCCAAAACCATGGCCTCGGGCTTGTTGCCGGTGTTCAGGAAGGCGGAGACCACCTTGAGCCGCTTGAGGGCACGGGCCTTGCGCTGGCCGGAGCCAGTGTCGATCTCGTGACGGAGCTCCTTGGCGGCACCCTCCAGGTCGAAGTCCTGCAGACGCTTCTTGATGGCCTCGGCGCCCATGCAGCCCTCGAAGTAGTCACCGTAGCGGTCCTGCATCTCCCGCCACAGATCAACGTCGCCCTCCATATCGCCGGGCTTCAGGGTCTTGAAGCGGTCGAAGACGGCGGTGATCCGCTGGATCTGGTCGTCATAGCGCTTGCGGATGGCGGTCATGTCCCGCTCGGCTCCGTTGCGCAGACGTGCCTTCATGGAACCCTTGACCTCGTCGGTCTTCTCCAGCTCGGCCAGGTCCTCTTCCAGCTTCTTTGCGCGCTTGTCGATCTCCAAGTCGCGCTTCTTCTCCAGCTGGGAGATTTCATTGTCGAACTCGTCCTGCAGGTCGGGCAGGTCCTTGTGGCGCTGCTCCTCATCCACCTTGGTGACCATGTAGGCCGCGAAGTAGATGACCTTCTCCAGGTCCTTGGGCGCGATGTCCAGCAGGTATCCCAGCCGGGAGGGCACGCCCTTGAAGAACCATATGTGGGTGACGGGGGCGGCCAGCTCGATATGCCCCATACGCTCGCGGCGGACGCGGGAGCGGGTGACCTCAACGCCGCAGCGTTCGCAGACGATCCCCTTGAAACGCACGCGCTTGTACTTGCCGCAGGCGCATTCCCAGTCGCGGGTGGGTCCGAAGATCTGCTCGCCGAACAGGCCGTCCTTCTCGGGCTTCAAGGTACGGTAGTTGATGGTTTCCGGCTTCTTGACCTCGCCATAGCTCCAGCCGCGGATGTCATCGGCCGTGGCCAGTCCGATTCTCAGTTTGTCAAATGCATTGACGTCCAGCACTCTGTGTCCTGTCTCTGATCTTGTAACTGCTCTGAAGTTTGCCTCTTGGCGGGATGCCCTTCAAGCGGGCATCCCTGTGACTGGTGGTTCAGCGGTACTCCGGCTCGGGAGCGGACTGGTCGGCCTTGGCGGCGGCGTCCGGGCGGGCGCCGATGTTGAAGCCCAGGTCGTCGGAGGCGGCGCTCGGGTCGTCGTCCTCGTCCTTCATCTCGATCACGTTGCCTTCCGCGTTGAGCACCTCCACGTTCAAGGAGAGCGACTGCATCTCCTTGAGCAGCACCTTGAAGGATTCGGGGATGCCGGCCGCCGGCAGGTTCTCCCCGCGCACGATGGCTCCATAGGCCCGGACACGGCCGTCCACGTCGTCGGACTTGGTGGTCATCATCTCGTGCAGGGTGTAGGCGGCGCCGTAGGCCTCCAGGGCCCAGACCTCCATCTCGCCGAAGCGCTGGCCGCCGAACTGGGCTTTGCCGCCCAGGGGCTGCTGGGTGATCATGGAGTACGGTCCGGTGGACCTGGCGTGGATCTTGTCGTCGACCAGGTGGTGGAGCTTGAGCATGTACATGTAGCCCACGGAGATGGGCTTGGTGAAGGGCTCGCCGGTGCGGCCGTCGTAGAGCACGGCCTTGCCGTCATCGCCCACCAGGCGCTCGCCGTCACGGTTGGGCAGGGTGGTCTTGAGCAGACCGTTCAGGGCGTCCTCACGCACGCCGTCGAAGACCGGGGTGGCCACGGCGGTGCCGGGCTCGGCCTTCTCGGCACCTGCCGGGATGTGCTTCTTCCACTCGGCCTCCAGGTCGGGATCCAGACTGATGTCCCAGCCGGAGTGGGCGATCCACCCCAGGTGGAGTTCCAGGACCTGTCCCAAGTTCATACGGGAGGGCACGCCCAACGGGTTGAGCATGATGTCGATGGGGGTGCCATCGGCCATGAAGGGCATATCCTCCTCGGGAAGGATCCTCGAGATGACGCCCTTATTGCCGTGGCGGCCCGAGAGCTTGTCGCCCTGGGTGATCTTGCGGTGCTGGGCGATGTAGACCCGGATCATCCGGTTGACGCCGTTGGGCAGCTCATCGCCGTCCTCCTCGGCATCCTCGCGGGTGACCTCCTTGACCTCGATGACCGTGCCGGTCTCGCCGTGGGGCACCCGCAGGCTGGTGTCGCGCACCTCGCGGCTCTTCTCGCCGAAGATGGCTCGCAGGAGCCGCTCCTCGGGGGTCAGCTCGGTCTCGCCCTTGGGGGTGACCTTGCCGACCAGGATGTCCCCGGCCTCGACCTCGGCGCCGATGCGGATGATGCCGCGCTCGTCCAGGTTGGCCACCGCATCCTCGCCCACGTTGGGCAGGTCGCGGGTGATCTCCTCGGCGCCCAGCTTGGTCTCGCGGGCGTCGGTCTCGTACTCCTCGATGTGGATGGAGCTCAGGGTGTCGTCCTGGACCAGCCGCTGAGAGATGATGACGGCGTCCTCGTAGTTGTAGCCGTTCCAGGGCATGAAGGCCACCAGGACGTTCTTGCCCAGGGCCATCTCGCCCTTCTCTGTGGCGGGGCCGTCAGCCAGGACCGTGCCGGCCTCGACCCGCTCCCCGTCCTTGATCAGGGGGACCTGGTTGTAGCAGGTGGTCTGGTTGGACCGCTGGAACTTGGCCAGCTTGTATGAGGACTGGGTGCCGTCGTCATTCATTACGCGGATGATGTCTGCGGAGACATAGGTGACCACGCCCGGCTTCTCGGCCAGGATGACATCGCCGGAGTCGATGGCGGAGCGCCACTCGGAGCCGGTGCCCACCAGGGGCCGCTCGGACTTGACCAGAGGGACGGCCTGACGCTGCATGTTGGTGCCCATCAGTGCTCGGTGGCCCTCGTCGTGCTCCAGGAAGGGGATCAGGGAGGCGCCGACCGAAACCATCTGCCGGGGGGAGACATCCATCAGATCCACCTGGGAGACGGGCACATCCTTGGCCTCGGCCTCAGCGTCACGCACCAGGGCCTCGTCCTCGACGAAGTGTCCGGTCTCGTCGATCTCCTGGTTGGCCTGGGCGATGGTGTGCTCGGACTCCTGGTCGGCGGTCATGTAGACCACGTCGTCGGTCACCTGGCCATCGATGACCTTGCGGTAGGGGGTCTCGATGAAGCCGAAGGGGTTGACCCGAGCGAAGGTGGCCAGGGAGCCGATCAGGCCGATGTTGGGGCCTTCAGGGGACTCGATGGGGCACATGCGTCCGTAGTGGGAGGGGTGCACATCGCGTACCTCCATGGAGGCGCGGTCGCGGGACAGGCCGCCGGGGCCCAGGGCCGAGAGACGACGCTTGTTGGTCACGCCGGCCAGCGGGTTGTTCTGATCCATGAACTGGCTCAGCTGGGAGGTTCCGAAGAACTCCTTGATGGTGGCGTTGACCGGGCGGATGTTGATCAGGGACTGCGGGGTGATGGCCTCCGCATCCTGGGTGGTCATCCTCTCGCGGACCACGCGCTCCATACGGCTCAGGCCGGTGCGCAACTGGTTCTGGATCAGCTCGCCCACCTGGCGGATGCGGCGGTTGCCGAAGTGGTCGATGTCGTCCACGTCCACCCGCAGCTCGATGTCCTGGCCGTCGCGGCGGCCGGGGAAGGTCTGCCCGCCGGCATGCAGGGTCACCAGGTACTTCAGGGTGGCGATGATGTCCTCGGGATGCAGGCTGCGGTCGTTGAAGTCGGCCTCAAGCCCCAGCTTGCGGTTGATCTTGTACCGGCCGACCCGGGCCAGGTCGTAGCGCTTGGTGTTGAAGTAGAAGGAATCCAGCAGGTTGCGGCCGGCCTCGGGCGAGGCTGTGTCCGCGGGCCGGATCTTGCGGTAGAGGTCGGTCAGGGCCTCGTCCTGGGTCTCGATGGTCTCCTTCTCAAGGGCGTCCAGCACCAGCGGATAGCCCTTGAAAGCCTTGCGGATCTGCGGCTTGGTCATGCCGATGGCCATGAGGAAGACGATGGCGGACTGCTTGCGCTTGCGGTCCACGCGCACGCCCAGCACATCGCGCTTGTCGATCTCGAACTCCAGCCAGGCGCCCCGGCTGGGGATGATCTTGGCCCCGAAGATCTCCTTGTCGGAGTTGCGGTCCTGGGTACGGTCGAAGTAGACGCCGGGAGAGCGGACCAGCTGGGAGACGATGACGCGCTCCGAGCCTCCGATGATGAAGGTGCCGTGGGGGGTCTGCAGCGGGAAGTCGCCCATGAAGACGGTCTGCGACTTGATCTCGCCGGTGTCCCCGTTCTCGAACTCGGCGTTCACGTACAGGGGGGCGGAGTAGGTGTAGTCCTTCTCCTTGCACTCCTGGACCGTGTGCCGAGGCTCCTCGAAGTAGGGATCGGAGAAGGTCAGGCTCATGGTCTGCGCGAAGTTCTCGATGGGAGAAATCTCCTGGAAGACCTCATCCAGGCCGGAGACGGGGGCCACGGTATGGGTCCCGTTGACCCGATCCTCCTCGACACGCTTCTTCCAGCGGTCATTGCCGACCAGCCAGTCGAAGCTATCGGTCTGCACGCCCAGGAGGTAGGGCACCTCGATGGGTTCGCGGATGGATCCGAAATTGACACGATCGGTGGCCTTGTGCAGTTTGATGTCGTGTTCGTCAGCGCGTGCCTGCGTTGCGGTGGTACTACTTACAGCTTTATTGGCAGCCAAAATGGACGTTCCTTATCGCTCGCCGTACTCGATCATTCCTGTTACCCCAGGGAGATGCCGAATGGCCGCCATATGCCTATTCGCGGGCATCTCCTCGATGATGCATGCCCGCTATATGACACACCTCATGCAAAGACAAAACTATAGCAGGCGAAGGACCTGGACGCAATCGGCGTGTCGTCTTGGAAAAGCTGCTATTGAATCATGATCGGCACTGACTGGGAAACCACGTGCGAATCGGCCTTGAGCACCAGCGTGGCATGGTAGGAACCGGCCTTGACCCTGAGCAACTTCTGGTCTGGCTGGCAGCTGTCCTGACTCCTGTCGGCATGCCAGGTAATGGTCTGCACGTCCTTGTCTCCTGTGGCCATGAGCAGGGTGCGCGCCCCAACCGGGCAGGCATCGGAGCGCCAAATGGTATCCTGACCGCTGGTGATGACGAGCACACGGCCGCCGTCGGAACCATCCACCAAACATGAGCCCGTTCCCTTGTGACGAATGGTTGCCGTAAAGTCGATGGACCCGCCGACCTCAGTGCTGGGATTAGGTGCAGCCAGCTCCAGAGCCAGATCCCCCTTGTTACAGTCAGGAGCTCCGGAGGAACGCTTCTTGCCGGCGTCCTTCTTCTGATCTTTGCCCTGCTTGTCCTTGTCCTTGGTTTTGGTCTTTGCGTCCTGCCGGGCGCTGGTCGAGACTCCCTGGCCCCCATCGCCTCCGCGCAGTGCTCTGATGCCGGCCCCCACGCCCCAAACCAGGCCAGCACAGACCAGCAGGAAGAGCACCGCCAGCAGGGCTGCCGCAATCCTCCGGCGACGATACATCCGCCGCTTCTTTTCGCTCATGCGTCGCTTGGCCATACTTTCCCAGTCTAATCGACAGGGCAGCTTTCACTGCGGCAGACTTAGGCTGCCGTTCTGGCCGATCTCCAGAAGGCCGTCCTCGTCCAGGGAGGCGATACACCGATCAAGTCGGATTTCGTCCTCGCACAGGTGTCTCAGGTCCTCCTTGGAGACGGGTTCGCCCGAAGCCTGCCGTAGGGCCTGAAGAATGGCACCGCGTACCTGCCGGTCGGTGCCCGCGAAGCGCTGCCGGGGCCTGGTTCTGCCTACGCCTAGACCGGGCATTCCGGCCTTGAGAAAGCGGCAGTGGCCGGCCAGAGGGCAGATATCGCAGGCCGGCTTGCGGGCGATGCAGACCGTGGCTCCCAGCTCCATGACGGCCTGGTTCCATCGGGCCGAGGGCGGCTCCCGCCAGGCTGCCGACCTGACCTTCGGATCAGCAAGTCCCAGACGCCCACTATCTTCCTGGGCACCGCCGTCCTGAACACCGACATCCTCCGGCCCTCCGTCGTCGGCGCTAACACGCTTCTGCTCTCCGTCCTCAGGCAGGACCTGCCAGGCCAGCTGGCGCTCCTCTCGGCTGGCAGCGCCACCGGTGGATTCACGCCCCAGAAAGACCCTGGAAAGCACCCTGCGAATATTGGTGTCGATGACGGCGATCCGCTCGCCGTAGGCAAAGCTCATGACAGCGCTGGCTGTGTAGTCGCCGATGCCAGGCAGGGCCACCAGCTGGTCGTAATCCCGGGGCAGCCGGTCTGCATACTGGCCGGCCACCTGCTGCGCGCACTCCTGCAAGCGCAGGGCTCGGCGCGGGTAGCCCAGTCGGCCCCAGGCCGTGATGACTTCAGCTTTGGGCGCGGCAGCGAGGGAGGCCGCATCCGGCCAGACCTTCATCCAGGCCGCCCAGTAGGGCACCACCCTGCTCATCTGGGTTTGCTGGCTCATGACCTCGGAGACCAGGACCCCCCAAGGCGTGGTCCGCCCAAAGCGCCAGGGCAGGTCGCGGGCATATCGGCTCCACCAGTCGAACAGCCTCAGGCGGATAGGCTCAATCTCCGCCAAGGCCGTTTCCGCGTTCTCCATGGTCACACCGCCCTTCGCCATCCGATTCTGCCTCATTCAACCGCCGTATTCTGCCTGACGGTGCCGACCGATGTTCCCTTACCTGTCGTTTGGCGACGGTAGGTTGGCCTCATGAACAGGCAGGAGCAGGAGCGGTCCGACGACCCATCGAAGGCTGTCGAAAGCATGTACGAGTACGGATACCGCAAATCGAATTATGGTCCGGATGAACTGGTCACCGACGCCCACGGCAACCCCATCTCGGTAGTGGACGCCATGATGAAGGCCGAGCAGGCCAGCCGGGTAAAGACCTCCACACCCCACCTGTGCTACTACTCGCCGCGGATCCCCGGCAACACCGGCTCGGCCATCCGCCTGTGCGCCGTGACCGGCACCATCCTGCACCTGATAGAGCCCCTGGGCTTCAACCTCAAGGACACCAAGTTGCGCCGGGCCGGCCTGGACTACCATGACATGGCCCACGTGGTCCTGCACCCGGACTTCGACGACCTGGTCCGTTCCATGCCCGGCAGCCGGATCATCGCCTTCACCGCCCACGCCGACAAGCTCTACACCGAGGTCAACTACCGGCCGGACGACATCCTCCTGTTCGGCCCCGAGCCGGGCGACATCCCCGACCCCATGGACATTATGGCCGGCCCTCACGTGGCCGAACAGGTCAGGCTGCCCATGCGGCCCAGCCTGCGAAGCCTGAACCTGACCAACTGCGCTTCCATAGCCATCTACGAGGCCTGGCGGCAGCTGGGATTCCAAGGCGGCCGCTGAACCCCGCGAGCGCACTCAATTCTTGAAGCTGTGGATGGGAGCCGGGATGTGTCCGCCCCGGTTGATGAAGTCGGCACATGAGCGGGTATTGACAGGCACGACCGGCCCGCCGCCCATGAGCCCGCCGAACTCGGCCCACTCGCCCACCTGCTTGCCGATGACAGGAATGACCCTGACTGCTGTAGTCTTTTGGTTGATCATGCCGATGGCCGCCTCGTCGGCGATAAGGCCGGAGATGGATTCCGCAGAAGTGTCCCCGGGGATGGGGATCATGTCCAGCCCCACCGAGCAGACGCAGGTCATGGCCTCAAGCTTCTCCAGGGTCAGGCTTCCCTCTTGCGTAGCCTGGATCATGGCGGCATCCTCGGACACGGGAATAAAGGCTCCAGACAGCCCGCCCACCGAGCTGGAAGCCATGATGCCGCCCTTCTTGACCTGATCGTTGAGGATGGCCAGGGCCGCAGTGGTCCCTGGGGCGCCCACCTGCTCCAGACCCATGGTCTGCAGGACTTCGCCCACCGAGTCCCCCACCGCAGGGGTGGGCGCCAGGGACAGATCGATGATTCCGAAGGGCACTTCTAGACGACGGCTGGCCTCCTGGGCTACCAGCTGACCCACCCGGGTGATCTTGAAAGCGGTCCGTTTAATGGTCTCGCAGAGCTGCCCGAAGTCCGCTCCCTTGGCTGATTCCAAGGCCGTCTTGACCACGCCGGGGCCGGAGACCCCCACGTTGATGACAGCCGACCCCTGGCTAACCCCATGGAAGCCACCGGCCATAAAGGGATTGTCGTCCGGAGCGTTGCAGAAGACCACCAGCTTGGTGCAGCCGGAGCTGTCCGAGTCGGCAGTGCTCTCGGCGGTGGCCTTGACGACCCGGCCCATGAGGGCTACGGCATCCATATCGATGCCCGTTCTGGTGGAGCCCACGTTGACGCTGGCGCAGACCCGTTCCGTCTGGTTCAGCGCCCTGGGCAGGGACTTGATCAACAGTCGCTCGGCCGGGGTCATGCCCTTGCCGACCAGGGCCGAGTAACCACCGATCAGGTTGACGCCGACCTCCTGGGCCGAGCGATCCAGGGCCTTGGCCACGGCCACATAGTCCTCCACGGTGTGACAGGCTCCGGCGGCTACCAGAGAGATGGGGGTGACGGTGATCCGCTTGTTGACGATGGGAATGCCGTATTCGCGGGCAATGGAGTCCCCAGTGGACACCAGATCGCCAGCCAAGGAAACGATCCTGCGATGGATGTTCCGGCAGAGCATGTCCACATCTTGACTGGCGCAGTCCAGCAGGCTGATGCCCATGGTGATGGTGCGTACGTCCAGACGCTCCCGGTCGATCATGTCGTTGGTCTCCAGGACCTCGTCACGTGTGATCATGGCTGCCTCCTCAGACCCGGTGCATCCTGGTAAAGATCTCCTCGCGCTGGCAGCGGATGGAGACTCCGATGTCCTCTCCCAAAGATTCCATCCGCTGGCTCAGTGCATCGAAATCATCCCTACAGGCGGTGCAGTCCACGATCATCATCATGGTGAAGAAGCCGTCCAGAATGGTCTGCGAGATATCCAGCACATTGACACCTTGCTGGGAGAGGTCTGTGCAGACCTTGCCAATGATGCCAATGGCATCCTTTCCCACCACTGTGATGATCGCCTTGTCCATGACCGTCCTCCTCATCCACCTCGCCCTTGACCGGACCCCCTGAAAACCAGGACCCCGCTCCCCCCAGCTTAGAGGAGCGCCGGGAGAAGCGGGGTCGTAGAGGTCTGCAGTCTGGATTCACGATTCGCGCGCAGCCGCCGAGGATGGCAGGGCGATCAGGGCCCTGGGGGCCTTGAATCCCTTGGAGGCGAATCGTTCGGCGATGTCACGGGCAAGATCGGAACCTTTGCCGGCGTCAGCCAGGGCGATGATGGATCCGCCGAACCCGCCGCCGGTCATGCGAGCTCCGTAGGCCCCGCCCTGGCGTGCTGCGTCCACGGCCTCATCCAGCTCCGTGCAGGTGACCTCGTAGTCGTCCCTAAGGGAGTCATGGGAGGCATTGATCAGACGGCCGGCCAGGACGTAATCTCCTCTGCCGAAGGCCTCGATGAAGCGGTCCACCCGTCCTATCTCGCTGACCACGTGGCGGACCCGCCGACGCATGGTCTCATCGGGCAGCTGCTCCAGCAGGGCAACCAGGGCGGATGGGGGATCAGCAGCGCCATTGACCCGGTCCGCAGCCTGGCGCAGGTTGGCCACCCCCAGCAGATGCGCAGCCTGCTCGCAGGCGGCCCGCCGCTGATCGTATTGGCCATCGTTGAGCTGGTGCTGGGCCCTGGTATCGACGACCAGCAGCTCCAGGCCCGCAGCCTGCAGGTCGAAGGGTACCTGCCGCACATTGCTCATGGCGTCCAGTTCAGGCCGGCAGTCCAACCGCAAGGCGCAACCGGATCGACACCGCATGGCAGCGCTCTGATCCATGCCGCCGGTGGAAGCGCCGGCCATATCGTTCTCCGCAGTGATGGCGGCCTGGATCAGTCTGACCCGGCCAGCCTCGTCACCACCCAGTCCCAGACCGAACAGGTCATCCAGGGCCAGGGCCACGGCACAGGTCATGGCCGCCGAGGAGCTCAACCCGGATCCCACCGGCACGCAGGAGGCCAGGGCCAGATCGAACCCTCGAACCTGGGGGAAGCCATCCCGCTGCAGGGCCCAGGCCACGCCGACCGGATAGGCTGCCCAGCCGCTCACTCCCCGGGCCTGAAGACCATCCAGGTCAGCCTGGACCGGATTCTCCGGATCCATGGTGGAGACCAGACGGATCCGGCTGTCCGTCCTGGGGCTTGCAGCCACATAGGTACGATTGGGCAGGGCGATGGGCAGACAGAGACCCGCGTTGTAATCCGTGTGCTCGCCAATGAGATTAACCCTACCGGGGGCGCTCCAGACGCCCTGGGGATCCAAGCCATAGACCTTTTGGAAGAGCTCTCGGGCCTTGGTGGCTCCTTGGCCGTCAGCGCCCTGGGTCCAGGGCTGTATGAATTCGACTGTGGTCGTCATTGATTCTCTCCCCTCTCCAGATCCAAGGGCCCCAGCTGGCGGAAACGGTCGGCAATCCGCTCGGGGGTGGTGTCTGAAACCCAGGCGGCCATGCCCGACTCAGACCCGGCAAGATACTTGATTTTGTCCACAGCACGACGGAAGGAGAAGAACTGCAGGTTGAGCCGGTAGTCCTCCCGCCGCGGATCGTGCAGCGGGGCCTGATGCCAGGCGGCGATGTAAGGCAGGTCCATCCCCTTGCCGTCGCCCTTGTCGAAGAAGGCGTTGCCCCGCTTGAGCAGGGTGGAATACATGACGGCCAGATCCCAGCGCTCCTGGTCGTTCAGCTGATCCAGGCTCAGGATCCCGTCGCGCACAGGGGCCATGTGGACTTCCAGGGGCCAGCGGGCAGCGGCGGGCACGTAGGCCACCCAGGTGGCGTTGCGGAAGACGACACGTCGACCGGAATCCAGCTCAGCCTTGAGAATGCCCGCCAGGAGGTTGCCGCCGGTGCGTTCACGGTAGTCGGCGCACTGCCTCAACTCCTGCTCCAGCCGGGGGGCGATGAAGGGATAGCAGTAGATTTGTCCATGGGGATGGGCCAGCGAAACGCCGATCTCCTGGCCGTGGTTCTCGAAGGGAAAGATCTGTTCGATGCCCTCCATGGCCGAGATCTCCGCAGTCCGGAAGGCCCAGGCTTCCACCACCGTCCGCAGACGGGAGACCGGCAGATCGGCAGGGAGTGCGTGCTCGTCAGGATCGAAGCAGACCACCTCGCAGCGTCCGTTGGCCTCGCGCACCGGCCATAGGGGGTTACCGTCCACCAGGGAGGACTGGTCGGCCGTCTGCGTATTGGGCACCTGCATCATGGAGGGGAAACGGTTCTCGAAGACTGCCACGTTGTAGTCCACATCGGGAATCTCTCCATCTTGGTAGGGATCTCCAGGCTTTCTGGCGGCCAGGGGGTTACCCTTGGCGGTGGCCTGCGGGCCGGCAGTGATGGGCCGGTTCATCCGGGCTGTGGCCATGGGGATCCAGTCTCCAGTCAGAGGATCCCGGCGCATCTGCGGCGGTTGGAAGGGCACCGCCCTGCCCTCCTGATCCTGATGGGGAGCGAACCGGTCGGTCAACGGACGAGGATCGTCCAGGCGCCTGGTCCTGCGACCGGAGACGTACTCGGGATCATCATCCAGGTAGAAGAACCGACGTCCGTCGGCCAGCCTGGTGGGGGTGATGCGAATGTGCTCTCTGGCGTAGTCGCCGGGAACATACCGCTGGGGGACATACTGCTCTGACTTCATGCTGCTCCTTCATCGTCCGTGATGATTGACAATCCATGGCAACCCGCTATGGCAACCGGCGCATCCTTGGGTGGCTGCTTGCTCATCCGGCATGGTCCGCGTCCCCGGCCTCAGGCCCGGACCCGCCGGAGGACCCGTCATGAGCCTGGCCTTCCTCGGGGTTGACCGGCACCAGAACCAGCCGCTTGACCAGGGACCGGGTGGCCTCGGCCGACTCATGATCCAACTGGTCGTCGGTGATGACGGTGTCCACCTGGTCGAAGGAGGCAAACAAGGACAGGGAGGTGCAGCTCCACTTGGTGTGGTCGGTCAGAATGATGGTCCGATCGGCGATGTCCATCAATGCCATATCCGTAGCCGCCTCCAGGGAGTTGGGCATGAGGAAGCCGCGGGGTATGGAGACCGAGTGGGTACCCAGAAAGACCGTGTTGACCCGCAGGGAGGCGATGACCTTGTCTGCAATGGGGCCGACCAGGGAGTTGGACCGGGTGATGACGCCGCCGGTGACGATGACCTCCACGTCCTTGCTCTCCATGGCCTGAACCAGTTCGGCCACGGGTATGGAATTGGTCAGCAGGGTCACGCCGGCGCACTGACGACTCTCCAGCAGATGCTGGGCGAAGACATAGGCCGTAGTCCCGCCGCCGATGGCGATGACGTCGCCCGGTGAGACATAGTCGATGGCGCGACGGGCGATGGTGTCCTTGAGACCCATGTCCATCTGTGACTTGACCGAGAAGAGCGGCTCAGCCAGAAGCGAGCTGGTGGTGACGGCCCCTCCGTGGACCCTTTTGAGCAGGCCCTTGTCCGCCAGGTCGGCAATGTCCCGGCGGATGGTCATGGCGGAAACGCCCAGCTCCTTGGAGAGGGCGGTTATGCGGACTGCGCCACGAGTACGCAACCGGTTCAGTATCAGGTGTTGGCGTTGTGACGATATCATTCGAACATTATCGCACACATTCGCCCAAATTGGCAAACCGACCTTTAGTCTACGGTCGCCGCTCAAAAGCAACGGCCAAAAATCGGTATTTCTTAGATAACCGGACCATTCTTCCATATACCAGAGGCCTGCCGCGGCTATTACAGAAATCTGTCGGCCAAGGTGAAGTCTGTTTTCAAGACTTCAACAAAGGCCTGCAAGGTCGCTTATAAAAGCGAACACGAATATAGCCCAATGTCAATTTCGACGGAGCAGCCGTTCAAGTCCCCACAGAGTCACCTGGGCCATGGCCTCCAGAACAATCCCGGCATCCATCTTCGAGCTTCCGCGAACCCGCTCCACGAAGACTATAGGGACTTCGACTACGCTCAGGCCCATGGCCTGGACTCGACGCAGCATATCCACCTGGAAGACGTAACCGCTGGATCGGACCCTTCCCAGATCGATCCGCCTGAGCGCGTCCGCTCGATAGACCCGCAAGCCGGCGGTCATATCCCGCACGGATGACCCCAAAGCAGTGCGGGCATACCAGGATCCCGCACGCGATATCAGATCCCGATACCAGGGCCAATGTTGCGTTCGGCCTCCGCGCACCCGGCGCGAGCCGATGACCAAACCCGGATGTGCATCACCTCGGGCCACAGACAGCATTCTGGCCAGATCCTTGGGCCTATGGGAGCCGTCCATGTCCATCTCGCAAATCAGGTCATAGCCTTGCTCCAGCGACCAACGGAACCCCTGCACGTAGGCTGGACCCAGCCCACGGCGGGAATGGCGATGGATAACATGGACGCGAGGATTGCGCCTGGCCATATCCCCGGCAATGGCGCCGGTACCGTCCGGCGAGTTGTCGTCGACGACCAGGACATCGACTTCGGGGCAACAGGCCAGCAGCTGAGGAAGGGTCACCCCGATGTTGTCGGCCTCCTGATAGGTGGGCATGACCACAATGGTCCCCGCTCCGCCGCGAACAGCTTCCATGGCTGCTCTTAGCGGGCGATGCCGTAGGCCCCGCGCCGGTAAGGCTCAGGATAGGGGGTCTGCTGAGCGGACAGCCCCAGTTTGTAGGCGGCCCTGAGCGGCCAGTAGGGGTCGCGCAGACTGGCTCGGCCGATTTCGACCGCGTCGGCCAAGCCCTTGCGTACAATCCGGTCGGCTTGCCTGGGCTTGGTGATCAGCCCCACCGCCGTAGTGGGAATCAGCACTTGGCTCCGCACCTGATATGAGAAGGGCACCTGATAGTTGGGAGCGGCAGGAATCTCCACACCTGGCACCAGACCTCCAGTGGAAACGTCAATCAGGTCCACACCGTGCAGCTTGAGCACCTTGGCAGTACGGATGGTCTCGTCCAGGCCCCATCCGCCAGTGGCCCAGTCGGTGGCGGAAATGCGCACCAGCAGGGGCATGCCCGAGGGAATGACCTCGCGCACGGCATCGGTCACCTGAATCAGCAGACGCATCCTGCCGGACAGGTCGCCCCCGTACTCATCATTGCGTCGGTTGATCAGGGGATCAAGGAATTGGGAGAGCAGGTAACCGTGAGCGGCATGCAGCTCCACTCCCAGGAAGCCGGCCTGGACGGCTCGAACGGCGGCAGAGCGGAAGTCAGCCACAATGGAAGCTATCTGAGCCCGCGAAAGCTGGACCGGGACAGCCATCTTCCCGTAGGCGATGGGGCTGGGGCCTACGGGCTGCCAGCCGCCCTCAGCCACGGGTACAGTGGCGTTGATATAGCCCATGGAAGAGCACCCGGAAGAGCCCTTGCGCCCCGAGTGATTGAGCTGGACGACAGGAACCGCTCCAGCGGCCTTGACATCCCGGACGATGCCCTGCCAGGCCCTGGTCTGTTCGTCGTTCCACAGCCCTACATCGCAGGGTGAGATCCGCCCCTGGGGATTTACAGCCGTGGCCTCACCGATAACGACTCCGAAGCCGCCTAGGGCCCTAGACACATAGTGCTGATAGTGGAAGTTGGTAGGAACTCCGTCGTGCCGCAGGACCGAATAGGTGTCCATGGGCGGCAACCAGATCCTGTTGCGGATATGCTGGTCGCGCAGTTCCATAGGCTGGAAGAGCGCAGGCAGCGCAATCTCCCGCCTTTTTCCTGATTTTGCTTTCCGGGCCTTTTTGACTCTTTTGGCCTTCTTGGACAATTTGATCCCCTTGGCAGCCTTGCCAGTTTTCTTCTTTTCGTCAGCACTATCCGACCCTGAGGACCAGATCGGTTTGGACACATCCAACCTGCCAGAGCCACTTACCGGCCCCGGCATTGCCTGATCCGCATTGACCCGGCCGTCGGCCCGAGGGGCCTTGTCATCCAGCTCTGAATATTCCTGGACCATCAGTTCCTGCCTCTCCCGACGGGCGACCGTACCCCTCCTGGTCCGCCCGTCGACGAATCCCTAATGGTCTCTATTGTAGGCACAGGCCCTAGTCCTCTGGAGAATTCACCGTCTGTGATTGGTCCGGACTGGTCGCTTGATTCCCCTGTTGTCCCCCTTGCCCTTGACGATAGGTCTGCCGCTGTCTGCCCGTGGACCGTTGCTGGGACGGCTGAAGCTGCTGGACTCCGCCGGTGAACCGGGGATCGGGATTGCCGTAGGAGTTGTCCGGCTGGATATTGGCTGCGGCCAGGTAGGTGTTCATGAAGTCCTTCCAGGCCGGAGTGGCAATATACATGCCGTACCAGGTGTGCATGGACCTTCCGTTGATGGTCCTGTTGTTGAAGGAGACCTGACCCTCCGCATTGCCCACGGTGACGAATGCAGCCACCTGGGGCACGAATCCGCCGGTCAGCATGTACTTGTCCTCGTGGGTGCCGGTCTTGGCGAAGGTCTTGCGTCCCCCGTCCAGCTGGGTCGTGGACGCCTCGCCTCCTGGCTGGACAACGCCCTGGTTGAGTGCGTAGGCGGTAGTCTCGGCGATACCCGGATCGATGGCCTGATGGCAGTTAGCCTTGGGCACCTTGACGGACTTACCGTTCTTGTCAATCACCTTGGTCATGGCTATGGGGCTGCATGCCACTCCCTTGGCGGCGATGGTGGCGTAGACGTTGGCCATGGTCAGCGGGGAAGCCTGGACCGCACCGATGACCATAGGCGGCTGGAAGGTATTGACCGAGTGGATGTCCATCTGGTCCTTGGGCGAATTGTGGTAGCCCATGTCCTTGGCTGTATCGGCTATGGTGCACAGACCGATCTGCTGGGCCATGGAGGCCTGGGTGGTGTTGTGCGAGCGTACCAGACCCTGTAGGGGGGTCTCCGGTGAGGTGGTGCCGCCGCCCGAGTTCTCCACATGCCAGCTGGCGGTACCGAACCCGTAGGGGGTGCCGTCCGCCATCTTGCAGGCGAAGGAGGTCTGCGGGTAACTGGTGGAGGTGCGTAGGGACTGATTGATGGATTTGCCGGCCTTCATCCAAGACACCAGGTTGATGGGTTTCCAGGTGGATCCCACTGGGAATCCCCAGCCGCCGCCGTCGACCTGATCCACGGCATAGTTGATGGCCGTGCGTGTGCCGCCTCCCGAATTCTGGGTGGCATCGTAGATGCGGTTGATGCCGAAGCCCAGGACCTCGCCGGTACCTGGGCGGATGGAGGCTATCGTGACTTCGAAGCCGCTTTGATCATCCACGGGGATGGTGTCCCGGGCAGCCTTCATGGCTGCGGCGTTGGCGTTAACATCCATAGTGGTGTAGATATCCAGGCCACCCTCCTTAAGGAGCTTGTTCCGCTCCTCCTGGCTCTTGCCGAACTCCTTGGAGTTAAGGATCTGCTTGGTCACATAATCACAGAAGAAGGCTGCGTCTCCAGCCGCCTGACAACCGGCATCGACCGACTGCACATGGAGCATCTGATCCAGAGGCTTGGCCTTATTTTCGTCATATTGGCGCTGGGTGATGTAGTTCTCCTGGCGCATCAGATCCAGGACGATGTCACGCTGCTCCTGGGAGGCCTTGACATTGACGGTGGGGTCAAAACGGGCGGGATTCTTGGTCACGGCGGCGATGGTGGCGGCCTCGCCTGGGTCCAGGTCCTTGGCCGACTTGCTGAAGTAGCGTCTGGCTGCCGACTCAACCCCGTAGACATTGGTGCCGAACTGGGCGATGTTCAAATACCCTTGAAGAATTTCAGCCTTCGAGTACTTCTTCTCCATCTGCACCGCAATCAGCATCTCTCGCATCTTGCGGGCTATGGTCTCCTCCTGGGCGTGGTACTCCGCGATGGGGTCGTTGTTTTCTTCAGCCTGGCTCATGAGTACGTTCTTGACATACTGCTGGGTCAGGGAGGAGCCTCCCTGGGTGTCGCCCTGCTTGATGTAGGTCTGGATGAAGGCCCTGAGCACGCCCTGGGTGTCCACGCCGGCATGCTCGAAGAAACGGCGATCCTCGCGGGCTACTACAGCCTTCTGCATGTAGTCGGAGACATCCTTGATAGGCACCACGATCCTGTTCTGTGCATAGAATGTGGCGATGACTGTATGCCCGTCGGAGGCGTAGAGGCGGGACTGCTGGGGCAGATCGTTGACATTGAAGTCGATGTTGTCCGTCTTCAGGGCAGGCATCAGATTCCTGGAGGCGGCGTTGATACCGAAGACAGCGGGAAACAGGAAACCAGAGACGACCACGCCACCTGCGACGCAGAAGATGAGGTAAGCCAGCAGCAGCGTGAAGAAGCGCCTAACCGACATGGATTTCTTTTGTTCGGGCATGGTCTCCATCCTAGGCCGTCGGCTCTACCGAGCAGTGGCGTTCACATGCGCGAGCGTCGAATCAGCGGTCCTGGCTGGAAAATGATGATGGTGCGGCCCTTACGAGAGATCCATCCCCGGTTGGAGAAGTCCATCAGGGCCTTGTTGACAGTCTCCCGTGAGGCGCCAACCAGCTGTGCCAGCTCTTCCTGAGTCAGATCGTAAGGAACCATCAACCCTTGCTCGAAGGGTTCGCCGAAGCGTGTAGCCAGATCCAACAAGGTTTTGGCCAGGCGGGCAGGCACATCCAAGAAGACCAGGTCGGAGATACGCTCGTTGTCGGTCCGCAGGCGGTGGGCCAGCACCTGAAGCATGTCCACAGCCACCTTGGGATGCTGGTTGAGCCAGTCGAAGAGGGTATCGTGGTCCAGAGCCGCCACCTTGGTCTTGTTGACCATGACCACGGCCGAGGCTGTGCGCGGCCCGCCGGAAGGGTCAAAGACGGGAATCTCTCCCAGGATCTCCCCGCGCCCATGGATGCTGAGCAGCTGGATTCGGCGGTCGGGCGACTGGCGGACCAGTTTGACCCGGCCCTCCTCCAGCAGATACATGTGGTGATCGGTGTCACCCTGTCGAAAGACAGTGGAACCCTTGGCGAACGTGGACTCATGCATGGTGTCCAAAAGCTGATCGGCATCCTGCCTGGGAACTTGTTTGAATAGGGCGGTCTGCCTGAGGGCGTTCCCATCATCGGGAATCTCATTGGGCTTGTGAACCGCCATACTCCGCACTCCTTTTTGCCATGTCTGGCGGGTCTGCACCGACTCGCGTATGGTTGATGACCTCACGCCGGGTTCGACGCGACTGAGCACGATTATACCCACACACATCAACCCCCTTGCCTGGTCAGGCGATCTGGGCGGTCCACTCCTCACGGCCGTAGCGCTGCCCGGCCAAAGTACGGGCTCGCTGCTCAACCTCGGGCGCAGGCTTAGAGATGCGCAGATCCTCTACCAGGGAGGACAGGGTATCCAGAAGGGCATCGATCAGGGATTGACGGGACAGGCTGGTCTGCCTGTCGATGGGATCCACCCGGCTTCTGACCGAGGTTACAGCCTTGTCATGGAACTTCTCCGGGTCCACGTTGAGCACCTGGGCCATCAGGTCGGCATCCACCGAATAAGAAAGCGTGGTGTGGTGGAGCAACCCGCCCGGTCCGTAGGAGCCTGCTGGCAGCCTTCTCTGAGCGGCGCCCCCCATCTTGCCCCGCGGGGAGGCGATGTCATTCATGCCCTGCCAACCAGCCCGAATCCCTTGCATGCGCAGACCACGGACCAGCCAATAGTCGCAGATCCGATAGGAGTCGATCAGGTCGGTTCCTTTGACAAAGTCCAAGGGCAGATAGAGGGAATAGGTAATGGCCCGCTCGGGCTGAATGACCATGGTGCCACCGCCGGTGCAGCGGCGGACCAAGGTAAAGCCCAGACTGCGCGCCCGCTCTACGTGGACCTCTCTGCTCAGGGACTGGAAGCGCCCCAGGATCACCGCCGGTGCCGACCAGTTCCAGATGCGCAGGGTGGGTGGCAGCTGGCCCTGAGCCACGGCATCATTAAGAGCCTGATCCATGGCCATCTGCATGACCGGCTGACGTGGACTGTCCCTGATCAGGTCCAGTTTTAGGCCAGACCAACGGCGGCGGCATTCGGCCTCGTCCGGCTGAGACCGCCTGGAAGAGGTCTGGTCCGAGGCTGACGGCAGCTGGTCGGACTTCCCCTGTCTTTGGATAACCAACCCATCAGGCAGAGCGCGCTCCAGAGCGGTCACCAGGGTCCATGGGGACACACCGACTACCCGTTGACCGTCCCCTTCTGCCATGACCCTGTCCAGCTTTTCCAGAGCCAAACCAGGGTCCAAAGGCAACGGGAGGTCGCAGATTGCGGATTCCAGCCGGGATACCGGCCCATGAACCCCTCCGGATTCCTGAGAGGCTGACGGGGCTGGCTCAGCGAAGAAGTCGCCGTCAATCCTGCATGAGGAAATGACCGGGCGAGAGTCGAATCCCTGGCCCAGGGTCAGGGTTACGGCCGCCAGTTTGCCGCCCATCTGCTTGCCGACGCCGCGCAGACAGGCCGGATTCAATCCGTCAGCTCCCATCCGCGAGCGTCACGATGCCAGAAGGAGCCGGCCGAGGATGTCAGAATCAGGATGCCTTCGATAAGCCCCCAAATCATGGCGATGGTCGGCCCGATGAAGAAGAAGGGGAAGCCGATCAGGGTGAGCATGAGCTGAGCCACGCCCCGGCCGGTCCTGCCCAGGTAGAAGTTGCCCACGCCGAAGCATCCCAGAAAGATGCTGAGTAACCCGGCTGCCAGCTTGCTGTGCGGGGTGGGCGATATCGGGTAGGCTCCCCTGCCGTTGGGCATTGCCCCCGGATACCCGCCCTGGGGCATGACCGGGTAGGGCCAGGGCATGGAAGTCTGGGGAGGATACTGCCCGCCGGGATACTGATTGCCGGGATACTGGCCCATCGGGTATTGATTGCCCGGATACCCGCCCTGGGGGTATTGACCAGCCGGATACTGGCCGGGATAGCCCGGTCCCGGCTGATAGGGCCTTTGTGGATTCTGAGCGCCAGGATACTGTCCGTCAGGATAACGGCCATCTGAATACTGCCCAGCAGGATATTGCTGACCTATTGGATAACCGGCGGTCGGATACTGATTAGGCCGGTAGGGCCCCGTCTGATAGGCCCCAGGATTTTGGCCGCCATTCTGAGGGGCAAATGGGTATCCGGCATCGTACCTCTGCCCTGTCGGATACCCGCCATGGGGATACTGGCTAGTGGGATATTGACCGGCCTGATACGGATTCTGATTCCCGCCGCCAACGTCATGGCCCGCTGGATAGCCCGCAGTCTGCCGCTGACCGTCAGCTGCGCCTGGGCCAGGATGGTCCGGCTGCGCTGCACCGGCAGGGGTATCCCCGCCGACAGGATCCCGATGCTCAGGCGGTACCTGCGGGGATGGGGAGGTGCCGAAACCAGGATTTCCTGTCGGCGTATCGTTGGACTGCCGGTCGCCCGGCTGAGGGGCATCATCCATAGTCATGCCCTCCAGTCTAGCCGCCATCCGGCCCGATTACAGCTGGGCCAGAATATCCTTGCCAATCTGCTCCGTACTCCGCTGAGTGGAGCCGGACCGCTCGATATCGTCCTCCACAGCACGCTCAATGCTGGCCGCCTCGCTCTCAAAGCCCAGATGATCCAGGAGCATACCCGCCGAGAGAATGGCCGCCGTGGGGTTGGCAATCCCCTTACCGGCGATGTCAGGGGCGGATCCGTGGATGGGCTCGAACATTGATGGGTAGGTGCCCGAGGCGTTGATGCAGCCGGAGGCCGAGTAACCCACACCCCCCACCACAGCTCCCGCCTCGTCGGTGAGGATGTCTCCGAAGAGGTTGTCGGTCACGATCACGTCAAAGCGGCTGGGCTCGGTCACCATGAATATGGTGGAGGCGTCGATGTGCAGGTACTCACGCTCCACGTCGGGATACTCCTGGCCCACTTGATCCACCAGCCGCTGCCACATGTCCCCTGCGTTGGTCAGCACATTCTTCTTGTGGACCAGGGTCAGGCGGCGGCGACGCTTCATAGCCAGTTGGAAGGCATAGCGGATGACCCGTTCCGCTCCGTAAGCCGTATTGATGGAGACCTCGGTGGCCACCTCCTGGGGGGTGCCCCGGCGAATGGAACCGCCGGCCCCGGCGTAGAGCCCCTCGGTGCCCTCCCGCACGACTACGAAATCGATGTCTCCCGGATTGGCCAGGGGCGACACCACGCCCTTGTATAGCTTGGAAGGCCTCAGATTGACGTATTGATCCAGTTCGAAACGCATCTTAAGCAGCAGTCCGCGCTCCAGGATGCCGGCCTTGATCCGCGGGTCGCCGATGGCCCCCAGGAGGATGGCATCCTGCTGCTTGAGCCTGTCCAGATCCTCGTCCGGCAGAACGGCTCCATCACGAAGGTAACGCTCAGCGCCCAGATCGAAGTCCTCATAACGGATATCAGCCTTGCCTCGGGTCACCTTTTCCAGGACGGCTTGTGCCTGGGGTACGATCTCCTTGCCGATGCCGTCACCGGCAATGACCGCAATGTGATATGTTTTCTGCTTGCTATTTGTCATACCCCGAGCATAACGAGCCAGCCAAGGCCCTTTCATGACCCCGACCGAATCCCGGACAGACCAGGATCAGCGGCTTTCGGGGACCATGATGGACAGGCACCAGGCGTTCTCGAAGGCCAACTCCTCCCATTGCCGGTAACGTCCGCTAATGCCCCCGTGGCCTGCCTGGACCTCGATTCTGATCAGGGCATCGGCCCCCACCTGCTGTTCCTGCAGCCTGGCCACCCATTTGAGCGGCTCCACGTAGAGCACGCGGGTGTCGTTCATGGATGTGGTCACCAGGATGGCGGGGAAGTGGTCGCCGCCGAAGAGCCGGCGTCTACTATCAGCATCAGGAACGTTCTCGTAAGGCGAGTAGGAACGCATATACCGGTAGACCTGTTGATCATGCAGGGGGTCTCCCCACTCGTCCCATTCGGTCACGGTCAGCGGCAGGTCGGGGTCCAGGATGCTGGTCAGCGCATCCACAAAAGGCACATCCGCCTCGATGCCGGCATAGAGCTGAGGGGCCATATTGGCCACGGCCCCCATCAACAGCCCGCCGGCCGACCCGCCGTTGGCCACGGTATGACGGGGATCCGCCCAACCCTGAGCCTGCAGAGCGGCAGTGACGTCGATGAAGTCCAGGAAGGTGTTGACCTTGTGTAGCCGGCGGCCCTGCTCGTACCAGGCGCGGCCCATCTCCCCGCCGCCGCGCACATGTGGGACGGCGTAGAGCACTCCCCGGTCCAGCAGGCTGAGCCGACCGGTGGAAAAGCCCGGGTCCTGGCTGATTTCGTAAGCCCCATACCCGGTGATGAACATGGGGGCAGACCTGTCCGGATCCTGGTCCGGCCAAGGACGGCGCTCGGGATGGTCGGGAGCCTGGATGACCGTGTCATCGGGCCCGGTCCTCCCGCTGGCGTCCAGCGCCGGATGCATGCCCCGCCGCCAGACCAGCGAGACCGGCACTAGGGCCCCATCCCTGACGCGGACCAGAATTCGACGCTCGGCGTAGCGCTCGGGTTTAAAGTCGCCTAGAACCCGAGCCCGCTTGAGCAGCCGATCCACACTCCGGACTGGATCCAACTCCCGCAACTCGGCTGGGGTTCCATAGCTGCCCCGGATGTAGCGCAGCCCGGGAGCCTGGTAGGAGGGGTTGTCCGTGGGGCCGATGCTGTAGAGACGGTCAATGCCGTTCTTGGCCCGGTCGGGCAGGACCTCACGGAAGCGCCAGGGCCGGCCCGCCCGCAAATCCTCCAACGCCTGGTCCTTGGCGATGACGGCCATGTGGGGCAGGCTGTCGGCCCGGTAGGTCAGGACCACGAAGCTGCGGTGGATGCCCAACCCTTCGATGCCCAACCCGCGAGCGCCCTGGAGGATGGCGGGATTGCCCGGGTCCCGATAAGGCTTCTCGGGCGGCAGAGAGGACAGGTCTCCGGAGCCTTCGCAGCCATAGGGGCTGCCCTGTGCCAGCCGCACCCCCTCTCCCAGGCGGAAGGGCGGACGGTGGCTGCGCAGATCGATCAGGTCCACCTCGAAGTTGGGGTTGTCCACGTTGTGGTAAACCACAGCCACCGGCAGGTCCTCCCCCGCCGGACCGGCATTTTCGAATCGGGCCAGGCTGATGTCGTACTCGACCCCCTCCTTGCGGGGGATCAAGGGCACAAACTCCCCCTGCGGATCCTTCAGGTCCAGCATGAGCACCTCGCTGGTGGTCTTGGACCCGGTGGCAATCAGCATGGCGGATTCGTCGTAGCTCAGGCCCAGCCCCACCCAGAAGCGCTCATCGTCCTCCTGGTAGACCATGACATCCTGATCGGCCGAAGTGCCCACCTTATGCCTCCAGACCGTGTCCGGACGCCAGGCCTTGTCCAGGCCGGTATAGAAGACCCAGCTGCCGTCGGGGGTCAGCACCGCCCCGGAGGAGACCTGGTCGATCCGATCAGGCATGTCTCGGTTCTCGGCCAAATCCCGGATGCGCAAGTCGTAGCGCTCATTGCCCCTGGTGTCCAGTCCATAGAGCATCCACCGGCCGTCGGCGCTCAGATCCAGGCACCCCAAGGAGAAAAAGTCATGCCCTTTGGCCTCAGCGTTGGCATCGAAGATAACCTCCTCGCCCGGCATGGACCCAGGCGCTGCATCAGCCTGGACAGCAGGAGGGTCCCAGTCATCCTGGTCACGCACCGGCAGGCGGCACTGCACCCCATACTCCTGGCCCTTGAGCGTTCGGGAGAAGTACCAGTATCCATGCATCCGGGTGGGTACCGACATGTCGGTCTGCTGTACCCGGTCGGTAAACTCCTTGAGCAGGGTGGCCCGCAAACCCTCCTGACCGGCAAGCCGTTCCTGGCAGTATCGGTTCTGATCACGCACATAGGCCTTGGTGGCCGGATCCTCCCGGTTGCGCATCCACTCATAGGGATCCTCGAAGTGATCACCATGGAAGCATCGATCAGTGGGACGGCGTTGTGCACGAGGAGGAGCGGAGTTGACGGCCGAAAAACTCATGGGGCGATTATATTCTGGCGCGACGACGCAGATAGGGTAGCAGGGTTCGCATCAGGTTGGCGCCCGTGGTCCCAAAGAAGACCGGCACCTCCGTCACTGGCATCGGCTGTGTGGCAGTGCGCTTGACCAAGGATCCCAGTCCGGTCTCCCGGGGGCTCAGCTGGCGGATGCCAATAGCCAGGACCCGGCCCGGATATTGCCGTACCACCTGGGCAAAGGTGGAGGGGTCGCTCTGCCCGTCATCGCCCATGAGCACGAAGCGCATCTCGGGAAAGTCGGCCATCAGCTGACGAATGAACTCCATCTTGTGCTGCACGATGGAGGGAACGAAGGTCTTGGGTCTGGGATCCAGATCCCGCAGCAACAAGGGGCCGGCCGGAAAGCCATGGTCACGAATGAATCCACGTATAGACCCCTCCACATTCCAGGGCGAAGCTGACAGATAGAAGAAAGGCATCCTGGGGTCTAGGTCACGGATGCGGTTGTAAAGAACGGCCATGCCCGGCACCGAGGACCGGCGGTGGGGGTCTGACAGGAGCAGGTTCCAGGCAGCCTTCCAATGATTGGGCACCTGGCTGATCATGATGGTGTCGTCCACATCAGAAATGACGCCGACAGGAGTCTGGCCGGGCACAATGTACAGAGGCGCATCAACGGGCCGGCGGCCCCGCACCTGGTAGGAGACCCGGTGCACGCCTGGGGTCAGCCTATGCTCAGCTACCAGATCCAGGTAGCCCGATCGGTCGGAGAAGACCGCATCCGCGCTCAGGCTGCGGCTGGGATCGACGGCATCGTAAACCGAGGAATCACCCACCTGGACCCTACCGATAGCCGTACTGTCGATCGCCAGCCTGACCCTGGTCCTGGGCGCGGGCACAGTCAGCAGGCCACGAATGCCACGAATGGCCGGATCCTCGCGTCTGCGGCCGTCGGTCAGAATGGTGCGGCAGATCAACCGGGAGTATGACTCGGTACCGTAGCCCACATAGGGTTGAACGTCGGCCGACCAGCCCAGACGTCCGGTCATATTAATGGACAGCCCCACCCATAGGTCGAAAGCACCGGTCAACAGTCGCCTCAGCAGACGCACCGGAGCCGGTCTGCTCTCGATGCCCTCTCCGGGCGCAGCTGAATCGAAGGTGGTGCTGACCGGTCGGACCTGAAGGGGCCCTTCATTGCGACCGAATCGCCTGGTCATAACTGGACCGTCAGTTCAGGCTCTTCAGCAGCTGACCATACTCCTCGGCGCTCATCAGATCGGGCTCGTCGTCCTCCAGGTCGATCTTGGCTATCCAGCCTTCCCCATAGGGGTCGGAGTTAATGACTTCCGGATCGTCCGAGGCTGCCCTGTTGACGTAGGCGATGGTGCCCGCCACCGGGCAAACCACCGGCTCAACAGCCTTGGAGGACTCCAGCTCGATGACCTCATCGCCAGCATCGACGTGGGTACCAGTCTCGGGCAGGTCCAGAAAAACCAAGTCTCCCAGCTGGTCCGCCGCATACTCGGTCACACCCATTGGCGCCGGGGACTGACTGGGGTCGATCCAGACATGATCCTGCGAATATCGCAGGTGTTCGGGCACATCCAGACGGGAAGTTCCATCACTGTATTCATCGCTCATGGTTCCAGCCTACTCGGCCGTCTGCCGGGGCAGGTGCTCCTAGCGGGCCGGGCCCGACGGAACCTGCCCCTCCACCTTGACCATGGTCCCAATTGGGGCGTTGTCAAAGATCCACTTGGCGTCTTGTTCATACATGTTGATGCAGCCATGAGATCCGTATTGGGCAGGGTCGCCCTTGGCAATGCCGCCATAGTTCCAATTGGCCGTGTGGAAGCCCTCGCTGCCGTTGTAGTAGGAAACCCATTTGACATTGGGCGAGACGTAGTCATCCCCGCGCATAGTCTGGACCGCGTAGCGCACATTGATGAAGAAGGTGCCGGTGTCGGACCATTTCCCGTTATCGGGCTTTCCTGAGCATATGGGGAAGGTCTTGACCTGGGTTGTGCCGTGGTATGCGGTGGCGGTCTGGTCACTGAGATTGACCTGAATCCAGATGTCGCCGTCGGGCACATCGTAGCGGGCCACCCTGGTCTGCTCCTTGTGGGGCGTGATCTCGGCGCTCGCCTGGACCGGGTTCGTGTCGCCCTCCTCCAGGGCCTTGACGACCAGGTCTGCCGTGGCGGACACATCCGTGACCCGGACACCGTCCACTCCCTTGGTGGTCTCGGCCACCACATCGCCCTTGGTGTTCTTGACGTTGACGGCGGTGACCATATCCCGGTCCAGCTGCCGGGCCAGCTCCTGGTCCAGATACTGCTTGATGGCCTGCCGATCGAAGCCAAGCTCCATGGTCCCCTTGTCCAGATCGGTGACCGGCTTGACCCAGGTGGCCACGGTGGCTGCCGGGACGGTCATGTGGTCATCATCAGCACCCCTGATGACCAGGTCCTTGGCCAGTCGTTGGTTGGCTTGAGAGGCCACCTTATTGGCGGTGTCCAGGCTGATGGGCATGGTCACGTCCTTATAGACCAACCCTACGGCCAGATGCCTACCAGGCTTATCTATCAAGGAGGAGACGGCACCCTGCACCCGGCCCAGATCAGGCGCCTTGCCTCCGCGACCCTCCTGGGCCCGGAAGGCGTGTGCACCTTGATCGAAAACAATGGTGGAGGGAACAGACCGGTCCTGGCGGGGAATGAAGCGTTCTGTCAGGTACTTGTCCATAGCCAGCTGATCCTGCTCGGCCACCAGCGGCACCGACTCGCCATGGAAGGGGTTCAGCCGGGAGAGGCCTGCGGAGCCCTTGGCATTCATGATCTTGGTAACCGTGGCATCCGAATCCACGCTTACCCCCAGATCCTTCAGTCCCGCCCGAGCGGTGGTGCCTTCACCTCTGAGTTCCACCTGGGAGTCACGTACCTGCTGATCGACGATCTGCCTGACCTGGTCTTTGGTCCGACCCATCATGACCTGCCCTCCCAAGGTGACGCCAGGGGCCACCCGATCGCGGAAGAAGGCACGAACACCGAACCAGCAGCCTACGAGAATCAGCACAGCCAGAAGCAACAGGGCCAGGATGGTGCGTCCTCGATGACCGGTTGAAGGAGTCTTATGGGTTGCGCCAACACCGAAAGCCTGATCTGCTTGTTCGTCGGCGAACAAGTCCACAGGGTCGGGCCCGTTGCCGGTTGTCGGCGGCATGGTCACAGTTTCGGCCTGGTCGACATCATAGATACGAGGCTCTTCTTGCCCCTCCATGGCCATAACACACCTTTCGCTGCTGACAGTTCCTTGAAATATCTTACGACAAGACCAGGTCCGAAAGCACAACACCACCCCAATGAATCAGAGCTCGCTGCCGTACCACTGCTCAATCATGTACCTGGCCACACTGGCCGCCTGGGGTATGCGCAACCGGCCCGAGGCCAGAGCAGCTCCGAATTCCTCCCGTGTGAACCAGTCGGCCTCATCAGTCTCCTGACCATCCACCCGGATATTCGTATTCAGGGACCTGGCTCTGAAGGCCACCATCAGCGATGAGGGGAAGGGCCAGGGCTGGGAGCCCAGGTACCGCATCTCCCCCAGGTTCAGGCCCACCTCTTCCAGGGTCTCCCGCCGGACTGCATGCTCCAGATTCTCCCCAGCCTCGACGAATCCAGCAGTGATCGAGCGAAAGCCAGGAGCCCACTTCCGGTTGTGCTGGAGCAAAAGCCGATCACGGCCGTCCACCACGGCCATGATCACTGCGGGCTCGATGCGGGGAAAGAGTGTGTGTTTGTCCCCGGATGCATTCCCCTGGCAGATCTGAGCCCATCCGGCCTGGCAAGGATGGACCAGTGCACCACAGCGAGGGCAGAAGGCCTGGCGTCCATGCCATATGGACAAAGCGACCGCACAGGTTGCCAGGCCCACCTGACGCGGACGGCCATGAGGGGCATACTCACGCAGGGCAAGCCAGTCAAAACGCTGATCCGCGGCCTGAGCCAGGTCACGAAGAGGGGCCTGGACAGTCCCACGTGCACAGGCAAGATCCAGATCCAAGGCCAGCCAGGCCTGCTGGTCGACCCTCCCCAAGTAGTAGCAGGGCGGCTCGAGCTGGTCCGTCGAGCCCGCCAGAGGACCTCGCAAATATGCAGCAGGCAGGGTGGCCAGACGGATGCTGGCCCCAGTGCGGCCAGCCAAAGCACCCTTGCCCCTGGGTACGGCCACCCTGTCGCCCCGCACCAGGATGACGCCTGTGCCGTCCTGGTCCAGCAGGTGGTCAAGCAGCCCTGGCTGTTGACGCGATGCCGTGTCGTAGTCAACATCCCCCTGAGCCAAGGGCAGAAAAGGCAGGGGTCCGGTAAGGGCCAGCGGGGAAAAGACCGTCCCAGAATCGCTCATGACTGCCTCCCCACGCGACGAACCAGGTCCAGCAGGGCCGTGGCCACCTGATCTGGATGCTCGACAGCGCTGAAGTGGCCGCAGTCGTCAATGGCGGTAAAAGTAACGTCGGTTCCGGCCTGACGCATGGTCTGGGCCAGCGGCTCCATGGTGCTTGGGGGGCTGGAGGGATCGCAACGGCCGCTGACCAGGGCCACGGGCACTCTGATGCGGCCGACCAAATCGCTCTGATCCGGACGGCCTGCAGCCATCCGCTCCCGCCAAGCGATGCCCCGAGGATCCTGGGACTGTATCCATTCGGTCATGGTCTGCACGAAGGCGGGCGAACGCTTGACCGTGGAATCGCCCTCCTGGGGACTGGCGAAGTGCATGACCGGATCAAGTGTCCCCTCCACCTCACAGGTTCGGGCGATCTGCAGCCGGTTGGCGCGAGAGGCCGGACGGTCAGCCATCAATGTGGTGTCACATAGGGCCAATCCGGCCACCATCTGCGGATAAAGCCTGGCTACAGCCTCGACCAGATAACCTCCCATGGAAAGTCCGACCCAGATGGCCTTCTGCGCTCCCGTCGCGGCAAACATGTCCGCAAAGGCTTGAGCCATGGCATCCAATGCACCAGGCAGGGCGCCATCAGAATCTTCCGGACCACAGGAAGCCGGCCCAGGCAGGGGACAATCGCCAGCTCCGGGCATATCTGGCGCATAGACCGGGAAGGGGCCCATACCCGCACGATCCGCCTGGGCAATCAGCGAGGCCGCGCACCGATCCCACATGTGGTGGTCCACAGGGAAAGCATGGACCAGGACCAGCGGCAGCCCCTCCCCACGACGATATACGGTATTGGCAATGGTCATGCCCGCCTCCGAGGATTCGCGATTCACAGTGCACCGGCCCAGGTCAGGGCGCCCATCAGCACCTTGCCATGCCCGCCGGGCATCTGGCTCATGAAGGACTCCAGCATGTCCCCCTTGGGATCGATCCACTCCACATCCAGGGTCTCGTCCTGGGGCTTGCAGTCCCCGGCCACCGGCACCAAGTAGCACAGCGCGATGGCATGCTGGCGCGGATCGTAGTACTCCGAAACCCCTGGCGTGGGGAAAAACTCAGCCACGGTGAAGGGCTGGGGGCTGGCAGGCAGCATGGGCAAAGCCAGCTGTCCAAGATCCTTGGCGATGTTTCTGGCCAGAGCCTCTCTGATGGTCTCGTGGTAGAGGATCCGTCCGGTGATCAGGGTGCGCTCGATGTTGCCCTGATCATCCACGCGCAAAAGCGTACCCACCTGGGTGACTGCACTCATGTCATCCACGCGAACCGGAACTACCTCCACATAGGGCATGGGCAGGCAGCGCCGAGCACGGTCGATGGCGTCACGATCCAGCCATCCGGGGGGATTCGAGCCCGAAAAACCCCGATTGAAGTCCTCTGGGGTAATGTGTGAGAAGGCGCCACGGTCGCGATCGGCATCGAAGTCGTCATCATCGGGAATCTCATCGTTCAGCACTGGCATGGCTCCATTATCCGCACCACTCTTGACCGCCCACGGGACCCCGGCGGACATCTCCACCCAGAGCATATTCGGGCGCTTTCTCCAGCCTTGATGGAATGCTGATGATTGAAAGCGGTTGCTAAGCACGGGAGCTTCCCGCGCGACAGTCAAACTACTTCAAGGAGCGTTATCATGGCCACCACGACTATTACTTCGGAAAACTTCGAGCAAACCATCAAGGACAACGACCTGGTGCTCATTGACTTCTGGGCCACCTGGTGCGGACCCTGCAAGGCCTTCGGCCCCATCTTCGAGAAGGCTTCGCAGGCAAACTCAGACATCGTCTTCGGCAAGGTGGACATCGACCAGAACCAAGATCTGGCCGCGGCCGCCGACATCCAGGCGGTCCCCACGCTGATGATCACCAAGCAGGGCCAGATTATCTTCAAGCAGGCCGGTGCACTCAGGTCTTCGGATCTGGACGACCTGATCGATCAGGCACGCAAGGCCGATCTGTCAACCCCAGCACAGGCCTGAGTCAGTCGAGTTGGTTCCACGACCGATTTGCACTAAAGTAGTGTTGTGTTTGTCCAGTGACCCTTTCGGTCTTGCCGGAAGCATGCGGTCGATAGGAAGCATTAAGTCGACTGATCACTGAGGATCTGTCGGTCCAACAGAGGAGAGTAATGGCGAACCACCGTAGAGGACGGATGAGTGCGGTCAAGGCTCTGACCAAGCGTCAGTGGTTGCGTTTGGCTGCCGGTGTCACTGTTCTCGGCATGGTCGTTGGCGCAGGCTTCGTTTCGCGCGACTTCTACACATCCACTGAAAACTCGGCCAAGTCAGGCGTAACATCCTATTCAGCCACTCAAGATGTGGGTACGGTGTCCCGCGGCAGCACCAGGCAGGCCATCCGCAACGGTGCGGGCGGCGCTAACGCGAACACCTCCTATGTGAGCGTGCAGATCAACGGGAAGAACAAGGTGGTCCTGGGCACAGGCTTCACCGATGTCAAATCCGTGCTGGAGGCCGGGGACATCACCCTGCAGCCGGGAGACCAGATCACACCCTCTCTGACCACTCGCGTCAATGAGAAGACCGTCATCCGCATCGACCGTGCCGGCGCCCAGGTCAAAACGGACGAGTCGCCAATTCCCTTCAACACCATTGAAGAGAAGACCAACTCTCTACCTGCGGGGACCACCAAGGTCAAGACCGAGGGGCAGAACGGTGTCATGGAGACCACCAGCCTGGTCACCGCAGCCGGCAACAAGCACCTGACCAGCAATATCTTCGCCTCCTTCGTCAAGACGGTCCCCGTCGACAAGGTGGTCCTGGTGGGCACTGGTGGCGGCACCCCTGCACAGGCCGGCTCGACCACCACTACAGTCCCTGTGGGCGAAGCCCAAAGCATCGCCCACGATCTGGTTACCTCCCGCGGCTGGGGAGAAGATCAGTTCACATGCTTGGTTCAGCTGTGGAATAAGGAGTCCGGCTGGCGAACCAACGCCGCCAACCCATCGGGCGCCTATGGCATTCCTCAGGCATTGCCTGGCAGCAAGATGGCCTCGGCCGGTCCCAACTGGCAGACTGATGCTCATACCCAGATTGTTTGGGGCCTGGGCTATATCCAGGGCCGTTATGGGACTCCCTGTGGTGCTTGGGCTCAATCCCAGGCATCCAACTGGTACTGATCCATTTTCAAACAACGCAATCAGGAACTTCCGGTAGGCTGGTTCGGCTTACCGGAAGTTCTTTTTTGACTGAGACGCGACCTGTTCCAATTGCCTGCTGATAATCCGATCGCCAAGCGAGAGAAGGCCTTCACTGCAACCCAGGTATTCCTGAGCTGTGATAAACTAATTTGGATTGAGCAACATGCACGCTGGTCATGGGGATTAAGTCAGAGATGCAGGTGCCACGTTGTATGCGCTGTTGCTTTCGAAGGGGACCGTATGCAATCGTCATATAAGAATCGTGCATGCTGCATCGCTTCTCTCGCAGCCATTATCGTTTTAGGGCTCATATTGGCAAACCTCTCGGGGATTGACCTAGCGCAGGCAGACGCCACCGCATCCCCAACAGCATCGCAAAGCATGAAAAAATTGGGAACGGGAGAGGGTGTGACTACAGGTATGCCTGGTTCCACTCAAATTCCCTCTAATACTCCCACGCCAACTGCAACTCAAAAGCTGGATTCCTCTATCCAACCAACAACCTCTCCTGCTCTGCCCTCCCCCGCTTCACCAGACTCAGCAAGCCCTGTTCCTTCCACTCGGGCGACAAGCTCCTGCCCAAATAATCAATGTTCGGTCACCTTTGACACGGCCCAAGCTGACACAGCATCCCCTGTTGCACAGATTGTCCCTTCGGGAGGTCTGGCGAAACGACCGACAGATCCCACCAAGCACGGATACCTCTTCGACGGCTGGTTTACGGGCCAGGTAGCCTACGACTTCAACCAGCCCGTCACCAGCAACCTGAAGCTGACTGCAAAATGGACAGCTGGCGGCGGCCATTGGTCCCTGGCGCCTGCGCACGGAGCTGCGTCGGGAGGTACTGCAGTGACACTGACTCCCCCAGCAACCCGTGGCATCAAATTCTCTCAAATCACATCAGGGGCAACCCATTCCCTGGCTCTTGGATCGGATGAAAACCTTTACGCCTGGGGTGATAACAGTTCAGGGCAATTGGGCGACAGCACCAACACTCTGCGACGAACACCAGTGAAAATAAACAAGCCGGCCAATACGTCAGCCCAATTCACTTTCACTACCATTGCCGCTGGCGACCATTCCTCTCTTGCTATAGGTTCTGACGGTAACCTCTACGCGTGGGGGAACAATGCTCGTGGACAACTTGGCGATGGAACTACCGAAAACAAGTTGACTCCTGTCAAGGTTCCGAAGCCTGCCGGTGTCTCAAATGGATTCACCTGGACCCAAGTAAGCACCCGATGGGATCACACCCTGGCATTAGGCTCAGATCACAATCTCTATGCCTGGGGATGGAACGGAGACGGACAGCTCGGCAACACCAACATCCCTACAGGCACCGATAATTCTGCTGCGTACAGCAGCAAACCCGTACTTGTCAGCAGGCCAGCAGGGATCACTTTCACTCAGTTAAGTGCTGGCCGGTATAACTCCTTTGCCCTAGGCTCAGATAACAACTTGTACGCCTGGGGTTCAAACGTCAGTGGTCGCTTAGGCGACGGGACCGACATTCAGCGATCAACTCCTGTTCAGGTCCGCCAACCCGCCGGCGTTACCTTCTCCCAGTTCAGCACCGGAGATACATCTTGTTTCGCAATCAGCACGAATGGGGATCTTTACGCTTGGGGATGGAACGGATACGGACGGCTGGGAGATGGCAGCAGTGCAGAAGATAGAAAAACGCCCACTCTAATATCCCCGCCCAACGGAGCACCGTCAGGGTTTACCTGGGTACGAGTCATGATAAGAGACACTCACGTCCTAGCCATTGGCTCGGACGGCAATCTCTATTCTTGGGGACGAAACGATCACGGGCAACTAGGCATCAAAGACATAAGCGCAGACGGTTCGTACGTCAATAGACCGCACATTGTCGATCAACCAACATCTTCAACTGCCCAGAAATTCACTTGGGCTCAGATCAATGCAGGATGGGAGGAATCGTCTGCATTGGGATCAGATGGAAACCTGTACACCTGGGGGTGGAACAACGGCGGACAATTAGGTGATCCAGACGTTCCTATAGGCACGGATAATAGCCAGGCAATGAGGCTGACACCAAGCTTGGCCGCTTTCCCGCTTTCGCCAGATGTTACTGCGGTCAAATTCGACCAGACACTGGGCAGCGATCTCAAAAAAGCAGGTACGAACTGGCAGGTGATGACACCAGCTCATAGGAAGGGGCGAGTAGATGCGACCATCAACTGGAATCTCTATGGTCAGCAGTTCGATGAGATCCTGGATTTCATCTATGACCCGCCCAGTTATGTCGTCACTTTCGACAAGGCCGACGGCAGCCAGCCCACCAGTCAGTCGGTCATCGAGGACCAGACGGCTTCCAGGCCGGATCAAGACCCGACCCGACCGGGCTTTTTATTCGACGGCTGGTTCAACGGCGATGCGGCCTATGACTTTTCTTCCCCCGTCAAGGGTCCCACGAAACTGACAGCCCATTGGACGGCAGGCACCGGGCAATGGACCATCTCTCCCAACCAGGGTCCCGACAGCGGTCAGACCAAGGTGACCCTGGTTCCACCTGCAGCGCGGAGCATCAGGTTCAGCCAGATCAGCGCCGGCGATGATCATTCATTGGCTCTTGGATCGGATGGAAACGTCTATTCTTGGGGTGCCAATAAATACGGACAGCTGGGCGATGGAACCACAACGGACCGCTTGGCCCCGGTTCAGATTCCCAAACCGACAGGCGTGAACCGATTCACGCAGGTCAGTGCAGGAAAAGCCTTCTCTTTGGCCTTGGATGACCAGGGCCACATCTGGGCATGGGGGCTTAACAGCTCCGGGCAGCTGGGCAGCAATGCCGTTGCTACCAATTGCTCATCTGCATACAGCTCCAGCCCGATTCGCGTGCAAGCCCCAAGCGGGATGACGGCAACAGCTTCAGTCTCACTGGCATCAGCGCAGGAATCACTCATGTCCTAGCCGTAGACGGGCAGGGCAGAGCCTGGGGCTGGGGATCCAATGAGTTCGGCAAACTGGGCGTTCCTGCTAGCACTGTGGCGACGACAGGGATCACCACCAGACCCGTTCAGGTCGCAACCCCGCAAGGCGAGGCAACAGGATTCCGCTATGCACAGGTCAGTGCGGGCGGTTCGCATTCCCTGGCAACTGACACCCAGGGCCGTGCTTGGGGCTGGGGATCGAACCAGAACGGTGATCTAGGCAATACGAGTGACGTAGCGCTTGATGGCTACACCTCCACACCCGTCCAGGCCAAGCCGGACACCAACCCGACAGGCGGATTCAAGCTTGTTCAGATCATTGCGGGCAGCGGCCACTCCTCCGCTCTTGATGATCTAGGACGCATATGGTCCTGGGGCGGGAACAGCAATGGAGAACTCGGCCTGGGCGACACCACCACGAGGACTGCTCTGTCTCTGGTAGCCATGCCCGCAAACGTCAGCGCCTTCACGCAGTTGACAGGCAGCAGGGCTAGCGGCAATTCACTGGCGCTGGACCAGAACGGCAACATCTGGGGCTGGGGTCAAAACGCATCAGGCATGCTGGGGACCGGAGGCACAGGCAGCCTGAACAAGCCAACCAGAATGGGCAATCCATCAGGCATCGACCACTTCGTCAAGGTCAGCGCCGGCACCGGCCACACCCTAGCCATCGCATCCAACGGCAGCACTATGAGCTGGGAAGACAACGGCCAAGGAAGGCTGGGGAACAATGCGACACAGACGGTCTACTCCCCTGTCAACGTGCTCTTTCCCTTCAGGCTCGGCATCCCGTCCACAGTGCAATTCGGAGGTGTCAATGGAACCAGCCTAAGCTCCACTGGGCAGCAGGATGGCGCCTGGACCGTGCTGACACCGAACCATCAGGCCGGCGACACGACTGTCAGCATCGCTTGGACGCTCAATGGGGCTCCACAATCCAACGATGAGACCAATGCCTTCCGTTTCATCCACTACGGCGTCCTCCCCTTGACCGGAGAGGCAGGCATATTAGTCACCATCATGGTCGGCTCGCTGGCCGCAGTCGGTGGCCTGGCCGCCAAACGGCAACGTCTTGAAACACAAAGCGGACAAGGCGGAAAAGTAGCCGCTCGGCATAAGCACTGATCTTAGGTAACCACCCCGCTCAAGCCACGAACGAGCAGGGCCCCGCCACCTATGTAGTGGCGGGGCCCTGCTGTGGTCTCTATCTCAAACAGTCAGGTCAACATGTCAACAGCATGACGCTAGCTGCACAACTGAACAATGCTTCTGACGAATGCTGCTTGTGGATGTCTTGTGTTTACGAATCTGTGCTTAGAGCACAGCCTGAAGCACGAAGTCCAGAATGAAGAGAGCCGCAACCCCCCAGATGATGGGGTGGACCTCCTTGCCCTTGCGCTTGCAGACCATGGTCAGGCAGTAGGTGATGAAACCGGCGGCCACGCCATAGGAGATGGAGTAGGCAAAGCCCATGAAGATGGCCGTGAAGAAGGCCGGAATGGCCTCAGACAGCTCGCCCCACTCAATCTCTGCGAAGGAGCTCATCATCATGCAGCCCACGATGACCAACACGGGTGCAGTGGCCGCCGAAGGCACAGCCGAGATCAACGGAGCGAAGACGGCACTAAGCGCGAAGCAGATGGCGATGACTACCGAGGTCAGGCCGGTACGACCACCAGCTGCGATGCCCGCTGCGGATTCCACATAAGTGGTGGTGTTGGAGGTGCCGAAGAGCGCTCCGATGGATGTTGCCGTCGCGTCGGCAAACAAGGCCTTGTCCATCTTGGAACTGAAGCCGCGGCCGTTCTCCAGAGCCTGCTCATCCTCGGCTGAGAAGATGCCTGAGCGCCGACCTGTGCCCACAAAGGTGCCGATGGTGTCGAAGGTGTCCGAAAGGGAGAAGGCGAAGATGGTCACCAGAACCACTGGCAGCTTGGCCGGGTCAGAGAAGAGAGCCGGGAAGCCCTCCGGACGGAAAATGGCCAGGAAGGTCTGCGGCAGCTGCGACCAGGCCTGGCCCAGATCGACCGACTTGGCCATGTTGGTGACCCCCATGGGGATGCCCAGCAGCGTGACCACGATGATAGCTATGACGAAGGCGCCCTTGTTGATGAAAGCCAAGTGGCCTTTGAACTTGAAAATCAGGAGGAAGATGGTCAGCAACAGGCCGATGACGAAGAGAACGACCCCAGGAGTGTTAAAGGTGGTCAGGCCAGGGTTGGCTCCTGCCGCCGAGGTCTTGTCGGGGGCGAACTTGATGATGCCCACATTGAGCAGACCCACATAGGCGATGAAGACGCCGATGCCGCCGCCGATGGCGTGTTGGAGCAGGGGTGGAATGGCCTGGATGATCATCTTGCGCAGCTTGGTGGCCGTGACCAGGATGTTGATCAGGCCGCACAGGAACACCATGCACATGGTCTGTTGCCAGGTGAAGCCCAGCCCTTTGACCACAGTGAAGGTGAAGAAGGCATTCAGTCCAACTCCTGGCGCCACGCCGTAGGGGACGTTGGCCACCAGCGCCATGATCAGGGTGCCGATGATGGCAGCAATCAGAGTGGCGAGAAAGACGGCACCCCAGGGCATGCCCGCCGTGGAAAGCACCGAGGGATTGACCACGATGATATAGGCCATGGCGAAGAAGGTGGTGATGCCTGCTACCACTTCCGTAGAGACTGTGGTATTATTATCCGAAAGCCGAAATAGCTTATGCATATTCGATTCCTTATTGTCTTATTTGGCGATGAGACAAGAGAAGAATATCACGAGCACTCGGCTTTTTCTGTTACAAGTTCCCTCTATTGAGCTCCAATACCGCCGCTGAACTTTCCGCCCACCTATAATCGGCATACAGGCATGGCCCTGAAGCCGTTCCACATGGGGATATTTGATGGGCACGCCGCTTTTGAGGAGGGGTATATGGCCAGGAACAATCATTGGGACCAGGACGATCAGAAGCAGTATCAGCATGTGCACGACAGCGAAGTCGATCGTGGACAGGATGAGCGCGCTGCCGAGCGGATTGCAGCAGCCACGGTCAACAAGCAGCGCACCCGCGAGGGCCGCACCCTGCGTCAGGAGCAGGAGCGCCGCGACCAGGGCAAAGACGATAAGAAAAACAACAAGAAGGGCTGAATCCTCAGAGGGCGCCCATCAGCAGATGCGCCAAGACCATGAGCACCGCACCGATCACCGCAGTCAGGGCCAGGGTGAATCCCGCCAGTCGGGCGTTGCCAAGAACCTTGTCAGTGAACATGGTGGCGAAAACCGCCGTCGGAGCCAGGCAGCACAAGGCCACTGCCTGACGGATCAACGGTTCAAAGGGCAGCAGATACCATGCGGCCGCCGCGAACAGAATGCCGAAGGGCAGGCGCCAGGCCAGAATCTGCAATACGGACTTGACATCATCCCGTCCGCCAGGCAAGTCCATGAGCATGCCCACCATAAGCATGGAGCAGAAGGCGTTGGCCGTCGAGAATGGACGGGTGATCTGGGCTGACCAGCCTGGCAGCGAGATCCCGGTCAGCATGAAGACCACCATGACCATGTAGGTGTCGAAGGAGGGCGAGCTCAGAAAGCCCTTGGCTATGGAGATGGCTGCGGCCTTGCGATGAAGTTTGCGGGCATCAGGGTCATCCAGCTTGACCGGCTCACCTGCTTCGGGATCCAGGGACTGGCCCGGTCGAATATGAAGAAGCCCCTGGGTCATGACGTTGGTCCCTGCAGAGACCATGACCGAGTTGCCGATGTCGAACATGGCGGCGGGCACCAGGGCCGCCGTGCCAAGCAGCGACTGAAGCATGGGGAAGCAGAAGCATCCGATGTTGAAACCCGACCCGTTGAGCATAAGAAAAGCCCGCTGGGCCGTATGACGATGCCTGCTGGTCAGAAAGATGGCCAGGGGCGGAATCAGCGAGGCAACGAAGGCGAAGGCCGAGACCAGAAGCAGGCTGGGATTGTGGGGGTTGGTGGCGAAGGAGTAGATGATGGCCCCGGGCAGGACCAGATCGAACACAATAGTCTGCAGCACCCGGTAGTCCAGCGGACGAAAAAGGCCAAGACGCTTGAACAGGTAGCCCACCAGGATGATGCCCAAGAGGGTGGCCGGTTCCAGCAATACTCCCATGCCGTCGCTCCTTCCGCGGATGCCGGAACCATGATACCTGACGGGCGGGTGCGCGGACCGGTTCTGTCTCAGCCGAAGCGACCGGAGATGTAGCGCTCGGTATCCGGCTCATGCGGGTTGGAGAAGATGGTGGTGGTGTCGTCCATCTCCACCAGGTGACCGGGCTGACCCACGGCCTTGAGGTTGAAGAAGGCTGTATAGTCCGAAACCCTGGCGGCCTGCTGCATGTTATGGGTGACGATGACGATGGTGTAGTCCCGTTTTAGCTCGTTGATCAGATCCTCCACAGCCAGGGTGGAGATGGGATCCAGGGCCGAGCAGGGTTCGTCCATGAGCAGGACCTGTGGGTGCACGGCCACGGCACGTGCAATGCAGAGCCGCTGCTGCTGACCGCCTGAGAGCCCGATGCCTGGCTTGTCCAAGCGATCCTTGACCTCGTTCCAAAGATTGGCACCGCGCAGGGCCCACTCCACCAGATCGTCCGCGTCGGACTTGGCGATGTGCTTCTTGTTGAGTCGTATGCCGGCCAGAACGTTCTCCCTGATGGACATGGTCGGGAAGGGATTGGCCCTCTGGAAGACCATGCCCACGTCCCGCCGCACTTCGACCGGATCCACATCCGGCCCGTAGAGATCACGACCTTCCAACAGCACCTGCCCGCTCACATGCGCCCCCGGTGTGATCTCGTGCATGCGGTCCAAGGTGCGCAGGACCGTGGACTTGCCGCAGCCGGAGGGACCGATGAAGGCGGTGACCTTGTTGGCCTGGATGCGCATGTTTACATCCTGGACGGCCAGGAAGTCGCCGTAGTAGACGTTGAGGTGGTTGATGTCTATGCGTTGGCCCATGTTCCGGCCTCCGTTTCTCTCATGGCGGCGCTCAACGCGTCCGCCCAACAGCAAAGATGCGCGAGACCAGCCGCCCCAGCAGGTTGAGCAGCAGGACGATAAGGATAAGCACCAAGGCCGCAGCCCAGGCCCGCTGCATGTGGATGTCGGTCAGGCATCCCGGGTCAGCACCTGGCCCGCAGACGGCCAGCCCCTGGGAATACTCGTTATAGACGAAAACCGGCAGGGTGGTCATCCTCCCGGAGAAGAGGTTGGGGTTGGTGGTGGCGATGAAGCCCGAGGCTATCAGCAGGGGCGCCGTCTCCCCGATGACCCGTGCCACAGCCAGGATGGTGCCCGAGACGATGCCAGGCAGCGCCGTGCGCAGAACGATACTGGTGATGGTCCGCTGTTTGGTCACCCCCAGGGCATAGGCCGCCTCTCGCAGGTCGTTGGGAACCACGGCCAACATATCCTCGGAGGTCTTGACCACCGTGGGCAGCATGAGCAGGGAGAGGGCCACCGAACCAGCCAGCCCGTTTACGGTGCCTGGCCCAACTACAAGGGCGAACATGGAGAAGGCGAAGAGACCAGCCACGATGGAGGGAATTCCGCTCATCACGTCCACCATGAGACCGATGGCCTTGGCCAGGCGGCCTCCATGGGCGTATTCGACCAGATAAACCGCGCACATGACACCCACCGGAATGGATATGACCATGGATCCAAAGGTGATCTCCAGGGTGCCGATTACCGCATGCAGAATACCGCCGTAGCCTCCGGACGGCGTGGGGTTGCCACCCACCACCCCGCTCATGTTGTGGGTGAGGAAGTCCGGTGTCAGCCGTCGCACCCCCTTGGACAGGCTGACCCAGAGCACCGAGACCAGCGGGATCAGGGCGACCAGGAAGGAGAGCCCGATCAGGACGGTCATCAGCCGGTCCTTGCGCTTGCGTGCCCGGATGGAAGACCTGGTTGGCCTGAAGCGGTCAAAGTCGATGACCGGTCCGCGATCAGTTCGGCTTGCCATCATGCACCCGCCTTTGCTGTGATCCTGCGCGCCAGATAATTGACGATGAAGGTGATGATGAAGAGGACCAGACCGGTGGCCACCAGGAGGCCCACGCCCTGGGAGTCCGCCTCGGGGAACTGGGCAGCGATGTTGGCGGCGATGGTCTGGCTCTTCGAAGCCTGCAGCAGCCGCAGGGAGTAGCTGAAGCCTGGCGAGAGGATCATCAGCACCGCCATGGTCTCGCCCAGGGCGCGACCCAGCCCCAGCATGGAGGCCGAAATGATGCCCGAGCGGCCGAAGGGCAGGACCGCAAGCCGGATCATCTCCCACTTGGTGGCGCCCAGTGCCAAGGCGGCCTCCTGCTGCAACCGAGGGGCCTGGATCAGGATGTCACGGGTGACCGAGGTGATGATGGGCAGGATCATGACCGCCAACACCAGGGCCACCGTGGCCACTGACCGGGCCGGGGCAGCAACGGGTCCGGAAAAGAGCGGAATCCATCCCAAATGGACAGACAACCAGCGCCAGAAGCCAGTGATATTGGGAACCAGGACCAGAGCCCCCCAGAGCCCGTAGATCACTGAGGGCACGGCGGCCAGCAGGTCAATCACCGTGCTGAGCAGCGTGGACAGGCGGGTGGGGGCATAGTAACCGATGAAGAGGGCGATGCCCAGGGAGACGGGGAAGGCCAAGAGCAAAGCCAGGCCGGCAATCAGAATGGTGCCGAAAACTAGCGGGCCCACATAGCCCAGGAAGCTGCTCGCCCGTCCACCGCTAAGGGAAATTATGGCCTGGGTGCGGGAATCAGGGTCTCCGGTGAAGGCTGGAAAAGCGCGCAGAATCAGAAAGAGGGTGACCGCAGCCAGGGCCAGTAGGATCAGGATGCCCGCCCCGGTGGCGCAAGCCTTGAAGATCCGATCCACCCGTTTGGCCTTGTTCAGGGTTGCGGTCTCGTCCGGTTTGTCGCTCATGACTTCCCCCCGATGGTCTCTACCGAGGCCATGGCCTGGCTGCGCAGCCCTTGCCCCAGCTCAGCGCTACCCGCATTGGCCGCTGCCATGCGCTGACCCTGCTCGCTCAGCAGATAGGTTAGCCAGGCCTTGGCGAACTGGGCCTTGGATCCGTCCCGATCATCTCGATAGACAGCACATACCACGTCGTAGGAGACCAGGACAATCGGATAGGTGTGCTCACGGGTGGTGCGGTGGTTCACGGTCAGGACCACCCTGCCAGGCTGACTGGCCTGAGGATCCCGCTGGGCCGCATCCAGCAGGTTGGCCACGGTCTTGGCTGTAGGCGGCTGCCAGGTCCTCCCCACCTGGACGGCCACGGTGCCTAGCCCTGTGGTCTGGGCCGCGTCAGCATAGCCAAAGGTACCCTGTGCCTGGTTCATGGTTATGACCACTCCGGCAGTGCCCTTGGCACCCTGCCCCAGGTCGTTGGGCCAATTCTCACCCGCTGGATAAGGCCAGGCGGACCCGGCCGTGTCGTGCAGGTAGGACAGGAAGCTTTTCGTGGTGCCCGACTTGTCCGAACGATGAATCACGGTGATGTCCAAGTCGGGCAAATTGGCCTCCGGATTGAGCGCTGCGATGCGCGGATCCCGCCAGTTGGTGACCTTTCCGGAGAAGATCATGGCAATCAGAGCCGGGTCCATCCGCAGATGGCCATCTGAACCCTTGGGCCACAAATCAGGCAGATTGTAGGCCACAGCAATCGGGGTGGCGTAAACGGGCAGGTCAAAGGCCGTACCGGAACCGCAGACCTTACGCGAGCGCTCAAGCTGATCGCTGGTCAGCGGCGCATCGGTGCCAGCCCAGATGGTTGAACCTGACAGGAAGGCGTTGACCCCAGCACCGGAACCGGCCGGATCGTAAGAAATGCGCGCCCCCGGATGCTGCTTGCGGAAGCCGGCTATCCAGGCCTCGTCAGCGCTCTGCTGGGAGGATGCGCCAGATCCGGCAAACTCGCCCTGGAAGAGGGCCTGATCTGCATTATTGCCTGTTTCACCGCCGTCGACGGGGACATTGTCGCCGCAGGCCGCCAGGGAAATCATCATTGCCAAGGACATGAGGAGGGCCGGGAATCTGCCACGACCATGACCATGTGCGTGCATGCTACCTACCTTGACCGCCGTTTCATTTCAAACGTCCGTCCTCATCAGCCCGTGTTGGACCCTTCCGTATTCACATTACCGAAGCTCGCCTCACACAGCATACTGGAAACGCTGACCGCCGGACAAGGTCGCCACATCCGCGTCAGCCATGTGGAAAAACCCAATCACAATCCACAGCCGGGTATATTATAAGGTCATTGTCAGACGCTTAGCTCTCTTGTTCTTTTCTTAGTGTCACCGGTATCGGTATGCCCTGATTTGCTTTCTAGGACGGCACCGCGGGGAGCGGTATGCGCAGTGAGGACTAACCCGAAGGAAGTGGTGGTGCATGAGGAAGCAGGAGCTCGCCAAGCAAGGGCGGACCCTCAGCAAGGATGGAGCCTTCGTCAACGGAAGGCTCACCCATGAAGCCTTCCTTTCACTGGCCATTCTGACCGTCATCACCTTCCTGGGCAACTTCACCCAGCTGCAGCTGGCTTCGGCCCTGCCCACCATTGTGGACGAGTTCCACATCACCCTGACCACCGGCCAGTGGCTGACCTCGGTATTCCAGCTGGTCATGGGCGTCATGGTGCCGTTGACCGGTTTTCTGACCAAACGCTTCTCCACCAGGCAGATCGTCATCACCTCCATGGCCGTCTTCACCCTGGGGTCGCTGTTGAGCTGGCAGTCGCAGACCTTCGCCTTGGTCCTGCTAGGTCGCATCCTTGAGGCCATAGGCACGGGAACCATGTGGCCCGTTCTGCAGATCACCGTCTTCTCCATCTATCCGCTGGCCAAGCGCGGCATGGCCATGGGTACTGTGGGCCTGGCCATGAGCGTGGCCCCGGCCATCGGCCCGACCCTGGGCGGCTGGCAGACCGATGCCAACGGCTGGCGCTCCATCTTCCTGACGCTGAGCATCTGCGGGGCTGTGGCTCTGCTCCTGTCCATCTTCGGCCTGCGCAACTTCGGCCAGCGCGATACCAGCGTCAAGGCGGACTTCTTCTCGGTGGCCCTGTCCATCTTCGGATTCGGCGGCCTCATGTTCGGCTTCACCAACATCGAGAACTTCCCCATCACCTCCTTCATGACCTGGCCCTTCATGCTGGTCGGCCTGATCGGGATCATCTGGTTCGTGCTTCGCCAGCTCCACCACGACAAGCCCTTGCTGGACCTGCATGTGTTGCGGATCAAGAACTTCACCGTGGGCACCATCATCGCCTCCATGTCCTTCTTCGCCTTCAGCTCGGTCACCGTTATCTTGCCCATGTATATCCAGACGGATCGCGGCTTCTCGGCCACCATGAGCGGTCTGGTCATGCTTCCAGGGGCCATCGGCACCGCCATCGCTCAGTTCTTCGGGGGCCGCTTGCTGGACCGTTGGGGTGCACGACCCGTGGCCATGACCGGCTGCTCGGTCCTGCTGCTGGGCACCATCGCCATGAGCATGATCAGCGCCAATACCTGGATTGGCCTGGTCTCCATCTGCCAGTTCATCCGTCAAATCGGCATGGGCTTCACCCTGATGCCCTTGACCACCTGGTCCCTGAACAACCTGGCTCCCAAGGACGTTTCGGCTGGTTCGGCCGTCACCAACACGGCCCGGCAGATCGCCGGCGCTGTCGGAGCCCCCATCCTGGTCATCCTCATGGAGACCATCACCACCCTGCGCCACAACGCTCTGGGCGGCGGCCACTCCACCCAGATCGCAGCCAACATCTTCGGCGTGCAGTGGGCCCTGCGCATTTCAGCACTGATCTGCCTGGGCATGGTTCTGCTGGTCTACTTCGGCGTACGGGGAAACGGTGCCGGCTCCGGCCGTCAGATGACCCGCATGCTCCTGCGCCACATGCACATCATCCACACCGACGCCCTCTCTGTCACAGCCTCCGCCGCCGACTCCAAAACCCAGGACTGATCACCGGAAAGTCGTCCATGAATACCTGCTTGATCTGAGCAGATTCATCGCTAGCTACAACACGATAGACAGACTGGTAAATACAAGATGTCAATTGGAAGATGCCAGTTGTCAGTCAGCCTTCTACGGGCCAGCACTCAGCGGTCCGGCGGGAGAGGCTGGCCTGGGCAGGTATGCAGAACGGCCAGCATGGCCTGCTTTTCCGAGCTGGTGACGCTCAGTGAATACTTGTCCTTGACCGCTATCTGACGGGCCACATAGGAACACTGGTAGCCCCTGTTCTCGGGCAGCCAGTAGTCGGCCGAGGCACTCCCCTTGGCCTGGTTGGCTGGACCGTCCACGGCAAGCAGATTGTAGGGGTCGTTGCCAAAACGGTAGCGGCGGGCCGTGTCCCACTTGCTGGCTCCTGACCGCCAGGCATTCTCCAGGGCGACCACATGGTCGATCTGTACGGCCGAACTGGTCTTCGGGCCTCTGACGAATTCGATGGTCCGCCCGGTATAGGGATCCTGTAGACGACCGCTGGCCACCTTGCACCCGCCGGGAGTAGTGGTACGCAGGTCAGTCAGGTCGCGGGTCAGCACATCCTCGCGCACATTGCAACCGTTGCCGTCCTCATCGGTCTCCTTGAAGCCGAAGGCCTCACGCCGGTATTGGCGGCCAGGGCGGGCGTGATCGTCCACTGTCAGGCCCTGCAGGGTCTGGGCCGCATCGCCGGTTGCCGTATATCGGCCGGTCAGCCGTCCGACCCCACCATTGACCCTTGGCAATATCAGTCCGATGGTGATGCCCAGGACCACAGCCACTACCAAAAGGATCAGCACCCGTTCCGTGAGCGATTCGCGACGGAAGCGGGCCGGGGCGGGATTCCTCCATGCCGAACCATACCGGCTGCGGCCTCGATACCGATATCTTCTGCGTCTCGGACCGGTCATCTACCGCCGATACCTCCTATGTCGACTGCATGCATGAATCATCCATAATAGCGGTCAGGCGTAGGTGTAGGTCATCGGGTCGTGTCCTGCACGCACCGGGGAGTCCATGGCATCGATGGCGGCGTGCTCTTCAGGGGTCAGGCTGAAGCCGAACAGGTCCAGGTTCTCCGCCTGCCTTTCCCGATGGACAGACTTGGGAATAATGATGGTCCCGTTCTCAATATGCCAGCGCAGTACCACCTGAGCCGGCGTGACCCCGTGGGCCTGTGCGATTTTCTCCAGCCTTCCGCCTCCTGCTGTCAGGTCTGCGCCGCGCGCCAATGGCGAGTAGGCCTGGACGGCGATGCCGTGCTCCTTGCAGAAGGCCGTCACTGTGCGCTGCTGCCAGCTGGGGTGCAGCTCAATCTGATCCACCGCTGGGTACTCCCCGGTCTCTCGATGCAACCGTTCCAGATGCCCTGGGAGGAAGTTGCAGACCCCCAGGGTCCGCACCCGCCCTTCATCGCGCAGCCTATGGAAAGCACGCCAAACCTGATCAGCCCGCCAATCGAACGGTGTTGGCCAGTGGATCATGTACATATCGACATAGTCAGTGCCCAGCAGGGCCAGCTGGCGGTCGAAGGCCCGCAGAGCGCTGTCATAGCCCTGTTCGGAGTCACGCAGCTTGGTGGTCAGCCACAGATTGGCACGCTCAGGACCACTCTGGCAACCGAAGGCTTTGAGGCCACGGCCCACGCCTCCTTCGTTGCGGTAGCCCGCTGCCGTATCGATGTGACGATACCCCAGTTCCAAGGCAGATTGCACTACTCCAGCGGTTTGATCATCGTCGATCCTGAGTACGCCCAGCCCTACCTGCGGAATGCGATTGCCGTCAGACAATAAGATGTCAGGAACTGCTGTCATGGTCCAAACCTTCCCAGACGCGGCCCAGCAGTCTACCGGGCCATGCTCGATCCATTCTAGAGCCGAGCAAAAGCCCAATACAGTAGAACAGGCTCACGTGGTCAAACGTGTCCGCACATGCACAGGCCTAGAATTTGGTAATGCCGAAGAAGTAGATCAGGTGGGTATCAAACCAGTGGTAGCCAAGGTCGAATACGGGCAGGAAGCCGATTCTCATCATCATCCCGACTGAACCCCATGCGAAGAAGAGGCCGAGCACAGCCAGCAACCACATGAGAACGCTGCAGATTCGCCGTGTTTTGATCAACCGGCGACGGCGGGTGGCTTCTGATCGGGTCTCCCGCTCATGGCTGACCATGATCGTAGCCAGCGGCTCCCCCACAGTCCCGGGTCCTGTCGCCCGAGATTCCAGATGTTCCATCTGCTCCAGGTCGTGACGGCAGTTGCGTCGACGACGTGAGAGCAGATACCAGCTCACCAGGCAGGCTGCAAACAGAGCCAGGAGCACCCAGACCATGTAAATGGGCGCACCTTCGGGTTTGGTGGGAGGCTCATCGTCACCGATGTAGTGTCCACGCACGATCAGGCGGTGGGAGTTTACACCATATGGGTAACAGGTCAACAATGTTACATAGTTGGCATTTTGAATGGGCTGCAGTGCGCTGACATCGGTGGGTTTAATGATCTTAATCTGATCTACCTTGTAGCTCATCCGTCGCGTGAGCACCCGTATCTGGAAGACATCGCCCTTGCGCAGCTGAGTCAGATTGTCGAAAAGCATGTAGCCGACCTCACCGGTGTGGCCTGTGATTACGGCATGTATGGTTCGGTTGTCTGTTGGCACATGTGTGGTGGCAATGTGCCCTATACCGTCTCTAAGTACCTGATCGCTGGTGCCATGACGCACAGGAAGCTTGACGTTGATCTTGGGAATGTCCACATAAGCCATCATTCCCTTGCCATCCACGTTGAGAATCTTATAGTAGCGACCTAATGGTTCCTTAACTTCCTTGTACTTGAAAGGATCCCTCAGGGTTGGCTTACCTAATTCCTCGTCATACTTCTTAGCATCTTGCCACATTGCTCTGCGTTGTGCTGGAGACAGTTCAGCCACAATCTGATCATAGTTGTCCACTGCAGCAGAATCTTCGGAGTAATTTACATAAGCCGCCAGAAGCGGGTAGAGGAAGATTCCCAAACCAATGAGAAAGGCTAAAGTCTCCAAGAGTCCGAACCCGCGGCCCGATCTGGTGGCCGCACGAACTCTCTTACTCCCTAAATTGCCGCTCTGAATAGGCTTTGAGGAGTTCGCAGAAACCTGGTGAGCGATGCCATGCCGATCTGCGACTTGCGCATAATTTCCTGAAACTATGATTATCGGAGCCGAAGTTTTTGCCTTACTTGAACCGAGAGCCGTGCCGGCGATTGCATCTGAGTTAGCATGTCCGTCAGTACCACGTGTATTAGGAATAGCTAGAGGCGGATAAGATGGTGGAACATCATTATTGGGAGCATAGGCACGTGGCATATCCTCCGTTGAAATAGGCTCTCCCGGCCAAGGTGAAGCGGACCTAGGCACAAAGGCAACTTCATCATTATCGTTAGCATCAGCTGCGCTCAAGGTCCCCGAGCCAGTGTTCTGGTTCATCTGTGCCTTCCTTGTTTCACACTTCTAATGCTACTGTTCCCTAAGCCTGGCATGCAAAACCGGCGGCACCTGTTGATGCCTCCGGTCTTTACATATAGCCCAGGAATACCCATGATGTCAGCTGAAGACACCCTGCCGACACGCTTTGGGCGGGAGAATACCTCTAGCGCTTATCTCTATTCCAGGAGCTCGCAACCACAGCCAGATAGAGGCCCATTATGGCCAGAACCACTAATAAAATACCTGGAGCTACCAAGGACACACCTGTGGCAGCCAGCTTCCGTTGACCTGATTTCGCTACAGGAACTGTGTGAGTTCCGTTCTCAGGCACTTTCTGGGGCAGCGCCACTAGCTTGGGGCTGATGGTGACATCATAAAGCGGATGGACCTCACCCTGCACCCGGTAGAGCGGCAACTGCACGACTACAGGATCAACTTTAACCTTTTCGTTCTTGGGTGGAGCAACTAAAGTAACCAACCAGTATGAGGATTTGAAGTAGTCGCCATCAAAAACGGCTGGACTTCCTCCGACCAAGCTTGGTGTATCGAGATCCAGATGAGCTCCATTAAGCCAGACACCTTGCGATTTGGTCTCTGTTGCGTTAGTAATGGTGCCATCCTGATCAGAGATACCATAATATTCAGCAGGCTGCGTCTTGTCCTTGAACGCATCCGGATTGGCTGCCACCTCACTGCTGATAGCCGCCTGGGCCTTATCAGTGCCAAGATTATGGTCAAGTGCATCCACGCGGCTCTTCAAAGTACCAGCATTCAGTCTTAGTGCTCGAAAGACATACCCCGCTCCTGCAGATACTGGAGCACTTGGCAAGATATCCGTCGCGCTTCCCTGAGCCGAGCGCCCCTTCTGGAGTTGCACCGTCAAGGTTGGGTCAACGGTCGCCGCCTGTGCTGTCGGCATCACATCGAAAGCAGTCAAACCTATGCAGGCCAAGATTACAATCAGACAGGGCAGGACCCTATGGGTGAGGCGTTTCGGCAAGGCAATTCCCTTCATAAACCTTCCCTTCCAAGGCCGCCTTTCGACGACGTAATAGTGTCGGATCCTCGGGTCCGGAAGAAGCCAGACCAGTGTCCCGACAGCCGCAGACCGATTAAGATCCACGGTCCGTATGAAAATGGCGGACGATTCACAGAGGAACCGTCCGCCATCAGGTCACCTCACATAATTCTTGACATGACCGTAATCATCAGGCCCGAGCGGAACTATTGCGCCTACTGCGGGCATACAGAGCACCACCCATGATCAGGGCACCAACAACCAGCAACAGCACGATGCCGCGACCACCAGTCAAAGGCAGAGCCAATGGCGCATCAGTATCGGTATTGGCAAAATGCTGCTCATACTTTGAAACATCTTGATTGTTGAACTTAATCTTTGTCGTGATAGAAGCGGGACTCACCTCGAAATTCTTAAACTGCAGCTCATCATAGTTTGGTTGAACCACTCCATGTGGGCCATAAGTCTGAGCAAGTTCTGTTGCACTCTTACCCGCAACATTTGAAAATGTGACAGTGCCGAAAGCGACACCCGGATTGCGCCACCCTTCCGGGGTGTTGGTTTCTACCAACTTCCAAGAAATATCAGTTCTAACCTTCTCGCCCGAATCACCAGTGCTAGCTTTCGATTCTGTAGACTCAGAACTGAAAATAGGAAGGCCAGCGAATGCAACTAGGCCATCGCTATTTGCTGTTGCCTGGTAAAATTGGGCACCTTTAGGCAAATCCGAAGTTGTATGGAAGTCACCGTCGGTAGCTAGATACTTGTCCAAGCTATCGCTGTTAGCAACTAGACGATATTCCGTACCAGGAAGCGCCGCATACTGGCTGTCTTTGTTCTTCACAGAACCGAATGCAAGACCAGCATTCATAACGTTCGTGTGGTCCTTAATCACGTCACTCGTGTTCTCGGAAAAGTCTGAGGCAGCATCATTAGCAACACCATCAGTAGCAGTAGAATCACCAAGCGGAGTAACCGTAGCCTGATAGGTGACATCCACATGAATATCTGTTGCTCCGGTCGCGGCCGTCAACGTCGAGATAACAGTGCCGCTTGTACCGCCACCAAACAGTTGGAACTGATAATACTGAACAGCATCCTTCGTATCAGTGAACATGGTACCAGTACCGTTGATACGCTTAGGACTTTTATCCGTGGCATTCCACTTGAAATCTGGTGCACTCGCGTTTGCCTTTTGATCTGTCAGTGCAACTGTCTTAACTTCAGACTTATTGTCAGCACCTTTTACCGTATAATAAAGGGTACCTGCGACGGTGCTTTCATCCAACTTCAATGCACTTGACATGCGATCTACAAAGAGGATGTCTTTGTAGTCACCCTTCAATTCGGAAACATCCAAGATACCGTCTTTTGGTGTAGCTGTACCATTGTTAGCTATTGTCTGAGAGAGCTTGTAGTCAATCTTATCACCAGCTACAGCAGTGCGTTGGTTCTTGGCTTTATTCGTTTTCGAATCCAAGACATCCTGAACTGTCTTGGAGAAGACTGACTTGTTTTTGCTCTTCGGATACAAATGCAGATTATAAATATAGCCGTTGGCCTTCGTTGCGTTCAGCGACTGAGCCGCATAAGGGAGGCCAAAGAACGAGTTCTCGGCAGCATCGTACTTGTTACTATCCAATCTGTTCGGATTGTCGCGATTGAATGCCCACGAAGCATCCTTGTTCTCAAAAAGGATGTAGTAGTGAACTTTGCCCCCGTCAGTTGCTTTCGGGAAGGCTTTCGGAGTTTCTCCTGCGACAGGAAAACCGTGATCGTCAGCATTCTTGATCTTGCCATTCGCAGCGTCATACCAAGTATCGATAACACCTTGACCATTGGTTATACCCGCGAAACTGTTACCTGTCTGAGTGTATGTGTTAGAATCTGATGCTTTGATATCGCCCCAGTCCATACCTGTGGCAGGCTGTACTTCCTCAACGTGGAACAGAACATCCTTGGCAGGAGTCAGATCTTGGGTTTTAGCCAGCGCTTCAGCATCTTTTGATGATCCTGTGGGAGCGAATCCTTTAGCCAAGGAGAGGTACATGGTAACCGTGAGTCGAGGAGTTTTCGTAGGATCCACAGGACCCTGTACAAAGTCATCCTCGGCATTGTAACCATAATCTTCAACGGCTGAAGCTTGGGTAGCTGGCAGAACGACCATGCCCGCTAGGAGCGTCGCTCCGGCGACCGCCAAGCCTAAAAGCTTGGGGAGCCTTATCCCTTCATTATCTCGTTGCATGTGCATGCACGCTTTCCCTTCTGTATTAATAGGCACAGGATGGCCAGGCACATCTTCGCCTCCCCAACCGATCACTTCCCCGACTCAGGGGGGTGGGCTTTATGTCAACTTTGGGACATGCCACTGTTCCCATTGCCTAATCATCACTGTACCGACAAAATTGTGACAACGCAAACCGACAAGCCGAATATGTAAAGGCCCCGCCACATGTGCAGTGGCGGGGCCTTGCAATCTTCCTGGAACAGGCGCTCAGTGCCGGTTATCCAACCGATGGTAGAGCTCGGCTGCACGCAGGTCGGCCTCGAAACGCCGAGGTTCAGTGTTCTCGTCGATGACGGCGAGTTCCACACCAGCCATGCGCGCGAAGTCCTCCCAGGCTTCACGGCCCACGGTGGTGGTCATGCAGGTATGGTGGGCTGCGCCGGCACGCAGCCAGCACTCAGCCGAGACCTTGAGCGAGGGCCGGGGCTTCCAGAGCGCACGTGCCACAGGCAGCTTGGCCAGGGACCCGCCGGGCTCGACCACATCCACCACATTCATGACCAGGCGGAAGCGTTCGCGTACATCCGCCAGGGAGACGACCACAGCATCAGTGCAAGGGGTTGCCGTAAAGACCAGGCGCACCGGGTCCTCCCTTTCGCCGATAGACAGGGGATGAATCTCCAGGCGGGGCCGTCCCTCGGTCAACAGCGTGGGCGAGACCTCCAGCATGTGGGCGCCCATGATCTCCTCATGGCCGGGCACGAAGTTGTAGGAGTAGTCCTCCATGAGCGAGCAGCCGCCCTTGAGCCCGTAGCCCATGACGTTGCCGATCCGAATCAGAACCGATGTCTTCCAGTCGCCCTCTGCCGAGAATCCGTACCCGTCAGCCATCAACCGCTGAGCTCCCACGCCGGGCAGCTGACGCAGGCCTCCCAGATCCTGGAAGTTGTCCACGGCGGCAGTGGCACCCACCTCTTCCATCATGGCCCGCATGCCGAGCTCTTCGCGGGCGGCCACCATCAGGGAGTCGTACCGGGAGTCCAAAAGTTCGGGAGCCACCTCATAGCTGCGCTTATAGTCCTCGATCAGGTCCTTGACCTGGTCGTCGGTGACGGCGTTCACATGGTCCACCAGCTCGTTGACCGGCCAGGTGTTGACGGAGACGCCGAAGACCCGCTCGGCCTCGGTCTTGTCGCCCTCGGTGACGGCGACGTCGCGCATGTTGTCGCCCCAGCGGCAGACCTTCATGTTGTTGGCGGCATCCCAGCCGGCGCAGGCGCGCGCCCAGACGCCGATCTTGTCAGCAACCTCGGGATCGGTGTAGTGGCCGACCACGATCTTGCGCGGGATTCCCAGCCTGGTCAGGATGTAACCGAACTCACGGTCGCCGTGAGCTGACTGGTTCAGATTCATGAAGTCCATGTCAATGGTGTCCCAGGGGATCTCCACATGATGCTGGGTGTTCAGCTGCAGTAGCGGCTTGCGCAGCTTCTCCAGACCTCTGATCCACATCTTGGCCGGGCTGAAGGTGTGCATCCAGGCCACCACGCCGATGCAGGCCGGGTTCGACGAGGCATCAACCATGAAATTCAGGATGGAATCCGAGTCCTTCAGAGTGGGCTTCAGAACCAGCTTGACCGGGATCCGCCCAGAGTCGTTGAGGGACTTGGCGATGTCCGCCGCCTGGACGCCCACCTGGCGCAGAGTCTCCTCACCGTAGAGGTCCTGCGAACCAACTGCGAACCAAAGCTCCTTGCCCTCGAAGGGATTTTTCATGCTCATACTTGCTCCTTTGCTTATGTTTTCCAACTCAGTGCTGGCCGTAGACGTGCTGGTACCGGTCGTTGAGCTTGGCTATGTCGGCCGGATCGATGGGCTTGGGCGTGCCGATCTGCTCAGCCGCCCAGACCGTGTGGGCCACCTCTTCGGTCATGGCCGCCGCCTTGACAGCAGCCTCGGCATCAGCCCCCACGGTGAAGGGCCCGTGGTTGCGCATGAGCACAGCCGGGCAGCCCGGGTGATCCTTGAGGGTGTCGACCACGCCCTTGCCAATGGCCTCGGATCCGATCAGCTCAAAGGGGCCGACCGGCACGGGACCGCCGAACTCGTCACCCATCATGGTCAGCACGCAGGGAATGTCCCTGCCGGTGGCCGCCCAGGCGGTGGCATAGGTGGAATGGGTGTGGACCACGCCATAGACCTCGGGCATGTGCCGGTAGATATAAGCGTGCGATAGCGTGTCCGAGGAGGGGGCCTCGGCACCGTCGACCACATTGCCATCCAGATCGGTGACCACCATGGAGCCCGGGGTCAGGTGCTCATAGCGCACCCCCGAGGGTTTGATGACCATTAGATCGGCAGAACGCAACCGCTGCGAGACATTGCCCGCCGTCCAGACCACCAGATTCCATCTGGTCAACTGCGCATGCAGGGTGGCCACCTGCTCGCGCACCAGTTTCACCTCGTCGCGCACCTCGGGTGAATAATCAGCCAAGGACACCATCAGCAACTCCTTTTCCCGGCCCGATCCCGCTGATCCGGCCGCTTGACGTTTTCAGCTCTCGTCATCATCCCTGCAGGGGGATGGTCTTCACGGCCGCCTGCTCGATGGGCAGACCCTTGGTGAAGCGGTCGAAGAAGGTTCTGAAGCCCTTCACATCAGCCGGGTCCGGCTGCTCTGTTGTGGACTGGACGCCTGCAAAGACATTGGCATCCAGGTAGTCGGCCAGGGTCTGGTCGGCATGACCCAGGTAGTCAGCCAGGACGGCCATGCCCCAGGCGCCCCCCTCCACAGCAGTGGACATGACCTTGATGGGGGCGTTGAAGGCGGCGGCCAGGATTCGCTGGGCCACCTTGGGGGTGGCGAAGATGCCGCCGTGCCCGACCATGGTGTCCACCTGGACATGCTCCTGGCGGGTCATCACATCCATGCCGATGGTGACCGGCGAGAAGGCCGAGAAGAGCTGGGCGCGCATGAAGTTGGCTAGGGTCATCCGTCCCTCGGGGCCGCGGGCAAAGACGGGCCGGCCCTCCTCCAGGCCAGCCAGGAACTCCCCGGAATAAAAGCAGTAGTTGATCAACCCGCCGGCATCCTTGTCTCCCAGAAGGGCCTGGTTGAACAGGGTGGCGTAGAGCGCATCCCCCTTGAGATCCAGACCGGCGGCCTTGGCGAATTCCCCGAACAGCCCCACCCAGGCGTTCAGGTCCGAGGTGAAGTTGTTGGCATGGCTCATGCCGGCTGGATCCCCAGCCGGTGTGGTGACTGGATCCACCTCTGGATGGAAATCACGCAGGGGATGTTCCAGGACCACCATGGCGAAGATGGATGTGCCCGCAGACACGTTGCCGGTACGGGGACGAACCGCGTTGGTCGCCACCATGCCGGTTCCCGCGTCACCCTCGGGCGGGGCCATGGGCACGCCGGACTGCAGCTGACCACTGGGATCGAGCAGGACGGCACCTTCTGCGGTCAACGCGCCCGCATCGCTGCCGGCGGTCAATGGCTCAGGCAGCAGGTCGTGGATGTCCCAGGGCTGGGCCTGGACCTGGGGCAGTCGGGAGAAGATGTCCAGCAGGCCCTGGTCGAACTCCTTGCGGGAGGAGTCGATGGGAAACATGCCCGAGGCATCGCCGATGCCGATGACCTTGCGGCCGGAGAGCCTCCAGTGCATGTAGCCGGCCAAGGTGGTGATATAGGCCACCTTGGGCACATGCTCTTCGCCGTTCAAAATGGCCTGGTAAAGGTGGGCAATGGACCAGCGCTCAGGGATGTTGATCTTGAAGGCCTGCGAAAGCTCCTCGTGGGCCTGGCGGGTGTTGGTGTTGCGCCAGGTGCGGAAGGGCACCAGCAGCCGACCATCCTTGTCGAAGGCCAGGTAGCCGTGCATCATGGCCGAAATCCCCATGGCACCTATTTTGGTCAGCGTCACCCCGTATTGGCGACGAACGTCCTCGGCCATGGCCGCATAGGCTGCCTGCAGGCCCTGATGGATCTGGTCCATGGAGTAGGTCCAGAGGCCGTCCTCCAGCCGGTTCTCCCACTCGACATCCCCGGTGGCCAGCGTCCGGTAGTCATGGTCGATCAGCACAGCCTTGATGCGGGTGGAGCCGAATTCGATGCCCAGACTTGTCGCGCCCTCCTGTAATTCACTAACGATGACGCCTTGTTCGCCAAGAACCATGTCCGCTCCTTTGCCTGATATGTTAACGCTCACATAGTCTGGTTACAATTGTAACCGAGACCAGAGCGTCAGGCAAGCCCACTGGATGCAGGCCAACAGTAGTCAGAGGCGCTTGACGGCGTAGCCCAGAGACCGACGCTGAATCACATCCGCCTGGATCAGTCCCACCCCATGGTGGGTGACCGGGAAGTCTACCGGCTGTCCCTGGTGAAGCAGGGCCAGGACCTGCCGCATGGTGGCCACGCCCAGATCCTCAAAGCGGGGGCGAACCGTGGCCAGCGGCGGAAACATGTTGTCTACCGTGGGAACGTCGTCAAAGCCCACCAGACTGATGTCACTGGGAATGCGGATGCCGTGCTCTTGCAGGGACCGGGCCACGCCCACGGCCTGGTTGTCGTTGGCGGTAACCACGGCTGAGGGCATGGAGGTGCCGCTCATCCCACGCTGATCGATCAGATGGTTCATCAGCGTGTAGGACTCCCCCGCCTCCCAGCTGCGGGCGTGAACCACGGCCGTTCGTATACGGCAGCGGGCACAGGCCACCTTCCAGGAGGCCAGCCGGGTGGCGGCATCCCGCCACTGAGAGGGGCCGGCCATATACAGCACCCGTCGATGGCCCCGGGAGACCAGCAGCCGAGCCAGACGCTGCACAGCGCCCCACTGGTCGATTCCGGTAAGAGCTATCCGGCCGTCGCCCCGCCGGTGGCTCAGGGCTTCTTCGACGCTGGTGATGCCATGCGTGGAGGTGACGATGACACGGGGCTGGCTGACCTCTACTTGGCAGGCGGCCTGGAACATGGTGTCGGTGGGTGTCAGAAAGATGAAGGCATCCACATTCTGCTCCAGGAAGGTGCCGCAGAGCTCCTGGAATCCGGCAAGCGTGCAGGTTGACTCGTCCACCATCATGACCGACATGAACAGGCCATGGGAACGGGCCACGGTCTCAATGGCTGTGATCGATGAGACAGGTCCAAAGAGACTGACACCGCCGGCCACCAGTCCGATGGTTCGGCTGCGGCTTGAAGCCAGGGCCCGCGCAGAGTTGCTGGGTCGGTAGCCCAGCTTCCTGATGGCCTGCTGCACCTTGACCCTGGTTGCCGGCGAGACGTCCTTGGAATTGTTGATGACCCTGGACACAGTCTGGTGGGAGACACCGGCCAGACGGGCAACCTCGAACATGGAGGGGCGCTTGGACCGTGACCTGCCCCCGCTGCCTGCGGGCATGTGACCTTCTTCCGATAGCCGTTTCGACCGTTCCGATATTAGCCCTTGCCGGGACCGGATGAAGGCAAATGCCAGCTGACCCGATGCAGACGGCTGGGCCCCAGACGGTGAATGGCCTCCAGGTGTGCTGGCGACCCATAGCCCTTGTTGTGCTCCCACTGGTAGGGTGCCAGGGCGGGATCGGAGGCGGCCAGCCGAACCATGAGCTGGTCACGGGTGACCTTGGCGATGACCGCTGCGCAAGCCACACTGGCACAGTGGGCGTCCCCCTTGACCTGGGTGGAAACCTTGGGTAGAACCGGGAGGTCGGGGGCGTCAAAGCTATCGGCGGCCGGGGTGATGTAGTCATGGGGGCCGTCAAGGATGGCGGCTAGGCGGCGGTCAGGCCCCAGGTCCATCCCATGCTCCAATTCGGCCAGCGCACGCAGGGCGGCGATGCCTAGAGCGTGAACGATGCCCCACTGGTCGATCTCATGGTTGGAGCAGGCCCCCACCGCCCAGCCGGCAGCCCAATTCTCCAAATCCCGGTACATGGCCAGCCGACGCGCAGGAGTCAGCATCTTGGAATCCGCCACCCCGTCAGGAACCTTCAAATAGGGCAGGTCAGTGGACCTGACCGCCACCACGCCGACCATGGCCGGACCCGCCAGGGCTCCCCGGCCGACCTCGTCCAGGCCCAGCACATACTCAGCTCCCTGGTCAGCCAAGGCAGCCTCAGTGGCCAAGGTTGGCAGAATCCGCCTCACAACCGGTTCAGTCCTGCGTCGGGTCAGGCACAGCGTCAAAAACCTTGTGCTGGTTATTGAGCAGCTTCCAGCTGCCCACCGGGTAATAGGTCAGCAAGGCAGTGCCTTTGATGTTGTCTATGGGAACCAGACCATTATGGCCGTCGTCCTTGTGCAGGCGGGAATCTGCAGAGTTGGAGCGGTTGTCACCCATGACGAAGACATGCCCAGGATCGACCTTGATTTTGAAGGGGAAGGAGCTTGGCTCTACTCCTGGGCGCAGGTAGGAACTCTCGTCAAGGGCTACACCGTTGACGGTGACCGGGGCGCCATGACCCTTGCAGGCCACCGTGTCGCCGGGCATGCCAATCAGGCGTTTGACCAGGTGATTGCCACGGAAGCTGGGCGAGGATTCATCACCGAGCCAGTCAGCTGGATCAGTAAAGACCACCACATCCCCACGGCGGGGAGCCACCATGGATCTGGTCAGCCTATGAGTGGTCAGGATTCTGTCCCCGACGCCCAAGGTGTTCTCCATGGAGCCGGAAGGGATGATGTAGTTGCAGATCAAAAATATGCGCAGGATGGAGACGACTACCAGCAGGACAACCAGCTCGAACAGGAACTCGGGCAGAAAGCCACGCTCGCCAAGACGTGGGTGGCTGCCCCTGGCGGAGCCGCGTCCACCAGGGTGGCCGTGGGCATGACGGGGTGGCACCGGGGCTGAGGTGGCCTGCCTGCCGTCCGGGTACCAAAGTCCTGACGGGGTCGTTTCCTCATCCCGAAAGGCCATATTCACTCCTTGTCATCCGCAGAAAAACACACACTAACTAACAGAATAGGTCCCGCATGCCTCATAGCGTACACACCCAAGCATGAAAAAACCCGGGAGAACTGCATCCCGGGTGTTTACGGCCAAGGTCTGGGCTGAATCGCCCCGGCAAAATCCTACTTGTCGGACTCAGCCTTGTTGTCGCGCCGCTCGACAATGCGGGCGGCCTTGCCGTGCAGCCCACGCAGGTAGTAGAGCTTGGCACGGCGGACACGGCCGTGGCGCAGCACCTTGATGGAGTCAATCTGCGGGGAGTGCAGAGGGAAGCGACGCTCGACGCCCACGCCGAAGCTGACCTTGCGCACCAGGATGGTCTCGCGCACACCGGAGCCCTGACGGGCGATCACCACGCCCGTGAAAGCCTGGATACGGGAGTTGTTGCCCTCGGTGATGTTGACGTTGACCTCGACGGTATCGCCGGGACGGAAGTCGGGGATCTGCTCCGCAGGCTTCATGTGGCTGGCGTCAAATTCCTGAATCGCGTTCATACTGTTCCTCCATGGCCGCCGCACGTCGACCCATGTCATGGACCGCAATCCACAAGGAAGCGATCCTGAACGGAACCCAACGGTCTGCCGTCGGGGGTGCCGATCCGCCGGAACATCCGGCTGGACCTGAAAGGAAGGGAGCCCATGCGGCAGCTGCCCTTCCGGCAAACAACTGTCCAATAATATACCACGAGCCGGACCTGCAAGGCCCGGCTGGGCATCAGCGGCGGTGGGCCCTGTAGAAGGCGATCAGAGACCTAGTGGACTGATCCTGCTCGGCCAGCGCCTGGTCGTCCCGGGAGATGGCCGGAGTGATCTCACGGGCCAGCTTCTTGCCCAGCTCAACTCCCCACTGGTCGAAGGAATCAATGCCCCAGACGGTGCCCTCGGTCAGTGTGATGTGCTCGTAGAGGGCGATCAGCTCGCCCAGGGCTGCCGGGGTCAGCGCATCGCCGAAAATGGAGGTGGTGGGCCTGTTGCCAGTGAAGACCCTGGCCGGGACGATGGCCTCGGGAGTGCCCTCGGCACGGACCTCATCAGCGGTCTTGCCGAAGGCCAATGCCTTGGTCTGGGCCAGGAAGTTGGCCAGGAAGAGCTCGTGCACGTCCTGGTCGCCGTCCTTGGCCGGGTTGGGGGTGTTGGCGAAGGCGATGAAATCAGCAGGAATCAGACGGGTGCCCTGATGGATCAGCTGGTAGAAGGCATGCTGGCCGTTGGTGCCGGGCTCCCCCCAGAAGATTTCTCCGGTCAGGCTGGTCACCGGAGTGCCGTCCCAGCGCACGGACTTGCCGTTGGATTCCATGGTCAGCTGCTGCAGGTAGGCCGGGAAGCGGTGTAGATACTGGTCATAGGGCAGAACGGCGTGCGAGTGGGCACCGAAGAAGTTGACATACCAGACGTTGAGCAGACCCATCAGGGCCACCACGTTCCGATCCAGAGGAGTGGCGCGGAAGTAGCGGTCAACGGTGTTGAACCCCTTGAGGAACTCCTCGAAGCGCTCGGGACCGATGGTGATGGCCAGGGAGGTGCCCACTGCGGAATCCACCGAGTACCGGCCGCCGACCCAGTTCCAGAAGCCGAAGACGTTGTCCGGATCGATGCCGAAGTCGCGCACCTTGTCCAGGGCCGTCGAGACGGCGATGAAGTGCCGACGGATGGCCTCGGCCGAGAGGTCCTGGCCGTCCTTGGACAGCAGGCCACGTTCCCCAAGGTTCTTCAGGAGCCAGGTGCGGGCCTGGCGGGCGTTGGTCAGGGTCTCCAGGGTGGTGAAAGTCTTGGAGACGATGATGAAGAGCGTTGTTTCCGGATCCAGATCGTGCGTCTTCTCGGCCAGGTCGTTGGGATCGATGTTGGAGATGTAGCGGGCGCTGATGCCGGCATCGGCATAGGGCTTCAGAGCCTCGTAGGCCATGACCGGGCCCAGGTCGGAGCCACCGATGCCGATATTGACCACCGTGGTGATCCGCTTGCCGGTCAGACCGGTCCAGCTGCCCGAGCGGACCTGGTCGGCAAAGGCATAGATGCGCTTGAGGGTATCGCGGACGTCGCCCACCACATCCTGGCCGTCCACGATCAGCCTGCCGCGGTCCTCCTCGGGACGGCGCAGGGCTGTGTGCAAAACGGCCCTGTCCTCGGTGTTGTTGATGTGCTCGCCGTTGAACATGGCCTCGATCCGCTCCTCAAGGCCGACCTCGCGGCCCAGCTGGGCCAGCAGGGACAAGGTCTCGGGCTGAATCAGGTTCTTGGACAGATCAATATAGAGATCGCCCAGCTCGAAACTGAGCTTTTCGGTGCGCTGCGGGTCCTTGGCGAACCATGCGCGCAGATCGATCCCCTGGCGCTGCATGTCGTCGAAGTGCTGGTGCAAGGCCGCCCAGGCCTTGGTACTGGTAGCGTCCACTGGAGGATTGATGGCCATGGTTGTTCGGGTCCTTTCATGAGGTGATGCCCGGTCTGCCGAGCACCCGGTTCTGTATCCCAAACTACTCACAAAAGCAGACAGAAGACAACAAAATCGGCCAATCTTCTGAGCCGGGCCGAATTGCTGTCAGAGTATGTCGTCACAGCCGTACTGGGCCAGCTTGGCCACCATGTCCTTGACCTCCTGGCTGCGGGCCCGAGGGGCCACCAGGAGAGCGTCGGGAGTGTCGACGACGATCATGTCATCCACACCAAGAAGGGCGACCGTGCGTTCGGAGCCGGGCACGACCATGTCTCCAGCTGAATCCAAGTACATGACCCGGTCGGCATCACCCAGAATCTTGATGTTGCGTCTGTTGGACGACGGAAGCAAACCCGCCACTGAATTGAAGTCGCCGATATCATCCCAATCGAAGCCCCCGGGAACAACCGCTACGCCGCCAGCCGCCGATAGTGGCTCGGCTACGGCATAGTCGAAGGCGATCTTCTCGATGCCCGGCCAGTACTCCTCCATGGCCTGGCTGCGCGCCTGCTCGCCCTGGTCCCAGACCCGGGCAATGGCCATAACTGCGGCGTGGAGCTCCGGCTTATAACGACGCAGGCAGTCAAGGAGCACCTGCGCTTGCATGACGAACATGCCGGCATTCCACCGGTACTCCCCTGTTGACAGGTAGGCCTGGGCCGTAGAGGCATCCGGCTTCTCTACGAATTCGCTGACCAGGTGGGCATCCGGAGCCCCGGGAATGCGATCGGCCAGGGAGGGGCCTTGGTGGATGTAGCCGAAGGCGGTGGAGGGACGGGAGGCTGCGATACCGATGGTGGTCACATAACCGGCTCGGGCCGCTGCCACCGCCTGCTCCACTGAGGCAGCGAACGCTTTGTCGTCTCGGATGACGTGGTCGGCGGCGAAGGAGCCCACGATGATTTCCCCACCGTGCCGCTGGGCCAGCACAGCAGTCGCCAAGGCTATAGCCGCCGTAGAATCGCGAGGAACAGGCTCGGCGAAGAGCGCGTCCTCAGCCAGATCCGGAAGCTGCTGACGCACCTGGTCCACATGCCGCTGGCCGGTGGAGACGACCACATGATTGGCCCCGCAGATGCCAGCCAGCCGGTCAAAAGTTCCCTGGATCATTGTTCTGCCTGAACCCAACAGATCGTAGAGGAACTTGGGCCGGTCCTGGCGGCTCAATGGCCAGAGCCGGGTACCCACGCCACCGGCCGGAATGACGGCATAGAAATCATTGAGATCCATGCCTTCCATTGTGTCAAGAAGCTTGTACACCCTCGGTCCAAAGCCCAAGGCGTTTTTTATCGCGCGCATCCAGTATGATGTAGCATGTTGTCTTCTTCCGGTATGTCCGGACGGGAGGCGAAGGCCACTTTAGCTCAGTTGGCAGAGCGTCTCACTCGTAATGAGAAGGTCGACAGTTCGATTCTGTCAAGTGGCTCTTCTACCAGCTGCTTTTTAAACGGCGAGGTATGTCGTACGCGCGAGTGGCGTAATGGTAGCCGCGCAGGATTTAGGTTCCTGTGTCTTCGGACGTGTGGGTTCGAGTCCCATCTCGCGCACAGGAAACACAAGCAGGGCCTGCGCTCATACCCCAAATTCCATGGATACGAGCGCAGGCCCTGCCTTATGCCGCGGAATCAGTATCGGCTCTCTTGCCTGTTCCTTAGACAGGCGACAAAGCCGACCAGGCCCAGTGCCAGCATCGCTAGTATCTTGAGCACGGAAAGCGGCCATCCTCCAGTGAGGGGCAGGGAGGCATTGGAGGGCCGGAATTCCAGCGCGTGCGATACTGCGGCTGACTCGTTTCCTCCCTTGAAGTTGCCGCTTTGAGGATCAGGGCTTTCAGCATCATCGGAAGAAACCTGGGCAGTGATTCTCCCCTTGTTTATCCCCTCAGGAGTACTCGCCTGCCATGAACCCTGGTCTCCCACGGCGACATCGGTGCTTGTATTGCCGGGCCAGGTTATATGGACCAGAGTGCCTTTGGTCTCAGGAATCCTTATATTACCGTTGACATACTTGTATGCTTTCCCTCCTACTTGGAAAGCATCATACCGTTCCAAGGTCAGAGTGGTTGGCGTGATGTCAACCTTTTGGTTGATGGAAACCGGATCCGAAGGGGCATTCAGCGGGTTGATCATCTTGACCTGGAAGGTATACTTCTCTGTCTCGTCGTCACCGTTGTAGGCCTTGAATTTGTCAGCTGGTATGTTCAAGCTCCAGGACCATGTGGAAGCCGTCGTCTTGACGACATTCAGCACAGAGCCTGACGTGGGGTCCGTGAAGGAGGGAGGCCCAGTATTGACCGCCGAGTCCCTCTGGAAGGTGTTGGACGGAGTGGTCACCAGACTGGTCCAGTCCGAGGCAGTGTTCTGTTTCATGGAAATGGCCATCTTGGAATCGGTCATCCCCAGACCTCCCGAAGACCAGGCTGTATATATAGGTGAAACCGTGCCCTTGAAGGTGACGACCGAGTTTGCCGGCAGATTCCCGTTTTTCGTATGGGGCACCGTAACAGAGAGCTTGCCATCGGGAGCCTTCTCGTTGGAGACGAAATAGGCTGTTCCTATGTTCGAGAAGAGCGAGGTCAAACCAAACCCGGAGGCTGACTCAGTTACCCAGGCGTGATAGCGCCTGTAGCCGTTATACTTATTGCCGGGATCCGGCGACGGATACTGCTTGTTGGTGTCCTGTATCTGCCAGGACCCTCCCTGTTTGCTCTTGGGATCAACCTTGCACACGGTCTCTCCCAGCTTGAACCCCCAGGAGTCCGAACTTTTCACCAAGTCATCACTGCTCTTGCTCTGCCCTTTCTTGAAGGGTTTGCTGGGATCCTCGCCATAAAGGGTAACCGTGTTGGGATGCGTGTCGTCTTTGGAGGGAGTGCACTCACCACTGACCACCGGATCAAGCGTGCCGGTATAGACGCTCCCCGAGGCATTCAAGGAGCCGTCGGCATCATTCTGGATGTTGGTTATGGTCGGATCGTTGGGACGAGGCACGTCATACTTATAGAAGGCAGTGTCAATGGTCCATCCCGTGTCCAGATTCTTATCCTTTTGCGTAGCATCCATATCGTCCGTTATGCCGACAAGACCCACTCGCATTGGGTTGTATACTTCTGGGTTGACCGTGCAGTTGTTGCTGGTGCCGGTGTCATCCATATTCCTGGTCACAGGCCAGGTGACCAGCTTGAAGTACCCGTCGAAGCCCTCTTGTTCCGTAATGCGCTTGAAATCGATTGATCCGTCTTTTGCCTGCGGACCCGTCGGATTTGCTGCGTTCACGTTCAGCTCGTTTGCTGGACCTGTCGCCGGCTGCGCTATATTCGAGGCTTGAACGCCGGAATTATTAGCGTTGTTGGTTCCCACATCGTATTGAATGCCCCAGGAGGTTGTCTTTGCATTGTTCTTGCTGATTTGTTGTTTATTGCCTAACAGTACGGGTTTGGGGGTCAAGGAATCGACAGGCATCCACTGGCTGTTTTTAAGACCAACCCACTGGTAGTAGTAAGAATCGGTCTTGGAGCATATATTGCTCCTGCCTCGGACATTGAACCAATAGACAAAGAAGGAGTTGGGCGGTGCTATCCCTGGGTTATAGGGTTTGCTCTGACTGTTTCCCAGATCAACTGAAAGCCCATAATCGGTTACCAGGCCCCAGTTGGCCTGATTCCCGCTCCACAGCACCGGATAATTGTCCCAGCCGACAAAGGATGCAGGCCCGCTGCAGCGGTTCGGATCGTTGGCGTAGCAATCGCCCATGTACAGCTTTATGTTTTTCCCCTGATCTGCAGTGATGTTGGAGACCGTATCGCCTAAACCGACCAAAGATTCAGGATGGAAGTCATAGCAATCATCACCATTATAAGCCCACGGGGAAGAGCCGCAGGTCAAAGTATTCTGCGGACCAACAACCGCATAGAGGTTGAGCGGCTGAGGATAACCCCCCGCCTGGTAATATTGCGGGTTATCGTTTTTGTCTCCATAAGACAAATCTCCTTCAATGGAGATTACCAGAAAATCATAAAGGCCAGAGTTGATCACCTTGTGGACCGTGAAGTATTCGTTCTGGTTATACGCCCATTTCACTGCACCAGCGCCAGGGTCGGCAATAGAAGTTGGTTTATTGGGATCACTGCTGTCTGACGGTATGGTCTGCATATAACGCAGTCGCCGATAGTGCGTTTTGCTGGTCTCTCCTTCAAATTCATAGAAGAAAGACAATGCACAAGTTTGCGTTCCAGCCGCAGAGGAATCATCCCCGTTTTGGCATTGCGGATCGAAAGCGCCATGCTTCACACGCAGGATGAAGTCCATGCGCAGCTCATCCTCGTAGGAATCAATTTTGTCATTATAAGCCAGAAGTTTATAGAGCAATGGCTTTGCGCTTGCTGTTGCGCCTTGCGCATCGGTGGCATTGGCCTGGTTTGCCGAAAGAGCGCTCAACCCAAGGGGAACGACCATGGCCAGCGTCGCCAAAAGAGTTATCAAAACAGCGATGATAGGGCGATCCACATGCTGTGGACCCTTAGTGCCCCGTTCTTGCAAATGCTTCAACACGCTACCCCCCACACCACGATGAGACCATCTCTAGGATCAGATGGACTGCACGCTTGATATGTCCCCAGTGCAGGCCACAAAACCTTAGATCACAAGTGCCGCATCTTCATTTACGGTGTCTTCTATCCCCCTTACTTGCTTTAAGGGTACCGAAATTGAAGGCGTAATCTGGGATTCAAATAGGGTGTTTTCACAGCCGGTATTCCACGGCCTTTCACGGTGTTGACTCCGCCAGGCCTATCAGCCTTTTATATGGCCGTCCCCCAGCACCCAGCTGACGAGAATCGGCATGATGGCTGCCAATGCTTTGCCCCTGTGCGATATGGCATTCTTCTGGTCCGAGGTCATTTCCGCCGAGGTTAGCAGTCGCTGTTTGCCGGTGCCCTGCGGCTGATTCCTCGGTACGAAGATCGGGTCGTAGCCGAACCCGTTTTCCCCACGTGCCTGGCGGATGATGGTTCCAGGCATCTCGCCAAGCCTGGTCACCTGGCACCCACGGACGGCATATCCTGGCACATCCGGAACGACCAGGGCGGCAGCACAGACAAACCGCCCTCCCCTGTGGTCGTCAGGAATGTCGTTCAGCTGGTTCAGCAAGAGCTCCAAGTTGGCCTGGTCGTCGCCGTGGCGGCCACTCCATCTTGCCGAAAGGATCCCCGGGGCGGCGCCCATCACATCAACGACCAGCCCCGAGTCGTCCGCCAGCGCGGGCAGACCGGACTCATGGGCAGCCTGCCCAGCCTTGAGAAGGGCGTTCTCCTGAAAAGTGGTGCCGGTCTCCACCGGATCGGGCAGGCCCAACTGGCCGGCCGAAACCAACTCGATCCTCTGACCCTCATCGGCCAGGAAACCGTCAAGTATGCAACGAAGTTCACGTAGTTTGCCCTCGTTGTGTGTGGCCACAACCACTGTTTTGACCTGCCCCATACCGATCCTTTTCGCTAAAATGCCCGCCCCAGGCGTCAGTCAGCTGCCAGAGCTTTGCGCTGAGCGGCCTGAAGCTCCTTGTTCCCCTTGGATGCCAGGTCCAGCAAGAGGCCGAGCTCTTGACGGCTGAAGGGTCGATGCTCCGCCGTTCCCTGTATCTCTATGAAATCGCCGGAGCCTGTCATCGACACGTTCATATCGGTCATGGCCCGGCTGTCTTCCAAATAGGGAAGGTCCAGCATGGGCTTGCCATCGATGATGCCCACCGAGACGGCCGAGACGCAATCCTTGGTCACCTTGTCGGCGCTGCGGATGTGATGGTGGTCCTGGGCCCATCTGAGGGCATCGACCATGGCCACATAGGCGCCGGTGACTGAGGCGGTACGAGTGCCGCCGTCGGCCTGAAGCACGTCGCAGTCAAGCTGAATCTGATTCTCGCCCAGAGCCTTCATATCCACAACGCCACGCAGGCAACGGCCTATCAGCCGGCTGATCTCCTGGGTGCGGCCGCCGACCTTTCCCCGGACCGATTCTCGTGCAGTCCGGTCGCTGGTGGCCCTGGGAAGCATGGCATACTCGGCCGTAACCCAGCCCAGGCCGGAGTCCTTGCGCCAACGGGGCAGCGTCGGGGTAAAGGAGGCGGTGCACATAACCCGGGTCTTGCCACACTCGATCAGCACCGAACCCTCAGGAGCCTCCGTCCAATGCCTGGTGATGACGACCGGTCGCAACTCATCAGCCGCCCTGCCGTCAGGCCGTAGCACGGCACCCTCCTGGAGCATGTCCTTGATAGCAACCATCAGTGATGATCCTTTCCGTTCCGCCCAGGCTCCCCTGGTCTGGTCCCCATTATTCCGTCAGCCGTCTACCGATCAATGGTCAGCGGTGTCTTGGCCGGCAGGATGCGATCGATCAGGAAGATGACCAGCGATAGGGCGAAGAAGACGACCAGGTACTCAGCCAGGTTGACCATCAATTGGGCCCAGCCCAGATGTCCGAGGTCCAAGAAGGCATAGGGATAGGGGTTGCCGCCTGGCTCCGGTCCTGAATGAGGCCAAATGGCGGCCCTGATCAGCACAAAAGCTACGTAGAAGGGGAAATAGATCAGCCAGGTAAGTACGTTGTGCCAGTGGAAACGACGATGAGGGTCGAACAAGAGGAAATCCAACGATGCCAGGATGGGGCTGATGACGTGAATCATCCATGTGGTCCGGATGCCCAGGACCAGCTTGTAATCCGTGCTGTTCAGCCCCAGAACCAGAATGGCCACCAACCCGGTGATGACGATGTAGAGTGTCAGGCAGCCTTTGAGCCAAGCTGGCGGCTGGATGCCCTTGAGCAGGGTGGCCGCTCCGGCCCAGAGCATGACCAGGCCTAAGGCGATATTGGTCTGGAAGGTAAAGTAGACCCACTTATTGCCGATCCCCAGCAGCCAGGCCTCGTAGGTGCCGCCCAGGCAGAAAAAGGCGATCAGCAATCGGTAGATGCCCACAACGAATCTCATGCGGACCAGCTTATCCCGACCTTGGGAGGGCAGGGCGAGCCAGGTGGTCAGAGGATTAGACTGGGTGCCAACCAAGGGCTTTTCCACCCACAAAGGGGAAGATATGAACGCCGAAAACAACAGTAGGGACACCGGAACCTCCACGGCTCTGATGACCGATATGTACGAATACACCATGCTGGACGCCGCCTTGCAGGACGGCACGGCCGGACGCCAATCCGTCTTCGAGGTCTACACCCGGCACCTGCCGGCAGGACGCCGCTACGGGGTGGTAGCAGGCACTGGGCGGATTCTGGATGCGCTGGCGGATTTCCAGCCCAGCGAGGATGAGCTTCGCTTTTTGTCCGACCGTCACATTGTCAGCCAGTCCACCATCGACTGGCTGGAGCACTTCCGCTTCACCGGTACCATACGCGGCTATCGGGAGGGCGAGATATTCTTCCCCGACTCCCCCATTCTGCAGGTCGAAGGAGGTTTCGGCGAGTGCACCCTGCTGGAGACCCTGATTCTGTCCATACTCAACTACGACTCGGCCGTGGCCTCGGCTGCCTCCCGCATGGTCACCGCAGCCAAGGGCCGGCCCTGCATGGACATGGGCGCGCGCCGGGCCAACGAGTATGCGGCCGTGGCGGCGGCCAGAGCGGCCATAGTCGGCGGATTCCAAGGAACCTCAAACCTGCTGGCAGCCAAAGAATACGGCTTCAAGGCCATCGGAACCGCAGCCCATTCATTCACCCTCCTGCATGACAGCGAGCGCGAGGCCTTCCAAGGGCAGATTCAGGCCCTAGGCAAGGGAACAACCCTGCTGACCGACACCTACTCCATCGAGGAGGCCGTAAGGACGGCCGTCGAGGTGGCCGGACCAGAGCTGGGCGGGGTCCGCATCGACTCCGGAGACCTGGGTTCGCTCGCCCAGCAGGTCCGCGCCCAGCTGGACTCTCTGGGAGCCACCAAGGCCACCATCACCGTCACCAACGATCTGGACGAGTACGCCATTGCCTCCCTGCAGGACGCCCCGGTTGACTCCTACGGGGTGGGCACCATGCTGGTCACCGGTTCGGGAGCCCCCACCTGCGCCATGGTCTACAAGCTGACCGAGCGCGAGAACTCCGACGGGGTCATGCAGGCTGTGGCCAAGAAGTCGGTGGGCAAGGCCTCGGTGCCGGGACGCAAGCTGGCCTACCGCTCCTACCACAACGGGGTGGCCGATGCCGAGCACGTCGTCTCGGGAGCCGAGCAGGATCTGGCAGCCTATACGCCCGAGGAGGGCTGGCGGGATCTGCTGGTCACATACGTGGACCATGGCCAAAGCAGGCCAGAATACCAAGGTGGGCAGGCCGTCCTGGATGCCCGGGAGCATCGGGCCAAGGCCCTTGAGGAAATGCCCATCAACGCCCTGAGCCTGATGAAAGGCGAACCGGTCCTGCCCACCCTAGTGAGGAGCATCTGATGAACACGCAATCCGAAACCTACCAGCCCGACCCGAGCCGATACGATTCCACAACCTACCGGCGCTGCGGCGACAGCGGCCTGAAACTGCCGCCCATCTGCCTGGGCTGCTGGCACAACTTCGGCGACACCACGCCCCTGGACCGTATGCAGGAGCTGTGCACGACGGCCTTCGACCATGGCATCACCCACTTCGACCTGGCCGACAATTACGGGCCCGGACCAGGCGCCGCCGAGCGCAACATGGGAATCATCCTGCGACGGTGCTTCAGCCACCACCGCCAGGAGCTGGTCATCTCCACCAAGGCCGGTTATGAAATGTGGCCCGGCCCTTATGGGGACCTCGGCTCACGCAAGCATCTGCTGTCCGGACTGGACCAGAGCCTGAAACGGCTGGGACTCGACTATGTGGATATCTTCTACCACCACCGCCCCGACCCGGACACGCCTCTGGAAGAGACCATGGGTGCCCTGGCCCAGGCGGTCACCAGCGGCAAGGCCCTCTACCTGGGACTGTCCAACTACGACGGGCCGACCATGAAACGGGCCTCGGCCATCCTGACCGAGATGCACGTCCCCTTCGTCATCAACCAGAACCGCTATTCCATCTTCCACAGAACCATCGAGGACAACGGTCTCAAACAGGCAGTGTTAAAAGAAAGAAAGGGACTGATCACCTTCAGCCCGCTGGCTCAGGGGCTGCTGACCGACCGCTATCTGCAAGGGATTCCCGCGGACAGCCGTATTCGGGCTGACGGACGCTTCCTCAAGGAATCCGCCCTGACCCCACAGCGGCTGAAGCAGATCCAGGCGTTGAACGCCCTGGCCCGTCAACGCGGCCAGAGTCTGGCAGAGATGGCCCTGGCCTGGCTGCTCAGGGACCCCGCTGTCACCTCGGTGCTCATCGGCGCCTCCAAGCCCGAGCAGATTCTGGACAATCTCAAGGCTGTACAGTCGGCCGATTTCAGCCAGGAAGAGCTGGCAACAATCGACCGAATCGCCTTGGGCAAGCAGTCCTGAAGCAGCCTGGACCGCTCAGTGGCGCTCAGTGACTGCCGCCGGTCATCTGTTCGTAGATGCGCTTGCAATCCGGGCAGACCGGATACTGGGAGGGGTCATGCTTGGGCACCCAGACCTTGCCGCAGAGGGCCACGACAGGTCGGCCGGTCAGCTTGGACTCGGCGATGCGCTCACGGGAGACGTAATGGGCGAACCGGTCGGCATCACCCTGGTCGTTCAACCGGGTTTTCTCGGCGGTCTCGGTGTCCGGACGGTCCAGAACGGCCGTGCCAGTGCCCTGGTCGGGGTTCTGCTCCCGCTCCGGATCCTCCATGCGAATGCTCTTGCTTGCAGTCATGACACCTATGGTACGGCGGCGAGCTGCACGTCCGCTCCCTATGACGCGCTACGCTGAGAATCATGACTATCGCTGTATGCCCTGGCTCATACGATCCGGTCACCTCCGGCCACATGGATGTGATCGAACGCTGCGCCTGCTTCTTTGAGACGGTCCACGTGGTTGTGGCCGTCAACGCCGCCAAGACCCCCATGTTCAGCGAACAGGAGCGGGTGGCCATGATCCGCCGGGCCCTGGACGAGGACGGGTACCCGAACATCTCCGTAGCCTCTACCGATGGCCTGATCACCGACTACTGCCGTAAGGTGGGTGCCTCGGTCATCGTCAAGGGACTGAGGCAGAACGGGGACTATGAGGCCGAGCTGGGCATGGCCCTGGTCAATCGCAAGCTGTCCGGGGTTGAAACGCTCTTTCTGCCAGCCGACCCGGTGCGGGAGCACATCTCCAGCACCATCGTCAAAGACGTGGCCAGACACGGAGGGGACATCACCGGCATGGTCCCCGACAGCGTCGTGAACGCACTGATAGGCACTTTGCACAGGGACACACCGCACACGGAAAAGAGCCAATGATGAACGAGCAGACCCAGGAAAGGGACGATGACGAGCCTATCGATGACTCGACCAGAGCAAGCGCTCCCAGGCACGCAGTCGACATGAAGGACCTGCCCGACCTGCAGGAGGACAGAAGCGAGAGCGGGAATCCTCGATCGGAATTCACCACCGTTTATGACATCATCGACCGGATTCAGGCCATGCTGGATGAGGCCAAGGCCCCCATTTTCAGCCCGGGACTGGTCAAGGTGGACCGGGACGAGCTGTCCGACGACCTCAACGAGCTCAAGAAAATGCTGCCGGTGCAACTGGAGCGGGCCTCGGCGCTCATGAGGGAGGCGGAGCGTCGGCTGAACACGGCACAGACCCAGGCCAACGCCACCATATCCGATGCCCAGAGTCGTGCTGCGGACATCGTCAAGGAGGCCGGCGAGCAGGCACGCTTCCTGGCCGGCCAGGAGAATGTGGTGGCCATAGCCCGGCAGAATGCCCAGACCATCATTGACACGGCCCAGGCCCAGGCAGACCGTCTGGTCCAGGGAGCCAATGGCTACGCCGCCCAGGTCATGGGCGAGCTTGACACCCAGCTGGACAAGATGGGTCAGGATGTGCGTGCCGGCCTGGAGGTTCTCCACCAGCGTGAGCAAGAGGCGGCGCGTAGCATGAACGCGTCAGCTCCGGACCAAGGAGAGGAGACGCAGGGATGAGCAGACCGGAGGATTCCCCCTGGGCGGTTTCAGTGGCTCAGGTGTCGACGCGAGCAGGGCAGAGCACCCGGGTGGACCGTGATTTTCCAGCCCCGGAGGGCATCGGCGACCAGGTGGTGGGCATTCCAGCGGGGACACCTGTACATGTAGAGGGCGATATCGACTCCCTGGTGGACGGTCTTTTGTTGCAGGCCCACATCAGCGTGCCTTTGAACACCGAATGCACCCGCTGCCTGAGGCCCGTCAATACCAGCATCCAGGACGATCCGGTGGTCTTCTTCCCCTACAAGGAGCCCGAACCTGAGCCGACCCATGGCAAGGAGGAGATTCTGGCCGAACAGGAGGAGGCCAGCGGCCAGACCTACCCTCTGGTCAGCGGAGGCGCCTTCATGGATTTGGAGGCCCTCCTGCGTGACACCCTGGTGGAGGCCCTACCCCTGCAGCCCTTGTGCAGACCCGACTGCCGGGGCCTGTGCCCCCAGTGCGGCATGGATCTGAATGACCATCCCGATCACCACCACGAGATGGTGGACGATCGCTGGGCTGCCCTGGAGGGACTGAAGCAGCGTCTGGAGCAGGAGGAGAACCCCGGCAGCGCCGGCCAGGCTGGCGAATGACCGGAGGTTGCGGTAGACTGCTCTACGCTTAAGCTCGAAGTATTCGATCGAAACAGAGGACAATATGGCACTGCCAAAGTACAAGACCTCGCGCGCCAACACCCATTCCCGGCGCGCCAACTGGAAGACCCAGGCCGCCGCTACGGTGACCTGCCCCAACTGCGGAGCTCCTGCGCTGCCGCACATGGCATGCCCCAGCTGCGGCATGTACCGCGGGCGCGTCTACCGCGACGCCATTCGCTCGCAGTTCAGCAAGTGAGCCGATCGGCGATCGACACGCAATGAGAGAACCCCGGCCATCGACGGGTGGCAGGGGTTTTTCCATATCATCAGACGGCAAGGCCGGGAAAGCGAGAAAGACCATATGCAGCAGGAGGAACAGGAGCAAGTGGATTCCGGCAACCAGGCGGCTGAGGATCTCTTCCAGGCCCTGGGCGGCAGGATCAGCCCGGAGCTGCTGGTGCACGCCCTGACCCATCGCTCCTTCGCCCATGAGCACCCAGGCATGCCCAACAACGAACGGCTGGAGTTCCTGGGCGACGCGGTTCTGGAACTGGTGGCCACCGAGACCCTATACAAGGTTCATCCGGACATGACCGAGGGCCAGCTGGCCAAGATGCGGGCCAAGGCAGTCTCCGAGGAGGCCCTGTCGGCCATCGCCCGGCAGAAGCTGCATCTGGGGCAGTATATTCTTCTGGGCCGGGGAGAGAGCGAAAACGGTGGGGCCGACAAGGACTCCATACTCTGCGACACCGTCGAGTCACTGATCGGGTCGGTATTTGTGGAGCACGGCATCGAGGGGGCCAGGACCACCGTCCATACCCTTCTTGACGACACCCTGGCCGAGGTGGCCACCGAGGGGCCAGCACTGGATTGGAAGACCTCGATCACCGTCAAGGCCCACAAGCTGGGCTTGGGCGAGCCCCGGTACGCCATGGCGGTCTCCGGGCCGGAATACGCCCAGGTCTTCACCGCCGAACTGCGACTGGAGGACGGCGGGACCGTGATCGGCAAAGGCCGGGCCAGCAGCAAGCGGAAGGCCCAGCTGGCTGCTGCCGCCCAGGGGTGGAAGCGGCTGGACGATCAGGATCTGCTTGCGGCCCTGCGCGCCGAGCAATCAGCCTGAAGTTCGAGCCGGAATTCCGGCATGCGGTACTGCCGCCACGCCCCGACCAGACCCCTGTTTAGACTATGGGCATAACCCGGAGGTACGCCGTCACGAACGGCATAGGTGCCTCCTCCTGATCGGGAATCGTCCGCCCACCCCGCCGACGCACCGACAGGTTCGTATTTCGACATGCACGGCCGCAGGTCGGCGCGCAGTCTGGAGGTCGAGAGGAAACATGAGTCTGCCGACACCTCTGCAAGCGTTCAGCTCAGTACCCAAGAACTGGGACCATGACGACAAGGATGTCCCCGCCCAGGGCGAGCCCATGACGGGAGCCCAGGCGCTTATTCGGTCCCTGGAGGATTTGGGGGTCACCCAGGTCTTCGGCGTTCCGGGAGGGGCCATTCTGCCCGCCTACGACGCCATTGACGAGCAGGTGCGCTTCAACTTCACACTGACCCGCCACGAACAGGCCGCCGGTCACGCAGCCGAGGGCTATGCCGTCTCCACGGGCAAGGTGGGGGTCTGTCTGGTGACCTCCGGCCCCGGGGCCACCAACATGGTCACCCCCATAGCCGATGCCATGATGGACTCGGTTCCCCTGGTGGTGGTGACCGGCCAGGTGGGCGTGGACTCCATCGGCACCGATGCCTTCCAGGAGGCCGACATCGTGGGCATCACCTACCCGGTGGCCAAGCACTCCTATCTGGTGACCAAGGCCCAGGACATCCCTCGGGTCATGACCGAGGCCTACCACATCGCCCGCTCGGGAAGGCCGGGCCCGGTAGTGGTGGACCTGAGCAAGACGGCTCAGAACGGCAAAATGCTCTACTCCTGGCCCCAGGAGATGATCCTGCCCGGCTACAACCCGGTGACGCGGGCCCATGGACACGTCCTGGATGATGCCGCCCGGCTCCTGGTCCAGTCACACAGACCAGTCCTGTATGTGGGCGGCGGCGCAGTCCGGTCAGACGCCCGTCGGCAGGTCCAGGAACTCGTTCGGGCTACCGGTGCCCCCATGGTCACCACCCTGCCTGCGCGAGGCATCGTGCCCGACTCCGATCCAGCAGTTCTGGGAATGCCCGGCATGCACGGCACGGTGGCCGCCAACGGGGCCATCCAGCATTCCGACCTGCTGGTGGCCGTGGGCACACGCTTCGACGACCGGGTGACAGGCAGTCTGGAGGACTTCGCACCGGTGGCCCGGGTCATCCACATCGACATCGACCCGGCTGAGATCGGCAAGAACCGGCAGGCGGACGTACCCATCGTCGGGGACGTGAGCCAGGTGCTGGACGACCTGATTCCGGCGCTCAAGGCCGCTCAGCGAACCTGGGGCAAACCCGACCTCAAGCCCTGGTGGCGGCTGATCGACGGATGGCGGCACGACTACCCCACAACTTTTGAGCCCAGCCCGGACGGCACCCTGGCCCCCCAGTGGGTGGTTCAGACCCTGAGCAACAAGGCCGATCCGGATACCATCTGGGTATCTGGCGTGGGCCAGCACCAGATGTGGGCCAGCCAGTTCATCGACTTCGAACGCACCCGCTCCTGGGTCTCCTCCTGCGGACTGGGGACCATGGGCTACGGCCTGCCCGCTGCAATAGGAACAGCAATCGGCACCAGGGAAGAGGAAGATCCGCGGCCCGTCTGGCTGATCGACGGGGACGGTTCCTTCCAGATGACCTCCGAGGAGCTGGCCACGGCCGGGCAGGCGGGACTGCCCATCCGCATCGCCATACTCAACAACTCGGTCTACGGCATGGTCCGTCAGTGGCAGACCCTCTTCTACGGCAGCCACTACTCCCAGACCAACCTGGAGGACGGCGGCGCAAAGCCCACGGACGGCAGCGGCATCCCCGACTTCGTCAAACTGGCCGAGGCCTATGGCTGCCTGGGACTGCGGGCCTTTACCCAGGAGCAGGCCCTGGAGGCCATCGATAAGGCCAACGCGGTGACCGACCGGCCGGTTCTGATTGACTTCCACGTCTGGAAGGATGCCATGGTATGGCCCATGGTCCCTGCAGGCGCCTCCAACGACACCATCATCTACAAGCCTGGCGTGCAGCCCCTGGCCGGCATCCGTCCGGAGCAGGAGCAGACCGAGCCGCATGAGCAGACCGGAGCCGACCGGGCAGCCATGGCCAGCGACGCCGCCGGTCGTATGAACAAGTAGGAAAGGGTCACCACATGGCCAATTATCCAGCATCCAAGCCCGGTTCCGAACGGCACACCCTTTCCGTCCTGGTCGAGAACCGTCCCGGCGTCCTGGCCAGGGTGGCCGGCCTGTTCGCCCGGCGCGCCTTCAATATCAACTCCCTGTCTGTATCGTCCACTGAGCGGGACGATATCTCCCGGATTACGGTCACGGCTGACGTGGAGGCCGTCCCCTTGGAGCAGATCATCAAGCAGCTCAACAAGCTCCTGCATGTGCTCAAGATCGTCGAGCTCAAGGGCGACGAGGCCGTGGAGCGCGAGCTGGTCATGATCAAGGTCAAGGCCAATGAACGCAACCGCTCCGACGTGCTGGAGATTGTCAAACTCTTCCGCGTGCGCGTGGTCGACGTCCACCCCGAGTCCCTGACCATTGAGGCCACCGGGGCCGAGGGCAAGTTGGAAGCCCTGCTGCGTCTGCTTCGTCCCTTCGGCATCATCGAACTGGTCCGTTCGGGCGCCGTGGCCGTCACTCGGGGACCCCGGGCCCTGAGCGAGAAGGTACTGGGCTCGCAGATCACCGGCCGCTGACTCATCCTCAAATCCTAGAAAGTGGTGCCCATGACTGACGATGTAATGGCAGAAATGAGCCGGACGGGCCGAATCGAATGGGAGCGGATGGTATCCGGCCAAGTCTATCAGGACACCCACCCCGACATCGATCGCCAAAGGGAACGGGCCGAAAGTCTCTTCATGGAATACAACAGGACCGCCCCCGGGCAGAAGCAGGAACGCCGAAGGATTCTGGAAGACCTGCTCGGCCAGGTGGGGCAGGATGTCGTCATCAACCCGGACTTCAGATGCGAGGTCGGCTGCAACATACGGATCGGCAGCCAGACTCTGATCAATTACGGAGCCGTCATGCTGGACAACGCTCCGATCACCATAGGCAGGAACGTGTGGATAGGCCCCGGCGCGGGGCTCTTTTGCACCAACCATGCCTTGGACTATGAGGAACGGAAGGCTGGCGCCTGCCAGGCCCGACCCATCGAAATCTGCCAGAGTGCCTGGCTGGGAGGTCACGTGGTCGTCCTAGGCGGCGTGCGGATTGGCCGTGGAGCCGTCATCGGGGCTGGGTCTGTCGTCACCCATGACATACCGGATCAGGTAGTTGCAGTCGGCAACCCATGCACCGTCCTGCGGCCTATCACCGATTCGGACAAAACCGGTTACCTGGACAGAATTCATCAGCGTGACCGGGAGAACGCCCAGGACCAATAACTCCCCCACTCTGAAAAGCCCACAGCTCATTCCATCCAAGGCTGGCAGTAGATTGGGAAATCATGCCCATCTATGATCTCGGTCTGGAACACGTCGCTCTATCCTTCGCCACCAAAACCATCTTTACGGATGTGACGCAGGGCATCTTCGAGGGTGATCGAATCGGCATCGTGGGCCGAAACGGCGACGGCAAGTCCACCCTGCTGCACCTGCTGAAAGGGACCCAGGAACCCGATCAGGGCCGGGTAACCATGCGCAATGGACTCACTTTCGGCATGCTGGACCAGCGTGATCCTCTGAAGGATGAGGACACAGTCCGCAAGGCGGCCTTGGAGAACCGACAAGACTACGAATGGGCTGCCGACCCTAGATCCCGCGAAATCGTCGAGTCCCTTTTGGGCGGCATGGAGCTAGAGGCCAAGGTGGGCACCCTGTCGGGCGGTCAACGCCGCAGGGTGGATCTGGCACGGCTGCTGCTCCGAGATTGGGACATCCTGGCCCTGGACGAGCCGACCAATCATCTGGATCTGCTCACCATCCACTGGCTGGCCGAGCATCTGAAGAACCGCTGGGCCAAGAATTCCGGAGCCCTGCTGCTGGTCACCCACGACCGCTGGTTCCTGGACGAGGTCTGCACCTCCATGTGGGAGGTGCATGACGGAACCATCGACCCCTTCGAGGGCGGCTACAGCGCCTACATGCTCCAGCGGGTGGAGCGCGAGCGCCAGGCTGATCTGGCCGAGACCAAGCGCCGGAACCTGGCCCGCAAGGAACTGGCCTGGCTGACCCGAGGCGCCCGGGCCCGCTCGACCAAGCAGAAGTTCCATGTCAAGGCCGCGCAGGAGCTGATCGCGGACGTGCCACCCATGCGCAACAGCCTGGAGCTCAAACGGATGGCCACCTCCCGCTTGGGCAAGCAGGTGGTGGATCTGGTAGACGTGACCAAGATCTATCCAGGGGCCGACTCCGGTACCGATGAAAACAAGAACGACAGGGTCCCCTCCCCTCATGCGGAGCGCCCTCTGATGGGCTCGGTGACCGTGGCCGCCGATCCCGGCAAGGACCGTCCGGGCACTGCAGCGGCCGGCACCCTTACCGTCAGCGGACACAAGGTCCTGGACGACGTGACTTGGCTAATCGGGCCTGGCGACCGGTTCGGCATCGTAGGAGCCAACGGAGCGGGCAAGTCCACTCTGCTGGGTCTAATTGACGGCAGTGTGTCTCCCACCGCAGGACACGTCAAGGTCGGCAAGACGGTACGCTTTGCGGTGCTGACCCAGCGTCTGGATGAGCTGGAGAAACTGGGCCGCTATCGAATCAAAGAGGTCCTCAGCCGCTACAAGCCCACCTATCTAGTGGAAGGCAAGGAGGTGTCCCCGAGCCAATTGATGGAGCGACTGGGCTTTGAAAGCTCCCAGTTGATGACCAGAATCGGCGACCTGTCTGGCGGGCAGAAGCGCCGCATGCAGCTCCTGCTCATCCTGCTGGACGAGCCCAACGTGCTGATCATGGACGAGCCAGGCAACGACCTGGATACCGACATGCTGGCCGTCATGGAAGACATGCTGGACTCATGGCCAGGCACCCTGATCGTAGTCTCCCACGACCGCTACCTGCTGGAGCGGGTGACCGACCAGCAGTTCGCGCTGATCAACGGCAAGGTGGTTCATCTGCCAGGCGGCGTCCAGAATTACCTGGATATGGTCGAGTCTGCCGACCGGGAGGCTGCGGATGCTCCAAATCAGACATCAGCCGAGGAGGCCAAGAATCCCAATCAGGCCAAGGCCGAACGAGTCGCCAGACGAAATCTGAGCAAACAGGCTTCAGCCATCGAACGCAAGTTGGCCAAGCTGGCCGATCAGCGCAAGGCACTTGAACGGCAGATGGCTGACCACGACCCCGGCGACTATCAGGGCCTCAACGAACTCAACAGCAAGCTCAAGGATCTGACCGAGCAATCGGATCAGCTTGAGGAGGAGTGGCTGACCATCGGGGAAGAGCTGGAGTAATCTCAGGCGGCAGCCAGCTGGGCGGCCTGGGTCGAACACCGGGCTGCGAAGGCGGAGAAGATGGCATCGGCCAACGGCTGCATCTGCGGCATCCCTTTGATAAATTCGTCGCGCATTTTAGTGATCTTGGACTTTTTCATAGAGCCAACCATGCTCGGCACCTGCATCCACTCATCGAAGATGGGCGCCGTTACCTCCAGGTGGAACTGCAAACCCAGGGCCGACCCAAGTCGAAAAGCCTGAACCTTGGTGGCCTGGGAGCGTGCCAGGAGCTTGGCCCCTGGCGGCAGGGTGACTTGGTCCGCATGCCAGTGCAGCACATCCGTGTTCTTGTTCCACATGGCCACGTCGTCGTCCTGCCCCACCCAGCGGATGGGTCCCATGCCGTATTCGGGATCCTGGTCCCGCATCAAGGTGCCTCCCAATGCCCGCGCCACAATCTGATGCCCCAGGCAAATCCCCAAAATGGGCTTGTTGGCAGCCATCGCGGCCTTGGCCAGCTTGGTCTCCGCCTTGAGACCGGGGTGATGCGCGTAATCGTCAGCCGACATGGGCCCGCCCATGATGACCAGTCCTGCCAACTCACGCGAGCGCGGCAACTCAGGCTTCTTCTCGTCCACGATATTGGTGATCTCAGTTTCCAGCCCGCACTCCTGCAGATTGTCGAGAATGCGACCCGGCTTCTCCCAATCAACATGCTGGACTATCAGCACCCTTGGTTTCGCCATGACTCCATTCTTGCACATATGCTGTCGGTCCGCGTCCGCAAGCTCGGCATTTCCTCTTGAACAGTCAGTAATCCTTGATAGGCTCAAGGGTATGGATACGAGTTCGCAACCGCATGATTCCAAGGCTTCAGTCAGTTTGGCTGCAGCTGATCTGCGTCTGTATGACACGGCTGATCACCAGGTGACCTCCTTCCGGCCCATCGAACCGGGCAAGGTCGGCATCTACGTATGCGGTGCTACGGTGCAGAGCTCGCCCCACCTGGGCCATATCAGGACCACGCTGGCTTTCGACGTGATCCGTCGCTGGCTGCTCAGGCTGGGATATCAGGTGACCCTGATCCGGAACGTGACTGACATCGACGACAAGATCCTGACCAAGGCGGAGGCCAACAACCAGCGCTGGTGGGAGCGGGCCTACATCTATGAGCGCGAATTCACCCATGCCTACGACACCATGGGAGTCCTACCACCCACCTATGAACCTCGAGCTACCGGGCACATCCCCGAGATGATCGATCTGATCCAGCGCATCATCGACCGCGGCCACGCCTATGTGGTGCCCGATGAGCAGGGCCGCCCTTCAGGCAACGTCTACTTCGACGTGGCCTCCTGGCCTGAGTATGGTGCTCTAACCCACCAGCAGACCGGTACCCAGCCCACTGACGAGCAGGCCGCCGCCAACGACCGGCTGGGACCCAGTATCGACACCGATGAGCAGAATAACGATGCCGAGGAGGAGCCTGGCAAGCGTGACCCCCGTGACTTCGCACTTTGGAAGGCACCCAAGCCCACCGATCCGCCAACGGCTCGCTGGCAAACCCCCTTCGGCACAGGTCGGCCGGGCTGGCATCTGGAATGCTCGGCCATGAGCCACCGCTATCTGGGTGCGGATTTCGACATCCACGGAGGCGGCCTGGACCTGCGCTTCCCCCATCACGAGAACGAGATGGCCCAATCGCACGCAGCTGGCTGGGGATTCGCCCATCGATGGATGCACACGGCCTGGGTGACCCAGAAGGGCGAGAAGATGAGTAAGTCCCTGGGCAACGGGCTGTCCGTGGACCAGGTGCTGTCGCAGCATCCGGCCTGGGTGGTTCGCTACGCCCTGGTGTCGGTGCAGTACCGGTCCATGCTGGAATGGTCCGATCAGTCCCTGCAGGAGGCCGAGGGCGCCTACGAACGCATCAGCAACTTCGTTGACCGGGCAGGACGGATCTTGGGAGCGCAACCCGAGCGCGACCGCGTGGCGGGACTGAGTGCAGACGATCTGCCAGAGGACTTCGTACAAGCCATGAATGACGACATCAATGTCTCAGGTGGTCTGGCCGCCCTCTATGCACTGATTCGTCAAGCCAACGCGGCCATGGATGCGGACCCGTGTGTTCTGGACCGGAAGTGGCTGGCTAATGCCCTGCTCCAGGTCAGAGCCATGCTGGATGTGTTCGGACTTGACCCTCTCGATCCCCACTGGGCAAGAGCCACAGCCAACCGTGACAACCAGGCCATGAACACTCTGGATACCTTGGTACGCCAACAGTTGGAGGAACGGGATCAAGCGCGAAAGGATCATGACTTCGCCCGGGCAGATGTCATTAGGGATCAGCTGGCGGCGGCCGGCGTGACCGTGGCGGACACACCCGCTGGGAGCACCTGGGATCTGAGCCGCTGATCCCACGTCCGTCATATACGATGTCGCCAGAAAGGTCGATGTCTCGGTCAGCACAGTCTTCATGCTCCCATTCCTTCTCTGACAAGTGTCCCGTCTTTCCAAGAACCTATCAAGGGAGGGGCTTGCCCGACAAGTCCGGAACTGGTTGGAACAATCCACGGTGATCTACCTCGTTTTCATCGGCTGACAGAATCGGAAAGCAGCCTGAATCACTCAACGAGGTCGGCGATCCCGTTCTCCTGTCTCCAGCACATTTTTCGGGAAGGGCTGGTGGGGCTCCTGCTGGTACCAATATGCCACGCTGGCCAAATCGTCCTGACGCTCGAAGTATCCCTGCTCATCCACACCTATCTGCTGCAAGGTCACCTTGATGTCGCTGGCAAAAATGATGGGGTCGGGGATGTGCCAGCGGTAGAACCCCCGGGTCACCGGGGTGTCGGCATCCCAATACTGGGACTCACGGTTGTCCAGCTGCCTTGAATGGAAGGGAAAGCCCATGTAGGCCCCGCTATAGGTGGTTTCGTGCATTCGGCCATCCGGGTCCTGCCCGGCAAAGCTCCAGGCACCGCCGAAGTAGTCCTCGCTACCTGTGGAGCACCAGGTGGGATAGTCCTTGTCCCCGTCCAGGTAGACCTTCACCTCGCCCTCGCCCCACCAGCGGCTCTCCAGAGCGGTTAGTGCCAGATAGGTGCCCACATAGGAGCCCCGACCATGCACTCCGTCCAGAATGACGTAATCCTGGCCCAATTCGGTGACTCGCTGACGGCGCCACTGGGCATGGAAGGTCATGACATCCTCGGGCAGCCCATCCTTTTCCACATAGTCGATCTGATAGAAGAAAGCCTCGATGGGCTCGTTGTGCCGGTTGCGCAGGACGATCCGGGCCCCGTTGTGGAAGGGCATGGGCCAGTAGCAGTTGAATCCCCGGCGCGGGTAAACGGCCACGGGAACGGATTCCACCCGACAGGCCTGGGCATGGCCACAGCAGAAGAAGTCACCAAGGGGCACGCAAACAGACGGTGTCTGTTCGCCATCCCAGTAGCATTCAAGGATCAGATTGCGCAATACGTTGGGCCCGGTGGGCGAGGTGGCGTCGGTCACAGTCATCCAGATATGACGAATTTCCCCCGCGCCTGACAAGTCAGCAAGAACGACGTCCTGTCCCGAGGGAATGTTTTTGAGACAAGGAGTCCCTTTCCTGGAGGTACCCAGCTTACTGGCCGTCATAGCCGCCCTGCCCTTGCCCCCCTGAGGGTTCTCAGCATTGACACAGCGAGTTCGGTCCGTGGTTGTGCGAGTCAGCGCCTCCAGACCGTTTGTGATATTCGGCATGCTCATACCCATGATTGTGGTTGCCTTTCGTATTCGGGCCTTCTGCTCTTCTCCCCTGCTTTTGTAGCGGATGGCCATGTTCAGTGTACTTGTAGCTCATTAGTTACAGCTCATTAGTTACTTGACAGCGCCCTCCACTATTCCCTCCGAGAGCTATGGCGGAAATACAAAGGAGAAGGCGTCGACAGTCTACCAAGGCACCAGCATCAATGGTTGATTCCACGGCAATCTGGGTGGGAGGTCCCATATACCGCGGAAAACAGCTGAGTGCCATAGCAACACAGAAAGTCAAGGGGGTCGTTCCAGCAGTACTGCACACCACACGCTGCACCCAAATGAACGATTTGTAGAAATGGACAGGGGGAACCGCACCAAAGTAATTGTCCAGTTGTTTGTCGGCAGATAAATCAGGATGAGGGTCATTACAGACTCGCTCGATGATGTGAGGGGAACTGTACGTAGTTCAAAAATGATGGTAGAGGGAATGATGACACGGAACCTCTGCCGTGTGCAGTTCCGGACTAGATTCATCGGTTCGATTTTGCTCAAGATGCCAGTAACCGTGCAGCATTCGACTTGATATCGCAGGCTTACGATGATGACAACATCTCCAGGTAGGATCTGAAGTCCGTAGTAGAGAACCCGGCACCTTCTAAAGGCCACATGGCCGAGCTCCTTCCGGAACAATCCGGTCAAACTCAAGGCCATTCTGGGCCTTTTTCTGGCTTTCATGCCGGCTCCCTGCTCCCTCGCATTCATCGACTACGATTCAAGATGCCAACAAATTTTTGAGGGGCATGCATCATGGGATAGCACTCCTCAGAGTGTACAAGGACAATATCGAATCGTTTCGATTTAGTATAACGTCTTAACTGGGTTTGTGTCAATAAGTACGATATGCTCAACAGGTTCTGTAAGTTCAAGAACGTTCATTTTCTGCTCTTAAGAGAGTTGTAACGGAAATAGGTAGCCGATAGACAGCGACAAGCAGAAGCAAATGTCTGGAGCAGGTGGCCTTATTCCCAGTAACCGCCGACCAATCTCCCGGCTGACAGGTAGACTTGGGGCATTATGGCAGCATTTTCATCTTTGACTGATCGGCTATCCCAGGCCTTCACCCATCTGCGCTCCAAGGGGAAGCTGACCGAGGCCGACATCGACGGCACAATCCGTGAGATCCGCCGCGCCCTGCTGGATGCTGATGTCTCCCTGGACGTGGTGCGCTCCTTTACCGGACGCATTCGTGAACGCGCTCTGGGTGAAGAGGTCTCCAAGGCTCTGAATCCGGCCCAACAGGTGGTTTCTATCGTCTATGACGAACTGACCAGCATCCTGGGCGCGGGAGTGGACCGGCCGCTCAATTTCGCCAAGAACCCGCCCACAGTCATCATGCTGGCCGGTTTGCAGGGTGCAGGCAAGACCACACTGGCCGGCAAGCTGGGCTACTGGCTCAAGGATGCCGGTCACACACCCCTGCTTGTGGCGGCTGACCTGCAGCGGCCCAATGCGGTCACCCAACTCCAGGTGGTCGGCGAGCGCGCCGAAGTACCGGTATACGCACCCGAACCAGGCGTGCAGACCAGCGGATCCGAGCTGGCGGCCCCCGGACAGGTCACGGGCGACCCGGTCAAGGTGGCAGCCGACTCGATCAGGGTAGCCAAGGACAAGCTCTACGACGTGGTCATTATTGATACGGCCGGTCGACTGGGCGTGGATCAGAAGCTGATGGAGCAGGCACGCAATATCCGCGACGCCGTCCATCCCGACGAGATCCTCTTCGTCATCGATGCCATGATCGGCCAGGACGCGGTCGCCACAGCCAAGGCCTTCGATCAAGGTGTTGACTTCACCGGCGTGGTGCTGTCCAAGCTGGACGGCGATGCTCGCGGCGGCGCGGCCCTGTCGGTTGCCTCGGTGACCGGCAAGCCCATCCTTTTCGATTCCAACGGCGAGGGCCTCAAGGACTTCGAGGTCTTCCACCCCGATCGTATGGCCTCCCGCATTCTGGATATGGGCGACATCCTGACCCTGATCGAGCAGGCCCAACGCCAGTTCGATGAGGAGGAGGCCCGCAAGGCCGCTGGGAAGATGTCCGAGGGCAGCTTCGGCCTTGATGACTTTCTGGAGCAGCTCCAGCAGGTCCGCAAGCTGGGTTCCTTCAAGAGCATTCTGGGGATGATCCCAGGTATGGCCCAGCACCGCAAAGAACTGGAGCAGTTCGACGAAAAAGAGGTGGACCGGACTCAAGCCATCATCCAGTCGATGACTCCCCAGGAACGTCGTGACCCGAGCATCATCGACGGCTCACGACGGGCCCGAATCGCCTATGGCGCCGGCACTACGGTCTCGGCCGTCAACGGCCTGCTACAGCGTTTCGAGCAGGCCGCCAAGATGATGAAGCGGATGACCAATGGCAGCCGCACGGTCCCCGGTATGGGTGGTATGGGCGCTGGCGGCGGCAAGAAGGGCAAAAAGGGAAAGAAAAGCCGCAAGGGTTCCCGTTCAGGCAATCCCATGAAGCGAGAGGCCGAAGAGAAGGCATTACGTGAGCGTCTGTCTGGCAAGGGCAAATCCTCCGGCGGCTCCGCCTTCGCCAAGCGCTCCGAAACTCCGCAGATGCCCGAGGGCCTGCCGGACCTGCCTCCCAACCTTGGCGGTGGACTGGGCGGTCTCTTCGGCGGCCGCTAAACGCCTCCCTCCCGCAGGAGACGATGACACGTGAACACCCTTCTCTGGATTCTCCTGGGTCTTATCGCCTTATGGATGGCCCTGCGCTTCCTGCCTGCCGGAGCTGACTGGCACCGACCCCTGGTAGAGCTGATCGCCCTGATTGACTTGCTGGCCGCTCCTCTGCTGGCCATCTTGGTCTGCGCAATTGTGATTCAAGCCTGGCCACAGTCCGCCCTGGCCCTAATCGAGTTGACTCTGGTCACGTTGTGGAGACTTCAATACAGGTTTCACCTGCCCTCTCCTATGAGCTCTGGGCACAGAGATGGGCTACAGTCAAACAATAGACACCGCACTGATACTAGTAATCAATCAGATACGGATGCAGACAGTCCCGAATCACAGCAGTTCAATCAGGACATGCATGACTCAGCGCGGGTCCACACAAAGCCTCACGACCTGGCTCCAGCCACTAGCCACCCAGCTCTTTCTTTGAGAGTCATGACGCTAAACTGCCGCTATGGCAAAGCGGATGCGCCGTCCATCCTGGAGCAGGTTCAAAGCCAGAATGTTGACGTTTTAGCCCTGCAGGAGGTGAACTCAACTCTACTGACTCATCTGCAGAAAGCAGGGATGAGGCGGACCCTGCCGTACCTCGTGGAAGGCCCTCAGACCAAGAATGACAATGGCGGCAGGAACGCGCTCTTCTCTCGGCAGGAGCCCATTTGGTCTCAACCGGCAGTCCTTGATTTGGAAGCTTCAGCTGTCCCTCTTATGCTTTTGCGTACCCGAGCTGGAACAATCCGAGTGGCTTCGGTCCACCCCAGGTCGCCCCAGCGCGGTGCCAAGCAATGGGGCCTGGGCATTGAACGCTTGGCTCAGCTAAGCAGCGAAAATATGGAGGCCCTCCCAGACATGGAATCCCCTGCATTCACCATCATCATGGGTGACTGCAACGCCAACCTGCACCATCCAACCTTTCGTGCCATGCTGGAGTCCGGCAGGTTGCGGGATACCTCGCTGTCTTTGGGCTGCGGCCCGCATCCAACCTTTCCGCATTGCCGAGCACTTCTACCGCCGCTGATTGAAATCGACCATATTCTGGTCAGCCAGGGTATCAGAGTCAAATCAATGAAGACAACTGGAGTTCCAGACTCCGATCACTATGGCTTATTGACCGAACTATGCATATGAACCGATGTTAATGCTCTTTATCACTGAGTATGCTTGGGCGTATCCAGCATACTCAGTTGGAGCGCAGGCCATCTGCTGCTTAACCACTGTAAGAAGGCCTGTGAGCTATACGGTATCAACAAGCATGACTTAGATTCTTACTGGACTACCGAAGATTCCACGGACTGTGCTGAACGGTGGAGACCTGCGACAAACCAAGAAGTTATCGTAGTGGGATGCGTGATAGCCGTACCTACACAAACGGCAAAGGCTCCGTGTTTTAATGCTTCATAAGCCTGGTCGGGTGTATGAATACGCCCCTCTGCTACAACTGGTAGGGAAATAGTCTCCACCAACTCATCGATAAGCGCATAATCCGGTCCGTGGCTCATGACTCTGGCAGGCGTATACCCACTTAAGGTAGTTCCAACCAAATCGACGCCTGCCTCTTGGGACCAGACGGCATCAGCCAAACAACCGCAATCAGCCATAATCAAAGCCGTTGAATGAGCTCGTATTCCTTTCACTGTCTCTTTAAGTGTCAAGCCATCAGGTCGTGGCCTGTCAGTTCCATCCAAAGCTACTATGTCTGCACCGGCTTCGACTACACGTAGAGCATCAGCCAGTGTCGGCGTTATATATACTCCTTCATCGCCAACTTTGACTAAGCCTATGATCGGTACTCCAACTAAGGACCGACCAAGTTGAATGTCTTTGATACCTTGTAGACGTACCGCTGATGCCCCACCTTTGACAACAGCTGCAGCTATTTGCGCCATGGTTCGTGAATCCCGCATAGGCTCACCCGGATAGGACTGGCAGGAAACAATCAAATTTGATTGCAAAGAATTGATAACGGAACAATCCATGACGAATCACCTTCTTTCCAAAACCCCGCCGAACCATTCATTTATCCATAAACAGTCAGCTTCAGATATTGATATCCCTGCTACCTGAAATCTTGTAGAACAGGAAAAGCAGGAAGACTGTTAAAACTGTCAGCATCGTTGATAGCGCAGCAGCGACACCATAGTTTCCACTCAGCACTTCCGAATAAATTGCAATTGACATCGTGCGTGTTTTAGTGGTATACAAAAGCACGGTGGCACTGAGTTCAGTGATAATACTGATCCAGCTGAGTATGGCACCCGAAATGATTCCCGATAGAATCATGGGTACGGTTATTCGTACAAATGTACGAGCTGGCGACGCTCCTAAACTAATGGCTGCTTCCTCCACACTGACACTGGTATTGCGCAAGGTAGCTTCAGCAGAACGTACAGTGTATGGCAATCGTCTGATGACAAAGGCCAGCACGATAATAATAGAAGTACCGGCAATCACGATGGGGCCATGATTGAAAAACGTCAAGAGTGCGATACCCATGACAGAACCTGGCACAATGAAGGGCAACATTAAGATCACGTCTAGCCAACCGGTCAAACCACTTCTGCGGCGTACCATCACATAAGCCGAAAGAACTGCGATGACGACGATGATGCTCACTGCAATCAGTGAAAACAGCATAGTATTTTTGATTGCACTTCCAGCTTCATCTAAGGTCTGTCGATAACTATTAAGGGAAAAGCCTCGAGTAAATACTCGACCACTGGTGTTTTTAAATGATGTGTATGCCACATAGAGCTGCGGAATCATTGTGAAAGCTGTAAACAGATAAACCGCAACATGAGCCATCACTCGTCCAAGTGCCGTTCTAGCTTTTGCAGGAACGATTGGATGCAAGGCATTCATTTCGTAAGACATGCGGTTAGAAACATATCGCTGCGCGAAGAAAACAATGACTGCCAGTGCAACAATGACGATGCTCACTGCGGCAGCAAACCCGGTATCGCCGCCCATTTCACTGATGAACTCGGTATATATCAGGACTGGTACAGTACGATACCCCTGACCAATTAGCATTGGCGTACCAAAATCTGCAAGCGCACGCATAAAAGCCATCAGACCGCCAGCTAGTACCGTGGGCATGATCAGGGGAGCGACTACTTTCAGCACTTTCTGAACGCCCTGATATCCCAGGCTCTCTGCCGCATCGAGCAAGGATGAATCGACATTTTTCATGGCACCCAGAACGTACATGAATACCATGGGAGACAACTGTAAAGTAAGCACCAATACAATGCCTGGGAATCCATATATGCTGGGAACCCTGATGCCCATTCTGCGAAGAAAACCTGTTATCGTGCCATTGTTGCCTAGCAGGAGGATCCAAGAATATGCGCCAATGAACGGGGCTGACATGGAAGACACCAACATCAATGAACGAACGACACTCGTTCCCTTGATGCTGATGGTAGCCACGATATAGGCCAGAGGGGTGGCAATGAGCACTGAAAGCAAAGTCACCGATACGCTTACGGCTAGACTGTTCCAAATAGTTTCCAAATAGAAGCTTTTACCGAAGAAACGAGCAAAATACTTGGTAGTGAAGGAGCCGCTATTCGAATCTTTAAAAGCGCTCAATAACAAACCACCGAGAGGAATAAGCAGAGCGACAGTATAAAAAACGAAGACAGCCAAGGCTACAGTGGTCCAGCCGTCAAGACGAATTCGACGCTTCATACCTGAGTCGCCTCCATTTCCCGCTTGGCTGCATCATTTATCAACACGTTCCGCCCGCTTTCGGTATCGAATATATTGATGTCGTCCATATTGAATGACAGGCCAACTTGCTCTCCCGGGACAAGCTGAGGTGCATTTACTGAATTCTTAGATACTTCAATGTGCTCACCAGAAGTTAGCACCAGTTGATAATGCACGCTTTCACCTAGAAAAGTGCTGCCCACCACCTCGGCAGCAGTTCCATGGTCAGCCTTGACGAACGATATTTCATTCGGACGGGCAGCCATAATGACATGCTGAACCTCCTGATGCAGTAACGCTTGTGATAATTCCGGGCGCAACTCTAGACGGCTCAGGTCGTGGTCGAAGGCCAGGGAAACGGCTCCGGATTCTTTGGTCACGGTAGCTTGGAAAAAGTTGGTCCTACCAATGAATCCTGCAACAAACTTGGTTGCCGGGTGCAGGTATACCTGGCGTGGAGTATCCACCTGCTCGATCACACCCGCGTGCATAACGGCCAAACGATCGGAGACAGCCATAGCCTCCTCCTGGTCGTGGGTAACGTAAACCGTTGTAATACCAACAGCTTGTTGCACGTGCCTGACGACATTGCGCATCTCGACACGCAGTTTTGCATCCAAATTCGACAAGGGCTCGTCCATCAGCAAGAGTCTCGGCTGAATAACAATGGCACGCGCCAGTGCGACCCGCTGTTGTTGCCCTCCGCTGAGGTCCTTGGGATAACGATTTTCCCACTGCCGGATCTGAACGACATCCATGACCCTGTCAGCTTTCTGGCGCATTTCCTCCTTGCTAAGTCCACGATTTTTCAACCCAAAAAGAATATTGCCTCTGACGGTCATGTTGGGGAAAACGGCATAATTCTGAAAAACCATACCGATATTGCGTTTCGCCGGCACAAGATCATTAATGACAGTTCCGTCGAAAGCAATTGTTCCTGATGTGATCTGGTTGAAACCCGCAATCATACGAAGCAGTGTCGTCTTGCCACATCCTGATGGACCGAGAAGAGTAAAGAACTCGCCTTCTTTAACTTGCAGATCTAGGTCAGGGATAACAAGGGTATCGCCATAGGACTTGCGAATGTGAGAAAGCTCAATTGATGTTGCCATAATAGTACTCCATCCCCTACTGCAGGCTGGCGAACAGATCGGTATACTGCCTCACGATGTCATCACGGTGTGCCTCAACATAGGCACCATCCTCCTTGATGGATTTGATACTGCTCATAGGAGCAAGCGCCTTCCCCAACGAAGCATCACTTCGCAAAGGTCGGTTGGTTAACTTGGTGCCAAAACGATCCTGCACATCCTTGCTGATGACAAAATCCACGAATTTTTCTGCCAGTTTGCGATGGGGCGCCTTCTTGACAATACCGACATAAGAATCCAGGAACACCGCCCCTTCTCGAGGGTAGACAATATGAACAGAAGCACCATCTTTCACGTAATTGGCTGCAGGCTCCTCGTAGGTGACTCCAACCGTATACTCGCCATCTGCTACCCCACGTGCCACCGCAGACGAACTGGATGCAACCTTTCCATCAAGGTTTTTTATTAAGCTACCTACATAATCCCACCCCTTGCGAGATGTATAGTTACCGCCCATAGCCTTTAATTGATTAGTCAGTTGGGCAAATGCAGAACTTGACGTGGCCGGATCACCTGCAGCGATCTTCCCTCTCAACTCAGGTCGAAGCAGGTCCTCATAAGACTGTATCTTGTGTGACCCTTCCAACTTATCGTTGACAAGGAGCACACTTCCGTTAGATATATATGCGGTTGCCAAACCAGTGACATTCCTGGAGGCCTTCTGCAAATACTTGTCGTTGGGAGAAACATATTTTTCGAAATACTTATCGAACTGATCGCGTACCGCACCAAGCAGCACGTCCGCGGATGGGCTGTTGGCTTCAGCCTTGACTCTTGTCAGAATCTCTCCTGCTCCGGCCTCCAGTACCTCCACCTTGACGCCGGTTTTCTTTTCAAAAGCCGGAACAATCTCTGCGACAATTTCCTTGCTGTTTGGAGTATAGACCACCAGTTTCCCACCAGCCGATGCGGGATCTGACTTCCCACGGCTCGACGACCCGCATCCACCTGCCAGCATCAGGGCGAATACGGTCATTGCCGTGAGCAACTTCCTTGTTCTCATGACGTTCTCCTTTTTTAGCACTCCCCCCATTGGGACATTACCAATACTGGTATAAGCCAATATTGTTATTATTGGTATATACCAATAAAGTGGTTTTTTCAAATCCAACGGTGCGTCTCCTGAACTTTATATACAAGAATCACATTTGATCTGACTTGTAAAATAAGGACCTTAGATTAGATATATCAAAATAACTTATTACTGTGACTTAACAGGAGAGGCTGAAATTAACCTTTGATTATGCTTATTGCAACGGTATATACCAATAAGATCCTTACTTGAACAGACTCACTCAGCATCTTTCATACCATTTTGGCCGCAATGGTATATTCCTATTAGGAACAAGAGGGATTCGACCGAAAGAAGGGAACGGCTTCACATCTAGGGGGACGCATCATGACCAATGAAGACCTTACATCAGCAGAAGGCCGCGGCAAGGCTCAAGCCCTGCGCGATTACCTCGATTCTCTGATAAAGCACTCGCTTCCTGCACACGCCAAGCTTCCGACAGAAAGATCTTTGGCTGCAAAATATGGCATTAACCGAGCAACGGTTCGCAATGCACTCAACCAATTGGAACTTGAAGGTGCCATATACCGCAAGCAGGGTTCAGGTACGTATGTTGCTGAGCCCAGAATCACCAAATCGATTGAGTTGACATCCTTTAGTAACGACATGGCTGCACGTGGTCTCACGCCTGGTTGCAAAGTACTCATTACAGAAGTTCAGGAAGCCAGTTCTTCCCTGGCTTTTAAACTGTCGCTTTCGCCTGGAGCTCCAGTCATCCATCTTCGGAGACTACGTACCGCAGATAATCAACCCATGTGTATCGAGGACGTCTGGATTCCCCAAACGTTGACCCCAGATCTACTTAAGCAAAATCTTGAGGGATCCCTTTATGAGCTATTGGAATCCAAGTACCATTTGTCTTTGACTGTGGCCCGGCAGATCATAGACGTGAGCACCCTCAGCCGTCGACAATCAGAGCTTCTCGGCACAGCTCCACACTCCCCTACCCTACGAGTGACCAGAATTGTTAAAGACAGTATGGATCGACACATCGAGTATGCTGTCAGTTTGTACCGCGGCGACAGGTATAACTTCGATTTCACTGTCCAAAAGGCTCGCGGAAGCAGGTTTTGAAGAGCTGCGGACTAGACATGCAGATAGATAACTTGTCTCTCGCGCTATCCTCCGGTTGAGGTATACTTTTTTCGTTATTCATGTCCGGAGGAGCCCTCTCATTCCGACGGTCGTGAGGAACACGCCAGGAGCGCCACCATGCCCCACATGGAGACGCCGCCGGGCACACCAAGTACCAAGGAGAGCCGTTTTGGCAACCAGAATTCGTCTGAAGAGAATGGGCAAGAAGTTCTATCCCTTCTACCGCGTGGTCGTGGTCGATTCCCGCAAGAAGCGCGATGGCAAGGTCATTGAGGAGATCGGCACCTACGATCCCAACACCCAACCCTCTTCAATCAAGATCGACTCCGAGCGCGCCCAGTACTGGCTGGGTGTGGGCGCTCAGCCCAGCGACCCTGTCTTCAACCTTCTGAAGATCACCGGCGACTGGCAGAAGTTCAAGGATCTGCCCGGCAAGGAAGGCACCCTTAAGGTGCCGCAGGCCGAGGTCGATGCCCAGGCCCGCATTGAGCAGGCACAGAACGAAGCTCAGAAGCTCAAGGCCGCCAAGTCTGAGGCTGATGCCAAGGCCAAGGCCCAGGCGGAGAAGGAAGCCCCCAAGGCCGATGAGTCGGCGGATGACGCCCAGGCCGAGCAGGCAGCTGAGTAAGGCACATTCACTTAAGGATTGGAAGGACCGGCTATCATGCTTGCACAGGCCGTTGAGCACCTGATCAGGAACATCGTGGACTTTCCCGATGACGTGTCGGTCAAGTCCCACGAGAACTCTCGCGGAGAGTTGTTGCGGGTGCGGGTCAACCCCGAGGACATCGGCCGCGTGATCGGCAGGGGCGGCAGGACCGCCAACGCCATCCGCACCGTGATCCAGGCTCTGGCCGACCACAAGGTGCGCGTCGACATCATGGATGTGCGCCGGTGAGCCCAAGCCGGTCCACCAATCACGACCCACAGGGTCCGGACCCTCAGCAGCGAAGGTTGCTGAGGGTCTGCCGTATCGGCCGCGCCCAGGGACTCAAGGGCGAGGTCAACGTCTATGCCTACACCGACGAGCCTGAGCGGCGCTTCGCCCCCGGCTCCAGGTTGCAGACCAAGGACGGACGGTTTTTCACTGTAGTATCCTCACGCCGCTTCAAACAGCGTTGGATAGTCCTCTTCAAAGGAGTGGAAGACAGGAACGCCTCCGAAGCGCTGAACGGCATCGAACTGTATGTCCAGGCTGATCCAGCCGAGGAGCTGGTTCAGGAGGATGCCTGGTATCCCGAGGATCTGATCGGACTCGAGGTTCGCATGGCCCCGGACAACTCACTAGGCGAACCATCTGGACGAGTGATCGGCCACGTCAGCGACGTACTGGACGGTGTAGCCCAGCAGCAGCTGCAGATCCACATGACCGCCGTAGAAAACGATGAAGAAACGGAGGGGCTGATACCCTTCGTCGAAGCCTTGGTGCCCCAGGTTGACATTGAAAACGGGTATGTGGCCATCGATCCACCTGGAGGGCTTCTGCCTGGCCTGGGCTGAATCCGTCTTTTAACAAAAACCGCAAGTGGGGAGTCAGCATCTTTCTTCAAGCCACTGACTCCCCACTTGCGGGAAATGCGCCTGCATAAGCAGGAAATTTTATCGAGCTACATGTCTTCAACCACCAGATATGTCATATCCAGGGGACCATGCACGCCCACCACGATCACCATCTCGATATCGCCCGTATTGGAGGGACCGGTGATGAAGTTGATGTTGGAGGTCTTGAGCTCGCCTGAGACCAGGGCTGGGTCATAGTAGTCCATGGCCTGCCGGGTTCGGGGCAGAATCTTCGACTTGCGAATGATGCTCAGATAGTGAACCGGCAGGAAGTGGAAGGCGCGACCCTGACCAGGAGTGGTAGCTACTGTGATGGTGCCCGACTCGGCCAGGAGGAAGTCCGCAAAGGCGATGGCCGTTCCGGACTCGTCGGCGGTCTTGATGTTCTCCTCGCGGCTGGCCCCCGGCTTCCAGAAAGTGGCGGGCGGGTTCAGGCCGTCCCTCCACTCCTCCAGCCCAAAGTCTGCGAACAGATCGGAGGTCGGCAGCATCACATGGTCGCTGTCGTCCTTGCGTGAATCGATGAACTCGTCCAATGCAGTGGGCAGTTCGGCCTTGGTGCAGGTGCGGAAGTCCACATGGACAGCCTCGCTGCTCTTCCGTGCGATCTCCAACAGCTCATCCTGGGTATGACCCGACAGGGTTGTCTCCGGCAGATCGTTAACCGGCACCAGAGGGTGGTCCTTGAGCTGGTGACGGGGCCGTCCGCTCTTCTTGGCCAGGTAATCCAGGAATACCTCACGATCGGTCATGCCTGCTGCTCCTTCTTGTGATGAGCGAACCAACTGCGGAAGTTCTCCCCGTGCTTGGGCGGATCCGGCAGATCACGCACCTTGGTCCATCCGCCGAAGACGAAGGGCATCCATTCCACATGCCGATCACTGGCGAAGAGATTCTTGGCCGTCTCCGGCTGCTTCTTGGATATGGGCGTCAGCATGGTGTGATCCACCCCCAAGGCAGTGCGGAAGAGCGAGGAGTGGCCGGTTCCCAGGCCCATGACCCTCATGACCGTGTCATCGATCAGATTGGCCTTGGACTGGTCATCCATCATGATCCTCCTGTGTTCAATCATGAGCTGATGCAGAGGAATCTTGACCGGACAGGTGGCTGTGCATGCCGCACACAGGCTGCAGGCGTAAGGCAGGTCTCCGAAGTCGTCGTAGCCGCCGTCCAGCACCGGCGAGAGCACCGAGCCCACCGGACCGGGGTAGATGGACCCGTAGCCGTGACCGCCGATGTGCCGGTAAATGGGGCAGACGTTCAGGCAGGAAGCGCAGCGGATGCACTGGAGGATGGGTTCGAAGACCGTTCCCAGTGCGTTTGAGCGCCCGTTGTCCAGAATGACCACATAGAAATCGTCCGGTCCGTCCGACTCCTGACCGGTGCGCGGCGCAGTGTAGGTCAGGTAGGAGGTCAGCTTCTGGCCGACAGCGGACCGGGCCAGCATGTTGTCCATGGTCTCGGCCTCTTTCATGGTCGGCACCAGGCGCTCCATGCCCATGACCACCACCTGGGTCTTGGGGATGCACATGGCCAGGTCGGCGTTGCCCTCGTTGGTCACCAGGTTGATCATGCCCGTGTCGGCCACGGCGAAGTTGCAGCCTGTGATGCCCATGTCCGCCTCGAGGAAGTGCTTGCGCAGAACCTTGCGCGAGAACCGAGCCATGTGCTGAGGGTCGTTGTCGCCCTTGTAACCCAGCTTCTTCTCGAAAACCTGACGAACCTGCTCGCGGTTCTTGTGCAGGGCAGGGAAGACCAGATGCGTGGGCTGGTCCCAGTCGTCCTCCTCCAGGATGAACTCGGCCAGGTCGGTCTCAAGCACTTCCAGACCGGGCACAGTCATCAGCGTGGGATCCAGGTTGATCTCGCTGGTCACCATGGACTTGCTCTTGACGACGTGCTTGGCCTTCTTTTCGATGGCGATCTGCTTAATATACTGGGCAGCCTCATCGTCGGTCTGAGCGAAGAAGACATGGCCGCCGCGCTTCTCCACGTTGTCGGCGAACTCCTCCAGGTAGTCAGGCAGGTAGCGGATGACATGCTGACGAATCTGCTCGCCAAGGTCGCGCCACTGTTCCCAGTTGCCCAGTTCCTGACGGGCGGCCTCCCGCTTGACCCACTGCGCATCCTGGGCCTTGGCCACAGCCTGTTGGGCGAATTTGTCCTGTTCGGACTCTTTGACCCTGGTCAGGAAGGGAGCCTTGCTGGTTCGCAGATATTGCGCGGCCTTCTTGCCATTGACCATGCTGCTCATACCAGAGCCCCCTCATCCTTGGCAGCCCTGACGGAATCCACAGCCCCATCGCCAGCAGAGCGGCCTTCCACGTACTTGACGCGACTCATATCCACGTTGTGATTGAGCACCTCAGCCAGGTGCATGATGGTGATCTTCTCGCCACGCCGGTTGAAGCGACCACCGATGTTCATCAGACAGCCCGGATCGCAGGAGATAAGGACGCTGGCCTTGGTGCTGAGCACGTCGTTCACCTTCTCATCCACCATCTGCTTGGAGATCTCAGGCTCCTTCATGGAGAACATGCCGCCGAACCCGCAGCAGTTCTCGATGTGCGGCAGGGGAACCATGGTCAGGCCCTTGACATGGTCCAGCAGGACGAAGGGGCTGGTCCGCTCCCCCAGCAACCGGGTCATGTGGCATGAGCGGTGATAGGTGGCCACAGCATCGAGTTCGGCGCCGGCATCCAGCACACCCAGCACCCGATAGAGGAACTGGGAGAACTCATAGGTCTTGTCAGCCATGGTCTGGGCCTTGGCTGCATAGACCGGGTCAGCCCGCAAATGGAAGGGCAGCTCCTTGAGCATGTTCACGCAGGAGCCTGCCGGACCCACGATATAGTCAGCATCCACGCTCATCAGGGCATCGACCTCGTTGCGCATGACCTGCATGCTCTCCTTGACATACCCGCTATTGAAAGTGGGTTGGGCACAGCAGATCTGCTCCTTGGGAAGATAGGTGTCGCAGCCGAACCGCTCCAACACCTCCACCATGGCCTTCCCCACGTTCGGAAACATGAGGTCCACCACGCAGGTGGAGAATATTACTACTTTCATTACCGCACCTCTCTACAACCTTGCACGCTAGGTCCGAACCATCTCCGGATCGTGGAGAAACCCGACATCACCTGAACCCCTAATCCTTCCAACGCACCGCTGCCTTGCGACCGACCACGCCCATGCGGACATCGATGTGCAATCCTGAAAGGACCCATCATTATCATGGTCTCGACCTAGAATTCGCGCCGTTGGGAATCGCCCACCCTCAGCTTTTGAACGTGTGAGATTTACCACACTTATGCTACCACGGCAGTCTGGGAGTCCTTGGCATGTCAAGGATGAGAGGTGACTTGTCGATTCGCTACAGTGGAGTCAGACCCTGCGCGGCCATCCTCGTGAAAGGGGCAATCGGCGTATGTCCAACCACCTGCAACTCCTCCTGCTCTATGCACCCGCCATCATCTTCGGCCTGCTCTTCCTCTGGGACCTGCACAAGGAGCCACGGCAGTTCCGCAATGCCATCTGGTTGCTGCTCCTGCTGCTAACCCTGGGCGGAGCGCTTCTTCTGCAATTCGGCATGCGTTGGCTGATCCTGCCCCTGGTCATCCTGCTCATCGCCGCTCCCCTGCTGGTGATTTGCTTCCTGCTGGCCAACACGGTCATCGTTATCCGACACGAGGGGGTCTCCCTGACCACCCTGCTGCCCGGCCTGCTTGCACTGGCCGTGGTGGCCTACATGGTTCTTTCACCCCTCTTGGCTGGGTTTGGCGCACCCTCATGGCTGCAGAAGCTGGCCGGGCTGATCGACCTGGAAGCCACCTGGTTCTTCTTCTCCTTCCTGGCTCTGCTGCTCTATTCCAACTTTTACAGGATGCTGCCCCGCAAGCGTCGCTACGACTACATCATCATCCACGGAGCCGGCCTGCGCGGCGAAGAACCTACGCCTCTGCTCAGGGGGCGTCTGGACAAGGCTGTAGACCTCTGGAAGCGACAGGGCCGACGCGGGCGTTTCGTGGTCTCCGGAGGGCAGGGTCCCGACGAGGTCATCAGCGAGGCCAGGGCCATGGCTCAGTATTTACGCAGCTCCTGCGGAGTGCCAGCCGAAGCCATCATCATGGAAGACAGGTCGACCACAACCCTGGAGAACCTGCGCTACTCCAAGCAGATCCTGGATGACCGCTACGAGGTAGGCACCGGGCCTGAGCATTACCGGGTGGCCCTGGTCACCAGCGACTACCACGTCTTCCGGGCCAGCGAATACGCCAGTCAGGTCGGCCTGAATGCCGACGGAATCGGCTCACACACCAAGGGCTACTACTGGCCGACCGCCTTCATCCGGGAGTTCGTGGCCATCACCCGCATGCACTGGTGGCCCTACCTGGTCCTTGCACTAGGTTGGGCCGTCTGGGTCGGCATCTCATTGCTGAATTAAAACCACTGCCTTCTAGAGGGAATCAGAGGTCATACAACCTTAATCTCGCTCTTATCCTGGCTGGCCAGGCTGCGCTCCAGGAACCAGGCCACCAGAAGGATGACCAGGACGATGATAAAGACGAAAACGAAAGCCCAAACAGCTCCGAACTGGAAGGCCTGAGCGCCGGCATGAAGCCCGCTGGCCTTAGGCATGCCCGTGATGATGGCGGCCAGAACGCCGGTCGAGGCGGCGCCTGAATACTGCTGAAGGGTGTTGAAGAGTGCGTTACCGTCAGGCACCAGTTTGGCTGGGATATGCTGCAGTCCAACCGTGAGCAGGTTATTGAAGACACAAGCCTGACCGACCATGTAGCAGGCGTAAAGAAGAATCATCAGCAGGACGGACAAGTGCCGGCTGAGGACCAAGAAACCTAAGGCCGAGAGGAAGAAGGCAGTGCTTCCCACCGCGAGCAGTCCACGCAGGCCATGGCCGTCCAGATAGCCGCCTGTGACGGGCTGGCAGAGCGCAGAGAGCAGGCTCCCCGGCAGCAGAAGCAGGCCGGCAACGGTGGAGGTCTCCCCCAGGACGGACTGGGCCATGTTGGGCAGGATAAATGTCAGGCCAATTTGAACGAACTGGACCAGGAAGTAGAGGATCAAGGCAAGGGTGAAAGTACGGTTCCGGAAGACCGCAATGTTGATCAGCCTGGTGCGCTGGTGCGTAAGGGTCCAGACGCCTGCAACAAGTGCCAGGACCCCAATGAACAAGGACAGCCAAGTGACAGGGCCATGCACATCCAAGGTGCTCAGTCCTATGGTCAGACCGGTTAGAAAGACCCCCAGAAAAAGGAACTGGAGCCAAGCGAAAGCACCGACATGGGCCGTCTCCCTGTCTACTGAGATGAGGGCGATAATCCCGAATACCAGCTCGATGGGCAGCACGATCAGGAAGATGGCCCGCCAGGATAAGGCCTGGATAACGGCTCCGCCAAAGGTCGGGCCCAGGGAGGGTGCCAGGGCCACCGCCATGCCGGCGCTGCCCACGTAACGACCCTGGATGTGAAGAGGAACCTTTTTCATGATCAATGAAAACACCAAAGGAAGAGCGATACCAGTGCTGATGCCCTGCAGGAGGCGCCCCGCCATAAGAACGGGAAAGCTTGGAGCAAGGATGCACATCAGGTCGCTGCCCAGGAATATTCCCACGCTGGCGAGAATCAGTGTGCGGGTCGTGAATGAATGTTCCAGCCAAGCGGCAGCCAGAACCGTCAGGGCCACCACCAACAGATAGCCAGTGGTCAGCCATTGGACTGTGCCCAGCCCTGTTTTGAAGTACTGGGTCATCTCCGGAAAAGTGACGTTGAGCGAGGTCTCCAAAAGGACCCCGCAGAAAGCAAGCCCGGCAGTACCGGTAATCAGCAGTTTTGTTCTCTTATCAACATGGTCGACCATGGACCGTCCGCTCCTAACGCATCAGACTGTTCGCATAGCCATCTCCACGGATCCGTACGGCATGGCATCATCCGATGCCACTCTCATTGCTGTTTACGCAACGGTTATAGCTCTCTGGCTGCGTTGATGACATCTTCCAAGCCGGATTCATACGCGACTTGTAGACCCAGACAGTGTAGCACCAACAGGCGTACCTATCCTGGTGCGCACGCCTTACCCGAACAGGCTTGGGAAAGTTGATAGCATTGAGATTTGCTGTTTGCACTGACGCGGTTTCGAACAACTTACATTCATCATCGACCAGACTAAGCTACCCGTCCGTTGATTTTCCAAACTTCGCCACGCCTGCAATAATTCTGGACGAATCTAGCCCTCGCGGTTCCAATCATACTTTTTCTGTTCCGTCGACAAAGGACCCGTTGAGATTCTTTTCGACTTGACATTACCCGTATGAAAGTTCTTCCCGAATATTTCGCTGACAAATGTGGTCTTCATGGAGATGTTCCTAGTAGCTGCTTTAGCCTATCTCATGATCGTCCAGCTCGCCGCCTTTTCCGTCAGCCTGTCGTCACACCAATCGTTCGCCAGTTCAAAAGGAATGCCAAGGAATCCCTCAATCCCATCTCTGGGCACCGTAGAACGACCGGTATCGTCCAGACCGCCAAACGCACGGCCGATCATTTGAGCAAGACGCACCGGATGCTCCGTCTTGACCTCTACGGGCTCATGCTTTATCCAGTGACGCTGCGCCATGCGAACGTATAGGGATTTGTATTTGTCCCCATCGATCAGGCCCAAATCGAAAGCTCTGCGCACAGCTGCACCAACGGAAATTCCCCACCCGGACTTTACGTACAGGTAGTCCTCGAGCATCATGCTCGGGCTGATGACCGCTCGTGCGTCAGACTCAGGAAGAAGGAATTCACCAGCGAACTCGTTAGCCTCCCTCTCCATCAAGGACACATCCTTGGGACGGCGGTACCGGTGCAGCACCAGATGACCCAGCTCATGAGCAATAGTAAATCTGAGCCGGTCGCCAGGCTTGTTTTCTGGAAAATAGCCTATAAGAGCCTTGCCTGGGTAAGTAACTCCATCACTGACTGAATCAGCCACCTTCGTCGTCAGCGGCGCAATAATCACTCCTTTACGTTCCACGATTCGAATCATGTTGCGCACCGCTCCCGTGGAAGGCAGACCCAGTATCGCACGCGTGTTGGCCGCGATGTCGCGGACTCCCTGTGCCTGCGGGTCCAAGGTAGGCGCAATCTCATCAAGCCAGGAAGCCGTATCATCCGGCACATTTGACATCGAACTCACCCTGGAGACCATGTCCGTCAACATTTCGAACTCCGCGCAGATGCGGTTACTGAGATTCAGTGTGATTCTTTTCTTGCGGCGAAAGGCTAGACGATTCCAGTCAAGACCTGGCTCGCGCAGCATAAAGAAAGACAATGGAAGGCTTGTCGCATAGGCTATCTTTTCAATGCTTGATTCCGTAAGATTCGCAGTCGGATTGCCAACCAGAATGCCAATGTAGGTCGGGGTCATGCCAGAATGCTCGGCAAGCTCTTTTTTGGTCCAACCCCGATACTTCCGGGCAAGCTCAATGCGCGTGGGGTTGAACTCATTCATCCGTTCGTCTCTTCCTTTTCTTCTTGGACAATTGTATTTGAGCGTGGGACCAACAGCTCGTTTTCTTCGTCATCACCGTTAAATGCCATACCGTTGAAACCTTCACCCATCTGAAGAACCATGAGAGCGATGCAGGGAGCGCCCTTAGGAAACCGGCCGGTTCCAGTAGGTTGGTAGGCGGAACAATGAAAAATGCCGTTTGCTTCAGTCCAAACCAAGACAATTTCTGAGTTGCTCAGCGGCTTCTTGCCGGAAAGCTCCTGGTCGAACATGGCTGGTTGCACCCATGCCTCCCTACGCCGTAAGTTCGTTCCGGCTGGAGGAACACTTCCCTCGAATTTGAACTTCTTGAGGAATCGAAGCTTGAGGCCTGAACTGATATTGCGCAGATGAAGACAAGAGGTGGACTTCGTAAGTTTCCAGCCGTCGATTGGCTCATCTGCGATTTCTGCGCGGAGCGTTGCATTGAAGTTGTCTGCATAGAGCTTCGGATACTCGATTCGAGGAGTGCCAAGCGTGTTCATGGCCGAGAGTGAGCGAAGCCTAGCCTGCGGTAACAATGTTGGAAGGGCATCATTGATTGGAATGAGGTTCTGACGGATGAGCTCAAGTTTTTCCAAGGAGTCTCCTTAAAACGCGCGTTTGTGTTTGATATTTGGAGCATTATTTTATTTTACTATCTGAGTTTGAGTTTACTGCCATAAAATTAATCTATCAAGTCAGAATAAATGCAGATTTGCTTTGTCTCTTCACCGTCACGCTGTCACGAATCCTCATGACGACAAATACAAGGCGACGATATAGCCCCACTGAGCCGACCATATTCGAACGGTTGCTGCACAGCAGCCATCAATCTGACAGACTCGTTGGAAATGAAGCTCGCCACGTAATCAACCTTTAGGCGAACTTAAAGATGCGCCAATCCGTGCCCGATCCCGACCCGAACAAGCTTGGGTAGAGTTGGTGACATGCAAATCGATATCGTCTCCGTCTTCCCCGAGTATTTTGACGTAACCGAACTCAGTCTGCTGGGCAAAGCCCAGGAGAAGGGCCTGGTTACTATACGTGCCCACAATCTGCGCGATTGGACCCATGACGTGCATCACTCGGTGGATGACACTCCGGTGGGCGGAGGAGCCGGTATGGTCATGAAACCCGAAGTCTGGGGCCAATGCCTGGACGATCTGCTGGGCTTTCCAGACGGATCGAATCTGCAGCAACCCACCCCAGACCAGACAGCCGACACTACCGATACTGAAGAAGAAAAAGAGGCAGCGAAGAGTTCCGGCGACAAAAGCTACACCATAGCATCCGAGGCAGGTTCATCTGCAGACAGCCACGAGGCCAGCGCGGCCGGACCAGTCCTGATCTTCCCCAACCCATCCGCTCCCCTGTTCACCCAGGCCGATGCAACAGAGCTGTCACGGGCGAAGAGGCTAGTATTCGGCTGCGGCCGCTATGAGGGCTACGACGCACGCATTCCCGACTACTACCGGAATCAGGGGATCAATGTCCGGGAGTACTCCATTGGCGACTACGTGCTCAATGGGGGCGAGGTGGCCGTTTCGGTCATGCTGGAGGCCATCACCCGGCTCCTGCCCGGTTTCATGGGCAATCCTGAATCCATCGTGCAAGAGTCCTACACCGGGGACGAGCCGCTGCTGGAATATCGCCAGTACACACGCCCCACCACCTGGAGGGGTATGGCCGTGCCCAAGATACTGACCAGCGGCGACCACGGAAAGGTGGACAGATTCCGGCGCGACGAAGCCATCAGGAGAACCAGTCGAATCCGTCCCGACCTGATTGCCCGATTGGATTGCTCCACTCTCGATAAGCACGACCGCCATCTCTTGGAAGACCTGGGCTGGGACACAGGGAAAACCCATCCGAGACCTCTGGACCAGCCTTCAAATTGATCAGCCGCCAAATTTGCGGGGATAATCAGCGGGCCTCAGATAGTAGACTGCTGTTTCCCCGTAAGTGCGAGCCTGATCAATGGCCCATCCTTCAGGAGCCGTAGGCGGCGGGGTGCGTGTCGATCGCTCCAGAACGACCATGCCTCTATCGTCCACCATTCCGCGGCCAGCCAGGCCGGTCATAATGCTTTGGCAGTCCTCCGTCGACAGATCATAAGGCGGGTCCATGAAGACCAGGTCGAAGCAAGCCTCGGACAGACCGGCATCCTCATGACCTGAGGAGAGGGGACGGACAAAGCGCTCGGCACGGTTTCTGCTGACGCGAATGTCCATGGCTGAATCCCAAGCCGGGTGATGGCGCAGCCCTGCAGCTGAACGTGACAGCAGCCCAGCGACACGGCCAGAAGACTCCACAGCCACCAGGCTCTGGGCACCACGGGATAGGGCTTCGAATCCCAAGGCCCCCGTACCGGCGAACAGGTCCAGGACCCGAGCACCGGACAACAGGCCTTCGGACTCCAGATGGGAGAAGATGGCTTCCTTGGTCCGATCGGTGGTGGGCCGGGTACCCTTGAGGGCTGCAGGAATGGGGAATCCCTTGAATCGGCCGGCGATGATGTGCATATGGTCTGTTGTCCTTTCAGCTGGAGACCAGGAAACCTTCGTTGCCCCTCATGAAATCCAGAACAGCGCCAGCCAGCTCGGGCTGCTCGGCCAGTGTTGGGTCAGACTCCAGGAGTTGGCCTGCCTGGGTGCGAGTACGGGCGATCATGGGCGCATCGGTGACCACCCGCAAAAGCTTCAGGGAGGAATGCCCGCCGGACTGGGCATCCCCCAGCACGTCGCCAGCTCCCCTGATGCGAATGTCCTCCTCGGCGATTTTGGCCCCGTCAGTGGTGTCGCGAATGACATTAAGCCGCTCGGCAGCCGGGGAATCCGCAGGAGCACGCGAGATCAGGAAAGCCCAGGAGTCTGTGCCGCCGCGTCCCACTCTGCCGCGCAGCTGATGAAGCTGGGAGAGCCCGAACCGATCGGCATCGAAGATGACGATGCAGGAGGCTTGGGGCACGTCTACACCCACTTCCACAACTGTGGTAGCCACAAGCAGGGGTGTCCGGCCCGAGGCAAAGTCCACCATGACGGCATTCTTGGTGGCATCGTCGTCTCGCCCGGTCAACGTGGCCATGGCGATGCCTTGGAACTGCGGCAGGGCGGCCAGACGCTGACTCATTTCAGCCACCGAATGCAGTGGCGGACGCTGTCCATCACCTTGAGCCTCCTCAACCAGCAGTTCAGGTTGGGAGTCAGACCCACCGGATTGACCGGGGCGGTCTGAGGAGACCGAAGGGTCGTCCTCATCGTCGATGCGGGCGCAGATGACATAGGCCCGTTCCCCAGCCTCAATCCGTCGACGCAAGTGCAGGAACATGGCACCCATGGTCGCTCCGTCAGACTCCGCGATGACGTGTGTGCGCACCGGTTTGCGATTGCTGGGCAGCTCGGTCAGGGCAGAGATGTCAAGATCTCCGAACCAGGTCATGGCAGCTGTACGCGGAATGGGCGTAGCGGTCATGATCAGCAGATGGGGAACGCGCTCGGATTTGCGACGCAGCTCCTCGCGCTGCTCAACCCCGAAACGATGCTGCTCGTCGATGACAGTCAGGGCCAGATTGGGAGCCTGGAAGGTCTTGGAGAAGGCCGCATGGGTGGCGATGACAATACAGGGACGACCCGAGGCCGAGACTGCCAGGGCAGAGCGGCGCTGGGCCAGTCTCATGCCTCCTGTCAGCAGCACCAGAGGCAGGACCAACTGATCTGTCATACGAATCATGGTGACGTTGTCCACAGGCTTATGGCGGCCTTCGACGGCAGTAGCGGTCACATCGGTGCCCATGGCCTTGAGCATGCCGCCGATGGAGGCATAGTGCTGCTCGGCCAACACCTGGGTAGGAGCCACCAAGACAGCCTGATGACCAGCCTGAACCGCCTGGAGCATGGCTGCCAGGGCCACCACGGTCTTGCCGGAGCCGACCTCGCCCTGCAGAAGCCGCTGCATGGGCTGATCCTTAGCCATATCGACGCCTATATCGTTGATGACCTGACGCTGGCCATCAGTCAGCTGGAATGGCAGGGAGTCAATGAAACGGGCAGGCAGGGTGTCCGGACGGTCAGCGCCCGAATCAGCGCATGGATAAGTGGGCTGCTGCTGGGTCTGGCGACGGGTCTGCAGAAGGGCTGTCTGCGAGACGAAGGCCTCCTCATAGCGCAGAGTCTTGCGCGCCGCAGCGAAGTCGTCGGGGCTGTCGGGCGCATGCATGCCCAAGAGGGCACGGGCACGGTGCAACAGCCCTTGGTCGGCACGGACCTGCTCAGGCAACACATCAGGTATAGCACGGCCCAGCGCTTCTGGATCGATGCGGACATCGGCACTGGGCTGCCCCTCTTCAGAAACACTGGCTGCAGGGATGGATCCAGGTGAATTACCAGCCTGCGCCAGCAAACGCAAAAACCCCAGAATGACATCGTGAATATGGTCCGAAGAGATGCGGGAGCTGGCATGATACACCGGCCGTGGTCGACGGACGCGGTCCAAGGCCTCATCAAGGCTGGCCGCATCGGGCCGGGATGCGTCCGCAGAAACCTCCTGATCGGCATCAGCAACAACCAGCGTTTCTGGATGGGTGAACTGGAGCTGGTCCATGTACATGCCAGGCTCACCGGCCACGACTAGATCCACCCCTACCTGCAGCCGACGGACCATCCAGTCCATATAGGGCTTCTTATGAGAGAAGAAGACCAGCCTGACCGCCAACGGAGTGCCGCCCCGACTGCCGACGAAGGCCGCATCGTCCACCATCACGTCCAGCCGGAAGCCCCGGTGGCCGCTCAGTGGCACCAGACGCACCTGATCAACCCGGGCGGCGAAGGCACAGGGCTCACCCAGCCGGATGCCGGCAATAGTGGTGACCTGCATGGGATCGGTGATGCGGAAAGGATAATAGGTTAGCGCATCCCCAACCGTGACCACGCCGAGAGCCTTGAGAGCGCTCACCCGACGCCTGTTGGCCACCAGCGAGGCCACTGTGCTGTGCAGCCCAACATGAGCCACTGCCGACATGCCCGATCACCTCCCGCAAGCGTCGATCATCATCCCTCAGGATGACAAGAACCCCCGGAGTATGCCCCCGGGGGTCCCAATACGACCGACGAACCGCCTTCAGGCGGCGACGCGCTGCACCTTGCCGGCCTTGAGGCACTTGACGCAGACGCGCAGACGCACGTTCTGTCCATCAACGGTGGTGTGCACCGACTGCAGGTTGGGGCGGAAGATGCGCTTGTTCCGGATATGCGAATGAGAAACACTGTAACCGGTCTGCGGGCCCTTGCCGCACACCGCGCAACGAGCTGCCATGATGACTTCCTTTACGTTGTTTTCCAAGTCGTCCCAGGTGTTCTTGCCCGCAGCACAGGGTTACGGATGAACACACAACTTTGTTAGACTACTACATTCCGTCAAGTTAGGCAAATTAACGGTCTCAGGCACGCGGAGGTTTGCGGAAGATGCCGATCAGAGACTGAAGCACTCCGCAAAATACCCCGCCGATGATCCAGATGGCCCAGAATGGGATGCGCCAACCGAAAAGGTTGTCGTAATTGCCGGAGAAGAGCATGGTCAGGGCCACCAGCGTGCAAAGGCCCATGATGACTCCACTGATGGCATTGCTTATCCGGTGTTCGTAACGATAGGTGTCCCAGCGACCGTCATCGACGGAATCAATCTGCCTGTTGTAGGCCCGGAGGTTCATCATTCTGTGGCTCGTTCCCGCATGGACTAGTAGGAAGATCCCCAGAGCCAGAAGAAGGAAGAAGACAAACCCTCTGACCTGATGGGACCAGCCCCAGACCAGGAACCCAGCAGAGTTGATCCCCACATCCAAGAGCACGACAGCCAAACCGCAGACCAGCTCCCAAGTAGTCTGCCGGTATACTCGCGAGCGCTCCTCATCGGTATAGAAATCCGCCACATAAGGATGCCTGCGGCGGAAATCCCTCCTGGCGGCAACTGCCGGTATCAGACAGGCCAGGCCCAGGACAATGCCAATCATCAGAGCAAGAAAGGCCAGACCATTGTGCGCGTCGGTCGGCTGGCTGACTCCGGCAAAGAGACCACCAAAAGCCAGTCCCAGCATGATAAGGGCGATGCCGAAAGCCATCCTAAGACTGTAAGCATTGCTGAAGGATGCGTAGCCGGTCACGTCTTCCATGGCAGACTGGACAGGCACAGTCGCATAGGTTGTCGGAGTCGCCTGGGCGGCATCCTGATGGTCAGGCTTGGACACACGCTGCCCTGAACCCGGATGCCGAACATCGCCCAGGACCAGGTCATCAAGGGTGCAGCCGAAGAGGTCGCAGATGGCCAGAAGCTTGTCCATCTCAGGATATGCCTTGTCCGACTCCCACTTGGATACCGCCTGACGGGACACCCCCACCAGCATGGCCAGCTGCTCCTGAGTCATATTGCGTTGCGAACGCAGATACTGCACGTTGGTTCTGAAACTCATATTGTTCTTTCTCCCGATCGACAGAATGCCGATTCAATCAGCAATGAGACCATGATGAACCGTGCAGGGCTCCGACCGCCACCAGCTTTGGGTTGCACCCGGCGAAGACACCGATATTTGCTGTCAACCGACGGTTGCATCCTTGCAATTCCAAGGAAATAAGCAATTACTAGATCCCTGGCATCCTGATGACGATTCGCCCATCAATCCCCCCTTCTGGCAAGAGGTGCGACCCCTCTACGTTCACGATACATACCCTTCAGGAGCAAATGCGAATCCTGCGGATTCCACCCTGAACTGTCCCCGATTCGACCCTGAAAACACCCTGACAGGAGCTCTCGCCATGGTCTTATAGAAGAAGAGATCAGGCAGGCGACGGCCGAAAGGAAGGCAACGATGCAGCATCGAATGGCTAAGGATCCATATGCACAAACCCCACTCGTTCTGAACAAGATCTGCTATGACTATGGAACACGGCAGAAACACAGCGCCCGGGTGTTGGACGAAATCAGTCTGGAATGTCAGGCTGGGACCTGGACGGCCATCATGGGCCCTTCAGGCGCCGGCAAATCGACTCTCCTCTATTGCGCCGCGGGGCTGCTCAAGTTCAGGCAGGGTACGGTGGCCATTGCCGGGGAGAACCTGACGCAAATGAAAGAGAGGGAGCTGACCCGACTCCGGCGTGACCATATCGGCTTCGTTTTCCAGGACTACAACCTGGTGAACGCCTTTACCTGCCTGCAGAACACTATGCTGTCGAGCCTCTTCGGCGGCAGGAAAATCTCCGCCCAAGCGGCCCTATCTGCCCTGTCGAACGTCGGCTTGGAAGGGTACGCCAACACCTATCCGGCCGACATGAGTGGTGGCCAGCAGCAGCGCGTGGCCATCGCCAGGTCCCTGGCTGCCAGCCCGGAAATCATCATGGCCGACGAGCCTACCGGCGCCCTGGACACCCATAGCTCGCGGGAGGTTATGGACCTCTTCGATCTGGCTGTCAGAAGCGGCCAGACTATCCTCATGGTGACCCACGACCCCAACGTCGCCGCCCGGGCCCACCGCGTCATCTTCCTCCAGGACGGGCGCATTCAGGCAGCATGCCCGGGCGGAGACCCGCAGACCATAGCCCAACAACTAGCCAGCATGGACGCCGTGCCGGATCAGGAGGCCTTCAGCCCTCCTCTGGCAGTTCCATCCGATCAGCCTCGGTAATGGTACGAATCACCCGGCAGGGCACACCCACAGCCAGGGAGTCAGGCGCGATGTCATGGGTGACCACGGATCCAGCCCCGATGACCGCCCCATCGCCGATGGTCACTCCCCCAGCCACAGTCACGTTTGACGCCAGCCAGCAGTTGGATCCGATGGTGATCGGAGCGCCCAACTCGTAGTCGTAGAGGGTGCCATCCTCATGGCGTCTCAGATTCCGCTCCTGCCACCGCAGGGGATGCAGGGGGGTTGCCAGGGTGACGTTGGGGCCGATCATCACATTATCGCCAATCTGTACAGGGCATGTATCCAGAACAGTGAAGTTGAAATTGGCGAAGATGCGCGAGCCGAGCTTGGTGAAGCACCCATAGTCGAAGTAGATAGGCCCCATAAAGTCCACGTCCTGACCATGTTCGGGCACCAGATCGTCCAGAAGCCGACTGCGCAGTTCCCGCTCCTGCTCGGAAGACGCGTTGAAAAGACGGCAAAGTTCGTGGGCTTTGACCCGCAGCTGGCTCAGGTCGGGATCCGATGCGTCATAAAGCTCGCCAGCAAGCATCCGCTCCTTCTGCGAGCGCCAATTCCCTTTACCAGCTCCGCCAGTCGCACTTGTCAGTTTTGAGTCCTTGTCCATGGCCATCCCATCGTTCCTGTGTCACTTCACTGTCACTTTTGCAAGCTCACACTGCTTACAGAGTCCCTGTCCATGTAATCGTCTGGGTCAGACAGCCTGCAGCCATACGTACCATTCGTCATCCTGTTGTGGACATCCGTTCACGCCAAGGGTCAGGCTTGGTAGATTAGAGACAGCGGAGGGCCGTGGCGAGGAGGAAGCATGCGGTATGAGGTGAGCGAGGTTATTCCCGAGGATGCCAAGGCCATCCGTAAGGCCGTATTCGTAGAGGAGCAGGGCTTTCACAACGAGTTCGACCCAACCGACGATGTCAGTCTTCACATCGTGGCCTACGATGGGGATGATCCCGTCGGTGTATGCCGAATCTTTCCCGACCGTGGCAAGGCATGGACCCTTGGCCGCTTGGCCGTTCTTAAGCCCTACCGCGGTCAGCACCTGGGCGCCAATTTGGTAGGCAAGGCTGAGGAAACCGCTCGGAGCCGCGGGGCCGACCGGCTCACGCTTCACGCCCAGGAACGGGTGGCGGGCTTCTATAAGTCTTTAGGCTATAGGGACATGGGCATTCATGACCAGGACGAGGGATGCCCGCACATGTGGATGGACAAGCCCCTGAAAGGCAGCACCGGAAACGAGCCAGAGGACCAGGCCTCATGAATCTGACCGCCAATTTTGCCAATGAAATATCAGCTTCAGCCAGAACAAGCATCACAGGTATGAATCCGAATAAGGATCCCATGGGAAGGTCCGAACAGGCCATCTCCAGCTTCAGCGATGCCGTCATTTACTGGTTCCGTCAGAATTTCGGAAAGATCATTCTTCTGATCGTCGTGGCTGTCTGCGCTGCCTTGATCTCCAAGATCGTAGCGGCGGCCATGCGACGTGCCCTGGAACGGACCAACCTGCCCAGTGCCTCCATCTTCGTCAACATCGTCCGCGCCCTGATCTGGATCTTCGCTGCTGCCACAGTCCTGCAACCCGTCTTCGGTATCAACCCATCCACAGTGGTCGCCGCCCTAGGCGTCAGCGGCCTGGCGCTCTCCTTCGGGTTGAAGGATACAATCGCCAACATTGTCGGCGGCTTCGGACTCATGGTCAGCAAGGTGGTCCAGCCCGGAGACATCATCACCATCCAGGGCACCACCGGAACCGTCCGCGATGTGACTTGGCGCCATACCATCGTCATCGACAGAACTGGCAACCAGCTGCTGATCCCCAACTCCATCCTCAACACCACGGCGCTCGAGAAAATCACCGAGGCCGGCGAAGCCGCCACTACGGTTCCCTTCACCCTGCGAGGAGATGCCGATATAGCCAAGTCCTCCCACTCCATTGCACAGGTGGTGGCTCAGACAACCAAGGGCATGGCCATGCCATCCAACCCGCCCATTGTCCAGCTCCAGGGCTTCACCCCTTATGGCATCAAGGGCCAAGTGGTCATGTTCGCCAAGCAGGGCGTCATCGCCGCCGATATGCAGGATGCCGCCACCCGCGCTCTTGCCGGCCAGGACTATCTGGTCCAGGAGGCCGAGCTCCAATCAGAGAACGATGTAGACCAAGCCAACTGATTGCTTTAGGTTTGGGCCCCAAATCACTAGCGGACGTATTTGCTGACGCTTTTCATCTTGAGCAAAGCGTCGGCCAGCCAGCGATAGATATCATCCCATTGGTCTTGTTTGTAATCAGTACGCCTAGTCAGAGTCAGGTGACGTGACTTCTTGTCTACATCCGTATCATCCCAGCTCAAATCACCCTCCTGGCCTGACAGGTCGCTCTCGACCAGAGACTTGTGCTCAAGGAAGTCCACGTATTTCGCAGGATCATGAAAGAGGAATTCAACAGTGGCGTACCCGTCCCTGATGCCGATGAGGCCTGCCAGATTGCAGCCAGAAACGGGCGAGCCGAAACTCAGCCGGTACTTCGTATGGTCGGTTCTGGCAAAGGCCGAGCCGAAAGCGGACATGAAGTCATTCCTAGCTTTGCAGAAGTCGACGAACCCATCCCAGAACATGGCCCTCACCTTCGAGCGGTCCAGAGACTCCATATCACCTTGCGAAACCCGGTAACGAGAACGAAACTCGTCAAGGCTGATGCCTCCATGCCCCCAGAACGTCCAGCCATTGATTGAGCTGCTGCTCGCCCCAGCCAATTTGAGAACATGCGAAGCTGCCGACGAGGGACTCTCAAATTCACGCCCGTCCGAAACCCTAATCATCATCTCTTCAGTAATCAGAGCACTGGCTTCATACTTACGGGAAAGGCTTTCGAGTTGATCGCCAGGCTTCAGCAGGCCACTGGCACCCAACATGTGCAAAGAAACCGTCTTTGCCGGAATCTTCGCCTGCTTATCAGCCTGGTACTTGTCGATAATCGCACGATCGATCTTCGGCATAGACCAGACTTGCAAAGCCTCATCGGCTAGCCGACGCGTCCTAGCCTCGATGGACTCAGCGTTCCATGTCTCCGCACCACGCAACTCACGTGAAATAGACAGGTATTCATCCTGATACCCACCGACAATTCGATCCCTCTTCTGCTTAAACAGCCCATCTGAGAGTTCCGAGTTATAAGCGGTCAGAGTTAAATTACCCAGCTTGTTGACATGCTCCGCAAAAACCCGTTCGCAATCAGCACCCAACATTTGCCGCCACTGCTCATGAGCGAGCGCATTCTGGGGCAGAATATGCTCAATGGTGTAATTCCTGGAGGAGAAGTCGATCGGGTTCTTAGGATGGTACGCGTTCTCCAGTGTTGTCAACATGTAATAACAACGCGAAAAGGGATAGAAGTCGCGCGAAAGAAGGGTCTGACGAAATTCATTATCATCAGGCATCCGATGACTTGTACCGGCACCGCCCAGCAAGGCTGCTTCAAAAGCCTGCCGATAGTCGGGTGACCCGTCTTCCTTTATCTGTCTGAGACGTGCTATGACCGAAAGCGAAAACCGGTTCAGCCCGTTGTTGGACATCTGGCAGGCAATGCGGCGGAAGAGATAACTCTCCAACAACTTCAACATGGATACAAAATCACTGCGGCTGAAGAGGTCATCCCCCTCCTGGTAATCATCCAAAAGGGTCATGAGCAAGGGGTTGATGACAGACATATTCAGAGCACGGATACGATCAAACAATCGATCTATTTCAGGATCATCCACCGAGCTCGAAGTAATGCGCGAATAGTACCCGGCAAACTTGCTCATCTGATCAAGAAGCCCGACTATTTGACCATGGTTATCGTAGCCATTGTTGGTCACGTAGTCTTTAAAGAACCGGTATACGTCTCGTGTAGGCACTGGTCTGGGGGCGTTGATGATGGCAAGCCAATCATAGAGAAAATCATCAAAAACGTCATCGTAGACGTCCACGCCTAGCGCTATTTCAATTCTTCTCCAATGATCTTCATACAACATCCCTTGAGTCTCCAAAGGCTGCCGCATGAGCACATAATTACGAACCAGATCTGCAGTCGACAGGTCCTTACCAGTTGAATTCATGGACTCGAAGATGGCCTGTGGATCATCCTGACCCTGCGTCAAGGAGATCGACACTACCTCCAAGGATCTGAGCCCAGACCACACACTGTTTGGATCCTTCATACCCTTCAATTGATGACTAAACCAATGGAAGTTATCGATAAGTCTACGGGACTCACCCGTAATCGGAACTTTAGAATTTTCCAAATGGTGAATGATGGACTCGTATGTGTCACAATCACCCTGCGATAGGCATAAACGATAATGCGCCTCGCCTTCACGAGAAAAATCAATCAGATATTCTCTTGTGAGTTCTTCGCAGGAAAACTGCAACTCATTGGCCTGGCTTTGGTGGCTGTCTGCATAGTCAGCAAGTGCCGCTAAGAGAAGATTGACAGTTGTAATTCTCTGCTGACCATCGATAATGAGGGCTGGCGTCACCCCATCGGCGCCCATGGTGCCCTCTTGAATCCAGACCAGCGAACCCATGAAATGGGCGCTCTCGTGTAAACGCTCAATAGCGAGCACATCGTTCCAAAGCTGCTCGCATTGTTCCTTATCCCACGAATAGGGGCGCTGATATACAGGGACAATAAAACGCTTGCTCTTATCGGCAATGAGACTCAGCAGCTTAACGGGACCAGCATCCATGAGGAACCTTGCCTTACCAGCGAGTACTTCGGCGGACGCTCCCATTATAGGAAGCACCCACTGCCACAGTCAGGCCGATACACCCTCGATCAGTTCAGTAATCAAATCGGTGTAGGTGATTCCAGTGGCCTCCCAGGCCTTGGCATACATGGAGATAGGCGTGAAACCAGGCATGGTGTTGATCTCATTGACGATGACCCTGCCCTCTGGCGTCACAAAGCAGTCGACACGACTCAGACCGGCGCCGTCCACGGTTTTGAAAGCCTTGGCAGCCAGGTCGCGAACCTTCTGAAGAGTCTCCTCTGGCAGGTCGGCAGGGACCTCCACGTGGGAAGCGGAGGAGTCCACATACTTGCTGTCGAAATCGTAGAAGGCCTCGTCCTGATCAGCCTTGTCCAGCACCACCTCGCCTGGCCAAGCTGTACGGGGCTGTCTGTCCTTGCTGGAGGCGAGCACGGCGCACTCGATCTCCCGCCCCTCAATGCCCTCCTCTATCAGGACCCGCCAGTCATGCTTCGCAGCCTCGGCGATCGCAGCAGCCAGGGCTTCAGCTTGAGGCTCTTCTACCTTGACCACACCAAAGCTAGATCCTGCACGGGAGGGCTTGACGAAGAGCGGATAATGCAGCTCCGCCTTCTTCACAGCGGCCAGCAAGTCGGCCCCGGATCGCTGTTCACGCGAATCAATGGTGATGCCAGGCGCCACAGGTATGCCGGCTTGGCTGAGCAGAATCTTGGTGTAGTGCTTGTCCATGCATGCAGCAGAAGCGAAGACCCCGCATCCGACGTAGGGCAGGCCCATCATTTCGAGCAAACCCTGCAGGGTGCCGTCCTCACCGTAAGGGCCGTGGAGAACCGGAAAAACCGCGTCAACATGACCCAAAGACTCCAAAGAACCAACGGTCCCGGAAGGCTCGGCTCCAGAGACCAGATCAGCATGATCGCCGATCAGAAAACCCTCTCTGCAGCGGGCCATGTCGAGAATGACCGGACGGCTGCCTTCGGTTATCTGCACGGTTGGCAGACTGGCATCGCCCAGACCCCACTGCTTGGGATCCTGACCGCCGATGGTCCATCGACCGTCCTTGGTGATGCCAATGGGGATGGGCTCATATCGGTCGGTATCGATGGCGTTGAGCACACCGGCCGCCGACACGCAGGATATGGAATGTTCGTCGGCACGCCCGCCATAAAGCACTACAACACGTTTCCTGACCATCATCCCTCGGCTTTCCTCATCCTGGACATGATTTTCAACCTCACGCACCTGCCCGAGCAGATACATCATTCAAGACAGCAGAATATCCCCTCGGCAGGCAGCAAGACCTGGTCGGAGTCGCTCATCCACAAGCTTGGCACGAACAGCCATGGTGGAGCTTATGCAGGCACCAGACAAGCTGGACCTACTGACTGATTCCGAAAACCGCACATCTTCAATCAAAAGGTTAATAGCGCTGGCTTCAAAGCCTTTGTACCCCTATAACCTTCAGGATTTTCTGATAGTAGGCAGACTTACTCTGCAGTGATTTGCCCGCCGAACAGCTCGTCGATCATGCCCCGGCAGCTCAGACCCTGATCCAGCACATGGCTCATGGCCGTAGCCAACGGAGTCGCCACCTGGTAGCGCTTGCCTAGAGCGACGACAGCATCGGTGGTGGGTACGCCTTCGGCGACACCCTTGCTGACGCGAGTGGCTTCCTCGATGCTTTTGCCCTGGCCCAAATTAAAACCAAAAGTGTAGTTCCTGCTCAGGGACGACCCACAGGTGGCCACCAAGTCGCCGACCCCAGCAAGACCGGCGAAGGTCTTGGACTTGGCCCCGCAGGCCTCCCCCAGGGCAGTGAGCTCAGCCAGCCCCCTGGCCTGGATCATGGCGGCCGTGTTCTCCCCGAATCCAGCCCCACGTGACATCCCTACAGCCAGTGCAGTGACGTTCTTCAGCGACCCACACATCTCCAGGCCGATCACATCGTCCGAGACGAAGGCCTTGAAATAGTCGGTCGTACAAGCACGGGCTACTCTCATGGCGGTATCGGCATCAGCGCTGGCGACCACGGTGGCACTTGGCTCGCGGGCGGCCACTTCCTTGCTCAGGTTGGGACCGGAGACGGCCGCAAACCTGACCGGGTCCAGATCCAGCGTCCCGCAGACTACCTGATCCATCCGCCTGTCGGTTCCCCGTTCAATCCCCTTCATCAGGGAAACTGCAATAGCATCATGATCCAATAGACTCTTGAATTCCGTCAAGGCCTCACAGGCGTGCTGAGCAGCTATGGCCACGACCACGATTTCAGCCCCCGAGACGGCTTTGGCCCGGTCACCCTCAGCGATGATGGCGTCGGGCAACCTCTCCACTGTTGGCAGGCGGCGAGTATTCGAATGTTGGCTGTTGATTTCGTCCACGACATCCGGATCGATGTCCCACATGACCACCTGGTTGCCAGCATCAGCCAGTACCTGGGCAAAAGCGGTTCCCCATGCGCCTGCGCCTAATACCGCGATCTTCGTCATCATTCTCCTTTGCATAATGCCGTGCGCACGGGAACGCCGACCAGCAGCCTCATTCTTGTCTCTACCATCCTATGACACCAACGCCAGGCAGGAGGAATTAGAGGTGGGTTTCGGCCTTATTGCTCACTTCTGGGCCGACGGGTCATGGTCACGTAGTCGAAGTATCCAGCCGCCGGGGGCTCTTCACCACGAATCTCAGCCATAACCGCTTCCATTCGATTGCGTAGACGGACACAGAGGGCATGCACGGACTGCTTGGGGGGTTCCGCGCCCCACTGATTCACATCTTCAAGCAGATCTGAATAGTCAAGGAGCCGGTCATAGCACATGACTACGTTCTTGCGAGGCCAAGGCCACTTGTGGTTGATCGATGCCGCTCCCCAGGTGATGCTGGGATAGAGAGGGACCATGCGGCCCAGCTGCCGCGAGGCTTCCAAGGCGATGAATCCGACCCCGGGCTTGAGCGACATGGGCCACTTCAGGGGGTCACGGGTCACGGTCCCTTCAGGCCAGATGGTCAGCGGCCTTCCCGAAGTGAGGATGCTGATCGACTCTTCCTCAATCGACCTGGCCTTGCCGGACTTGCGTTCCACCGGCTGCATGCCCACCATGCGGAACCAGCTGCCAATCAGGGGCCAATGGGCCATCTCGGCCTTGGCCATGTAGCGAGGACGACGACCCTGGTGGAAGAGGGCCATCATAGGAATGAAAACATCGAACTGGGTCACATGGGTGGCTGCGGTGATAAAAGGACCGGTCTGCGGCACCCGCTCCAACCCCCAGGCATAGACCCGGCAAGAGCCACGCACCACCTGAGAAACCCCACGCAATAGACGAGTGGTCCCCACAGGGTGCTGACCATCTATCTCTTCCAGGGCCGGCGTGCGGTGTCCAGTGGGATAGTAGCGTGTCGGATCCACCAGCCTGTGCCGCTGGGCCAGCAGAGCCACCTGCTGGTCGGGCAGGGCTGGTACCGCAGACCGGGGGGAGGGTGTGCCTTTGGAAGCCATCTATTGCCTGCCGGATCAGTCGATCTGCGCGTCCAGGGCTAGCAGCTTATCGCGGAAGTCCTCGTAGCCGCGGTCAATCAGGGAGATGCCGTGGACAGTGGAGGGGCCAGAGGCTGTCAGTGCCGCAATCAGGTGGCTGAAACCGCCACGCAAGTCGGGCACATCGATGTCCTGACCGGTCAACGGAGTAGGTCCGAAGATGACCGCCGAGTGGTTGAAGTTGCGCTGCTGGAAGCGGCAGGGCAGGGATCCCAGGCACTCCTTGTAGAGCTGGATGGTGGCGCCCATCTGAATCAGCGGCTTGGTGAAGCCGAAGCGGTTCTCGTAGACGGTCTCATGAACGATGGAAAGACCCTTGGCCTGGGTCAGAGCGACTACTAGAGGCTGCTGCCAATCGGTCATGAACCCGGGGTGCACGTCGGTCTCGATGGCCACGGGCCGCAGATCGCCGCCCGGATGCCAGAAGCGGATGCCGTCGTCGCGCACATCGAACTGGCCGCCGATCTTGCGGAAGACATTCAGGTAGGTCATCATGTCGGGCTGGTGGGCGCCCTTGACCATGATGTCGCCGTGGGTGGCCAGGGCGGCTGAAGCCCAGGAGGCGGCTTCGATTCGGTCGGGCAAAGAAGTATGGGTGAAGCCTTTCAGGGAGGGCACCCCCTCAATACGGATGGTCCGGTCCACGTCCACGGATATCTGTGCACCCATCTTCTGTAGGACCGCCACTAGATCCATAATCTCGGGCTCGGTAGCCGCCCCTGACAACTCGGTACGCCCCTCGGCCAGAACGGCCGCCAGCAGGGTCTGCTCCGTCGCACCTACCGAAGGGTAGGGCAGGTGGATCTTGGCTCCGTGCAGGCCGTCGGGCGCTGTGATGTGGATGCCGGCCTCATGCTCCTTGTCGACATTGGCCCCCAGCTTGCGCAGGGTCTCCAAATGGAAGTCGATGGGTCTGCTACCGATGCGACAGCCGCCCAGAACAGGAATGAAAGCCTCTCCCATCCGATGCAGGAGCGGCCCGGAGAAGAGAATGGGAATGCGGGAAGAGCCCGACAGGGTGTCCACATCGGCCACATCAGCCAGCTCTACATGGCGGGCATCAATGGTGACCACGCCCTCCTGCGGACTGACATCCACCTTGACGCCGTGCAGTCTCAGCAGATCCGAGACCACCTGGACATCACGGATTTCAGGCACGTTCTTGAGCACCGAGACATCGGGAGCCAGCAGGGCAGCCACCATGGCCTTGCTGACGAAGTTCTTGGCCCCGCGGACCTGTATGGTGCCATGCAGGGGCCTGCCGCCCACCACATGCAGCACATCATTCTGTGTATTCACCTTGGGCATTTATCGGCTTCTTTCTCGTATCCGCTCAGAGCCGGGCTTTGGCGCGTCATCGGCCCCTATTTGCAAGTCTGCCACAGGGGGTGTGGGGACACCGTGAATTGTCGCCTCCGGCATAGAGCGTCCACCCAGTCAGATACTGGTCAGGCGCCGGTTGAAACGAAGGGGGTCAGCATCGTGAAGCCCATGATCAGCAGCAGCATGATGAAGAACGGGCAGGCCCAGGCACCATAGACGTTCGTATACGTGCGGTTTTCCCGCAGAAAAGCGACGATCCTATGGCGGCCCAAGTAAAGGACCAGCACGGCTGCCAGCATGCCTGCCAACATCATGAGCACGTTGACGTAGGAGGACATATTGTCGCTCATAAACCCGAGCAGGAGTTCCAGCCCGTCGCTGACGACCAGGTTGTTGAACACGTGCAGGGCTATGGACCAGAAGATGGAGTATTCGCAGGCAAGATAGCCCAGGAGCAGACCCATAATGAAAGCAAAGAATCCTTGATCCAGATCGCCGTGGAAGAAGCCGAACATAACAGCGGAGGTGACGATGGCGAAGACGTGGCCGTAGGGCTTCAGCGCGTGCAGGATAGCCCCTCTGAAGACCAGCTCCTCGATGACGGGGGCCAGCAGGCTGACGTAGATGAACATGGGAATGGTACCCGAGGCCTGTTGGATCTGCTCAGTCGTGGTCCAGGACTGCTGCACTCCCAACCGCGCCGTGGTCCAGTCCATGCCTGACTGATACCAGTCCGCCAGGGTCTGCCCGGTCAGCGTCAGTGCAAAGCATCCCAGCAAAACCTGCCAGGTCATGGGGTGCAGATCAGTGTGGAATATGCCGATAGGGCCTGAATCGCAGATCTGCCGCCGCCGCGTGAAGACCAGGAAGCAGAGACCTGTGCAGGCGGCGATCAGGTTGATGATGCCTCCATACTCCTTGTCAGCATGGACGATCACATACATAAATCCCGAGTGGGCAGGCACCGGATCAAACACGGCATTCCACTCCATCTGAGCCAGAACACCGAACAGCAGACCGACGCTGTTGATGATAAGCAGATAGACCAGCAGCAGGGCGGCCTGACGGTTGAGCATCCCCCTGGCCGCACTCATCCATGCGCGATCCGCCATGCCTCGTCTGGGCTTTTGAGTCTGCCCAGTCCCTGACGCGTCGGCTGCCGTCGCTGTCTGCCCCATGTCACCATGCCCTTTCATGATCCTCTGCAGGTTTGGCCATCCGGCACTGACCCCCAGCTGGTCCAAGTCTACGCCACCACTGGCAGCCCCAATGCGTCATGCTCTAGAGCAGACCGGGCACGAACTTGAAGACTGTCAGCAGCAGGCAGAGCAGTAAATAGAGCAGGAACCAGGGCTGCCTCCAGGAGGCGTAGGTTCCCTTAGGGGCTCGATAGCGCCGCCGGTAGTCAAACAGACTGGCGCGGTGCAGGAAGAACATGACCAGTCCAGCCAGAACCAAGACCAATGCCACTGCCAAAATCGACATACGAGCAGTTTGCGGAGCGCTCATCAGGTAACGGTTGGGCAGGCCACTAAAGAGCAAATCGCCGACCATACGTGCTCCGATGGCCCAGATAAGGCCATACTCCAGAGAGCAATACCCCAGTGCCAGCCCCAGCAGGAAGATCCAGAGCCCAGAGACCGGATCACACTGCAAGAGTGCACAGAGCAGGGACGCGGTCAGGATGGCAAAGACCCTGCCGAACCGGCGCAGCCCGTTGAGGATGATGCCGCGGAAAACCAGCTCCTCGGCCAAGGGAACCGCCAACAGGGCATACACGGCCATCATCGGTGAGGAAGTTCCGGTGACCAGCAGACTGCGCGAGGCCAGGGAGGGGATGTGCAGAAGCAGACAGAAGTGGTTGAAGAACTTGTTCAGTTCATGGACCATCCCTTGGCTCAACAGGAGCACCGTCACAAGGGCCAGCAGAGCCGTCAGTGTCATTCTTCTATCTGTTCGCCAATGGACGGCGTCCTGTTCTCGCTGATCCTTACCTCGAATAACGCTCCACTCTGAAATAAAGGCATAGGCCAGCGCCAGCAGGACCGACAGGAGGGTAATCCCATCGGATAGGAAGGCAATGGCCCTTGGGTCCTTGACCCGCTCCATGATGACCGGCAGGATCATCCCCGAACCGACCATGAGCATCAGAACGGATATGGCAAGGTAGACGAAGGCGAAGGCGGCCTGGCCGTTAACAGCGTGGAGAACCCCCGAGCTGGCCCTGTAGGAGACGGGCTTGCCAGAGGATGCCGACTTGGTGGCCGTCTGTGGTTTCGCCTGGGCCTTGACCACTGCCGAAGCATTCGGCGTGCCCTCATCCAGCTTGCTTGAGACGACAACGTGCTGCGCGGCTGGAGCGGATGTATTCGCAGCCTTGGAGGAATCAGACGGAGCAGGTTGGGCGCCGGCGGATTGAACTTCACCGACTGTCTGGACGGCCTGCACAGGCTGAACGGCATAATCCGCCTGAGCGGCCGGAGTCCTCGGTGATGACGTAACGGTCCGACCGCCTGTGCTGATGCCGACGACCTCGGCCAGCTGATCAACCACCCGTGGAGTCGAACAGACCTGGCGCCCCTGATGTTTGGCACCACTGGCAACGGATTGTGCAGCGGCGACGCCCTGACCTGAAGCCGATGAACCAGCGATAAGCGAATCCCAGTCGGCATTTGAACGGCGAACGACGACCGGTCGATCAGTGAATACCACTGGGGTCGGAGACTGCTGAACATACACTTTTGCGGGTGCGGAAGCCGCTGTATTCGGCTTGGCAGACGTCGAATCCGCCGAAGCGGCAGCCGTCGGCTTGGACTCAGCCGGTTCGGCAGACGAAGAACCGGGGGCAGATGCTGTTGAAACGGCAGAACCTGTAGCCTTGCTTGGCGAGGCAGGAACAGATGCGGCAAGAGACGAAGCCTTGGCAGCAGGGGCTTTGGGCTTGCTTACACGGGTCTTTGCTGCCGACTTGCGGCCTTTGCCCATATTCCAGGAGAAAACCGGAGCATTGCTGACCTCCGGCTTGGTCCAGGACCAGACAACCTTGGCCGAAGAATGATCCTGCTGCTTCGGAGCCTTCGCAACTTTGGGGGCCTCCAGATCCCGGCGAATCACCACGCGCCTGGGTACAGACCCCTCGCCGGACCCCTTCTCTTCGTGCCCGTCGGCAGACAGATCCGCCGGAGAAAATGCTGGAACAGCCGGTTGACTGGCTATAGTGACCGATGTCAAAAAATCATCGGATCCAGGAAGCACCGAGGGACGTTCACCGACAGGCATAGACCCCGTACGTCCACGATGGCCAGCCCCTTCAGCGCCCGGAAGCGCAATCTTTCTATGGGCAATCCGTCCCGGGTAGGCCAGGCCATCATCCACGGCCTGGCCCGGCAGGCTGAGCGGCGGCAGATCGATGGACCCCTCCTGGTAGTCCCAGTGGCGGGCGTAGTCCTTGCCGGCAGTATGGGTTGCGGTCACGAGGGCAAGAGAGGAGCGCGAGGCCTTCCAGCGCCCCTGCTCATCTTGGGCATCGGCAGATTCGCTGCCGCTGTCCCGATCCTCATCATCCCTCATCCGTCGATGATCCTTCCCCTTCATGCACTACCGTACGACCGTCAAGGGCGTCCAGCGACACGAACCTTTCCCCGCGTTCATATCATGACACTACATATCCGAGTCTAGCCCGACCCCGCCCTTCCTCGACAGAATCCCAACAATGAGCCGGTGCCATAGGCCGTCCGGTCAGGCCAGCCCTGGTACGAATTCGCTCAGGGCCATCAGCAGGCACGCCAGGCAGAAGAGCAGGAACCAGGGCGCCCTCCAAGAAGCGTAGATTCCCTTGGGAGCGCGATTGCTGCGGCAGTAATCACGGAGAGTCCGAATCTTGAACAGCAGCCCGACGACACCGACCAGCAACACCAGGATCATGAGCAGGCCCAGGCCGATGCGAACCACCTCGGGTGCCAGGGGCATGTACTTGGCCAGCAAACCCGAGGAGAAGGCATTGTTGAGCATGTGCACCAGCAGGGACCAGACCAGCCCGTATTCCATGGCCAGATAGCCCAGGACCAGGCCGGAAATGAAACCGAACAGACCCTGGACCAAGGAACCATGCATGAATCCGAAAAGCAGAGAAGAGGTAATAATGGCAAAGACCCGACCAAAGCGGCGCAAGCCGTTCATGATGACCCCGCGGAAGACCAGCTCCTCGGCAAAAGGTCCCAAAAGAATGCCATAGAAGAGCATGATCGGCGTTTCCATGCCGCCGTCGTCAGGTGAGGTCGGCGGGTGCAGCCCAGTACCGGACAGAATTGCGTTTAGTCCAGAGTTAGCCGCACTGGCCACCAGCTGACTGAGGAAGAAGCAGGCCAGGGCGATGATCAACGCCAACAGGCTGAATCGGCGCGCAGTAACCCAACGCACCTGGTCCTGGCCATGCCGTTCATGGCCTACAATGACCGGCCATTGACTGATCAAGGCAAACAGCAGGGCCAACACTACAGAGATAACCACTGTCCAGTCCGACAAAGGACCGTTGAGTTGCGCTTTGGAAGCATGCGGGAAGAGAGCAGGCAGAACAACCTTGCCTCCCAAAAGGCCTACCAGGGTCTCGATGGCCACGTAGATGAAGGCAAAAGCACTTAGGGCATTCACTGCCCGTCTAACGCCCCAGTCGTGCACATCGCCGCTGCTGTGCCTCATGATAACCGCCCCTCTTCGTTTACTAACCGGTCACAGTCGATCAATGACTGTCACTTTCCATGGTAAGCGAAAAAGGGGCGGAGGACTTTCATATGAGGGCGCACGGCCCGTCGGTCAGATGATGCCGCGATCAGCCAGGGGCCCAGGCCAATCGATTTGGCCCTCCCTGGCTGAAGTGACCGGCTCTTCGGGCATATGCTGTGCCGGCAGGGTACGCGGTTTGAAGGGGAAGCGCTCAGCCCGCATGCGCTCATAGGCACGGATGTCATCCTCGTGCTGCAGAGTCAGGTCGATGTCGTCATAGCCATTCATGAGCCGCCATCGCACGTAGTCGTCAACCTGAAAGGGCAGAGTCACATCCGCGCAGGTGACCGTGCGAGCGCCCAGGTCCACAGTCATCTCGGTGCCAGGGTCCTCCTCCAGGAGCTTCCAGAGCAACTCCACTGATTCCTGGGGCATGATGGCGGCCAGAACCCCGTTCTTGGCGGTGTTCCCATAGAAGATGTCCGCGAAGCGTGGCGAAATGACCACGCGAAAACCGTAATCCCGCAGAGCCCAGACCGCATGCTCGCGCGAGGAGCCGATGCCGAAGTCCGGCCCGGCCACCAGGATGCGAGCACCTGAATATTCAGGCCGGTTGAGCACGAAATTCGGATCCCTTCGCCAGGCATAGAAGAGCGCATCCTCGAAGCCGGTCTTCTTCACCCGCTTCAGGAATACGGCGGGGATGATCTGATCGGTGTCGACGTTGGAGCGGCGCAAGGGCACTCCAACCCCAGTTACAACGGAAAGTGGCTCCATGATGACCTCCTGCCTTCTGGATGGCGATTACGAATGATTGATGGCCTACAGATCGGCCGGTGAGCAGATGGTTCCCCTGATGGCCGTCGCAGCGGCTACCTCGGGCGAGGCCAGATGCGTCCTGCCGCCCTTGCCCTGACGACCCTGGAAGTTGCGGTTGGATGTGGAAATGGAACGCTCCCCCGGCACCAGCTGGTCGGGATTCATCCCCAGGCACATGGAGCAGCCTGCGTTGCGCCACTCGGCTCCGAAGTCCTCGAAGATACGATCCAGCCCTTCCTTCTCGGCCTGAATGCGAACTCGCGAAGAGGCCGGTACAACTAGAACGCGATGCAGGTTCTTGGCCTTATGGTGCCCCTTCATGATGGCCGCCGCTGCGCGCAGATCCTCGATGCGCCCGTTGGTGCAGGAACCGATGAAGACGGTGTCCACGGCGATGTCCCTGATGGGCATCCCAGGCTTCAGACCCATGTAGTCGATGGCTTCCTGGGCCGCCTGGCGCTTGGCCGGGTCGGCGATCTTTTCTGGCACAGGCACATCAGCCCCTATGGGCAGGCCCTGTCCGGGGTTGGTGCCCCAGGTCACGTAGGGGGTCAGCTGGTCGGCATCCAGGATGACCTCCTTGTCGAAGACTGCATCCGGATCGGTGGGAAGGGTCCGCCAGTAGTCCAGAGCCTGCTCCCACATGGCCCCCTTAGGGGCGTGCGGACGGCCCTCCAGGTAAGCGAAGGTGGTCTCGTCCGGCGCGATCATCCCAGCCCTAGCCCCGGCCTCGATGGACATGTTGCAAATGGTCATGCGCGCATCCATGGACATGCGTCGAATGGCATCGCCCCGGTACTCCAGAACGTGCCCCTGGCCGCCGCCAGTGCCGATCTTGGCGATGACGGCCAAAATGACGTCCTTGGCGCCGACGCCGGGCTTGAGCTGGCCGCGGACGGTGATGGCCATGGTCTTGAAAGGCTTCAGGCTCAGGGTCTGCGTGGCCAGGACATGCTCCACCTCGGAAGTGCCGATGCCGAAAGCCAGGGCCCCGAAGGCCCCGTGGGTCGAGGTATGTGAATCGCCGCAGACGATGGTCATGCCGGGCTGGGTCAGTCCCAGGACGGGTGCAAAAGCATGGACGATGCCCTGGTCCGCATCCCCCAATGGATGCAGACGGACGCCGAACTCGCGGCAATTGCGTTCCAGGGTGGAGATCTGCAGAGCCGAGACCTTGTCGGCGATGGGCCGATCGATGTCGATGGTGGGAGTGTTGTGATCCTCGGTGGCGATGACCTGATCCAAGTGACGGATCTTCCGGCCTGCCAAGCGCAGCCCCTCGAAAGCCTGTGGACTGGTCACCTCATGCATAAGCTGCAGATCGATATAGATCAGATCGGGCTCGCCTCCCTGGCCCTTTCTGACCAAATGATCGGCCCAGACCTTTTCCGCCATTGTGCGTCCCATATCGCCTCCTGAAAACCTACGACCGGCCGGGGAGCCAACCTTATCTGCACCCCGCCGGCCTCTTACCACCGAGTATGGAACTGCCCAACCGTTATGAACTTTTGCATTTCATATACTGAGATGGCATAATTCAACCATGGACACACCTTCTATGAACGACGACGACAGATACCCCTCCGTAAACGATCAGAACATGCATCAGGAGGAGATTCATTCGGGCGTCGGCGTTCTGGACAAGACGGTGCGAATTCTGGACACCCTGGAGACCGGACCCATGACTCTGGGCCAGCTGGTCAACGCCACCGGGTTGGCTCGACCCACGGCTCACCGGCTGGCCATCGCCTTGGAGCGCCACCGCTTCGTACTGCGGGACGCGCATGGCCGCTTCGTACTGGGCTCCCGCTTCGCCGAACTGGCCGCTGCCGCCGGCGAGGATCGACTCCTGACCGCCTCGGGGCCCATCCTGCATACACTGCTCAACCGTTCGGGCGAGTCGGCACAGATTTTCCGCCGCCAAGGCGAGGTCCGGGTCTGCATCGCCGCGGTGGAACGCGCCTCCGGGCTGCGCGACTCCATCCCTGTAGGCGCCCTGCTGTCCATGGAGGCCGGGTCGGCTGCACAGATTCTGCTGGCCTGGGAGGAACCTGAGCGCCTCCATCAGGGTCTGCGACACGCCAAGTTCAACGCAGCAACCCTGGCCACGGTCCGCAAACGCGGCTGGGCCGAGTCCATCAACGAGCGGGAGGAGGGTGTCTGTTCCATCTCGGCACCCATCCGCAACGGATCCGGGCAGGTCATGGCCGCCATATCCATCTCCGGACCGGTCAACCGCATGTCCACCACGCCTGGAAGGCGCTACGCCCCCCTGGTCATGGCCGCCGGCAAATATCTGACCGAAGCCCTGTTGCGAGCCTCATCCCCTGCCCGTCGTAGGGTCTGAGCAGCATTCTGGTCCTTTTATCGCCGCCGGGAGGATCTCCAGGAGGCTATCAGCCCTGCCAGAGCCGTCAAGCCGCCCGCCAAAAACCCAGGCCGACGCAAGAGGTTGACCGCGTCCCCAGTAGAGGTAGGCACATGGCTCATGGCGAAGGTATAGACCTTGTGGGATCCGGGCCGTCCTACCAATTGCCCAAACTCCAGGAGCTGGGTGCGAGGATGATGGGGATGACGAATGTCGAACTCGAAGAGCCTGGCCGCCCGCTTGCTAGGCACCGGACCGTAGGAACCGAATCCGCATGTGGGCGTGGCCCCCAGAGTCAGATCCCCGCTGCGTCCGACGAAGCCATTGCGATGATCATGCCCGGCGAAGAGAGCGAAGTAGCCCCGGTTCCGGGTCAGCAGGTCATACTCGCCACTATCCTCGTCCGGACAGGAGACGCCTTCACCCAGGTATGAGCCCGGGTAGGTGCGCGACTCGTCCAGAATGTAGCAACGGGAATCGAAGCTTCGGTAGCCCTGAACCGCATATGCCGTGGTGGCCGGCACCGGCTTGAGCAGATTGTAGAACTGAGGGATGGGCATGTGCTGGAAGACAATGGATCGGTTGCCCAGAAGATCAGGAGCGGCTGCCAGGAAATCCAGGGCTTGATCCGAAGGTGAGCCATAGCCGCCTGCACGGGCATAGTCGCCAGAGTCCAACAGAACCAGGCCCATGACCACCCCGTGACCGTCGCAATCCGCCACAGGCAGGGCAAAGGTGCCCGGAGCACAGACGAATGCGGTCTGGGAGGGCAGGGCCGATCCAATCAGCGCATGAACCCGATCAGGATGGGCAACCGTAGCCTCCGGGTTCAGGCAGCCGGGCACCTCCCGATAGATGGCATCCATTTGATCGGTGTCCAGGCCGCACTGGAAGTCGTGGTTGCCATAGGTGACAACGAAGGGAATCCCGCGCTCAACCAGTGGGCCGGTGATCAGGCCAACGGTTCTGCGGACCAGATCCTCGGTGTGCTTGATGTTCTGCTGACGTACACGCTCGGCATCCCTACGGTCTGGTTCCCGGCGGTCCGTAGCAGCTTGGTTCTCCTGGGGCTTGGATGAGCGCTTCAGGGAGGCTCCCCCAAGCCCCAGGGCGCCGCCCATGCTCAGACCAGCAGAGTAGATGCCGTCCAGGGGGGTGCTCCAACGCCTCTTGCGGAAGGTGCGCTCGTAGGCCGTGTCATAACCGGCCACTTGGTTGCCCGAGAAAACCACTAGATCAGGCTTTGCCGCATCACAGGCCGCGGCTATGAGCCTGATTGTGTCCGGAGAGACCTTGGGGCCCTCCTGGACGTCGGCCAGCTGCAGAAGTCTGAACTTGCCCGAGTAATGGAACTGAAGTCGCCCCAGCCGGGCCGAAACGGACAGCGGTCGATCATGCTCTCCCTCGCCGCCTTGTGGGGAGACCTGATCCGCGTGGTAATGCTGACTCATATGTCTAGCCTACTTCACCCGGTTTCGCTCCCAGGTCGTTCTGTGCAGCCCTATCACGAATGGGATTCCGACCACAGCGTCCTCACAGCACGGCGACGGCCTAATGTCAGCTTGGCCACAGTGATTACGGCGACAGCCAGGACCAGGCCGACAATCTTCAGGCCTGGCCCCGGTCTTGGTATATTGGATACGTTGCGGTTCTTAACGAGATAGAGGGAGCGTACCTCCATGGCAGAAGGACAAGAGCTCCTGTTGCGCAAGGATCTTGAGCGGGTTGTCGACCGTCTGCACCAGGAGCGTACTCATGTGGCTCCTTATCAAGAGGATTACCGTCGACTGCTGGATAATCATGGCAAGATGATCCGCGCTGCCATGGTGGTCCTCTTTGCTCGTGTCGGAGCACGAACCCGAGGGCGCCTGGACGACACCGTCATCACCGGCGCCGCCGCCATCGAGATGCTTCATCTGGCTACCTTGGTCCACGACGACGTTCTGGACAATGCCCCCATCCGCCGCAACAAACCCACGGTCCACATCATCCGGGGCAACAAGGCCGCAATCTATCTAGGGGATCTGATCCTCTCACGCTATATGGAGATCATGGCCTCCATCGCCCCTGACACAGCCTTTATCCGCGAGCAGGCCGGCACGGTCTGCGAGATCGTAGGCGGCGAACTCTACCAAGAGTCAGACCGCCACCACACCCATACAACCATTAACGACTACGACCGAGCCATCTCCGGCAAGACCGCAGCCCTCTTCCGCCTTGCCTGCCTGACTGGGATCCGCCTTGATGGCCAGCCAACCGATCCCGCTTTGGAACAGACCGCCAGAGACTTCGGCAGCAATCTAGGCATGGCCTTCCAGATCATCGATGACATCAATGATTTCGATCTGGATCGTGACACCGGCAAGCCCAAGCTGGAAGACATTCGCGACGGGATCTACACTCTGCCGGTTCTGCTGGGATTCCAGGAGGATGAAAACTTCAGAACCTTGGTCCAGCAGGACGATCCCGACCGTGTGGTCGACTATCTCAAAGCCCACCCCAAGCTGATGGAGAGCAGTCGGCAAACCGCCAAGAACTATCTAAAACGAGCTTCAGACAGCCTAGAGGATTCCCACATCGACAAAGGCGTGCGCGACCTGTTGCAACGAATCACAGTTAAACTGACCGCCCAAGTCTGACCGAACCTGAACGAGTGAGGCCAGTCATGTATCAGGCATGCGCCGAATATGCATCACGTCTGCCGCTTCATGCTCGGCATTGCTCTCTTTTCTGAATCTCACCGCTGTCCGCCGCTGGTGGCATACCCTTAGGACAGCAAATCCCCCGTTCCGAACCATGCAGTCCGAAGCGGGGGATTTACCGAAGGGGAAGGAAGTGTTTAAGGTCAGTCGAGCATCAGGCCAAGGCTACCCGAGCTGGTGCGCCATGCACCTTGGCAGGTTGCGGCCCATTGCCGTCATCCGGCTTGTAGAAGGGTCCCTGGTGCAGGGTCCTCCTGGTGTAGAAGACCATGACTCCGCCCAGAACCAGGAAGAGCAGGAAGTAGACAATGCAGGTGAAGAGCAGGTTCGGCACCGTGCTTGTGGGCGAAACTCCATCGGCGATGGTCTGATAACCGTAGACCAGCCATGGATAGCGTCCCAGCTCGGTCACCAGCCAGCCACTGGTCGTCGCAGCAAAGGGGGCGAAGGTAAAGATGCCCATAATCCAGAGCTTCCAGCGCGTGGTGAAGAGCGTGTTCTTCTTCTTACGTGTGAACCACAGCACCAGTGCAGATATCAGGGCAAAGGCGAATCCGATCCCGACCATCAAGCGGAAGACCCAGAATAGGGTGGTGACAGGCACGTAGTAGTTCATGTCCTTGCCGTACTTGGCATCGTACTTCTCGTGCAGCTCCTTGTTGACGGTGTTCATGCCCTTGACGGCGCCTGTCTTCTTGCCGTAAGCCAGCTGTGACATGGCTCCGGGAATCTCGATGGACCCCTCGATCTTATGGTCCTTCTCATTGATCAGAGCCACGGCATTCCAAGGAGCGGGATCACCCGTGTCCTCGTAGATGGCCTCGGTGGCGGCCAATTTCATAGGCTGATCGGTTACGATGAACTTGCCCTGCAAATCACCGTAGGTGATTACGCAGATGGAACCGATAAGACCGAGCAGGGCGGCCAGACGGATGGACTTGGTGAACAGGTTGACCTTGGCCTGCTTCTCGGAGTCGGCTTCGACAGCGGCCACGGCCTGGTCCTTGTTCCCCATATGCATTCTCAGCAGGCTGAAAGCGCTGCAGCCCATGACCACGAAAGCACCTGTGCAGACGGCGGCGAAGAAGACGTGGGGGAACTCGATCCACAGCTGGGGATTGGATATGACGTCACCAAAACTGCGCAGCCTCACATGGCCGGTGGCCTGGTTGATCTCGAAACCGACCGGGTGCTGCATGAAGCTGTTGGCAGCCAGAATCCAGATGGCCGACATGGAGGAACCCAGGAAGGTCAGCCAGATGAAGACCGCATGCACGGCCGGCTTGAACCTATTCCAGGTGAACATCCACACGCCGATGAAAGTGGACTCCAGGAAGAAGGCCAGCAGGGCCTCAATGGCCAGAGGGGCACCGAAGATGTCACCCATGAACCTGGAGTAGTTGGACCAGTTCATGCCGAACTGGAACTCCTGGATGATGCCGGTGACCACGCCTACCGCAAAGGAGAGCAGGAAGATCTTGGACCAGAACATGGTCATCTTCTTGTAGACATCCTTCTTGGTCACCACATAGGTGGTCTCCATGATGGCGACCGCCAGGGCCAGACCGATGGTCATAGGGACATAGAAGAAGTGGAATATCGTCGTCATGGCGAACTGGAATCTTGACAATCCCAATACAGTGAACATCGTTCCTCCCAATCTCTGCAGGGTTCGTCGGGCGCGGGTACACGGGTCGAATCCGGACAAATTCAGATATGACCGGGCTTGTGCCTACAAGAACCTTTCAGCTCTCCCCGACTTCGCGATCTGGTCGCTTCCACGGGCTCAGGTTTCCATGCCGTCCAGTCCATGAACTGACGGCGCACGGTGACCGGCCGGGATGCCATCCGCCAGGATCGGCGACCCGACAACCGTGCAAAAGTCATTGCTCGGGAAACAGCCTGATGGTCATTCAACAGGGTTCCGTCCATCTGAATCTGACTGCTTCTTTGAGTATATCCCTTGACCGGCACCCTTGTCCACGTCCGAGACGTCCATGCGATAAAGTTCACGAAAACGGACGTTTTCACGGTACAGATCGACCGGGCGCCCCTGCATGGCGATGTGCCCGTCCTGCATAAAGATGACCTGGTCAGCCTCCTCCAGCCCCTGAAGGTGGTGAGTCACCCAAAGAAGTGTGCGATTCTGGCTGACCTTGAAGATCATGGCCATGAGCCGCCGCTCGGTTATGGGATCCAGACCGATGGTGGGCTCGTCCAGAAGGATGATCGGGGTGCGCTTGAGCACGATCCTGGCCAGGGCCAGACGCTGGCGCTGCCCGCCTGAGAGTCGGCCGCCGGCCTCATCAACCGGCGTGTCTATTCCTTGGGGCATGTCAGCCACGACCTGATCCAGCTGTACAGCCTTCAAGGCTTGGCGAACCTGATCGTCATCGGCCTGAGGGGCACCCAGACGCACATTGGAGGCAATGGTGGTGTTGAAGAGGAATGCCTGTTGGTTCAGGTAGCCGAAAAGCTCAGGACGCTGATCCTGCAAGGCATCGACCGGTATTCCATTGATCAGGATGCGGCCACTGGTTGGGCGCAGGTCGCCTAAGAGCAGCTGAAGGACAGTCGTCTTGCCTTCGCCGCTGGGACCGAGCAGGGCCACCCGCTGCCCACCTTCAATCCTCAGGCTGAAGTCGTCCAGCAGCAGCGGGTCATCAGGACCATAGGAGAAGCTGACGTGGTCGAAGACGATTGACTTGATCGGCCCCTCCAGCTTGGTCTGGACACTCGGCTCAATTCGCCGAGACTCGACGCGCTCGGTCAGATCGTTCAGATGGTCCAGCGAGTCCGTGTAGAGGGGAACCTCAGCCACAGCCTGGGAGACCACGATGAAGCAGTCGACCAGGGGAAAAACCGCCAGGACCACGGCTGCCGCAAAGTCCGCAATAGATGTGGAGCTGGTCATACGCAGATCCGCTCCGACAATCAAAGCCACCACCATGAGGGCGAAAATCATCTGGATGCCGCAGTTACGCCAGCGTTCGAACCGCTTCTGCTCTCTGCGGCCGGTGGCGATGTCGTTGAAGTCGCCGGACGCTGTGTCCACGAAGCGCCGCCGACGGCGGGTGATCACCCAATCCCCCAAGCCCATGTAACTCTCGGTCACTGCAGTGTACTGGTCCTGCCGCCGTGCCTTCTCCATGTCGTAACGCCCGTCTGAATAAGCCAGCGAGACCAGCGGGACCAGAATCAGGATCAGGGCAAAAAGCAAGAAAAGCAGAAGCGAGGTCAGCCAGGAGAAAACGCCTACGGCGATGGTGACTACCACCCACATCATATAAGCCACGACCGTGGGGAAGATGGTACGCAGGTAGAAGTTCTCCAGATGGTCCAGGTCGTCCGAGAGCATGCCCAGAACCGTACCAGTGCGCTCATGCTCGTTCAGGAAGGCCGCGTCCTGCGAGAGGGTGCGGTAGAGCTGAACCCGCAGCTTGGATACCACTCGGAGCACCCAGTCATGGCTCTTGATGCGCTCCAGGTACTTGAATGTGGGCCGTCCAATACCGAAGGCCCTGGTCAGAACCACCGGCACGTATACGGCGAAGATATTGAAGGGATGACGAGCCGACCTGCTGATCAGAAAGCCTGAGGTGAACATGAGTCCAGCTGCGCACACGAAGGTGATGGTTCCCAGGAAGAAGATCAGGGCAAGCAGCCCCTTGTTTTGACGAAGGTATGGCCAGAACCAATGATCCTTGTGCCAAATATGCATATAGCCCGACAGACCGCGGCCGCGTCGGGAGGCCTTCAACGATCCCATGCCGTCTCTTCCGGCGGTTTCAGTCCTGCTGGTAGTCGGCAATCTGGTTCCCTCCCATCTCATCGATCAGCGCATCCAAGGGTCCGCCCCGACCGATCAGCTCATGCGGATCGCCCTGGGCCACGATTCGTCCATGTTCCAACATGATCACCCAGTCCATATTGGCCAGCCAGTGCAGCCGGTGGGTGGCCAGGACGACCAGATGTCCATCCATGATGGGCAGCAGGGTCTGCTTCAGGTCGTATTCGGTCTCGATGTCCAGGTGAGCGGTGGGCTCGTCAAAGAACAGAATCTCGCGCGAGGGGTCCAGGATGCCCCTGGCCAGGGCGATTCGCTGGGCCTGACCGCCGCTGATGCCGCGGTTGCCCTCCCCAATTTGCGTGTTCAGACCGTCTGGCAATGTTTTCAGCCAGTCGGTCAGTCCGGCTCGATCGGCAGCACGAGCCACCTCGGCATCGTCTGCCTCTTGGTTGTAAAAGCGGATGTTGTCAGCCACAGTGCCGTGGAAGATGAAGGGGTTCTGGGGAATGTAGCTGATGTGCCGCTGCCAGGCAGCCACGTTGCAGTGCTCCAGCTGATGACCATCCAGGTCGATAGCGCCTGCCTTGGGCTGGTCAAAACCCGCCAGCAGATCCATCAGCGTAGACTTGCCTGCTCCCGAACGACCGACAACGGCCACCTTGGAAAAACCGTGCAGGTTAAAGTTCAGACCGCTCAGGGCCAGAGGCTGCTCCTCTGAACTCCTGTCGGATCCATTGATCTGTGAATCCGCAACAGCTTGGACCCCAGTTCCCTGCGATGCCATGGAACTGGACTTTACCGAGGACGGCTTCCCATCACCGTCATGAACCTTGGATGCCTTGGGCTTGCGGCTCTTCTTGCTGGTCTTTTGACTCTCGGACTTGGCCATGGCATCCATCTGCGCCCCGGCCGAGGCATTGCTCTCCACCGGCTTGGGACCAGGATAGGCGAAGTCGATTCCTTCCAGACGCAGGTGGCTGTCTTCCTTCCACCCGGACCAGTCCAGTTCCTCCAAACGCTTGGGCTCTGGCTGGTCCAGCATATCCGCGATGTCGTCCAAGGCGTTCTTACCGTTCAGAGTAGCGTGGAAGTCGTCGCCGAACTGGCGAATGGGCATGAAGTACTCAGGGGCCAGAATCAGGGCAAGGAGGGCTGGGAACAGTTCCACCTTGGCATTGATCAGATTGTTGCCAAGGAAGACGGCCATGATGGCAATAGCCAAGGTGGCAAAGAAGTCCAGAGCAAAGGTGGAGGTCATGGCTACCCTGATAACGCTCATGGTCCTCTTGCGGAAGCGATCCGAGACCGAATAGATCTCGTCCTCGTACTCCTTGTCAATGCCCAGCATCTTCAGGGTTGGCAGGCCAAGGACCGTATCCATGAACCTGGTGTTGAGCTTGCGGAACTGAGCGTACTGCCGACTTGAGCGATCCCTGGCTGCCAGGCCCAGGATGACCATAAAAAAGATAAGCAGGGGCAGCATGAGCAGGAGGATGAGCCCGGAACCTGCATCCTGGGTCCAGACAACCACCAGGACGATTAGGGGAATGAAGATGAGGTCCATCATCTTTGGCAAGACCGTCAGCACGTAGGTGCGCACCTGATCAAGACCGTCCACCAGCATGGTGACAGCCGAGCCCGTACCACGCCGAGCCAGAGCTGATGGTCCCAGCGAAAAGACCTTGTCCTGAATATGGGGCCGCAACTCAGCCACGACGGCATCGGCACGATCCGTGGCAATACGATCCTTGGCCACGTCACAGAGCTGTCGACAGGTGTAGGCGGCCAGAAAAATCAGCACTGGTACCACCAGCACGTTTAGGTTCTGAAGGTGCCAAATACGCACCAGAGCCAGGGTCAACCCATAGGCCTGAACCACCACACCTATTCCCTGGATCAGGGACAGGGCAGCCAGCAGGCCCAAGGTGGACCGGACTCCGTCGAAACGGAAGAGATTCTTGTCGATCAATGCATTATCCTCCGGATGCGCTCCGGTCCTGCCAGCACTGCCCCTCTGCCCCCTTTAACTTTCAGACGGTCTCAGCCACGGTAGCCGAAGGGGCCACAGGCGAGGTCAGGTGTGCACCATCGGTGTCCAGCCGCTTGCGCTGGATGAAGTAGCTCCAGATGAAGTAGGCCAGCATGATGGGCAGGAAGATGCAAAGCACCACGGTCATGATCTTCATGGTCAGCGGTGAAGCAGAGGCATCCTGGATCAACAGGTTGTGGGCCGGATCATCGGCGATCATCACACGTGGGAAGAGCCCGTTGAAGATAAAGGCGATGATGGCCATCAGAGTGATGCCCGAGCAGGTGAAGGCGTAGCCGCCGTGCTTCTTGAAGACGGCAACGTGGCCTCCAATGACGGATGCCAGGATGATTACGGTGATCAGCCAGGTGGACAGGGGGCGTGCCTTGTAGAAGTCAGTGTTGAAGATGGCTAGGAGCACAAAGACCACCAGAGCCGGATAAGCGATCCAGTAGGCCTTCTCACTAACGTTGAGCATGCGGCGGGAATCCATGACACCCAGCTTCAGGCTCAAGAAGTGCAGGCCATGAACAAAGCTGAAGAAGACGACAGCAATGCCGCCGACCACGGACAGCCAGTTGAACACGTCGAAGAACCCGGGCCAGGCATCGCCGTTCTTATCCATGGGAATGCCCTGGATTAAGCTGGTCAGCATCATGCCCAGGAAGAATGGCGCGAAAAGCGAACCGATGAAGTTGGCCCACTGCCAGACACCGCGCTCACGGCTAGTCAGTGCGTGGGAGGCGAACTCGAATGAGACGCCACGCAGAATCAGAGAGACCAACACCAGGAAGAGCAGGATGTAATACCCCGAGAAGAGGGAAGCATACCAGAGCGGGAAAGCGGCGAACATAGCGCCGCCGGCAGTGATCAGCCAGACCTCGTTACCATCCCAGTGGGGACCAATGGCCCTCATGAATGTGGCGCGCTCATCACCGTCGCGGGCCAAGAACCTGGTAGCCATGCCAACGCCGAAGTCGAACCCTTCAAGCAGAAGGAATCCTGCAAAAAGCAGGCCGATGACAAAGAACCACAAACCTTGTAGAAAACTCATGCTAATGCCACTCTCCTCTCGCTCCTGCCGATCCGCGCAAGGGCACGGGGATCTCCACAATTCTGGCGGAGGCCAAAATCGACCACAGTTTCCGCCGGAACGAGGAGGAGCAGGAGGTAGTCAATGATGTCGATGAACACAGAGCCGATGGACGTCGTCTCCCAAAACGATCGAAGCCGAGGTTGGATAGGGACGAACATGCGCTGCGTTCTCATGATCTGAATCATGTTCGTCCTCTTCTTCCTCGTCGTCTAGCCCCTACGTCCATTGAGACGCTGGTTCAGTTGCTCTCCAACATGGTACGCACGTCGGCCAACTCCAGGACCGACCGCTCGTTGACGATCCACTTCAGTACCGAGACCACCTTGCCCTTGAGCTTCAGCGTTCCCATTCGGTCGATTTCGGCAACCCCGTCGTGGGGACCGAGAGAGCACACGGTCCCTAGGCTCCGGAAAGTGAACCGCTGGGGCTCCTGCCCCCGCATTCTGGCAAGGACATTGGCGGCCGCGGTATCAGCCTGGGCCATCGAAATCTGTGCGGTGGTTGGGTAGAGCCGACCTGATTGGGGGTCGGGAACGGCACTGACATCACCCACCAGGAATTCCTCTGGATGCTGCTCGACCGAAAGATCATCCCTGACCACTACACGGTTACGCTTCTGATTATACCCGGAATCGGCAATAACGTGGCTGCCACGCACACCCGTTGTCCAAATGATCGTATGGGCCTTGAACTCCTGGTCATTGGAGACCACGGCATCCTGCCTGACCTCGGTGATGGGAGTCGAGGTGTGGAAGTTGACTCCCCGCTTGCGCAGGTAATCCACAGCCCAGTCGACCAGGTCCTGGCTGAACATGGGCAGGATCTTAGGCGAGGCCTCTATGCAGTCCACCTTGACCTGATCCATGGGGAAGCCCAGACGCTTTGAGAGCTGAGGTAACCGGTAGACCAGCTCACCTAGGTACTCGATGCTGGTAAAGCCTGCGCCACAGACCACGATGCTCAGATCCAGCGGATCATGGCTGGTCTGGTACCGGGCCAGCGTCTGTTCCAGCTTCTTGCGGGCCGCTAGAGCGGTGTCCACGTCAACGAGCGGCCATCCGTATTCATCGGCACCCTTGATGCCGAAGGTCTCGGACTCGAAGCCCAAGGCGTTGACCAGGTAATCATAGGACAGAGGATCGTGATGCTCCAGGCTGACCCGGCGGTTGTCCTGATCGATACCGACCACCTTGTCGACGATCAGCTCCACCGAATCGGGCAGGGACTTGCGCAGGTCGAATACCACGTCCGCCGGCTCCTTGGTTCCAGCCGCCACCTGATGCAGCTGGGTGGACTCGTAGTGGTACTCGTTCTGATTGACCAGGACTATATGGGCATCAGTCTTTGCATGAGCCAGCTTCTTGACCACCCGAAGACCCGCATAACCAGCTCCCAACACCATGATTGTCGTCATAATCACACACCTTTACCGAAAAAATCGTACAATGATTTATATACCGGGTGATGTTGCCCGATCAGCCGATGATTGGGTTCATCACTCAAGCTTCTATGCTCAAAGTATCAGATTCCATCATCGGAAACTCTGACATAGCAGTCCGCCGGGCCTCCTCTTTTTGTTTGCTTGCTCACACCGTGAACAACACTCGTGGATACCGCCGGCCGCCGCTTTGCAAACCAGAAGCATTCCTAGAATCCATGGTAATGCGTAAATAAGAAAAGCGGAACACCGTGTCGGTATTCCGCCCCTTGGGACTCTGCGTCTCTATCGCTGGGGTACCTGGACTCGAACCAAGAATGGATGAACCAGAATCACCTGTGTTGCCAATTACACCATACCCCAATTGGCTGTGCGACAACCGCTTGGACGGTTGCCACATTGTCGTACCCCCGACCGGATTTGGACCGGTGTTGGCGCCGTGAGAGGGCGTAGTCCTAGACCGCTAGACGACGGGGGCTTCACTTTTCGCCGCGTACGAACCCGGTTCAGCAGGTCAGTAGCACAACAAAAAAGAAATATACCCGTTCAGAGGTTTTGGCGCAAGTTGGCCAACCTTCGGAGTGTTGTGTTCTTGCCCAGAATTTCCAGAGACTCGAACAGGGGCGGCGAGACCCGCCTTCCCGAAACCGCCACCCTGACCGGGCCGAAGGCCAGACGGGGCTTATAGCCGCCCTCATCCACCAGTGCCCGAGTGAGCAGATCGTGCAGGTGATCGGTCTTCCAGTCCTGGTCTGACACATCCTGCAGGGCTGCAATTGCCAGGTCGAGGACCTGTCCAGCCGAGTCCTTGAGCTGTTTGCGGGCATCCGGCTCGGGCTCCAGGTACTCCTCTTGGCTGAGCAGACTTCCTACCATACCGGAGACCTCGCCCAGCAGGCGCACGCGAGGCTGGACCAGGGGGGCGGCAGCGGTCAGAACCCGCTGCTCCCGATCACTCAGGTCCTGCCAGCGCTCGGCACTCACCAGCCCGTCGCGCTTGAGGTAAGGCAGGGACCGGTTCAGGAAGTCCTGCGGTTCCAGCATGCGGATGTGCTCGGCATTGATGGCCACAGCCTTGTCGATGTCGAAGTGGGCCGGATTGGCCTTGACGTCGCGGATGTCGAAGTGCTCAACCATCTCCTCCATGGAGAAGACATCGCGGTCGGGGCCGATGGACCAGCCCAGCAGGGCCAGATAGTTGAGCAGCCCCTCGGGAATGAAGCCGTGTTCCCGGTGCAGGAAGAGGTTGGATTCGGGGTCGCGCTTGGACAGCTTCTTCTTACCCTGGCCCATGACGTAGGGCAGGTGTCCAAACAGGGGCATGGCTCGGGCTATGCCCAGCTTCATCAGATACCGGTAGAGGACGATCTGCCGCGGAGTGGAGCTGAGCAGATCCTCGCCGCGCAGAACCACGTTGATGCGCATCAAGGCATCATCCACCGGATTGGTCAGAGTGTAGAGTGGATCGCCGTTGGGGCGCACGATCACATAGTCGGGCACAGACCCGGCCTTGAACTCGATATGCCCGCGGATCAGGTCGTCGAAGGCGATGTCCTCGTCGGGCATGCGGATGCGCAGGGCAGGACGGCGACCCTGATCGCGGAAGGCCTGGCGCTGTTCGTCGCTCAGGTCGCGGTCGTAGCCGTCATAGCCGAAAGCGGCCGGACGGCCGGCGGCCAGGTTGCGCTCCTTGATCTCCTCAGCGGTGGAGTAGGACTCGTAGGCGTAGCCGGCATCCAGCAGCTGCCGGGCCACATCGCGGTAGATATCGCCGCGCTCGGACTGCCGGTAGGGGCCGTCCGGGCCGCCGACCTCAACACCCTCGTCCCAGTCCAGTCCCAGCCACTTGAGGGCCTCCAGAATCTGCTGGTAGCTCTCCTCGCTGTCGCGCTGGGCATCGGTGTCTTCAATGCGGAAGACAAAGGTGCCATGGGAGTGCCGGGCCTGGGCCCAGTTGAAGAGTGCGGTTCGAACCATGCCTACATGCGGGGTGCCGGTCGGCGAGGGGCAGAAGCGGACCCTCAGATCCTTAGGCAGGTCGGGTTTGGCGTCGTGATCATGCTCATCAGTCATGACACCCATTGTGCCCCGGCAAGGCGACGTAGACCAATTCAGGGCAGGAGCCGGTATCAGCCTCGCTGCTGCTCCTGCTGCCTGTCCTTGCTGTAGGTCTCCGGAATGAACCTGGTCTGGTCATGCAGCTTGGGCCAGATGACCACCTGGCCCTGCTCCAAGGACCGTGGCACGTCGATGATCCGCTGGTTGTCCGAGCCTCGGAACTGAAGCAGGCTGTTCTTCCGATTCTCCAAGTAGCGTCCGTCCACCAGCACATCAAGGTAGGAAATCAGCTGGGCCTTGTCCGGGGTCTCCCCCGGCCGGTTCAGCTCCTCCCAGGTGTAGCCGGTCCAGCACCAGATGTCCTTCTCATGACCGAACTCGCGCCGGATCCGCTCCGAAAGGCTGAGCAGCATGGGCGTGTTGAGCAAAGGCTCCCCGCCCAGGTAGGTGATGCCCTGCACATAGGACAGCGACAGGTCCTTGATGATGCGGTCCTCAAGCTGCTGGGTATAGGGGTGCCCGGCGCCGAAGTCCCAGATAGAGGCGTTGTAGCATCCCTGGCAGCGGAAGGGGCAGCCGCTGACGTAGAGGGAGCAGCGGATCCCCTCGCCGTCGGTCATGACCAGACGCTTATAGTCCGCCACGATACCCCGACTGAGTCGACGGCCGTCCCACTGGCCGGCCTTGGGATTGTTGGTCAGCGCAGAGGGAACCCCCGGACCGCGCCCCTGCTCATCAGCTGCGAAGTCTCGGTGGCCGCCTGTCTTCCTCATGGCTCCCTGTTCGTCCGTCATCTGGTCCTCCTCATGACAATGGCGGGCCGCAAACTACCCGGCCCGCCATTTACTGCGTCTTTTCAGAGCCTATTCGGCTTTGTCGTCGAACCACTCCTTGGTGGATCCGTCCTTGAGGACCACGTGGCCGGTCTCGCCCTCCACGTGCTTGACGCGGTGGGCGATCTCCTCGTGCCTGCCGTGGACCATGGGCCGCTGGACAGGGTTACCCAAGTAGCCGCAGGTGCGCTTGGTCACGTTGCACTTGTCAGGGTCGTCATTACCGCACTCTGGGCACTTGAAGCCCTCTTCAGTAGGCTCGAAATCGCCCTCATAGCCGCATACGAAGCAGTGGTCGATGGGGGTGTTGGTGCCCAGGTAACCGATGCCGATGTCGTAGGCATAGTCCCAGACCGCCTCAAGAGCCTTGGGATTCTGCTGCATAGAGGGGAACTCGCAGTAGTTGATGAACCCGCCTGAGGCCAGGTAAGGGAAGTCCCGCTCGTAACTGAGCTTCTCCATGGGCGTGGGCCGCAGCCAAACCGGGTAATGGAAGCTGTTGGTGTAGAAGTCGTGGTCTGTCACGCCGTCGACTACACCAAACTTCTCTTTGTCCATCCGGGCAAAGCGGTCAGTCAGCGACTCGGCCGGGGTGGAGTAGACCGAGTAGTGGTATCCCTCAGCCTTCTCCCACTGCTTGCAGAGCTGGTTCATCCGGCGAACAATGCTCAGGGCGAATTCCTTGCCATCCGGATCCCAGCTGTGGTCCTTCATCCAGTCCTTGCCGTAGAAGACGCTGGTGGCCTCGTAGAGGCCGATGTAACCCAGCGAAACGGTGGCGCGACTGTTGCGGAAGAGGGTGTCCACGCTGTCGGTCGGCTTCAGCCTGCCGAAGGCGCCGTACTGGTAGAGGGTGGGAGCGTTGATGGGCGTGGCCTGCTTGCAGCGCATGATGCGGAACTGCAGGGCGTGATGGGCCACCTCCATGCGCTGGTCGAATATCTTCCAGAAGCGATCCTTATCGCCGCGGGACTCCAGAGCAATGCGGGGGATGTTGACGGTGACGACGCCCAGGTTCATGCGTCCGTCCTCCTCATCCTCGCCCGTCTCGGGGTTGGTCCAGGCCTGCAGGAAGGAGCGGCAACCCATGGGGGCCTTGAAGGAGCCCGTGATCTTGACCAGGTTCTCGTAGAAGACCACGTCAGGGTACATGCGCTTGGTCGAGCATTCCAGGGCCAGCTGCTTCATGTCGTAGTTGGGATCGCCCTCGTCCGCGTTCAGACCATGCTTGATGGTGAAGACCAGCTTAGGGAAGATAGCGGTGTGACGGTCCTTGCCCAGTCCGCGGATACGAATCAGGAAGATGGCCCGCTGGATCTCCCTGGCGAACCAGGAGGTGCCCAGGCCGAAGCCCACAGTGACGAAGGGGGTCTGCCCGTTGGAGACACGGTTGGAGTTGATCTGGTACTCCATGGTCTGCATGGCGTCGTAGATGTTCTTGCGGGTCAGGATCTTGGCATAGACCTGACGCAGCCGAACGATCTCCGGAGCATCCAGATCAAAGGGGGCATCCTCGCCGATAGGGGCACGATCGTCCAGGTGGAGCCAATCGGCCTCCCTGGCCTTGAGTCCTCGGACGACATCCTTGGCCACATCGATGGGCTCCTCGTCCGGCAGGACGGCCTCAGCCATGGAATAGTTCTTCTTGTAGTCCAGACGCGCGTACTTGTCCAGCATCTCGTCGCAACGGTTGACCGTCTGGCCGCCGTACTGGGAGCCGGCGATGTCCTTGATGATCTGGGTGATCTGCGTGGCGGCCGTACCGATGGACTTGGGCGAGTCCATCATGGCGTTGCCCAGCTCGAAACCATGGGCCAGCATGTCGCCGAAATCAGGCAGTGAGCAGTTGGTCTCGGCCGTAAAGGGCGAGTAGTCCGCGTCGTGGAAGTGGATGTCGCCCTTCATATGGGCGTTGGAGACATCCTTGGGCAGCATGGCGAAGGCCGAGGCCTTGGAGACCGCGCCGGCCAGCAGGTCGCGCTGAGTGGCGTAGACGTTGGCGTCCTTGTTGGCGTTCTCCCGCACCAGGGTCTCGTCCTTGCTGGTCAGACGATGGACGGCCTCGTTGACATCCGTGGCCTTGGCCCGCTGAATGTCACGGTCGAGGCGGTAGGAGGTATAGGAGCGAGCGATCTCGTAAAGATGGGCATTGACCAGCGCGTGCTCTACCAGAGTCTGGATGTCCTCGATCTTGACCGGGTTGGTGTAGCGATCGGTGATCTCGGACTGAACGGTCAGGGCCATACCCCGGATCTGCTGACGATCCTCGGGACTGACCTCGTGCTTGACATCCTTGAAGGCGGCTTCGATGGCGTTCATGATGTTGACGGGATCAAAATCGACGATCCGGCCGTCGCGCTTCTCGACCAGAATGCCATCGACAGCATCGCGATCCGAAATGCCACGCTCCTTCACGCTATCGGTCATGACCTCAGTATCCATCGTCACTCCTCATATGGTCTTCTAATAACTGTTCATGTGCTCTTGCTTTGGCGTTCCCGAATTCCATGCCGGGAACGGCGAATCACATGGATGTCATTCTTTGCTGACAGAACTCACTCTATCACGCCGTGACCACCATATGTAGTGTCTGCGGATGATTCGTTTCCTACATTTAGTAATTCGTAGGTTTTGTGAACTGAGTCACAAATAGTGGGGCCTGGACAAGCGCGGCAAATGGCCGAAAGGTCATTGGAGGCTAATGACAGGGACGACACGGCCGCCCGACACGCACATATTTTGTCGAGACCCGACCCCTGCGTCAAGCAGGAACGGACCTAAGCCAGCAGGCCCCTTGGCACGAAGAGGGTTTGGGTGCGCAGACGGCGATCCACGCTCATGCCTTCCGGAGCCTGCCGCCCCGGCTCAATCATGGACAGGAGCATGTCAACGCCCTGGCGGCCCATGCGATCCACCTGCTGGGAGATGACCGACACCTGGGGACGGATCAGTTGAAAGACCTCCAGGTCGTCGAAGGAGACCAGGGGCACACGCGAGCGCTGGTCGCCGTCCCACTCCATGGCGACGGCCATGATGGCATCGGCCGAGTAGCCGAAGATGACGGCATCCACCCCCTGACCGAGCAGGTGGCGCATGGTCGAGGCCGCGCGGGGACGGTCCTCGAACCCCTGGCGGACCACCAACCCCGTCAACCCCTGACGGGCATCCACGCCGTCCAGGAAAGCCTGTTCGCGCTCGCGGAAGGTGTAGGAACGGCTCTCTGGGCCCGGAACGAAGGCCACTCGTCTACTCCCCCTGGCTGCCAGAGCGTCCAGGGCCGCCTCCATGCCAGGCACAGGGTCGGAATCCACCAGAGGGACACCGGGCAGGGTCCGGTCCGGACGATCCACGAAGACCACAGGGAATTCCCTTGCCAGCATGGTGCGCAGCATGGGCGAGGTCGGACCGTCGGGGACAACCAAAACGCCGTCCATATGACGAGAAAGAAGGATGCGGTAATAGTCCTCCTGCCTGCGGGCCTGGCAAGAGGACACGCCGATCAGGGGCGCATAGCCTGCCGAGTAGAGCTGGTCCTGAACAGCGTAGACCAGCTCGGAGAAGTAGGGGTTGCGAATATCGGGGACCAGCAGACCTACGGCATGCGAGCGCGAGGATCGCATGGAACGGGCTCGGCTGTCGGGGATGTAGCCCAGCTCCATGGCCGCCCTGCGGACCCTGTCCTTGGTGGGTGGAGAGATGCGCCCCTTGTCGTTGAGCGCCTGGGAGACCGTGGATACGGACATGCCCGCCTGCTTGGCCACATCATTGATGGTCACCGACATGGGAACCCTCCGTCGAACCCTACCGAAATCGGATGTCTTGCTCTGGACGAGGCCAACATCGGTCGGCCCGCACAAACCTCTCGTGAGTTTCCAGTATAAGGGCAAATGATGCAACCTTTCACCACGGCGAGGCAGAACCACCTAGGTTGGACTAGAGTGGTCTTGTTCGCGCGGCTGGTGGCAGCAGCCGTGGCACACATCGCAGAATTCCATCGGTCAAGACCGTACCGGATCGTCGCGCGGGCTCCTCACCTTCCCGTAGCGGCCCCGATGCGGATGGGCACCAGGGGTGCCGGAGAGGCAAGGTGACAGTGATGAGCATGTCGGAGAATAGTGGCTTCAGGAGAACTCCCGGCCACAGACTGATTGTACGGGCGCTCGCCCTGGCAGCTGCGCTCTGCATGGCAGCTACGAGCGCAGCCTGCGGGGCCAAGGGGGCAGATGACAAGGCCGATGACGGCTCCAAGCTCTCCTTCATGCTGGATTGGACGCCCAACACCAATCATGTGGGCATCTACGTGGCCCGGCATCTGGGCTACTTCGACAAGGCCGGCCTGAAGCTGACCATCCTGCCGACGGCCCAGGCGGGAGCCGAGACCTCCGTCCAGAACGGGGTCGCCGATGTAGGCTTCTCCAAGCTGAGCAACCTGGCCACCTTCAACTCCCAGGGATCCGACCTGCGCCAGGTCTTCAACATAGGCCAGCATTCCGTGGCACGTTGGTGCTCGCTGGCTTCGCGCACCGACATTCAGACCCCCAAGGATTTCGACGGCAAGACCTTCGTCAGCTTCGGATCAGCCGAACAGACGGCCGTGGTCAAGCAGATGATCCGCTATGCAGGCGGCAAGGGCGACTTCAAGCGGGTAACCAGCGGCACCAACACCTTCGCCACCTTGACCAGCGGCAAGGGCGACTTCGCCGGCTTCTACGCCAACTGGGAGGGCGTGGAGAGCGAGCTCAAGGGCCCAGCACTGCACTGCTTCACACAGGCCGACTGGGGAGTGCCCGGCAACCCCGATCAGCTGGGCTTCGTGGTCAAGAATTCCTGGCTGCAGCAGGCCGGCCACCGTCGCGCCCTGACAGCATTCGTCAAGGCCTGCCTGAAGGGATACAACTACGCCCTGAACCACCCCGACCAGGCGGCGGACATCCTGGTCAAGGAGACCAAGGGATCGGCCATCGACCCGACCCTGGCCAAGCGCTCCATGGAGAGCATCGTCAAGGAGGGCTACTGGGTTGACAGTCCGGATCAAAAGAGCATCACCGGACTAATCAACGTCAAGGATGCCCAGGACTATCTGGACTTCCAGTTCAAGGCGGGCACATACCGGGACGCCAAGAAGGGAGACCCCAACAAGGCCCCTCAGGCCACGGATCTGTGGACCGATCGGTATGTTCGGGAAGCAGCCGGTCAATGAGGTCGCGGAAGCAGAGCAGAACCCGGGCGCTGCCTCCGACCATCACCCTGCTTGCGCTGCTGATCATCTGGGAACTGGCTGCCCGCTTGGGCGGAGTCAGCGAACAGGTTCTGCCGGCGCCCAGCCGAATCTTGGCTGCCACAGTGCAGTCCCGGGAGGACCTGCTGCCCGCCACCACCATCACCGCTCTTGAGGGCCTTCTGGGCTTCCTCCTGGCCTCGGTCCTGGGAATAGTGATCGGCCTGGCCCTCTACAGCTGGCGCACCCTGCATGATGCCCTCTACCCCCTGATCGCCGGCGCTCAGATGATTCCGCTGATCACCATCGCACCCTTGTTCGTGATCTGGTTCGGATTCGAGCCTCTGGGCAAGGTGGTCATCGTGGCCGTCTTCGCCATCTTCCCCATCGTGGTCCAGACCTACCGGGGGCTCAAGTCCGTGCCACGCTTCTACCAGGATGTAGCGCTGAACTGCGGTGCAACCCGGACTTGGACCCTATGGCACGTCAAGCTGAGGGTGGCTGCGGGGCAGATCTTCGGCGGTCTGCGCATCAGCGCCGCCTATGTCTTCGCCACCGCGGCCACCTCGGAGTATCTGGGCGCCAGGAACGGCCTGGGCATATGGCTGCAGTCAGCCTTCAACTCCTTTAGAACCCCGCTGATCTTCTCGGCCACCCTGGTCATCATCTTGCTGACCGCCCTCCTGTTGGGTCTGATCACCCTAACCGAGCGGCTACTGCTCGGCGATGCCGGCGATGATCACATGGTCAATCCGGACGACGAGTAAAGAGCACTGCGACAGCAATTACATCCCGAATCTGACGGCTTGGCCCAAGTAAGTGTGACAAGTCCCCCATCCTCTGCACTGGCCACGACTGGCAAGCAAAAGAACTGGCCTGCCATAATAGAGATGTACGCAAAAGTCAGATTCAGGATTATCAATAGAAGATAAGAGGGACGATATCCATGAGCCATCCAGATGATACGAACGACGGGAACCAGACCCCCACTGACCAGGGCTCCGCCAACGGCTGGTCCCAGAACAGTCACACAGATGGAACCGGTTCAGGGCCCGCAGCCTACCCGAATCAGCCGCAACCAGACCAACCCGGCTATGCACAAGCAGCTTCTGACCAGAGCGACATCTACCATCCAATCAACGAAGCCCAAAAACCTGCTGTCGATTACCAGCGGGAACAGTCATACCAAGGGCAGCCATACGGTCAACAGCCGCAAGGTCAACAACCAGGCTACAACCAGCAACAGCCCTATGGTCAACAGTCCAATGAACAGCAGTACTACGGGCAGCAGCAGGCGCCCTACGGTCAAAATCCGAATCCCGGCCAGGCCAATGGCCAGCCCAATGGTACGACCCCACCGTCTGGCTATGCATCGGACAACCCTTATCAATCACCTGAAGGTTGGTCGCAGGCAGGCTATCAATCGGGATATCAGGCAGGGTACCAGCCCGGACCCCAAGTCCCGCAGTATCCGGCCTACCCCTATGCGGACGCCGGTTTCAACGGCGAGCCGCCACTGAACGCACCCTGGTACGGCATTGACTTCGTAAACGCTTGCAAGCGTTTCTTCGTCAAATATTCCGTCTTCTCCGGGAGGGCCTCCCGTGGGGAATTTTGGTGGGTTTTTCTAATGATCTTCCTCATCGACTTTGCGGTTTCGATCATCACCTCAGGATCCGTCTTTGTGGGACGGATCCTATCCTTCCTGGTCGCCCTTGGACTTTTCATACCGAATCTGGCCGTGGGCATACGGCGACTTCACGACACCAACATGTCCGGCTTCTGGATACTCCTGCCCTTCGTAAGCGAGCTGGTGGGCGGCATCCCTCTGGTCTTCGCCATCGTGGCTATTATCGACGGGCATCCAGGATCCTCGCTCTCCCTACTTGGCTTGGGCGTATTGATCATGATCGCCGGAGCCGTCGCCGGGATCATTCTGCTGGCCCGACCTAGCGATCCACGAGGAGCCCGTTTCGACCGCTGAGTTCACCCTGCCCTTCGCCTTGACCGATGCCGGGGCGAAGGGCAGAAGGCCTTAAAGCTCCACAGGAGGCTTGTTGGGGTCCTCTGGCACATGGGCAAACTTGGCCTGCAGGGCCTCGCGGCTCTTACGCTCGTCGTCCTCCTTGGCCTTGCGCTTGGCCTCCTCGGGGTCCCAGAGCACCTCCTGACGATGGTGGTCCCACTCAGCGCCCACCAGAGGGGCCAGTAGGTCGGCGAAAGCCTCAGGATCATCCAGCACCTTTAGGGCACGGACGACATCCTCATCAGACAGAAAAGCCCGGGGAATGCCCAGTCGCTCGTTGAGCTCATTGACATAGACCAGAATTGGCGCGGCGGTCGCAGCATGGTCAGAGTCAGCGCCTGCACGCTGAAGCAGATCACGGCAGATCTCCAGGCTCGTAGCCAAGACCTGGGCCACTTCCTCCTTGCCCTGAGGGGATTCGGGAGATTCGTTCTGGTCATTCACGGACTGCTCAGCCTTGGCCACGCCAGCAGCCACCTCCTGCTGCCGGGCCTGGTCCCAGCCGCTGCCCAAGGTTTCAGCTAAATCCGCAAGCGTCTTGGACTGGTCGCCCTGCGCCTGCGCAGCCGCCTCAATGGCATCGTTGGCAGCCATGAGGGCATCCACAAGCTCCTGGGGACGGCCAGGAATGTCCTCAGCGCCCTCATAGACGTATTCTGCGTCGGGAATGGTCACATCCTCGCCCGTCATCAGCTGCGCCAGCACCATGCTGATACGCACTTGCAGGTCCTCCGCATACTTGGCATCGTTGGCCAGATGCTCGGCATTCGTCAAGGGCCAAAGGTCTACCAGCCTGGCCCCCTGCTCAGCCGCCTGGGCCACGGCGGGCCGTCCTGCTATCGTCTCCGCGCTTGACTGTACATCCACCATGATCATCACGCTCCTTCATCGGGTTCTCGGACAGTCATCCACGACAGTATCCTCAGCCATCCTAGGCCCTGCAAGCGGTCTTCACACGCCTGCCGCCGGATCCGCATAGGTGATTCCCAGCACTTTGCCGGTTTCACAGTCCAGGGTGATGGAGGTCACCGAGGCCAGGGCGGTGGCCCTGAGGAGCATATTGTGCTCGGGGTGGCCGGTCTCCAAGAGATGACGATACGACCAGATGGGCGACTCATGCGAAACAGCCAGGACCTGTGCGTCAGGGTGGCTACGAACCACCTGCCGGACGAAATCCCCCACTCGTCTAGCGATCTGCCTATATGACTCCCCCCAGCTGGGACGGCGCAGATCCAGGATCAGCCGCAGGTTGGAGGGTCGCCAGAGGGCCCCCTGCCCGTGACCGATGCGCTTGCCGCGGAATTCATTGCCAGCTTCGATCAGACGACGGTCGTAAATGGGCTCCAACGGTTTCAAGCCGTGCTGGACACGAGCAGGGTTGATCTGCTCAAGCAGGATGGCCGTGGTCTCCCTGGTCCTGTCCAGCGGGGAGGAGTAAACGGCTTCCAGATCGCGCATACCGGGAGCTTCGGCCATAAAGCGGGCCGTCGCCTCGACCATGGCCCTGCCCCTGTCAGACAGATGGAATCCCGGCAATCGCTCATAGAGAATATGATCGGGATTATCAACCTGGCCATGACGGACGAAATGAATGGTCGTCGCAGGCACGACCCACCTCCCAAGCTCCCCGACGGGCCCCTTAAGTGACCATGGCGGGGGGTAGAATTATCACTATCCGAATGGCACCGATCAGGCGCCGATATGGTTACCACTGTAGCAGTCCCCCCAGCACCCCCGCTTCCTCTCCATGCGTCTAAAGTTCTTGCGGAAAACATGCTTCGGGACCGTGAAGACACCCAGGGAAAGCGAGACGAACAACCCATGCCACGGCAATTGAAGGCGGCTCTGGTCGAAGCCGGTCACAGAGTCTTCGGAGGATACTCAGCGCTTCTGCGACTGCCTCATACGGCGCGGTTCGCAGTAGGGTCGGTCATTGCCTCCATGCCTTTCCCCATGGTGGGCATGACCATCACTATCTCGGTGCAACACTACTACGGCAGTTATTCCCTGGCCGGCGCCCTGACTGCGATCCAGGCTGTGGCCCTGGCCCTGGTCAGCCCCATGCTGGGCAAGATGGTTGACAAGTTCGGCCAGCGGCAGGTCTCCATCCCCACGGTTCTGGTCTGGGTTGTGGCGGCTACGGTCCTGATCACGGCCATTACCGCCCACGCTCCCACCTGGGTGCTCTATTTGGTCACCCCCTTCATGGCGGCCATTCCGCCCTGGGGAGCCATGAGCCGTAGCAGGTGGACGCATATGCTACGCGGCGACCACCGTGCCACCAACCAGGCCCTGTCCCTGTCAGGGGTCTTCGACGAGGCCATGTGGGTGATCGGCAACCCACTGGCTTCCATACTGGCGGTCATTTCGGGCGTGTTGGCTTTCTCTTTCACCGGAATCTGCGTGCTGGTGGGAGCCTTTATGTTCCTCTCCTGTCGAGAAACCGAGCCGCCTTCGCAGACGGACATGGCCCGCGCCCAGGGCATCACCCGCAAGAAGTACCGGGAACGGCAGGCTCAGCAGGTGGCTCGTCTTCGGACCCAGGAGGGCGGGAACGGCCGCAGCGGGGCCTTCTGGAGCGCCGGCATGATTGCCGTCTGTGCCACCTGGTTCGGCCTGGGAGCCTTCCAGAGTGCGGCATCCATCTCCATCATCGCCTTCGCCACCGAGCAGGGGATGAAGCAGATGACCGGGTTTGTCTTCGCCTGCTTCTCCTTCAGCTCCCTGGTCGGCGCCCTGCTCTACGGTGCCAAGAACTGGACCATTCCCCTCTGGAAGCGTTTTTACTTCTGCCTGCTAGTGGTCAACCTGGGCATCGGAACCTTCATGTTCGCCAGGAATCTGTGGACTATCATGGTCATCTACCTGATCATCGGTGTCTGCCAGGCGCCCACATGGATCAACGGCAACCAGCTCATGCTCCACCTGGTGCCGCCCATCCGCTTCACCGAAGGCATGGCCTGGCTGAGCGCCATGAATTCGATCGGTTCTTCCGCCGGTTCGGCTGTGGCCGGGCAATTCATCGACCGTTACGGGTCCCAGGGCGGGTTCGGAGTGGTCACTACTCTGGCTCTGGCCTCGTTGGCCATCGCCTTTGTAGGCTTCCGTCAGATTCGCAACAGCACTGAGGAGCCCATCCTGACCGAGCTGCCCGCCTGAAGGCGTAACGTAAGGCTTTTGCGCACAAGCGGTTCCAGACACTCCGTCAGCACAGGAGGAATGATTGAATGGGCTACCGTGCGTAGATTAATCGGACAGCTGCTCAAGTTCGGCATCGTGGGCGTCATCGCTTTCCTGATCGACATCGGCATCATGAACCTGCTGATCATGGGGCCGCACCTGAACAATGTCCTGGCCGGAGCCATCTCCTTCCTAATCTCCCTGGTTTTCAATTACCTGGCCAGCATGCGCTATGTCTTCAAGCATCGGGAGGACATGGCCCGGTGGATGGAAATGACAGTCTTCCTGGTCTCCTCAGTCATCGGCCTGGGAATCAATGAGGTGATCCTATGGATGGGCACTGCCATGCTGCCGCCGGATGCCATCACCACCATGCACGCCCGCTACCTGCTCCATGCCAACATCGCCAAGATCACTGCCACCGTCGTGGTGGCCATCTGGAACTTCCTGATCCGCAAGTGGCTGCTGGACGCGCCTGCACCTGGCAAGCCGGTCAACCCGCGTTCGGTGGCCCACCGTCTGGGAGCCTGGTCCCTGCGTCACCAGCCCTTTGGCTGGCACTGAGCCAACCTTTCCAGTCAAGGCTACTATGGGACGGGAATAGTCAGCCATCCGTCAGACGGATCGAATCATCCTGATTAGGCCATGCCAGACGGACCGGAAAGGAAGCACCATGCCCGTTATCCACACTCACGTAAGTACACCCATCACCGCCGAACAGCGTGAACGGATCAAGACAGCCTACGGCAAGGCCATCACCGCTGTCCCCGGCAAGTCCGAAGGCTGGCTCATGTGCCCCTTCGAGTCGGACATGCCCATCTACTTCGGCGGTAACGACAGCAAGCCTGCCGCCTATGTGGAAGTCAACGTCTTCGGCAGCGACGTGCCCAAGTCCGCCTGGGAAAGCCTGACCAAGACCATCATGGACACATTGGAATCGGAGCTGTCCATCCCCAAGGACCGCACCTACATCCGTTACACGGCCACTACTGACTGGGGTTGGAACGGCGGCAATTTCTAAATTGAGTAATCCCCTGTAACGCATAAGGAGGCCTTCCCGCGCATAATCTGCTGCGGGAAGGCCTCCTGCTTAAGCCCAGATCCCTATTTCAAAGGATCGTTAATGGGATAATCGGGGTCGGATTTGCTACTCAGCGACGACCTTGACCGTGAAAGCGGCCGAGATCTCGGGGTGCAGAGCTACGGTTGCCGGGAACTCGCCAGTGGTCTTGATGGTGTCCACGGAGATGGAGCGGGGATCGACGTCGGCCAGGGGGCGAAGAGCCTGGGCGATGGCATCGTTGGAAATGCCGCCGAAGAGCTTGCCTGAATCGGACACCTTGGCTGCGATCTCGACGGTCTGCCCATCGATGGCGGCCTTGGCAGCCACGGCATCCTCACGGGTGGCCATGGACTTGGCGCGACGGGCCCGCTGCAGGGACTCGATCTGCGCAGCAGCGCCCTTGGACCAGGCGAAAGCCAGGCCCTGAGGAATCAGGAAGTTGCGCGCATAACCGGGCTTGACTGCGACAACGTCGCCCTTGTGACCCAGATCGGTCACGGTATCGGTCAGAATTACCTTGGTTTCCTTTGCCATAATCCAGACCTCCCTCAGCGACCGTTGGTGGCGTAGGGCAGCAGGGCCATCTCGCGGGCGTTCTTGATGGCCTTGGAGATCTCGCGCTGCTCCTGGACGGTGACGCCGGTGATGCGACGGGAACGAATCTTGCCGCGGTCAGAGATGAACTTCCGCAGCAGAGCCACGTCCTTGTAATCGATGGTATGAATCTTGGCGGCCCTCAGAGGATTCGGCTTCTTCTTGAAGGGCTTGACCGGCGGTTGCGGCCTTTTACGTGACATTGGTACTCCTTAAATGAATGATGACGCTATGAAACTTCAGAATTCGGGTTCGTCCCCGGAACCACCGAACTCGCCGGTGGAACCGAAGGATCCGAAGGAATCGCCGGACCCAGTCGATGACCAGGGATCCTGAGCAGGGGCCTGCTGGCTCTGCGCTGGCTGCTGACGACCCATGGGGGCCGATGCCGCGCTGGCGCCGCCCTGGTAGGAAGCCCCGCCCTGGTAGCCACCATTGTTGGAGCCGGCGAAACCACCGCGGGATCCACCGCCACCAGTGTTAGCGTTCCTAGTGACCTGGGCGGTGTTCCGTGTCAAGGCAGGTCCAATCTCGTCCAGACGCAGCTCCACAACCGTCCGGTTATTGCCCTCACGATCCTGATAAGAGCGCTGTACCAGACGACCCTGAGCGATAACCCTCATGCCCTTGGTCAGGCTGGCCTGAATGTTGGAGGCCATGGGGCTGTAGGTGGAATCCCAGGCAGAGCAACGCATGAAGAGCGAGTCGCCATCCTCCCACTGCCCCGAGTTCCTATTGAACTGCCTGGGCGTGGACGCGATGGTCAGATTGGCCACCGTGCCTCCATTGGAGGTCGTACGCACCTCCGGATCCGCAGTGAGATTGCCCACCACGGTGATGTATGTATCTCCCGCCATGTCACGACCTTTCCTCGGAGTGAGGATTTGGGAATGAGCCTGTTGGGGCGAATCCCGCACCCTTGGACCTTCGACGCTTCGACGTCCTTTTGCTGTTTGCTTACTTGTCGTCCTTGCGGAGAATCTTGGTACGGATGACGGACTCGTTCAGGTTCAGTACACGATCAAGCTCGGCGCTGGCGGAGGGCTCGCAGGTGTACTCAACCACCACGTAGTTGCCTTCCTTGTGCTTGTCGATCTCATAGGCTAGCTTGCGACGGCCCCAGACATCGATATTGTCGACAGAGCCGCCTTCCTTGGTGACCACCTCGAGATACTGGTCGGTCAGCTTCTTCAGCGAGCGCTCATCCATGGCCGGATCGGCAATGAACATCAATTCATACTTATGCGCAGACATCACCCACCTCCTTTGGACTTACAGGTCACGGGCCTTCCGTGACAGGAGGGTGTAGCACATCAACCCGCTATGCAACTTATACATAGACAGATAAGCCATATATTATCTATCGTGCCAGACAACCTGGCAGGTTGACACCATCGGGTTCAGGTCCTTGGATCAGAGATTTCAGTGGCCTTCTTGCCGATACAGCAATTCCGTTGTTTGTTTTGCAGGCATCCACCACGATTCATGCCTTTTGTACCATTCAATAGTGGCCTGAAGACTCTTGGCGAAATCGGCCTGAAGAGGCTTCCACCCCAACTCGCGCCGTATTTTTGAGGCATCAATAGCGTATCTTCTGTCAGCTCCCGGCCTATCCCTTACAAACTCCACCTCGTCAAGAGGCCGGTTCATCATTGCCAGAATCATCCGAACCACAGCGAGATTGCTGAGGCGATTATCCGCTCCAACCAGATAGGTCTGCCCCAAACGACCCCGACGGTAAACATCCCAGATGGCTCTGCAATCATCCTCTACGCTGAGCCAGTCCCGAACATCCTCGCCCTGGCCATACAGCTTGGGCCTGTGACCCGTCAGAATATTGGTTATTTGCCGGGGAATGAACTTTTCCACGTGCTGGAATGGACCATAGTTGTTTGAGCTGTTCGTTATGGTCACTCTGGTGCCGTAAGTCCTCCACCAGGCCCTGACCAGATGATCAGAGGCCGCCTTCGTCGCCGAATACGGACTCGATGGACAATAGGGACTGCTCTCATCAAATCTCGTCACATCCTCAACGGATGTATCGCCAAAGACCTCATCCGTAGATACATGATGAAAACGCAGGTCATGGCGTCTCGCGGCCTCCAGAAGAACGTAGGTCCCATAAACGTTGGTATGAATAAAGGGAGCAGCATCCCTGATGGAATTGTCATTATGCGATTCCGCTGCAAAATGGATGATTCCATTAATATGATGCTGCTCGACGATTTGCTCAACCAAAGATGAATCGCAGATATCACCCCTGATCACTATGGGCTTGCGCGACAAACCATCCAGATTATGCGGATTTGCGGCGTAGGTCATCTTATCCAGAACAACGACCTTCGCCTGCGGACTCACTCGGGCAAGATATCGAACGAAGTTGGAGCCAATAAAACCTGCCCCTCCGGTGACAAGAAGGCTGGCAACTTCATCCTTATCCGTCAATCCATGTCCTCCATGCCGGTACGGACGATCTCCATGCTTCTGTCGTTGATCAGGCCTGCAAAATTGGTAGTGCCATGATTGCGCACTACAAAATCGCAGGCGTTCTCATCGCTGGTGAAAGCGAGCTGGTCGTAGTTGGAAAGGTTAGTAACGTCAGGGATGATCCGCATAGAGGCAATGATGCGGAAGTTCCCATCATTAAAGAGCTTGAGCGGCATGGAAAAATGAACCAGATGATGCCCTGGGGCATTGACGTGGAAGTGGGCTCCGCAATCGAAGGGGACCCCTCCCCGACCGGTATCCATGACCGACATGGGTATGTAGAAGTCGCTGTCGCCCCGATAGTCATACTCCACATCGAACTTAAAGGTGTCGTCACAGGTAAGCAGCTGAGGCGATACTGGCAAGACCCTAAAGATAGGTACCTGATCGCTCAGTCCCGGCTCATGGGTCTGCTTTTCCTTTTCCACCTTCTTTTCCGTTTTTTTCTGCCCAGCCTGGAGGTTCTCCAAGGTGTACTGGCTGGCAACATCATTCTTATCGCCAGAAACCACGATCTCGCCGTCACGGATCAGGATGGCTTTGTTGCAGTATTTCTTGACGGAATCCATGCTATGCGTAACGAGAATGACCGTTTTAGTCGGATCTTTCTTGATTTCAGTGAAGAAATTATCGCATTTGCGCTGGAAGGCCTCATCACCGACTGCCAAAACCTCATCAAGCACCAGAATGTCGCCTTGTGCCTTGATGGCCACGGAAAAGGCCAGTCTGACCTGCATGCCGCTGGAGTAGTTTTTGAGCTTCTGATCCATGAATTCGCCCAGCTCGGCAAAATCGACGATTTCGTCGTACATGGCTGCTACTTGGTCATGAGAGAAGCCGAGAAGCGCGCCATTCAAAAAAACGTTCTCCCGGCCGGTCAATTCAGGATTGAAACCCACGCCAAGCTCGATGAACGGCACCAACTTGCCTTGAATATCCACACTGCCGTGTTCCGGCACATATATGCCCGAGATGATTTTCAGCAGGGTGGACTTGCCCGAGCCATTTCTTCCCACGATGCCGAAGAAATCACCCTGATGGACTTGGAAGTTGATGTCTTTGAGGACGACCTGCTCTCTGTACCCTTTGATTCCCTTGGTCCAGTTGATGAAAGCCTGCTTTAGGCCAGTGGCCTGCTCGGTTGGCAACCTGAAAGACTTGGCCACATGGTCAACAGAGAGCACGACTGGCCGATCATCAAACTGATCAACATCTTGCATTACAGAACCTCCGCGAATTTTCTGCTATGCGACCGAAATACATACAGGCCGAACATGAAAATAAGAACTGTCAATAGCAAAGGAATGAAAGCAAACAGCTTATTGCCGTACAGGGTCCAAACAGTGGGCACGTTCTCAGGAGAAATGAGATTATGACGCACGTCCATGATGACCTGGGCTGCGGGATCCAATAGCATGAATTTTGCAATTAAAGGATAATTCTTTTGCACCATGGACAACGGGTAGATAATGGGAACAGCATAAAACATAGCCTGAAGAACCACTTCCCAAATATGGGCGATATCACGATAATAAACGAACATCGTAGATAGGATCATGGCAATGCCCAGGGCAAGGATATAGAGCTGAAAAACATTGAGGGGGACCAAGAGAATCCTCCATGTGAAATGAGCCGTAGTGAACAGCCCGAAAACGATGACCACGCCCAGGTTGATGGCCAGGCTGATCATGGACCCCATCGTGACTGACGCTACGATGATGTATGTAGGAAAATGAACCTTACGCAGCAGGTCTCCACGGTTGACAATCGATTGCAGCCCCATGCTGGTGGCTTCCGAGAAGAAACTCCACAGGCAGGTGCCGCAAAGCAGAACAATGGGGAATGTGGGCGTTCCGTCGGTGAAATGAAGGAATCTCACAAAGACCACATACATGACGCAGAACAGCATCAGTGGCTTGAGAACTGACCACAGTACACCCAGGAAGGACCCTTGGTACCGAAGTTGAAAATCTGTCTTCACCAACTCTTTGAAAACGATAAACGAGTAGCGATACCTTTGCTGTAGTCGCTTTAAAGAAGCTTTCACAAAACTCCTATTCTACTGAACTCGTCCAATAGCGCAAAGGCTCATTATCGCAGGGAACCTCTTGCAAGGCAGCGGTTATTACCTTATATAAACAGGAAGCCCACAATTGGGAAGTAACATAAGTACCAACCACCGAGCGAGGAGTCTTATTCGGCATGAATAACGAGGACAGGCAAAACGGGCAGCGTATAAAAATCTATGTAGCCACCCGTACACGCGTTGCAGTCCCGCAATGCGATGCGATCAGTCTCCTGCAAGTCGGAACAGCGCAGGCACCGGAAAAGCTCCCGCATATGCTTCACGACGACAGCGGAGACTCGATTTCTTCGCTCAATGCCATGTATTGCGAGCTCACTGCGCAATATTGGGCTTGGAAAAACGTCGATGCCGATTACTACGGATTCTGCCACTACCGTCGCTACTTCGATTTCAGCGGCGTGCCCCACCAGGCCAACGACTACGGCGAAATCATGGACGACTTCATCGACGAGGCCGCTGCACGGCGGTATGGCTTGGATGATGAATCCATCAAGCGCCAGGTGACCGGCTGGGATGTCATTACTTCTCCCGTCAACAATGTTGAAGCCATGGGGGGGTATCATTCGCTGATCCAGCATTATGCAGGCAACGATCACCTGCGAGTCGGCGACCTCCGCCTGATGTATGAAATCCTTTGCAAGAATTACCCTGACTACAAGCAGGATGCGGATACTGTATTGCACGGCGACAAGGGTTCTTTCTGCAACATGTTCATAATGAAGAAAGCAATCTTCCGCCAATATTGCCAGTGGCTGTTTCCGCTCCTGCAAAAGTTCACGGCCATATGGGATGCATCTACGGCCGACATCGAACGCATGAGAACGCCAGGACACCTGGCCGAAAGGCTGCTGAACATCTTCCTTCGCCATCATCAACGCATCAGCGGGAATTGGCAAATCAAGCAACTGGGATGCGTGCACTTCCGCTATCCCGATGCTCAGGAAACCGCTGAACCGGCAAGCGCAAGCGACACGGCTGTACCCGTGGTACTGGCGGCTGACAATGCCTATGTGCCTATGCTGGCCACGACATTGACGTCCATACTACGCAATTCATCAGCGAATCGTCGATACCGCATCACTGTCCTGGAGCAGGATATATCAAAGGAAAGTAAAAAGATCCTTACAGGGATATTCGCAAAATACCCCTGGTGTTCTTTGCATTTCCTTAATGTACGGCAGCGTATGGCTGGCAGGGCTCTGACGACCAATAACGGTTTTATCAGCAATGAAACCTATTACCGATTCCTGATCCAGGAGGTGCTGCCTCAATACGACAAGGTTGTGTATCTGGACTCCGATCTGGTTGTCAACCGAGACATAGCCGAGCTCTACGATACCGACGTCAGGCATTACGCTGTGGCAGCAGTCAAAGATCTGGACTTTTTAGGCAACCTGGGGTATTCCGATGGCAAGCGTCTGCAATACGCCCGCAATGTGTTGCATCTGAAGCATCCGTATTCATACTTCCAGGCCGGGGTGCTGGTGATGAACCTGAAGGCTCTCCGAACAATACACACCACCGACGAATGGATGCGGCTGGCAGCAAACCCTCACTACATATACAACGATCAGGACATACTCAATATGGAATGTCAAGGAAAAGTCAGGTTCCTTGACGGTCGGTGGAACGTCCTGCACGATTGCAACGACCGTGTCGAGACGGTCTTTCGGTATGCGCCTGCACAAGCATTCAAGGAATATGCGCAAGCCCGTGAGGAGCCCTATATTGTTCATTATGCCGGCTTCGACAAGCCCTGGCTGGATCCTTGGTGTGACCTATCCGCCTGGTATTGGCTGTACGTCCGGCACTCCCCGCTTTTCCACCAGATACTGGCGATCATGACCAAGACCGGATCTCTTTCGACCGGACATCATAAACGTCTTATTACCGAAGACAGCCCTCTTAGGCAGTATGCCGACAAAATACTGCCGATCGGCTCCAAGAGGCGCTCCCGCGTCAAATCATTGCTGCGAGTCATACTGCACAAAGCGTAAACAGCAGTGTTTTGCACCTGGAAAGCGTCCTGACGCTGCGCATAGGCAATTGACCGCGTTTACTCTCGATGCCACAAATCGCGGGTATAGACCTTGTCTGCCACATCGTTCAATTCCTCAGTCATCCGGTTGCACACGATCAGATCACATGAGGCCTTGAATTCATCGAGATCATGGGTCACCCTATGCCCAGCGAAACTATCCGCAGCCATGGGCTCGTAAATGATGAAATCCACACCCAGGCTATCCAGGTACTCCATGATGCCCTGGATGGAACTTGCACGGAAGTTATCCGAACCTTTCTTCATGACCAGCCGGTAGATTCCAGCCAGTTTTGGCTTGCGAGAGGCGATTTGCTCCGCTATGAACCGCTTTCGCGTATCGTTGGATTCAACCACGGCCTTGATCAGGGTCTGCGGCACATCCTTGTAGTTGGCCAGCAACTGCTTGGAGTCCTTGGGCAGGCAATACCCGCCATAGCCGAATGAAGGGTTGTTGTAGTAATCGCCAATCCGCGGATCCAGGCACACGCCCTTGATGATCTGTGCCGTGTCCAAGCCACGAACATCGGCGTAGGTGTCCATTTCGTTGAAGTACGAAATCCTCAGTGCTAAATAGGTGTTTGAGAAGAGCTTGATGGCCTCTGCCTCAGTGGCCCGGAGCAACAGGCAAGGAATTACGTCATCCTCAGCGCCCTGCTGGAGCAGCTGAGCGAACTGCTCACCATAATGCCTCCAGTCATGCATGTGGTCGGCAGGTATGCCAACGACAATCCTCGATGGATGCAGGTTGTCGGCAAGCGCATGGCCCTCGCGAAGAAACTCGGGTGAGAACACAATGCGCAATTGCGGATAACGCTTGCATATGGTCTCGGTATACCCTACCGGAACAGTCGATTTGATGACGATGCAAGCCTGGGTCTGCCGCTCATCCAACCTCTGGAGCTCCTGCTCGATTGATGAGGTATCAAAGTAATTGCGCTCCTCGTCATAATCGGTCGGAGTGGCAAGAACGATGAAATCCGGCTCCTCGTAAGCCCAGTCAGAATCCAGCGTAGCTTGCAGGTCGCATTTTCCGGAAGCAAGAAAAGCACTGATCTCAGAATCCTTGATGGGCGATTGCCCTTGGTTGATGGCATCGACCTTGTCCTTCAGAACATCCAAGGCTCGCACCTCATTGTGCTGCGACAACAGACAGGCCAAGGACAGACCGACATAGCCAGTACCTACGATCGTTATTTTCATACCTAACAGTCTACAGTTCATTCCATACTGAAAGTGCCAGGGAACCAGTTGTGTAATCCAGCTGAATATTCAATGGTTATGCTCCAGCCTATTGCGGCATCCAGGTAAGATACGTAAAGACTTCGTCGCCCTCGATTAGCTATACAAGGAGATGCCAGCTATATGCCAAAGATCTCAGTCGTAATTCCCGCCTACAACGTGGGCAGGTACCTTCCGGAATGCCTTGCCAGCATCAGCTCACAAGATTACAAGGACTTCGAAGCTCTGGTCATCAATGACGCAAGCACGGACAACACGGCGGCCGTTGCAGCGGAAGCAGCCGGCAAAGACGAGAGAATCCGATTGGTGGAGCACCCCAGCAATATGGGCACCCATTTGACCAGACGCACTGGTGCACAAGAAGCCAAGGGTGAGTATACCTTCTTCCTGGATGGCGACGATGCCCTGGCGCCTTCCATGCTAAGCGAGCTGTCAGAAGCCATAGACCTTCACCCTGCTGACATCATGCATTTTGGCATCACTGCGATTGCAGCGAACGGCACCCTGGACAAAGAACGGCAAGATTTCGAGAACTTTAACAACAAACCCACCAAGCCAAGCCAGGGCCTCGATATCGTTCGCGATATTTTTGATGAAGACCGCGGACAACAGGTTGACTGGCGGTTCACCCAGCGGCTCTATAAAACGGCTCTGCTCAAGAAAGCCTTTGCCGCCATGACCGACAATCGCCTAGGCCGCTCCCAGGATGGGTACGAGTGTTTTGTCACCTCAGCGCTTGCGCAGTCTTATCAGCCAATCAAGGAATGCAGGGGATACCGCTATTACTATGGCCGTGGAATCAGCGGCACCGCACAGATTACCCCCAAGCTGTATGCACGATATTGCCGGGAATTCCAATCAAACTTTGCAGCTGCGTATGATTTCGCCAACAGCCAGCACTCGGCCATATTGCAGAAATGCGCCCTGGGCTTCGAGCATAAGGGCACAGAGATACTGGCCAATGACTGGTTGCTGCGCATCGATGATGAGCATAAGGCAGAGGCCGCCCAAGAAATGAGCGACATTTTTGGCCCCGCCATCACCGGCAGGGAGATCTATCGCTTTATTCGAGATAGAGCATATGACTTTCTTGATCAGCAATCCGCCATTGATGACACGGACCCACTGTGGGGTTGGAAGGCCATAGCAGACAGGATATTTGTGAACTCCGCTCCTCCTCTGCAGCTTGAACGCTATCAAAGCATGCGCAGCAAGGCCAATGAACACCTGAGCGATCTCCAGGCCCGACAGACGCTTGATGCCTATGACCGACAGCGCATCAGGATTTTCGTAACAACGCATAAAAAAGTCGACATCCCCAAGTCCGAGATCCTGCAACCCGTGCAGGTAGGCCCTGGCCTTACAAAGGCAAGGATGAAGAATACCCTGCACGATGATGACGGCATTAACATCTCAGAGAAGAACCCCAGATACTGCGAACTCACCACGCAGTATTGGGCATGGAAAAACGTCGACGCTGACTATTACGGCTTCTGTCATTACCGTCGATACTTCGATTTCTCCAAGGACACCCACAGGGAGAACCCTTACGGGGAAATCATGGATGACTATATCGACGATGCCGCCATCAAGCGATATGGCCTGGACGACGCAACTATCTCCGCAACTGTCAAAGGCTATGACGTTATCACCACCGGCATCAAGGACCTTCGAACAACTATCGACAATTGGGGCAGCCCGCTGGCTCTGTACAGGGCCGCACCGGACCTGTACCTGAAGGATTTGCAAAAGGCCTGCGCCATCGTCATGAAGTCGCACCCTGACTATAGCGATGACGTCAAGCAGTATCTGCATGGGCATTATTCCTGCTTCTGCAATATGTTTATTATGCGCAAGGACCTCTTCTTCGCATACTGCCAGTGGCTGTTCCCCATACTCGACGAATTCGAGCGGAGCACCGACATGTCCGCATACAGCCAGGAGGGTCTGCGCACGCCGGGCCATCTGGCCGAGCGGCTTTTCAACATCTGGCTTATTCACCAGCGCCGGATCAAGCCCACATTGCGTACCAAAGAACTGCAATGCGTTCATTTTACCCACCCCGAACAGCAGACGATCTGCAGGCCTCTTGAACTTGCCGACAATGCAAAAAAGATCATTCCGGTAGTCTTCGCGGCCAATGACGCCTATGTCCCCATGCTGACTACAGCCATATACTCGCTGCTGTCAAACGCATCAGACAAGTATCACTACGATATTGTCGTTCTGGAAAGGGACATCAGCAAACAGCATAAGGCGGTCATGAGGAAGTTCCTTGTGTCCTCCCCCAACATCACCCTGCGCTTCGTGAATGTGGAACGTGAAATTGCCGGCTGCCACCTGACAACCTCCAACCAACACATCAGCATCGAAACCTACTACCGCTTTATCATCCAGACCGTCCTGCCTTTTTATGACAAGGTTTTGTATCTGGATTCAGACTTGGTAGTGAACGACGATATTGCAGAACTCTACAACACAAATCTGGGTACTGATCTCTTAGCGGCTATCCACGATATCGATTACCTGGGCAACTTGAACAACAAGGATGGCAAGCGGTTGCGCTACAGCAGGCAGGTATTAGGCATGCGGGATCCTTATTCCTACTTCCAGGCAGGCGTGCTGTTGCTGAACACTGCTGAGATGCGAAAGCTCCACTCCCTGCCGGAATGGCTGCGGCTGTCTTCGAATTCCAGGTTCATTTACAACGACCAGGATGTTCTCAACGCCCAATGCCAGGGTCGGGTGACTTACCTGGATTGGCCATGGAACGTGATACATGACTGTGACACCAGGCTGGAGCGTATATTCAGCCATGCACCAGCCAATGCCTACCGCGACTACCTCCAGTCCCGTAAGCAGCCAAGGATTATTCACTACGCTGGATTCATAAAGCCTTGGAATGATGCCAGTTGTGACCTGGCTGACGTGTATTGGTCCTACGCCAGACAAACCCCCTTCTATGAGAGCCTGATACAGCACCTGTCTGGATCCTCCCATAATCAGATACAGGTGGCACAGCATGAACGCGTGATTGCTGAGGACAATGGACTCCGCAGGTTGGTAGACCCTATCGCCCCGATCGGCAGCGCCCGTCGCGAGATCTTGAAAACGGTAGCCAGGGCAGTGGAAGGTCGGCACTAGCTCAATCCAGACGCTGCCGGTCCTTCTGTGAAGAAGGTCGGCAGCGTCTGATTTCTTTCAGCAGCAGTGCAAGGCACACTGTTCGTATGCATCCCAATCCTATAACCGACAACTACCTCTCAAGCCCTAAATATAAGACGCATAGATTGCTCATCTGCATGCGAATCGATACAGATTCCATTGACTGCCCGGCTCATTGGGAGAATCAAGGGCACTGATTTTTACCAGTGTTCCCCGTTGTTCATATTCATTGATCAAACGGTCGTCATGGAAGGGATAGTACTGCGCCTTGTAGGTGAACATACGCAGGCTTGGAGATTGTGGACCCATGGTCAAAAAGTACTTGTTGCTCCTTTCTTCAGGTTGGCTCTTTGCCTTATAGCTGGTCACGACAGGGCACACCGTATGCAGCAAGCGTTCGGAATCACCTGAGGCGAATGCACGCTCCACCCTTCCAAACACCTGGCCATTTTTCGTATCCATGGGATTATATACTGGATACAGCATATCCATTCCGTAGAGAGCCATTCCATACATGGAGCCATTCAAGGGGTCAGACACCACTACAGCATTGTCTTCCACTAACTCGTGCACCTTCTTCAAAGCATAGTATTTATCGTGGCTCAATTGCTCCCCTGGAGTTTGCGTTTCGATATTCGTGCTACCAGCGACTATGGCTGACAATTGCTTTTTTGCTGGTTCAAAACACGAGCAGAGCACCAAAACTACGACCAGAAGCAACACCGTGATCACACCGACAGGCGAGAGTTGAACCTGCGGTGAAACTGGTCGGAATAGAGCTTGCGTCTTCAGGCTTCTGACAGGACGAGACTCAAGAAGGCAACGCAGGCCAAAGGCCAGCAGGGGAACAACCGCCAAAGGTATCATGGTCAGGGGCCGAGTCTCGCCACGGTACCAGGCAGCAGTGATCACGTTGGCCACAGGCCCAGTAAGTGCAGAACTGGAAACGAAGATCAGAGCAGTAAGAAGAAATGCTCCATCCACAGCAAGTGCATCACAAAAACGCTCCCCGCAAAGCAACAAGACTGCAATAAAACATATACAAACCAAAATTGCCATAAAGATGCCTGCAAGGCCAGGAATAGCGTCAGTCAAAACTGTCTTCACCGCATTGCCAAGGCTTCTGGTAGGGCGAAAGGTATGGAACCATGACGAAGGATGCAGGTAATCCTTGCCGTGATCACGGTGAGAGACATAGGCAAAGAAAAGCCCCGCTGCAAGAAATATGCATAGAAGGAAGCAGAGAATGTCTTTTTTTGACATTTTCACCAGTATAAAAGGACCTATGAAGACCAAATAGGTAAATGCCACTCGAGGGTGAGCTAATAACATCAGCAAGATGAGAACAATTGTCAGCAGAGACCAACGGAGTACGTGAGCAACTGTGCGTTCGCTCTGTATAGTGACTGCATCCATTAACCTAAGACTGGAATACATCAGAAAAGGCAGGATCGAGGTAGCAAGCCCATAAGCAATAAGAGGTCCGGCGTTCAACATCCAATAGGGGTGGGCCACCGATACCACGGATAGCACTGGCACCGCAATATTAAGGATGATCCGACATCTCTTTGAAGCATCTAAATAAAAATAAGAGCACCACAGCAACATACCCATGGGAAAAAGAAGACCCGAGGTTACAAGCCATATCAAATTAAGTCCAGTAAATACATTGATCTGGATCCCCAACCAGCTCGATACAGTAAGCAATACGTAGACTAAAACATGAAACAGGGGTGGATAAAAACTGTCATTGGGGTTAAGCTCCCACACGACCGACAACCCGTTCTGCGTAAGCTTCCGAATGAAGTAATAGTGCGAGGGCGCATCAATAGCCTGGATAGGCAGGTTCCACATGCTCCAAGTTTTAGGTAACCAACTTACAACAATGAGAAAGGCAAGTAAAAGACCCAGGCAGTAAGACCAGTACAGTTTTGAATGGTGTCTATGACTTTTAAGGGAAAACACTGCATTACTCGACCATTCAACCCGTGCTCTTTTTTGCTCCGCTAGATCTGTCTTCACCTGTAAGCACCTCAGAAGTTTGCCGAACGTCATTGTTCTAAGCTTAGATGATCGATCCTACACTGTATTTTCTAGCAAATATTTTTTCCAGAATTAGGCATCTGCGTCTAACTTAGCAGAGAATAAGATTTCCCTCTCTACATGTTTGGTTTAGGATCTGAAACCGAAAATAGAGTAATGGAGTTTCTTTTTGTGAAAGACTGACCATCTATGAGTTAGTTCTCATAGTCAGCTAATCCATGTTGTATTTAGGCACTAAACAATCATTAAAACAATTCATCGTTGCTTTAGCTATTCAAATGCATGGCTAGAGTATTAACATTATCAAGTTTAATATAAATTGATTTTATTATAAAATGAGCAGCCGTACTTTTGCTCAATCTCATAATTACAACTCAAATTTTTCCCGCTATAACAGCTATACTAATTAACAAATACATAGTCTACTTTGTAGCGCCTTATCTACACACGCACCCTATGCTGAGGGGTGGAGGTTATCACAAATCTATAAGTTACAAGGAACACAAAACATGATGTTCTCACATTGCACAATAGTATCAACCGAATGACATAAGACTCTCAGTTGTGTGCCAACAACTAGTTTATCCACACTGAATAGAGCGTGTTCCTAACTTATAATCTCGCTAAAAAGGAATTCCCAACGACTTTCGTCGCTGGGAATTCATTTAGCTTATCTGGTTAGAGGTTCTCAACCATAAGCAGACTGAACTCAGTCTCCCAAGATTGAAGAAATCTGATCTGAAACCTCTGCACTTACTGCATCAAGCCCACCGAGGACGTATGCGAAATCGGTGTCAGGGTTGAAGCCATTGTAGGTATTCTTGCTAGCAGCATTGATCCAGTTGAGAGCATCCGTATTTACTGCTGTATCGGGGCTAACCAACACAATCGGGTTGTTCTTCTGACCAGCAAAGACACCACCAACGAGAGCATCAGGGAAATTCTCACCCGTAGCAAACACAGGGCTCTTCAGGCTTGCGCCAAAGAACTGCCTCTGGTATTGGGCAATTTGCAGCGAAGTCTGATACCTCGTTGCTCCACCGAGGCGCTGAATGTTAGCCCCAGCAACTCCAGCAGCTTTCAGCTGACTTACAACAGACTGCGGAACCGCTTGTGATCCACCAGCAATGATGACATTCGTAAATCCATGATTCTTGATAGCCTTCACTGTGTTTGCATCAAGACCATCCTGGCCGCTCAAAAAGACAGGATATGACTTCTGCCGTGCCAGAGAAGAAATAGACAGGGCATCAACGAAGTTTTCACCTGTAGCAATGATTGCAGTATCAGCATTCCAGTCCTTGTCGGGCTGGCCCTTAGCGTGCTGCTTCACGGCTTGAGCGAAAATCTCATTGGCAGTATCCCTTCGAGTCGCACCAGAGATTCTGACAACATCGGCTTCAGTGGGGGCCGTCACCCTCCTAGCAATCTGCTCGACGACACCATCTGACACAGCGGATGGGCCTCCTACCACAATGACCCTGGTAGGACGCAAACGTGCCAACTGACCATCTGCACGAGCAGAAAGCTCATACGTATCAGTCAACACAACGGGAGCTTTAAGTTGGCCCGACAGGCCGGAGGCAGCTAGTGCATCCGGGAAATTCTCACCAGACGCCACAATAACAGTGCCTCCGGTCGGATTATTCGCCTCTTCAACAATTGCACCCATAGTGTCGTATCTCACATTGCCAGAGAGTCTCTTCACTACGCTTGCATACTGTGTAACAGTACCACTGAAAGTACCAATCGTCTTATTGAGGTTTGTACTAACAGAGCCTGCGAAGGTGTAGCCTACACTCCTATATTTAGCAGGTGCTAGCCATGCGATCTGACTGCTATCTGCAGCCTTCCTTGTTTTGGCCGCAGTATTGCTTGGAGTGACCACAGGATTATTAATATCAGCGTAAGAGTTACCGTAATAATTTACCTTGATTCCGTCAAGGACCCAGTCGGCGTCTTTACTGTACTCATGACGAGGGGTCACAGTGATGGTCTGTTCCTCTGCATTCAATCCAGTGTTTGCAAGAATATGCGGCAGGCCTGTGACAGGAAGTATGTCCTTAATTTGATTCTTATACAGGTTTAGTGTTTCGAGCGAATTCAAAGATTCCAGGGGAGAAACATCAACAATCTTGTTCTCTGCCAAGTCGAGATTCTTCAGCAAAGGCAGCCCCTTGAGCGGAGTTACATCTGAAATCTTCTGCTTCTCTAGGCTCAAATCGGTCAATCTCTTAAACGAGCCAATGGCCGAGATATCACTTAACCGATACTTCCCATCTGAATTAATTGTGAGGTTCTCGAGCTTATCCTTCGCACCAAGGGCTGACAAATCACCATTGATGTAGTTCTTGGACAAATCTAGATTCACCAGATCAGTGAGGTTTGAAAGCTCACTCAAATCACGAACCTTATTATCTGACAAATTCAGTGTCGTAATCCGATTAAAGGTTCCAAGTCCACTTAGATCGAAGATTTGCGAACCATGCGCATCCACAACCAAATTATCCTTGAGTTTTGCGTCGCCCACCTTAGTTGTGGTTGCGTGCTCAGAATTACCGTCATAACCCACTGAAATAGCTTTAGCAAGGTTTTGGTCAGGGACACACTCCTGAATCGTATTGTTATCGCCACAATTCGAGACTGCTGCACGCGCTGGAAGCGTCAAAGCTCCAACGCACACAATCAGTGTGGCTCCGCCGATCAGGCTGGCTCCCAGCTTCAACGGTAGGGATTTCTTAACTTGTGACAACTTACTCTCCTTCATCTTATAAGTTGTACTACGTATTCTCTTATATCCGGAAAGAACCCAACCGGCCCCTTCGCAACATCACTATACACTGCCCTGTGCTGTTGACAATTGAGTGTGTCATGAAAAAGACACACTATTGGAAAATTGACTTGCGAATCCTTGCCAATTTAATCCAGTCAGGTTTTATAGCTACTCCTTCCCCGAGATGCCAGCATGGCTGGTTTTTGTTAAGTATAGCATCTTTATCTATCAGATTGTTTTCTACTTGAAACCTCGTCCTTAGCCAGGATAAGCAAATCGTTGAACTTACAATTGCCCATTGCGCAGTAATTAGGAAATCACAGCAAGTCATCCAGCTTGTCGTCTCGAACAGCCTTATCGAAATCCAGCTGGCATCCATTGGCGTTTAGATAGCCGAGTATTCGTTGGAAAACTTTATCGTTGCCTCCGCTCTCAGTATTGACATGGCAGAGTGCCTCTTCTTGAGTACCGGGCACATATTGCAGAAGTTGATCATCTGTGGAAGCCACTACGGGAATAGGTCGATTGGCCCTTACTTGCATAATTTTCAACCACACGTCATCCGTGGTGGGGCATAGAGACATGATTAAGTTCTTGTTAAAGGTAGAGTCCGGCATCAAGTGTGGAGGGAAGAGCGTGCCGGCACCAGTGGTGGCAAAAAGTCGCATGGATGGCACACCCACCAGACGGGGATGATAATGCGGCGCCTCGTAAATCCAGTCCTCATATTTTTTACGACTGCCGTCGCTGTTAAAAGTGATGAGATGGGTGCGTGAAGCCACTATGGTTTGCGGATAGCGGCGGTGGGTCGCCAGAAGATCCCCAATCATGGTATTCCGGTAGATTAAATCATCATCAACTGTGACAACCAAGTCGTTCGGAAATTCGCGCAGAGCCCAATAATATTTCTTGTGCGGTTTTAAATCATCATCGACCCAACGCACCTGGACATCCATCCAAAGCAGGTCTTTCAAGCTGGAAGGCAGGTCACGCTCTCCACCTGGAAAATCAGATCGGCAGAGCCAAAGAATGATCAAATCTGGCAGGGTCTTTTGGGCAAGCAGCGACTTTATTGCCAGGTGGACAGTCTCGATGCGGGCAGGGTACGAGGTCATAGAGGCAATGATTCGTGGACGACCAGGCACCAGAGCCCGACCACATCGGGTACCCAGACGCCTCAGTCTGTTGCGCTTCTCCCTCAAAGACAGGCCCGTAGACATAAACTCCACCTCACCTTCGGCAACTATAAAGATAAACGCTCCTGGATTGCCAAGAACTTGAATTCCTTGCAGTCAGCATGCCACAAAGTCTAGTTTTACCAGGCTGGACTCGCATTCCCTACCGGTAGGCAACAACTCTCATCAGTTCTCCAACAGCTCGATAGCAGAGCCCTGGAGGAACGCCTTGGAAATCACACCGATTGTTTTATGCATAGACTGCTCATGACGGGAATAGGTAAACATCACCCAATAACCATGTGGGCCACAGTTTCAAGGGGAGTAAAATCGGTACGACTGGTTGAGGTGATTGGTTGTGGCTTCTGCTGACATTTCAGAATCGACTGTGGAATAGAGGTTGGAGCCATTTCTCGCCGGCGGATGCGCATGATTAAATATGGGGGTTTTCACACGAAAGAGGCTGCAGATGAACGACCAGCGAAGAGCTGCTCCTCCTGAACATGCAGCGAGACACAGAGTCCATAAGGATCGGATCGCTGGCCTGGATCTGGCAAAATCGCTGGCAATATTTCTTGTTATTTTTATACATTACATTTTTTACACCGGTTTTGTCGGCGACACCGCACTGAACAACCTTGCCTCAACTTTCTCAGTCGTCGGAGTGCCCTTGTTCTTTGCTGTCAATGGATATCTTCTGATGAACTCGCGATTTTCGGCGGACAAGCATCTTCATAAAATCCTCAGGATGGTATTCATCCTGCTGGCATGGAAGATCATCAGCTTGCCAATACTCAGTGCCCTAATGCACAAAAGCATAGATTGGAAATCGGTTCCCCAGTATCTTCTTGGCGGCTCTTACGACGTGGTTCCTCTGGGATACTTCTGGTTCATCAATGCGCTGCTGGCCATTTACATTGTTTTTCCCATACTGAAGACTGTCTACGATGACCCGGATGGGAAACGATATCTGGGCTACGTCACAATTGTGCTTGGCGCTCTTATATTCGCTGTAACGCTCGGAGACAATGCCAAAGACATACTGGCAAGCTACTGCGGGCATCAGGTTCCACAAGTGCTCGCCTCGCTCAGCCAATACAACATACTGGGAGGCTATGGTTACGCCCTGGTGTATTTCATTGCCGGAGGCTACGGGCACGACATGGCAGCCTGGCTGTCTCGTCACCTCTCAAGCACGAGAGCGAAGAACATCTGCCTTTCTCTCATGGCCCTACTGGCCTGGGGCTTGCTTTTCACTTTGCAACGGTTCCAGGCTCGGGCAAAGGGCATATCTTTCTATGTAGACTCTGGTTACCAGAACGTTTTAACCTTGATCTTGACTATTGCCCTATTCCAATTATTCATACAGGTCAGGAAAGTCCCGTCAGGCCTGAATACAATCGTCACGGCTATTGGGTCCAATACGCTTGGCATCTATTATCTGCATCTGATGCTGATATTGGTAACCCGTGATCTGGTCCTGCATTTCCATCTATTCTACAAGGCGCCCATGTTCATCAATCTTGTGCTGGTGGCCGCTATTGTTTTGATTGCTACCTTTATAAGCTGGGTCGGTGGCAAAATCCCCTTCTTCAGACATCTTTTTATTGGCTGAATACAGAGCCCCCAGGGCCAGGGGAGCCGTCAGCACTGCATGGAACACATACCTTGTGGGATCCATCCGTCCTGGGACGGAAAACGAGATGGGATATGCGAACAGGCTCAGCACTGAAACGAAATAGGGCGCCAGCCGCATGACCAATACCACCAAGCGCTCCCTTGCACGCCTTCTCCAAGCGGCATACAGAATGAAGAAGGGTACGACCGATGACCAGATAGCCACATAGAAGCAGACATTCAACACCGGGATGGTTGTCAGCGTCTGGTATGTTTCGTCGGACAGCCGTTGACGCCCATTGGGGTGCGGATCTTTTTGCAGCCGACCGTAAGTATCAGGATTCGTCATGGTCCATGTATACACGCGCATCACCATGGAATCTTGCCTATATGGGGGTTTCTGGGCCTTGGTGGATTGCGGCCCGACAAAACTCGTCCAGCCACCCTCTAAGCAGAAGAAGCCATTCAAATACGACAAGGGATGATGAAGTCCTAAGTTCACCCACAAACGCGCGAAACCGAGCAGGGACCCTTTAGGACCATTCGCCCCATAGCCGGTGACCGGATCGGATATATAAGGTATGTACTTTGCAGCCATTCCCTCCCAACCAAAAGGCATCACCTCATCTACTGCTTTTTTCTGGGAATCGGCGATTGCTGTTTGATGATCATGAGCCGCCCTGGACAGCACCTGTACAGGCATGACAATTGCTGCGACCTTCTCCCCCGGTACCACATGCAGCGCAGGAAAAAGACAGGTGGGTATCAGCATGTTGACAACCAGCCAAGTCGATGCTGCCAAGCAAGCGGCCAGAACCTTCATTTTCCTTCGGAAATGGCCGAGAACCAGCAGGAGCAGACTCACCACAATGATGTAAAGGCCCATCTTCTTTGTCAACGAGCTTAGAAGGGTCAGAACAATGAAAGCGCTGAGGAAACGGGGGTTCTTCAAGGGTTCCAGCCGGCCATCGACCAGCTTTACAAACAGGATGACCCAGGGCAGGAAAAACAAGGCATGAGTCGTATCCTTGCAAATCATCATGGCCATCATGGGAACCAGAGGGAAAAGGCAGAAGAAGGCTGTGCAAAGGGCAATGATTCTTTTCCCCATCGCCCTTGTGGACATATAGGCCAGCAGCCATGCGATGCAGAGTGCAAAAAGTATGACCTGAATTATGACATACAAGGAAAAACCGAAATTCGGACTGCCCGTCAGGAACCGGCCAAGATCGGAAAACCAACCGTAAAGCAAAGTATCAAAAAAGGGATGACGGTCAGATATGATGCCAGGGGCCTGGCTGAAAGCTGCAATCCCATAGTATTGGGCCAGTTGATCACCAGTATCCCAAAAAAGCGAACCCGGGTATAGAAGTATCAGGTACGGAAGCCAGCAGATGAGAATTCGTATGCCATCGCAGAGCACGCCTCTGGGCGATTCAATGTGATTGAAGTACAGTCGTCGTATCAGCCTGTTTTTTTGCTTTCCGGCTCGGTCGTCCGAAAAAGAACCGATCCTTTCGGGAAAGCAGAACCGGAACATCGTAGCGAATAAGACCCAGAAGAGTATTCCATAGAGCACAATATTCAGATACAGATGCGCCTGACCCCATTGAATGGCACCATAGGTTCCTGCATCTGAAGACAGAGAGAAAAGCACTCCCAGCAGCAGAGGAAAGAAGCACCCTTCCATTGCTCTGCCTTGCAGCAACATGTCTCGGTTCTTGCCATGTGCGATGGGCCTGATTCGATTCGAATCAGTCCTGCGAAGTCCGACCATGATTCCCTTTGCATACTTTTGGATACGTCAACGATCCCAGCTTATCCTTCCGCCTACCTTGTAACACCATCAGGAAGCAGCAGAATACGACCCTGATTCATTGTTGCGCTGATTGGTAAGCTTGTGCCTTGTGGAAGCAATAAGGAAGAACGAGGAAGCACACGTGGCCGTGCTTATTCCCTGTTACAACGAGGAGATGACTATAGGCAAGGTGATCGACGATTTCCGTCAGGCTTTGCCTACGGCCGACCTGTATGTCTTCGACAATAATTCCACGGATGCCACGGCTTCCATAGCAAGGCAACGAAACGCCATCGTCTGCCAGGAACCTCGACAGGGCAAAGGCAATGTCATCAGAGCCATGTTCGAGGAGGTTGATGCGGATGTCTATGTGCTGGTAGACGGGGACGACACCTACCCGGCCGAGGCGGCGCCAGAGCTTGTCTCCAAAATCCTCCAAGGCTATGACATGGCCTCCGGTGATCGACTCAGCTCCACCTATTTCCAAGAGAACAAACGGCCCTTGCATGGTCTTGGCAATCGACTGGTCAGATCTTCAATCAACTTGCTTTTCGGAGCCCATCTGACGGATGTCATGACCGGTTTCAGAGCCGTATCCTTTGCCTTTGCTAAAACCTGCCCCGTAACCTCCTCGGGCTTCGAGGTAGAAACCGAAATGACCATTCATAGCCTGGATAACAACCTGCGCATCTGCGAAATCCCCATCCAATACCGCGACCGCCCAAATGGATCGGTGAGCAAACTAGATACCCTCGGTGATGGGATTAAGGTCATGTCAACTATCTTTCGCATGATACGCGAGTACAGACCTTTGCCATTCTTCGGCCTTTCCGGACTATTGATATCCATGATTGGGCTGGGGTTGACTCTGAGCGTCATGATCGACTATTGGGAAACCGGCGTGGTTCTACGCTTCCCTACGCTTATCGGATCCGTAATGCTCGTCATTGCGGGTCTGTTGCTCATCGTGGCCGGCATCATCCTGGACATCATGGCAGCCGAGGAACGCAAACGCATCATCCTGGCCCGAAACCAGTTCGCGTATCTGAGCAGACAGCAAGCCGCTAGTACAAGGCCAGATAGGCCTTGTCGCCAGAGAATACCAGCTGCTGATCCAAATCGAGCTGGTTCCAGTCCCGACCAGCAAAATATCGGCGATAGTCCGACTGAGGCATCTCAATTTTGCTGAGGTTCGAATGACTCAGATAATTGATCATCTGATAATTTGAATAAGGGGTATTCATGATGCGCCGGTTCAGTTCGTACCTCTGATAACGCACATTGTCGTATTTGACATGCACACTTGCATCAGGAACTATGGCGATAGCTGTTATAGGTTGCCCGGTGGAGGTCTCATGCTCTTTGATCTTCTGAGCGACGCTCATGGCATAGGCCTGATCCTGGGTGTTACTGACATAGGCATCATAAGCTATATCCGCCATGCATAGGCTTGAAAAGAGGAGGAAGACACCAGAGACGGCGATAAGTGCTGCAACATGCTGGGCACCGTTGCAAGAGCCAGGGAAGGCCTCAGTCCCCTCCACCGTGACTCCGACCTTTCGCTCCGGTTCCGGCACGGGCTCGATCGAGGTCCTGACCATGAACGGCTGATGCCGGGATACAAGCAGGGAAACTGCAAAAACCGTGGTCATTGACGCAACCCAAGCCCAAAAAGCCATATTGCTGCGCGGGGTCAAGAGAATATTTTTCTCGATATAGTGAGGAGCAAAGACTGCCAGATAGGCAACCAGGGCGGCGCAAGCCAATTGCCCATAGGGCAGATTGTGCCTGGTGCGGAAGGACAGCACCAGCAGAGCAATCAGAAAGAGCATTATCAGGGTAACGCTGAATTTGGGCATGAGTCCATCGGCATTATTGAGCAGAGACAGCTGGTATTTCAATACCTGTTTGAGGTTGGAGACAATATTTGGCAAAGAAAGCCCGGCTCCACGCCCAGGATCAACTATGTACTTAATATGTATCAAATATTTTACGCAGATAACATTAAAAACAGAGCCGAATGCGGCCATGCCCAGCACCTTGGCCCAACGAAGCATCACTCGTGTAAAAGGCTCGTGTCCTTCCCTTAAAGAAGTCAGGCAACCTCCTAGCAAGGCGAGCGCTAAATACACCCCTACCAAGCTTTGGTAGCATCCCAGGGCAATCAGAAGACAAATCAACGATGCAGCCGACAGCCAAGCATTCCGTCTGCCAAGGATGAGGCTAACGGCCAAGCTGACGAATATGGAACCGACGGCTGCAGACACAGCGCTTTCGGGGAACAAGAGGAATTCAAGTACAAATACGTTGATCCATACCACCGACAAGGTCAGGCACAGACAGCACTGTCCTCCAAAGGAGGATATACCGCCCAGCCTGGCGAAAGAGGCCGTGAGAATAACCAAAGAAATGGAAAATCCGACAATGCAGATTGCTATGAACAGTCGTTGCCGCAAGACCAGGTTCAGGCCGAGCCTGTCAGCCATCAGCGTCAAACGCCACCATGTGTATCGGCCATTCTCCAAATACCAGGGGGCATTCTGGTCGTCGATCAGATGATAGGAATCCACCGAGTAATGACGGCGGGCAATCAGAGGAGCAAAGGCAACAGCGTTAAGGATGAAGGCCAATAGAGCAATGCCAGCGTGACGCTTCAGCGATTCGATGGGCATCAGTGCATGCCGAGAGAGGGCAGATTTCACGTTGAATACCTCTTTTGAATTATCTCGTCGAGACTTTCCCGGTTGAAAAGTGGTTTGACGTACATATCAGATGCGTTCTTCGACGATATAGCGGGGCCGATGCTTCACTTCCAAATAGATTCGGCCAACATACTCGCCCACCACTCCAATGCCTGACAGGATAAGCCCTCCAAGGATCCAGATTGAACACATCACAGACCCCCAGCCGGCCACCGCACGACCACAGAAGAAGGACACCAGCACATAAATAAGTATCACTATGCCTACCGCAACCGAAATGAGACCGATGCCGGTGATGGCTCTGAGCGGGGTGATTGAAAAAGACGTAATGCCTTCCACTGCGAATGACATCATCTTTTTTAAAGGATACTTGGACTCACCTGCTGCTCTTGAACCGCGCTTGTAGTACACCTTGCTGTGGGGGAAACCAAGAGAAGGAACGATGCCTCGCAAAAACAAATTGACTTCAGTGTAGTGTGACAGAGCCTTTAAGGTCGTACGGCTCATAAGTCGGTAATCAGCATGGTTCGGTATTGTGTCAGTTCCCAGCCATGACATCATCTTATAAAACAGATCCGCTGTTGATCGCTTAAAAACGGTGTCGGTATCCCTGTTGTCCCTGACACCGTAGACGATGTCGCTTCCTTTGGCATACTCCTTTACCATTGCATCAATGGCATCGGGATCATCCTGCAAGTCCGCATCCATTGAAATGGCCGCGTCGCATCCACGATTCAGAGCCTCCATAAGCCCTGCATACAGGGCGTTCTGGTGTCCTCTATTATGAGAAAACTTAAGGCCATGTACCCTCGTGGGGTACTGGGAATGACTCGACTGGATAATTGACCATGTGGAATCATCAGATCCGTCGTCCACGAGCAGAATGTAACTGTTCTCTGTGATGAACCCACGCTTTTCCAAGTCTGAGAGCTTAGCATACAGGGCAGGCAAAGTGATAGGCAGAACATCCTGCTCGTTGTAGCAAGGAATCACCAAGGCAAGTTGCGGAGCGTCCCTATCGAAACCCTGATCGTCGGCATTCCCGCCGTGGCCGGAGGCAGATTCGGCTGCCTCGCTTTTAGGCAGATCCGATTTCAACTGCCCAGCAGTGTTCATGGTTTCTATCTTTAAACCCATGCTCCACCAAGCTTTCAGAATACCCGCAAAAGATTGTTAGAAAGACAAACTTTAAATCAATTGAGGACCGCTCCGGTCGTCTCATCAAAGTGGCGCATGGAGCCTTCGACCTGCTGCCAGCCCTTTAGCATCCACCCCATAACCGGATCGTAGTAGACCCACTTGCCACCGTTGGATCCCAAGTACTTCCAGCCATAAGTAGTGGCGCCGCTCCAATCGTTAAAGTAGTACCAATTCCCATTGATGCGGGCCTCTCCATGGAGCATTTGGCCGTTGGACGGATCGTAGTAGACCCACTTGCCGCCGTTGGACGACACATGCTTCCACCCCCGAGCCATAGCGCCGGTCACGGGATCAAAGAAATACCATTTACCGGCCTTGCTGCTTTCGCCCTTGACCATTTTTCCATCGGCAGCGTAACGTACCCATTTGCCGCCGCTTGAAATGAGGTAGAGATCCCGGCTCCGGACCATATTGCCGTCATAGGCAAAGTAATACCAGGCCCCATCAATGAGCCTCTCGCCATGCGCCATTCCTAATGTTCGGGGATCGTAATACACCCTTCGCCCATCAGGCAGCGTCTTCCAGCCCTGGGCCAGCTGACCATCGTCACCTGCCCAGTACCAGAGTCCGGCGGAAGAATCATATACCTCCTTGGAACGGACTTTTGCTCCGTTCTCATACCAGTACTTTCCACCATCAGCGCTCACCAACTGACCTGATGCTGATGAGTTACCGTTGCCGTTTCCATTAACGCTGACCAGCTTGAATCTTTGATTCTGGCCTTGATTAGCCGCCCACAGTTCCAGCCTGGATCCCGGGGCATCATTTGAGGCAGTGATGTCCCAAACCTTGTTCCGGCTTCCGGCATATACCGAAGCAAAGTAGTACGAACCATCAATGCCCCGATACAGGGTCCACTGCTGATTGCGACCGCCATTTGCCGAAAACTGAATCAATGGGGTCCCGTTATCAGCCGAAGGTCCTGACGCATCCACCACTTTGCCATAGCTGGTCGCAATAGTGTAATTACCGCCACCGGCCGGTTTGATATAGAACTGCTGGTTGTCCTGCCCGTTGTAGGGCCAGATATCCAGAGGCACACCATTGTCAGGACTGGCTCCTGTTACGTCGACATAACGATTGTCGAAAAGACTGGCGATATAGTAACGCCCCTCAGGCACGTCCGTGACTTTGGCGGCAAATGAATTGGGGTCAGTTCCACTGAAATCAGGCTGATTGCGTATGTTGCTAAAGGCATTCAAATCCACGTGTCCGTTGATGCCGCTGACTGAACCGCTGCTGCTGTATTGCCAACCCTTATCAGCACTCCTGAAATGAAAACCAGTACGCGGACCATAGCTAGCCACCCAATGCGTCTTGGAATGAAGGTTATCAGAATTCAAGGCGGAATAGAGATAGTTGGTGTATGAGTACAGGGACAGGCTGTTGTATCCGGCAGATGTCAACTTGCCCCACCAGGTATTGACTATTTGATCATAGGTTCCAGGATTGGTGGGATGACTGTGACCTGCCCAAGTCCAATTTTCCAGGTCATAATAAACGGGATAGCTGAGATCGTAAGGGCTGACCCCGGCCTGCCTCAACAGATCGACCGCATTGTTGCCCTCGGCGGCGGCCGTATTGGAGTCATAGGCGTACGAGTAGATATAGACCCCGAAGGGTATTCCCAAACGCTTGCATTCACTGATGTTTCTCTTGGCCTGCTTATCGAGGCCATTGCCCCAACCGTAGCCTAGGCGAATGATGGCGCCGTCAACTCCGGCGTTCTTTACAGCATCCCAATTTATAGTATTCTGCCACACAGAAACATCGATGACCCCCTTGGCCTGTTGCGCGAAGAGAGTTCCATCAGCCTCAAAAAATGCCTGTGAACCTTGATAAAAGCCCCAGTGAGCACCGTATGTGTTATTTTGCAAAGAAGCAAAGGACGTACGCGACCGTACGGAGGAATCAGCTGTTGCCGGTCTTGCCTCTTCACCTTGGTTGCCCTTGGTCTGTTGATCGGAATCCGTCTTGGAATCTTTTATGGCTTTTCTGACTTTATCCACATGAACGGGGATGAATGATTCTCCATCGGTCTTAGCCAAAGGATCTGCCTGACGGGTTGACGTCCCGACGATTTTCGGATCGGTAACTTTCTTGCCTGAGTCCAATTGCTTAAGCTGCTGGTCTGGCGTCAAAGCCAAATCATTCGCAACTACGGTCGCATCCTTAGGTATAGCGTTGCTGATTTTCTCTGGCAGGGGTTGATTGGGGTTGTCCGGCATGGATGCACTCTGCGACTGGTCCTGATCACCTATTGTCGAGGGGCTCGCATGCTCTTCCTCGGTCACCTTTTCCTGCGTTGCTGACTGTGGTGTATTCCATTCAGCAGCCGTGGATCCAAGAGCACTAGGCTGAAATCCCATAGGGCCGGCCATGGCAACAGTGGCAGCAATAACCAGAATATTTTTAATCACAGACCAAAGCACAGCTACGGCTCCCCTTCAATCGTCATGCAACAATGTGCCCTACCAACCACACTGGTACCAGCTTAGGAGGTAAAGCCGAGTTCGTCCAATGATCGCAGAATTGGTTTCGAAACATACCAGACTAAGACTACCGAGCGATCACCTCAGCCTATGAAGAGGCGTATTTACAAGCCTTGTTTGAAGACGATAAGCGAGAAGTCCATTCATGCGTATACCAGGCAGAGTCTGGACGTTTTGAAGGAATTTAGCTGGATCTTCCCGCAGCTGCGGGGAGCACCATGACTCCCAACAGAAAAGCGATGCATGGTGAAATAATCCATGAACTCATAGCTGGCGCTGATAGACATGCTCCCTGATATACAGCGCAACCGTCACTACTGCCAGGACATCTAACTTATACAAAAGCTATTGAATTACTACCTTGATTTTTGAAGCCTGTGCATCGTCCAATTCCAAAGGCTCAGCAATCCCCTTCGATTCATCCTCATCCTTATTGGGAATACTTCGCCCAGCCGATATCTTCTGAACGCGGACTTGCGCCCCCTTTGATGCGTCCACAGGCGAAACTAATTTCAGCAAGGTCCCCGGGCGTACCCTGTGCCTGCTCAGATACCTGAGCAATGCTGGATCCTGATCGCTTACTCGCCAAACGCGTACGGTTTGCCCATCTTCCACCTGAGACAAAGATTTCGTTAGAGGGACAACGGGCATGCTGCCGGATTCAGTCGGTATGGCATCCCCATGCGGATCCTGGGCTGGATGGCCCAGATAGCGATCAATCCTGTCAACCAACTTTTCAGAGACGGCATGCTCAAGGGCATCAGCCTCCTCGTGCACTTCATCCCAGGTATAGCCCAGGACCTCCACCAGAAACGTCTCCAGAAGACGGTGGCGACGGACCATGGTAACGGCCGAGCGCCTACCTGCCGAAGTGAGACCAACCCGTCCATAAGGCTTATGTTCCACCAAGCCGGCATTGACCATACGCGAGAGCGCGCCCGAGATGGTCGATTGCTTCATGCCGGTCCGTTCAGCGATATCCGTCGGGTGGACTGGGCCATCGTCCCACTCCTCCAGATCCCAAATGACTTTGAGGTAGTCCTGGACATTGGTGGAAAGCTGAATGACGTCCATGTGCACAGTCTATAGCACAATTCCTCAGCCCCTTCCCCGATTTTTTCAGTCAAACATCAGCAGAATCCGGCATGTAGGCAATGTCACAGACATGTCATTGTCGAGGTCTCGCAATTTTCATGTGGCACCATTAGACTTCGAAGGGTCGAAGTTTTCTCCCAGACCTTTGAGCAACCAAAATCAAGGAAGGTGTCATGCCGAACAGTCAGACCAGACCCTCCTCAGGGTCCGCCAGTCCAGCCGGATCCGAAGTCAGGACTCCGCCGTCCAGTCGGCAGCGCCAATCCCATCCCATCATCGAGACGGCCAATGGGCGATCCCTGGAGGAGATCAACGCCACAGTCTCCGTGCCCAACTCGACATCCTCCTTCTGGAAGAACCTGGCTGCCTTCTCAGGCCCAGGCGCCCTGGTTGCAGTCGGTTACATGGATCCTGGCAACTGGATCACCTCCATCGGCGGCGGCGCCCAGTATGGCTACCTGCTCATGAGCGTCATCCTCATCTCCAGCCTGATCGCCATGATGCTGCAATACATGTCTGCCAAGCTGGGGATCGTGACTGGTCTGGACCTGGCACAGGCCACACGCCAGCACACCAGCCGCCGGCTCAGCTTCGCCCTCTGGATCTGCACGGAGCTGGCTGTGATGGCCACCGACATCGCCGAGGTGATCGGCGGAGCGATCGCCCTGAAGCTGCTCTTCGGCATTCCACTGATCCTGGGCGTGACGCTGACCGTGCTGGACGTGCTCATCCTCCTGCTGCTGACCAAGATCGGCTTCCGCCGCATCGAGGCCATCGTGGCCACCCTAATTCTGGTCATCATGGCGGTATTCCTCTACGAGGTCTTCCTTGCCAGGCCCGACATGCCCGCGGTCTTCCGCGGCTTCATCCCTGACAAGGCCATCCTGGGCAACGGCCAGCTGACCATGGCTCTGGGCATCGTGGGCGCCACGGTCATGCCTCATAACCTCTATCTGCACTCATCCATCGTCCAGACCCGCGACTTCGACCGAAGCGACGACCATCAGGTTGCCAACGCTGTCCGCTTCGCCACCTGGGATTCCAACATCCAGCTGTCCGCCGCCTTCGTGGTCAACTGCCTGCTGCTGATGCTGGGTGCGGCCATGTTCTTCGGACACGGCGAAGGGCTGGATACCTTCACCGCCCTCTACAACGCCCTTGGCGACAAGACCATCGCCGGTCCGGTCGCCTCCGGTCTGCTCTCCACCCTCTTCGCCGTAGCCCTGCTGGCCTCGGGCCAGAACTCGACCATTACCGGCACTCTGACTGGACAGATCGTCATGGAGGGTTTCATCCGCATGAGGATCCCCCTCTGGCTGCGCAGGCTGGTCACCCGTGTGATCTCCATCATCCCCGTACTGATCTGCACCATCGCTTTCGGCGGCAAGGAGTCCGCCCTGGATAGCCTGTTGGTCTACTCCCAGGTCTTCCTGTGCGTGGCCCTGCCCATATCCATGATCCCCCTGGTCTGGTACACCTCCTCCAAGAAGATCATGGGCAAGTATGCCAACCCTCGATGGATGGCCTTCCTGGCCTGGATTGTCGTGGCTGTCCTGACCGGGCTTAACCTCCAGCTGGTCATCCAGGATGTGGGCGAACTGATACAGATGCTCTGAGCACCAGTGCTCTGATGAGAGCCGTCGCCGTTTGCCGATTGAATGAGGCATCGTCGGCGGCTCTCTTGAAATTCCGCCCGCAACAGACACATCACTCTTCGTCGTCATGAGCATCTTGCTCGATTAGTGAGATATCTGACTCTCGCTCAGCGCGCATATCCACCAACCCCATCCCCTGTCAGATACGGTGGAGAATAGCAGGATTTTGTCAAGAGTCCTGCCATCAGCGATCGAGTGGTCAACCAGGAGCTGGGTCGCAGACCCGGCTCGCATGGGACCGTCAATCGCGAAAAACATAGAGGTCAGAGGAATCGAGCAGACATGAACGACAAACTTACTACCAACGAAGGGCAGCCCTGGGCAGACAACAACCATAGCCAGACGGCGGGCACCCGGGGGCCCATCCTCATGCAGGACTACCAGCTCCTCGAAAAGCTGGCCCACTTCAACCGCGAGCGCATACCAGAGCGCGTAGTCCACGCCAAGGGAGCCGGAGCCAAGGGAACCTTCACCTTGACCAAGGACATGAGCGCCTACACCAAGGCCGACGTATTCAACGGAGCAGGCAAGACCACGCCCATCCTGCTGCGCTTCTCCCAGGTGGCCGGCGAATCCGGCTATCCCGACACCCTGCGCGACGTCCGCGGCTTCGCCCTGCGCTTCTACACGCAGGAGGGCAACTACGACGTGGTGGGCAACAACACCCCCGTATTCTTCGTCAACGACCCCCTGAAGTTCCCCGACTTCATCCACTCGCAGAAGCGCGACCCGGCCACCCACCTGCGCAGCCAGGAGATGCAGTGGGACTTCTGGTCCCACTCCCCCGAGTCTGTGCACCAGGTCACCTACTTGATGGGCGACAGGGGCAACCCTGCAAGCTACCGGAACATGAACGGCTACGGAAGCCACACCTTCAAGTGGGTCAATGCCAAGGGCGAGCAGTTCTGGGTCAAGTACCACTTCCTGAGCGAGCAGGGCGTAAAGAACATGACTGATGAGACCGCCGCCAAGGTCGCCTCCGAGGACACGGACTTCCTCCTGCACGATCTCTATGATGCCATCGACCGGGGCGACTACCCCAAGTGGAAGGTCTGCGTGCAGATCCTGCCCTACCAGGAGGGTCTGGACTACAAAGACGATATCTTCGACGTGACCAAGGTGGTCTCCAAGAAGGACTATCCGCGCATTGAGATAGGCGAGTTCGTGCTGGACACCAACCCGACCAACTATTTCGATGATGTTGAGGAAGCGGCCTTCTCTCCCGCCAACTTCGTCCCCGGCATCGAGCCATCGCCCGACAAGCTGCTGCAGGGCCGCCTGTTCGGCTACAAGGACGCTGAGCGTTACCGTCTGGGAGCCAACTACGAACAGCTGCCCATCAACCGGCCGGTCAATGAGGTTCACAACTACGAGCGGGACGGGTTCATGTCCCAAGGGCAGGACGGATCGGTCAACTATGAGCCCAACAGCAAGGGCGGCCCCGTGGAAGACAACGATGCCCGTATGCACGGCGATGCCGTCCAAGGGCAAACCGAGTACTCCCGCCCCTATGACAAGGACTACTATTCCGCAGCCGGCCGTCTCTATAGGCTGATGAGCCCGGAAGAGAAGGACCGTCTGATCCAGACCATCAAGAACAACCTGGGATCCGTTGATGACCAGGAGATCCAGGTTCTCGAGACCAGGCAGTTCTACCAGGCCGACCCCGACTACGGCCAGCGCGTGGCTGAGGCCCTTGGCCTTTCCATGGATCAGATCAAGTAACACAGAAAATAGAAACAGGGCGAGGATTGTCGGCGACACGTCTGGACTGGCCCGCAATCCTTGCCCTGTGTTATTATTTCGTAGTTGCCTTGATCAGGGTCACGTAGGCTATGGCCCTGTTCACTGCAGCCATGGAGGATTCGCCTAGTGGTCTATGGCGCACGCTTGGAAAGCGTGTTGGGTTCACGCCCTCACGAGTTCGAATCTCGTATCCTCCGCCAGCAGAGTCTTGGACAGTGACCCAAGACTCTTTTTGTATGCGCAATATCGGCATCACCATCCTTTGCGCTGTCTATCCTGTTTCTTTCCACTATGTCTGGTCTTAGCAGGTCGTTTACTATAGTGAGCTAGGCGGTCTTGTTACGATAAGGCGCCTGATCACCTAAGTACTTGGCAAGACAGGGATGTCTGGAGGCGACAAGACGCTGCGAGCAGAGCGAGACAAAGAAAGTTCAAGGCCATGCCGTTGAAGACTTACGGCAAATGCGAGAGAGGATACGCTCAGCCCCGTCACCAGCTACAAGTTGGCACACATAAATCTTTGCGACGGGTGATCTTACTTAAGCGAATCACCGGTCGCTTCCTGGACAGGCTGATAGGCGCCTCTTCTGGTCTGAGCGCTGAGTGCGCCCACAGCAGACTGAAGGTTATACGATTTGCAAATGTAATGATCGGCATCATATCAATTTCCATTTCGTACATCTAAATAAGCGTCATACCTTTTTAAGTATCAAATTATGACCGATGCCTGTATCCCTGCTCGTTGGCATCATGAGCCAATCGATGTCAGCAACGGTCCCTGCTTTGAAAGCGAAAAGACACCTTTCTTACTCAGTCGCAGTTCTATTCGGTTTAAGGAAGAGCGAGCCGCATAGGCCGATCAGGGCTATGACTGCAAGGAAGATGAATGCCCATTGGTAGCCCTGGTCGAGAGCCTGGGCTGACGTGGCTCCACTGAGACTGCCGAGCTGAGCGCCGATGGTGACGATCATCATGGCTGCAGCCGTACCGAGCGAACCGCCCACCTGACGGACAGTCGAGGCAGCCGCGTTTCCATGGGCCGTGAGTTCCGTCGGCAGAGCGTTGATGCCCTCGGTGAAAGTAGTCATCATTACCAGCGCCACTCCTGCCAGGCGCAGAGCATAACAGGAGGCGATAACGATAAGACTGGTAGCGGTGCCGAACCATACCATCGGCAAGGTTCCGGCCAGCAGCACCGCATACCCCAAAAGGGAAATCTTCCTCGCCCCGATTCTTTGATAGATCATCCCGGAGAGAGGGTTGAATATGCCCATGACGATGGCTCCCGGCAACATGACCAGACCAGAGGTGAGTGCGCTTGATCCACGCGTGTTCTGCAAATAGAGAGGAAGGACCAGCTCCACACCGACCATGGCGATGTTGCTCAGGGTGCTCAGCAGACTGGTCAGATTGAAGGTGGCATTCGTGAAAACTCGCAAATTCACCAGCGGAGACTCCAGAAGCAGCTGACGCCGACAGAACAGGGCCACCACCAGCAAGCCGGCCAGAAGCAATCCCAAGTCAAGCACTGAGGCACCGCCCGCCTCCCCAATGGCGGACAGGGCGTACAGAATGAGCCCGAAACCCAGGCAGGAGTAAACCACAGAAGGCGTGTCCAGCCGGGTTCTCACCTGCCGGTTGACCGTGTAGACCAAGAAGAACGAGGCCACCAGAATCGCAGCGCTCAAGGCAGCAAGCAGCACAAACAAAGCCCTCCAGGACCAGTGCTCCAAAACAAACCCTGAGAGCGTGGGGCCAACCGTAGGACCTAAGGCCACCACCAGGCCCACCATACCCAAGGCCACACCGCGCCTATCCGGCGGGAAAAGCAGCAGTACCACATTCTGAATGAAAGGCATCAGCGATCCGGCGGCTATGGCCTGGATGATTCTGCCCGCCAACAGCAGCGGGAAATGCCCTTCGGAAAAGACACAGACCAGGGAGCCAGTCAGGAAAATAGCCATCATAGCCATGAAGGTGTGCTTGGATCGGAAGTTGGAAAACACCCAAGCCGATACGGGTATCATCAGCCCCACCACCAACAGGTAGGAGGTGCTCAGCCACTGAGCAGTGGATTGGGACACATGGAATTCCGCCATAATGGTGGGCAGAGCATTGTTAAGGAAGGTCTCCGCCATCAAGGCCAGGAAAGCCCCTGCCAAAAGCGTGCCCATCATCGCAGTGCGACTTCCCTCAGCCCCTCCTTGGCTGCCTTCCCCCTTGGCGCCATCCTTATTCATATTGCATCCTCTCCGTCCTTCACCGGCTCGGGCCAAAGCCTGCGTGATCCGACTAAAAGCAGATCAGGATTCCATGTTTCTAATGATTCGTTCCAGGTAGCCGACCAGCTGTCTGCTCTCCTGCTCATCGAACCCTTTCAAGGCAAGCTCGCCCGTGGTCTCTAATACATGCCGGATCTCGACCTGGTGGGCGTTCAGCTCTTTCCGCGCCTGCCCGGTGAGCTTAAGAACCATCTGACGTCGGTCATCACTCTGCGGCTTTGCCGTCAGCCATCCTGCCTTGACCAGCCGTTTGACAACTCCCCGAACCGTAGGATGGCTCAAACGGAACCTGTCGCCCACCGTCTTCTGCGTCACCTCCAGGCCCTCATGCTCATACAGGTAATAGACCATGACGAATTGGGGACCAGTCAGATTGGGAAAGATGTTCCGCACACACTCATTCATGTGCTTTTCCAGCAGGGTGTTGGCTATTTTGACCAGCCCCTCTGGCCGCTTCTCCGAGAGCTCCAAAAAATACCGCCTCTCTAAAATGTAGCATGCTACATTATTAGCGAAGAAAGCCTAGCTGTCAAATCAAGGAAATACAAGAACCTATTCATCAACGTTCTTAATACAGGAGGCTCGAGCAAAAGAAGAGCCTTAGCTCAGCCTTTCCGACCGGTGGGCATGCTGGTTTACCTAGCATTTAGGCCTCAGTATCGTCGTTCTGCATAGCCGATTGACTAAGCAATACTGATAGGATGATAAGTTGACACTCCATCCCACCGCCGCTGTCAACAAATCACGAGCCTTTAGTCCAATAGACCTCCTTTACCTTGGAGCGGCCAACAGAGAAAATTGCTAAACCGCATCAAGGGATCCACCAGGCAGACACACGCCTACTCTCATGCAAGAAGCTCTTTCAACAACACAAGGCCAATATTGAACCTCCTGAGACGTGGCTTCATCAGTCAATACAGTCAGACAAGAACGAATTCAGAGAAAAGCAAGCTATCCGGGTAATAGATAGTTTCCGATATGATATAGTTTCTATAATGAAATCAAATAATCCGTCCTCCCTCTACGATGCTCTCATGTATCTGCAGTGCGAATTCGTAGCAGAGCGCAACAGGGTCAACCCGGGGAACATCACCTGGCAACAGTTCGACATCCTCACCGTTCTGCGCACAGGAGCGTCCACGCCCTCACAGATTGGTCAGCGACTCGGCATAACCCGATCCAAGGTCTCCAAGAACCTCAGCACTCTGCGCGATCTCGGATACATCAGGCAGGTGCCTGACGCCCACGACCGGCGAGAGCTGGAGACCAATCTGACCCAGGATGGCCGGGACATGCTTGACATCATCGATCAACAGCATAAAACCCTTGAGGAAGATGCCCGACAGGTCTGGTCCAAAGACGAACAGGAAGAGTTCGCTACTCTTGCCAACAGGCTTATCAACAAGCTACGCCAGGAGCGAGTCGCCCAATGAGGACCGAGTGCATTCTTATTGATCGGGCCTCCACGCACAACCTCAAACAAGTCTCACTGGCCATACCCAAGAGGGCCATCACCGTGGTCACCGGCCTGTCGGGTTCAGGAAAGTCGTCTCTTGTGTTTTCCACGCTGGCAGCCGAATCACAGCGCATGATCAATCGCAGCTACAGCTCCTACATTCAGCAGCTCCTGCCCAAGTATGAGCCTGCGGAAGTCGCCCGAATCGACAACCTGCCCTTCTCCATTGTCGTAACCCAAAAGCAGCTCTCGGGCAATGCTCGCTCAACCGTAGGCACCTACACTGATATCTACACTGCCCTGCGCCTGCTGTTCTCCCGTATGGCCCAGCCCTTCATCGGGTACTCCATGACATATTCCTTCAACAATCCTGCGGGGATGTGCCCGATCTGCCAGGGACTCGGAACTGTGCGCACTCTGGTGCTTGATCGCCTGCTCAACATGGATCTCTCGCTGAACCAGGGAGCCATCTACTTTCCCACCTTCCAGCCAGGCGGCTGGAGGCTGACCAGGTATACGGATTCAGGTTATTTTGACAACGACCTGCCTCTACAGGAGTGGGACAGAGATGACCTCGACTTCCTGCTCTACGGCAAGAGGCAAAAACCGGCACACCCTGGCCCCAACTGGCACAAGACAGCCATGTATGAGGGATTGGTGCCCAGGATCACCAAGACCTTCATCAACCAGAGCAACGACAAGTACCAGCATGAGCTGGAGGAGGTTACGCGAATCACCCAGTGCCCCGACTGCCAGGGGGCCAGAGTCAACGCCAAGGTGCGCTCAGCCAGGATCCGCGGACTGAACATAGCTGACTGCTCCGCCATGAGCGTGGCAGACCTCCAGGAATGGCTTGGAAAGATTCATGACGATCAGGCTGAGACCATTCTGCAGGACTTGAAACGCAAGATAGCCAATCTGATAACGGTGGGTCTGGGCTACTTGAGTTTGGAGCGTGGCACCTCCACACTTTCCGGAGGAGAGGGACAGCGTCTGAAAATCGCCAACTGCCTGAACAGCCCCTTGAATGACGTCCTCTACATCTTCGATGAGCCAAGCGTTGGCTTGCACCCCCATGACCTGACTGGGATCAAGAAAATCTTTGAGGGCTTGCGAGACAAGGGCAATACGGTAGTGATCGTGGATCATGACCCCGAGCTCATCGCCATTGCGGACCATATCGTCGATATGGGGCCAGGGGCAGGCAGTGAAGGCGGACGGATCGTCTTTGAAGGGAACTATCAGTCTCTGCTGAGAAGCGGCACAGCAACTGGCAGAGCCCTGGCAGATCCAGGCGTGGTAAATGAACCATCGGTGCCTTCGCATGGCTTCTATACAATAGACAAGGTCACTGCCCACAACGTCAGAGAAGCCCACGCCAAGATACCCCGGCAAATGCTGACTGTGGTGACCAGGGTGGCCGGCTCAGGTAAGAGCACCCTTATTAAGGAAGGCTTCATGGCTCAACATGAGGCCTTACTCCTGGATCAGAAACCAATCAAGACCAGCGGACGCTCCAACCTGTTGACCTACTTGGGTGTCTTCGACCCGCTGCGCAAGGCCTTTGCCAAGGCCACAGGCGAGTCCCCCTCGCTCTTCTCATTCAACGCTGCCGGAGCCTGTCCGGTCTGCAAGGGCAAGGGGGTCGTCACCCTGGATATTGCCTACATGGGCGACACCAGCACTATCTGCGAAAGCTGCCATGGAACCAGGTATTCAACGCAGACCTTGTCTGCCAGATACCGTGGTCTCAACATCGCCCAGGTGCTGAAACTGACTGCCAGCGAGGCTATGCACCAATATCGTGAAGTGCTGGGGCCAGCTATGAAGGCCCTGGAGGATGTGGGTCTGTCTTACCTATCCGTTGGGCAGGCTCTTGATACGCTTTCGGGCGGTGAGCTGCAACGCCTCAAGCTGGCCAGACTACTCAAGGAAGGAATTCATGAGACCCTGATTTTGGATGAGCCTACCAGCGGCCTGCATGAATCCAATATCCTGCAGCAGATTGCGCTCCTACGTAAACTCATCACCAACAAAGGACTCACTATCATCGTCATAGAACATAACCTGCGCTTCATCGGCCAGGCCGACTGGGTGATCGATATGGGCCCGGGAGCCGGAAGCGCGGGCGGAAAAGTGCTATTTGAAGGAACTCCGCTTGCGCTGATGCGCCGCAATGACACTCCTACAGCCCGAGCCATGAATGCCTATTTCGGCTTTTTCAAAGATGCCGCAGTGTAACCATAAGGGGTTGCAGTCAGATCAGCAATAGTTCAGCAATCTTGCAGACGGCGCTTCTGCCTGCCCTGCTGATCGAAATTGTCATCATCCAGCCAGGTCTCCAACCGCTCTTTCACTGCCGGCCATTCGCTGTCCAATATGGAAAACCAATCCGTATCCCGAGTACGGCCCTTGTAGACCATATCGTTCCTGAACCGGCCTTCAGCCTTGAATCCCAGCCTCAGCGCTGCCGCCCGTGAGGGCGCGTTGAGGCTGTCGCACTTCCACTCGTATCGGCGATAGCCCAAGTCCTCGAAGACATGCCTAGCCATCAGATACTGGGCCTCGGTAGCCTGCCTGCTTCTCTGCAACTCATGGGTATAGATAACGTGCCCCATCTCAATGCTTCCCACGTCGGACCTTATCCGCTGCAAGGCATACATACCCAACAGATCCGACGAATCAAGAAGCTTCACATGCTTCCGTATATCCGCATCCTTTCCATCTGCAGACTGACCGACACTGAGTCCATGTGCAGACGGATTGCGGAGAATAGCAAAGAAGAGAGGATTGCGACTTTCAATCATGGATTCGAACCCTGAGTCGAATGATGGTCTATCAGGGTAGAGATCGTGAGTGCTATAGGTCATGATGGCTTTGTCGCATTCTGGACTGAAAATCCGTTCATAGAAGGCATCACCCTGGTTGCCGTCCAAGGGCACTGCCAGAACAGTACTGCCAGTCAAGATGACAGGCTCCGGCGTAATGGCCCCGGGAAACGAAATCGCATCACCAATAGGTTGCCCAAACTCATTGATCCTCATACCCGCATCTCCTCCCTTGGAACGATGCCCGCTCTGTCACGTACGAAAGAGGTAGCCCCAGAAGCATCAGCTATAACTCCGTACAATCCTGGCACTTAGACTACCAAGTAAACACCCCAAAAGTCCGTATGAATCCGCCTCGCGCAACCACATTTGTCCTCCTTCGCTACTTGTCTTATCGTCTTGTGCGCAAGATGCTGATCCGCCGCCACATTTGTCCACATGCACTCAACCTGGAGGACCGACTCACCTGCGAGAATTAAACTAATACGTAAGAAGAAATGATCGAGGAGCTTCAACCGGTATTTCCTCTGCCTACCGTCAGCATCGACCAAGGGAGTGATCACTATGTCCAAGGCTTTGATCGTCGTGGATGTTCAACCGACCTTCTGCGAAGGAGGTGAGCTGGGAGTCGAGGGAGGCAACGCCACGGCCGACAAAATCGCCGACTATGTCCACGACCATGCCGGGGACTATACCTACATGGCCACCACCCAGGATTGGCACATCGAACCCGGATCCCACTGGTCCGATCACCCGGATTTTGTGGACACCTGGCCCAAGCACGGCGTGGCAGGCTCACCCGGGGCGGAGCTGCATCCCAGTATTCGGGAGCTGGGCATCACCCATCACTTCAAAAAGGGTCAGTATTCCGCCGCCTACTCCGGATTCGAAGGCATCGAAGACAACACTGATCGAATCCAGAGCAGGGAGGAATTCGCTGCCGCCAAGTCAGCTGGAGTCACCTTGGCCGATGCCCTGGCACAAGCAGGAGTCGATCAGGTGGATGTAGTCGGCATCGCCGAATCCCACTGCGTCAAGGAGACGGCCTTGGATGCCGCAAAACTGGGCTACCGGGTCACGGTCTTCGAGGATCTGACTGTCCCGGTCAGCGAGGATCAGGGCGTTGAGGCTCGAAAGGCCATGGCCCAAGCAGGCATTCGTCTGCTTTCCTCCAGCAGCGACTAAGGGCAGCGACAGAGGAATTCACCAGGGCTGGATGGTAGGGCCTACAGTAAACTCCGATACATTGGTATCCTCAGGCTGATCGATAGCGAAGGCCACTACCTGGGCCACCCGTTCGGGATCAATCTGGTAGCTGTCGTAGGTCTTGTTCATATCAGCCAGGGTCCGCTTGTCTGTGATGGTGTTCAGCAACTCGGTTCGAATGGCCGCCGGATAAATGGTAGAGGTGCGAATATGGGTCCCCTCCTGGGCGGACTCCATCCTGAGCACCTCCATCAGATCACGCAGGCCCCACTTGGTTGCCCCGTAGACAGCTCCGCCAGTATAGGCTTTGAGCCCAGCAACCGAAGAGGTGGTGATGAACTGCCCGTGACGCTGCCCGATGAATTCCGGCAAAGCCGCAGCAATGCCATACAATGCGCCCTTCAGGTTGACATCAATAGTGCGGTCCCACTCGTCCACATGCAGGGCCGACAGGGGTGAGTTGGGCATGAGCCCGGCGTTGAGGAATACCACGTCCACCCCGCCGAACTGCCTTTTGGCAAAAGCCACGAAGTCCTCATTGGCCTGACGATCGGTCACGTCCAGAGCCATGGAAGCCGCCTGGCCACCAGCCTGAACAATGTCGTCGACGATTGTATCCAGCCGATCCTTGCGGCGAGCGCCCAGCACCACCTTGGCCCCTCGCTGTGCCAACAGCCTCGCTGTGGCCTCTCCGATGCCGGAAGAGGCTCCGGTGATCAGCACTGTCTTATCCGCAACACTCATAACAGCCCCACCTTTCATTAATCTGTAGTCGGCCTGATGGTACAACCTCGAGTCGCTGGAGGTGCAAGTCATTGCTACAACCAAGTCCATATCGACAACCATGACTAAGTGCGCGTGGTACAAAGCTGAATCTTCTGAGAAGAACAGATCAGTTAGGACCGCACCAGCATCGGTATATGGAGAATCGACGCAGTTATTTACGAAGAAAGGCGGATGCCAGCCAAAAGCGGGCTCGATCGCCCTATTGCAAGAGGTAAAAACGGCAGTGACGCAAAACTACTTAATCTGCATCGTCTTAATATGCATTGTAACGATAGGTTAGGGTCAAATATTGAACTACAATCAGTTCTTAAATTTCCCATAGTGGACATTCAGAGCAGACAAACCGCAAATCAATGGGAGCATACAAACCAAGCAGCAGTTGGCTAGCCACGATCCCATAAGAGGAAGGTCGCAGTTATGTCGACCACACCGACACAGCCCTCATCACCAAAACAGGCTGTTTATCCGTACCTGATCGTGCTGTCGGGCATTGTCTTCACGGCCATCCCAGTATCGCTGGTATGCAGTTGCGCAGGTATCTTCTTCACTCCTGTTAGCAACTACTTCCATGTTCCCAAGGCTGCATTCACGGGGTATTTCAGCATATTCAGCATCACCATGGTCATCTTCCTGCCGGTGGCGGGATGGCTGATGCACCGCTACGATCTGCGCATCGTCCTGACGGCAAGCACCATCCTTGCCGGACTGGGCTGCCTTGGCATGTCCCGATCATCCGCCATGTGGCAGTTCTATCTATGCGGAGTGGTTCTGGGAATAGGCATGCCGCCCATCCTCTATTTGTCAGTCCCCACGCTCATCAACGCCTGGTTCCGCAAACGGGTCGGGTTCTTCATCGGCCTATGCATGGCCTTCACCGGCATAGGCGGCGTGATCTTCAACCAGATAGGCACCATGATCATCAGATCCGCCCCTGATGGATGGAGGCGAGGATACCTGGTCTTTGCCATTCTCATTCTGGTGATCACCCTGCCTTTCACCATTTTCGTCATTCGCGGCACGCCCGAACAAATGGGTCTGCATCCCTACGGCGCCGCCGACCAGGAGCCTGCTGCAGCTGAGGCTACCTCCAACAGCACAGACACCGGAAGTAAAGACAAAAAGAGCCCAGAGCCTGCCGCGTCGACTGTGGGCATGACCGCTTCCCAGGCCTTGCGTTCCCCTGCCTTCTGGGCACTGGCGCTCTTCTGCGGCCTGATCACCATGAATCAGACCATCTACCAGTTCCTGCCCTCCTATGCGGCATCCCTGCCATCCATGGCGGCTTACACAGGCCTGATAGCCTCCTCCTGCATGGCCGGCCAGGCTATCGGCAAGGTCATCCTGGGCATGGTCAACGACGGCAGCATCGTGGGCGGGCTCTGCCTGGGCATCGGCGGCGGCATTCTCGGCGTCTGCCTCATGGTCGCCTTCCCCGGATTGCCTGCGCTCCTCCTGCTGGGAGCCTTCGCCTTCGGTCTGGTCTACGCATGCACTACGGTGCAGACACCCATTCTGGTTACAGCAGTCTTTGGCTCGCATGACTACACCAACATCTACGCCCGCATTCAGATGGTGGGCTCCCTGGCTTCGGCCTTCGCCGCTCTTTTCTGGGGCGCCATAGCTGACCAGCCCCACGGCTACATCATCATGTTCGGTCTGAGCATCCTGATCATGGTTGCAGCCTTGTTCCTGGGCATTATCCCACTGAAGGGGACGCGCAAGTCAGCTAATCAAACCAACTGACCGAACCTTGCAACCAGCAGCCTGCGCAACATTCCACCTTGCATCATGGGCTGACAGGATACGGCAGACCGCAGCTGTTACTACCTGGGCCCCGTCACCGCTATAGGGCCCATCGTATGCCGGGAAGAAAGCAGGGCCGGACGGCAATGACCGGATGCCCATCACCATCACCGACCTCGGTCTTGACCGACCTATGGATCACGGGCTCTACCGCCATCTGCTCGACATCCGAACATGCCCAGTCAGCAGAACAGGCGCACTGTTTCAGCGGGGAATCGACTGTAACCCCTGCAGAACTTTTGGCCCCTCATGGACAACTTCGGAGAAATAACGAAACCAGGATAATCGGTACGTCGGTCACCACCGTGGGCATGCCATCCCATAGGATGGAATATGACAGCACATCTCTATAAAGGAGTGGATATGACTGATCGACTACAAGGTAAGGTAGCCATCATCACCGGAGGAACCGGTGGCATGGGCGTGGGCATCGCCGAATGCTTCGTCCGCGAAGGAGCCAAGGTGGCCCTTACCGACATCAAGGAGAGCGATGCTTCCCGCAGCTTCATGCAGGAGCACCCCGGGCAGGTCGTCTTCCACACCCTGGACGTGACGGATGAGGACCAGTGGGTCTCCACCATCGACACTGTTGAAAAGGAATTGGGTCAGCTGACCACCGTGGTCAACAATGCCGGCATAGGCGGCAGCGGGGCCACTATGGACCAGGAGAGCTACGAGGACTGGAAAAAGGTCATCGCCATCAATCTGAACGGGACTTTCCTTGGCACCAAGCATGGCATGCGGGTCATGAAGGGCCGCGGCGGATCCGTTATCAACATCTCCTCCATCGAGGGCTTCGTAGGCCTGAGCGGAGCCGGAGCCTACAATGCCAGCAAGGGCGGCACCAGGCTGCTGACCAAGTCCGCGGCCCTGGATTCCGCCAACAACAACTATGGTGTTCGCATCAACTCGGTCCATCCCGGATTCATCAAGACCCCTCTGATCAGCCAAAGCCTTGAGGACAGGATGAGCAAGCTGACCCCCCTGGGTCACATCGGCGAGCCCCAGGACATTGGCGAGATCTGCGTCTATCTGGCCAGCGACGAATCCAAGTTCGCACTGGGTGCCGAATTCGTTGTGGACGGTGGATTCATCGCCCAGTAAGCAATTCCAGTAAAGAATTACCGAAACCCCTTCTTCCGCCAGTCTGCTTTACAGTAATGCAAGCGGCTAGGCTGAAGGAGGGGGCATTATGCGACTGTGGCATCAGGATTTGATTCGACTGCTTCCCAGACAGCAGCTGTTGGGTCAGCATCGGGAGATCACCGCGCTGCGGGGCCTGGGCTGGGGTAGACGGCACGCCACTGTTGACTATGTCTTCCACTACTCCCCATACAAGCTCTTCCAATTTCATCTGCTGGTCATGTCAACGATGCGCGAGCGCGACTACCATCCTGATCCTGCCTGGTATGATCCGCTTTACCGCGGCAGACATTGCCCGCCCTACAAGGATCTATCTGTAGTGCCGTTAACGGACCCCATCTATCCCGAGCACAATGCAGCCTATCTGCAGGAGTGCTTGGAAAACCTGGCGGGGAAGGGCATCCATCTGCCCTAAGGCCGATTACCAGAGCCGGTGCCGGCCGACTGCTGCAGCCATGAAATTCACTGACGTGTACGGCAATATTGGGGAAGGGCTGTTTGAATCCGAGCATCTACCCAAAGAGCGCTCTTCGCCAATGCAAGCGCATCATTCCCGAGTAAGCCTGGACACCGTAGGCACCAGGAGGGTGACCGCCGCCAGCAAGAGTGCCAAGGGGATCAACGCCGGCCTGACGCCTGTGTGGTCGGCCAAAAATCCGATAGCCGGAGGAATGATCCAAGAGACCCCGTAGTAAGCAGTGGAGATGACCGAAGCTCGCTGAGCCGCCATGGCTGGATCCTTGGTTGCCAGAGTAGTGACGATGGGTACGCCCAGAGCTGCTCCGACACCCCAAATTCCAGTACCCACGAGGCTGAGCACGAAAGAGGGGGAAAGAGCATAGACCAGGATACCCAGAGCCGAAACCAGCAGGGTAAGGACCAGCGAGCGCATATTCCCCAGCCACTCAATCAGATGCGTACCCAGCAGCCTTGAGACGATCATGGCTGCAGCGAAGATCGTGGGAGCGAGACCGGCTTGAGACTCGGGGACACCGAAGGAATCGACCAGACCGATCCCGCTCCAGTCGTTGACAGCACCCTCGCTGGCCTCCAGAGCCACGTTGATCAGGGCCAGGATGAGCACCAAGGCATCACCCCAAGCCGCTAACTGCCTGCTGAAGGCGGATGATCGTCCTGAATCAGCATGACGATCCGAACGTTTGCCGTCAGCACTGCCCTTGTAGTCCCCTAGAGGCTGAGCCGGGCAGAGCAGAACACAGGCGGCCACCAGGACCAGGCTGGTCAGTGCATTGACCGCCAAATGCGCGCCTATGGGCACGCCCAGATGAGACAGAAGCGAGCCCAGCCCCAGCGCAAGAAACATGCCCAGACTATATGAGGCATGGAAGCGCGGCATTATAGACCGGGAGGAGAATCGCTCCACTGCACCGGCCTCAACGGTGTTGACCGTTCCCCAGAGGCTGATCCCCGCCGAATTGAAGAGCAGCCCTAAGATCACCCCCGGCACTGATCGCAAAGTGACGGCCAGAGCCGCGATCACCATGCCCAGGCACCAGGTCGAGGCTGCCAGCAGCATGGCCCGGCGCACGCCCAGCTGATCAGTCAACACTCCCGAGACCAGCATGCCGACCAGAGCGCCGCATCCGCCCAGGATGGTCATCAGAGCCAAGCCCGAAGGTTGCAGACCGAGACTGGCCTTGACCGTGGGCAGTCGAGAAATCCAGGCCGATGTACCAATACCCATGATGATGAAGAACCCGTAAACGGCCAAGCGCTCGCGCATTCCGTGACCTGGAGGACAGGCCGCTGAAGGTTCACTATGATTCCGTTCAATCATGTGACCCTCCTCCTTATTCTGTCCATGGTCGACCCTTTTCTCCGGAGGCTCACATTAGTAGGGAATCTTAACCAATAGCTCTGTATACTGGCTTATCAACGGACCTAAGAACATCGTACATAGTCGACCGGATGACCTGGACGGGGACGCCCCCCAGATGGCTGTCGGTGCACAAAAGGAGAAATGTGGCAAAGGGTAATTTGAGCGGTAGATTCTTCGCCGGCCTGATGGCCATGGCCATGCTGGTGCCCACAATGGCTATAGCAGATGGCGGGCGGACAGCAGATACCCAGGCCACTACCTCCACATCGACATCGGCTACAACGCACGAACAGCATGTCAGAAATAACAGAAAGACTTCAGACCAGAGCAATCGAGTCCAGTCTACGGCAGCCATTCAAACTCCGGCACCACAGTCAGACACAACCAAATCCAACACAGCCCGATCCACTTCCCCTAACCAGGTTGCACCCATACAACCAGGCACAACGAGCGGCAGATCGACCCTCAACAACATGTTGGATACCGACAATGCCAGAGTCACCTCAATAAAACAGACCTCCCGCAGTACCGGCACCGCCCCTTTTGACAAAGACAACGACCCCGGCGATGACCGCGATGCGGACAATGGCATCGTGCGCTCTTTCGATACGGTGATATATGACTTTACCTTCTCTGTGAACTCACTGGACGACACGACCTACCGACAGGCTCGGATAGGCTTTCAATTCACGCTGAACCAACCTAAGGACCTGATCGCTTTTGATCAGGACTCCATGCCATGGATAGACAATACGCCCGGCTATGAGCCCAAGCTGGAACAAAAAAGCATCAACGGTCAAACCACTCAGGTGCTTACCGTTTACAGACTGCTCACCGCGACATCGAACTCGGCTATCGTCATTCCAAGCACATCGAGCGTCTCCTTGGTCCTCCAGGTTCGAAACATGGCCAATGGCAGCAGTTTCGCCCCCCAGGTCCAGGCGTGGTGTGCCCCCGATCCCACGACCAGGACCGAACCGGCTTCAGCTGCATCAGATTCGGTGACCGTGTCAGCCAAGCCCAACCTCAACCTGAGAATCACTGGCGGAACCAATGAGGGCTCCGGCAATCAAACCTTTGACTTCGACACCACAGAGGCCCATAACTACATCAATCATGAGTTGGGCAAAAGCAAGGGGATCATCAGCAAATTCAACTGGGCAGTCGACATGCGCTGGCCTGATCGATCCAAGGGCCTCAAGGGCCTGGAAGTGCCCACCGGCCCCATAACCTTTTCCATCTCTTTGAGCAACCTCTGGCAGACCAGCGGCGGAAAGGTATTTCCCAAGATCAAGGACCTTCAGCCTTACTTCTGGGACATCGGCACCATTGACGGCGACTTCAACAACAGTGGACGCAACACCATCAACCAGGGCTGGAGCCCCTCTTTCAACAACTATGACTACGCCCGCTCTACGGGAGGTCAAGCCGGGAAAGACCGCGTCCAAGGCAATGGTAAATACACTGTAGCAGAACACCGCAGCGATCAGGGTCTCGTGCTGGATTTCACCGTAGAAGACTACCGGACGAATGATCCCTTCCCCAAATTTGGACATACCTATGCCACAGATAGATGCACGACAATCTTAGCCTCAACCGATTGCTCACAGGTGGAAGTGGCCGAGATCTCCACTGGCTACCTCTACGTTTTCAACCCTTCTACCGTCCAAGGCAAGGATGTGGCCAATTACTATGGCCAGTCCGGCCTCAGTCTGCAGAGCCAAGTCAATGACGGTCGGCTAGGGGCGACTTCTATCTCTGGTCAGCAGTTGCCTGCGGTTTCTGACACCAAGGATGTGTCAAACCAGGCCGACCAATCCGATGATGAGTGGCACAATGTCATCTTCGCACAGGGCTCCGAAACCTGGCAGCCCGGCATCAGCAACATCATTCAATACAGTTGCATGTCTTTGCCCAACTACTTTGATAACGGCGTAGATTGCGGTTGGTGGAACGCTCCCGACAACAAGCAAGGGACCGACTCAGCACTAGCAGGAACCCAGGTGCGGATTATGGCTGGCTTCAACGCCAAAACCAGCAAGGCCGATCTGCCCCTGCTGGCAATGTCTTTGGTCAAAATCGATCCAAATGTGCTCGAGCTGCCGAGCCCCAACCAAGAACCCCCTAAACCGGACCAGTCGGGCCAATGCAGAACTATTGCAGACCCTGTCCCGGAAGACCATGACCACTACCACAATGAACTGGGACTGCCTTGGAAGGGCAACGGTGACTGGCAGAATGGCCAAGACAACGCCTTCGGCAACCCTTGCCAGAATCTGACCATGGTCTTGTACGCTACCAAACGTGGCGGCGGAACCTGGAACAACGACCAGGAGCAAGCCAACGCCGACATGAAAGATCTGAACTTCTACAAAACCCCAGATGAAGCGAGAAAGCACGGCTCCATTGTGGGCATACTGCTGGGCGCCCGCACCGCTGCCTCCAGCAGCTTCATCTACGACGAGAACAACAGCAACAAGAACCCTCGGTACGGCTTCGGCGGATTTGTGATCAACGTGCGCGCCGATGCCAAAGAAGGCTCGGTGGCCCAGCTGACATCAGTTTCACGTGCTTTCACACGTAGCCAACTGGCAGACCTAGCCGGTTTAGACCCCGTAAACTCCAGCGACCAGGACTGGGAAGATTGGGCAGAGAAGCAGAATCCATACGAGCTGTCCCAAAATCGCAGTCCCGTTTTCGCAACATCCACTGGAGGCTATACAAAGGCTCGCTATGATCAAACCAAAGGTTATCTAGGCGGTGACACCGGAGGCAACGAACACGGTGACAGCCTCTATGTAGCCGGCGAAGCCAGCACCATCTCCAATACTGTGGCACAGATGGGCACGAATTCCGACCCCAAAGGATCCTTCGACATAGACCGTGATCAGCGATATGTCGACTGGCGGCTGACCATCAACACTGGCACTTCGGCCTCCCAGGCCGACAAGCCTGCTAAAACCGATCTTTACGTCACTGATGTGCTGCCTGCCAAACTTCACTACATCCCCGGCAGCGCCAGACTGGGAGGCACCTATACCGAGGGCACACCTGAAATGGGACATATTGAGGGCGGAACAGTCTGCGAACCATCGGTGAGCACCACCGAAACCCCCGGTGAGACCAAGCTAAGCTGGACACTGCCCGACATACCTGTAGATGGTAGCAACCACGTCATCTACTTCTCAGCCTCCGTCGGAGACCAGACCGACCCAAGCAAAGACGTCGCCAGCCCCTACGAGAATCTGAAGACCCATGCCGAAGTTCAATCAAAGCATAACATGTCCAAACCCAGCTCGTTCATGGACACTGTCAGCACATCGACCATTCGCGCCGTGCGTAATAACGCAACCAGCCTGTCCACCTTGCCCCAGCAAGCCATCAACGAGACTGGCGACCATATCGGTTTCACCAACATGCTGAGCAATACTGCCGATAGTGGCAAGAAGTATCACTATGCCGTCGACATCATGCCCTACTCTCATGCGAGCGGCAATCCTGGCAAACCTGACTTCCAAGGTAGTCCAACTCTCGCCGATATGAGTGTGAAGCTCACAGGGGTCGATCTGAAAAATGTCCACATATACTACACGACAGAATCTAAATGGCAGGTAAACGACACCGCTTCCATAACACCTAGTGAATTCCAAGACTGGCCCGAGGCTGAATTGGACCCAGCTACAGGCAAAGTGAGCATGTCCCCAGATGTGACCGCCTGGGCTTTCATGGTCGATGGACAACCTGGACAGTTCCGTTGCGACATCACCTTCCATATAAACCCAGGAAACAGCTCCACTGGCAATCTTTATCGGAACCGCTGGGGCAATGCACAGAACCAAATGTCCACCCAGTCCGTAGTGGCTCAGCGTTCCGTCAGCGGCATAGCCTGGTACGACCTTAATGGCGATGGGATCCGCGGCGCCGACGACCCCTTGCTAAACGGCGTCAAGGTGACCCTGCTTGACAACCAGAATAATCCTGTCAGATCGGTTGTAGCCCCCCATGATGAGCTGACCACGGAAACCAATGCCCAGGGCAGGTACAACCTGACCAATATACCTGCCGGACAATTCCATCTCAGGTTTGATCCGGCTGAGGGCACTGACTGGAGCCATCTAAACACCACCACTCCGCAAGCTGCCGGAGCCACGGAGAGCGAGAACTCTTCTGCCCACGATCTTACGGAGGACGGGATCTTGAAAGCAGCCGTCATCGAGCTGGACGATTTCAAGCAGGCTGCGGAGATGGACACAGCCAGCCAATCCCAGGACTTCAACAACTGCGGCCTGAAGGGTCTGATGCGCACCGATGAAGTGAAAGCTGACGTCGAAGTACAGCTTCAAGGCCGAGACTGGCTCAACAGTGACTCCTTCACACTAAATGTCGAGCCCGTGAATGGAGCGCCGGCTACGGCCCTGCCCGAACATATCAATATAACAGCCGATCATAAAGAACTCCAAGTGCCTGTCAAGATGGAAGCCTTCCCCAGTGACGGCACCTACCAATACCGTGTGAGCCAGGCAATCGGCAACCTACCTGGTCTGACCTATGACAAAGGCAACGCGAAACTGACCATCACGCTGAAAACCAATGCAGGTCAGTTGTACCGAACCGCTACTGCAACGTGGGCTGACGACAAGGGCCAGGAGATAAGCAAGGCGGTCTTCACCAACACCTACAAGACCCATTCGGCTACAGTGAAGATCACCGCCTTCAAACGCCTGGACGGCCGGAGCCTGAAGGGCGGGGAATTCACTTTCCGCCTGTCCAAGGACGGCGAGCCGCTGACCGAAGCATCCAACAAGGCCGACGGGACCGTCGAATTCCCCGACCAGACCCTGGACCAGCCCGGCGACTACACCTACTACGTGAACGAGGTCCAGGGCAGCCTCCCCGGCATCACCTACGACCAGTCCACCCCCAAGATCACCGTCCACGCCACCGACGACCACCAAGGCCAGCTCCAGGTCACCATCATCGGCAACAACCCCACCTTCACCAACACCTACAAGGCCCAGACTGATAACCCAGGCAACGCCGACAACCCCGACCACTCTGGCAACTCTGGCGAGCCTGACAAACCCGACAAGCCTGGCAACCCTGACAAGCCCGACAGACCCGACAACTCTGGCGATCCTGGCAACCCTAGCGAGCCCAACAAGGCCGACAAGCCCGACAACTCAGGCGGAAATGACAAGCCGAATCCGCCGGTAGAACCAAACAAGTCGAGCGAATCCGATCATGCATCCAGCGAACTGGGCCAAACCAGCAATAGCCAAAAACCATTGCCAGGAAGCCAATCTTCTGATGACCAAGCGAAGTCCTCGACGGATTCCTCATCCCTAGCCGACTCCGGCTCAGACATTGTCATGCCTGCAGCACTGACTATCGGCACTGCCGTCCTCGGCCTGGCACTGATGTGCTTGCTTCGGCATCGCAGGGATCGAGAGACCGACCTGGGCTGATGGTTCCCTGCATGAAAACATAGCTGGACACGTTTCTCACTACTGACAGCCACCTATGGCGAACCTCACGGTTCCCTGCCCCTATCTGCAGACGAAATTTGGTATTCTTGCAAGTGGAAGGAATCTTGCATCCAGGGGTCACCGTCGACGATGGACGGCGACCCAAATGGTCATGGCCCTGCACGGTCATGATGTCGATTGTCACACGTGCAGGCCGTCACACAGAAAGGTCAGTCATGGCAGACGATACAGTCATTGTTGTTGATACTTCCATGTTCGGAAAAGATGCCGCAGCGAAGACGGCCAAGGCCAACGAGGTCGCCCGCAAGTACGGCATCAGCGACGAGGCCCTTAAGAAGGTCGAGGATTACAAGAATCAGTTGAGCTACCACCAGGCATGGGACCTGCCTTTCCTGGGCTACGTGGACGAAGACGGCTATGGATATGCCTACGTACCCAACAAGGCTGTCGCAGCCGATGGCTGGGATGCCCATAAGGCTTTCCTGGACCTGCCCGATGATGCCCAGACGGCATTCGCCATCCGCATGCTCTTCACCCATCGCGACGTCGACCGCCACGGTGCAGAGATGTTCCTCCACCACGGCCGCGGACTGACAGTCCGCTTCCAGGAGCCCACCTCAGCCAGCTACTGAGCTCGAGCTACCCAACTAACTCGACCCCCGGCCCTGTCGTAATAACCCCCTGACAGAGCCAGGGGCTTTTCCATGCCGACGATCAAGGCGCAATATTCAAGTACGATGGATTCGATGCAAATACCGATAAATAGAGGAATCAGCCAATCCGAGCTGCCCGGCAATCGCAGAAATCGCTCCTTTAAGCTGAAAATAACCGCTCTTATCAAGCTCACGGATAATGCCGAAACGCTCAGAAGCATTGAAACGATCTGGCTGCCGCCCAGTCTTGGCTACCATAGCCCAAATGACCTGCTTTCCCATACTCTCGACTGAGGCAGACAAATTCTCCCGGTCTGGCTGGCCATCCCCGTCGCTACCATTGCCTTGAGAGTAGGAATATGCCTGCCCTAGAGAAGCCGCAGGCTGCGTAAGAGGGAAGTACCCCTGCAGGGCCTGAGTCGCAGCACGAAAATCCTCTAGAGCCGACTGGTCGGTATTAATGCACAACATCCCAATAATCCTGCCTTCCCTCCGTATAAAATACGCTGATGAAATCAGGTCCCGGTCGTTTTTGGCCGAATGCGTTGCATACCCAACAACATAATCGCGCCTCTCCTTCAAACCCTGATGCAGAATTTCCGGCATGGAATCAGTAGCCGCTACCCCGACCCGACGACCACTGACGTCCCCATTGGCTATAGCGATGATAGGATTGCCAGGTGCGACTGTATTATGAAGAGCAACTTCAGTCATCGGTCCACAGACACTTCCTAAAAACTCAACCAATGGCTTGAAAGATTCTACAAATCGCTCATCTTTACCCCACTGGTCACCAGTTCCAGGACGCTCCCCCCGGTCATCCCCACCAATACGACTACCCATATCAGCCTTCCCCTGTTCATGAGGCACATGCTAAGAACCGGCCAATTCATGAACTAATCACCATTGATGTTCCCCCTTCAGGAACATAGTCAGTTGACTAGCATGATGTCCAGGATCGCCCTGCCCACAACCTACATACAAATCGTACTCAGTTCACCGAACTCTTTACCGATCGCGTTAGCATCAGGGCACTTCAAATTATTGCGAAAGAGAGACAGAATATTCTGCTAAGCCAGAAACGTGTTCAGACAAGCCTTTTACATAAGACAGTATCCTCACAAAGGACTCACTGCTATAGAGGTCTTTATCATCACGTTGGCATGTTTTTAAAGAGTCCGCACCTGGGGGGGGGGGCTGTAGCTGCACATGACTAACCAGAGGAGCCCGAAGAGGAAAACTAACTACCAAATACTCATGGCTGGGATGCCCATAAGGCTTTCCTGGACCTGCCCGATGATGCCCAGACGGCATTCGCCATCCGCATGCTCTTCACCCATCGCGACGTCGACCGCCACGGTGCAGAGATGTTCCTCCACCACGGCCGCGGACTGACAGTCCGCTTCCAGGAGCCCACCTCAGCCAGCTACTGAGCTCGAGCTACCCAACTAACTCGACCCCCGGCCCTGTCGTAATAACCCCCTGACAGAGCCAGGGGCTTTTCCAAGCTGACAATCAAGGCAAAAGCCCCATCCAGGCAGGGACTAGAACGCCGATGCAAGCTCCGACGATCGGCCCAACAAAGGGTATCCATGCGTAGCTCCAGTCCGCGTTCTTCCTGCCAGACATGGGCAGAAGGCAGTATGCCAATCGAGCGGAAAAGTCACGTGCAGGATTCATAGCCGCACCAGAAACCCCACCCAGGGCCATGACCAGAACCGTGATGACCAGAGCCACGCCCAGGGGCCCGACCTGGGTAGGAGTCCCTCCATTGAGAAAAACCCAGGTAACCAGGATGCCCGTGCCGATGGCCTCCGATGTCAAATTCCAGAAATTTGAACGTATGGCCGGCTTGGTGCAGAAAACCATAAGTTTGGTATCTGTATCGGTCGGAAGCTCGAAATGCTTGCGAGTGCCCAGATAGCCCAGACAGGTGCCAAAGAAAGCCCCAAGGAACTGGGCGGAAATGAAGATGGCCACATTCGCTAAGGTGACCGGAATGCCGCCCTTGCCCATGGCCAGACCGTTCAAGGTCGCCTGCGGATCGATCCAGTGACCGACCACCCTGGCCAGGGTCACGGCCGGATTGAGATGGCCGCCCGTTCTCCACCCCACATATACGCCCACATAGACAGCAAGGCCCCAACCCAGTGAAGCGTTGATCCAGTCGGCTCGATAAGCCCCTGTCTTGGGGAGCGATCTGCTGGCTGCGACCATGAAAGCAATGGCCATCATAAGGGCCGTGCCCAGGAACTCTGAGCAGAACATTTGCATGCCGCTGATCATGCTCTCTCCTCCAGCTTCCCATAATCAAAGGAGCTGAAAATGGCCAGGCTCCCATAACCCGAATAATCGAACGCTGTCAAACCGACAAGCCCGCAGTGGAACAACCGTCAATCTGCTCATGCACATAGTCTTTCGATTTGACTACCGCATCAAGAATAACCGGAACCGTGGCCCAAAGACCTCGCCATCGATGATGCCACCGCATTCGAGACCACTGACTATTAGGTTCGAATAGATTCGCGTCATACGGGATCAGCCCAGCAGGGCCAGGAGGTCTTTTCTGCTCAGTCTGGCCACGCTGGAAGCACCGGTGGAGGCGGCCGAATCAACAAAGCGCGATGCCAGGTCGCTCTTGCTGTGCTGCAGGTTGAGGATGCGTTCCTCGATGGTGTCCTTGGCTACGATCTGGTAAACGTTGACATCCTGGGTCTGGCCGATCCGGTGGGCGCGGTCGTTGGCCTGCTCCTGGGCTGCGGCGTTCCACCAAGGATCCGCATGGACCACCACACAGGCTCCGGTCAGGTTGAGCCCGGTATTGCCGGCCTTCAGGGAGATCAGAAAGACCGGCGTGGCATCTCTATTGAACTGTTCCACCAGCTCCAGTCGCCGCTTCTTGGATGTAGCGCCGGTGATCAGATCGTAGGACACGTCCAGCCGACGGAGCCGTTGAGCTATTAGGTCCAGGTAGGAGGTGAACTGGGAGAAGATCAGCATCTTGCGCCCGGCATCCTGACAGGAGACCACCAGATCCTCGATGGCATCCAGCTTGGCCGAATCGCCACGCCGGTCCCGGCCCTGATCCTGGTAGACCAGACGCGGATCGCAACAGACCTCCCGCAGCCTGGTCAGCTGGGCCAGGACCTGGATTTTACCGACCTCGTACTCCTGATCCCTTTCCTTGTTGAGGGTAGCCCTCAGCTCCTGCTCCAGGGCCGCATAGAGCTTGCGCTGACGACCCTGCAGGGGCACGCTGATCACGTTTTCGATCTTCTCGGGCAGATCCGTCAGCACCTGTGACTTGAGCCGGCGCAGAATGAAGGGTCCCACCAGGGCCTGGAGCCGAGACTGGGCATCCTGATCGCCGCTGAGTATGGGCATTTCGAAGCGGTCCCGGAATCGGGAGTAGGGCCCCAGCATCCCGGGCATCAGGAAGTCGAAGATGCTCCAAAGCTCAGACAGACGATTTTCGATGGGTGTACCGGTCAGAGCGAACCGGTGCAGACTGTCCAGAGCACGTACGGCCCGAGCGGCCTTAGTGGCATGGTTCTTGATGTACTGGGCCTCGTCCAAGACCAAGGCATACCAGGGCAGGCTCCGATACCGGTCCAGGTCCCTCCTGAGCAGGTCATATGAAGTAATCAGCAGGTCGTAGGACCTGGCCTGATCCAGCAGATCCTGACGCTGGCTGCGCCCTCCGGCCAGGACCGCCACCCGCAGATCCGGCGTAAAACGACGGCACTCGGCCTCCCAGTTGTAGACCAAGGATGCCGGACAGACGATCAGCGAAGGTCTCCGATCCCTGGCCTGATCCTTACGGGAGAGCAGGTAGGTCAACATCTGTATGGTCTTGCCCAGGCCCATCTCATCGGCCAGGATGCCGCCGAATCCGCGGTCACTCAAGGTGCATAGCCAACGCAGTCCTTCTACCTGATAGGGTCTGAGTTGCCCGCGCAGCCCATCGGGGACCCTGAACCCCTGAGGGTCAGGCTTGCGCTCCTTCATATAGTCGCTGAAGCTGGAATCGCGGTCCTGCTCGGGTACCAGCGCATCCAGGTAGCCGAGCTGGAACTCAGGCACACGGACCGGCCCCTTGGCCAGATCAGCCGGGTCGATGCCCAGGTCTTGGGCCAGGGTGTCCACAGCATCCGTATTCAGATCAGCCAACTCGACGAAGGCCCCATTACGCAGACGATGGAAGCGCCGACGACGGCGATGGTCAGCCAGAATGGCAGCGGCCTCCTCGGGCCGTACCTCATCCGCGATGGGCGAAATCTCGACCAATCCGGAGCGCACCCGCACACCCACACGAATCTGCGGATGGGAGATGACGCTCAGTCCGTCGAAGGCCGGGGTGGAAAAGACCCGTCCCAAACCCTTAAGTACCGGCAGACCCCGGGTCAGCAGGGTGTGGATAGCATCCTCGTTTTCTTCGGGGATGCGGGCCAATCCCTCCTCCATCAGGGGGAAATAGCGGCGAACCTTCTGCCGGGCCAGAGACTCGCTTTCCCGATCCCTGCCAGGTTCATTCTCGGAGCCGGGATCAGCGCCGACGGACACAAGACGATCTCCATAGCGAGCCTTGAGATCACAGCTGACCCCCTGCTGATCCCTGTCCAGGTAAAGCTCGATCCTGCAGGGCGGCCGTCGGCGGGCATCCAGCTCTTCAGGCAGTGTGGCGGAGAGCCCGGGTCCTTCCTGGGCACCCTGATTCAGGTCGGGCAGGACCGTACGTGCGAACAGATCCAGGTCGTCGGCATCCAGATGCAGATCCCGATCCTCGCCAGGGCGGCAGAGGGTCTCCAACAGATCCCGATGACGCATGAAACGCGCGCTGCAACGGTGGATGACTGGTCCTAATTCCAGCCCTAAGCCGGGCTGAGAGGGGCGTACGATAACGAAGGAATGGGCCTGGCCTACGATGAAGCGCTCCACAGCCAAGGCATGGGTGATCCGATAACCTTCCGCCTCCTTGGTGACTGCGATGCCAGGGTCCGGGTCTCCGTTAACTACCGGGGCAGGCATGGTCTGCAGGAAGGAATCCTCGGGAGGTGTGTAGTCCAGGGTGAGCCCGGAGTCCACAAACAGATCGAGGATCTGTGTCACCTCGTCGTCGCTAAGCCGGATTCCCGCCAGTCCTGCACGTGTAAGACGGCGACGCACGCCCCCCTCCTGTTCGACCAGGCTGCGACGGATGGCACCGGCCCTTTCCAGAATGGTCAGCAGAGCCTGGGCTCGATCATCAAAGGTGTCACGAGAATGGATGAAGGCCAGACGGCGTCCATAAGACATGAATTCGCCCTGGTCCACGGCGCGCAGTAGGGCCGGCAGGTCCTTGACCAGGTAGGCAACCCCGTGGGAGGACAGGGTGATATGCAGACGGACCAGCCAGCCTCCGCGCTCGCTGGTTAGGTCGGGGATCAGTCCCACCGAACCGATGGGCAGGTGACGGCCTCCAACTGGTCCGTTCTCCTGCTTGAGCAAGCTCAGCTGGCGGTCACGAAAGGCCTGCCGCCGCCGACCCTCCTGCCGGTGCATGTAGGCTGCCAAGGGTCCCGAGGTCGACCGGGCGGACCGGGGTCGACCCTCGTCGCCGGTCCAGTCATCCGATCCTGTAAACGCCTGGCTGGACTCGTTATAGGCCATGATCAGCGCGACTACATGCTTGCATGCGGGACCCTGGCGCCCAAAGGCTCGGCAGGTGCAGGAGGAGTCAATGACCCGATGAGCCTGCTCATCCAGCCGAGCCTGAACCATGCAGTCACCATCCGGCTGATAGGTGGCGGGCACACGTCCTTTGAGAACAGTCAAAGCCCCCAGGTGTCGCAGGCGCAGGTCTGTAAAGCGGCGGTCATCCAGCAGTTGATGGGCACGAAAGTAGGCCTTGCCGCCCAATCGACGCAGAGCAGCGTCAGAGATGGCGTCCGGATCACCGAAGGTCCGCCCCTCCTCCTCGTCGCCCGGATCATAGAAGCCATGTCCTCCTGAATCAACGGCTCTTGACCCGTAGACCGCTGCATGCCAATCCACACGCACCCTCCTTATGATCTCTGACGACCATTCCCGAGCATAACCTTTTCCATCTCGACGCGGCACGCCTTCGGCGAAGCGAGTAGACATGCCGACTTACGAAAAAATTGCCGCCTCCCTAAGATGGCGTGCTGTTTGTCTGAAGAAGGAGATCATTATCGTGCAAAACACGTCCACCTCTGCCTCCGTTCACCGGTCACGACCGGCCGTCCCCCACCCCTGGCCGGCCATCGCCGCGCTGATGATCGGGGCCTTCGTGGGCATGCTGAGCGAAACCTCGCTCAATATCGCCCTGCCCAACCTGATGGAGAGCTTTCACATCCCCGCTGCCACTGTGCAGTGGCTGGTGACAGGGTACATGCTGGTCATCGGCATCGTCTTGCCCTTCTCCAGCCTGATCTCCAAGTGGTTCACCACCAGGCAGACCGTGATCTTCGGTCTGGTCGCCTTCCTGGCGGGCTCGATTATCTCGGCCATGGCATCCACCTTCCCTGTCCTGTTGACTGGACGGCTGATCCAGGGCATCGGTACGGGCCTGATCCTGCCGCTCATGTTCACCGTGGCCATGCTGATCTTCCCGCCTGCCCGTCTGGGAACGGTGATGGGTATGTGCGCTCTGGTCATCATGTTCGCTCCCGCCATCGGCCCGACCTTGACCGGGATCATCCTAGGCAAGCTGACCTGGCACTGGATCTTCTGGTTCTTCACCCCCTTCCTGGTGGTGGCTCTGATCTTCGCCGTCTGCTTCCTGAAGAACGTGGGAACCATCACCCACCAGCGGCCCGACCTGGCCTCCATACTGGAATCCATTGTCGGCTTCGGCGGGCTGGTAGCAGGTGTCAGCCTGGCCAGCCGGTACGGATGGCTCTCTCCGGTCACCCTGATCATCCTGGTCGTGGCCCTGGTTGCGCTGGTCCTCTATATTCGTCGTCAGCTTGGCTTAGAGCACCCGGTGCTCAACCTACGCATCTTCTCTATCCCAGCCTTCCGCTATGGTGCCACTCTGGTCATGCTGGACTTCGCAGTCATCCTCTCCTCCATGTATCTGCTGCCCCAGTTCCTGCAGCGTGGGCTGCTCTTGCCCGTGGCCATGACCGGCATCCTCATGCTGCCCGGCGGCGCCATCAACGCCCTGGTCTCAGCCTTCGCCGGCCGGCTCTATGACGGCTTTGGAGCCCGAATTCCCGTCCGCTGCGGATTCCTTGTCGCCCTGCTTGGCACGGTCATCCTCCTGTTCACCGGCCCGCACACCCCTGTGGCCCTGGTGGTGGCTGCACACATCATCCTCATGATCGGCTGCCCCTTGGCCATGTCGCCAGCCCAGACCTACGCGCTCAACTCTCTGAGCGGCCCGCAGTCCGGCGACGGGAGCACTATCATCAACACCATGCAACAGATCGTAGGAGCCGTGGCCACAGCCATCACCACCTCCCTGCTGGCCATGGGTGAGGGGCAGGCAGCCGGAGTTGATAAAGCCCAGGCGTTCACCAAGGGCACCCACTACGGATTGATCTTCACCCTGGTGCTGATTCTGACTGCTCTGGCCGTGTCTCTGAAGGTGCGCAACTTCTCCCACGCTGACCAGCAGGAGGCCGATCGAGGCATTCAGCAAGCTCCAAGTTCGCACCGCTAGCTTGGGAACGTCCTTGGCTAGACTGGAGGACGGCGACCGGACTTAAGGCCCGCCATCGCGGGCCGCTCGGTCATCCCTGGAACGCTATCAGGAAGGGTGTCATGTTCGTTCTCAAGAACGCCTGGTTCACCATCAGGCGGCATGCGGCGCGGAGCCTGGTCATGGTTCTGGTCTGCCTGGTCGTGGCGGCGCTGGCCACGACAGCGGCCACCGTGCTCCAGGCTGACACCAAGGCACGTACCACAGACTACGAATCCCAACAGGTGGATGCCGTCATCAGCCCGCGCAAGGGAACCAAGGTCTCCCCCCTGGGCTGGAACGAGTATTCCAAGTACGCCCAACGCCTGCAGATGGATGGCATGCAGTACAAGGCGTATTTCCATGAGACCGCCGACATCAACCCGGAGGGACTGACCCAGTCAGGCACTTACTCCCTGGTGGGCGTCTCCGACAAACAGGCTGAGCCTACCCTGCCTCATGGCCCCTTCGTGCTGGACCAGGGCAAGGGGCTGGACTACGCCTCACAGAATGCCTCCGGCACCCAGACCGTACTGATTTCCAAGCAGATGGCCCAGGCCAACAAGCTCAAGGTGGGTGACACCCTGACCATCAAGGATCCCCGCCAGCAGGATCAGCAGGTCAAGCTGACAGTCTCGGGCATCTATCACTACCGCAAAGCCGCCGACCAGGCAGCCAACCGGGCCATCTACACGGCCTATCCCACCTTTGCCATGCTGGGACTGGATACGGCAAGCAAACCCGGTGACCCTGGCCATGAGCTGCTGGTGGCCTTCGTCCTGGATTCGCCGAGCACCTACCAAAAGTTCATCAAGGAGCTACGCAAGGACGGGCTCAAGGCCTCGCAGTACGACATAGACTCTCCCAGCCTGAAGGACTATCAGCGGCGGATGGAGCCGGTCCACCAGGCTGCCGACCAGGCGCGAACTGTCATCATCCTGGTCTGCCTGCTGGGCGGGCTGATTCTGCTGGGTTGCCTATTTCTGATGCTGCACGGCCGCGCCAACGAAATCGGCATGGCCATCGCCATCGGTGTCCACAAGGCCCGGCTGGGCTGGCAGTTCGCCTTGGAGACCCTCTTGCTCACCCTGCCCGGACTGGCCCTGGGCCTGGCGCTGGGCACCGCGATCAGTCGGCCGCTGGGGCGGTCGCTCTTCCATCTGGGGAGCCTGGCCAGCATGCCTCATGCTGGTCTGATCTGGAAGATAATCCTGATTGGCCTGGCCGTCTGCCTGGTCCTCGCTCTAGCAGCAGCCGCCAGAGTAGCGGCCTTCAGAACCGCCCAGCTATACACCAACGACCTGGAGGACGAGGCATGAGCGAAAAGACATCGGACCAGCAGCCAGACGAAGAGTCCCAGGCAACTACTGATCAGAAACAGACCGATCAGAAGCAAGCCGCTCAGACAAGGGCCGAAGCTGAGCAAACAGCCGACGAGAGCACCAACGCCGAACCCATGTCCGAACCCGAGGAAGAAGCAACCACTCAGACGGACAAAAAGACCGAGGAGGATGATTCTTCGGAAGAAGATGCCGCGCTGGCTGCCTTCAAAGTGGTCATCGAGCATGAAGATACCGAAGATTCCGATGACGATCAGGAAGAGGACCCGCTGTTGGATACCGATGACCAACGGGTGCTGGTTCCTGGAGGCTACCCGGTGCTTTCCCTGAAGCACGTGGATTACGCGCGCAAGATCCAGGGTCGCCCCGAACAGATCCTGGACGATGTCGATCTGGAATTCCAGCGTCGCCGCATCTACTCGGTGGAGACCACCTCCCCTTCCGTACGGGCCGCCATGATGGCCTTGATGACCGGCTTGCGCGCCCCCACCCAGGGCAGTGTGCTCTTCCGGGGCACAGATCTGCGCCAGTTGCTGGCCTCCGACTATCGCGGCCACCAAATTGGGGCCATCTTTGGCACCGATGCCCTGAGGCACGACCTGACCGCTGTGCAGAATCTTGTCTACACCATGGATGCCAGCGGGCGCACCTTCCTGGGCCCCAAGGACAATCTGGCCCGTCAACTGCTGGACGAGGTCGGCTTCCCGGAGCGTCTGCAGGACAAACTGACCGCTGATCTGGGCCACCTGGACTTCCGCCTGGCCTCCGTGGCCCGAGCCCTGTGCTGCGAGTGCGATGTGCTCATCGCCGACGAACCCACCGAAGGGCTGGAGCCGGGCGACTGGGATACCCTGCTGGCCACCCTGAAGCGGGTCTCCCGCCGTCATGACTGCACCGTGATCATCCTGACCTCGGGCGGTTCGGACACTGTAGACGAGGGCACCTACGACGACCGATTCATCGTCGATTGAGCCTCAGCCTTCCGGACCGAAGACGGATGGCACTGCACTGATTTGTTCGGTCATCACCCATGAGGAGTGGATACCCCGGGTCATGGCCGAACAAATCGATTTGTGCAACAAGGACCCACATCGGCAACGGGGAATCATCCTGCACCATCACCATGGATTCGGACCCGTTCGGGATGTCGGCGTCAAAGAAGCGATATGGATCACCCCAGGGCTGCTGATTGCCCAGAACGCCTGGCTGGTATCCCGCGGCCGTCCCTCATGGGCCCTGTCAGCCCCACCGACCATGTGGCTGGATGATCTGGACCAGTCCCTGACCGGACGCAGAATTCTGACTGTGACGGCCGAAACCATTCTGACTTGGCGCCGTATGCCATCGGGCTTGGGGCAGCGCCCCTGGTCGCAGCTGGCTGCCGGTCGGGTATCGGGCCTGCCTGCAGCCCGGCGAAACCTTGAAGATCTGCAGAGCAAGCTGCGGACGGCCCCTGCGCAATCGCTGATTCGCATCCAGACCCACTTGCCCGATATCCAGGAGGAGTGGCGGGTCATCATCAACAGGGGACGGATTGCAGCATCCAGCGGATACTGCCTGCATGAAGGTGAGGGCTCTAGGGCCATCACGACAATCTTTGACGGTGCCGTTTTCGATCCCAGACATCGAGCGAGCGCTGAGGACTGCGCCCTCCAGGCAGCCAAGGGTCGATCTTCTGCCCCGATCAGCGTGGATCTGGCCTTCCTCCGTGGGTCGGATCGGCCGCTGATTTTGGAGGGAAACCCGGTCTGGTGCGCTGCTCCCTATGCTTACGGGACACAGGGCATGGCCTCTTTCCTGAAAGCCGTTGCGGACTGCCGGACCGATCCAGTCGACCCCTATCAACCAGACCCGTGGATGGTGCGCGAATTCGCTGGTCGTTTCCGCAGTTCCTGGGGTCCGGTCCGGCAGGATCAGACGATGGTCATGCCGTAGTACTTAGCCAAGGGCTGCAGGTCCGGCACCCCGTATCGGGCCACCAGTTGCCTCCAACGGGCCAGATTGTCGGGACCATATTTGGCCGTGCGCTTGGCGGCAGTAGGCTCGGAGACGAAGATAGGCGGCTGGTGCTTGCTGTGGAACTTGTCCGCATACATGACCACCTCCTGCTCAGGGTTGACCGGCAGGTAGTCGTCCGGCGGCAGGTTCAGATGCTCCTCCTCCACCTGGCGGCGGGTCAGCCCAACCCCGGTATGGTTGCGGGCGAACTGGGCCACCGACTCGTCCACACCAGCGTCCAGCAGCAGGCGATAGCCCTCCAGCCCGTGCTCGATGTACCGCTCACCCTGGAAGGTCAGGGGCCGGCCCTGAGAACCGTCATCCTTGAGGATACGATAGGTGCCGATGTCGTGCAGCAAGGCGCCCGTGCGGACCAAATCACGATCAAGCGGCCGCTCGGGCAGGACCCCGTCAGGGTCATCACCACGCGACAGGCGCTCGTTGACCTGGTCGGTCATGCGCACCGCGAGCGCGGCAATGATCTGGCAGTGGGTGTGTATCAGTTCATAGGCGGCTTGGGAGGGCGCATACTGACGATGCAGGGCCTCAGCCATGGGAACATTGGGAATCATACCGACCATTCTAGGGATCCTTGCCGCAAATGTGACCTTTGCGACGCTTATGCACACTTCAGCGGGTAATCAGCCCTGCCATTCTGCTGCCGACAGTACACTGGGAGCCACGGTATTTCACGAGGAGCACTATGGACACTTCACCACTTGCGCGCTCCGCCGACCAGCCCACTCCCCCCGACGAGGACGGCGGCCGACAGGCGCCCTGGCACAACCCCTTGCTGGACCCGCGCGATCTGCGCATGCCGCGCATCGCAGGACCCAGCTCATTGGTCATTTTCGGCGTCACCGGCGATCTGGCCAAGAAAAAGCTCTTGCCGGCCGTCTATGACCTGGCCAACCGGGGACTGTTGCCAGCCAGCTTCGGGCTGATCGGATTCGGACGGCGCGACTGGAACGACCAGCAATTCGTCGCCTTTGCGGAGGAGAACGTCCGCGCCCACTGCCGCACCCCCTTCAACGAATCCACCTGGCGACATCTGAGCCAGGGCATGCGCTTCGTCAAAGGCAGCTTCGACGATGCCGAGGCCTTCCGCCACCTGTCGGCCACCGTCTCTGAGCTGGACCGAGTCCGTGGCACCCGTGGCAACCATGCCTTCTACATGTCGGTGCCGCCCAAGGCCTTCCCCCAGGTGGCCCGTCAGCTGGCCGAGTCGGGGCTCTCCCACTCCACGGAAGGGGCCTGGCGCCGCGTCATCATCGAGAAACCCTTCGGTCACGACCTGGCCTCGGCCAAGGAGCTGGACCGAGTGGTCTCCGAGGTCTTCGAGCCGGATTCGGTCTTCCGCATCGACCACTATCTGGGCAAGGAGACCGTGCAGAACATCCTGGCCTTGCGCTTTGCCAACATGATGTTCGAGCCGGTCTGGAACTCCAACTACGTTTCCCACGTGCAGATCACCATGGCCGAGGACATGGGCATCGGCGGCAGGGCCGGCTACTACGACGGAATCGGAGCAGCCCGGGATGTCATCCAGAACCACCTCCTGCAGCTGATGGCCCTGACGGCCATGGAGGAGCCGGTCTCCTTCTCGGCTTCAGATCTGACGGCTGAAAAGACCAAGATCCTCTCAGCTGTACACCTTCCCAAGGATCTGGCGGCCCACACCGCCCGAGGCCAGTACACGGCAGGCTGGCAGGGCTCCCAGCATGTGGTCGGTTACCTGGATGAAGACGGGATCGACCCCTCCTCCACCACCGAGACCTATGCGGCCATCAGGCTGGATGTGGACACCCGCCGCTGGGCCGGCGTCCCCTTCTACCTGCGCACGGGCAAGCGCCTGGGCAAGCGGGTCAGCGAGATCGCCATCGTCTTCAAGCGTGCCCCCCACCTGCCCTTCGAGGCCACGGCCACCCGGGAACTGGGCGCCAACGCGGTGGTCATCCGCGTACAGCCCGACGAGGGTGTGACCCTGCGCTTCGGGGCCAAGACCCCCGGATCGGCCATGGAGGTGCGTGACGTCAACATGGACTTCTCCTACGGGCGTTCCTTCACCGAGGCCTCTCCCGAGGCCTACGAGCGGCTGATCCTGGACGTGCTCCTGGGAGATCCGCCCCTCTTCCCCACCACCGAAGAGGTCAATCTCTCCTGGAAAATCCTGGACCCCATCGAGGAGTTCTGGGCAGGACAGGGCCAGCCCCAGCCCTACCGCGCCGGCACCTGGGGTCCGCGGGAGGCTGATCTGATGCTGGCCCGCGACGGATACCACTGGAGGATGCCATGATCGTCAGACTGAACAACACCACCACCTCCGCCATCGCCCGGGAGATTGACGAGCTCCACGTGGAACGGGGGGAGGCCGCCCAGGGACGGGTGCTGACCTTGGTCATCGTCACCGAGCAGGCCCATCTGGAGACGGCCCTGGAAACCGTAAACGCCGCAAGCCGTGAACACCCCTGCCGGGTTATCGCCATGGTGACCGACGCCGAAGACCATCAGGCCGAGCAGGAAGCGGATCAGAAGTTCGCTGCAGCACAGTCCTCTGAAGACTGCGTCTCCTACAAGAACACCGACCATGACGGCGACCGCACACTGGATGCCGAGATCCGCTTCGGCTCGGATGCCGGTGCCGGCGAGGTAGTGGTCCTGCGACCAGTGGGGGCTCTGCTGAACCATTCAGATGCTCTGGTCATCCCACTCCTGGTGCCGGATGCCCCTCTGGTGGTTTGGTGGCCAACCAATCCACCCCTGGATCCCTCGCAGGATTCCATCGGGACCATGGCCGCCAGCAGAATCACTGATGCCATGGAAGCCGACGATCGCCAGGCTGCCTTCGCCCAGTTGCTAGCCCATTCGCGCGCTCAGGACGTGGACCTGTCCTGGACCAGGATCACCATCTGGCGGGCACAGCTGACCTCCATGGTGCAGCAGCCGCCCCACCTGCCCATCCGCTCGGTCAGGGTGACCGGCCAGGCCCACTACCTGCCGTTGGAACTCTTGGCCTCCTGGCTGGCACTGAAACTTAAGGTGCCGGTCACTGTCGAGCGTGATCCACAGGCCCAGGCCGTCACCGGCGTCTACTTCGAGCGCCCGGACGGGATCATGAGCATGGAGCGTCACAATGACGACCAGGCCCGAATCAACCAGCCCGGTCAGGCCTCACAGACCATCTCCATGCCCCTACGCACCGCTGTGGACTGCATGAGCGAGGAGCTGGGTCGGTTGGACCCTGACGAGGTCTATCAGGAGGTCATCCACACCGGCTGGGAAATGGTTGACCACCAGTAAACCCAGGCAGCAACTCAATTCATATGCAAACGTCCGGGTGTAGGCTGAGGCCAGCATCACCTGCATGCAAGGAGGATCAGATGACCGATCGTCGTACCGTGACTTATGCCACAACCAAGCTGCTCAATCAGGCCACCGCAGCCCGCATCCTGCTGGAACTGGGAGACCTCCTGGCCCGTCAGGACCGGGCCGACCTGGCGCTGACCGGCGGACGGGACGCGGCGGATGTCTATGCCCTGATGGGCGCTGATCCCTTGAGCCAAAGTGTGGACTGGAGCCGAGTCCATCTCTGGTGGAGCGATGAGCGGTTCGTGGGCCTGGAAGATCCGGACCGCAACGACGAACAGGCACGGCGGGCCTGGTATGGCTCGCTGATCGACCAAGGGCTGCTGCCGCAGGCCAACGTGCATTCCATGCCCGTGGACACCCGCAGCCCAGCTCAGGTAGAAGCCGCCGACCAGGAGGAGAACGAACGGGTCCTGGCCCAGGCGGCAGCCACCTATCAGCAGGAGATCATCGACCAACTAGGCCTTGAGGGCCGGATGGATCTGGCCGTCTTTGGCGTGGGCCCCGACGGCCACTATGCCTCCCTCTTCCCCGACCGCCCCGAGGTCAGGCTGCAGGACGACGATCTGCTGGTGACGGGCGTCAGCAACTCCCCCAAGCTACCCCCGCTCCGGGTCACCATGACCACGCCATTCATCCGCCGGACCCCCAAGGTATGGCTCTTCACCTCAACTGCCGAAAAGGCCTCGGCCGTGGCTGCTGCCCTGGGAACCACAGACGATCCCCATGTCCCCTCCTCTTATGCCAGGGGCACCCTGGAGACCCTCTGGCTCTTGGATTCAGACGCTGCCTCGAAACTGAACTGAGCTTTCTGTACCAAGAGCCTCTACATATCTCAGGACTCCGAAGATTCCTTATCCGCAGCAGGAGCGGAGTTGGAGTTTTCGGAGTCCTTTCTGGTCATTTGCTCGACAGCCCGATCGGATTCGTCGACGATCCAATCCATGGCGTGCCGTGCTCCATCTGCATCGCCCCGACGTATCAGGGCAGCTACGTCGCCATGTAGCCGCAGAGCCTTCTCATCGGCCTTCCTGGGCATAAGCTCATGCCGGGTCCGCCCAGACAGCACTGAGGCAATCACATCGCCCAGCGCCGCGAACATGGTGTTGCCCGATGCCTCAAGCAGGGTTCGATGGAAGGTTTCGTCAGCCCGAAGATAGTCCGGCCCGTCGGCCCGGTCAGCGTTGGCCACCATATCAATAGCGGCCCTCGTCAGCTTCGCCCACTGATCCTGATCAGCGTGGCCGGCCGCCAGCTGGGCAGCCATGGGCTCCACGCATGCCCTGAGCTCAGACAGCTCATGCAGGGTCCGTCCCCGGTCAGGTCCGCGCAGTCTCCACTCGATCACCTGGGGATCAAAGATGTTCCAAAGCTGGTATGGGTTGACCGTGGCACCGACCTTGCGTTTTACAGTGACCAGACCCATGGCCTCAAGAACCCTGGTGACCTCGCGGGTGACCGTGCGCGAAGGCCTCTGGCTATCCAGGTCAGGGATTGGCAGTCGGTCGCCCGGAGCGATGGCACCGCCTACGATGGCCGCGCCCCACAGGTCCAGCAGCCGGTCATGCAGGGTTCCTTCTGCAGCCTTTTCGTCATCAGGTATCCTTGCGCTTTCCACAAAGTCCACTCTAGCAACCGGTTCATTCGCAAGCAGACCAAGGGGATTTACAAGCAAAATCGAGGCTCGATCCTGCTCTTAGCATCCAGGCTTCCAATCCGTCCTAAGGTCGTGTAAGATATGTTTCGTTAAGGCATACTTAATATCGTATTGCTGATATTACGTAATGCAAAAATATGAGCCGAGAAGCTGTTGGGCCGAACGGTTCACACCCTCAGAGAAGAGACAGCCATGCTTTTAGCGTCGCAGAAGCCAGCAGACGGGTACCTAACCCTGGCGACGAGTCAGGCTGTATCCCTGAACACCACCCAGTTGGACATCAGTCTGGTGATCAGCCTGGCGGCGCTCATCTTCCTGGTCACTGTCGTCAAACTTCATCCCTTTGTCTCCCTGCTGGATGCCGCCTTGGTGGTCGGCATCCTTAATAATGCCATGACCATGATGCATGCAGGTTCCATGGCCACCACACTTTTGGTCATTGTCATCATCGTCGGCTCAATCTTCCTCTCTCATCTCAACGACGCGGGCTTCCTGCTGATCAAGAAGCACTTCGGCCTGAGTGTTGGAGAGACCATGAAGACCTGATCGGTTCTGAAATGCCTGCTGTCGGTAATGGTTCCGGTCATGATCGTCAGCCTCTTTGAACCCATCACCGCCTGAACGTCATTGTCAGATTACTTTTCAGAAAGGTTACACATGGTCGACACATCATTGAAAAATTCAGACGCGCTGAGTGCAGAAAGTCACCCGGAGCCCAGGGTTCCCACGGCAGTGGACAACACGGTTCCACCGGACTATTTCCACGGCCGCACACCCATCCTGGTCATCATGGGAGTCTCCGGCTGCGGCAAGACAACCATGAACGAACACCTCGGCAACAAGCTGGGTTGGGACATGGCCGAGGCCGACGACTTCCACCCTCAGGCCAACATCGACAAGATGGCCCGCGGCATTCCCCTGAACGACCAGGACCGATGGCCTTGGCTGGACAGCATCCATGATTGGATCGAGGACCACATGCGGCGAGGAGTGCCAGGAACCGTCACCTGCTCCGCCCTGAAGCGGGTCTATCGTGACCGGCTTCGAATGCCTGGGGTGGTCTTCATCCATCTCAGCGGGGACTACGACTCCATCATGGAACGGCTCTCCAAGCGGAAGGGCCACTTCATGAAGCCACAGATGCTGCGCTCCCAGTTCGACACCTTGGAGCCCCTAGGGCCGGACGAGGTCCATCTGACCATCGACGTGGGTATGCACATGTCTCCTGAAATCGAGGCAGAAGAGGTCATCGACACCCTGGGCCTGCAGTGCGACGTCAAGGCACACACCGCCCAGGTTCAGGCCGAGCGCGCCCGGCAGGCATCCCGCCAATAGCATCGACAAATCGGCTCGACCGCGGCCGATAACCAACCATCGCGGTCAGCTTCACACTGTTGCAGTTAAGGGAGAGGAACTGACATTATGAAGATCGGCATGATTGGCCTGGGACGCATGGGCAAGAACATGGCGGACCGCCTGCGCACCGGTGGCCACCAAGTAGTCGGCTACGACATCGCGCCGGACTCGGGCAGGGATGTGGACAGCCTGCAAGCCCTGGTCCAGGCCCTCGAGGCACCACGAGTGATTTGGGTCATGGTCCCGGCCGGCAAGCCCATCGAGTCCACACTCGATCAGCTGGGCGAGCTGATGGAGCGCGGCGACCTGGTTGTGGACGGGGGCAACACCCGCTTCACCCAGGACCAAGAGCACGCTCAAGCCCTGGCTGCCAGGGGCATAGGCCTGGTGGATGTGGGCACCTCCAACGGCATCTGGGGCAAGGAGAAAGGCTATGCCCTGATGGTCGGCGGATCGGACCAGGATGTGGCCCGAATCCAGCCCATTCTGGACACCCTGAAGCCTGAGGGCGACTTTGGTCTGGTCCATGCCGGGGGAACGGGCGCGGGCCACTATGCCAAGATGGTCCACAATGGCATCGAGTACGGGATGATGCAGGCCCTGGCCGAGGGGTACGCAGTTCTGGAGGCCTCCGACCTGATCAAGGAGCCGGGCGAAGTGGTGGAGTCCTGGCGCAAGGGTTCGGTCATCCAATCCTGGCTGCTGGACCTACTGGCCCAAGCCCTGAAGGAAGATCCGCACCTGAGCGGAATCGCAGGCAAGGCTGATGAGACCGGCGAGACCAAGTGGATGATCGCAGACGCCCTGGAGCTGGGGGTGCCCACACCGGCCATCACCTCGGCCCTCTACGCCCGCCAGTCCTCCAAGATCGAGGACCCCATGACCATGAAGGTGGTCTCCGCCCTGCGCAGCGCCTTCGGCGGCCACCCCATCGTCAGGGAGTAACCGGGTCCCGGGCCGGGTACCAGTAGGATCCCACCTGCGGACGGACCTGGACCATGGCGCTGTCATCAGCGAACTCCAAGGGAGCGAAGACGATTTCGCGATGGCAGCCGTCGCCCCGGCCGTCCCTGGCGAACCTGTGATAGGCCACGATCCAGTCGTCCCGGCCCGGCACACGTGTGATGCAGTGGTGCCCCGTGGCCAGGATCCCTTTGGCGTAATCAGCCTTGATCAGGATCTGGGGCGCGGTCCAGGGCCCGTCCAGCGATGGCGCGCTGGACCAGCGGATCCGGTAGCTCGGGTCCCTGGTGTCGTTCTCCGACCAGGAGGCATAGTAGATGTCTCCCCGTCGGCAAACAGTGATGGCTTCGCGGAAGTTGTCGGGCACAGCGGAGCACACCGAACCCTCTTCCAGACGCAGGCCGTCCGGGCTCAGCCGCCCTATGTAGGCACGGCCATTGCCCCAGAGCAGATAGGGCACATCGTCGTCATTCACAAAGACCGAGGGATCGATGGGCAGGCAGTCATAGTCCCCTCGGGCGATGAATGGCTCCTGGGCCGCCCGGAAGGGGCCGGTTGGACCGGGAGCGACAGCTTGGCCGATTTGTCCGTCGGCCACAAAATACAGGATGCAGCGTCCCCGGCGCACCAGCAGGCAGGGAGCCCAGGCACCCTGTCCCCCATGCCACCAGGGGACCTGGTCCAGGTCCAGGATTTTTCTGCGGGTCCAGTGGCACAGGTCCCTAGATTCATAGACGTAGAAAGCGTGCGAGGACCAATCAGGTAGCCCGTCCTCGGTGCAATACAGGTACCAGCAGTCCCCGATCATGACCAGATCCGGGTCCGCGCAGTAGCGATGCAAGGGGCTGCTGGCCAATCCCATTCCCGTCGACCCTTGATGTGCGCTTGCAAATTCCTCCATGGACTGTGACTCCGATCCTTCATGAGTGCGGCGGCCGGAACCTCCGACCGCCGCCATTGACTACGACCTTCCAACTGGCCGCCTTACCCCTTGACCGCTCCTGCAACCAGTCCGGAGACGATCCACTTCTGACAGAAGATGAAGAAGACGAATACCGGAATCAGGGCCAGGACCGTAATGGTCATGAAGCTGGGCCAATCGGTGGTGAACTGGCCGACTGCGTTGTAAACCTGCAGAACGATCGTGCGCAGGTTGGAGCTGCTGATGAAGACGTTGGCCGTCATGAAGTCGTTCCAGGTCGACATGGTCTGGAAGACCACCACCGTGGTCAGGATGGGCCTGATCAGGGGCAGCACGATGCTCCAGAAGATCCTTAGGGGGCCGGCACCGTCAATCCTGGCGGCCTCGATGACCTCGAAGGGTAGGGACTGCATGTAGCCCACGATCAGGAAGTAGCAGAAGACCGCCCCGCCCAGATACATGATGATCAGGCCCAGAAGCGTGTTGACAAGCCCCACTCTGGACTCCATCCGGTAGAGGGGAATCAGGGTGGACTGGGTGGGAATCACGAAGGCGATCATGAGGATCACCCCGATCACCGAGGTGAAGATCGATTTGCGCAGGATCATTCCGTAAGCAGCCAAGGCTCCGATCAACACCTGGAAGAGGACGCCGAAGAAGGTGACGATCAGGGTGTTGACCAGGCTGCGGACGATGGGCACCGTAGCGAAGGCCCGGGTGTAGTTGCGCAGCGTCCACTGCTTGGGCAGGCCCAGCGGATTGGTGGCCATGTCCGGGACGGTCTTGAAGGTGTTGATCAGGATATACCAGAGGGGCACAGCGCAGATCAGGGCGATGATCAGCACCACCACGCTTCTGACCACCGAACGCCGCCGTTCCCGCTGACTCAGGGTCAAGGTCGAGCTCTTGCTGCTGCTCATTGGAACCTCCTGGAAATCAGGCTGGCGGCGCCCATCTGAGCGAAGACCACCAGAGCCGTGGCCACGGTGAACAGGACCGCCAGGGCCGAGCCCAGCCCATACTGGGACTGGCCGATGCCCTGCTGAATGATGGACTGGGTCACCGTATAGGTGGAGTATCCTGGGCCGCCCTTGGTCATGGTGTAGGGCAGGTCGTAGACCTTTAGGCCTCCTGACATGAGCAGGAAGCTGGAGGTGACGATGCCTGGAATCAGCTGGGGCAGGGTGATGTGGACGAACTGCTGGCGGCTGGTGGCCCCGTCCACCGTGGCCTGCTCATAGAGGTCTCCGGGAATGGACTGCAGGAAGGCCAGGTAGAGGGTGGCGTGCCAGCCGATCTGCGCCCAGACTGCGATGAAGATGACACAGCACCGGGCCAGGGTCGAGTTGGACAGCCAAGGCACAGGTCCCAGGCCGAAGACGCCCAGGATGGTGTTGAAGACGCCTGACTTCATGGGCGAGAAGATGTACTTCCAGACCATGCCCATGATGGCTAGCGAAGGTACGCTGAAGAAGAAGAACAGGGAGCGGGCGAAGTTGCGGCCCCAGAACTTCCGGTTCAGGGTGACTGCCAGGGGGATGGCGAAAATGGTCACCAGAACCGTTTGGGCCACGGCGTACAGGATGGTGAACACCAGGCCCTGCATGGTCGAGGAATCAGTGAACACGCTGTGGTAGTTCTTCCAGCCCACATAATGCATGTTCAGGCTGTAGCCGTTGAAGTCGGTCACCGAGTAGATGATGGTCTGCACCAGTGGCACCGCGAAGAGGATGACGAAGACGGCCAGGATAGGCAGGAGGAACCAGAAGGAGGTCAGATCCTGCCGCAGGCCGACCATGCGCCTTCGATGGGCGTTGGCACGCTCTGCCGCAGATTGGGAAGCCATATTCCAGCCCTTCCTACTTGACCGAGGCCATCTTGTCGTCGATGGCCTTGGCCCACTGATCCAGATTGATGGACCCCTGGACCAGCTGCTGGGTCTCGGACTGGCGGACGGTGGTCAGCACATCAGGCTTGGCATAGAAGTTCATGAGCAGGAAGTAGTGGCCTGGCTGCACGTTGGCCCGATAGACCTGCTCGTACTCGGGCTTGACCTTGGCCTTGAACCCCTGGACGGTGATGGCATCCCCGTTGTCGGCCGAACGCTGCAGGGCCCAGTGGCTGTCCATGAAGGTCAGGAACTTCCGGGCGGCCTTGAGCTTGTCGCCCTTGAGATGGGAGTAGATGGCGTAGGCGGGCGATGGCGATCCCTGGGCGTAGTTGACCATGCCCTTCTCCATGAGCGGCATGGGGGCCATGCCATACTTGAGCCCGGCCTGGCCGATGGATGGCAGGTCCCAGGGGCCGGTGCAGATCATGGCCACCTGGCCATTGATGAACTGGGTCTTCATGTCGTCGCCGCTGATGCCGACCGTGTCCCGGGTGACCAGGCCCTGGTCATAGAGCTTCATCCAGGCCGCAGCCGCCTCGCGTTGGTCACTGCCCGGCTTTTGGGGGCGGCGGTCGATCAGACCGGTCACATCGACCTTGTCTCTGTCGAACTGCGAGCCCATGAAGGCATCGGGAATCCTGCTGGGGCCATCGGCGATGGTCTCCAGGAAGGGCGTGACCCCGGCGGCCTTGAGCCTCTTGCACAGCTGCAGGAACCCGTCCCAGGTCTCCGGAACCTCCTTGGCGCCCGCCTTGGCCAGTAGGTCCTTGTTGTAGACAATGCCGGAGGCCCAGGAGGACACGGACATGCCGTAGACCTTGCCCTGATGGCTGACGAAGTCCTTGTTGGCCTGAGAGATGTTGCGCATGAATGGCTCGTTGGTCAGGTCGCGCACGTAGCCGTTCTTAATCAGGTCAGCCTTGTTCTCGGAGGTGATGATGAACACATCTGGGGCCTGATTGCCGACCAGCCGGGTCTGCAGGGTCTGGATGTACTCGGGGGTCGGCGGCGAGTAGCTGAAGTCCACCTTGATCCCTGGGTTCTGTTGCTCGAATTGGTCGATGTACGGCCTCATCACCTGTTCGTTGTTCCATGACAGGAAGGTCAGCGTGGTCTTGGACCCGTCAGCGCCACCAGCCCCGCAGGCACCCATGGCCGACACCAACATGCCGACCCCCAGCGCCGCAGCTATGCCCTTCCATGCTCGCTTCAGCTTCATGACTCCTCCTTGCAATCAATCCTCTGAACATCCGTCCGGGCTGTTCAACGTCGAGACCCGGGAATTGACACGATTCAACTACTGTCAAGATATGGTATAGCACGTCGATTGAATCGTGTCAATTATATATTGATAAGGCCACCCACATGCCTAAGATAATGGCTGAACCCCGGGAAAGGTGCGAGATGGTGACGATGAGCGACGTGGCCAAGGAGGCGCAGGTCTCTCGGGCCACTGCCTCCTATGCCCTTCGAGGCGATACACGCATAGCGGATGACACCAGGCGCAGGGTCCTGCTTGCCGCACGTAAGCTCCGCTACTCGGCCAACCTGTCGGCCAGAAGCCTGCGCTCAGGCAAGAGCGGCATCATCGGCGTGGCCATCTTCGAGCTGGACAAACCCTACCCCGCGCAGATGAGCGCGGCCATCTCCCGGCAGATCAACGCCCACGGCATGCAGGCCATCATCCAGCAGACCTCCAACTCCAAACAGGACGAGGTCTCCATCCTCCGGCATGTGACCAGCCAGCTCTGCGACGGCACCATCTTCAGTCCAGGCAGCATCACCAATGAGGAGATGGAGGAGCTGGCCGACGGCAAGCCTTTGGTCCTGCTGGACGACCCCTCAGCCGAGCCGGTCTTCGACTCGGTCATGACGGCCGGATTCGAGGGAGCTGCCATGGCTGTGCAGCATCTGCTGGATTGCGGATGCCGACGAATAGGCGTGGTGGGTGCCGACATGACGGCCAGCACCGATCCGGTCCAACGGCACTCGGTCCGCGGCCGCAGGGTGGCCGGCTGCCTCAAGGCCCTGACAGCCGCCGGAATCGCGGCCCGGCCTAAAGACTTCCTGCCCTTGGACCGCTGGGACGGGGAAATGGCCCGCGACCTGGGCCATCATCTGGCGGACACGTCCGGCCTGCCCTTCGACGGCATCTTCTGCATGACCGACTCCCTGGCCCTGGGCCTGATCCGAGGACTGCACGAATGCGGCGTGGAGGTTCCCCGGGACTTAGCCGTTGTGGGATTCGACGGCATCCAGGAGGGAGAGTCCTATATCCCTTCGCTGACCACCATCAGCACCGACAAGGAGGACCTGGCCCGCAAGGCGGTGGATGCCCTCCTGGCCCGTCTGCAGGGCGAGGACGATGATCGTCCTCCCACTCGGACGACTGCCGCATGCCGGCTGGTGGTCCGGGAATCCACAGCCAAGATCCGCTGACAGGAAGACTAAAGGGTCCGCGCTGCCGTCCTAGCGACTGTGCGGACCCTTGCGGTTCCGGCGAGAAGCTCAGTCCTGCTTGATCTCGGACTTGTCCTCGGCCCAGAGGGTGTGGAAAGCGCCTGGCTGATCTACGCGCCCATAGGTGTGGGCGCCGAAGAGGTCACGCTGGCCCTGGATCAGTGCGGCGGGGAGCCTATCGGAACGCAGTCCGTCGTAGTAGGACAGAGAGCTGGCGAAGACGGGGATGGGGATACCGGCCTGGGTGGCGCGGGCCACGACACGCCGCCAGGAGTCCTGGGCCTGCTCGACCGCTTGCTTGAAGAAGGGATCGAAGAGCAGGGAGCCCGGCTCACGGCCAGAGGCGTAAGCATCGGAGATCCGGTTCAGGAACTTGGCCCGGATGATGCAACCGCCGCGCCAGATGCGGGCGATGGCACCCATGTCCAGCTTCCAGCCATAGACACGGGCTCCCTCCTGCATCTCGTTGAATCCCTGGGCGTAGGCCACGATCTTGGAAGCATAGAGGGCCTGGCGAATGTCCTCGATGAAGGACTTGCGGGCCTCGGGGTCGGCGGCCAGATCAGCCATGACAGCCTTGGGCTGCGGACCCTTCAGGCCCTCCTGGGCAGCCTGGCTGCGCAGCTCGGGCGAAGAAGAAAGTCCGCGAGCGAAGACCGCCTCGCCGATGCCGGTCACGGGCACGGCAAGATCCAGCGCGGTCTGCACGGTCCAGGTGCCGGTACCCTTCATGCCGGCCTGGTCGGTGACGATGTCGATGAAGGGCTTGCCAGTCGTGGCGTCGGTGTGATGGAGCACCTCGGCAGTGATCTGCACCAGGTAGGAGTTAAGATCCCCCTGGTTCCACTCCTCGAAGACCTGGGCGATAGCCTCGGGTTCCATGCCCAGACCGCGACGCATCAGGTCATAGGACTCGGCGATCACCTGCATATCGGCGTATTCGATGCCATTGTGGACCATCTTGACGAAGTGGCCCGCGCCGTCAGTGCCGATGTGGGTGACGCAGGGTTCGCCATCGACCTTGGCGGCAATGGACTCCAGAATGGGTCCCAGGGTCTTCCAGGACTCATCGGTCCCGCCAGGCATCATGGAGGGCCCCAAGAGGGCGCCCTGCTCGCCGCCGGAGACGCCGCAGCCTACGAAGTGCAGCCCACGGGCCCGGATGGCCTTCTCCCGGCGGATGGTGTCTTTGAAGTAGGCATTGCCGGCATCGACGATGATGTCTCCCGGCTCCATCAGGTCGGCCAGGTCATTGATCATCTGGTCGGTGGGGTCCCCGGCCTTGACCATAATGATGGCCGTACGGGGCTTGGTCAGCGAGGCCACGAACTCCTGCAGGGTCTTGGCCGGGACGAAGCGGCCTTCCTGGCCATGATCGCGGATCAGGGTCTCGGTACGCGAATAGTGGCGGTTGTAGACCGCTACGGTATTGCCGTGCCGTGCCAGGTTCCTGGACAGGCTGGCACCCATGGCGGCCAGACCCACGACTCCGATATTGGCTTCAGCTTGTGTCATCACATCACCTTTCGACGGTAGCCCGGAAAGGCCGGGCACCAGGTTCCATGCCGTCAATTCTATGGCCCGGACCCGATTTGGGCCAAGCTCCATAGGGTGAGATTCCACTCACTCAGCCCTTGTGGCGCTTGCCGCCCTTGATCTTGCGGGAGGGCAGGACCACGCGCGTCAGCTTGGGAACCGCCCGGGTGGAGACGAACAGGGGCTGCACTTCCACGATGGGGTTGTAGGGAGCCAGGCCGAACCACTTGATCGGCGAGCCCGCCACCTTACGGATGGCGTACTTGACCTTCAGCGAGAAGGCACCCCGGGAATCTATCTTGGACTCAGGCATCAGGGCCTTGTGGACCAGTACGTAGGTGACTGTGCCGATCTGCGGATCCTCGTCCACCTTGGGGTAGATGGAGGGCTGCTTGGGCAGTTCGCCGCTGTCGATCAGCTCGTGCATGATCTGGTGCAGGTAGGTGGCCACATTCTGGTCCACCTTGAAGCCCAGCCTCATGCGCACGCGGAAGAGGTAATTGGTGCCGAAGTTCTCCACTGAGTACTTGCGGGTGTAGGGGGCGTCCGTGGTCTGGACCGAGACCGCCCACCAGGCCCGGGCCCGCTTGGGTCGGTTGGCGAAGATGGAGAAGAAGATGTCGGTGTCCAGCCGCCGCATCTCCGCGTCCGAGGTCAGATAGACCAGGTTGTCTGCATAGTAGGGGACGCGGAAGTCGTTGTGGAGCATCTCCAGGGCGGGCAGGCACTCCTTGGCCGTCATATGCCGCCGCTGCGAGCGCTCCACCTTGGTGCCCACGTCCCAGGTGTACATGATGTAGAGGATGGCCGCGGTCAGCAGCATGGTGAACCAGCCACCGTGCATGAACTTGGCCATGGAGGCCATGAAGAAGAGGATCTGGATGGCCAGGAAGACCAGGGCGAAGAGTAGGGAGAGCGCCCTCTTGCCGTCGTGCCAGATGTAGTCGGCCAGCAGGACGGTTGTGGTGATCATGGTCACCGTCAGAGCCAATCCGTAGGCGGCCGAGATGTGCTCGGAATCCTTGAAGATGGCCAGCACAGTCAGGGTGGCCGCGCACAGGACCCAGTTGATAGTGGGGATGTAAAGCTGGCCGCGGGTACGCGCCGGGTAGCGCACCTGCAGGTGGGGCATCCAGTTGAGACCGGTGGCCTCCGAGACCATAGTGAAGGCGCCCGTGATGAGGGCCTGCGAGGCGATGACGCCGGCCGTCACGGACAGGAGGACCGCCACGTAACGCACGGTGGTGGGCATCATCTGGAAGAAGGGGTTGAGCCCGTCCACACCTTGCAGGGCCTTATTGTCGCTGTTGCGCAGGATCCAGGCCCCCTGGCCGAAGTAATTGAAGACCAGAGCGACGTTGATGAAGGGCCAGGTGGCATAGATGTTGCCGCGACCCACGTGGCCCATATCAGAATAAAGAGCCTCGGCTCCCGTGGTCGACAGGAAGACCGTGCCCATGATGGTCAGACCCACCGGATTCTGCGGGCTAAAGAGGAAGCGGATCCCGTAGACCGGATTCAGGGCCTCGAAGATGGACCAGTCGTTGCCGATGCAGTAGATGCCGATCAGGGCCAGGAAGGCGAACCAGACCATGACCACGCTGCCGAAGACCTTGCCGATCCGCTCGGTTCCACGCGACTGGACCGCAAACAGGATCAGGATGATCACGAAGGTGATGACCATGGTCAGGTTTCCGTTTTCACGGAAAATCGGAGTCAGGACGGGGATGGTCTTGAGGCCTTCGACTGCCGAGGATATGGAGACCGCCGGGGTCAGCACCGAGTCAGCCAGGAAAGCTGCGCCGCCGACCATGGCAGGGATGGCCAGCCATTTGCCGTAGTGCCGGACCAGAGTGTACAGGGCGAAGATGCCACCCTCGCCCTTGTTGTCGATGCGCATGGCCACCAGGACGTATTTGACCGTGGTAATCAGCGTGATGGACCAGAAGACCAGGGAGAGCATGCCCAGCACAGCCGCCCTGTCCACACGGGCCATACCGCCTTGCCCGGCCACGAAGGCCTGCATGGTGTACAAGGGCGAGGTGCCGATGTCGCCGTAGACCACGCCCAGGGCCACGATGCACATGCCCAGACTGATCCTGTCTGGCGAGGCTTGTACCCGTCGCCACCAGCGGCCCAGAGGACCCTTTGGCGGGGTGCGGCGACGCTGGGCCGCCCGCTGGGCCTCGCGCCGGACCCGCTTGAGCTCGTTCTCCTCCTCGCGCGTGCGGGATTTGGCCGAGATCTTTGGGGCCTTGGTAAAGCTCTCCGGGGGAAGTATCGATTCTTTGGCCAACCGACCCTTACGAGAGGCCGTCGTCGGCTTCGCCGCTTTTTCGCCGGATAACCGGGGTGGTTCGTCAGCGCCCCTGCCATCATCCTGAGCCGCCAACTCATGCCGCTCATCCGCCATAGAGCCCTCCATCGGCCAATGCCTTCACTCATCTACTTCCGGGTGCCGTATGTTGCTGTTCGCGCACACGTGCGACGACAACCGTAGCACTCTCCCCCCACACTCGGCAGGGGCGATTCAGACCGCGACACACCATTAGTTTAATCCCGGTCTGGCACCATCCGTCGGACCTCCTTTACAAGCCGTAAACCCGGCGCGTGGTGGCTGCCGTCGCTTTGGCCACCTGGGCCAGGGGGCAATCCAAGGCATCGGCCATGGCCCGGAGGGTATAAGGAATCATGTAGGGGGAGTTAGTGCGTCCCCTGTAGGGCATAGGACTCAGGTATGGTGCATCGGTCTCCACCATGATGTGGTCCATGCCGACCACGGACAGGGCCTGGCGGATTCCCTCGTTGCCCTTGTAGGAGACCGTCCCTGAGAAACTTAGATACCAGCCGTGCTCGGCGACAACCTGAGCCATCTGCGCATCCCCCGAATAGGAGTGGAAGATCGTGCGCTCGGGAGCGCCATCCTCCAGCAGGGTCTCAATGACCTGCCGGTGGGCGTCGCGGTCGTGGATCTGCATGGGCAGATCCAGCTCCTTAGCCAGGGCGATGTGATCGCGGAAGGCCTGCCGTTGAATCTCTTCGGCTCCCTGTCCAGTTCGGAAGAGGTCCATGCCCGTCTCCCCGATGGCCACCACCTGGTCGGGATACGCGTGAACCAGGCGGGCAACCTCTTCAAGCGCCTGCTCGAAAGAAACTTCATGCCAGGGCTGATATTTCAGAGGCAGTCCGTCCGGTCCCGGCACCCCTCGGTGGCCGTGCAGGACGGCTTCATTGGGATGGATGGCCAGGGCCGCGTGGACCACCCCGGGATGGGCTAGGGCCAGGTCCACCGCCGTCTGCAGATTGGGCAGTTCACAGCCCACGTCGATAGCACCGACCACGCCTACTGCCCGGGCCCTTTCCAGCTGCTGGTCGACCGAGCGGACGGGTACCGGATCCTGCCCGCGCTCCCTGGCCTGCCGATCCATCTCCTGGGCAAAGGGGACCACAGAAGCCATGTGGGTGTGATCGTCGATAACTCCAATGCCTTCGGGCAGCGGCTCGGGGTCGGGAGCCCAGCTGCGGTCACGGTGATGTCTGCTCATGATCCACAGTCTAAGGTCCAGTGCGACCCAAACTGCGACCCGCCCGGACGGACGGTGCCGACAAATGGAACGCCGGCCGCTAGAATCGCCCATGACGGCCCTGGAACGGCCGGAACGGAAGGGCAAAGAAGCGCCCGCCGCCACGGTACCTTTGCCGTAAGCAGGAAAGGTGGAACATGTCTACGGATTGGCAACCCTCGTTCGAGGCGACCAACGCCTACCTCTTCGTCCACTTCACCGGACATGAACAGGCCGAGACGGACGAGCAGCTCTACTTCGCCCTCAGCCGCGATGGCCTGCACTGGCATGACCTGCGGGCCCAAGGAGACCCGGTGCTGACCTGGAGCGAAGGCGAAGGTGGCGTGCGCGACCCCTATGTCGTGCGAGGACCTGACGGTCTCTTCCATATCATCGCCACCGACCTGTCCGTCTACCACAGGAGCGGCTGGCAGGAAGGCCGGGCCACCGTGGACGGATCCACCGGCCTGGTCATCTGGGATTCGCCTGACCTGGCCCACTGGGGCAGACCGCGCCTGGTGGATGTGGCCTCGGCCATTCCCAAGGCCGGCATGGCCTGGGCGCCGGAGGCCTGCTGGGATGCCGACAGGAAGCAATGGATAGTCTTCTGGGCCACGGCTGCCGCCAACAGCGCCGAGGATCCGGCCGCATCCGACCTGGCCAACGAGCTGGGCGACGGCATCAACATGTACTACGCCACCAGCGCTGACCTGATCACCTTCTCCCGCCCGGTAAAGTGGATCGACCGCAGCAACGGGATCATCGACACAACCATGCTCAAGGCGCCCGACGGCTGGTGGTACCGGGCCTCCAAGGATGACCAGATCACCCTGGAACGCACCCGGAACCCCTATGCGGTCACCCATGAGTTGGTGCGCACTGACGATGACCAAGCCTGGTCCTACTTGTCCAATCTGACCGACATCTTCGGCCAGGGACGCTACTCCTCGCGTTATCTGGAGGGCCCCGAACTCTTTCTCTACAACGATACTGACGCCACAGGATCCGACGGCCGGGCCATGCCTTTCGGCCTGATCTGTGACCAGTTCGCCGAGGGCCGGGGCTACCTGCCCTTCCGTTCGGCTGATCTGTCTTCCAGAGAGCAGCAGGACTGGGTCCTGGTCACGGACATGAACTTCGGCCGGCTGACCAAGCGGCACGGATCCATCATGCCCATTACTGAGAGCGAGTATCGGATTCTGAAGCGGACCCTGACCCGCTAAGCGGCTTCTTGGCGGGTTCGAGCACATGTAGGTCCATACCTGTCAACCATATCCGGAAATAGTCGGGCGACACGGCTGCCAAGAGCGGCGCAGCCAGACCCGGCCAAGTGCAGTAGGCCCAGCCCATCATCATGACAGTGGGAGGCGCACCCCACCGCTAGATCAGATCGTCAGTGGACCAAATTGCTGCCATAGCGGTACCAGTGCTCCCAGCCATTACCCTGCGCGACTGATCGTCGTCGAACAGCCACAGATCGGTACCATGCCATAAACCCGACCGTTGCGCGGGCAACGCACCATGTGGGGAATCCCGCAGGCAAGTGATGCCCAGTGCGAGGTCAGCAGCTTCCTGCCTCCGTACAGTGAATCCCAGCTCATGGACTCGTCACCTCACGACAGGTCAAAATGGAGGCACGGCATACCCAGACGGGTCTTCAATGAAGTGCACTATCAGATACCCGTAAGGGTCGGCCCCATCGACGGCCTGGCAGCCGATCCTGTTGGTTTTGCACTTGTCGCCAATGCTGCCGAGATATCGATAACGAATGGGTCAGTCTGCTATTGCGCAGAGGCAACCGAATCCTCCTGAACCTGGCTGCCTTGTCCCGCATCACCCTCAGCTTTGTTCGTATCGGCATGGTCCGGCTGTGTCGATTGCGTCTGGTCGCCATTGGCTGTGCGGATCATGGCGTACTGGGACTCGTGCAGCCGGTAGTAGGCGCCTCTCTTGGCCAGAAGCTCCTCGTGGGTGCCATGCTCCACGATCTGCCCGTGATCGATGTAGAAGATCTGGTCCGCATTTTCGATGGTGGACAGCCGGTGTGCGATGACGAAGGAGGTCCGCCCCTTGAGCAGGTGGGCCAGTCCGGCCTGGAGGGCCTCCTCGGTGCGGGTGTCGATGCTGCTGGTCGCCTCGTCCAGGATCAGGATGCGGGGGTCGGCCAGCAGAACCCTGGCAAAGGCGATCAGCTGCCGCTGACCTGCGGAGAGGGTGGATCCGCGCTCCTCGACTTTGGTATCGTAGCCGTCGGGCAGCTCCATGATGAACTCATGGGCATGGACGGCCTTGGCGGCCTCCTCGATCTGCTGGTCAGTGGCATCCAGGCGGCCGTAACGGATATTCTCGCGCACGTTGCCGGTGAAGATGAAGGTGTCCTGAAGCATGACCCCCATCTGCCGACGCAGGGAGGCCAGGGTCACGTCGCGCACGTCATGCCCGTCCACGCAGACGCTCCCCTCGGTCACGTCGTAGAAGCGCGAGAGAAGATTGACGATGGTGGTCTTGCCGGCACCCGTGGGCCCGACTAGGGCGACCGTGCTGCCTGCCGGCACATGGAAGTCCACCAGGTTGAGAATGTTGCGGCCTCCGGGCTCGTACTTGAATACCACGTCGTTGAAGTCCACCCTGCCCTTGACCGGAGGCAGCTCTATGGCCCCCGGGCGGTCCTCGATCTCAGGGTGGACATCCAGGGTCTCGAAGATGCGCTCCAGGTAGGACGAGCAGGTGATCAGCTGGTTGTAGAAATTGCCGATGTTGATGATGGGGTTCCAGAAGTTGTTGGCATAGCCGACGAAGGCGATCAGCATGCCCGTGGTCACCTGCACGCCGCCCAGGCCGGTGATCCCCAGATAGTAGATCAGTGCGATGGTGATGGTGGAGATGTTCTGCACTCCTGGCCACATCAGGTACTGGATGTGCACGGCCCGCATCCAGGCGCTGCGAACCTGACCCTGCTGCTCCTGGAAAGTGCGAAACTGCTCGCGCTCCCTGACGAAGGTCTGCGTGGTCTTGACCCCCGCGATGGACTCATGGATGTAGGCGTTCAGATTGCTCTGTTTGTTGGACAGGCGCTGATAGGCCCGTCGCTGGAAGCGCTGGAGGACCAATACATAGAGCACCAGCAGGGGCATAAGAACCAGGGACCAGAGGGTCAGCTTCCAGTCGATGACGAACATGACCACCAGGGTCAGCAGGAAGGTGAAGATGTCCGCGATCACGTTGATCAGACCCGAGCTCAGGGTATCCGAGAGGGTGTTGACGTAGTTGACCACCCGGATCAGAATCTTGCCGTGGGGCCGGGAGTCGAAGTAGGAGAAGGGCAGGGTCTGGATGTGGGTGAACAGGTCCCGGCGCATGTCCTTGAGCATGAGCTGCCCTACCTGTGTGATGGCCACGGTCCGGTAGCGCAGGAGGAGCTCGTAGACCACGATGGCAAGCAGGAAGACTGCACCCAGGGCGAAGAGCCGGACCGGATCCTTGGAGGGGATGACCGTGTCGATCATGGTCTTGGTCATGTAGGGAATGGCCACGGCGATGACGCTCATGAACAGGACCGCCGCCAGGATGATCACCCCCTGGCGTAGGTAGGGCTTCAAATAGGCACCTATACGCTTGATGTCCCCAAAGTCAATCTGCTCCTCCAGGTCCTCGTCCTCGCGGAAGGTGTTCCTGCGCGCGGTGCCCGCCGAACGTTGCTCTTGCTGCTTCATCGTCTCACCTTGCCATGCCTGCAGATGTATCAGAATCCCGCCGACTGCCCGGATTGCAGCCCTAACTGCTTGCGGTAGATCCGGTAGTAGCGGCCGTGGGCGTGGACCAAATCCTCATGGGACCCGCGTTCTACGATCCTGCCGTGGTCCAGGACCAGGATCAGGTCGGAATCCTTGATGGAGGAAATCCTGTGGGCGATGGTAACCATGGTCCTGGTGCCCTCCATCTCCTGCAGATGTCGCTGGATGGTGGCCTCGGTTTCCATGTCGACGGCCGATGTGGTGTCGTCCATGATCAGGATGGCCGGGTCGTCCGCCAGGGCCCGTGCCAAGCTGAGTCGTTGCTTCTGGCCGCCTGACAAGCCCACGCCACGCTCGCCCACCACGGTGTCATAGCCCTCGGGCATTCGATTGATGAAGGAGTCAGCGCCGGCCATGGAGGCCATGGTCCTGACGTACTGCTCATCGTCGCGGTGAGCTCCGAAGGCGATGTTGTCGCCGATGGTATCCGAAAAGAGGAAGGTGTCCTGTGCCACAATGTTGACCTGCCGCCGCAGCAGGTCCAGGGGCCACTGCCTAGCGTCGATCCCGTCGATGAGCACATGGCCCACGGTGGGGTCGTAGAAGCGGGCCACCAGGCTGACCAGGGTGGACTTGCCCGAGCCGGTCTCCCCCAGTATGCCCAGCCGGGTGCCGGCCGCCACATGGAAGTCTATGTCCTTGAGGATGGGGGTCTCCGGATCGTCAGGGAAGGCGAAACTGACGTGGTCGAAGCGGATATCTCCGCGGATCCTGACCGGGTCACCTGTCTGCTCGCCGTTGACCTTGGCACGGACCGTGGCCGCCTGGACCACGCCGGCCTGGGCGTTCTTGCGTTCAACAATCCTGGGCTCGGCCGTCAGCAGCCGACGGATCTTGACGCAGGAGGCATTGAATCGCTCTACATCGTTGATCAGCCAGCCGGACTGGCGCACCGGGCCGTCGATCATCCACAGGAAACTGTTGAAGGAGACCAGGGCGCCCAGGGTCATCTGCTGGCGGATGACCAGCCAGCCGCCCAGAATCAAGGTGATCAGCTGGAGCATGTAGGAGCAGCCGTCCAGCCAGGGCATATAGGTGCGGCTGTTGCGGGCGGAGTCCATGTTGCGCCGCATGTAGTCATCGTTGTGCTGATCGAACTTCTCGGTCTCATAGGGCTCGCGGACGAAGGCCTTAACCACCCGGTTACCTTCGATGTTCTCCTCGACCATGGAATTGAGGGATGCCAGCGAGTTGCGGATGGCATAGAAGAGCGGGTGGGCGTGCTTGGAGAGCTGCCAGGTGAAGTAGAAAAGGAATGGTGTTACGGCCAGCAAGGCCAGGGCCAGCCGCCATTCGATGGTAAACATGACGGCCAGCGATCCAACGAAGAGGCAGATAGCCTCCAGGATGTTGTAGGAGACCCAGGAGATGCAGTGGCGGATGGCATCGGTGTCCGAGGTCATCCGGCTCATGATGTCGCCGTTGCGGGTGTGGTTGAAGTAGGTGAAGTCCATGTCGTGGAGCTTCTCATACTCGTCGCTGACCAGCCGATAGATGGTGTTCTGGCCGAATCGCTCCATGAACATCTGGTAGCCATAGCGGCAGACACTGCGCCCAAGGGTGACGGCTATCATGGCGAAACAAAGTTTGGGCAGCCTGTCCTCATGCCCCTGGCCAATGACCTGGTCCACGATCATGCCCGCCAAAATGGGCATAAGCATGACCAGGACCTTGTCCGCCGCAAAGAGCAGGAGAGCGGCGGCGATTCTACCGGCGTCCGGCCTGCAGTAGGGGAGGATCCATCGAAGGTTGCTGCTGTGCTGATTCTTTGCAGAATCGACGTACATTGGAGGACACCCTCACGTTCCCTGTTGAACTTTTCTGATCTGGTCTCTTCTCATTGCCGTGACCGTCCGGGAGTGTGACTGACCGATGATGACGCTCAGCTATGTTCTTCGCCGCTGCAAGGCCGCGCGCGTCCGCCCTGGATTCGTCAAGCGTTGCTTATTCTATTGGAGCCCCGAGCAGATGCAACCCCGGTTCCCGGGCGTGTCTAGGCCCAGAATCCGGAGGTCATATGTGGCGCGGATGTCCCTGGACCAGAAGGTCCAGCTCAGGTCCTGACAAACGCTTCAGATCGACACCGTCTGGGGTCACGGCTACCTGGAACCTGGTGCCCCGCACCTCCAGCTGGTAGGTCAGCGAGCGCCAGGATGAAGGTAGGCGGGGGTCGATGCTCAGCCCGGTTCCACCGGTGTCCCGCAAGCCGCCGAAGCCGCAGACCAGGCTGGACCAGACACCTCCGCAGGCAGCTAGGTGGATGCCGTCGGTCGTGTTGGCATGCAGATCGTCCACGTCCGTAAACAAGGAGCGACGGAAGTACTGCATGGCTAACCGATCATGCCCCACCTCGGCAGCGAGGATGGACTGGGAGGCTGCCGACAGAGTCGAATCCCCGGTGGTCAGCGGATCGTAGTAGTCGAAGTCAGCCCGCTTCTGCTCCGGGGTAAACCAGGAGCTGAGCAGGTAGAGAGCCATAACCACGTCGGTCTGCTTGAGCACCTTGTGCCGGTAAATGACCAAGGGATGGTAGTGCAGCAGCAGGGGCCTGGCCGTGAACCGGTCGAAGTGCCAGCGGGGGCGTTGCATGAACTGGGCATCCTGGGCATGGACCCCCTCCTGATCATCAAAGGGGACAAACATGGCCTCAGCCGCACTGGACCATTTGCTGGCCTCCTCATCGTCGAAGTACAGCCTTTCACGTATGGCGCCGATCAGGTCGGGGTGCTTCTCGCGTAAGTGCTGGTAAGCCTTGTAAGCAGCCAAGAGGTTGAACCGAGCCATCTGGTTGGTATAGAGGTTGTCGTCAACCAAGACCGTGTACTCGTCCGGACCGGTCACGCAGTGGATGTGGAAGCGGCCATCCTCCTTGTAGCGCCCCAGGCTCATCCAAAGACGGGCCGTCTCCACCAGGATGTCTATACCCTCAGCCTGCAGGAAGTCTTCATCGCCGGTGACCTGCACATACTGGGCCACCGCGTAGGCGATGTCGGCATCGATGTGGTACTGGGCTGTTCCCGTGGGGAAGTAGGCGGAGGCTTCCTCGCCGTCAATGGTCCTCCAGGGGAAGAGGGCGCCGTTCAAGTTGAGCGTGCAGGCCCTGCGCCTGGCGGCAGGCAGCATCATGTAGCGGTAGTGAAGGACAGCCCTAGCCCGGGCAGGCGCTGAATAAATCAGGAAGGGAAGAATGTAGATCTCGGTGTCCCAGAAGTAGTGGCCGCTGTAGCCGGACCCACTCAGACCCTTGGCACCCACGCCGTTCTCGATCTGGGCCGTGGACTGGGCCAGCTGGAAGAGCTCCCAGCGCACCATCTGCTGGGTACGACCGCCATCGTCGGCCTGGATGCGGATATCCTGACGCTCCCAGAACCGGTCCAGCCACTCCCGCTGACGCTGCTCTAGCTCATCCAGAGAAAGAGTGCTGACCTCCTCCAATCTATCGCGGCAGTCCTCGACCAGATTCCTGGTCCCCTCGCCCCGCGTCTGCACGACCAGACCATTGCCGCTGGTGCCGGCCGGAAGGATAGGGTGGCTGCGGTAGACCGCGTAACGGACCAGACGAGTGGAACCACCCTTGGGCACGTCCATACGCCAGCCGGAGCCTTCAACAGGCCGGCCGTCCCTGAACTGCCGAACACCCAGGGCCAGGCTGAGCCGTGAATTATTGCAACGAAAGACCCTGCAATCCGAGCTCAGCTCGCCATAAACAGCATTGTCCAACACCTCGTGGATTCCGCAGCCGTCCACAAAGGTCGACTTGCGGGGATCACTGGAGTTGACATGGCGGGGGTTGTCCGCGTTGACCGGACCCTCGACCACAACAGCCATATCCCGGTCGGGCGATTCAACGGTCAGCGTGCAAACGCTCAGGCTGCGGTCATACAGGCAGACCATACGGGTGAGCACGGTCTTCAGGTGGATGCCGTGGCCCAGATCGTACAGATTGGTGGTGGTCGCGATTCCGGTTCGGAAGTCCAGACGCTGAGTGGTCTTCTCCGGCCGGCCCAGAGGCAGCCCTTCCACCTTGAGGGTGAAGTCCGAAGCATCGGGCACTCCTTGGATCAGCTGACCCACCTGGGCATATCCGTAGGCGCTTTCAGGGTGGGCTATGCGGAAAGTGTCATGGAAGCCACTTAGGAAGGTGCCGTTGCCCAGGCAGCGTTCCCCGCCTCCTTCGCCCCTGACACCGACGGATCCGTTGGTGACCGAAAAGACTGTGGCACTGACCGCGTCGGGCCGTCCGACCTCGCTCAGACCCCAGTCCTCCACAGGGAAACGTTCCGCATCCAGATCCGGATCCTCCGCCAGCGCACGCTCACTGGCATCGTCGTCGATCAGCTCAATCAATTGGTCCACCACCAGGTCCGCACCCGCCTTGAGCAGCTGCTCGCGACCGGCACCCCTGTCCACGCCCACAACCAGGCCGAACCTACCCGCGTGACCGGCGGCTACACCAGAGAGGGCATCCTCGACCACAACAGCATCCTCGTTGCGCAGACCCAGCACCTTGGCCGCATAGGCGTAGGTGTCTGGGGCCGGCTTGCCCTGAAGGCCCATCTCGTCCTTGAGGTTGCCGTCCACCACTGTGTCGAAGTATCCGGCAATTCCAGCGGCTTGGAGGACTTCAGCCGTGTTGCGCGAACTGGACACCACAGCCAGACGCTTCTTGTCAGTACGCAGGTGCCTGAGCAGATCCACCGTGTCCGGGTAGGGATCAATGCCCTTCTGCTTCAGCATCCGCTCAAATGTCATGTTCTTGCGATTGCCGTATCCGCAGACGGTGTCCAGCTGCGGATCGTCATCGGGGCTGCCCCAGTCAAGCTCAATGCCTCTGCTGCGCAGCAGGGCATCGACACCGTCATAGCGGGGCCGACCATCCACATAGGCGTAGTAGTCCTGCTCCGTATAGGCCGGGACGTTCGCGGGCAGGACCTGATCGAACAACGCCTTCCAGGCGGCCTTGTGCAGGATGGTCGTGGGCACCAACACCCCATCCAGATCGAAGAGCACACAGGCGAATTGGGCAACCTTCATGGTTACTCATCCTATGGGTCTTCCATGACGAAAGAACCCGGCGGTTCGAAGAACCGCCGGGCGAGAAGAGAGAGAAGAAGGGGTTCAGTTATCGGGGCCGCACGACCCCCATCGGCCAGTACCTCAACCGACAGAACTAATATAACCAGCGCTACCTTGGAGGAAGTACCCGAAAACCTCAGAGTTCTCTGTGAATCATAAACTGTGGTCTGAGTATGCGTCGTTCGGGCGAGTCGACCGTCACTTGCCCTGGCCTTCCAGTTTGGCTTGCTCGGCCTCGAAACGGGCACGCTCCTTGGCCTTGCGGCGATCCAGCTGCTCCTGGAAGCGGTCCAGCTCCTCCTGCACGGCTTCCTTGGGAATGCGGGGGAAGATGGGCGTGGGCCGATCGATTGGCGTGCCGTCCCTGAGAGGCTCGCGCGCCCAGGGATGAACAGTCTCCCCCAACCGGTAGTCGCCGGTGATGATGGGATAGTGAAAGTCGGACCGATCCAGATCGTCAACCTCCTCGACACGAGGCAGGGGCGAGAAGGTGCCCTTGCCGCCCATGGCCTCCCAGACCCGCTGAGAAGCATGTGGCAGGAAGGGGGCCAGCATGGTGTTGGCGTCCAGCACGGCCTGGGCGGCGGTATGCAGGACGGCAGCCAGACGATTTTGGTCGTCCTTAATTTTCCAAGGTTCCTGAGCAGAGATGTACTTGTTGATGTCGCCCACCAGGGCCATGGCCTCGACCAGAGCAGCCTTCTGGCGATGGTGCTCGATCAAGGACCCCACAGTATCAAAGGCCTGCAGGCTGCGATCCAACAGGGCGCGGTCCTCCTCGGTCAGCCAGGATTGCTCTACGGCGGGGATGCTGCCGAAGTCCTTGTTGAGCAGGTTGGCCACGCGATTAACCAGGTTGCCCCAGGATGCAGCCAGCTCTTCGTTGTTGTGCCGGACGAACTCTGCCCAGGTAAAGTCCGAATCCGAGGTCTCCGGCCCGGCGATGGAAATGTAGTAGCGGACTGCATCAACCGGATAACGTGCCAGAATGTCCTTGACGTAGATGACGATGCCTCGGGAGGAGCTGAACTTCTTGCCCTCCATGGTCATGAATTCGCTGGCCACCACCTGCTCAGGCAGGTTGAGCTCGCCGTAGGATCCCGGCTGTCCGCCCTTGGATCCCTGCCCGTTGTAGGCCAGAATCTCCGAGGGCCAGATCTGTGAGTGGAAGGTGATGTTGTCCTTGCCCATGAAGTAGTAGCCCAGGGCCTTGGGGTCATTCCACCACTTGCGCCATGCTTCGGGGTCGCCCTGACGGCGGGCCCATTCGATGGATGCCGACAGGTAGCCGATGACGGCGTCGAACCAGACGTAGAGCTTCTTGTTGGGGTCGTCGACCCACCCGTCCACCGGCACTGGAATGCCCCAGTCAATGTCGCGGGTGATGGCCCGTGGCTTGACCTCCTTGAAGAGTCCCAGGGAGAAGTTGAGCACGTTGCTGCGCCAGCCCTTGCGGGTCTTCAACCAGGCCAGGTTGGCCTCGGCCAGGGCGGGAAGATCCAGGAAGAAGTGCTTGGACTCCTCAAACCGAGGCGTCTCCCCATTGATTTTGGACACAGGGTTGATCAGCTCGTCCGGATCCAGCTCGTTGCCACAGTTGTCACATTGGTCGCCGCGAGCGCCATCGGCACCGCAGATGGGGCAAGTCCCCTCAATATAGCGGTCTGGGAGAGTCCGACCGGTGGAGGGCGATATAGCCACCTTCTGTTGGCCCTCATAGATGTAGCCGTTGGCCCTGCACTGCCGGAAGAGCTCCTGCACCACCTTCTCGTGATTGCCGGTTGTGGTCCTGGTAAAGAGGTCATAGCTGAGTCCCAGATCGCACAGGTCCTTGACGATGACCCGATTATAACGATCAGCGATCTCCTGGGGACCTACTCCTTCGGCGTCAGCCTCCACCAGGATGGGAGTGCCGTGCTCGTCGGTCCCCGAAACCATAAGGACATCATTGCCCTTCATGCGTTCGTAGCGTGCATAGACATCCGAAGGGACGCCGAACCCAGCGACGTGGCCGATGTGACGGGGCCCATTTGCGTAGGGCCAGGCGACGGAAACAAGGATATGACTCATACCAGCAAGATTATCGGCTTCGGCCTACAATCCCCCTGCTCGTCCACAAGCCCGCAGGCTGGCGAGCAGATTATCCACAAGTTCACAAATTTAGGCCTCCTTCAGGTAAGCCCGGACACGACCTTTTACAGTCGAACCATGAATCGAGAACACGTGCTCGGGGGAGCGACGTGGGCGCCTGTCACTACCCTTGGCGCCAGCCGCACCCTTAGAGCTACAACCAAGCCGCCAGGCCGGACTCCCCTCACCGACACCGCTCAGCAGTGCTTCGGGCCACGATACGAAACAGGCCCAACGCGCACTCGTGGCCGTCCGTCTACAACCGAATTCGGAACCCTGGTCCCTGAGCCCAAACCGCTGCCCAGCCTGATTCAGATCGGGGATCTGCCCGGTCCGCTCAGCCTCAGCCTGCTGGTGAATGAGGGAATCGTGACCTGCCTGGACCGATCCTGTTGCTACCTGAACGAACAGGCGGAGGGACTCTACGGTCGCGCATCCATCGTCATGCCCATGGTCCCTTACGGTGCAGCAGCAAGCGGCGGACTGGCGCTCTGGGTGTGGATCAACGGCCATTTCCCCGATGCCCTGGATATTATCTCCAACTCCCATTTCCGCACGCCGGTTTACGGCAGGCCCCTACGCCCCCATCAGCGACAGCTGGATGCCCGTTATCTGATGAAGCTTGGGCGACTCTGGGTGACTTCGCCACTCTGGACAGCCTGTGATTTGGCCTGCGATCCCACGGGCCAATGCAACGGGGAGGACATCATGGCGGTTCTCCATGAGCTTATGGAGCGATATCATGTCAGCTGCGGATCCTGCGAAGCGCTTCTGTCCTCCAACCCCCGTTGGCCTGGCCACGCTCGAGGACTGGATACCATAAAACGACTCAAGACGATCCTATGAATCAGGCTATGAGGAACGGCCGACGTGGTCATGGCCATCATCGGCACCAGGATCGGATCCGACATCGTCGTGAATCCTCCGCCACTGAACGTATGACCCGGTTTATGACTGTCATCAGCAGCCGGTCGCACCCATCAACGGAAGACGATTGGAGTCAAGACGAACCCAATAGCCTCGAACCAATGGCCGAGGGGCGGGCCCCACCGCCAGAGCCTCCCTTGGTGCCAACGGCACTGATGGCCACAGACCCCGAGACCGACCCGAGCATCCTCTGGACCATCGCCCGAGAAGAGCCCCGGCTGCGCCGGTGGCTGGTGGCCAATCCCGCCGCTTCGCCGGCATTGCTGGAGACCGTCTCACAGCTGGGTGGGCCCGGTGTGCGCAGGGCGCTCGAGGTGCTGCTGGATGAAGAGGACGGGAATCAGTCCTCCTTATCCTCTTCAACGGCCAAGGCATAGATCCGCTTGCGATTAGGCAGGCTGCCATCGGCCAAGGGATGCTCGGCAGCCACCCGGGCGATAGCCTCCTTGAGCCGTAGGCCCTCGGATCTGGCCAGTTCGCGTGCCAGGTCTGCCAACTGCCGATCATCCATGGCCTCAGGGTCGTTGCGCCTGGCCTCCAAGGCAGAAGCACCAGCCACGACCAGGACCATCTCCCCCCTGGGGGGATTCTCCTGGAGGGAGTGCACAATGTCGCCGACGGTACCCCGCCGGATCTGCTCATGCTCCTTGGTCAGCTCCCTGCAGAGGGCCATGAGCCGGTCGGAGCCGAAGACCTCCTGCAGGTCCTGCATAGCCTGATCAATGCGGTGGGGTGTCTCGTAGAAGACCATGGTCCGCTCCTCGCTGCGCAGAGTGCGCAGATGCCGCAACCGCTCCTGATGTCGGCGGGGAAGAAACCCTTCGTAACAGAAGCGGTCAGTCGGCAGACCGGAGAGAGCCAGAGCGTCCAGCACAGCGCTGGGGCCGGGAGCGCAGGTGACCGGTATGCCTCGCTCGATGGCCCGCCTTACGATGGCCATGCCCGGATCGTTGATGGTGGGCATACCCGCATCCGAGACCACCAGCACGCAGGCTCCGTCACGAACCTGATCCAAAATGGGATCGGCCATCCGTCGCTCATTATGATCGTGATAGGCCATAACCCTGCCGCCTACACGCACGCCCAATCGGTTGGCTAAGTCGTAGAGCCGCCGCGTGTCTTCCGCAGCAACCAGGTCCGCCGACTGCAGGAGCTCCACCAAACGTTTCGAGGCATCGGCGACATTGCCAATAGGCGTGGCCGCCAACACTACCGTTCCACGTGAAACACTAGGTGGAATCGGCTTCTCATGACTTTCTCTGCCCTGCATATGTCCATCGCTCCGGCCATTCGTGCTGCTCATGCCTTTAGTATGGCCTAATCTAGGGGTGATGACATCTTTGGCAGGGCTTTCTTCGCAGCATCGCTCCTCCAGACACGGCAGGCACGCCGCCCACCGGTCCGGTCGCCCTGTCATGCTATCTATCTTCAGCTCGCCCATGGGTCAGCACACCAAGGGTCGGGTCAACCGGATCCACAGGCCCTCCCATCGGCAGAGCGGCTGGTTGGCCTGCATACTCATGGCTCTTTTAGGCGGGCTCTTGCGGTTTGTGCGGCTGGGCAACCCCCGGGCCATCGTCTTCGACGAGACATATTACGTCAAAGACGCCTGGACCATGCTGATGACCGGCGAGCCTCGCAATTGGCCCAAAAAAGCCGGCCCACTGAACCTACCCATTGACCAGATCTTCGCCCAGGGGCAGACAAGCGACTGGCTGCCTCAGGCCGAATACGTGGTTCACCCGCCAGTAGGCAAGTGGTGCATCGCCCTGGGTCTCAAACTGTTCGGCGGAGCAGGCAATCCCTTTGCCTGGCGAGTGGCCACTGCTCTGGCCGGCACCATCGCCATCCTGCTGCTCTGCCGTGTAGCTCTGCGCCTCTTCCACAACCTGCCCATCGCCCTGACGGCCGGCTTCCTCATGGCCATAGACGGTCTAGGCATCGTCATGAGCCGCACCGGCCTGCTGGACAACTTCGTCATGATCTTCGTTCTGGGAGCCTGGCTGTGTCTGATGGGCCATCGGGACTGGGCCAGGACCAGGCTACGACAATCCTGGGCCAAGGACCAGGCTGATTTCCGCCTGCACTACCGGGTTAAGGTCATTCAGTCACAGGGACAGCAAGGGCAGAAAAGCCGTGTCGAGCTGCCCGTGGCCACCACCGGCCCTTTCATCGCCTGGTCCTGGTGGCGGACCGGAGCCGCCCTGCTGCTGGGCCTAGCCACCGGGACCAAGTGGTCGGGCGCCTACTTCTTCGCCGTCTTCGCCCTGATCTCGGTGCTCTGGGATGGCTGGGAGCGTCATCAAGCAGGGTATGGATCCTGGCTACAGAGCGCCGTTTTCAGGGATGGGCTGCCAGCGGCCTTGCTTATGATCCCCATCTGGGCGGGCACCTATTTGGCCTCCTGGACGGGATGGTTCCTGCACGACGATTCCTTCATGCACAATTGGGCGGCCCAGCACCCTGGCCAAGGCCTGACCTGGTTGCCGGAAGGGCTGCGGTCCCTGGCTGAATACCACCGGCAGATGTGGCGCTTCCACACCACCCTGCATGCCCGCCACCCATACATGGCCAACCCCCTGACATGGCCCCTGCAGATCAGGCCCACCAGCTTCTACTGGCAGAAAATCACGGGCTTCCCTGGCCTGTGCGGACTGGCCAAGGACTCCCCCTGCGTAGCGGCAGTCACGTCCTTGGGCAATCCTCTGACCTGGTGGCTGGGCAGTATCTGCATGATCCTAGCCATCGTCATCGCCGTCGTGGTCAAGCACGGAGATTGGCGGATCTGGGGGGTTCTGGCAGGCATGCTGGCCGGCTGGCTGCCCTGGATCCAATACATGAACCGGACCACTTTCACTTTCTATTCCATCGTCATCCTGCCTTGGATGATTCTGGCCATCTGCTACGTGGTCAACTGGCTGCGGCAGAACTCGGACATCATCCTCTACCGACAGACCATGATCATGGGTCTGACCCTGCTGGGCCTGACCTCGGTCTTCTTCTACCCGCTGTGGACCGCCATGCCCATCCCCTATGACTTCTGGCGCATGCACATGTGGCTGTCCAGCTGGATTTGAGACAAAGGAGGCGGTCGGACAGCGATGCCCAACCGCCTTGCAGCAACCTTCATATGCCTTTGTATGCCGTCTTGCTCAGACTGCGCGATCATGGATGATCTGCGCGTACCGCAGACCGGAATCCTTCCAGAGCCGCTCCTGGGTGTCATAGTCGACCCTGATCAGACCGAAGCGCTTGGTGTAACCCAGGGCCCACTCAAAGTTGTCCAATAGGGACCAGGCAAAGTAGCCAGTCACCCGGGCTCCTTCATGGATAGCCCGAGCCACAGCACGCAGGTGCTCCTCAAGATAGGCCACCCGTTGGGGATCGTGCACCCCTTTGCCGCCAGGGAAAGATGGATCCGGGCTGACCTGGTCTTCCCAGGCAGAGCCGTTCTCTGTGATCATAAGATCCAGCTCAGGGAAGCGCTCGGAGACCTCCATGAGCAGGTCGGTCAGCCCCTGAGGCTCCTGGTTCCAGCCCATGGCGGTCAGCGGCCCCTGGGGAGGCAGAGTTTCGACGATATCCTGGGCGGGCATGGGATTGCGCTCGGAACCAGCGCCGCTTCGACCCCGCACATGGTTGGTTGAATAGTAGTTAATGCCCAGCACATCCAAAGGCTGGTGGATTTGCTCCAGATCGCCGTCACGAACGAAGCTCCAGTCAGTGATACCCTCAGCGGCATCATGGATGCGCTGGTCATAGGTGCCGGCCAGCATGGGACCCAGCCAGACCTCGTTGGCGAAGAGGTCAGCCCGGGTCTTGGCCGCCAGATCCTCCGGATCGTCGCTATCGGCCCGGTTGACCTGCAGGTTCAGAGTCACCGATATACGTACCCTGTCGCCCAGCTCGGCACGGATGGCCTGGGCTCCCAGACCGTGGGCAAGATTCAGATGATGGACCGCTGCAAGAGCCTTCCCATAGTCGCAGATGCCGGGGGCATGGCCGCCATTGCCGTAGCCCAGATAGGCCGAGCACCAGGGTTCGTTCAGGGTCGTCCAGGTCTGCACCCGATCACCCAGAGCCTTGGCCAGGACGGCCGCATAGTCGGCATATCGCTGGGCGGTGTCGCGATTGGCCCAGCCTCCAGCCTCCTGCAGGTACTGGGGCAGATCCCAGTGGTAGAGGGTGACCACAGGCTTGATACCGTTTTCCAACAGCATGTCCAGCACCCGCCGGTAATGATCCAGACCAGCCTGGTTGATGGCACCGCCCGCCTGGGGCATAATACGGGGCCAGGCCACAGACAGCCGGTAGGCCCCCACCCCCATCTGCTTCATCAGAGCAATGTCCTCTGGGTAGCGGTGGTACTGATCACAGGCGACATCGCCATTGGACCCATCCACTATCCTCCCCGGCTGCCGGCAGAAAACGTCCCAGATGGAGTCTCCTCTGCCGTCCTCGTGCGCCGCCCCCTCCACCTGGAAGGATGCCGTAGCCGTGCCCCAGGTAAAGTCTTCTGGGAAGGCGAGCCGTTCGTCATTGACCATATGTCCACTCCTCAATTGTGTGACCCTTCCTGCCCATCTTCGCACAGGAGGACCGACTACAGGACCGTAGCCGACAGCCCATAAGTTCGGCAACGACGGGTTGTGTTGTCCTCGCAAGGAATCAGACCGGGGAGTACTAGGTGCCAAGGCCGGCTTGTTAAAGTGTGTCTCGGTTCTGGAAAAGCACACATCGATGGAATGGAATGCGATTCATGGGGTTCGTCAACTGGCTGATACACCTGCTCAAGGATCCGCGCAGCGCTATCGCGAGCTGGATCGCCATGGGGCTGGTACCGACCTACGGGTTCATCTTCCTGATCATCTTCATCGAGACCGGCGTGGTTTTCATGCCTTTCCTGCCAGGAGACTCCCTGCTCTTCGCCGCCGGCGTCTTCGCCCATGACCCATCCAGCGGCATGGCTCTGGACGTGCTCCTTCCCGTCGTTTGGTTGGCCCCAATCCTGGGCGACCAGAGCAACTACTTCATCGGACACTTCTTCGGCCGGGCCATCGTCCGTTCGGGGCGCGTGAAGTCACTGACCCCCGAACGAATAGCCAAGACCGAAGGCCTGATTGACAAGTGGGGCCCACTAGCCGTAGTCCTGGGACGTTTTCTCCCCTTCATCAGGACATTCATGCCGTTCATATCGGGCATCTCCGGAATGCGCTGGCGGCGCTTCACCCCCTTCAGCATCCTGGGCGGTCTGATATGGTCCACCCTCTTCACCCTCCTGGGCTACTTCTTCGGGGGCATCCCCGCAGTCCAACAGCATTTCGAGCTGGTCATCATCCTGATCCTGGTCATTTCGGTCCTGCCCACGGTCATCGGCCTGCTCAAGGCTAAATTCGGCCAAAAGCGCGGGAACACGTCGAAGTCGGAATGAGCCTACTTGCTAGACAATCTTGTTTAGTGTACATGTCGATGTCTGCTTTCCTCCGAGCGATATAAGCCGATGCGATTTTTACCTCTTGCTTCGACCATCAAGGCGACACTTTTGCAGAAATCCGCCAAACAGCAGGACACCCTCCGCCAGGACGGCCACCACATCTGCCGCAAGCAGCCCAATTTTCCAGGGACTCGGCGATACGCTAAGTCGCGACCGTGGGGGAACACCGTTCATGGCATTGGAATTGACCGTCATATAGAGTATCCGATGGATGGCTTGACGCATGACACCCCTTGCTGTCGGACTGTCATAATCCTCGGCATTGAATCCTGGGGTCTGGATCATGTACATGTCGCTACCGGCACGCAGGGCCAGGTCGCGCTCCGCATGGGACTTGGATAGAAAGAGGTCAGTGATGACCGCCCCGTGGAAGTTCCATTCGCCGCGCAAAATATCCGTGAGCATGCCACGGTGACCAAAGCCAATGACCCCTCCGATCAGGTTCTGCGCAGACATGATCCCGGTCGCTGCCCGCATGATCTTCCTATGTCGGCCTCCCTTGGCGTCCAGGTAGGGCACGGCAGTGACGGCCTCCCGACAGACGATCTGGAAGGGCTTGAGGTATATCTCCCGGATCGCCTGTTCGTTGGCCCATGTGGCCAGTCCCTCTGAGCGGAAGCTTTCCTGGTCATTGAGCACCATGTGCTTGAGGTAGCTAAACACGCCCTTATCCCCAGCTCCCTGGATGCAGGCAGCTGCCAGCTTGCCAGACAACAGACCATCCTCGGAATAGAATTCGTAGACACGCCCGGCAAAGGGAGAACGGTGTATGTTGACACCAGGCGCGTACCATCCATTGAGCCCGGAGTGCAGCGCCTCCTCACCCAGGCAGGAGCCCATCCGCCGAAGAAGATCCGTGTTCCAAGTGGCCCCCATAACGTTGGCTCCAGCCCAGGAGGATGCTCCCTTGATACTCCAACCCATGGCCCCATCCTTGTCAACGGTCATAGGCTTGCCCAGGGAGAGTAGATCCTTGGTCTGGTAGGCGGCCATAAACAGCAGCTGCTGGATGTCGCTCCTGTCCTTTTTCCAGTCAATCTGATCCAGAAGCTGCTGCCAGCCCGGGTCGGTGTAAGGCTTGGCTCGCAGATCGATCAGCGACAAACGGTTTTTAGCGCCGCTGACCGGCTCCTGGTCGCAATGGACCTGGCTGGTCTTCCCATTGCCCATCGTCGGATCACGGTGGGGATCGAATCGTTCATAGCGTTTGAACTCATCCAAGGCCGACTGAGGGGCAGCCTTGGTTCGAGCAGGAATAGGTCGCGGCTGACTTGCACTCCAATCGCTCCGAGTCAGTTGCACCACCGAGGGATCATCCATGTAGGCATTCAGACTTTCGAAATGGTTGCTGACCGGCCTCCATATGCCCGATTCCGGCTTGCCCGTAGGCCTGCCCTCATCATCAAGCGAAGACTGCGCCAGACGGTCGCCCCCCGGAAGATGCTGCCCTTGGAAAACCTGGGTGCGATCGACTGTTACCTTGGCTGAATCAATCAGATCGTGGGCATTGGCCTTCAGCTGGACGGTATAATCGCCCGCCTCAAGCACATAGGCGCCAATGGTGCCATCCTTATTGACATGATGATAGTCATATGAAGCCATGTCATCACGCAGAAAGGCGAGAACAACCTCTTGGCTGGCTCCGGGTTCAAGAATCCTGGTCTTGGCAAAGGCAACCAGAACAGTGGCGGATTTCTCAATATGCTCCGCTCTGTCATGCACGGTATAAGGAGCCGAATAGTATAGCTCCACCACGTCCTTGCCCGGACGCGAACCAATGTTGGTTACACTCACCCTCGCTTCGATGAAACCGTCATCGCGCAAAAACACCCGTCCAAGCGTCTGTCTGAAGGTGGTATAGCTCAGGCCGTAGCCGAAAGGATATGCCACGGCGCCCGGCGACTCCACTGCCCCCTTGCCGTCCAGCTGTCCGTATCTGAATTCCGAGTCTTCAAGGGCTGCTGTCTCGTAATACCGGTATCCCAGGTAGATACCTTCCCGATATTCAACAAAAGGCCGATCAATGGTTCCGAAGCCGCCATGGGGCACCAAATCACCGATAAGGGTCCGATCGGTGACAGAGGCGTTGTTGTAATGGAACTCACCGAAGTTAGCAAAAGTAGGGTCTGCAGTGAAATCGGTGGGATAGGTATCGGTTGTCCTTCCCGAGGGGTTGACCGTGCCGGCCAGAATGTCGCTGAAGGAGTCAAATCCTCGTGATCCTGCCGTTCCAATCCACAGAATCGCGTCGACTTCATGAGTGCCGCCCATCAGCGGACCGAGCTCTATCGGGTTGGCCGTGTTGAGGGCCACCACTACCGCACTGCAGAGTCGCTTAGCCGCATCGATGGTACCCAGCTCAGCCTTGGTCAGGGCCAGATAGTGGCGGGTCCCATCCTCATAAGGTTCTGTCCGCTTGTCAATGCCTTCAGATCCGTCCCTCCTTATCATCACCAGCCCCACTGTTCCGGTGACCTGCCCCTCCAAGTGCCTATATATGGCTGGATCATATTCCGGGATCTGGGCTGATCGGCCCTTGTCCATGACTGCCTGAAGGGAATTCCTGTCAGCGTCCAAGGGTCTGGTGCCCGCAGCTGCCTTCGGATAGGAGGTCTTGGCCGATTGCATGGCATGGCAGGCGCTCTCGTCAATGGAAAAATGCCGGGAAAGGGCCTGGGCCGGGGTCACTCGATCACGATCGGTCGTCGCGGCAGCACCGGTGCCAGCATAGGCCGGGTCCAGATAGGCCCTGCCGAAAGGCGTAATACAGGTACCCTCCTGCAAGGGCAGGAGATCCTTGTTCTTCAGAAGCACGATGCCTTCGTTGACCATCTCCTGTGAGACCTGGTCACTGACAGCCTTGGCCTCCTGAAGCGAATCTGTAGAAGGCTGATAGTACCTTGCGTCCCAGCCATGGGTCCCCGAAGCCCTGTCAATTCTTAATTTTCCTGGACCAAGGTAACTATCCAAAACATTAGCGAAGAGTTTTCCAGCGACATTCCCAGCTCCCATGACCAAAGGCAGGGCCACTGCCAGAACCGACCGGACCCTTCCTACGGAACCAGACCGATGCAGCCTGCGATCAATCCTTCTCTTCATGGGACCCTCCCTTGTTTAATGACATGAATAAACGCTGGTCCCCATCGGTTCCCCGCAGTGAAAGCGAGAAACCGACGGGCGACTGAACTCAGACAGCCAATGGATCCGTGCCGGGCCGAACCAGAACCGGCAGCGTGTGGTAGTCGTAGGTCTCCTCATACCAACGGCCTGGGTCATAGCTCTTGTGCGTAAGAAGATTGGTCCAAGGCTTTCCTGACTGGTCACCGCCGGCATCCGGCACATAGAAGCGAGCGCTGCCATCATCAGAAAAGATGGGAGCCACCAGGATGTCATCACCCAGCATATATTGAGTGTCGATGTCCTCGCAGGTGGGATCGTTCTGGAATTCAAGAACCATGGCCCGCATCATGGGCAATCCAGTCTCATGGGTCTCCATGGCCATCTTTTTGAGGTAAGGAACCAACTTGAGCTTGAGCTTGGTGAATTCTCGGGCCACGTCCACAGCCTCATCACCGTAAAGCCAAGGCACCTTGTACTCCCGTGATCCATGATAACGAGAGTGGGAGGAAAGAAGACCGAACTGGGTCCAACGCTTATACAGGTCAGGGGTGGGTTTGTCCTCGAATCCTGCAATATCATGACTCCAGTAACCAAAGCCGGACATACCGAAGGACAAGCCGGCCCTGAGGGATTCAGCCATGGACGGGTAGTTGGACCAGCAATCGCCGCCCCAGTGCACAGGGAACTGCTGACATCCCACCGTGGCCGAGCGAGCAAAGAGGATGGCCTGGTCGGGGCCCTTGACCTGGGCAACCAGATCGTAGACGGCCTTGTTGTAAAGGTAGCTGTAATAGTTGTGCATGATATGCGGATCTGAGCCGTCGTGGAAAACGACCCCTTCAGTGGGAATTCGCTCACCGAAATCAGTCTTGAAGCAGTCCACGCCCTGGTCCATAAGGTGCCTGAGCTTGCCCTGATACCAGGCGGTGGCCTCAGGATTGGTGAAATCCACAATGGCCATGCCCGCCTGCCACTTGTCCCACTGCCAGACCTGGCCATCGGTTTTCTTGATGAAGTAGCCTTTGGCAGCACCTTCGTCGAAGAGCGGCGACTTCTGGCCTATGTAAGGGTTAATCCAAACACAGACCTTCAACCCGCGGTCGTGAAGCTTGGCTAGCATACCCTCAGGATCAGGGAACTTGTCCGAGTCCCAGATGAAGTTGCTCCACTCAAGTTCCTTCATCCACCGGCAATCAAAATGGAAGACGCACAACGGGATGTCTCGCTGGGCCATACCATCCACGAACTCCATCACGGTCTTCTCATCGTAATCAGTGGTAAAGGAGGTCGACAGCCACAAGCCGAAGCTCCAATCGGGGACCAGGGGCGGCTTTCCAGTCAAATCAGTGTAGGTGTTCAGCACTGATTTAAGATCCGTGCCGCCGATGACACTATAGGCCAGCTCCTGACCCGGCACAGAGAACTGGACCCTGGTGACGCGTTCCGATCCGACCTCGAACGAGACCTCGTCAGGACTGTCGACGAAGAGCCCATAGTTCTTATTGCTCAAATAGAAGGGGATGTTTTTATAGGCCTGATCGGTATCGGTGCCTCCGTCGGCATTCCAGATATCGACACTCTGGCCGTTCCTGACGAAGCTGGTGAAACGCTCGCCCAGGCCATATATCTTCTCGCCGACCGCCAGATCCATCTGATCGGACATGAAGACCTGACCTTGGGGATCGGTCACCATGCCCTTGGAGCGAAAACCAGTACTGGTTATAACCTTGCCATCGAAGAAATACTTGAATGAGGGGAAGTCGCCCTTGTCAACTTTCAGGGTCAGTCGTCCGGAAGTGAAGGTCCAGCCCCGATCATCTTCATCGATGGCGACATCCGGGTCGGTCGTGTTCAGGTGGAAGGCCGGGCAATGGCTTCGATCCGTCCGGTAATTGATCAGGCGCGTGGTGATGATGTCGGGCCTGGGGCTGGTTATCTCGATGGTCATTATGCCGCCATCGACCGTTTGCCCGGCCTCATGAATGGGCCAGCCGTACGGGCAATACAGGGTCAGCTTCTTAGGCTCGATCTTGGCCTGGTACACATTGGCCGCATAACGGACGTCAAAGCCTTTTTTGACCATCCACATGCCATCTAGAAACTTCATGGTTGCTCCTTTGCTTGCTTCATTGCTTTATTGTCGAATTGCTGCATATGCTCAGATGAAGATGCCAGAACCAGATTACAGACTGTTCAAATCACCGTCTCAGCCACTAGCTTTCGGTAGGTCTGAGCGCTGCCTTTGGGGGTCCGATCATAGGTGCCGCCTGACCTGTCCACAGAACACAGGCCGTAGTGCATGTCATATCCGCTGATCCATTCGAAGTTATCCAGCAGGGACCAGTGGAAGTACCCCAGGAGCGGGAAGCCGTCGCGCGCCAGGTCCACCAGTGGAGGCAGAGAACTGCTGATGAAGCGGGAACGGACCTGGTCATCGGCGGTACAGACGCCATGCTCGGTCACTAGAACGGGTAGACCGGTCAGCTCCCGTATGTAGACCACGGCATTAACCAAGGAGCCAGCGCAGACCGGCGCACCGGATTCGCTGGTATCGACCCCTTCTGGAGCCGCCAGTGGACCTTGATCGCCCATGGTTTCCCTTTCATAGTTTTGCACCCCAATGAAGTCATTACCTTGAACGGCCTGGATCCAAGGCCGATAACAGGCATCCCTCCGGGCCTGAGCCAGGGCCTTGCCCTTCTCACTGACATAGCTTTCGTCAATAACCGCCAGAGACAGGCCGACCGGCAGATTTGGGCACTGGGAACGTATTGCTTCCACAGCACAGGCATGGGCTCTTCGGAAGCCTAGTTCCAGTTGTTCAACTTCCTCGGGAATCACCACATTGCCAACACGATAGCGCTCTACACCCGCCTTGCGGCTGGCCGCTTCCAGGCATTGACGCTGGGCTTCAACAGCTTGGGTCGACAGAGCTCCAGTGCTGAGGATCCTGGGCAGATTGGGCTCGTTAAAGGTTACAGCCATGGCCACTCGATCGCCCAGGACCTTCAGCACCCTTAGGCACTCATCGGCGAACAAGGAGGGAGCGTCTGGATTGAACCAGCCTGCCTTGGCCCCGAACCATTGCGGGCAGACGAAGTGGCTGAGAGTAATCAATGGTGTAATGCCACGGTCCAGACACCCGTCGACCATACGGTCGTAATGGTCCAGGGCGGACTGGTCCACGACCTTTTCCTCGGGTTCTATACGCGCCCATTCCACCGAGAACCTGTAAGCATTAAGGCCCATGCCCGAAACCAGGTCCAAGTCATCCTGCCAGCGCTCCCAGCTCTTGCAAGCCGACCCTGCCGGTTGCTTGAAAACAGTCGGCTGCACGTGCTCCAGAAAGCTGATATCGGATGTGGTATCGCCTCCGTCCACCTGGTGCCCAGCAGTGGAAGCTCCCCAAAGAAAGTGATCAGGAAACACTCTTGCCACGGTATGCCCCTCCTCTTGCTTCAAATCAATCATTGATCAAAATCCTGGTTCTTAGCCTGTCCTGCTGGAGCAAGCCCATGCCTTTGCAGAAATCCGACTACAGCACTCTCGATGGCTCCAGCATCCGGGAGGAAACCCTGCTGTGAAGCCACCTGAGGAAGCTCGCCGACAGGAGCATCAAGCCAAGGTTTTGCGGCGGCGCAAAAGCTGAGATCGGCCTGACTGCCTCTGTAGGAAGGAGAGTCAATGGCCAACAAGGCCCGAATCAGATCAGCCAGCAGATCAGGGACATCAATCAGATCGCGTATGGTGCGAATCTGGGTTTGCCTCGTCGGTTTGGCATTGGGATCCGGCAGGATCCAGGAATAATCGCCATGGTCGCATCGACCGCTGACGCCCCCTGGTAGTACCAGATTCGCGCTGACACCGACCGGCAGAGACAAATGCATGCTGACAGTGGCACTGGAATCCTGGCGCCGCCAGGAGAAATTCACCGGTCCGTACGGGGTTACCAGACGGAGCTCAGCAAATGAAAGCTGCGGGATTATCAGTGGAGCTACAGTCACCTTCCGCCAACCGGCTGCATCCATGCGCAGACCAATCAGCCCCTGAATCAGCCAGGAGACCACAGAGCCCAGAGCGTAATGGTTGAAGGAAGTCATGCCATTAGGGTTGATTGACCCGTCAGGCAACATGGAATCCCACCGTTCCCAGACCGTGGTAGCACCCATATCCACTTGGTAAAGCCAGCTAGGGCAATGGTCCTGAAGAACCAGCCGGACAGCCAAGTCGGCGTGCCCGCTGATGGTCAGCGCTTGGCATATGAACGGCGTGCCCAAGAACCCGGTGGAAATACGGAATCCGCTGGCTCTTACCAGATCCGCCAGGCGTTCGCCCGCCCCCTGACGTTGTCTGTCGGTCTCCAACAGATTCCAATCCAGGGCAAAAGAGTAGACCGAGGGGCAATCCGAAAGAATACGCCCGTTGGGGCTGACATATTCGTCGCGAAAACCCTGAGCCATGCCATCAGCCAAGGATCGGTAATGTTGCTCCTGATCTTCTTGACCTAAGCAGGCATGGGCCTGGGCGACAAGAGCGGCCGAATGGGTCGCGAAAGCAGTGGCGACCACGTCAGGATCTGCTTTGGATTTCATGGGCTGGTCCGCTGGTGCGTCAGGATCCAGCCAATCACCGAATTGAAAGCCTCCCTGCCATAGGCCCCGACGAGTCAGATCCTGGACTCCGTCGACGAACCCGTCCATCATGGGCAGGAAGCGACGAAGGACAGCCTCATCGCCAGTCGACCTGTATAGGGCCCAGGGCACGAGCACCGCCGCATCACCCCAACCGCAGGTCAGACGAGGTCCGTCCAGAACATCAGGGACCACCAGTGGAATACCTCCATCTGCTGCCTGGCTGTTGGCTACGTCAGTCAGCCAGGAAGCGAGGAAGGCATCGGCATCGAAAAGCTCCAGTGCAGATGGCGCGAACATGGCGATGTCCCCAGTCCATCCCAGACGCTCATCTCTTTGCGGGCAGTCGGTAGGCACGGTGATGAAATTATCCATGGTCGACCAACGAACGTTCTCAAACAAACGGTTGAGCCGATCGTCCGAACAAGTAAAGGATGCCGTGGACTCCATGACGGCCGAGACAAGGCAGGCCTGAAAATCACCTGCCTTCACATCGGCATCGGGCTCCAAGCCCTCCACCTGCACATAGCGGAACCCATGCTGGGTGAACAGGGGCTCGACCACCTCGTTGGCAGTGCCTGAGAGAATGTACTCGTCAGTGGCCTTTGCCTGACGCAGAGGTTTCAGAGCCAGTTCCCCATGATCCAAGACCTCGGCATGGCGCAGTCGCAGGCGGCCCCCAGGCCGGCCCCCTCTGACCACCATACGGACCCAGCCGGCTACGTTCTGCCCAAAGTCGACGACTGTTCGGCCTGATGGAGTGGTGATGATTTTCTGACCTGGCAGACGACGGATGATCCGTGCCGGAGGTGCCTCCTGAGGTCGGATGCTCACATGGGGCATGGGCAGCAGTTGTACGGGATGTACAGCTCCTCTGACTTCAAGCAAGGGAATTCTCATATCCCTGCATTCGCCGTCATAGAGGTCATTCGATCTTATGGGTGATGGATGCCAAGTCCATTGGTCATCACCGCTCAGGACCTGCTCCCCCCGGCTGTCCAACCACTCCAGCTGGGCCATGAGCCACAGACGATCACCATAGAAATCAGTGAGGCGCTGCCAACCTAGGTGCCCCCTGTACCAGCCGTTGCCCAGCAGGACATCCAGCCGGTGACTGCCTGGCGCCAGCGCATCAGTCAAATCGTAGGTCAGAGCATTGATTCGGTGCCGGTAATCGGTCCAGCCCGGACATAGCTGATCCTGACCGATACGTCGACCGTCCAAATAGGCGACGAAGAGACCACCTGCCGTCAAATGAATCCGGGCCTTGGCACAGGTCCCTTCCACAGTGAACCTTCTGGAGAGCACCGGTGCTGGGTCCTCTCTTCCGACTGAATCATCTGGCGACACCGGACAACCCGACCAGTCCTGGTTGGAGAGGAGACCGCATTCAACCCGTGCCGTGGCCGACCAAGGAGACCAGATGCCATCTTGGCCAGCAACCCTGACCCTTACAGCAGCGGATTCTCGGGACTCCAATGGCTCACCAGGCCAGGACAGACAGATCTGATCCGCCACATGCAGGCGATGTACGCTCACACGACCATGATGATCAGTGATCTCAACTTCAGCTTCTTCCTGCTTCCAGCCCTCAGGTGCTTTCAACAAGCGCCAGGACAAGGACGGGCAAGGTTGGTCGTAGCCCAATGCGCAGCCGGCCCAAGGTCGGTGCCCGAACCGAACCGGCGACACCTCCAGCCCTGCCGAATCAACCATTATTGTTGCCTTTCCTTGCTGACTTTCAATTGATTACTACTTCACGCCCTTGATGAGCGGAATGGCAAGAACACTACAGAGGCTCAGAGCCGCCGCGATGAACCAAAGCAATCCGTAGTTGTGTCCCCCTGCGGTGTTGATGATCAGAGGAGCCGCAGCCAGAACGACCACACTGGACAGGTTGATTGCCAATCCGAAAACGCTCATATCTTTGCCGGTGTCCTCGCTATTAGGCAGGACGGCTGCACACAGCGCCAGATCAACGGTCAAATACATGGCCTGACCCACAGCGAACAGTAACCATGCTATAAGGAACTGTGTGAAATTATGAGAAGTCGCACCAAGGCAAAGGGCTGCCGCCATAAGGATGGAAGCCAAGATCACAAAGGGCTTCTTGCGCCCCAAATGATCTGTCAGGAAACCGGACCCTGTGAAGAAGATGATGGAAACGGGTGCCGAGCACAAGGTCAGAAGACCAGCCTTGCTGCCTACCTGATTCAGAGGGATATGCAGTCCGGAAATCAGGTAGTAGATGAAATAGGACTGCATAGCGGCCATGGCCAGACCGACCAGGAACCGAGATAGCCAGGTCCAGCCGAAATTCGGGTACTTCCGCGGGTTGACAAAGAAGGTGCCAATGAATTTCTGGACGTTCATAGGCGGCACCTCGCTCTTGGTTTTGGCGGGATCCTTATAAAGAAGCAGTAAGGGAAGAGATGTGACCAGGCCCAACAGCACCGGAACCGTCATCAGCAGCAGACCATTGCCTACCAGAGCACCAGTAAGATATGTGCCGGCCGAGAAAGCAAGGGCTCCGCACAGACCCATCAAACCCATGACCGTGCCGCGGCGGTTGTCGGGCAGCCCTTCGACAGCAATCACCGAATAGGCATTGAAGGCCGACTGCATGCCCATGGCTGACAGGATGAAGAAGACTCCCATCACCCAGACATTGCTGGATAGACCGACCACGGCCCCGCAGACGATGGAAAAGAGCAGTCCACCCAGAATCCAGGGCCTACGACGGCCAAAGCGGCTGATCGTCCGATCTGACAGAGCGCCGGCCAGTGGCATCATGAAGAGCGCAAGGAATGAGCTCACCGAGGTTATATGGCTGTAGACCGAATCTTTTCTGTCCGGCATGATTGCTGCGATATGCAGCGACAGCGCTGTGCCCAGGCTCATGTTCACAATGTAAAGACCAATGGCCGCGATGAGCACCAGCACAATCGTCTTGCGAGGATTAGGAAATTCAGGCGGAAGATATCCAGGATCGTGACTGGGCTGCGCTGCCTTATCGGTATCTTCAACATTGACATGCGCCTGCTCTGGTGGCCCAGCCGTATCCACCGGAGCAACAGGCTCTCCGGCCTTGGGCCCATTCGGGGACTGATCCCTGTCTCGCTCAACTGTATTGCTCATCGCAAGCCCTCCTTTGGACTTCTTACCATCGGCCGACGTGACGTACTCGACCTTGAAACGTTAACCTCCCGCCCAAGTCCCGTCGACGCACTGACCTACCCATAAATCTGGGACTTTGGACAGACACAGGTGACAGTATTGCCGACGGAACTTGAACCCTGTCCGCACCGACTCGTGTGATCCGTCATCTTTGCCTCCCGTGGGTTGATTTTGTTGTATCGGTTTTTCATCGCAGATTTGAAACTGACTTCCGCTGAGTGGAAATTACGTCGTCCTTACCCTCCCCAAAGCCGTAGCTTGTAAGCAAGATGACCGAGTACACAATGACGTATCAGCAGGAATCAGAGGGCCGGACGCGCAGACGCACCGGCGTCCTGGATCGTGCCTTCGCGATCCTCGACTGCTTTACCTCTGATGAACCCACGCTGACCCTTACGCAGATCACTCGTCGGACAGGGCTGGCAGCCAGTACTACCAGCCGACTTCTGAAGAGCCTATGTGAGCACGGAGCCCTAATACGCGAGAGAAGCGGAGCATACTCCATCGGGCCAAGGCTCATGGAGATCGCTCAATTTGCCCGCCCAATGCTTTCCATCAGGGAGGCGGCCTCGCCGATTCTCGATGATCTGAACAGAACTACAGATCAGCACATCCAGTTGGGAACGCTGGACGGGACCGAAATGGTTATCCTTGACCGGAGAGAGGGCAAGCATCCCATACCGGTCTACTACCATATAGGCGATCGACTGCCCCTGGCCCCTACGGCAGCGGGACGAACCCTGCTCGCCTATGCCGGACCAGGCATCATCGGACAGGTGGTGAACAGCGGAACCTTCACTTGGCCTACTTGGCAGATTCCCCGCCCCTCCTCAGATGAGTTGATGGCCTCGCTGGCTCTGATCCGCCAACGCCGGGTCGCTGTACTCCAGACGCCCGGCGCCTCAGTTCATTCGGTTGCTGCCCCTATTTTCGGGAGGACCAACGCCGTCATAGCAGCTGTCAGCATCGTTCTATCAGCCGGAAGCACGAGTCTGGAACGTTATGTGCCAATTATCAAAGCCGGGGCCACTGCCATATCAAGAAGAGTGACCGGACCAAAAACGTCCCGGATATTGCCGCCCTGGGACCAGGCATAAAATGTCATATCTGGTATAAATCCATATCAAGGACGACACTGATATGGCGGTCTGCTGCAAGGGGCGCAACAGCGCACCTGACCTAGAGAAAACTGCACTACAATTCACAACACCGAACAATCCGTGAAGCCATGCCCGATATCCGCAATGGGAGAGAAGGTGCTAGGAGAAAAGCGGCAACTTTATAGTTGAATCTAATGTCATTTCGAATTGTACTTTGCCGGCAACCCGGGAAATTGCGTTTGACCGGGGCACGCGCTAGAGTGAACTTTTGTTGTTCGGCTACGGTCGGGCAACGCATGGGGCTGTAGCTCAGTTGGTAGAGCGCTTCGTTCGCATCGAAGAGGTCGGGGTTTCGACTACCCTCAGCTCCACAGTGTCGAGATGATTCTATTCCTGCTTTCGTCATCCTGCCGTGCATTGATAAGCTAAGCAATGCTCCAGGTCGTTCTTATAGCCGACAACAGATTCGATACAATCAGACATATCAAAATATCACAGCTACTCTTGCCCTGGCGGGTCGATCGGTTGGACACACAGCATCATTAAGCAGTCTCATAATCAAGAACCCTGGCACGGAGCCAGGGTCAATCCACGCAACAATTCTGGAATCGGTAAAGTCGTGGTTTCTCAGCGAACGCTCAAAATTATTTGAGCAAATACAGCGTAGATCCGATCAGCATCAACACGCCCATCGATGAATCAACGCCTGGAGGCAGAACGGAAGGGGTTGTCATCGCGGCGATGGCGGCGATGACCACGACGGAATCCATGACGGTCGGCATCAAAACGAGAGCCAGCGCGACCGCTACCATGACCGTGGCCATGACGGTCGGTCCGCTCGCTGCCGCTGGTACGACGGTTACCTCTGGTCCGGCCGTCCAAGGGGCCATCCTCGCGATCGAATGCCAGTCGGTCCTCTGAGGACCGCTGGAAACGGGAAGGTCGACGACCCCGATCTTGGCCTGCAACCCGACCATGGCCACCACGATCAAAGCGCCTGTCTGCGCGGGAACGACCCCGATGTCCACTGCGGCCGCCACGTCCGCTACGAGCAGGCCGACCCTTGGAAGCCTGCGGCTGCTCGACCTGCAAGGACCAGCCGTGTACAGGTTTGGCCAACGGCCCCACGAGCTCAGTAACCTCGGGCGAATCGGCAGTCACCTGAACCGGCTTGGCATCGATATGGGCCATGCGCAGCATCCGTCTGGTGTCACGCCACTGGTCGGGAAGAACCAAGGTGACCACATCGCCGGGACGACCGGCCCGGGCTGTGCGGCCCGACCGGTGCAAGAAGGACTTGGGATCGGCTGGTGGATCCACTTGGACCACAAGGTCTACGTCACTGATATCCACGCCTCGGGCGGCCACATCGGTAGCCACCAGGACTTTCACCTCACCCCGGGAGAAAGCCCCTAGGTTGCGATCGCGCTGGTTTTGGGAAAGGTTGCCATGCAGCTGCGCAGCCGGGATGCCGTTGTCAATCAGGTTCTTGGCAAGCTTCTTGGCCTGGAACTTGGTCCGGGTGAAGAGAATACGCCGTCCTGTGCCCGAGGCCAGCTTACGTACGAGATCGTGCTTGGCTGCCTGAGTGGTGCGGAAGATGTGGTGGGTCATCAGGTCCACATGCTGGGTGGCGGAATCCACCTCGTGAATCTTGGGATCCTTAAGGAAGCGCTTGACCACGGCATCCACACCGTGATCGAGGGTGGCCGAGAAGAGCATGCGCTGACCGCCCGGACGAACCTGGGCCAGAATCCGCTCCACAGCAGGCAGGAAGCCCATGTCGGCCATCTCGTCGGCCTCGTCCAGCACGGCAATCTCCACGTCCTCCAGGCTGAGCTTGTGCTGGCGGAGCAAATCCTCCAAGCGACCGGGGCAGGCCACCACAATCACGGCCCCGCGCCGAAGTGCATCGACCTGACGACCCTGGCCTACCCCGCCGTAAACAGTGCAGGTCCGCATGCCGTAAGCCTGAGCCAGCGGATTGAGAACCTCGTCGATCTGATTAGCCAGCTCGCGGGTGGGAGCCAGGACAAGACCGCGCGGGCGGGGCAGACTGCCTGATCCGGCGGCAATCCTGCGGCCATGGCGATCCCGTCCTCCCTGGTCGGCAGCCAGTCGAGCCACCAGAGGGATGCTGAAGGCCAGGGTCTTGCCGGAACCTGTCCGGCCCCGTCCCAAAATGTCACGGCCAGCCAGGGCATCAGGCAGGGTATCCCGTTGGATAGGGAATGCGCTGGTCTTGTCGTCCTTGCGTAGGACACGGACCAAGGGTTCAGGCACCCCTAGCTGGTCAAAAGTCATAGGTTCTACGGCAGGTTGGTCGGAATTAGACGAATTGGAATCGGGCATGGATGAAGCAGTCACAATGACCTTTCACAACAGGGAAGAAAACGGTACTGTCGGTCGACAGTTCGCAGGCCGCGTGCAAAGCAGAGAATGACGAATTTCGCGCAAGCGGTTTCCCCGTACTCAAAGCTGTCAGGCGACGATCAGCCGCCGCTCATGGGCGAGCGGCCAACCTGTACACCATAGCACAGACCCCTCACCTGTCTCAGGAGCGTACGCTCCAGACGATCAGCGATTTGGAATCAGTCGGATCAGCCTCGTCATGCGTCGTGTCCTGCCGCCAAAGCCGGGCCCTGCTGGACCGCCTGACTTCGACGACCCGGCCATCGGCAGCGGCAGCGAACATACTGGACCCCTGTGACTGGTGGGAGCGGCGCAGCTGGCGCCGCAACTGGCGATTCTCCTCGGCCAGGGCCAGGATCCTGGTCACACCTGCCAGGTTGATGGACTCGTCCTGGCTCAGATGCTGGGCCTGGCCAAGCCGGTCCAGATCCCGCAGGGAGTAACGGCGCGCACCCCCCTCAGTACGTTCCGGCACGATCAGACCCAGCCGGTCGTATTGGCGCAGGGTCTGCGGATGGATGTTGGCCAACTGTCCGACCTGGCCGACGCTGAAGACCGGCAGCTCGATGTCCAAACCGGCATCATCGGCAGCATCCAGGCTGATGTGCCCGGCCACCAGACCGCGAGCGCAGGCCAGATAAATCCGCCTGGTCTCGGGATCCACCCTGACCATGATCATCACTCCTCTCCGCTGTTCGTTCCGACTTAATCCGGCACCCGGATCGTCATATCTTCATGCGCTCCCCGGCGATCTGCTCGTCGAAGTCGCCACTGGACTTGGCGAAGTCGCGCATGGCCTTCTTCTGGGCCATGCCCAGCCGACCGGGCATGCGGATCTCAAGCCGCCCCACCAGGTCGCCCTTGCCGCGACGGTCCTGAACCCCCTTGCCGGCGATGCGAATCTCGTCGCCGCTGGAGGAGCCAGCCGGGATCTTGAAGGTGACAATCTGGTCATCGATATCCCGGGCCTGGACCTTGGCCCCCAGGGCAGCCTCAGAGACGGTCACCGGCAGGTTCATAACCAGGTCCCTGTCCTTCATGGTGAACCGCTGACTGGGCTGAACGCTGATCTGCAGGTAGAGGTCGCCATTGGCGCCCCCGTCCCTGCCGGGCCGACCCTTGCCAGCCAACCTGATCCGCTGGCCGTTGCGGACTCCGGCGGGGATATGCGTCTTGAAGCGCTTGCCGCCCACGCTCAAGGAGACCGTGGCACCCTTGACCGCCTGACGGAAGGACAACCCGATTTTCGAATTGCGATCCTCACCCTTGACGGGTCTGGGCCTGCTCTCCTGGTAGGCGGTCCGACCGCCACCGCCGGCACCTCCGCCGAAGGAGGAGAAGATGTCAGCAAAGTCCGGCTGCCCGGAACCATCGCCGAAACGGATACGGGTGCCTCCCGGCGCCCCGGCACCACCGAACATGGAGCCGAAGATGTCCGAGAATGCATCGGTGTTGAAGCCACCCTGGCCGGAGCCGCCGGCAAACCGGGCTCCCCCCATGCCGAATTGGCGGATGGCATCGTACTTTTGACGCTGCTCCTTGTTGCTGAGCACGTCGTAGGCCTCGGAGATGTCCTTGAACTTCTCCTCGGCTTCCTTGGTCTTATTGAGATCGGGATGGTATTTGCGGGCAAGCTTGCGGTAGGCCTTGGTGATCTCCGCTTCGCTGGCGTCCTTGGAGACACCAAGGACCTTGTAATAGTCCTTGCTCAGCCATTCATTCTCAGCCATCCATGTCTCCTTTCCTCATAAGCTACGAATATATCGAATTGGAATCCGCCCTTTCGCGTGCGGCGGCGGGCAGGACCATAACCCACCCAGCCGCCGCATGCGAAGGCGTCGATTCAGCCTGCGGAAGGTCCGCAATCACCGTCCCTGCTATTGCCCGGGCGAAGTCACCACTACCCTGGCAGCCCGAATCACCCGGTCGCCAATCCGATAGCCTGCCTCAACCACCGTGTCAACGGTCTCTTTCTTGGCCTCGTGGTCGGGCTTGTGCAGGATGGCCTCATGCTTGGTGGGGTCGAAGTCCTCGCCTTTTTCACCGAACTTCTCGACACCGAACTTCTCGAAGGTCTTGTCGATCTTCTTGGCCACGGCCTGGAAGGAGTCGTCCATCTGTCCGTGCTCCTTGATCCGGTCAATGTCGTCAAGGGCAGGAAGAAGGGCGGTCAGCACATCCACAATGCCATGCTGGCGGAAGATGTCCTGCTCCTTCTTGGCCCGGTTGCGGAAGTTGACGAACTCGGCCCGCTCGCGCTGGAGGGCCTCCAGATAATCGGCGGCCTCCTTCTTGGCCTGACCCAGCGGGGTCAGCCCCTCTGATCCCTTGTCGGCACCGTCTTCCTTAGCCGAGTCAGCATCCGTCTTGTCATCAGCCTGAGCATCTGCTGACGACGCATCCTTGGCGGAGGAATCCGACGAGGACTGGCTGGCCGCTTGGCCCTCGTCTGCAGCGGTCTTATCGGCGTGACGTCCGCGAGCCGCTTCCTGACCGGCCGTCGAGGTGGCGTCAGAGGCCTTGGCCTCGTTTCCGTCCGGCTTGCCGGCGGCGGCCGGGTCGCCCTTCAGCGGCCCGGCATCATCCTTGTCGAAGGCCGACATGTCACTCGCCGTCCTTCTTCTTGTCGTCGTCATCCACGACCTCGGCATCCACCACATCGTCATCAGCGGACGAGGAGGAGCCCGCACCCGAGGCAGCACTGGCGGCACCTGCAGCGCCCTGGGCGCCTGCACCATCAGCGGAGCCCTGCTGGGCGTAGAGGGCCTGGCCGATCTTCTGGGCAGAGGTCATCAGCTCGCTCTGGGCGTTCTTGATCTTGTCCATATCCTCGCCCTTCAGAGCCTCTTTCAGAGCGTTGACCTTGTCGGTGACCTCCTTGGCCACCTCGTCGGAGATCTTGTCCTTGTTGTCGTTGACCAGCTTCTCGGTCTGGTAGGCGGCGGACTCGGCGGCGTTGCGGGTGTCGGCATCCTCACGACGCTGCTTGTCCTCAGCCTCGTGGGCTTCGGCCTCCTTGACCATGCGATCGATCTCGTCCTTTGGCAGGGCGGAGCCACCGGTGATGGTCATGGACTGCTCCTTGCCGGTGCCCTTGTCCTTGGCGGAGACGTGCACGATGCCGTTGGCATCGATGTCGAAGGTGACCTCGATCTGAGGAACGCCGCGCGGAGCCGGAGCGATGCCCGTTAGCTCGAAGGTCCCCAGAGGTTTGTTGTCACGGGCGAACTCGCGCTCACCTTGATAAACCTGGATCAGCACGGAGGGCTGGTTGTCCTCGGCGGTCGAGAAGACCTCGGACCTCTTGGTGGGGATGGCGGTGTTGCGGTCGATCAGCTTGGTCATGATGCCGCCCTTGGTCTCGATGCCCAGTGAGAGCGGGGTCACGTCGATCAGCAGCACGTCCTTGCGGTCGCCCTTGATGACGCCGGACTGTACGGCAGCGCCGACAGCCACGACCTCATCGGGGTTGACGGTCTGGTTGGCTTCCTTGCCGCCGGTCAGTTCCTTGACCAGGTCCTTGACGGCGGGCATACGAGTGGAACCGCCGACCAGCACCACATGGTCGATGTCCTGAACCGAAATGCCGGCATCGTGCAGCACGTTGTTGAACGGCGTGCGGCAGCGGCCCAGCAGGTCGGAGGTCATCTCTTCGAAGTGCGCGCGGGTCAGGGTCTCGTCCAGATGGACTGGAGTCCCGTCGGGGGTCATGGCCAGGTACTGCATGGAAATGCTGGTGGACGAGGAGGAGCTCAGCTCCTTCTTGGCCTGCTCAGCAGCCTCCTTGAGCCGCTGCAGGGCGATCTTATCCTTGGACAGATCCACGTTGTACTTGTTCTTGACCTCGCTGACCAGCCAGTCGATGATCTTCTGATCCCAGTCGTCACCGCCCAGCTTGTTGTCGCCATTGGTGGCCTGGACCTGGATGGTGGAGAAGCCGTCGTCATCCTTGCCGATCTCCAGCAGGGAGACATCGAAGGTGCCGCCGCCCAGATCGAAGACCAGGATGCGCTCGTCCTCCTTGCCCTTCTCCAGACCGTAGGCCAGAGCTGCAGCAGTGGGCTCGTTGATGATGCGCAGGACGTTCAGACCGGCGATCTTGCCGGCATCCTTGGTGGCCTGGCGCTGGGCATCGTTGAAGTATGCAGGGCAGGTGATGACCGCGTCAGTGACCGGTTCGCCCAGGTAGGACTCGGCGTCCCTCTTGAGCTTCATAAGGATCTGGGCCGAAATCTCCTGAGGGGTCCACTTCTTGCCGTCGATCTCGACGGACCAGTCGGTGCCCATGTGGCGCTTGACCGAGCTGATGGTCCGGTCCACATTGGTGACGGCCTGACGCTTGGCCACCTCGCCGACCAGAATCTCGCCGGACTTGCTGAATGCCACCACCGACGGCGTGGTCCGCGCGCCCTCAGCATTGACGATTACGGTGGGCTCGCCGCCCTCCAGGGTTGCAATGCAGGAATTGGTGGTTCCCAGATCGATGCCAACTGCACGTGCCATACTCGTTACCTCCTGATGAAATTGGGCGTAGGGCCTGACCCCGCACCTCGTCGTTCACGTTCTCCGCTCGCGCTTCGTTCGTGGTCCCGATGGCCGGCTCCCGTCGGCCCGGGCAAGCAGCCATCATGACCACTCCGAAACTTGAGCCTACATCACTCAACTTCTTATGGCAAATATTATTCCCGGTTCTTCGAAATTGTCGAGCACAACAATGGTCAATGCGATGAAAACGTATGCAATTATTTATCTTCACGACCTGGACTCAATGTATGTGATTCTAGAATAGAATGGAGGGACACGGTTGACCAATGGTATTGCTATCGTTGTCATACAACTGCTGATCAATAAGACGGCCTGTTTCAAGGAGGAGATACGTATGACCGATAACAACGTGAACGACGATTGGTGGAAACAGGCGGTTGTATATCAGATATATCCACGCAGTTTCAAGGATGTCAACGGAGACGGCATTGGCGACATCCGAGGCGTTACCGAAAAAATGGAATATCTTCGAGATCTGGGCGTAGATGCCATCTGGCTGTCGCCCTTCTACCCATCGGAATTGGCCGACGGCGGTTATGATGTTATGGATTACCGGAACGTCGACCCGCGTCTGGGAAGCATGGCTGATTTCGACGAAATGGCCGGAAAGGCCCACGAAATGGGTCTCAAGGTCATCGTGGACATCGTGCCCAACCACACGTCAAACAAGCACCAGTGGTTCCAGGATGCCCTGCGGTCGGCCCCTGGCTCCCCAGAGCGAGACAAATACATCTTCCGACGGGGCAGAGGCTCGAACGGCGAACTACCGCCAAATGGCTGGATGTCCTTGTTCGGAGGGCCGGCCTGGGAACAGGTTGACGATGGCGAATGGTACTTGCATATATTCGCCAAAGAGCAGCCTGATTTGAACTGGAAGAACGAGCAGGTTCACGAAGCCTTTAAGGACATATTCCGCTTCTGGTCCAATCACGGCACGGACGGCTTCCGCATCGACGTGGCCCATGGTCTGGCCAAGGATCTGGACAGCCGTCCCCTGTCCGAGCTGGACAAGTGGCCCGTTCAGGAACAGTCTGAGTATCACAGCAGTGAGCATCCACTATGGGACAGACCTGAAGTACATGATATTTATAAGGAATGGCGAAAGGTCTTCAACGAATTTGAACCTCATCGCTTCGCAGTCGGAGAAGCCTGGGTCGTACCTGAGCACCAGCATCTGTACGCATCCGAGAACGAACTAGGACAGGTCTTCAACTTCGAGTTCGCCAAGGCTAATTGGGACTGCCAGGCCTTGTACACCGCCATTGCCGAAGGTCTGCAATCCGCCGAGGATTCCGGGTCGACCACAACATGGGTGATGAGCAACCACGATGTGGTCAGACAGGCCACCAGATACGCCCTGCCTCAGGTGGACAGCTCCTCTTATCATCAACTCGACAAGGACTGGCTTCTTCGAGATGGGCAGACGTATTTCGAGGACCGGGCCAAGGGCACGCGCAGGGCACGCGCTGGATTCGCCCTGGAAGCCGCCCTGCCCGGCTCCGTGTACATCTATCAGGGTGAGGAGCTTGGCCTGTTCGAGGTTCCTAATATCCCCTGGGATCGTCTGGAGGATCCGACTGCGCACCGAACCCGCGGCAAATACACTGAAAAAGGCCGCGATGGATGCCGGGTCCCCCTGCCCTGGGTCGCCGGAGACACCCCTGCCCCCGCAAAATGGAATCCCGCCTTTGGAGAAGGGGCATCCTTCGGATTCTCCCCCTCGCACACCAAGGATGGAGGTCCAGCAAGAGACCCTCACCTGCCACAGCCCCTTTGGTTCAAGGACTTTGCCGTAGATAAGGAGGAAAGCGACGAGACCTCGATGCTCTCCCTTTATCGTAAAGCCCTCAGTCTACGGGCCACACTGCTGACCCCCACAGGCAACGTGAAGGTTACAGCCCTGACTGCCACAGAGGGTCGGATTTCCTACACACGCGAGGCACTTGTCGATTCCAAGCCTGCGGAGCTGACCTGTCTGACCAATTTTTCACAGACACCGGCCTCCCTTCCACAGGGTCGGCCCATTCTCGTATCAGACAGCCTTACCGACGATGGCCTGCTTCCCCAAGACACAACCGCCTGGGTTGTTGGCGAAGTGGAGGAATAACTGCTGAAGGACGCTGAGTCCAAGGCAAGCAACAGGGTTCTGCGGCAATATTGGGATTGCTGCAGAACCCTGTTGAAGAATCTGGCACGCGTCAGAGCATCTGTTATCCTCCGAAATACCCGCGGCTCCAACAGCATCCCGAGAAGCAACCATGACCACTCATCACAATATTGCCAGGCAACCTCAGTGAGTGGTCGGTGACATTGAGGCATTTGCAACAAAATGGTTGAAGGCGCCATTAAGCAGGGGCGTATGCACCATGATCAGAGTCCCGTAGCCGAAAAGCAGCAGCAAAAAGAGGCCTTGGGGCATATAGAACCACGATAGGACCAGTAGAGCAAGATATAGTGCGTCAAAAAACACCATGATCAAAGTTCGCCCGAGGTTGGCCAAGGCAAATACCCATGCATTGAACAGGGTGTGGCCAATGGTGTTTTCAAAACGCGACTGCAAGGCCCAAACCCACTCGAACCCCAACACCCACAAAATACTGAAACCAAACTTGACGATCAGCAGCGGCGTGATTTGGAGAACCACCCAAGCGTAAACCAACAGCAGGAGCAGGGGCCCGAAAACAAGCCATATCATGGTTGCCTTGACTAAGTTTGAACGGAAAGCCCGAAAATAGTTCGATGTCACATGCCCTTGCCCCTCTAGACTCCTCCTGGCCGCATCATGGCCAGCGGTCAGAGCAGCCCCGATGGATATCAAGGGAATTGACGTGACCACCATGAGGATGTTGATCCATATCGCGTCAATGAGATCTGCGAGGCCTTTCATAAAAACTGAATCAGGAGAAAGAAAATTCAATGGAACCCCCAAGCCGGGAAAGGGCAGGAAACCAGCAACGACACTCGTTCCATACCGTGTTGCCGTTTTCCATGATAACCCACAGCAAGCTGCCGTAGATTCTGTCATCCGCTGATGATGCCTTTCTGGCTGATCAGACAGAAGACCAGAGCGTTGACTACCCGATGTCGTTTCCAGCACGTTGCTGGCTCTTGCGGCTGCTGAAGCATATGCTGGGCTGACCGTATTTTAATCAAGCGCGCTATCATCAGATATCTGAGTACCGTTGCGGCATCCTATTGCAGGCGCTGGTCTTGGCTCAGCATTGACGAGGAGTTATCCATGGAACCCACAATCCAAGACGTGGCCAGACAAGCGAATGTTTCCGTGTCCACCGTTTCCCGATCGTTCACCCGACCAGAACTGGTTTCCGAGCGCACACGTTCCAGGGTCCTGTCAATTGCGCAAAAATTGAATTTTTCGATTTCGCGCTCCGCGACCGCTCTCAAGTCAGGCCAGTCCCTACGTGTGGCGGTTCTCATCAGCGGCCACTTGAACACTTGGTTCAATTCGACCATCGTGGAAGGATTCAACGAGGTCTTTTCACGCAACGGCTACGACATCTCCATCTGCCAGATCACCAGCGGCCAGGCACGAAGAGAATTCTTCGAAGCATTGCCGGTGAAGCGCAACGTCGATGCAGTCATCGTCACATCCTTCGACATTGAGGCCTCCGAGGTCTCTCGCCTTACGAGTATCAACGTGCCGATCCTCAGCCTTAACGTTACCGAGGAGAACGGCTTCACGGCTTCGGTGCGCAATGACGATTTCAATGGCGGCATGGTGTCGGCCAATCATCTGATAGCTCTTGGGCACAAAGGTATTGCATACATTCGTTCAACTCCTGTTGCTTCCCTTCGTTTCAGCGTTCAAGCCAGATTGGAGGGATTCTTAAGTGCCTGCAAGGCAGTCGGTATCAAACCAACGGTCCTGGCAGCTCCGGCAACCGAAAACCCCACCAGTGCCGTACTGGCAAAACTGGAAAGCATGAAGACCAGGCCCACCGCAATCGCCTGTCAGGAGGATGCCCTGGCAATACCGCTGATTTTCCAGCTGCAACGCTTCGGTATCGCCGTTCCCTCGGACATGTCCGTGATCGGATACGACGACAGCAGATTCGCAGAGGACATCGGGCTGACCACCATTCGGCAGAAACCCTATGATATGGCAGTTTCACTTGCCAAGAAGACCCTGCAGCTTATTGAGGGAAACACGCCGGAAAACCGGCATGAGCTTATTGCTCCCACATTGATCCTCAGATCGTCCACCGGTACGCTCAAGCGTTGAAACATCCATGCTGCGAGTCAGCGCCTGTTGGCCTGATGCTCCCTCCCCCCAAGGTATAAAAGCTCCCCTCAATGCAGAGTTCGTCTTAGTATTTCTGCATCCCATTGACAACAGCCCTGAGATTGGCAAAGAAGTTGATACCCTTAATGGTTTTGATGTACTTGTCCTGTATATCCTTGCTGTAAATCAAGCCGTACCTGAATACCGCAACGATCACTCATCAGCAGAATTCGCCTGGCACCGATTCAGCAATTCCACTGCTTCAAGACCCGATCACCTTTATAGAAACCAAGGACTCCGAAGTGTGCCGTATACATGCGCAGCAATCTCGCATCTATGGGATCAAGCCCAAGCCATCGCACAGCCAGGATCCGCAGCACATGTGCATGGGCTATGAGAATCACATCCTTGCCATCAAGAACTTGCGGCGCTATAGCCGCGATCGCCATATCGACACGCTCAGCGACCTCCTGAAGGGATTCTCCAGAGGTGACATGTACCTGCACATGGTCACCGCCTGGAAGCACTTCCTCCCGATCAGCCTTTGGCAGGTTCATCACGGCAGCAGGCCCGTCAGACCATACATCCCAGTCACGGCCTAGCTCCTTACTGAGGTCCTGACGAATCTGGCCCTCGGCGTGACCATAATCCCACTCCATTATTTCAGGCATAGGGAGTGGCTGATCGAAGCCAGCCTGCTGTGCAGTCTGCAAGGCGCGCTTAAGCGGACTCACATATACACAATCCTTTTCGAATCCATGTGGGAAGGATTGCCTAAGACGGACACCAGCCTGTCGAGCCTGGATCATTCCCTGTTCAGTCAGCGGTATGTTCGTCCTACCCGTGTACTGACCTGATACGCTCCAAGCTGTTTGACCATGGCGCAGCAAAACCACTGAACCCGGCTCCGAGGCATCCTTGCCCACATTCCCGTCTGCGTTAAGCATGACTTGACCTTATCACTGCAGAGGCCCAACCCTCTTTAAGGCCCTATCCCTGGCCAGGAGGGAACCAGTGCAGGACGAATGCGCCTCCACAGAGCAGCCGCTGACCCATGAACCAACTTTGCTGATTAGTGAATTAGGCGAGGTGTCGCCACGATTGCATAAGCCCGATAGCGCAGGAGGAAATCGCAGCAGCAGGATCGGGCGGTTGTCAACGTCTATCCCCAATGCAAGCGACTGATGACCCCTTGCGTGTGGGATAATGGACCTATGACGGACTCAGGACGGGAACCTGGCAGGATGGCCGACCAAGTGGTCGGCATGCTTCATCAGGTGGATGACAAGGTGAATGACATGCGCAACTCGATTGAATCGGACCCAGAATCGTTGGCAGACAAGCTGGTCAAGTTTGCGCTTCCCAGCATCGCCGCACTCCTGGCGGGCAAGCTCTTCCAGTCTTTCTGGAGCGGACTGGTCCGCAAGCGCAACGGAGGCTTTGACAGCCCCGAAGAGGATCAGGAGAGCGCTACCGCCGGTCTCCTCTTCGGCGTTCTGTCGGCAGCCGTCACCGCCCTGGTCTCCGGCCTGTCCGAGCGTGGTTCCCAGGCTCTGATTGATCGCCGCCACCAGCGCTGAAAGCATAGGATGCTAACTGGCAACCAGGCAGTGCTCGATAACGCTGATTGCGTGATTTTAACGACAAGGTCTTGCATTGGCAGGCATTGACGGCAAGAATGTCAAAATGACCTTAACAAATTCACAGAAAAACCCGGCCACGAATCCGGCCGATAATCCCACCATACGGACTCTGCTTGAGCGACGCTCCATCCGTGGATTCACAGACGAACCGGTTGACGACCAGACCATCGCCCTGCTAGAGCAGGTGGCCCAGCATGCAGCGACCAGCCGGTACTTCCACGAATGGTCGGCCATCAGAATCACTGATCATGATGAGGCGCTTGCCATCGCCGATATGGCCCATCAACGCTATGTCGCCGAAGCCCCGCTGCTCTACATCTTCCTAGCCGACCAACGTCGCAATGCAGATCTGGTCCGACGATTCAGCGATGATGTGGATCCGGATAGCACACTGCTCAACTCCGGGTATGTCTTCCTGCAGTCGCAGAATGATGCGGTTCTGGCCCTGCATGCCATGGAGACCGCAGCCAATGCCTTGGGCTTGGGCGGAGTTATTCTGGGCAGCGTCATCAATGACACAAACAGATTGATTGATTTGCTCAAGCTGCCCAAACTGGTCTATCCGGTGCTGGGTCTTGCCATCGGCCATCCAGCCCAGAATCCAGATCCCAAGCCCAGGATGCCTCGTCAGGCGCAAATTTTCACCAACACCTATCAGAGGGCCGACGACGATGCGAATATGATGGATGCCCTGGCTGACTTCGACCAGACGGTCACCCGCTACTATCGCGACATCCGGCACATGGACGCTCCCCACCGCTCATTCAGTGCCATTATGGCTGACAAGGTTCGCGATCCCGCCTCCGGTCATGAACCCATGCTGCATTCGATCCGCCGACAGGGATTCGACCCTGCCTGCTAGGGGAACGAAATCCCTGCCAGCCAGTGAACCATGATGGCCACCAGACAAGTTCACCTGCCTAGTTCACCAGACTTAGGTGAATAAACAAAATCCAATCGGCCCCAAACAGCGAGATCAGTGGAATCCAATCTTGCTGCTTGGGGTCTTTGGAATCAATCAGAATCAACTTGGCAATCACCAAGAATGCATGAGCTGCAGAGGCAATGACTGCCTCACCTGTGACGAGGCTTGTACCCACGTTTGCGGCTGTGTGGTTTCGAAGATCGCGAGGCAGCCCTCATACGCTGGTAGGAGCCCGGCTCATGGCTGGTCAGATGCCAGCTTCCGCAGTAATCACAACGGTAGACCCACAGAAGAACGTTGCGTTCGACCATGCTGCGGTCGGCGGCCTGCTGGGCCTTGGCCCGATCGTGATACATGATCTTGGACGTAGCAGCGCAACGTCGTGGGGTGAAATAATGCATGACAGTGTACGACTACCTCGGAACCGGTCTCATTATCCTTCTGCGCATCTTTTTGCACTAATGGCACCCAATGCCCGATAAGACAGGTCCTGCCAGATGGCGCAAACCGATGATGCAAGATCAGACTGGCAGGGCGCAATCCTTCATAGTTCGAAGCGTTAAAAACCGGACGGACGTGAGTGACCCTACGGCATGGATCAGGGCAGGTCGTGACCGGCGCTCAGGTAGAGGTCGTACCATTCCTGGGCGGTCAGATCTACATCTGCACCAGCGGCCATCTGGGTGATGCGCTCAGGGTTCATGGATCCCAGAAGCACCTGTATGCCAGCGGGATGCCGCAGAATCCAAGCCACTGCGATTGCACTCTTGGTCACTGCATGCTGCTTGGCCAGCTTGTCCAGCTCGGCATTGAGCTCGGGATAGCGGGGATTGTCCAGAAAGACACCATCAAAGTATCCGGTCTGGAAGGGGCTCCAGGCCTGAATGGTCATGGACTTCAGCCGCGAATAGGCCAGAAGACCGCCATCATGGTCCAAGCTGGGATCATCGCCCATATTGACATGGATCTCCTGGTCGACCATGCCGGTATGTCCCAGGCCGAACTGCAGCTGGTTGACCTCCAGCCGCTGGCTTACAGCGCTCTGCAACAGCTCCACCTGCATGGGGTTGACGTTGCTGACGCCGAAGTGCCGAACCTTCCCGCTGGACTGCAATTCATTGAAGGCCTCAGCCAGATCGTCCAAGTCGACCAAGGTGTCGGGACGATGCAGCAGCACGAAGTCGACATGGTCGGTCTGCAAATTGACCAGCTCTTGATCCAATGCCTTCAGCAGGTGATCCTTGGAGAAGTCATAGCGAGTGATCTGGTCGCTGTCCGGGTTGCGGAAAATGCCGAACTTGGTCTGGATGCCCACGCTGTCACGGTCTACACTCAGATCCTTCAGAGCCTGTCCCAGGGCTCGGCTGCTGGCCCCGGCATGATAGCAGTCCGCTGTGTCGAAGAAGTCCACGCCCGCATTCATGGCCGTCTCCACAATGGTCCGCGCCTCCTCGCGGCTCTTCTGATCGATCCGCATGACCCCCAGGGCCACACGGGAGGTCCGGAATCCTGACCGTCCTAAATTCATGTATCGCACAATGTCCTCCTCTTGATTGACGTCTAGGCTCGAGTCTACCCGTACCAGCTACCTCCAGCCTTGTGCGGTTACTCCAGCAGGTTGCTGCGCAGGGTCTCCACCTGGTCCGGCCCGAACCCCAAAGCCTGACGCGCATAGGCGAAGACATCCCCGTAGGCCTCGACCATGGTTTCTTGGGCATGCGCCAGGTATTCCTTCTTGACGCAGAGCGCAATCTGCAGGGCGTCCAGTGAATCCTGGTCGAAGCCTCTGGCACGGAATTGGTCCAGCAGTTGATTGTTGGCCGCAACCCTCTCTTGGTTGGTCTTCAGATAGTCCGCGAATATCTGGGCGTCGTCCACCTCCAGCAGCCAGAGCACCAGCGCCGCGGCGAACCCAGTCCGGTCTTTGCCGGCAAAGCAGTGGAAGAGAGTGGCCCCCTGGGTGTTGTCCACGACGATGCGTAGGAACCTCCCATACCCCTGCTGGGCTGCAGGACTCATAACCAGGTCATGGTAGACATTCAGCATGTGCCCGTTGACCTTATTCGCCAAACCCAGCGAGGCAAAATCGTCCAGGCTGGCGCTGTTGGTGCCACTTTGCTCCAGCAGATCAATGTTGGTAAAGGTCACACCTTCAAGCCGATCGTCTGGACTCTCCTGTATCTCGAAAGGCCGACGGAAGTCCACGACCTGAGTCACCTGGTAGCGGTCGACCAGTTCCCTCTTAGTTTCTTCGTCCAGACCCACTAATTGCCCGGAGCGGATGAACTTATGGGGACGTACCAGACGGCCATGAATGGTCCCTATACCTCCCAGATCCCGAAAATTGGTAATGTTCATCGACGACCTCCCTAAGATCCGCCCTGTCTCCAAGCCATCCCCGTCTCTATGAAAATCACAGAAACCCAGCATGCCAGCGCACAATCAACGGCAACAAGCATTGCACCCAAGGTACCATTACCGTTGCTATGCAGACACCTCATGGTTGGCATCAAAAGCTGCTGTTGAGGAATTGGGTGGGTTTCGGGTCACCGCTTTGCGGTCAAGGCCTCCCTGATAGGCGTGCGGCCTGCGATGATGTTGTAGATCCTACCTTTGGTCTGTGGCAGGTCGACGCAACCGGCCAGGCATTGTGCCACATCGGGGATTGGTATGGGTCCGGGCCCGTCTGGCTCTACCTGGATGGCTCCTTTGCCGTCCTGCTCGGTCAGGCTGCCTGGCTCAATAATGGTGTAGTCCAGTCCGGAATTGATCAGATACTGATCGGCCATGTTCTTGGTCACGTAGTAATCGGCGAGGGAGTCAATGGCAGGCTTGACCTGAGGCTGTTCCCAGCGCAGCCAGTCGGCTGCATACATGGCCCCCAGCATGACGTATCTGGTGATGCCGACTGCTTTAGCGGCCTCTATGGTCTTCATGGCTCCCAAAGCGTCAATCTGGTTGATGTCTTTACCTCGCGAGCCCGCAGTGAAAACAACAGCGTCCGCATGCATCTTACGGAATGCGTCGGTTATCTGGGAGAGCGGGTCATGCAGGTCCAGGGTCATAGTCTCCACCTGCTGGCTGGCGGGAATCTTCGAGACTCCTCGTGCGCAGGCCACCACCTCATGGTCGGCTTTGACCAGATCCTCGAGAGTCAGTGCACCCACTCTGCCGGTAGCTCCTACAAGAATGATTCTTTTACCCATACTCATCCGCTTTCTTTCACATATGTGTTTACGCGCCTGATTCGGCTATTTTTATTTTAGGTGTCCTGGGCCACAAACAACAGGCGGTAAGTATGAGACAGTTTCGGCAACAATGCTCTCGAAGATCAAATCACAGACTGCCCAAGTAAAAGGCAGCCTTCTATATTCCGATTAACCGTATTCCATTGTTTGGCATGTGTCTTTGCGCATGGAAGCTGGAATCCTCAAGACTGGGTCTGAGTCTGGTATCAGAAAGGAGGTATCTTCAGGAACATTTTCCTGAAGATACCTCCAATATTTATGTGTTGTGGCGGCGGTGTGCTACTCTCCCACACTCTTCCGGGTGCAGTACCATTGCCGTGCTGGGTCTTAGCTTCCGGGTTCGGAATGGGACCGGGCGTCTCCCCCAGGCCATGACCGCCGCGAATCTTCAATTCTTCCGATCCCGTGGGGTCGGGGTCTCCTGGCGGTTTGGGGACCGGATGGTGGACGCGTGTTCCGTGTGCTTCGATCGTCTGTGGCTGTTCGTGCATATTGCCGCAGGCAGGATGCGCAGTAAGGGTTGATGCCGCCACCCCTCCAGGGGGGTGGGTGTTGTGTTGTCTTCGACCATTAGTGCCGGTCGGCTCCGCCCCTTGCGGGGTGTCCACGTCCGGTCTATCGACCATGTGTTCTGCATGGGGTCTTCAGAAGCCGCAAGGCTTCATGGAATCCTTATCTTGGAGGGGGCTTCCCGCTTAGATGCTTTCAGCGGTTATCCCATCCGAACGTAGCCAACCGGCCGTGCCGCTGGCGCGACAACCGGCATACCAGAGGTTCGTCCACCCAGGTCCTCTCGTACTATGGGCAGGGCTCCTCAAGATTCCAACGAGCGCAGAGGATAGAGACCAAACTGTCTCACGACGTTCTGAACCCAGCTCGCGTGCCGCTTTAATCGGCGAACGGCCGAACCCTTGGGACCTGCTCCAGCCCCAGGATGCGACGAGCCGACATCGAGGTGCCAAACCATCCCGTCGATATGGACTCTTGGGGATGATCAGCCTGTTATCCCCGGGGTACCTTTTATCCGTTGAGCGATGCCGCGTCCGTACGCCGGCACCGGATCACTATCTCCGACTTTCGTCCCTGCTCGACCCGTCGGTCTCGCAGTCAAGCTCCCTTGTGCGATTGCACTCAACACCCGATTGCCAACCGGGCTGAGGGAACCCTTGGGCGCCTCCGTTACTCTTTGGGAGGCAACCGCCCCAGTTAAACTACCCGCCAGGCACTGTCCCTGGCCGGGATGACCGGCCGAGGTTAGAGCCAGATGAGGACAGAGCGGTATTTCACATTACGGCTCCACGGATGCTGGCGCACCCGCTTCGAAGCCTCCCGCCTATGCTACACAGTCCGCACCTAACGCCAATACCAAGGTATAGTAAAGGTCCCGGGGTCTTTTCGTCCTTCTGCGCTTAACGAGCATCTTTACTCGTACTGCAATTTCGCCGAGCTCCTGGTCGAGACAGTGGGGAAGTCGTTACGCCATTCGTGCAGGTCGGAACTTACCCGACAAGGAATTTCGCTACCTTAGGATGGTTATAGTTACCACCGCCGTTTACCGGGGCTTGAATTCACCGCTGCCCCCCCGAAGGGGATGACGGATCCTCTTAACCTTCCGGCACCGGGCAGGCGTCAGTGCATATACAGCGACTTACGTCTTCGCATGCACCTGTGTTTTTGGTAAACAGTCGCTACCCCCTGGTCTGTGCCGCCCCCGCCGGCTCCGCGCGTGAAGCGCCTCACCGGCAGGGGCCTCCCTTATACCGAAGGCACGGGAGTGATTTGCCGAGTTCCTTGACCAGGATTCGCTCGATCGCTTTGGTATACTCTACCTGACCACCAGTGTCGGTTTAGGGTACGGGCGGCGCCACTCCTCACGCCGAAGCTTTTCTCGACGGAACGGCACACCGGATTCGGGGCACAAGACCCCCCATCATCACACCTCGCGCTCATGCCGGGCGGATTTGCCTGCCCGACGCGCCGCATGCTTGACCACGGATAACCACCACCGCGGCCCGGCTCCCGTTCCGTGTCACTCCCGCGCTACCCGCCACGCATCCACACGCCGGTCCCATGCCATCGGACGGTCCGAAGACCACCACCCGACACAGGTAAGGGCACGCTTCCACGTCTTGGATTGGACGGCTTGACGCCGGTAGGAGAATATCGACTCCTTCATCCATTCGACTACGCCTGTCGGCCTCGCCTTAGGACCCGACTCACCCGGGGACGACGAACGTGGCCCCGGAACCCTTGGTCATCCGCCTGCGGGCGGGATTCTCACCCGCCTCTCGCTACTCATGTCTGCATTCTCACTTCCACGCGGTCCACGGCCGGCTCACGCCGCCGCTTCACCCCACGCGGAACGCTCTCCTACCCAGCACAGCAAACTGCGCTGCCGCGTCTTCGGTGGCGTGCTTGAGCCCCGCTACATTATCGGCGCGGAACCACTAGACCAGTGAGCTGTTACGCACTCTTTCAAGGATGGCTGCTTCTGAGCCAACCTCCTGGCTGTCTATGCGACTCCACATCCTTTCCCACTTAGCACGCGCTTAGGGACCTTAGACGACGATCTGGGCTGTCTCCCTCTCGACGACGGAGCTTATCCCCCGCCGACTCACTGCCGCGATACACCTCACACGTATTCGGAGTTTGGCTGCTGTCGGTACCCGATACGGGCCCTCAAGCATCCAGTAGCTCTACCCCATGGAGGCACTCACGCGACGCTGCACCGAAATGCATTTCGGAGAGAACCAGCTATCACGGAATTTGATTGGCCTTTCACCCCTAGCCCCAGGTCATCGGCCCGGTTTTCAACCCAGGTCCGTTCGGTCCTCCACGCGGTCTTACCCGCGCTTCAACCTGCCCAGGGCTAGATCATCCCGCTTCGGGTCCAGGACACGCGACTGGAAACGCCCTTATCGGACTCGCTTTCGCTACGGCTGCCCCACACGGGTTAGCCTCGCCACGCACCACTGACTCGCAGACTCATTTTTCGATAGGCACGCCGTCACCCCGAAAGGCTCCGACGGATTGTAGGCACACGGTTTCAGAAACTCTTTCACTCCCCTCCCGGGGTGCTTTTCACCTTTCCCTCACGGTACTCGTACGCTATCGGTCAGACAGGAATATTCAGGCTTACCCCACGGTCGGGGCCGATTCACACGGGATTCCACGAGTCCCGCGCTACTTGGGAACAAGAACCGGCAGGCGGCGCGCCTTCGGCTACGGGGCCATCACCCTCTACGGCCGGGAATTCAATCCCGTTCGCCTCACACGCCGCTTTATCACTGCCGCCGGGCCCGTCGGAGCCCGGACGCCAAGTCCCACAACACCCATGCCGCAACCCCCGACGGGTCTCACACGGCACCGGTTTGGCCATCATCCGCTTTCGCTCGCCACTACTCACGGAATATCCTTTCCTGCAGGTACTGAGATGTTTCACTTCCCTGCGTACCCCCCGCACGAATGCGGTGCCGGCCCATAACAGCCGGCGGGTTACCCCATTCGGACACCCTCGGATCAAAGCCCTGTCGGCGGCTCCCCGAGGCCTATCGCGGCCCCACGCGTCCTTCATCGGTCCTGTCTGCCAAGGCATCCACCATGCGCCCTTGCCGACAACACGACCACAGGCCATGCCACGACAACAACAACTGCGAACTGCCAGACGACAAATCATCACACTAAACGATCACAAAACGATCGACCCGAACCCACCAAACATGGGCCCGGACGAAACAATACAGCAGACAGCCAGCCCGAAAGCAAAGCCAGCCATCCGCTCGCGTCCACTATCCAGTTCTCAAACCACCAGCACACCATCAGGACCCGCCACAGGGCAAAACCCCCACGCAGGACCCGACGGGCATCAGGAACACCACCCACAAGGGTGGCGGTCCGGGAACCCAACAGCGCATCCATGCCACAGCCTCAAGACCGTTCCACGCCAGCACGCCCACGCCAGCCGGCCAGACGGCCGGCCCGCAGGCACGACCCCCACGCAGACCACGCAGGGGAATTTCCATAATCTCCGTAGAAAGGAGGTGATCCAGCCGCACCTTCCGGTACGGCTACCTTGTTACGACTTAGTCCCAATCGCGGACCTCACCTTAGACGGCTCCCCCCCTCGCGGGTTGGGCCACCGGCTTCGGGTGCTGCCCACTTTCATGACTTGACGGGCGGTGTGTACAAGGCCCGGGAACGCATTCACCGCGGCGTTGCTGATCCGCGATTACTAGCGACTCCGCCTTCACGGAGCCGGGTTGCAGGCTCCGATCCGAACTGAGACCGGTTTTCAGGGATCCGCTCCATGTCACCATGTCGCATCCCGCTGTACCGGCCATTGTAGCATGCGTGAAGCCCTGGACGTAAGGGGCATGATGATCTGACGTCATCCCCACCTTCCTCCGGGTTAACCCCGGCGGTCCCCCGTGAGTTCCCACCATAACGTGCTGGCAACACGAGGCGAGGGTTGCGCTCGTTGCGGGACTTGACCCAACATCTCACGACACGAGCTGACGACGACCATGCACCACCTGTGAACCGGCCCCGAAGGGAAGCCACGTCTCCGCGGCCGTCCGGCACATGTCAAGCCCAGGTAAGGTTCTTCGCGTTGCATCGAATTAATCCGCATGCTCCGCCGCTTGTGCGGGCCCCCGTCAATTTCTTTGAGTTTTAGCCTTGCGGCCGTACTCCCCAGGCGGGATGCTTAACGCGTTAGCTCCGACACGGAACCCGTGGAACGGGCCCCACATCCAGCATCCACCGTTTTACGGCGTGGACTACCAGGGTATCTAATCCTGTTCGCTCCCCACGCTTTCGCTCCTCAGCGTCAGTGACGGCCCAGAGACCTGCCTTCGCCATCGGTGTTCTTCCCGATATCTACACATTCCACCGTTACACCGGGAATTCCAGTCTCCCCTACCGCACTCCAGTCCGCCCGTACCCGGCGCCGATCCACCGTTAAGCGATGGACTTTCACACCAGACGCGACGAACCGCCTACGAGCTCTTTACGCCCAATAAATCCGGATAACGCTTGCACCCTACGTATTACCGCGGCTGCTGGCACGTAGTTAGCCGGTGCTTATTCGAAAGGTACACTCACTCTCGCTTGCTCCCAATCAAAAGCGGTTTACAACCCGAAGGCCGTCATCCCGCACGCGGCGTCGCTGCATCAGGCTTGCGCCCATTGTGCAATATTCCCCACTGCTGCCTCCCGTAGGAGTCTGGGCCGTATCTCAGTCCCAATGTGGCCGGTCGCCCTCTCAGGCCGGCTACCCGTCGAAGCCTTGGCAGGCCATCACCCCGCCAACAAGCTGATAGGACGCGACCCCATCCCATGCCGGTAAACCCTTTCCCACACCATCATGCGATGATGCGGAGCATCCGGCATTACCACCCGTTTCCAGGAGCTATTCCGAAGCATGGGGCAGGTTGGTCACGCATTACTCACCCGTTCGCCACTCTCACCAGACAGCAAGCTGCCTGGATCCCGTTCGACTTGCATGTGTTAAGCACGCCGCCAGCGTTCATCCTGAGCCAGAATCAAACCCTCCACAAAAAACCATGAAGAAGGCCGAAACAGCCCACATCAATAATTGACGGGCCAGCTTCCATAAGGAGGAAACCAACCCACGAAAAACCCCGACACCCCTCACAACGCTCCCACGTACCCGACAACAGCCGGGCGGGCATCGGACTGGCAATCAAAAAGCTATAAGTAGCACAAACACGCTCTTGAGTTCTCAAACCACCACCACACCAACA